>NZ_CP018049.1:3054368-5986236 GCF_002934065.1 Pseudomonas orientalis | reverse complement strand
GCCGCCATTGTAGCGGTCAGCCGTCCACTTATCCACATGAAGGTTGCTCACAGGGCACCCAAAATCAACGCCTTAACGGGAATAAAGGCGACCGCCGGTCTGTGAATAAGCTCTGTGGATAACCGTACCTGAGCTCGTTGCACAAGTAGGGGCAAAAGTCTGTGGGTAACTGGCCTGTGGATAACAACCCATTCCACCCACAGCTTATCCGACAGCGCAGCACAGGCAGAGCACCGTTTCTCCCCTGTGTTGTCATCCTCTGTACACCACGTTGAATATGGCCTGAACGTAGTTATCCACAGAAGAACGCCTCTCTAGCTTTTATAAGCTTTACAGAAAAGCTTTAAATAACTTCCTTCTTTATTTTTATATCTATGCCACTCCTCGTGGAAGCCAGGCGGATGGAAAGGGGGAGGTGGCCTCCAGATATCTAATTGAAGGAAAAGCTGGTTGGAAATTGACCTAGAGGCTTGCTTTCTCTAGAATCGCCGGTCTCTTAAAACGGGGGCCATTCCGGCCCGTTGTGGACGAACCAGGTAACAACGCCATGAAACGTACTTTCCAACCAAGCACCATCAAACGCGCCCGTACTCACGGCTTCCGTGCTCGCATGGCTACCAAGAACGGCCGTGCTGTCCTGTCGCGTCGCCGCGCCAAAGGTCGTGCGCGTCTGGCAGTTTGATAATCCGGTACTGGTGGTGAGTCAGGACTTCAGTCGGGAAAAGCGTCTGCTAACCCCCCGGCACTTCAAGGCAGTCTTTGACTCCCCCACCGGCAAGGTTCCGGGGAAAAATCTCCTGCTCCTTGCGCGTAACAACGATCTTGATCACCCCCGTCTCGGGTTGGTGATCGGCAAGAAGAGCGTAAAGCTCTCCGTTGAGCGCAATCGCCTCAAGCGTCTGATGCGCGAATCGTTTCGCCTCCACCAGGACACTCTGGTTGGGTGGGATATTGTTATCGTCGCGCGCAAAGGCTTGGGGGATGTAGAAAACCCCGAATTGATTCAGCATTTCGGCAAGCTCTGGAAACGTCTGGCGCGTACCCACAAACCAGCACCAGCAGTCAACACCGAAACTGTAGGGGTAGACAGCCTTGATGCGTAAACTGGCAATCGTTCCGATCCAGTTTTATCGCTATGCCATTAGTCCTCTGATGGCCAGCCACTGTCGTTTCTACCCCAGTTGTTCCTGCTACGCGTTAGAAGCCATAGAAAACCATGGTCTTCTGCGCGGTGGCTGGCTGACCTTTCGTCGTTTAGGTCGCTGTCATCCGTGGAATGCCGGTGGTTATGACCCGGTTCCACCTATCCCTACCTCCCGTTCTTCTTCGATGGCCGAGTAATCATGGATATTAAACGCACGATCCTGATCGTCGCCCTGGCAATCGTGTCCTACGTCATGGTCCTGAAATGGAACCAGGACTACGGCCAGGCTGCCCTGCCGACTCAGAATGTTGCTACCAATCAGGCTGCGCCGGCTATTCCGGACACCCCGCTGGGTAACAATGCGTCCGCGAGTGCCGATGTTCCCAGCGCGAATGGCGAGACAAGTGCCCCGTTGGAAACGCCAGTGGTCACCAACAAAGACCTCATCCACGTTAAAACGGATGTGCTCGACCTGGCGATCGACCCGCAGGGTGGCGATATTGCTCAGCTGAAGCTGCCGCTTTATCCACGTCGCCAAGACCATCCGGATGTTCCGTTCCAGCTGTTCGATAACGGCGGTGAACGTACCTACCTGGCGCAAAGTGGCCTGACCGGCACCAATGGTCCGGACGCTCGTGCTACCGGTCGTCCGATTTATTCGACCGAGCAGAAGAGTTATCAACTGGCTGATGGCCAGAACCAGTTGAACGTAGACCTGAAATTCAGCCTCGACGGCGTCAATTACATCAAGCGTTTCAGCTTCACGCGTGGTTTGTACGATTTGAAGGTCACTTACCTGATCGACAACACCAGCGACAAGGCCTGGAGCGGCAACCTGTTTGCCCAGCTCAAGCGTGACGCCAGCTCTGACCCTTCTTCCAGCACCGCCACCGGCACCGCGACTTACCTGGGCGCCGCCCTGTGGACAAGTAACGAGCCGTACAAAAAAGTGTCGATGAAAGACATCGACAAGGGCGCGCTGAAAGAAACCGTTCAAGGCGGCTGGGTAGCGTGGCTGCAGCACTACTTCGTGACCGCGTGGATCCCGAACAAGGGTGAAGCGAACCTGGTGCAAACCCGCAAGGACAGCCAGGGCAACTACATCATTGGTTTTACTGGCCCGGCATTGACCGTCGCACCAGGCGCCAAGGCTGAAACCAGCGCCACCCTATACGCCGGCCCGAAAAGCCAGGCCGTGCTGAAAGAGTTGTCCCCAGGTCTGGAACTGACTGTGGATTACGGCTTCCTGTGGTTCATTGCCCAGCCGATCTTCTGGCTGCTGCAACATATCCACAGCATTGTCGGTAACTGGGGCTGGTCGATCATCTTCCTGACCATGCTGATCAAGGGGATCTTCTTCCCGCTGTCGGCCGCCAGCTACAAGTCGATGGCGCGCATGCGTGCCGTGGCGCCGAAACTGGCTGCGCTGAAAGAGCAACATGGTGACGACCGGCAGAAAATGTCGCAGGCCATGATGGAGCTGTACAAGAAAGAGAAGATCAACCCGCTGGGTGGATGCTTGCCGATTCTGGTACAGATGCCGGTATTCCTGTCGCTGTACTGGGTACTCCTGGAGAGCGTGGAAATGCGCCAGGCACCGTTCATGCTGTGGATAACCGACCTGTCGATCAAGGACCCGTTCTTTATCCTGCCGATCATCATGGGCGCAACCATGTTTATCCAGCAGCGTCTGAACCCGACTCCGCCGGACCCGATGCAGGCCAAGGTAATGAAAATGATGCCAATCATCTTCACCTTCTTCTTCCTGTGGTTCCCAGCGGGCCTGGTACTGTACTGGGTGGTCAACAACGTTTTGTCGATCTCCCAACAGTGGTACATCACACGTAAAATCGAAGCGGCTACCAAAAAAGCCGAGGCGTAATTTACTCTGTGGATAACCACTCAAGACGCCCCCTAGTGGGGCGTTTTGCTTTCCGACACTTTAATTCTGGAACCTGCTGATGAGCGCTCCCCGTGAAACCATCGCTGCTGTCGCAACCGCTCAAGGTCGCGGCGGCGTCGGTATCGTTCGAATTTCCGGGCCGCTCGCCAGCGCGGCCGCCAAGGCGATCAGCGGACGGGAGTTGAAGCCGCGGTTCGCCCATTACGGTCCGTTTCTGGATGGCGACGCAAGTGTGCTGGACGAGGGCTTGGCGCTCTACTTCCCGGGGCCAAACTCCTTCACGGGTGAAGATGTACTGGAACTGCAGGGCCATGGTGGTCCGGTTGTCCTGGACATGTTGCTGCAACGTTGCCTGCAATTGGGCTGCCGCCTGGCCCGTCCGGGTGAATTCAGCGAGCGCGCATTCCTCAACGACAAACTCGACCTGGCTCAGGCCGAGGCCATCGCCGACCTGATCGAGGCCAGTTCTGCACAGGCTGCGCGCAACGCATTGCGTTCGTTGCAGGGGGCGTTTTCCCTGCGTGTGCATAACTTGACCGAGCAGCTGATCAGCCTGCGTATCTATGTCGAGGCGGCCATTGATTTTCCTGAAGAGGAGATTGATTTCCTGGCCGATGGCCACGTCCTGGCAATGCTGGATAAGGTTCGCGATGAGTTATCCACAGTGTTGCGCGAAGCCGGACAGGGTGCATTACTGCGTGACGGCATGACCGTGGTGATTGCCGGGCGACCCAATGCCGGCAAGTCCAGCCTGCTCAATGCATTGGCGGGACGCGAAGCAGCCATCGTTACCGAAATTGCCGGTACCACTCGCGACATCCTGCGCGAACATATCCACATCGATGGCATGCCGTTGCACGTGGTCGATACGGCAGGGTTGCGCGACACCGACGACCAGGTGGAGAAGATTGGCGTGGAACGCGCGCTCAAAGCCATTGGCGAAGCCGACCGTGTGTTGTTGGTGGTGGACGCCACCGCCCCTGAGGCGGTGGATCCTTTTGCGTTGTGGCCGGAATTCCTCGAGCAACGGCCAGACCCGGCCAAAGTGACCCTGATCCGGAACAAGGCCGACCTGACGGGTGAAACCATCGCGATGCAAACCAGCGAGGATGGCCATGTGACTATCAGCCTGAGTGCCAAATCCGCGGGTGAGGGCCTGGAGTTGCTACGTGACCACCTCAAGGCCTGCATGGGCTACGAGCAGACCTCGGAAAGCAGCTTCAGTGCACGCCGCAGGCATCTGGAGGCGCTTCGCCATGCCAGTGCGGCGTTGGAGCACGGGCGAGCACAGCTGACCCTGGCGGGCGCTGGAGAGCTGCTGGCTGAGGATTTGCGTCAGGCGCAGCAGCTGCTAGGTGAGATTACCGGCGCATTCAGCTCTGATGACTTGCTTGGCCGAATCTTTTCCAGTTTCTGTATCGGCAAATAGCCAGGTCTTTACCAGTTGTAGGACACCGTACCCAATAGGGTGCGGCTGTCACCCCAATAGCAGCGCCCCGCATCGTTGCAACCGGACACATACTCCTTGTCGAACAGGTTCTTCGCGTTCAGGTCCACTGACCAGTGCGGGTCGATCTGATACCCCATCACGGCATCCACCAACGTGACACTGCCTGCATCCAGCTTCCCGTAGAGCGTCGGCGCCGTGTAGGAAAAAGTGCTGTCGAAATAACGCACACCTCCCCCCACGGACAGGCCCTTGAGCTGACCCTCCAGGAAACGGTATTTGCTCCATACCGAAGCCTGATTGCGAGGAACGCCGGTCATCTGGCGCCCTTCGACCAAGGAGGTGGCGGAATCCTTGGTAATCCGCGCGTCAGTGTAGGTATAAGCCGCCGTTACGTTCAGGTTGGGCGTAAGGTTGCTGTTGATTTCAACTTCGGCGCCCTTGGCGCGGCTCTCACCCACCTGACGATAGCTGTTGGTGGTGGCATCCAGGTAGGTGTCG
This sequence comes from Pseudomonas orientalis, assembly GCF_002934065.1. NCBI lineage: Bacteria > Pseudomonadati > Pseudomonadota > Gammaproteobacteria > Pseudomonadales > Pseudomonadaceae > Pseudomonas > Pseudomonas orientalis. The sequence continues at coordinate 5,981,241 of NZ_CP018049.1, read as the reverse complement.
TCCTGTTTGCGCAAATCGTACACCGACAGCGTCATCGCCGTGTCCCAGCCGATCGGCTCGTATTTCACACCCGCTTCATATTGGCTGCTGGTGATGGGTTTCAACGGGGCGCCGGCATTGGAAATCTGCTGAACCGGAACGAATGCCGTGGAATAGCTGACATACGGCGTAAGGCCGTTGTCGAACTGGTACATCACCCCACCTTGGTAGGTGAACTTGCGGTCTTGACTGCCGGTGTTGCTGGCCTTGTTGACCTTGTCGCGGAAATCGCTGTCGACCCAGTCCTGCCGCCCCCCGAGCAGGAACAGCCAGTGGTCGTACTTGCTCTGGATCTGGGCGTATGCGCCTTTCATCTGTTGCTCGAGCAAGGTGTTTTGCACCGCGATCGGCGTGAGCGGTTCGCGCAGGTACACCGGGTTATACACATTGATGGTACCGGCGAAACCGGCGTCCCAATCCTGGTTGAACGAGGTGCGGTCGTAACTGGCGCCTAACAACACGGTGTTTTCCAATGCGCCGATATCGAATTTTCCCTCGAGCTGGTTATCCAGGGAATAGACCATGGATTTGTTGTAGCGATCGTAGGCCGTCATGTTCAGCTGAGTACCGAAGCCCCGATTATTCAGTGCGCTCGGCCAGGTTTCATGGCGGTTGATGCGTGACTGCATGTACCGGGAATTCTGGCGGAACTGCCAGTCGTCGTTGAAGCTATGGCTGAACTCGTAACCGGTGCTCCAGGCTTCGCGCTCAAAGGTATTCCAATCCGGGTCGCCGAGCATGGTGTGCTTGGACAGTTTACCGTTGGGATTAGTAAGCAAAGTGCCTGCAGCTGGCAGGCCGAGTTCCAGGTTGGTGTGGTCCTTCTGGTAGTTGGCCAGGAGGGTCAGGGTGTTGTAGTCGTCGAAATTCAGGGTCAGGGAAGGGGCGATGTAAACACGATCATCCGGTACATGGTCGGTCTGCGTGTCGGATTTGCGGCCCAGCATTACCAGGCGGCCGAGAACATTGTCGCTGTCATTGAGCGGGCCGGAGATATCCACACCCAGTTGGCGTCGGTTGTTTGAGCCATACCCCAGTTGCACCTCGCCGCGCGGGTTGGCGGTCGGATGTTTGCTCACCAGGTTGACCAAGCCGCCCGGAGCGTTCTCACCGTAGAGCAGCGAAGAAGGACCGCGAAACACTTCGACCCGCTCCAGGCCATACGGCTCGCTGGTGGTGTCGTACCGATTACCTTGCACACGTAGTCCATCTCTCAACAGGCCGTAACCGTAGTCCGTGGCATTGAAGCCTCGAATGAAAAAGAGATCGCCCGCCAGCCCGTCGCCCGCAGCAAAAGGCGGCGCGAAGATGCCAGGTACATACCCCAGCACTTCGGTCAGTGTTTGCGATTTCTGATCCTTGATACGTTGCCCGGTCACCACCGATACCGAACGGGGTGTCTGCGACAGAGGCGTACTGGTTTTGGTGCCGACCCGGCTGTTCTGCGCCTTGTAGCCCACATCCCCTGCTATGTCCTGATTGAAGCCATCCGGTTGATAAGCACTGACGGTGGTGGGTGCGAGCGTGAGCTGGCCCGTAGGGACTGTTTGCAATCCATAGCTGCCGGGGGCCTGGGCGACGGCTTGCAACCCGGAACTCTGCAGCAGCAGGGCGAAACCTTGATCCACCGAATAATCGCCATTGAGTCCGGCGGTGGTCAGCCGTGAAGTCTGTTGGGGCGAGAAGGACAGGATCACATTGGCCCTGGCGGCAAACTGGCTTAATGCGCTGTCCAGCGGACCGGCTGCGATGACGTAGTGCTGGGTGGTGCTGGCGGCCATGACCCCTGTGGATAACAACGTGCCGCCGGTGCTGGCAAGCAGCAGGCCGTAGGTGATGGCATGGCAGGAAAGTCGCTGACGGAGCGGGATGGAAAGGCGCATAGATGGGGAAGCCCTGAAGGTAGCGTCGTGATTACCTGAAGGGCCGTGCGTGATAAAAAAAAGATAACCCCCCTGAGGATTATTTTTTATCAACCGATCCGGTTAACCGACACCCAGTAGCGCGTGAAGTACTTCACCTGGATCGGCAAGGTCGCTTGCAGGTTGGCCAGTACCGCGTCGGTTGAGTCCAGGCGGAACGCGCCGGAAACGCGCAGTTGAGCCGAAGCCGGGTCACAGTGCAGCACGCCCGGCCGATAGCGCGCCAACTCATCGATGACATCGCCGAGTCTGGCATCGAGCACGATCAATTGACCGTCCGCCCAGGCGGCTTGCGCCACGCCATATCGCTGGGGGAGGCTAATCGTGTGTCGATCAAAATCAGCGCTTTCCCCAGCTCCGAGGGTCTTGTTGTGGTCGGGTTGATCTCCTGGGGACAAATTGACCCGATCTTCCAGCACACCGACCCGGGTGAAATCCGGCAATTGGCGAACAGTAAACCGAGTACCCAGTGCCTGAACCCGACCGTGGCGAGTCTCCACATACAAGGGCGTGCTGGCGCCACGTTTGCCACTGTGGATAAGTACTTCACCTTCACGCAGGCGAATCAAGCGTTGGCGCGAGTCGAACATCACATCAATGGCTGTGCTGGTGTTGAGATCAACCTGCGTGCCGTCGGCCAGTTCGACCCTTCGATGTTTACCCACAGGCGTGCGGTAGTCGGCCCATACATTACCCACGGACGTGTGTTGTTGAACGTTCCAACCCAAATACCCGCTGCCGCCCAGTACCAGCATCCACTTGAGCACCTGCCGGCGTTTTTGCGTGCTGGTCAATGCGCGGCGTGTGAAGTCCTGGGGCAGGGCGCCAAGGCTGCGCTGCAACTGCTCCAACTGGTTCCACGCAGCCTGATGGGAAGGGTCGCCATTGAGCCATTGTTGCCAGGCCAGCCGATCAGCCGGCGTCGGCGATTGCGCCTGGAACTGCACATACCAACTGGCGGCCGTCTCGAATGTCTTGCGATCAGGGGCGGGCATCAGAGGCTGGCCATGATCAGTGAACATTCGGTCAGGGCACGGACCATGTGCTTCTTCACAGTGGTCAATGACACCCGCAGTTGATCGGCGATCTGTTGATAAGTCAGCCCCTCGATCTGCGACAGCATGAAGATCCGTCGAGCACGTTCGCCCAAGCTGCACAGTGCCTTATCCACAGCCACCAGGGTTTCGATAATGATTGCCTTGTCTTCTTCACTGATGGCGGTGGCTTCAGGACGCTCGGCCAGGGTTTGCTTATAAGCCTGCTCAATGGCGTGCCGGCGATAGCGATCAATCACCAGGCCCCTTGCAATGGTCGCCAGGTAATCCCGTGGCTCAAGGATTTGAACGGCGTCGCGTCCACCCAGGATACGCACGAACGTATCGTGGGCCACGTCGGCTGCATCGCAGGCGTTATTCAATTTGCCCTTGAGCCAACCATGCAACCACGAATGGTGTTGCTCATAGATGCGCTGCACAGCTGCCGTGTGTGAAGGAGGGGACATAGGCGCGACGAGGTAGGTTAATGATAATCGCTATTATTAACTGCCCTCGTGTGTTCCCACAATAGCCGTCTTGACCGCGAATCCGCGTTGAATCCCTGGGCTGGTCGACATTGAATCAGCCGTTTCTGTGGGTTAAGCCCTGTGAATAACCGCCCTTGTGCCCGGTTGATAACCACGCTTGAAACCTGAGTAAAAACCCGCCTGTGGATAACCAGCTGTTTAATCCACAGGCTTAAAGCACTTATCCAAGCCCCTCATTGGCACATGACCACAGACTTTTGAATCCCTGTACACGACGTAGATAAAGGCCTGTAGAAATCTATCCACAGAAAAGATGCTCAGTAGAAATAAACATAAAAACAAAGATTTAATAAATTTCTCTCTTTTAATTTCTATTGTCCGTGATCCATCCACAGCTGGTTAAATTTTGTGCAAAGGGTTCTTTAGGCAGGGCGAAGTCCCTATACTTGCAGCCATAAGCTGCAAAACTCTTTCAACCAACAATTCCTGATTACCTACATAAGCAGGCACGAGGTGCGTGGTGGATTTCCCTTCCCGTTTTGAAGTGATCGTCATCGGCGGCGGTCATGCCGGTACCGAGGCAGCACTGGCGTCAGCACGCATGGGCGTAAAAACCCTGTTGCTGACGCACAACGTGGAAACCCTCGGCGCCATGAGTTGCAACCCCGCCATTGGTGGCATCGGCAAAAGCCATCTGGTCAAGGAAATCGATGCCCTTGGCGGCGTGATGGCCATGGCCACCGACAAGGGTGGTATTCAATTTCGCGTGCTCAACAGCCGCAAAGGCCCGGCCGTACGTGCCACTCGTGCACAAGCCGACCGTATTCTGTACAAGGCCGCGGTGCGTGAAACCCTGGAAAACCAGCCGAACCTGTGGATCTTTCAACAGGCCGCAGACGACCTGATCGTCGAGCAGGACCAGGTACGCGGGGTTGTCACGCAAATGGGCCTGCGCTTCTTCGCAGAATCCGTGGTGTTGACCACCGGGACCTTCCTTGGCGGACTTATCCACATCGGCATGCAGAACTATTCCGGTGGTCGCGCCGGTGATCCGCCGTCGATTGCCCTGGCACACCGTCTGCGTGAATTGCCGCTGCGCGTGGGCCGCTTGAAAACCGGCACTCCGCCGCGTATCGACGGACGTTCTGTGGATTTTTCGGTGATGACCGAACAGGCCGGCGATACGCCGATCCCGGTCATGTCTTTCATGGGTTCCAAGGAGCAGCACCCCAAACAGGTCAGCTGCTGGATTACCCATACCAATGCGCGTACCCACGAAATCATTGCTGCGAACCTCGACCGTTCGCCGATGTATTCCGGGGTGATCGAAGGCATCGGCCCGCGTTACTGCCCGTCGATTGAAGACAAGATCCATCGCTTTGCCGACAAGGAAAGCCACCAGGTGTTTATCGAGCCCGAAGGCTTGACGACTCACGAGCTGTACCCGAACGGGATTTCCACTTCCCTGCCGTTCGACGTGCAAATCCAGATCGTGCAGTCGATTCGCGGGATGGAAAACGCCCACATCGTTCGCCCTGGCTACGCCATCGAGTACGACTATTTCGATCCGCGTGACCTGAAATACAGCCTGGAAACCAAGGTGATCGGCGGTTTGTTTTTCGCCGGGCAAATCAATGGCACCACCGGTTACGAAGAAGCCGGCGCCCAGGGTTTGCTGGCCGGTACCAACGCTGCATTGCGTGCTCAGGGCAAAGACAGCTGGTGCCCGCGTCGCGATGAAGCGTATATCGGCGTGTTGGTCGACGACCTGATTACCCTGGGCACCCAGGAACCGTACCGGATGTTCACGTCCAGGGCCGAATATCGCCTGATCCTGCGCGAAGACAACGCCGATCTGCGCTTGACCGAAAAGGGTCGCGAGCTGGGTTTGGTCGATGACGCGCGCTGGGCGGCCTTCTGCAAAAAACGCGAGAGCATCACCCTCGAAGAGCAGCGCCTGAAGAGCACCTGGGTTCGTCCGGGTACTGAACAGGGTGATGCGATCGCCGAAAAATTCGGCACGCCGCTGACGCACGAATACAACTTGCTCAACCTGCTATCGCGTCCGGAGATCGATTACGCTGGCCTGGTCGAAGTGACCGGCGGCGGCGCAGAAGATCCACAGGTCGCCGAACAGGTGGAAATCAAGACCAAATACGCCGGTTACATTGATCGCCAGCAGGACGAGATCGCTCGCCTGCGCGCCAGTGAAGACACCAGGTTGCCTGTGGATATCGACTACACCGGGATTTCCGGGCTGTCCAAGGAAATTCAAAGCAAGCTGGGGATAACTCGGCCGGAAACCCTCGGCCAGGCTTCACGTATCCCCGGCGTTACCCCGGCAGCAATTTCGCTGTTGATGATTCATTTGAAAAAACGCGGCGCGGGCCGTCAGTTGGAGCAAAGCGCTTGAGTTCGTTGGTCACCTCGCAACACGCCGAAGAGTTATCCACAGGTGCGCGCCAGTTGGGCGTCGACCTGACCGAAGCCCAGCACGCCCTGCTGATGGGCTACCTGGCCCTGTTGATCAAATGGAACAAGGCTTACAACCTGACCGCAGTGCGTGATCCGGACGAAATGGTCTCGCGCCATCTGCTCGACAGCTTGAGCGTGATGCCGTTTATCGAAAACGGCCGCTGGCTGGACGTCGGCAGTGGCGGTGGCATGCCTGGCATTCCGCTGGCCATCCTGTTTCCCGAGTCGCAAGTGACCTGCCTGGACAGCAACGGCAAGAAGACCCGCTTCCTGACCCAGGTCAAACTCGAACTGAAGCTGGACAACCTGCAGGTTATCCACAGTCGCGTCGAAACCTTTACGCCTGAACAGCCCTTCAACGGAATTGTTTCCCGGGCGTTCAGCAGCATGGAGAACTTCAGCAACTGGACTCGCCACCTGGGCGACCACGACACCCGCTGGCTGGCAATGAAGGGCGTCCATCCAAGCGACGAGCTGTTAGCATTGCCGGCGGACTTCCACCTCGATAGCGAACACGCCTTGGCCGTACCCGGTTGCCAAGGCCAACGCCATCTGCTGATACTGCGCCGCACGGCATGATTGGGAACACAAGCAAGAATGGCTAAGGTATTCGCGATAGCGAACCAGAAAGGTGGCGTGGGTAAGACCACCACCTGCATCAACCTCGCAGCATCCCTGGTCGCGACCAAGCGCCGGGTGCTGTTGATCGATCTCGATCCACAGGGCAACGCCACCATGGGTAGCGGTGTGGATAAACACGGCCTGGAAAACTCGGTCTACGACTTGCTGATTGGCGAGTGCGACCTGGGTCAGGCCATGCACTACTCCGAGCACGGCGGTTATCAACTGCTGCCGGCCAACCGCGACCTGACGGCGGCAGAAGTGGTGCTGCTGGAAATGCAGATGAAGGAAAGCCGTCTGCGCAGCGCCCTGGCGCCCATCCGCGAGAATTACGACTACATCCTGATCGACTGCCCGCCGTCGCTGTCGATGCTCACGCTCAACGCCCTGGTGGCCGCCGACGGGGTGATTATCCCCATGCAGTGCGAATACTTTGCGCTTGAAGGCTTGAGCGACCTTGTGGATAACATCAAGCGTATCGCCGAATTGCTCAACCCGAACCTGAAAGTCGAAGGCCTGCTGCGGACCATGTATGACCCGCGCCTGAGCCTGATGAACGATGTGTCGGCGCAGCTCAAGGAACATTTCGGCGACCAGCTCTACGACACGGTGATTCCACGCAACATCCGCCTGGCCGAAGCGCCAAGCTATGGCATGCCGGCGCTGGCCTACGACAAATCATCCCGCGGCGCCATTGCCTACCTGGCGCTGGCCGGTGAGATGGTGCGTCGCCAACGTCGCAATTCACGCACCGCTGCAGCCCAGCCAACTTAAGGAATCCCCATGGCCGTCAAAAAACGAGGTCTCGGACGTGGACTGGATGCACTCCTGAGTGGTCCGACCGTCACTTCGCTGGAAGAGCAAGCGGTGCAGGCCGACGAGCGTGAGCTGCAGCACCTGCCGCTGGACTTGATCCAGCGCGGTAAATACCAGCCGCGCCGGGACATGGACCCGCAGGCACTGGAAGAGCTGGCCAACTCGATCAAGGCCCAGGGTGTGATGCAACCGATCGTGGTGCGCCCCATTGGCGGCGGCCGCTTTGAAATCATCGCCGGCGAACGCCGCTGGCGCGCGAGCCAGCAGGCGGGCAAGGACACCATCCCGGCGATGGTGCGCGACGTGCCGGATGAAACCGCCATCGCCATGGCGCTGATCGAAAACATCCAGCGTGAAGACCTCAATCCGATCGAAGAAGCGATCGCGTTGCAACGTCTGCAGCAGGAGTTCCAGTTGACCCAGCAACAAGTGGCCGAGGCGGTGGGCAAATCCCGCGTGACCGTGTCCAACTTGCTGCGCCTGATCGCGTTGCCGGAAGTCATCAAGACCATGTTGTCCCACGGTGACCTGGAAATGGGGCATGCCCGTGCTTTGCTCGGTTTGCCGGAAAATCAACAGGTTGAAGGGGCGCGACACGTTGTCGCACGCGGGCTTACCGTTCGTCAGACCGAAGCTCTGGTTCGCCAATGGTTGAGCGGCAAACCTGCACCGGTCGAAACCGTCAAAGCTGATCCGGACATCGCGCGCCTTGAGCAGCGCCTGGCCGAGCGCCTAGGCTCTGCGGTACAAATTCGCCACGGCAAGAAAGGCAAAGGGCAATTAGTCATCGGATATAACTCCCTTGATGAGCTTCAAGGCGTCCTTGCCCATATCCGTTGAAACATTCGCTGAAACATTTACTCATGTAGCGTGTGATCGGAAATCACTACCCGGCAGTTGAATAGGGGCAGAACCGCCCCTATACTCTGCGCGCATTTTGTCGGCACAAAGTATGCCAAGTTATTGATTTCCGGCAGCCGACCATTGAGGAGCAAGAGTGATGGAAACCCGCACGCCAAACACGTTGCCGTTCCATCGCTTGGCTGTTTTTCCGGTTTTATTGGCGCAACTTGTCGTTTTGCTGATCGCTGCATTGGCGCTTTGGTACTGGCATGGAGTCGTAGCCGGATATTCAGGACTCTGCGGAGGCCTGATAGCCTTGCTGCCCAATATGTATTTTGCTCACAGGGCCTTTCGGTTTTCCGGCGCCCGAGCAGCCCAGGCCATCGTCCGGTCTTTTTATGCCGGCGAGGCGGGGAAACTGATTTTGACGGCAGTGCTGTTCGCACTGACCTTTGCAGGTGTGAAGCCATTGGCGCCGCTGGCTGTATTCGGCGTCTTCGTGTTGACCCAATTGGTCAGCTGGTTCGCTCCCCTGCTAATGAAAACAAGACTTTCGAAACCTTAGGGCGTTTGAGGCAACCATGGCAGAAACAACCGCTTCGGGCTATATCCAGCACCACTTGCAGAACCTGACCTTCGGTCAGCTTCCCAACGGCGGCTGGGGCTTTGCCCACACCGCAGCAGAAGCCAAGGAAATGGGTTTCTGGGCCTTCCACCTGGATACTCTGGGCTGGTCGGTCGCATTGGGTCTGATCTTCGTCCTGATTTTCCGCATGGCGGCAAAAAAGGCGACTTCCGGTCAGCCAGGTGCTTTGCAGAACTTCGTTGAAGTATTGGTCGAATTCGTCGATGGCAGCGTGAAAGACAGCTTCCATGGCCGCAGCCCGGTGATCGCACCGCTGGCACTGACCATCTTCGTCTGGGTGTTCCTGATGAACGCCGTCGACCTGATCCCGGTTGACTGGATTCCTCAGCTGGCCATCCTGATCTCCGGCGATGCGCACATCCCGTTCCGTGCCGTATCGACCACTGACCCGAACGCTACCCTGGGCATGGCCCTGTCGGTGTTCGCGTTGATCATTTTCTACAGCATCAAGGTCAAGGGCATCGGCGGCTTCATCGGCGAACTGACCCTGCACCCGTTCGGCAGCAAGAACATCTTCGTTCAAGCCCTGCTGATCCCGGTGAACTTCCTGCTGGAATTCGTGACCCTGGTTGCCAAGCCGATTTCCCTGGCCTTGCGACTGTTCGGCAACATGTATGCCGGCGAGCTGGTGTTCATTCTGATCGCTGTGATGTTCGGCAGCGGTCTGCTCTGGCTTAGCGGCCTGGGCATCGTTCTGCAGTGGGCGTGGGCTGTGTTCCACATCCTGATCATCACCCTGCAGGCCTTCATCTTCATGATGCTGACCATCGTCTACCTGTCGATGGCGCACGAAGAGAACCATTAAGACCAGTCTCGACTAGTCTGATGTCCTTCCCGGTGAAACGGGAAGGTGGCCCAACAGGGCTATGAAACGATTTGTTTTACCGCTTTAAAATCTAAAAAACCTAAACCATACGACGTAAAAGTCGGGAGGAAAGATGGAAACTGTAGTTGGTCTAACCGCTATCGCTGTTGCACTGTTGATCGGCCTGGGCGCCCTGGGTACTGCCATTGGTTTCGGCCTGCTGGGCGGCAAATTCCTGGAAGGCGCAGCGCGTCAGCCGGAAATGGTTCCAATGCTGCAAGTTAAAATGTTCATCGTTGCCGGCCTGCTCGACGCCGTGACCATGATCGGCGTTGGTATCGCACTGTTCTTCACCTTCGCGAACCCCTTCGTTGGTCAACTCGCTGGCTGATCACTCGACTTTTCGAGTGATTGGGGTGATGGACAACGAATGAGCGAGGTGTTGGCGTGAACATTAATGCAACCCTGATTGGCCAATCCGTTGCGTTCTTCATTTTTGTAGTGTTTTGCATGAAGTTCGTGTGGCCTCCGGTCATCGCGGCTTTGCACGAACGTCAGAAGAAGATCGCGGACGGTTTGGACGCTGCCAGCCGTGCAGCTCGCGACCTGGAGTTGGCCCACGAGAAAGTGGGTCAGCAACTGCGCGAAGCTAAAGCACAGGCAGCCGAGATCATTGAGCAAGCCAAGAAGCGCGGTAACCAGATCGTCGAAGAGGCTGTTGAAAAAGCCCGCGTCGAAGCTGACCGTGTAAAGGCTTCGGCTCATGCCGAGATCGAACAGGAACTGAACGGCGTCAAAGACGCGCTGCGTGCCCAACTGGGTGCTCTGGCGGTCGGCGGTGCCGAGAAGATCCTCGGTGCCACAATCGATCAAAACGCGCACGCGGAGCTGGTTAACAAACTGGCTGCTGAAATTTAAGCGAGGGCGATCATGGCAGAACTGACCACGTTGGCCCGACCTTACGCTAAGGCAGCCTTCGAGCACGCCCAGGCCCACCAGCAGCTGGCCTCTTGGTCAGCCATGCTCGGCCTGGCTGCAGCAGTGTCGCAAGACGACACCATGCAGCGCGTGCTCAAGGCCCCGCGCCTGACGAGCGCAGACAAGGCCGCCACTTTTATTGAAGTGTGCGGCGACAAGTTTGATGTAAAAGTGCAGAACTTCATCCACGTCGTTGCCGAAAACGACCGTCTCCCGCTCTTGCCGGAGATTGCCGCTCTGTTCGACCTGTACAAGGCCGAAGCAGAGAAATCGGTAGACGTTGAAGTGACCAGTGCTTTTGCATTGAACCAAGAACAGCAAGACAAACTCGCCAAGGTTCTCAGTGCACGACTCAATCGGGAAGTGCGCCTGCAAGCTTCGGAAGACGCATCCCTGATTGGTGGTGTCGTTATCCGTGCCGGCGACCTGGTTATCGATGGCTCGATTCGCGGAAAAATCGCGAAACTTGCCGAAGCATTGAAATCTTGAGTTTGAAGGGGCAGCAGAGCAATGCAGCAACTCAATCCTTCCGAAATAAGTGAAATTATCAAGGGCCGCATCGACAAGCTCGATGTGACCTCCCAAGCCCGTAACGAAGGCACTGTCGTCAGCGTATCTGACGGCATCGTGCGGATTCACGGTCTGGCCGACGTCATGTACGGCGAGATGATCGAGTTTCCGGGCGGCGTCTACGGTATGGCCCTCAACCTGGAGCAAGACTCCGTAGGTGCCGTTGTATTGGGCGCATACACCAGTCTGGCCGAAGGCATGAGCGCCAAGTGCACTGGCCGCATCCTGGAGGTTCCGGTTGGTAAGGAACTGCTGGGTCGCGTAGTCGACGCACTGGGTAACCCTGTTGACGGTAAAGGTCCACTGGGCAACACCGAGACCGACGCGGTCGAGAAAGTTGCTCCAGGCGTGATCTGGCGTAAGTCGGTAGACCAGCCTGTACAGACTGGCTACAAGGCTGTCGATGCCATGATCCCTGTCGGCCGTGGCCAGCGTGAGCTGATCATCGGTGACCGTCAGATCGGTAAAACCGCTCTGGCCATCGACGCGATCATCAACCAGAAGAACAGCGGCATTTTCTGCGTCTACGTAGCCATTGGTCAGAAGCAATCGACCATCGCCAACGTGGTTCGCAAGCTGGAAGAAAACGGCGCCCTGGCCAACACGATCATCGTGGCTGCCAGTGCTTCGGAATCTCCTGCGCTGCAATTCCTGGCACCGTACTCCGGTTGCACCATGGGTGAATTCTTCCGCGACCGCGGTGAAGACGCGCTGATCGTTTATGACGATCTGTCCAAGCAAGCAGTGGCTTACCGCCAGATTTCCCTGCTGCTGCGCCGTCCACCAGGCCGTGAAGCCTACCCAGGCGACGTGTTCTATCTCCACTCCCGTCTGCTGGAGCGCGCATCCCGCGTTTCCGAAGAGTACGTAGAGAAGTTCACCAACGGCGCAGTGACCGGCAAAACCGGTTCCCTGACCGCACTGCCGATCATCGAAACCCAGGCTGGCGACGTTTCCGCGTTCGTTCCGACCAACGTGATTTCCATCACCGACGGTCAGATCTTCCTGGAATCGGCCATGTTCAACTCAGGCATCCGTCCTGCTGTGAACGCCGGTGTTTCGGTATCCCGTGTGGGTGGTGCCGCTCAGACCAAGATCATCAAGAAGCTCTCCGGTGGTATCCGTACCGCTCTGGCTCAGTACCGTGAACTGGCGGCATTCGCCCAGTTCGCTTCTGACCTGGACGAAGCGACCCGTAAGCAACTTGAGCATGGTCAGCGCGTTACCGAGCTGATGAAGCAGAAGCAATACGCCCCAATGTCGATCGCTGACATGGCGTTGTCGCTGTATGCCGCTGAGCGTGGGTTCCTGACCGACGTTGAAATCGCCAAGGTCGGCAGCTTTGAACAAGCGCTGATTGCTTACTTCAACCGCGATCACGCCGAATTGATGGCGAAGATCAACGTGAAGGGTGACTTCAATGACGATATCGACGCTGGCATGAAAGCCGGTATCGAGAAGTTCAAGGCCACCCAAACCTGGTAAGCCGCAGCGGGAGCCGCAAGGCTCCCGCTTGCTAACCTGATAGGTGTTACATGGCAGGCGCAAAAGAGATTCGCAGTAAGATTGCGAGCATCAAAAGCACGCAAAAGATTACCAGCGCCATGGAAAAAGTGGCGGTCAGCAAAATGCGCAAGGCACAAATGCGCATGGCTGCTAGCCGTCCTTATGCGGAGCGTATCCGCCAGGTAATTGGGCATCTGGCCAACGCCAACCCGGAATACCGCCACCCGTTCATGATCGAGCGCGCCGTCAAGCGTGTCGGTTATGTGGTAGTGAGCAGTGACCGTGGTTTGTGCGGTGGTCTGAATACCAACCTGTTCAAGGCCCTGGTCAAGGACATGGCGGTAAACCGCGAAAACGGCGTCGAGATCGATCTGTGTGTGGTGGGTAGCAAGGGTGCGGCCTTTTTCCGCAACTTCGGCGGTAACGTCGTAGCAGCTATCAGCCACCTGGGTGAAGAGCCGTCGATCAATGATTTGATCGGCAGTGTGAAGGTGATGCTGGATGCGTATCTGGAAGGCCGGATTGACCGCCTGTCCGTGGTATCCAACAAGTTCATCAACACCATGACCCAGCAGCCAACCGTGGAGCAATTGATTCCACTGGTGGCGACCCCGGATCAGGAACTCAAGCACCACTGGGACTACCTCTACGAACCAGACGCCAAAGAGCTGCTTGACGGCTTGATGGTGCGCTACGTGGAGTCGCAGGTGTACCAGGCGGTGGTCGAGAACAACGCAGCTGAACAAGCGGCGCGGATGATCGCGATGAAAAACGCTACCGATAACGCCGGTGATCTGATCAGCGATTTGCAGCTGATCTACAACAAGGCGCGTCAGGCTGCGATCACCCAAGAGATCTCGGAAATCGTCGGCGGCGCTGCCGCGGTTTAACGGTTCAAATATTCAGAGGATCCAGCTATGAGTAGCGGACGTATCGTTCAAATCATCGGCGCCGTTATCGACGTGGAATTCCCACGCGACAGCGTACCGAGCATCTACAACGCGCTGAAAGTACAAGGCGCGGACACTACTCTGGAAGTTCAGCAACAGCTGGGCGACGGCGTAGTTCGTACCATTGCGATGGGTTCCACCGAAGGCTTGAAGCGCGGTCTGGACGTTGTCGACACTGGCGCAGCCATCTCCGTACCGGTCGGTAAAGCGACCCTGGGCCGGATCATGGACGTACTGGGCAACCCGATCGACGAAGCTGGCCCGATCGACACCGAAGAGCGCTGGGGCATTCACCGCGCAGCACCTTCGTTCGCCGAGCAAGCGGGCGGCAACGACCTGCTGGAAACCGGAATCAAGGTTATCGACCTGGTTTGCCCGTTCGCCAAGGGCGGTAAAGTCGGTCTGTTCGGTGGTGCCGGTGTAGGCAAGACCGTAAACATGATGGAACTGATCCGTAACATCGCCATCGAGCACAGCGGTTATTCCGTGTTCGCCGGTGTGGGTGAGCGTACCCGTGAGGGTAACGACTTCTACCACGAGATGAAGGACTCCAACGTTCTGGACAAAGTGGCACTGGTTTACGGTCAGATGAACGAGCCGCCGGGAAACCGTCTGCGCGTAGCATTGACCGGCCTGACCATGGCCGAGAAATTCCGTGACGAAGGTAACGACGTTCTGCTGTTCGTCGACAACATCTACCGTTACACCCTGGCCGGTACTGAAGTATCCGCACTGCTGGGCCGTATGCCTTCGGCAGTAGGTTACCAGCCGACTCTGGCTGAAGAGATGGGCGTTCTGCAAGAACGTATCACTTCGACTAAGGAAGGTTCGATCACCTCGATCCAAGCGGTATACGTACCTGCGGATGACTTGACCGACCCGTCGCCTGCCACCACCTTCGCCCACTTGGACGCCACCGTCGTTCTGTCCCGTGACATCGCTTCCCTGGGTATCTACCCAGCGGTCGATCCACTCGACTCGACTTCGCGCCAGCTGGACCCGAACGTGATCGGCCAGGAGCACTACGACACCGCTCGCGGCGTTCAGTACGTGCTGCAGCGTTACAAAGAACTGAAGGACATCATTGCGATCCTGGGTATGGATGAGCTGTCGGAAGCCGACAAGCAGTTGGTAAACCGTGCTCGTAAGATCCAGCGCTTCTTGTCGCAGCCGTTCTTCGTGGCTGAAGTCTTCACCGGTGCCTCGGGTAAATACGTTTCCCTGAAAGACACCATTGCTGGCTTCAAAGGCATCCTCAACGGTGACTACGACCACCTGCCAGAACAAGCGTTCTACATGGTCGGCGGCATCGAAGAAGCGATCGAGAAAGCCAAGAAACTGTAATCCTGGCGCCCGGAAACGGGCGCTCATCAGGTTGAGGCAATCAGATGGCTATGACAGTCCATTGCGATATCGTCAGCGCGGAAGGGGAAATCTTCTCCGGTCTGGTAGAAATGGTAATTGCACACGGCGAACTCGGTGATCTTGGTATCGCCATGGGGCACGCTCCGCTGATTACCAGCTTGAAGCCAGGTCCGATCACGCTGACCAAGCAAGGCGGGGAACGTGAGGTGTTTTACATCTCCGGTGGTTTCCTCGAGGTTCAGCCGAACATGGTCAAGGTACTTGCCGATACCGTGCAACGTGCTGGCGACCTGGATGAAGCCTCCGCTCAGGAAGCCGTCAAGGCTGCCGAGAAGGCGCTGAACGAAAAAGGCGCAGACTTCGACTACAGCGCTGCTGCAGTCCGTCTGGCCGAAGCTGCAGCTCAGCTGCGCACGCTCCAGCAGATCCGCAAGAAGTAAGCGGCTTTGCCGTTACGCTTCACGCGTGATTGATTAAAAAGGGTAGCCTCGGCTACCCTTTTTCTTTTATTGCAAAATACTTCTTTGGTCTGAAGCCGGACCGCCCAGGATTGGTAGCCATTCATGTCTCTTGAAATCGTAATTCTCGCCGCAGGCCAGGGCACCCGCATGCGTTCAGCCCTGCCCAAGGTGCTGCACCCGGTCGCAGGCAATTCCATGCTTGGTCATGTTATCCACAGCGCCCGGCAGTTGGATCCGCAACGCATTCACGTCGTCATCGGGCACGGTGCCGATGTGGTACGTGAGCGCCTGGCCGCAGACGACTTGAATTTCGTATTGCAGGACAAGCAACTGGGCACCGGCCACGCCACTGCGCAAGCGGTGCCGTTCATTACCGCTGATACCGTGCTGATTCTCTACGGTGACGTGCCGCTGATCGAAGTGGAAACCTTGCAACGTCTGCTCAAGCATGTTGTGCCAGGCCAGATGGGCCTGCTCACCGTTGAGCTGGACGATCCCACCGGCTACGGACGCATCGTGCGCAACGTCGACGGTAAGGTCGCCGCGATCGTCGAGCACAAGGACGCCAGCGAAGCCCAGCGCGCCATTACCGAAGGCAATACCGGCATTCTCGCCGTGCCGGCTGACAAGCTGGGCGACTGGATGAGCCGCCTGTCCAACAACAACGCCCAAGGCGAGTACTACCTCACTGATGTCATCGAGATGGCGGTCAGTGATGGCCTGGTGGTCGCCACCGAGCAACCTCACGACCCAATGGAAGTGCAGGGCGCCAACGACCGCAAGCAGCTGGCAGAGCTGGAGCGCCACTACCAACTGCGCGAAGGCCGCCGCCTGATGGCCCAGGGCGTCACCCTGCGTGACCCGGCGCGTTTCGATGTGCGGGGTGAAGTGACGGTGGGCCGCGACGTGTTGATCGATATCAACGTGATCCTCGAAGGCCGCGTGATCATCGAAGACGACGTGGTGATTGGTCCTAACTGCGTGATCAAGGACAGCACCTTGCGCAAAGGCGTGGTGGTCAAGGCCAACAGCCATATCGACGGTGCCGTGATGGGCGAGGGCAGCGATGCCGGGCCGTTTGCGCGGTTGCGTCCGGGAACGGTGATGGGCGCGCGGGCGCACGTCGGCAATTTCGTCGAGCTGAAAAACGCGAAAATGGGTGACGAGGCGAAGGCCGGCCACCTGGCTTACCTCGGTGATGCGGTGATCGGTGCTCGCAGCAACATTGGCGCCGGTGCAATTACCTGCAACTACGACGGCGCCAACAAATACCAGACGACGATTGGTGAAGACGTATTCATCGGCTCCAATAACTCGCTGGTTGCTCCTGTGACCATCGGTGATGGTTCCAACACCGCAGCGGGCTCAACCATCAACCAGGATGTGGATAAGTCGCAACTGGCCGTGGCCCGTGCGCGCCAGCGCAACATCGACGGCTGGAAACGCCCGGTCAAAATCAAAAAGACCTGATCTATCCACGCCCTTGGCAGCAACAAAACTCCAATGTGGGAGGGGGCTTGCCCCCGATAGCGGTGGGTCAGTCAATAAAGGTGCTGGCTGACACACCGCCATCGGGAGCAAGCCCCCCTCCCACATTTGTCTGCGTTGCTTCAAAAATAGTTATCTTCCCCGCTTGACGATCTTTCGCCAATAGGTTTTGATTGCCTTCGTTATCTTTCGAAACGAAACTTATCACTCCCATGTCGAAACGAAATACCCCCCAACGTCGCCACAACATCCTGACTTTGCTCAATGAACAGGGCGAAGTCAGCGTGGATGAATTGGCCAAACGTTTCGAAACGTCGGAAGTGACCATCCGCAAGGACTTGGCCGCCCTCGAAAGTAATGGCCTGCTCCTGCGCCGCTATGGTGGTGCAATCACCATGCCTCAGGAACTGGTAGGCGATGCGGCTCAACCCGTCTCGGCCTACAAGCGTGCGATCGCTCGTGCCGCCGTGGTGCGCTTGCGTGAACACGCGCGCATCATCATCGACAGCGGCAGCACCACCGCCGCGATGATCCCCGAACTGGGCCATCAGCCCGGCCTGGTGGTCATGACCAACTCCCTGAACGTGGCCCGCGCCTTGAGCGAGCTGGAGCATGAACCGGTGCTGCTCATGACCGGCGGCACCTGGGATCCGCATTCGGACTCGTTCCAGGGCCAGGTCGCCGAGCAGGTGCTGCGTTCCTACGATTTTGATCAACTGTTCATCGGCGCCGACGGCATCGATTTGCAGCGCGGTACCACCACCTTCAACGAATTGCTGGGCCTGAGCCGCGTGATGGCCGAGGTCGCCCGTGAAGTCGTGGTGATGGTCGAATCCGACAAGATCGGCCGCAAGATTCCCAACCTGGAACTGCCCTGGAGCAGCGTCCATACCCTTATCACCGATGATCGCCTGCCGCTCGAGGCCCGCGACCAGATCCAAGCCCGCGGCATTACGCTGATATGCGCGGCAGTCATCTAGGAGAAATACCATGTGTGGAATTGT
This sequence comes from Pseudomonas orientalis, assembly GCF_002934065.1. Lineage (NCBI taxonomy): Bacteria > Pseudomonadati > Pseudomonadota > Gammaproteobacteria > Pseudomonadales > Pseudomonadaceae > Pseudomonas > Pseudomonas orientalis. Next base: position 5,963,230 of record NZ_CP018049.1, on the reverse strand, counting down.
TGGCGCAGTCGCCGAACGTAACGTAACGGCCATCCTGATCGAAGGCCTCAAGCGCCTGGAATACCGTGGCTATGACAGCGCCGGTGTGGCGGTCTTCACCAACGCCGGCAAGCTGGAGCGTATGCGCCGTCCGGGTAAGGTCAGCGAGTTGGACCAGGCCCTGGCCGGTGAGCCACTGGCAGGCCGCCTGGGCATCGCCCACACCCGTTGGGCGACCCACGGTGCGCCGTGCGAGCGCAACGCTCACCCGCACTTCTCGGGTGACCTGGCCGTGGTGCACAACGGCATCATCGAAAACCACGAAGTGCTGCGCGAACAACTCAAGGGCCTGGGCTATGTATTCACCTCGGACACCGATACCGAAGTCATCGCCCACCTGCTCAATCACAAGCTCAAGGATCACAGCGACCTGACCACCGCCCTCAAGGCCACGGTCAAGGAACTGCACGGCGCCTACGGCCTGGCCGTGATCAGCGCCAGCCAGCCGGACCGCCTGGTTGCCGCGCGCAGTGGCAGCCCACTGGTGATCGGCCTGGGCCTGGGCGAGAACTTCCTCGCTTCCGACCAACTCGCCCTGCGCCAGGTGACCGACCGCTTCATGTACCTGGAAGAAGGCGATATCGCCGACATCCGCCGTGAAAGCGTGCAGATCTGGGATGTCAACGGTCAGTCCGTCGAGCGCGAAGCCGTGCAATACCGCGACGGCGCCGAAGCCGCCGACAAAGGCGAGTTCCGCCACTTCATGCTCAAGGAAATCCACGAGCAGCCTTCCGTGGTACAGCGCACCCTCGAAGGTCGCCTGAGCCAGAACCAAGTGCTGGTCAACGCCTTCGGCCCACAAGCCGCCGAGCTGTTCGCCAAAGTGCGCAACGTGCAAATCGTCGCCTGCGGCACCAGCTACCACGCCGGCATGGTTGCGCGTTACTGGCTCGAAGAACTGGCCGGCATCCCGTGCCAGGTCGAAGTTGCCAGCGAGTTCCGCTACCGCAAAGTGGTGGTGCAGCCCGACACCCTGTTCGTGACCATCTCCCAGTCCGGCGAAACCGCCGACACCCTGGCCGCCCTGCGCAACGCCAAGGAGCTGGGCTTCCTCGGCAGCCTGGCGATCTGCAACGTCAGCATCAGCTCCCTGGTGCGTGAATCGGACCTGACCCTGCTGACCCAGGCCGGTCGTGAAATCGGCGTCGCCTCGACCAAAGCCTTCACCACCCAACTGGTCGGCCTGTTGCTGCTGACCTTGTCCCTTGGCCAGGTGCGCGGCACCCTCGCCGAAGGCGTTGAGGCCACCCTGGTGGAAGAACTGCGCCGCCTGCCGACCCGCCTGGGCGAAGCCCTGGCCATGGACGGCACCGTGGAAAAAGTCGCCGAGCTGTTCGCCGATAAGAACCACACCCTGTTCCTCGGCCGTGGCGCGCAATACCCGGTGGCGATGGAAGGTTCGCTGAAACTCAAGGAAATCTCGTACATCCACGCCGAAGCCTACCCGGCCGGCGAGCTGAAACACGGCCCCCTGGCCCTGGTGGATGACGACATGCCCGTGGTCACCGTGGCGCCGAACAACGAACTGCTGGAAAAGCTCAAGTCCAACCTGCAGGAAGTGCGCGCCCGTGGCGGCCAACTGATCGTGTTTGCGGACGAAAAGGCCGGCATGACCAACGGTGAAGGCACTCACGTGATCAACATGCCGCACATCCATGACACCTTGTCGCCGATCCTCTACACCATCCCGCTGCAGTTGCTGTCGTACTACGTCGCCGTGCTCAAGGGCACCGACGTTGACCAGCCGCGCAACCTGGCGAAGTCGGTGACGGTGGAGTAAACCTCACTGGCGTACCGAAAGGGGCTGTTTCGACAGCCCCTTTTTACGTTCCGTGAATGATCGTTCCCCCGCGGAGCGTGGGAACGATCAAAGGAAGCTGACGGATGCAAAATTCCACTGTCTACGCACGTCTGCACAATCGTCTATTTGTGGTCGCCAACAACGCTCAAGGACTGTCCGGCACCGGCACCGTGTTTCACTACTTGGTCGAAGGTGACGCGATTTCGAGCACTTATCAGGGGGGCCGGATTCGCCTCGGCACTCAAGTGGGACGAGTCACCGGTCCAGACACCATCGAGCTGCTGTATCAGTGCCTGACCCTGGAAGGGGAACTGCTTGCTGGCTGGTCACGTGGCACGGTAGGCGTGGATCACGCCGGGCGCACGACGTTGAGTTTCGTCTGGGGCTGGCTATCGGGTGCGACAGGAGGCGGAGAGTCTAGCTACTTCGAGATCACTGCTTAAAGAGCCCGTAGTTCAGGGCTAGGCTGCACCGCATTCACTGTAGGAGCGAGCTTGCTCGCGAAAAATATGAGAACGCCACCTGGCAACAATCTTACGCCCTCGCCAGCAAGCGCGCTCCTACGACGCTATGCGCCCACGTCTGCTGAAACAATGCAGTCCAACGACTGGTCTACCATCACCGCAACGGGTTGCCCCGGTGCTCGGATTTATCAACAAATACAGTCTCCAGCCAGTGGACTGGAGCGATATTGATGCCCATCTGGAAATTGACCTCGGGCTCGACTCTCTGAGCAAGACACATATTCTGGTTGACGCCCTGAAGGTCCTGCATCTGAAGAGTCAGGACGTTGATCGGCACGCTTACTACTCGTCGGGTACCCTGCGTGAACTCTTGCAGGTGTTTTCCAGCAGTGTTCAAGTCGCCTTGGACGATACTATTGCATGAGAGTCTTAGAGATAAATCCGCGGGGAGATAGGACTGTGATAATGCTGACCGGCTACATGCTCAATGCATGGAGTCTGGCCCCGCTCGCTCAGTCTCTTTCGTCCTACCGGGTATTTTGTATCGACTCTCTATGTGCTGATGCTTATAAACTAAACGCCCTCAAGGCGTTCTGCCAAACGCTGGAGCAATTTATATCGTCGAGAGCCATCGTCGATCCAATTTTGGTAGGTTATTCTTTTGGTGGTTTTGCAGCGTAGCTATATTTACGCTGTAGACGATCGCGTCATTCCGCCCGCACAATCGCGACTTGCCAGCAATAGCTTTGCGAAACTGAAATTTACTTCAGTGCCCGGCGCTCACTTTTTTGTATATGAACACCATGAGCTTGTTGCAGCCCATATAGCAAATTGGATTGAGCAGTAATCGCCCAGCGAAGTCGTCTATCGTAAGAGCAAGAGTCGCGCCGAAAGACCGCCAACCCAATCCCATATTCGTTTAGCTGCCTTTCAGGCCCCTGCAGTTTCTGGTCTATTGAAAAGGCTAGGAGATGACGCATGTGGGGCGATAGAAAGAGTCGCTGTTGAAGCCGATAGAAAAATTGTGGTTAATAAGTAGTTGCGGGTCGAGTCCGCTGCAGTGCTGGTGAGAACCAGATGAGGGAGTTTCGGATTCAGGAATAGCCCGAGGATCGCCGGTAGCGAAGAGCGCAACCTGCCCGACGGTATCAGTGGCGACCAATCAAACATCAACGTCCTGAAGAGGGGAAGTAACTATTTGTTCCAACTTTAGAAAAAAGAACTGGTAGCATTGCGGCCTCTATTTACAGCGGCTTGAATTTAATTGCCACGGGCCCAGGCTATCAGCATATGACCAAGGGCGGTTTAGGACCACGGACAAATGCCAGCCGTAAGCTTCTTGTCGCGAAGCTCGGCCGCACTTTGACGGGGATGCTTACCCTGGGGCGCTGCAAATCAGAATCATGCCAAACTCGACACCTTAGCGTGGCGATTTATGTGTTGGTTTAACAGCAGACCTATGCCGCTTAAGACGATGAAACTCAGTGCCAGGGTAATTTGCAAGTTGTTGGTGCTGAGGTTGACTAGGGCACTGATCAATCCGCCTGAGATAAAAATTAGAGTATTGCCTGCCGAGGCCGAGGCACCAGCGTTATCCGGGAATAGCTCCATAGCTTTGGACGTGGCTGCAGGCCGCGTTATGGTAGTGCCTGCTGTACAGATAATCATTGGGACCAGCATGGTGAAGACGGACAGGCCAAATTGGCTCCGTAATAGAAGCATCACTAACCCCGCAACGAAAATCAGTAATAGTCCTATAACAATTTGTGTACCCGCCTCCAGATGCTTATTCATTACGCCTGCAAGGACACCGCCAGTCACATAGGCTGCTCCGTACAATAACAGCGTCTGAGAAAACTCATAGCTGCTTAGTTGCAACTGCTCCATGAATATTAGGGGCGATATGACGATGAATGAGAAATGGCAAGCAAAAACAATTGCAGCGATTAGCCAGTAGGCCACGAAACTGAAGTTACTGCAGATTCGCCGGTAGGCTCTCAAGATACTGATACGCGGCCCCGTGTTATTGATAGGCAGGTTTTCCAGCGATACCAGAGCCTTCACGAATACCAAAGCGGCAATCACTGCGAAGACATAGAAACTACCTTGCCAATCCATCAGCTCCTGCAACAAGCTTCCGGCCAGGGGGGAGACCGAAATGAAGATTCCACTGGCCGTTACCATGAGAATTCGTAAACGATCTCGCTCTTTGCCGATAAATAGATCCTGAACCAATGCCTGGGACAGTACGAAACAGCCACACCCTACTGCCTGGATCACACGGAATAGCAAAAAATACCCATAGTTCGTGGCCCATACGCAACCCAAGGCGCCAGCCATGGATACTGCCATGCCAGCAAGTAACAACGTTTTACGGCCGAGTATGTCCGACAAAGGGCCAATCAGTAACTGAGATAACGAGATACCGATGGCAAAGAAGCTGATCGACAAGGCGATCTCGGACGTTGTGGTGCTGAAGTGCTGCGATAACGAAGGAAACGAAGGCAGAAGCACGTCCACCGGAAACACGCCCAGCATGACCATTGCCATCAGTAGTACGGTGGCACCGACTTTCCTGGCCTTGACAACGGAGTGATCCTTTATTTCAAGCATCAATGAGTCCTGATTGGCTGAATAATTCCCGATGAGCTTGCAACTCAAAGAAACCGGCGCGCGTCATCGCTTGAAGCGTGCCCATGGCAATAGAGCGCGCTCGCCGTGTGCGTACATCCAGCGCCTGTAGTGCTTGGACTATCCTGGTGGCTTCGAACAAAGGGATGCCGACGCTCGTCAGGCTAGCGCTCAACCAAGGCTCGTCCACTTCAGCAAAGATAAAAATAATTTTAATCAATAGGCTCGCGGAGTGTTCTTGCTGGGCAGGGGATAACTTCGGCCATAGGTAATGGAACACTTCGGAAAAATAGCGACTATGTCGGGCTTCATCTTCCAGATGCTCTCGAAACATCTGATATACCGTAGAGATTAGCGTGTCACCGGTTATGCTCAATAACTCCTTGGCGATGATAGTTTCAGAGACAAAGCCGAAAAAAAACCAAGCCAGTGGACGATCTTCGTCCAAAGTCGCGTCCATCAACTCGAGTAGCAGAGTGATACGTTTAGGTGGATCCTCCCAGGTTGGCATGTCATAAAAATGCGCCACCTGTTCCGCGATCTTAAAGGAGAAAAGGGCGTGATAACCCTCGTCAGTGTAAAGCTGCAAGGCCGTAAGTTTCATCGCTTGAGGCAAATCAATTCCCAGCTCTTCATGAATCAGGGTCTCAACCGAGCGGTTAACGATCTTATGCTCCAGGATCGTCGTATATCGGAGAAAGTAGACTAGATGATTCGCAGCCAATCGATGCTGGATATGCTCACCGGACTTCTGGATAGTGTTGTCGTTGAAATATGGAATAAAGGCTGGAGGAAACCATTTCCTGGTCTGTAATTGCAGAAGAATCTCCGCATCAGCTGGAAGCAAGAAGGTACTATTCTTACTGCGCACGGCCGAACGGTTGTCCCAATCACCCAGTGTATATTGGCGGATCTCGTTAGATGCAAAGACGAATGTATTTGTAACTGACATTATTACCCTCGCTCTCGACTCTCTATCAAGGCCCTGAGTTCCTTGCATTGCACCTGCCCATCGCCATAACCGCCGCCTACGAAGAACAGCGGTTGTTCTGCGGACTCTTCCAAACCTAATAACAGCTCTACTCGCTCATCACTCAACGCGCCAGTCAACCAGGTAGCCAACCCTAGCGCAGTTGCAACGAGCTGAAAGGTTTGAGAGATATGTCCGGCTTCGACGTAAGCCATGCGGTAGGCACGCGAGTGCTCGTATTTCCACCATAATTTGTCAAAACGTGACGTTATGAACAGTCCCATAGGAAGTTCGTTGATAAAGTGTTGTCCGGCGAGCAGTAATCCCAAAGGCTCGTTGGGAAGCGAGTGAACTTGCCTTAAAGCATGAAGGTCTGGGTGGTAGTAATAGATACCGGGCTCCAGCCCCAATATCCTGGCAGCATAGACGTAGCCTTCGCATGCATTCAGCCCGCCACCGGAAGGGCTGCTGCGTCTCGCCCTGAGTGTTTCAGGAATTGTGTCGTCGGCTCCGGCTTCGCGCTCTTTGAGGTAACCTAAGGACAGGTAGAGCAGTGAGCTTAAGTCGTCCAGAGTAACGGCCTGGTCTGAAAACGAACGCGACGTTTTTCGGTCGAGCAGAGTGGTTGTAAGGGGGCTAGTTTGCTTTTCCGAATTGGGAGCCGGTAGCGAGATCAACCCCTCATGGGAGTGCTTGGCAAAACGGTCTATCGGTGCAGGGGTATCAAGGACTTGTTCACAGTGATCTAAGTATAGAGAAGCCCACTCGTGAATATCGTTCGGTAGTTGTTCGAAGGGGAGATTTTTAGTCCCAATATGAAAAATTTTCGAAAGATCGTCCCACCCCCATTCATTCTGCGGGGATATATCTGTCAGTAACAGTCCGGCGGCGAGAAATGCCGAATCCATTTCGCTTGTACTATCGAATCTAGAAGGATCTTCAACAAGCTGTATAAAACGAGTGGAATAAGCTAAGTCAAGTTCAAACTGAGTGTGATTTTTGTAATCCCAAATGACGATGAACGGTGTGCGAGCCAGCATGAAAACATTCGGATTTATTAGCATTTTTTAACTCTGCGCTAGGTTAATGATGAGACTGGGTAGCCGGCACTCCCCAGCTCATCAACTACTCAGCTCAGCAATCAGCGGGATTTGGCCGCTGCGAGGCAAGCCAAGTTAGCGATTTTTTTCGATTCCAAAGAAATAGATTTCATAGGTATTACTCCTAATTTTGAGTGAGTGTCACTTTTCTAAGTGACGTTGAAAAGGCTAGCCCAAAAGAAAAATAAGTAAAATTAAAAAATCAAGATCAAATGTAAGACATTTCATTTCTGGCGTGTAGGAGATTACCGATTATCTATATTTTGCCTTGGCTGATGAGCACATCAACCTGCTCTGCCATGACTACTATAATTGACCTGAAAAAGGGTAAGCCCCCCCAAACCCCACCAACAAAAAGGAGCTCAGTATCTTCAAGGCCGCGATGGATACGCAAAGAGAGCCCAAGGGCCAATGCCCCAAGAACGTACGGAATCGTCCGAAGCCGCAAAAGTGAAGGGTCAGAAACGGAGAATCCCGCTGCTAGGCGGATTCTCCGCTTTCGATTGCATGCGTTCGACGGGGCAGGACGCTGTTACCTGACACAGGGCCATCTGACGTTCATCAGGAGCGCGGGGCGATCCGACACCCCTGTAACCACCCTGTGGTTCACGTCTAGGCACAGATGAACAGTAGTCAGTCCATATGTTGAGGCCGATGCCGAATTGCCCCATGTGCCGACGCAAGACTGATCCACCTCCAAATCGGCACAAACCCACCGTATGCAATCCTCCATGAGGTAGGCCTCACGTTAACTGCGCTGCTCACGCTGGCCGTAACGATACAGCTGTGAAAGAAATCCCATGAGCGGTTCATCCATGTTCTTGTCGATGCAACCTAAGGCGTGTGAGTTTTTCGCGAGCAAGAGCTAGGCGCCCCCCTCGCTCCTACAAAAAGCCTTAACTGAACTGGCATTAGGGCAAGCCCCCTCCCACAGTTTGATCTTCATTGTTTTGAGAAAGGGGATGGCTCAGGTCCACCAGTAGCGTACGAGGTGGAAGAAAATCGGCGCTGCAAAGCATACCGAGTCCAGCCTATCCAGCATGCCGCCGTGCCCTTCGATCATGTGTCCCCAGTCCTTCACCCCGCGATCGCGCTTGATCGCCGACATCACAATCCCACCGGCAAAGCCCAGCAGGTTGATCAGCAGCGCGATCAGGAATGACTGCCAGGGATTGAACGGTGTGGCCCACCACAGCGCCGCACCGATCAGGGATGACAGCAGGATGCCGCCGACAAAACCTTCCACGGTTTTCGACGGCGAGAGGTTGGGCGCGATCTTGTGTTTGCCGAACAGCTTGCCGCACACGTACTGCAGCACGTCGGACAGTTGCACCACGATCACCAGGTAGGCGATCAGCAGCAGGTTACGGCCTTCATAACCGGGGATGTCCAGCGTCAGCAGCGCCGGGACGAACGACACGCAGAACACTGCGATCATCAGGCCCCATTGCACCTTCGATGCGCGCTCCAGGAAGTGGGTACTGTCGCCGCCCAGGGAGGCGAGGATCGGCAGCAGCAGGAACACGTAGACCGGGATGAAGATCGAGAACAGTCCGTACCAATCGGCATAGATCAGCACGTACTGCAGCGGCAGGGCCAGGTAGAACGCCGCTACCAGCGCCGGGTAGTCGCTGCGCCGGGTCGGCGTGAGGGTAAGGAATTCGCGCAGGGCGTAGAACGACACCGCGTAGAACAGCAGGATCACCGCGCCGGTGCCGAGCCAGAAGGCAATACCGATCACGACCACCATCACCCACCAGGCGTTGATGCGCGCGTTGAGGTTGTCGATCACCGCATTGGGGTTGCCACGGGTGCGCAGCTTGAGGATCAGGCCGATCAGCGAGGCGGTGACCAGGATCGCGCCGATCCCGCCGAATAACATCAGGGTTTGGCTATCCATCTCAGGAGTGCTCCGGGGCGAGGGCGAGCAGGGCGTCGCGAGTGCGGGCAAGGAACGCGGTTTTGTCTTCGCCTTCTTCCAATTGCAGAGGCGCGCCGAAGCTGGTTGTGCATAACAGCGGCAATGGCAGAACACGCCCCTTGGGCATCACGCGGTTGAGGTTGGCTATCCACACCGGGATCAATTCGGCCTGTGGGTAACTGTTTGCCAAGTGATACAAGCCGCTTTTGAACGGCAGCAGGCCGTCTTCCAGATTGCGCGTACCTTCAGGAAAGATGATCAGCGAGTCGCCGCCTTCCAGGGCTGCGAGCATTGGCTGCAGCGGGTTATCCACAGGGTCCTTGCGCTCGCGATCGATCAGTACGCCGTTGAACACGCGGTTGATGATGTAGCGGCGCAGCGCGCTTTTATTCCAGTAGTCGCTGCCGGCCACAGGGCGGGTGAATTTGCGCAGGTTCTGCGGCAGCGACGCCCATACCAGCACGAAGTCGCCGTGGCTGCTGTGATTGGCGAAATAAATGCGTTGCACCGGCACCGGCGCGCAACCCAGCCACAGGCTGCGAGCGCCCGTGACGGTGCGGGCCATGGAGGTAATCAGTGTGGCGACCACGGGTTCGAACATGGGAACTCCTTATCCGGCGAAAGGTAGCCAAGGGCTGGCAAGTATTACGCCCAGGGTCAGCAGCACTTGCGCGCCAAGCAGCCAGACCTGTTTGCGCAGCAATTTGAGTGCACCACGACGGCGCTCGGTCCAGGGCCTGCCGGCGCGCTCGGCCGATTGCAGGCCAAGGGTTTGCAGGGCTTGGTCAAGGTCGGCGGTGCGCTGGGTGTCGCGGGCCAGCAGGGCGAACAAATCGGCGTCGAACGCGACGCGCAGCGCCCAGTATTTCTGTAGAAGCCCCAGGATGATCATCCACAAGGCCAGCAGCAGGCAGATCGTCGAAACGCTCGCCATCAGCAACTGGGCCAGGCCGAACAGCACACCGATCACTGTCAACCCTGTGGATAACTGGTCCAGCGAACGGCCACGCCGCAGCAGGCCGGCAACTACGTGCAGTTCCATGTCAGCGGGCATGGGGCAAACCCTCCAAAGCCAAGCGATGTGCAGGATGCAGAACCACACGGGTGCGTGCTGTACGAATAATAGCCAGCGCCTGATCGATCGTCGCCGCGCGCCCGCTGTGCAACAGCCAGGCAGCGATGGCCGTTGCGCTGCGCGAGTAGCCCAGGGCGCAGCACACCAGCAGCGGCCCGTCCGAGCGCAAGCGTTCGATGGCCTGGGCGGCTTGCAGGCATTCGGCGGAGGTTGGCGCAATCAAGTCCAGAACCGGGATGCATTGATAACGGCGGCCCTGTGGATCAATTGGCAGCTCGGCGCAGAGATCGACGATGGCCTTGAATGGCTGTTGCTCGCCGGCCGCTGGAATCCGCCCCAGCCAGACGTTATCCACAATCGGTTCAGGCTGTGGATGGCCACGTGTCCACAGCCGCGAATTGATCCAGGCGGCCGCCAGGTAAGGCGCATACAGCCAACGCGCGGCTGGGGTCAGCTGGCCATCGCTGCGTTTCTGAAAGCCCTCGGCACCCAGCAGCCAGTAGTTGGTCGCGACCAAACCCAGCGATACTGCCGGCCACAGCAGCCATAGCCCCCAACCGCCCAAGGCCAGCGCGAGCAGCATCAGCGCCAGCGCGCCAAGGGCGTAGCGCGCACCCAGCCAACCGCGTTTAGAGTCGCGCGTCAGTCGGGCATTGAGCAGCGGGCTGGGATGTTCCTGCGGCCATAGCCACACGCACAAACAGCCAGCGAGGGCGCCTGTGGGTAAGTCGATAAAGTGATGTTGATAAGTAGTCAGCACGGAAATGCCGATCAGTGCAAACCAGCCGTGCACTGCCCAGCGCCAGAAACCCTGGGTATGCCGCTGGTACATCACCCACAGGATCACCAACAGCGCGATATGCAGTGAAGGTGCCTGGTTGAAGGGTTTGTCGAAGCCCGCCAGCACCGCAAACAACCAGCCGAACACACCATCCAGTTCCGGTCGTTCGAAGGTGAAGCGCAGCGGCCAGATCAGGAAGCAACTGACGGCAATCACCTGGGCCGTCAGCAGGCGCAGGGCATGTTGCCTGAGTTCGTGGCGGGTGCTCGGCAGCAACAGGGAGAAACCGTAGAGCAGGTCGATGGACCAATAAGGCACGATGGTCCAGGCCCAGAACGGCATGTGGGTTTCCCAGCCGAACACCAGCGTGCCCACATCGCTGCGCTGGGTGGTGACCCAGGTGGCGAGGCCGTAGGTGCTGAAAAACAGCGGTGCCAACAGCAGCAGCCAGAGAAGCGCTGGTTTGAATAAGCCAGGTTCGCGCATGCTCAGATCTTCTGCGCCAGGGACACGGTGAAAATGCCCCATTCATCCACACGCTGAGTGATCTTGCGAAAGCCCGCAGCCTCCACCAGTTGATCCATTTCCGCCTGGCTGCGCCGACGCATCACCCAGGCCTGGCCCTGGCGGTGGCTGGTCAAGGCGCGGGCGATCAGTTCCAACTGCGGGTGCCACGGTTGGCCGGTGTAGACCAGATAACCGCCGGGCTCCACCGCTTCGGCGAGGCCCGCCAACGAACCGCCGACCATCGCGTTATCGGCAAACAACTCATATAGCCCGGACACCACCGCCAACGTCGGCTTGGGCTCCAGCGCCGCCAGGCTCGCCCGGTCAAACGCATCGCCTTTGATGAACTGGGCTATGTCTCCCAGGCCTTTTTCACGGATCAGCGCACTGCCGTCGCGCACGTTGATGTCGCTGTAGTCGCGCAGCAGGATCGATTCCGGCAGCGGCGCTACACCCTGCAACGCTTCCAGGATGTAACGCCCGTGGCCGGCGGCGATATCGACGATACGCACATCGCGCTTGTCCGCGCGCAACCGGGCCATGGCCAGGCGCAACAGTTCTTCGACATTCAGCTTGCGTTGACGAATACCGCGCCAGCCGATGGAGTTCAGGTAGTTGGTGTCGATCATCCGCCCCAGCGCGCCTTTGCCGGTGGGCGTGTTGCGGTACACGTAATCCAGGGTACTGCCGGAATCGAAGCCGGTGTCGAAGCCCAGTTTCACCCCGTCGGACAGGTTCTTGCCCAGGCCCATGCTGGCGCGTGTCATGCGCCAGTACAGATCGCGCAGGGAATTGCGCGGCAGCGGTGCGGCGAGGGCTTCGGATTCGGCGCAGGTGGCGCCCAGTTTGTCGGCGTCCAGCAGGCTGGCGCGGTCCAGCGGTTGCGTGAAGTTTTGCAGGATAAAGCGCCTGGCGCTGTTGACGGCCGTGGCGCGGTCACGTTCACCGAGGGTGTCGTGGAAGAAACCGGGCAGCACATGCAGCTCTTTTTTCAGGCTGCCCAGACGCTCGAAAAACTGCTGCTGGGGTTTGCGGTGCACCACGAAGTCGGAGCCGGAGATCAGCAATTGGGTCGGCACTTGAATGGCCTGGGCATCGGCTACAACCCGGTCGGCCGCTTCGTACAGGCCCAGCAGCACGTTCACCGAAATGGCCTTGGTGATCAGTGGATCGCTGTCGTAGGACGCCACGCGCTGCGGGTCATGGCTGAGGAACTTGGCCTTGACGTAGCTGTTGACGAAAAAGTTGCCGCGAAACTTGCGCATCAGTGCCAGGCCCGGGCGGGCGAAAGGCACGTACAGCTTGACCTTGAAGGCAGGGGAGGCGAGTACCAGGGCGCGGATCTTCGGTGCGTAGTCATGCACCCAGGTGGCCGCGATCACCGCGCCGACGCTTTGGGCGACAACGGCGAGGTTTTCCTCGTCGATACCGTAGGCGGCGCCTATGTGGTCGCAGAAGGTTTGTACGTCGCGGGCGCTGGTGGCAAAGCTGGGGCTGTCACCGCGCTCGCCGGGGGATTGGCCGTGGCCACGGGCGTCCCAGGCGAAGAAGTCAAAGTCGGGCAGGCCGAGTTCGTCCACCAGGTGCGCGATTCGACCTGAGTGCTCATGACCGCGATGGAACAACACAATGGCCTTGCGCGGCCCGGCGTCTGCCGTAGCCGGCCAGTGCCGGTAAAAAAGCTCGACGCCATCATGGGTGCTGAAGGTGTGCTGTTGCTGTTCGCGCATCGCAAAAATCCTTATGCAATCGGTGAGGTTGCTGATTGTTCCTTGAGGCCGTGGCGCACCCGGTTGACCAGGGTGTAGGCCAGCAGGGCGGCGACCAGCCACATCACCGTGTCGACCCAGCCGGCGCCGAGCCAGCCCAGCGCCACGCCAGTGGCCAGCACGCCGAGTACGAACGCCCGGTCACTCTTGCCCATCGGCCCGTCATAGCGGCGCGATGCGCCCACCATCGGCCCCAATACGCCGGCGTATTCGCTGAATACCGCGAGCAACGTCACCAGCAGCACAGGCGCCAGGCTCACGCCGGGGATCAGCGCAAACGGCAGAATCAATGCGCTGTCGGCGATCACATCGCACAGTTCATTGAGGTAGGCGCCCAGACGTGACTGCTGGCCGAATTCCCGCGCGAGCATGCCGTCGATGGCGTTGAGGGCCATGCGCACGATCATCCACAGCGGGATCAGCGCAAACAGCCAGAGGTGCTGGGCGAAGCTGGCGATCAGCAGGCCCACCAGTACGGAAATGACACCGGCCAGCACGGTGATCTGGTTGGCGGTGGTGCCGTTGTCATAGAGGCGTTGCACGAGGGGGCGCAGCAGGTTTTGAAAGCGCGGCTTGAGCTGATAGATGGAGATCATGAGGGGGGATGCTTCCTTGTCCGTGGACCCGCGAAAAGCTGTTCTGGAGTGTGCCGATTAATTGCAGCGTGCACCAGTGATGTCGCGTGTTTATGGGGGGTTAGTCACGGTCTCGAGAAAGCGCAGATTCAAATGTGGGAGGGGGCTTGCCCCCAATAGCGGTGTGTCAGCCAACACCTGTTTCAACAGACCCATGGCCATCGGGGGCAAGCCCCCTCCCACAAGATCGTCGGCGTGGCCAAAAGCGAACAAAAATTTCACGCCCTGTGTTATATCGTAACGAATTATGTACAAGCGGGCGTTGAGTGGATGCAAGTGGATCTAGAAGCTGACGGCGCTTCGGTTGAAGGCCTGCCGCGCTTTCAGCAAGGGGTGTTCCATGCCCGTCGATTGAGGCAAGCCGGCATCAGCCTGACGGCCGTGGCCGTTACCGGTTGGGTATTGGCGCTGTTTGTCGCGCTGTTTGCACCGGTATCGATCTGGCCGGTGGTGCTGATCAATTGCTCATCGGCGCTGTTGGTGCTGGTCGCCGGGCTGCAGTCGGCGTGGTGGGTCGCCGATTGGCGGGCCCAGGCGCTGGAAGAGCCGGCGGTTGATGCGCCGGTTACAGAAACCGGCCGCTACGCTCGCCTGGTTGAGCGCGTCAGCGATCAGATTGGCGCGCCGGTGTTGTGGTTGTGCGGTTGGTCATTGTTGGCGCTGATCAGCATCATCGAATTCTGGAACCTGACGCTACCCGCCGCAGCCGTCGGTCAGTCCGCCAGTATCGGCGCGGCGCTGGGGTTGGCGCTGGCGTTCGGTGTGCTGGTGTTCGAGCGGCGCCTGGCCCAGCAAACACCTGCGCAATGGCCTGAAGCCTCAGCCCTGGCGCAGCTGTGCCGCGTGGCGATCGGTTGCCTGTTGGTCAGCTCGATTTGCCTGCTGTTCGCCGGTGCCGAGTCGGTGTGGCCGTTGCGCCTGGCAGTGCTGATCGGCCTGCTGCCCGCGCTGGTGGCGCTGGAGTTCCTGCTGCGCGGCGTGCTGTCGCTGTTCAGCCCGCGCCAGCCGCGCCTCGAACCGCGCCTGATCGCGCAGAGCTTTGTCGCCGGCCTGCTGCGCTGGCCACCGCAACCCTTGCTGGCGTTGCAGCATGAACTGCATAACCGCTTCGGCATCGACCTGCGCCAGATTTGGGCGTTTACCTACATGCGTCGCGCGTTCCTGCCGGTGCTGCTGGTGGTGCTCGCGGTAGGCTGGGCGCTGACGGGCGTGCATGAAGTGCCTTTGCAGGGCCGTGGAATCTATGAGCGTTTCGGCAAACCGGTAGAGGTGTTCGGCCCGGGCCTGCACGCCGGGTTGCCCTGGCCGCTGGGCCGCGTGTTGAACGTAGAGAACGGCGTGGTGCATGAGTTGGCGACCAGCGTCAGCGAAACGGCCGCACCCGAGTTGGCCAGCGCCGAAGGTCCGGCGCCGCTGATCGCTAACCGCCTGTGGGACGCCAGCCATGTGAATGATAAATCCCAGGTCATCGCCAGCAGCAGCGGCGACAAGCAGAGCTTCCAGATCGTCAATATGGACGTGCGGTTCGTCTATCGCATCGGCCTGACGGACCAGGCGGCGCTGGCCGCCACCTATCACAGCGCCGATGTCCCGACCCTGATTCGCAGCACCGCCAGCCGTATTCTGGTGCATGAGTTCGCCTCGCGCACCCTCGACGAATTGCTCGGCGAACAACGCACCAGCCTGGCCGACGAGATCGGTCGCAGCGTGCAAGCGGACCTGAACGCACTCGACAGTGGCGTGGAAATTCTCGCCACCGTCGTTGAAGCGATCCACCCACCGGCCGGCGCCGCCAACGCCTACCACGGCGTGCAAGCCGCGCAGATCGGCGCGCAGGCATTGATCGCGCGCGAGCGCGGCGCGGCCAGCGAGCAGACCAACCAGGCGTTGCTGCAGGCCAGCACGGCCCGCGACCAGGCCCAGGCCACCGCCCGCGAAGTGAATGCAGGTGCCCAGGCGGCGAACCTGCGCTTTGTTGCCGAACAAAAGGCCTATGCCACGGCGGGCCGAGCCTTCGTGCTGGAGCAGTACCTGGGCCAGCTCAGCCAGGGCCTGGCCCATGCCAAACTGCTTATTCTGGATCATCGCCTGGGCGCCGACAGCGCGCCGACGATCGATCTGCGTTCTTTTACCTTGCCGGCCGATCCCTCGGTGCCGCGTAAAGCCGTTCAATAAGGAGTCTGTCTGTTGAGCGCTCATTCCCACGATCACGGTCATCATCACGGCCATCACCACCATCACCATCACGGCGATGAACAGGCGGCCGGGCCTTTTCCCTGGCGACGCATGGCCTGGGCGGCAGTGCTTGTGCTGTTCGCTATCGCGGCGGCGAGCCTGGTGCAGGTGCGTTCCGGCGAGGCCACGGTGATTACCCGGTTCGGCAACCCGGTGCGGGTGCTGCTGCAGCCGGGCCTGGGCTGGCGCTGGCCGGCGCCGTTTGAAGCGGCGATTCCGGTGGACCTGCGCCTGCGTACCACCTCCAGCGGGTTGCAGGATGTGGGCACTCGCGATGGCTTGCGCATCATCGTGCAAGCCTACGTGGCGTGGCAGGTGCAGGGCGATACCGACAATGTGCAGCGCTTCATGCGTGCGGTGCAGAACCAGCCGGACGAAGCGGCGCGGCAGATCCGTACCTTCGTCGGCTCGGCGCTGGAGACCACGGCGGCCAGTTTTGACCTGTCCAGCCTGATCAACACCGATGCCAGCCAGGTACGCATCGCCGAATTCGAAGCCCAACTGCGCCGGCAGATCGATCAACAATTGCTCGCCACCTATGGCGTCCGCGTGGCCCAGGTCGGTATCGAACGGCTGACCTTGCCGTCGGTGACGCTCACCGCCACGGTCGACCGCATGCGCGCCGAACGTGAAACCATCGCCACCGAGCGCACTGCCGTGGGCAAGCGCGAGGCGGCGCAGATCCGCTCGGCGGCCGAGCGTGATGCGCGGATCGTGCAAGCCGAGGCCACGGTCAAGGCCGCTGATATCGAAGCGCAATCGCGGGTCGAGGCGGCGCAGATCTACGGACGTGCCTACGCGGGCAACCCGCAGCTGTACAACCTGCTGCGCTCGCTGGATACCCTGGGTACCGTGGTGACGCCAAGCACCAGGATCATTCTGCGTACCGATGCCGCGCCGTTCCGCGCGCTGGTGGATGGACCGAAGGATGTTCAGCCATGAGTGAGCGTGACAGCCCGGACAGCCCCTGGATCCAGGCCGGGCGCCTGACGTTCCTGGCGCTGTACGCAGTCACCGTATTGGCGGCGTTGGCCTGGGCGTTTTCCAATGTGCGCCAGATCGACCCGCAGAACCGCGCCATGGTGCTGCACTTCGGCGCCCTCGACCGCATTCAGAACGCCGGGCTGCTGCTGGCATGGCCGCAACCGTTCGAGCAGGTGGTGTTGCTGCCGGCGGCGGACCGGGTGATCGAGCGTCGGGTGGAGAACCTGTTGCGTTCGGATGCGGCGGTGCAGGCGGACCGCGTGGCCAGTTTCGCCACACCCTTGAGCGATACGCTGGCCGGCTCCGGCTATCTGCTGACCGGTGATGCCGGGATCGTGCAACTGGATGTGCGAGCCTTCTACAAGGTCACCGAACCCTATGCCTTTGTATTGCAGGGCGAGCATGTGCTGCCCGCGCTGGACCGCCTGGTGACGCGCAGCGCGGTTGCCCTGGCGGCGGCGCGGGACCTGGACACTATCTTAGTGGCGCGCCCTGAATTGTTCGGCACTGACAACGGCGCCGCCGAGCGCCGCGAACGGCTGCGCGGTGATTTGGTGCAAGGTATCAATCAGCGTCTGGCGCAGTTGACCGCCAGCGGCCTGGGGTTGGGGATCGAAGTGACCCGGGTCGATGTGCAATCGAGCCTGCCGGGCCCGGCGGTGAACGCGTTCAACGCGGTACTCACGGCCAGCCAGCAAGCCGACAAAGCGGTGGCCAACGCGCACACCGATGCGCAAAAGCTCACCCAGACCGCCAACCAGGAGGCTGATCGCCAGGTGCAGGTCGCCCATGCCCAGGCCAGTGAACGTCTGGCCAATGCCCAGGCGCAGACCGCCACCGTCGCCGGCCTGGCGCAAGTGAAAGACCCGGGCTTGTTGCTGCGCCTGTACCGTGAACGCTTGCCGAAGATTCTCGGCCAGGCCGGCTCGGTGACCACGGTCGATCCCAAAGACGACGCCCGTTTGATCCTCCAGGGAGCCGAGCAATGAGCGCATCCATGCTGACCACGACTGAACAGCGCAGCGCCGCCCGGCAATTGACCCTGGCCATGCTGGCCCTGGGTTTATTGCTGTTGGGCCTGGTATGGCGCTGGCTGGCGGCGGACCAGAGCGGGGTCAGCCAACTGTTGCTCGGTGTTGCCTCGCTGCTGGTGGCCGTGCCGGTCATGCGTTCGGCCTGGTACAGCCTGCGCTACCCGAGCCTGCATGGCATCACCGACCAATTGATCGCGCTGGCGATGATGGGCGCCTGGGCCACGGGCGATCTGCTGACCGCTGCCTTGCTGCCGATCATCATGATTTTCGGGCATGTACTCGAAGAGCGCAGCGTGATCGGTTCCCAGGAAGCGATCCATGCGCTGGGCAAGCTCACCCGCAGCCACGCACGCCGGGTGCAGGCTGACGGCAGCATAGTGGAAGTGGATAACGGCACCCTGAACAGCGGTGATGTGGTCGAAGTGCGCGCCGGCGACCGCGTGCCGGCCGATGGCGTGGTGCTGTCGGGCCAGGCCAGCCTGGACACCGCGCCGATTACCGGGGAGTCGGTGCCTCTGGAGGCCAGTGTGGGCGTACAGGTGTTCGGCGGGGCGATCAATCTCGACGGCCTGCTGCGCCTTGAAGTGACGCGCACGGGCAGTGAGTCGACCCTGGGCAAAGTCATCGCGCTGATGCAGAACGCCGAGCGGGCCAAACCACCGATCACGCGGTTGCTGGAGCGCTATGCCGGTAGCTACATGGTGTTGGTACTGTTGCTGGCGGCAGTCACCTGGTTTGTAACCCACGATGCTCAGGCGATGCTGGCCGTGCTGGTGGCGGCGTGTCCCTGTGCATTGGTGTTGTCAGCGCCGGCGACCGCGATTGCCGGGATCGCGGTCGCTGCACGCCATGGCATCCTGATTCGCAGCTCGGCGTTTCTGGAAGAGCTGGCGGACCTCACTTCGCTGGTCGTCGACAAGACCGGCACCCTGACCTTCGGCACTTTACGCCTGCAGTCCATCCAAACCGCTTCGACCGATCGCCAGGCGTTGCTCAACCTGGCAGCCAGCCTTGGTTCGGCCAGCAGCCATCCGGTCAGTCGCGCGCTGGCGGGGTTGGCGACGCAGGAACAGCTGCTGGCGCTGAGCGATATTCGCGAGCGCCAGGGGCTCGGCGTGGTTGCGCACACGGAACAGGGCGAGGCGGCGTTGGGCCGTCCCGAACTGTTCGAGCAATTGAATATCCTCACCACCCCTGTACCTGATCACGACGGCCCGATTGCCGGGCTGGCACTGGACGGGCAATTCCTGGCCTGGTTGCTGCTGGCCGATAGCGTCAAACCGGAAGCGCGTCAGGCTCTGCAGGAACTTCGCGACCTGGGGCTGGGACGCCAACTGCTGCTTACCGGCGACCGCCAGAGCGTGGCCGATAGCCTCGCCGTAAGTGTGGGCATCAGTGAGGTCCAGGCCCAGGCGTTACCGGAAGACAAACTCAACCGTGTGCTGGGAGAGATCGGCAGCGGTTTCCGGCCGATGGTGGTGGGGGATGGGATCAACGACTCCCTTGCACTGAAAGCCGGCGTGGTCGGCGTAGCGATGGGCGCGGGCGGTGCCGATATCGCGCTGGCCTCGGCCGATGTGGTGCTGATCGGCAGCGACCTGCGCCGCCTCGGTACCTGTGTGCGTTTGAGCCGCCAATGCCGACGCACCTTGCAGGTCAACGTGATCATCGGCCTGGGCTGGACGCTGGCCATCGTGGTGTTCGCCGCCTTCGGCTGGCTGGGCGCCGCCGGGGCCATGATTGCCGCAGTGCTGCATAACCTCAGCACCTTGCTGGTACTCGGTAACGCCGGGCGCTTGCTGCGCTTTCAGGAGCCGTTGTTGAAGCTTGACGAATAGTTTCGGAAATTTTTGTACAGGGCTGTAACGCGAAAAGGGCGCCTCACTCTAGTGGTGTGTCGAGACTGGGCAATCCGTCCAGACCGGCACCACCACTTGAGGACTACACAATGAATATCAAAAACGCCGTTTCCGGTGCTGCCCTGGCGATCGCCGCCGCTTCCCTGTTTGCCGGCGTCGCCACCCAGGTACAGGCCGCCGACGCGCCGGTTCATTGCTACGGCGTCACCTCCTGCAAAGGCATGAACGACTGCAAAACCGCTGAAAACGCCTGCAAAGGCCAGGCGGTCTGCAAGGGCCACGGCTTCAAGGCCATGACCAAGGCTGAGTGCGACAAGGCCGGTGGCAAAGTCGGCGAGTAACCGGCACGCGAGTGCAACCGCAGCGGCCATTGCGCCGCTGCGGACACTGTCCAGGAGCGCATGATGGCCAGTTCTTTCCCCTCCCTGGGTTACGGCCTGGGTTTACGCAACGAATACTATGAACAGATCCTGGCCCAATCCCCTGCGGTGGATTGGTTCGAAGTGATCTCCGAGAACTACCTGGTGCAGGGCGGCAAAGCCTTGTACTACCTGGACGCGATAGCGGAGCGCTATCCCTTGGTGATGCATGGCGTGTCGCTGTCGATTGGCGGCCCCCACGCCATCGATATCGATTACCTCAAGCACATCCAGCAGCTTGCCGCGCGGATCCAGCCGGCGTGGATTTCCGATCATCTGTGCTGGAGCCGCGGCAGCGCCCACCAGTTGCATGACCTGCTGCCCCTGCCTTACACCGAGGAAAGCCTGTACCACGTGGCCAGTCGCGTGCGTCAGGTGCAGGACGTGTTGCAACGTCCATTGGTGCTGGAAAACGTCTCCAGCTACGTACGCTCCAAAACGGATGAATTCACCGAGTGGCAGTTTCTCAATGCGTTGACGCACCTGACCGGATGCCAACTGCTGCTCGACGTGAACAATGTCTACGTCAGCTCGCGCAACCACGGGTTCGATGCCTGGGAGTTCATTCGCAACCTGCCGCCTGAGAGCATTCGCCAGCTGCATCTGGCGGGGCACGTGGATTACGGCGACTACGTGGTCGATACCCATGATCACCCGGTGTGCGACCCGGTGTGGGCGCTCTATCAGCGCACCCTGGAACATCTGGGGCCGGTGTCGACGCTGCTGGAACGCGACGATCATTTTCCGCCATTCGAGGCGTTGCTGGCTGAATTGAGCAAGGCCCGGGAACTGGGGGCCACCGCTTTGGCCAAGGGTGCGCTATGCGCCTGATCGATTGGCAACTGGCCTTCGAGGCGCATCTGTTGTCTGAAACGTCCACCGCCGCCAGTGGCTTTTCTGCCACCCTGCTCGGCGGCACGACGCTGGATGTAGACACGGGCCTGGCGATTTATCACAACGCTTACCTGTCGCGCTTACAGGAAGTGTTACGTCATGATTTCGCCGCCATCCGCTACTGGCTGGGTGATCAAGAGTTTGCCGCGTTGAGCCAGGCGTATGTTCGGCGCTACCCGTCGGCCCATTACAGCCTGCGTTGGCTGGGTGAGCGCTTTGCAGTGTTTATTCTTGAGCATCTGGTGGCCGAACAAAGTATTCCCCTGGCTGAACTGGCGCAGTTGGAATGGGCGTTCACCCTGGCCTTCGACGCGCCTGCGGGCGAGCCGCTGACCCTCGACCATATGGCGCAACTGACGCCCGAGGACTGGCCGCACTTGCGCGTATCGCTGGCACCTTCAGTGCAACATGTGCTGTGCCGTTTCAATACGGTGGCCCTCTGGCGGGCCAACAAGGATGAATCGGACTTTCCCGGCAGCCAGACATTGGACGTGGCGCAGGTGTGCCTGGTGTGGCGTCACCGCAACCTGTGCCAGTACCGCAGCCTGGAACCGGATGAGGCCCGTGCCCTGGCAAGCATGACGACCACCGGCTGGAACTTTTCAGAACTGTGCACCGAGTTGGCAGTCACTTATGGAGAGGGTGCGCCACTGCAAGCGGCCACTTGGTTGAAACAGTGGATCCAGGACGGGTTGCTCGAACGTCGAGCTTCATGGCAGGCAGTTATTTAATCGATAGCTTCCTACTTTATTTGGGATGGTCTACCCTCACTCCAGACGTCTGAAACAAGGGGGGGACTACTCATGCTCGCGCAACTTCCACCGGCCTTACAGAATCTTCAGCTACCGCTGCGTCTGCGACTCTGGGACGGCCATGAATTCAACCTGGGCCCGGAGCCCAGTGTGACCATTGTGGTGAAGGACCCTACGGTCGTCACACAGCTGACCCATCCCACGCTCGATTCACTGGGCGAAGCCTTCGTCGAGGGCAAGCTGGACCTGGAAGGCTCCATTGCCGAGGTGATCAGGGTATGTGATGAATTGAGTCACGCCTTGATCGACGACGACGACGGACCTCGCCCGGTGCGCTCGATCCACGACAAGGCAACCGATGCGGCGGCCATCTCCTACCACTACGACCTGTCCAACGAGTTCTACCAGCTATGGCTGGACCAGGACATGGCGTATTCCTGCGGTTATTTCGAAACCGGCAGCGAGTCCATCGACCAGGCCCAGCAAGACAAATTTCGCCACCTGTGCCGCAAATTGCGCTTGCAGCCGGGTGAATACCTGCTCGATGTAGGCTGTGGCTGGGGCGGGCTGGCGCGGTTTGCGGCGCGGGAATTCGGCGTCAAGGTGTTCGGGATTACCTTGAGCAAGGAACAACTGGCCCTGGCCAGAGAGCGGGTCAGGGCCGAAGGTCTTGAAGAGCAGGTCGACCTGCAACTGCTCGACTATCGCGACCTGCCTCAGGATGGCCGTTTCGACAAGGTGGTGAGCGTGGGCATGTTTGAACATGTCGGCCACGCCAACCTGGCGCAATACTGCCGGATTCTGCACGGCGCCGTGCGCGAAGGCGGCCTGGTGATGAACCATGGCATTACCGCCAAGCATACCGACGGTCGTCCCGTGGGCCGTGGTGCCGGGGAGTTTATCGAGCGCTATGTCTTCCCCAATGGCGAGCTGCCGCACTTGGCGATGATGACGGCCGAAATCAGCGAAGTCGGGTTGGAAGTGGTGGATGTCGAAAGTCTGCGCCTGCACTACGCCCGCACGCTGGACCACTGGAGCGAGCGCCTGGAGGATAACCTCGAAGCGGCGGCGAAGAGGGTGCCGGAGCACGCCTTGCGTATCTGGCGCCTGTACCTGGCCGGTTGCGCCTATGCGTTTGCGCGGGGCTGGATCAACCTGCACCAGATCCTGGCGGTGAAACCCCATGCCGATGGCAGCCATGAACTGCCGTGGACGCGGGAAGATATCTACCGCTGATCACGATTACGAAAACGTCTAAGAACTAAATGTGGGAGGGGGCTTGCCCCCGATAGCGGTGTATCAGTAACCCAACTTGTGACTGACACACCGTAATCGGGGGCAAGCCCCCTCCCACATTTTAAAGGATGGGTGAGATCAAGCGCGCCACCCGCATGCCCAGCTGTTGCAGGCGCCGGGTCTCGCGGCTTTCTTCCTGGCTGACTTCATGGGCCAGGGCGAAGTCGTCCAGCAGCATCTGCTCCACCTCTTTGGCGAAGGCTTCGTCGACCGTGAGCAACATCACTTCGAAATTCAGCCGGAACGAACGGTTGTCCATATTCGCACTGCCGATGGCGCTGATTTCGCTGTCCACCAACACCACTTTTTGATGCAGGAACCCGGGGGTGTAGCGGAACACCCGCACGCCGGCGCGTACCGCTTCGATGGCATAGAGGCTGGACGCGGCGTACACGATGCGGTGGTCGGGACGTGAGGGCAGCAGCACGCGCACATCCACGCCGCGCAGGACGGCCAGGCGCAGGGCGGCGAACACCGCTTCGTCGGGGATGAAATACGGGCTGGTGATCCACACGCGCTGGGTCGCGGCATGAATGGCCTCGACGAAAAACAGCGAGCAGGTTTCATACGGGTCCGCCGGCCCGCTGGCGAGCAGTTGGCAGAGCACGCCGTCTTCCGGATAAGCGTCCGGCAGGATCAGCGGCGGCAATGCCCGCGCGGCCCAGAACCAGTCCTCGGCAAACGACTCCTGCAAGCATGCCACCACCGGGCCGGTGACCTGCACGTGGGTATCGCGCCACGGTGACAACGGCGGCTTTTTGCCGAGGTATTCATCGCCCACATTGTGCCCGCCGACAAACCCGGTGATGCCGTCCACCACCACGATTTTGCGATGGTTGCGAAAGTTGACCTGGAAGCGGTTCAGCCAGCCGCTGCGAGTGGCGAAGGCCTTGACCTTCACCCCGGCGTCGCGCAGCGATTGCACGTAGCCATGGGGCAGGGCGTGGCTGCCGATGCGGTCGTAAAGCACGTAGATGTCCACGCCTTCGGCCGCTTTTGCCGTGAGTAACCGATGCAGTTGGCGGCCGAGGTCATCGTCATGAATGATGAAGAACTGGAACAGCACGGCGGTTTTCGCGTTGCCGATGGCCTCGAAGATGGCGCTGAAGGTGGCATCGCCATTGACCAGCAACTGCACCTGGTTATTGGCCAGGCACGGCATGCGGCCCAATTTGGGCATGGCGCGCAAGGACGCGTAGGCACTGGAGTTGCGTGCGGCCAGCGCTTCCTCGACCCACGGGCGCCAGTTCAGCTCGGCGATTGCCCGGTGCATTTCCTGGTTGGCCTGGCGACGCGCCTGGATGTAGGCATCGAAGGTGCTGCGCCCGAAAATCAGGTAGGGAATCAGCGTGAGATAGGGCATGAACATCAACGACAACGCCCAGGCAATCGAGCCTTGGGCGGTCCTGACGGTCAGTACCGCATGGACTGCGGCGAGGCTCCCGAAAAAATGCAGCGTGGCAATGAAGTAGGCGAGCAGGTGCGGGCCAAAAAAATCCATGAACGACATCACTCCGGGCAGTCCAGTGCGTAACAGACCATGTTCCACAGTGAATGTCGCTATTTTATTTGCCGTGCAACACTGGCGCCTTTGCGGCGTCTAACGCCCACCATTGCCCAGGAGTTACCCGATGAATGCTCGTCTGCTGTGTTTGTCCATGGTTGTTGGTTTGTCGCTGCCGGTGGCGGCGCAGGCGCAGATGTTGGCGCCGGGCTTGTGGGAATTGACCACCAGCAATATGAAAGTCGATAACCAGGACCTGCCGGACCTGTCGCTGATCCTCGGTCAGCTCAAGCAACAGATGACCCCCGAACAACGCGCCATGCTGGAAAAGCAAGGCATTACCATGGCCGGTAAAGGCGTGCAGGTGTGCCTGACGCCGGCTCAGGTCGCCTCCGATTCCATCCCCCTGACTGACCCGCAATCGGGCTGCAAACAGCAAGTGACCGACAAGACCGGCAACCAGTGGAAATTCCGCTTCAGTTGCCCGAAAGCCCAGGGCGTGGGGGTGGCGACGTTCCAGAGCCAGAAAGAATTCACCACCACCGTCAACGGCACCTTCAATGCCACCGGCATCCAGCAAAAGGGCAGCCTGGACACTCACGCCCAGTGGCTGGGTAACGATTGCGGCACCGTCAAACCTCGCGCCTGATCCAGCCGGGCATTGCCAATCAACACCCGGCTCCTGCTTCAGAACTCGTTTTGCAGGGCCTTGTAACCGCGCACCAGGTCGACATTGGTGCGCGCCACGTCTTCGGAAAACTCCGAGGCGCTGACACTTACCGGCGGGAATTGCGACAGGTCGGTAGTGGGCCCGATGCGGGTGGTTGAGGGGACATAGAAGGCTGCGGGCAGGTCGCGCCCGTCCACCACCGAGTTGTGCCGCACCACGCAGCCGTCGCCCACGGCGCAGTTGAACAGCACGCTGTTGAAGCCAATGAACACGCGGTCGCCGACGGTGCAGGGGCCATGCACGATGGAGCGGTGCGCAATCGAGGTGAACTCGCCGATGGTCACGGCGGCGCCGGACTTGGAGTGGATCACCACGCCGTCCTGAATATTGGAATTGGCACCGATGGTGATGGGGTCCATGGCGCCGCTGGCGTCGACTTCGTCGGCGCGGATCACGGCGTAGGGGCCCACAAACACGTTTTCGCCGATGATGACCTTGCCGCAGATGATCGCGGTTTTGTCGACATAGGCCGATTCGGCTATTAGCGGCAGATCGCCGGAAGGGTTCTTGCGAATCATGGTTTGCCCAGCGCGGCGCACAAGGTGTTGAGGTTGTATTCGAACAGCCCGGTAAAGGTGCTGGCCGGGCCTTCTGCCGCCAGGGCATCGGAGTACAGCGTGCCGCCGATCTGCGCGCCGCTTTCGTCGGCAATTTGCTTGAGCAGGCGTGAGTCCTTGATGTTTTCCATGAACACGGCCTTGACCTTGTCCTTGCGGATCTGGGTGATCAACGCGGCCACTTCGGCGGCCGACGGTTCGCGCTCGGTGGACAGGCCTTGGGGCGCGAGGAACTGGATACCGTAGGCCTGGCCCAGGTAACCGAAGGCGTCATGGGAGGTGACGATACGGCGGTTACCCGCAGGCAGCGCGCCGAACCTGGTCTTGGCTTCGGCCAGCAGGCGGTAGATGTCTTTCAGGTAAGCCTGGCTGTTGCGCACATAGTCCGCTTTGTTGGCTGGGTCGGCGGCCACCAGCGCCTTGGTGATGTTGTTGACGTAGATCTCGGCATTGGCCAGGTTGTGCCAGGCGTGCGGGTCGGGGATGGTCTCGCCGTCCTCGTCCATGGTGTGGGAGATCACGCCCTTGCTGGCGGTGACCACCGTGGCCCGGGTTTCGGTGCTGGTCACCAGGCGGTCCAACCAGGGCTCGAAGCCCAGGCCGTTCTTGATGATCAGCCTGGCCTTGAGCAGCGCCTTGGCGTCGTCCGGTGTGGGCTCATAGGTGTGGGCGTCGGCGTCCGGGCCGACCATGTTGCTGATCTGGATGTGATCGCCACCAATCTGATGGGTGATGTCATCGAGGATACTGAAGCTGGTGACGACCTGGAGTTTGTCGGCGGCCTGGGCCATCGACAGCGGCAGCAGCAGGCTGAACAGCACGAGTAGAGCGCGCATCGGAAAACACCTCATTGGGATGACAGCAAGGGCGGGCGGCGCAGCAAGCCGTGCACCGGACCAAAGACCACGGACAGCAAATACCCGCCGCCCGCCACCAGCACGATGGCCGGGCCGCTGGGCAGTGAGTAATAGAACGACAACAGCAGACCCAGCCATACCGACAGGCATCCCAGCACTGCCGATACCGCGATCAATACCGGCAGGCGCCGGCTCCAGAAGCGTGAAGCGATGGCCGGCAGCATCATCAAACCCACCACCATCAAGGCGCCAATGGCCTGGAACCCGATCACCAGGTTCAGCACTACCAGGGTCAGGAACAGTCCGTGGGCGAGCGGGCCCAGGCGGCTGACGGTTTGCAGGAACAGCGGGTCGAGGGTATCGAGCAACAGCGGTTTGTAGATCAGCGCCATGGCAATCAGGCTGAAGCCGGTCACCCACAACATGCCGGTAAGGGTGGTTTCATCCACGGCCAGCGCGGAGCCGAACAGCAGGTGCAGCAGGTCCAGGCGCTTGCCGGCGATGCCAAGAATCAACACGCCGGCGGCGAGGGAGATGGGGTAGATGGCGGCGAGGCTGGCGTCTTCGCGCAGGCCGGTGCGGCGGGTGATCCACGCGGATAACCCCGCCATGCCCAGTCCGGCGCCGAGGCCGCCGAGGGTCAACGCGGGCAGGCTCAGCCCGGCGAACCAGAAGCCCAAGGCGGCGCCGGGCAGAATGCCGTGGGCCACCGCATCACCGATAAGGCTCATGCGCCGCAGGATCAGAAACACCCCCAGCGGCGCGGTGCTGCAGGCCAGCACCAGCCCGCCGATCAGCGCGCGGCGCATGAACACGAAGTCGACAAAGGGCATCCACAAATGGGCGGCAACATGCATCAGGCCACCTGCAATTGCGGTTGTGGACGAATCAACTCTTTACTCGAGCCCAGCGCGCAGCCCGTGCTTTTGATGTGCAGCACGTCCGGTGTGTGATGGCGCACCGACGCCAGGTCATGACAGACCACCATCAGCGTGCGGCCTTCTTCATGCCAGGCATGGATGTGTTTCCAGCACAGCGCCTGGCCTTCCTCATCAAGGGCGGCGTGGGGTTCGTCGAGCAGCAACACCGGCGAGTCGGTCAGGCTCATGCGGGCGAGCAGGGCGCGTTGCAATTGGCCGCCGGACAGGGCCATTAACGGGCGTTGCTCCAGGCCGCTCAGGCACCAGTCTTCCAGCGCGGCGTGCAGGCGTTCGTTGCGTTGTGGTGACGTGAGCCGAGTGCCCCACAATCCTGCAGCGACCAGTTCCTGCAGGCTGATGGGGAACTGCCGGTCCAGGTATTGCTGCTGGGGCAGGAAGGCCAGGCCGCCGCGCCGTGGAACATCGACGCTGACCTTTCCTGTCAGCGGCTTCTGCAAGCCGGCGATGACCTTGAGCAGGCTGCTTTTGCCACAGCCATTGGGGCCGATGACGCCGGTGAGGCTGCCTTTTTCCAGGGTGAAATCCACGGCGGGGGTGAGCGGTTGGCCCGGAGCGCCCCAGCGCAACGCAGTGCAGGTGATCATGTGGAAGGTCTCGTCCAGCGGCTTTCGGCCACGGCGTCGTGCGCGTGCAGGCTTTCGGCGTGGACCACTTTGAGGTGAAAGGCCTTGACCGCATCCGAGCGCTTCAAGGCGAGGTTAAGGCGGCGGGCGGCGTCCTCGCAGAACATCAGGTTCTGCCCATTGGCCAGGGCGAAGGCTTGCTCATCGGCACGTTTCACCGCGGTTTGCACGGCGGTGCCGAGGGCGGCTTCGGCGCTGTTGATCAGGGCGACAATTGGCAATTGCTCGCCCTGCAGGTGCACATGCAACTGCGCGCTGCTGCGTTGGCTGTGGGGGGTGGCGACAATGCCGTTGGCGCTGCCGAGCCAGGTCAACACGTCTGCATGCTGCAATGGCGTGTTGGCGAAATCGTCGAGAAATTGCTGTTGAATCAATTGCCTGGCGAGGGCGGCGGAGCATGGGCAGGTTGATGAGTAGGTCACGTCAATTTTTAGTTCCACGTGGAACATCTGGTTTTCCAGACGCGCCTCAATGCTGACCGGGTAGCGTTTCCAACCGTCCAAAGGGCTGACCAGAGCCGGGCGTTTCAACAGCAAGTTGGTGTGGATACGCAGGTAGGCGTTATTAGATAAATCTTCATGTGTGTCGAGAAAGCGCTGCAGTACATTACGCAGAAGTGCAGGCGTCAGCGGCTGCTGATCGAACATTTCCAGTGCCAGGTACAGGCGTGACATATGAATGCCGCGGGCCGATCCATCGTCCAGGCTCACACCGGCATCGGCGGTGGCGAGCAGGCGTTGGCCATCAAACAGGACAGGCAAGGCCACGCCGCACATGCCCACCCAGTCGAGTGGCAAGGCTTGGCGTGAAGCCTGCGCGGCGATATCCGGCAGAGTCAGCGCATTCATAAGCAGGTCCATCGTTGGTAATAATTAGACATGTTATAGTATAACAATAACATTCACGATGAATTTTCTGCTCCAGCCTTTCTTCAGTCACGTCGAGCAGGGACGCTCCCTTATTCGCGGTATCGGTCATGCACAGACGTCAGCTCCTCAACCTGCTGTTGCTCAGCCCCCTGTTCGCCTTGCCGCCGGGGGCTTACGCCACGCAGATCCGCAATGCGCGCCTGTGGCGTTCGGCCGATAAGCTACGGCTGGTCTTCGACCTCAGCGGCCCGGTGCACTACAAGACGTTTTCACTGACCGCCCCGGAACGCTTGATCATCGACCTGAGCGGCGCAGGGCTCAGTGGCGATTTCTCCCAGTTGGCGCTCAAGAACAGCGGAATTACCTCGATCCGCTCCGGGCATTTTGGCCAGAACGACACCCGCATCGTGCTGGACCTGGCCGCGCCGATGCAGCTCAACAGTTTCCTGTTGCCGCCCCAGGAGGGCCAGGGCCACCGCCTGGTGCTCGACCTGACCCGCGCCACACAGGCGCCTCGTCAAATCGCCGCCGAACCTGCGCCCTTGATCGCGCCGGTGGATAAAACCCATCCCCGACGCGACATCATTGTGGTGGTCGACCCGGGCCACGGCGGCAAGGACCCCGGCGCCATCGGCTCCAAGGGTCAGCGGGAAAAAGATGTGGTGCTGTCGATCGCTCAATTGCTGGCCAAACGCTTGAAACGCGAAAAGGGTTTTGACGTGAAGCTGGTGCGCAACGATGACTTCTTCGTGCCTTTGCGCAAGCGTGTGGACATCGCCCGTCAGCACAAAGCCGATATGTTCATCTCCGTGCATGCCGACGCCGCACCAAGGCTTACTGCTTCGGGGGCCTCGGTGTACGCGTTGTCCGAAGGCGGCGCCACCTCGGCGACCGCCCGCTTCATGGCGCAGCGCGAAAACGGCGCGGACCTGCTGGGCGCCACGACATTACTCAACCTCAAGGACAAGGACCCGATGCTCGCGGGAGTAATCCTCGACATGTCGATGAACGCCACCATCGCCTCCAGCCTGCAACTGGGCAGCTCGGTGCTGGGTAGCCTGCAAAACATCACCAGCCTGCATCAGAAGCGGGTGGAGCAGGCCGGATTTGCGGTGCTCAAATCACCGGACGTGCCGTCGATCCTGGTCGAGACCGGCTTTATCTCCAACACCCAGGACGCCCAGCGGCTGGTAACGGCGCGCCATCAAAAGGCGGTTGCCGATGGCCTGTTCGACGGTCTGAAAAAATACTTCGAGAAAAACCCACCGATGAACAGCTACATGGCGTGGGCGCAGGAACAGAAGAAAGGCCAGGTCTAGCAGCCGGTGATGCGGCTGCAGGTGAATGTGGCGCCGGCTCCGCCGGAACTGGAGAAGCGGTTGAGCGTGGTCCAGCCCACGCGCCGCGTGTAGCCGACCCATGCCTCACCGTCCGATGCCAACCCGGTGAAGAACGTCAGCTGCCCGTAGCGGCTGTTGGTTTGTGCCCAGTAGCGTTTGCCGATCACTTCGAAACCGCGCAAATACGTGGTGCTGCCGACGGTCGCCACGCTGTAGGCATTGCCCAGCGGGTCTACGCAGGCCAGCAGGTTGGCGCTGCGCGTGCAGTGGGCCGAGAGGCTTGGGGATTGAGCACAGGCAGGCCCCGCCGCTGCCAATAGCAGGATGTACCACAGGCGTTTCATCGGGTTTCTCTGGGGTTGGGAGGTGATCAAGCTTCGCGCCCTTCGTCACGCAGAGCAAGGAGGGTTGGCTTGTTTGTATTGTTATAATATAACATAAAACAAAGCCTGGCTTGACCGGGCAGCCTGATGAGAGCGACCTGATGCCCAATCGTCTACCCGTTACCGTGTTGTCCGGCTTTCTCGGCGCCGGTAAAAGCACCCTGCTCAACCACGTACTGCGCAACCGCGAACACCTGCGCGTGGCGGTGATCGTCAACGACATGAGCGAAATCAACCTCGACGGCAGCGAGGTCCAGCGTGACGTCACCCTTAATCGCGCCGAAGAAAAGCTGGTGGAGATGAGCAACGGCTGCATCTGCTGCACGTTGCGCGAAGACTTGCTCGAAGAAGTCGGCAAGCTCGCCAGGGAAGGCCGGTTCGATTACCTGCTGATCGAATCCACCGGCATTTCCGAACCGATGCCTGTTGCCGAAACCTTCACCTTTCGCGATGAAAACGGGCAAAGCCTGGCGGATATCGCGCGCCTGGACACCATGGTCACCGTGGTCGACGGCATGAATTTCCTGCTCGACTATCAAGCCGCGGAAAGCCTGGCCTCACGCGGGGAAACCCTGGGGGAAGAGGATGAGCGCTCGATCACCGACCTGTTGATCGAACAGATCGAGTTCGCCGACGTGATACTGATCAGCAAGATCGACCTGATCGGCAGCCACGAGCGCCAAGAGCTGATGGCGATCCTCGAACGGCTCAATGCCCAGGCACACATCATCCCGATGGTGATGGGGCAGGTGCCGCTGCACACCATCCTCAACACCGGACGCTTTGATTTCGAGCGGGCCGCCCAGGCCCCGGGCTGGTTGCAGGAGTTGCGCGGCGAGCACGTGCCGGAAACCGAAGAGTACGGCATCGCTTCCACCGCTTATCGCGCGCGCCGCCCCTTCCACCCGCAGCGGTTTTTCGACTTCATCGACCGCCCCTGGGTGAACGGCAAGCTGTTGCGTTCCAAGGGTTTTTTCTGGCTGGCCAGCAAACACCAGGACGCAGGCAGTTGGTCCCAGGCCGGTGGTTTGATGCGCCATGGCTTTGCCGGCCGCTGGTGGCGCTTCGTGCCGAAAAGCCAGTGGCCGCAAGACGAAGAAAGTGTCGCGGCAATCATGGGCAACTGGCAGCCGAGCACTGGCGATTGCCGTCAGGAACTGGTGTTCATCGGGCAGAACATTGATTTCGCCCAGATGCGCGCCGAACTTGACCAGTGCCTGCTCACTGACGAAGAAATGGCCCTGGGCGTCGAAGGCTGGCGTCAGTGGGTCGATCCCTTTGGCCCCTGGTATGAGGAGGCAGCCGCCTGATGCTGGCCCCGGTTATTCCCCTGCGCCCCGTGATCCGCCAGACCTGCGGGGAAACCCCGCTGGCGCTCTCCGATATCCTCGAAGACGGCGTGAACCTGGCGCTGTGGCAGCGCCAATTGCCGCTGCATATCGCCGAGTTCGGTGCGTTGTTGGTGTCGCTCGATGAGCCGTTGGCCGAAGCATTGGTCATCGAGTTGAGCGACGAAGACACCGCGCCGAACTTGCAGGGCCTGGCGTCCGGTTGCCGTGATCTTGAAGGCTATGACGGCTTTATCGCCGATGTCTCCTGGCTGGTCAGCGCATTCGCCTGCCTGCTTGGCGCCAGGCGCATCGGCGTGCGTTTGCGCTTGTTGGACAAGGCGATGTGCCCGCGTTTCCATGTCGACCATGTGCCTGTGCGGCTGATCACTACCTACGCGGGCATTGGCAGCCAGTGGCTGCGCGAAGGCGTCATGGATCGCCGCCGCTTGAGCCAACCTGACGCTGAACCCGCCGAGCGCATCGAGCAGATTCACTGCGGTGAAGTGGCACTGCTCAAGGGGACAAAATGGCACGGCAACGAAAATCATGGCCTGATTCACCGCTCGCCCGCCCTGAAGGCGAATGAGCGTCGCTTGATTCTCACGCTGGATTGGCTCGCATAAACGCGTAGGATCAAACGCTCTACACGGTCTGAATGATGCCACCCATGCTGCAGAACATTCCCACCCACGTGATTGCCGGGCCCTTGGGCGCCGGCAAGACCAGCCTGATCAAACACCTGCTTGCCCAGCGTCCGGCCAACGAGCGCTGGGCGGTGTTGATCAACGAGTTCGGGCAGATCGGCCTGGACGCGGCCTTGCTCACGCAAGAGGAGGATGGCATTGCCCTGGGCGAGGTGGCGGGTGGCTGCCTGTGTTGCGTGAATGGTGCGCCGTTCCAGGTAGGCCTGGGTCGGTTGTTGCGCAAGGCCAGGCCGGATCGGCTGTTTATCGAGCCTTCGGGCCTGGGCCATCCGGCGCAGTTACTCAAACAACTGGGCCAGGCGCCATGGCAGGAGGTGCTGTCGGTTCAGCCCTGCGTACTGGTGCTGGACGCCCAAGCCCTGGCAGCGGGCAAACCCTTGCCGCCGGCGCAGCAGGAGGCGCTGGCCAGTGCCGGCTTGCTGGTGTTGAACAAGGATGAGACGCTGGATGCGCGGCAGCGTCAGGCCATAGCGCAGCAATTACCCGGCAACGCGATTTATTGGACGCGTCAGGCACGGTTGCCCATCGAGCAACTGCCTGGTTTGAAGGCACAGGCGGGCGGGGCTGTGGATAACTTCGTGGTGCCCAAAGGCTTGGCGCACATGGAGGCGGTCTGGAGCGACGCCGCGCTGCCGATCTGCCTCAGTCAGGCCCAAGAGGACGGCTGGAGCATTGGCTGGCGCTGGCACCCAAGCCAGCAATTCGATCCGCAGCGCTTGAAGCAGTGGCTGACAAGCCTGGAATGGCGTCGTGCCAAACTGGTTATCCACAGCCGTGAGGCCTGGGTATCCGCCAATGCTGTGGATAACAGTCCATTGGCCTGGCAGCCCAGCGAATGGCGCCGCGATTCGCGTATCGAACTGATCTTCGGCGCACCCCAGGACGTGGCGGCATTGCAGGCCGCCCTGGTGGCCTGTCGTTACTGACGGTTCTTGGTGGCGTGGTCCTGGCGCCACTGGCTCAGCTCGATGACGTCGGCGCTGGGCAGCGGCTCCTTGGCTTCGAACGGGTAGGGCGCCAGTTCGATCTGCGCGCTGTGGGCGCCAAATTGAGTGATGGTGCCGCTGTGGCGAGTCTCGCCCGTGACGGTGAACTCGAAATTGTAGACGCGTGCCAGACGGCGCCGACCCTTGGCATCCTTCACCAAACCGATGCGTTTCAACGCCACCGCGCCGTCGAGCAGTTCGATGTCGAGCTTGGCGCAGTGCTGCTTGACCCGCTCCAGCGCCCGCTCGCGCAGGCCATGGTTGTGCCAGACCCAGGCGGCGCCGGTCGCCAGCAGCATCAACACGAACATGTTTCCCAGGGTCAGCATTCCATGAACTCCAACAAAGTGAGCGCAGCTTAACTGTGTCGCCGGTCTGTCGTACAGGCTGCGTTTAGTCGCATACTGCGCGGCCAGAATTTCAACGGCTTTATGGAAATCTCCTGCATGAAACGTACACCCCATCTGCTTGCGATCCAGTCTCATGTGGTCTTTGGCCACGCCGGAAACAGCGCCGCCGTGTTCCCCATGCAGCGGGTCGGGGTGAATGTATGGCCGCTCAACACGGTGCAGTTCTCCAATCACACACAGTATGGCCACTGGGCGGGCGAAGTGCTGGCGCCGCAGCAAATTCCGGCACTGGTGGAAGGTATCGCGGCGATCGGCGAGCTGGGTAACTGCGATGCGGTGCTGTCCGGCTACCTCGGCAGCGCGGCTCAGGGACGCGCCATTCTGAGTGGCGTGGCGCGGATCAAAGCGGTCAATCCCAAGGCGATGTACTTGTGCGACCCGGTGATGGGCCATCCGGAAAAGGGCTGCAGCGTGCCCCAGGAAGTCAGTGATTTCCTGCTCGACGAGGCTGCGGCCATGGCGGATTTCCTGTGTCCTAACCAGCTGGAACTGGACAGTTTTGCCGGGCGCAAGCCGCAATCGCTGTTCGATTGCCTGGCGATGGCCAAAGCCTTGCTGGCGCGCGGGCCGAAGGCGGTGCTGGTCAAGCATCTGGATTACCCGGGCAAGCTGCCGGACGGCTTCGAGATGTTGCTGGTGACGGCCGAGGGCAGTTGGCACTTGCGCAGGCCGCTGCTGGCCTTCCCGCGCCAGCCGGTGGGTGTGGGTGACCTGACGTCGGGGCTGTTCCTGGCGCGGGTGCTGTTGGGTGATAGCCTGGTGGCGGCGTTCGAGTTCACGGCGGCGGCGGTGCATGAGGTGCTGCTGGAGACCCAGGCCTGCGCCAGTTATGAACTGGAACTGGTGCGGGCGCAGGATCGAATCGCCCATCCCCGGGTACGCTTTGAGGCGATGCCGATCAGCCTGTAAGTACATAAAACACAATGTGGGAGGGGGCTTGCCCCCGATGGCGGCCTCAGAGCCGACCAGGATGTTGGATTGGACCGAGTACATATCCGTTTCTGCGGTAACGGCTGCTAACGGTTCCGCTTTTACAGCGGCTCACTTTTGAAAAGCGCAAAAGTAAGCAAAACGCTCTTGCCCCACCACTCGGCACCTCGCCTAGGCTCGGTGTGCCAGCGTGGTTTAACGGGGCGCCTAAGATCAAGAGCGGCTCGCTTCGCATCGTGGTTAGCGTTGTAGATATTCATGACCATCGGGGCAAGCCCCACCGCCTTCTGTAGGAGCGAGCTTGCTCGCGAAAAACTCACAGGCACCGCGTTCATTCGGAAAGCACGCGTTATTGTTGACGTTTTTCGCGAGCAAGCTCGCTCCTACAAAATTAGGGCAAGCCCGTCCCACATTAGATCCGCTTCGCAGCGTGGAATTTAAGGCGCGTCGGCCTTGATTTCCTGATAACGCCTTTCCAGTTCCTGGCGAATCTGCCGACGCTGCTGGGCCTGCACGAAGCGGCGTTTGTCTTCGCTGTTCTGCGGCTGCAAGGGGGGGACGGCGGCCGGTTTGCGCTGGTCGTCCACCGCCACCATGGTGAAGAAGCAACTGTTGGTATGACGCACCGAGCGCTCGCGAATGTTCTCGGTCACCACCTTGATGCCCACTTCCATCGAGGTGTTGCCGGTGTAGTTGACCGACGCGAGAAAGGTCACCAGTTCGCCGACATGGATCGGCTCGCGGAAAATCACCTGGTCCACCGACAGCGTGACCACATAACGCCCGGCATAACGGCTGGCGCATGCGTACGCCACTTCGTCGAGGTACTTGAGCAGGGTGCCGCCGTGGACATTGCCTGAGAAGTTGGCCATGTCAGGGGTCATCAATACCGTCATCGACAGCTGGGCGTTTCCGGGTTCCATAGCACACTCACGGGTTTAGGCATTGGTTGGGTAGGGCACCTCTGCGGGTGCTGGGAGCTTTGCAGCCATCCCTAACGGGACGCCGGTGGGCGGCTTGCCGTCACGCCCGGGCCGATCTGTTTCCATATATTGCACCGGCTTTCCGGCGGAAGTCGCGGTGTTAACCTTCAAACGCGCCTGCACGGGCATTTCTTACGGTCACGGCAGACTTTTCTTTCAGCGGCTGCGCGCGCGGGAAGTGAGAAACCGCCAGCAATTTCAAGGAGCCCCACGCCATGCACGCCATCAGCTTTATCCAGGACTTGGCCGTGATCATGCTGGTGGCGGGGGTCGTCACCATCCTGTTTCATCGCCTCAAGCAGCCGGTGGTGCTGGGCTACATCGTGGCAGGCTTCATCATCGGCCCCCACACGCCGCCGTTCGGCCTGATTCACGATGAAGACACGATCAAGACCCTGGCCGAGCTCGGGGTGATCTTCCTGATGTTCTGCCTGGGCCTGGAGTTCAGCCTGCGCAAACTGTTCAAGGTGGGTGCCACGGCGTTTATCGCGGCGTTCCTGGAAATCATCCTGATGATCTGGATCGGCTACGAAATCGGTCAATGGTTCGACTGGAACACCATGGACTCGTTGTTTCTCGGCGCGATCCTGGCAATTTCCTCCACCACCATCATCGTCAAGGCGCTCAATGACCTGAAGATGAAGAACCAGCGTTTCGCCCAGCTGATATTCGGCGTGCTGATCGTCGAGGACATCCTGGGGATCGGCATCATTGCCTTGCTGTCGAGCATCGCCGTCAGCGGCACGGTCAGCTCCGGCGAGGTGTTTTCCACCGTGGGCAAGCTCTCGCTGTTCATGATTGTGGCGCTGGTGATCGGTATTCTGCTGGTGCCGCGCCTGCTGGCCTACGTCGCCAGGTTCGAAAGCAACGAGATGCTGCTGATCACGGTACTGGGTCTGTGTTTCGGCTTCTGCCTGCTGGTGGTCAAGCTTGAATACAGCATGGTGCTGGGGGCCTTCCTGATCGGCGCGATCATGGCCGAGTCACGCCAACTGATTAAAATCGAGCGCCTGATCGAACCGGTTCGCGACATGTTCAGTGCGATTTTCTTTGTCGCCATCGGCTTGATGATCGACCCGCAAATCCTGCTGCAGTACGCGTGGCCGATTGCGGTCATTACCGTGGCCGTGGTGCTGGGCAAGATGCTGTCTTGCGGGCTGGGCGCGTTTATCGCCGGCAACGATGGGCGCACCTCGCTGCGGGTGGGCATGGGCCTGTCACAGATTGGCGAATTTTCTTTCATCATCGCGGCGCTGGGGATGACCCTGCAGGTCACCAGCGACTTTCTGTACCCGGTGGCGGTGGCGGTTTCGGCGATAACGACGTTGCTTACCCCGTACCTGATCCGCGGCGCCGACCCGCTGTCACTGAAAATTGCCGCTGTGATGCCCCGGCGCATGAGCCGGGTATTCGGCATGTATGGCGAATGGCTGCGCAGTATTCAGCCGCAAGGCGAGGGCGCCATGCTGGCGTCGATGATCCGCAAGATCGTGCTGCAAGTGGGGGTGAACCTGGCGCTGGTGATTGCGATCTTCTTCGCCGGCAGCTTTTTCGCGGCGCGCATCGGCGGGTATCTGGAAGGCTGGATCAGCGATCAAAGCTGGCAGAAGGCGTTGATCTGGGGTGGCGCATTGCTGTTGTCGCTGCCGTTTCTGATCGCGGCGTACCGCAAGCTCAAGGCGTTGTCGATGTTGCTGGCGGAGATGAGCGTGAAGCCGGAAATGGCCGGGCGGCATACCCAGCGCGTGCGGCGGGTGATCGCGGAGCTGATCCCCATTCTGTCGCTGCTGGTGATCTTCCTGCTCCTGGCAGCCTTGTCGGCCAGTATTCTGCCGACCAACAAGTTGCTGGTACTGATTGCGGTGGTCACGGCGGCGGTGGCGGCCGTGCTCTGGCGCTGGTTCATCCGCGTGCATACGCGGATGCAGGTGGCCTTGCTGGAGACGCTGGATAACCACAAGGATACGCCAGAACACTAGAAGGCCAGGTGTGGGCCTCAGCTTTCCAGCCAGACATCCCGTGCCCAGTGCCATACCGATTCCCAGGTTTCTTCCTGGACCAGTTCTTCCTCGGCGGACCACAGCACCACGGTGCCGTCTTCTTCGACGCAGTAGTAGTCGTCGCCATCCTGGCAGATCGGGATCAGGCTGCGGTCAACACCGGCGTCCCAGGCGTTGGCGGCAACGTCCGGCAGATAGGTGTGGGACTGCGGGTCGGTGACGGTCACCGGCTCGAGGCTGCCGTAGACCACGTCGCTGACGGTCAGCAGGAATTCGCGGAACACGAAGGGGATGTCGATGAACAGTTGTTCTTCGATTTCCACCAGTTGGTCTTCGTCAGGCAGCTCCAAGGGAACCGGGACCGGTTCATTGGCTTCACGCAGTTGTTCGATGATTTCTTCCACGGCCGGGATCCTCTTGCTAGATGGCGCGTTTTATAGGGGCGTTTTATACAGTAGCTCGCTATAAGTGCAACCGTGAAATAGAAAACCCCGGAACAGGTCCGGGGTTTTTGTTACCAGTTGCTCACGCGTGCGGGTATCAGCCGTTCTGGCGGATACCGGCGACCAGCCATGGCTGGTTTTCGCCCTGCGGACGCTCCATGTTCCAGCTTTCGCTGAACACTTCGCCCTGGTCGAAACGCGAGGTCTTCGACACGCCGCTGAAGGTCAGGGTGGCGATGGTCTTGTCGGCGCGATCATCCACACCGTCCAGCTGTACGCGCAGGTCGTCGATATAGGTCGACTGGAAGCCGTCACCCAGGTCGGCGCGTTCGCGCTTGAGGAACTCCAGCAGTTGCGGGGTCACGAACTCGGCGATCTTGTCCATTTCGTTGGCGTCCCAGTGCTGCTGCAGGGACTGGAAGTGGCTGCGGGCCGCTTCGATGAAACGCTCTTCGTTGAACCAGGCCGGAGCGTTGATCACCGGACGGGCGGCCGCAGGGGCTGCCGAACCGCCGAAGATCGAACCCATGGCGGGTTTTTGCTCGAACACTTCACGCTGCATCGGCGCGCCGGCCGGGGCCAGGTGCTCCTGCTGCTTGCGGCGACGGGCGGCGATAAAGCGGAAGATCACGAAGGCAATGACCGCCAGGATCAGGATGTCGAAGATCTGCATGCCCTGGAAGCCGCCGCCCATGAACATGGACGCGAGCAGGCCACCGGCGGCAATGCCGGCCAATGGGCCCAACCAGCGCGAAGCACCGCCGGCCTTGGCCGCGGCGCCAGCGGCACCGGCTGCGCCTGCGGTAGCCGCAGCACCGCCGGCACCGGCGGATGGAGCCATCTGGCTGGTCTGGTGGGTCGGCGCCGAGCCCATGCTTTTGCCGCCACCGAAGCGTTTGGCGTTGGCGTCGAGGCTCATCGTCAAGCCGATGCACAACGCCATGGCGATGCTAAGAAAACGTTTCATAAAGGGAATTCCCATTTGTGGATTGCACGCGCGCCATGTTGCACAGGTGTAGTGACAGTGGCTAGCGACATAATGTTTCGGGCTTTTGCGTAGGACTGATTCGGAATGGTCTGTAGGAGTTATTACAGATATTGGCCCGCCCTTATTAAAAACAAGGGTGGGCCAAAAACCTTCATGTACAGATCGTTCCCACGCTCCGCGTGGTAACGCGTCCCGTGACACTCTGCGTCACTGCTTTGAGAGCGGACGCGGAGCGTCCCGGGCGGCATTCCCACGCAGAGCGTGGGAACGATCAGACTTCAGACAGCCTCAAGTTTGGCGTAGCCCATCATCAGCCACTTGCTGCCCTCGGCGAAATTCACCTGCACCCGTGCCTGGGCGCCGGCGCCTTCGAAGTTGAGGATCACGCCTTCGCCGAAAATCGCGTGCCTGACCTGCTGGCCCAGGCTGAACGGTGTTTCCGGAATCTCGGAACCGGCAAACATGGTGCTGGAGTTCTGCTGCTGGCCGCCGCCGAACGGGCGGCTGACGCTGTTGGACAGGCGCACTTCCTGGATCAGTCCCTTCGGCACTTCACGTACGAAGCGCGACACCTTGTTGTAGGTCTCGCTGCCGTACAGGCGTCGGGTTTCGGCGTAGGTCATCACCAGGTTCTGCATGGCCCGGGTAATGCCCACGTAAGCCAGGCGACGTTCCTCTTCAAGACGGCCCGGCTCTTCCAGGCTCATCTTGTGCGGGAACAGTCCTTCTTCCATGCCCACCAGGAACACATACGGAAATTCCAGGCCCTTGGCACTGTGCAGGGTCATCAGCTGAATGCTGTCTTCATGTTCGTCAGCCTGGGCGTCCCCCGCCTCCAGCGAAGCATGGCCAAGGAAGGCGGCGAGTGGCGTAAGGTCCTCTTCGTTCTCGGCGTTTTCGAATGCGCGGGCGGCGCTCACCAATTCCTCAAGGTTTTCTACCCGGGCCTGGCCTTTTTCGCCTTTTTCAGCCTCGTGGTAGGCGATCAGCCCGGATTGTTCGATCACGGTCTGGGTCATCAGATGCAGGGGCATTTCCGCGCATTTGGCCCCAAGGTTCTCGATCAGCTCGACAAACACACCCAAGGCGCCGGCTGCGCGGCCCGTCAGGCCTTTATTGGCGATGAGCAGGCGCATGGCCTCCCACATCGACACATCGGCATGGCGGGCGTGCTCGCGAATGGCCTCGACGGTTTTTTCGCCGATGCCACGGGCCGGGATATTGATTACCCGCTCCAGCGCCGCGTCGTTGCCCCGACCTTCCAGCAAGCGCAGGTAGGCCATGGCGTTCTTGATTTCCGCACGCTCGAAGAAGCGCTGGCCACCGTAGATGCGATACGGGATGCGCTCGCGCAACAAAGCTTCTTCCAATACCCGCGATTGGGCGTTGGAGCGGTAAAGAATGGCGATATCGCTGCGCGAAAGGCCGGTTTTCAACGCACCTTCGATGGTTTCCACCACGTAGCGCGCTTCATCGTGTTCGTTGAAGGCGGCGTACAGGTTGATCGCTTCGCCTTCGCCGCCGTCGGTCCACAGCTCTTTGCCCAGGCGCCCGGTGTTGTTGGCGATCAAGGCGTTGGCGGCCTTGAGAATCCCGGCGGTGGAGCGGTAGTTCTGCTCAAGGCGGATGGTCACCGCGTCCGGGAAGTCCTCGGAGTACTGATAGATGTTCTCGATTTTCGCGCCGCGCCAGCCGTAGATCGACTGGTCGTCGTCACCGACCACCATCAGGCTGTCGCCACCCTTGGCCAGCAGGCGCAACCAGGCGTACTGCACGGCGTTGGTGTCCTGGAACTCGTCCACCAGAACGTGCCGGAAACGCTTCTGGTAATGGGCCAGCAAGCCGGGGTTGTCGCGCCACAGGTCGAGGGCACGCAACAGCAGTTCGGAGAAGTCGATCACGCCGGCGCGTGCGCAGGCCGCCTCGTAGGCTTCATAGATGCTGCGCATGGTGGCCAGGAACAGATCGCCGCTGGCCTGGATATGCTGCGGACGCAGGCCTTCGTCTTTCTGGCCGTTGATAAACCACTGGGCCTGGCGCGCCGGCCAGCGTTGCTCGTCGAGG
Source organism: Pseudomonas orientalis (assembly GCF_002934065.1). Lineage (NCBI taxonomy): Bacteria > Pseudomonadati > Pseudomonadota > Gammaproteobacteria > Pseudomonadales > Pseudomonadaceae > Pseudomonas > Pseudomonas orientalis. The sequence continues at coordinate 5,921,421 of NZ_CP018049.1, read as the reverse complement.
CCCAGCTCGCGGATCACGCGCTTGACCAGACGTTGCTGATCGTCGCTGTCGAGGATCTGGAATGTCTGGGCCAGCCCCGCTTCCTGCCAATGCGCCCGCAACAGGCGGTGTGCCAGGCCGTGGAAGGTGCCCACCCACATGCCGGCCGGGCTGATGCCCATCAGTTGCTCGATGCGATGGCGCATCTCGGCGGCAGCCTTGTTGGTGAACGTCACCGACAGGATGGAATGGGGCGACGCGTTCTCGACCTGGATCAACCAGGCGATACGGTGCACCAGCACTCGGGTTTTACCGGAGCCGGCACCGGCCAGGACCAACTGACGGCCAACGGGGGCCGCTACGGCCTGGCGTTGGGCATCGTTGAGGGAGTTCAGCAGAAGGGAGAGATCATCGCGCATCGGCGCATTCTAGGGTGCCGGGGGAAGACGGGCAAACCCCAATGCCAGGCGCCCGACGGAAAACCGCCTGCGGGCCAACATTCTGCGGGGCGCGGATGACCGGTCGGTCATGCGCCACAGCCCGCGTGGCGTCTCGTTCAAGCTGTCTGGAACAACGCTTTGCGCCCAACAGCCGGGCGCTTTTTATGATCTGGAGCAGTTTGGTCCGAGCGTTTGCTTGTGTATGCTCCGTCGACGTTTCGGGCCATTATAAGAACACTGCCTATGACCTTTGACACTGACCTGTTCGGCCCTTCGGCGGCGCCTGCGCAGGTTATCCGCAAACATTACGCCACCCAGATGGCGGTGGAGCGGACACGCCTGTTGTATCAGGGCTCGTTGGTGCCAACCCTGCTGATGCTGGTCAATGGTTTGGTCTGCGCCTGGCTGTTGTGGGACCCCGCGCAATACCTGCTCGACAGCGCCTGGCTGGTCTGGCTGCTGGCGCTGGTGGCGATGCGGGTCATCCAGGTGGCGGCCTTTGAGTCGGCCATGCCCAGCCGCCAGGCCCAGCCGGTCTGGCGCCGGATGTTCATGCTCGGCTCGGCGGTCAGCGGCCTGACCCTGTCGATCGCCGCCATCGCCCTGGTGCCCACCGACAGCTTCATGCAACAGGCCTGGGTGTTCGGCCTGATCGGCGCGGCGACGTTGTCGGCCAGCGTGGCGTATGCCGTCAGCCTCTGGGCCTTTGTGTCTTTCGCCTTGCCGTGTCTGTTGCCGGTCATCGTGTATCTGTTCTGGGACGGCACCTCGCAGCAACAGGGCTGGGGCGTGCTCGGTGTGATCCTGCTGGCGTCGTTGAGCGTGGTGGCGTGGCAGGTCAACCGCCTGATCCAGCGCGGGCTGTTGCGACGTTTCCAGAACCAGGCCTTGATCGAGCATTTGCAGCAGGCCCGGCGCCGCAGCGAGCAGTTGAACCAGGCGCTGATGCGCGAAGTCGAGCAGCGTCGCCAGGTCGAACAGGACTTGCGTGACGCCCAGGCCGGCCTGCAAGACCGTATGGCCCTGCGCGGCCAGGAGCTGGACGCCGCCAGCCTCGCCCTGAACAAAAGCGAGGCGCGCCTGGCCATGGCGCTGCAAGCCAGTGAGCTGGGCCTGTGGGACTGGAATCTGCAAACCGATGAGGTGCACCACACCCACCTCAAGGAGCTGTTCGGCCTGGAACCCGAGTACGTCACCGCGATGCTCAGTCATCTCAAACCGCGCCTGCACCCCGACGACCTGCCGCTGCTCAAGCACGCGTTGGTGGAGCACCTCAAGGGCCGCAGCGAGGATTATCAGGTCGAATACCGGATACGCCATGGCGACGGGCATTGGGTGTGGATCGAGGACCGTGGGCGTGCGGTAGAGCGTTCGCCTGGTGGGCGGGTGATCCGCATGCTCGGTACGCGGCGCGACATCAGTGCCGGCAAGGCCCTGGAAGAACAGCAACGGCTTGCCTCGACGGTGTTCGAGGCGGCCAGCGAAGGCATCGTGATTCTCGACCCCAACTACGTGCTGATCGCGGTCAACCAGGCGTTCAGCCGCGTCACCGGTTTTGACATCGACGACATGCTCGGGCGCAATGTCGTGGAGTTACCCTGCAGTCGCGATGCCCGGCGGCACTTCCCGGTGATTCGCCAAGCATTGCTCAGCCACGGCACCTGGCAGGGCGAGCTGGTGGAGACGCGCAAGAACGGCGAGCTGTACCCGCAGTGGCTGCACCTGAGCGTGGTGCGCGATGCTCGCGGCAATGTCAGTCATATCGTCGGTTTTTTCGCCGATCTGTCCGCGCGGCGCGAGTCCGAGGAGCGCATGCGCTACCTCACTCATTACGATGAGCTGACGGGCCTGGCCAATCGTTCGCTGTTTCGCGAACGGCTGCGCGAAGCGCATCAGCGCGTGCGTCAGGGTGGGCGCAGCCTGGCGCTGCTGCACATCAACCTCGACCGTTTCAAGCTGCTCAATGACAGCCTGGGCCATGAAGTGGCCGACCAGCTATTGCAGAAGATGGCACGGCGGCTGATCAACGCACTGCCGGAAGCCGACACCATTGCCCGCCTGTCCGGTGACGAATTCGCGGTGCTGTTCGATGCCTATGGCAACTTGTCGAGCCTGGCGCGCGTGGCGACCCGGCTCTTGGCAAAGCTGCGCGTGCCGGTGACGGTGGAGGGCCATGAGCTGGTGGTCAGCGCCTCCATGGGCGTCAGCCTGCTGCCGGATAATGCGCGGGAAATTTCTGCGCTGGTCAGCCAATCGAATATGGCGATGCAGCACGCCAAGCACCTGGGCGGGAATAATTTCCAGTTCTACACCGACAGCCTGCAAGCCAGCACCCTGGAGCGCCTGCAGCTGGAAAACCATCTGCGCAAGGCCATCGACGAAGGCCAGCTCACGGTGTTCTACCAACCCAAACTGTGCCTGGCCACCGGCAAGCTCAATGCGGTGGAGGCCCTGGTGCGCTGGGAACATCCGCAATGGGGCCTGGTGCCGCCGGGGGACTTTATCGGTCTGGCCGAAGAAACCGGCCTGATCGTGCCGTTGGGCGAGGCGGTGTTGCGCAAGGCCTGCTGGCAGGCCTGTGAGTGGCAGCGTCAGGGGTTGGCGCCGATGCGCGTGTCGGTGAACCTCTCGGTGCATCAGTTGCGCCAGGGCAAGCTGGTCAGCCTGGTGCGCCAGGTGCTGGAAGAGACCGGGCTGGACCCGCAATACCTCGAGTTGGAACTGACCGAAAGTCAGCTGCTCGACAGTGTCGAGCACATCATCACGACCTTCCGGCAGTTGCGTGAGCTGGGCGTGAAGCTGGCCATCGACGATTTTGGCACCGGCTATTCTTCCCTCAGCTACCTCAAGCGCATTCCGGTGGACTACGTAAAAATCGACCAGACCTTTATCCGGGGGCTTGGCCAGGGCCGTGAGGATGCCGCGATTACCCGGGCGATCATTGCCATGGCCCACGGGTTGGCGCTCAAAGTGGTGGCCGAAGGCGTGGAAGATCAGCAGCAACTGGATTTCCTGCGAAGCGAGGGCTGCGACGAGGTGCAGGGCTATCTGATCAGCCGCCCGATGCACGCCGAGGGGCTCGCAGATTTGTTACGGAAAAATCCGGAATTTCCTTAGAGACTCGGGTGTCGCCCCTGTGGCTACAAAGCCTCCACCCTTAATTTCAGTGGGGGAGGGGGCGATTTAGTGCTGCATCAGGCGGGCAAAACGGCAATTCTTGTAGTATAACTACAAGCTTGCTACATCCCTGGCGTCTGCCAATAACAAGAGTCCTGCCCTTTGAACCTGTTGCAACATATCGCCCAGTCGCGCCACCTGTTACGCAAATCGGAACTCAAGGTTGCCGATCACGTGCTGCTTGACCCTGCGGCCGTGATGCACAGTTCCATGGCTGACCTGGCCCACAGCGTGGGCATCAGCGAGCCGACCATCGTGCGCTTCTGCCGCGCCATCGGTTGCTCCGGGTTCCAAGACTTGAAACTCAAGTTGGCGCAAAGCCTGGCCGCCGGGGCGAGCTTCGGCCAGTTTGCGATCCATGAAGACGACTCCGTCGCCGACTACAGCCTGAAAATCTTCGACACCACGTTGCATACGCTGATGGAAGTGCGCGAGAAGCTCGACCCGGTAGCGCTGCAAAAGGCCGTGACCGCCATGTCCCAGGCCCAGCGCGTGGAGTTCTATGGCTTTGGTGCCTCCGGTGCGGTGGCAGCCGACGCCCAGCACAAATTCTTCCGCCTGCTGCTCACGGCGGCGGCCTACAGCGACCCGCACATGCAGGCAATGTCGGCGGTGACCTTGAAGCCCACCGACGTGGCCATCTGTATTTCCCAGTCCGGTCGCTCCAAAGACCTGCTCATCACCGCCAACCTGGTGCGTGAAAGCGGCGCTTCGCTGATTACCCTGTGCCCGAGCCAGACGCCATTGGCGGAGCTGTCCACGGTGAACCTGGCGATCGACGTGCATGAAGACACCGAGATCTACACGCCGCTGACCTCGCGCATTGCTCACCTGGTGGTGATCGACGTTTTGGCGATGGGGGTTGCCATGGCCCGCGGGCCAAGCCTGGTCAACCACCTCAAGAGCGTGAAGCGCAGTTTGCGCAGCCTGAGGTTGTCGCCCAAGTCGGTCAAAGCCCTCGACGACTGATTCAAGGCCATACTCGGCCGAAATGTGGGAGGGGGCTTGCCCCCGATAGCGCAGTGTCAGTCACCCGATTCATTGACTGACGCACCGCCATCGGGGGCAAGCCCCCTCCCACATTTGCATCCGTTGTGTGTCCAGAATCTTCACCGGGTTGTCATCGTCGTGTCATCCCCCGTGCCCATCCTGTACTCCCCGCACTCGCATTGGGAGACTCCAAAATGGCCCGGACCTACGAAGACAGCAACAGCACCGTCAAGACCCGTCGTCAGCAGGAAGACCAGCGCCGCATGGCGTTCCGTCGCGCAATCGAAGACCGCTGTGACCAGCGCCAGCTGCTGCAGAGCATCAGTGACTACCCGGAACTGCATTGGCAGGCGCCCTTGGCTGCCCAGCGAAGCGCTCAGCCAGGGCGCTGATCTGTACCCGTTCGCTGCGGATAAAGCCCAGGAACGCATGGGCCACCGGTGACAGCCGCTTGGCTTTGGCTTGCACCAGGCACCAACTGCGGTACAGCGGCAGTTCGTCCACCGCCAGCTCCTTGAGCCCGCCGGTGGCCAGTTCCAGGTTCAAGGCGTGGCGCGTCAGCAGGGCCACGCCTAAACCGGCGACCACGCACTCACGCTGCGCCTCGGCCGAGGCCACTTCCACGGTCTGGGTGAAGTGCACGCGTTTTTCCTTGAAGTACTCTTCGCACGCCAGTCGTGTGCCGGAACCCGGTTCACGGATGAGCAGGGTGTAGGGTTCCAGGTCCTGCAGGCGCAGCGGCCCTTTCAGGCTCAACGGATGATCCGGCAGCGCCACGGCGACGATCGGATTATTCAGGAACGGCAGGAATTCCAGCCCCATGTCCTGGGGCACCATGGACATGATCACCAGGTCGTCGCGGTTGTCCGAGAGCCGGCGGATCACCTGGGCGCGATTGACCACGGTCAGGTGCAATTGCACCTCCGGGTGCTGGCGCTTGAAGGCGGCGAACAGGTGCGGCACGAAGTATTTGGCGCTGGACTCCACCGCCAGCTTCAATTGGCCCTGCAGTGAGCCCTGCATGTCCGAGAGCTGCATATCGAGGTTTTCCAGGCGGCCGAAAATATCCCGGCTGGCCCGTTGCAGCGCTTCGGCGGCCTCGGTCATGTAGAGCTTTTTGCCGACATAGTCGAACAGCGGCTGGCCGATAAGCTCTTCGAGCTGGCGAATTTGCAGGCTGACGGCCGGTTGAGTCAGAGACATTTCCTCGGCTGCGCGGCTATAGGAACGCAAATCACACACTTCATTGAAAATCTGCAACTGACGCAATGTCATACGCATCAATGACTTACGCATTAAATAATTCCCCGCTCAGCGATCATCCCACCAACTATAAGTCTTTACTTATACACAACCCAATAATTATTGATTTTTGTTAATCCCTCGGTGCGCATAGTGTGTGTCTCGCGACTGTCATGAAACATTTGGTCACGCGCTGACCTTGTTACTAAGGTCAAAGACGCAGCAATCGGCTCAAGGGAATTTCCAAGTGATAAAAAAGATCCTGATCGCCAACCGTGGTGAAATTGCCGTACGAATCGTGCGTGCCTGCGCCGAGATGGGCATTCGCTCGGTCGCGGTTTATTCGGACGCCGACCGCCACGCGTTGCACGTCAAGCGTGCCGACGAAGCCCACAGCATCGGGGCCGAGCCCCTGGCCGGTTACCTGAACCCGCGCAAGCTGGTGAACCTGGCCGTGGAAACCGGCTGCGATGCACTGCACCCGGGCTACGGTTTCCTGTCGGAAAATGCCGAGCTGGCGGACATCTGTGCCGAACGCGGGATCAAATTCATCGGCCCGTCCGCCGAAGTCATCCGCCGCATGGGCGACAAGACCGAAGCGCGGCGCAGCATGATCAAGGCCGGTGTGCCGGTCACGCCGGGCACCGAAGGCAACGTCGCCGACATCCATGAAGCCCTCACCGAAGGCGACCGTATCGGTTACCCGGTGATGCTCAAGGCCACTTCCGGTGGTGGCGGTCGCGGGATTCGTCGTTGCAACAGTCGCGAAGAACTCGAGCAAGCCTTTCCCCGGGTGATTTCCGAAGCCACCAAGGCCTTTGGTTCGGCGGAAGTGTTTCTGGAAAAGTGCATCGTCAATCCTAAGCACATCGAGGCGCAGATCCTCGGTGACAGCTTTGGCAACGTGGTGCACCTGTTCGAGCGTGATTGCTCGATCCAGCGCCGCAACCAGAAGCTCATTGAAATCGCCCCCAGCCCGCAGCTGACCCCGGAACAGCGCGCCTACATCGGCGACCTGTCGGTGCGCGCGGCCAAGGCCGTGGGCTACGAGAACGCCGGCACCGTGGAGTTCCTGCTCGCCGAGGGCGAGGTGTACTTCATGGAGATGAACACCCGGGTGCAGGTGGAACACACCATCACCGAGGAAATCACCGGGATCGACATCGTCCGCGAGCAGATTCGTATCGCCTCGGGCCTGCCGCTGTCGGTGAAACAGGAAGATATCCAGCACCGAGGTTTTGCGTTGCAGTTCCGCATCAACGCCGAAGACCCGAAGAACAACTTCCTGCCCAGCTTCGGCAAGATCACCCGTTACTACGCCCCCGGCGGCCCCGGCGTGCGTACCGACACGGCGATCTACACCGGCTACACCATCCCGCCGTTCTACGACTCCATGTGCCTGAAACTGGTGGTGTGGGCGTTGACCTGGGAAGAAGCCATGGACCGCGGCCTGCGCGCCCTGGACGACATGCGCCTGCAAGGCGTGAAGACCACCGCCGCCTATTACCAGGAAATCCTGCGCAACCCGGAATTCCGCAGCGGCCAGTTCAATACCAGCTTCGTGGAAAGCCACCCTGAGCTGACCAACTATTCGATCAAGCGCAAACCCGAAGAGCTGGCCCTGGCCATCGCCGCCGCCATCGCCGCCCACGCAGGCCTGTGAGGAATATAACAATGAGCAAAAAGATCTTCGTAACCGACACCATCCTGCGCGACGCTCACCAATCGTTGCTGGCGACCCGCATGCGCACCGATGACATGCTGCCGATCTGCGACAAGCTCGACAAAGTCGGCTACTGGTCCCTGGAAGTCTGGGGCGGCGCCACCTTTGACGCTTGCGTACGCTTCCTGAAGGAGGACCCGTGGGAGCGCCTGCGCCAACTGCGCGCGGCATTGCCCAACACGCGCCTGCAAATGCTGCTGCGCGGCCAGAACCTGCTGGGCTACCGCCACTACAGCGATGACGTGGTAAAAGCCTTCGTCGCCAAGGCCGCTGTGAATGGCATCGACGTGTTCCGCATCTTTGATGCGATGAACGACGTGCGTAACCTGCGCGTGGCCATCGAAGCGGTCAAGGCCGCCGGCAAGCACGCCCAGGGCACCATCGCCTATACCACCAGCCCGGTGCACACCGTCGATGCATTCGTGGCCCAGGCCAAGCAGTTGGAGTCCATGGGCTGCGACTCGATCGCGATCAAGGACATGGCCGGCCTGCTGACGCCGTACGCCACCGGCGAACTGGTCAAGGCGCTCAAGGCCGAGCAGAACCTGCCGATCTTTATCCACTCCCACGACACCGCCGGCCTGGCCGCGATGTGCCAGCTCAAGGCCATCGAAAACGGTGCCGACCATATCGACACCGCCATCTCCAGCTTCGCCTGGGGCACCAGCCACCCGGGCACCGAGTCGATGGTCGCGGCCCTCAAAGGCAGCGAGTTCGACACCGGCCTCGACCTGGAACTGCTGCAGGAAATCGGCCTGTACTTCTATGCCGTGCGCAAGAAGTACCACCAGTTCGAAAGCGAATTCACCGCTGTGGACACCCGCGTGCAAGTCAACCAGGTGCCGGGCGGGATGATTTCCAACCTGGCCAACCAGTTGAAAGAGCAGGGCGCCCTGAACCGTATGAGCGAAGTGCTGGCCGAAATACCGCGCGTGCGTGAAGACCTCGGCTTCCCGCCGCTGGTGACCCCGACTTCGCAGATTGTCGGTACCCAGGCATTCTTCAACGTGCTGGCCGGCGAGCGTTACAAGACCATCACCAACGAAGTGAAGTTGTACCTGCAAGGCGGTTACGGCAAGGCGCCGGGCACCGTGAACGAGAAGCTGCGGCGCCAGGCCATCGGCAGCGAAGAGGTCATCGACGTGCGCCCAGCCGACCTGCTCAAGCCGGAAATGACCAAGCTGCGCGGTGAAATCGGCGCGCTGGCCAAGTCTGAAGAAGACGTGCTGACCTACGCCATGTTCCCGGACATTGGGCGCAAGTTCCTCGAGGAGCGCGACGCCGGCACCCTGGCCCCTGAAGTGCTGCTGCCGATTCCGGAAGCGGGCGGTGTGGCCCGCGCCGGTGGCGAGGGCGTGCCGACCGAGTTTGTCATCGACGTGCACGGCGAAAGCTACCGGGTGGACATCACCGGTGTCGGCGTGAAGGCCGAAGGCAAGCGTCACTTCTACCTGTCCATCGACGGCATGCCTGAAGAAGTGGTGTTCGAACCGCTCAACGAATTTGTCAGCAGCGGCGGCAGCAAGCGCAAGCACGCAACCGAACCGGGCCATGTCAGCACGGCAATGCCGGGCAATATCGTCGATGTGCTGGTCAAGGAAGGCGATGTGGTCAAGGCCGGCCAGGCCGTACTGATTACCGAAGCCATGAAGATGGAAACCGAAGTGCAGGCAGCGATTGCCGGCAAGGTGACCGTCGTTCATGTGGCCAAGGGCGACCGGGTCAATCCGGGTGAGATCCTGATTGAGATCGAAGGCTGATAACAGCCTTCGAGACTAACGTTTAATCCTCGGGGGGGCAGGTGCCCTCCTTTTTTTTGCCTGAAATTCAGGCCTCGTCAGCAGGCTTTTTTGCGCTTGAAGCTGACAAAGACACCGGTGGCTGTGTAGATCAGCTCCGGGGTCAGGGTTTCAAGGTTATTGGTAAGTCGGTCAAAGCGGCCTTCAATCTGTGCGGCGTCGATGATGCGTAGCTGGCGGTTGAGCAGTTCGTCACTTTCGTGCTCGATCTGGATATCCAGCGTTGCGTCCGCGAGGCTGGCGCGGCTGCCGACTTTCAGGGTGCTGTGTGCTTCGCCCTGGCCTACGTTGAAAGTCAGAGTCGAGTCCGCAGTCATGTTCAAGTCGTGTTTGACTCGGCCTTGTTTTTTCAACGCCGGGTCGAGCACCAGCGTACCGGCGACGTCAAGTTGGGTCACTGTGCCACCGGCATAGGTGGCGCCGTGTTCAACCGTGACTGTGCCGCCGATGCGGCTCTGGTTGATCAGCGTGGCGCCGCTCTGAACCCTGCCTCGTTGGTTGGCATCCAGTGCGCCGGTCAGGGTCCAGGCGCCTGTGTTGACGTCCAGTTGCTGAACCTGGCGGGCACCGTTGAACGTGCCGCCCTTGCTATCGTCCAGGATGACTTGGTTGGTACCGCTGCCACCGTCCACCTCGCCGCTGAATCGGGCCTTGCTGCGCACGGTCAACACGTCGTCGCCAGCGCCCATGTCCAGGGCGACGCCGTTGGCGCCGCTGATCAGGCCGTTATTGACGACCCTGTCGTTAAAGTTTCCTACCAGCTTCACCCCATAGCCATTGCGGCCTTTGATGGTGCCGTTGTTGACCAGCAACGTGCTGCCATAGTCAGGTCCCGAGTGTCTGTTATCGACCCGCACGCCATCATGCTCGCCGCTGATGAGGCCGTGGTTGTAGAGGTCGTCACCGGCGCTGGTCGCCGAGGCAGGATGGAGCGCTTGCGGGGGAAAGACTGCGGACTGGTTAGATACTCGCGACATTGGATTTCGACCTCACGTGGGCTGGAGGTCGAAAACTAACGCAAGGAAAAGCTCGTCGCTGTCGGCGGTGGCGCCCAGGCTTGTAAGAGGGCTCGCTAATGGCGTGGCCTCTTACGGCGCTCGGTTAAAAGCTCATCGTCCACTGCCCCTTGATACCTTGATTGCGGCTATGGGTACCCGCCTGGCCGCTGTAGCTCAGGCCCAGCGTGTGTTGTCTGGACAAGGCCAGGTCCACGCCGGCGTTCACGTCCAGGCTGTTTCGATCCAATGACGTACCGGTGATGGTGAAGCCGTCCAGTGCCACTGGAGCATTGCGATAGGCTTGGCGCACCCGGCTGTCGACCGCGCCGTAGAGATGCTTCCAGCCGGCGCTGAGGTGGGGCGTGAGGCTGACCTGATTATCGAAGCGGTACACCGTCGCCAAGCGCAGGCCGACCGTACTGCTCATGTTCTGCTGGGTCTGTGCGCCGACGTTGAGTGCGGTCAGGCCACCGCTTTCCTTGAAGCTGTCGCGGTGATAACGCTGGTAGCCCAGGCCGGCGAAAGGCTCGATGCCGAAGTCCTGGCTGCCCAATTGATAGCCCAGTTCCGAGAACAGCGTTTGGCTTTGAGCGTCGTAGCGAGACTTGAGCTGGTCCTTGTAATCGAGCAGATTGACGTTGCGTCTGTTGGTCCCGGCATGGCTGCTGTAGATCGCACCCAGGCGCAGCGCCAGTGGGCCGTCCTGGCGCACCGCGTAGGCACCCAGATGCAAGCTGTCCAGCTCGGCGGAAAAGCGCTGGGCGTCAAGATTGCTCGCGGATTTGGCACCCATCACACCCACGCGCCAGGCTTGGTCCACCGCCCAGTCTGCGCCCAGCAACAGGCCACGGGTAGCGTGTTTCAGGCCGGCGCTGCCGCTTCGTGAATCGAGGTTGCCGTCGTTGCCCAGCCCCTGCACCCAAAAGTGATTATCCTCGTCGGTGGGCAAGGCGCGCAGGATCGAGAGTAGTTGATTGCTGATTTGGCCGGTGACGGCGTGGGTGGCAGTGGCCAGGTTAGCGTTTTGGCTGCCGGCCAATTGTTCAAGGGCTGCGCCGATCCCGCCGGGCTGTCCGGCCAGCGCTTCATTTACCTTTTGCAGCGCCTTTATTTCTTCCGAGGTCAGTTCACCGGAATTGAGCACATCAAGCAGCGCAGGCTCCAGCACCTTGGCGACCTGCACGCCGTTATAGGTGGTGGCCTGGCCAATGAGGTAACCGGCGTACGGCGGCGGGGAAGGCGGTGCATCGAATTCGGGTTGTAAGGCCCAATCAGTGTCGGCCGAATCGTAAGGCTGATAAAAAAACGGCCTGTATTCGATATCGCCGCGTGCTTGCGCGGGTTGAACACTGATGGCCACTGCAAGGCTGATGAATGCAGCGATTCTTGAAGGTATAAAAGACATGAATTGCCGACCTCTGATGAATGAGGCCGGGAATGTAGCGAGGTCGACGAGGGATAACTGTCAGGCCACTGACCGCTGGTTTGCGGGAGTTGTCCTTAACAGGGTGCGATTAAAAACCCATCAGCCATGAGCTGAACAGGTGGTGTCAAGGTGCGACGCAAGGGGGCCGAGCGTCAACTGCGGCGCACGTAACCTTTGCCGAAATGCCGCTCCATGCGCGCCTGGATCAGCTCCAGCCCGAGGGACATCACCCAGTAAATGATCGCTGCCGTGGTAAGCATCTCGATATAGCGGTAGCTCGAGCGGCCATAGGATTGCGCCAGGAACATCACTTCCCAAACGCCCATCACCGAGATCAACGACGAGTCCTTGAGCATCGAGATGAACTGGTTGGTGGCCGGCGGGATGATGGTGCGCATGGCCTGGGGCAGGGTGACATGCCAGAAGATCGCCCGGTCACGCATGCCCAGGGCCAACGCAGCTTCCCGTTGGCCATGGGGCACGCCGAGGATGCCGGCCCGGAAAATCTCGCTCAGGTAAGCGCCGTAGTTCAGCGACAGCGCGATGATCCCGGCGACGATGGCACCCGGCACCAGGCCCAGTTGCGGCAGGCCCAGGTAAATCAGCAGGATCTGGATCAACAACGGCGTGCCGCGAAAGAACGAGGCATAGAAACTGGCGATGCCAAACGCCACGGCGCTTTTCGACAGGCGCCCCAATGCCGTGATAAACCCCAGCAACGACGACACGACGATGGCGCACAGGCACAGGAACAGCGTCAGCGCCGCACCCTGCAGGAAACCATTGGGCGCCAGGTGCAGGCCGACCAGGTTGGGCAGTTTGTCGAGGATGATCGAGAACTTCAGGTCAAAGCTGAGGAAGAAACTCGCAAACAGGGCGAACAGCGCCGCCCAGGTCAGGTAAAGCCGTATACGAAAGCTCATCGGCTGATATCGGCGCCGATCCATTTTTGCGACAGCTTGCTCAGCGTGCCGTCCTGTTTCAATTGCGCGAAGACCTCACGCACTTTGGCGTCCCACTGCGGGTCGCCTTTCTCGATGGCCACCGAGTTGGGCTCCGAATAGAGTGGCTCGCCTGCAAGCTTGAAGCGCTTGTCCTGGGTCAGGCGCGGCTGGGCGGTGACCAGATTGGTGAGAATCGCATCCAGGCGCACGCCGGCGCCCAGGCCCAGATCCTGGAACGCCACGTTGTCGGTGTCGTACGGGGCGATCTGCACATCCTCGAACGGGTACTGCAGCTGCGTGTCTTCGGCGCCTTCGATCACCAGGTTCTTGTTCAGGTAGCTTTCATAGCTGGAGGCGCTGGTGAGGCCGACTTTCTTGCCGCTCAGGTCCTTGGCTTCGTGGATACGATCGTCCTTGGCATTGACCACGATCACGGCCGGCGAGGCGTAATATTCCACCGGGAAGTCGAACACTTCGGCGCGGGCCTTGCTCGGGGTCATGGAGCAGATGCAAATGTCGTAGCGCCCGCTCCAGCGGCCGGCGGCAATGACGTCCCAAGACGGCGTTTCCAGGCGCAGCTTGACACCAAGCTTTTGCGCCACCGCCTTGGCCACATCCACGTCGAAGCCGTCGAGCTGGTTCTGCTCGTTGAGAAATGAGAACGGCGGGTAGCTTTCCATCAGCACGCCCACCAGTTCTTTCTTCTGCTCGACACGATCCAGCGTGGCACCGCCAAAGGCTTGGGTGGACGCAGCCAACAGGGTAAGGCCCAGGGCCAACAGCGGTCTGAATTTCAAAATCGAGCACCTGAATAAAAAAGAGGTTGTTATTAACCGAACGGTACGCATTAAATAGTTATAAGAACGACTCTCATAGTGAGTTATTTTCATAAGCATATGAGTAAAAAGCATATGGGCGCAGTAAGCACAGTAATTCTCGATGGCGGCATGGGCCGTGAACTGCAACGCCGTGGCGCGCCGTTCCGTCAGCCAGAATGGTCGGCACTGGCCTTGAGCGAAGCGCCGCAAGCGGTGGAGGCGGTGCACGCGGCCTATATCGACAGCGGCGCCAACGTGATTACCAGCAACAGCTACGCGGTGGTGCCGTTTCATATCGGTGAAGCGCGGTTCGCTCAGGAGGGTCAGGCGCTGGCCGCCTTGGCCGGTGAGCTGGCGCGACGGGCGGTGGACGCTTCCGGCAAATCGGTGCGCGTTGCCGGCTCACTGCCGCCGTTGTTTGGCTCCTATCGGCCCGACCTGTTCCAGGCCGAGCGCGTGAACGAACTGCTCACACCCCTGGTGCAAGGCCTGGCGCCTCACGTTGACCTGTGGCTGGCGGAAACTCAGAGCTCCATCGTTGAGGCTCGGGCGATTCATGCCGGCCTGCCTAAGGACGGCAAACCGTTCTGGCTGTCGTTTACCTTGAAAGACGAAGACACCGATGACGTACCGCGCCTACGCTCCGGCGAACCGGTGTCGGACGCAGCCGAGGTGGCGGCGCAACTGGGCGTGCAGGTGTTGCTGTTCAACTGCAGCCAGCCGGAAGTGATCGGCGCGGCCATCGATGCGGCGCGTGAAACGTTCGAGCGATTGGGCGTCGCGATCCAGATTGGCGCCTATGCCAACGCTTTCCCGCCGCAACCCAAGGAAGCGACGGCCAACGATGGCCTGGACCCTTTACGCGAAGATCTCGATCCACCCGGTTACCTGCACTGGGCGGCGGATTGGCAGGCGCGCGGCGCCAGTCATCTGGGCGGCTGCTGCGGGATCGGGCCGGAGCATATTGCGGTGTTGGCCGAGCGCCTGGCCCGCTGATTCACCGCAGATCAAAGTGTGGGAGGGGGCAAGCCCCCTCCCACATGGGTTTTGTGCTGCGGGTGAGGTCTAGGCTCGGCATTCGGCCAGTGTTTTGAGCTGGCCGGAACCGGCCTGGTTCGCCTCCGACAACCACGCCTCAAACCCGGCACCCACCTTCGGCCATTCCGAATCCAGAATCGAATACCACGCCGTATCGCGGTTCTGCCCCTTGACCACCATGTGCTGGCGGAACACCCCTTCAAAACTGAACCCCAAGCGCTCGGCCGCATACTTGGACCGCGCATTGCCGTTGTTGCACTTCCACTCCAGCCGACGGTAGCCCTGTTCGAACGCGTACCTGGCCAGCAGGTATACCGCTTCAGTACTTTTCGGCGAGCGCTGCATCGGTGCGCCGAAGGTGACGTGGCCGATTTCGATACGGCCTTGCGCCGGGACGATGGACATCAGGCTGAGGATGCCCTGAACCTGGCCCGTCGCACGGTCGATCACGCTGAAAAAGTACGGGTCGCTGTGGGCGGCGTGGTTGTTCAACCAGGCATCGAAGGCACTGCGCTCTGGGAACGGGCCATAGGGCAGATAATCCCACAGTTTCGGGTCGGCCCCAGGGCCTTCAAGGGCTTGCCACAGTTGATCGGCATGGCGCGCCGGGTCGAGTTTTTCCAGGCGGATAAAGTGCCCTTCAAGCAGTTGCGCGGTGGGCGCCGGGGCGCCTTTCCAGTCGGCGAGGGAAGTAGTCATGCTGCGCTCCTTAAAGACCTTTGCGAAATTGAATGAGGCCTGGGCGTTCAGCGATGCGCTCGTAGAGCTGGATCGCGGTGGCGTTGCTCTCGTGGGTCAACCAGTGCACCTTGCAGCAGCCATCGGCCTTGGCGGTGGCGTAGACGAATTCGATCAACTGTCGACCTATGCCTGTGCCCCGATGGGTGGCAGCCACCAGCAAGTCCTGCAGGTAGCAGGAGTTCTCGATGCTCCAGTTGGAGCGATGGTAGATGAAGTTGACCATGCCCACCGCCTTGCCGTCCTGCCAGGCCAGTGCCGAATGGGTCGGCTCGCTGGCGTCGATCAGGCGTTGCCAGGTGCTTTGGCTGACGGCGTCCGGCAGTTCTGTGTTGTAGAACGCCAAGTAGGCCTGCCACAGCGGCAGCCAGGCGACGTGGTCGGCGGCTGTCACCTGGCGAATGTCGATCAAGCTCATTCTGAAACTCCTTGGGGAATAAAACGGGCGAGGGTCTGGTCGCGTACATCGGCACTGGCGGCCAGGCCGTCACGCACACCGGCCATGTCGGCGGCGCTGCGGTTCTGGCTGAGTTTGCGTTTGCCCACCAGGCGTTCGATCGGCAGGGCAAAGCCGACAATGGCCTTGAGCATGCCGTCAATGTAGTCCGCCGGTGCGTCGCTGACACGCCAGGGTTGCGCGCGGGCGCTTTCATGGCGGTCGGTAAGGGCGGTGACCACCTTGAGCAAGCGCTCGGCGTCGCTGAATACCGCAGGCGTGCCATAGGCGTGCACGGCGATGTAGTTCCAGGTCGGGACCACTTTGCCGTGCTCGACCTTGGCGGGGTAAAACGCCGGGCTGATATAGGCGTCGGCAACGGCGAAGATCACCAGCGCTTCACCGCCATTTTGCAGCTCGCGCCATTGCGGGTTGGCCTTGGCCAAGTGACCGTACAGCGTGCCGTTAGGCCCTTCTTCGGGGTTGAGGAGCAAGGGCAAGTGGCTGGCTTGCAGGCCGTTTTCACCCACGGTTACCAACTGCACCAGGCGGGTGTGCTGGATCAGTTGCTGGATTTCGGGCAAGTCATCGAGAGCAAAGGCGCGGGGTGTGTACATGGAGATTTTCCTTGGCGAATGCCTGCATCCTAGGCAGGCTATTGGTTCGTTGTAAGAGCCATCTAGCGCTATTTTCATTGGTCCAATATGCCGCCTGTTTCGCCACCGTTGTCCTTCAACCCTGCCGGTATAGAGCTGGACCGCCGCCAGGGCCTCACGCGCCAGCTTTATGAGGCCCTGCGCCAGCGGGTATTGGATGGGCGATTGGTCAGCGGCACGCGACTGCCCGCTACCCGTGATCTGGCGGTGGCATTGTCGATTTCCCGCAATAGCGTGGTGCGTGCCTACGATCAACTGTACGCGGAGGGGTTTATCGAAAGCCGGGTCGGTGATGGCACCTATGTTGCCCAATTGCCGATGGCCAAAAAATTATCCACAAAAGTATCCACAGGGTTGTCAACAGGCTTATCCCCAGGGTTATCCACAAAATGGGTGAATTTGCCCGGGGATTTGGATGACGAAGTTATCCACAGTGCCGGCTTGGCGCGGGTAAAAGACCACCATCTACCGCAGCCGCCGTTGGGACCGCCTCGGGCATTTCGCGTGGGCGTACCCGCCTTCGATCTATTCCCGTTTGAGGTATGGGCCAAGCTGAATGGGGCGTTCTGGCGCAAACCCGATCTGGAGCAGCTGTGCTATGGCGACCCGGCTGGTGACGGTCGCCTGCGCGGTTTGATCGCCGCGTACCTGCGCAGCTCGCGCGGCATGCAATGCGCGGCTGAACAAATTGTGATCACCAGCGGCGCACAGCAGGCCATCAGCCTTTGTGCACAGTTGCTGGTGGAGCCTGGGGATGGCGTGGCGGTGGAAAACCCTGGCTATCGCGCGGCCGGCCATGCATTCGCTTTGGCCGGCGGGCGACTGCATGGCGTGCCGGTCGACGGCGAGGGCATGGATTGCCAGGTGCTCAGTACCCTCAATGATTGCCGCGTGGCGTATGTCACGCCTTCCCATCAGTACCCGCTGGGCGTGGTGATGAGCCTGGCGCGGCGCCTGGAGTTGCTGGCCTGGGCCGAACGTTCAGGCGGCTGGATCGTAGAGGACGATTACGACGGCGAGTACCGCTACAGCGGCGCGCCGCTGTCACCATTGGCCGCGCTGGATCGCAATGGCCGCGTGTTGTACGTCGGCACCTTCGGCAAGGTGGCGTTCCCGGCGTTGCGCCTGGGTTACCTGGTATTGCCACCAGGCCTGGTGCAAGCCTTTACCCGGCGCCGCGCCGTGGACATGCGCCACTCCGAAGTCAGCACCCAGGTGGTGATGGCCGAGTTCATGGCGGCTGGGCATTTCCAGCGCCACATTCGCCGGATGCGCCGTGCTGCGTTGAGCCGACGCAATGCCTTGCTGGCCGGTTGGCCCGACGGGTTGCCCGGCGTCGGGCCATTGCCCAGCGTGGCGGCCGGGCTGCACATGACGGTGCGTGTGGACAGCCTGGCACGTGAACAGCTACTGCTCGCCCAGGCCCATGCCGCAGGGATCGAAATCAACGGCCTGAGCAGCTATTGGCTGGCAGGCAGCAGCCCATCACCTGACCAGCGTGCCGGCCTGGTGATGGGGTTTGCCGCTGTGCCTGAAATGCAGATTGCGCAGGCGTTGGGGCGGTTGCGCCAGGCATGGCTGCCGTAGCGCGTGCCTCCTGTTTAGCCGGTAGATAGAGGTAGCCCGGCGAGGCGTTGCTTACGCAGGACTACCGTCAAATCCACCGTGGGTTACTTCCCGGACTTGATTTTGGTCCAGGCCCTCGTCCTGGCACGTTCTGCTTTGCTGCCCAGGGGTTTGAGGGTGTAGAGCGTGGCCATGGCGGCTTCGGTCGGGTACAGGTTGGGGTTGTTGCGGATGGCCGGATCGACCAGTTGAGTCGCATCCTTGTTCGGGTTGGGGTAGCCGACAAAATCGCTGATCGGTGCGATCACCTGGGGTTGCAACAGATAGTTGATAAAGGTGTAGGCGTCCTGTGGGTTCTGCGCACCCTTGGGGATGGCGAGCATGTCGAACCAGATCGGCGCGCCTTCCTTGGGCAGGCGCATGTCCACGGTCACGCCATTCTTGGCTTCCTTGGCACGGTTGGCGGCCTGGGAAAAACTGCCGGAATAGCCCACGGCCACGCAGATGTCGCCATTGGCGATATCGGCCATGTACTTGGACGAATGAAAGTAGGTGATGTACGGGCGGATTTTCATCAGCAGCGCTTCGGCTTTGACATAGTCCGCAGGGTTGCTGCTGTTGGGGTCCAGGCCCAGGTGCTGCAAGGCCAGGGGCAGGATTTCCGAGGGTGAATCCAGCAGCGCAACCCCGCATTGCTTGAGCTTGCTGATGTTCTCTTCCTTGAAGATCAGGTCCCAACTGTCCACCGGTGCGTTATCGCCAAGGGCGGCCTTGACCTTGGCCGGGTTGAAGCCGATGAGAATGGTGCCGTACATGTAGGGCACGGCAAATTTGTTGCCGGGGTCATTGGCTTCGATCAGCTTCATCAGCTTGGGATCGAGGTGGTTCCAGTTCGGCAGTTGGCTGCGGTCCAGGGGCTGGAACACGCCGGCTTCGATCTGCTTGGCCAGGAACACGTTGGACGGCACCACCACGTCATAGCCGGAGTTGCCGGTGAGCAGTTTGGCTTCCAGGGCTTCGTTGGTGTCGAAGATGTCGTACACCAGTTTGATCGTTGGGTTCTGTGCCTTGAAATCTTCAAGTGCCTTGGGGGTGATGTAGTCGAACCAGTTGTAGACCTTGAGGGTTTTTTCTTCGGCCTGCGCCGCGCCGCACAGGAGTACCGCGCAGAGAACCAGGGAGGTGAGCTTGTTCATCGGGCCGTTCCTTCTTCGAAACCTTCGAGTACGTTAACGGCGTTGATGCCGATTTCTTCCACCGCGTAACCGCCTTCCATCACGAACAGCGTCGGCTTGCCCAGGCGAGCGATGCGTTGGCCCATGGCCAGGTAGTCCGGGCTGTCGAGCTTGAATTGGGAAATCGGATCGTCCTTGAAGGTATCGACGCCCAGAGACACCACGATGACATCGGCGTCGTAGCGCTCGATCTCGCCGCACGCCTGTTCCAGTGCCGCGCTCCAGCGCTCCCAGCCGGAGCCCGCGGGCAATGGATAGTTGAAGTTGAAGCCCTCTGCGGCGCCGTCCCCCAGTTCATCGGCATAGCCAAGAAAGAACGGAAACTCCCCTTGCGGATCGCCGTGTATGGAGGTGAACAGCACGTCGCTGCGCGCGTAGAAAATCGACTGCGTACCGTTGCCGTGGTGGTAATCGACGTCAAGGATCGCGACCTTTTTCCGGCCCTGATCCAGAAACGCCTGCGCCGCAATAGCAGCGTTGTTGAGGTAGCAATACCCGCCCATCAAATCACTCGCGGCGTGGTGCCCCGGTGGCCGGCAAAGGGCAAAGGCGCTGTGGGCGCCGTGTTGGATCGCCTGCTGCGCGGTGAGCGCAACCTGCGCCGCGCTATAGGCCGCCTGCCAGGTGCCGGCGGTAATCGGTGCGCCGCCGTCGAAGCTGTAGTAACCCAATTGGCCGTGCAGGCTGGTCGGCAACACGCGGCGCAAGGTGCGGGCGGGCCAGGTGTAGGGCAGCAAGTCGCCATCCTGGCCAAATTCGGCCCAGCGTGCCCAGGCGCCTTTGAAAAAGTCGAGGTAGTCCGGGCTGTGGATGCGTTGCAAAGGACCCAGCCCGAAATCGCTGGGTGCCTGTACCGGGCCGAGCTCGCGATCCCTGACGCGCTGCAATACATGGTCGGCACGCGACGGCATTTCGAAACAGGGCATCAGTTGCCCGTCCATTAATTCGCAACGGCCGTGGTGCAGGTGATGATCGTCCGAGTAGATCGTCAGCATGTTGTTGTTCTCCGCAGGCTGAGTGGGGGCTCTGGCAGCAGTGTCGCGATACGCCTGGATTTGGAGAACGGCAGGAGTGGCCAAAAGGGGATCGATATGGCCAATATGTCTGTCCGTAAATCGCCCCCTCAAGGTCTGAACTGACTGGGCGCTACGCCGCTCCAGCGTACGAAGGCATGGCGGAAACTTGCGGTCTCGCTGAACCCCAGTTGTTCGGCAATGCGGTGGATCGGCAACTGGTCCTCACCGAGCAACTGCTTGGCGCGTTCAAAGCGCAGTTCATCGAGCAGCTCCTGATAGCCGCAGCCCAAGTCATGCAAATGACGACGCAAGGTGCGCGCCGAACAGTTCATCTGCTCGGCCAAGCCCTCCAGGCCGGGCGCGGCATTCAGCCGTGCGGCGAGTACTTGCCGGACCCGGCCCAGCCAGGCCTGGCGACCGGTGAATTCGGCGTTCTGTTTGCGGCAGCGCTCCACCATGGCGCAGTGGGTGATCGCGTCGGCCAGAGGCAGGGGATGGTCGAGCCAACGGCGGTCGAAGGCAAAGGCATGGGTGGTGGCGTCAAATTGCAGCGGGCAATCGAACTGTTCGGCATAGCGTGCGCGGTAATCCGGCGCGCTGTAGGCCAAACGTGCACCGAGCAGAGGCAGGGGCTGACCGAGCAGGTCGTTGCAGATGACTTTCAGCGAGACCAGGCAGAATTCGACATTGAATACGGTCAGGGCCGAGTCTTCGCGGTAATCGCTGGCGCTGAACCAGATACGTTGTTCGTCTTCTTCAAGGCTCAGCTCGAAAAGTGTTCCCAACAGCGCCGGATAGCGCAGCGCCAGGCGCAAAGCGTCACCGAAGGTGGCACTGGTGAGCAGTGCATAACCGAGCATGCCGTAGGCCGACACATGCATGCGTCGGCCCAGTTCCAGGCCGATATCGCGCTGCAGCGCCACCGCATTGGCGCACACGCGCATCTCCTGGTGCGTGGTGATGCGCGTGTCGGCACGGTTCAGGTCGGTACTGTCAATGCCGCTGCCGGCCAAGAGCGTCTCGGTCGGTACACCTTCGGCCTTGAACGTGTCGAGTATCAGCGAGACGGCATTGAGGGTGGTCAGGTGCGAATGCAACATGGTGGGTTCCAGCCGGGGTTGCCAGGCTGGAGCAAGTTATGTGCCGATGCCCGGGTAATCAATCGGTACCGTTGGGGAAAAACAACGCTCGGGCCTGTGCCAGGCCGATGGTACTGCGATAGAAGGCGGTTTGCTGCTCGGCATTGAGCCCGTTTACATCGTCTGTTGCGCTGCCTAGTTCACGCTCAGCCGGGGTTTTAAGGCGTGCTGAAATAAATCGATCGAGCGAAGCTTGCGCACTTCTGTAATGGAACTGGGCATACCAGAGTACGGCTTTGCTGGACTTATCGGTGACGGTGTATTCATCCAAGTAATCCTTGGTGATACTTTTGAGGCGACGCCGCTTTCCGGCTTTTTTGATTTTGATCAAATCGTGGTTTTTGAGCCATTCAAGACCGGTGAGGGTCGGTGGCTGTTGCTTGATCATTTTCGCCACATGCACATCGGCCTGTTTGTACAGTGCTCTCGCCGCATCCTCGATTTTTTTGCGCTCTGCAACCGCAGGGTGCTGGGTAACTTCCGTGGCATTGAGTTTGGTCAGTGACTCGTCGATGTCTTCAGCCGCCTGCGCCAGTAATTCTGCATGCTGGCCCAGCATATATTCGACGCCAAGAGGAGTGCGTGAGGTATCGTTTGATCTGGTGGTGACGCGTGTTTGAAAGGCGGGTAACTCGTCCAACAGTTTTTGGCCACGACTCAGGCTGGTCTCGAGCGTGAACACGGGCCGTGGTGGTTGCGATGCGCTCGGGTCGACGCGCTGGGCCCACACCCCTGGCGTTTTTTCATGGAAGGTGGCGATGATCTTGCCAGTCAAGGGGGAGAGGATGTCCACGAGGCCGGTTTCAAGCCCCACTTTGTTTACACGAGGTTCGCCGATCAGGGTGCCGTTGTAGCGCGTATGGATGAATTTCTTTTCAGACCTTGGCTGCCAAAGCGGTGCTTTTGGCTTGCTGCGAAGCTGCTCCAGCTCCGAGTGCAGGGGAGCCAATTGAGCGCTGGCGCGGCTGGCGAAACCACGAAGCGATTCACGCAGTTTGGCGAGTGGTTCGGCGAGTATCTGCTCGGGGAATTCTAGCGCGATATCCTGCAAGCGTTCATCAACGAACTTGAACTGTTCCACCAGGCTGCCCAGCGTTTGGACGCGCTCGTCCAGGCGAGATTCACTGGTCTGTTTCAAGGTGTTGTGCAGGGTCTGTACCGCAATGTCGGCAGCGTCGGTGGTCTTGACGAGCATCTGCCAGGCATCCGCCTCCGTGCCAAGAGATTGCGGCCGCAGGCACAAGGCGCGTGCCATCGTCACTTGCAGTGCTTTCAAGTTGTCGCTGCCGTAAGGCATTTTGCAGTTGAGGATCAGTTCCATGCCGGCCTCACCCAAACCCCTGGCCTGGGCAAAACGTGATTGCGCGTAGTCAAGGCGCTCAATCATGTGCCGGTTCATTTCGGACAGTTGCTTGAAGTCCTCTATATGACTCGCTTGGGGGGATGAGGCGTGGGTCTCGAGGTGGTTCAGAACTTTCTCCAGTTGTGGCGAGAAGCTGGTTAGCTGCTCTCTGATATTCGCCTCGTTGAGTTCCAACTGGGCTTTCAAATAGCCGAGGGCTCTTGACTGGTAATCCATGACGGGGGAGAAGGCATTCAAGACCACCAACTGTTGCCGTGCATCCTCATAGCTTGCGCTCAGGCCACTGAGTTTCTCCAGATACGCCTGGCGCTTGGCCTGGGCGGATGTGCTCGGTGCTTGAGACATTTCCGTGTGGGCTTTTTGCAGCTCGCGCTGACTGTCCTTTTTGGTTTGCTCGAAGGCGGTCAGTTTTTCGCGCAGCTTGTTGGATTGCTCCTGGGCATGCTCTTTGGACTTTGCTGTCCGGCTTTCGAGACCGCCGCCGCTCAAACGCAATCGCGTGTCGACGAACCACTCGCCCTTGGCGTTGTGAAGCAACGGCAGGCCGGTGCGGTTCGGCTGGTTCGGATCGATGATAACCACTGTGCGCTCACCCTCCAGCTCCA
Organism: Pseudomonas orientalis; assembly: GCF_002934065.1. Lineage (NCBI taxonomy): Bacteria > Pseudomonadati > Pseudomonadota > Gammaproteobacteria > Pseudomonadales > Pseudomonadaceae > Pseudomonas > Pseudomonas orientalis. The sequence continues at coordinate 5,898,093 of NZ_CP018049.1, read as the reverse complement.
CCCTGAACCAGCGCTCGCCTGCCGGTGCGTAGTAATGCTGCCCATCCCGGTAAAGGTATTGATCGGCGCCCTCTTCGGTTATGGGGCCTTCAAGATTGGCGGGTTTGTCGATTTTGAAGGTGTCCAATGCCGCCCCCAGGCTTTTTGACGTTTTTTTGACCGCGCCAAGGGTGTACAGGGAGCCACTGTGGCCAGGGGGCGAATCATGGGCGTCCGGCATAGGCAATTGCTTCACGATGGCGGGGGCGCCGGGTGTTTTCGTTTCAACCCGGACGGGTGCGGCAGTCGGGCGGTTGCGCTGAGCGGCGTGCAAGGCGAGCGCCATACCCAGATTGAGCAGCACATCGGTCAGGGCCGACCACTGCGCCTGTTGATCGTCGTGTTCATGGGCTTCGACAAAGGCTTGCAGTTGGTCGACGATCTGCCAGATCCACGCCCCCGTGCTTGCAAAACGTCCAAGGAATGGCATTGAGGCATTGAAGAGCAGCCACCCGGCCTTCTTGAATGTGGCCCAGCGACTTTCAACGTTGGAGACCGATTCACGATCAGCCAGTTCAATCAGTGCATTGGCATTGCTATTAAACAGGGTTGTGAACAAATCACCCTTAAGTATGTCTTCGCCAAGGATCACGCGGTCGCTGTATGTCCAGATTTTGGAGGGGTTTGTCAGTAAATCCCCGACCATCCACGGCGAAGGCAGTGAACCGGGAAAAACATAATTGGTGTAGTCGTCACGCACCGAGTCCGGCAGCCAGGCGACAATCGAGTCGCGTAGGGTATGGGAGTGATTGATGGTGTAAATCAGGTTGGCCGGTGATGGGAATTGCATCAATACCGGCTCGAACAGCGGGCGATACAGCAGGCAGGGGCCGGCCTCTATCCGCTGCGGACCGATCACATACATGTTTTCCACCACATCGTGACTATTGGTAAGGCGGCGTGTTGTGGTGAAGCTCAAGCGGCGCATGACGATGGCCTGGCCGCCGAAGGTGCGGTCGCTGCTCTCAGACTGCAACACGGCCAGTACATAGTGATAGCCGCGTTCGTCAATCCCGGACTCCTTGCGGATCTTGTACTGTAAAGCCAGCATGGGGAGTTGAATACGCAGGTGTTGGGTGTACAGGTTCTTGCGGCGTGCCGATTCAGCCGCGTCATCCATCAGTTTGCTACGGATCAGCGTGGGGTAGGCAGTGCCGACATCAATACGAGTGATGAGTGTTTTGATGTAGTCGATGGTCATCCACGAGGGGATGGAGTTGTGTGAGTCCATCCTTAGGGTGATATCGCTGAAGAAGGGTAGGGCGATCAGGTTTTGCAAGGCGAGTTCGCCCAGGCGCAAGGTGGTGACCTCAATTTGGCCGGGTACAGGGAACAAACCCCAGACCACCTGTGTTCTGATCTCGACGCTGAACTTGTCCAGCGCCAGGTGTTTCTCCTTGGGATGCTCCTTCTCGATCTCGATTTTCAAACGGTCCAGCGCGTACTGTTCGATAGCCGGGATATCGTCCTGGTAGGTCTGCCCAGCGTTGCGGCGGTGTAAGGCAGCGAGGTCTTTGAGATGTCGCGAATAAGACGTCCGGTCCATGTTAGAGGCCCCGGCCAGCCAGTTCGGCAGCGTAGACTGATACCAATCAAGGTCGGGGCCTCTGGTGGTGACGTGCTCGATGTTTTTTGGCGGCACACTGACGACTGCGGCCGGCGTGCCATGGGTGGCGGTCACTTCGCGAGTGCTTTGAAGCTGCAGGGCGATCAGCTTGAACGCCAGATGATCGAAGTAGTTGTCATCCGGTTCATACAGACGCCACTCCAGGCGATCGTAAGCCTCGGCTCCTTCCAGTTGAGCCGACAGGGATGCGCCCAGCTTTTCCAAGGATTCGAACTTTTCGTACCCGCTGTCCAATGAGTAGCTGAGGATCAGGGTTTGCCCCTGCGATTTCCCCACCAGCACCGCGTTGAATACCAGGTCCGTGTGCTCGGTTTTCGTACCTCTCACCACATCGACATCCAGCAGATAGGCGCGGCTTTGGAACGGGTCCTTGGCGTGGCGAGTCGCCCGGTCCGGGGTGTGGAACAGGCCGCGGGCCATCGCGCAGTCTTCTTCGGTCCAGCCGTCGACATGCTGGACATTCCAGACATTGCGCAGTGTGCTGGACGCTGCTTGCCAGCGCGGGCCGTTGCCGACGCTTTCGCTCCAGAAGTTGACTAACTGCTCCTCGTAGGCCGTGGACATGACTCTGGCCAGAATATTGATGGTGTTGGCGATTTCTACGATACGTACCGGCAGATGCACCGCAGGTTCCAGCACCGGTTCCTGAGTCAGAAAGTGTTCGCCCTCGATGCACAGGGTTGCTACCCAGGTGATGGCCTGCCTGGCGAGGAGCGTGCTGAGCGATTGGTAATGGGTGGGGCCAGGTACGATCTTTTCGTCGATGAGTTCCCAGGTCGGTGTCCCCAGCAGGGTGGTGTCCGGGTCAAGATGCAGCAGTGGATACTGCTCTTGCAGGGACTGGCGCAGCAGGTCGCGGGCGGTTTCCGCGAACGAAGGGGCGACGTTGAGCAGGAGGGCGACCAATTTGCTCGTATTTTGGTCGTCGTCCTGTGAAGTGGAGCCTGAAGCGGTCATGGGGCAGCCCTGTCTTGTCTATGAATGGGCCCGAGGCGGGTGCTCGGGGTTGCCATGCTAGAAAGGCGTCAGTCAGGGCTGGGGGTGCTTATGTAGAGGGAGGCCTTCAGCTTGGCTTGGCAAGCAGGTCCAGCTCCACCAGGCGTCGCACTTCATCGCTGGCCAGGCCTGCACCCAGCAAGGCGTGCAGCTTGCCGAACGCCGCTTCGCGGGTCATGCCGCCGCCGGACAACACACCGACGCCCCGCAACCGACTGCCGGCTTCGTAGACATCCAACTCCACACCGCCTTCATGACATTGGGTGATGGCGACTACGACCACGCCCTTATCTTGCGCATGCTGCAGGCTGGCGAGGAATTGCGGGTTGTCGCTTGGCCCGGTGCCGCTGCCGAAGCACTCCAGGATCAAGGCCTGAATACCACTGCCGATCATTGCGTCCAGTTGCGCGGCACCGATACCGGGCACCAGCGGCAGCACGCCGACATTCGCCAAGGCTTTGGGTTGACGGTAGTTCAGCGCTGCCGGCAAAGATTCGGCGCGGGCGGCGTTCTCCTGGCGTTGCAAGGCTGCAAACGGATGGCGGCCAAAGCTGCGAATTTTCGCGCAACGGGTCGGCGCCATCAGCGCGCCGTGGAAGTACAGGTGCACACCTGCGGCCAGGCCTTGGCCCAATGCCGCCAGCGCGCCGCTGACGTTTTCCCAGGCATCGCTGTCCGGCACGCCGGCCGGCAACATGGAACCGGTGAACACCACCGGTGCCGGCAGGCACAGCAGTTGGAAGCTCATGGCCGCCGCGCTGTAGGCCAGCGTGTCGGTGCCGTGCAGGATCAGCACGGCGTCGCAGCCGTCGTCCACGGCTTCGACCACCGCAGTGCGCAGGCGCTGCCAGTAGTCGGGGTTCATGTTGGCGCTGTCGATCAGCGGGGCCATTTCCCGGAAGCGCCAGGCGGGCACGGGCTGGTCGGCAAGCTGTTGGCGCATGCGCGCTTCGAAACCGGACGCCGGGGCCAGGCCATTGGCGCTGGCCTGCATGCCAATGGTGCCACCGGTGTAAAGCACCATGACGTTGTGAGCTGGTTGCATGAAAAATCTCCTGAACGAAAAACGCCGCCGGGCCCAGAGCATGCCCAAGGCCGGGCGGCGTGTCATCTAGCGGTGATCAACGTTGCGCTTGAGCGCTCAGTTCAGCTGCCGGGGCCGCTTCGGTTTTCACCGGGTTCGCTGGCCAGGCCTTGCGGTCCAGGTCCAGGTCAGGAAACTGGCTGGAATCGAACACCGGGGTCTTGATGCCCGCCGCGCGTTGGTTGTCATAGTCGTTCAGGATGCGCATGGCGATCTTGAACAGGAACGCCAGGGCGAACAGGTTGACGAACGCGAGCATGGTCATGGTGATGTCGGCGAAGGCGAACACCGTGCTCAGGTTCTCGATGGAGCCCCAGAAAATCAGCACCAGCACCAACGCGCGATAACCCATCAGCACCTTGCGGTTGTTGCCGACCAGGAAGCGCAGGTTGCTCTCGCCCAAATAGTAGTTGTACATGATCGAGGTGAACACGAACAACGCCAGGGCCACCGAGATGAACATGCGGCCCCAGTCACCCACTACCGCCGCCAGGGAGTTCTGGGTCAGGGCAATGCCGTCGCCTTCAAAACCCGGGGTGTAGAAGCCGGACAGCAGGATCAGCAACGCGGTGCAGGTGCAGATCACGAAGGTGTCGAGGAACACGCTGAATGCCTGCACCACGCCCTGGGCGATCGGGTGTTCTACCGACGCCACTGCCGCCACGTTAGGCGCACTGCCCAGGCCTGCTTCGTTGGCGAACACGCCGCGCTTTACACCCATGATGATCGCGCTGCCCACCAGGCCACCGAAGGCTTGGTCGAGGCCGAAGGCGCTCTTGACGATGGTCGCGAGCATGGCTGGCACATGGTCGAATTGCAGCACGATCACGTACAGGGTCACGGCGATGTATACCAGGGTCTTGACCGGCACCAGCAGGTCGGCGATCGAGGCGATACGCTTGATCCCGCCAATGAACACCAGGCCCAGCAACACCGCCAGCGCCAGGCCGGTGTAGGTGGTGTCGAGGCCAAAGGCATTATTCAGCGAGTGGGTAACCGCGTGGGCTTGCAGGCCGTTGAAGGCAAAACCGAAGGTCACCAGCAGCAGGAACGCCATGACCATCCCCAGCCAGCGTTTGTGCAGGCCGTGCTGGATGTAATAGGCCGGGCCGCCACGGTAGGCACCTTCTGCATCGGTGCGCTTGTACAGCTGACCCAGGGAGCACTCGATAAAGCTCGAGGACATGCCCACCAACGCGGTGACCCACATCCAGAACACGGCGCCCGGGCCACCCAGGGTCACGGCAATGCCGACGCCTGCGATGTTACCGGCGCCCACACGGCCGGCCAGGCTGAGCATCAGCGCCTGGAACGAGCTGAGTTGGCCGGAGCTGCTTTTCAGGCTGTCTTTAAACACCGAGAACATGTGGAAAAAGTGACGCAATTGAACGAAACGCGAGCGGATCGTGAAATAACCGCCGAGCCCGACAATGAGCACGATCAGTACTTTCCCTGAGAGGAAGTCGTTGATGACTTCGAGCATGGAGTGTTCCTCGCTGATTTTTCTAATGGCAAACGCAGGACGGTGCGACGCATCGCTCGGCACCAGGCAGTGCGCGACGTTCGACCCCAATCCTTTTGCGGGTGTTGTTATTCATGCGGTTTCGCGCTGTACAGGACCTCGTTACCGACGATCTCTGACACGAAGAGGGGCGGCACTATACCTAGGCGAACGTGATCCGTCTGCTCGGCCTGATTAAAGGTTTCAGCGAAGCGGTGAGAGGGGAGGTGGGTAAGCGGTGCGATATTGGATTTTTTATAGGCGTCATAAGCAACCTCAAGGCAAAAAAAAGGGCCTGAAGAACGAGCCTTCAGGCCCTCAAAAGGTGAGAGGTGTCTAGTCTCTCAACCTGGTGAGCGGTGCAACAAACACTTAGGCCTTCAGCGGGACCAAGCGTGGAGCGATCATGTTTTCGGGGCGCAGGATGTCGTCGAGCATGGCGTCGTCGAGCAAGCCTTCTTCACGCACCAGTTCCAGCACACCGCGACCGCTTTCAAGGGCGATTCGCGCAATGCGGGTGGCGTTTTCATAGCCGATGTAGGGGTTCAGCGCGGTGACCAGGCCGATGGAGTGTTCCACCAGCTCGCGGCAGCGCGCTTCGTTGGCGGTGATGCCGACGATGCAGTGTTCGCGCAGCATGTCCATGGCGCGTTGCAGCAGGCGGATCGAGTCGAAGATCTTGAAGGCGATCAGCGGCTCCATCACGTTCAGTTGCAGTTGGCCGCCTTCAGCTGCCATGGTCAGGGCCAAATCGTTGCCGATCACCTGGAAGGCCACCTGGTTGACGGCTTCCGGGATCACCGGGTTGACCTTGCCGGGCATGATCGAGCTGCCTGGCTGGCGCGCCGGCAGGTTGATCTCATTGATGCCGGTGCGTGGGCCGCTGGACAGCAGGCGCAGGTCGTTGCAGATCTTCGACAGCTTCACCGCGGTACGCTTGAGCATGCCGGAGAACAGCACGAAGGCGCCCATGTCGGAGGTGGCTTCGATCAGGTCGGCCGCCGGTACCAGCGGCTGGCCGCTGATGGTGGCCAGGCGTTGTACGGCCAGGGCCTGGTAGCGTGGGTCGGCGTTGATGCCGGTGCCGATGGCGGTGCCGCCCAGGTTCACTTCGGTGAGCAGCTCCGGCGCCAGGGTTTTCAGGCGGGCCAGGTCTTCGCTCAGGGTGGTGGCGAAGGCACGGAATTCCTGGCCGAGGGTCATCGGCACGGCGTCTTGCAGTTGGGTGCGGCCCATTTTCAACACATGCCCGAACTCGACACCTTTGGCGGCGAAGGCCTGGATCAGGCTGTCGAGGCTGGCCAGCAGCGCGTCATGGCCCAGCAGCAGACCCAGACGGATCGCGGTCGGGTAGGCGTCGTTGGTCGACTGCGCCATGTTCACATCGTTGTTGGGGTGCAGGTACTGGTACTCACCCTTCTGATGGCCCATGGCCTCCAGCGCGATGTTGGCGATCACTTCGTTGGCATTCATGTTGGTGGAAGTGCCGGCGCCGCCTTGAATCATGTCCACCACGAACTCTTCGTGGAAATCGCCGCGAATCAGGCGGGCGCACGCTTCGCTGATGGCCGCGTGCTTGGCTTCGCTGAGCTGGCCCAGTTCGCGGTTGGCGTCCGCTGCTGCTTGCTTGACCATTGCCAGACCGACCACCAATTTCGGGTAATGCGAAATCGGAACGCCCGAGAGGCGGAAGTTGTTCACCGCTCGCAGGGTCTGGATGCCGTAATACGCTTGGGCAGGTACTTCGAGTACGCCAAGCAGGTCTTTTTCGGTACGGAAAGATGCAGCAGAGGACATGACGGAAATCATCTCGATAGGGACCCGGAACTGGCCGGAACGCTGTGAATGCTAGGCTTTTGAGAGTTTTTGGGCCAATGCTGTTAAACACTGGCCTATGCACAAACGGCATAATGCCGATGTGACCCGGTTACCATGACGGGCGTGTGTGCCAAAATGGTGCATTCCCCGTGGGAGGCAGTGATGAACCTTGAGAGCAAATGGCTGGAAGACTTCAGCGCCCTGGCGGCGACGCGCAGCTTTTCCCAGGCGGCGGAGCGGCGCTTTGTCACCCAGCCGGCGTTCAGTCGACGTATTCGCAGCCTGGAAGCGGCGCTGGGGCTGACCCTGGTCAATCGCTCACGCACGCCGGTGGAGCTGACGGCGGCGGGGCAATTGTTCCTGGTCACCGCGCGCACGGTGGTCGAGCAACTCGGTGAAGTGCTGCGCCATTTGCATCATCTGGAAGGCGGCCAGGGGGAGGTCATGCAGGTGGCGGCGGCTCACTCCCTGGCATTGGGTTTTTTCCCGCGCTGGATCGCCCAACTGCGCAACGAAGGTTTGAACATCGCCACGCGGCTGGTCGCCACCAACGTCGGTGATGCCGTGCACGCCCTGCGCGAAGGCGGCTGCGACCTGATGCTGGCGTTCTACGACCCGGATGCCGCGATGCAGATGGACGCCGAGATCTTTCCCTCGCTGCACCTGGGCAACACCGAAATGCTCCCGGTGTGCGCCGCCGATGCCGACGGCAAGCCGCTGTTCGACCTGGAAGGTGAGGGCAGTGTGCCGCTGCTGGCCTACAGCGCCGGGGCGTTCCTTGGCCGCTCGGTGAATCTGCTGCTGCGCCAGCGCGCCCTGCGCTTCACCACCATCTATGAAACCGCCATGGCCGACAGCCTCAAGAGCATGGCGCTGGAAGGGCTGGGCATCGCCTGGGTGCCGCAGTTGAGCGTGCGGGCGGAACTGGCCCGTGGCGAACTGGTGGTGTGCGGCGGGTCGCAATGGCATGTGCCACTGGAGATTCGCTTGTATCGCTGCGCGTTGGTGCGCAAGGCGAATGTGCGGTTGTTGTGGCGCAAGCTCGAGAGTGGCATCGCAGTAAGCTCCTCCGCATGAGCGGAGGAAGGTCAGTGATTGTTCGAACGGATGGAAGTAAAACGGTAAAAGCGCGGTCGGTATTAATCTTTACTGGCTAGATAATTCTTAATATTTTGCCGGTTGGCGGGGCTGAAAGTGTAAGTGCTGGAACTGCTACTGTGGGGTGCCATATAGGTATAAGTCTCAATATCCTCGTACCAGCTTCCGAATAGCCACCAAGCGTCGAGGAGCTTAAGGCCACCGGCCCAGCGGCGCTTGATATGCACTTCAGAGTCGTCATGTTTGGCCCCTAATAAATGACCGATCTCATGCGCGACGACTCCTGGCGAGACCAATGATGCGATGGCGAAAGTTCCGCCTTTGGTTTCCCCATATGTGCTCGCGACGCCTAAAACTTTATCGTTTAATTTGTCGTTGGTAACGAGAACGACTTTTGTCAACTCATTGGTTTCTAAGCCGTCGTTCGTCATTTTTTCGAGAACTTGAGCGCCGACAGTTTCCCAGCGTGTTGCAGCATCATCAAAAACGTCGCCTTTGTATTCCATGCTGCTTTGGGGCTCGCCCTGCGCGAAGACGACATTGATTTTCCGCTCTGCGAAGCTTTCCAGCTCTTTTACGACTGCGTGAAAATAATCAGCGTAAATGGTTTTTCGTTTTGGCTGCGCCACGTCATCATGAATAACAGCGATAATAGTAACGTCTTTTTTGGATGTGCCTTCGATTGTCTGAGTCATCCTTTAATCCTTTCAAGGAGTTAAAAGTTATTGATAGTGAATCAGGATGCCGGTGAGTTTATTGAATGAGGTCATTCCATCTGGCGGTAATTAATTCTCGACGGTACGTCGGTTTGGCGAGCGGACGTGAGTGTCGTGCTTTGGCGTGGGTTAGAGGCTGACCTTAGAGTCAATAAATCGCTCGGTAGCAATGAATGACAGATGGTCATCCCAGGGGCTGTTTATCTGGATTATTACGGTATACTGCGCGGCCTTCGGCCGGTCCAACCGGCCTTAATTCGTACACCAAGCCACGCCGGATTTCCCGCGTGGCTTGTTGTTTTTTGACGCGCCTGCGGGCGCCCAGAGAGAAGAGGCACGACGATGAGTGCATTGGTTGGCGTGATCATGGGCTCCAAGTCCGATTGGTCCACCCTTAGCCACACCGCCGATATGCTGGAAAAACTCGGCATTCCGTACGAAGTGAAGGTGGTCTCCGCCCACCGCACTCCGGACTTGCTGTTCCAGTATGCCGATGAAGCAGAATCCCGTGGCATCGAGGTGATCATCGCCGGTGCCGGCGGTGCGGCGCACTTGCCAGGCATGTGCGCAGCCAAGACTCACCTGCCCGTGCTGGGTGTACCGGTGCAGTCATCGATGCTCTCGGGCGTGGATTCGCTGTTGTCCATCGTGCAGATGCCGGCCGGCATTCCGGTGGCAACCCTGGCGATCGGCAAGGCCGGCGCGATCAACGCCGCGTTGTTGTCCGCCAGTATTCTGGGCGCCAAGCATCCGCAGTTCCATGCGGTGCTGAAAAAATTCCGTGCTGAGCAGACAGACAGCGTGCTGGACAATCCAGACCCACGCATCGCCTGAGGGTGTTGATTGATGAAAATCGGTGTAATCGGTGGCGGCCAACTGGGCCGCATGCTGGCTCTGGCGGGTACCCCGCTGGGGATGAACTTCGCTTTCCTGGACCCGGCGCCGGACGCTTGCGCTGCGGCTCTGGGTGAACATCTGCGCGCTGACTACAGCGACCCGGATCATTTGCGCCAACTGGCCGATGAAGTCGACCTGGTGACCTTCGAATTCGAAAGCGTCCCGGCTGAAACCGTGGCCTTCCTGTCGCAATTCGTGCCGGTGTACCCGAGCGCCGAAGCCCTGCGCATCGCGCGCGACCGCTGGTTCGAAAAGAGCATGTTCAAGGACCTGGGCATTCCGACCCCGGCCTTCGCCGATATCCAGTCCCAGGCGGACCTGGACGCCGCCGTCGCCAGCATCGGCCTGCCGGCCGTACTGAAAACCCGCACCCTGGGGTATGACGGCAAGGGCCAGAAAGTGCTGCGTACCGCGGCCGATGTGGTCGGTACCTTCGCCGAGCTGGGCAGCGTCGCCTGCCTGCTGGAAGGCTTCGTGCCGTTCACCGGTGAAGTCTCGCTGATCGCCGTGCGTGCCCGTGATGGCGAAACCCGCTTCTATCCGTTGGTGCACAACACCCACGTCAACGGCATCCTGAAAGTGTCTGTGGCCAGCACTGACCACCCGCTGCAGGCCCTGGCCGAAGACTATTCGAGCCGTGTGCTCAAGCAGCTGGATTACGTCGGCGTGATGGCGTTCGAGTTCTTTGAAGTCGACGGTGGCCTCAAAGCCAACGAAATCGCCCCGCGCGTGCACAACTCCGGGCACTGGACCACCGAGGGCGCCGAGTGCAGCCAGTTCGAAAACCACCTGCGGGCGGTCGCGGGCTTGCCATTGGGCTCCACGGCCAAGGTTGGCGAGAGCGCCATGCTCAACTTCATCGGCGTGGTGCCGCCGGTTGAGCGAGTCATGGCGATCGACGATTGCCATGTGCATCACTACGGCAAGGCCTTCAAGGCAGGGCGCAAGGTGGGTCACGCCAACCTGCGCTGCAAGGACCGCGCGACCCTGCAGGCGCAGATCCTCAAGGTCGAAACGCTGATCGCCGAACAATAAGCCGCGTCGCCGCGGGAACCATTGAGGCCCGATGTCCCTCTGATTGCAGGATGCCAAAGTCTGACTAGGCTTTGGCATGACTCACACCAATCAGAGGGAAATGCCATGGGTATCATCGGAACCATCTTTATCGGCTTGATCGTCGGCCTGCTGGCGCGTTTCCTCAAGCCTGGCGACGACAGCATGGGCTGGATCATGACCATCCTGCTGGGTATCGCCGGCTCCCTGGCTGCAACCTACGGTGGCCAGGCGCTGGGGATCTACCAGGCCGGTCAAGGCGCAGGCTTTATCGGTGCGCTGGTCGGTGCGATCGTGCTGCTGGTCATCTACGGCCTGATCAAAAGAAAGTAATCAGCCGACAAAGTCCTCTGCGCTGCGCAGGCGCAGAGGGCTAGAATGCTCGGCACTTGTACTTGCCGAGCCTCTCCATGCGCCGTCTTCTGTTGACTCTCCTCTTGCTGGGCTCAGGCCTGGCCCACGCCGGCGAACTGCCGGAAACCGACTGGCTCGAGCTGATGCCGCTGTCGGATCAGAAAGCCCTCGAAGCCATGCCCGAGATCGATCACAACTCGCCCGAAGCCCAAGGCACCTTTACCGACAAGGGTGGCCTGAAGCAGAGCAAAGGCTTGCCGGCGGTGATGTATTCCACCAAGACCGTGGCGGCCATGAACGGCAAGCACATCCGTATCGGCGGCTACCCGGTGCCGTTGGAAACCGATGCCAAGGGCCGCAGCACCCTGTTCTTTCTCGTGCCGTACCCCGGCGCGTGTATCCATGTGCCGCCACCGCCGCCCAACCAACTGGTGCTGGTGCGCTATCCCAAGGGGCTGAAGCTGGATGATATCTACACGCCGCTGTGGGTGACCGGAACCTTGAAGGTGGAGAAGGTGAATAACGACCTGGCGGACGCGGCGTATGCGCTGGATGCAGGGAAGGTGCGGGTGGTGAAGGAGTCCGATCTCTAACAGCCAACACATAACAATGTGGGAGGGGGCTTGCCCCTCCCACATTGTTGATTGGGTTTACAAAGGAATGCTGGCGATGCTCACGCCCAGGGTGTGGCTTTCGCCGGGTGCCAACGCCACCACGTCGTCCAGCACATTCGCCGTCTCGATGCACAACATCCCCTGCCAGCCATCGTCGGCCATGTCATCGAAGGCCTTGGCGCGTTCGGTCCATGGGTTCCAGATCACGGTCGATTTCGACCCTTCACTGGTGAGCTGGATGCGACGCTGCCAGTCCTTGTCGAGGATGCTCAGGCGGGCCGGTGTATCGAGGTAGATACGGTCAGTCTCGGCACTGAAGTGCAGCAGGCCGGACTGGGTTTTCTCGGTCCAGCCATCGGCGGTATCGATATAGGTCGCCCCCTCCACGCCTTCGACCTGCACGTTGCGCACATCGCTGACGGCGAAGTAGGTGTGCAATGCCTGACTGAAGGTCACGGTGTCAGTGCCGCGGTTATGGCTGGTGAGGTGGATATGCAGCTGGTCGTCCAGCACCAGGCTCAACCTCAAGTCGACCTGATGAGGCCAGCCAGGAAAACCGCCTGCCGGTACGGGCAGCGCAAGGTCCACCCGCAACGCCTGGCCTTCAAGCCTGGTTGCGGCTAATTCCCACAACGCCGTCCGCACAAAACCGTGGGCGCCGGCCGGCTGATCGCTTTGGCGCATCGCCTTGACGCTCTGCGGGTTGCGCTCGAATACACCAAACCACGGCCAGCACACCGGGACGCCGGTACGAATGCCTTTGCCCTGCTTGAACACCGCCTCGGGGTTCGGCCAGATCAGCGGCTGCTCGCCATCGCGCTGGTAACTGAAGAGATGCGCGCCCTGTTGGGCCACCCTCAATTCGGCGCCGTTGTGGCGGATGCGCCAGCAGTCCAGCTCGTCGATTTTCACGGTTTCAACGTGGGGCGTCGGCATAACAAAGCTCTCTCAATGGCAGGCAATGGGCAATGGGGCAATTGACCGTGAAACCCCGATGAGGTTTAACGCGCGCGCGACGGAACCGAGCGCGTGCGGCCGCTGCCGTCGATGGCGACGAACACGAACACCGCCTCTGTCACCTTGCGCCATTCGCTGGACAGCGGGTCGTCGCTCCACACTTCGACCATCATCTGGATCGAGCTGCGGCCGATTTCCAGGGCCTGGGTATAGAAGGACAACTGCGCGCCCACCGCGACCGGGACCAGGAATGCCATGCGATCAATGGCCACGGTGGCTACACGTCCGCCGGCCACCTTACTGGCCATTGCCGTGCCGGCCAGGTCCATCTGCGCGACCAGCCAGCCACCGAAGATATCGCCAAAACCGTTGGTTTCACGTGGAAGTGCAGTGATTTGCAGGGCGAGATCGCCTTGCGGGATAGGATCTTCTTGTTCGAGTTCGATCATGCCGAGGGCCTCTGACCCGTGACGCTTCATGGGTATTTCAAGTGGATAGCCGTCTTCTGGAAAAACGTTTCAGCACCAACATACACCGCTCGATGCGTTTCTCGTAAGGCGAACTAAAGGGAAACTCTGCCAAATCGGCTGGATGGCGCCCAACAACGTTTTGGCACAGCAGCCCGTCAAGACTGGGGTTCCTGCGCTTGCACGGGCGAGTATATCGGGACGCTGGCGCGACGACGACCACCTGAGGCTCATTTGGTCGGTAAATAGACGCTGTATCGGGGCTTTTGCGCGCAACTGTTTTCATAGCGCTGTGCTTTTTCAGGCGATTTGCTATCTTGCCAGACCCGCCGCAAGTCACGGGCGTGCAGTCCTTTACGCTGATTACTATAAGAGAAGCCTTGCCATGTCCTCCGTGCCCGCAAGCAGTGCGCAACCGTCGCGCCCGCTGACCCGCAACGACTACAAAACCCTGTCGCTGTCTGCCTTGGGCGGGGCGCTGGAATTCTACGACTTCATCATTTTCGTATTTTTCGCTACCGTGGTCGGGAAACTGTTCTTCCCCGTCGACATGCCCGAATGGCTGCGCATGATGCAGACCTTCGGCATCTTCGCCGCCGGCTACCTGGCTCGCCCGCTGGGCGGCATCATCATGGCGCACTTCGGCGACCTGCTGGGCCGCAAGAAAATGTTCACCCTGAGCATCTTCATGATGGCCGTGCCGACCTTGATCATGGGGCTGCTGCCGACCTACGCGCAGATCGGCCTGTGGGCACCGCTCCTGCTGCTGCTGATGCGCGTGATCCAGGGCGCGGCGATCGGCGGCGAGGTACCGGGCGCCTCGGTATTCGTCTCCGAACATGTCCCGCCACGTCACATCGGCTACGCCTGCGGCACCCTGACCAGCGGCCTCACCGCCGGTATTTTGCTGGGATCGCTGGTAGCCACCGCGATTAATACGGCCTATACCCCGGAGCAGGTCTCCGATTACGCCTGGCGAATCCCGTTCCTGCTCGGCGGTGTGTTCGGCCTGCTGTCGGTGTACCTGCGCCGCTGGCTGCATGAAACACCGATCTTCGCCGAGATGCAGCACCGCAAGACCCTGGCCGCCGAACTGCCGTTGCGCGCGGTACTGCGTGACCACCGTGGCGCCATTGTGCTGTCGATGCTGCTGACCTGGCTGCTGTCGGCCGGCGTCGTGGTGGTCATCCTGATGACCCCGACCGTGCTGCAGACCGTCTACCACTTCAGCCCCACGGTTGCGTTGCAGGCCAACAGCCTGGCCATCGTGACCCTGAGCCTGGGTTGCATTGCCTCGGGTGCCCTGGCCGACCGTTTTGGTGCCGGGCGTGTGCTGGTCACCGGTTGCGCGTTGTTGCTGGCCACTTCCTGGACGCTGTACCACAGCCTCATGGCCCACCCGGACTGGCTCTTCCCGCTGTACGCCTTGACCGGCCTGTTTGTCGGCACCATCGGTGTGGTGCCCTACGTGATGGTCAAAGCCTTCCCGCCGGTGGTGCGTTTCAGCGGCCTGTCGTTCTCCTACAACGTGGCCTACGCCGTGTTTGGCGGGCTGACGCCATTGGCGGTGTCGCTGCTGATGAAGGAAAGCCCGATGGGCCCGGCCTACTATGTCGCTGCCCTGTGTGTGATGGGGATGGTGGTGGGCGGGTATCTGTGGAAACGTTCCCGCTAAGCTTGATCGTTCCCACGCTCCCGCGCGGGAATGCCGCCTGGGACGCTCCGCGTCCCCCCGCTGCCGCAATACGCGAGCGTTGTGCAAATCCTCCCCCCCAATAGTGGCCTTTCATCTAACTGTCACATTGCAGACATAGAGTGTTCACACGGCCTCTCGATACTTGGCCCCGATCCAACTATCCCTATCTGCTAGGAGCAAGGCATGAAACTGAAACGTTTGATGGCGGCAATGACATTTGTCGCTGCTGGCGTCGCGACCGCCAACGCGGTGGCTGCTGGCGTTGACCCGGCGATCCCGGCTTACGTCAAGACCACTGGTGTGTCGGGCAACCTGTCCAGCGTCGGTTCCGATACCCTGGCAAACCTGATGACCCTGTGGGCCGAGGGTTATAAAAAGGAATACCCGAACGTCAACATCCAGATTCAAGCGGCCGGCTCTGCCACCGCGCCACCTGCGCTGACTGAAGGCACCTCCAACCTGGGCCCGATGAGCCGCAAGATGAAGGACACCGAACTGGCGGCCTTCGAGCAGAAGTACGGCTACAAGCCAACCGCTATCCCGGTAGCCGTGGATGCCCTGGCGGTATTTGTGCACAAGGACAACCCGATCCAGCACCTGACCATGGAACAGGTCGACGCGATCTTCTCCTCGACGCGCTTGTGCGGCGCTAAAGCCGACGTGAAAACCTGGGGTGACCTGGGCGTGACCGGCGACCTGGCCAACAAGCCGGTTCAACTGTTCGGCCGTAACTCGGTATCCGGCACCTACGGCTACTTCAAGGAAGAAGCCCTGTGCAAAGGCGACTACAAGCCTAACGTGAACGAACAGCCTGGCTCGGCCTCGGTCGTGCAGTCGATCAGCTCCTCGCTGAACGGCATCGGTTACTCGGGCATCGGCTACAAGACCGCCAGCGTGAAAACCGTGGCCCTGGCCAAGAAAGGCAGCACTGAGTTCATCGAGGACAGCGAAGAAAACGCCCTGAACGGCAAATACCCGCTGTCGCGTTTCCTCTACGTTTACGTCAACAAAGCTCCGAACAAGCCTCTGGCACCGCTGGAAGCCGAGTTCGTGAAACTGGTGCTGTCCAAACAGGGCCAGGAAGTTGTCGTGAAAGACGGTTACATCCCGCTGCCAGCCAAAGTTGCCGCCAAGGCCCTGGCTGACCTGGGTCTGAAAGAAGGCAACTAAGTAGCTGGGCTGGGTAAAACCGGCCTTCTGTAGGAGCGAGCTTGCTCGCGAAAAACGATAGGGCACCGTGGTTATTCAGAAACGACGCGTTATCGTTGACGATCTTCGCGAGCAAGCTCGCTCCTACAGAAACTTCTAATTTTTTATCCGCTGCCAGCCCTGCTTCGCGGCGGATTTCCTGCGTCACTGCATTGTCATCTTTCTGTCATACAGGATCGCTAGGGTGTGCGCATGAATGATCTGGCCAATTCCACCATGACGACAACTTCTCCCCCCAAGCGCATTGATTTCAATACGCCTGAGCTGCAACGCAAGCGCCGCATTCGCGCGCTCAAAGACCGTCTGACCCGTTGGTACGTGCTGGTCGGCGGCCTCGCCGTTCTCGGCGCAATTACCCTGATTTTCTTCTTCCTCGCCTATGTGGTCGCGCCCTTGTTCCAGGGTGCTTCGCTGACCAAGGAAGAAGCGCTCACACCGGCCTGGATCCAGGACGCCGGCAAGCCGCTGATGATTTCTCTGGAAGAACAGAACCAGGTCGCCATGCGGGTTTCCGACAAGGGCCAGGCGCTGTTCTTCGATGTCACTACCGGTGCCGAACTCAAGCGTGTCGACCTGGCGCTGCCGGCAGGCGCGAGCGTAGCGTCGATTGGTGAAGACCAGCCGGGCAGCCCGCTGGTGATCCTCGGCTTGTCCAATGGCCAGTCCCTGGTGTTCCGTCACACCTATAAGGTGTCATACCCGGACGGCAAGAAAACCATCACGCCTGCGATTGAGTACCCCTACGGTGAAACGCCTATCGTGCTCGACGATACCGGCCGCCCGTTGGAGCACGTCGCCCTCAATGCCACGGATTCGTCGCTGGTGGTTGCAGGCTCGGCCGGTTCGCACTTGAACGTGCTGACCCTGAGTCGCGAAGAAAACATGATGACCGGCGAAGTCACCAGCGAGCAGAAGCGTGTCGAACTGCCGCAAATGACCGAGCCGGTGAAGGCGATCTTCATCGACCCTCGCCAGCAATGGTTGTATGTGATCAACGGTCGCGCCCTGGCCGATGTGTTCAGCCTGCGTGACAAGAGTCTCAACGGCCGCTACAAGCTGCTGGAAGACGGCAATGCCGAAGTCACCGCCAGCACCCAGCTGGTGGGCGGCATCTCGCTGATCGTCGGTAACTCCAAGGGCGGTCTGGCCCAGTGGTTCATGGCCCGTGACCCGGATGGCGAGCAGCGCCTCAAGCAGATCCGGACCTTCCAGATGGGCACTGCGCCCATTGTGGAAATCACCGCTGAAGAACGTCGCAAAGGCTTCACCGCCCTCGACGCTTCCGGCCAGTTCGGCGTGTTCCATAGCACTGCGCACCGTACCTTGCTGGTCGATCCAGTGGTTGACGGCCAAGGCGTGTTCGGCCTGTCGCCACGGGCCAACCGCGTCATCGTCGAAGCCGGTGGCAAGCTGCAACCGCTGCTGCTCGACAACCCGCACCCGGAAGTCTCGTGGAGCGCGCTGTGGAGCAAGGTCTGGTACGAGAACTACGACGAGCCCAAGTACGTCTGGCAGTCGACCGCCGCCAACACCGACTTCGAGCCCAAGATGAGCCTCGCACCGCTGACCTTCGGTACGTTGAAAGCCGCGTTCTACGCGATGCTGCTCGCCGCGCCGCTGGCCGTAGCCGCCGCGATCTACACCGCTTACTTCATGGCCCCGAGCCTGCGCCGCAAGGTCAAGCCGGTAATCGAGTTGATGGAAGCGATGCCGACCGTGATCCTCGGCTTCTTCGCCGGCCTGTTCCTGGCGCCTTATGTGGAAGGGCATCTGCCGGGGATTTTCAGCCTGCTGATGTTGTTGCCAATTGGCATTCTGGTGGCTGGCTTCGTGTTCAGCCGTTTGCCTGATTCGATCCGTCTGCGTGTGCCGGATGGCTGGGAAAGCGCGATCCTGATCCCGGTGATCCTGTTTGTGGGCTGGCTCTCGCTGTACATGAGCCCGTACCTGGAAACCTGGTTCTTCGGCGGCGACATGCGCATGTGGATTTCCCATGACCTGGGCATCACCTACGACCAGCGCAACGCCCTGGTGGTCGGTCTGGCCATGGGTTTTGCGGTCATCCCGAACATCTACTCCATCGCCGAAGACGCGGTGTTCAGTGTGCCGCGCGGCCTGACCCTGGGCTCCCTGGCCCTCGGTGCCACGCCCTGGCAGACCATGACCCGCGTAGTGATCCTGACTGCCAGCCCGGGCATCTTCTCCGCGCTGATGATCGGCATGGGCCGCGCCGTGGGCGAGACCATGATCGTGCTGATGGCCACCGGTAACACGCCGGTGATGGAGATGAACCTGTTCGAAGGCCTGCGCACCCTGGCGGCCAACGTCGCAGTGGAAATGCCCGAGTCGGAAGTGGGCGGCAGTCACTACCGCGTGCTGTTCCTCTCGGCGCTGGTGCTGCTGCTGTTCACGTTCATCATGAATACCCTCGCCGAGCTGATCCGTCAGCGTCTGCGCAAGAAATACTCGTCGCTTTAAGAAAGGTAGAAGTCTGTGAAACAGAACTCCCTGAATGGATGGTTCAAGAGCGGCGCCCCCGGGGTCTGGATCAGCGGTGGCGCGGTGTCCATCGCGGTCATCATGACCATTGGTTTGCTGGCGGTGATTGCGGTGCGCGGTCTGGGTCATTTCTGGCCGGCCGACCTGATCCAGGCCAACTACAACGTACCGGGCCAGGCCAACCATATCGTCATCGGCGAAGTGGTGCAGAAGGAAGAAGTGCCGCGCGAGCGCCTGAAAAGCGCCGGCCTGCCGGTGCCCGACGAGGGCCCGGAGTTCATGACCCGCGAGCTGATCAAGGTCGGCAATCGCGACTTGAACGGCAATGACTTCACCTGGATCGTCGGCGAATGGTTGAAGGACCAGACCAGGCCGGTGCAGTTGATGACCATCGAGCGGCGTGAATGGGGCAACTTCTACGGCACCCTGGTCAACGTCAAGCAGGATGGCAAGATCATCGCCGAAGGCGAGGCCGCGTGGCCGGAGTTGCAAGCGCGTGTGGACCGTGTCAACACGCTCGCGGCTCAGCTCAAGAGCCTGGAAAAAACCGATATCGGCGCGATCAACGCCGGGCTGGAGCGCGTTCGCCTGCACGGTCGCAAGCTGGAGCTGGAAGGCAAGCTTGACGCCGCCGCCCAGGCTGACATGGACGCCGACCGCGCCGAACTGAATGCCCGCTACCAGGACATCGAAGCGCGCCTGGCCGACCTGCACGCCCAATTCAACCGCGACGCGCTGACGGCCCGGGACGGCAACGGCAAGGAAATCGAAATCGGTATCGGCAAGGTGGTGCACGCCTACCAGCCGAACGCCATGGGCACCCTGACCAAGATCGGCTTCTACTTCAGCAAGGTCTGGGAGTTCCTGAGCGACGACCCACGGGAAGCCAACACCGAAGGCGGGATCTTCCCGGCGATCTTCGGCACCGTGATGATGACCCTGATCATGGCGATGATCGTCACCCCATTTGGCGTGCTGGCGGCGGTGTACCTGCGTGAGTACGCCAAGCAGAACACCCTGACGCGAGTTATCCGCATCGCGGTCAACAACCTGGCGGGCGTACCGGCCATCGTCTATGGCGTGTTCGGCCTGGGCTTTTTCGTGTACGTACTGGGTGGCTCGGTGGACCGGCTGTTCTTCGCCGAAGCCCTGCCGGCGCCGACCTTCGGCACGCCGGGGCTGCTCTGGGCCTCGCTGACCCTGGCGCTGCTGGCGGTGCCGGTGGTGATCGTGGCCACCGAAGAAGGCCTGGCGCGGATTCCTCGCACCGTGCGCGAAGGGTCCCTGGCACTCGGCGCGACCAAGGCGGAAACGCTGTGGAAGATCGTGCTGCCGATGGCCAGCCCGGCCATGATGACCGGCATGATCCTCGCCGTGGCCCGTGCCGCCGGTGAAGTGGCGCCGTTGATGCTGGTCGGCGTGGTGAAGCTGGCCCCGTCGCTGCCGCTGGACGGCAACTACCCGTACCTTCACCTAGACCAGAAGATCATGCACCTGGGCTTCCATATCTATGACGTCGGCTTCCAGAGCCCCAACGTTGAAGCGGCGCGACCGCTGGTCTACGCCACCGCCCTGCTGCTGGTGATGGTGATCGCCACGCTCAACCTGTCGGCGGTGTGGATTCGTAACCACCTGCGCGAGAAATACAAAGCGCTGGACAGCTGACACGATCCAATGTGGGAGGGGGCTTGCCCCCGATAGCGGTGTATCAGAAACACATGTGCAAGCTGACACACCGCCATCGGGGGCAAGCCCCCTCCCACACTGGACCGCGCCATACACAGAATTTGAGTAAGCCGCCCCCGGCGGTTCAATGAAATGAATTGGTAGCACAGGGAGCATCCCATGCAACACGAAACCCATTCCCACGGCATCAACATGTCGGCCCTGGGACGCGACAAGCAAAGCCTGAGCCTGGCCCAGGAAACCGTGGCCATCGAAGTGCCGGGCCTGAGTCTCTACTACGGCGACAAGCAGGCGCTGTTCGACGTCAGCATGAACATCCCCAAGCAACGCGTGACCGCCTTCATCGGCCCGTCCGGCTGCGGCAAGTCCACGTTGCTGCGCACGTTCAACCGCATGAACGACCTGGTGGACGGTTGCCGCGTGGAAGGTGCCATCAACCTCTACGGCACCAACATCTACCGCAAGGGCGAAGACGTGGCCGAGTTGCGTCGCCGCGTGGGCATGGTGTTCCAGAAGCCCAACCCGTTCCCCAAGACCATCTATGAAAACGTGGTCTACGGCCTGCGCATCCAGGGCATCAACAAAAAACGCATCCTCGACGAAGCGGTCGAGTGGGCGCTCAAGGGCGCAGCACTGTGGGACGAGGTCAAGGATCGCCTGCACGAATCCGCCCTCGGCTTGTCCGGCGGCCAGCAGCAACGTCTGGTGATCGCCCGTACCATCGCCGTGGAGCCTGAAGTGCTGTTGCTCGACGAACCGTGCTCGGCCCTCGACCCGATCTCGACGCTCAAGGTCGAAGAGCTGATCTACGAGCTCAAGTCCAAGTTCACCATCGTTATCGTGACCCATAACATGCAGCAGGCCGCGCGGGTGTCCGATTACACCGCCTTTATGTACATGGGCAAGCTGGTGGAGTTCGGCGATACCGATACCCTGTTCACCAATCCGGCGAAAAAGCAGACCGAAGACTACATCACCGGTCGCTACGGCTAGGAAGCCGTGGTTCTGATTGCACTGACGCTGCGGTTCTCCGCACCTTACCGGACGCTCCAAGGACGCCAACATGATTAGCAAAGAAGGCCTTACCCACCACATCTCCGCGCAGTTCAACGCCGAGCTCGAGGAAGTGCGCAGCCACCTCCTGGCGATGGGCGGCCTGGTGGAGAAGCAAGTCAACGATGCGGTCACCGCGCTGATCGAAGCCGACTCGGGCCTGGCCCAGCAAGTGCGTGAGATCGATGACCAGATCAATCAGATGGAACGCAACATCGATGAGGAATGCCTGCGCATCCTGGCCCGTCGCCAGCCCGCGGCCTCCGACCTGCGTTTGATCATCAGCATCTCCAAATCGGTGATCGACCTTGAGCGTATCGGCGACGAAGCCACCAAGATCGCC
The DNA here is from genome assembly GCF_002934065.1 of Pseudomonas orientalis. NCBI lineage: Bacteria > Pseudomonadati > Pseudomonadota > Gammaproteobacteria > Pseudomonadales > Pseudomonadaceae > Pseudomonas > Pseudomonas orientalis. Next base: position 5,876,386 of record NZ_CP018049.1, on the reverse strand, counting down.
CGTCGCGCCATCCAGCTGTGCGAAGAAGGCGAAGCGCCGCGTGGTTACGTGGAGGTGCGCCATATCGGCGACCAGGTGCGCAACATGGTGCGCGATGCCCTCGACGCGTTTGCGCGGTTCGATGCGGACCTGGCGCTGTCGGTGGCCCAGTACGACAAGGTCATCGACCGCGAATACAAGACCGCCTTGCGTGAGCTGGCCACCTACATGATGGAAGATCCTCGTTCTATCTCGCGGGTCTTGAGCATCATCTGGGTGCTGCGCTCGCTGGAGCGCATCGGCGACCACGCGCGCAATATCTCGGAATTGGTGATTTACCTGGTACGCGGCACCGACGTTCGGCACATGGGCCTCAAGCGCATGAAAGCCGAAGTTGAAGGCAACGCTGATCTTATCCCTAATGTTTCAGGCGAATCTGACGATAAGTAAGGTTGCCCGAGAAATTAACGCCCGGCCATTGGTCGGGCGTTTTCGTTTGCGGCGAGCGGAATTCATTGCGGATGGGGCGTAATAAGCCCTAACGTGACTGCAGAGTTTTGGCAAAATGCCATCAGTCAGGCGTACTGCCAGCCAAGGTTTTATAGGATGAAGGGTCGATGAGTAAAGTCAGTGTGTTGGTGGTGGATGACGCCTCGTTTATTCGCGACCTGGTGAAGAAGTGCCTGCGCAACTACTTCCCGGGGATCAAGATCGAAGATGCGGTGAACGGCAAGAAGGCGCAATCCATTCTGATGCGCGAGACGTTCGACCTGGTGCTGTGCGACTGGGAAATGCCGGAGATGTCCGGGCTTGAACTGTTGACCTGGTGCCGCGAGCAGGCCCATCTGAAGGCCATGCCGTTCGTGATGGTGACCAGCCGGGGTGACAAGGAAAACGTGGTGCAGGCCATCCAGGCCGGCGTATCCGGCTACGTCAGCAAGCCGTTCACCAACGAGCAGTTGCTGAACAAGGTCAAGCAGGCCCTGCACAAGATCGGCCGCCTCGACGCGTTGATCGCCAGTGCGCCGACCAAGATGAACTCGGCCTTCGGCAACGACTCCCTGAGCGCGCTGACCGGCGGCAAACCCGAAGCCGTCAAACCGGCGCCGGCGGCGGCCCCGAGCAAAGGCCTGCTCAACAGCGCGCCTGTGGCCGCCGCCCCGGCTGCGTCGCCTGCCGGCGGCCGTGGCCAGGGCCAGTTGCGCCTGGCCGGCGGCACCCAGCAGTGCGTGATCAAGGCGCTGAGCATCAAGGAAGCGTTGTTGGTGGTGCGTCGCGGTGAGGTCCTGCCCCAGGTCCTGGAAAGCGCCGTGCTCGACCTCGAACAGGGCGAGAATGCTGAAGTGGCACGCCTCAATGGCTACCTGCACGCCATCGTTGCCTACGAGCCCAGGCCCGACAGCGACTGGCTGCAACTGACCTTCCGGTTCATCGACCAGGATGCGCAGAAGCTGGACTACATCTCCCGCCTGATCGCCCGTGGCACCGCGCAGAAGCACTTCGTGCCGGGTGCGTGATCTACAGAGCACCGCCTGACCAATGTGGGAGGGGGCTTGCCCCCGATTGCGGTCTGTCAGTCAAAAATATGCTGACTGAAGCACCGCTATCGGGGGCAAGCCCCCTCCCACAATGGTAGTCAATCCAGCATCAGCACCTTGGCCAGCACGATCTTCGGCCCTTTCATCTTCTTGATGATGATCCGCAAGCCTTCGACCTCCAGCACTTCTTCCTCTTCCGGCACCCGTTTCAAGGTGTCGTAGATCAGGCCGGCCAGGGTTTCGGCTTCGATGTGGTCCAAGTCGATGCCGAGCAGACGTTCTACCTTGAACAGCGGGGTGTCGCCACGCACCAGCAGCTTGCCCGGCTGGTAGGCGAGGATGCCGCGTTCAGCCTTGCGGTGTTCATCCTGGATATCGCCGACCAGCACTTCCAGCACGTCTTCCATGGTCAGGTAGCCAATGATCTTGCCATCGGCTTCCTCCACCAGGGCGAAGTGCGCGCCGCCTTTGCGGAACTGCTCGAGCAACTGCGACAACGGCATGTGCCGCGACACGCGCTCCAGCGGGCGGGTCAGTTCGGCCAGGTTGAACGACTCGGGGATATGGTCCAGGGCCGCCAGTTCCAGCAGCAGGTCCTTGATATGCAACAGGCCCACGAACTCGTTGCGCACGGCGTCATACACCGGGTAACGGCTGAATTTGTGGCGACGGAACAGCGCCAGGATTTCCTTGAGTGGGGCGTTGAAATCCAGGGTGACCAGGTCTTCCCGGGAGTTGGCCCAGTCCACCACTTCCAGTTCGCCCATTTCCACGGCGGAGGCGAGTACGCGCATGCCTTGGTCGCTCGGGTCCTGGCCACGGCTGGAGTGCAGGATCAGCTTGAGCTCTTCGCGGCTGTAATGGTGTTCGTGATGCGGGCCGGGCTCGCCCTGGCCGGCGATGCGCAGGATCGCGTTGGCGCTGGCGTTGAGCAGGTAGATCGCCGGGTACATCGCCCAGTAGAACAGGTACAGCGGCACGGCGGTCCACAGCGACAGCAATTCGGGTTTGCGGATGGCCCAGGATTTGGGGGCCAGCTCGCCGACCACAATGTGCAGGTAGGAAATCACGAAGAAGGCGGCAAAGAACGACACGCCCTTGATCACCTCCGGCGACTCGACGCCTACCGCGCCCAGCAACGGCTCGAGGATGTGCGCAAACGCCGGCTCACCGACCCAGCCCAGGCCCAGGGAGGCGAGGGTGATACCCAACTGGCAGGCCGACAGGTAGGCGTCGAGCTGGCTGTGCACGGTGCGCAGGATCTGCCCGCGCCAGCCGTTGGTGTGGGCGATGGCCTCGACCCGGGTCGAGCGCAGTTTGACCATGGCAAATTCCGCCGCAACGAAGAAGCCGTTGAGCAGTACCAGGACCAGTGCAAAAAGAATCATGCCGAAATCGGCGAAAAGTGTCGCGAGGGTGATGCCAGGGGAAGGGTCCATGATGGGGTTTTGCAGGTTCCGTATGTTCAATAGGGGGGGAAGCGGGCCTGAAAGGCAGGCGCAAGTCGGCCAATGTAGCGGCTGACGGGGCGCTTGCCTAGTGGCTGCTGCCGGGCGGGGCCTGGAATACATTGCCCAAATTCATGCAAAACCAATGTGGGAGGGGGCTTGCCCCCGATAGCAGGGTGTCAGTCAACACATCTGCTACTGATACACCGCTATCGGGGGCAAGCCCCCTCCCACATTCAAATTAGTGCTGTGGCTGAGTTATTCGTCATTCCCGACGAGCTGCGACCGCGTTACCTGCGCCGGCGGAAAATGGCAGGTAAAGGTACTGCCATGCCCCAGCACGCTGCTGATCTCCAGGCGTGCCCGATGGCGCAGCAGCACATGCTTGACGATCGCCAGGCCCAGCCCGGTGCCGCCGGTATTGGAGTTGCGGCTGGAATCGACGCGGTAGAAGCGTTCGGTCAGGCGTGGCAGATGCTTGGCGTCGATACCGATGCCGGAGTCCTGCACGCTCAGGTGTGCCCCCTGTTCGTCGGCCCACCAGCGGATGCGGATGTTGCCCTTGTCCTGGGTGTACTTCACCGCGTTGAACACCAAATTGGAGAACGCACTGCGCAGCTCGCCTTCGCTGCCCTTGAGCAGCACCGTCGGGTCGGCGTCCAGGGTGATCTGCTGGCCGCGTTCGCCGGAGAGCGCCTGGGCGTCGTTCTTGATGGTTTTCAACAGGCTTTGCACCGCCACCGGGTGGTTATCGGAGGGGTAATCGGTGGCCTCAAGCTTGGCCAGCAGCAGCAAGTCATTGAGCAGGGTTTGCATGCGCGAGCCTTGCTGCTGCATCTGCTGCAGGGCGCGGCTCCAACGCGGGTTGATCTCGTCGACATTGTCCAGCAGCGTCTCCAAGTAGCCGCAGATCACCGTCAACGGCGTGCGCAGCTCGTGGGAGACGTTGGCGACGAAGTCCTTGCGCATCTGTTCCAGCTGATGGATGCGGGTCACGTCGCGCACTAGCATCAAGTGCTCATTGTTGCCGTAGCGCGTCAGGTACAGCTGGATGCGCACGCGATCGTTGGTGGGCGAGGGGATTTCCAGGGCCTCTTCGTAGTTGTCCTGCTCGAAGTATTCCTTGAAGCGCGGGTGGCGCACCAGGTTAGTCACCGGCTGGCCGCTGTCCTGGGGCGTCTTGAGGCCCAGCAGGGTCTCGGCGGCGCGGTTCCACCATTCCAGGTTGCCGTCGCTATCGAGCATGATCACCGCGTCCTTGAGCGCGGCGGTGGACTCCTGTACCCGGTCGATCACCGCCTGCAGGCGCCCGCGCACCCGTTGGTCGCGGCGCTGCAAGTGGTAAATGCTGTCGAACACTTCGCCCCACAGGCCGTAGCCGTCGGGCGGTGCTTCGTCGGGTTTGTGCTGGCGCAGCCATTCATGCAGGCGCAGCAGTTGCTTGAGGGTCCAGCCCAGGTACAGCGCGATGCCGATGGCCAGGCTCCAGCCGTAATAACCACTGATCAACCCGACCAGCAGGCAACCGGTGACGAGCAGGAGCATGTGGCGAATCAGGGTGCCATGCCAGTTTTGGTTCACTTGAACATGCGTCCTTGTCAGCTGTTAAGTCAGGCTCTTGAGTCTACAACCAGCTGGCTCAGCCCTTGGTAGAAAACCGGTAGCCCGTGCCGCGCACGGTTTGTACCAGATTCTCATAGGCATCGCCCAAGGCTTTGCGCAGACGGCGGATATGCACGTCCACGGTGCGCTCCTCCACGTACACATTGCCGCCCCACACCTGGTCCAGCAGTTGGCCGCGGGTGTAGGCGCGTTCCTGGTGGGTCATGAAAAACTGCAACAGACGGTATTCGGTCGGGCCCATCTCAGCCGGCTTGCCGTCGATGGTCACGCGGTGGCTGATCGGGTCCAGGATCAGGCCGTCGACTTCGATGGGGGCTTCGCCATCGGTCGGGCCGGCTCGGCGCAGCACGGCCTTGAGGCGCGCTACCAGCTCTCGCGGGGAGAAAGGCTTGGTGATGTAGTCATCGGCGCCGACTTCCAGGCCCTGGATCTTGTTGTCCTCTTCGCCCTTGGCGGTGAGCATGATGATCGGGATATCCCCGGTCAGCTCGTCACGCTTGAGGCGCCGGGCCAGCTCGATACCGGAAGTGCCGGGCAGCATCCAGTCGAGCAGGATCAGATCCGGCTTGCGGTCGACGATAATGGCATGGGCCTGCTGGGAGTTCTCCGCCTCCAGGCAGTCGTAGCCGGCCATTTCCAACGCAACGGCGATCATCTCGCGAATGGGCGCTTCGTCGTCAACAATCAGAATGCTCCTGCCAACCATGCTCAAAAATCCTCTTTGTCATTTAACTGTCTTGCGCCGCATTAGATAACGGAATTATTGCAGTCGTGTGACAGTAATTTAGTCCCTTGGGCAATTCACGGCACTCTGGACTACCCTTTGGGTCCGAATCCTGACAACCACAAAAGGAAGGTTCCGATGACTTACAGCACGATTTCCTGGAAAGCCCTGCTGGTAACGGCTGCGTTGACGCTGCCGGGCCTGGCGTTTGCCGCAGAACCTGCGATGACGAAAGACGGGATGCTGGTGGATCACAAAGGCCTGACGCTCTACACCTTCGACAAGGACGCCGACGGCAAGTCTGCGTGCAAGGACCAGTGCGCGACCAACTGGCCGCCGCTGAAGGCGGAGTCTACGGATACCAAGGCTGGCGACTGGACAGTGATTACTCGCGACGATCAGACCAGTCAATGGGCCTACAAAGGCAAGCCGGTCTACACCTACAAGGATGACAAGAAAGCCGGTGACAAGACCGGGGATGGCAAGGGTGGGGCTTGGCATATCATCAAGCCTTGACTGCGCGGCGCTGCTGAAATCATCGGGGGCAAGCCCCCTCCCACAGTTGATGGGTGAACACCTGCAAATGTGGGAGGGGGCTTGCCCCCGATGGCGTCGCTACAGCCACCGCAACCCTCTCAGCGAACCGCGTAATCCACCACAATCCCCACAAAAATCGCCAAACCGGCCCAGTGGTTGTGCAAAAACGCCTTGAAGCACTTCATGCGGTCCCGGTCCCGGGTGTACCAGAACTCCCAGGCAAAACAGCCTGCCGCCGCCAGCAGCCCCAAGTGAAACCAGCCGCCCAGCTCGAACCGAGCCCCGGCGAGCAACAGGCACACCAGCGCCAGGCCCTGCAGGGTGAGAATGATCACACGGTCAGCATCACCGAACAGGATCGCGGTGGATTTCACGCCGATCTTCAAGTCGTCGTCGCGGTCGGTCATCGCGTAATAGGTGTCGTAACCCACCGTCCACAACAGGTTGGCGATGTACAGCAGCCACGCCTCGGCCGGCAGATGCCCGGTTTCGGCCGTGAACGCCATCGGCATGCCCCAGGAGAACGCCGCGCCCAGCACCACCTGCGGGTAATAGGTGTAGCGCTTCATGAAGGGATAGCTTGCCGCCAGTGCCAGCCCGCCAAGGGACAGCAGGATAGTGCTGGCGTTGGTCAGCAGCACCAGCAGGAAACTGATGCCCATCAGCAGCGCAAAAAACACCAGCGCCTCTTTCGAACTGATCTTGCCGCTGACCAGCGGACGTTGCTCGGTGCGCTTCACATGCCCGTCGACCTTGCGGTCGGCCCAGTCGTTGATCACGCAGCCACCGGCACGGGTCAGTACCACTCCCAGCACGAAAATCACGATATTGAGCAGCGACGGCGAGCCCTTGCCGGCGATCCACAGCGCCCATAGCGTCGGCCACAGCAGCAGGTAGATACCGATGGGCTTGTCCATGCGCGTCAGTTGAATGAAATCCCAGGCCCTGGGGTTCAGGCGATTCAGGGATTTGAGCACACGTTGGTACATCAGCGGTTCTCCGAATGGTCATGCAGCACCTGCCACACACTCGGCAGGAAGACTTCCGCCACCAGCACGCTCAGCGCCCCGCGATCGAAGCGCGAGCGGCGCGCCCACAGCCCGTCGGCCTGATCCGCAGCGGGTAGCCAATGTGCCGGGTAATGGCACACCTCGATCGGCTGACGGGTAAAGGCGCGGTCGCAGAACAACAACTCGCCCAGCGACCGGCTGCCCAGCTCATCCATATGCAAGCCGTCGCCCTGCAATGCCCCGCGTGACGCGACACTGCGGGCAAACACCCAGGGTTGGCCATGCCCGCGCAAATACACCTCGCGTACCCAGCCGACAGTGGCAGGCGGCAGGGCCAGCGCCGCGCATTCATCGTCGCGCAACGGTTGCCAGCCTTCGAGCAGCGGCGTCACGCTGAAATTGCCGGCGGACAGCCCAGTCAGCCGCCGCGTCAGCGAGCCTTCATCGAACAGCCAATCGAGGGTCAAGGGCGCAGGCATCGGGCTCAGAAGGCTCTGGGGCAGCCATCGGCAAGCATCGGAAGGGGCGATTGAGTGCGGCACGGCAAGTCAATATTGGCAGCAAAAGAGGCGGCGAGCTTACCATGGCGTCCTGAACTTTTGCCGGGCTGAACCCGCCGTTTAAGCCAATCCTACTTGCATCTGCCGGCTGCGATCAGTACAAACGCCCTGAGCCGAGCGGCAGCGCTGGTCTATCGACCGTCGGCCAAGATGCCTGGACCCTGAGGAAGTACGTAATGAAAAAGTGGCAATGTATCGTCTGTGGCCTGATCTATGACGAAAAAGATGGCTGGCCGGATGACGGAATCGCTCCGGGCACCCTGTGGCAGGACGTCCCGGAAGACTGGCTGTGCCCGGACTGCGGCGTAGGCAAAATGGATTTCGAAATGATCGAAATCGGCTAATTTGAAGTTTACGAAACGTACTACAAGGAGAAAGGAATGAACTCACCTGTCGTGATCATCGGCACAGGATTGGCCGGTTACAACGTAGCCCGGGAGTTTCGCAAGCTCGACAGCGATACCCCCTTGCTGCTGATCACCGCGGATGACGGGCGCTCCTACTCCAAGCCCATGCTCTCCACCGGTTTTGGCAAGAACAAGGAAGCCGATGGCCTGAGCATGGCCGAACCTGGCGCCATGGCCGAGCAACTCAAGGCCGAGGTGCGCACCCACACCCGTATCAGCGGCATCGACCCGGGCCATAAGCGCTTATGGATCGGCGAAGAGTCGGTGACCTACCGCGACCTGATCCTGGCTTGGGGCGCCGAAACCGTGCGTGTTCCGGTCGAGGGTGACGCCGCCGAGCTGATTTTCCCGATCAACGATCTTGAAGACTACGCGCGCTTTCGCGCCGCCGCCGCCGGCAAACGCCGCGTGCTGCTGCTCGGCGCCGGCCTGATCGGCTGCGAATTTGCCAACGACCTGATCCTGGGCGGCTATGAAGTCGATCTGGTCGCGCCGTGCGAGCAGGTCATGCCGACCCTGCTGCACCCGGCGGCTGCGGCTGCGGTGCAGACCGGACTGGAAGGCATTGGCGCGCGTTTCCACCTGGGGCCGGTACTCAATCGTCTGCAACGCAAAGGCGATGGTCTCGAAGCCCATCTGTCGGACGGCGAAGTGATCCAGTGCGACCTAGTGGTCTCCGCCATCGGCCTGCGCCCACGCATCGACCTGGCGGCGGCGGCCGGCCTGCAGATCAACCGCGGCATCATGGTGGACCGCCACCTCAAGACCTCCCACGCCAATATCTACGCCCTGGGCGACTGCGCCGAGGTCGATGGCTTGAACCTGCTGTACGTCATGCCCCTGATGACCTGCGCCCGCGCCTTGGCCCAGACCCTGGCCGGCAACGCTACGGCCGTGAGCTACGGGCCGATGCCGATCACCGTGAAAACCCCGGTCTGCCCGCTGGTGGTCTCGCCGCCGCCACGGGGTAGCGAAGGCGTATGGAGTGTCGAAGGCGAGGGCGCCGACATCAAGGCCCTGTGCCGCGACGCCAGCGGTCGCCTGCTGGGCTATGCGCTGACCGGCAGCGCCGTGATGGAAAAACTGGCGTTGAATAAGGAACTTCCGCCACTGCTGGCGTAAATGTCGGTCGTTCTGTCGGAATCAGCCTCTTCTTACCCGTAGAAAGGTCGCGGCGAGGCTGGCGGAGCGTGCGACGGCATGCCATCCTCACTCCCGTCTGCCGCAGAGTAGAGCCTGCGGCGCCTTGGCGCTGCTCCACCAGAGAGCAGCACGGACATAACAACAAAAAACCGTCAAAGAGGCTTCACATATGCGTAAACCAGAACTCGCCGCCGCCATCGCTGAAAAGGCCGATCTCACCAAGGAACAGGCCAACCGCGTCCTCAACGCCGTTCTCGAAGAAATCACCGGCGCCCTGCACCGCAAGGACAGCGTCACCCTGGTCGGCTTCGGCACTTTCCTGCAACGCCACCGCGGCGCCCGCACCGGCAAGAACCCGCAAACCGGTGAGCCGGTGAAGATCAAAGCCAGCAATACCGTTGCGTTCAAGCCGGGCAAGTCGCTTAAAGACAGCGTCAACCCATAAGTTAAGCGGTACCGTCTCGAAGGGAGGCGGGGCGGTAAAGAAGATGGGCACGCCGACTGGGTTGGGTGCCCATTTTTTAATCGCGACGGTAATGCCGGTGACCGCAACCACTGCGCCAGTCGCTTGATCAATCGCGGATCCTGAAGACAGTGGACAGGTCGCACGTTGCCGGGAAGTGGCGTGATCAGAACCCTTCCTTTGGCAGAACCTTCTTAGCCGTAGAAGTAATCGAAGAAGCGTTCGAAGTTCTCTTCACCCAGCAACGGGCTGACTTCTTTGGTCAACAATTTTACAAATTTGGGGGAAAGCTCGTCGTCATCGTTGTAAATGTCAAAAATGTCGAATTTTCCATGAACAATTTCTATAGTTTTGGCGAACGCCAAGAGGAAATCAGCCAAGGAGTCGGCAATCTTGAACGGCTCGACGACATCGTAGCTCGCCCACACCGAAGTGCCGGGAGTATCCGTGACGGCGATAACCGGTTTACCGCCGCCAATATCGTCCATGAAAACCAGATACTGGGCGGGCCAATTCCCGTTTGCCTGGGTCTTGTTCGAGTCGCCAGCCCATTTATAGCCAACTTGGCCGTCTTCCAAGCTGCTCAAGTTGAAGAAGCATATCGGCGTCAAACCGGTTTCAACTTCAACATCAACTGGCTCGCAGTTATCGTAGAAATAATCGGTCTCTGCCGAGCGCGGCAACGTCTGCGGCCATTTTGCATTGGCTTGACTGCGCTTTTCGAAGCGGCCTTCGATATCGAATTTTTTGTGGACGCGGCGCAGTTCTTTAAATGCGTTGTCGAGGGCGCTCATGTTCTTCTCCAATGGGAAATCATTTACCACGGCCGGCTTTTCTGCCAGCGATAAAGGGGTCGGATTTATTTATAGTCCCTATCCGGATTAAATAGGTCCGTCCCCTTTATTGTTGTTTATTGTTCAGTCCCCTTTATTGTTCAGACTTGGATACCTTTGGAACAGTCTACGAATCGAAGACCTTTAAGCTGGGATGCTTCGCATTGCTGCTTGAACTGCGGGGAAACAAAGATGCGTTGTGAACTTTCCTTAGCTCTCACGATATGGTGATTGCCTAAGCTAGCAGGTGGCAGACTTTGAAGAGTGGTGAATCTCAGAGGACCATCCGGCATAAAGCTGAACATGGGACCATATTGAGAGTTATTCAAATCAATACAAGGAAGTATCTGGATCACATTGAATACATAGTAACCTTCCAGCTTTTCTTCTTTTAGATAAACGTTGGCAGGAAAAAGCTGAACGTCTGTCGGGAATTTGCGCAGTACGTTGGCCATTGCCTCGCTTACAAATTCAAGCGTGTCACTTTGAAGAAGATCGAAGGACATTAAGCGAGATGCGCTGATCTTATTTTTATTTCTAAAGGTTGGAGTGGTAGCAATTGATGATTGCTCTTCTCCACTAATAAACAATAGATGGTCGGGAGATTTTTTCTGGTCGTATTTGAACCAGTAAATTTCTGAATAATTTTCACTGATTTCTAATAGGTACATATTATTTCCCGCAGCGACCTGCTTGAGTTGAGTTTTTATTCAACCGAGTACGCCCATTGCGTAATCCCGACCTTTCAGAGCTGACAACCTCCCTCACTGCCTGCGCGTACTGGGCTTTTTTCCATTTTCCAGCCTTGCCCGCGAGGGATATTTCATTGAGTTGTGCCCGAACAGCTTTGTTGTAACCCGGATGTGAGCCTTTGTGAATAGTGCGATATTTGTGCTTGCCCTCTTCACTAGGCAAGTAAATGATGTTGGAAGTTTTGTGTATGTCGAATCCAGCCTTCTTCAGAGCAGGGTGATCAGCCAGCGATTGAGGAATAATATGGTGTTTCTGGAATCCATCGATTCCAGGCATATTTTTATAGTTCCAGTTAAACAGGCCCCATGGATCAACCCATGTAATTGGATTTGGCGCATATTGGTACAGGTTTATGCCGCCCAGAAAACTGATCGGATCTGGAGTCGTGAATCTCCCTATTTCGGGGTCGTAGAACCTGAGAGTGTTGTAGTGTAGCCCCGTCTCCCGATCCAGGTACTGCCCCTGGAACCGCAGGTTCTGCTCCTCGATGTAATAAGGCTCCCGCACCTCTTCCAGCGTGTTGCCCCACACCCGATAAGTCGCCTGCCAGACGCTGTGCCCATCGGCCTCGGTCAGTTGTTCCGGCAACCCGTTCAGGTCGTTGTGGTAGTAGCGAATCTTCTGTAGCGGGCCAAGGCCGTCGACGCGGGCCAGCGGTTCGTAGCCGTCATCATCGTAAACATAGAGGCTGGTCTGGCTGTATTTATGCTCCTGCAATAACCGCAGTCCATCCCACACAAACTGCGTTTCTCCCAGCGGATACCCGTCACTGCCATGCTCGGTTTTTTCGATGCGTCGGCCCAGCGGGTCGTAGGTCATTCGCACGACGGTGCCGTCATCGTTACGCACTTCAACCAAACGGCTTTCAGCATCGTAGGTAAACCGCTGCACGCCCCGCTTGGCGCTGCGCTTTTCAATCATCCGTCCAAACGCGTCATAGCGATAACGCTTGTCCTGATACGTCAGCAGCTTGTTATGCACCACCAACCCGGCACCCGCCTGCGGGCCGTCGAGCAGGTTGGCGGCGGCGTCATAGGCAAAGGTTTCGCGCTGGCCGTGCAGGCTATCCTGGCTGGCGATGATGCGGCCGGTGGCGTCGTAGTGCAGTAATTGGCGGTGTTGCGCGGTGGGTTGCTGGTCGAGTTTGCCGATCAGGTTGTCGGCGGGGTCGTACTCGAACTGCTTTTGCGCGGCTGCGGGCATCAACGATGGTTGGCTGGCAAGGCGGCGTTGGCGGGAGCGCAGGCGGCCGCTGCGGTCGTATTCGCTGCGGGTGCTGAGCTGGCCTTGGGTGCGCAGGACTTCGCGGTGCAGGCGGTCGCGTTCGAAATCGCTGATCACCTGGCCGTCGAGGTTAATCTGGTGCAGGTGGCCGCTGCCGTAATACAGGCGATTGAGCCAGCGGCCGTCGGGCAGTTGGGTCTGGATGAGGTTGCCGAGTTCATCGTAGTGGTGTTTCAGGGTACCGGCCGCGCTCCGTTCGACAAGCAACTGGCCAAGAGCGTCGTAGGCGAAGCCCAGGGCCTGGGTATTGCCTTGCAGATCGGTGAAAGTGACCGCCGTGAGCTGGTCCACCGCATCGTAGCTGTACTCGGTGCGGCCATCGTCGGTGACTTTCGCCACCAGCCGGCCGACAGAATCACGCTCCAGCCGGTGAACAATGGGGGCGGGTGGTGCCTCGGGGACTACCGCCAGGCCATTGCCGAAAGGCGCCGCAATGGCGGTTACCGTGGTGATGTTGTCCAGCAGGTCGTAGTCGTAGCGCTTGGCGCTGCCGTCCAGGTCCTGCTGCTCGGCCAGGCGGTCGGCGGCGTCCCAGGCAAACCGATAGCGCTCACCGTTCTCGTTGATCAGTGCTTGCAGGCGCCCGTAGCTGTCGTAGCCGAACTTCACCTGCCGGCCATGGGCGTCGGTGCGCTGGCTGACCTGGCCGCGGCGGTTGTGCTGGTAGAGCGTGGTGTGCCCGGCCGGGTCGGTATACCCCAGCAGTTGACCACTGATGTCGCGCTGGTACTGCTCGATACGGCCATCCGGCAATTGAGTGCTTAGCAAGCGCCCCTGAGCGTCGTAGCTGAATTGCGTGCGCTCACCCAGTGCATCGGTGATGACTTGCAGATAACCGCGCTCGTCGTAGCTGAAACGCGTCGGGTAACCCGAACAATCGATGTGCTCGACCAATTGCCCGAACGGGTTCCAGCGCAGTTTCTTGCTTTTGCCGGTCGCGTCGATGATCTCCACGATCTGGCCATGGGCGTCATAGCGGTACCGGGTGACGTAGCCCAGCGGATCTGTTTCGGCGATGCAGTTGCCGCGCTGATCGTAGCGATACTGCCAGCTGTTGTCGGCGGCGTCGGTCTCTACCAGCGGCAGTGCCCAATGCTCCAGCCACAAGGTCGAATCGCTGCGGCCCAGTGGGTCGGTTTCGCCGATCAGGTTGCCGGACTCGTCGTAGCTGTACTCGTAGCGCCCACCCTGCGGGTCGGTGGCGCTGAGCAATTGGCGCTCCTCGTTCCATTCGAACAGCCAGGTCTGGCCGAGATTGTCGCTGTAGCGAATGATCTGGTGCTGCGTATTCCAGTGCCGGGTGCTGACGCGCTGCAATCCATCGGTGATGCGGGTAAGGCCGGCGTTCAAGTCATAGTCGAATTGATACGCGTCGCCTTCATCCGTCCAGTGCCGCACCACGCGCCACTCCAGGCCTTCAACCAAAGCCCACTCATAGAAACAACGCAACCCGGTCGGCAACTGATGCTCCACCATGCGCCGGTCGCTGTCGTAGGCGAAGCGCCGCCGCACCTGCCCGGTGGCATCACGCACCTCGGCCAGATTGCCGGCGGTGTCGTAGCCATACCCAACAAGCGCCTCACGGCGTTGATCGGGATACACCCGTTCGATGCGACTGACCTGTTCGCCGTCGCGAATCAGCTCAACCTGCACCAGGTCGAAGGTATCGCGCAGCCGTACCAGGCGTCCGGCCTCGTCATAATCAATATGGATGCGGTTGTCGTTGCGGTCCCCCAACTGAGTCAGGCGCAGTCGTGACGGGTGCGTCGTAAGTTCAAAAAGACGGTACAGGCCATCATCGCTCTCAATCAGCAACTGCCCATTGAGGTGCCGCCGCACAGCGAGCCCTTCACCGGCGCTGAACACCGCGCCGCCCAAGGGAATCGAGCCCATGTCGATAGGGCGCCCTTGCTCGTCGGTGTATACAAGCGTCTCGCCGCCGTCGGGATGAGGCCGGATTTCGACGCAGACCTCATACGGCACGCTCCAGCCCGCGCCAAACAGACTGCCGGTGCGTTCGTCGCGGCTGTTATAGAAACGTTGCCAGTCAATCGGCAAGATGCCGGGCAGCACGAAGTCCAGCTCATCGACATCGCCCAATACCTTCGCACCCGTCGCCGCATGCACCGGATTCGACGAGCCCATGGCAGCATTCGCCATCGCTCCCATCGCACTGCTGACGGCCATCGAAGTGGCACCGCCGATCAGCATGCAGGGCAACTTGCTGAAGAACTTGCCCTTGCCACCCTTGAGCATCAGTAATGCCGTCACCGCCAGCCCCACGCCCGGCGTCTTGCCGCTGCGAATCTCGCGCACCACCACCGAACCACCGCCAATGGTCACGTTCGATGAGATCAACCCGGACGAAACCACGGTCGCATCACAGGTGGTGCGGTCACCGCTGCGAACCGCCGGTTGGCCGTTGATCGTGACCTTGTCCGAACCTTCGGCCAGGAACTGCGGCGGCATCGGCGGGTGTTTCATGCACACGACCAGGTCCAGCGGCTTGGGCACGGCACCTGGCGCAGGCGTGGCGACGGTCGGACGCCACATCTGCGAGAAGAAGCTCTCAGCCATGTCCAGGTAGCTGGCCTCAGGCGCCGGCGTCGGCTCTTCCAGTTCGGTACCCGCTGGCGCAACGTGAGAGCTGATTGCGCCGGCGGCGCGGGCGGCTGGGATGCTGTTGGTGAGCGTGTTGGTGGAACCGGTGAGAATGTTGGCCTGTACCGTGGGCGGAAACAGCGCATTGCTGAAGCTGTCGCATAAATTCGTCAGGCCTTTGTCTGCGCCCGTCTTGCTCATGGCCAGACCGACAATCGTGCCCACCACTGCGCCCAACAGGAAGCAGCCCAGCCCACCGGTGGCGACGGTAATGCCGGTGGCCGCGACCACTGCGGCAGTTGCTACAGCAGTAATCGCGATATTCGCCGCCACCTCCAGCACACCGCCGAGGATGTCGGCCATCATCGAAGTGTGGGAAAGCGCATCGCCCATCCGGGCCGCCCATAACGCGTCAGACATGCAGGCAGCTCATCAAGAAATAGCGTCGAACGACAGTGAATTTTTTATCAAGGACCAATGCGCCGCCTCGGCGTCACCCAGCGTGTCCGCCTTCACGTAGCTGAGGGCAAGCATCTTGCGCGTGCCTGGAATCACCAGTGCCAATTGATACTGGAACACCTTGTCATTGCCCTTGTTGAACTGGCTGCGCAATTCGATCCCTGCCACTTCTTGAGCCGCGCCCAAACGCACATCGACACCCGGTTGATAACGTAAATCCTGCACCTGTTTTTCCAGGCGCTGGAGTTGGTCATTGAAGTTGCTGTGCAGGGTTTCACCTTCTCCCAGCAAGCTGCGGCTGACGATCAGGGAGGTGCCCAGTTCGGGGAACTTGAGAATGTTGATCGTCGCATCCTGCAATTCGCCGGCAGGCAGTTGAAACTGGAATTCATTGATTCGATACGTCATGGCAAACAGGTCTCGTCAGGAGCTTTTAGGCGTGGGGAACGCGGCTTTGATATTGGCGTCGATGCTGGCTTTCACGCCCTGGCCATCCGGGGTGGCGCCCGCGCCGCCACCATTGTTCAGGTGCAGCAGGCCGCCGGTATTGAACTCGGCATCACCGCTGGCGTAGAAGCTGATTTGCACGCCGGTGAGGTTGATCTGCCCGCTGGCATTCAACTCCAGAATGCTTTCGCCACAGACCAAGCGCAGGTTTTCGCCCACTTCAATGACATAGCTCTGGCTGATGCTGTCGGTCTTGCGCTGGCCCACCGAGAGGATGTCTTCCTGCTTGACGATGCGCAGACGGTTATTGCCGATGGTTACTGTCTCGTTGTGGCCAATACTCTTATTCCGGTCATGCCCCACCGAATGACTCTCATCCACCTCCACCACGATGTCCTGGTTACGCTCGGCATGGATGTACAACTGCTCCACCCCCTTCTTGTCCTCCATGCGGATTTCATTGAAGTTGGCCGGCGTGCCGCCTTTGCTGGATCGACTTTTCATGCCGCTCTGGGTGGCGTTTTCCGGCAGGTCGTAAGGCACGGTCTGCTCGGCGTTGTACACCCGCCCGGTGATGATCGGTCGGTCGGGGTCGCCTTCGAGGAAGCTGACGATCACTTCCTGGCCGATCCTTGGAATCTGCATCGAGCCCCAGTTCTTGCCGGCCCAGGACTGCGACACGCGAATCCAGCATGAGCTGTTTTCGTTGGATTGATCGTGACGGTCCCAGTAGAAGTGCACCTTCACGCGGCCGTATTGGTCGGTCCAGATCTCCTCGCCTTTTGGGCCGACCACCAGCGCCGTTTGCGGGCCTTTGACCACGGGCCGATGGGTGGCGGGCAGGGTGCGGTAGCTCTGTTGCGCGGGGATGCAGGTCAGGCTGCTTTCGAACTGCGCCGAGCCCGAACCGCTGCCAGTTTCCAGGCTTTCCTGCACGATGTCGTAGCGGCAGCCGACGATCAGGTATTCGCGGTTCTGGTCCTGGCGGCTGAAGCCGGTGAGGCTGAACAAATGGCCCGAACCCAGGCCGCGGGCATTGCCGGCGAACTCGATCTGTTCGTGCAGGGTTTGCAGGGCTTCGATGCGGGTGCGCGCGTAGTGTTCGCCGTCGGCGCTCTGCACGTAGGTGCCGGGATAGTCATACAGCGGGTAGTCGCCGGCGGTGTGGGGACGCGGCATGGCCGAGCGCACGTCGATGCTCGCGCTGGGCCGCTGGAAGTCATAGTCGTTGAGCTCCAGCGAGCCGGGCTGCACCTCCTGCGCCAGGTGCCAGTTATGCATGTGGTCGCGTTCGCGCTGCTGCTCGTCCTTGGGGTAATACGGAATCGAGGCGTAGCCGGGCACCGTGGTGTGGGCGCCATAGGCGTCGGCCAGTACCAGCACATGACGGTCCTGCTCGTGACGGAAGAAGTAGTAGATGCCTTCCTGTTCCATCAAGCGGCTGACGAAATCCAGGCTGGTCTCGCGGTACTGCACGCAGTATTCCCACTCGCGGTACGGCCGGCTCAGGGCGTCTTCGAAGTCGGAAAAGCCCAGGTCGCGGAACACCTGCTTGATGATCTGCGGGATGCTCAGGTTCTGGAAAATCCGGCAATCGGAGGTGCGGCTGAGCAGCCACAGCCATGGGCGCAGCGTCACCTGGTAGCTGGCGAACTGGCCTTTGTCGATGTTCTGGCTGCAGCGCGCGACGATGCCGTGGAAGTGCCGTTCGCCACCGTCGGCCAGTTGCAGGCCCACACTCATCGGCTTGCCCAGCAACTGGTTGAGGTCGATGTTGGCGTCCAGGGACGTCAGTTGCAGCTCGTAGTTGAACAGCCGTCCCAACTCTTCGCCGCCGCCCATTTCATTGAGCAACAGCACATCCGGCCCGAGGGGGCTGGTGATCTGGGCCAGGCGTGAGGCTTGGTTGAATAGCATCGGGCGTCTCTTAATGACTAAATAACTGAAGAAACCGCATTCAAATGTGGGAGGGGGCTTGCCCCCGATAGCGGTGTGTCAGTTGATGCATCAGGTGACTGATTCGCCGCCATCGGGGGCAAGCCCCCTCCCACAGTTTTAACCGCATTCCGTCAGCCAAACTGGTAGTGCAGCTCATTATCCCGACTGCTGATCCGCACCCCCGCCAGCGCCTTGCCTTCGAGCATGCGCGTGAGGAATTCACGGCTCATGTCCGGCAGCAGGCTGTTGGTGAGGAGGGTGTCGATCATGCGCCCGCCGCTTTCGGTTTCGGTGCAGCGCGAGACGATCAGGTCGACCACCGCGTCGTCGTAATCGAAGGCGACCTTGTGGGTGTTTTCCACGCGCTTTTTGATGCGGTTCAGTTGCAGGCGAGTGATGGCCTTGAGCATCTCGTCGCTCAGCGGGTAATACGGAATCGTCACCAGACGGCCGAGCAATGCCGGCGGGAAAATTTCCAGCAGCGGCTGGCGCAGGGCCTTGGCGATTTCCTCGGGCGCGGGGATGTTTGCCGGGTCCTTGCAGACACGGGAAATCAGCTCGGTACCGGCGTTGGTGGTCAGCAGGATCAACGTGTTCTTGAAGTCGATCACCCGGCCTTCGCCGTCTTCCATCACGCCCTTGTCGAACACCTGGAAGAAGATTTCATGCACGTCCGGGTGGGCTTTTTCCACCTCGTCCAGCAGCACCACGCTGTACGGTTTGCGCCGCACCGCTTCGGTCAGCACACCGCCTTCGCCGTAGCCGATATAACCCGGTGGCGCGCCCTTGAGGGTCGACACCGTGTGAGCTTCCTGGAACTCGCTCATGTTGATGGTAATCACGTTCTGCTCGCCGCCGTACATGGCTTCGGCCAGGGCCAGGGCGGTTTCGGTCTTGCCCACGCCCGAGGTGCCGGCGAGCATGAACACACCAATCGGCTTGCTCGGGTTATCGAGGCCGGCGCGGGAGGTCTGGATGCGCTTGGCGATCATCTGCAGGGCGTGGTCCTGGCCGATGATGCGTTTCTTCAGGTGCTGGTCGAGGTTGAGCACCGTCTCCAGTTCATTGCGTGCCATGCGGCCCACCGGGATGCCGGTCCAGTCGGCGACCACCGAGGCCACGGCCTGGTAATCCACGGTCGGCAGGATCAGCGGGGTTTCGCCTTGCAGTGCGCTGAGGCGCTGCTGCAGGTCGACCAGTTGCTCGCGCAAGGCGTCGTCGCCACTGTCTACGGCGCCGGCTTTCTCGCGCAACGTCGCGCGGGTAGCGAGCAGTTCGTCCACCAGGGTTTTCTCTTCCGCCCAGCGGCTTTCCAGCGTGGCGAGGCGCTCACGTTCAGCGCTCAGCAGCGCTTCGCTGTTGGTCTGGCGCGCACCAATCGCAATACCGATCGCATGCTCGCGGGCGATGATTTGCAGCTCGGTTTCCAGCGCCTCGATACGGCGGCGGCTGTCGTCCACTTCGGCCGGCACGGCATGCAGGCTGATGGCGACGCGGGCGCAGGCGGTGTCCAGCAGGCTCACGGATTTGTCCGGCAACTGGCGCGCCGGAATATAGCGGTGGGACAGCTTGACCGAGGCTTCCAGGGCTTCATCGAGGATCTGCACCTGGTGGTGTTTCTCCATGGTCGAGGCCACGCCGCGCATCATCAGCAGTGCCTTGTCTTCCGAAGGCTCGGCGACCTGCACCACCTGGAAGCGGCGGGTCAGGGCCGGGTCTTTTTCGATGTGCTTCTTGTACTCGGCCCAGGTCGTGGCGGCCACGGTACGCAAGGTGCCCCGGGCCAGCGCAGGCTTGAGCAGGTTGGCCGCGTCGCCCGTGCCGGCGGCGCCACCGGCACCGACCAGGGTGTGGGCTTCGTCGATAAACAGAATGATCGGCTTGGGCGAGGCCTGCACGTCTTCGATGACCTGGCGCAGACGCTGTTCGAACTCGCCTTTCATGCTGGCGCCGGCTTGCAGCAGGCCCACGTCGAGGCTGCGCAGTTCCACGTCCTTGAGCGCGGGTGGTACATCGCCGGCGACGATGCGCAGGGCGAAACCTTCGACCACGGCGGTCTTGCCCACCCCGGCTTCACCGGTGAGGATCGGGTTGTTCTGGCGGCGCCGCATGAGGATGTCCACCAGTTGGCGAATCTCTTCATCGCGGCCCACGATGGGGTCAAGCTTGCCGCTGCGGGCCTGTTCGGTCAGGTCGACGGTAAAGCGCTTGAGCGCCTCCTGCTTGCCCATCGCGCTGGGGGCCATGGCGCCGCTGGCTTCGCCTGGCACGCCGGCATTGAAGCCGTCGCTGGCGCTCAGGGCATTTTCCGGCGAGTCGCCGACGTACTCGTCAAAGCGCTCGCTCAGGGCTTCGGGCTTGATCTTGTCGAACTCGGCAGACAAGCCCAGCAGCGCATGGCGCAGGCTCGGCGTTTTCAGAATGCCCAGCACCAGGTAACCGGTGCGCACCTGGCTTTCGCCAAACATCAGGCTGCCATACACCCAACCGCGTTCCACCGCTTCCTCCACATGGGACGACAGGTCGGTGATCGAGGTCGAGCCGCGCGGCAGGCGGTCCAGGGCCTCGGTGAGGTCACGGGCCACGCGTGCCGGTTCCAGGTTGAACTGGCGGATGATGCGGTGCAGGTCCGAGTCCTGCAGTTGCAGCAACTGATGAAACCAGTGGGCCAGTTCCACATACGGGTTGCCCCGCAGTTTGCAGAACACGGTGGCGGCTTCGATGGCCTTGTAGGCCACGCTGTTGAGTTTGCCGAACAGTGCGGCGCGACTGATTTCACCCATGCTCTGGATTCCTTGAGGTGGTGGCGTGGTCGGCGTAATGCCGGGCCAGGATTAGGTCGTTGGCGTCATGCGCAGGTTGGCCGAGCCAGGTATTGAAACCCAGGCGAAACTGGCCGTTGAGCTGCAGCGCCGGGACTTCAGGTTGTTGCAAAACCAGGTTCAAGTCCCAGTCCAGTTCATGGCCCAGGTACTCGGCCACCCAGGCCACCAGTTCGTTGAACGGCGGATGGCCGGGCAGCATGCCCATGTAGTCGTCGAGCTTGAGCGGGCCGAGGCGAATACGGAATTTGTGCTGGCGGTCCCACACGTGGCTGCCGAGGCAGAAATCCACGCCCAGCCGGTTGGCGCTCACGCCGACGCGGCTGCGTTCGGGCAATTCCAGCCATTGGCCAACGTACTCCTCGATCGCGACCGGCAGGCCGAAGTACTCGCTGAGGATGGCCTTCAAGCCATCCGGGTAGCGGGTTTGCGCCGACAGATGGCCGCTGTAATGCAGCTTTGCGGTATCGGGGATGAGCCCTTGATTGAGCAGGCTCGGCATCCCGCGGCCACTCAGGGCGGCGAGGCGCGCGGACCAGTAGTCATCGTCCGGTCGGTCATGGCTGACCGTCGGCCGTGCTTCGGCCCAGGCCCGGTAGAACAAGGTCAGCAAGCGATGGTGGAACACATCCAGGAACTGCTTGCTGGTGCTGTCGGCGTTGTTGCGCTGGCGCTCGCGCACGTATTCGGTGATATGCAGCGGCAACGGGCCGTTGGGGCCGCCGAGGCCGAAGAAGAATTGCTCCAGCCGCGCCGGCTTGCCGTCGCCGCCGGGGTCGACCGACGCCAGGGTGGCCGGGGCGAAGGTGCAGTCTGCCTGTTGCCCCAGGCGCAGCGGGTCATCGGCCAGGCGCAGGGAATGGCCCAGGCGCGGCAGGTCCGGCGATTCGCACTCGATACGCCGCAGCGCCTGGAAGAAGTCATATTCCCAGGGCTCCTGGTGCATCGCGTCCAGGGTACTCACAGGGTCGGACGCCGTCCGGGCTTGGCTTTCCATCGCATGATCTCGCCGCGTTCGGTGGTACGGATCACCGTCTCGGTAAAGCTGTTGATCGACACGTAGCGTGCCAGGAAGCGTTCCAGCACCGCACCGAGCAGAAACACCCCGGTGCCGCGAAACGCGTTTTCATCGAATTCCAGGGTGATTTCCAGGCCACGGCCAAACACGATCGGGCCGGGCATCGGCAGGCGTCGGGTCACGGCTTTGCTGCTGACTTCACGCAAGCCTTCAATCTGCAATTGCAGCGCGGCGTCGTTGCTGTCGCCATACAGGCGCAGCAGTTCGCGCAAGGCGCCGGCACCCTGGCCCTGTTCGCTCAAGGAGAGGTAATTGAGCGATAGCTGGCTGATCAGGCGCCACGCCTTGGCATCGTGGGCATGGCTGGCGCGCGGGCGGCTGGGGCCTGCGACGCAGCGCACAGAGAGCACCGGGGCACTGTCGGCCAGGGTGAAATCGGTCTTGCCGTTGCCCACGCTCATGAACAACGGCAAGTCACGATTGGTGCACAGCGCCGTCACGCCGAGCTGGCGCAGGTCATGCCGATACGGCGCCTGGCGGCTGTCCACCAGGCTGACGAAGGTTTCGCTGCCCACATAGGTGGAGCGCGGGCCGTTGCGCCGCTGGTCGCTGGACAGCACGCGCGGTTCACGGCGTACCGTGTAATAGGCCTGGTCGCGCCCATAGCGGGAGGGATCGCGCACGGCGTAAAACGGCAAGAACGGCTGCTCCGGTCCGGTGCCGTGACCGGTGATGCCGCTCAGGGAGTGAATCTCGAAATCCATCGGCCGTGTACGGTCGGCGATCACATGGTGTTCGTTGACCCGATCCGACAAGTGAATTCGGTCCACGCGCTTGGGGAACAGGTTGATCGCCGGCGTGCAGAACGGCAGGAACTGCGCCGCGCCGACGCTGCCTTCCAGGCTGGGTTCGTGACGGTCGAACAGCACGATCAGCTCCAGCTCCTGGCCGTCGCAACGCTTGACGGCACGGCTCAGTTCGGCGAATTCGACGAACAGGAATCGATGGGGCAGGGCGAAGTATTCCTGCAATAACCGATAGCCCTGGAACGCCCGCGCCACCACCGGCATGGCCGCGTCGGCATCGTCGAAACCGCGTGAACGCAAGGCATCCTGAGGCAGGCGCTCAACCCAATCGCCACCGGGCTTGCGCGCGAACACCGCGCAGGCGTTGCCCAGCAGTTGTTCGTAGAGGCGAAACGGCTGCTCATCGGCACCGCTGAGGTACAGCGGCAGGTTATCCAGATCGAGGCTGTTGAACGGCAATTCGGCGCCGGTGCGCAGGGTCAGGCGCAGGCCGGCCTTGGCTTTCGGTTCGCTGGCGGCCAGGCGGCCGAGCACGGCGGACGGGTTGCCGAAGTACTCGGCATTGCTGACCTGCAGCGGCCACAGCGTCACCGGGTGCGCGGTGCGGTACTCGCAGCAGGTCTGGGTTTCGCGGCCCAGGGCGGCGCGCAGTACGGTGTCGCGGGGCAGCGGGAAGCCGCCGGCGAGGGAGCCTTCGTCGGGGTCGGTCTGCAATTGCACCACGGTCATCGACGGCGTCGGTGCCAGGTAGTGCGGGTAGGCGATTTCCAGCAGGTTGTGGGTGAAGGTCGGGTACTCGGCGTCGAGCTTGAGCTGCACGCGGGCCGTGAGGTAGGCAAAGCCTTCGAGCAAGCGTTCGACGTACGGGTCGGCGCAGTCCATGCCGGACAGGGTCAGCCGACTGGCGATCTTCGGGTATTCCTTGGCGAACTCGGCGGCGCTTTCGCGCACGTGGTGCAGTTCCTGGTTGTACAGCTCCAGCAGGCGCGGGTTCATGGGCGTCTCCGCTGGTCGGCATTGACCACGCGCACATGCCCGGATTCCAGGTCCAGGTCGGTTTGCAGCAACAGGCGCAACGGCACCGGCTGGGCCCACAGGTCGCCTTCGATTTCGAAACTCAGGGCGTTGTGGTTCATTTCGCCCTGGCCGACACGGGCTTTGACTCGCAGCGTGTGGCGCAGGATGCGCGGCTCGAAGGTGGCAATGGCCTGGTAGATCAGGGCTTCCAGGGCCTTGATATCGACACTGGAAACGCTGTTGCCCGCCAGTGCCGGCAGGCCGTAATTGACCACCGAGGTACCGGCCGGAGTGTGCAGCGTGGCATCGGCATCGAGCAACGACGTGGTGTTGAGCAACCACGCCAGGTCGCGCAGTACCGAGGCTTTCAATTGGGTCAGGGACAGCACGCGTTTGTCGGCGCTTTCCTTGGGATTGGTTGGGTCGTCGTCGGTCAGCCGGTCCAGCAGGGACGGTTGCAGACGGTCGCGGGAAGCGATTTCAGTTACCACCAAAGCAGCTCCACGGACGGGTTGCGGGAGGGACAAAATGTCTGCAGCCGTGGCGCAAGGCCACGGCTGCAGGGGCTATCAGCGCTTGGTGTTGGAACGGATGTTCCAGCCAAACTTGATCGCGCCGCCGTCTTTGGTGCCGTCGGCTTTCTGCGGCTGGTAGTCGACCATCACCTGGGCGAAGTTCAGGGTGACGTTTTCGGTCAGGCGGTCATCGGTGCCCGAACCGCCGGTGCTCAGCGAGGTGACCAGCACTTCTTCCAGGTTGATCACCATGTACTCGACCTGGCTTTCGCCACCGGCCTTGCGCACGGTCAGTTTGACCTTGTCGATGTGCTTGCCGCTGGCGCAGTGCATCATCAGGTTCGGCGACGCTTTGTCGACGTATTTGGTCAGCGACAGGTCCTGGATATTCACCTTGCCCGCGCCACCGCCACCGCCCACATGCATGTTGCCGGACTGGGCCATGCCCCAGCTCCAGTTCAGCACGTCGATTTCGTCCTTGTGGGCCTTGTCCATGGACTCGCCCTTGATGTCGCCGATCTTGATGAAAATATCAACAGCCATGTTTTCTCCCTGTGTGGACTCAGCCACTGTATTTGGTGATCGTTCCCACGCTCTGCGTGGTAACGCATCCTGTGTTTTTGTGTGGGAGGGGGCTTGCCCCCGATGGAATCGACGCGGTCTGACTGGTAGACCGCGTCGTCTGCATCGGGGGCAAGCCCCCTCCCACAGGAGAGCTAGTTCAACCCAGGTTTAGGCGCTCTTGGCCGAAGGCAGCTTCGATACCAAACGCAACGACACCGTCAGCCCTTCAAGCTGGTAGTGCGGGCGCAGGTAGAACTTGGAGTTGTAATACCCCGGGTTGCCTTCGACTTCTTCCACGATCACTTCGGCAGCCGCCAACGGGTGCTGGGCCTTGGTGGTCTCGGTGGAGTGCGCAGGATCGCCATCGACGTAGTTGAGGATCCAGTCCTGCAACCAGCGCTGCATCTCGTCCTTCTCTTTGAAGGAGCCGACCTTGTCGCGCACGATGCACTTGAGGTAGTGGGCGAAACGGCAGGTGGCGAACAGGTACGGCAGGCGCGCGGCCAGGTTGGCGTTGGCGGTGGCGTCCGGGTCGTCGTACTCGGCCGGTTTCTGCAGCGACTGGGCGCCGATGAACGCGGCGAAGTCGGTGTTTTTCTTGTGCAGCAGCGGCATGAAACCGTTCTTCGCCAGCTCTGCTTCACGGCGGTCGCTGATGGCGATTTCGGTCGGGCACTTCATGTCCACGCCACCGTCATCGGTAGGGAACGTGTGCGCCGGCAGGTTTTCCACTTCGCCGCCGGACTCGATGCCACGGATGCGCGAGCACCAGCCGTAGTGTTTGAACGAGCGGTTGATGTTCACCGCCATCGCGTATGCGGCGTTGGCCCAGGTGTACTTGGAGCTGTCGGCGCCGTCGGTGTTTTCTTCGAAGGCGAAGGCTTCCACCGGGTCAGTTTTGGCGCCATACGGCAGGCGCGCGAGGAAGCGCGGCATGGTCAGGCCGATGTAGCGCGAGTCTTCCGATTCACGCAGCGAACGCCAGCCGGCGTATTCCGGGGTGGTGAAGATTTTGGTCAGGTCGCGCGGGTTCGACAGTTCTTGCCACGAGCCCATGCCCATCACGGTTGGCGACGCGGCAGCGATGAACGGGGAGTGCATGGCGGCGCAGACTTTCGACAGCTCGCCCAGCAGTTCCACATCCGGCGGCGACTGGTCGAAGTAGTAGTCGCCTACCAGGCAGCCGTAAGGTTCACCGCCGAACTGGCCGTATTCTTCTTCGTACATTTTCTTGAAAATCGGGCTCTGGTCCCACGCCGTACCTTTGAATTTCTTCAGGGTCTTGTGCAAGTCCGGCTTGGAGATATTGAGCACGCGAATCTTCAGTTGCTCATCGCTCTCGGTGTTGTTGACCAAGTAGTGCAGGCCACGCCAGGCGCTTTCCAGCTGCTGGAAATCCTGATGGTGGATGATCTGGTTGACCTGGGCCGTGAGCTTGGCGTCGATGGCGGCGATGATCGATTCGATCGATTTGATCGCGTCATTGGACACCAGGTCGGTTTGCGCCAGGGCCTGTTCGGCCAGGGTGCGCACGGCGGTCTCCACGGCTTCGCGGGCGCGCTCGGTCTTGGGCTTGAATTCCTGCATCAACAGCGAGGCGAACTCGCTGGTTTCTTCGGTGGCGCCCAGGTTGGGCGCGCCTTCGCGAACGGTATTGTCAGTCATGCTTACTGCTCCCCTGCAGGCTTGGGCGCACTGGCAAGAGCCTGGAGCAGTGCCGGGTCCTTGATCGCCTTCATGATGATTTCTTCAGCGCCGGTCTTGCCGTCCATGTAGGTCAGCAGGTTGGCCAGCTGGGTGCGGGCTTCGAGCAGCTGGTTCAACGAGTCGACCTTGCGCGCCACGGCGGCAGGGCTGAAGTCGTCCATGCTTTCGAAGGTGATGTCCAGGCTCAGGTTGCCTTCGCCGGTCAGCTCATTGGGTACGTGGAACGCCACGCGTGGCTGCATGGCCTTGAGGCGCGAGTCGAAGTTGTCGACGTCCACTTCAAGGAACTTGCGGTCGGCCACGGGTGCCAGCGGCTCGGCAGGTTTGCCGGCGAGGTCGGCCATCACGCCCATGACGAAGGGCAGCTGGACCTTTTTCTCGGCGCCGTAAAGCTCGACGTCGTACTCGATCTGCACTCGAGGCGCACGGTTGCGCGCGATGAATTTCTGAGAACTTTGCTTCGCCACGTTTGCTGCTCCTGGTCGCTTGAGCGACGGTGTTGTTACTGCACGGTCCGGCGGCCTACTCGCTGTCAGGGCCGCGCAGGTTTTCAAATTGGGACATGCCGTCGGGAATCAGATTGCGCACGATGGCCGCGAAATCGGCATGCACCAGATTCTTCGCTCGGTTCAACAGCACCGGCAGCGGGCTTGAAGGCTCGTGCCGGGTGTAATACGCAAGGATTTTGTCGAGGCTGCGCAGCACATCGTCGCGGCTGGCGATGTCGCCGACCGGACGCGGGGCTGCGGGGGCAGCGGCGTAGGCCAACGAGGGGGCGTTGTCTTCACTGACGGCCTCGGGTTCGCTGCTGCTGGCGGCGCCGGGCACCGCTTGATTGAGCAATTGCAGGGCCTGCTTGAGCGGTTGCTTCAAGGCACTGAGGTCCACGCCCTGAGCGGAACCGACCTGCTCGTTGACCTGTTGTTCGATCGCTTCGCAGGCGGCGCGCGCCGCAATCAGCGCATCGCGGGTGGCCTGCAGTTGCTCCGGATCGCTGTCGAGGAACGCGGCGTTGAGTTGCTGGGCGCCGAGTTGTTCATCGGGGAAGCTTAACAGGCCGCTGGCGTTGAGCGCCGCGCGCAGCGTCACGGGGCCGAAGGTGCGTGAGCGCGTGAGGATGCTTTCACGCAGCAGGCGGATATTGGTGTCGCAGGTCAGGCCGGTGAGAGCGTTTATGCGTACGGTGGGATCGTTATCGTCGTCGGCATCCAGGCGTGGGTGCAGGTCGGCCCAGTAATCGCGCAGCAACGCATCGATCAGCGTCAGCGCTTCGGCCAGGCCGGCCACGCCCTGGAGGGCGAGGGTGCTTTGCAGCAGAAAGTGGGTGATGCGCAGGTCTTTGCTGCGCTGCAACAGGTCGAGGCTCTGTTGCTGGATGCTGCGCCACTCCGGCGGCTCGGCGGGCAGGATCGAATCGCCCATGCTGCGCTCGGGCTGGCCCTTGGCATCACGTTCCAATTGCAGAAATTGCGCGTCATATTCCATGTCTTCGCCACAGGGCGAAGTCGCGGAAACGGCGGTGAGCAGCAACGGCACATCCACTGAATTCGATCTCCCTATCAGCCCGTTAGATGCCGGGCAATGCATGCATTAGTTGCGCGGTGAACTTTGCATGTTTTCTTGGTCATAGTCTCAGCGTGCCACTACCGTGACATCACTGATGTTCAAGAAGTTGTGCATTTTTGGTGTAGTACTTATGCGTTGTCAAGGTAAGCTATTCGCCCTCTGTGACAGATGTGCGGTGTTTAACAACCTGCGCGACTGATGGGTCGAACGGTGCGCCCCGCAGAGGATTTCTGTCATGCAAGCCGGATAAGATCAGCGATCATGCTGGCAAATGCGGATTTAAACGCTCGGTCCGACGACCTGGCGCCGATATTCAGGCAAGCGTAGCCTGATCTCGACCGCGCGCGGTGTATCAGCAAGGAGGCAAGATGTCGCTGTGTTTGACTATCACTAGTTATCACAAGATTACCCCAGGGCAGTGCGCCGAAAAGTCCATGAACCAGGGCTCGATGGCGATCGGCCGCAGTTCGGAAAATGACTGGGTATTGCCCGATCCCGAACGACTTGTCTCCTCGCAACATTGCGTTATTCAGTACAAAGACGGCCGTTACTATTTAACCGACAACAGTACCAACGGTGTGGAGTTGGTCAACGCCGGCATCCGGATGCGCCGTGGTAACAGCGAGCCGCTGCAGGATGGCGAGTTGATTCGCATCGGCGATTACGAAATCCAGGCGCGCATCGATTTCAATGTGCAGGCCGTCGACAGCCAGCCGTTCGCCGGTGATTCGCCGAACAGCTTTGAGGCGTTGATGGGCGCGGTGGCGAGCCCGCCCGCGCCGACTCCGATGATCGCGCCGCAGTTTCATGGCGCTTCGTCGATGGAGACCTTGCCGGACCTGTTCGATTTCCTCAGTCCCACTGCCGTGCCACCGCCCACCGTGGCAGACCACGTGCCCTCCGAGCAACATGACTTCCGTCCGCCGGCGCCGGTTGCCGAATTGCCGGCGGTGCCCGGTGCGGTCATTCCCGAAGACTGGGACCTGCTTGGCGACGCACCCGCGCCGCTCGCCGCTGTTACGCCGCCTACCACGCCGCCCCCTGCGCCGGTGATTGCGCCGCCGCCTGTGGTCGAGCCGGCCGCGCCGCCCGCCGGTGACGCCCAGCCACACGCCGACCTCTTGCAAGCCTTCCTGCGCGGTGCCGGCCTCGATCAGTTGCGTCTGGATCGGGCCGATGCCTGCGCCCAGATGGAAAACATCGGCCGCAGCTACCGGCTGATGGTCGAAGGCCTGATCGACGTGTTGCGTGCCCGCGCCAGCCTCAAGGGCGAATTTCGCATGCAGCAAACCATGATCCGCCCGGCCGAAAACAACCCGTTGAAATTCGCCCCGAATGCCGACGAAGCGTTACTGCTGCTGCTTCGTCACGGCAACCAGGCCTTCATGGCGCCGGACGCTGCCGTGCGTGACAGCTTCGACGACCTGCGCGCGCACCAACTGGCCGTGATGGCGGGTGTGGAAGCGGCGCTCAAGCACTTGCTGCTGCGCTTTGAACCGGCGCAGCTGGAAGAGCGCATGGGCAAGCCCGGCGGCCTCTCAAGTATTTTCAACGGCTCGCGCCAGGCCCAGTACTGGCAGCAATTCACCGAGCTCTACAGCAATATTTCCCGCGAGGCCCAGGAAGATTTCCAGGACCTGTTCGGCCGCGAATTCAGCCGGGCCTACGAAGCGCACAGTGCACGACAGCGACGCTGAACCGCGTCGCAGTAATGGATAAAACGGATAGCTAAACACGTCATTGAGGACGCAGGATGATTCCCAGGTTTTTACTTGCAGCCGCCACCGCGCTGCTGCTGACGGCGTGTGCCAAAGACGCGACCAAACCCGAAACCGCCGCTGAAGCTGAAGCGGACACGGCCGCCGTCGAGCTGCATTTTCACGCGATCGCCGGGCTCAACCCTGGTGCCAGCGGGCAGCCCGCGCCAGTTCGGGTGCGTATTTTCGAGCTGAAAAACGCCGCGACGTTCGCGCGCTCCGACTACTTCGCCCTGGCTGACCGTGCGCAATCCACGCTTGGCCTGGACCTGCTGGACCAGGACGAAGTGGTGATCCAGCCCGGCCAACAACTGAGCATTCAGCGCGACCTTGACCCGGCCACCCGGCAGATCGGCCTGCTGGTGGGCTACCGCGAGCTGGACCGTGCGCAATGGCGCGCCGTTATCAACGTGCCGCCACGCCAATACAGCGAATATCAGATCAGCCTCGATGTGCGTGCCGTGCGCGCCGACGTCGTGGCTACCCCCTCCAGCCCAGCCCAATAACAAGCAATCGGAGCCCCCATGTCCTGGAACAATCGCGTGGTCTGGTCGGAAGGCATGTTCATCGGAACGCAGCACTTCCAGCAGCATGACCGTTACCTGGAAAACCTGATCGACGCCCGCAGCCGCCCTTTGTCCGCGGGTGCCTGGGGTTTTTCCGAGTTGCTGATCGACCAGGGCCTGCTCGCCCAGGGCAAGCTGGCAATCGTGTCGGCCCGTGGCCTGCTGCCTGACGGTACGCCGTTCAATATCCCCCAGGACGATCTGGCGCCGAGTCCGCTGAACATCGACGACAGCCTGCGCGACGGCCTGGTGTACCTGGCCCTGCCGCTCAAGCGTGCCGGTGCGCGTGACACGGTGGATGAAGGCGAGGCGTTGGAAGCCGCGCGTTATGTGAGCCAGGTGCGCGAAGTGCGCGACGATAACGCGCCCTTCGAAAACCGCGCGCCGGTGGCCGTGGGTTCCCGCGCCCTGCGCCTGCTGACCGCCCAGGACGGCATCAGCGACTACGCCGCCATTGGGCTGGTGCGCATCAAGGAAAAGCGCGCCGACCGCGCACTGGTGCTCGACGACACGTACATTCCGCCCGTGCTGGATGTAGCTGCGAGCAAACCGCTGACGGCCTTTCGCAGCGAACTGCTCGGCCTGCTGCACCAGCGTGGCGAAGCCCTGGCTGGCCGCGTGGTTGCGTCGGGTGCCGGTGGCGCTTCGGAGATTGCCGACTTCATGCTGCTGCAATTGGTCAACCGCGCCCAGCCGCTGATCCAGCATGTGAGCCAGTTGAGTCCGTTGCACCCGGAGCGTTTCTTCAGTGAGCTGGTGAGCCTGGCCGGTGAGTTTTCGACATTCTCCACCTCTGGCCGCCGCCCTCAGGAATACCCGCAGTACCAGCACGACGACCTGGCCCTGAGCTTCACCCCGGTCATGGCCGCCCTGCGTGAGGCGCTGTCGATGCTGATCGACAGCAAGGCCACGCCGATTCCGATTGTGGAGAAAGCCTACGGTATCCATGTGGCGATGCTGGCCGACAAGACCCTGCTCGACAGCGCCAGTTTCATCCTCGTGGTACGCGCCGACGTGCCCGGCGAAACCCTGCGCGCGCGCTTCGGCCAGCAGAGCAAAGTCGGCGCGGTGGAGCACATCCGCGACATGGTCAACCTGCAATTGCCGGGCATCGGCCTGCTGCCATTGCCGGTGGCGCCACGCCAATTGCCCTATCACGCGGGCAGCACCTATTACGAGCTGGACCGCGGCAGCGAGCACTGGCAGCAGTTGAGCAATTCCGGCGGTTTCGCCTTCCACATCGCCGGGCAGTTCCCGGGCTTGAACCTGGCCTTCTGGGCGATCCGAGGATAATCTGCGATGCATCCCAATGATGATGACCGCACTCAGTTCATGCCGCGCCCGGGCGGCCGAGCACCCGAACCTGCGCGCGCGGAACCTGCACCGTTGTCGATGCCGGCCGCGCCGATGCTCACCGGCAAAAGCCAGGGCCTCAACCCGCTGGAAAGTGCCGCCGGCCCCTTGCTGGCCTTGCTGACGCGGTTGCGCAACACCATCGCGCACCCGGCGCCGGCCAGTTTGCGCGCGCAATTGCTGGCCTATCTGCGCCAGTTCGAAGAGCGCGCCGAAGCCGCCGGCGTGGCGCGCAACGAGGTGCTGCTGGCCCGATACGCGCTGTGCACCGCCCTGGACGAAGCCGTGCTGAGTACGCCCTGGGGCAGTACCAGCGATTGGGGCAAACAGAGCTTGCTGATCACCGTGCACAACGAAG
Organism: Pseudomonas orientalis; assembly: GCF_002934065.1. Lineage (NCBI taxonomy): Bacteria > Pseudomonadati > Pseudomonadota > Gammaproteobacteria > Pseudomonadales > Pseudomonadaceae > Pseudomonas > Pseudomonas orientalis. The sequence goes on along the minus strand of NZ_CP018049.1, from coordinate 5,844,590 downwards.
CCTGGGGCGGTGAAAAAGTCTTTCAGCTGCTCGACCATTGCCTGCAAAGCCCACGGGAGCGCCTGTACCTGCTGGAGCTGCTGTACTTGTGCATGTGCCTGGGGTTTGAGGGCCGCTACCGCGTGATAAACGACGGGCGCAGTCAATTGGAAGCCTTGCGCGAGCGCACTGCCGCCGCGATTCGCAGTGCCCGTGGCGAACACGAGCGTGAGCTGTCGCCGCACTGGCGCGGCGTGACCGTGGCGCGGGATCGCCTGACGCAATTCATGCCGCCGTGGATCGCCGTGGCGATTGGCCTGGCGCTGTTGCTGGCGCTGCTGTTTGGCCTGCGCATGAAGCTGGCCTCGGATGCGGAGCCGGTGTTCAAGAATATCCATGCCCTGGGCGAGATCCCGGTGCAGGCCATCGACCGTCCGGTGGTGCAACCGAAAGTGATCGAGCGGCCGCGCCTGGCCGGCTTTCTGGCTGAAGACATCAAGGCCGGCCGCGTGGCCGTGGAAGACAAGGTCGACCGCTCTGTGGTGACGATTCGCGGTGATGAACTGTTTGCGTCTGCCAGTTCCAGCATTGTCGACGACTACCAGCCGCTGATGCTGCGCATCGCCGACGCCATCCGCAAGGTCAAGGGCCAGGTGCGCGTCACCGGTCACAGCGACAACCGTCCGATTGCGACGTTGCGCTTCCCGTCGAACTGGGCGCTGTCCGAAGCGCGGGCCAGGTCGGTGCTGGAGATTCTGGCGGCCAAGACCGGCCAAGGTGACCGCTTCAGCGCCGAAGGCCGCAGCGACACCGAGCCGTTGGCGACCAACAGTACTGCCGAAGGCCGTGCCCGCAATCGTCGGGTTGAAATCACCGTATTGGCGGAGGGCGTCGAGTGAAGGCGTTTTTCAGTTTCATGATTCGCTGGGTGATCCCTGTGCTGGGGTTGATCGCCCTGGGCCTGATCATCTGGTTTGTCGGGCCGTTGCTCGACGTATTGGTGCCCGAGGGACGCCGCTGGGCGCTGATCATCCTGGTGTTCGCGCTGTGGATTGCCTACCGCGTGTTGCGCATCATCCAGGCCCGCCGCCAGGCCGCCGAAGTAATGCGCAGCCTGGCCGCCGAAACCCCGGCCGACCCCAACAGCGTGGCCACCGCCGAAGAGCTCTCGACCCTGCGCCAGCGCATGGACGAAGCCCTGACGCTGCTCAAGAAAGCCAAGCTCGGCGGCGACGAACGGCGCAATCTGTACGAGCTGCCGTGGTACGTGATCATCGGCCCGCCGGGTTCGGGCAAGACCACTGCACTGGTCAATTCCGGGCTGCACTTCCCGCTGGCGGCGCAATTGGGCGCCGGTGCGGTGCGCGGCGTCGGCGGCACGCGCAACTGCGACTGGTGGTTTACCGACCAGGCCGTGCTGCTCGACACCGCGGGGCGCTACACCACCCAGGACAGCAACTCCACAGTGGATAAAGCCGCGTGGCTGGGCTTTCTCGACCTGCTGAAAAAACAGCGCTCGCGTCGACCCATCGACGGCGCCTTCATCGCCATCAGCCTGTCGGACCTGCTGCTGGGCACAGACGCCGAGCGCGCCGCCCATGCCGCTGCGATTCGCCTGCGCATCCAGGAGCTGTACACCCAATTGGGCGTGCGTTTCCCGATCTACCTGATGCTGACCAAGCTCGACCTGGTGCCGGGTTTCATGGAGTTCTTCGACAACCTGAGCAAGGAAGAGCGCGCCCAGGTGTGGGGCATGACCTTTGCCCTGGACGACGGCAAGCACAGCGACAGCCCGTTGGTGCACCTGCAAAGCGAATTCGCCGGTCTGGAACAGCGCCTTAACGAACGACTGGTCGAACGCCTGCAACAGGAACGCGATCCGGCGCGGCGCGACCTGATCTACGGTTTCCCGCAGCAATTCGGCGCCTTGAAGGACTGCCTGCAGAGCTTCCTTGAGGGCGTATTCAAACCCAATGCCTTTGAAGAGCGCGTGCTGTTGCGTGGCGTGTACTTCACCAGCGGCACCCAGGAAGGCAGCCCGATTGACCGCTTGATCGGCACCATGGCCCAGAGCATGAACCTGGACCGCCAGCACCTGGCGCGCCAGAGCGGCACCGGGCGCAGTTACTTCATCGAAAAACTCTTCACCGCCGTGGCCTTTGCCGAACGTGGCCTGGTCGGGGTGAACCCGAAAGTCGAGCGCCGCCGCAAGTGGCTCGCCCGGGGTGTTCTCGCGGCCACGGTGGCCTTTGTGGTGGTGGTCAGCAGCCTGTGGTGGGTGAGTTATCGCGCCAACCAGGCGTATATCGCCCAGGTCGATCAGAAGGTCGCACCCCTGGGCCAGACCGTGCAGAACCTGAGCCCGGCGCAGCGTGACGTAGTGGCCGTGCTGCCCTTGCTCAACGCGGTCAAGCACCTGGCCGGGGATTCGCCAAGCTGGTCAGAGGGGCTGGGGCTGTACCAGGGCGACATGCTCGAAGCCGAATCTGCAAGCGTCTATCGCAAGTTGCTGATCGCGGTGTTCGCCCCGCGCCTGGTCACGCGCATCGAAGAGCAACTGCACGGCGGCGGCAACTCGGACTTCCTCTACGAAGGCCTCAAGGCCTACCTGATGCTGGCCGACAATGAGCATTACGACCCGGACTTCATCAAGGCCTGGATCGCCCTCGACTGGGACCGCAACCTGCCACGCGACCTGCCGGCCGATCAGCGCCAGGCCTTGACCGGGCACTTGCAGGCACTGTTTGACCGTCACCCACCGAATGCGCGTCTTGACCCACGCCTGATCGACGACCTGCGCCGCCAACTGCAACAACTGCCGGTGGCCCAGCGTGTCTACGACCGGGTCAAGCGCCAGAAACTGCCTGAAGGGGTACCGGACTTTCGCCTCAACGAAGCGGCCGGCCGTGATGCCGCACTGGTGTTCAGCCGCAAGAGCGGCAAGCCGTTGGGCGAGCCGTTGAGCGGGTTTTTCACCGCCAAGGGCTATCGCCAGGCGTTTTTGCTGAGCAGCCTGAACCAGACCGGCACCCTGGCTGAAGAGCAGTGGGTACTGGGCCAGGCACAGGCCGACCAGCAGAACGTGGTGAGCCTGGCCGCCGATGTGCGCCGCCTGTATTTCCAGGACTATCAGCGCCAGTGGGACGCGTTGCTCGCCGACATCGACTTTGTGCCGATCACCAGCGTGGCCCAGGCGGCCGATGTGCTGCGGGTGATTTCCGGCCCCACCTCGCCGTTGAAGAAACTGTTGGTGGCAGTGGCAAAGGAAACTGACCTGCAGGCCGAAGAGCGCCAGTTGGCCGCCAAGGGCGTGCCGGTGGAGGGCGGCGTCGACAAGCTCAAGGAGCGTCTGGGCAGCCTGCTGGGCCAGGAGCAGCCGAGCGCCAGCGCGCCCGCAGCGGCGGATGATCCGGTCACCGCGCACTTTGCCGAACTCAACAGTATCGTCAGTAAAAACGAAGGCGAGCCGGCGGCTATCGACGGACTGCTGGCGGATATGAATGCGCTGTATGTGCAGGTCAGTGCAATGGTCGGTGCCAGCGGCGATGCGTTGCTTGGCGAAGCGAAGAACCAGGCGGCGGCTGCGGCCACGCGGGTCAGCCTGAATGCCGAGCGCCAACCGCCGTTGGTGCAGGGCATGGTCAAGTCGGTGGTCAATTCCACCACCAACAGCATGATGGGCGGGGTGCGTAATCAGCTGAACGCGGCCTGGGCCAGCGAAGTGGTCAACGTGTATCGCCAGTCCCTGGCCGGGCGCTATCCGATGTCGCCTGGCAGTGCGCGGGACGCAACCCTGGATGACTTCGGCCAGTTCTTCGGCGTCGGCGGGGTGATGGATAACTATTTCCGCAAGTACCTGCAGCCCTATGTGGATACCTCGGCGCAGACCTGGCGCTGGCAGCCGGGCGCGGCGCAGAAGCTCGGTATCGCGCCGGGCGTGCTGCAGACCTTCCAGCGCGCGGCGGCTATTCGTGATGCGTTCTTCAGATCTGGCGGCACGCAACCCATCGTGCGCTTCGAACTCAAGCCGGTGTCGATGGACCCTACCATCACCCAGTTCCTGCTGGACCTCGACGGCCAGCAACTGAGCTACGACCACGGCCCGAGCCGCCCGGTGGCGATGCAATGGCCGAACCCCGGCAGCATTGGCGTGGTGCGTATTTCCATCATGCCGCCGTCGGCCAGCGGGCGTTCCGGTGTGACGCTGGACGGCCCGTGGGCCTGGTTCCGCCTGCTGGAGCAATCGGACCTCACCCCCGGCAACTCGCCGGACCGTTTCAACCTGCGCCTGCGCGTCGACGGCGCGAGCATCGCCTACGAATTGCGCGCCAACAGCGCCTTCAACCCGTTCAAGAGCCGCGTGCTCAGCGGCTTCAGCCTGCCGGAGCGGCTATGACGACGCTGGGTTTCTACGGCAAGTTGGCCAGTCGCGGTGACTTTGTCAGCCGCGCCTTGCCCCAGAGTTTTATCGGCCCCTGGGACAGCTGGCTGGCGGCGGGGCTGCTCGCCAGCCAGAACAGCCTGGGCGGTGACTGGCTCAACGCTTACCTGGTCAGCCCGCTGTGGCGCTTTGTCTTGGCGCCCGGGGTGTGCGGACCGGATGCGGCGGCGGGTGTGGTTATGCCGAGCATTGACCGGGTCGGGCGGTATTTTCCCCTGGCCGTGGTGGTGTTGCTCGATCACGACACCAACCCCGCGTCTCTGGTCGGCGGGCCGGATGCCTGGTTTGAGCAGGCCGAAGAGCTGTTGCTCAGCACCCTGGACAGTGGCGCTACCTTCGAAAGCTTCAATACCGGCCTCGACGCCCTGGGCGTTCCGGCGAGTGAGCCGCGTGCGGTCGACAGCCGCTTCGCCGGCCTGCAGCGCGTGGCCGCCACCGAGCCCCACGGGCGCATGACCGCGCTGGCCGAACAAGCCTGCGAAGGTGCCAGCCTGTGGTGGGGACGCGGTTCGCAGCGTATTTCTCCCGGTTTATTACGGTGTCAGGGCTTGCCTGCCGCCAGCGATTTTGCGCAGTTTCTGCTCGGACAAGAAGGTGTGGTGTAGATGGGGGCGACTTACAAATCCGCGAGCAAAAGCCATGTGGGCATGGTCCGCCAGGTCAACGAAGATGCGTGCCTGGAGCTGCCGGAGAACCGCCTGTGGGTGGTCGCCGATGGCATGGGCGGGCACGCGGCGGGGGATTACGTCAGCAGCCTGATCGTCGACAGCCTGCGCGCCGTCCCGGTGGGGCGCTCCCTTGACGAATACGCGGCCGCCCTGCGCAACGACCTGATCCGCATCAACGCGGCGGTACGCGAAGAAACCGCCAATCGTGGCGTGACCATGATGGGCAGCACCGTGGTGGTGCTGGCCGCGCGCGGCTTGCGCGGGATGTGCCTGTGGGCCGGCGACAGTCGCCTGTATCGCCTGCGCGACGGTGAGCTGGAAAGTCTCTCGCGCGACCACAGCTACGTGCAGGACCTGCAAGACAGCGGCCTGCTCAGCGAAGCCGATGCCCGCGTGCACCCACGGGCCAATATCGTCACCCGCGCAGTGGGCGTGGAAGCGCAACTGGACGTGGCGTCGGTGGAGCTGTTGATCGCCCCCGGCGACAGCTACCTGCTGTGCAGCGACGGCCTGACCAAGACCGTCGAGGATCATGAGATTGGCGAAGTGCTCGGCCACGACGCACCGGATGAAATCGTGCGCAGCCTGGTGCACCTGGGGCTCAATCGCGGCGCGCCGGACAACATCACCACGATCGTTGTGAAGGTCTCGTCATGAAGATCGAGATTCCGGGCTACGTTATCGAAGGCGAGATCGGCGAAGGCGCCATGGCCAACGTCTACCTGGCGACCCAGCGCTCGCTGGAGCGCAAGGTGGCGTTGAAGGTGATGGCGGCGGCCCTGGCAGCCGATCCGACGTTCTGCGAACGCTTCCTGCGCGAGGGCAAGACCCTGGCGCGCCTGTCGCACCCGCACACGGTGACCATCCATGACATCGGCAATGTCGGCGAGCTGTATTACATGGCCATGGAGTACCTGCCCAACGGTACGCTCAAAGAGCGCATTGCCGCCGGGCTGACCCCGGAGCAGGGCGTGACGCTGATCCGCCAGATTGCCTCGGCGCTCGGTTATGCCCATGCCCAGGGGCTGGTGCACCGCGATGTGAAGCCGGCGAACATCCTGTTCCGCGCCGATGGCACGGCGGTGTTGTCGGACTTCGGTATCGCCAAGTCCCTGGACGACCGCACCCAGTTCACCCAGGCCGGTTTCGCCGTGGGTACGCCGAGCTACATGAGCCCGGAACAGGCACGCGGCCAGGAGATCGATGGTCGCGCCGACCTGTATGCGCTGGGCGTGGTGCTGTACGAGATTCTGGTCGGCGAGTTGCCCTACCGCGGAACCGATGCGCTTTCGACGGCGCTCGCGCACCTGACTGAGCCGTTGCCGGAATTGCCGGTGCACCACGGCCGTTACCAGGAGGTGCTGCGCAAGCTGTTGGCCAAGGACCCGGCGGAGCGTTATCCGGATGCCGACGCATTACTGCTGGCCTTGGACAACCTGCCGGCGGACTCGTCGGAGGCCACCTTGGTACGGCCGCTGCCGATCCCGCTGAGTTTTGACCTGGCGGGCATCACGCCTGTCACCGTCGACATACCCACCGACAAACCGCAGCCGCAGCCGATAGTGCGCCAACCGGTCGTGACGCCAACGCAGCACAACGCCCCGTCCGAACAGCGCCGTGGGCCGGTGTTGGCATTGGCCGCCGTGGCGGTTGCGGTGGCACTGGCCATCGGTGGTGCCAGCTATTGGTGGTTGAGCGGTAGCGATGAGCCTGCCCAACCACCGTCTGCCGTCGTTTCCAAGGTGACGCCGCCCGTCGCCGTCGCCGAAGTGGACGGTGGTCAACGTCCGTTGCTGATGGCCGGCAAGAAAACCCTGTTCCAGCGCGTGCTCAGCAAGCCCGGCGCCAAGCTTTCCAACGAGGCGGGCAGCGCGCCGGGCAAAGCCTTGCCAGCGTTTTCCGTGCTCTACGTCTACCAACGCAAAGACATCGACGGCAGCCCTTGGGTGCGTGTCGGCGCCGCTACCGATGGGCGCAGCGACGGTTGGCTGCCGGCCGCCCAGGTCAGCGACTGGAAGCAAAGCCTGGTATTGAAATTCACCGAACGCTCGGGGCGTGCGCCGGTGATGTTCCTGCGCCAGTCCGGCGAGGTGGAAAAACTGCTGGCCGATCCGGCTGCGGCGAAAAGCGCGTTGGCCAGGGCGCAGAACAACCGCGAGGACAACCAGCAAGTCCTGGCCCTGGAACCCACCGCCAGCGCGGTGCCGCAAAACCAGTTCTACCTGTTGCCGATCTTTGATTCCAAAGAGAGCTTCGACGAAAACGGCCAGCCGGTGCAGCTGCTTAACGTGGCGTCCATCGACCCTGGCAGCAGCGCAGTCGCCAAGCCGTCGGCGCCCGCAATCAATGCCCATGCCGACGCCTTCCGTACCGCCGTGGTGCTGGTGGTCGACACCACCGTGTCGATGCAGCCCTATATCGATCAAGTGCGCGATGTGGTCCACGAGCTGCAAACACGCATCGCCGAGCGCGGCGAGTTGGACAGCGTCAGCTTCGGCCTGGTGGGCTTTCGCAACAGCATCAAGAAAACCCCCGGCCTGGAATACGTGGCCAAAACCCTGATCACCCTCGATCAGGGCCGCGATCCGCAGCGTTTCCTCGACCTGGCGCGGCAGGTCAAGGCCTCGACGGTGTCCAGCCACTCGTTCAACGAAGACGCGTTTGCCGGGGTGATGCAGGCGGTGGACGGCATGGACTGGTCCGGCTACGGCGGGCGCATCATCCTGCTGGTCTCCGATGCCGGCGCGCTGCGCAAGAACGACCCGTTCGCGGCCACCCAGATGAACGAAGCCGAAGTACGTCAGGCGGCACTGGGCAAGCAGATCAAGATCTACGCGCTGCATCTGCGCACCGATGCCGGCAAGAAAACCCATGCTGGCGCCGAAAGCCAGTACCGCGTCCTCACCGCCGACGCCAACCCGCAGATCGGCGACCTGTACACCCCCGTGCCGGGCGGCGATGTGCGCAAGCTGGGCGAGCGCGTCGATGAGATCGGCACGGTGTTTGCCAACCTTGTGCATCAGGTGCGCAGCAACACGCCGCAGCCGGTGCCGTTACTCAGTGCCGCGCCGAGCCTGGCGGACAAATCCGCAGCCGTCGGTTATGCCATGCACATGGACTTCCTTGGCCGCAAGACCGCCAGCCAGGCGCCGCAACTGGTCAGCGCCTGGACCGCCGACCGCGACCTGACCAACCCGGCGCTGCCGGCGTTCCAGGTGTGCGTGATGCTGACCAAACTGCAACTCAACGACCTGCAACAGTCGCTGAAGTTGATCGTCGATGCGGCGCGCAAGACTCAAAGCTCGCCCAAGGACTTCTTCCAGGAAATCGCCAGCGCCTCGGCCTACATGAGCCGTGACCCGCAAGCCCTGCGCAAGGGCGGCAACCTGGCCGACGGCGGCCTGTTGGGCGAGTACCTGGAGGGGCTGCCGTACCGCAGCAAATCGCTGAACATGACCCAGGACCTGTGGTTGTCGTTGAGCGTGGCCGAGCAGGAGGACTTCATCGACGAGCTGGATTCGAAAATCCGTCTCTACGAGACCTTCCACAATGACCTGGCCAACTGGGTGCGGTTCGGTGATGCCGAGCCGGGCGATGCGTTGTACCGCGTGCCGTTGTCGACGCTGCCGTGATGCTGAGCCTGAACGCGGTGCACAAGAGCCGGGGCGTCGGCAGCCAGCGCTACAGCCTGATAATTCCGGCGCTGCACCTGCGCGCGGGTGAGCAACTGGCGATTGTCGGGCCCAGCGGCTGCGGCAAGAGCACCTTGCTCGATATGCTCGCACTGGTGCTGGCGCCGGACCGGATCGGGCAGTTCGAACTCAACCGGATCGACATCGATGGGCTGTGGCGCGCCGACCGGCAAACCGATCTCGCCCAGTTGCGCAGCCGGCTTTTGGGCTATGTGCTGCAAACCGGCGGGCTGGTGGAGTTTCTCGATGTACGCGGCAATATTGCCTTGCCCCGGCAGTTGCTGGGTTTGAAGGACGACGGCAGCGTGGTGCGCCTGGCCGAGCAATTGCAAATCAGCGATCAACTGCACAAGCGTCCGGCGGCGCTGTCGGTGGGCCAGCGCCAACGCGTGAGCTGCGCCCGCGCCCTGGCCCATGCACCGCAACTGGTGTTGGCCGATGAGCCGACGGCGTCGCTCGACCCGCTCAATGCCGAGCGCGTGATGCAAGCCCTGCTGGCCCAGGCCCGGGAACACCGCGCCGCCTGTGTGATCGCCACCCATGATGAACCCCTGGCCCGCGCCAGTGGCTTGCAGGTGCGCCGCATCGGTTGCCGTCGCGATGCCGACGGCGGTGTCACCGCCACGCTCGGGGAGGCCTGCTGATGCGCATCGGCCTGATGGCGTCCCTTGCCTGGCAGGACTACCGCAACGATGCGTGGCTGTCGGCCTGCTCGGTGCTGGCGCTGGTGGCAGTCATCGCGCCGTTGCTGGTGTTATTTGGCCTGAAATTTGGACTGGTTGGCAGTTTGACCCAACGCCTGGAGACCGACCCCGCAACCCGTGAAATTATTCCGTTGGGCGGCGGTCGATTCAGCAGCGCTTTCGTCGAGCAGCTTGGCCGGCGTAGCGATGTGGCGTTTGCCATACCGCGTACGCGGCAGATTGCGGCGACCGCACAAGTGGGTGCCCTGGTTTTGGAAATGCTGCCGACCGCGCCGGGTGACCCGCTGCTGGCCGGCTCGCCGATCCCTGAGGGCCTGGACCAGATCGTGCTCAGCCATACCGCCGCCGAGAAGCTCGCGGCGCGGCCCGGCGACTGGCTGGAGACGCGCTTTGCGCGGCAACTGGCGGGGCGCGTCGAGGCCCAGCGGACGCGGGTGCAGGTGCGCGCGGTATTGCCGTTGGAGGCCTTTGCCCGTGACGGGCTGTTTGCGGACCTGGCGTTGCTGGAGGCGGTGGAAGATTATCGCGATGGCCGCGCCGTGCCGGCGCTGGGATGGGCGGGTGACACCGTGGCGGTGGGCGAGCAGCGGGTGTACCCGGCGTTTCGCTTGTATGCGCGCGGACTCACCGACGTGGAACCGCTGCGCCTGTATTTCGCCGGGCAGAATCTGCTGGTGTCGACCCAGGCGCAGACCATCGCCCAGGTGCAGTCGTTGAGTCGTAACCTGTCGGTGGTCTTCTGGATCATCTGCGGGTTGGCCTTGGCCGGTGCGTTTGCGGCGACCTTCGCCGGCGCGTTGGCGGCGGTGGCGCGCAAGCGTCGGGAGTTGTCAGTGTTGCGCCTGCTGGGGTTTTCCACCGCCGCGCTGTTGCTGTTCGTGGTGCTGCAGGCGCTGTACAGCGCGAGTGTTGCCGCGGTGCTCAGTGCCGGGTTGTATGGCCTGGCCGAGGCGGGTTTGAATCGATTATTCGTGCAGGTGCCGGGCGAATACGCCAGTCATCTGTTGGCGCGTCACTACGGCTTGGCCCTGGCTGCCGCGCTCGGCGTCAGCGCCGTGGCGGCGGCGTGTGGGGGGTGGCGAGTGGCGCGTATCCAGGCTTCTGAAGGAATCAGAGATGTTTAAGTTACTGGGCGCCTGCGTGGCGCTGAGCCTGGCCTCGCTGGCCTGGGCCGATGAGGCAAGCGACAAGCTCGACAACCCCAAGCCGTTGCCTGACGACGTGAGCCTGCCACTGCCGTGCGAAGGCCAGATGGTGTTCCGCTACGCCTATGTGTTGGCCCAGGGCACCCTGGACGACCGCGAGGTCAGCCTCGGCTATCCCTTTGCCGAAGGCGAGGCGGGCTACCAGCAGTCGTTTATCTCCGGTTACCGGCGCGACTTCATCAACGGCCAGTTCACCCTCAAGGATCTGCCGAAAGACTGGAACAAGGTCATCGCGCCGCTGATGCCGAAGACCGACGCCAAAACCCCGCTCAAGCCGATGCTCTACTTCATCGGCAAGTACGAAGTGACGGCCCGCCAGTACGCCCAGGTAATGTCCCAGGCGCAGTCCCTGGCCAGCGGCGAGCCGGCCCCGGCCTGCGATGCGCCTGAGGGCATGGCCGGGCGTCTGCCCAAAGTGAAATTGTCGCGTTTCGAGGCCGAGCGTTTCTCGGCGGTGTACAGCGCCTGGCTGATGAAATACCACCGCGAGTTGCTGCCGGTGAGCGGCCGTGGCGCCTCGGCCGACGATGGCGGCCTGGGCTTTGTGCGCTTGCCCACCGAAGTGGAGTGGGAGTACGCCGCGCGCGGTGGCCAGGCAGTGAGTCGCCAGGATTTGGAAGGGCGCCTGTTTCCACGCCGCGTCGAGGGCAGCGAAAGCGACGGGCCACTGGGCGATTACGCCGTGTTCAACCAGGTCGCCGGTGGCACCGGGCAGGCCGCGCGGCTGATGCCCATCGGCACCAAATTGCCCAACCCGATCGGTATGTTCGACGTGATCGGCAACGCTGCGGAAATGGTCCAGGAATCCTTCCAGCTGGTGCACGCCGGGCGCCGCCAGGGCACCTATGGCGGCTTCGTGGTCAAGGGCGGCAATTACCTGGAGGGCGAAGGCACGTTGTTCACCGGCATGCGCCGCGAGTACCCGCTGTTTGCCGCCGACGGCACCGAGCAAAGCAATGAGACCACCGGGTTTCGCGTGGCGATTGGCGCGCTGTCGGCGCCGCGCTCACGCTACAAGGAACTGTTTGCCCAGTGGCAGAAAGAAGGTCGCCTGGCCTCGCTGACCGACGCCATCGACGACGCCCAGGACCCGACCAAGCGCCTGGACAGCATCATTGCCGCCAGCGTCGATCCCAAGCTGCAGGCCGAACTGGGACTGGTCAACGAAGAACTCAAGCGCAATGTGTCGCTGATCGCCCAGCAACGCGAAGAAGCGGCGGGCAACCTGATCCAGTCCGCTGCGTTGGTGGCCGAGACCATCAGCAACTACAACATCCGCCTGGCCAACCTGCAGAAGAGCCGCCAGCAGGCCGTGGATAACAAGGACGCGGCCAGCGCGCAGTTATTCGACATGGCCATTGCCAATGGGCGCAGCGCGCTGGATGGCGCAGTGGCGATTTATATCGACAACCTGGCCACCGGCACGCGCTACACCGATGCGGTGATCCAGGCCCAGTTTCAACGGATCAAGGAAGAGTTGGATCGCAAGCCGGTGCTCGGCAAGAGCCTGGTGACGCGCGCAACACTGTTCGTTCGCCATGTCGGCAACTACCGCAAGCAACAGCGGGCCGACCCGGCAACGATCTTGAAGGAATTGCTCGCAGCGAGCGGTCAGCGGTCTTGATCGTTGGCTGTCCGGCGAGCTTGGAAGGGACTCAGACGGCGGTGGGCCGTGCTGGGCAAGTCAAACTTAATAGAGATCACACCTATGCTTTTTTCCCGTAAGTCGGTTTCCAAGCGTCACCTGCTGCTGATCGCGGCCGGTTTCAGCACCGTGCTGACCGGTTGCGCTACGTCGCCTGCGTCCAAGGTCGCGTCGAGCACCAAGGTCGAGTACTACCCGAACTGCTACGAGCCGGTGCAGCACCTGCGCGCCACCGATTCGAACATGACCAAGTCGGTTGTGACCGGTGCCGCTATCGGCGCGGCCGGCGGTGCATTGCTCGGCGCCCTGACCGGCGACAAGGAAAAGCGCGGCCGTAACGCGGCTATCGGCGCAGCGGGCGGTGCCCTGGCGGGCGGCGCGACGGGCTACTACACCGAGCGTCAGAAGCAGATCGCCGATGACAACCAGCGCATCGCTTCCTACTCCACCGACTTCAACAAAAGCGCCTCCGACATCGACCGCAGCACCGCCTATGCCAAGGCTTCGCAGCAGTGCTACCAGAGCGCGTTCACCAAGCTGGTGGCAGACCGCAAGGCCAAGGCCGTCAACGACACCGAAGGCCGCAAGCGCCTGGCGGAAATCGTGGCAGGCCTGAAGGAATCCAACGACCTGATCGTTGCGGTCAACGGCAAAGCCAGCGAAGACCTGAACAACTACACCCAGGCCTACGAGAAAGACCTGCAGCAAGTGGGTGTGCAGCGTAACGACGTGGTCACCGTCGCCACTGCCGACACCACACCGGTCGCGCCGCCGGCCAAAGGCAAGAAAGTCGTCAAGCCGGCGAAAAAGAAAGTGCTGCCAGTGGTGCCAAAAGAAGCGGTGACCACCGAGAAGAGCATCCAGACCGTGCAGGCCAAGCAAGCTGAAAGCAAGCAGGTCGCCAGCGCCGGCAAGGCTCAGCTCGAAGGCAGCTGCCGCGATCCAAACCTGGCCGACTGGGCGCCGGTGCCTTGCCCTAACGTTTAAGCAACATGTTGCTATAAGCGTCAAACGCCAACCGATCTCCCGCTAAAGCGCGAGATCGGTGGCGTTCTTTTTGCAAATCGTTACACTGCTGCGGCCACTCAATAATTACACCGAGGCCGTGTGCATGAAATTTCGTCTTCTCCTGTGGGTGCTGGGCCTGATGATGGGCAAAGCCAGCCGCACCAATCCCGCCTTTCAGCAGCAGCTGGGTGACAAAGACCTGGCCTTCCAGTTGCAGACCCTCGACGGCAAGGTTGCCCGTCACTTCATCGTCAAAGACCAGCGCATCACCAGCCACTCGGGCGTACACCCGACGCCGGCGTTCGCGATTGCATTCAAGGATGCCGCCTACGGCTTCGCCACGATGCAGGCGAAGAACAAGCAACTGGCGTTCATGACGGGGATTCAGGACAAGTCGATCCAGATCAAGGGCAACCCGGCGCTGGTGATCTGGTTCCAGGGGTTGACCAAGTATTTGAAGCCGAAGAAAAAGAAGTAGGCTTTCAGGGAGACCGAGCTGGATTCATCGGGGGCAAGCCCCCTCCCACATTCGCCCGCATTCCACAGTTGGAACCCGGTCAAATGTGGGAGGGGGCTTGCCCCCGATAGCGTCCTCACAGGCTACCCAGACACAACAGGTTCGGATACTCGGCGCGTGCCCGTCATCTCACGGGTTTACTTGCCCTGAGACCGTGACTACTCGATCAGCCAGCAACTGTGCCAGTTCGATTAACTGCGTAACGCCCAGCAGTTCCTCTCGTTTCGGTCCTTCAAGGTCAAAGGCCAGGTCGCAACTCAGCGCATTGGCCGAGGCGAGTGTTTCGCTGAGGTTGACCAACAGATCTTCAGTGCTGATTCCATCGGCCACGGTAAATAGCCGCATGGGGGGATTTGGGGTGGGTTTGATCATGGTGAAACTCCGGAGATATTAAAGGAGCTGCCATTGATCGCCGCGACGCGATGGGGGTGGCAGCTGTACGCAGGTTCGCGGACCGACTCTCCAGAACATCGGCATACCCGAAGGTATCCCGCGCACAGCCGCCATAGCGCCGCACAGTAGACGACAAAAAAGCGCCAACTGAAAGGACACGATGACGCTTTGGCGTCTGAAGAAATACGGGCCGCGACGCCCGACCGCTGCGTGTGCAGCGGTGTACGGAGACTAGAGACGGAGTGTCCTAGGGACAACCTCAACGCCTTGTAAGACGTTTCTGTTTTTCCCAATACCTGGCCGAACGGACAGTTGTTTGGCTTTGCGCCAGCCAAGCTGAAGAAAAAGAAGTAGGCTTTCAGGGAGACCGAGTTGGATTCATCGGGGGCAAGCCCCCTCCCACAAACGGCCATATTTCAAGGCCAGAACGCGATCAAATGTGGGAGGGGGCTTGCCCCCGATAGCGGTTTTACAGGCTACCGATTCAGCCCTGACTGAACTGGGAGGCCAGTTCGCGGAGCAGCACCTCGGCATCCAGCACCTTGCCCACCACTTCCTCAGCCTTCTCACGGCTCAAGCCCAGGCGCTCAAGCAGCGCATCCGGAATCGCCTCATCCGGCCCGGACCCAATCCCCCGGCTACGCAACAGGCGCACGGCCAGGCATACCAGGTTCGGGTATTCAGCGTACTGCCCGTCATAGGTGGGGTCGTGCTGGAAGCGCAGGGCGGTGGACAGCTCGTCCGGCATGTCCCAGTAGCGCATCAACCACGCACCGATCTGTTCGCGGCTGATACCGAGCAGGTGTTGCTCGACATAGCTGTGGCACACATGCGGGTTGACCTCCAGGTGGCGGCAGATCAGTGAGAAGTGTGGCGGGAATACGTGGGCCAGCAGCAGGTAGCCGAAGTTATGCAGCAGGCCGGCGAGGTAGGTCAGGCCGGCTTCGGGGCGCTGGGCGCGGGGCATGGCACGGGTCAGGCCTTCAATCACGGCGGCGGTGTAGATCGACTGGTGCCAGTACGGCGTGGACTGGTGCGGACGGTCCTTGGGCAGGCTCAGGGTTTTACCCAGGGCCAGGCCCAGCGCCAGGTTGATCACCAGATCGAAGCCCAGCACCCGCACGATGGCGTCTTCGACCGAGCGGATCTTGCCCGGCGAAGCGTAGTAGGGTGACGCTGCCCAGCTCACCACCTGGGCGGCCAGGGCCGGGTCGGTTTCCACTACGCCGGTGATGTCATCGATGGTGGCGTTGGGGTCGACGCGCAGTTTGATGATCTTCTGCGCGGTATCGGCCAGCGGCGGGATCTCGATGGTCGCTTCCAGGCGTTGCTGAATACGGCGGGCGGTGAAGGCCTGCATCGCCTGGGTGATTTCCTCGCGGTCATCATTGGGGCGGTCGAGGTTGGGGCGAATCTTGCTCAGTGGCTCGCCGAACTGCGCGGCGCTGGCCTTGGTCAGCATGGTCTTGAAGTGCTCGCTGGCGATTTCCAGCAGCAGCCCGGCTTCGCCCGAATGCACCAACAGGCTCGGCTCGTTGAGCAGGCTGCCTTCATACAGGCAAGGCGAACTGGTGAGCGGTGGCAGGCCCGGCAGCAGGCTCAGTTCATGCTTGCCCATTATTCGCTCGACGCGCTCCGGTGCCACAGCGGTGAGGCGGCGCCCGGTGAGTTCGGTGAGGCGGTTGAGGTCGAGCAACTGGCTCTGGGGAAACAGCACCATGAGCGCGCCGACGGCATCTTCGAGCAGTACCGCCTGGACCTTTCGCGCAGGGTTCAGGCCAGGCTGTTCGATGACTTCCGTGTAGGGAATGGCGAGCTTTGCGAGCAGCGCCCGAATGACCGGCGGGGCGGTCAGTGGGGCTGTAGCGAGGGCGACTTCTGACATGGCCTGATCCAATTTCGTACAGTCACCGAAGTATAACCAGCTTGTTACACCTGTTGGTTGACTAACTTTGGTTTGTGATCGGGTGCGCGGCCCTTGTAGGAGCGTCAGACCTGGCCGTATTGCTGTCCATGCCGCAGCCAGCGGTTGAGCAACGGGCTGACATGCTCCGGCCAGCGCTCCAGCAGGGCTTGCGCTGCGTCGCGCACGGCGGGCAGCAGGTCGGCGTCGCGCATCAGGTCGGCGACCTTGAATTGCAACAGGCCGGTCTGGCGGGTGCCGAGCATTTCACCAGGACCGCGCAACTCGAGGTCTTTTTCGGCAATGACAAAACCGTCGTTGGTTTCGCGCATGATGCCCAGCCGTTGGCGGCCGATCTGCGACAGCGGCGGGTGATACAGCAGCACGCAATGGCTGGCGGCGCTGCCCCGACCGACGCGGCCGCGCAGTTGGTGCAGTTGCGCCAGGCCCAGGCGCTCGGGGTTTTCAATGATCATCAGGCTGGCGTTTGGCACGTCCACACCCACTTCGATCACAGTGGTGGCCACCAGCAATTGCAGGTTGCCGGCCTTGAACTCGGCCATCACCGCAGCTTTTTCGGCCGGTTTCATCCGGCCATGGATCAGCCCCACCTTGAGTTCGCCCAGGGCGCTGGTGAGGTCTTCATAGGTGGTTTCGGCGGCTTGGCAGGTCAGCTCTTCGGACTCTTCGATCAGCGTACACACCCAGTACGCCTGGCGGCCTTCGGCGCAGGCGCCGCGCACCCGCTCGATCACTTCGACGCGCCGCGTGTCGGTGACCAGCACGGTGTTGACCGGCGTGCGGCCGGGCGGCAGTTCGTCGAGGATCGAGGTGTCGAGGTCAGCGTAGGCGCTCATGGCCAGTGTGCGCGGGATCGGCGTGGCGGTCATGATCAACTGGTGCGGGTTCATGCGCCCGCCGACGCCTTTCTGGCGCAGGGCCAGGCGCTGTTGCACGCCGAAGCGGTGCTGTTCGTCGATGATCACCAGCGCCAGGTTCTTGAACTGCACTTCGTCCTGGAACAATGCATGGGTGCCCACCACCATGGGCGCGCCGGCGGCGATTTGCTCCAGGGAGGCTGCGCGGTTCTTGCCCTTGAGCTTGCCGGCCAGCCACGCGACTTCCAGCCCCAGCGGCTCGAGCCAGCGTTTGAAGGTGATGAAGTGCTGTTCAGCGAGAATTTCCGTGGGTGCCATCAGCGCGACCTGGTAACCGGCTTCCAGGGCCTGCAAAGCGGCGAGGGCGGCGACCACGGTCTTGCCCGCGCCCACATCGCCCTGGATCAGGCGCAGCATCGGTTCCTGCTGGCTGAGGTCGTAGGCAATCTCGTTGCCGACGCGTTGCTGGGCGCCGGTGGGGGCAAAGCCCAGGTTGGCCAGGTATTGCGCGGGCAGGCGCGTGGCCTTGGGCATCGCCGGAGCGCGCAGCGAGCGCATGCTTTCGCGCAGGCGCTGCTGGGACAGTTGATGGGTCAGCAATTCTTCGAAGGCCAGGCGATGCTGCGCCCAGTGATGGCCGAGGGCGAGTTCGTCGACATCGGCGTCGGCCGGCGGATGGTGCAGGTAGCGAATCGCGTCGGCCAGCGGTGCCAGTTGATAGTCGCGCGCCAGCTCCAGCGGCAGCCAGTCGGGCAGGCTTTGCGGGCCGAGCATCGTCAGGGTCTGCATGCACAACTGGCGCAGGCGTTGCTGGGTGAGGCCTTCGGTCAGCGGGTAGATAGGCGTTAGGGTAGTGTCCACCGGCGGCGGTTCATCGCCGGTTATGGCACGGTACTCCGGGTGGTAGATCTCCAGGCCCGAGGCTCCCGGCCGCGCTTCGCCGTAGCAGCGCACGCGGGTGCCGCGCTTGAGGCCTTCTTTCTGCGCATTGCTGAAGTGATAGAAGCGCAGGCTCAGGCCGCCGGTACCGTCCTGCAGGCGCACCACCAGGCTGCGGCGCTTGCCCATGACCACGTCGGCGCCGCTGACAGTGCCTTCGATCACCGCGTCCTGACCAGGGCGCAAATGGCCAATGGGCACGACCCGGGTGCGATCCTGGTAGCGCAGCGGCAGGTGGAACAGCACGTCCTGAAGGTTTTCCAGGCCGACCTTGGCTAGTTTCTCGGCCATGGCTTCACCGACACCCTTGAGTGCCGTCACCGGCACCTGCGACAGCTCTGTCATACCGTTACTTAGCTCGCAGCAGGCGGTTTGGCCACCGAGCACAAGCGGATCGAGTCGGCGAGGATCTCAATCGCCTTGGGGCGCGGGAAGCTGGCGCGCCAGGCGATGGCCACGGTGCGGAAGGGCACCGGTGGCGTGAGTGGGCGTACTTCGATCACGCCGGGGGCGTAGTGATGGCTGTCTACCGCCGACAACGGCAGGATCGAAATGCCCAGGCCGGAAGCGACCATATGGCGAATGGTTTCCAGGGAACTGGATTCCACCGTGGTGTGCTTGGCGCCGTCGTTGCCCTTGGTCAGGGTCGGGCAGGCTTCCAGGACCTGGTCGCGGAAGCAGTGGCCTTCACCGAGCAGCAGCAGGCTCTTGTCGTTGAGCAGACCGGCGTCGATGCTGTCCTTTTTGGTCCACGGGTGGGAGGCCGGCATCAGGACATAGAACGGCTCATCGTAGAGCGGCAGCGTCAGCACATCCGCCTCATTGAACGGCAGGGCGATGATGATCGCATCCAGCTCGCCGTTGCGCAGTTTGTCGCGCAGGACGTGGGTGAAGTTTTCTTCGATATACAGCGGCATCTGCGGCGCGACGCGGTGCAGCTGCGGGATCAGGTGCGGGAACAGGTAGGGGCCGACGGTGTAGATGGCGCCGACTTTGAGTGGCGCGGTCAGCTGGTTCTTGCCGGCCTGGGCCAGTTCGCGAATGCTTTGCGCCTGCTCCAGCACCTTCTGGGCCTGGGCAACGATGCCTTCGCCCACGGGGGTCAGGCGCACGGCGCTTTTGCTGCGCTCGAAAATCAGTACACCGAGTTCGTCTTCAAGCTTTTTCACGCCCACCGACAGCGTCGGCTGGCTGACGTGGCAGCGCTCGGCCGCGTGGCCGAAATGCTGTTCCTGGGCGAGGGTCACGATGTAGCGTAATTCTGTAAGAGTCATAGCGGGCGTCCATGAAGTTGCGGGCCAAGCATACCGGCTGCAATCGATAGACGCACGTTATCAGAACTTTGCTGGGGATTGAGCGTGGAGTGACGGAATTTTGCTGAAGCGAGCAAGCGAATGTGGGAGGGAGCTGGCCCCTCCCACATTGCCCGGCTAGCGGCGCCGCTTGTCGATGTTGTAAACGAACGGTGCGACGAGTTCCACACTGCCGTTTTTCAACAGGTCGGCTGGCGGTTTGGGCAAGGGTTGAGCCTTGCGGATCATGTCCAGCGTTGCGCGGTCCAGGTCGGCGTTGCCGGAGCGACCCTCCAACTCATAGGACAGCACATTGCCTTCGCCATCAACCACGAAGCGCAGGCGGTTCATGCCTTCCTTGCCACGCTGTTGCGCGCCCGGCGGGTACTTCTTGTACTTCTGCAGGTGTGCCAGCAGGGTACTTTGCCAGGATGCCTGGGCGGCCATCTGTTGTGCCGATGGGCCGGGGGCGGGCTGCGCAGATTTTTGCGCAGGCGCGTTGCTCGGAGGGGTTTCGCTCGGTGGCTCCTCGGAAGGTTTTTCCTTGGGCGGCTCGGGCTTCTTCTCCACCGGCTTGGGCGGTTGAGGCTTGGGCTTGGGCTTGACCGGCTTGGGCACCTGGATCGTTGGCTTGGGCGCCTCGGCCAGTTTCGGCAGAGGCAGCTCCTCGACCGGTGGCGGCGGTGGTGCAACGACCTTGGGCGGTGCCGGAGGCGGCGGTGGCGCCGGCAAGGGTGCCAGGTCGATGACCATAGCGGCCGGCGGCAACTGGATCGCCTGGGGCGCGGACCATTGGAGCGCGATGATGATCGCGACGGCATGCACGCCCAGCACGACTGCGAGGCTGGTGCCATAACGCGTCAGTTTGTGGCGCGTTGTGATCATTTCTTGGCTGCCGTCTCAAGTCCGACCAGGCCTACCTTGAGGTAGCCGGCTGCCCGCAGGGCATCCATCACGCTCATCAGGTCGCCATAGTCCACGCCCTTGTCGGCCTGGAAGAAGATCGTCGTGTCTTTCTTGCCCTGAGTCTTGGCGTCGAGCACCGGCCCCAGGGTTTCAGCCTTGACTTCTTCTTCACCCAGGAACAGACGTTGGTCCGCCTTCACGCTGAGGAAAATCGGCTTCTCCGGCCGTGGCGCCGGCTTGGCGCTGGAAGCGGGAAGGTCAACCTTGATATCCACGGTGGCCAACGGTGCGGCCACCATGAAGATGATCAGCAGCACCAGCATCACATCGATAAACGGTGTGACGTTGATTTCGTGGTTCTCGACGAGCTCGTCGTCGCCTTGATTCAAATGCAGGCCCATGGCCGATTACCCCACTTTCACCATGTGCGGTTGCGAGCTGCGCTCGGTAGGCAAGTGATCGAGGTCGCGGCTGACCAGCAGCAGCACTTCTGCCGAGGCATCCGACACCTGGGCCTTGTAGCCGGCAATCGAACGGGCGAAGACGTTGTAGATCACCACCGCAGGAATCGCGGCAACCAGGCCCAGGGCGGTCGCCAGCAGGGCTTCGGCGATGCCGGGGGCGACCACGGCGAGGTTGGTGGTCTGGGTCTTGGCGATGCCGATAAAGCTGTTCATGATGCCCCACACGGTACCGAACAGGCCGACGAAGGGCGCAGTGGAACCGATGGTGGCCAGCACGCCGGTGCCGCTGCTCATGTTACGGCCGCAGGCGGCAACCAGGCGCTCAAGGCGGAAGCTGACACGCTCCTTGATGCCTTCTTTTTCGCGGGTGTTGGCCGACAGGCGCATTTCTTCCAGCGCGTCGTGCACCAGGGTATTGGCCAGGGTGCCCTTCTTGGTCGCGGTCTCGCTCGCTTCCTTGAGGGTGGTGGCTTTTTTCAGGTGGACGATTTCAGTGCGCAGACGACGCTTGGCGCCCAGCAGCTCGAAGCCTTTGGCGATCCAGATGGTCCAGGTAATGATGGAGGCGATGGCCAGGCCGATCATCACGGCTTTCACCACCACGTCGGCATTCTGGTACATGCCCCACGGGGACAGGTCGTGTGCCATGCCCAGGGTGTTGTCTTCTTCCAGCACGACGCCGGTTTCGTTGGCAGGCGCTGCAGCCTGGGCCGGGTCGGTAGCGGTTGGCGCGGCGGCAGGCGCAGCCGGGGTCGCGGCATTCTGCTCGGCAGCGGTTGGAGCGGCAGGTGCGGTGGCATCAGCGAAAGCGGCGGTCGGCGCCAGCAGTACGCTGAACAGCATCGCAGCAATCGCACGCCAGGCGCGGGATGGGCTGTGACGCTTGGTTGGCGAAGCGGGGTTTGTATTACGTGTCATGCTGGCCGGACCTGAGTGAAAATAATGAGTGATCGTCCTGCCAGACCCCTGCGGGTCGAGGACAAATGGGCGGTTATTATTGCAAGTAATTCTTGTTAACTAAAGTGGCACTGTTACTTTATTTCGCTTTTTACTGGCCGTTGATCCTCTCGCGCGGCTAATCTGCGCCTTTGAGAATGGAGTTTTATGATGTCTGCGCCTTCTGTTGTGATTGCCGGTTGCGGCGATGTGGGTAGTCGGCTGGCCAGCCAATTGTTGGCCGGAGGATGGGAGGTTCATGGCCTGCGCCGCGACATTTCACGCCTTCCCGAGGGCGTTATCGGCATTGCCGGCGACCTGTTCAATAAAGACTGCCCTGAGACCTGGCCGATCAGCGGGGTGGATTACCTGGTGTATTGCGCCGCAGCCACCGACCACGACGAGGCCGGCTATCGCGCCGCGTATGTGCAGGGTTTGAAGCATGTGCTGGAGTGGTTGCAGGATTACGGCCAGGCGCCCAGGCATCTGTTGTTCGTGTCCAGCAGCAGTGTGTACGGGCAGCAGAATGGCGAGTGGGTCGACGAAACCTCTGAAACCCGGGCCAAAGGTTATTCCGGCCAGGTCATGCTCGAAGCCGAGCAGGTGGCGCTCAACAGCGGCATCCCGGCAAGCGTGGTGCGATTGACCGGCATTTACGGCCCGGGCCGTGAGTGGCTGCTGACCCAGGTCCGCCAGGGCTACCGCGTGGCGATTGACCCGCCTTTATATGGCAACCGGATTCACGCGGATGACGCGGCGGGTTTACTGGCGTTTTTGCTGCGTCATGTGGAGCAGGGCGGTTCGCTGGACAAGGTCTATATCGGCGTTGACGACGCGCCCGCACCCTTGGCCGAAGTGGTGGGCTGGTTGCGTGAGTATCTGGGCGTGACAGAGTGGTCCGAGGACGCCAGTGTGCGGCGCGCGGGCAGCAAGCAATGCAGTAATGCGCGGGCCAAGGCGCTGGGTTGGGCACCGACCTATCCGACTTACCGCGAAGGGTATGCCGCCATCCTCAAGGATTGAAACACCGTCTGGAATGTGGGAGGGGGCTTGCCCCCGATATCAGGGGGTCAGCCACCGTTGTCCTGGCTGATACACCGCTATCGGGGGCAAGCCCCCTCCCACATTTAGCTGCGTATCTGGTCGGTTATTACTTTTCAAGCAACCATTGGCGAGGGCCAGGCGTGAACTGCGGCACTTCATCCGCTTGCGCTGTGTTGATCGCCTGGAAAATTTCCAGTTGCTTGCCCTTGCGCGCAAAGATCCACGGATTGCCCACGCCGTTCAGTTGCAGCCAGATGCTGTCATAACCGCCGCTCATCGAGGCGCAATCGCCTGCCAGGCACAGGGAATAGCGGTCCACTCCAGGCAGGCCGACAATCTTGCCATCAGCCTGGAACTGTACGGTGGCGCCATTGCCGACACCGTCGGTGATCTTCCAGTCCCCGCCCATGTAGGCCGCATACAGCGCCCGCTCGAAGTTGGCGCCCAGTGGCGCGCCCTCCGGAGCCGGCTCCTTGGGGCGCATGAACAGTTGCTCAGGCTCATTGTCGTTGGCCACCTGCAGCAGCTTTTTGCCTCTGCGCTTGAGTTCGGTGGCAGCGCTGCCGTAGAACTCCACGCTCCAGGCGCCGGGCTTGTCAGTCAGCAACTTGCCTTCCGCTACTTCAAAACCGTTGTAGTAGCGTGCCTGCAAGGCCTTGGTGTTGACCTCCCATTCCAGGTTCGGGCCAAAGGTCTGCAAGGCTTCGCGCAAAGGGCCGCCCTTGGCTGCCGCATCGATGGCGGCCTGGTTGATCCAGGTCCCGCTGACATCCAGATTGGCAGGGTTGCTGGCACAGCCGCTGAGCAGCAGGGCGAGCAACGAAGAGGCTACAAGCGCTTTGCGCATGACTAAATCCTTCTGAAACAAAGTCGGCGCAGCGATTGAAGCTGCGCCGGGTGTTTTTACTCGATGACCAGAATCGCGTCCATTTCAACCTGCGCGCCCTTTGGCAGGGCAGCAACGCCGATAGCGGCGCGGGCCGGGTACGGCTGTTCGAAGTACTTGCCCATGATCTCGTTGACCTTGGCGAAGTGGCTCAGGTCGGTCAGGAAGATGTTCAGCTTGACGATGTCCTTGAACGAGCCGCCAGCCGCTTCAGCCACGGACTTGAGGTTTTCGAAGACCTGTACGGTCTGTGCTTCGAAGCCTTCCACCAGTTCCATGGTCTTTGGGTCCAGCGGGATCTGGCCGGACATGTAGACGGTGTTGCCCGCCTTGATCGCCTGGGAATAAGTACCGATGGCGGCCGGGGCTTTGTCGCTGGTGATTACTGTCTTGGTCATGAATGACTCCTTGTAATGGGCGATGGCTTGTTGGCAGGGTTATGCACGCATGCGGGTGATGCGAATCACCCCGGTCAGTGCGCGCAGCTTCTTGATCACGCGGGCCAGGTGCACGCGGTCGTGCACGCTGACCACCAGCTGGACCACGCTGATGCGCCCATCGCGTTCGTCCATGCTGATTTTCTCGATATTGCCGTCGGCCGCGTTGACGCTGCTGGCCAGCAGGGCGATCAAGCCGCGCTGGTGCTCCAGCTCCACGCGCAGCTCGACGTTGAATTCGCCGGTAACATCCTTGGCCCAGGAAAGCTGGATGCATTTTTCCGGGTTGTGACGGATTTCGGTGATGTTGCGGCAGTTGTCCAGGTGCACCACCATGCCTTTGCCCGCCGACAGATGGCCGACAATCGGATCGCCCGGGATCGGTGTGCAGCATTTGGCGTAGCTGAGCACCAGGCCCTCGGTGCCGCGAATCGCCAGCGGGCCTTCCGGGCTTGGCAACTGTTCGCCCTCGCCGAGCAGGCGGCGCGCAACCACGTAGGCCATGCGGTTGCCCAGGCCGATATCTTCCAGCAGGTCTTCGATGGTTTCCTGACGGTACTCGTGGAGCATCGCTTGCACGCGCTCCTGCGGGACCTTGTCCAGGGCGCTGTCGAAACCGTTGAGCACCTTGTTCAGCAGGCGTTCGCCCAGGCTGATGGACTCGGAACGGCGCTGCAGTTTCAAGGCGTGGCGGATGTGTGTGCGCGCCTTGCCGGTGACCACGAAGTTGAGCCAGGCCGGGTTCGGGCGTGCGCCGGGTGCACTGACGATCTCGACCGTGGAACCGCTCTGCAGCGGTTCGGACAGCGGCGCGAGGCGACGATTGATCCGACAGGCGATGCAGCTGTTGCCCACGTCGGTGTGCACGGCATAGGCAAAGTCGACCGCTGTGGAGCCTTTGGGCAGCTCCATGATGCGGCCTTTGGGCGTGAACACGTAGACCTCGTCCGGGAACAGGTCGATCTTCACGCTTTCGATGAATTCCAGGGAGTTGCCGGCACGTTGCTGCATTTCCAGCACGCCCTTGACCCACTGGCGGGCGCGGGCGTGGGTGCCCTTGGGCTGCTCATCGCCGCTGGACTTGTACAGCCAATGGGCGGCGATGCCGTTGTTGGCCATCTCTTCCATTTCGCGGGTACGGATCTGGATCTCGATCGGTACGCCGTGCATGCCGAACAGCGTGGTGTGCAGCGACTGGTAGCCGTTGGCCTTGGGGATCGCGATGTAATCCTTGAAGCGGCCGGGCAGGGGTTTGTATAAATTATGTACAGCGCCCAGCACGCGGTAGCAGGTATCGACCTTGTCGACGATGATCCGGAACGCATAAACGTCCATAATCTCGTTGAAGGCCCGGCGCTTGCCGCGCATCTTCTTGTAGATGCCGTAGATGTGTTTCTGCCGTCCGCTGACTTCGCCTTCGATCTCGTCGATCGCCAGGCAATGGCTCAGGGACTCTTCGATCTTGTTGACGATTTCCTTGCGGTTGCCCCGGGCGCGCTTGACCGCCTGGTAGATGCGCGCCGAGCGCATCGGGTGCATGGCCTTGAAGCCGAGGTCTTCGAACTCGATACGAATGGCATGCATGCCCAGCCGGTTGGCGATGGGCGCGTAGATTTCCAGGGTTTCCTTGGCGATGCGCCGGCGTTTTTCGCCGGAGAGCACTTCCAGCGTGCGCATGTTGTGCAGTCGGTCGGCCAGCTTGACCAGGATCACGCGGATATCGCGGGCCATGGCCATGGCCATCTTCTGGAAGTTTTCCGCCTGGGCTTCGGCCTTGGTCTCGAAATTCATCTGGGTCAGTTTGCTGACCCCGTCGACCAGTTCGGCCACGGTTTCGCCAAATTGCGCGCTGAGCGCTTCCTTGGCGATGCCGGTGTCTTCGATCACGTCATGCAGCATCGCGGCCATCAGGCTCTGATGGTCCATGTGCATGTCGGCAAGAATGTTTGCCACCGCAAGAGGATGGGTGACATACGCCTCACCGCTGCGACGGCGTTGGCCGTCGTGGGCTTGTTCGGCGTAGAAATACGCTCGGCGGACCAGGTTGACCTGATCGGGGCCGAGGTAGGTCGATAAGCGATCGGCGAGGGCGTCTATGCTCGGCAAAGTGTGAACTCCTGCCGAAGGCTGTGACCCCGCGCCGTGCTACGTCGACCAGGCATAGGCTTAGACGGCCTCGTTGGACTCGTCCTCGAACGCTGCAAACAGCGGTTCGTCTTCAACGATTTCAGCGTTGGCGATGAACTCGTAGCTCATCAGGCCTTCGGCGATTTCGCGCAGGGCCACAACGGTAGGCTTGTCGTTTTCCCACTGGACCAGGGGCTCTTTGCCGCCAGTGGCCAGTTGACGGGCACGCTTGGTAGAGAGCATGACCAGCTCAAAGCGGTTATCCACGTGTTCTAGGCAGTCTTCAACGGTTACGCGGGCCATGGTATTCCTCGGAGCGAATGCAAGATGCGCGCTGCCCGGTTGGGCGAGCGGACTGAGCAGTTTAAAAAATCACCAGCGTTTAGGGAAGCGCTGATTTTTCTCAGGCCCTCGCAAAACCGCTACAAGTGCCAATGTAAAGCCCTTGCAGCCGTTTTGGGAAGGGCCAATCAGCCGAGCAGTTCGGCGAGTAATTTGCCGAAACGCTGCTGTTGGCGCTTTTGCTGCAGCTGATTGGCGCGGAAAATCGCCTTCAAATCGTCCAGCGCGTGGGCAAAATCGTCATTGATGATCAGGTAGTCGTAGTCGACGTAGTGGCTCATTTCGCTGACGGCTTCACGCATGCGACCTTCGATGATCTCGTCACTGTCCTGGCCGCGGTTGGTCAGGCGCTGGTGCAAGGCTTCAAGCGAGGGCGGCAGGATGAAGATCGAGCGCGCCTTGGGCATCAGCTGGCGTACCTGTTCGGCGCCCTGCCAGTCGATTTCCAGAATCAGGTCATGGCCTTCATCCAGCGTTTGCTGCAGATGGCTTTGCGAGGTGCCGTAGAGGTTGCCGAACACTTCGGCGCGCTCCAGGAAGTCACCGTGTTCGATCATCTTGACGAACTCGGTACGCTCGACGAAGTGATAGTGCACGCCGTTCACTTCACCCGGGCGCATGGCGCGGGTGGTGTGGGACACCGAGATGCGGATCTGCTCGTCAGCGTCGGTCAGGGCCTTGACCAGGCTGCTCTTGCCCGCGCCCGAGGGGGCGGAAATGATGTAAAGGGTGCCGGTACTGTGGGTCATGGAGGTTGCCTTACTCAATATTCTGTACTTGTTCGCGCATCTGCTCGATCAACACCTTGAGGTTGACCGCCGCCGTGGTGCTACGCGGGTCGAACGCCTTGGAGCCGAGTGTATTGGCTTCGCGGTTGAGTTCCTGCATCAGGAAGTCCAGGCGCCGACCGGCGGCACCGCCGGACTTGAGCACGCGGCGCACTTCGAGGATGTGGGTGCTCAGGCGATCGAGCTCTTCGGCGACGTCGCTCTTCTGGGCCAGCAGCACCATCTCCTGCTCCAGGCGCACGGGGTCGAGGTCGGCCTGCATGTCGGCGAAGCGGTCCAGGACCTTCTGGCGCTGGGTGGCGAGCATCTGCGGGACGAGTTCGCGCAGGGTGACGACGTCCGCTTCGATCGACGTCAGGCGCTCGTTGATCAGCCGGGCCAGTTCGGCGCCTTCGCGCTCGCGGCCGGCCTTGAGTTCGTTCAGACCCTGGGTGAAGAGTGCCAGCGCCTGGGCGTTCAAGGCTTGCGGGTCGGCGGCGTCGGCCACCAGCACGCCGGGCCAGGCCAGGACTTCCAGGGGGTTCAGCGCGGCGGGCTGCTTGATCAGGCCGGCAATGGTTTCGGCGGCGGCGACCAGTTGCGCGGCGCGGTCGCGGTCCACCTGCAGCGGTTTGCCGGTGGTTTCTTCAGTAAAGCGCAGGGTGCATTCCAGCTTGCCGCGGGAAATACCCTGGCGCAACGCTTCACGTACGGCGCCTTCGAGGTCGCGGAAAGACTCGGGCAGGCGTAGATGCGGCTCCAGGTAACGGCTGTTGACCGAGCGCAATTCCCAGCTGAGGGTGCCTTGGGCGCCGGCTTTTTCGACACGGGCGAAGGCGGTCATGCTGTGCACCATGGAGGTACCTCGTGTTGGAGAAATAGAGATTGGCCAGGCCGACCTGTAGGAGCGAGCTTGCTCGCGAAAAACGCAAGGGCACCGCGCTGAATCAGGAAGACCCCGTAATCGTTGACGTTTTCGCGAGCAAGCTCGCTCCTACAGTCTGGAGGCGCAGGATTGTAGCGCAGTGGGAGGGGGGCGCCCAAATACGGGCATTCGTAACCGGATTTTTTAGAAGTGCCCCGAATCGGCTGGCGGCTCTATAATGCTCGGCAGTTTTTCGTCCTCAGTACAGGAATTCCCTATGAAACGTCCAAGTGGTCGCGCTGCCGATCAGCTCCGCTCGATCCGCATCACCCGCAACTACACCAAACACGCCGAGGGGTCCGTACTGGTCGAGTTTGGTGATACCAAGGTGATCTGCACCGTCAGCGTCGAGAACGGCGTTCCGCGTTTCCTCAAGGGCCAGGGACAGGGTTGGTTGACCGCTGAGTACGGCATGCTGCCGCGCGCCACCGGCGAGCGTAACCAGCGTGAAGCCAGCCGTGGCAAGCAAGGCGGGCGTACCCTGGAAATCCAGCGTCTGATCGGCCGTTCCCTGCGCGCTGCCCTGGACATGTCCAAGCTGGGCGACGTGACCCTGTACGTCGACTGTGACGTGATCCAGGCTGATGGCGGCACCCGTACCGCGTCGATTACCGGCGCCATGGTGGCCCTGGTCGACGCACTGAAAGTGATCAAGAAGCGCGGCGGCCTCAAGGGCGGTGACCCGCTCAAGCAAATGATCGCCGCCGTCTCGGTCGGCATGTACCAGGGCGAGCCTGTGCTGGACCTGGACTACCTGGAAGACTCGGCCGCCGAGACCGACCTGAACGTGGTCATGACCAGCACCGGTGGTTTCATCGAAGTGCAGGGCACCGCCGAAGGTGCGCCATTCCAGCCGGCCGAGCTGAACGCCATGCTGGCCCTGGCCCAGAAAGGCATGACCGAAATTTTCGAACTGCAAAACGCCGCACTGGCTGACTAAGCCGGCCCTCAGGAGAAGCGCGATGAATGACAGCCAGTTACCGGTTCCGGCACCGTCCAGGGAAGTACGCCAGTTGGCGATGTTGTGTCATTTCGCGGCGTTTGCAGGGTTGGTATTCCCCTTCGGCAGTTTGTTGGGACCGTTGATCCTGTGGCAGTTCAAGAAGGACGTGGACCCGCTGATCGATGATCAGGGCAAGGAAGCCCTGAACTTCCAGATCACGGTGGCGATCGCCTGGCTGGTGTGCCTGTTGCTGGGCTTCGTGGTCATCGGCTTTTTGTTGATGACCGTGCTGGTGATTGGCGCGTTGATACTGACGATCATTGCCGGTATCAAGGCGAATAAGGGCATCGCCTACCGTTATCCGTGGACTTGGCGCCTGATCAAGTAAACGGGTTGCCCACAAAAAAACCGACATCACTGTCGGTTTTTTTGTACCTGGAGAAAGACCTCAGATGGTCAAGGTCCAGTCGTAGTCCACGATCAGCGGCGCGTGCTGCGAGAAGCGCGGCTGGCGCGGCAGGCGTGCACTGCGCACAAATCGGCGCAGACCCGGGGTCAGCAGCTGGTAGTCGAAACGCCAACCCAGGTTGAGCATTTCGGCCTGTTCGTTATCCGGCCACCAGCTGTACTGGTCGCCTTCACGGCTGACTTCGCGCAGGGCGTCGACATAGCCCATGTTGCCGACAATCTCGTCCATCCAGGCCCGTTCCGGCGCCAGGAAGCCCGGGGATTGCTGGCTGTCGCGCCAGTTCTTGATATCCAGCTTCTGTTGCGCCACGTACAGCGAGCCACAATAAATGTACTCGCGACGTTTGCGTCGCTGTTTATCCAGATAACGGGCGAAATCGTCCATTAGCTTGAATTTCTGGTTCAAGTCTTCATCGCCGTTCTGCCCCGAGGGAAGCAGCAAGGTCGCGATGCTGACCTTGTCGAAATCGGCTTGCAGGTAACGCCCGTAGCGGTCGGCTGTCTCGAAGCCGAGGCCGCTGATGACCGCCTTGGGTTGCAACCGCGAGTACAAAGCCACGCCACCTTGGGTGGGCACTTCGGCATCGCAGGCATAAAGGAAGTAGCCATCCAGTTGGAAGGCTGGGTCGTCCAGTTCAAAGGCGGAGGCGCGGGTGTCCTGCAGGCAGATGACGTCGGCATTCTGTGCTTGCAGCCAACTGAGCAAACCACGCTCGACTGCAGCCTGAATACCATTAACGTTCACACTGATGATCCGCATAAATGGCCCCAAAAATCGCGTGCGTGTATGATACACGCCGTCCACCTAATTAGCTAAATCCGTGGTATCTGAGGCTTTTTTCATGCAGGCGTATCAACGCGATTTCATTCGTTTTGCCATCGATCGCGGGGTTTTGCGCTTCGGTGAGTTCACCCTCAAGTCCGGGCGCACCAGCCCGTATTTCTTCAACGCAGGCTTGTTCAACTCCGGCTCGGCCCTGGCTCAGCTGGGGCGTTTCTACGCGGCCGCCATTGTTGAAAGCGGTATTTCCTTTGACGTGCTGTTTGGTCCGGCCTACAAGGGCATTCCCCTGGCTGCGGCGACGGCGGTGGCCCTGGCGGAACATCATGGGCAGGACCTGCCGTGGTGCTTCAACCGCAAGGAAGCCAAGGCCCATGGTGAAGGTGGCAGCCTGGTCGGAGCCCCGTTGACCGGCGATGTGCTGATCATCGATGACGTGATCACCGCCGGCACCGCGATCCGCGAAGTGATGCAGATCATCGCCTCCCAGGACGGCGCCAAGGCCGCCGGTGTGCTGATCGCGCTGAACCGCCAGGAGCGTGGCAACGGTGAGTTGTCGGCGATCCAGGAAGTGGAGCGTGATTTCGGCAT
This sequence comes from Pseudomonas orientalis, assembly GCF_002934065.1. Lineage (NCBI taxonomy): Bacteria > Pseudomonadati > Pseudomonadota > Gammaproteobacteria > Pseudomonadales > Pseudomonadaceae > Pseudomonas > Pseudomonas orientalis. Next base: position 5,813,709 of record NZ_CP018049.1, on the reverse strand, counting down.
TCCGGTGGTGAGCATTGTGTCGTTGAACCAGGTGTTGCAGTTCCTGGAGGATGATCCGCAGCTCAAGCAGCACCTGCCGGCGGTCAAGGCATACCGCGAGCAGTTCGGCGTCTAAACCAGAAGTATTGCAGGCGCAGTCAAATGTGGGAGGGGGCTTGCCCCCGATAGCGGTGGATCAGTGCTGGATACTCCAACTGATACGCCGCCATCGGGGGCAAGCCCCCTCCCACATTTCTTTTCAGCGTTTTTAAGGACGCTTGCGATTACTGATCAGCGTACCCACACCCGTGTCGGTGAAGATTTCCAGCAGGATCGCGTTCGGCACACGGCCATCCAGGATCAACGAGCTGCCGACGCCGCCTTGCACGGCTTCCAGTGCACAACGAATTTTCGGCAGCATGCCGCCGTAGATGGTGCCATCGGCGATCAACTCGTCCACTTGTTGTGTGGTCAAGCCGGTCAGCACCTTGCCTTCCTTGTCCATCAGGCCGGCGATGTTGGTCAGCAGCATCAGCTTTTCAGCCTTCAATGCCTCGGCCACCTTGCCCGCCACCAGGTCGGCGTTGATGTTGTACGACTCACCGTTGGCGCCCACGCCGATCGGCGCGATCACCGGGATGAAGTCACCCTTGACCAGCAGGTTGAGCAGGTCGGTGTTGATGCCGATCACTTCGCCCACCTGGCCGATATCGATGATTTCCGGCTGGGTCATTTCCGGTGTCTGGCGCGTTACGGTCAGTTTTTTCGCGCGGATCAGTTCCGCGTCCTTGCCGGTCAGGCCAATGGCGCTGCCGCCGTGGCGGTTGATCAGGTTGACGATGTCCTTGTTGACCTGGCCACCGAGTACCATCTCCACCACGTCCATGGTCTGCGCGTCAGTGACGCGCATGCCATCGATGAAGTGACTCTCGATCGACAAACGCTTGAGCAGGTCGCCGATTTGCGGCCCACCGCCGTGGACGACAACCGGGTTGATCCCCACGGCTTTCATCAGCACGATGTCGCGGGCAAAGCCGGTTTTCAGCTCGTCGCTTTCCATGGCATTGCCGCCGTACTTGATCACCAGCGTCTTGCCGACGTAGCGTCGAATGTAAGGCAACGCTTCGGACAGGACCTTGGCGGTGTTGGCAGCGGCTTCGCGTTCGAGGGTCATTCAGGGCTCCGGTAGAAAAATCAGAACGGTAATTGGAGATCAGGGGCAACACGTTTCAACTGGACGTGAAAGACGTCCTTGATGCGCTGCAACTCAGCCTCGGTATCCGCCTCGAAACGCAGCACCAGCACCGGTGTGGTGTTGGACGCACGAACCAGGCCCCAGCCTTTGGCGTAATCGACTCGCACACCATCAATGGTGGTCAGGTTGGCGCCTTCGCCCCATTGCGCATCGTGCAATGCGTCAATGATGCTGAATTTGCTCTCCTCGGTCACATGGATATTGATCTCTGGCGTAGAAATATCATTCGGGAAGGTCTGAAACAGCGCTTGCGCGGTGGATTTTTCCTTGCTGAGGATCTCCAGCAGGCGCGCAGCGCTGTAAATGCCATCGTCGAAACCGAACCAGCGCTCCTTGAAGAATACGTGACCGCTCATTTCGCCGGCCAGCAAGGCACCGGTTTCCTTCATTTTCTTTTTGATCAACGAGTGACCGGTCTTCCACATCAGCGGGCGACCGCCGTATTCCTTGATCAGCGGCGTGAGGCGACGAGTGCACTTCACGTCGAAGATGATTTCGGCGTTGGCGTTGCGCGCCACCACGTCACGGGCGAACAGCATCAGCAGGCGGTCCGGGTACACGATTTCGCCGGTTTCGGTCACCACGCCTACGCGGTCGCCGTCGCCGTCGAAGGCCAGGCCGACGTCGGCGCCCACTTCCTTGACCTTGGCGATCAGGTCCACCAGGTTTTCAGGCTTGCCGGGGTCCGGGTGGTGGTTGGGGAAGTTACCGTCGACGTCGCAGAACAGGGGAATCACTTCACAATCGAGGGCTTCGAGCAATTGCGGAGCGATCACGCCGGCCGCGCCGTTGCCGCAATCCACCACCACTTTGAGGCGGCGGGCGAGTTTGACGTCGCGGGTGATTTCGTCGGAGTAGCGCTGCAGGATGTCGACCTTGGTGATTCTGCCGGTGCCGCTGCTCAGGTCGTTGGTTTTCAGGCGAGTGTGCAGGGCCTGGATCTGTTCGTTGGCGAGGGTGTCGCCGGCGATAACGATTTTGAAGCCGTTGTAGTCCGACGGGTTGTGGCTGCCGGTCAGCATGACGCCGGACTTGCCGGCCAGGACATTGGCGGCGTAATACAGCGCAGGCGTGGGCACCAGGCCGACGTCGCTGACATGGCACCCGCTGTCCGCCAGGCCCTGGATCAGTTGCTCCACAAGCTCCGGGCCGGACAGGCGACCGTCACGACCGACCGACACGTTCGGCTCGCCCTGGGCCAGGCTCTGTGAGCCGATGGCGCGGCCGATCCAGTAGGCGGTTTCGGCGGTCAGGGTCTTGGGCACCACGCCACGAATGTCATAGGCACGGAAGATGCTGTCGGGAAAGCTCGGGGCTACGCGGGCTGCGGTACTCATCGCGGGGGGAACTCCATCTGAAAGGGGGCAAGGCTGGCCTGATGTGGCTGGCCGGCAGGCTCAAACTGAAGGGTATGACGACGTTTTCGGCAGAGAGTTCGTGGTGTAAAAATGCCATCGGCGCTTCGGTCCTGCGCTCATTCCTGCGTAACCTATTGATTTTATTTAATAAAATCCGCTGATAATTTTCGCGCATTCTTCATCCTGAAAAACCTGGCGGTGGCGTCTGGCCGGGCAATTGCGCCCGGCCCTGTTCAGCTTAGTCAGTGACTGCCGGAATGCCCAAAACCACCTGCGCCGCGCTGGGTTTCGTCGAATTCCTGCACCAGTTCGAACTGCGCCTGGACCACCGGCACCAGCACCAGTTGGGCGATACGCTCGCCGACCGCAATGTTGAACGCGGTCTGGCCGCGGTTCCAGCACGACACCATCAATTCGCCCTGGTAGTCGGAGTCGATCAGGCCCACCAGATTGCCCAGCACGATGCCGTGTTTGTGGCCCAGGCCGGAGCGCGGCAGGATCAGGGCCGCCAGGCCCGGGTCGCCGACGTAGATCGACAGGCCGGTGGGGATCAGGATCGTCTGGCCCGGCTCCAGGACCGTGTCCTGCTGGAGCATGGCGCGCAGGTCCAGGCCGGCGGAGCCTGGGGTGGCGTAGGCCGGAAGGGGGAATTGGCCACCGATGCGTGGGTCGAGGATCTTGGCTTGCAAAGCGTGCATGGACATTAAACCTGGTTCAGCCGTTGGGCGATAAAAGAGATCAGTTGGCGGGCAATCTTGCCCTTGCTGGTCTGGGCGAAAACGGTGGCGTGCAACTCGCGGTCGATCACGCTGATGGCATTTTCCTCACTGTTGAAGCCGATGCTCGGGTTGGCGACATCATTGGCAACGATCAGGTCGAGGTTTTTGTCCTTCAATTTGCGCGCGGCGTAGTCCAGCAAATGTTCGGTCTCGGCGGCGAAGCCGACGCTGAACGGACGATCCGCACGTGTGGCGATGGTGGCCAGAATGTCAGGGTTGCGCACCATTTGCAGGAGCAGACCATCGCCGCTTGTAGGGTCTTTCTTGAGCTTTTGCGGTGCAACGACTTCCGGCCGGTAGTCCGCAACCGCTGCCGAGGCGATGAACAGGTCGCACGGAATCGCCGCTTCACAGGCCGCCAGCATGTCGCGGGCGCTGACTACGTCGATTCGGGTCACACGATCGGGCGTCGGTAAATGCACCGGGCCGGTGATCAGGGTGACACGTGCGCCTGCCTCAACCGCAGCTTCAGCCAGGGCGAAGCCCATTTTTCCTGAGCTATGGTTGGTGATGTAGCGCACCGGGTCGATGTTTTCCTGGGTCGGGCCCGCGGTGATCAGTACGTGTTTGCCGGTCAGGGCCAGGTGCTGGAAGCATTCGGCGGCACACAGCGCCAGGTCGGTGGCTTCGAGCATGCGGCCCATGCCGACGTCACCGCAGGCCTGGCTGCCGGACGCCGGGCCGAAGACCTTGAGGCCACGGCTTTGCAGGAGTTGGGTGTTGGCCTGGGTGGCCGGGTCGCGCCACATGGCCTGGTTCATCGCCGGGGCAATGGCGACGGTGGCGTCGGTGGCCAGTACCAGGGTGGTCAGCAAGTCATCGGCGATGCCCTGGGCCAGGCGCGCGATCAGGTCGGCGGTCGCCGGCGCGATGAGCACCAGGTCGGCCCATTTGGCCAGTTCGATATGGCCCATGGCAGCTTCGGCCGCCGGGTCCAGCAGGTCCAGGTGAACCGGGTGGCCGGACAAGGCCTGCATGGTCAGCGGGGTGATGAACTCACTGCCACCACGGGTCATGACCACGCGCACTTCGGCGCCCTGGTCCAGGAGCCTGCGAACCAGTTCCGCGCTCTTGTAGGCGGCAATGCCGCCGCCGACGCCGAGAACGATGCGTTTCCGATACAGACGCTGCATTGGTTTGCCTTTCCAGTTCAGTGAAGCCAGTTCAGTGACGCCTGCGATGACCCCTCCCCAGGTGAAATCGCATGCAAAAAAGAGGGCCTACGATAACACAGCGTCCGCCCGGCAACAGCGGCGCATACGGCGTACATCATGGAAAGGAGGTGGGATGAGTATTCGCAATTGGCCTGCTGCCGAGCGGCCGCGAGAGAAGCTGTTGGAGTGGGGCGCGGCCAGTCTGTCCGATGCCGAATTGCTGGCGATTTTCCTGCGCACCGGCGTATCCGGCAGGAGCGCCGTGGACCTGGCGCGCCATCTGCTGGCGCAATTCGGTGGGTTGCGCCCGCTGTTGGAGGCGAGCCAGGCGCTGTTCAATCAGCAGCTGGGCCTGGGGCCGGCGAAGTTTGCCCAATTGCAGGCGGTGCTGGAAATGTCCCGGCGCCACATGGCCGAGCGCCTGCGCAACGATTCGGTGCTGGAAAGCCCGCTGGCCGTACGCGAATACCTCAAGGCGCTGCTGCGTCATGAGTCTCACGAAGTGTTTGGCTGCCTGTTTCTCGACTCCAAGCATCGGGTGCTGGGTTTCGAGGCGCTCTGCGAAGGCACCATCGATACCGCCCTGGTCTATCCCCGGCAAGTGGTCAAGCGTGCGCTGGCGTACAACGCGGCAGCGTTGATCCTGTGCCACAACCATCCTTCGGGAAGCGTGGATCCAAGTCCCGCTGATCGAAAACTGACCAAAATTCTACAAAAGGCCCTGGAAATGGTGGACGTGCGGGTGCTGGATCACATCATCGTGGGCGATGGTGATCCGTTGTCGATGGCGGAATACGGATGGATGTAGGGGGCAGTTGCAAATTTAAAGCTGCAAGCCACAAGTCGGCTTGCAGCTTGCAGCTTGCAGCTTGCAGCTTAAGGCTTGACGCTGACCTTGGAATAATCCTGCCGGCCAAACGGGCTCACCTGATAGCCCTCGATATTTTTGCGTGTCAGGGCAAACGCCGTGGGATGCGCCAGGGGCAGCCACAGGGCCTGCTGCTGGATCTGCGCCTGGGCCTGCTGGTAGAGCTTGCTGCGCACGCCCTGTTCGCTGGTGGTCTTGCCGGCGCTGATCAGCTTGTCCAGCGCAGGGTCGCAGTAGCGGGCGAAGTTGGTACCGGATTTGACGGCTGCGCAGGAAAATTGCGGGGTCAGGAAGTTGTCCGGGTCGCCATTGTCACCGGCCCAGCCCATGAAGAGCAGGTCGTGTTCGCCGGCTTTGGCGCGGCGAATCAACTCGCCCCACTCGATCACGCGGATGTCGGCCTGGATGCTGACCTTGGCCAGATCGGCCTGCAGCAACTGAGCGCCAAGATTCGGGTTGGGGTTCAGCAGGCTGCCGGTAGGGCGGGTCCAGATCGTGGTTTTGAAGCCGTCCTTGAGGCCGGCGCGGTTCAGCAGTGCCTTGGCTTTGGCAAGGTCTTGTGGATAACCCGGCAAGTCCTTGGCGTAGCTCCAAGTATTGGGTGGGTAGACACCATTGGCCGCTTCGGCGGTGCCTTCGAATACCGCCTTCAGGTAGCTGCCTTTGTCAAAGGCCAGGTTGATCGCCTGGCGTACCTCGGGCTTGTCCAGTGGCGGGTGCTGGCTGTTGATGGCGACGAAGGCTGTCATGAAGGCGGCGGTTTTTTCCACCTTCAGCGCCGGGTCTTTTTCGGCCTCGCCCACATCCAGGGGCTTGGGCGACAGGGCGATCTGGCACTCGTCGCGATGCAGTTTCTGCAGGCGCACATTGGCATCCGGCGTGATGGCGAAGATCAGATTATCCACAGTCGGTTTGCCGGCGAAGTAGTCCGGGTTGGCCTTGTAGCGCACCACCGCATCCTTCTGGAAACGCACGAAAACGAACGGGCCGGTGCCAATGGGCTGGCTGTTGAGCTTCTCCGGGGTGCCGGCCTTGAGCAGTTTGTCGGCATATTCGGCCGGGTAGATCGAGGCAAAGCCCATGCTCAGCGCGGCAAGAAACGTGGAGTCGGCGTGATCAAGGGTGAAGCGCACGGTCAGCGGGTCGAGCGCGTCGATCTTCTTGATCAGCGCCGGCAATTGCAGGGATTGCGCGTGGGGAAAGCCGCTCTGGGCAATCTTGTGCCACGGGTTGGCCGGGTCGAGCATGCGTTCGAAGCTGAAGCGCACGTCTTCGGCCGTCAGGGTGCGGCTCGGGGTGAAATACTCGGTGCGATGGAATTTCACGTTGGGGTGCAATTTGAACGTGTAGGTCAGGCCATCCGGGGAGACGTCCCAGCTGTCTGCCAGGCTCGGCACCAGCTTGCCGGCGGTAGCGTCGTAGTCCACCAGACGGTTCATCAGCACATCCGCCGAGGCGTTGGTGGTGGTCAGCGAGTTGTACTGCACCACGTCGAACCCTTCGGGGCTGGCCTCGGTGCAAACGCTTAAATTGGTGGCGGCAACGGCCATCGGAGCGATGAAAAGGGGAGCTAGCAATAGCGGGAGGGCAGCGAGGCGCATATTCGGTTTCCTGTGCAGATCGAAGGCCCATCTGCGAGTGCAGTCTGGAAAAGCCCTACCGTAGTGGCCTGTTGATTAAATGACTAGCCCATTTTTGCCTGTGCTTTTGGCCAAAATGCTGTTTTGATGGCGCCTCAGCGCGTTTCAACGTGCAGGTCAGAGTGCTTGCAGGCGCTGAAAATCATTCTGTGCGACGAGCGGTCGGCTGTTACAGCGGCCCCTCCTGGCAACGGTTCAGGCGCCAATGGCCGAGATTTACTCAGGTAAAAACACACTCGCTGTTGTTGCACCTGGGTCTTTCTGGTATAAAGCAGCGCTCTTTTCTAGGGGCCCGGTTCCTTCGCTTGTAGGTGTAGCCGGTAAGACCCTAAAGAAACGCGGCGCCTGGCGCCAAATGACTGAGAGATTAAGCGGCCAACCCATGCCGGGTTGGGCATGTGGTTTTAGAGGGCTGAGGCATGTCGAGAGTCTGTCAAGTTACCGGTAAGGGTCCGGTGACTGGGAATAACATTTCCCACGCAAATAACAAAACCCGTCGTCGTTTCCTGCCGAACCTGCAGCATCACCGCTTCTGGGTTGAAGAAGAGAAACGTTTTGTTCGCCTGCGTGTATCTGCCAAAGGCATGCGTATCATCGACAAGCGTGGCATCACTGTCGTGCTGGCCGAAATCCGCGCCGCCGGCAAGATCTAAGGAGCTCTATCATGCGTGAATTGATTCGAATGATCTCTAGCGCCGGTACTGGTCACTTCTACACTACCGACAAGAACAAGCGTACTACCCCGGACAAGCTCGAAAAGAAAATGTTCGACCCGCGCGTTCGCAAGCACGTGATCTACAAAGAAGGCAAAATCAAGTAATTGATTTCCTTCCTTGTGAAAAAAAGCCCGTATCTCACGATACGGGCTTTTTTTTGCCTGGAATGCGCTGATCAGGCTTTCTGTTCGAACACCACGTAGATCTTGCGGCACGCTTCCAGCACTTCCCAGGTGCCGCTGAAGCCGGCCGGGATGACGAAGCGGTCGCCGGCGCGCAAGGTTTTGGCATTGCCTTGGGCATCGCGCAGTACGGAAACTCCCTGCACGATCTCGCAGTATTCATGCTCGGTGTAATTGACCGTCCACTGCCCGACTTCGCCTTCCCAGACGCCCGCGTTCATTTGCCCGCAGGGGCTGTTGTAGTGGTTGTAGATCGTCTGTTCAGGGTCGCCCTTGAGGATTTTCTCGGCGGCAGGGCGATAGCGATCGGGGGCGGTATTGGCTTGGCTGAAATCGACGATGTCCTGGATGCTCATGTGCTTATCCCGTCTGGCCTGCGTTTGGAGAGGCCAAAGTCTATGTTTATTAAAATGAACATCGCAAGGGCGTTTGCCGCCGTTATGTCAAATATATTGAAACATCCCCAGCCGCTGGTTTAGGGTGGCAAGTGCCTTGAGCCGAACAGCAGGCTGGCCAGGCAAGCATTCGTGGAGGCGCCGGGATCAATCTTCCAGGCCCTTGTATCCAATAAGAGGAGCAGACTTGCATGACCACCCTGACCCGTGTCGACTGGGAACAACGCGCCAAGGACCTGAAAATCGAAGGCCGCGCGTACATCAATGGCGAGTACACCGCCGCCGTTTCCGGTGACACGTTCGAATGCATCAGCCCGGTCGATGGTCGTCTGCTCGCCACCGTGGCCAGCTGTGACGCCGCCGACGCCCAGCGTGCCGTGGAAAACGCCCGTGCCACTTTCAATTCTGGGGTCTGGTCGCGCCTGGCACCGGCCAAGCGCAAGTCCGTCATGATCCGTTTCGCCGCGCTGCTCAAGGCCAATGCCGAAGAGCTGGCGCTGCTGGAAACCCTGGACATGGGCAAGCCGATCAGCGACGCGCTGAACATCGACGTCCCCGGCGCGGCCAATGCCCTGAGCTGGAGCGGCGAGGCAATCGACAAGATCTACGATGAAGTGGCGGCCACGCCCCATGACCAACTGGGGCTGGTGACCCGTGAGCCCGTCGGCGTAGTCGGTGCGATCGTTCCGTGGAACTTCCCGCTGATGATGGCCTGCTGGAAGCTCGGCCCGGCGCTGTCGACCGGTAACTCGGTAATTCTCAAGCCGTCGGAAAAGTCCCCGCTGACCGCCATCCGTATCGCCGCCCTGGCCGTTGAAGCCGGTATTCCAAAAGGCGTGCTCAACGTGCTGCCGGGCTATGGCCACACCGTGGGTAACGCGCTGGCGGTGCACATGGACGTGGACACCCTGGTGTTTACCGGGTCCACCAAAATTGCCAAGCAGCTGTTGATCCGCTCCGGCGAATCGAACATGAAGCGCGTGTGGCTGGAAGCTGGCGGCAAGAGCCCGAACATCGTGTTTGCCGATGCGACGGACCTGCAAGCCGCGGCCAACTCCGCCGCCAGTGCCATCGCCTTCAACCAGGGTGAAGTCTGCACCGCCGGTTCGCGCCTGCTGGTGGAGCGTTCGATCAAGGACTCCTTCCTGCCGCTGGTCATCGAGGCCCTCAAGGGTTGGAAGCCTGGTAACCCGCTGGACCCTGCCACCAACGTGGGCGCGCTGGTGGACACCCAGCAGATGAACAACGTGCTCTCGTACATCGAGGCGGGCCATGCCGATGGCGCCAAGCTGGTCGTTGGTGGCAAGCGCACGCTGGAAGAAACCGGTGGCACCTACGTCGAGCCGACCATTTTCGACGTTGTGACCAACGCCATGAAAATTGCCCAGGAAGAAATCTTCGGTCCGGTACTGTCGGTAATCACCTTCGACAGCGCCGAAGAAGCCATCGCCATCGCCAACGACACCCAATATGGCCTGGCGGCGGCGGTGTGGACCGCGGATATTTCCAAGGCGCATCTGACTGCCAAGGCGCTGCGTGCCGGTAGCGTGTGGGTCAACCAGTACGACGGCGGCGACATGACCGCTCCGTTCGGGGGCTTCAAACAGTCGGGTAACGGTCGCGATAAATCGCTGCATGCGTTCGACAAATATACCGAACTGAAGGCGACCTGGATCAAGCTGTAACCCTGCTGGAAACAGCGCAGGGCAACTGTGGGAGGGGGCTTGCCCCCGATGGCGGCCTCTGGGCCGATCAGGATGTTGGATCAGATCGAGTACATATCCGTTTCTGCGGTCACGGCTGCTAATGGTTCCGCTTTTACAGCGGCTCACTTTTGAAAAGCGCAAAAGTAAGCAAAACGCTCTTGCCCCACCACTCGGCACCTCGCCTGCGTTCGGCCAGCGTGGTTTAACGGGGCGCCTGAGATCAAAAGCAGATCAAGATCAAGAGCGACTCGCTTCGCATCGTGGTTACGGTTGAGCGCTACAGAGTTGTGTAGATACCTATGGCAATCGGGGGCAAGCCCCCTCTCACATGGGGTATACCTGATTTCTAGAGCATGCGCTCCAGGCCGACACTGGTGGCGAACCAGGCATTGAACCGTCGCCACCAACTACCGGGCTCCCGGGTCAGGGTGTGCAACTGGCCGTTATCTTCGGTCTCCCACACGATCTGCCCGTCCTGCAATTTCGCCTCGTAGCTCAGCGCCGGCGCCATCCCTTGCAGCGCCAGGTTGCGTACGTGCTCCGCCAGTTCCGGGCTGTCCACCAGTACGCCGACTTCGGTGTTCCACAGCACCGAGCGCGGATCGAAATTGAACGAGCCGATAAACGATTTTTCCCGATCGAAAATCATCGCCTTGCTGTGCAGGCTGGAGTCGGAGCCGTGCAAGCTGCCGCGACGAAACAGGTGCGGCCCGCTGCTTGCGCTGGGGTCGCCGGGTTGTCGACGCAGCTCATAGAGTTTCACGCCATGCTCCAGCAGCGCCTTGCGATAGGGCGCGTAGCCGCCGTGCACGGCGGGTACATCGGTGGCTTCAAGGGAGTTGGTCAAAAGGTTCACCGACACGCCCGCATCGGCGCGGCCCGTCAGGTACACCAGCCCGGGCGGCCCGGGAACGAAGTACGCCGAAATCATGATCAGCTCACGGCTGACGCCCTCCAGCTCCGGCGCCAGTTGCGTGGTGAGGAGCAATTGCGGGTCCGGGTCGGCCCTGGCCAGCACCTTGCTCGGGGCATCCCACAGCGCCTGGTTCCAGGCCCAGATCAACTCGCGACGCCAGATATCCATGCGCGGCTGGGTCTGGTAGGTGCGCAGGCGGTTATACAGGGCGTGGTTCTGCTGGCGCGATTGAGTCAGCGAGGCCTCCAGGCGCCCACGCGCGACAGCGAGGTCGATCCTGGAAGGCATCGTTGAGACAAACTCATCAATAGGCTTGCTCAGCGCGCTGTTCCAGTATTGATCGAAACTGTGACCCAGTTGCTCGGCCACCGGCCCGACACTGAGCATGTCGATATCGGTGAAATTCAGGTTGGGTTCGGCATCGAAATACTCATCCCCCAGGTTGCGCCCGCCCACGATCGCCACGCTGTTGTCGGCCAGCCACAGTTTGTTGTGCATGCGCCGGTGTTGCAGCGAGAGGTTGAACAGGCGCCCCATGGCACGTGTCACCCCGGTGCTGCGCCCCAGGTGCAGCGGGTTGAACAGGCGAATGTCGATGTTGGGGTGGGCGGCAAGCGTCGCGATGATCTGGTCGAGCCCGTCGCTGGTGGTGTCGTCCAGCAGGATGCGCACGCGCACGCCGCGGTCGGCGGCCTTGAGCAGTTCATCCACCAGCATGCGCGTGCTGATACCGTCATGCACGATGTAGTACTGCAGGTCGAGGCTGGTCTGGGCGTTGCGGATCAGTTCGGCGCGGGCCATGAACGCTTCGCTGCTGTTGGGCAGCAGGCGAAAGCCGGAGCGGCCCTGATACGGTGCCGCCTGGGCCTGGATCGAACGGCCGAAGGAGGACTGCGCCGCCGGTAGCGCATCACTCGGCACGCGCGGTGTGTAGGCCGTCGCGCAGCCACCCAGTGCCAGTGCTCCCAACAGGAAAAGCGGTAAAAGCCGTTTAATCATCAAGGAAGCGGCATCCAGGTCAGGCGTTTGTCGGCATATGACGGCAATTGCTCGGAAAAGGTCAGTTTGCCGCTTCGGCCAGCAGGGCGTGCGCAGCGGTACCGACCTTGCGCACCGCCTCTTCAATCTGCGGCGTCGGTTTGGCAGCGTAGTTCATACGCAGGCAGTTACGGTATTTGCCGGATGCAGAAAAGATGCTGCCTACGGCCACCTGGACGCCTTGGTCCATCAGCGTACGGTTGAGCTTGAGGGTATCGAAGCCCTCCGGCAATTCTATCCACAGCATAAAACTGCCCTGGGGCCGGCTGGCCCGTGTGCCCGCGGGGAAGTAGCGGCTGACCCAGTCGAGCATCAGGTCGCGATTACGCTGGTATTGCGTGCGCATCCGGCGCAAATGCGGTTCGAAATAGCCGCCCTTGAGAAATTCCGCAATCGCAATCTGCGGCTGGGTGGCGGTCGAGCCCGTGCTGATGTATTTCATGTGCAGCACCCGGTCCAGGTAGCGCCCCGGCGCGACCCAGCCAATGCGCAGGCCGGGCGCCAGGGTCTTGGAGAACGAACTGCACAGCAGGACGCGGCCGTCTTCGTCGAAGGATTTGATCGTGCGCGGGCGAGGGTAGCTGTAGGCCAGTTCACCATACACATCGTCCTCGATGATCGCCACGTCGAAGCGCTGGGCCAGAGTCAGCAGCGCGCGCTTGCGTGCCTCCGGCATGATGTAGCCCAAGGGGTTGTTGCAGTTGGGAGTGAGCTGGATAACTTTGATCGGCCACTGTTCCAGCGCCAGTTCCAGGGCTTCAAGGCTGATGCCGGTGATGGGGTCGGTGGGGATCTCCAGGGCTTTCATGCCCAGACCCTTGAGGGTCTGCATGGCGCCGTGGAAACTTGGCGAATCCACCGCAACGATATCGCCGGGCTCGCAAATCGCGTGGATGCTGGCGGACAGCGCCTCGTGGCAGCCGGTGGTGATGACGATGTCCTCGGCCGTCAATTGACAGCCGGAATCCAATGACAGTCGCGCAATTTGCTCGCGCAACTCCATACAGCCAAGAATGTTGTCGTAATACAGCCCGGGCAGATCCTGCCGGCGACTGACACGTGCCAGGCTGCGAAGCAACGGTTTGAGAGTGGGCGACAACACATCCGGCATGCCTCGGCCCAACTGTATGGTGTCCTTGCGCGGCACGGCACGAATCAATTCCAGCACCTGGTCCCACTGGGAAATCTCTACCGGCCGCTGGGCCGGGCGACCCACCTCGGGCAGCGCCGGCAGTTCACGGCCCGCCGGCACAAAATAGCCGGACTTGGGCTTGGGCATCGCCAGGCCATTGTCTTCCAGCAATCGATAGGCTTGCTGCACGGTGCTCAGGCTGACCCCGTGTTCCACACTCAACGCGCGTACGGAAGGCAGACGGTCGCCGGGGCGATAGAAGCCTTGTTCGATGCGGGTGCCCAGCAATTCGGCAAGGTTGACGTAAAGGGTCACGGCGGTCACTCCCAGCAGACCAGTACAGATAGGGGCAAAATACAGGATTCAGCCGTGCATAGGCAGTGTCTGTATGGATTTAATAAAGGGAGGCTGAATCTGTATTGGTTTTGCTCGCTCGCTCATTCTAGTCACTCAGGCGGCAAGCTAACGAGGGATGGAAAATGAATGGCATGAGCGATGTGCGGCTGGCGTTACATAGCCAGGAACTGGAAGCCGAGCAGGAGCGGGCGCCAACTCTGCCTGGCGAAAATCGGTGGAGCCTGTTCTGGCGCCACCGTCATACACGCAAGGCCTTGCTCACGCTGACGCCAGAGCAATTGCGCGATGTGGGGCTGACGGCAGAGCAGGCACGCCATGAAGGCTTGAAGGCTTTCTGGCGCGATTGATCAGACCAGTTCCTTGAGGCGGTGCCAGAGCATCCCCAGGGCCAGCAGCGGCGAGCGCAAGTGTTTACCACCCGGGAAGGTCATGTGCGGCACTTGGGCGAACAGGTCGAAGCGCCCTTGTTGCTGGCCGCTGATGGCTTCGGCCAGCAACCGGCCTGCCAGGTGTGTGGCGTTGAGACCATGGCCTGCATAGGCCTGGGCGTAATACACATTGGGTTGATCCGCCAGGCGCCCGATCTGCGGCAACCGATTGGCGCCGATGCCGATCATGCCGCCCCACTGGAAGTCGATCTTCACGTTGGCCAATTGCGGGAACACTTGCAGCATCTTTGGCCGCATATAGGCGCCAATGTCGCTCGGGTCGCGCCCGGAATAATGGCAGGCGCCGCCGAACAACAGGCGGCTATCGGCGGACAGGCGGAAATAGTCCACCGTTACCCGCTGATCGCACACCGCCATGTTCTGCGGCAACAGGCTGGCGGCTAGCGCTTCGCTCAAGGGTTCGGTGGCGATGATGTAGCTGCCGGCGGGCAATATCTTGCCACTCAAGTGCGGGTTGAGGTCATTGAGGTAGGCGTTGCAGGCCAGCACCAGCGTGCTGGCGTGTACCTGGCCCTGGGCGGTGTGCACTTTGACCTGCGCGCCGTAGTCGATGCGCGTCACCTCGGACTGCTCGAACAGCTTCACGCCCAACTGCTGCGCGACGCCGGCTTCACCCAGGGCCAGGTTCAGCGGGTGCAGGTGCCCGGAGCCCATGTCGATCATCCCGCCCACATAGCGGTCTGAACCGATCACGCTGGCCATCTCGCCGGCTTCCAGCAGGCGTACTGGATGGCGATAACCCAGGCTGCGCAGCTCTTCGGCGTCTTCGGCGAGGCCCTGCAGGTCGCGGGGCTTGTTGGCGAGGTCGCAGTAGCCCCAGGTCAGGTCGCAGGGGATCTGGAAGCGCTCGACGCGCTCGCGCACGATCTCCACCGCTTCCAGGCCCATCAATTTCATCTGGCGCACGCCGTCGGTGCCGATCACCTTGGCGAACTGGTCAAGGCCATGGCCGACGCCGCGAATCAGCTGCCCGCCGTTACGCCCACTGGCGCCCCAACCGATCTTGCGCGCTTCCAGCAGCACGACGCTGAAGCCGCGCTCGGCCAGTTCCAGGGCGGTGTTGAGCCCGGAATATCCCCCGCCAATCACGCAGACATCGGCGCGCACCTCACCCGTCAACGCCGGGTAATCGGGGTGCGGCACGCTGCTGGCGGCGTAGTAGGACGCGGTGTGCCGGGCGCTGGCGATCATGGGGGCCTCCCTGTTTGGAAAATTTGACGCAGGATACAACGGTCGGGCGAAGCTGTCTGCGCGGGGCGTTTTGAGTCAGAATCCACGCCTATTCGCCGTTCGGTGTGTGTTTCGATGAGTTGCAACAGTCAGAAAATCAGCGCGTTGCGTCGACAGATTCCTTCGTTCGAGTGCGTTCCCGGTTGCCACGACTGCTGTGGGCCGGTCACCACGTCGCCCGAAGAAATGTCGCGCCTGCCGCGCAAGACAGCTGCGGAGCAGGCAGCGGCCATGGATGAGCTCAATTGCGTGCATCTGGGGCCCAAAGGCTGCACCGTGTATGACGAGCGCCCGCTGATCTGTCGCCTGTTCGGCACCACCAAGACCTTGCCGTGCCCCAATGGCCGGCGGCCGGTGGAACTGATTCATCCACGGGTTGAAAAGCAGATTCACGCGTACATGGCGAGTACCCGACAGGTACTGGTGTAGCGGATTTACTTGGTGAGTGTGGGAGGGGGCAAGCCCTAATGCCGTCTGTAGGAGCGAGCTTGCTCGCGAAAAACTCACAGGCACCGCGTTCATTCAGAAAGCACGCGTTATCGTTGACCTTTTTCGCGAGCAAGCTCGCTCCTACAGAGGGCGGTGTAGGCTTAGCTGAATGGCATTAGGGCAAGCCTCCTCCTACATTTGATTGAGTTGTGTCAGGTTAATCGGGGATTGGCAGGTTCAGGCTCTCTTTCACCTCTTCCATCACGATGTAGCTCTTGGATTCGCGCACATGGGGCAATTTGAGCAGAATATCGCCGAGTAATTTGCGGTACGAGGCCATCTCGGAAATCCGCGCTTTCACCAGGTAGTCGAAGTCTCCGGACACCAGGTGACACTCCAGCACATGCGGCAGCTTGAGCACCGCGCGGCGGAACTCTTCAAACGTGTCGCCGGACTTGTAATCCAGGCTGATCTCGACAAATACCAGCAAGCTTCCTTTCAAGTGCTGCGGGTTGAGCCGTGCGTTGTAGCCCATGATGATCCCTTCGCGCTCCAGACGGCGGACGCGCTCGGTACAGGGCGTCGTCGACAGCCCCACCTTCTCGCCAAGCTCCGTGAACGAAATGCGCCCATCGGTTTGCAGGATGCGCAGGATATTGCGGTCGATCTTGTCCAGCTCCCGCTTGGTCTGGGTATTTGTACGCATAGGGGATACGCCTCTGTAAAAAGCATTTGTGCCGAGAATTGTCGCCAAATATAGGCATTTATATAGTGAAATGCACTGGTGATTGTTTCTTACACTGCGCCCATCATTGCTCGAATAACACACGTCAGCGGCTCTGCCCGTGATGAGGATATAAAAATGCGCGTTCTGGTCTTGGGTAGCGGCGTCATTGGCGTGACCAGTGCCTACTATTTGGCTCGAGCCGGCTTTGAAGTCGTGGTGGTCGACCGTCAACCCGCCGCCGCCATGGAGACCAGTTTCGCCAACGCCGGCCAGGTGTCTCCAGGCTATGCGTCGCCATGGGCCGCGCCGGGCGTGCCGCTCAAGGCGATCAAGTGGCTGCTGCAACGCCATGCGCCACTGGCGATCAAGGCCACCGCCGATATCGACCAATACCTGTGGGTGGCGCAGATGCTGCGCAATTGCACCGCCAACCGATATGCGGTGAACAAGGAGCGCATGGTTCGCCTCTCCGAGTACAGCCGCGACTGCCTTGACGAGCTGCGCGCTGAAACCGGGATTGCCTACGAAGGGCGCAGCCTGGGGACCACTCAACTGTTCCGCACCCAGGCCCAGCTCGATGGCGCGGCCAAGGACATTGCCGTGTTGCAGGAGTCCGGCGTGCCCTTCGAATTGCTCGACCGTGCCGGCATCGCCCGGGTCGAGCCGGCCCTGGCCAACGTCACCGACATTCTCGCCGGTGCGCTGCGCCTGCCCAACGACCAGACGGGCGATTGCCAGATGTTCACCACGCGCCTGGCCGACATGTGCAAGCAGTTGGGCGTTGAGTTCCGTTTCGAACAAGACATCCAGCGCCTCGATTTCGCCGGCGACCGCGTCAATGGCGTGTGGATCGATGGCACGTTGGAGACCGCCGACCGCTACGTGCTGGCGCTGGGCAGTTATTCGCCCAAGCTGCTCAAGCCGCTGGGGATCAAGGCGCCCGTGTACCCGCTCAAGGGCTACTCGCTGACCGTGCCGATCACCAACCCGGCGATGGCGCCGACCTCGACCATCCTGGACGAAACCTACAAAGTCGCGATCACCCGTTTCGACAACCGCATTCGCGTCGGCGGCATGGCTGAAATAGCCGGTTTTGACCTGTCGCTCAACCCGCGTCGGCGTGAAACCCTGGAGATGATCGTCAACGACCTTTATCCTCTGGGCGGCGATTTGGCCCAAGCCAGTTTCTGGACCGGTCTGCGCCCGACCACACCCGATGGCACACCGATTGTCGGTGGCACTCCGTTCAGGAACCTGTTCCTGAATACCGGCCACGGCACCCTCGGCTGGACCATGGCATGCGGCTCCGGACGTTTGCTGGCCGACCTGATGGCGAAGAAAACGCCGCAGATCAGTGCCGAAGGCCTCGATATCTCCCGTTACGGCAATCACCAGGAGTCCGCAAAACATGTCCATCCAGCGCCAGCTCACCAATGAACGCATGAGCCAGATCGTGGTTCACAACGGTACCCTGTACCTGGCGGGCCAAGTGGGCGACGACATGAATGCCGGCATTGAGCAGCAGACCCGTGAGACCCTGGTCAACATCGAGCGTTTGCTGGACCTGGCCGGCACCGACAAGACGCGCTTGCTGTCGGTGACGATCTATTTGAAAGACATCAATGCCGATTTCGCCGGTATGAACGCGGTGTGGGACAAGTGGTTGCCAAAAGGTGTCGCCCCGGCCCGCGCCACGGTTGAAGCCAAACTGTGTGAGCCGAATATCCTGGTAGAGCTGTCCGTCGTGGCTGCGCTGCCTTAATACACATCCCTCTTGCGGTGCCGATGTTGTCGGTCGGCACCGCTTTTCTTCACTCTGCCGCCTAGAAGCCTGCCGCCATGCGTCCTGCCCGTGCCCTGATCGACCTCCAAGCCCTGCGTCACAACTACCAATTGGCCCGCGAAGTCAGCGGGGCCAAGGCCCTCGCCGTGATCAAGGCGGACGCCTACGGCCATGGCGCGGTGCGCGTAGCCCAGGCGCTGGAAGCCGAGGCCGATGGGTTTGCGGTGGCGTGCATCGAGGAGGCCCTGGAGCTGCGCGCCGCCGGGATACGTGCACCGGTACTGCTGCTGGAAGGTTTTTTCGAAGCTGACGAGCTGGCGCTGATCATCGAGCAGGACCTGTGGTGCGTAGTGCATTCACTGTGGCAACTGGAGGCGATCGAGCAGGCCACGCTGGGCAAGCCGCTGACCATCTGGCTCAAGCTCGACTCGGGCATGCACCGAGTCGGCCTGCATCCCAAGGATTTCCAGGAGGCGTACAAGCGTCTGCTGGCCAGTGGCAAGGTCGCGAAGATCGTATTGATGAGCCATTTCGCCCGTGCCGATGAGCTCGATTGCGCAAGCAGCAGCGAACAAGTGGCGGTATTCGAAGCAGCCCGTCAAGGCCTGGCGGCTGAGGTCAGCCTGCGCAATTCTCCGTCCGTACTGGGTTGGCCGAGTGTGCCCAGCGACTGGGTGCGCCCTGGCATCATGCTCTACGGCGCCACGCCCTTTGGTGATGACCAGGCGATTGCCGCACGTTTGCTGCCAGTGATGACCCTGGAGTCCAAAATCATTTGCGTACGCGAACTGCCGGCCGGTGAGCCAGTAGGCTACGGCGCCAGGTTCGTCACGCCCAAGCCGATGCGTATCGGCGTGGTGGCCATGGGGTATGCCGATGGTTACCCGCGCCACGCGCCCACTGGCACACCGGTGCTGGTCGCCGGCCAGCGCAGCCAGTTGCTGGGCCGGGTGTCCATGGACATGCTGTGCGTCGACCTGACGGATGTGCCGCAGGCGGGGCTGGGTTCCACGGTGGAGTTGTGGGGCAAGAATATCCTCGCCAGCGACGTCGCGACCGCGGCTGAAACCATCCCCTATCAGCTTTTCTGCAACCTGCGCCGGGTGCCAAGGCTCTATTTGGGCGCTTGATCGCCAGGTACGAATGCCGCTGCCCAGGATTTAGGCCCAAGTGTTGTAAATACTGAACGCTGTCGCCATGATAACGCTCAATTACAACAAAGCCTGAATCCTAGGAGGCACCTGCATTGGACGTCGGCGAACGACTGCAATCCATCCGTAAACTCAAAGGTCTTTCCCAGCGCGAGCTTGCCAAGCGCGCGGGCGTCACCAACAGCACCATTTCGATGATCGAGAAAAACAGCGTCAGCCCCTCGATCAGTTCCCTGCGCAAGGTACTGGGCGGCATTCCCATGTCCATGGTGGAATTCTTTTCCGAAGAGATCCTCCATGAAATACCCACGCAGGTCGTCTATAAAGCCAATGAGCTGATCGACATCTCCGACGGTGCCGTGACCATGAAGCTGGTAGGCCGAGCGCACCCGAGCCGGGCAATCGCGTTCCTCAATGAAATCTACCCGCCAGGCGCCGACACGGGCGAAGAAATGCTCACCCATGAAGGCGAAGAAACCGGAATCCTGGTGGAAGGGCGCCTGGAACTGGTGGTCGGTCTTGAAACTTTTGTGCTCGAAGCAGGCGATAGCTACTACTTTGAAAGTACCAAGCCCCATCGTTTTCGCAATCCGTTCGACGTGCCGGCGCGACTAATCAGCGCAGCCACACCCGCGAACTTTTAAAACAGAAGGCGCCCTGCCAGCGTTGCAGGGTTCGCGCAGCTGTAAACCGTGAGGCTGAATCTCCCTTTATTTAATAGGGTTGTTTCGGCCGGGCGGGCTAACCGCTATACTTTCGCCGCCTGCGAAACCGTGGCCGCAGGCGTGAATAGCCACCATTGAGGGTGAACGCGTGAACCTAATTATGAAAATGCTGGCTGCACCAGCAACCGTACTGGCCCTGTGGGCTGTCAGCGCCCAGGCTGCGACCAACGATGACATCGCCAAGCGCCTGGAGCCTGTGGGCCAGGTCTGTGTCCAGGGTCAGGAATGCAAGGGGATGGAGGTTGCTGTGGCGGCGGGCGGCGGCGGCGGTGCCAAGACGCCGGATGAAGTGATCGCCAAACATTGCAACGCATGCCATGGCACTGGCCTGCTGAGTGCGCCGAAAATCGGCGATGCGGCAGACTGGGGTAAACGCGCCAAAGAGCAGGGCGGCCTCGACGGGCTGCTTGCCAAGGCCATCACCGGCATCAATGCCATGCCGCCTAAAGGCACCTGCGCCGATTGCTCGGATGATGAGCTAAAGGGTGCGATCGAGAAGATGTCCGGCTTGAAATAAACTGATCTTCGTCAAAACAGCCGCTTACGGGCGGCTTTTTTGTGCCCCAGATTTGTGTTTCAACACTGTTCTTTGCAGCAAAGACCCGCCACGCTCTGTCCAACCCCTAATCATGGAATGTTCAGGAGGGTCGGATGGTGCAGTTGTGTTCAATCGAGCAAGCAGTTGACGACGTACTGGCGCGGTTGCCGGCGCATATCCACATGGGCATGCCGCTGGGGTTGGGCAAGCCCAACCTGTTCGTCAATGCGCTGTACCGGCGCATCGCCAAGTTGCCTGAGCGGGCGCTGACCATCTACACCGCGCTGAGCCTGGGTCGCCCGTCCCTGGGGGACGGGTTGCAGAAGCGCTTTCTCGAACCTTTTATCGAGCGCGTGTTTGGCGATTATCCCGAACTGGATTTCCTCGCTGACCTGCACAAGGACAGCCTGCCGAAGAATATCCGCGTGCAACAGTTCTTCATGCAGCCCGGTAGCCTGCTCCACAGCGACTCGGCGCAGCAGGATTATGTCAGCAGCAACTACAGCCATGCCGCCCGTGATATCAATGCCGCCGGCCTGAACCTGGTGGCGCAACTGGTTGCCAGCAGCGCCGAGCATCCCGACCGCCTGAGCCTGAGCTGCAACCCGGATATCACCCTAGACCTGCTCCCCATGATCGCCAAGCGCCGCGAAGCCGGGGAAACCATTCTGGTGGTTGGCCAGGTTCACACTGAATTGCCCTACATGCCCGGCGATGCGGAATTGGGCATGGACGCATTCGACTACCTGCTCGACGAAAAAGACAGCACCACGCTGTTTTCCACGCCCAACATGCCGGTGGGGTTCCAGGACCATTTTATCGGCCTGCATGCCAGTACCCTGGTTCGCGATGGCGGCACCCTGCAGATCGGCATCGGCTCCATGGGCGATGCGCTGACCGCCGCCTTGCTGGCGCGCCAGGCCGACAACGAAGCCTATCGACTGCTGCTGACCGACCTGGATGTGTACCAGTGGGCGCCCTTGATCAGTCGTGAGGGTGGCGTCGATCCGTTCGCCCGGGGCCTTTATGGTTGCAGCGAAATGTTCGTCAACGGCATGCTGGTGCTGGCGGATGCCGGCATCATCCGGCGCAAGGTGTACCCGGATGTGGCGACCCAGGAGCAAGCCAATGCCGGGCTGCTCGACGATGCGGCGCAGCCCGATGGCATCTCCATCCATGGCGGTTTCTTCCTTGGCCCGCGCAGTTTCTACCAGCGCTTGCAGGAGATGAGCCACGCCAAGCGGCTGCAATTCAACATGACCCGCATCAGCTATATCAACGAGCTGTATGGCCAGGAAGAACTCAAGCGTTTGCAGCGCCAGGATGCACGATTCGTCAACAGTGCGATCATGGTGACGTTGCTCGGTGCCGGTGTGGCCGACCAGTTGGAAGATGGCCGCGTGCTCAGTGGCGTGGGCGGGCAGTACAACTTCGTTGCCCAGGGCCACGCGCTGGAGGATGCGCGTTCGATCCTGATCCTGCGCAGCTGGCGCGAGTCGGGGGGAGAGGTCAGTTCCAATATCGTCTGGGAATATGGCCATTGCACCATTCCCCGACACCTGCGCGATATCGTCATTACCGAGTACGGCATTGCCGACTTGCGGGGTCAGACGGATGCCAAGGTGATTGAAGCGTTGCTCAATATCACTGACTCGCGCTTCCAGGACGATTTGATCGAGCAGGCGCAAAAGGCCGGCAAGCTGCCCAAGGATTTCAAGCTGGACCCGCGTTTTGCCGACAACACACCGCAACGGCTCCAGGCGATTCAGGCCAGGCACCGACGCCTGTTCCCGGAGTACCCGTTGGGCAGTGACTTTACGGACGAGGAGCGGGACCTGTTGCGGGCGCTGAACTGGCTCAAGAGCAAATTCAAGCTCACGGAGATGCTGGAACTGGGCAAGGCGGCGCTGGACGCACCGGAGCCGGAGGCGTTTCCCGAGCACCTTGAGCGGATGCGCTTGGATCAGCCGGAGGGGTTCAAGGAAGACCTGTACCAGCGCCTGTTACTCGCCGGCCTCCAGGCCACCGCACACTAAACGCCAATAGCGAGCAAATGTGGGAGGGGGCAAGCCCCCTCCCACATTTTGAGCAGCGTTGATTCAGATGAAGGTCACCACCCCACCGGCCAGCGACTTCACCCGTGCCAGCGATTCAACCCGATAACCCTGCGCATCCAGCTCGGCACGGCCGCCCTGGAACGACTTCTCGATCACAATGCCCAAGCCGGCCACGGTCGCGCCGGCCTGCTTGATGATCGAAATCAGCGCCTGGGATGCCTTGCCGTTGGCCAGGAAGTCATCGATAACCAGCACGCGGTCGCTGCTGGTCAGGTGGCGCGGGGAGATCGCCACGGTGCTTGCGGTTTTCTTGGTGAAGGAGTACACCGTCGCCGACAGCAGGTTTTCGGTGAGGGTCAGGGACTGCTGCTTGCGCGCGAAGATCACGGGCACGCCGAGGTTCAGGCCGGTCATGATCGCCGGAGCGATGCCCGAGGCTTCGATGGTGACGATCTTGGTGATGCCCGAGTCCTTGAACAGCGCGGCGAATTCGTCGCCGATCAGTTTCATCAGTGCCGGGTCGATCTGGTGGTTCAGAAAGGCGTCAACCTTGAGTACCTGATCGGAAAGCACGATGCCTTCTTCGCGAATTTTCTTGTGCAGTGCTTCCACGGAAAGCTTCCTCTGATGGCGCAACAGGCGCCGAAAGTAGATTAAAAAGTAGTCGATTCTAGCGCTTTAACATCGCGCGTATATCGGCCAGGGCGCTGTTGCCGCGAACGGCCTTCACCTCGGTCGGGGTGTCGTCGTTGCCTTCCCAGGCCAGGTCATCCGGCGGCAGCTCATCGAGGAACCGGCTGGGGGCACAATCGATGATTTCGCCGTATTGCTTACGCTTGGCGGCAAAAGTGAAGGCCAGCGTCTGACGCGCGCGGGTAATCCCCACGTAGGCCAGGCGCCGTTCTTCCTCGATGGTGTCGGCTTCGATGCTGGAGCGGTGCGGGAGAATTTCCTCTTCCATGCCCATGATGAACACGTAGGGGAATTCCAGGCCCTTGGACGCATGCAAGGTCATCATCTGCACCCCTTCGGCGCCGTCTTCCTCTTCCTGCTGGCGCTCGAGCATGTCGCGCAGCACCAGCTTGCCGATGGCGTCCTCGACGGTCATTTCACCGTCTTCGTCTTTTTCCAGGGTGTTCTTCAGGGCTTCGATCAGGAACCAGACGTTGCCCATGCGATAGTCCGCGGCCTTGTCGCTGGAACTGTTGGTGCGCAGCCAGTTTTCATAGTCGATGTCCATGACCATGCTGCGCAGCGCGCTGATCGGGTCTTCGCCGGCGCACTGCTCACGGACCTTGTCCATGAATCGCTTGAAGCGCGACAGGCGATCGGTGAAGCGCGTGTCCAGGTGTTCGCCCAAGCCGATTTCGTCGGTAGCGGCGTACATCGAGATCTTGCGTTCGGTGGCGTAGTTGCCGAGCTTTTCCAGGGTCGTCGAACCTATTTCCCGACGCGGCACGTTGATCACGCGCAGGAAGGCGTTGTCGTCATCCGGGTTCACGATCAGGCGGAAGTAGGCCATCAGGTCTTTGACTTCCTGGCGCCCGAAGAAGCTGTTGCCGCCCGACAGGCGATACGGCACCTGGTGGTGCTGCAATTTCAGTTCGATCAGCTTGGCCTGGTAGTTGCCGCGATACAGGATCGCAAAGTCGCTGTAAGGGCGGTCGGTGCGCAGGTGCAGGCTGAGGATTTCCACCGCCACGCGCTCGGCTTCGGCGTCTTCGTTGCGGCAGCGGATCACACGGATTTCGTCGCCATGACCCATCTCGCTCCACAGTTGTTTTTCAAACTCGTGGGGGTTGTTGGAAATCAGCACGTTGGCGCAGCGCAGGATACGGCTGGTGGAGCGGTAGTTCTGCTCCAGCATCACCACTTTCAGGGACGGATAGTCGTCCTTGAGCAGCATCAGGTTTTCCGGGCGGGCGCCGCGCCAGGCATAGATCGACTGGTCATCGTCACCCACCACGGTGAACTGATTGCGCGTGCCGATCAGCAGCTTCACCAGCAGGTATTGGCTGGCGTTGGTGTCCTGGTATTCGTCCACCAGCAGGTAGCGCACCTTGTTCTGCCACTTTTCCAGGATGTCCTTGTGCTCCTGGAACAGTTTGACCGGCAGCAGGATCAGGTCGTCGAAGTCCACCGCGTTGAACGCCTTGAGCGTGCGCTGGTAGTGGGTGTAGACGATGGCGGCGGTCTGTTCCTTGGGGTTGCGCGCGGCTTCCAGGGCTTCGGCGGGCAGGACCAGGTCGTTTTTCCAGGCGCCGATCATGTTCTTGATCTCGTCGACGCCGTCGTCGCCCGCGTATTCCTTCTGCATGATGTCGGTCATCAAGGCTTTGACGTCGGTCTCGTCGAAGATCGAGAAACCCGGCTTGTAGCCCAGCCGCGCATGTTCCTTGCGGATGATGTTCAGCCCCAGGTTGTGGAACGTGCACACGGTGAGGCCACGGCCTTCGCCACCCTTGAGCAGGGTGCCGACGCGCTCTTTCATTTCCCGCGCCGCCTTGTTGGTAAAGGTCATGGCGACGATGTACTGGGCGCGGATGCCGCAGTTCTGGATCAGGTGCGCGATCTTGCGGGTAATCACGCTGGTCTTGCCGGAGCCAGCACCGGCGAGCACCAATAGAGGGCCGCCGACGTAGTTCACGGCTTCTTGCTGCCGGGGATTGAGTCGGGACATACAGAGTTCAGGGAGTCGTTATTCAAAAGGGCGGGCATTTTAACAGGCTGGCAAGATTCTGCTGCCTTAGAACGACGGTGTGACGTACCACTCGATCTAAATTTGCCGGTTTTGTTACTTTGCCGCAGGATGTCGTGGGTATCGCAACTATTTTTCACAGTCTGCGTGTTTGATAACACCTATCATTGGTCATGCATTTGTTATCGTCAGGCCGCACGTCATAATGCCCGCCGCCAACGAATTTTTGCAGAGTCTAGGGAGCTAGCTTGTCTACGCCTGTCGAACCCTTGCGTTTGCTGCTGCTGGCCGATACGCCGGCGTG
Source organism: Pseudomonas orientalis (assembly GCF_002934065.1). NCBI lineage: Bacteria > Pseudomonadati > Pseudomonadota > Gammaproteobacteria > Pseudomonadales > Pseudomonadaceae > Pseudomonas > Pseudomonas orientalis. Next base: position 5,788,143 of record NZ_CP018049.1, on the reverse strand, counting down.
GGCAGCGTTGTTGCGCGAGTGCCTGGCGCCGATGGGCGATGGGGCTGTGCTGATCAGTGCACCCAGTTGGGACTCGGTGAGTCGTCTGTTCGACGACGATCACGAAGCGGTGCTCTTGACCACGCCCAACCTGCAACCCGGTCCCGGTCGTTGCAGCCTGCCGTGTGTATTGCTGCTGGAACAGGAACCACTGGTTGCGCCGCTCGGCGTCAGCGATTGGCTGATCCATTCTGCGCTGGACGCCGGTACCTTGCGCCGCTGCCTGCGCCATGTGCGCGAGCGTGGCGTGCTGGAAAACACGTTGCAGCGCCTGGCCGAACAGGATCCGCTGACCGGTATCGCCAATCGTCAGGGTTTCCAGACATTGCTGGCGGCACGGCTGGCGGAAAACGAAGGCCGCGGCCTGGCCCTCGGCCATCTGGACCTGGACAATTTCCGTCACGCCAACGATGCCCTCGGTCACCAGGCCGGTGATCGCTTGATCCTGCAGGTGGTCTCACGGCTCAAGAGCCAGCTTGAGGCCGGTGATCAACTGGCACGCCTGGGCAGCGATGAGTTCGCGCTGCTGATCGACACCCGCCGTGCGCCCCAGCGCGCCGAATGGATGGCCGAGCGCATCACCGAAGTCATGGCCGAACCTTACTGGGTGGACGGCGAGAGCCTGCTGATCGGCTGCAGTTTGGGTGTGGCGCATGCCCGGGCCCGTGCCGGGGCCGACCCGTTGATGTGGCACGCCCATATCGCCATGCAACAGGCCAAAAGCACCCAGGGCTGTACCTTTCATATCTTCAACGAACGCATCAACCGCAACGCGCGCAGCCTGGCCGACCTGGAAAGCGAGTTGCGCCGTGCCTTGCGCCGCGATGAGCTGGAGCTGCATTACCAGCCGCGCCTGGACCTGGATGACGGGCATATCGTCGGCCTCGAGGCCCTGGTGCGCTGGCGTCATGGCGAGCGTGGCCTGTTGCCGCCGAGCGAGTTCGTGCCCCTGGCCGAGCAGAGCGGCCTGATCGTGCCGTTGGGTTACTGGGTGATTTCCCGGGCCCTGCGCGACATGCAGGACCTGCGCGAACGCGGCTTGCCGGCGTTGCACATGGCGGTCAACCTGTCGTTTCGCCAGTTCCAGGACAGCCAATTGCTCTCGACACTCAGCCGGCTGATTGCCGAGCGCGGCGTGGAAGCACAATGGCTGGAGTTCGAGCTGACCGAAACCGCCGTGATGCGTCGCAGCGACCTGGTCAAACAGACCATGGACGCCCTCGGCCGCCTCGGTGTGCGGTTTTCCCTGGATGACTTTGGTACCGGTTTCTCATCGTTTGTGCACCTCAACAGCCTGCCGATTGCCTTGTTGAAGATCGACAAGAGCTTCGTCGGTGGCATGGAAGAGCGCGAAGAGAATCGCAAGCTGGTACACGCCATGATCAACCTGGCCCATAACCTCAACCTGGAAGTGGTGGCCGAAGGCGTGGAAACCCCTGAGCAGCTTGAGCTTTTGAGACTGTTTGGTTGCGATCAGGCCCAGGGTTACCTGATCAGTAAACCGTTGCCGTTGGCTGAGCTGGTGGAATATCTGACGTCCGGCCAAAGCCAGCAGGCGTTGTCGGGCTGAGTACCCAATCCAACCTGTGGGAGGGGGCTTGCGCCCGATAGCGGTGTATCAGTCCACACATCGGTGACTGACAATCAGCAATCGGGGGCAAGCCCCCTCCCACAGGTCTGACCGAGCAGGGCTTTACTCTGTCTGTACCGCCTGAAAGGCAGGCTGTATGTCCGGCTCTCGCCGAATCATCCGCTTCATCTTCGCCTCGAACGCCCAGGTCAGGCTCACCGCCGCGCACGCCAACCCCAACGCCAGGCCCCACCACACACCGGTCGGCCCCCAGCCCAGGGTGAACGCCATCAACCAGGCCGAAGGCGCGCCGATCAGCCAGTAGCAACCGAGCCCCACCAGGAACGTGGTCTTGGCGTCTTTGAGGCCACGGATGCAGCCCATGGCAATGGTCTGCACACCATCGAACAGCTCGAACCAGGCGGCGACGGCCAGCAGGCTGACGGCCAGGACGATGACGTCATGAAACGCCGGATCGTCATGGTCGAGGAACAGCCCGATCAGCGGGTCGGCAGACAGCCAGAACACCAAGGCAAACCCCAGCATCAACAGGGCACCAAAGCCGATGCCGACCCGTCCGGCCATGCGTGCCCGCAGCAACTGCCCGGCGCCATAATGCTGGCCGATACGCATGGTCACCGCGTAGGACATCCCCGCCGGAACCATGAACGCCACCGAGACGATCTGCAGGGCAATCTGGTGCGCCGCCAACTGCGTACTGCCCATGGTGCCCATGCACAGCGCCGCAAACGCGAACAGCCCGACTTCCACCGCATAGGTGCCCCCAATCGGCAGGCCCAGGCGCCACAACTCGCGCAGGTACCGGGTATTGAGGCGCAGCAGCCCGCTGCTCAGTGGATAGGCGGCGTAGGTGCGGTTGCTGCGGATGTACCACATCAGTGCCAACGCCATGCCATTGGCGACGATGGCTGTGACCAGGCCAATGCCCATCAGCCCGAGTTTGGGCAGGCCGAACATGCCTTCGATCAGCGCGTGATTGAGCAAGTAGTTGACCACCGTGCCGCACAGGCTGATGACCATCACCGGGGTGGCTTTGCCGATGGCGCTGGTGAAGCCGCGCAGTGCCATGAAACTGAGATAGCCGGGCAGGGCGAAGGGCAGCAGGGTCAGAAATTGCCCGGCGGCCTGCACGTTGGTTTCGGTCTGGCCGAACATCAGCAGCACCGGCTTAAGGTTCCACAGCAGCAGCGCCGCCGCCAGGGCCATCAACCACGCAAGCCACAGCCCGGCCTGGGTCAGGCGGGTGGCGCCATCGATGTCGCCCGCGCCGTGACGGATGGCCACCAGGGTGCCCACCGCTGCAATCACGCCGATGCAGAAAATCGCCACGAACGAATAGCTCGCCGCACCCAGGCCACCGCCGGCCAGGGCTTCGGGGCTCAGGCGCGCCATCATCAGAGTGTCGGTCAGCACCATCAGCATGTGCGCCAACTGTGAGGCAATCAGCGGCCCCGACAGCCGCAGAATGGCCCAGAGTTCGGTACGTGCCGGATGCTGCATGATCATCACTCTCGACATGTCAGGGAGGTAGAGAAGGTTGATTCTCGGCGCTTTCAGCGCATTGCACAAAAGGATAAAAGCGATCGTTCGCATGATTAAAACTCATGCTTGATTGATTCTGGTAGGGTTTGGCCATTGCGCTGTCGGAGTCATCAAATGTCTCGTCGTCTTCCCCCGCTTTATGCCCTGCGGGCATTCGAGGCCGCGTCCCGTCACCACTCCTTCACCCGCGCGGCGCAGGAGTTGTCGATTACCCAGAGTGCGGTCAGCCGGCATATCCGTACCCTCGAAGAGCATTTCGCCTGCCGGCTTTTCCAGCGCAGCGGCCGTACCTTGCAACTCACGGAGGCGGCGCGCTTGTTGCTGCCTGGCGTGCGCGAAGGCTTCGCCGCGCTGGAGCGCGCCTGTCATACCCTGAACGCCGAAGATGACATCTTGCGCATGAAGGCACCGTCCACCCTGACCATGCGCTGGCTGTTGGCGCGGTTAAGCCGCTTTCGGGCCCTGCAGCCGGGCAATGAAGTGCAGCTCACCAGCGCGTGGATGAACATCGATGAAGTGGACTTCAATCAGGAACCGTTCGATTGCGCAGTGTTGCTCAGTAACGGGCACTTTCCGGCGGACTGGGAGGCCAGCCACCTGTTCGCCGAAATGCTGATTCCGGTGGGCGCGCCCAATCTGTTGGATGACGGACCTTGGGACGTGCAGCGGCTGGCAACGGCCGAACTGCTGCACCCGACACCGGACCGGCGTGACTGGCGTTACTGGCTGGAGCGTATGGGACTCACATTGCGGGTCTCGCTCAAGGGGGGGCAGGTGTTCGACACGCTGGAGTTGGGCATGATCGCTGCCGCGCGCGGTTATGGCGTGTCCATGGGAGACCTTTTGATGGTGGCCGAGGACGTCGCCCAGAAACGCTTGAGCCTGCCATGGCCAACGGCCGTCGCCAGCGGGGAAAGTTATTACCTGGTGTGGCCGAAAACCCGCCCCGGGGGTGAGCGCTTGCGGCGCCTGGCGGAGTTTCTGCAGGGCGAGGTGCAGGCGATGGTTTTGCCCGCTGTGACACGGCTCGAATGAAAGGGTAGGCACTCTCTGGTGCAATCGTTTGCGTGATACCCCTGTGAATCGCTCAAGTATTGTAAAAGCGCGCCGAAGTAGGTGTGTTGGAATCCTCGTGAACCAACGTTTCCCACTAGATAATTCGCCGAGCAGCGCTAAGAGATCAGGATGATCCTGGCCTCGGCTCAGGAGCTGTCATGTCTCAACCTCGCGCTCGGATCGCTTCGCAGTTAGGCCTTGCATTGGCCGTAATTCTGGCTGTCGTCATCAGCGGCAGTACCGTCTTCGCTCTACGCTCCCTCGATACCGCCAACCTCGCGACCCGCGAGGAACACCTGGCCAGCGAGGCGCGTTTGCTCGCCGACCAGCTCAATACCTTCCACAGCACCTTGCGCGAGAGCACTCAGCGTTTGAGCGGGCTGTTTGAAAAGCGCTTCGGTGCAGGTTTGAGCGTGCGTGCGGACCAGCCTGTTGCCGTGGCCGGTGTGCAAACCCCAAGCCTGTACCTGGGCAGCGAGTTGCTGAACAACAACTTCGGTGAAGTGGACGAGTTCAAGGACATGTCCGGCGGCGTGGCCACGGTGTTCGTGCGCAGCGGTGATGACTTCATTCGCATCAGCACGTCCTTGACCAAGCAGGATGGCAACCGCGCCATCGGCACCGTGCTGGATCGCCAGGGCCCGGCCTACCAGCGCGTGTTCAACGGGCAGGCCTATATCGGCCGGGCAGTGTTGTTCGATCGCTCCTATATGACCCAGTACAGCCCGGTGCGTGACGCCAGCGGAAAAGTCATCGCAGTGTTGTTCATCGGCTTCGACTACACCGACGAACAAAAAGCCCAGTTCGACAACCTCAAGCGCTTTCGTATCGGCCAGACCGGCTCCTTGTCGCTGCTGGATGAACAGAAGCATTGGCTGGTGCCGCCGGCCGGCGTGCAAGCCTTGGATCAAGCGGTCCCTGTGATGCTCGACTTGGCGAAGAAACCCGGTGAAGGCCGCTTCTGGAGCGACAAGAACGAAGATTTCTACAGCGTGTCGGTCCCCTTCGAGGGCGGCCCTTGGGCGGTCGTGGCAAGTATGCCCAAGGCCGAGATTCGTGCCGTGACGTGGGACGTGGGCATGCGCCTGGTCATTGGCAGCGTGCTGGCCATGCTGTTGGCTGTGGGGGCCACGGTATGGCTGTTGCGCAGCAAGCTTGCGCCATTGAGTGACCTGGTGCGTCAGGCTGAAGCGCTCGGCGCAGGTGATCTGAGTGCGCGCCTGAATGTCTCCAGCCATGACGAAATCGGCCAGTTGGCGCGCAGCTTCAACCAGATGGGAGAGGCACTGTCGACCATGGTTTCGCACATCCGCAAGGCGGCTGAAGAGGTCAACAGCCGTGCACAGGCGCTGTCCGGTTTGTCTGGCGGCGCTTATGAGGGCATGGAGCAGCAGTCCGGCGAGATCACCAGCATGGCCGGCGCGGTGGAAGAATTCAGCGCCACCTCGCTGAATATCGCCGACAACATGGGCAACACCGAGCGTCTGGCCCAGGAAAATGCCCAGCAGACCCGCATCGGGCGTGCCTCGATGGAAGAAGCCTCGTCGTCCCTGGAACATATCGCCACCGCGCTGAACAGCACCGCTACGGTGATCAACACCTTGGGTCAGCGCTCCCAGGAAATCGGCGGTATTGTCGGCGTGATTACCTCGATTGCCGAACAGACCAACCTGCTCGCGCTCAATGCCGCCATCGAAGCGGCCCGCGCCGGTGAGCAAGGTCGCGGCTTTGCCGTGGTCGCAGACGAAGTGCGCAACCTGGCCTCGCGCACCCGCCAGGCCACCGATGAAATTTCCGGAATGATCCAGAGCATCCAGCAGGAAACCGGCAATGCCATCAGTACCATGGAGCACGGCAACGTGCTGATGCAGGAAGGCCTGTCGCGCAACGCGGATGTGGCCTCGGCCCTGGCGCGCATCGACGAACAGAGCCGCTCGGCCGGTCAGCAGTTCGCCGCTATCACCACCGCCACTCAGGAGCAGAGCAGCACTGCGACGTTGCTCAGCAGTAATTTGCAGAGCATCGCACTGGCTAACAGTGAGCAGCGTGAAGTGGTGTCGAACCTGGCGATCACCGCCAAAGAGCTGGAAACCCTGGCGGCGGGCTTGCGGCATGAGGTGGATCGCTTCCGCTGAGCCACTCAAGAGCTCGCTGCCGGGCGGTATTGCAAGGCCTCTTGCAAATGGTGGCGAGCGATGGCGTCTTGTTGTTCCAGGTCCGCCAACGTACGCGCCACCTTGAGCAAGCGATGGGCTGCGCGCAACGACAGCGTCAGCCGCTCGCAGGCGTTCTCCAGCCAGCCTTCGTCGACCTTCGCCAGCGTGCAGTACTCGCGCAGCCCCGGCAGGTCGAGGAAGGCGTTGGCACAGCCCTGGCGTCGTTGCTGGCGTTCCCGTGCGTCGGCCACCAAGGCGGCCGTTTTCGCGGTGGTGTCCTCGGTCTGCTGTGCCGGGCTCAGCGCCGTGGCTTCCCGCGCCACCGTCAGGTGCAGGTCGATCCGGTCCAGCAACGGCCCCGAGAGCTTGTTGCGATAGCGCTGTATCTGTTCCGGCGTACACCGGCAACGGCCGCTGGGTTCGCCCATATAACCGCACGGGCAGGGGTTCATCGCCGCGACCAGTTGAAAGCGCGCCGGGAAGCTCACCCGGTCACGGGCGCGGGAAATCACGATATGCCCTGATTCGAGTGGCTCACGCAGGACCTCCAGGACCTTGCGGTCAAATTCCGGTAGTTCGTCGAGGAACAACACGCCGTGGTGGGCCAGGGTGATTTCCCCCGGTTGCGGCTTCGATCCGCCGCCGACCAGCGCAGGGCCCGACGCGGAGTGATGCGGCTGGCGAAACGGCCGGTGCGGCCAATGGCTCAACGGTGCCAGGCTGACCACCGATTGAATCGCCGCGACTTCCAGCGCTTCCTGTTCACTGAGCGGTGGCAGCAACCCCGGCAGGCGGCTGGCGAGGAGTGTCTTGCCGGTGCCGGGCGGGCCGCTGAACAGGATTTAGATTACCATTGGACCCATTAGACCTTTTACAGGAAAAGAGTCCCAAAATGCCCAAAATCTGGCCATATATTCGTTTTAGTAGCGAAGAACAAAAAAGAGGTGACAGCTTACGCCGTCAGAAGGAGCTGATAGCTCGGTTTGCAGCTCGACCTGAGATAGTCGCTGAGGGCGCTCAGATAGACGAGAGCCTGAATCTAAATGACCTCGGTGTTTCGGGATATACAGGAAAAAACCTGCTAAAAGGTCGTTTTAAAGCATTTTTAGACGCGGTAGATAGTGAAGTAGTCAAGGCGGGAGACTATCTTGCTGTAGAGGCATTAAATCGCATTACACGCTTAAACCCTCTTGAAAGTCTTCCAATCATACTAAGACTTGTTCAAGAAAAGGACGTGCGAATCGCCATAACTTCTAGCTCTCAAATTTATCGGAGAGGCGACGATATTAGCGCGCTCTATATCGCTATTGGGGAGTTACAGCGCGGCTACAAAGAGTCTCAAGAAAAAGGTATGAGGGTAAAAGAAGCTTGGAATAGTAAAAAAAGACGTGCAGCAGATTTTGGAGAGATCGCAACATCTAGAGTCCCATTGTGGTTGTCAGTTGACTCTATCAAGTTAGGGAGTGGTGACATCAAGAGGGTGATAAAGGAAATAGATGCCCGTGTGGCTGTGGTCAAAGAAATATTCCGTCTGTCAGATAGCAATATTGGAGCAGTTGCTACAGCCCGAATTTTAACAGAGCGGGGTGTGCCGACATTCACAAGAGAACACGCCAGAAAAAATAGTAACTATGGCGACTTTTGGCAAGTGACGTATGTTAGAAAGATACTTTCAAATAGAGCTGTCCTAGGGAATTACCAACCTATGCAGTGGTTGGAAGTTGGCGGGAAGCGTACCAGAGTAAATCATGGCCGCGAGATAGAAGGTTATTTTCCTCAGATAATCACACGAGAACTTTTTGATCGTGTTCAGATAAAGAAGGATGCTCGGAAGATTGAGGGGCAGGGAAACAAAGGGTTGAGATTTAGTAATCTCTTCACAAAAATAGCCTTCTGCTCTGCATGTGGGGCTGTTGCTCATCACGTTAACAAGGGGAAAGACACAAAAAAAGGGGGCAGATATCTAGTTTGTTACAGAGCTAAGTACGGTTCCTGCTCGTATAAATCATGGAAGTATGAAAAAGTTGAAGCTATGATTCTCAGCTATCTTGCAGAAGCAGATATCAAAAGCATAATGCGTGATGAGGACAAAGTCGAGCTACTCGTAAATGAGCGGTATAAAATTGAAAGTGAACAAGTAGCCATTGGCGAAATGCTCGATAATTTCAAACGTGACTTTAAAGAACTGAAGGGGCGAGTTTCTAATGTTGAAAGGGAACTAGCAATCGAAAATGAAGCAAGGCTTGCGGATATTAAGTCTCAGTTGCATGCTTTGGACGCTCGTATTCTAGAGGCTATCGAGCAGCAAAAGGCGGATTTGAAAAATGAGGTCAGGGCTCTGCAAGAGTTGGATGGTGTGGCTGATGAAAATAAGGTGTTCGAAATAAGGTCTAAGATAAATGCAAGGCTGAAACTAATAGTCGAAAGCATAATTTTAAACTTTGATTTGCAGGTTGCTGAAGTGAGATTCAAGAGCGGCATTGTAAGGCATGTTCATGAGCGCGGAGTTTTTGCAAATATATTACCGCCAGCGACACCTGAGCAAAGTGCGGAAGACATGAGGGAGATTGAAGAGTGGGCTAGTTTGAGCAATGAAGAGAAAAAAGCTAAATGGGCCAATGACGATTTTAAAATCGTTCCCTTGAAGATATAGGGCTGTCCAAATTTGGTATCAGTTGAGACTGTGCGAGATCTTGAAAAGATTAAAACATATGATAGGATTAAATTAGGTAGATTAAAAATGTGAATTTTTATCAACCCGTTGATGAAATTCTCACACTTTCCTGCGGAAAGACGCTTCGCTTGAGAGTATTTCACGGGTTCCTGCCGGAACGGCAGAAGCAAAAGAAAGATAACAAACCATGAGGACTTAATGAATGATATAAAAAATACTACTATGCTATGGAAACGAATGAATTACTCTGCCCAGCGAGGCAAAGTAAAAAATACTCCCGGCCTATCTCAGTTGAAAAGCTCACTTGACCATAGCTTACGCTTAGTCATGAAGAAGGAACTTGAATTTAATTTAGACTTGTCTGACCGGAACTTCATTCTTCAAAATAACAAGATGGTTAGGCTTGACAGTTTGACGCTTGCCGCTAGGCAAGCAATTGTCGATGAGATAATGAAATCGGTTCAGAATGATATAGAAACCTACCAAGATGTGTCAAAGCTCAAAGACGACCGCTCCAAATATGCCTACAAGCTCAAAAAGCTGTTAATCAAGGAGGATGAGCCGGAAGCAATCAAAACACTTATAAAACGCATTCTGGAAGACCAGAACGGTGCGTTATTACCTTCTCTGATTGATGAAGTCGATTCTATAGGTGTTAGGCGCGCAAACGACAAGAAAAATGCAATAGGTCGGTATATAGAACTACACAACAAGATCGTTGCGGCAGACAATAACTCACTGCACAAAAGCAAAACTGTGGTTCAGGAATGTTTTTTTAAATTCCCAGCCAGAAACAATATCGGCGAAGTAAAGCCTGTTGATTACCTTCGTATAATTTACGACTTTCACAAGAAATACTTGTCAGATTACGAGATAAAAGCTTGCGTTTTTCATGGTGATGAAGTGTCTAGTTTAGAGCAGATCAATAATGGTGTGCATCCTCATATATTCATATCAGGTAAGAATTCGAAGACTGGTCAATATGATCTAGTGCAGGCCCAGCTTGATTTAGTAAATAGATACCTTAAAGGCAAAGGTGAGCCTGCCAGAGCGAACAATTCATTCAGAGCATCACAGACAATAGGTGAGTCTTATCAGCGGCTTGTTTATGAGTACGTAAATAAAAGACTAACCAATTTTGGCTATGGAATAGAAGCATCTGTACATGAGAAGACAGACGCTCATAAGAAAAAGCTTGAGGCAATAGCAAAAGATGCTCACAAGGCAAAAATAATGAGGGACTTCAATCTATTGAGTATGTCAAAGAGCGAGTTGGCAAAAGCGGAGCAGCAAAAGAATGTTCTAACAACACAACGAGATCAACTTCGTAAAGATATAGCCTCTGATGATAGACTAAGGTTGAGACTTGTGAGAAAGAACAAACGGCTAGCAGAAGAAACCAACCTGATTATTTTAAACAACTTAGCACTTGAGAAAGAGTCCAATGATGCCAAAGCCGCCATTGAGGATTTAAATAATCAGAAACTTATACTGGAGAGCCAAAATAACTCTCTACTAGAAAATATTCAAACGAATGGAAAGGCTCTAGCTGACCAAGTTTGGGCGGTAGAAAAATCTATTGCTCTACTGGCTCATACAGCTAGTGAGCAGCTAGATATGAAGCGCGTATTTGCAGAGTTCAAGAGTGAAAATTTTAGAATGCTCTGTTCCCTATCTCCGAGTGACAGGGTTTATTATATGTATAACATGCGTGAGCGTTTAGAACGGGAGCATCTTGATATTTCGAGCGACAAAATACACACTAAAACCGATAGGTTTAAGCTACATATTTTGGACGCTTGCAATAGCCTGAAGAAACTAGTACCCAAAAGAAAAGCCAAAGCAAGGTTTCCAGAAATTTAATTTTTTGCGCTTAGGTATAAGAAAATTAGATGAAGATATATAAGTATAGAATGTAGAAAAGCCCGCTTTTCAAAAGTGGGCATATATAGTTTAAAGTTAACGGTTGGCTTTTTTTCTTGAGAATTCTGATTCTGCATTGGCTCTCTTCATGAACTCATCCTTAGAGGATTTACTTATTTTATACGTGCCATGACCTGTATATCCTACAGGGTAGTAAAGCTCAGCGTTATCACCCGCCCCAATGACCTTGACGCAAATAGCTTTGTCTGGCAGGTTCGTTACAGTAAAACCCGTTGTATATTTAAAATTATCGCAAACTTTTTCCAGCACTTCAGACCTCGCTGGAATTGCCCTTTGCATTGCATAAGTGAAATACTCTTTATTGCCATATAGCTCCTTTTTCTTCTCAATAATGAACCAGCATTTCTTGTTTATGTTTTCCTTTTCGCAGCCATCGTAGACCCAAAAGCCTGCAAATCGACCAAAATCAAGATTTACATCAGCTTGTGTTACTTCAGCTTTGGCTCCGGCAGAAAAAATAACAAAACTAATTGCTATCCACTTCATTATATTTTTCATGTTTCTTCTCTTGATGGTACGACGCGGTTTTTAGAAGTTTCCATCCTTTAACATCGTCTTAGATTTTTCATCGCTTCTTCTCATGAACTCCTCCTTGGATGACTTGATAATTTTGTATGTGCCGTGTCCAGTGTATCCGATAGGATAATAAAGCTCTGCTTGATCACCTGCGCCAATGACCTTAATGCAAATGGCTTTATCTGGTAGGTTAGTAACGGTAAACCCTGTAGTATATTTAAAGTCGCCGCATATTTTTTCTAACACTTCAGCCTTTGCAGGAATGGCTTTTTGCATTGCAAAGGAAAAATATTCCTTATTGCCGTAAAGCTCTTTTTTCTTTTCAATAATGAACCAGCATTTGCCGCTGATATCTTTTTTTTCACAGCCTTCGTACACCCAAAAACCCGCAAACCTGCCGAAATCTAGATTGATATCAGCTTGCGTCGTTTCAGCTTCTGCTACGGTAGCGAACAATAAGCTGCTCAGAATCATGGAGCTGGTCATCGCTTTCATCAGGCCCGCCTTTTAAATGATCGAATCTGGATTAATATTCTTTTTTGAATGGTTGGGGTGTCGGCGATTATTTGAGTCTCATATAAAGGACTAATAGAAGAATCGCTATAGTGCTCACCAAGAACAATATCTTTCGGAACGTCTTTGGTATCCGCTGTACAAGTATCTCAAGTAATAGAATAGGGATGAATAGAAAAGCAACCCCTATAAACCGCCACCATTGATAGTTATAGCCTAGCACGCACAATGCTAAGAGCCAGATCGTACCTAGCGTGTAAGTGATAAACGATATATCGTTCTCATCTAACAGGTCGGCAGCGTTCCACGGGTTAGAAATTTTTCCGTACCGCTTTTTTCGTTCAGCTAATCGCAGGTTTGCAGCAAATGCCTCTGCATATGTATCGTGCAAATAACCGTCGTTACTTATATATTTTCCATTGACCACGGGAGGAATATTTGACACTGGAGATTATCTCTATCGTTGATCCAGTTGCCGCACTGTAGGCGGGCTATCCGCTGCCGGGTTGCGTTAACACGCCACCCACGCGAGAGAATAACCAATACCTGCGCCTGCGGTATTTGGCTGCGAGGGAAGCTCGATCCCTTTGATGATTTACTATACTAAAAATGTCTATAGATGAGCAATAGCTATACGAAAGATGATCTTCTTGACGTGGCCCTAAGGTGCAAGTATCTGATTTTTATCAGGCTTTGCTATGACTCAAACAGCCGTAAAGGCGCTTGGAAAGCGTATCAAAGCTCTTCGCTTGGATAGGAAGCAGACTCAGGCCGGTCTCGCAGAGGCCCTAGGTTGCGAACCTATGACCGTTAGCCGTTATGAGCGGGGAAGCTATGCACCTAGCATTGAAGCACTAGAGCAAATCGCAGAGGCACTAGGGTGTACGGTGGAGGCATTTTTCGCTTCGCCTCCTTCACCTGCTGTAATGCAAGGACACGACGATCTTCGTCATGCGCTCTGCGATATCGCATATCACACCTCTGATGCAGCGGTCCTCAAAGAAATTTTAGAGAGTGCTCGCACAATTTTGTCACGTAGTAGTTAACCCCTCTATTCGCTTGCTCCGATACTATCTGAGAGTTTTTTTTGATCAATTCCCCACTGGCCGGAACTCTTCCGTCTGGCTTTTTCACACATTTCGCACAGTAAAATTTGACATGTCCGATTTATGTGCAATATTTATAAGAAATAAGGTCTAAGTTGATTACTTGGATTTGCAAAGATGTAGGTTTTCTTTGCTGGTGACGTATCTGGTTGTGACTAGTTGGTACGAAACTTATTAAAAAAAGCTGACAAACGGGGGTTCTTTCTTACTCAGCGACTCGCAGGCCACGTGAAAACGTGTTGGACAGAGTGAAAGACAGTAGCAAATCATACTGTAAGTGTCCAAAGTTATAGCGTAGATTTAACGACTATGACGATAGCAAATGCTATCCAAGGCCTACCCTAGAGCTTGAGTAAATTTTTTTTTGCTTGAGGTCTAGGGTAGGCAAACTATGGATAGCATCCCTCTGGGAGCTGACGCAGTCAGCTTTGTAGAAAGCTTTTAAAAGCAGTTATTCACTATAAAATATAGTATATAACTAAGATGAAAAAACTCTCTGGTCAAAACTTTTCTGCAATATATCCTGTCTCCTCACATTTTGTGCTTTTTTACGTGCGCAGACCGAAAGATGTTGTGGAATTATATGTAATCTGAATCTTTGGTTATCGTTTCATATGAGTTCAATACGAGTATTGACCCTATACTAGCCAGTTCTAAAGTGTTTTTCTTTTCGGTAATACGAAAGTGAGTCTAAAGAAAAATCCTGCCTATATGGGCCAAAATAGCACCGATAACAGATATCTTGCCTAGTGCCTCTAACGGACTTGGTTTTTGTAGATTGATAAAAAGTGACAATCTGCTCGTTTTGGTCTAGCTTTGTAACAGCTTAGGTGCTCTGTCTTGTTTTTTTAGCCGTTTAATTTGGGGGTGATATGAGTAATCAGGCCTTGGACTTGCTTATCGAATGTGAGCTACTCAAATCGAATGGTAATGTCATAGATATTTCAAAGGTTAGTAGTGAAGAGCTTAGTAGGCGATTTTCGCACTATGTTAATGCTAGGCAACATGCACTTAACTCTGAAATTGATAAGTATTCACCGGGCTCTAAACTGAGCGCCCAATTTAGTACTTGGTCTTCAAAGTTCTCAAAGGGAAATACTTTATCATCGTTGCTGGTATACGATAAAGTTGTTTTGAATGATCCATTAGTTTCTTCCGCAGATCATATAAGCATCGAAAAACTATCCCAAGGCCTAGAGTTTTTCAGTTGGCTTCATCCTTTAATTAGAAATGATCTGGTTTCTGTATATCCCATTGATTTTTATGATAAGCCGAGTAATAGCGTTCCTCTGTGGAGTTCTGAGGACGCATTTAGATCATCAATTAGTCCCGAAATTCATGATTTCGCTCACAGTCATGCGATTCTTAAGTCTGTAATACCAGATGATCGCGGAGGAATGTTAATCCTTAAGGAGAATGCACATGTTAAGCGGCGGACGGCATTGCATGTGGGTTTCAAGGATGACGTCTTGTATTCAGGCGTTGGGCTGTTTCTCCACCAAACTATGGAAAATGTTCGAAAAGGTGAAGGTAATACACTGTTATATGACCAAACGTGGGATCAAAACGCAGTGTTAGCCGAAGAAAAGTTTCAGCGCTGGGCTTATCAAGCAACAAACCAAGCTATCATAGCTAGATTGAAGGCAATATATAATCAGACTACGTTAGCCCATAGCCTAGGCCACACTTATATCACTGAGTCTAGTTTTGAATCGACTTTACTTTCTTTGTCCAACTCTAAAAGTGCAGAGGTCATTTCTCCCTGTGTAAGATTTTTCAATGTTAATGAGCAGTTTGTTAGCATCGAATCACCCAACACAATAATAGAACTTCGAGACAAATATTCGCACGCTTTTGATAGGTTCAACGGATCGTTGATCTCAGTCAGTCAGGAATTGAACGGGGTAAGCCCTGAACAGTTTGATCGCAAATGCAAAGCTCTTTTCCACAGTGAGGTTATGCCTCAGGTTGATCAGGTTCGCAGTGCGATAGGGCAGATCAGTTCGGGGTTAGCTAAGGGAACATTAGCTTCATTTTGTGGGATAGGACTTGCGATAAGCACTGGCTCTGTCGCGCCACTTATGACTTCGTTGCTCCTGTCGGCCGCCGCCGGAGCCGTGGAGGCTATTCCTGCTGTACGCGAATATCAACTTATGAGAACTCGGCCTGCATACGTATGGCATCGACTTATAAGGTAGTGGTTAGAATATTAATCTTTCTTGTCGATGCCTAGTAATGGGTTGGCATTTTGGTTGTGGTCAAAAGCTACGGGCGTGTAGTTAGTAATGTACGGCATAATGTTTTGGCAATTTGAAATGAAATGGTTTGCCATGCCCGCGTTTTGAGTCAAAGAGTGCATTTGCATGCCGAACCAGTTGTTGTTGTAATTTTGGTGCGTGGCTGCGCTGTTATTGTTGGCATTTATATTGAAGTTCGTATTATTTGTATGCTCGGTCGACTGTCGGCGTGCTTCAATTTCAGCGAGCTTAATGCTTTTTTCTGTATTCTCTTTCTGAAGTTCTATGTCGCACTTCACCTTCAGAGCGATCAGATCTGCATGCTTAATGATAAGCTCAATGTTATCAGGATGCTTTAAGATAGCTGTTTCAAGAAACTCAATACGTTTGATAAATTCTTCGTCGCTCATGGTGGTCCTCGCCTCGGCATGCCCCGGTTACCTGAAATAGATCATAGCAAGATGAAAAAATTCCAAGCGAAAAGTTATAAAAGTCTTTGCTTATTCGAAATGTTGTCGTATGCGCCATCTATTTTGTAGCTGTTTATAATCTCCGTATAGTTCGAAGGAGATTTCAAAGCCTCTTCAAGTAAACCTTTTTTTGATAGAGATACGTACAGCGCTGCTGAATATGCTTGGCAGTTAATAGAGCGCTCGTGATTGAATTCGATATCCGTAAAGCATTCATGTTGAAGTATACTGCTCGCAATAGTCTCGTTGTTGCTAAGGGCGTTTATATATAGCCAGTCATAAAATAGCGTCTTCGGTTCAAGAGGCCAGATTTTTTGATAAAACCTAAATTCGCTAAGACGGCCGCTAGTTTTTAAGCGCTCGTCTTTTTTGGCTTCTCTGGACGTTTTATCCAAGATGTCAACAAATGGGCCGCCATGTTCGAAAACTTTACTTGCTTGAAATGCACATTCGACACTAAACTTTCTATTATACTTTTTTGTTTCAATCATTAAATTGAATGCACTAGCATTTACACCTTCCTCAGTGAGCGACTTGGAGGATATTTCTAGGATATTGTCAATATTGAGTGTTTTTGAGATATTTTGGTGCAAAGAAGTGATGCTTCTTTGCTTTTGTGCAACTGAAAACCCCGGAAACCAGTCAAAAGTTATAAAGGTGGTTTTGACGAGATATTCGGAATTCGTCACTGGTATAAATACGGGTCTTTCAGCCATAGTCACCTCTGATAGAAATACTGTGCTCGAATTTTCCATGGAAACTGAGGAAAAGCTCCAGCCATTGCCTGTAGTGCAACCAAATCTTTGATCTTGTTTTTAGAAGTAAAGTTCAAATCAGTAATGTAGTTTGGCGGTATTATACCAGAAACCATGACTTCCGCCTGCACGTCAGTAGTGTCGTAACTATTCAGTTGTAATTGTTGCCTCATCTCCTCGCCCGCGAATAATTTTTCGAGCGCTACGGCACCTCGTAACTCGTTATCAGGTGTATCTTTTATGTATCTCGTAGCAGCGTTTGTCTCAGTGAATAAGCAATCGAGTTCCCATAGAATGTTTGGGCTTAACCTAATTACAGCCCAATCATCTGCCGGATAGTTCAACCTCATAGGGTAAAACATTTTGTAATTTGGAGAAGTAATAGACAGACAAGTCCTGTCTTCACGATCATCAAATCGATGGTCGTCATTATGTAAAAACTGAATGTGGTTGTTTCGCAGTGTGGAACGTGGAATTATCCCGTTCGTAAGAATGCTAGTTAGATTAGATACTCGGGTAAAATGAATTAAGTGTTCTATTTTACGCCTTTGAGCCACTTGCTGAACCATAAAACTTTCCTTGTTGTATAAGTGTGTCCAAGTTTCGACCAGCTTCGGAAACGAGCTTCCTCGGTCTCAACCTAATCCCGGCGAAAAGGAATGTCCATAGGCCACTACTATAGTCTTAGGAAAAATGGGTCCAATGCTACCTTTAAAGAAGCAGGTTATGCGCGCCTGCCGCCGCGATCAGCAAGGCTCGCTTGGCAGCCATTTGGCCCTGGACTTCGCTGAGGTCCGGGTAAGGTTTGTTCAGATACAGCAAGCCATCCGACCGGTAGGGCTCGATCGGCACATGCCCATTCAAATGCGCCACCACCTGTAGCAAGTGATCCACTGCAATCACCGTCAACCCTGACGCCAGGCACGCCTCCTCAGCGTTTGCCCTGGGCACTATCAAGGTGCGTCCGGCTTTGCGCGCCGCCAAAGCGGCCGGCAACACGCCTTTCACCGCACGTACTTCGCCGGACAGCGCCAACTCTCCCAGGCACTCAACCTCATCGAGCATCAACGCCGGCACCTGCACGCTGGCCGCCAGGATCCCCAGGGCAATCGCCAGATCAAAACGCCCGCCGTCCTTGGGCAGGTCGGCGGGCGCGAGGTTGAGCGTGATACGCCGCGCCGGGTATTGCAGGGCCGAGTTGAGAATGGCGCTGCGTACGCGGTCCTTGCTTTCCTTTACCGCAGTTTCCGGCAAACCCACCAGCGTAAGTGACGGCAACCCATTGGCCATGTGCACTTCGACAGTGACGGCGGGGGCTTCGACGCCGACCTGGGCGCGGCTGTGGACGATGGCGAGGGACATGCTCGATCCTTGAATAGGAGGCCGCTTCCTGCGGGTTCTTCAAGGGTAGACGAGGTGGGAATAAGGATGGCGGGGAGGTTTTACAGAACGTATCCAGGCCACGAAGTGAGGAAGGGGGCAAGCCCTGATGCTAAGGCTTTTTGTAGGAGCGAGCTTGCTCGCGAAAAACGTCAACGATAACGCGTGCTTCCTGAATGAACGCGGTGCCTATGAGTTTTTCGCGAGCAAGCTCGCTCCTACAGAGGGCGGCATCAGGGCTTGCTCCCTCTCACACTCATCGGGTTTATTCGGCCGATGGGGGCGTCAGCCGCGCTTCCAGTTCCGCCACCTTCGCTTCCAGGCTCTCCAGCCGTGCACGGGTGCGGGCCAATACCACCATCTGGCTGTCGAATTCTTCACGGCTGACCAGATCGAGCTTGCTGAAGCCACTTTGCAGCAATGCCTTGAACTGGCTTTCGATTTCGTTGCGGGGCAGCGGGGTGTCGCCGCTGAACAGGCGAGAGGCGTGGCCGCTCAGGGCGTCGAGGAAGTCTTTGGGCGCGAGCATGGGAAATATTCCGGAAAACAGTTGGCCGGCAGTGTATCACGCAGCGTCTATAGTCATTTCACGCCCCTGACGCGCACGCTTTTCGCGCATGGGGATGGGCGGTCGCGCACTGTTTTGATGCGCGTTGCCGCTGCCGAAACGCCCCGCGGGTGGGCATAAGGGGACAACGGACTGATTTCAGTGATTTTTACGGAGCTGGCAAGGTTTCTGCTTAGACGATCATGACCCATGCACTGATGCAGTCGCTGTGACGAATGCAGTGCGCCGACGGATCAGGGGTACAGGTTTCGTCACCAGTGGTTCGCTGGCGTCGCCACGGTAATACGCAGGCGACGATGCGTTACAAAGCCAGGCACTGCGCTTAGACTTGAGACGGGTTTGTTTTCCTGGGGCAAGTCCACCAATTCGGGAGAGAGTTTTCATGAAGCTAGTCACTGCCATCATCAAGCCGTTCAAGTTGGACGACGTACGCGAGTCACTGTCCGAGATCGGCGTGCAGGGCATTACCGTTACTGAGGTCAAGGGCTTCGGTCGGCAGAAGGGTCATACCGAGCTGTATCGCGGCGCGGAATACGTGGTCGATTTCCTGCCGAAGGTGAAGATTGATGTCGCCATTGACGACAAGGATCTTGACCGGGTTATCGAGGCGATAACCAAGGCCGCCAACACCGGCAAGATCGGTGACGGCAAGATCTTCGTGGTCAATCTGGAACAGGCTATCCGCATCCGTACCGGCGAAACCGATACCGACGCAATCTAAGCCGCCAAACCCCAACGCCCCAGGAGAAAAACACTATGACTCTGCGTAAATTCGCAGGGCTCGGAGCCCTGTTGTCCATCGTAATGCCAAGCCTTGCACTGGCGGCGGACGAAGTGGCGGCTCCAGTCCTCAATTCCGGCGATACTGCCTGGATGCTGACCGCCACCGCACTGGTGCTGTTCATGACCATTCCTGGCCTGGCGCTGTTCTACGGCGGTATGGTCCGCTCCAAAAATATCCTGTCGGTGATGATGCAGTGCTTCGCCATCACTGGCCTGATCAGCATCCTGTGGGTTGTCTACGGCTACAGCATTGCGTTCGATACCACCGGTATGGAACAGGGCGTCGTCAACTTCAACTCCTTCTTCGGCGGCATGGGCAAGGCATTCCTGGCGGGCGTCACTCCGGCCAGCATCACCGGGCCTGCGGCGCTGTTCCCGGAAGCGGTGTTCATCACCTTCCAGATGACCTTTGCCATCATCACTCCGGCGCTGATCGTCGGTGCATTCGCCGAGCGCATGAAGTTTTCCGCGATGCTGATCTTCATGGCCATCTGGTTCACCCTGGTCTATGCGCCGATTGCGCACATGGTCTGGAGCGGCAACGGCGGCCTGATGTGGGACTGGGGCGTGCTGGATTTCGCCGGTGGCACCGTGGTGCACATCAACGCCGGTGTGGCTGGCCTGGTGGCGTGCATCGTGCTCGGCAAGCGCAAAGGCTTCCCGACCACCCCGATGGCGCCGCACAACCTGGGTTACACCCTGATCGGCGCGGCCATGCTGTGGATCGGCTGGTTCGGCTTCAACGCCGGTTCCGCTGCCGCAGCCAACGGCACGGCCGGTATGGCAATGCTGGTCACCCAGATCGCCACCGCTGCCGCTGCGCTGGGATGGATGTTCGCCGAGTGGATCACCCACGGTAAGCCCAGCGCACTGGGTATCGCCTCGGGCGTGGTGGCCGGCCTGGTCGCAATCACTCCAGCTGCCGGCACCGTGGGCCCGATGGGGGCTCTGGTCATCGGCCTGGCAGCGGGTGTGGTGTGCTTCTTCTGCGCCACTACTCTCAAACGCAAGCTGGGATACGACGATTCCCTGGACGCCTTCGGCGTGCACGGTATCGGCGGTATCCTCGGCGCGATCCTGACCGGCGTGTTCGCGGCTCCATCGATGGGTGGCTTCAATGCCGCTACCACCGACATCGCTGCACAGGTCTGGATCCAGTGCAAAGGGGTCGGCTTCACCGTGATCTACACGGCGATTGTCACCTACGTCATTCTCAAGGTACTGGACATGGTCATGGGCCTGCGCGTCACTGAAGAGGAAGAGGCGGTCGGCCTCGACCTGGCGCAACACAACGAGCGCGGTTACAACTTGTAAATACACGAAAAAAAGATGCCCGGCTTGCCGGGCATTTTTTTGCCTGGCGTTTGTCTTTGACTATAAGTTGCATGGGTTTTCCATCGACTTTGTGGTGCGATCCACACGGCACTTTCATGGGTGCGAATGTCTTACAGGCATGTGGGCGTATTCGGCACTTTGTTTTTTTCCAGAGCGCGCTAGAATGCGCGCCGATGGGCGGAGAACTGTATGTGGCAACAGACCCTGATTACGCTGCGGGCCAAGCCCCGGGGCTTTCACCTGGTGACCGACGAGTTGCTCGCCGGCTTGCCTGAATTGAAGGCCTGTCGCGTGGGCCTGTTGCATCTGTGGCTGCAGCACACCTCGGCCTCGTTGACGGTCAACGAGAATGCCGATCCGGCGGTGCGCCGTGACTTCGAACGTTTTTTCAATCTGCTGATGCCGCAAGGCCAGGCGGGATTCGAACACAACGACGAAGGTCCGGATGATCTGCCGGCGCACTTCAAGGCCAGTCTCCTGGGCTGCCAGCTGAGTTTGCCGGTGAAGGCCGGCCGCTTGGCGATGGGGACCTGGCAAGGTGTTTATCTGGGCGAGCACCGTGATCACGGCGGTGCTCGTAAAGTCCTCGCCACCTTGCACGGTGAAGGGGCATAAGCCACTGGTGATCCAGTGGATGTTGATTTTTTTCCGGCGACCTCGACAGAGGATGAAGCTGGGCTATAACTAATCTGCTTTTCGCAAGTCATGAGGTAGAACATGAGCGACGATGATCTGGAAAACGACGACCTTGAAGTAGGTGACGAAGAGGACACTGAAGACAGTCTTGAAGTGGCGGCTGATGACGTTGCTGAAGACCTCGATGACAGTGCTGCCGACGATGCCACTCCCAAGGCCAAAGGCAAGGCCAAGGCTGCTGTTTCGGTAGACGAGCTGCCCAGCGTTGAGGCCAAGAACAAAGAGCGCGATGCCCTGGCCCGAGCGATGGAAGAATTCCTCGCCAAAGGCGGCAAAGTGGTCGAGGTCGAGCCCAATGTGGTTGCGGATCCACCGAAGAAGCCGGATAACAAGTACGGCAGCCGTCCCATCTGAGGTCAGCTGACTGCTTGTAAGAAGAAGCCCGCCGTCGCTGCGGGTTTTTTCATGCCTGGTGATTTGTTCAAGCCCTTGTGGTGATCCCAATGTGGGAGGGGGCTTGCCCCCGATAGCAGTGTGTCAGCCACCAGATGTATTAGCTGATCCAGCGCAATCGGGGGCAAGCCCCCTCCCACATTGGGATCTCCAGTGTTACTGCCAACCGCGCAGCAATGCCGGCAACTCCGTCAGGCTGCGAATCTCTGCATCCGGACGCTTTGGCGCTTCCCACGCCTTGCCTGTCGGGTTAAACCACACCGCCCGTAACCCCGCCTGCTGCGCGCCGGCGATGTCATCCCCGGGATGATCGCCCACATGCACCGCCGCACTGGCGTCCACGCCGCCGCGCTGCAACGCTTCTTCAAACAACCGCGCATCCGGCTTGGCGATACCGATGTCTTCAGCGCGCAGGGCAAAGTGGAAGTAGTCGGCCAGGCCTACGCGTTGTACGTCGGCATTGCCGTTGGTGATCACCCCCAGGAGGAAGTGCTGGCGTAGCGCTTTGAGCATGGGTTCGGCTTCGGGAAAGACCGTGAGCTGGTGCCGTGCATGAATGAACGCCTCAAAACACACATCGGCCATCTCGGTCGCTTCGGGCTGCGGATAGCCGGCCTCTTCGAACGCATGCAGCAATACGCGATGGCGCAGGACGCTGATGCGGTGTTTGAGTTCAGGATGACGCTGCAGTACCTGTTGGCGCAGGCTGACGAAATGCTCCAGGGGCAAGTCGCCGACCTTGGATGCGTTGACCGCCAACCACTCGCGCATTGACGCTTCGGCACTGATGATGACAGGTACGTTGTCCCAGAGCGTGTCGTCCAGGTCGAAGGTGATCAGCTTGATGCTCATGAGTCGCCGCCCTTGATGCGTTTGGCCCGTGGATGGGCGCTGTCGTACACCGTTGCCAGGTGCTGGAAGTCGAGGTGGGTGTAGATTTGCGTGGTCTTGATATCGGCGTGGCCGAGCAGCTCCTGGACCGCGCGCAGGTCCTGGGATGACTCCAGCATATGGCTGGCAAAAGAGTGCCTGAGCATATGCGGGTGCAGGTTTTGCCCCAGTTCACGTTCGCCGGCGGCCTTCACGCGCAGCTGAATGGCCCGTGGCCCCAGGCGTCGACCTTGTTGGCTGATGAATACCGCGTCGTCTTTCGGATTGGCCAGCGCCCGTAACGGCAGCCACAGCTGCAGGGCTTCGCGAGCCTTCCTGCCGACGGGCAGCACGCGCGTCTTGCTGCCTTTACCCAGCACCTGCACCAGCCCATCGGCCAGGTCCAGTTGCTCAAGATTCAGTCCGGTCAGCTCCGACAGGCGCAGGCCCGAGGAGTAGAACAGTTCGAGGATCGCCTGGTCGCGATGGGCAAGGAAGTCATCCTCGATTGCGCCATCCAGCAGTTGCAGGGCGCGGTCGGTGTCCAGGGTCTTGGGCAGGCGTCGCTCGCCTTTGGGCGGCGACAGGCCGTTGGCCGGGTCGTGGTCGCACAGGCCCTCGCGGTTGAGGTAGTGATAGAGGCCGCGCACCGCTGACAGCAGGCGCGACAGGCTGCGCGAGGACTGGCCTTGCTGGTGCAGCCGTGCGACCAGGCTGCGCAGGCCCTGGATATCCAGGGCTTTCCAGCTGGCAACCTGCTGTTTTTCGCAATAGGCCAGGACCTTGTTCAAGTCCCGCCGGTAGGCTTGCAGGGTATGAGGCGACACCTGGCGCTCGTTGCGCAGGTGAGCGCAGTAAGCGTCCAGTTGCCGTTCCATGGCTAGCGCACCGCGCGCAGGGCAGTGGTGAAACGCGGCAGGACGCGGCCCAGCACTTCGGCGATATAGGTCAGGAACAGGGTGCCCACCGAGCTTTTATAGTGCGCCGGATCACGGCTGGCGATGGCCAGTACGCCGTGCAGGCCTTGGTGGCTGAGGGCAACCACGGCGGTAGAGCAGATCTGTTTGCGCTGTTCGGCGCCGAACAGGAAATCCAGTTCATGCTCGCGCAGCGTACCGCTGATGGTCTTGCCTTCCGAAAGCAGGCCGCCGATAGCGGTCTGTGCTTCGCCACCGCTGACCCAGCGACCCACCGGCATCGGGTTGTCGCTGAACAGGATGAGGCTGACAAATGGCACCTGGAAGTCCTGGCGCAGGCTGTCTTCCACTGCCATCACGGTTTCTTCCAGGCTGGCGGCGTCCATCAAAGTCAGGATCAGGCGACGGGTCTTTTCGAACAGGCGATCATTGTCGCGAGCGACGTCCATCAGGTGCGAAAGGCGGTGGCGCATTTCGATATTGCGCTCGCGCAGGATCTTCATCTGCCGCTCCACCAACGACACGGTATCGCCGCGTTGGTGAGGGATGCGCAAGGCCGGGAGCAATTCTTCGTGCTCGACGAAGAAGTCCGGATGAGCCTCAAGGTACGCCGCAACCGCAGCGGCCTCCAGGCTTTCACTTGAGGTGACGGGGGCGGGTACTTGAGGCTTATCGGTCATTGGCTTGGCTCACTCATAGACGGACCTGTCCTTCGTATACACGCGTGGCCGGCCCGGTCATCATCACCGGGTGGCCGGGGCCTGCCCATTCGATGGACAAGCGTCCACCCGGCAGGTCGATCAGCAGCGGCGAATCCATCCACCCCTGGCTGATCGCGGCCACGGCAGCGGCGCAGGCGCCGGTGCCGCAGGCCTGGGTTTCGCCGGCGCCGCGTTCCCACACACGCAATTGCGCGCGGGAACGGTCGATCACCTGCAGGAAGCCCACGTTGACCCGCGCCGGAAAGCGCGGGTGATGTTCGATCTTCGGCCCCAGTTCGTGCACGGGAGCATTGTTGATGTCGTTGACGCGCAGCACCGCATGGGGGTTGCCCATGGACACAGCGGCGATATCGACCGTGTTGCCGTCCACGTCCAGCGCATAACTGAGGGCCTGCTCGGGCGCCTGGAACGGAATGTCCGCCGGCACCAGGCGTGGCGCGCCCATGTTGACGCTGATCTGGCCGTCACTGCGCACATCCAGTTCGATCACGCCGCCCTTGGTTTCGACGCGAATCTGGCGCTTGGCGGTCAAACGCTTGTCCAGCACAAAGCGCGCGAAGCAGCGCGCACCGTTGCCGCACTGTTCCACTTCGGAGCCGTCGGAGTTGAAGATCCGATAACGGAAGTCCACCTCCGGGTTGGTCGGCGCTTCCACCAGCAGCAGTTGGTCGAAGCCGATACCGGTATGGCGGTCGCCCCATTGTTTGGCGTGCTTGGGCAGGATGTGCGCGTGCTGGCTGACCAGGTCGAGAACCATGAAGTCATTGCCCAGCCCGTGCATCTTGGTAAAACGCAGCAGCATGGCTTACTCCGGCAGCGGGCTTTCGCCAGCATACAACTCGGCTACCGTCTCGCGGCGACGCACTTCAAACGCTTGATCACCGTCCACCAGCACCTCTGCGGCGCGGCCGCGAGTGTTGTAGTTGGAACTCATGACAAACCCATAGGCACCGGCCGAATGCACGGCCAGCAGGTCACCTTCTTCCAGGGCCAGTTGACGATCCTTGGCCAGGAAGTCGCCGGTCTCACAGATCGGGCCGACAATGTCGTACGCGCGCGCCTGGCTGTGGCGCGGCGTCACTGCCGTGACGTTCATCCAGGCCTGGTACAGCGCCGGGCGGATCAGGTCGTTCATCGCCGCGTCGACGATGGCGAAGTCCTTGTGCTCGGTGTGCTTGAGGTACTCGACCTGGGTCAGCAGCACGCCGGCGTTGGCGACGATATAGCGGCCCGGCTCGAACATCAGCGTCAGGTCGCGCCCTTCGATACGCTCGCGCACGGCCTTGATGTAGTCGGCAATCAGCGGCGGCTCTTCATCGCGATAACGCACGCCCACACCCCCACCGAGATCGATGTGATGCAGGTAGATGCCGCAGTCGCCCAGGCGGTCGATCAGCGCCAGCAGGCGGTCGAGGGCATCCAGGAACGGCGGCAGGGTGGTCAGTTGCGAGCCGATATGGCAATCGACGCCCAGCACGTCCAGGTTCGGCAATTGCGCGGCGCGGATGTACACGTCTTCGGCGTCGGCGATGGCGATGCCGAACTTGTTCTCTTTGAGACCGGTGGAAATGTACGGGTGAGTGCCGGCGTCGACGTCCGGGTTGACGCGCAGGGAGATCGGCGCGCGAACGCCCATCTCGGCGGCCACGACCTGCAGGCGCTCCAGTTCGTCGGTGGACTCGATGTTGAAGCAATGCACGCCCACTTCCAGGGCGCGACGCATGTCTTCGCGGCTCTTGCCGACGCCGGAGAACACGATCTTGTCGGCCTGGCCGCCAGCGGCTAACACCCGTTCCAGCTCGCCACGGGACACAATGTCGAAACCGGCGCCAAGGCGCGCCAGGACATTGAGCACGCCCAGGTTGGAGTTGGCTTTGACCGCGTAGCACACCAGATGCGGCACGCCTTCGAGCGAGTCGGTGAACGAGCGGTATTGCGCTTCGATATGGGCGCGCGAATACACATAGGTCGGGGTACCAAAGCGCTGGGCAATCGCGGACAGCGCCACGCCTTCCGCGAACAGCTCGCCGTCCCGGTAGTTAAAAGCGTCCATGGGGATCCCTTAGTAAGTGTCGTGCTTGTGCGCTTTGGACGGCTTTTGCGACGACTGCGCCTGTTCGTTCGGGTCTTTGCTGTCGTCAGGCAGGTACAGCGGTCCTTTCTGACCACAGGCACTGACGAGGCAAGCAACCGCGACGAGCGCAGCAAGGGAAGAGATCAGGCGCTTCATGGCGAAATCCTTGAATATGCATTAATTGCGCCCGAGTATACCGACCACCCGCCAGCTTGCCTATGCGCTGGAATACCCGTCCGGCGGGGGTTTGCCGAGATAGTCCGGAAGCGGGCTACGCTGGTTGAGGATATTTCGTACCGCCATCTGTGATGAAATCGGTATCCTTTGCAATCGGCGGGGCGCGTCCGTATCGTGCGGCGCTTGAGCAGAACCAGACACTTTCGAGGTTGCCACAATGAGTTTGACCGAAGCCCGTTTTCACGACCTGGTGGATGCGACCCAGCAGGCGCTGGAAGATATTTTCGACGACAGCGGTTTGGACGTGGACCTGGAAAACTCGGCCGGCGTGCTGACGGTCAAGTTCGAAAACGGCACTCAGTTGATCTTCAGCCGTCAGGAACCGTTGCGGCAGTTGTGGCTGGCGGCACGTTCCGGTGGTTTTCACTTCGACTACAACGAAGAAGACAACAATTGGCAATGCGATAGCAGCGATGAGCTGCTCAGCGAGATGCTGGCGCGTCTGGTTCTGGAACAATCCGGCGCCGAGCTGGATTTCGACGAGATTTGACCGTGAGTCAGCCTGCACTCACGCGCCCGCCCAAGCCGCTGTTCAGCAATGTCAGCCCGGCGGTGCCGTCACCTTGTATCAGTTTGTGTCGCCTGGACGAGCAGAAAGTCTGCCTCGGTTGTTTCCGCCATGTGGAAGATATCCGCGAATGGCGCTCTGCCGATGATGAGCGGCGCCGAGTGATCTGTGCCGAGGCCGAGCAGCGACGGGGCCGCGTCTGAGGTCGTCTTGTTTATTTGTGACGCTGTGGTAGTGTCCGGTTACGCCTCAACTCATCGAGGCCCGTGAGAACCCCGCCTTTTCCTGGCGGGGTTTTGCTTTTTTGTGCAGAAAAAAGGAGTCTGCCTGAATCATGACCACCGCACCGTCCATCATTCTCACCCGTCTTGACGTGCAGCGCCTGGAGCAACTGATCGACCGCCTGGGCGACGAGTTTCCCGGTGTTGAAGCGTTGCAGCACGAACTCGACCGCGCCGAAGAAGTGGTTGGCCACGATGAAGTGCCTGCAAGTGTCGTGACCATGAACTCCAGCGTGCATTGCCGCGAGCAAGGCAGCGGCAAGGATTACCACCTGACCCTGGTTTACCCGAAGGACGCGAACGCCGATGAAGGCAAGATCTCGATCCTGGCACCGGTGGGCAGCGCGTTGCTCGGCCTGCAAGTGGGCCAGCATATTGACTGGCCTGCACCGGGCGGCAAGACCCTCAAGCTTGAGCTGCTGAGTGTCGAAGGCCAGCCCAAGGACGGCGGCGCTTTTCCTCTTTAAATCTGGTCCAGTGCTTGATTGAGCGCCAGCTCAAGCTCGGCCTTGTAGCGCAGGTACAGATTGCTCGGGCTTTGCACGTCGCCAAGCAGACCCGACAGATCCAGATCGGTGATGTAGCAACGGTAACGCTCGGGTTCCCGGCGCCGCCCGACGATTTCCCGGGCGACCACCGTAAACAGCTGGTCGCCAAACTCCAATTCGGAAAATTCCCGCTGATTGCAGTACAGCGTAATACCCACCTGGCCGGGCGCAGCCTTGGCGATAATCGCTTGCACGTCATAAAACGGCTTGTTGGCGGGGTTTTGCGGAGCCGGCCTTGGTTCGACAAGACGAGCGCGGGCGTTGCCCGACGGCAGCAGTTGGTAATACGAGATTTGGACTTCGCCTAGCGGTTGTTGTGTGTCCAGAGGTGACAGCGCTTCGCGGCGATAGATGATCGAGAGCAGGAAACGCTGCAGCGGTGCCAACAGGCTTTGTTCATCATGGAACGGCAAGCGCTGCTGCCAAAGGGCATTGAATTCGTCGAGTACGTACAGCTCGGCGAAACCTTCATTGACTCGGTAGAACACCTGTATGCAATCGGCTGCACCCATGGGCAGCAGCAGCGCCAGGTCGTGGTCTTCCAGGGCCATGGCGTCCAGGTGCCACGGGCTGTAGCTGGCCAGCTCTTCACTGAGGTAGGCGATCAAGGCATCCTGGGTCGGCAGCGGTACATGGGTGGCTTGGCCGGGGATCAATTCCATGACGTGATAGTGCTGCTGCACCTGGAGCAGGTAGCGGTGATTGCCCTGGCCGAGCAGCAGGTTCTGCGCCGTGTCGAATACTTCTTCCACGCGCTGGGCAATGAACTGTGCCCGGTTGTGACAGAAGCAGCGCACCCGCAACCGGGGCAAATGATCCGGCGGCAGTTGGTTGAGGTAGTCGCGCAGACAGTCGAGCAGCGCATGGGGCCCGTCGTAGCGGCTGACCATCACCTCGTTCCAGCTATTGAGGGTGACCTGGTCCAGGGTCAGTACCAGATTCTCACGTACGCCGGCATAACTCAGCGAGTCGGTACGCTCGGTGGTCATCAGAATATTCAGGTCGCGGTGATGCTTGAGCGGGTCGACGCCGACGTTGATCAGCAACAGCACTTCTTCCGGCACCGCTGAACGTAACAGGCGAGTTTCATCGACGCTGACCATGGGCAGGGCGATGGTCTGTTGCAGGCTGCCCAGCAGGTTGAACAGCTCGAACTCGGTCATGTCGCTGACGCCCGGGTGCAGCGCCAGGCGCGTGCTGCTGTCGATCACACCGTTGCGATGGCACCAGGTCAGCATTTCCAGCAGGTCGCGGCTGCGCTTGATGGGCGCGAAGTGCTCCCATTCCAGGGCCGTGAGGTTGCCGTTGTACAGGCCCCAATGGTGCTGCCCCGGCTCCTTGCGGTTGGGTGCGTGCACCAGGGTCAAGGTGTCTTCGGCCAGGTCCGGGGCAATTCCGGGATTGATGAACTCCACCTTGCCGGCCTTGCGTTCAAAGGCCGCATACAAGCGACGGCCCAGCACATTGAGGTCGCGCCGGTTGATCAGGCTGACGGTCTGTTCAGTGCGGGCGAACTGGGTGAGGAAGCGATAACTGTAGTTCAGCTCGTTGACCAGGGCGCGGCGCTCGGAGGCGACCTGACGCACTTTCCATTGGCTGCGGCTGTCCAGCAGGGCCAGTTGGCGCGGGTCCCAGTTCCATTCATGGGCCAGGCGTTCCAGCAGCAGTCGTTGCCAACTGGCGGTGCGCTGGCCGGCGCTGAGCTTGCGGTTGACCTTCAGGTACAGGCTGCGCCGTACCAGTTCCAGGCGTTCCGGTTCATTGCGGGCCTTGAGGTATTCCTCGATGCGGCGGTAGACCACGATGTAGGGGTCCAGCTCATCCAGATCCATCTGATTGGCAAACACCGCGCGCTTGAAGCGCAGGCTCAGGCACTGCACATCGGGATGCTCGCTGGCGTAGACCTCGGTCAGCAGCAGCTTGAGCACCGATTTATAGGGCGATTCGATACCCTTGAACAATTGCCACAGCCCGGCACCGATGAACTCCCCCGGAGGAATGTGCGCCAAATGGCCCAGATCCAGAGTTTCGTCGGCGCGGATGAAACGTTTGGAAATCAGCGTATGGGTGAACTCGGTGTAGCGGCTTTCTTCATACACTGGCACCAGCCACCAGATCGGCGTGCGCCCGGCCAGCCAGATGGCCGTGCGGTAGAACTCATCCAGCAGCAGATAGTGCTGAGTGGTGCCGCAATCGTCGGAGCTCAGTTGCGTGTCCCGATCACCGAGCACAAAGCGCGTCGGTTCGATCAGAAAGAAATGGGCTTCGGCGCCCATGGTCTGGGCCCAGGCTTCCAACAACTGACACTTTTTGCGCAGCTCGGCCAACTCGTCGTCATTCAGGTCGGGCGCATGGCAGACCCACACGTCCATATCGCTCTGATCCGCCTGGGCCAACGTACCCAGGCTGCCCATCAGGAACAGGCCGTGGATCGGCGTTGGCGGGTTGCCGCGACGTGCCTTGTAGGAGAACGAGCGCGTCAGGCGCTGGGCTTCAGCCAGGGCCTGGGCATCGGGTTCGAAATTTGACAGCCCGGCCGGCGTGCCACTGGATACATAGCCTGGCAGTAAAGGGTGATTGACGTGGAAAAACAGCGGCAACAGCGTCAGCACGCTTTGCTGGCGCGGCGTCAGCCCCTCGACCGCCCGGGCCATACGGCCCTCATTGAGTGCCATGAAACGCGCACGCAATTGGGCCAGCACCTTGCGGTCGATGCCTTCGTCCAGGTCGGGGCGGATTTCATGGGTGCGGGTCATGTCGAACTCGGTGGCTCGCAGGGCCCGACGTGGGCGGCCGTGTAGGAGTTTACAGACAGTAGCGTAGGAGTTTTAGAGGAAATGGAGGTTGGCGGCAGAATTTTGTGAGCTGCGCAGCAACGCCCGTGGAATCCGCAGAGGGCGGACTCCATGGGCGGGGATCAGGGGTCAGGCGGCTTCTTTGGTGGAGGCGGTGGTCAAGATAGTCAGCAGGGTCTGGGCTTGCTCGGCGGCGTCCCGGCCAAGGCTGGTCAGGTAGCCTCCGTCCGGTTGGTCGATAAGCCCTTTGGCGTGGAGGCGCCTGGCAGCGGCAACGGCAGTGGGAGCGGCGGTCTGATGGACTTTCAGACCCTCCTTGGTGCTGTCCAGGGGGAAGAGTACAAGGATTTCCAGTTCGGCAACCAACTCAGGGGTATACGACATAAGGACTCCAGACTTTCTAAAATTTATTAGAGGCTAGCAGGCCATAAGGTGAACGCACTTTGCCGAACTGTCCAGCGTGTTGCCGCGCGGCTGGATTATTACTTTTCAGGCGGCAGCTCGGGCAGTGCCCGCAGCGCGGTTTCATACCATTGGGTATCAAAGGCGCGGTCCTCATCCAGCATCGCGTCAATCTCGAATGCCAGCACGTGGGCCATGAGATTCAGGATCTCTTCTCGCTCATAACCTACCAGTGTCAGC
Organism: Pseudomonas orientalis; assembly: GCF_002934065.1. Classification (NCBI taxonomy): domain Bacteria; kingdom Pseudomonadati; phylum Pseudomonadota; class Gammaproteobacteria; order Pseudomonadales; family Pseudomonadaceae; genus Pseudomonas; species Pseudomonas orientalis. Next base: position 5,756,795 of record NZ_CP018049.1, on the reverse strand, counting down.
TTGTTGAACGTGGCCTTGGCCGCCGGTGGGTTGTCGCTTTCGATCTGGTTCTCGATGGCCTGGATCAGCGTGCTTTCGGTGAATTCTTCTTCGTCATTGTCGATATCGGTCGGCTCGCTCATGGCAGGCTCCTCAAGGAAAGGGCGCCAGTCTAACGCCATTCAGGCCGCTGATGCTGCTGGCAAGGCCCAGCCTCAGCGTCTATAACGCTTGCAGCCAACCCCGCACCCGGCCTGGAGGCTTTGCGATGCTCAAGCTTTATGGATTTTCAGTCAGTAACTACTACAACATGGTCAAGCTGGCGCTGCTGGAGAAAGGGCTGCCTTTCGAAGAGGTGCCTTTTTACGCGGGACAAACGCCTGAAGCCCTGGCGGTGAGCCCACGAGGCAAAGTGCCCGTGCTGGGTGTCGAGCAAGGCTTCATCAACGAAACCAGCGTGATCCTCGAATACCTCGAGCAGACACAGGAGGGGCCTGCGCTGCTGCCAGCCGATCCGTTCCAGCGTGCCCAGGTGCTGGCGTTGTGCCGGGAAATCGAGCTGTATATCGAATTGCCGGCGCGGGCGTGCTTCGCCGAAGCCTTTTTTGGCATGACGGTGCCGGAGGCGATCAAGGAAAAATCCCGCGCTGAATTGTTGCTGGGGGTCGGTACGTTAGGCCGGCACGGTAAGTTCGCGCCCTATGTGGCGGGAGAGCACTTCACGATTGCCGATCTGTATTTCATGTACAGCTTGAATCTGGCCTGTGGGGTGGGCGAAAAACTGTTCGGGCTGGACCTGCTGGCGCAGTTGCCGCAGGCGAAGGCGTTGCTGGGGCGTTTGAACGAGATGCCCAATGCGCAAAAGGTCGAGGCGGACAGGCTGACGGCGATGCCGGGATTTCTGGCGATGATTGCAGCAAGGAAATAATCAGATGTGGGAGGACACTTCCCCCCCGATAGCATACGTATCTACACACCACCGTAGCACCCAACCGTAACCACGATGCGAAGCGAGCCGCTCTTGATCTTGATCTTGATCTGCTTGTGATCCTAGGCGCCCCGTTAAACCACGCTGGCCGAACGCAGGCTTGAATCCGTGGGTAACCCGGCAGGACGCCGGGTTAGCCGCACTGGGCCAGGGATGGCCCATTGCGGCGGCCCGCGGATTCAAGCCTTCGTTCGGGTACACCGAGCCTAAGCGAGGTGCCGAGTGGTGGGGCAAGAGCGTTTTGCTTACTTTTGCGCTTTTCAAAAGTGAGCCGCTGTAAAAGCGGAACCATTAGCAGCCGTTACCGCAGAAACGGATATGTACTCAACCCAATCCAACATCCTGGTCGGCCCCGAGGCCGCCATCGGGGGCAAGCCCCCTCCCACATTTGGATTTGTGGGGTATCAGTAAGATAGTCGCAGGCTGCCGGAAAGCTCCCTCACCACAAGTTCGGCGTCACGCCAAAGTTGTGTAGATACCTATGCCCCGATAGCAGAGTGTCAGGCAACTCATGTGCTGGCAGACCCACCGCCATCGGGGGGCAAGTCGAATCGTCGCACCGCCCCCCCACATTTTTTAGCGACTGGCGAGCAGTGCCTGGCCACGCACGACTGCGGCCTTCACCTGCGCCGGCGCAGTGCCACCGATGTGATTACGGGCATTCACCGAGCCTTCCAGGGTCAGCACGGCAAACACGTCCTGCTCGATCTGGTCGCTGAACTGGCGCAGTTCTTCCAGGCTCATTTCCGCCAGATCCTTGCCGGTGTCCACGCCGTACTTCACGGCATGGCCAACGATTTCATGGCAGTCGCGGAAGGGCAGGCCACGACGCACCAGATAGTCGGCCAGGTCGGTCGCGGTGGAGAAACCACGCAAGGCTGCCTCGCGCATGATCGCATGCTTGGGCTTGATCGCCGGAATCATGTCGGCAAACGCACGCAATGAGTCGCGCAGCGTGTCGGCGGCGTCGAACAGCGGTTCCTTGTCTTCCTGGTTGTCCTTGTTGTAGGCCAGCGGTTGGCCTTTCATCAGGGTCAGCAGGCCCATCAGTGCGCCGAATACGCGGCCGCTCTTGCCCCGTACCAGTTCGGGGACGTCGGGGTTTTTCTTTTGCGGCATGATCGAGCTGCCGGTGCAGAAACGGTCCGGCAGGTCGATGAACTGGAATTGCGCGCTGGTCCACAGCACCAGCTCTTCGGAAAAGCGCGACAGGTGCATCATCGCAATGCTGGCGGCGGCGCAGAATTCGATAGCGAAGTCGCGGTCCGACACGCCGTCCAGGGAGTTACCGCCCACGGCATCGAAGCCCAGCAACTGCGCGGTGTACTCGCGGTCGATCGGGTAGGTGGTGCCGGCCAGCGCGGCGCTGCCCAGTGGCATGCGGTTGGCGCGCTTGCGGCAATCGACCAGGCGCTCGTAATCGCGGCTGAGCATTTCGAACCAGGCCAGCAGGTGGTGGCCGAAGGTCACGGGCTGAGCGGTCTGCAGGTGAGTGAAGCCGGGCATGATGGTGTCCGCTTCGCGCTCGGCCTGTTCCAGCAAACCTTTCTGCAGGCGGGTGATTTCCGCCAGGATCAGGTCGATTTCATCGCGCAGCCACAGGCGGATATCGGTGGCCACCTGGTCGTTACGGCTGCGACCGGTGTGCAACTTCTTGCCGGTCACACCGATGCGATCGGTCAGGCGTGCCTCGATGTTCATGTGCACATCTTCCAGGTCGACGCGCCAGTCGAACGTGCCGGCTTCGATCTCGCCCCGGATGGTGGTCAGGCCATCGATGATGCTGTCGCGCTCGGCGTCGGTCAGCACGCCGACCTTGGCCAGCATGGTGGCGTGGGCGATGGAGCCCATGATGTCGTGGCGGTACAGGCGCTGGTCGAAGTTGACGGAGGCGGTGAAGCGCGCGACGAAGGCGTCGACGGGTTCACTGAAGCGGCCGCCCCAGGACTGGTTGGTCTTGTCGGTGCTCATGAATTCGCTCGTGATCTGCTTAAAAGAGGCGTGAAGGTGTGCCGCCGATAATAACAGGGTTGCTCGCGGACGCGATGCTATGGGTGGACGGCAATTTATTTGTACAAAGGATGGCTAAGTGCCTTGCCGCCGACCGCATCCAGGACGAGACTGGGAACAGGACCTTATTGAAACGATATTTGACGATTGAGCATTATCGTCTCAGCGAGCGTCTACAGTTGGACTGAGAGTGTGTGAATGCACCAAAGTCGGGTCATGCGGTCAGAGCCCAGACTATCCATTGAAAACGGGGGTATTCGGATTGTGTATCAGCAAACCCTATGACAATGCGCGAAGTTGGCCGGTCTTGGGCGCTATTGAACAGGTCCGGGTAAATTTGGGTGCCACTCCAAGGGCACTTTTTGCCGCTTGCGCCAGTCTTAGCGTGGATCGCTGTGACGTCAGTCACCGCACCTGTCTACGCTATCCTTGTGCGAGACTCACGCAGGAATCCAGCGCTATATGAATGTCCTGATCGTTGATGACGAACCCCAAGCCCGCGAGCGACTGAGCCGTCTGGTCAGTGAGATCGAGGGTTATACCGTCCTTGAGCCGAGCGCCACCAGCGGCGAAGAAGCGTTGACGCTGATCGACAGCCTCAAGCCGGATGTGGTGTTGCTCGATATCCGCATGCCGGTCCTCGATGGACTGCAAGTTGCTGCCCGCCTGAGCGAGCGTGAATCGCCACCGGCCGTGGTGCTGTGCGCGGCGGAGGAAGAGTTTTCTGCGCAGACGCTGGAAGACAGCGGTGTCAGTTTTCTCGTCAAGCCGGTGGCTGGCGACGCGTTGCTCAAGGCCTTGAAGAAGGCTGAGCGTCCCAGCCGCGCTCAGCTCGCAGCCCTGACCCAGCCTGCCGCCCAGAGTGGCAATGGCCCGCGCAGCCATATCAGCGCACGGACCCGCAAGGGTATCGAGTTGATTCCCCTCGGTCAGGTGGTCTATTTTATTGCCGACCATAAATACGTGACCTTGCGTCACGAAGCGGGTGAAGTGCTGCTCGATGAGCCGCTCAAGGCCCTCGAGGATGAATTCGGCGATCGCTTCGTGCGCATCCATCGCAATGCGCTGGTGGCCCGCGAGCGAATCGAGCGCTTGCAACGCACGCCCCTTGGGCACTTTCAGCTATTCCTGAAGGGGCTCAATGGCGATGCCTTGATCGTCAGTCGGCGCCATGTCGCCGGCGTGCGCAAGATGATGCAGCAGCTCTAGCCCCGGGGCGGTGGCGAGCCCTGCAGTCCCGATCCCGGTGCGACGTGGCCAGGGAGGCCCCGCACTTGCTGATTCAAATCAAAGCGTATTTGCCTGAGCTGTTATTATCTGCCGTATCTATTCAGTACGGATTGATCCATGTCTTCTCGCGAAATCCGCATCGCCACCCGTAAAAGCGCCCTGGCCTTATGGCAGGCCGAGTACGTCAAAGCACGTCTTGAACAGGCTCATCCTGGTCTCAGGGTGACCCTGGTGCCCATGGTCAGTCGCGGCGACAAGCTGCTGGACTCGCCGCTGTCGAAGATTGGCGGCAAGGGCCTCTTCGTCAAGGAGCTGGAAACCGCGCTGCTGGAAAATGAAGCAGACATCGCTGTGCATTCGATGAAAGACGTGCCCATGGATTTCCCGCAAGGGTTGGGTCTTTTTTGTATCTGCGAGCGCGAAGATCCACGCGACGCCTTTGTTTCCAACACTTACCCATCCCTGGATGAACTGCCCCTGGGCAGTATCGTGGGCACCTCGAGCCTGCGTCGCCAGGCCCAGTTGCTGAGCCGTCGTCCCGACCTGCAGGTCCGCTTCCTGCGCGGCAACGTCAACACGCGCCTGGCCAAACTGGATGCGGGCGAGTATGACGCGATCATCCTCGCCGCCGCCGGCCTGATCCGCCTGGGCTTCGAAGACCGCATCACCCGCGCCATCAGCGTCGAAGACAGCTTGCCCGCTGGCGGGCAGGGCGCGGTCGGCATTGAATGCCGCACCGCCGACAGCGAAATTCACGCACTGCTCAAGCCGCTTGATCACGCAGACACCGAGGTTCGCGTCACGGCCGAGCGTGCCCTGAACAAACACCTCAACGGTGGCTGCCAGGTACCGATCGCCTGCTATGCCGTGCTTGAAGGTGAAAACCTGTGGTTGCGTGGCCTGGTAGGCGACCCGGATGGCGGCACGCTGCTGACCGCCGAGGTGCGCGGCCCGCAACGCGAGGCCACGGCCCTGGGCATTCAGGTAGCGGAGGAACTGTTGGACAAGGGCGCCGGCGCCATTCTGCAAAAAGTCTATGGCGAGGCCGGCCCGCAGTGACCCAGTGGCGATTGCTGCTGACACGGCCCGCCGAAGAGTCGGCAGCCCTGGCGGCGACCTTGGCCGATGCGGGCATATTCAGCAGCGAACTGCCGTTGCTGGAGATCAAAGCCTTGCCGGTCACGCCGGAACAACAGGCTGTCTTTGCGGCGCTGCAGCGTTATTGCGCGGTGATCGTGGTGAGCAAACCGGCTGCGCGTCTTGCCTTGCAACAATTGACCGCGCCCTGGCCGCGGCTATTGTGGTTCAGCGTGGGGGCCGCCACCGCGCAGATACTGGCCGATCATGGCCTGGACGTACACTATCCGCCAACGGGTGACGACAGTGAGGCCTTGCTTCAACTACCGGCATTGCGCGAGGCTGTCGCAGTGCCGGGTGCCAGGGTGTTGATCCTGCGCGGCGAGGGCGGTCGGGAGTTGCTCGCGGAGCGTTTGCGTGAGCGAGGTGTTAGTGTCGACTACTTGGAGTTGTATCGCCGTTTTCTTCCGGCCTACGACGCAGGGGCATTGACGCAACGCATCCAGTTGGAACGCTTGAACGGCCTGGTGGTCAGCAGTGGGCAAGGTTTTCTACACTTGCAGGCCCTGGCCGGCCCCGATTGGCCTGAGGTGGCGCAGCTGCCGTTGTTCGTGCCCAGTGCGCGTGTCTACGAGATGGCGCGGGCCGCGGGCGCAGAAAAAGTTGTGGATTGTCGCGGCGCGAGTGCTGCGGCTTTGTTAGTGGCGTTAGGGAGTAATCCCGTTCCCACTCTCTGATACGCAAAGGACGGATACGTGAGCGAAACAGCCTTGCCTAAAGATGAAGCTCAGCCCGCGCTCGATGCGCCGGTCGGAACGCCGGTCGCCGCGCCACGGCGTGGCAATGGCCTGGCAGTGGTCGCTTTGCTGCTTGGCGCCGCAGGCGTTGCCGCCGGCGGCTGGGGGATCTGGCAGGTCCGTGCCCTGCAAGCCGGCAGCCAGCAGCAACTGGGCCAGGTGCAGACGCTGGATGAACAATCCCAGAGCCTCAAGCAGAGCCAGCAACAGTTGGCGGCCCGCCTGGCGCAGTTGCCTGGGGCGGACGAGCTGGAAGAGCGTCGACGCCTGGTCGCCCAGTTGCAGGGTGATCAGCAGCGCCTGAGCCAGCGCCTGGAAACCGTACTGGGCGCCAGCCGCCAGGATTGGCGCCTGGCTGAAGCGGAGCATCTGATTCGTCTGGCCAGCTTGCGTTTGTCGGCTTTGCAGGACATCAACAGTGCCCAGTCGCTGGTCCAGGGCGCCGACGAGATTCTTCGTGAGCAGAGCGACCCAGGCGCATTCGCCGCGCGTGAGCAGTTGGCCAAGAGCCTGGCGGCGTTGCGCAGTACCGAACAGCCAGACCGCACCGGGTTGTACCTGCAGTTGGCGGCGTTGCGCGACCAAGTGGTGCAACTGGCGGCTATCGCTCCGGAGTATCAGCTCACGGAGCCGGCTTCCCAGGGCCGTCCTACCAGCGATACGGGTAACCAGTTGAGCCAATGGTGGGAACAGATATCCCGTTACTTCCGTATCGACTTCAACCCTGATGACAACATTCGTCCGCTGCTGGCGGGTCAGGGGTTGAATCAGGTGCGCCTGGCCTTGAGCCTGGCGCTGGAGCAAGCACAATGGGCAGCGCTCAACGGCGAGTCGGCGGTGTATAGCCGTTCGCTGGGTGAAGCACGCAGCGTGTTGCAGGATAACTTCAACCAGAACAACCCGCAGAGCAAGGCGATGCTGGCACGTATCGCCGAGCTTGAGCCCAAGGCCGTGTCGGTGGTGACACCTGATTTGGCCGCGAGTCTCGCGTCCGTGCAGGCGTACCTCGAGCGTCGCCATCTGTCTGCGGACGAAGCCAAGGCTTCGGCTGCCAAGCCTGCGTCCCAGGAGTAGAACCGATGAAGCGTTTCTATGTGATCCTGGTGCTGGCAATTGCGATCGCCCTCGCGCTGGCGGTGGGCATTTCGAAACACACCGGCTACGTGCTGATTACCTATCCCCATTTGCTGCATTACGAGTCGAGCTTGTGGGCCACCCTGGTGGCGGTATTTGCCATCGGTCTGGCGATCTACCTGATCCGAGTCCTGTTAGGCCTGGTCAGTGTTTCCGGTGGTGTGGTCAACCCGTGGTCGCGGCGCAATCGCAGCCGTCGCGTGCAGATCGCGATCGAGCAAGGCCAGATGGACCTTGCCGAAGGCCGCTGGGCCAGTGCCGAGCGTCACCTGCACCGCGCTGCGGAGGCCGAGCGCCAACCACTGCTGTACTACCTGGGTGCGGCACGTGCGGCCAACGAGCTGGGACGTTACGAAGAGTCGGATGCTTTGCTGGAGCGCGCCCTGGCTCGCCAGCCCCAGGCGGAACTGGCCGTTGCCTTGAGCCATGCGCAACTTCAAATGGATCGTGGCGATACTGAAGGCGCCCTGACCACCCTGCAGGCGATGCATGAGCGCCATCCTCACAACGCCCAGGTTCTGCGGCAATTGCAGCGACTGCACCAGCAGCGTGGCGATTGGTCGGCGGTGATTCGCCTGTTGCCTGAACTGCGCAAGGACAAGGTGTTGCCGGCCAGCGAACTGGCGGAATTGGAGCGCCGGGCCTGGGGAGAAAACCTCAATCTGGCTGCCCAACGTGAGGAGCATAGCGAAGCCGGCTTGCAGTCCCTTGATCGCGCCTGGGAGCAGCTGACCACAGCCCAGCGCCAGGAACCACAGCTGGTATTGGCTTATGCTGATCAACTGCGTCGGCTGGGTGCCGATGCCAGAGCCGAGGAAGCGCTGCGCGGTGCGATCAAGCGCAGTTATGACAGTCATCTTATTCGGCTCTACGGCCTGCTGCGCGGCAGCGATCCGGCCCGTCAGTTGAAATTTGCCGAAGGCTGGCTGAAGGATCATTCAGGTGATGCCAGCCTGTTGCTGACCCTGGGTCGTCTCTGCCTGCAGAACAGCCTGTGGGGAAAGGCACGGGATTATCTGGAAAGCAGCCTACTGGTGCAGCGCAATCCCGAAGCCTGTGCCGAATTGGCCCGTTTACTGGCCCAATTGGGTGATACCGAACGCAGCAACCAACTGTTCCAGGAAGGCTTGGGGTTGCTCGACAACCGCCTGCTGGCCTCACCGTTGCCAGCGCCTGTGCGCGCTTGAAGTAGGAAAGAACCAATGGATTGGCTCAGACGGATCTTCTGGCCAATCCTCTAACCCTTTGTAAACGCTCGGCTTAAGTGGCTCTGTAATCAATTCTTACGTCTTGTAGGGCGATTTCCTCGGCGCCTTGACGGAATCTCCTTGTCCGTTCGCGGAATTGTCCGCTCCAAGGCGTATTGAAAGGGGTCGGGCCTTTCCTCTACCGTAGCGACCTATCTCTTGCGGTGCGGATAAACAATGTCTTTGGCCCCCTTACGCTCCTTGTTTCTCCTGGCGTTCATGGCCGGTGCGCTGACGTTGGGCGTGTCTTTCTATCTCGAATATGGTGCGCTGTTACAGCCATGCTTTTTGTGCCAGGTACAACGGTTGTTCCTGGCCGTCTTTGTACTGACCAACCTGATCGCCGCCCTGCATAACCCTGGCCGCACCGGCGTGTGCCTGTATGGGCTGGCGAACATGGGGTGCGTGTTATTTGGTGCCGTCACCGCCGGGCGCCAAGTGCTGCTGCAGAACACGCTGTCAGATCAGATGCCCAACTGCTGGCCAACCCTTGATTACATGATTGAACACCTGTCGTTCTGGCAGGCTGCCCAGTCCGTCTTCAAGGGGACTGTCGATTGCGTCGAAATCAATTGGACGCTGTTTGACCTCAGCCTTCCGGAGTGGAGCCTGCTGTTTTTCCTGGCGATGCTGATTCTGTGGGGAATACTGCTTTCCCGGTTGTTGCCTGGCCGGCGTCACCTATCGCAAAGCGAGGAAAATTCTGTTCATGTGGTAGGACGGGATTAAACGCTTGTATGAACTTTCTCTCCTGCGTACCTTGAAGCCATAGTGATGCGGGCATAATCTGGCCCGCACGCGTTATCGAAACCGCTTGTCAGACGCGACCTCGTCCGATTGCCGCTTCAACCCTGAAGCATTGCGCGGGCACGGTGCAGCAGCGTCCCCCATAGGGAAGAGAGATCATCATGTTGGAACGTTGCAAGAATGCTCGCGAACGCTGGGGTGGCGTGCACACACTGATCGATAAGTGGTTGGATGCGCGTCGCGAATTGGTTCTGGCTTTTGACGAGTTGGGGGCCGAACCTGGAGCGCTGGCCGAGAAGCGTGAGCCGTTGCAGGACTTCTGCGTTGTACTGGTGGATTACGTTTCTGCCGGTCACCTGAGTATTTACACTCAACTCACCGAGGAAGCGGAAGCTTTCGAGGACGAGCGTGGTCTTGAGTTCGCTGAGACCCTTTACCCGCGCATCGATGTGATTACCGAAAAGCTGCTGGCTTTTAACGATCTGTGCGATGAAGGCAAGTGTGTCGCGGAAAAATTCAAAGAGCTGGGTGGTCTGTTGCACGAGCGTTTCGAGCTTGAAGATTGCCTGATCGAAGTGCTGCATAACGCCCACAAAGAAGAGCCTGCTCAGGTCTGATCGGGGCAATGCGATAAAAAACGGTGCGCATGACGCACCGTTTTTTTATGCGTCAGTGGCGGGTCCCGAGTAACTCGATGTCGAAGACAAGGGGTGTGTAGGGCGCAATCAATTCGCCTGCGCCGTCCGCGCCGTAGGCTTGGGCCGAGGGTATGACCAGGCGCCATTTCGCGCCTGTGGGCATCTGCTGCAACGCACTGCGCCAGCCACTGATCACGCTGTCCAAGCGAAACCACTGGGGCTGTGCGCTCTGGTCAAACACGCTTCCATCGGGCAGCCGACCCACATATTTCACCTGCACCTCATCAGTTGCCAACGGCTTGGTGCCCGTGCCCGGCGTCAACTCGGTGAGCAGGATTCCGTCCGCCAACTCATGCACACCCTTTGCAGCTTTTTCCTTCGACAAAAATTGCTGTTCGGCGGCGAGTGCTTTTTCGCTCTGCGGCGCTGGGTTGTCGATGGCGTTCTGTGCTTCGTGCTGTGCAAGAATCTGTTCGATGCGCGCGTTGTCCAGTGCCAATGGTTTGCCCTGGTAGGCTTGTTTGAGTCCATCGATCAGGGCCTGGATCTGCAAGTCGGGGACCTCCTGGCGCAAGCGTTCACCGAGGCTGGCCCCCAGGCTGTAGGCGAGGTCATGCTGATCTTGGACAGCGGTTTTTGGCGGCGATTGCTCGTCCGCATGGGCGCTGGAAATCGCCAGGGCAAGCACTACGAAAAGGTAACGCGACATGGGTGTCCTCCCGCCTGAAGTGCGACGGATTATGCCAGCGTAAATGGCTGAGCAGTGGTGCGCTTTTCTGTTATATCGATAAGAATTTTCGTACGTTGCAACGCAACGCAAACGATACTGTCAACATGCCCTAGCGGCGGTAAGAGCAGAGGGCTAGTATGAGCCGCACCCACGTCAGCCAGGAGGTAAACCATGTCGGCCAAACAGAAGCCTGTAAATACCCCGTTGCACTTACTCCAACAATTGTCGGGCAGCCTGCTCGAACATCTGGAAAGCGCTTGTTCCCAAGCCTTGGCCGATGCGGAAAAATTGCTCGCCAAACTGGAAAAACAACGCGGCAAAGCGCAAGAAAAGCTGCACAAATCCCGCACCAAACTGCAAGACGCCGCCACTGCCGGCAAGGCCAAGGCACAAGCCAAGGCCAAAGACGCTGTTAAAGAACTTGAGGACCTGCTGGACGCCCTCAAGGATCGCCAAGCCGAAACCCGCAGCTACATTTCCCAACTCAAAAAAGACGCTCAGGAAAGCCTGAAACTGGCTCAGGGCGTTGGTCGTGTGAAGGAAGCTGTCACCAAGGCGCTGGGTACTCGTACTCCGGCTAAAGCTGTCGCAGCCAGCGCGGCCAAGAAGCCGGCGAGCAAGGCTGTTGCAGCGAAGGCACCGGCTAAAACGGCCGCCAAGCCAGCTGCTAAAACTGCTGCTGCAAAACCAGCCGCCAAGCCTGCTGCCAAAACCGCTGCTGCAAAACCAGCCGCCAAGCCAGCCGCTAAGACCGCTGCTGCCAAACCAGCCGCCAAGCCAGCCGCTAAAACCGCTGCTGCAAAACCAGCGGCCAAGCCAGCCGCTAAAACCGCTGCTGCAAAACCAGCGGCCAAGCCAGCCGCTAAAACCGCTGCTGCAAAACCAGCCGTCAAGCCAGCTGCTAAAACCGCTGCTGCAAAACCAGCGGCCAAGCCAGCCGCTAAAACCGCTGCTGCAAAACCAGCGGCCAAGCCAGCCGCTAAAACCGCTGCTGCAAAACCAGCCGTCAAGCCAGCCGCTAAAACCGCTGCTGCAAAACCAGCGGCCAAGCCAGCTGCTAAAACCGCTGCTGCGAAACCAGCCGCCAAGCCAGCTGCCAAAACTGCCGCTGCGAAACCAGCCGCCAAGCCAGCTGCTAAAACTGCTGCTGCGAAACCAGCCGCCAAGCCAGTTGCTAAAACCGCTGTTGCAAAACCAGCCGCCAAGCCAGCTGCAAAACCGGCCGCCACACCCGCTGCCAAGCCTGCTGCTGCAAAACCAGCCCCTGCAAAGCCAGCAACTCCCGTAGCACCTGCCCCCACCCCGGCAGCGTCCTCCGCTCCAACCGCATCCGTCAGCAGCACTGCTGCACCGGCAGCGCCAAGCGTCACCCCAACCAGCGCTTCCTAAGCGCGGGTGACCACGACGCGCAGCTGCTGCAGCGCGTTGTGGTCAAGGTTGGCGGCTTCGGTCGCCAGGCTTTCAAGCCATTCATGTCGGCCTGTCACCTCGTTGGTTGGCCATGTCTGTGCAAGCGCTTCCAGGCGCGTCAGCGAGGCTCGCTCGGCCTCCAGCTCCAGCGCCTTGACGTGTTCTCGTAACTCGGCCAATTGCGCATCCTGTTGTGCCATCGCCCGCCATTGCACACGCATCTCTCGCAAGGGTTCGACGACACGCGTTCGCCACGGCCGCGCAAGCTGTTGCAGCGCCGCAACGCGCTCGGGCAGCCGCGCCACGCCACGTTGCTCCAGCCACGCACCACACAACAGCAGGCACACATCCGCGCCATGCTCCTGCAACCGCAGGCAAGCAGCCTCCACACCGGGGCGGGCATAAGTCGAAAGGGCAAAGCTCCACAGGTCAGCGCACATATTCACACCCAAGCCAGCGGTCAACGAAGCTGGTAGACTCCGCCGCCATTATGATCCGACTTCAAAGCCTAACATTACAGCGTGGCCCGCAACGTCTTCTTGAAGATGCCGAGCTGACCCTGCACGCCGGTCACAAAGCCGGCCTGATCGGTGCCAATGGCGCCGGCAAATCCACGTTGTTTGCCCTGTTGCTGGGTGAGCTGACTCCGGATTCCGGGGACTGCCTGCTGCCGGCCGACTGGCGCATCGCCCATATGCGCCAGGAGATCGACACCCTGGACCGCATTGCGATCGACTACGTGCTCGATGGCGACCTGCGTCTGCGCCAGGTACAGCACGACCTCGCCGCGGCGGAAGCAGCCCAGGATGGCGCCGCCCAGGCCCGCCTGCACTCGGAACTCGACAGCGCCGACGGCTACACCGCCGATGCCCGCGCCCGCAAGATGCTGGCCGGCCTGGGTTTTACCAACGAACAGATGGATCGCCCGGTCGCCGACTTCTCCGGCGGCTGGCGCATGCGCCTGAACCTGGCCCAGGCGCTGATGTGTCCCTCGGACCTGTTGCTGCTCGACGAACCGACCAACCACTTGGACCTCGATGCGATCCTGTGGCTGGAAGACTTCCTCAAGAACTATCAGGGCACCTTGTTGCTGATTTCCCACGACCGGGATTTCCTCGACGCCGTGGTCGACAATATCGCCCATGTCGAACAGAAGAAAATCACGCTCTATCGTGGCGGCTATACCGCCTTCGAGCGCGCCCGTGCCGAGCGTCTGGCTCAGCAGCAGCAAGCGTTCGAGAAGCAACAGGCGCAGCGCGCGCACATGGAAAGCTACATCGCCCGGTTCAAGGCCCAGGCCACCAAGGCCCGCCAGGCCCAGAGCCGGATCAAGGCCCTGGAGCGCATGGAAGAGCTGTCGGCGGCCCACGTCGATTCGCCGTTCGACTTTGTGTTCCGTGAGTCGGTGAAAATCTCCAGCCCCCTGCTCGACCTGTCGGATGCGCGCCTGGGTTATGGCGACAAGACCGTCCTGGAGAAGGTCAAGCTGCAGCTCATACCCGGTGCGCGGATCGGTTTGCTGGGGCCTAACGGCGCGGGCAAGTCGACGCTGATCAAGAATCTGTCGGGCGAGCTTGAGCCTTTGGCCGGGCGCCTGACCCGTGGCGAGAACACGGTGGTGGGTTACTTCGCCCAGCATCAACTGGACTCGCTCGATGCCAAGGCCAGCCCGTTGTTGCACCTGCAGCGCCTGGCGCCGAGCGAACGCGAGCAAACCCTGCGCGACTTCCTCGGAGGCTTCGACTTCCGTGGTGCGCGCATCGACGAGCCGGTGCTGAACTTCTCCGGTGGTGAAAAAGCCCGACTGGCCCTGGCCCTGATTGCATGGGACCGTCCGAACCTGTTGCTGCTCGACGAACCGACCAACCACCTGGACCTGGAAATGCGCCTGGCGCTGACCATGGCCCTGCAGGAGTTCAGCGGTGCAGTATTGGTGGTGTCTCACGACCGCCATCTGCTCAAGAGCACCACCGATAATTTCCTGCTGGTGGCCGATGGCAAGGTCGAAGAGTTTGATGGCGACCTGGACGACTACGCCCGCTGGCTGACTGACTATCGTCTGCGCAATGCGCCGGTGAGCAACACCCCGGTCAACCCGGACAAGACCGACAAGAAAGCCCAGCGCCAGGCCGCCGCCGCACTGCGTCAGCAGTTGGCCCCGCACAAGCGCGAAGCCGACAAGCTGGAGGCCGAGCTGGGCAAGGTGCATGAGCGCCTGGCCAGAATCGAAACCAGCCTGGGCGACAGCGCCGTGTATGAGGCCGCGCGCAAGGATGAACTGCGTGACTTGCTGGCCGAACAGGCCAGGCTCAAGGTGCGCGAAGGGCAATTGGAGGAGTCCTGGATGGAAGCCCTCGAATTGCTCGAAACCCTGCAAGCGCAGCTTGAGGCGCTGTCCTGATGGAAGCGTTGCAACTGCCCTTGCCGGCGCAGTGGATTGAACCCGTGTGGATCGGCGTGCAAATCCTGCTGATCCTGCTGGCCGGCTACCTTGCCCAGCGTTTTGTCGCCAAAGGCCTGACGCGCCTGGGTGAGCGCTACCCGTTCCCGCCGCAGTTGCTGATGCCGCTGCGCGGTGGCCTGCGCTGGCTGATCATGGGCAGCGCGCTGATCTTCGTGTTGGGCCGCCTGGGTGTATCTGCCACGGTGCTGTGGACGGCGCTGTCAGGCTTTGTGGCCGTGGCGGCAGTGGCGTTCTTCGCCATGTGGTCCGTGCTGTCCAATTTGCTGTGCGCCATTTTGATCTTCACCGTGGGTCCGTTTCGCCTCGGCGATATCGTCGAACTGGTGGACACCGTCGACAAGCCCGGCGTGAAGGGGCGCGTGGTGGCGATCAATCTGCTCTATACCACGCTGATCGAGGTGCAGGAGGCCGGCACCGACAGTGCGATGGTGCAAGTGCCCAACAGCTTGTTCTTCCAGCGTTCGGTACGGCGCTGGCCTGGTACGCACGTGTTCCCTGGCGACCGCTAGAGTCGCATTTTGTAAAAATTTATAGCCAGCCTTTGGTCGCCGGAGTTAGCTTAAGGCACAACCACAAACTCCCTTTCGAGGTGTGCTATGGCACTCGACACGTGGCTGGCTTTTCTCGTGGCCAGCTGGATCATTTCCCTTTCCCCCGGCGCAGGCGCCATCGCCTCGATGTCCAGCGGCCTGCAATACGGTTTTGTACGCGGCTACTGGAACGCCATTGGCCTGCAGCTGGGCCTGGCGATGCAGATTGCCGTGGTGGCGGGCGGCCTGGGGGCGATTCTGGCGACGTCATCGACCGCGTTCTACGCGATCAAATGGTTCGGGGTGGCGTACCTGGTGTACCTGGCCATCAAGCAATGGCGCGCCTTGCCGCTGGACATGAGCGATGACGCGGCGATACGTCCGATCGGCAAGCCGCTGGCGATGATGTTCCGCGGGTTCCTGGTCAACGCCAGCAACCCCAAGGCGCTGGTGTTCATGCTCGCGGTATTGCCGCAGTTCGTGAATCCGCAGGCGCCGTTGGCGATTCAGTACCTGATCATTGGCGCGACGATGATCAGCGTCGACATGATCGTGATGGCCGGTTACACAGGGCTGGCCTCGAAAGTCCTGCGCCTGCTGCGCTCGCCCAAGCAGCAGAAGCGCGTAAACCGCACGTTCGCCGGGCTGTTCGTCGGCGCCGCCGGTTTCCTCGCCAGCCTGCATCGCGCCACGGCCTGACTGAAGAAACCGAAGCAAATGTGGGAGGGGGCTTGCCCTCGATAGCGGTGGGTCAGTTGATGAGTATATCGGCTGACCCACCGCCATCGGGGGCAAGCCCCCTCCCACATTGGTTTTGTGGCGTGACGAAATAACACCTTGAGTCAAATCCGTTAAAGCTCAACAATAGTGTTACTTCGTATTTCCACTTGAGATTCATTCATGACTGCCCCTTTCCGCTTCCTTGCGTGGCTGCTGTTGCCGGCGCTGATGTCGTGCAGCTTCAATCTATGGGCCGCGACCGCCGAAGGCGCCCCGCAGGCGCTGCATTTGCTGGATTACATCGGTGCCGACTACCCGCCGACGGTAGAGGCGGGCAAGGTGGTGGACGACTCGGAATATCGCGAGCAGGTGGAGTTTCTTGGCGTGTTGCAGGGCCTGGTGGCTGATTTGCCGGATAAACCCGAACGCGCCGAGTTGATAAAAGGCGTCGATGAGTTGCTGGCGGTAGTCACCGCCCATGCAGACGGCGCAACGGTGGCCCATCAGGCGCGTCAGCTGGGCGCCAAGCTGGCCGTGGCGTATGAAGTCAGCCAAGCCCCGGCCATCACACCGGATCCGACACGCGGCGCGCCGCTCTACGCCCAGCACTGTTCGGTCTGTCACGGGACTGCCGGCGCCGGCGATGGCCCGGCCAGCGTGGGCATGACCCCGCCGCCCGCCAACCTGCGCGATGCCACGCGCCTGGATCGCCTGAGCCTGTATGCGATCTACAATACCCTGGGCCTGGGTGTCGAAGGCACCGACATGCCGTCCTTTGCCGATCAGTTGGATGACCGTCAACGTTGGGACCTCGCCACTTACATCGCAGGTTTCACGGCGGACCCGGCTGCGGCCAAGAGCGAACAGCCGTTCAACCTTGCCGATCTGGCGCGCCAGACGCCCAACGAAGTGCTGGCGGCAGACGGCCCTGCGGCGGCGGCGACCTTCCGCGCCCAGCGTGCACAACCGCCGCAGGTCAAGCGTGGCCCGGCGCAGTTGCTCGATTACACGTCCGCCACCCTGGACAAAAGCCTGGCCGCGTTCCGTAACGGCGACCACGAACAAGCCTATGACCTGTCGGTAGCCGCTTATCTGGAAGGCTTCGAGCTGGTGGAAAGCTCTTTGGATAACGTCGACGCCAATGTGCGCAAGGACACCGAGAAGGCGCTGATGGCCTATCGGCAGTCATTGCAGGACGGCCTGCCGATCGAGCAGGTGCAACAGCGCCTGGACGTGGCCAAGGGCAAGCTCGGTGAGTCTGCCGGCTTGCTCGGCGGCGACGGCCTGAGTTGGTCGTTGAGCTACATCTCCGGCTTGCTGATCCTGCTGCGCGAAGGCCTGGAAGCGATCCTGGTGCTCGCCGCGATCCTGGCCTTCCTGCGTAACACCGGCCAGCAATCGGCGGTGCGCAGCGTCAACGTCGGCTGGGGCCTGGCGCTGTTGGCCGGCTTGGCCACCTGGGCGCTGGCGGCGTATGTGATTGATGTCAGTGGCGCCCAGCGTGAATTGCTGGAAGGCTGCACGGCGCTGTTTGCCAGCGTGATGGTGCTGTGGCTGGGCGTTTGGATGCACGATCGGCGCCACGCCGCAGCCTGGCAGGACTACATCAAGAGCAGCCTGGTGGGCGGCGGTGGGCGCTTTGGTTTTGCGCTGCTGGCATTCTTCTCGGTGTACCGCGAACTGTTCGAAGTGATCCTGTTTTACGAAACCCTGTGGCTGCAAGCCGGCCCGGCCGGGCACGACGCGGTGCTGGCGGGTGGCGCCACCGCTCTGGTGCTGCTGGTGGGCCTCGCCTGGGTAATTCTTCGCGGTTCGGCGAAGCTGCCGCTGGCGCTGTTCTTCGGCATCAACGCGGCGCTGTTGTGCGCGCTGTCGGTGGTGTTCGCCGGGCATGGCGTCAAGGCGCTGCAAGAGGCGGGCATCTTTGGTACGCGGCCGGTGGCGTTTTTTGACTTTGACTGGCTGGGTATTCATGCCGATGCGTATTCGTTGAGTGCGCAGGCCGTGGCGATACTGGCGATCGTGGTGCTGTATGGCCGCAGTCGCCTGGCTGAGAAGCAAAGGGCGGCGAGCTGACTATGCGGGTCTGGATCGACGCTGACGCCTGCCCTAGGGCGGCAAAGGACCAAGTGGTGAAGTTCGCCCTCAAGCGTCAATTCGAGGTGGTGCTGGTGGCGGGGCAGAGCCAGATCAAGCCGGGCTTTTCTTGTGTGAAACTGATCGTGGTGCCCAGCGGCCCTGACGCAGCCGATGATTATCTGGTTGAGCACGCGGTGCCTGGCGAACTGGTGATCTGCAGCGACGTGCCCTTGGCTGATCGGCTGGTGAAGAAAGGCGTCACGGCCCTTGACCCACGAGGCAAGGAGTTCAGCCCGGCGAACATGAGCGAACGCCTGGCAGTGCGTAATCTGTTTACCGATCTGCGTGAGCAAGGCCAGATGGGCGGTGGGCCACCGCCCCATGGTGAAAAAGACAAGCAGGCGTTTGCCAACGCGCTGGACCGCCTGCTTACCCGTTTGATGAAGCCCTTGTAGGAGCGAGCTTGCTCGCGAAGAACGTCAACGATAACGCGGGCACTTTGGATGAACACGGCGCTCTCAGGTTCTTCGCGAGCAAGCTCGCTCCTACAGAAAGAAAGCGTCAGTCGTTTTCGTGGGTCAGTTCCAGTACCCGGTCCACGAGTTTATTGATGCCCGACGCCACCTCACTGATGTTCTTGCCCAGCATATACGCCGGCGTACTCACCAGCTTGCGCGCGGTGTCCTCGGCGATGTCCTCGACCGTGCATTCCTGGTGGGTGGCACCCATTTTGTCCAGGGCAGCTGCAGTGTCGGCATCGTTGCCGATGGTGCAGGTCACGCCTGGGCCGTAGATTTTCGCGGCCAGGGCAGGGGAAATGCAGATCAGCCCCACAGGCTTGCCGGCTTCGGCAAAGGCTTCGGCCAATGCCAGGACTTGTGGGTTGACGCTGCAGCCGGCGCCTTCCACGGCGAAATTCGACAGGTTCTTCGCCGCGCCGAACCCTCCGGGCACGATCAGTGCGTCGAAGTCGGCAGCGTCGGCTTCACCAATATCCTTGACCGCGCCCCGGGCGATTCGCGCCGACTCGACCAACACGTTACGCGATTCGGGCATTTCTTCGCCGGTGAGGTGGTTGATCACATGCAATTGCGCAATATCCGGCGCAAAACATTCCACTTGAGCGCCGCGCTGATCCAGGCGCAGCAGGGTGATCACGCTTTCCTGGATCTCTGCGCCGTCGTACACGCCACAGCCGGAAAGGATCACTGCAATCTTTTTGCTCATGGGCATTTCTCCTGATTCATGGCGTTAAATGTCTACTAATTTGTAACCTGTTGCCAATGGGAACTCACGCCACTGCCCCTAATCTTGCTGTAACAAAAAAAGACCGGACTAGCCCATGGACTTCGTGCCTTACGCGGTACCGTTTTTCATTGCGTTGATCGTGGTTGAGCTGCTGGCCGACCGCTGGCGCGGTGCGCGCAACTATCGAGTGGCGGATGCCATCAACAGCCTCAGCACCGGGGTGCTGTCCACCACGACCGGGTTGCTGACCAAAGGTGTGGGCCTTTTGACTTATGCGTTCGCCCTCAAGCACCTGGCGCTGATCGAGTTGTCGGCCCGGAGTGCCTGGACCTGGGTGTTTGCATTCGTGTTCTACGACTTCTGCTATTACTGGCTGCATCGCATGGGCCATGAGCGCAATATCCTCTGGGCTGCGCACTCCGTGCACCACCAGAGCGAGGACTACAACCTCACCACCGCGCTGCGTCAGACCAGCACCGGCTTCTTGCTGAGCTGGATCTTCTACCTGCCCCTGGCCGTGCTCGGTGTGCCGTTGGTGGTATTCATCAGCGTGGCTTCGCTCAACCTGCTGTATCAATTCTGGGTCCATACACGTCACGTTCCCAAGCTCGGCTGGTTCGAATGGTTCTTCGTCACCCCGTCCAATCATCGGGCCCACCACGCACAGAACGCTCTCTACATGGATCGCAACTATGGCGGGGTGTTCATTTTTTGGGATCGGCTGTTCGGCACGTTCCAGGAGGAAGATGACAACGAGCCGGTGATCTTCGGTGTGACCACGCCCCTGGCCAGCTGGAACCCGCTGTGGGCGAACCTGCAGTTTTATGCGCAGCTGTGGAACGACGCCCGCCGTACTGAAAGCCACTGGGACAAGCTGCGCATCTGGTTTATGCGCACCGGCTGGCGCCCCGCAGACGTCAAAGCCAAGTATCCGCTGGCCAAGCCGGACCTGGCCCGGTTCCGCAAATTCGAGGTGCCGCTGGACAGACGGCAACAGGTTTATGTCGCGCTGCAATTCGCAGTTTACGTGGGGTTTGGCAGCTATCTGATGAATATCGGCGAAGGTCTGCCCACGGAGGCGCTGGTCCTGGGCTGGGGTGCGATGGCGTTGGGGCTGTTCACGTTGGGGGTCGCGTTGGAGAATCGCCCGTGGGCGCTGAAGGCCGAGTGGGTGCGCCTGGGGCTGAATGTGCCGTTGGTAGGGCTGGCCCCGTGGGTCGGCCTGTGGCCCGCCGGCAACCTGGGCTGGCTGGGCCTGGCGAGCTACAGCGCGCTCAGCGTGATCGGCCTCTACTGCTGCAGGGGCCGGCTTACGCGTCTGGCGTCTTAGGCGTTTCGACCGGCGCGGGTTCGGCAGCGCGCCGAGCCTTGGCCTCGGCGCATGCCTCGCGGGCGATGCGGGCATTCTTGAAGCGGCGTCGCAGCCACAGGCCAAAACCCAGCACCAGCAAGGCGCCCAGCACCCACAGCTCGTATTTCTTGACGCTGCCGAGCATGCCTTCGAGCACTGCGCCGAAGTGGTAGGCCGCAGCCCCCAGCGCTGCCGCCCATATCGCTGCACCAATACCGTTAAGGATCAGATAGCGCAGGGGCGGGTAGCCGGACAGGCCAATCGCCACGGGCATGACCGTGCGCAAACCGTAGACGAAGCGAAAGCTCAGTACCCAGATATCCGGATGCTTGCGGATATGCTCCAGCGCCTTGTCGCCCATCAATTGCCAGCGCGGTTTGCGCGCCAGCAACTTGCGGCCGTGCTTGCGCCCCATGTAGTACCAAAGCTGGTCGCCGGCGTAGCTGCCGAAGAAGGCAACGACCACTACCAGGTTGATATCCATGTATCCACGAAACGCCAGGAAGCCTGCGAGTACGAGGATGGTCTCGCCTTCGAAGAACGTGCCGAGGAAGAGGGCAAAGTAGCCGAAGTCATGCAGAAATTGTTGAAGCATGGTCTAGGGTGCTGGCGAAATGAACGCGCAGCCTACGCCTTCACGAAGATTCATGAAAGTATCGAGATGTGTCACGAAGTGAACAATTCCTGTGTCAGTGCAGAATGTGACTACAGGTCGCATCGATAAGCACAACTGTCATTCGTTCGTCATAATGGCCGCTTATAACTGCACCGCTCGCCCGTAAACGCGGGCTCAGGAGTCTGTCGTGAGCTTTACCCCCGCCAATCGGCTGTTCCCCGCCACGCGTCTGCGTCGTAACCGTCGTGATGATTTTTCGCGCCGTCTGGTACGTGAAAATGTACTGACGACGAATGATCTGATCCTGCCGGTATTCGTGCTGGACGGCGAAAATCGCCGGGAAGCGGTGGCTTCGATGCCAGGGGTGGAGCGCTTGAGCATCGATCTGCTGCTTGAAGAAGCCGCGCATTGGGTGGCGCTGGGCATTCCGGCGCTGGCGCTGTTCCCGGTAACGCCCGCTGGGCTCAAGTCACTTGACGCGGCCGAAGCCTGGAACCCGCAGGGCATCGCCCAGCGCGCCACCCGCGCCCTGCGCGAGCGTTTCCCGCAGCTTGGGGTGATCACCGACGTAGCCCTCGATCCATTCACCACCCATGGGCAGGATGGCATCCTCGATCCGTCAGGCTACGTCGAGAACGACATCACCGTCGATGCGCTGGTCAAGCAGGCCTTGTCCCACGCGGCGGCAGGCGCCCAGGTGGTGGCGCCGTCGGACATGATGGACGGCCGCATCCAGGCGATTCGCGAAGCCCTTGAATTGGCCGGTCACGTCAATGTGCGGATCATGGCCTACTCGGCCAAGTACGGCAGCGCCTATTACGGCCCCTTCCGCGATGCGGTGGGTTCGGCCCTGAACCTGGGCAAGGCCGACAAGGCTTCGTACCAGATGGACCCGGCCAACAGCCAAGAAGCCCTGCACGAAGTGGCGGCCGACCTGGCCGAAGGCGCCGATATGGTCATGGTCAAGCCAGGGATGCCTTACCTGGACATCCTTTGCCGGGTCAAAGAGGAATTCAAAGTGCCGACCTTTGTCTATCAGGTCAGCGGTGAATACGCCATGCACATGGCCGCAATCCAGAATGGTTGGTTGAGTGAAGGGGTGATCCTCGAATCCCTGACAGCCTTTAAACGTGCCGGCGCTGATGGCATTCTGACCTACTTCGCCGCCCGCGCTGCCCAATTGCTTAGAGAGCAACAAGAGCCCTCACAGGAACACTCATGAATACCGAAGGACTTACAGAAGTTGCCGTAAAAGACGCTCATCCGGTGGTTGAACAAGTCGCCGAGACCCCGCCGGAGCTGGAGCCGGCCCCGCCTGCGGTGGTTGCCGAAGCGCTGGCGCCGGCGCCGGTTGCCGTGGTCACCAACCTGGATGACAGCAGCCTGTACATCCATCGCGAGCTGTCACAACTGCAATTCAACATCCGCGTGCTGGAACAGGCGCTGGATGAGTCCTATCCATTGCTGGAACGGCTCAAATTCCTGCTGATTTTCTCGAGCAACCTGGACGAATTCTTCGAAATCCGGGTCGCCGGCCTCAAGAAGCAGATTACCTTCGCCCGTGAGCAAGCCGGGGCCGACGGCCTGCAACCGCACCAGGCCCTGGCGCGCATCAGTGAGCTGGTGCACGGCCATGTGGACCGCCAATACGCGATCCTCAACGACATCCTGCTGCCGGAACTGGAAAAACATCAGGTTCGCTTCATCCGTCGCCGTCACTGGACCACCAAGATCAAGACCTGGGTGCGCCGTTACTTCCGTGACGAGATCTCACCGATCATCACCCCGATCGGCCTCGACCCGACGCACCCATTCCCGTTGCTGGTGAACAAGAGCCTCAACTTCATCGTCGAGCTGGAAGGCATCGACGCCTTCGGCCGCGACTCGGGCCTGGCGATCATTCCGGCGCCACGTCTGTTGCCACGGATCATCAAGGTACCCGAAGAGGTTGGGGGCGCTGGGGATAACTATGTATTCCTGTCGTCGATGATCCATGCGCACGCCGATGACCTGTTTCAGGGCATGAAGGTCAAGGGCTGCTACCAGTTCCGCCTGACCCGTAACGCCGACCTGGCGCTGGACTCCGAAGACGTCGAAGACCTGGCACGTGCTCTGCGCGGCGAGCTGTTTTCGCGGCGCTACGGCGATGCGGTGCGCCTGGAAGTGGCCGACACTTGCCCCAAACACCTGTCGGACTACCTGCTCAAGCAGTTCAACCTGGCCGAATCCGAGTTGTATCAGGTCAATGGCCCGGTCAACCTGACGCGCCTGTTCAGCATCACCGGCCTGGACAGCCATCCGGAGCTGCAATACAAGCCGTTTACGCCGCAGATCCCGAAACTGCTGCAGAACAGCGAGAACATCTTCAGCGTGGTGAGCAAGCAGGACATCCTGCTGCTGCACCCCTTCGAGTCGTTCACGCCGGTGGTCGACCTGTTGCGCCAGGCCGCCAAGGACCCTCACGTGCTGGCCGTGCGCCAGACGCTGTACCGCTCAGGCGCCAACTCGGAAATCGTCGATGCGCTGGTGGATGCTGCGCGTAACGGCAAGGAAGTCACCGCAGTGATCGAGCTGCGGGCGCGCTTTGATGAGGAGTCCAACCTGCAACTGGCCAGCCGTCTGCAAGCGGCCGGTGCGGTGGTGATCTACGGCGTGGTCGGCTTCAAGACCCACGCCAAGATGATGCTGATCCTGCGCCGCGAAGCCGGTGAGATCGTGCGTTATGCCCACCTGGGCACCGGCAACTACCACGCCGGCAACGCCAAGCTCTACACCGACTACAGCTTGCTGACCTCCGACGACGCCTTGTGCGAAGATGTCGGCAAGCTGTTCAGCCAGCTCATCGGCATGGGCAAAACCTTGCGCATGAAGAAACTGCTGCATGCGCCGTTCACCCTGAAGAAGGGCATGCTCGACATGATTGCCCGCGAGACCCAGTTTGCCCTCGACGGCAAGCCGGCGCACATCATCGCCAAATTCAACTCGCTGACCGATCCGAAGATCATCCGCGCGCTGTACAAGGCCAGCCAGTCGGGCGTGCGCATCGACCTGGTGGTACGTGGCATGTGCTGCCTGCGCCCGGGCATTGTCGGCGTCTCGCATAATATCCATGTGCGCTCGATCATCGGTCGTTTCCTGGAACACACGCGGGTGTTCTACTTCCTGAATGGTGGTGAGGAACAGATGTTCCTCTCCAGTGCCGACTGGATGGAACGCAACCTCGACAAGCGTGTGGAGACCTGCTTCCCGGTGGAGGGCAAGAAGCTGATCATGCGGGTCAAGAAGGAGCTGGAAAGCTACCTGACCGACAACACCCACAGCTGGAGCCTGCAGTCGGATGGGCGGTATGTACGCAACACACCGACCGGCAACCAGAACGCGCGCAGTGCACAGGCGACGCTGCTGGAGAAGCTGGGCAGCCCGATCCTGACGGTTAACTAGAGCCCAGCGCGGTGTGAAAATGTGGGAGGGGGCTTGCCCCCGATAGCGGTGTGTCAGTCGATGAATCTGTTGACTGATACTCTGCTATCGGGGGCAAGCCCCTCCCACATTTGGTTTGCGCTGTGTTTTAGCGCAGGTTCAGGCTGAACCCAACCCGCGTCAGCCACTCCGCTTCCTGGGCGAAGTCCGCCTGGGTCAGCTGGTTTTCGTCCAGCCAGCCTTTGGGGAACATCACTTCCAGGCTGTCGCCGTCGGCGCGCAGTTTCACCTGAGGCATTTCCTGGGTGCCACGGATGTGGTGGAACAGGATCGCAAAGCGCAACAGCGCGCAGAGGCGAATCAGCTTGATGCCGTCCTGGCCGAACTCGGCGAACTTGTCCTTGGGAATATTGCGACGGTGACCGCGCACCAGCAGCGCAAGCATCTGTTGGTCTTCCCGTGAGAATCCGGCCAGATCCGAGTGCTCGATCAGGTAGGCGCCGTGCTTGTGATAGTGGTAGTGGGCGATGTCCAGGCCCACTTCGTGCACCTTGGCGGCCCAGCCCAGCAGTTCGCGCCATACGCCGTTTTGCAGGTCCCAGTCGTCGGCCACCTGGTCGAAGGCATGCAGGGCTTTGCGCTCGACGCGAGCCGCTTGCTCCAGGTCGACGTGGTAGCGCTCCATCAGCGAACTGAGGGTGCGCTCACGCACATCTTCATGATGATGGCGACCGAGCAGGTCATAGAGCACACCTTCGCGCAGGGCGCCGTCACAGTGATCCATGCGTTGCAGTTCGAGGGCGTCGAAGATCGCTTCAAGAATCGCCAGGCCGGCTGGGAAGATCGCGCGGCGGTCAGGCTTGATGCCGTCGAAGTCGATCTTCTCGGCATCCCCCAGCTTGAACAGCTTGCGTTTGAGCCACGCCAGGCCTTCGGCATTCACCTCGCCAGCGCCATGGCCGCCGGCCTTGAGCGCCAGGCCGATGGCACGGATGGTGCCCGAGGAGCCGATGGCTTCATCCCAGCTCAGGCGGTGCAGGGCGTGTTCGATACTCATGATCTCCAGCCGCGCCGCCGTGTAGGCCTGGGCGTAGCGCGCCGGGGTGATCTTGCCGTCCTTGAAATAACGCTGGGTATAGCTGACGCAGCCCATCTGCAGGCTTTCGCGCAGCAGGGGTTCGAAGCGCTGGCCAATGATGAATTCGGTGCTGCCACCGCCAATATCCGCCACCAGGCGTTTGCCCGGTGTGTCGGCCAGCGTGTGGGAAACCCCGAGGTAAATCAGGCGCGCTTCTTCGCGGCCGGAAATAACCTCTACCGGGTGCCCGAGGATTTCCTCGGCGCGATGGATGAATTCGTTGCGGTTACGGGCTTCGCGCAAGGCGTTGGTGCCCACTATTCGTACAGCGCCAGGGGGCATGCCGTTGATCAGTTGCGCAAAGCGCTTGAGGCAGTCGAGCCCACGCTGCATGGATTCTTCATTGAGTTGACGTTCGTCGTTGATCCCGGCAGCCAGTTGCACTTTCTCGCCGAGCCGCTCAAGGATGCGGATTTCACCGTTCTGGGCCTTGGCCACGACCATGTGAAAGCTGTTGGAGCCCAGGTCGATGGCTGCGATCAGGGACAGATTCTTGGCTTGGGATTGCGGCATGGTTTGGGGATCTCGGTCGATAACCTTGTCATCGTGCCACGATCGACCGCTGGAGCCAACGCGTTGTGCTTCGGTAATTTTTCTGAAGCTGTCTGCGGGGATATCTTGTGAGATATGTAGGGTGATATCCCATCATAGCTGCTGAGTAGCGACTTAGTTTTGTAGGGAGTTTTAACTCTGGTTGTAGTAAAGCCGGTTTTTGATTATTCCTACAGAATAAGTTTGGTTATTCCAGTGATTAATTTGTCTTGGCCTACCTTTAAGTTGTTATTAGGTAGCCTGAAATTTTTACTGTTCTTACAGTGGCCGTAGTTTTATCCGATTCTTTAATGTGGCGCCAAAGCGACACACTGTCATCCGGCAATTGTGCCTTGGTGTTATCTATGTGTCGTTTTGGGTATCCGGGAAGATAAGGTGTTTGGCGATGGAGCCGCCATGACGACAACAGAAAGCACCTGATAACTTTAAGTGACAGGTCGAATATGAAGAAAATTGTTGGATTGACCCTGGGTCTCGCCTGCATGGCGGCAAACATCGGTGCCCATGCTGCCACCAGCGCCGAACTGATCGTCAGGGGCGTCATCAAGCCCGCTGCCTGCAACCTCAGCATGAGCGGCGGCGGCATTATCAACTACGGCGATATTCCCTCCGGTCAACTGTCCCAGACGGCGTTCAACGCGCTTGGCGAAAAAACCACGCCTATCACCGTCAGCTGTGGCAATACGCCGGCGCAGTTCGGGCTCAAGTTTGTCGACCTGCAAGCCGGCAGCAAGGTAACGGGCATACTCGCGGCACTCGGGGGAGGTTACACCGAGGCGCAGAACTTTGGGTTGGGCACCGTGGCCGGTCGCAAGACCGGTGGTTTTGCCGTGACTCTCAAGGACCTGCGCTCGCCGAGCGCAACGCTGTCTCCGATCATGCGCGTCAGCAGTGGCGCCTGGCAAAACAGCGATGGCAAGGTTGCACAGTCGCCTAGTCAATATTCCTGGCGCAGTGGTTCATCGCCCACGCCTGCCGCGATCTCCCAGTTGACCGGGACGATCACTGTGCGAGCGGTTATCAATAAAGGCCAGGACCTGGACCTGAGCCGCGACGTTACTCTGGATGGGCGCGCAACACTTGAACTGAGTTACATCTAAGCGACATAACGACAGTCGATCAAGAGGCTTGATGTTTCTGATCGACTGTTTTTTATGCGCGGCCGGCGATCAGCAGTCAACTTTAAGGTTGTGGGGAGCACAGTGTGTCCAGTCGTTCAGTGTTAAAAAATATGCGCTTATTATTTGCAATGTTGATGCTCTGTGTTGTCGGTGTTGCGGTGGCAGATGGCATGTTGCCCGAAACCACGGTCATTGTGCTGAACGAAGAACAGGGTGAAGCGACTATAAACATCAAGAATACCGACGCGGCGCCAGCATTACTGCATTCGGTAATAGAAAATGTGCCTGAAGATATGGAACCGCTCTTGATCGTGACGCCGCCTATTGCGCGGGTGGAAGCGGGAGAGACACAACTGGTCCGCTTTATCAGCACTTTGAAGGCACCGTTGAAGACTCAGCGGTTAAAGCGCGTAACTTTTGAAGGCATCCCCCAGGCGCGTGCTGCGGGCGGTGCGACCATTGGTATCACCCTGCGGCAGAACTTGCCGCTGATCCTGCATCCCCAGGGCCTGCCCGTTCATCACACGCCCTGGGAACTGTTGAAGTGGCGGAGCACAGGGCAACGCTTGTCGGTTCACAACGACAGCGCTTATGTGGTGCGCATGGCACCACAGATCCGGTTATTGCCACAGGGAACCCTGGCTACGTTGCCACGCACCTACATCCTGCCGGGCGAAGCGCTGGCGGTGAAGGTTGAAGGCCCCCTGCAGGGACTCACCGGCATTGAGATTCAGCCGGCCACGATCTACGGCTTTTCGGTAGAAAACTACCGGGCCCCGATCACTGCCGATGGGGGTTGATCAACCCATGACCAACCTGTCGAATCACCGAACTGGAACATCTTTACGCGCCCGCCGACCCACCCTGCTCGTGGGGGTCGCGACACTCTGGAGTTTGCCTGGCGTTGTCCCGGCGTTGGAGTTGGGCGAGGGCTTTGACCTGGCGGCATTGACCACGCACGGTATTGACCCGAAAGTCTCGGACTACTTTCGCACGGCGGCGCGCTTTCGCGAGGGCAACCAGGTGGTGGGATTGCAAGTCAATGGCAACCCGCTCGGGTTGGTGGACGCGCAGTTCGATGCCAATGGGCAGTTGTGCTTTACCCCGGCGTTGCTGGAAAAAGCCGGGTTGGTAAAGCCTGATGGGGTCGTGCGCAAGGGCGCCACCGCCGACCAGGCGTGCCATGACTTCCTGGGAGCCTTCCCCACCACCATGGTGCGGCTGCGCCCGGGCAACGACGAGGTGTCGCTGGTGGTGCCCACTTCATCATTGCGCGGACCGCAGTGGGAAGCCGGCGATTTTGCCCGGGGCGGGGCGGCGGCGCTGTTCAACTATGACGTGCAAGGTTTCGACAGCCATTCGCGCGGCGGGAACAACCGGTTCGTATCGGCCTACACCGAAGCGGGTTTCAACCTGGGCGATTGGATTGTTCGCAGTCGTCAACTCTATGTCTCCGATAATGGCGTGGCGCACAATGAGCACCTGTATGCCTATGCGCAGCGGGATATCGCCGCATTGCAGTCGACGTTCCAGGCCGGCCAGCTTTCCAGCAACAACCCATTGTTTGGCGGCATCCAGTTGTCGGGTGTGCAGTTTTCCCCCGACGGCCAGTCGCGCGTGCCGGCAGGTAGCAATAATGCCGTGGTGGAGGGTTTGGCCCAGAGCCAGTCGCGCATCGAGGTGCGGCAGTCCGGTGTGTTGATCCACAGTACGCTGGTGCCCGAGGGTCCTTTCCGACTGACCGGTTTGCCGTTGCTCAATGGCACGAGCGACCTTGAGGTCAGTGTGATCGACGTGCGCGGAGCCCGACGCAGCTTTGTGGTGCCGGCGGCTTCGTTCGCCGGTGCCGTGCCGGCGGCGCCTGGTTATTACTTTTCCCTGGGCAAGGTGCGTGAAGAAACGCAGGGGGAGGGCCCTTCGCCCATTGTCGCAATGGGCAGCGGGACCTGGGCGTTGGGGCGTGACTCATCCGCCGGTTTCGGCTTGTTGAGCAGCGACGAGTACTGGTCGGCAGGTGGCACGTTGAGCAGTGTGTTTTTCCAGCGGGTATCGCTGGGCGCGCGCCATAACCTGTCCCGCGACAGCCGTAATGCCGTGTCCGGTTCACGCAGTAGCGTATCCATGAGTACCCCGGTCTCCGCTGGCATCGATCTCAACCTCAGCGCCACCAGCCAGAC
This sequence comes from Pseudomonas orientalis, assembly GCF_002934065.1. NCBI lineage: Bacteria > Pseudomonadati > Pseudomonadota > Gammaproteobacteria > Pseudomonadales > Pseudomonadaceae > Pseudomonas > Pseudomonas orientalis. Next base: position 5,727,392 of record NZ_CP018049.1, on the reverse strand, counting down.
CCGGGGCTATCGCGAGGTGGTCGAGGCGGGCCGGCCCTTCAAGGCCGATGTGCTGGAGTCGCGCTTCAAGAATCAATACACGGCGGGCGTGACATGGGTCGACCCCACCCTGGGGGCGTTCTCCCTGGGCTATACCCGCGGCGCTCAATTCGACGGGCAATCGAGCGAACACGTATTCGCGTCCTGGAACAAGTCGTTCCGCTACGCCGATGTTGCGCTGATTGCCGACTCCCAGGTCGGCAGCACCCAGTCCCGCCGTGACGCTGCGCGGGATCGGAGCCAGCGCGACACCGTGCGCGAGGATGACTTGTCCTTGCGGTTGCAGGTCAGCGTGCCCTTGGGCGTTGATCGTCGCGTGAGCAGCTATGTCAGCCGCCGTGGGGGGCAATCCCGTGCCGGTACGGCGCTCAATGAGCGGGTCAACGAGTATGTGAATTACGAGGTGGGCGTCGAGCGCGACCTCAGTGCGAGGGAGCAATCGGTGCGCGGCCAGGTCGATCTCACGCCGCGTTACACCCGAGTCGGTCTGGGTGCCAGTCGCGACCCATTGGGCACCAGTTATAACGGGCAATTGCAAGGTGGCGTGGTCGCTCACGGAGGTGGGATTACCTTCTCGCCTTACGCGGTACAGGACACCTTTGGTATTGCGTCGGTAGGCGACATTGGTTCTGCCAAAATCGACACCCCGCAAGGCCCCGTATGGACCGACTTCACCGGCCAGGCCGTGCTTCCAGGCTTGCCTGCCTACACCAACAGCCACATCGAAGTGCAAACCCAGTCCTTGCCAAAGCGCGTTGATTTGAAGAACGGCACCCGGGTGCTCGCCGCAGGGCGCGGTTCCGTCAACACGGTGGCATTCGATGTGGTGAAAGTGCGCCGTATGCTGGTCAACGCCACGGATGATCAGGGTCGGCCATTGCCCCAGGGAGCTGCGGTGTTCGGCAAGGGCGATCGTTTTCTGACCAGCGTGGTGGGCGAGGGTACGATCTTTCTCAATGACGTGAACGACTTGCAGGACCTGAAGGTTTTACTGCCGGACTCTGCCAGTTGCCTGCTGAACATTTCACCTGGAGGCCAGCCTGACAATGACAAGTTCTTCGAAACCACTGCGGCGGTGTGCCATGGTCGGTAAGCTCACAAGCATCGGCGCGGCGCTGTTCTGTACGGTGTTGCTGGCCCAGGAGGCGCGGGCCGAAAACTGCCGGTTGTCGTTGAGCCAACCGCGTATTGATTACGGTGTCATTCGCAGGGAGGCGCTGGCCGAGAGCGCTACGGTCACGCTCGGTACGCGATCGCTGCAGCTCAACGTGTTGTGTGTCGAGCCATCGGCAATGGCGTTGCGGTTTATCGGTGCCGCCGATGGGCAAACGTTTCGCTTCGGCCAGCAGGGCCGACTGCGGTTGAGCCTCAAGCATGCACAGGTGGATGGGCGTCCCGTCGAATGGGCGATGATGAGCCAGCCTGATGGCGGCGCGGGCGGGCAGTTATTGCCCGGACAGGTCCTGGTGGCCCGTGCCGCAGGGGGACTGGTGACAGGCCAACGCTTGACGGCCCAGGTCGACATCGACACCGACCTGCCCGCCAACGCCTTGCAAGTACGCAGTCAGACGCTGTTGGAAGGGCAGGGTAGTTTTGAACTGGTCAGCCCGGCTGTTCCACGGAGCCGATGAAGTTGGCGAGCTCGGGCGTTTGCGGGTTGGCAAACACGACCTTGGGGTCGCCCACTTCATGCACCTTGCCCTGGTGCATGAACACCAGCTTGTCACCGACTTCGCGGGCGAAGCGCATTTCGTGGGTCACCATGATCAGCGTCATGCCGTCTTTGGCCAGTTGGCGCACCACACTGAGCACTTCATTGACCAGTTCCGGGTCCAGGGCCGAGGTGATTTCGTCGCACAACAGCACCTTGGGCGACATGGCCAGAGCGCGGGCAATTGCTACACGTTGCTGCTGGCCGCCAGACAGGCGGTCGGGGAAGGCATCGAACTTCTCCCCCAGACCCACGCGTTCCAGCATCTGTTTAGCCAACTGCGCTGCCTTGGCCTTGGGTACTTTCTGCACCACCTGCGGCGCGAGCATGACGTTCTCGCCCACGGTCAAATGTGGAAACAGGTTGAACTGTTGAAACACCATGCCGACCTTCTGCCGCAGGCTGCGCAGGTCGGCGCGGGCGGCGTCGAGGTATTCGCCATCGACTTCGATCACGCCGTCGTTGATCGACTCCAGGCCATTGAGGGTACGCAGCAGGGTGGATTTACCCGAGCCACTGCGGCCGATGATCGCCACCACCTGGCCTTCTTCAACGGTCAGGTCAATGCCCTTGAGCACGTGGTGATCGCCGTAATATTTATGCAGGGCAGAAATTCTAAGCAGAGGCATGCAGTCTCCTTTCCAGGTAGCGCGCACTGAGGGACAAGGGGTAGCAGAGCAGGAAGTAACCGAGGGCCACGAGGCCGTAGACCATGAAAGGTTCGAAGGTGGCGTTGGCGAGCATGCCGCCGGTCTTGGTCAGCTCGGTAAAGCCGATGATCGAGGTCACGGCGGTGCCTTTGACCACCTGCACCGAAAACCCTACGGTCGGCGCCACGGCAATACGCAGGGCTTGGGGCAGGATCACGTAGCGCAGTTGTTCAAGGGGGTTGAGCGCCAGGCTGGCCGACGCCTCCCACTGCCCATGGGCAATGGACTCCACGCAGCCGCGCCAGATCTCGGCGAGGTAGGCGCTGGTAAACAGGGTCAGGGCGATGGCTGCCGCCAGCCACGGCGAGATATCCACACCGAGCAGGGCAACGCCGAAGAACACCAGAAACAGCTGCATCAGCAGCGGCGTGCCCTGGAACAGTTCGATATAGGTGCGCGCAACGTTGCGGGCGAAGGCCTTGTTGCTGATGCGCAGGATCATCACCAGCAAACCGATCAGCCCCCCGCCGACAAACGCCACCAGCGACAGCAACAGCGTCCATTGCAGGCCGGTGAGCAGGTTGCGCACGCTGTCCCAGAAGGAAAAATCACTCATCGACTGTTCCTCATCACAAAGCGGCGGCCGATCCAGTTGAGCAGCTGGCGAATCATCAGCGCCATGCACAGGTACACCAGAGTGGTCAGGGCGTAGGTTTCAAAGGCGCGGAAATTGCGCGACTGAATGAAGTTGGCGGCAAAGCTCAGCTCTTCGGTGGCGATCTGCGAACACACCGCCGAGCCGAGCATCACGATGATGATCTGACTGCTCAAGGCCGGCCACACCTTGCCCAGTGCCGGCAGCAGCACCACATGACGGAACGCTTCGAAACGCGTCATCGCCAGTGCGGCGGCGGCTTCCAGCTGCCCTTTCGGGACGGCCTGGATGCCGGCACGGATGATCTCGGTGGAATAGGCGCCCAGGTTGATCACCATCGCCAGCACTGCGGCTTGCCACTCCGTGATCTTCAGGCCCAGGGAAGGCAGGCCGAAGAAAATGAAGAACAACTGCACCAGGAACGGCGTGTTGCGGATCAACTCGACATACACACCGAAAAACCAGGCGAACGGCTGGATCTTCCACGCCCGCACGACGGCGCCGACCGTGCCCAGGGCCACGCCGAGGATGGCGCCGATGGCCGTCAGCTCAAGGGTGAACAACGCGCCTCGCAACAGCAGGTCGGTGTTGGCCAGCACCGGCACAAAGTCAAATTGATACGCCATGGATCAACTCCGGCTTAGAGGTCGGCAGGCAGGGGCTCTTTGAGCCATTGCAGCGCGTTCTTTTCCAGGCTGCCGTCGGCCTTGGCCGCGACCAGGATCTGGTTGACCTTCTCCAGCAACGCCGGCTCGTTCTTGTTCACACCGACGTACACCGGCGAGTCCTTGAGCTTCACTTTCAGCGCCGGTACGCGCTTGGGATTGCGTTCACTGATCGCCACCATCACCACGTTGCCGCTGGCGATCAGGTCGACCTGGCCGGCCAGATAGGCGGCGATGGTCGAGTTGTTGTCTTCAAAGCGCTTGATGGTCGCCTCCTTGGGCGCGACAGCCGTCAGCTCGATGTCCTCGATGGCGCCACGGGTCACGCTGATAGTTTTGCCCTTGAGGTCGTCGGTGCTGCTGACGGCGGCGTCAGGCGGGCCGAATACGGCGAGGTAGAAAGGTGCGTAGGCCCTGGAGAAGTCGATGACTTTTTCGCGCTCGGGGTTCTTGCCCAGGCTGGAGATCACCAAGTCCACCTTGCCGGTGGTGAGGAATGGGATGCGGTTGGTGCTGTTGACCGGGGTCAACTCCAACTTGACCTTGAGTTGGTCGGCCAACAGCTTGGCGGTGTCGATGTCCAGGCCGCGGGGTTTCATGTCGGGGCCCACCGAACCGAATGGCGGGAAGTCCTGCGGCACAGCCACCTTGAGGGTGCCACGGGCGACGATATCGTCCAGACCGTTGGCCTGGGCGGGTGCCTGGCTCAGCATCAGGCTGGCAAACAGGGCAGTGAGCAGGGCGCTGTAGCGCTTGGTCATGGCAACTCTCCGAGAAGGGCGAAGGAATTTTCTGAGTTTGCTCAGTGCACAGCCCATGCCAGCCCCCTTGGAAGAGGCTGCAAGGCACGCTGCCGTTGAGGTGTGATGGTCTTACTGGTCTGAACAGTGGTTGCGCTTTTCGCACCCTTTTCGGGCGCCGTGAAAAGCGCGCGAGCCCCTTTGGGGCGTGGCTTGCCGACAGACGTGAATAGCTTTACAACTAGCCACTCAGTTGACTGGAACCTTGAGTTTTCTATGAATTCCATCGCCCAAGCCGTACCGGAGGCGGCCCTGCAGGCCATCCGCAAACTGATCAAGGAGCGGGGCTTCGGGCCGGGCGATGCATTACCTTCTCAACGCGATTTAGCAGTGCGTCTGGGCGTGAGCCGGGCGTCGTTGCGGGAGGCGTTGTCGTCCTTGAGCGCCCTGGGGGTGGTCAGTGTGCAGCCGGGCAAGGGCGTGTTCGTGCAGGTACCGCAGCCGCCGTCCGAACTCGCCTGGCCGTTTGCAGCGCAGGCCACGCCGCTGGATATCTTCCAGTTGCGTTACGCCCTTGAAGGGTTCGCAGCCGGTTTGGCGGCGGTCACCTTGACCACCGACGAACTCGACAGCCTCCAGGACAATGTCGAAGCAATGCGCAAGGTGCTTAAGGCCGGTGACTTTGAAAGCGCCGCCCGGCTGGACTTCGAGTTTCATCGGCGCATCCTGCTGGCCAGCGGCAACCAGGCGATGGTGAGTATCCTGAGCGCCAGCGCCGAGGTCTTTCTGGAAAGCCAGAAACTACCGTTCATCCGGCCGGAACGCGCCATGGAAACCTGGCAGGAACATCGCAAGATTCTGCGCGCCCTGGCCCGGCGCACCAGTGCGGCAGCGCAGAAAACCATGCAGGAACATGTACGTAATGCGGCGATGCGCACGGGTATTGCCTTCGTCACACCTGTCTCGCCGTGAGCGGGCGATATTCAAAGTCATGCGCGGCCATAGCAACACTCAATCAGAGGCGGCTTCCTGAACGGGGGAAGGGCGGCTATGATGGGCAACGTTTTTTTTGCTTACAATCCGGAGACATCCATGAGCAACGATCTTATCAAGCACGTCACCGACGCGACCTTTGAGGCCGAAGTACTCAAGGCTGCTGGCCCGGTGCTGGTTGACTACTGGGCTGAGTGGTGCGGCCCTTGCAAAATGATCGCTCCGGTCCTGGACGACATTGCAACCACTTACGAAGGCAAGCTGACCATTGCCAAGCTGAACATCGACGACAATCAGGAAACCCCGGCCAAGCATGGCGTGCGTGGTATTCCGACCCTGATGCTGTTCAAGAACGGCGAGGTTGCGGCCACTAAAGTGGGCGCACTGTCGAAGTCTCAGCTGCAAGCTTTCCTCGACGCCAACATCTAAGCGTCGTCAAAAAAGCCCCGAAAATCTCGGGGCTTTTTCGTAAAACAGGGCTAGACGCTCCGAAATTCAGGTGGTACATTCGGCCCCGCACTGGTTTCTCCACTGCCCCCTGCAAGCCGTCGCCGACGCATTCCTTTTCGATTAGTACGCGATCCTGTCGCCTTCTCTGCGGCGCGGCCTCATTAAGCCAAAAGCTTAATTTCCCCCCTCCATAAATGATTACGTCATTCCTATATGAATCTGACTGAACTCAAGCAAAAGCCGATTACCGACCTGCTCCAACTGGCCGAAGAAATGGGCATAGAAAATATGGCCCGTTCGCGCAAGCAGGACGTGATTTTCTCCCTGCTCAAGAAGCACGCGAAAAGCGGCGAGGAAATCTCCGGTGATGGCGTGCTGGAGATTCTCCAGGACGGCTTCGGCTTCCTCCGCTCCGCAGACGCTTCCTATCTTGCCGGCCCAGACGATATCTATGTCTCGCCGAGCCAGATCCGTCGCTTCAACTTGCGCACCGGCGACACCATCGTTGGCAAGATCCGACCGCCGAAGGAAGGCGAGCGTTATTTTGCCCTGCTCAAGGTCGACACGATCAACTTTGATCGTCCCGAGAACGCGAAAAACAAGATTCTCTTTGAGAACCTGACCCCGCTGTTCCCGACCGTGCGCATGAAGATGGAGGCCGGCAACGGTTCCACCGAAGACTTGACCGGTCGTGTCATCGACCTGTGCGCCCCGATCGGCAAGGGCCAGCGTGGCCTGATCGTCGCGCCGCCCAAGGCCGGTAAAACGATCATGCTGCAGAACATTGCAGCGAACATCGCGCGTAACAATCCTGAAGTTCACCTGATCGTACTGTTGATCGATGAGCGTCCGGAAGAAGTGACCGAAATGCAGCGCACCGTGCGTGGCGAAGTGGTTGCCTCGACGTTCGATGAACCACCGACCCGCCACGTGCAGGTTGCCGAAATGGTGATCGAGAAGGCCAAGCGCCTGGTCGAGCACAAGAAGGATGTGGTAATCCTGCTCGACTCCATTACCCGTCTGGCCCGTGCCTACAACACCGTGATCCCGAGCTCCGGCAAGGTGCTGACCGGTGGTGTCGATGCCCACGCCCTGGAGAAGCCAAAGCGTTTCTTCGGCGCCGCGCGGAACATCGAAGAAGGCGGTTCGCTGACCATTATCGCCACCGCGCTGGTTGAAACCGGCTCGAAGATGGACGAAGTGATCTACGAAGAGTTCAAGGGTACCGGCAACATGGAACTGCCCCTGGACCGTCGTATCGCTGAAAAGCGTGTGTTCCCGGCCATCAACATCAACCGCTCCGGCACGCGCCGCGAAGAGTTGCTGACCGCCGACGACGAACTGCAGCGCATGTGGATCCTGCGCAAGCTGCTGCACCCGATGGACGAAGTGGCCGCTATCGAGTTCCTGATCGACAAGCTGAAAACCACCAAGACCAACGACGAGTTCTTCCTGTCGATGAAACGCAAGTAATACGGCGTTTCAGGTCCGAAAAATGGCGTCCCGCCCGGGGCGCCATTTTTTTTGCGTCGAGATTCATCGTTTTTTATGGCATAAGTGTCCGTTAAGTAACAAAAATTGTATCCGCGACTACGCTCACTCCTTTCGTCACAGACTGACCACAATTCTTATGACCACTCTTGCTTACCGCAGAGACATTGACGGCCTGCGTGCCATCGCTGTCCTCGCCGTCGTGCTGTTTCACTTCGGCGTTCCTGGCCTCACCGGCGGTTTCGTTGGCGTCGATGTCTTCTTCGTCATTTCCGGCTTTTTGATCACGTCCATTATTTGGCGTGAGCGTCAGGCCGGGCGCTTCAGTTTCATCGACTTCTGGGCCCGGCGCGCACGGCGCATCCTGCCGGCGCTGTTCGTAATGATTGCGGCCACACTCGCGGTGGGCTGGTTTCTGTTGGCGCCCAAGGACTACGAAGAGTTGGGGCGGTCTGCGCACTATCAGGTGACCTTTACCTCCAACCTGTTGTTCTCGCGCCAGCATGGCTACTTCGATGCAGCTTCTGACATCAAGCCCCTGCTGCACACCTGGTCGCTGGCGGTAGAAGAGCAGTTCTACATTTTCTTCCCGCTGTTGCTCACGCTGCTTTCAGCTCGCTTGAAGCACTGGCGCCTGGCGCTGTTCGCGGTGCTGCTGGGCTCGTTTGGCATGAGCGTCTGGGCGGTTGAGCACGAGCCGCAAAAAGCCTTCTTCCTGCTGCACCTGCGTGCCTGGGAATTACTGGCCGGTGCGATGCTGGCGGTGCTGCCCAAATATCAATGGCGCGCTTCGCCTGCCCTGGCCCAGGGGGTCAGCCTGGCCTCCATGGCACTGATCCTGATCGCGGTATTCGGTTACGACGCGAAAACCCCGTTTCCCGGTCCGGCCGCGCTGTTGCCGGTGCTGGGCGTGGTCGGGTTGATCTGGGCCAACGGGCAGCAATACACCTGGGTCGGGCGCCTGTTGAGTACGCGGCTGATGGTCGGTATCGGGCTGATTTCCTATTCCTGGTACCTGTGGCATTGGCCGGTGTTTGTGTACGCCAACTATGCCGCGGTGGATGGCTTGAGTGTCCTGGAACTGGCCGGCTTGATGCTGCTTTCGTTGGTGCTGGGCTACCTGTCCTGGCGCTTCGTGGAAACGCCGTTCCGGGAAAAACGCTTGCTGGCCTCGCGTAAGGCGATTCTTGCTTCAGCCGTGGTCGGCATTCTGGGGCTTGGTTTCACTGGCTTGGCGATCCGTGAATTCGACGGTGTGCCGTCGCGCTTGTCTGAGCAGGCGTTGATTTTCGCGAAGGCAAAGAAGTGGAGCCCGGAGCTGACGGCGTGTATGGCTGACAAGGACACGCCCGATGAGCGGTTGTTCTGCCATTTCGGTCCCAAAAGTCAGTCGGTCTCGGCGCTGGTGTGGGGCGACAGTCACGCCACCGCGCTGATTCCGGCGCTCAAAGAGGGCGCTGATCGCCATGATATCAGCGTGATTGAAGCCAGCTTTGCCGGCTGCATCCCCTTGGATGGCCTTGAGAACATTGCCCGGTGTGCGCATTTCAACCATCGCGTCGAGAAGGCGATGACCGAAAAGAAAATCAGCGATGTGGTGTTGGCGGCGCGCTGGAGCCTGTATGTCTACGGGCAAATGTCGGGTGACAAAGAGCATGCGCTCAAAGACCCCAGCACCGGCGAGTACGTGCAGGCTGTGGCTGAGCAACGCTTTGCCCAGGGGATGCGCGAGCGCATTCAGGCGCTGCGCGCTGCGGGGCACAGGGTCTGGCTGGTCAAGGAGGTGCCGCTGCAGGAAATCATCGTGCCTTACCGCCTCAGTCGCCTGGCAATGATGCACCGACCGTTTGACGGCGAAGGTCTGGACGTAGCCAAGCATCTCAAGCGCCAGGCGTTTATCAGCCAATTGTTCGATGAGCTGGCGGCCGCCGACAGCGGCGTCGCGGTGCTGGACCCGGCGCCCTCGCTGTGCGGCACCGATGGCTTGTGCCGGGTCGAGCTCAACGGGCGCGCGCTGTACACCGACGATAACCACCTGTCTGAAGTGGGCGCGCGGCATATCGAGGCCTTTATGGAACCGCTGTTCAGTTCACTGCAGTCACGGGGGCTGACGGCCAATTAAGCTGCCAGCCGCCTCGAGAGCAGGTAGGATGTACGCCTATTTTACGGGTGGCATGGTTAATGAAATTCAAGGATCTTCGGGATTTCGTGCAGCAACTTGAGCAGCGCGGAGAGTTGAAACGTATCCAGATGCCGATTTCACCGGTACTGGAAATGACTGAGATTTGCGACCGTACCTTGCGTAACAAGGGCCCGGCGCTGTTGTTCGAGAACCCGACCGGCTACGACATTCCGGTGCTCGGCAACCTGTTCGGCACACCCGAGCGCGTCGCCTTCGGCATGGGCGCCGAGGCGGTCAGCGAGCTGCGCGAGATCGGCAAGCTGCTGGCTTTCCTCAAGGAGCCCGAGCCACCCAAAGGCTTGAAGGACGCCTGGTCGAAGCTGCCGATCTTCCGCAAGATCATTGCCATGGCGCCCAAGGTGGTCAAGGACGCGGTGTGCCAGGAAGTGGTCATCGAAGGCGATGACGTGGACCTGGCCATGCTCCCTGTGCAGACCTGCTGGCCCGGCGACGTCGGCCCACTGATCACCTGGGGCCTGACCGTCACCAAAGGTCCGAACAAGGACCGCCAGAACCTCGGCATTTACCGCCAGCAAGTGATCGGCCGCAACAAGGTGATCATGCGTTGGCTGAGCCACCGTGGCGGCGCCCTGGACTTTCGCGAATGGTGCGAAAAACATCCAGGCCAGCCATTCCCGGTCTCCGTGGCGCTGGGCGCCGACCCGGCCACCATCCTCGGCGCAGTGACGCCGGTGCCGGACAGCCTGTCCGAGTACGCCTTCGCCGGCCTGCTGCGCGGCAACCGCACCGAGCTGGTGAAGTGCCGCGGTAACGATCTGCAAGTGCCGGCCACCGCCGAAATCATCCTGGAAGGTGTGATTCATCCGGGCGAAATGGCCGATGAAGGGCCTTACGGCGACCACACCGGTTATTACAACGAAGTCGACAGCTTTCCGGTGTTCACCGTTGAGCGCATCACCCATCGGATCAAGCCCATCTACCACAGCACCTACACCGGTCGGCCACCGGATGAGCCGGCGATCCTTGGCGTGGCGCTGAACGAAGTGTTCGTGCCGATCCTGCAAAAGCAGTTCCCGGAAATCACCGACTTCTACCTGCCGCCGGAAGGTTGCTCGTACCGCATGGCCATCGTCACCATGAAGAAGTCGTACCCAGGCCATGCCAAGCGGGTAATGCTGGGTGTGTGGTCGTTTTTACGACAGTTCATGTATACCAAATTCGTTATCGTCACCGACGACGATATCAATGCCCGCGACTGGAACGACGTGATCTGGGCCATCACCACGCGCATGGACCCCAAGCGCGACACGGTAATGATCGACAACACGCCGATCGATTACCTCGACTTCGCTTCGCCGGTGTCGGGGCTTGGATCGAAAATGGGCCTGGATGCCACTCACAAGTGGCCGGGTGAAACCACCCGCGAGTGGGGCCGGGTAATCGTCAAGGATGACGCCGTGACGGCTCGCGTCGATGCAATCTGGAAAGAATTGGGAATAGATTGATGCGCGTAACCCTGCAACCTTCCGGCGCGGTACTGGAACTGAACCCTGGCGAACGCATCCTCGACGGTGCGCGCCGCCTGGGCTATGAATGCCCGCAGGCGTGTCGCAACGGCGTATGCCACGTGTGTGCGGCGCTGTTGGTGGAGGGCCGTGTGCAGCAGAGCGGTGAGGTGCGTGATCATGGTGAGTTCTACACCTGCATCGCCGAGCCGTTGGAAGATTGCATTGTGTTGTGGGATGGCGTGCTGGCGCCGGGGGAATTGCCGGTGCGCAAATTGTCGTGCCAGTTGAGCGAATGCGTGGAAGTCGGCGGCGATGTGTGGCGCGTGCGGCTGCTCGCGCCGGCTGGCAAGGCGGTGCGTTACCACGCCGGGCAGTACCTGATGATCGAGCGTGAGAACGGCGAGAAGTCGGCGTTTTCCCTGGCCTCGGCACCTCACTCCGGCCGCGAGCTGGAACTGCATGTGCTGGCCCGTGAGGACAGCGCACGCAACCTGTTGGACCAGCTACAGCGCAACCGCATGGCGCGGATTGAACTGCCTTTCGGTGACACCCACCTGGCCCAGTTGCCGGACGGGCCGCTGGTGCTGATCGCCGCCGGCACGGGCATGGCCCAGATGCACAGCCTGATCGAGCATTGCCGGGCTTCCGGCTTCAAGCACCCGGTGCACCTGTATTGGGGCGTGCGTCGCCCGGAAGATTTCTACGAGATCGAGCACTGGGATCAATGGCAGCAACTGCCCAACCTGTTCCTGCACAAAGTCGTCAGTGACCTGTGCGGTTGGGAAGGGCGCTGCGGCTTGCTGCATGAAGCCGTGTGCGAAGACATTACCGACCTCAAGGCCGTGCACGTGTACGCCAGCGGATCACCGGCGATGATCTACGGCACGCTGGATGCGTTGGTCGACGCCGGTATGGATGCGCACCAGATGCGCGCTGACGTATTTGCCTACGCTCCACGTCCCTGACGTAATCAACGTGTGGGAGGGGGCTTGCCCTAATGCCGCCCTCTCCCTCTGTAGGAGCGAGCTTGCTCGCTCCTACAAACAGGGCTTCCCCCTCCCACATTGATTTACGCCCGTTCAGAATCTCAGACCAGTCGTCACCATCGCTGCATTGAACCCCAGCAACACCAGTTCTGCCGCCATCGGCCCGTAATGCGTGCCCACGGACGGAATGATGACGGGCGCCACGCCATAACGGTTCAGGGGGATCTTGTCACGGTACTTGCCGCGATAACCCTGGATCGCCCCACCCGTGACCTTCAGGTACACCGGGTAATCGGCCATGTCATAGCGCTTGCCGACGTATGCGTAGTAGGCGCGTTGCCTGAACGAGTTGCGAAAGGTCGCCGCGCCATAGACCAGGCCCGACGCTTCGTTGCGCTCCAGTCCCAGCAGGTTTTGCTGGTTGTTGTGCTCGGGGTCGGGCGCGAAATGCCGGGTGTAGACGCTGGTCTGCGCGTACCAGAAGCCTTTGTCGTCGTTTGCTGGTGGGGTCTCAGCTGCCAGTGCAGTGGTGGCCTGGGCCAGGAACAGCAGGCCAGGCAAGCGGATTTTGTGCATGGGCGGCCTCGATAGTCGATTGGATGAGCGGCTAAGTGGGTCGTGATGTATGCGGCATTTTGGCGGATTGCCCGCTGCTCAGGCTGAACCTTGGCTGAAAGCGCTCGGATCGCCGTCGCGGTGGCTGATGAGCGGGTGAGGGTGCTTATGCATTCGCTTATTCTTTTAAGGTATTTATTTTATTCGATGAATATCTTTAGGCTATATGTCAACGGACTACCGACTTCATCCACAGCCACCAATCACTGACCGCTACCGCCCGCCAGCCGGATCGATCGTACGAACTCTGAGCGTTGAAGTTCTATTAATTGATTCATAGGGAGCGGTATGGGGAGCTACAGAAAACACGCGTTATACACGGCGATTTTGTCGGCCAATTTGCTGACCACCGTGGGATTCAATCCCGTTCTTGCGGATGAAACGTCCGCCGTCGATGCGCCCCAACTGGGTACGGTCATCGTGACCGGCACGCGCGCCCAGGAGCGCACCGCCAGTGCTTCGCTGTCGCCAATCGATGTGATCTCCGGCGAAACCCTGCGCAGTACCGGCTCCGACGAGCTGGGCGCGGTGCTGGCGCGCCTGATCCCATCGATCAACTTTCCACGGCCGAGCCTGGTGGATGGCGCCGAGCTGGTACGCCCGGCGCAGTTGCGCGGTTTGTCACCGGACCAGGTGTTGGTACTGGTCAACGGCAAGCGCCGTCATACCAGTGCTTTCGTCAACCTCGGCGGTGCGGTGGGTCGCGGTTCGGCACCGGCGGACCTGAATGCAATCCCACTGTCGGCGGTGGACCACATCGAAGTGCTGCGCGATGGCGCGTCGGCACGTTACGGCTCCGACGCGATCGCCGGCGTGATCAATGTGATCCTCAAGCACGACGACCAGGGCGGTTCGATCTCCACTCGGTTCGGCGGGTACAAAAAAGGTGACGGCATCCAGCGTAATGTCAGCGGCAATACGGGCCTGGCATTGGGCGAAAACGGCTTTATCAATCTGTCGGCCGAAGGTGCCGACAACGATTACACCAATCGTGCCGGCAATGATTACCGCCCAGGCAGTGTCGGTTCCACCACCTACGGCCAGCGTGTATTCCGTCAAGGCGAGCCGGCCACCAATGAGGGCAAATTCCAGTTCAACTCGGAATATTCCTTCAACGATGCCGCCGAATTCTACAGTTTCGGCGGCTACAGCAAGCGCCGCGGCGAGACGGCAGCGTTCTACCGCGCCAGCAACGCTTCCAATAATATTGCGGCACTCAACCCCAACGGCTACCTGCCGCTGATCAAAGGCAACCTGGAAGACACCTCGCTGGTGGTGGGCCTGCGCGGGCTGCTCGCCTACGACTGGCACTACGACCTGTCGGCCAACTACGGCAAGAATCAGTACGAGCTCGGCACCGAAACCATCAACACCTCCCTGGGCCTGGCGACGCCGCGCAAATTCAACAACGGCACCCTGAGCAACGAGCAGAAGCAAGTCAGCCTGGACCTGTCCCGCGAGTTTGACCTGGGCTGGCTGCCGTACCCGGTCTCCGTGGCGTTCGGCGGTGAATACTTGCATCAGGGCTATGAAATCCAGGCAGGTGAGCCCGCGTCCTACTACCAGACCGGCAGCTCTGGCCTTGGCGGGTTCCGCGATGCCGATGCGGGGACCAGTACGCGGCATAATTGGGCGCAATACCTGGATTTGGAAACCAACTTCACCGAACAACTCAGCGCCTCGGCCGCCGTGCGCCATGAGGACTACAGCGATTTTGGCTCCAACCTCAGCGGTTCGCTGTCGGCGCGTTACGACTTCACCCCGCAAGTGGCGTTGCGCGGCAGCATTTCCAATGGCTTTCGCGCGCCGTCCCTGGCCCAGCAGAACTTCGCCTATACCTCATCGCAATTGATCGGTAATACGATCCAGGAGGCCGGCACGTTCCCGGCCAACAGCCAGGTGGCGCGCCTGCTCGGTGCCGAAGACCTCAAGGCTGAAAAGTCGCGTAACTACAGCCTTGGCCTGGTGCTGGAGCCTGCCGACGACCTGACGGTGACACTGGATGTGTATCGCATCGACATACGCGACCGCATCAGCCTGTCGTCCAACCTCACGCTCAATCCGGCGACGGTGGCCTACCTGCAAGCTAACGGTGTCGGCAATATCAACTACACCACAGCGCGTTATTTCACCAACGCCACCGACACCAGCACCGACGGTGTCGACCTGGTGGCCAACTATCGCTATCAGTTCGATAACGGTATCCGCTGGAACAGCACCGTGGGCTACAACTACAACCACACCAAGGTCACCGATGTGAAGGCCAACCCGGCCGTCCTCGACAGCCTGGGCGCCAACCTGGTGCGGGTGGACCGTCGCGAGCGCATCGGCTTGCTCGGCGACACCACGCCCCAGCACAAGCTGAGCCTGGGCAACGACTTCACCTTCGGCAATTGGGCACTGCACAGCAACCTGGTGCGCTATGGTGAGTTCACCAGCTACCAGGCGGACAAGGTCAACGACCAGACCTTCAAGGCGGCCTGGGTGCTGGACCTGTCGGCGGACTACAAGCTGAAGAACTGGACCTTCACCCTGGGCGGCGACAACGTCACCGACAAATACCCCGAGAAGGTCAATGCCTACGCCAGCAGCGGCGGCAACCTGGCCTACAGCACTTTTTCGCCGTACGGTTACAGCGGCGCGTTTTATTACGGTAAAGTCGCTTACAACTGGTAGCACACAGGAGGCGCAACGCTTTTCGCCATGACCGCCATTGAAACCGATCTTTTGCAGTTGGCTTACCCTCCGCGGCTCGATCTTGGGCCGCAACTCACTCACGAACAATTAATGAGCTCGATGCAGGCCACCATGGCCCGGCATAAGGGTGGGCCGGTCTGGCTGTTTGCCTATGGTTCGCTGATCTGGCGTCCTGAATGTTCGTCGAGCGAGCGGGTGCGCGCACGGGTTCACGGTTATCACCGTGGCCTGTACCTGTGGTCCCACGAGCATCGGGGTACGCCGGAGTTGCCGGGCCTGGTGTTCGGGCTGGATCGGGGCGGTTCGTGCAGCGGGTTTGCCTACCGCTTGCCGGAAGATCAGTTGGAGGCTTCGCTGTATGCATTATGGCAACGCGAAATGCCTTACCCCTCCTACAAACCGCACTGGCTCAGTTGCCGCCTGGAAGATGGCAGTCAGGTGCAGGCGCTGGGATTTGTGCTGGAGCGGCACTTGCCCAGCTATGCTGGCAACTTGCCCGATATCGTGCTGAACCACGTTCTGCAAAGCGCTTGCGGGCGTTACGGCACCACTCGCGATTATGTCGAGCAGACCGTGAACGCCCTGCGTAGCCACGCCATGCCAGATAAAAACCTGGAGGCGCGGCTCAAGCGGTGTGCAAAGGATTGCTCGGGCAGTTAGCGCGCCGAGCTGACGCTGTTGGTGTGCCACAGCGTCGGGATCAGGAAGGCGATCGCCAGCACGCACGCGCCAATCAGCAGCACGAAACCACCGTCCCAACCGAAGTGGTCCACGGTGTAGCCCATCGCCGCGCTCGCCGCCACCGAACCGCCCAGGTAGCCGAATAGGCCGGTGAAGCCGGCCGCGGTGCCGGCGGCTTTCTTTGGTGCCAGTTCCAGCGCCTGCAGGCCGATCAGCATCACCGGGCCATAGATCAAAAAGCCGATGGATACCAGCGCAATCATGTCGACCATCGGGTTGCCCGGCGGGTTGAGCCAGTAAACCAGGGTCGCCACGGTCACCAGCGCCATGAACACGATGCCGGTCAGGCCGCGATTGCCACGAAAGATCTTGTCCGACATCCAGCCGCACAGCAGCGTGCCCGGGATACCTGCCCACTCGTAAAAGAAATACGCCCAGGACGACTTGTCGACCGTGAAATGCTTGGCTTCTTTCAGGTAGGTCGGCGCCCAGTCCAGTACGCCGTAGCGCAGCAGGTAGACGAACACGTTGGCGAGGGCGATGTACCACAGCATTTTGTTGCGCAGCACGTACTTGACGAAGATTTCCTTGGCGCTGAATTCGTCTTCGTGGCTGGCGTCGTAGCCTTCCGGGTAGTCGTTCTTGTACTGCTCGATCGGCGGCAGGCCAACCGATTGCGGCGTGTCGCGCATGGTGATGAAGGCAAACGCCGCCACTGCCAGCGCCACCGTAGCCGGCACGTAGAACGCCGCATGCCAGTCATTGAACCAGGCCATGCCGAGCAGGAACAGCGGGCCGATCAGGCCGCCGCCGACGTTGTGCGCCACGTTCCACACCGAGACCACGCCGCCGCGTTCTTTCTGCGACCACCAGTGCACCATGGTCCGCCCACTTGGCGGCCAGCCCATGCCTTGGGCCCAACCGTTGATGAACAGCAAAATGAACATCATGGTCACGCTGGACGTCGCCCAAGGCGCGAAACCGAAAATGAACATCACCCCCGCTGACACCAGCAGGCCGAAGGGCAGGAAGTAACGCGGGTTGGAGCGGTCGGACACCAGGCCCATGAGGAACTTGGACAGGCCGTAGGCAATCGCGATGGCCGACATCGCCAGGCCCAGCTCACCGCGGGTGTAGCCCTCGTCGATCAGGTAGGGCATGGCCAGGGAGAAGTTTTTGCGCAGCAGGTAATAGCCGGCGTAACCGAAGAAAATACCGGCGAAGATCTGCCAGCGCAGGCGTCGGTAGGTACTGTCTATTTTTTCTTCAGGCAGGGGCGCCTGGTGTGCGGCAGGTCGGAAGAAAGCAAACATTCAAGGGCTCCAAATTTCTTGTTTTGACTGCGGATGCGAATGTTACAGTTTCGTTACCGAAAATAGCATCGCCTCTTATCCGCAAACACAGGAAATGGGAGCAATTGCATGTTCTCTTATGAACATGTCGCGAATAGGTAAGTGTGGGTCGTTGAGGATCAAATGTGGGAGGGGGCTTGCCCCCGATGGCGGTGTATCAGGTTAGTCATTGCTGGCTGACCCACTGCTATCGGGGGCAAGCCCCCTCCCACATTTGGGCTGCATTTCACCTCGGTCAACGGGTTTGGACGACAACCTTGCCCACAGCCTTGCGCTGCCCCAGATCATTGATCGCCTGGGCCGCCTGCTCCAGCGGATACACCTGCGATACCAACGGCTTCAACTTGCCCTCGCCGTACCAGGTGAACAACTGCTGAAAGTTCGCCGCATTATCTTGCGGCTGACGCTGGGCAAACGAGCCCCAGAATACGCCCACCACCGCCGCGCCCTTGAGCAGTGCCAGGTTCACCGGCAATTCGGGGATGCGCCCACTGGCAAAGCCCACCACCAACAAGCGGCCGTTCCAGGCGATCGAACGGATCGCCTGGTCAAACAGGTCGCCACCCACCGGATCGTAGATCACATCGGCGCCGTTGCCGTCGGTGAGGCGCTTGACCTCATCCTTGAGGTTGGCTTCGCTGTAATTGATCAACTCATCGGCGCCGGCGGCCTTGGCCACCGCGAGTTTGTCGGCGCTGCTGGCCGCGGCGATCACCCGGGCGCCCATAGCCTTGCCGATTTCAACGGCGGCCAGGCCCACGCCACCGGAAGCGCCGAGCACCAGCAGGGTTTCGCCCGGTTGCAGGTTGGCCCGCTGCTTCAGCGCGTGCATCGAGGTGCCGTAGGTCATGCTGAAGGCGGCGGCGGTGTTGAAGTCCATGCTCGGTGGGATCGGCAGCACGTTATAGCCCGGCACCGCCACCTGCTCGGCAAAACTGCCCCAGCCGGTCAGGGCCATCACGCGATCACCGACTTTCAAGTGGCTGACCTTCTCCCCGACGTCACTCACCACGCCCGCCGCTTCGCCACCCGGGGAAAACGGGAAGGGCGGCTTGAACTGGTATTTACCCTCGATGATCAGGGTGTCCGGAAAATTCACCCCGGCCGCGTGCACGTCCAGCAGCACTTCGTTCTTCTTGATCGCGGGGCTGGCGATCTCTTCCAGCACCAGGGTTTCGGCGGGGCCGAAGGCTTTGCACAGCACAGCTTTCATCGGACTATTCCTTTTGGCGTCGTGGCCGATAAGTGTAGGAGGGTACGCCCGTGGGTCAACAAGCATGCCCGCGCCTGATAAGCCCCCATAAGCTTGTGCTCAGCCTTGCTAGCGTTATGCTACCCGGCAACCGAATTCGAGGAATGAACTGTGAAAGCGTGGATCCTGTTGATGCTGGCCCTGACCTTGCCGATGGCAGCCCAGGCCGAAGAAGCCAAGGAAGGCGAGGCGCCGAAGGTCAGCTACATCAGCCTGACGCCGCCGTTCGTGGGCAACTACGGCCTGGATGGCACGGCAAAACTCAAGGTATTCAAGGCCGACATCGCTCTGCGCGTGACCGGCGAAGAAGCGGCAAAGTTGGTCAAGGCCAACGACCCGTTGATCCGCAACCAACTGGTGGCACTGTTTACCCAGCAGACCAACGAAGCCATGAGCACGGTTGAAGGCAAGGAAAAGCTGCGCCAGGAAGCGTTGAAACAGACGCAGCAGGTGATGAACGATGAGACCGGCAAGCCGATGGTGGAAGACCTGTTGTTCAACAACCTGATCATTCAGTAACCCTTCAACGCAACGCCAGGACTGCCGCCCACTGTTCGGCGGTGACCGGCATCACCGAGAGTCGGCTGCCTTTTTGCACCAGAGGCAGTTCGGCCAGCGCGGCCTGCTGTTTCAGGTAGCCCAGGCCCAGCACCTTGGCAAAGGTCTGCACGTGCGCGACGTCAATTGCGCTCCACGGGTTTTTTTCCGGGGTGGCCTTGGCATCGAAGTAGTGGCTTTCTGGCTCCAGCGCGGTGGGGTCGGGATAGGCCGCCTTGACGATTTTGCCGATGCCGGCAATGCCTGGCTCGGGGCAGCTGGAGTGGTAGAAGAAGAATTCGTCGCCCACCGCCATGGTCCGCAAAAAGTTGCGCGCCTGGTAATTGCGCACCCCGTCCCAGCGGGCTTCACCGAGCGTTTCCAGGCCTTTGATCGAGAGTTCGTCGGGCTCGGATTTCATCAACCAGTAGGCCATTTTTGCGCTCCTGAAAAAGGCATTGGGCAAGTTGTCGGGCAATCCCGTGACAAACCGACAGTCGGTTGGCGTCAAGGTTTGCGTGTTGGTTCACGTTACCGCAGAATGCCGGGCTTCAAGCTTGGCGCAGCTGCAACGGACTACTTTGGAACGTTGTTGTCATCGTGTACGAGATGCCTGAAGGGGGGCAATCGATGCAACGTAAACCGGATTTACTATGGATATTGGTTATTTTGTTTGGTCTGGGTGTCGTGACCACCGGTTATGCCCAGAGCCTGTGGTCGAACAAGACCGATGCACCGGTTGAGCTTTCGCCTGTGCAGCAGCAATTCAAGCGTTAATGCGATTTTAAAGCGTCGCTGATTCCAGCGACGTTTCTGCGACATACCATTGCTTATCGGTGACAGTGCACGCCAGCGGCACGTCCCAACTCGCCTGCGCCAAGCGATCGACTTGCTGACATTCATGGGCCAGCCCCAGCAGCGTCGGCTTGCGCCACGTGTTGCGCCTGGCGAGGTAAGCCAGGCTGCGGTCATAGAAGCCGCCACCCATGCCCAACCGCCCACCCTCATTATCGAACCCCACCAGCGGCAGCAGCACCAGATCCAGCGCCCACACCTTGCGTTGGCGGTGGGTATCGGCCCGAGGCTCGAGAATGCGAAAGCGGTTGGGCAGCAACTTATCCCCAGGCCGCACGCGCTGGAACACCATTTTGGTTCTCGGCCACGCACTCAGTACCGGCAGGTAGGTGGCCTTGCCCCGGCGCTGGGCAGCGCGCAGCAGCAGGCGCGGATCGATTTCACCGTCCGTCGGTAGATACAGGGAAATATGTCTGGCCCGGCGAAACAGCGGGTGCTGTGCCAGTTGCCGGTAAAGACCTTGCGCGGCCTGACGCTGCTCGCTCGGTGTCAGAGCGCGGCGTGCTTTGCGCAACAGGCGTCGAAGTTGCGGACGGGAAAGCGGCGCAGGTTCGGTCATGGCTGTTCGGCTCATAAAACAATGCCAGTCCGAAGACTGGCATTGAGTTTGGGAATTCAGGCTCCCCGGCAGAGCCGCTGTCGACTAAGCCCTTGAACCCGAAAGTTCAAGGTGGAAGAAGCAGTAGGCTTTAAGGCTTTCCGTCTAGCGGACATGCACACCAGCCCAACGTGCAACTTCCAGGGTAGTGCGAATCGGCTCCGGGACATCGCCGACTGGCAAACACGCCAGGGAGTGAGGCGAGTATACCTTAAACAGACTCGGCAATCAGCCCTTGGGTGCGTCGGAATCGGTGGAAAGCGCCAGGTCGACGCGTTCGAGCAGGTCACGCACCTGCTCGCGGGTCGAGCCGCTGGCCTGCGCGTCAGGGCGTTCCTGCTTGTGCAGCAGGTCGTGGGTAATGTTCAGCGCAGCCATGACGGCGATGCGGTCGGCGCCGATCACTTTGCCGCTGCTGCGGATTTCACGCATCTTGCCGTCCAGGTAGCGGGCAGCGCTCACCAGGTTACTGCGCTCCTCCTGGGGGCAGATGATCGAATACTCTTTGTCGAGGATCTGCACGGTAACGCTATTGCTTGAACTCATGAGTCTTGCTCCAGGGCCTTCAGGCGCGAAATCATCGATTCGACCTTACGCCGGGCGATTTCGTTTTTTTCAATGAGGTGAGCGCGTTCCTCGCGCCAGGTCTTTTCCTGAGCTAATAGGAGTCCGTTTTGACTCTTAAGTTGCTCGACCCGATCAATTAGCAGTTCGAGTCTGGCCATCAGCGCTTGCAGGTCGGTGTCTTCCATTGGGTTCCACTGGATTTTGTCTGATGAATGGCAACTTCAGGATAAACGATCTGACGCCCTCGATAGTCTTGGTGCGTCTGCCGGTGCTAGGATACAGCGCTCCATTCTAGACATTGCGCCGTCTGGCGCCTAGCTCACCATGCCCATTCAGAACTCCCCGTACGACGCTTTTTCCAAACTGCTGAGCACCAGCGGCCATCCTTGCTCGCCTGCCGAACTGCACGGCGTGCTGTTGGGCCGCAGTTGCACCGGCGTGGGCTTCGATGCCGACAACTGGCTGGCCGATGTGGCCGAGCTGCTGGAAACCGAACCGACCGAGAACGTGCGTAACGCGCTGATCGGCCTGCAAGAGATGGTCAAGGGCGAGCTGACCGGTGATGACGTCACCGTGGTCCTGCTGCTGCCGACCGACGACGCACCGCTCGCCGAGCGCGCCGCTGCACTGGGCCAATGGTGCCAGGGCTTCCTCCACGGTTTCGGCGTGAATGCCGGCGGCCTGGAACTGAGCACCGACGCCAAGGAAGTGTTGCAGGACCTGGCAGCCATCTCCCAGGTGCAAGACGCCCTGGAAGAGTCCGAAGACGGCGAGGGCGACTATATGGAAGTCATGGAATACCTGCGCGTTGCGCCGTTGCTGCTGTTCACCGAGACCAGGAAGTCCGCTGAACCTGCGGCGCCCAAGCCGTCGCTGCACTGAAAAAGGAAGCCCATCTGCCCATGATCCATATCCCCAAAGCGGAATACACCCGTCGCCGCAAGGCGCTCATGGCGCAGATGGAACCCAACAGCATCGCGATCCTGCCGGCTGCCGCCGTGGCGATTCGCAACCGTGATGTGGAACATGTCTACCGTCAGGACAGCGACTTCCAGTACCTGAGCGGCTTCCCCGAACCGCAGGCGGTGATCGTGCTGATGCCCGGTCGCCAGCATGGCGAGTACATAATGTTCTGCCGCGAACGCAACGCCGAACGCGAATTGTGGGACGGCCTGCGCGCCGGTACCGAAGGTGCGATCCGCGATTTTGGCGCTGACGACGCGTTTCCCATTACCGATATCGACGACATCCTGCCCGGCCTGATTGAAGGCCGCGACCGGGTGTATTCGGCCATGGGCAGCAATGCCGAATTCGACCGGCATGTGATGGAGTGGATCAACGTGATCCGCTCCAAGGCGCACCTGGGCGCCCAGCCGCCGAACGAATTCGTTGCCCTGGATCACTTGCTGCACGACATGCGCCTGTATAAATCGGCGGCGGAAGTGAAGGTGATGCGCGAGGCGGCGCGAATTTCCTGCGCCGCCCATGTGCGCGCGATGCAGGCCAGCCGTGCCGGCCTGCATGAGTTCAGCCTGGAAGCCGAGTTGGATTATGAGTTCCGCAAGGGTGGCGCGAAAATGCCGGCGTATGGCTCCATCGTGGCCGCAGGACGCAACAGCTGCATCCTGCATTACCAGCAGAATGACGCGCTGCTCAAGGACGGTGACCTGGTATTGATCGATGCCGGTTGCGAGATCGACTGCTACGCCAGTGACATCACTCGCACCTGGCCGGTCAACGGCAGGTTTTCGCCCGAGCAAAAGGCGATCTACGAGATTGTGCTGGCCTCCCAGGAAGCCGCTTTCGCGCAGATCGCGCCGAACAAGCATTGGAACCAGGCGCATGAGGCGACCGTGCAGGTCATCACGGCCGGGCTGGTCAGGCTGGGGTTGCTGCAAGGCGAGGTTGACGAACTGATCGCCAGCGAAGCCTACCGCGCTTTTTATATGCATCGCGCCGGCCATTGGCTGGGCATGGATGTGCATGATGTGGGCGAGTACAAAGTCGGCGGTGAATGGCGCGTGCTGGAAGTCGGCATGGCCTTGACCGTGGAGCCGGGGATCTATATTTCACCGGATAACCAGAACGTAGCGAAGAAGTGGCGTGGCATTGGCGTACGCATCGAGGACGACGTGATAGTGACCAAGCAAGGCTGTGAAATTCTGACTGGCGCGGTGCCCAAGACGGTGGCCGAGATCGAAGCGCTGATGGCGGCTGCCCGATGAGCCGGGTCAACCTGGCGATCATCGGCGGTGGCCTGGTGGGCGCCAGCCTGGCGCTGGCGTTGCAGGCCGGGGCCAAGGCGCGAGGGTGGAAAATCGCACTGATCGAGCCCTTCGCGCCCGGCGACAGCTATCAGCCGAGCTACGATGCGCGTTCCTCGGCGCTGTCCTTTGGTGCCCGGCAGATCTATCAGCGCCTGGGCGTGTGGCAGCACATTTCCCGTCGCGCCGAGCCGATCAAGCAGATTCATGTGTCTGACCGTGGACGTTTCTCCACCGCGCGTCTGTCAGCCCTGGAAGAGGGTGTGCCGGCCCTCGGTTACGTGGTGGAAAACGCCTGGCTGGGCCAATGCCTGTGGCAAGGCCTGGATAAGGAGGTGGTCAGCTGGCGCTGCCCGGCGGAAGTCACGCGCATGGAGCCGCTGCCTGATGGCTACCGCCTGACCCTCAACGATGAAACCGTGCTCGAATGCGACCTTGCCGTACTGGCCGACGGCGGCCGCTCGGGCCTGCGCGAACAACTGGGCATCGGCGTCAAGACGCGCCCGTATAACCAGAGCGCGCTGATCGCCAACATCACCCCGAGCGAAGCCCATAATGGCGAAGCGTTCGAGCGCTTCACCGATGAAGGGCCGATGGCCTTGCTGCCGCTGCCCGACAACCGCTGCGCGCTGGTCTGGACCCGCATGGGCATGGACGCCCAGCGTCTGGCGGGCCTTGACGAGCGCAGTTTCCTCAGCGAATTGCAGGGCGTGTTCGGCTATCGCCTGGGCACGCTGAAGCAGGTAGGCGCGCGGCATCTGTATCCGCTGACGCTGGTGGAAGCGGAAGAACAGGTCCGCTCGCACCTGGTGGTCCTCGGCAATGCGGCGCACAGCCTGCACCCGATCGCCGGGCAGGGTTTCAACCTGTCCCTGCGCGACGCCAACGCCCTGGCCGAAGCCTTGCTGGCCGGGCCTGCCGTGCCGGGCGACCTGGCGACGCTGCAGCGCTACCGCGAGCGCCAGCGCCTGGACCAGCAACTGACGGTGGGTTTCTCCGACCAGGTCACGCGCCTGTTTGGCAGCGGCCAACCGTTGGTGGCGCTGGGGCGCAACATGGGCCTGCTCGGCCTGGACCTGCTGCCGCCGGCCAAGCGCTGGTTCGCCCGCCAGGCCATGGGCCTGGGTACGCGCCCCGATGCGTAAGTGGCTGATCCAGCGCCTGGGCAAGGCGCGGCTGCTGCGCTGGGTGATGACGCTCTATCCGCCCTACCTGGGCGCCGGGGTCAGTGTGCAGCAGATGAGCGCCGACTTTCGTCACGTCAAGGTGCGCATGGGCCTGGGCTGGTATAACCGCAACTATGTGGGCACCCAGTTCGGCGGCAGCCTGTATTCGATGGTCGACCCGTTCTACATGCTGATGCTGATGGAGAACCTGGGCCGCGATTATATTGTGTGGGACAAGGCCGCCAGCATCGATTTCATCTCGCCGGGCAAAGGTCCGGTGTATGCCGAGTTTTCCATCGACGACGCCCTGCTCGATGAGGTTCGTCGACAGACCGCCGATGGCGAGAAATATTTGCCTCGGCTCAAGGTCCAGATTCATGACGGCTCCGGCACCCTGGTGGCGCGGGTCGACAAAACCCTTTACGTGCGGCGCAAGCCGCCAGCGAGACAGGCTTGACTATGGACATGCGCGCAGATGTGCTGATTGTCGGGGCCGGAATGGTCGGAAGCGCCCTGGCGCTGGCGTTGCAGGGCAGTGGCCTGCAGGTGTTGCTGCTTGACGGCAGCCCGCTGAGCGTCAAGCCGTTCGAACCGGCGGCGGCGTTTGAACCGCGGGTGAGTGCGCTGTCCGCCGCGAGCCAGCGCATTCTCGAACGCCTTGGCGTGTGGGACGGCATCGTCGAGCGCCGCGCCAGTCCCTATGGCCAGATGCAAGTATGGGACGGCAGCGGCACCGGGCAGATCCACTTCTCGGCAGCCAGCGTGCATGCCGAGGTGCTGGGGCATATCGTGGAGAATCGCGTGGTCCAGGATGCCTTGCTGGACCGCCTGCATGATTGTGACCTGGGGCTGCTGGCCAATGCGCGCCTGGAGCAGATGCGCCGTTCCGGCGATGAATGGCTGCTGACCCTGGCCGATGGGCGCAAGCTGCGCGCGCCGCTGGTGGTCGCCGCTGACGGCGCCAACTCCGCGGTGCGCCGCCTGACCGGCACCCCCACCCGTGAATGGGACTACCTGCACAACGCCATCGTCACCAGCGTACGCAGCAGCCAGCCGCATCAGCGCACGGCGTGGCAACGCTTCACCGACACGGGCCCGCTGGCATTCCTGCCGCTGGTGCGTGATGGGCAGGAGGACTGGTGCTCGATTGTCTGGTCGACCACGCCGGCGGAGTCTGAGCGTTTGATGGCCCTGGACGATGAGCGCTTCTGCGGTGAGCTGGAGCGGGCCTTTGAGCGGCGCCTGGGCACGGTGGTCAGCGCCGACCCGCGCGTCTGCGTGCCGTTGCGTCAGCGTCACGCCAAACGTTACGTGGCCGAGGGCCTGGCGTTGATTGGCGATGCGGCCCACGTCATCCATCCCTTGGCGGGGCAGGGCGTTAACCTGGGCTTTCTCGATGCCGCGGTGCTGGCCGAAGTGTTGCTGGCGGCGACCGAGCGTGGCGAGCGTCTGGCGGATGTGAAGGTGCTGAGCCGCTACGAACGTCGGCGCATGCCGCATAACCTGGCGCTGATGGCGGCAATGGAGGGCTTCGAGCGCCTGTTTCAGGCCGATCAACTGCCGCTGCGCTGGTTGCGCAATGCCGGGTTGAAGATCGTCGACCAGATGCCCGAAGCCAAGGCACTGTTTGTACGCCAGGCCTTGGGCCTGACCGGCGACCTCCCGGACCTCGCCAAACTGTAAACCGAAGTGCGGCCCCCTGTGGGAGGGGCTTGCCCCCGATGAGCATAGGTATCTACACAATTTTGGTGCGACACCGCACCTGTGGCGAGGGAGCTAACGCGTATCTACCTGACGCTCCGAGGTCCAAATGTGGGAGGGGGCTTGCCCCCGATGGCGGCCTCAGGGCCGACCAGGATGTTGGATCAGACCGATTACATATCCGTTTCTGCGGTAACGGCTGCTAATGGTTCCGCTTTTACAGCGGCTCACTTTTGAAAAGCGCAAAAGTAAGCAAAACGCTCTTGCCCCACCACTCGGCACCTCGCCTAGGCTCGGTGTGCCCGAACGCAGGCTTGAATCCGTGGGCCGCCGCAATGGGCCATCCCTGGCCCAGTGCGGCTAACCCGGCGTCCTGCCGGGTTACCCACGGATTCAAGCCTGCGTTCGGCCAGCGTGGTTTAACGGGGCGCCTAGGATCAAAAGCAGATCAAGATCAAAAGCCAGATCAAGAGCGACTCGCTTCGCATCGTGGTTACGGTTGGGCGCTGCTGGGTTGTGTAGATACCTATGCCCCGATGAGGCCGCCAGCCCTCACACATACCTCAAGCCGTGCAACATCTGGTAACGCCTCCATCAAGCGTTACCAAATGTGAGTCCTTATCATTTGCGCTCTTTTTGCAAATGAGAGACCGCACCCATGTTGGCATCCAAGCGCCTCCTGACTGCCCTGGCACTCACCCTGATCGGCAGCGCCACCGCGCAGGCCGCTGACGAAGTGGTGGTCTACTCCTCGCGCATCGACGAACTGATCAAGCCGGTGTTCGACGCCTATACCCGCAAGACCGGCGTACAGGTGAAGTTCATCACCGACAAGGAAGCCCCGCTGATGCAGCGCATCAAGGCCGAGGGCGAAAATGCCACCGCTGACCTGCTGCTCACCGTCGACGCCGGCAACCTCTGGCAGGCCGAGCAGATGGGCATCCTGCAGCCGTTCACCTCCGAGGTGATCGACAAGAATATCCCGTTGCAATACCGCTCTTCGGCCCATGCGTGGACCGGTTTGAGCCTGCGCGCGCGCACCATCGCCTACTCCACCGATCGGGTAAAACCGGGCGACCTGACCACCTACGAAGCCCTGGCCGACAAACAGTGGGAAGGCCGCCTGTGCCTGCGCACGGCGAAAAAGGTCTACAACCAGTCCCTGACCGCCACGCTGATCGAGACCCACGGCGCGGCAAAGACCGAAGAAATCGTCAAAGGCTGGGTGAATAACCTGTCCACCGACGTGTTCTCCGACGATATTGCGGTGCTGGAGGCGATCAACGCCGGGCAATGCGACGTGGGTATCGTCAACACTTACTACTACGGTCGCCTGCACAAGCAGAAGCCGGACCTGGCGGTGAAGCTGTTCTGGCCGAACCAGGGCGACCGTGGCGTGCATGTGAACCTGTCGGGCATTGGCTTGACCAAACACGCGCCACACCCGGCAGCGGCCAAGGCCCTGGTGGAATGGATGACCACGCCTGAGGCGCAGAAGATCTTCGCCGACGTGAACCAGGAATTTCCGGCCAACCCGGCGGTACCGCCGTCGGCCGAAGTGGCGACCTGGGGCAAATTCGTGGCCGATACCTTGCCGGTGGAGGTGGCGGGCAAGCGTCAGGCCGAGGCGATCCGCTTGATGGACCGCGCCGGTTGGAACTGAGTTTTTAAATCGCCGCCAATCAAAATGTGGGAGGTGGCTTGCCCCCGATGACGGCGTGTCAGTCTAATCACCGGTGTCTGACACTCCCTCATCGGGGGCAAGCCACCTCCCACACTGTTTTATGTCTGCTGTCAGACAGTCCATTCCCAGGGAATTTGCTTTTGGCCCACCCCGCCCAACGCCGCTGGTACCTGCCGGTCTTCACCATCGCCGCCCTGGTGCTGCTGCCGCTGAGCGTGCTGTTGCTGTCCTGGCAAAGCATCGATCAACAAATCTGGTCCCACCTGTGGGACACCCAGATGCCTCGCTTGCTGGGCAACACCTTGACCCTGGTACTCGGCGTCGGCGTTGGCGTGACCTTGCTGGGGGTGAGCCTGGCCTGGCTGACCAGCCTCTGCGAGTTCCCGGGGCGGCGCTGGCTGGATTGGGCGTTGATGCTGCCCTTTGCGATTCCGGCCTATGTGCTGGCCTTCGTGTTTGTAGGACTGCTGGACTTTGCAGGCCCGGTGCAGACCCTGCTGCGCGAAGGGTTCGGCGCGGGGCTGCGCCTGCCCCGCGTGCGCTCCACCAGCGGCGTGATCATCGTCTTGGTGCTGGTGTTCTACCCCTATGTCTATCTGCTGGCGCGTTCGGCATTCCTGGCCCAGGGCAAGGGCTTGATGGAAGCGGCACGGGTGCTGGGCCAGTCGCCGTGGCAGGCGTTCTGGCGCGTGGCGCTGCCCATGGCGCGGCCGGCGATTGGTGCTGGTGTCGCCTTGGCCCTGATGGAAACCCTGGCGGATTTTGGTGCGGTCTCGGTGTTCAATTTCGACACATTCACCACCGCCATCTATAAAACCTGGTACGGCTTTTTCAGCCTGTCCAGCGCCGCTCAACTGGCCAGCCTGTTGTTGCTGGTGGTGATGCTGGTGCTGTATGGCGAACGGCGCGCGCGTGGAGCGAGCCGGCCCGGCAACGAGCGCCCGCGCAGCAAGGCGCTGTATCACCTGCGTGGGGTCAAGGCGGCCGCGGCCAGCGGTTGGTGTGGCCTGGTGTTCGCCTGCGCGTTTGTGATCCCGATGCTGCAACTGGTGGCCTGGTTCTGGCAGCGCGGCCGCTTCGACCTGGATGAGCGCTACACCGGCCTGATCGTGCATACGCTGTACCTGGGTGGGATAGCGGCGCTGGTGACTGTCAGCGTGGCGCTGATACTGGCGTTCGCCAACCGCCTGGCGCCGACGCGGGCGATCCGCTCCGGCATCAGCCTGGCGAATGTCGGTTATGCCTTGCCCGGGTCGGTGTTGGCGGTGTCGATCATGTTGGCCTTCAGCTATCTGGACCGCGAACTGGTGGTGCCGCTGTCGGGCTGGCTGGGCGGCGCGGGCAAGCCGTTGCTGCTGGGCAGCCTGTCGGCGCTGGTGCTGGCGTATCTGGTGCGATTCCTGGCGGTCGCCTACGGACCTCTGGAAAACAGCCTGGCGCGTATTCGCCCATCGTTGCCCGAGGCCGCACGCAGCCTGGGCGTGAGTGGGCCACAACTGTTTTGCAAGGTGTATCTGCCGCTCCTGCTGCCCGGCACCCTGAGCGCGGCGCTGCTGGTGTTTGTCGATGTGCTCAAGGAAATGCCCGCCACCTTGCTGATGCGCCCGTTTGGCTGGGACACCCTGGCGGTGCGCATCTTTGAAATGACCAGTGAAGGGGAATGGGCGCGGGCCTCGCTGCCGGCGTTGACCCTGGTGCTGGTCGGGTTGTTGCCGGTCATCGGGTTGATTCGGCGCTCCGCACGACAAATCGGCTAGGTGCCAGTCCTACAGCTTGCGGCTACAATGCGCGGCATTCGGTGTGCTCCGTCTTTCGGATCGACCTGCTGTATGTGGCTGCGGGCCTTGTCGTTCAAGGTGTTCGGCGCAAGTGGCAGCTCTGCGCACCTTCGCCAAGCCCGGAAGGAGAAACCCATGGGACAGCGTACGCCTCTGTATGACCTGCATCTCGCCCTCGGCGCGAAAATGGTCGATTTTGGCGGTTGGGATATGCCTTTGCATTACGGCTCGCAAGTTGAGGAGCACCATCAGGTGCGGCGCGACTGCGGGGTGTTCGATGTATCTCATATGACCGTGATCGATGTCACCGGCCCCCAGGCCAAGGAATGGCTCCAGCACCTGCTGGCCAATGATGTCGATCGATTGCACGGCTGCGGCCGTGCGTTGTACAGCGCCATGCTCAACGAGCAGGGCGGGGTGGTGGACGACATGATCGTCTACCGTACCGAAACCGGATACCGACTGGTGGTCAACGCCGCCACCCGTGACCAGGACATGGCCTGGATGCAGGCGCAACTGGGCAGCTATCAAGTGCAGTTGCAGGAGCGCTCCGAGCTGGCCATGCTCGCCATTCAAGGGCCCCACGCGCGGCAGAAGATCGCCGAACTGGTGACCCAGTCCCGTGGCACCCTGATCCATCAGCTCAAACCGTTCGAAGGCCAGGCCGACGGCGACTGGTTTATCGCCCGCACCGGTTACACCGGCGAAGACGGTCTGGAAATTGTCCTGCCTGCCGACCAGGCGCCGGGGTTTTTCAACGACCTGGTG
The DNA here is from genome assembly GCF_002934065.1 of Pseudomonas orientalis. Lineage (NCBI taxonomy): Bacteria > Pseudomonadati > Pseudomonadota > Gammaproteobacteria > Pseudomonadales > Pseudomonadaceae > Pseudomonas > Pseudomonas orientalis. The sequence goes on along the minus strand of NZ_CP018049.1, from coordinate 5,696,846 downwards.
GGCGCCGGTATTTCCCCCATCGGTCTCGGCGCGCGCGATACCTTGCGCCTGGAGGCCGGCATGAACCTGTATGGTCAGGATATCCACCAGCAGGTGTCGCCCCTGGCGGCCAACATGGCCTGGAGCATCGCCTGGGAACCGGCAGGGCGCAATTTTATCGGCCGCGCCGCGCTGGAAGCGGAAAAAGCGGCCGGTGTGCAGTTCAAATTGGTCGGGCTGGTCCTGGAAGAACGTGGGGTTCTGCGTGCTCACCAGGTAGTTCGTATCGCCAATGTTGGCGAAGGGGAGATCACCAGTGGTAGTTTCTCACCTACGCTTAGCAAATCCATTGCCCTGGCGCGTGTACCGACGGCGACCGCCGACCGGGCCGAAGTGGAAATCCGCGGTAAGTGGTACCCGGTTCGAGTGGTCAAGCCGACCTTCGTCCGCCATGGCAAAACCTTGATCTAACTATTTTCCGGCAGGCCACTGGCCGCTGACATTTCTTCTTGAGGACACAGACTATGAGCAATATCCCTGCCGACCTGCGTTTTGCCGAAAGTCATGAGTGGGCCCGTCTGGAAGCCGACGGCAGCGTGACCGTCGGGATCTCCGACCATGCTCAGGAAGCGTTGGGCGATGTGGTGTTTGTTGAGCTGGCCGAGGTGGGTGCCACATTTGAAGCCCAGGGCCAGGCGGGGGTGGTTGAGTCGGTGAAAGCTGCTTCGGACATCTATGCCCCGGTTGCAGGCGAGGTGATTGCGGTCAACGAAGAGTTGGGTGGGAGTCCTGAGCTGTTGAACTCCGACCCCTACGGCGCCTGGATCTTCAAGCTCAAGCCAAGCAACGCGGCTGATCTGGAGAAACTGCTGGACGCTGCCGGCTACAAAGCCGCTATCGGCGAGTAAACACAGAACCCAATGTGGGAGGGGGCTTGCCCCCGATGGCGGAGTGTCAGTCTCCTCATCAGTGGCTGACCCACCTCAATCGGGGGCAAGCCCCCTCCCACATTAAGTAATCAGCCTGCTTTCAATATCGTTTTGACCGCCGCCACAGCCCGCTCCACATCCGCTTCCGTCATCGCCGTGAACATCGGCAACGACACGATCAATCGCCCAACACGCTCCGCCACCGGGAACATCCCTTCCTTGAAACCCTGTGCCCGATACAGGCTCAGCAGGTGGATGGGCGGGTAGTGATAGCCAATGCCGACGCCAAGGGCCTGCATCTGCTCCATAAACGTAGCGCGGGCGGGCAGACCATCCTGACGCTCCGGCAATACCAGTTGGAACAGGTGCCAGTTGCTGTTTTCGAAGTCCGCCGGCGGCAGTTGCGCGCCGTACTGTTGTTCAAAATCACTGCCGAAGCATTCGAAGTAGTGGCGTGCCAGGTTCTGGCGATGGGCGGTGATCTTCTCGATGTGGGCAAATTGCCCGAGGCCGATGGCGGCGGCGATATCGGTCATGTTGAACTTGCCGCCCAGCACGTCCACATCCAGGCCATCGAAACCGCTGCGGGTCACACCTTGCAGGCGGTATTTTTCGGCCAGGCGGGCTTCTTCAGCGTTGTTCAACACCAGGCAGCCGCCTTCGGATGAGGTGATGTTCTTGTTCGCCTGGAAGCTGAACGACACGAAGTCGCCGGTAGCGCCAATGCGTTCCCCGTCCCAGCTGGACCCCAGCGCCTGGGCGGCATCCTCGACGATGCGCAGCTTGTACTTGTTGGCCAGCGCATAGAGCATCGGCATATCCAGGGGCAAGCCGGCCAGGTAGACCGGGATGATCGCCTTGGTGCGCGGGGTGATCGCCGCTTCAACCTGAGCCAGATCGATGTTGCGGGTGACCGGGTCGATATCGGCAAAGACCGGGGTGGCGCCCACCTCGAGGATGACGTTGGCCGTGGCGACCCAGGAGATCGGCGTAGTGATGACTTCATCCCCAGGCCCGATGCCGGCGATGCGCAAGGCAATCTCCATGGTGCAGGTGCCGGAGTTGAAGGTGCGCACCGGGCGGCCGCCAAAGTATTCCGACAACTGCGCTTCGAATGCCTGCACCTTCGGCCCACTGGTGATCCAGCCGGAACGCAGGACATCGCCGACCGCCGAGATCGTGGCTTCGTCAATGGTAGGTTTGGAGAACGGCAGGAAAGGCTGTTGGCTCATGACGAAGAAGGCATCCGGTAGGCGATGAGTGATGGACGTGTGAGTCCTGCATGGTTGCACGGCTCGACTGAATATAGCCTGTCGCCCGTGAACGATTCGTCATGTTGCAGGCAAAAAAATGCCGCTTGAAAAAGCGGCATTTTTTACGCTGTAGTCGTTACTCGGTAACAGCGTTCTTCGCGAGGATGGCGTTGGCCAGTTCCATGTCCGTGGCCTGCAGGCCAGGGTTGTCGGCGCGCACTTTCTGCATGGCCGCCTCCAGGTACGGGCCGCGGATGCCGCCGTCGCTGGCGACGAAGCTGCCGGCGTCGTCCTGGGCGGCGACGACCATTTTGTGGTCCTTGAAGGTCAGGTAGGTCGAGCCGGTGGTGGCGCCCGACGAGATGACATTACGCCAGAAGCTGTCGGCCATGGCTGAGCCGACAGGGAGGGAGAGCACAGCGAGGGTTGCGACAGCATATTTAAGACGCATGATGGGTGACTCCGGTGGGTTATCTGTACGTTTTGATTGTAGTTAACCTTATCCAGTTCCATCACTGACTAAACAGTTTCAACCTTTAAAACCACGCCATCCTGCCCAATCACGCGGACTTGAGAGCCTACAGGGGCATCGGTACCGGTGACCATCCATACGCCATCGCCGACCTTGACCTTGCCCCTGCCGTCCACTATCGCCTGATGCACCACGAACGTGCGCCCGACCAGCTCTGAGCCGCGCTCGTTCAAGCCGGGCTGGTCGCTGGCCTTGGCGCTGCTGCGTTGGCGTCTCCACCAGTACACGGCCGTCAATATCGACAACAGGGCAAACAGCAGCAGTTGCCACTCAAGTCCAAGGGGCGGGACAATAAACTTGATCACGCCCACGGCCGCTGCGGCGATACCCATCCACAACAGGTAGCCTCCGGCACCGAACACCTCGAGAATCAACAACACGGTGCCCAGCGCCAACCAGTCCCAGAACGAAAGATGCTGCAGGAAATCCCACATGGTGGCGACCTCAGCCTTTCTTGTTGTCGAAGGTGGCTTTGACGATCTCGCCGATACCGCCCACGGCACCAATCACCTGGCTGGCTTCCAGCGGCATCAGGATAACTTTGCTGTTGTTGGCCGATGCCAGCTTGCCCAGGGCATCGATGTATTTCTGCGCGACGAAGTAGTTCACCGCCTGGACGTTGCCGGAGGCGATCGCTTCCGAGACCACCTGGGTCGCGCGGGCTTCAGCCTCGGCCTGCCGTTCACGGGCTTCGGATTCGAGGAAGGCGGCCTGGCGGCTACCCTCGGCCTCGAGGATCTGCGCCTGTTTCTTGCCCTCGGCGGTAAGGATCGCCGAGGCTCGCAGGCCTTCGGCTTCGAGGATCTGCGCACGCTTGATCCGCTCGGCTTTCATTTGCCCGGACATGGCCGCCATCAGGTCGGCGGGCGGGCTGATGTCCTTGATTTCGATACGAGTGATCTTGATGCCCCACGGCGCCGTGGCTTCGTCGACGGTGCGCAACAGCTTTTCGTTGATACCGTCGCGCTGGCTGAGCATGGCATCCAGCTCCATGGAGCCGAGCACCGTACGGATATTGGTTTGCAGCAGGTTGCGAATGGCATGTTCGAGGTTGTTCACCTCATACGCGGCCTGGGCAGTGTTGACCACCTGGAAGAAGCACACGGCGTCAATCTGCACGGTGGCGTTGTCGGCGGTAATCACTTCCTGGGGCGGGATATCCAGCACGCTTTCCATCACGTTGATCTTGCGGCCGATGCGGTCCATGACCGGGATGATGATGTTCAGGCCGGGCTTGAGGGTATTGGTATAGCGGCCGAAACGTTCGACGGTCCACTGGTAGCCCTGGGGCACCACCTTGAAACCCATGAACAGGATGGCAATGGCCAATCCCACGAAAAGAAGCAGTACGGTTCCGATCTGCATTGCGATTCCCTATCTGATGATGTCAGTGACACGACGTTCGGTCGATTGTAACGGTGTCGTCACGGATAAGGACGGTTTCATTGCCCAATGCACAAAGGATTTGTTTCTGAATCCCCAGGGGTAACCCTGAGGACTTCCGCCAGCGTCGTCAGCCCCGCCTTCACCTTTTGCATGCCGGCCATCCGCAGGCTGTGCATGCCTTGCCCGAGTGCGGCATGGCGCAAGGCCTGAACGTCGGCGCCGGGGGTGATCAGCGCCTTGAGGGTTTCATCCAGGACCATGATCTCGTAAAGCCCGGCCCTGCCCCGATAGCCACTGTCGCGGCACTCTCCACACCCGACCGCTGCGTAGACGTCGGCCACGCCGCGTTTGCAATGGGGGCACAGCACGCGCACCAGGCGCTGTGCCATGACGCCTATCAGCGTCGCCTTGATCAAATAATGAGCGATGCCCAACTCCTGCAAGCGGCTGATGGCGCTCGGCGCATCGTTGGTGTGCAGCGTTGACAGCACCAGATGCCCGGTCAGCGCGGCCTGGATCGCCATCTCGGCGGTCTCCTGGTCGCGAATCTCGCCGATCATGATGATGTCCGGGTCCTGGCGCAGCAACGCGCGGATACCGCTGGCGAAGGTCAGATCGATGTTGTGCTGCACCTGCATCTGGTTGAATGCCGGCTCGACCATTTCGATGGGGTCCTCCACCGTGCACAGGTTGACCTCCCGGGTCGCCAGTTGCCTGAGGGTGCTGTAGAGCGTGCTGGTCTTGCCCGAGCCGGTGGGGCCGGTGACCAGAATGATGCCGTTGGCCTGTTGGGTCATGATCTGCCAGCGCTGCTGATCGTCGGCGGACAGCCCCAGTTGATCGAAATCCTTGAGCAGCACCTGGGGATCAAAAATGCGCATGACCAACTTTTCGCCGAAGGCGGTGGGCAAGGTCGACAGGCGCAGTTCCACTTCAACGCCCACCGTTTTCGTGTTGATGCGCCCATCCTGGGGCTTGCGCTTTTCCGCCACATTCATACGCCCAAGGCTTTTCAGCCGGCTGACGACAGCGGTGGTGACCTGGGGCGGAAATTGGTAGACGTCATGCAATAGCCCGTCAATGCGAAAGCGCACACGTCCCTGTTCGCGGCAGGGCTCGATATGGATATCGCTGGCCCGTTGATCAAAGGCGTACTGCAACAGCCAGTCGACGATATTGACGATATGCGCATCATCGGCATGCGGCTCGCTATCGCCGGCGCCCAGGCTGAGCCGTTCGACAGTACCGGGGGGCGCCATTTGCTGGTCGGCACCGCTGACCGATCTGGCCAGACGGTAAAATTCATTGATACAGCGCTGGAGGGTTTGGGGGTTGGCCACCACGCGCTTGATCGAGCGTTTGAGTACCTGGGACAGCCCGGCCTCCCAGCCGCTGACATGGGGCTGAGCGCTGGCAACCGTCACGCTGCGCGCATCCACAGCCACTGCAAGAATGGCGTGGCGCTGGGCGAAGGCGTGGGACATCAGCGGCACCACCGTCGCCACGTCGATCTTCAACGGGTCGATGCGTAGATAAGGCTGATCGACGTGCCGGGCCAGCCACTGCGTCAGTGTTTCCAGGCACGTTCCTTGTGCGGCGATCAATTCCAGGGGGTGCCGGGCGCTGGCGGGAGCGGACGATAGTTGCCGCGCCGTCTCTGGCGTAATCAGTTGCTGCTCGATCAATGCAGGCAGCAACTGTTGCAGTTCCAGAGGGCGATCTTGCAGGACGGGAGACATGGAGGTTCCTGGCGTCGGGGTGTAATCCCAGGCTAGCCAGCTTCTGAACATTCTCCCTGGGCGTGTATTGCAGGCTTTTGCCGAGAGGCTGCCACCACGGCGTGGGGCCGCGCGCTACCTGCCGGCCACAGCTCGACGGAACACACGCTGATCAGGTTTCGAAACTTTTCACCGATCACCTGGGCGCGATGCCAGCTCAGGCCGTCCATCACGATGTCGATATGCAGCAGGTCGTCTTGCCTGTTCACGATCACCTGGCTGGGCGTGAGAAATTGCAGCGCGAAGTAATTGAGTACCCGGCACAGCACGTCCGGTTCCGCCTCTGCGGCAATCCGATAATGGGCCTCGCACTGGAGGCTATCGACAGCCCACGCATCGGCGCGGGTGACAGGGTGGACGGTTTCGACGGCGTGCATGCTGACTCTCCAGATTCGACTGGAGAAATTTTTACATTCGCCTTGGGAGATTTCTTATCTAAGATGCGCATGAATCGCACAAAATTGAATCATATAATTCAAGATAAGCGCCATAGAAGGTATTTTTATGCACAGTGAGTTGGACGTGTATGACCGCCGTATCCTGGCCCTGCTGCAAGAGGACGCGTCGCTCTCCAGCGCGCAGATCGCCGAACAGGTCGGCCTGTCCCAGTCGCCCTGCTGGCGGCGCATCCAGCGGTTGAAGGAAGAGGGCGTGATTCGCGGCCAGGTGACGCTGCTGGACCGCAAGAAAATCGGCCTCAACACGCAGATCTTCGCCGAGGTCAAACTCAACGCCCACGGTCGATCCAACTTCACCGAGTTCACCGAGGCGATTCGTGGCTTTCCGGAAGTGCTGGAGTGTTACGTGCTGATGGGGGCGGTGGATTTTTTATTGCGCATTGTTGCGTCGGACATCGAGGCGTACGAGCGGTTTTTCTTTGACAAGTTGTCGATGGTGCCGGGGATCCAGGAGGTCAATTCGATTGTGGCTTTGTCGGAGATCAAGTCCACCACCAGCCTGCCAGTATTGCGCTGACAGAGCCGGCCTCATCGGGGGCAAGCCCCCTCCCACATTGGAATGCATTTCCCTGTGGGAGGGGGCTTGCCCCCGATGGCGGTATTACAGACGCAGTAAGGTCTTCCAGGCCCGATTCTGATACACCGCAATCGCCTGGTGCATCCGCGCATCCAGCGACTCATCGGTAATCGGCTGGTTGGCCAGGTGCGCCAGCTTGTTCAGCTCGCCGTACAAGCGGTCCAGTTCCGGAATGTCCACCACGTGGCGCGCATGGTGCAGCCAGGCCTGGATGCGTTCGATGCGCGGCAATTGCTCGGCCAGGTCTTCGGGCTGCTGCTGGTAACGCGGCAGTTGCAGGGCAACGGCGTCATCGGCCAGCAGGCGCGGTAGCCAGTTGGTGATCTGCGCTGCGCCCTGACGGTTGCCACGCACGTTGCGCGCTTCGGTCCAGGTGCGGGCCAGCAGCCAGCGCGAGGTGTTCAGGGAGAACAGGCCCCAGCGCACATCCTGCAATTCTTCAACGAACTGCTCCGGTGCGGCTTTGCGAATGTCTTCATCATCGTCACCGGCCTGGACCAGCGGGCGCCAGTCTTCCAGCAACGCATCCAGGGCACTGCGCAACTCGCTGGTGGATTGGCGCGGCGCGGCCTGGCCGAGGCTGCCGATCAGGGCGCGCAACTCGCCGAGGTTCTCGACCCAGTCCTGCAACAGACGCCAGTGTCCATTGAAGCGATATTGCTCGGCCAGGCGCTGGCTGCTGCCCAGCAGATGCCACATGATCGCAGCGAAGGCGTCGTCCAACGGCATTTCGGCTTGAATCTGCGGTGCCGGCAGGCTCAGGGAATAGCTGCTGGCGTCGTACAGGCGATAGCCACGTTCGGCCTTGCTGATGTCACACGGCATCAGCGCCAGGGTTGCCGCCAGTTCGGCGGCCAGTTCCAGCAGGGCTGCCGGTTCGCCTTCGCGCAGTTCCAGTTCCAGCTCGCAGATTTCTTCCTTCTGCTTGCCGACCACCACATGGCCCAGGTCCAGGGCGGCTTCGATCACCACCTTGGCCTTGCCGCGACCCCAGGCGATTTCGGCGCGTTCGCGCACGAAGTCGGTGGTAAAGATCGGCTTGAGGGTCTTTTTGTCCAGCTCGGCCAGTTGCTCGGGCCAGCACTCGCCGTCGAGCTTCTTCACGTCGAGCTTGGCTTTGGGCAGGTCCCAGTTGTATTCGTTGCGTTCCGACAAGCCGGCAACACTCTGGCCGCGGGTCTTGAGGGTCTGGATGATGTCGTCACCATCCTTGCGCAGGCGCAGGGCCACCTTGGCCTGGGCCAGGTCGCGTTCGGGGGTGTCGAAGTACTGATTCATCAACTCACGGCGTTCCCAGCCACTTTTGTTGCGTTTTTTCAGTAGCGGGTGCTCACGCAGCGCGGCGAGTGTTTCGCGGCTGACGCGGAGCTTGATTTCGGTTTCTTTCTGCATGGCCGGAAAATCCAGGATCGGGAGCGCAGCCGGGGAAAAGTGTGGCTGCCAAGGTCGTGCAGTGTACAGGACTGAGCCCGGCAACGTGCCGCAACGGTTTATTGTGTCGTGCAGATGGCTCTATAGTGGGGCTCATCCGGGAAGTGGGAGACCGCGTATGCCGTTACCGTCCATGAAAGAGCAGTTCGCCGCGTTGATTGCCGCGCCGTCGGTCAGTTGCACTCAAGCGTCGCTGGATCAGACCAACCGCCCGGTGATCGATCTGCTCGCCACCTGGCTGGGCGACCTGGGCTTTGCCATCGACATCCAGCACGTCAGCCCCGGCAAATTCAACCTGCTGGCCAGCTTTGGCAGCGGCCCCGGCGGCCTGGTGCTGGCCGGTCACAGCGACACGGTGCCCTACGACGCGGCATTGTGGAAAACCGATCCGCTCAAGCTGACGGAAGTCGACGGCCGCTGGGTAGGACTGGGCAGTTGCGACATGAAGGGCTTCTTCGCCCTGGTCATCGAAGCCGTGTTGCCGCTGCTGGATCAACCGTTCAAGCAACCGTTGCTGATCCTCGCCACGTGCGATGAGGAAAGCTCCATGTCCGGCGCTCGCGCATTGGCCGAAGCCGGACGCCCGCTGGGCCGCGCGGCGGTGATCGGCGAGCCGACCGGTCTCAAGCCGATCCGCCTGCACAAAGGCGTGATGATGGAGCGCATCGACATTCTTGGCCAAAGCGGCCATTCATCGGACCCGAGCCTGGGCCACAGCGCCCTCGAAGCCATGCACGACGCCATCGGCGAACTGCGCGGCCTGCGTCTGGCCTGGCAACGCGAATACCGCAACCCGCAGTTCAGCGTGCCGCAGCCGACCATGAACTTTGGCTGTATCCATGGCGGCGACAACCCCAACCGCATCTGCGGCCAATGCTCCCTGGAATTCGACCTGCGGCCGTTGCCGGGCATGGACCCGCAGGTCCTGCGCGACGCCATCCGGCAGAAGCTGCAACCCCTGGCCGAGCGTCATCAGGTCAAGATCGACTACGCGCCGCTGTTCCCCGAAGTGCCGCCGTTCGAACAGCCGGAAGACGCCGAACTGGTGCGGGTCGCAGAGCGTTTGACCGGTCATCGCGCCGAAGCGGTGGCGTTCGGCACCGAAGCGCCTTATCTTCAGCGCCTTGGTTGCGAAACCCTGGTGCTTGGCCCTGGCGATATTGCCTGTGCGCACCAGCCGGGCGAATACCTCGAAATGTCACGCTTGACGCCTACAGTGCGTCTATTGCGGGAACTGATCGAACATTACTGCCTGAAACCCGCATAAATTAACCCCTGCCTGTTCGTACATAGAAGGAGAGTGAGCGTGTCGCCAAGCCTGTTCCGACGATAACCATCAGCCCGCTGTGCGCTTTCACGATTGATCCCTTTTTGGCTGCTTTTTATTACAGGCCCAGGTGTTATGCCCGACTACGTTAATTGGCTTCGTCACGCTTCGCCCTACATCAACGCTCACCGCGACTGCACCTTTGTGGTCATGCTGCCCGGCGATGGTGTGGAACACCCGAATTTCGGCAATATCGTCCACGACCTGGTGCTGTTGCACAGCCTGGGTGTGCGACTGGTACTGGTCCACGGCTCGCGTCCGCAAATCGAAGCCCGCCTTGAAGCGCGCGGCCTGGTTCCGGCTTATCACGACGGCTTACGCATTACCGATGCGGCAACCCTGGAGTGCGTGATCGACGCGGTGGGGCACCTGCGTATCGCCATCGAAGCGCGTCTGTCCATGGACATGGCCTCATCGCCCATGCAGGGCTCGCGCCTGCGGGTGGCCAGCGGCAACCTGGTGACGGCGCGGCCAATCGGTGTGCTCAAAGGCGTGGACTATCACCACACCGGCGAAGTGCGCCGGGTCGACCGCAAAGGCATCGGCCGCCTGCTGGACGAGCGCTCCATCGTGCTGTTGTCGCCGTTGGGTTATTCGCCCACCGGTGAAATCTTCAACCTGGCCTGCGAAGACGTCGCCACCCGCGCCGCCATCGACCTGGGTGCCGACAAATTGCTGCTGTTCGGCGCCGATCTCGGTCTTATCGATGAAAACGGCCGTTTGGTGCGCGAGCTGCGGCCGCAGCAAGTGCCGGCCCACCTGCAACGTCTGGGCAGCAACTACCAGGCCGAGCTGCTCGATGCCGCCGCCGAGGCCTGCCGTGGCGGAGTAGGGCGCAGCCATATTGTCAGCTATGTCGAAGACGGCGCCTTGCTCACCGAACTGTTCACCCGCGATGGCGGCGGTACGCTGGTCGCCCAGGAGCAATTCGAACTGGTGCGCGAAGCGGCGATCGAGGACGTCGGCGGTTTGCTCGACCTGATCAGCCCGCTGGAAGAGCAGGGCATCCTGGTGCGTCGCTCGCGCGAAGTGCTGGAGCGCGAGATCGAGCAGTTCAGCGTGGTCGAGCGCGAAGGGATGATCATCGCCTGCGCGGCGCTGTATCAGATCGCGGATTCGGATGCGGGTGAACTGGCGTGCCTGGCGGTGAATCCGGAATACCGCCATGGCGCACGGGGCGATGTGTTGCTTGAGCGCATCCAGACCCGGGCCCGGGCGCAGGGTTTGAAGACCTTGTTCGTCCTCACCACCCGCACCGCCCACTGGTTCCGTGAGCGCGGCTTCGTGCCGAGCAGCGTGGACCGCCTGCCGTCGGCGCGAGCGTCGCTGTACAACTATCAGCGCAACTCGAAAATTTTCGAGAAGGCTTTGTAAACCCGGCCTGGCAAACGATACATATCTAATGTGGGAGGGGGCTTGCCCCCGATCGCGGTCTGTCAGTGACTTATTAGTTAACTGACCCACCGCTATCGGGGGCAAGCCCCCTCCCACATTGGACTGCGTTTATTCTGTGATGAATTTATCGGTCACATAGGCCGAGTAGTCCGGCAACACCGTCTCCACCTTGCCCTGCTCCTTCAAGAACTTTGCCGTCTCCCCAATCGCTTTAGCCGTGCCGCCCTTGAGCAGTGCCTCAGTCTGTTGCGCCTGGGCATCCGGAAAGGTGGTGCCTGCCAACAACTCCGGAATATCGGCGGCATTGGAACCTGTCAATTTGGCGATTTTCTGCACTGGCTCCGAATCCACCGTCCAACGGTCTTTGTGTGCGGCATAGTCGGCGAATGCGTCCAGGGTGACCTTGGCAAACTTGGCCACGACGTCCGGGTGTTTTTCAGCGAAATCCTTGCGCGCCACCCACACTTCGAAGGTGGGCGCACCCCACTGACCCACCTGCGCTGCGTCTGTCAGCGTTTTGCCGGTCTTGCGGATTTCGCCGAGGGCCGGTGACCACACGAACGCGCCGTCAATATCACCGCGTTTCCACGCGGCGGCGATTTCGGCCGGTTGCAGGTTCACGACTTTGACTTGCCGGGTGTCCAACCCCCAATGCTTGAGTGCACCCAGCAGGCTGTAGTGGGAGGTCGAGACGAACGGCGTGGCAATGGTTTTGCCGATCAGGTCGACGGGTTTGTCGATACCGCTGCCGTTACGCACCACCAGGGCTTCAGAAGCATTGATTTGTGCCGATACGATAAACGCGACAATCGGCAGATTGCGTGAAGCGGCCGCCGCGAGCGGGCTGGAGCCCAGGTTGCCGATCTGTACATCGCCGGAAGCGATGGCCGTGACCACTTCCGGACCACTGTTGAAGCGGCGCCAGTCGATCTTTTCGCCAATGGCTTTTTCGTAGAGGCCGTCGGCCTGGGGGACTTTGCTGGGATCGATGCCGGTCTGGTAGCCGACAGTCAGGTTCGCCGCGTTGACACCAAAAGAAAGTAATACCGATACAAAAACTGTAACAAATTGACGGGAGGATGTGCGTTTGGCCATGATGGCGTCGCCTTTTTGATCGTGAGTGACGTATGCAACCGAACGTCAACACTAATCGATCTAAAAAAGCACTGGTAAATACCCTTTAGGAATTAGCTTATGGACAGGTTCGTCTACTCTGACCAGTCCGTTTCACGAACGCGCTTATTCCTGAATCGTATGAAAAAGAATGAAACAATTCTTTTTGGGTGTATGAAAAACTCATTACCCTGCAGGGACCAAATCAACTGCGATTAGACGAAGGTAGTAGACACACAAGGTTACGATTGACTTGGTGGTCACTATCTGGCGCTAATCGCGCATCTGTGGATCGAGGGCGTCAGACCCGAGACCAAAGAAATACAAAAATTAGAAATGAGAGGAGCGGTACATGAAGAAGTCCACCTTGGCTGTGGCTGTAGCGTTGGGCGCAATCGCCCAGCAAGCAGGCGCTGCCGGTTTCATCGATGACAGTAAAGTAACGCTGGGTCTGCGTAACTTCTACATCAACACTGACAACCGTGACTCGGCCGCAGGTACTGCTGCCAACAAGCGCGCCGGTGTTCAAAACAAGCAGGAAGAATGGGGCCAGGGCTTTGACCTGCGCTTCATCTCCGGTTACACCCAAGGCACCGTAGGTTTTGGTCTCGACGCCATCGGCCTGCTGGGTGTTCGCCTGGATTCCGGCGGCGGCACCAATGGCGCCACGGCCAGCTCCTACGGCGGCACCGTGTTCCCGAGCAAGTCCAATGGCGAAGCCGTTGATAACTACTCGAGCCTGGGCCTGACCGCCAAAGCCAAGATATCCCAGACCGAACTGAAGCTGGGCACGCTGCAGCCCAAGCTGCCGGTAATCGTGACCAACGACGGTCGTCTGCTGCCGCAGACCTTCCAGGGTGGCCAGATCACCAGCAACGATCTCAACAAAGACCTGACACTGGTTGCCGGTCAGATCGAAAAAGCCAAAGGTCGTAACTCCAGCAACGTCGACAACCTGTCGATTTCTGGTGCCAACTCCCGTGGCGTCAACTGGCGTGACAGCAACAAGTTCTACTACGCCGGTGGTGACTACAAGATCACCAAGGATCTGACTGCCCAGTACTACTACGGCAATCTGGAAGATTTCTACAAGCAGCACTTCCTGGGCCTGACCCATAACTGGGCCATCGGTCCTGGCGTGCTGAAGTCTGACCTGCGTTACTTCAACAGCTCCGATGACGGTAAGAACGGCCATGAGTCCGCCTACTTCTCCTCGGGCAACTACAGCGGTGTCAACTCCGGTCGTGGCAAGGTTGACAACAACCTGTACAGCGGCCTGTTCCTGTACACCGTTGCCGGTCATACCTTCGGTGGTGGTTACCAGGTCAGCAACGGCAGCAGCGATTTCCCTTGGTTGAACCAGGGTGACGGCTCGTCGGCCTACATTACTACCGACATGCAAATCGCCAAGTTCGCCCGTGCTGGCGAACGTACCTGGCAGGCTCGTTACTCCTACGACTTCGCCAAGGTTGGCGTGCCTGGCTTGACCGCTGGTGTTGTGTACCTAAAAGGTACTGACATCGACACCGTCAACGGTAGCCGTGCCGAGTTTACCGGCCAGTCCGAGTGGGAACGTGACATTACTGTTGCGTACGTTGTTCCGGAAGGCGTGTTCAAAAACGTCGGCGTGGCCTGGAAAAACGCCATGTGGCGCAACGATGTTGCTGCCGCGCGCGATCAGGACGAAAACCGTGTAATCGTCAGCTACACCTACGCATTCAAGTAACTGCGTAAAACCTTGCCCGGCGCAATGCCGGGCAGGGTGTCTTGCTTTTCAAGTCGGGCTCAACCCCCGCAAGCCCTTCCTGAACCCTCTTTGTGCAGCGTCTCAAGGCCTTCTCGAACCTTGGAAACGATGGTGCTCCTCAGTGCTGATCACGTCCAATGAACAGATTTTTAATATTCCTTTATCGTCTAGATGAATCGATATTTATTCTTTTTAAATTTGCTCCGATCCATGCACAGTGGGCTCCATAAGCACTCATCAGGAGCCACACCATGAGCCTAAGACTGGGCGATATCGCCCCCGACTTCGAACAGGATTCCAGCGCCGGCAAGATTCGTTTCCACGAATGGCTGGGCGATAGCTGGGGTGTGCTGTTTTCCCATCCGGCGGACTTTACCCCGGTGTGCACCACTGAGTTGGGCTTCACCGCCAAGCTCAAGGATGAATTCGCCCAGCGCGGCGTCAAGGCTATCGCCCTGTCGGTGGACCCGGTGGACTCGCACCACAAGTGGATCGAAGATATCAACGAAACCCAGGACACCGTCGTCAACTTCCCGATCCTGGCCGATGCCGACCGCAAGGTTTCGGACCTCTACGACCTGATCCATCCCAACGCGAGTGACACCCTCACCGTGCGCTCCTTGTTCGTGATCGACCCGAACAAGAAAATCCGCCTGACCATCACCTACCCGGCCAGCACCGGCCGCAACTTCCACGAAATCCTGCGGGTGATCGACTCGCTGCAGTTGACCGACAACCATAAGGTCGCCACGCCAGCCAACTGGCAGGACGGGGATGAAGTGGTGATCGTACCGTCGCTCAAGGATGAGGAAGAGATCAAGAAACGCTTTCCGAAGGGCTATCGCGCGGTGAAGCCATACTTGCGCCTTACCCCACAACCCAACCGTTAACGAAGGTCAAACCTGGAAACAGGACCAGTGTGGGAGGGGGCTTGCCCCCGATTACGGTGCCTCAGTTACCAAATATTTAGCTGACCCACCGCTATCGGGGGCAAGCCCCCTCCCACATGTTGAGCGCATTTCAAGCAGGGGTTTTCAGGCCATTTCGATGGCCTTTTTTTTTGCGTGGCGATCTGTTTCCTGCATATGTTTTTATGGAATAAACAAATGAATAAATAAGATTTAAAGATATATAAATCTACTGCTAAGGTCTGTTCCATCTTGGCGTCATCGCTACGCAGCGAACCGCCGACACTTGCTTAAGGAATTCCCTACATGCTGGTCGTAACACTTGGAGGCAGTCCCAGTCAGCGTTCCCGCTCAGGGGTCTTGCTGGAGAAAACCCGTCAATGGCTGCAGGATCAGGGCGTGGAAGTGGTGAGTTACCAGATCCGCGACTTCCCGGCCGAAGACCTGCTGCACGCACGGTTCGACAGCCCCAAGGTCATCGACCTGTTGCAGCAAGTGGCGAATGCCGATGGCCTGGTGATCGCCACGCCGGTGTACAAGGCGTCGTTCTCCGGTGCCTTGAAGACGGTACTCGACTTGCTGCCCGAGCGCGCCCTGGCCCACAAGGTGGTGTTGCCGATGGCCACCGGCGGCAGCATCGCGCACATGCTGGCGGTGGATTACGCCCTCAAGCCGGTGTTGTCGGCGCTGAAGGCGCAGGAATTGCTCCACGGGATTTTTGCCGAAGACAGCCAGATCGCCTACGGCGAAGGCAGTGCCCAGGCGCAGTTGGTGCCGGTGCTTGAACAGCGTCTGCAGGAAGCCCTGGAGCAGTTTTACAGCGCCATGGCCCGCCGCCCGAAGCCGCTGGACCCGCATGTACTGAATGAACGCTTGTTGAGTGCTCGCTGGAGCATTTGAGCCTTACCCCAACATCTGGAAACACTCACCTTACTCAGCCGCCAACGGCCAAGCAGGTGCAGCCAATACCCCATTCGCATATTTGGAGAGAGCGCCATGCGCACTGTCATTTTGCGTCGCGGTCTGGTCGCACTGTTTGCTGCGGCTGTGTCCTTCGGCGCCATCGTTCAAGCCCACGCCGCAGACACCCTGCGGATCGGTTATCAGAAGTACGGCACGCTGGTGCTGCTCAAGGCCAAGGGCTCGCTGGAAAAGCGCCTGGCTGCTCAGGGCGTGCAGGTGCAATGGACCGAGTTCCCCGGTGGCCCGCAACTGCTTGAGGGCCTGAATGTCGGCTCCATCGACTTTGGCGTCACCGGCGAAACCCCACCGGTGTTCGCCCAGGCCGCCGGTGCGGATCTGCTTTACGTGGCCTATGAGCCACCGGCGCCGACCAGTGAAGCGATCCTGGTGCCGAAAGACTCTACGATCAAGTCGGTGGCTGAGCTCAAGGGCAAAACCGTTGTCTTGAACAAAGGCTCCAACGTGCATTACCTGCTGGTGCGTGCCCTGGAAGATGCTGGCCTCAACTACACCGACGTGAAAACCGTATTCCTGCCGCCCGCCGATGCCCGCGCCGCCTTCGAGCGCGGCAGCGTGGACGCCTGGGTGATCTGGGACCCGTACCAGGCCGCCGCCGAGAAACAGCTGCAAGCGCGCACCCTGCGCGACGGCACCGGCATTGCCGACAACCACCAGTTCTACCTGGCCACCAAGCCTTACGCCGAACAGCACCCGGAGGTGATCAAGGCGCTGGTGGAAGAAGTGCGCGCCGTGGGCGAATGGTCCAAGGCCAACCCGCAGCAAGTGACTGATCAGGTCGCGCCGCTGCTCGGCCTGCCGGCTGATATCACCCTCACCTCGGTGAAACGCCAGGGCTACGGCGCGCTGTTCCTGACGCCGGAAGTGGTCGCGGCCCAGCAGAAAATCGCCGACGCCTTCTACCAGCTCAAATTGATTCCCAAGCCCTTGAGCATCAAGGACGTGATCTGGACCCCACCCGCCGCTGTTGCCAAAGCGCCGTAATCCGACTTCTTCAGGAGACAACTCCATGAGCCTCAATATTTTCTGGTTCCTGCCTACCCACGGCGACGGTCATTACCTCGGCACCGCCGAAGGCGCTCGCGCCGTCGATCACGGTTACCTGCAACAAGTGGCACAGGCCGCCGACCGCCTGGGCTTCGGCGGGGTGCTGATCCCGACCGGGCGCTCCTGCGAAGATTCCTGGCTGGTGGCTGCCTCGCTGATCCCCGTGACCCAGCGTCTGAAATTTCTTGTCGCGCTGCGCCCCGGGATCATTTCCCCGACGGTGGCTGCGCGTCAGGCGGCGACCCTGGACCGCCTCTCCGGCGGCCGCGCGCTGTTCAACCTGGTCACCGGCGGTGACCCGGAGGAACTGGCCGGCGACGGCTTGTTCCTCAGTCACGAAGAGCGCTACCAGGCCTCGGTGGAGTTCACCCGCATCTGGCGCCGCGTGCTTGAAGGCGAAACCGTGGATTACGACGGCGAGCACATCAGCGTCAAGGGCGCCAAATTGCTCTACCCGCCGGTCCAGCAGCCACGCCCGCCGCTGTATTTTGGCGGATCGTCCGAAGCGGCCCAGGACCTGGCGGCCGAACAAGTGGAAATGGTGCTGACCTGGGGCGAACCACCGGCAGCGGTGGCGGAAAAGATCGCGCAGGTGCGGGCCAAGGCCGACAAGCTCGGGCGCACCCTGCGCTTCGGCATTCGCTTGCACGTGATCGTGCGTGAAACCAATGAGGAGGCCTGGAAAGCCGCCGATAAACTGATCTCCCACTTGGACGACGACACCATCGCCCGCGCCCAGGCGTCCCTGGCGCGCTTCGACTCGGTGGGCCAGCAGCGCATGGCGGCCTTGCACGGCGGCAGTCGCGACAACCTGGAAGTCAGCCCCAACCTGTGGGCCGGGGTCGGGCTGGTGCGCGGCGGCGCGGGCACGGCGCTGGTGGGCGATGGCCCAACGGTTGCGGCGCGGGTCAAGGAATACGCGGACCTGGGCATCGACACATTTATCTTCTCCGGTTATCCGCACCTGGAAGAGTCGTATCGGGTCGCCGAGTTGCTGTTCCCGCACCTGGATATCGAACGTCCCGAACTGCCGAAAGGCGCCGGCTATGTCAGCCCGTTCGGCGAGATGGTGGCCAACGACATCCTTCCCAAAGCTGCATCACAGAGCTGAGGGGCGCCATGAACCTTGAGAAACTCAGCCATCGCGTGGCGCCCTGGGTGCTGCCGATTCTATTGCTGGCGGTGTGGCAGTTGTCGGTGACGGCAGGGTGGTTGTCCACGCGTATTCTGCCGGCGCCCAGTGCGGTCATCGAGGCTGGCATCCACCTGGTCCGCAGCGGCGAAATCTGGACGCACCTGGCTATCAGCGGCTGGCGCGCGGGCCTGGGCTTTGTGATCGGTGGCAGCATCGGCCTGGCCCTGGGCTTTATCACCGGCCTGTCGAAGTGGGGCGAACGTTTGCTCGACAGCTCGGTGCAGATGATTCGCAACGTGCCGCACCTGGCGCTGATTCCATTGGTGATCCTGTGGTTCGGGATTGACGAGACCGCGAAGATTTTCCTGGTAGCGCTGGGCACATTGTTTCCGATCTACCTGAACACCTACCACGGCATCCGCAACGTCGACCCGGCGCTGGTGGAAATGTCGCGCAGCTACGGTTTGTCCGGCTTCAGCCTGTTCTGGCAAGTGATCCTGCCGGGCGCGTTGCCGTCGATCCTGGTGGGCGTGCGCTTTGCCCTGGGCTTCATGTGGTTGACGTTGATCGTGGCGGAAACCATCTCGGCCAGTTCCGGCATCGGTTACCTGGCGATGAATGCCCGCGAATTCCTGCAAACCGACGTGGTGGTGCTGGCGATCGTGATGTACGCGATCCTCGGCAAGCTGGCCGACCTGGCGGCGCGTGGCCTGGAACGGGTATGGCTGCGCTGGCACCCGGCGTATCAAGTGAACAAGGGAGGTGCGGCATGACGGCTCAACAACCCCCGCGCCTGCTCAAGGGTATCCCCCTGGCGGTACGCAAGTTGCGCAAGTCCTTTGGCGCTCGCGAAGTGCTCAAGGACATCGACCTGCATATTCCTGCCGGCCAGTTCGTGGCCGTGGTCGGCCGCAGCGGTTGCGGCAAAAGTACCTTGCTGCGCCTGCTGGCGGGCCTGGACAACGCCAGTGGCGGCGAACTGCTGGCGGGCTCCGCGCCGCTGCACGAGGCGATCGAAGACACGCGGCTGATGTTCCAGGAAGCGCGCCTGCTGCCGTGGAAAAAGATCATCGACAACGTCGGCCTGGGCCTCAAGGGCAACTGGCGTCCCAGGGCGTTGCAGGCGTTGGAGGCGGTAGGCCTGGCCGAGCGTGCCGATGAGTGGCCGGCGGCCTTGTCCGGTGGGCAGAAGCAGCGCGTCGCCCTGGCGCGCGCCTTGATTCACCAGCCGCGCCTGTTGCTGCTCGACGAACCGCTGGGGGCGCTGGATGCCCTGACCCGGATCGAGATGCAGCAACTGATCGAAAACCTCTGGCAAAAACACGGCTTTACCGTGCTGCTGGTCACCCATGACGTCAGTGAAGCCGTGGCGATTGCCGACCGGGTGATCCTGATCGAAGACGGCGAAATCGGCCTCGACCTGAGCATCGACCTGCCACGCCCGCGCGCCCGTGGCTCACATCGCCTGGCCGCGCTGGAGGCTGAAGTACTCAACCGCGTGCTGTCGCTGCCCGGCTCACCGCCGGAACCCGAACCTGTTTCACCGCTGCCGACGCAATTGCGTTGGGCTCAATAACCTGTACAGGAAAACCATCATGACTATTAAAGCCATCAACGTGCGTAACCAATTCAAAGGCACCATCAAGGAAATCGTGGTGGGCGACGTGTTGTCGGAGATCGACGTGCAGACGGCCTCGGGCATTGTCACGTCTGTAATCACCACGCGCTCGGTGAAAGAGCTGGAGCTGGTGATTGGCAGCGAGGTGATTGCCTTTGTGAAATCGACTGAGGTGTCGATTGCCAAGCTGTGACTGCTTCAGACCGCTATCGGGGGCCCAGCCCCCTCCCACACTTTGACTGTATTCACAGATCTAAATGTGGGAGGGGGCTTGCCCCCGATGACGCCGGCCCAGCCAACACAAGACTCAGCGCTTGGGCAAGTAAGCCGGCAGATAAAGCCCCACATACGCATCAAACACCCGCATGCCTTCCTGCGCCATGCGCGGCGTAATCTGCCCATGCTGATGCACCGAGCGCGCATACACGCGGTCACTCAATTCAAGCGCCAGGGCGAACACATCCACATCGCTCGGTAGTGTCGGCACTTCAAAGTGGCGGTTGAATACCGTCAACATCAGATCGCCCAGTTCCAGGTCATGCTGACGATCCGCCTGGGTCACTTCAGTCAACCCATGCTGGGCCAGGATCAACTGGCGCGCGGCGGCGTCATGGCTGTAGATGGCGAGCATGCGCTGCTCGACGATGCAGGACAGGTCGCGCCAGGTCTTGAGCGAGTCGTGTTCGATGGGCGCCTGGATGGCCGCGCGAAAGGCGGCGTGCACATCGGCCGTCAACGCCTCGAGCAGTGCCGGCACGCTGGCGAAAAAGTGGTACACCGACGATGGCGGGATCTGCGCCCGTTCGGCCACGCTGTAGATCGACAAACCGGCCACGCCTTCGGCCGCCAGCAAGGCGCGGGCGGCGTCCAGGATCGCGTCGATCCGCGCTTGACTGCGGGCGCGGGGTTTGCGAGGGGCGGCGGTTGTCATGGAAGTCTCCTACAAGGCAGCGGGCATTGTATGAGCAGGAATCTTCGTTGTCTGCCAGACCGCCATCGGGGGCAAGCCCCCTCCCACAGTTAGATCTGTGAATACATTCAAGTGTGGGAGGGGGCTTGCCCCCGATGAGGCCGACTCGGACTCCCTGGATAACCCCATAAAAAAACGCCACAGACCCTCAAGCCTGTGGCGTTTCTTCAACACCGCAAACGCTTACACGGTATGCAGGTACCAGTTGTACTCAAGGTCGGAGATGGAGTGTTCGAACTCCTCCAGCTCGCTTTCCTTACAGGCGACGAAGATATCGATGTATTTGGGATCGATGTACTTGGCCATCACCTCGCTGTCGTCCAACTCGCGCAGGGCATCGCGCAGGTTGTTCGGCAGGCTCTGTTCGTTCTGCTCGTAGCTGTTGCCTTCCACGGGCGCGCCCGGTTCGATCTTGTTGGTCAGGCCGTGGTGCACGCCGGCCAATACCGAAGCCATCAGCAGGTAAGGGTTGGCATCGGCCCCGGCCACGCGGTGTTCGATGCGCACCGCATCGGACGAGCCGGTCGGTACGCGAATCGCCACGGTGCGGTTGTCCAGGCCCCAGCACGGCGAATTCGGCACGTAGAACTGTGCGCCGAAACGGCGGTAGGAGTTGACGTTGGGGCACAGGAACGCCATCTGGGCGGGCAGGGTCTCGAGCACACCGCCGATCGCGTGACGCAATGCGGCGTTCTGCTCGGGATCCTCGCTGGCAAAAATGTTCTTGCCGTCCTTGTCCAGAATGGAGATGTGCACGTGCAAACCGTTGCCTGCCTGGCCGGGGTAAGGCTTGGCCATGAAGGTGGTGTCCATCTCATGGTCGTAGGCGATGTTCTTGATCAGGCGCTTGAGCAGTACCGCGTAGTCGCAGGCCTTGATCGGGTCGGCCACGTGGTGCAGGTTCACTTCGAACTGCGCCGGGGCACTTTCCTTGACGATGGCATCGGCCGGGATGCCTTGCTCCTTGGCACCTTCCAGAATGTCCTGGAGGCAATCGACGTATTCGTCGAGGTCATCGATCAGGTAGACCTGTGTCGAATGCGGGCGTTTGCCGGAGATCGGCGAGCGCGGCGGTTGAGGGCGGCCGTTCACGTTCTCCTGGTCGATCAGGTAGAACTCAAGCTCGAAGGCGGCGCAGATGGTCAGGCCCATGTCGTCGAACTTGCTCACGACTTGGCGCAGTACTTCGCGTGGATCGGCGAAGAAGGGTTCACCTTCCAGTTCGTGCATGGTCATCAGCAGTTGCGCGGTAGGGCGCTTTTGCCAGGGTTCATTGCACAGGGTGTCGGGGATTGGATAACAGATTCGGTCAGCATCGCCGATGTCCAGGCCCAGGCCGGTGCTTTCCACCGTCGAGCCGTTGATATCCAGGGCAAATAAAGAGGCAGGCAGGTTAATGCCCTTCTCGTAAACCTTGTGGAGGCTGGTGCGTTCGATGCGCTTGCCGCGCACCACACCATTCATATCCGCAATTAGAAGGTCTACGTACAGAACCTCAGGATGATCCTTAAGGAACGCGTTCGCTTCGTTAAGCTGAACGGCACGCGGGGGTACCGACATGATGCAACACCTTTGTTGTTAAAAATATCAATCATTGATCTTTTCTGGTTTCAGTCAACCCGAACGGCATGCCGAAGTCAAGCGAGGCCTTTTTTGCCCTAAAAAAGCGCCGTGACGCCTTTTTTGGGGCTTTTTGGGGCGGTTTTTTGGGTTTCAGGGGCTTGGGACCAGCAGGCTTGAGCGGGCCGTGTTGTATTTTTTACGGGGGTGTTGTGTAAAAAAATGAACAAGGCTAAGCTCGATTCAAACCCATAACAGCAATAATACCGGGGTGCTTCATGTTTCACCTGCCGCCAATCGGCGTCTGCGCCTGCATCAGCCAGGTGTTGTCCGCAGTCCGTTCGTCCCGCGTGGATGCTCACGCAGCGGCCAATATTCTTGACGGTCCGTCCGATCTCCCCATTACCCATTCCTGCGCCGCTGACCGGCCCTCATTCGCCGTGCCGATCATAATTGTGCACAAGTTTTGGCGTGAGGAATGCAACGTTGCAGCAAATGGCAGGTAAGCTCCTACCCTGAATGAACACACGACGCGGATGCTGCGTCAACCAACGCCTGGCCTTTAACGGATGCCAGGAAACCCAGCCCAGAGGCATTTATGAGTAACAACCTCGACCAGCTCACCGATTGGTTGAAAGACCACAAGATCACAGAAGTCGAATGCATGATTGGCGACCTCACTGGCATCACCCGGGGCAAGATTTCGCCGACCAACAAGTTCATCGCCGAAAAAGGCATGCGCCTGCCCGAAAGCGTTCTGTTGCAGACCGTGACCGGCGACTATGTCGAAGACGACATCTATTACGAATTGCTCGACCCGGCCGACATCGACATGATCTGCCGCCCCGACCAGAACGCGGTATTCCTGGTGCCCTGGGCCATCGAGCCGACCGCCCAGGTGATCCACGACACCTACGACAAGCAAGGCAACCCGATCGAGCTGTCGCCGCGCAACGTACTCAAGAAAGTCCTCAAGCTCTACGCCGACCGTGGCTGGCAGCCTATCGTGGCGCCGGAGATGGAGTTCTACCTGACCAAGCGCTGCGAAGACCCGGACTTCCCGCTGCAACCGCCGATTGGCCGTTCCGGTCGCCCGGAGACGGGGCGCCAGTCCTTCTCTATAGAAGCCGCCAACGAATTCGACCCGCTGTTCGAAGACGTCTATGACTGGTGCGAACTGCAGGAGCTGGACCTCGATACCTTGATCCACGAAGACGGCACCGCACAGATGGAAATCAACTTCCGTCACGGTGACGCGCTGTCCCTGGCCGACCAGATCCTGGTGTTCAAGCGCACCATGCGTGAAGCCGCGCTCAAGCACAATGTGGCCGCCACCTTCATGGCCAAGCCCATGACCGGCGAGCCCGGCAGCGCGATGCACCTGCACCAGAGCATCATCGACATCGCCACCGGCAAGAACGTCTTCTCCAACGAAGACGGGAGCATGAGCCAGCTGTTCCTCAACCATATTGGCGGCCTGCAGAAATTCATCCCCGAGTTGCTGCCTTTATTCGCCCCCAACGTGAATTCATTCCGCCGCTTCCTGCCCGACACCTCGGCGCCGGTGAACGTGGAATGGGGTGAAGAAAACCGCACCGTGGGCCTGCGCGTACCGGATGCCGGGCCGCAGAACCGCCGCGTGGAAAACCGCTTGCCGGGCGCCGACGCCAACCCGTACCTGGCCATTGCCGCCAGTTTGCTGTGCGGCTACATCGGCATGGTCGAAGGCCATAACCCGAGCGCACCCGTGGTGGGCCGTGGTTACGAGCGGCGCAACCTGCGCCTGCCGCTGACCATCGAGGACGCCCTGGAACGCATGGAAAACAGCAAGACCATCGAAAAATACCTGGGGCAGAAATTCATCACAGGCTACGTCGCGGTCAAGCGGGCCGAGCATGAAAACTTCAAGCGCGTGATCAGTTCGTGGGAGCGGGAATTCCTGCTCTTCGCCGTCTGATGCGCCGGGCGCGCCTTCACATGGCGCGCCCTTCACCGAAAATTCCAGGAGATCGGTAT
Source organism: Pseudomonas orientalis (assembly GCF_002934065.1). Lineage (NCBI taxonomy): Bacteria > Pseudomonadati > Pseudomonadota > Gammaproteobacteria > Pseudomonadales > Pseudomonadaceae > Pseudomonas > Pseudomonas orientalis. The sequence goes on along the minus strand of NZ_CP018049.1, from coordinate 5,672,706 downwards.
GTCCAGCAACAACCCGCAAACCCGTGAATGGCAAGCCTTGAGCAATGATCACCACCTCGCGCCGTTCAGCGACTTCAAGCAATTGAAAGAGAAAGGCCCAAGGATCATCACCAAAGCCCACGGCGTTTACCTGTGGGACAGCGAAGGCAACAAGATCCTCGACGGCATGGCCGGCCTGTGGTGCGTGGCGATCGGTTACGGTCGCGATGAACTGGCCGACGCCGCCGCCAAACAGATGAAAGAACTGCCGTACTACAACCTGTTCTTCCAGACTGCCCACCCGCCGGTACTCGAACTGGCCAAAGTCATTTCCGACGTCGCACCGGCCGGCATGAACCACGTGTTCTTCACCGGTTCCGGCTCCGAAGGCAACGACACCATGTTGCGCATGGTCCGCCACTACTGGGCGATCAAGGGCCAGCCGAACAAGAAAACCATCATCAGCCGCAAGAATGGCTACCACGGTTCCACCGTGGCCGGCGCCAGCCTGGGCGGCATGACCTATATGCATGAGCAGGGCGACCTGCCGATCCCGGGCATCACCCACATCGCCCAGCCGTACTGGTTCGGCGAAGGCGGCGACATGAGCCCTGAAGAATTTGGGATCTGGGCCGCCAACCAGTTGGAAGAGAAGATCCTGGAACTGGGCGTGGACAACGTCGGTGCCTTTATTGCCGAGCCGATCCAGGGCGCCGGTGGCGTGATCGTGCCGCCTGACAGCTACTGGCCGCGCATCAAGGAAATCCTCGCCAAGTACGACATCCTGTTTGTCGCCGACGAAGTCATCTGCGGCTTCGGCCGTACCGGGCAGTGGTTCGGCAGCGATTTCTACGACCTCAAGCCACACATGATGACCATCGCCAAGGGCCTGACTTCCGGCTACGTCCCCATGGGCGGCCTGATCGTGCACGACGACGTGGTGGCCGTGCTCAACGAAGGCGGCGATTTCAACCACGGGTTCACCTACTCCGGGCATCCGGTGGCGGCGGCGGTGGCCTTGGAAAACATCCGCATCCTGCGCGATGAAAAAATCGTCAGCCGCGTGCATGAAGAAACGGCACCGTATTTGCAGAAACGTCTGCGGGAACTGGCGGACCATCCACTGGTGGGTGAAGTGCGCGGTGTGGGCATGCTCGGTGCGATCGAGCTGGTGCAGGACAAGGCCACGCGCAAGCGCTACGAAGGCAAGGGCGCCGGCATGATTTGCCGAACCTTCTGCTTCGAAAACGGCCTGATCATGCGCGCCGTGGGCGATACCATGATCATTTCGCCGCCGCTGGTGATCAGCAAGGCTGAAATCGACGAGCTGGTGACCAAGGCCCGCCAGTGCCTGGACCTGACGTTGGCGGCATTGCAGGACTGAGTAGATAAATGTGGGGGCCGGTTGAAAGGGGGCCCCCGAACTTGCCAGACTGTCGTCCTGTTTTGTTGCCCTTTGGCTGGGCCCGAAACATTCACAACGTGCGGCCCAAAAAGAAAAAATCGGAGCATCACCCAATGAAGGCATTAGGTTTGAAAAACGCTGGCAAGACCCTCCTCGCCTTGTCCCTGATGGGCGCAATGGCGGGCGCGGCCCAGGCGGACAATAAAGTCCTGCACGTCTACAACTGGTCCGACTACATCGCACCGGACACCATCGCCAACTTCGAAAAGGAGTCGGGCATCAAAGTGGTGTACGACGTGTTCGACAGCAACGAGACCCTGGAAGCCAAGTTGCTGGCAGGCAAGTCCGGCTATGACATCGTCGTACCGTCGAACAACTTCCTGGCCAAGCAGATCAAGGCCGGCGTGTACCAGGAGCTGGACAAGTCCAAGCTGCCTGAGTACAGCAACCTGAACAAATCCCTGCTCAAGGCCGTGTCGGTCAGCGACCCGGACAACAAGCACGCGTTCCCGTACATGTGGGGCTCGATCGGTATCGGCTACAACCCGGAGAAGGTCAAGGCCGCGCTGGGCGTGGACAAGATCGAGTCGTGGGATGTGCTGATGAAGCCGGAAAACATCGCCAAGCTGAAAAGCTGCGGCGTGAGCTTCCTCGATTCGCCGACCGAAATGCTGCCGATTGCGCTGCATTACCTGGGCCTGCCGACCGACACTCAGAAGAAAGCCGACCTCAAGCAAGCCGAAGACCTGTTCCTGAAAATCCGTCCTTCGATTGGCTACTTCCACTCGTCCAAGTACATCTCGGACCTGGCCAACGGCAACATCTGTGTGGCCGTGGGTTACTCGGGTGACATCCAGCAGGCCAAGTCCCGCGCGGCTGAAGCCGGTGGCAAGGTCAAGGTGGCCTACGACATTCCGAAAGAAGGCGCCGGCAGTTTCTTCGACATGGTCGCCATCCCGAAAGATGCTGAAAACGTCGAAGCCGCCTACGCGTTCATGAACTACCTGCTCAAGCCGCAAGTGATGGCTTCGATCACCAACAGCGTGCGCTTCCCGAACGGTAACGAGAAAGCCACCGCACTGGTCGACAAAGACATCACCAGCGACCCTGGCATCTATCCACCAGCGGACGTGCAGGCCAAGCTCTACGCCATTGCCGACCTGCCGGCTGCAACCCAGCGTGAAATGACCCGCAGCTGGACCAAGATCAAATCGGGTAAATAAGCCCTAAAACCTGTGGGAGGGGGCTTGCCCCCGATGGCGCTGTATCAGAAACACATGCGCAAGCTGACTGACACACCGCCATCGGGGGCAAGCCCCCTCCCACAAATAAATGACAGAAAGTTTTTGCCGGATCGGTTTATCGAGGGTAAGTTGCGCGCCGGTTTGTTGCCGGGCAACAACTTGGGCCCAACTATTTAAGAGGACCTCCACTTGCCAATTTCTTTATTTCGCAAAGCCTTGCTGGTGGGTGCAGGTATCACGCTGGCTGTCAGCGTGCAGGCCGCACCGACTGTGCATGTTTATAACTGGTCGGACTACATCGGCCCCGACACCCTGGCCAATTTCGAAAAGGCCACCGGCATCAAGCCCGTGTATGACGTGTTCGATTCCAACGAAACCCTGGAAGGCAAGCTGCTCGCCGGGCGTACCGGCTACGACGTGGTGGTGCCGTCCAACCACTTCCTGGGCAAGCAGATCAAGGCCGGGGCGTTCCAGAAGCTCGACAAGTCATTGCTGACCCACTACGCCAACCTCGACCCGGCGTTGCTCAAGCGCCTTGAGAAAAACGATCCGGGCAATGCGTACGCCGTGCCGTACCTGTGGGGCACCAATGGCATCGGTTACAACGTCAACAAAGTGAAGGAGGTGCTGGGTGTCGACAAGATCGACTCCTGGGCCGTGCTGTTCGAGCCGGAAAACATGAAGAAGCTCGCCAGCTGCGGTGTTTCATTCATGGATTCGGCGGATGAAATGCTGCCCGCAGTCCTCAACTACATGGGCCTGGACCCGAACAGCACCAACCCGGCCGACTACAAGAAGGCCGAGGAGAAGTTGCTCAAAGTCCGCCCCTACGTGACCTACTTCCATTCCTCCAAATACATCTCGGACCTGGCCAACGGCAATATCTGCGTGGCCGCCGGTTTTTCCGGCGATGTGTTCCAGGCCAGGGCACGTGCCGCCGAAGCGGGCAAAGGCGTGAACATCGCCTACGCGATTCCCAAGGAAGGCGGCAACCTGTGGTTTGACGTGCTGGCGATCCCCAAGGACGCCGCCAACGTCAAGGAAGCCCACGCTTTCATCAACTATTTGCTGCAACCTGAGGTGATCGCCCAGGTCAGTGATTACGTCGGTTACGCCAACCCCAACCCCGGGTCGGACACGCTGATGGAGCAATCGATACGCACCGACGCAGCGGTTTACCCACCGCAGGCGGTACTCGACCGGACATTCGTCAACGTCGAGCTGCCCCCGAAGGTGCAACGTTTAATGACCCGTAGCTGGACCAAGGTCAAGACGGGCAAGTAAGGCTCAAACTATCCAAGTTCGCTCACCTGGGGCGAACTGCAAATTTGTTGGGAGTTTCGTAAATGGCAGTTGCCTCCGGCGCCTATAAGAAAGCCCTCGAGGGCGACCAGACACCGAAGAAGGTGCTGGTCAAAATCGACCGGGTCACGAAGAAGTTCGACGAGACGATTGCCGTGGACGATGTGTCCCTGGAAATCAAGAAAGGCGAGATCTTCGCCTTGCTCGGCGGCTCGGGTTCGGGCAAGTCCACCCTGCTGCGCATGCTGGCAGGCTTCGAACGCCCGACTGAAGGTCGCATCTACCTCGACGGTGTGGACATCACCGACATGCCGCCCTATGAGCGGCCGATCAACATGATGTTCCAGTCCTACGCCTTGTTTCCGCACATGACCGTGGCGCAGAACATTGCTTTCGGCCTGCAACAGGACAAGATCCCCAAGGCCGAAGTGGATGCCCGCGTGGCCGAGATGCTCAAGCTGGTGCAGATGAGCCAGTACGCCAAGCGCAAGCCGCACCAGCTGTCCGGTGGTCAGCGCCAGCGTGTGGCATTGGCCCGCTCCCTGGCCAAGCGTCCGAAACTGCTGCTGCTCGATGAGCCGATGGGGGCGCTGGACAAGAAGCTGCGTTCGCAGATGCAACTGGAGCTGGTGGAGATCATCGAACGCGTCGGCGTGACCTGCGTGATGGTGACCCACGACCAGGAAGAGGCCATGACCATGGCCGAGCGTATCGCGATCATGCACCTGGGCTGGATCGCCCAGATCGGTAGCCCGATCGACATCTACGAAACACCTACCAGCCGCCTGGTGTGCGAGTTCATCGGCAACGTCAATATCTTCGACACCCAGGTGGTGGACGATGCCGAGGGCCACGCGGTACTCAAGTGCCCGGACCTGGACCGCGACATTTACGTGGGCTACGGCATCGCCACCTCGGTGGAAGACAAGTCGGTGACCTACGCGATTCGCCCGGAAAAACTGCTGGTCACCACCCAGATGCCGACCTGCGAGCACAACTGGTCCAGCGGCAAGGTGCACGACATTGCCTACCTGGGCGGCCACTCGGTGTTCTACGTGGAACTGCCGAGCGGCAAGCTGGTGCAGTCCTTCGTCGCCAACGCCGAGCGCCGTGGCCAGCGGCCGACCTGGGGTGACCAGGTCTACGTATGGTGGGAAGACGACAGCGGCGTGGTACTGCGCTCATGAACATGAAGAAATTCAAGCGGCGCTTGGATCGCATAATCCCCAATGGCAAGCAGGTGGTCATCGGGATTCCCTTCCTCTGGCTGTTCCTGTTTTTCGCACTGCCGTTCTTCATCGTGTTGAAAATCAGCTTTGCCGAAGCCGATGTGGCGATCCCGCCCTACACCGAGATCTACACCTACGTTGAGCAGAAGCTGCAAGTGGTGCTGAACCTGGCCAACTACAGCTTGCTGGCGGGCGACGAGCTCTACATCGCCGCGTACCTGGGCTCGCTGAAGATGGCCTTTTTCAGCACGCTGCTGTGCCTGCTGATCGGCTACCCGATGGCCTACGCCATCGCCACCGCACGCAAGGAAATGCAAACCGTGCTGGTGCTGCTGATCATGATGCCGACCTGGACCGCGATCCTGATCCGCGTCTATGCGTGGATGGGCATCCTCAGCAACAACGGCTTGCTCAACGGCTTCCTGATGTCCATGGGGCTGATCAACGAACCGCTGCAGATCCTCAACACCAACATCGCGGTGTATATTGGCGTGGTCTATTCGTACCTGCCGTTCATGATCCTGCCGCTGTACGCCAACCTGGTCAAACACGACCAGAGCCTGCTGGAAGCGGCGTCGGACCTGGGCTCAAGCACCTTCAACAGCTTCTGGAAAATCACCGTGCCGCTGTCCAAGAACGGCATCATCGCCGGGTGCATGCTGGTGTTTATCCCGGTGGTGGGCGAGTTCGTGATTCCTGAACTGCTCGGCGGCCCGGAAACCCTGATGATCGGTAAAGTGCTGTGGCAGGAATTCTTCAACAACCGTGACTGGCCGGTGGCGTCCGCCCTGGCGGTGGTGATGCTGGCGATCCTGATCGTGCCGATCATCCTGTTCAACCGCAGCCAGGCCAAAGAGCTGGAGGGCAAGATATGAAGCGCTTTCGTTTCTCCAGCTTCATGCTGGTCGTGGGGTTGCTGTTCATTTACCTGCCGATGCTGATCCTGGTGATCTACTCGTTCAACGAGTCCAAGCTGGTGACGGTGTGGGGCGGCTGGTCGATCAAGTGGTACGTGGGCCTGCTGGACAACACCCAACTGATGGGCTCGGTGGCGCGCTCCCTGGAAATTGCCTGCTACACGGCGGTGGCGGCCGTTGCGCTGGGGACGCTGGCGGCGTTCGTGCTGACGCGCATCAGCCAGTTCAAGGGCCGCACGCTGTTTGGCGGCCTGGTCACGGCGCCGCTGGTGATGCCGGAGGTGATTACCGGCCTGTCGCTGTTGCTGCTATTCGTGGCCATGGCGCAGATGATCGGTTGGCCTCAGGAGCGTGGCATCGTCACCATCTGGATCGCCCACACGACGTTCTGCGCGGCGTATGTGGCGGTGGTGGTGTCGGCGCGCCTGCGTGAGCTGGACCTGTCGATCGAAGAAGCGGCGATGGACCTGGGCGCACGGCCGTGGAAGGTGTTCTTCCTGATCACCATCCCGATGATCGCGCCATCGCTGGCGGCGGGCGGCATGATGTCGTTCGCACTGTCCCTGGACGACCTGGTACTGGCCAGCTTCGTATCGGGCCCAGGTTCGACCACCTTGCCGATGGAAGTGTTCTCGGCGGTGCGCCTTGGGGTCAAGCCCGAGATCAACGCGGTGGCGAGCCTGATCCTGCTGGCGGTGTCGCTGGTGACCTTCCTGGTGTGGTTCTTCAGCCGCCGTGCCGAAGAACACCGCAAGAAAGCCATCCAGCAAGCCATCGAAGAAGCCGCAGCGGATGGCTGGCAGCAGCCGGACAAGCGCCGCGCCCCGGCACCGGTCTAAAGCTGATGGGGGACAATGTGGGAGGGGGCTTGCCCCCGATGGCGGAGTGTCAGGCAAAGATTAGCTGACTGATCCACCGCTATCGGGGGCAAGCCCCCTCCCACATTTGATTGCATTTCAGGCTGGTTAAGCTGACCACGGCGACTGGCGAATCACCTCGACAAAGTTCATCGGCCTGAACCCCGGCTCCTGATCCACCAGCACATCGGTCTTCACGTTGCCAAACGTGGTCTGCGGACGATGGCGCAAGCCGTCGGCGAACGCGCAGATGATGCATTCCTTGAACCCCTCACCGCGTGGATGCGCATGCACCACCGCTTCGCGCTGCACGGTGCTGAATGCGGCGTAGTCCATGCCCAGCACGTCCATCTCCACCCCGGCAGTCACCAGCGCCACGGTAGGGCGCAGATGCTGCGGTACGCCCGGCGTGGTGTGCAGGGCGATGGACAGCCACACCTGTTCGATATCGTCGTCGCTCAGCCCATACGGCTTGAGAAAGGCGGCCGCCGCGTTGGCGCCGTCCACTTCGAAACGTTCATGGTCACTGCGATGACCCTCCACCAGGCCGAGGTCGTGGAACATCGCGCCGACGTACAGCAGCTCCGGGTTGTAGGCCAGTTGCTTGCGCTCACCGCTCAAGGCGCCGAACAGGAACACCCGACGGGAGTGGTGGTAGAGCAGGTCTGACTCAATGTCGCGGATGTACTCGGTGGTGGCCCTGGCCAGGGCGCTGTCGGGGATTTTGATGCCGGCGATGGTGGTGTTCATGGTGGCTCTCCTCTGGAAAGCGTCCAGTCTGGTTACGTAACCGCGATGGAGCCATCGCAACGATGGAGCGTTCTCGGCCAATGTGCCACCACATCGTGCCAAGGCAAAATCGGCTAGGGTAAGGCCTGCGACAATCCAAATGTGGGAGGGGGCTTGCCCCCGATGAGGGAGTGTCAGTCAGCACATGTGTGACTGACCCACCGCTATCGGGGGCAAGCCCCCTCCCACAGGGTATCCGTGTTTATTCAGTTGGAAAAAGGTGTGTCGCTTATGAGCAAAACCGTCGCCATCCTGATCTTCCCCGGCGTCCAGTCACTGGATGTGAGCGGGCCGATGGATGTGTTCTGCGAGGCCAACCGCTTCCTGGCGCCTGAAGAGCACTACCGCCTGGAAGTCATTGGCCTCGGCCACGGCACTATGGCGTGCTCGAACGGTTTGTCCTTGCAGGCGCACAAGCACTACAGCGAAGCCTTGCAGCCCTACGACCTGTTGCTGGTAACCGGCGGCCCGCAACTGCCCTTCGAGGATTTCGGCCACCGGTTTGATGAGTGGCTGCGCGGTGCCGCTTCCAGGGCACAACGTTTCGGCTCGATCTGCAACGGCGCGTTCACGCTGGCCCGCGCCGGTCTGCTGGACGGTAAAACCGTCACTACCCACTGGAATGACGCCGCCAACCTGGCCCGGTTGTGTCCCTCGGCTCAGGTCGAAGCCGACCGCCTCTACGTGCAGGACGGCAACCTCTACACCTCTGCCGGGGTTACGGCGGGGATCGACCTGTCGCTGTACCTGCTGGCCCAGGACCATGGCCCGGAAGTCGCATTGAGCGTGGCCAAGCGCCTGGTCGTGTTTACCCAGCGTTCGGGCGGCCAGTCGCAGTTCAGCCCGTTCCTCACGCCCCATGCCGAAGCCACCTCGGCGGTGGCGCTGGTGCAGTTGTACGTGCTGGCGAACCTGACCGGGGATTTGAGCATTGCCGACCTGGCCAGGGCGGCCAATATGAGCGCGCGCAATTTCTCCCGGGTGTTCGCCCGTGAAGCGCGGATCACGCCGGCGGAATTTGTCGAGAGGGCACGCGTGGACGCGGCGCGGGTGATGCTTGAAAGCACTCATGCGCCGCTCAAGACCGTGGCCTATCAATGCGGGTTTCGCGATGCCCAGCACATGCGCAGTGTGTTCAACCGTCGGCTGGGCGTGACGCCGCAGCAGTTCAGGCTCAACTTTGCCGTAAATGTGGGAGGGGGCTTGCCCCCGATGGCGGAGTGTCAGCCAAAGATTAGCTGACTGATCCACTGCTATCGGGGGCAAGCCCCCTCCCACATTTGATTGCATTTCAGGCTGGTTAAGGTGACCACCTCACCCCCTCCCATATTTTGACCCAGTGATACTCGGTTATCTGGCAGGCAACAGTTTCAAGGTGCCACGGGTATTCGCCGTGATTTCTTCTTCACTGAAATGCGCCTGCTCGTACCCGCCTTCGATATAGGTTTGTGCCTGGTCGCTGTAGTGCGCATCAAACGGCACGCCGCTTTGACCCACCGGGTTGATGGTCAGGGCATGGGCGGCGTCGGCGAAGTCGATCAGGCGGCGGGTCGAAGGGCCGTAGGTCACCGGCCAGGGTGCCGGGCCGATCATGGCGGTCTGGTTGTTCGGCACTTCGTGGCTGCCCGGTGCCGCGAAGGGGCCAACGTTGAAGAGTTTGTCCAATGGCTTTTGCATGCCCAGCGGGTGGCCGTGGGTCAGGGTGTGCGCTTTGCCCCACTGCCACTGGGACGGGTCATCGCCGAAGGTGGCTTTCAGATGCGCCAGGCTGTTGTCCCAGGCCCGCTTGACCGTGTCGGCCCGCGTGCCATTCCACCAGGGCGAATCCGCGGTGGCGGCCAGGCGGGGCAGGGCGGCGTCGATCACGCGGGTGCCGAGCAGCGTTTTGAACAGGGCGTCGCCCAGTTTCGGGTGGAAGGTCGCATCGGCAAGGTTGAACAGCAACTGGTTGAACAGGGTGGCACTGGTGGAATCCAGTGGGTAGTCGCCTGTCCAGCTTGCCAGTTGCTCCACCAGCTTCAACTGCGCCGGGTCTGTGACCACCTCGCGCAACACCGGCAACAACGGCGCCAGCAGTCGCGGGCCAAAGGCGGTGGTGGTGCCCAGTTGCAGGGCCTGGCTATTGTTCACATCCCATTTCACGCGGTTGTCGCTCAACTGCGCATTCAACTGCTGGCCACGGTCGGCGAGGTTGTAATAGCCGGGGATTTCCATGCCGCTGGGCGATGCCGGCTGGGCATTGGCGGAGACCACATAGCCGCGCGCCGGGTTTTCCTCCTGAGGGTTGGCGCTGAACGGGTAGAAGCCCAATTTATCGGCCTGGGCGGTACTGCCGTCAAGGATGAACCCCGGGTTGACGCCGGCCGGGCGTATCGGCAACTGCGCCGCCGCCCACCAGCCGATATCGCCTTTGGCATTGGCCCACACGATGTTCAGGCCCGGCGCCGATACCTTGGCCGCCGCTGCGCGTGCCTTGGCCAGGGTGTCGGCGCGGTTGAGCTGGTAGAAGCCTTCGAGGATCGGGTTCTCGGTGTCGAGGAACGCCCACCACATGGCAATCGGCGTGGCACCGGCCTGTTCACCGAGCACGTCATTGACGATCGGGCCGTGGGGCGAGCGGCGCAGGACGAGCGTGACCGGGGCCTGGCCCTTGACCTGGATTTGCTGTTCGCTGCTGCTCATGTCCACCCACTCGCCGTGGTACCAGACCTGGTTGGGGTTGGCCGGGTTGACCTTCTCGGCGATCAGGTCGAGGTCGTCGTTCTGGAACATGGTCAGGCTCCAGCCGAAATCCAGGTTGTGGCCCAGGAATGCCACTGGCACCAGCGCGTTGTGATAGCCATACAACTCAAAGCCCGGCGCCGACAGCTGCGCCTCGTACCACACCGACGGCACCGAAAAGCGAATATGCGGATCGCCGGCCAATAACGGTTTGCCGCTTTTGGTACGGTTGCCGCTGATGGCCCAGGCATTGCTGCCTTCCAGTTGCGGCAAGCCGTTGTCGGCCAGGGCCTGCTCGCTCAGGCGGGCGAGGGCGCCGAGGGTGTTCCAATCGGCGGCCGCCAGGTTGAGTGCGCCTTTGGGTTGCCAGTCCAGGTCGAACACCTTGAGGTAGTCGCTGCCCAATTGGTCGCGCACGTAAGTCATCACCGGTTCGGTACGAAAGGCTGCGGCGAAGCTGTAGGCCATATACCCGGCGACACTGATGGAGTCCTCGGCGGTGAAGGGCCGCTTGGGAATGCCCAGTACGTCGAACTCTATTGGGCTGGCGTGGCTGGCCTGGTATTGATTGATCCCGTCCAGATAGGCGTGCAGGGCCTTCCAGGCGTCCGAGTCAGGGTTCATGTGCTCGACGTAGCTCAGGGCACGCTCGCGAATGCGCAGGCTGCGAAACAGCTTGTCGGTCTCCAGCAGCTTGGGACCCAGCACTTCGGCCAGTTCGCCACGGGCCAGGCGGCGCATGATTTCCATCTGGAACAACCGGTCCTGGGCATGCACATAGCCCAGCGCGCGGTACAGGTCGGCTTCGTTCTCGGCGCGGATATGCGGCACGCCACGGTCGTCGTAGCGCACGGTGACCGAGCCTTGCAGGTGCGCCAGCGTGACCGTGCCCTGGCGGCCGGGTTGCTTGCTGTAGAGGTAGCCGCCGGCGCCAAGGGCGGCCAGCACAATCAGCACCACGAGAGCCTGCAAGACACGCTTCATCGACTTTCCTTTATCCAGATGGACGGACTACGGTTGCCCAGGCCACGAACAATAGCAGCCCACCGCCAGGGTGTGCGTGGCGTTGATTTCGCGCCCGGCTTGCAGGGCCTTGAGGATCGGCTCGATAAAGCTGTTGCCGGCATTGCAGGTCAACCCTTCGCTGTACGGGCCGAAATACGCGAGCTTGCCCGTACGGTCCCAAATGCCCACGGCCGGGCTGGCCGGTACCTGGTCGGCGCCGGGAAGGGCCTCGAGGGTTTTCATTCGGCGCAGGTTGTCCGGCAGGGCGCCGTGGCTGCCGGCTTTTTGCAGGGCATAGAACTCGACGCCTTGCGGTGCGTAGTGCTCGATCAGCTCACCCAGGTGTTGCTGGTTACCGACATTGCACGGGCAGGCCGGGTCCCAGAAGTGCACCAGGCGAATCGGGCCAGGGCCGCTGAGTGCGGCGGGCAGTTGCAGCGCATCGCCGGATAATACCGCCGTGTGCTCGCTGAAGGCGCGCAGGTAACGGCCCTGGAACCAGTCATACGCGGCCCACAGCACGCCGGCGCAGATAATCAGCACCAGGCTGGCGAACAGGGCAGTGCGGTAGGGTTGTCGCATTCAGAGGTATCCTCGCGGGTCGCGTAGCTTGCCATGCTTGTCCTGACAGATGAATATCGCAGCTCGATATTCATCTTCACCGTCAGTCTGGAAGCCTTTATGCCCGTCACCTTTGACCCTGATCATCTGCGCGAAAGCTTGCAGCCCCTGATGCATGCGCAGCCGCTGTCAGCCGAGGCGCGGGTATACCAGCGGTTCTACGGGTTGGACCTGCCGGCCCGCAAGGCCGTGAGCCGCCTGGGGCGTATGGAGGTGGCCGGGTTCGAGGTGGTTGCGCAGGTGTGGTGGCCTTCGGCGCCGGTGGCAACGATGTTCATGTTCCACGGCTTCTACGACCACATGGGGCTGTATCGCCATGCCGTGGACTGGGCGTTGGAGCAGGGTTTTGTGGTGATCGCCTGCGACCTGCCGGGCCATGGCTTGTCCAGCGGCATACGGGCCAGCATCGATGATTTTGCGGTGTACCAGCACGTGGTGCAGGCCTTGTTCGCCGAAGCCGCGGCGTTGCAACTGCCGCAGCCCTGGCACCTGTTCGGGCAAAGCACCGGTGGCGCAATCGTGATTGACCACCTGCTCAACCACGGCGACGAAAGCCCGGCCCAGGGCAAGACGTTTCTACTCTCGCCCCTGGTACGTCCGCGAGCCTGGGGTTGGTCGCAGCTCAGCTATTACCTGTTGCGCCCGTTCGTCAAAGGCATCGCGCGACGTTTCAGCGATAACTCCAACGACCCGGCATTCAGGCCTTTTCTCGAAGCCGACCCGTTGCAGCCGCGCCAACTGCCCACCGCCTGGGTGGGGGCGCTGGCGTGCTGGATCAAACGCATCGAAGCCGCACCCCGCAGCGCTCGGCGGCCAGTGATCGTGCAGGGTGAGGAGGATATGACGGTGGATTGGCAGCACAATCTACGTGTGTTGCAGGACAAGTTCGATCGGCCTGAGGTGTTGATGCTCAAGCGCGGCCGGCATCATTTGGCCAATGAGATTCCCGAGATTCGCGAGGAGTACTTCAATTTTCTTACGCAGCAACTGAAGTAACGCAATCCAAATGTGGGAGGGGGCTTGCCCCCGATGGCGGTGGGTCAGGCAAACATTTTTTGCTGAACCACCGCTATCGGGGGCAAGCCCCCTCCCACACTTTTATTACTGCGCCAGGCTTGAGGTGCTCTGGCCGACAGCCAATCCCGCACGGATGGCCGCCAGCGCCGCCTGGTAATACGCCTTACCCTCCGGCGATTCGGCAAACGTCGCGAACTCTTCCAGCTCCGGGTCAGACAAATCCCGATAGACGTACAGCAGCGTGTTATTCAGATCCTTGTCGATCTGCTGCATCAAGCGCTCACGCTGCCCATTCAACATGCCCTGGGCCTGACCGCCGCCCAGCAGGCCGGGGATCATCTGGCTCAAGCTGTCCGCCGCCACGCCGGCAATCGCCAGGCTGACTTCGGCGCCCGCTTCACGCGCGGGCAGGGCCTGGGCCAGGTGGCCGATGATCAGGCTGCGGGTAGCGTCGGCCTGGATTTTCGGCAGGCCCTGGGCGTTTTTCGCCAATTGGTCGCGACGCGTGGCGAGCAGCTCGGCGGCGACAATCTTGCGGCCCAGGGGGGATTGGAAAAACGCGAGGGCCGGTTTCGGGTCCGCCAGGTGCTTGCGCAATTGCGCTTCAGCACGCTGGTCCATGGCCTGGGCCGCGAAGCGTTTGCTGCTGTTGTCCACCAGCGCCTGGTACACCGCCGGCGGCAGGCTGTTGCGGTAGCGCTGCTGTGCGGCAGTGAGGGCGTCGTTGAAGTGCGCACGTTGTTCGGCCCAGCCGGCGACTTTGTACAACTGGTCATGGCCGTCTGCCCAGGCGGGTAAAACGCAGAACATCAGCAAGGAAAAAAACAAACGACGCATAAGGACTCCTGTCAGTCGGCCACTATTGTCCGTGTCGGGCGTAGGATTTGTCGAGAAGTCCTATCAGTCACCTGACTAAAGTGTATTCGGGCGCTCGACGGCGCTGTCCGATTCACAGGCGTATGGATACTATGCGCGCCATGCAAATACCCCTCGATCACCCGCTGCTGCAACGCATTGTCGACGACCTGGCCGAAAAAGGCTGGTCGCAGCAGAACGCCTTCCTGCCCCAGGCTCTGACCCTGGAGCTGGCGGCCGAGTGCCGTAAACGTGCGGCCGAAGGTGAACTGGCCCCGGCGGCCGTGGGGCGCGGGCCGGCCCAGGAAATTCGCGAGGGGATTCGCGGCGATCATATCCAATGGCTGGAAGAGGGCGACGCCGCCGTCTGCGACACCTACATGGCCGTGATGGACAGCCTGCGCCTGGCGATGAACCGTGGCCTGTTCCTCGGCCTGGAAGACTTCGAAAGCCACTTCGCGATGTACCCGCCCGGGGCGTTCTACCTCAAGCACCTGGACCGTTTTCGCGACGATGACCGGCGCATGGTCTCGGCGGTGATCTATTTGAATGACGCCTGGCTGCCCGAGCACGGCGGTCAGTTGCGCATGTACCTCAAGGGCGGCATCGAACATGACGTGCTGCCCGCCGGTGGCAGCCTGGTGGTGTTCCTGTCGGGCGAGGTGCCCCACGAAGTCCTGCCCGCCACGCGCGAACGCCTGTCCCTGACCGGCTGGTTTCGTAGGCGCGGCAACGAGCCGTTCTGAGCAGGCAAAAGGCTCCGACCCATCCCTCAAGTCGTGCCTGGAACAAAATGTGGGAGGGGGCAAGCCCCCTCCCACAGGGGTTATCGCGTATCCCCGTCGAGCCACTTCTCTTCCAGCGCCTTTAGCCGACCATCGTCCTTCACCCGTTTCAACGCCCCGTCCAGGCTGCTCTTGAACGCAGGGTTGCCCTTCTGAAACGGAATCGCCAGTTCAGGTTTGTCGTTATACGCGGCGCTGAAATCGAAACGATCCTTCAGCTCGGCAGTCATAGCGATATGGTTGATTGCCACGTCGTATTTGCCGGTCGCCACGCCGTTCAGCAGGTCGGCATCATCGGTGGTGATAAACGAGGAGCGAACGTCCATTTCCTTGGCCAGTTGCTCACCCAGCTCCACTTCAAAGCCGGTGAGTTTGTCGCCTTCCTTGAAATTGAAGGGCGGGGTATTGGCTTCGAGGGCGATGCGCAGTTCACCGCGATCGTTGACGTCGTCGATCAGCTCGGCGTGAGCCCAGGGGCTCAGAAGGGGAAGCAACAGTAACAGGCCAGGCGAGAAGCGCATGGTCACTCCTAAGGAATTCGGATGTACGAGGCGCTGTTCAGCATCGTTTTGCTATGGTGTTGAGTGCCTTGGACAGCAATTTGCCGCGAAGTTGTCATAACCCTACAGATTTCACAGAAAAACTGGAGAAGCGAATGAAAGCCCTTTTGTCCCGTGCAACCCTGGCCAGCCTGTTGCTGGGTGCTTCGATGTTGGCGACCGCCGCTGACGGTATCCCGCGTAGCGCTCCACCTGAAGGTGCCAAGGTGTTTATCGTTTCGCCGAAAGACGGCGCCACCGTCGATAAAACCTTTACCGTGAAATTCGGCATGGAAGGCCTGAAACTGGCCCCGGCCACCGATCAGACGCCCGGCACCGGCCATCACCACCTTCTGATCGACCAGAAAGAACTGCCGGATGCAAAACTGCCGATCCCGGCCACCGACACCGTGATCCATTACGGCAAGGCCCAGACCGAGACCGAATTGACCCTGACCCCCGGCAAGCACACCTTGCAACTGGTGGCCGGCGACAAGCTGCACATGCAGTTCAACCCGACGGTTGCCTCCAAAGTCATCACGGTTAACGTCAAGTAAGCGTTGTGCAGGCGAAAAAAAGGGAGACCCGCCGGGTCTCCCTTTTTTGTGCAGCGTTTAAAGCGTTAGAACAACACGCGGCTACGAATCGTGCCGTTGATGTGCTGCAGCTTCTCTTGCGCCAGGTCCGAGTACTCGGCGTCGACGTCGATTACCACGTAGCCGACCTTCTCGTTGGTCTGCAGGAACTGGCCGGAGATGTTGATGCCGTTTTCCGCGAAGACCTTGTTGATCTCCATCATCACACCCGGAATGTTCTGGTGGATGTGCAGCAGACGGTGCTTGCCAGGGTGAGCCGGCAAGGCCACTTCCGGGAAGTTGACCGACGATACCGAGGTACCGTTGTCGCTGTACTTGACCAGCTTTTCCGAGACTTCCAGGCCGATGTTGGCCTGGGCTTCAGCGGTGGAGCCGCCGATGTGCGGGGTCAGGATCACGTTGTCCAGGCCGCGCAGCGGGCTTTCGAAGATGTCATCGTTGGAGCGTGGCTCCACCGGGAACACGTCGATGGCGGCGCCGATCAGGTGCTTGTCCTTGATCGCGTCGGCCAGGGCGTCCAGCTCGACCACGGTGCCGCGTGCGGCGTTGATCAGGATCCCGCCTTTCTTGATCGCACGGATTTCCTTCTCGCCGATCATCCACTGGGTCTCGGCGGTTTCCGGAACGTGCAGGGTGACGATGTCGGACATGCCCAGCAGCTCGGTCAGGCTCGACACTTGCGTGGCGTTGCCCAGCGGCAGCTTGGTCAGGGTGTCGTAGAAGAACACCTGCATCCCTAAGCCTTCAGCCAGTACCGACAGCTGTGTGCCGATCGAACCGTAACCGACGATCCCCAGCTTCTTGCCGCGAATTTCGAAGGAATTGGCCGCGCTCTTGATCCAGCCGCCACGGTGGCAGGAAGCGTTCTTCTCGGGGATACCGCGCAGCAGCAGGATGGCCTCGGCCAGCACCAGCTCCGCAACGGAACGGGTGTTGGAGTAGGGTGCGTTGAACACCGCGATACCGCGCTCGCGCGCCGCGTTGAGGTCGACCTGGTTGGTGCCGATGCAGAAACAGCCGACGGCCACGAGTTTCTTGGCGTGGTCGAAGATCTCTTCGGTCAGCTGAGTGCGGGAGCGAATGCCGATAAAGTGCGCGTCGGCGATCTTTTCCTTGAGCTGGGCTTCCGGCAGAGAACTGGTGATGTACTCAATGCTGGTGTACCCGGCGGCTTTCAGAACGTCGACAGCCGATGGGTGGACGCCTTCCAGAAGAAGGAACTTGATCTTGCTCTTATCGAGAGAAGTCTTGCTCATCTGCGTAAACCTGTATCCCGGAGAAAAATGGCAGGGAATCGAGCAGCGCAAGCTGACCCGGACGGCAGGAAAGCCGTCACCGCAGAAACGCCCTTGGGCTCTGTCCTGCGGGGGCGGTATGCTAGCATACGCGCCCCGCTAAACACCTATTCCTGCGACGTGAAGCGTTCTCAGGATGACCATGAATTGTTCGAGAGTTCTGTCGATGACCCATCCTGCCCTGATTGATGAGCTGAAGACCCTGGTTGAGCCCGGCAAAGTGCTGACCGACGCCGACTCCCTGGAGGCTTACGGCAAGGATTGGACCAAGCACTTCGCGCCCGCGCCGTGCGCCATCGTGTTCCCCAAGACCACCGAACAGGTGCAGGCCATCGTCCGTTGGGCCAATAGCCACAAGGTGGCGCTGGTGCCGTCCGGCGGACGTACCGGCCTGTCGGCGGCGGCTGTTGCGGCCAATGGCGAAGTAGTGGTGTCGTTCGACTACATGAACCAGATTCTCGACGTGAACCTCACCGACCGCACCGCCAAGTGCCAGCCGGGCGTGGTCACCAAGCAGTTGCAGAACGTCGCTGAAGAACACGGCCTGTACTACCCGGTGGATTTCGCATCGTCCGGTTCCAGCCAGATTGGCGGCAATATCGGCACCAATGCCGGCGGGATCAAGGTGATTCGCTACGGCATGACGCGCAACTGGGTAGCCGGGATGAAAGTGGTCACCGGCAAGGGCGATGTGCTGGAACTGAACCGCGACCTGATCAAGAACGCCACCGGCTACGACATGCGCCAGCTGTTCATCGGCGCCGAAGGCACCCTGGGCTTTGTGGTGGAAGCCACCATGCGCCTGGACCGTGCGCCGAAAAACCTCACGGCCATGGTGCTTGGCACCACCGACTTCGACTCGATCATGCCGGTACTGCATGCCTTCCAGGGCAAGCTCGACCTGACCGCGTTCGAATTCTTTTCCGACAAGGCCCTGGCCAAGGTCCTCGGCCGTGGCGATGTGCCGGCGCCGTTCGACACCGAATGCCCGTTCTACGCACTGCTGGAATTCGAAGCCACCACCGAAGAAGTCGCCAATCACGCCCTGGAAACCTTTGAGCACTGCGTCGAGCAGGGCTGGGTGCTGGACGGCGTGATGAGCCAGAGCGAAACCCAGCTGCATAACCTGTGGAAACTGCGCGAGTACATCTCCGAGACGATTTCCCACTGGACACCGTACAAGAACGATATCTCGGTCACCGTTTCCAAGGTGCCGGCGTTCCTCAGCGAAATTGACGCAATTGTCGGCGAACATTACCCGGATTTCGAAATCGTGTGGTTCGGTCACATTGGCGACGGTAACCTGCACCTGAACATCCTCAAGCCGGAAACCCTGAGCAAGGACGAGTTCTTCGCCAAGTGCGCCACCGTGAACAAGTGGGTGTTCGAGACCGTCGCCAAGTACAACGGCTCGATCTCCGCCGAACACGGCGTGGGCATGACCAAGCGCGATTACCTGACCTACAGCCGCTCGCCGGTTGAAATCGAATACATGAAAGCAGTGAAAGCCGTGTTCGACCCCAACGGGATCATGAACCCTGGCAAGATCTTCGCTGTTTAACCGCCCCTGAAGGAGTCGTTTCATGAGCTACCAGCACAAGTACGTCGACGGCACCAACATCCACTTTCCGGTAGGCAAAGTCGTGTGTATCGGGCGTAACTACGCAGAACACGCCAAGGAACTGGACAACCCGGTACCCACCGAGCCACTGCTGTTCATCAAGCCGGGCAGTTGCGTGGTGCCGCTCGAAGGCGGTTTCGCCATTCCGACCGAGCGCGGTTCGGTGCATTACGAAGCGGAGATCGCCGTGTTGATCGGCAAGCCGTTGTCGAACAAGCCAAGCCGCGAAGAAGTGCTGGACGCCATCTCCGGCTTCGCCCCGGCCCTGGACCTGACCCTGCGCGACAAACAGGCGGAGCTCAAGGTCAAGGGCCTGCCATGGGAGATCGCCAAGTCGTTCGACGGCGCTGCGGTGATCGCGCCTTTCGTGGTGAGCAGCACCTTCGCCGACGTGACCGATATCGGCATTCGCCTGACCATCAATGGCGAAGTGCGTCAGAACGGCAACAGCGCGCAGATGCTCAACCCGATCGTGCCGATGATCCAGCACATGGCCGGCTGCTTCTCGCTGCAGGCCGGTGACGTGATCCTGACCGGCACACCGGCGGGCGTCGGACCGCTGAATGTCGGTGACAAGCTGGTGCTGGAGTTGTCGGGCGTGAACCGCTTCGAAAGCGTGGTGCGCTGATTATCTGCATACATGCTGTAAAAAATGTGGGAGGGGGCTTGCCCCCGATTGCAGTGTGTCAGCCAGCAAATCTGTGGCTGACACTCCGCTATCGGGGGCAAGCCCCCTCCCACATTTGATTGTGTACATCTGCCAAAACCGGTGTTTTTGCATTTTTTTCACACGCCACCCGGATAATCCCGATCCTGTGCTATTCCCTACCGCTGACTTTCCGGAAAAAAGCGCCCCATGGCCGTGCCTCTGCCCACTTCCAAACCTACGCTTCGCTCGCGCCTGACCATGCGCTGGTATTCCTGGGTGTTCCTGGCCGGTGCGATCCTGTACGGCATCGCCTGGGCCATGCACTGGGACGATCGGGGTGTGCTGTGGGTGCTGGAGGGTTTTGAAAGCCCGGCCGAACGCCGGGAAAGTGTGTGGCTGCCGGACTATCACGTGGTCATTGACGCCAAGCTGCTGCCGGGTATGGAGAAGGATGAGGCTTCGGATCTGTCCTATAACCCCCAGACCAAAACCCTGTTTTCCGTGATGGGCAAGAACCCGTTCCTGGTGGAACTGAGCCTGCAAGGCGATGTGCTGCGCAAGATGCCACTCAATGGCTGGAACAACCCCGAAGGCCTGACCGTCATGGAAAATGGCCTGATGGCTGTGGTCGATGAGCGTCAGCACAGCCTGACCCTGATCAAGGTCGACGCGGGCACCACGGCGTTGAACAAGGCTGACTTCCCCAGCTATGACCTCGGCCCGTCCAAGGATCAGAACAAAGCCTTCGAAGCCATTACCTGGGACAAGCGCAACCAGCAACTGGTGCTGGGCGAAGAGCGCCCACCGGCGCTGTTCACCTGGAAAAGCGATGGCAGCCAGACCCTGGCAGGCGACAAGCAAAAACTGGCCAGCACCGAACTCGACATGCGCAACCTCTCGGCGCTGGCGGTTGACCCGCGTACCGGGCATCTGCTGGTGCTGTCGGCCGACTCCCACCTGTTGCTGGAGCTGGACGAGAAGGGTGAGCAAGTCAGCTTCATGACCTTGCTGGGCGGTTTCAACGGCCTCAAAGACACCATCCCGCGTGCCGAAGGTGTGACCATGGACGAGAGCGGCACCCTTTACATGGTCAGTGAACCCAACCTGTTCTATCGTTTTGAGAAGCAGAAATAACGTACGTTTACGTCAGACATTTCTTAAATAGCGGCATTCGCCAGGCATCCCGGCGCGTTTAAGTTTAAATTCAGGCGACCTTGATATCTATTCGCCAGTTTTTCTCTCTGAGCCCGCCCCGATGCGTCGACTTGCCCGCCCCAAACCCGCTTTAGTCATCCTGATTCTGATTGCCCTGGTTGCCGCCGGGGTGGTTGCGCAGCAGTTTCGCTTGTTCGAGCGTGCCTGGTTCAATTGGCAGGTGTGGCATCAGCCAGCCAATGAACGCAGCATCGGCCTGGCGGATTACCGCGTCTCCCTGGAGGGCCAGGTGATCGAAGGGCTCGACGACGATGTGTCGGCCCTCACCTACGATCCGGTGCGCAAAAGCCTGTTTACCGTCACCAATAAAAACGCCGAGCTGGTCGAGCTGTCCCTGCAGGGCAAGATCCTGCGGCGGATTCCCCTGGTGGGCTTTGGCGATGCCGAGGCGGTGGAGTTCATCAGCGACAACATCTATGTGATCAGCGACGAGCGCCAGCAGCGGCTGATCAAAGTGCATGTGGATGACGACACCCAGTTTCTCGATGCCGCCGATGCGGAGCAGATGACCCTGGGCGTGCACATCGGCAGCAACAAGGGCTTCGAGGGCCTGGCCTATGACTCGGTGGGCAAGCGCCTGTTTGTCGCCAAGGAACGCGACCCGATGGTGATTTACGAGGTCCACGGTTTTCCCCATTTCAAAGCGGAAAAAACCTACTCGGTACACGTGATCAACAACCCCAAGCGCGATGCCGGGCTGTTTGTGCGCGACCTCTCTAGCCTGCAATACGACGAGCGCAGCGGCCATTTGCTGGCGCTGTCGGATGAGTCGTTCCTGGTGCTGGAGCTGGACATCGACGGTCGCCCGCTGAGCAGTCTGTCGCTGCTCAACGGGCGCCACGGCCTGAAAAAGCGTGTGCCCCAGGCCGAAGGCATCGCTATGGACGACGAGGGCACGCTGTATCTGGTCAGTGAGCCGAACCTGTTCTACGTGTTCAAAAAGCCCTGATCAGAACATCCACTGCACGCTGTGTTACATAAATCCAGCGTGGAGCACATACCAAATGTGGGAGGGGGCTTGCCCCCGATTGCAGTGTGTCAGTCAGCCTATCGGTACTGATATACCGCTATCGGGGGCAAGCCCCCTCCTACATTGGAACTGCCACATCGGAACTGCGGTGTTCTCAAGCTTTGAGGGTTTTCACGCCTTCCGGGGTGCCCAACAACAACACATCCGCCGGGCGCGCGGCGAACAGGCCGTTGGTGACCACGCCAACGATGGCGTTGATCTGCGTCTCCAGCTCCACCGGGTGGGTGATCTGCATGTTGAATACATCGAGGATGATGTTGCCGTTATCGGTCAACACGCCTTCGCGGTACACCGGGTCGCCGCCCAGTTTCACCAGCTCGCGGGCCACGTGGCTGCGGGCCATCGGGATGACTTCCACCGGCAGCGGGAACGCGCCGAGTACCGGCACCAGCTTGCTGGCGTCGGCGATGCAAATGAAGGTCTTGGCCACCGCCGCGACGATCTTCTCGCGGGTCAGGGCTGCGCCGCCGCCCTTGATCAGGTTGAGGTGTTCATCGCTTTCGTCCGCGCCGTCGATGTAGAACTCCAGGTCGCTCACGGTGTTGAGCTCGTACACCGGAATGCCATGGCCTTTAAGGCGTGCGGCGGTCGCTTCGGAGCTGGCCACGGCGCCATCGAACGCGCCTTTGTGCAGGGCCAGCGCATCGATAAAGCAGTTGGCGGTGGAGCCGGTGCCGACCCCGACGACGCTTTTGTCGTCGAGTTTGGGAAGGATTAAATCGACGGCGGCCTGGGCCACTGCCTGTTTGAGTTGATCCTGGGTCATGCGGGCTCCGGAACGGGCGGGGAGTTATCGAGGGCGGCGAGTATACCCCAACAAACCTTGGGATTCGTGTGGTCTCCCGGCCAAAAGCCGGGTTAGACTCCGTGGTCCTGCCCAACCCCCGAAGTAGATGCCTGCCGATGCTTGAACACTACGTCAAAAAGATCCTCACCTCGCGCGTTTACGACGTTGCCGTAGAAACACCCTTGCAGACTGCCCGCCAGCTTTCCGAGCGGCTGGGCAATCAGATTTGGCTCAAGCGCGAAGACTTGCAGCCGGTGTTCTCGTTCAAGATTCGCGGCGCCTACAACAAACTGACCCAGCTCAGCGCCGAGGAACGCGCACGCGGCGTGGTCACCGCCTCGGCGGGCAACCATGCTCAGGGCCTGGCCCTGGCGGCCAAGGTGCTGGGGGTCAAGGCGACCATCGTGATGCCCAAGACCACGCCGGAAATCAAGGTCGAAGGCGTGCGCTCCCGTGGAGGCAAAGTGGTATTGCACGGCGATTCCTTCCCGGAGGCGCTGGCCTATTCGCTCAAGCTGGTCGATGAAAAAGGCTACGTCTACATTCACCCCTACGATGATCCGCACACCATTGCCGGGCAGGGCACGGTGGCGATGGAAATCCTGCGCCAGCACCCCGGGCCGCTGGATGCGATCTTCGTACCGGTGGGCGGCGGCGGGCTGATCGCCGGTATCGCGGCGTACGTGAAATACCTGCGTCCGGAGATCAGGATCATCGGCGTCGAGCCGGACGACTCCAACTGCCTGCAAGCGGCGATGGCCGCCGGTGAGCGCGTGGTGTTGCCGACCGTGGGCATCTTCGCCGATGGCGTGGCGGTGGCGCAGATCGGCCAGCACACCTTCGACATCTGCAAAGACTATGTGGATGAAGTGATCACCGTCAGCACCGATGAAATCTGTGCGGCGATCAAGGACATCTACGACGACACCCGCTCCATCACCGAGCCGGCCGGTGCGTTGGGCGTGGCCGGGATCAAGAAGTACGTCGAGACCCGCGGCGTCAGCGGCCAGACCTTCGTCGCCATCGATTCGGGCGCCAACGTCAACTTCGACCGCCTGCGCCATGTAGCCGAACGTGCCGAGCTGGGTGAAGGCCGCGAAGCCATCATCGCCGTGACCATTCCCGAGAAGCCGGGCAGCTTCAAGGCGTTCTGCGAGGCGGTGGGCAAGCGCCAGATTACCGAATTCAACTACCGCTATCACACCGGCAGCGAGGCCCACATCTTCGTCGGCGTGCAGACCCACCCGGAAAACGATCCGCGCAGTGCGTTGATCGCAAGCCTCACGGACCAGGGTTTCCCGGTGCTGGACCTGACCGAAAACGAATTGGCCAAGTTGCATATCCGCCATATGGTGGGTGGGCACGCGGCAAAGGTCAGCGACGAGCTGGTGTTTCGTTTTGAGTTCCCGGAACGGCCGGGGGCGCTGTTCAACTTTCTTAACAAACTGGGCGGGCGCTGGAACATCTCGATGTTCCACTATCGCAACCACGGTGCGGCCGATGGCCGTGTGGTCGCCGGCCTGCAAGTGCCGGCGGACGAGCGCCACCTGGTGCCGGCGGCCCTGGCGGAAATCGGCTACCCGTACTGGGATGAAAGCGAAAACCCGGCCTACCAGTTGTTCCTCGGTTGAGCGACTAAGCTGACTGAGCGGCCTTCAAGGAATCGAGACTATGGAAACGCTGACCACCCTCAAGGTTATCCACATCGCCGCCACCGTGTTGCTGCTGCTCAGCGGCCTCGGCCTGGCGGTACTGGCCTGGCGCAAGCGCAGCGCCGGGCCGGCGGTGACTGTGCAACGGCCGTGGGCATTTGTGTGGCTGCTGATGGGTATTTGCCTGCTCAGCATGCCGTTCACCGGTTGGTGGCTGGTGCACCTGACCGGCTGGCCGCTGGGGCAAACCTGGATTCTGGGCTCCAGCATTCTCTATACGGTGGCGGCGTTGGCCTGGTTCTGGTTGGTGGCGCGGCTTAATCGGTTGCGCAAGGGCGAGGGCGGCAGCCTGAATTTCACTTTGGTGCTGGCGGTGGTGAGCCTGGTGGGGTTTGTGGCGATTGCCGGGCTCATGGGGGCCAAGCCGGTTTAAGGCTTGAGACCGCGTCGGCTGCATCGGGGGCAAGCCCCCTCCCACATTTGAAATGCGTTCCAAGTGTGGGAGGGGGCTTGCCCCCGATAGCGTTATCAGCTGCGCAGCGTAATCACCGGCCAACCACGCCGTTCAGCCTCAGCCCGAAGATTGGGATCCGGATCCACCGCCACCGGGTGCGTCACCTGCTCCAGCAACGGCAAATCATTCATCGAGTCGCTATAGAAGTAGCTGTCTTGCAGGCTATACCCGGTCTCTTCCAGCCAACGGTTCAAGCGCGTCACCTTGCCTTCGCGAAAGCACGGCACATCGGTGCTGCGTCCGGTGTAGCGGCCATTTTCCATCTCGCATTCGGTGGCAATCAGGGTTTCAACGCCCAGGCGTGCGGCTATCGGCGCGGTGACGAAACGGTTGGTGGCGGTGATGATCACCAGCTTGTCGTCGGCGGCGCGGTGTTTGGCCAGCAGTTCCAGGGCCTTGGGCAAGATGATCGGCTCGATGCAGTCGCGCATATAGTCGTTATGCCATTCGTCCAGCTGAGCCATTTCGGTGCGGCCGAGGATTTCCAGGCAGAAGTTCAGGTAAGCGGCGTTGTCCAGCGTGCCGGCCAGGTAGTCCTGGTAGAACTCGTCGTTACGGGCCTTGTAGGCCACCGGGTCGAGGATCTTGCGTTCACACAGGTAATCGCCCCAGGCGTGGTCGCTGTCACCGCCGATCAGGGTGTTGTCCAAGTCGAATAAAGCCAGGCGCATTGCAGTTACTCGCTGAAAAGTCTGTAAAAAGGCGTCCAGAATACGGTCTTTTCACAAGAGTGCACATAAGGTAAGAAGCCTCGTTGCCGCTGGAGGAAGCTTTGTGGAACAATGCGACGATATGCGTTTGCGAGGTTGTTGCCGTGATCGACCCCGATGGTTTCCGTCCTAATGTCGGGATTATTCTCACGAATGATGCCGGACAGGTGCTATGGGCTCGCCGAATCAACCAAGATGCCTGGCAGTTTCCTCAAGGTGGGATCAACCCCGATGAAACCCCTGAAGACGCCTTGTACCGTGAGTTGAACGAAGAAGTCGGCCTTGAGCGCGAAGATGTGCAAATTCTGGCCTGTACCCGTGGCTGGTTGCGCTATCGTTTGCCGCAACGCCTGGTGCGTACCCACAGCCAACCGCTGTGTATCGGCCAGAAGCAGAAGTGGTTTCTCCTGCGCCTGATCTCCAATGAGCAGCGGGTGCGGATGGATTTGACCGGTAAACCGGAGTTCGATGGCTGGCGCTGGGTCAGTTATTGGTACCCGCTGGGCCAGGTGGTGACATTCAAGCGCGAGGTTTATCGTCGCGCTCTCAAAGAGCTTGCCCCGCGCCTTTTATCGCGCGACTGACGACGGAGTTCGACCCCGAGCCATGCTCAATACGCTGCGCAAGATCGTCCAGGAAGTTAACTCCGCCAAGGATCTCAAGGCGGCGTTGGGGATTATTGTGTTGCGCGTCAAGGAAGCCATGGGCAGCCAGGTCTGCTCGGTTTACCTGCTGGACCCCGAGACCAACCGTTTTGTGCTGATGGCCACGGAGGGCTTGAACAAGCGCTCCATCGGCAAAGTCAGCATGGCGCCCAATGAAGGTCTGGTGGGCCTGGTGGGGACGCGTGAAGAACCCCTGAACCTTGAAAATGCGGCCGATCACCCGCGTTATCGCTACTTTGCCGAAACCGGCGAAGAACGCTACGCCTCGTTCCTCGGTGCACCGATCATTCACCACCGCCGCGTTGTCGGCGTACTGGTCATCCAACAGAAAGAACGCCGTCAGTTCGACGAAGGTGAAGAAGCCTTCCTGGTGACCATGAGCGCCCAGCTCGCCGGGGTTATCGCCCACGCCGAGGCCACCGGCTCGATTCGCGGCCTGGGGCGCCAGGGCAAGGGCATCCAGGAAGCCAAGTTCGTCGGCGTGCCGGGTTCGCCGGGTGCCGCCGTGGGTACCGCCGTGGTCATGCTGCCACCGGCCGACCTCGACGTGGTGCCGGACAAGACCGTCGATGACATCGACGCTGAGATCAAACTGTTCAAGACCGCCCTGGAAGGCGTGCGCGCGGACATGCGCAACCTGTCGACCAAGCTGGCGACCCAGTTGCGCCCCGAAGAGCGTGCGCTGTTCGATGTCTACCAGATGATGCTGGACGACGCGTCCCTGGGTAACGAAGTCAAGACCGTGATCAAGACCGGCCAGTGGGCCCAGGGCGCACTGCGCCAGGTGGTCACCGATCACGTCAACCGTTTCGAAATGATGGACGACGCCTACCTGCGCGAGCGTGCCTCTGATGTACGCGACCTGGGTCGCCGTCTGCTCGCCTACCTGCAGGAAGACCGCACCACCAACCTGGTCTACCCCGACAACACCATCCTGATCAGCGAAGAACTGACCGCCACCATGCTCGGCGAAGTGCCTGAGGGCAAACTGGTGGGCCTGGTCTCGGTATTGGGTTCGGGCAACTCCCACGTGGCGATCCTGGCCCGTGCCATGGGCATCCCGACGGTGATGGGCCTGGTGGACCTGCCGTATTCCAAAGTGGATGGTATCGACATGATCGTCGATGGCCATCGCGGCGAAGTCTTCACCAACCCCAGCGAATTGCTGCGCAAGCAATACGCCGAAGTGGTCGAGGAAGAGAAGCAGCTGGCGTTGGGCCTGGACTCATTGCGCGAACTGCCGTGCGTGACCATCGACGGCCACCGTGTGCCGCTGCTGGTCAACACCGGTCTGCTGGCCGATGTGGCCCGTGCGCAGCAGCGCGGCGCGGAAGGGGTAGGGCTGTACCGCACCGAAGTGCCGTTTATGATCAACCAGCGTTTCCCGAGTGAGAAGGAGCAGCTGGCGATTTATCGCGAGCAACTGCAAGCCTTCCATCCGTTGCCGGTGACCATGCGCAGCCTGGATATCGGCGGCGACAAGTCACTGTCGTATTTCCCGATCAAGGAAGACAACCCCTTCCTCGGCTGGCGCGGTATTCGCGTCACCCTCGACCACCCTGAAATTTTCCTGGTGCAGACCCGCGCCATGCTCAAGGCCAGCGAAGGCCTGAACAACCTGCGTATCCTGCTGCCGATGATCTCCGGCACCCACGAGCTGGAAGAAGCCCTGCACCTGATCCACCGCGCCTGGGGCGAAGTGCGCGACGAAGGTGCCGACGTGCCGATGCCGCCGATCGGCGTGATGATCGAAATTCCGGCGGCGGTGTATCAGGCCAAGGAGCTGGCGCGGCAGGTTGACTTCCTGTCCGTGGGCTCCAACGACCTGACCCAGTACCTGCTGGCCGTGGACCGCAATAACCCTCGGGTCGCCGACCTTTACGACTACCTGCACCCGGCCGTGCTGCAAGCGCTGCAACACGTCGTGCGCGACGCCCATGCCGAAGGCAAGCCGGTGAGTATCTGCGGGGAAATGGCCGGCGACCCGGCGGCGGCGGTGCTGTTGATGGCGATGGGCTTTGACAGCCTGTCGATGAACGCCACCAACTTGCCGAAAGTGAAGTGGATGCTGCGCCAGGTTGAATTGAGCATGGCCAAGGATTTGCTGGCCGAGCTGATGACCATCGACAACCCGCAAGTTATCCACAGCTCGCTGCAATTGGCGCTGAAGAATCTGGGGCTGACCCGGATGATCAACCCGGCTTCTGCGAAAACCCTTTAGACCTGCCAATGAACATCCAATTGTGGGAGGGGGCTTGCCCCCGATAGCAGTGTGTCAGTCAGAGTATCTGGTACTGATACACCGCAATCGGGGGCAAGCCCCCTCCCACAATTGATTTTCAGTGTGTTCAGAAATTGAGTTCGACCTCGCCCAAGCGGCCACCCTGCGGCCCGAAACTGCGCTCCACCATCCGCCGCGTGCCGTCGGCGTTCACAATCAGCGCCGTACTCGCCCGTGTTCCGTAACTGGGACTGGCGATAAACACACTCGACAGCAAGCTCTCGGTCGCCAAGCCGACGCCCGTATCCGGCAGCTCGGCAAACGGTGCGGTCTGCGGATCGCTCAAAATCTCCAGCAACGCCTGCGGTTGCGGATCGTCGAGGATTTCTGCGAGGGCCGCCCTGGCCTTGAGCAACTTCGGCCAGGGCGTATCCAGCCCGGCGTTGGACAAGCCATACACTCCGGCCCTCAAGCGCGTCGGCTCGGTTTCGTTGGCGTTGTAATGCCACAGCTCCTCCGGTGTGCCCACCAGCAGGTTGAACCCGGCGTATTCAATCGAACGTCCGTTAACGTCCGCCAGATAATCGCCAACTGGAAGCGAACCGCTGAGAAAACGCGCCACCAGCTCGCCACGGGATTTACGCGACGGTGGCTGGTGCGGGTCGCGGATATTGGTCAGCGCGGCAAAGCGCCCATCGGCGTTGACCCCCAGCCAGGTGCCGCCCGCTTCCTGGTCGCGACCGGCATAGACCTGGGGTAGATCCGGCCATTGCGCCAGGGGCAGGCTGGGCCGGGCATAGAACTCATCGCGGTTGGCCGCGACGATCAGCGGCTGGGCATGGCCCGGCCGCCAGGCAAAGACAATCAGGCACATCGGGCGATCCCTTATGTGTTTTTCCTCACTCTACCCACACAACCGCAGGCGTTCCATCGCAACGAAGTTGGGCCGCGCACCTTCCATCCGTTAACATGCCGGGCCGTTGGGTGTGTATGTGAACTTCTTAATTTGATCTCGCAGCTGTAACGCAGGCTTAATCGCGCATCGGCATGGTCCGATGCGTCATGACTAAATGTTTAACGAGGAGTCGCAATGCTGCCTTACCCGCAGATCGATCCGGTGGCCCTGGCCATCGGTCCGCTGAAAATCCACTGGTACGGGTTGATGTACCTGATCGGCATCGGCGGTGCCTGGCTGCTGGCTTCCCGGCGCCTGAACCGTTTCGACCCGACCTGGACCAAGGAGAAGCTCTCCGACATGGTGTTCTGGATGTCGATGGGGGTGATTGTCGGCGGGCGCCTGGGGTATGTGCTGTTTTACGATTTGTCGGCGTATATCGCCAACCCGACGCTGATCTTCGAGGTGTGGAAGGGCGGCATGGCGTTCCATGGCGGCTTTGTCGGCGTGATGATCGCCGCCTGGTGGTTCGGCCGGCGCAACGGCAAGTCGTTCTTCCAGTTGATGGACTTCGTCGCACCGTTGGTGCCCATCGGCCTGGGCGCCGGGCGCATCGGTAACTTCATCAACGCCGAGCTGTGGGGCAAGCCCACCGACGTGCCGTGGGCCATGGTGTTCCCGCCGTTCAGCGACCCGGCGCAACTGCCGCGCCATCCGTCGCAGCTGTACCAGTTCGCCCTGGAAGGTGTGGCACTGTTCCTCATCCTCTACCTCTTTTCGCGCAAACCACGCCCAACCATGGCGGTTTCCGGGATGTTCGCGCTGTTCTACGGGATCTTCCGCTTTATCGTCGAGTTCGTGCGGGTGCCGGATGCGCAGTTGGGCTACCTGGCGTGGGGCTGGCTGACCATGGGCCAGGTCCTCAGTATTCCGATGATCCTGGCGGGCCTGGGCCTGTTGTGGTGGGCGTACAACCGTCCGCAACCGCTGAAGAACGCCGCGCTTTAAATTCGAATGCCAGGACCAGGAGGTCCTGGCTTCAACGATACGGGTAATCACATGAAGCAATACCTCGAACTCCTGCACGACGTCGTGACCAATGGCCTGACCAAGGGCGATCGTACCGGCACCGGCACCAAGGCCGTGTTCGCCCGCCAGTATCGGCATAACCTGGCCGACGGCTTCCCGCTGCTGACCACCAAGAAGCTGCACTTCAAAAGCATCGCCAACGAGCTGATCTGGATGTTGAGCGGCAATACCAACATCAAGTGGCTCAACGAAAACGGCGTGCGCATCTGGGACGAATGGGCCACCGAAGACGGCGACCTGGGCCCGGTGTACGGCGAGCAGTGGACCGCCTGGCCCACCAAGGACGGCGGCACGATCAACCAGATCGACTACATGGTTCACACGCTCAAGACCAACCCCAACAGCCGCCGCATCCTGTTCCACGGCTGGAACGTCGAATACCTGCCGGACGAAACCAGGAGCCCCCAGGAAAACGCGCGTAACGGCAAGCAAGCGCTGCCCCCGTGCCACCTGCTGTACCAGGCGTTCGTGCACGACGGCCATCTGTCGATGCAGCTGTACATCCGCAGCTCCGATGTCTTCCTCGGCCTGCCCTATAACACCGCCGCGCTGGCGTTGCTCACTCATATGCTGGCGCAGCAGTGCGACCTGATCCCCCACGAGATCATCGTCACCACCGGCGATACCCACGCCTACAGCAACCACATGGAACAGATCCGCACCCAGCTGGCGCGCACGCCGAAAAAGCTGCCGGAACTGGTGATCAAGCGTAAACCGGCATCAATCTACGACTACACGTTCGAAGACTTCGAAATCGTTGGCTATGACGCCGACCCGAGCATCAAGGCTGAAGTCGCGATCTGACAGGCGATCCTGGCCAAAATGTGGGAGGGGGCTTGCCCCCGATAGCGGTGTGTCAGTACCCAATATTCTGACTGACATACCGCTATCGGGGGCAAGCCCCCTCCCACATTTTGATCTGTGTTCACTTGAGGCTAATGGCCGTGGCTTCTGCCCACGTGCGAGGGCTCGGCCTCGCTGGCCGCAATCCCGCCGCTGACTTCCAACTGCTGCAGGATTCCACACGGCTCCCCACCCCCGCAGCGCTGGCGCAGGTCCAGCAATTGCTCCTGCAACGCCAGCAGCCCATCGATCCGCGCCTTTACATGGTGGATATGCTCATCAATCAACGCATTCACGCTTTCGCACTGGTCCTGGGGGCTGTCGCGCAGGCTGAGCAGGCTGCGGATTTCTTCCAGTGTCATGTCGAGGCTGCGGCAGTTGCGGATAAAGATCAGCCGCTCGGTATGCGCCTGGGTGTACACGCGGTAGTTGCCGTCCGTGCGCGCGGGGGGCGGCAGCAGGCCTTCCTTCTCGTAATAACGGATGGTTTCCACCGGGCAGTCGGTGAGTTTGGCCAGTTCGCCGATCTTCATCGCAGCAATCTCCAAATGGGTGCTTGACCCTATAGTGGCTACAGGGTCTTTACTTGGCAACAGGCACCTTTCCGGACGCGACACCATGAGCGATTCCCTCCACACCCCGCACAAGCACGACCACGATCACGATCACGGCGAGCACACGCTCAAGCCGGTGCATGACCACGGCGGCGCCTGCTGTTCCGGCGCTCCGGCACCTGCGCGGGTGAAACTGAGCGACGCTCCCACCGCCGGCTCGCGCCTGAGCACCTTTCGCATCGAAGCGATGGACTGCCCTACAGAACAGACGCTGATCCAGAACAAACTGGGCAAGCTTGCCGGCGTGCAGCAGTTGGAATTCAACCTGATCAACCGCATCCTCGGCGTCACCCACGATTTGCCGAGCACTGCGCCGATCATCGAGGCGATCAAATCCATCGGCATGCAGGCCGACCCGATTGAAGAAGGCACGCCTGCCGCCGCGCCGCCCGCCAAGAAGCACTGGTGGCCGCTGGCTGTGTCGGGCGTGGGCGCGTTGGGCGCCGAGGTCCTGCATTTCAGCGGCATTGCACCGACCTGGGTGATCGCCCTGGTGGCGCTGGTGTCGATCCTCAGCGGTGGCCTCACCACCTACAAAAAGGGCTGGATTGCCCTGAAAAACCTCAACCTGAACATCAATGCACTGATGAGCATCGCGGTGACCGGCGCGGTGCTGATTGGCCAGTGGCCGGAAGCGGCAATGGTGATGTTCCTGTTTACGGTGGCCGAGTTGATCGAAGCCAAGTCCCTGGACCGTGCGCGCAATGCCATCAGCGGCTTGATGCAGATGACCCCGGAACAGGCCACGGTGCGGCAGGCTGATGGTTCCTGGGTGGAACAGGAGGTCAAAAGCATCGATCTTGGCGCCATTGTGCGGGTCAAGCCCGGCGAGCGCATTGGCCTGGACGGCGAGGTGACTGCTGGTCAATCCACCATCGACCAGGCACCGATCACCGGTGAAAGCCTTCCGATTGAAAAGACCGTGGGCGATAAAGTCTTCGCCGGTACCATCAACCAGGCCGGCTCCCTGGAATACAAAGTGACCGCAGCGGCCAACAACTCCACCCTGGCGCGGATCATCCACGCGGTGGAGCAGGCCCAGGGCGCTCGGGCACCGACCCAGCGTTTTGTCGACAGCTTCTCGAAAATCTACACCCCGGCGGTGTTCCTTTTTGCCTTGGGTGTGGCGGTCATTCCGCCGCTGTTCATGGCGGGCGTCTGGTTCGACTGGATCTACCGCGCCCTGGTGTTGCTGGTGGTCGCGTGCCCGTGCGCCCTGGTGATTTCCACCCCGGTGACCATCGTCAGCGGCCTTGCGGCGGCGGCGCGCAAAGGCATCCTGATCAAGGGCGGCGTGTACCTGGAGGGCGGTTACAAGCTCGACTACCTGGCCCTGGACAAGACCGGCACCATCACCCACGGCAAGCCGGTGCAAACCGACTATGTGCCGCTGTTCGACACCGTGCAGGACAGCGCGCCGGCCCTGGCCGCGAGTCTGGCGGGGCGTTCCGACCACCCGGTGTCCCTGGCCATCGCCAACGCGGCGGTGGATAAAAACCTGCCGTCCCACGTTGTGGATAACTTCGAGGCATTGCCCGGGCGTGGTGTGCGCGGTGACATCAACGGCGAAACCTACCATCTGGGCAACCACCGTCTGGTGGAAGACCTCGGGCTGTGCTCGCCGGCGCTGGAGGAGAAACTCTTCGCCCTGGAAAAACAGGGCAAGTCCGTGGTGTTGCTGCTCGACAAGTCCGGCCCGCTGGCCTTGTTCGCGGTGGCCGACACCGTCAAGGACAGCAGCCGCGAAGCCATCCGGCAACTGCACGACCTGGGCGTCAAGACCTTGATGCTGACCGGCGATAACACCCACACCGCCCAGGCGATTGCGGCTCAGGTCGGTATTGATCAGGCCCGAGGCGACTTGTTGCCCACCGACAAGCTGCAAGCGATTGAAACGCTCTACGGCCAGGGCTACCGCGTCGGCATGGTCGGCGACGGCATCAACGACGCGCCGGCCCTGGCCCGTGCCGAAATCGGCTTCGCCATGGCTGCGGCGGGCACCGACACCGCCATCGAGACCGCCGACGTGGCATTGATGGACGATGACCTGCGCAAGATTCCCGCATTCATCCGGCTCTCCAGGCAAACGTCGAGTATCCTCAAGCAGAACATCGCCCTGGCGCTGGTGATCAAGGCGATTTTCCTGGCGGTCACGTTCCTCGGCATGGCGACCATGTGGATGGCGGTGTTCGCCGACATGGGCGTCAGCCTGCTGGTGGTGTTCAATGGCCTGCGCCTGTTGCGCAAATAGACGATGAGAGGGCGGTGTGCTGAGTGCTGAGCTGAAGGCGTTTTACAAGGTCGCCCGCCTGGGCAGCATCACCCAGGCGGCGAAAAAACTCGGCCTGAGCCAGCCCACGGTCACCACCCAGATTCGCAACCTGGAAAGCCAATACGGCGTTGAACTGTTCTACCGTGGCGGTCGCCGTCTGACGGTAAGCGATGAAGGCGCGCGGCTGTTGCCGATGGTCAAGGCGCTGTTGCAGCAGGAAGCGGATATCGAGTTTTTCCTGCGCAACAACGGTCAGGTCCAGGGCGCCTTGCGCATTGCTGCGACGGCGCCGTACTACATCCTCGATCTGGTCAAAGCCTTTCGCGAACGCCTGCCGCAAGTGGAAGTGTCGGTGGAGATCGGCAACTCCCAGCAGGTGCTCGAAGCGCTGGACGACTACCGCGTCGATGTCGCCGCCTCGTCGCAACTGCTGGAGGACGCGCGCCTGGTGCGTCGTGTGCTGGGCACTGATCCTCTGGTATTGGCGGTGCATCGCAACCATCCGTTGGCCAGGCTTGATCATGTGCCGTTGACTGCGCTGGCCGGGCATACGCTGCTGATGCGTGAAGCGGGGTCCACCACCCGCAGGCTGACGGAAGACATGCTTCAGGGCGCTGGCGTCAGCTACGGGCCGCTGCTGGAAATCGGCAGTCGTGAGTCGATCCGCGAGGCCGTGCTGCGCAATATCGGCATCAGCATCATTGCGCGGCAGGAAGTGCCCCATGATCCGCAGCTGAAGGTGCTGACCCTCGAGAATGCGCCGCAGATTCCGGAGTATCTGTACTGCCTCAAGGAGCGCAAAGGTGCGCGGCTGCCGGCGGCTTTCCTTGGCCTGGCTCAGGAAATGTCGCCAATTTAGCCTTTGTGGCTGGCTTGAGGGCCAATCAGGGGCAAGCCCCCTCCCACATTTTGACCACATTCTCATGTTGGAACTCGGTCCACTGTGGGAGGGGGCTTGCCCCCGATAGCGGTAGACCAGGCGACTCACCTCCAAGAGCCCAACCCAAATCCACCAATACCCCTATCACGCCCTTTTGCCCTTCTGCCACATCAGCGAAGTATTCCCCCCCTAGCATGGCCTTCATCCGATCGATGAGGCGCCACCATGAACACAGCCCTGACCCACCCCGGCGCACCGATGAAGGTGCGCGGTCTCCAGAAACGCTTCGGCGCCTTTACCGCGCTCGATAACGTGTCCCTGGATGTCGCCGCCGGCGAACTGGTGTGCCTGCTGGGCCCGTCCGGCTGCGGCAAGACCACCATGCTGCGCTGCATCGCCGGCCTTGAGCGCCAGGACAGCGGCGAAATTTACCTGGGTGACCGCGATGTTTCCCGGCTGCCGCCCCAGGCGCGGGACTACGGCATCCTGTTCCAGTCCTACGCGCTGTTTCCCAACCTGACCGTAGAAGCGAACATCGGCTACGGCCTTACCGGCAGCGGTCGCGATGAGGTGCGCAAGCGTGTCGGGCAGATGCTTGAACTGGTCGGCCTGCTCGGCAGCGAAAAGAAATACCCCGGCCAATTGTCCGGCGGGCAACAGCAGCGGGTAGCCCTGGCGCGTGCCCTGGCGCCGGCACCTTCGTTATTGCTGCTGGATGAACCGATGTCGGCCCTCGACGCCCAGGTTCGCGAGCATCTGTGCACCGAACTGCGCCAACTGCAACGACGCCTGGGCATCACAACGCTGATGGTTACCCACAATCAGGACGAAGCCATGCTGATGGCCGACCGTATCGCCGTGATGAACAACGGCAAGGTCGAGCAATACGCGACGCCCCAGGACATCTACGACCGCCCGGCCACGCCGTTCGTGGCGGAATTTGTCGGCCAGGGCAATTGGTTGCCGTTCAGCCGCAACAGCGCCAGCCACGCCCAGGTCGGAGGGCTGAACATGCGCCTGGCCGACGACGCCGGCATGGCCACCTCCGGTCGCCTGTTCTGCCGGCCGGAAGCCATCAGCGTGAATCCGCCGGTGCATGAAGAAAACCTGTTTGCGGCCAAGGTGCGCGAGATCACGTTTCTGGGCAACCGCTGCCGCATGAGCTTCGAACTGGCGCAGCTGCCGGGCCACGCGTTGCTGGCCGAACTTGCGCCACACGACATGCCGCGCCTGGGCAGCCAGGATATCTGGGTGGCGTTGCCGCCGCGCAGCCTGCAGGTGTTTGCCTGAGATGGCTGCGATCATGAGCGTGCCGCTGCCGCGTCAGGCGGCCCGCGCCGAGTGGGGTGACCGCTTCTTCGTGGTCGGCGGCAAATGGCTGTGGCTGGGCCTGTTGGTGGTGGCGGTGCTGCTGCCGCTGCTGGCGATCTTCTGGCGTGGCTTCAGCAGCGAAGCCGGGCAGGGCGGCGGCCTGATCGCCGCACGGGAATTGCTGACCAGCGCCAATTTCCACTGGTTGCTGGGCAATAGCCTGAAAGTCTCCCTGAGCGTAGCCGCCATCGTCGTACCGTTGGCCTATCTGTTTGCCTACGCGCTGCAACGCACCTTGATTCCCGGCAAAGTGATCTGGCGCGGCGTGTCGCTGCTGCCCTTGATGGCGCCCTCGATGTTGCCGGGCATCGCGCTGGTGTATCTGTTCGGCAACCAGGGACTGTTGCGTGGGTTGCTCTCGGACAATATCTACGGCTTCTGGGGCATTGTGCTGGGCGAAGTGATTTACACCTTCCCACACGCCCTGATGATTCTGCTGTCCGCGTTGTCGCTGGCGGACGCGCGCTTGTTCGACGCGGCCTCCAGCATGGGCGCCAGCCCCGCCCGGGCCTTTCGCAGCATCACCTGGCCGGCCACGCGCCAGGCGGTGTTCGCGGCGTTCTGCCTGGTGTTTACGTTGACGATCACCGACTTTGGCGTGCCGGTGGTGGTGGGTGGGGATTACCAGGTGCTGGCCCTGGAAGCCTACAAGGCGGTGGTTGGTCAGCAACAATTCGGGCGTGGCGCGTTGATCGGCATGGTGCTGCTGTTGCCGGCGCTGTTCAGCTTTGGTGTGGATGCGTGGTTGCGCCGTCGTCACGGTGATGCCATGAGCGGCCGTGCCCAGGTCTTTCAACCGCTGCCGTCGCGTCCAAGGGATGGCTGCTACCTGGCCATCGTGCTGCTGATCTGCGCGGCCCTGCTGCTGGTGTTCGGCATGGCGGTGTATTCCTCGCTGGTCAAATTCTGGCCCTATAACCTGTCGCTGTCGCTCAACCACTATCAGTTCGAAGACACCGCCGGCGGCGGTTGGCTGGCCTATCGCAACAGCCTGACCATGGCACTGTGCACGGCGCTGATCGGCAGTGTGCTGATCTTCACCGGTGCCTATTTGTTGGAAAAAACCAAGGACCAAAAGGGCCTGAATCTGGCCCTGTGCCTGCTCAGCTTTGTGCCGATGGCCGTGCCGGGCCTGGTGCTGGGCCTGGGCTATGTGTTCTTTTTCAACCTCGGCGGCAACCCGCTGCATGTGTTCTACGGCGGCATGGCGCTGCTGGTGGTGTGCACCATTGCTCACTATCTGACCACTGCACAAATGACCGCCACCACCGCACTGCGCCAACTGGACGCCGAATTCGAAGCCGCCGCGTTGTCCCTCAAGGCGCCGCTCTACCGCCATTACCTGAAAGTGACGGTGCCGATCT
This sequence comes from Pseudomonas orientalis, assembly GCF_002934065.1. NCBI lineage: Bacteria > Pseudomonadati > Pseudomonadota > Gammaproteobacteria > Pseudomonadales > Pseudomonadaceae > Pseudomonas > Pseudomonas orientalis. The sequence continues at coordinate 5,635,158 of NZ_CP018049.1, read as the reverse complement.
GCCTGCCCGCGCTGCTGGACATTCTGCGTTACCTGTTCGTGTCGGCAATGACCACCGTCTCCGCTGCGATCTTTCTCTACAGCCCCGACACCATCCTCGCCGCCGTCGCCGTGTTGAACATGGACGACGCCGGCAATGTGGGCGGTGCGGCGGCCATGTCGACCCTGATTCTGTTCACCTCAGGCAGCGTTTCGTTGCTGCTGGCGTGGGCTTCACGTGGCGCCTTGCGCCGCTCCCAAGCCTGGCGCCAGACCGCGCCCGGGCAATGATCCTTCAAAGGAGGTATTCCATGTTCAAGCCCCTGGCGCTGGTCGCTGCCGTACTCACTGCATTCAGCCTGAATGCCTTCGCCAAGACTGAGCTGACCGTGTACACGGCCCTCGAAGCCGAACAGTTGAAGACCTACAAAAAGGCCTTCGAACAGGCCAACCCCGACATCGAGATCAAGTGGGTGCGTGACTCCACCGGCATCATCACCGCCAAGCTGCTGGCCGAGAAAGACCGCCCGCAGGCTGACGTGGTCTGGGGCCTGGCCGCCTCCAGCCTGGCGATACTTGACCAGCAAGGCATGCTCGATACCTATGCCCCGAAAGACTTGGACAAGATCGGCAAAAACTACCGCGACGCCGCCAACCCGCCGGCCTGGGTCGGCATGGACGTGTGGGCCGCCACCATCTGCTTCAACACCGTCGAAGCCGAAAAGCAGGGCCTCACCAAACCGGTGAGCTGGCAGGACCTGACCAAGCCTGAGTACAAGGGCAAGATCGTGATGCCCAACCCGGCCTCCTCCGGCACCGGCTTCCTGGACGTGAGCGCCTGGTTGCAGACCTTCGGCGAGAAGCAGGGCTGGCAGTACATGGATGACCTGCACCAGAACATCGGCCAGTACGTGCACTCCGGCTCCAAGCCGTGCAAGTTGGCGGCATCCGGTGAGTTCCCGATCGGGATTTCGTTTGAATACCCGGCCGTGCAGTTGAAGCGCCAGGGCGCACCGCTGGACATCATCCTGCCCAAAGAGGGCCTGGGCTGGGACATCGAAGCGACGGCGGTGATCAAGGGCACGACCCATGCCGAGGCTGCGAAAAAACTGGCGGACTTCTCTGCAAGCCCGGCGGCGATGGAGCTGTACAAGGACAATTTCGCCGTGCTCGCCCAACCGGGGATCGCCAAACCGCAGACCGAATTGCCTGCCGATTACGAGCAGCGGTTGATCAAGAACGACTTTGTGTGGGCGTCGAAGCATCGCGACAGCATTCTGGCTGAGTGGCGCAAGCGTTATGACGGGAAGTCGGAGAAGGTGGCGGGTCAGTAGGATTTTCGTTAGGGCTGATGGCCTCATCGGGGGCAAGCCCCCTCCCACATTTGAACCGTGTTCGCAGATCAAGTGTGGGAGGGGGCTTGCCCCCGATGGCGGTCTTGAAAACAGGACATCACTACATGACACACCACAGCGACTTATTAATTGTCGGCGCCGGCATCCTCGGCCTCTCCCATGCCTACGCCGCCGCCAAGCGCGGCCTCAAGGTCAAGGTCTTCGAACGCAGCGCCACGCCCCTGGGCGCGTCGGTGCGTAACTTCGGCCAGGCGCTGGTCACCGGCCAACCGCCGGGGCCGATGCTCGACCTGGCAAGGGAAAGCCGCGCTATCTGGGGGCATTGGGCGCAGGTGGCCGGCCTTGCGCTCAAGCGCAATGGCTCCTACCTGTTTGCCCGTACCGAAGCCGAAGCGCATCTGCTCGAAGCCTTTTGCCGCGGGCGTGCCCGCGAGCACGGCTACAACGTCGAGCTGCTGCAAGGCGCGGCCTTGAATGACCTGTACGCCGGCCAGTTCCGTCATCACCGCGCCGCGCTGCATGGCAGGGACGACCAGCAACTCTATTCACGCGAAGCGATTCCGGCGCTGATCAACTACCTGGCGCAAGCGCTGAACGTGGAGTTTCACTTTTCCACCCTGGTGCATGATGTCGAGCCGGGCCAGTTGCACAGCACGGCTGGGCGTTTTCGCGGCGAGCAGATCATTGTGTGTTCCGGTCACGACTACCAGACCCTGCTGGCCGATTCGATGGCCGCACTCAACCCGCAAGTCTGCCGCCTGCAAATGCTGCGGGCACGGCCGGCGCATGACCTGAACCTGCAACATGCCTTGCTGACCGGCCTCAGTTGCGTGCATTACGGTGCGTTTGCCGACTTGCCCGAGGCCGCCGCAGTACAGGCGCAGATCCTGCGCGAAACGCCGCACTTGCAGGCGCACGGGATTCACCTGCTGATCAGCCCCACGCCCCATGGCGAGTTGATCATCGGCGATTCCCATGATTACGGCAGCGATGCATCGCCCTTCAACGCCGAACAGGTCGATGACTGGCTGATCGAACTGGCCGAGCAGACCCTGGGCTGCAAGATCCAGGTGGTGGAGCGTTGGCAGGGTGTGTATGGCTCGCGTGGCCCCGCGCCGTTTTCATTTGTCCAGGCGGCTGCGGGCATCAGCGCCGCGTTGATGCATACCGGTGTGGGCATGAGCGTGGGCCCGGCGATGGCCGAGCGAAATATCACCACAGTGTGGGGGCCTGAGTGATGACTCGGGAGCGCTTGCTTGCCGAGCTGTTCGGCCTGTACGAACGCCATGGCACGGCGGATTACATCGGCGAGCCGGTGTCGCAGATCGAGCACATGTCCCAGGCCGCGCAGCTCGCGATGGCCGAAGGCTTTGACGATGAAGTGGTGCTGGCGGCGTTCTTCCACGATATCGGCCACCTCTGTGGTCAGGGTGGCGAGGGCATGGGTGGGTATGGCGTGCTCAGCCATGAGCGGCTTGGCGCAGATTACCTGCGCCGTGCAGGCTTCAGCGAACGCATGGCGAAATTGGTGGAATATCACGTACAAGCCAAGCGTTACCTGACCTTCAAGCAGCCGGACTATTACGCACAGTTGAGCGAGGCCAGCCGCCGCACGCTGGCGTATCAGGGCGGTGTGATGACCGCGCAGCAAGCACAGGCGTTCGAGCAGGACCCGCTCTGTCACATCAGCCTGCGCATGCGCCATTGGGACGAACAGGCCAAGCAGATGCACGTCTCGTTGTTGGACCTTGAAGTGCTCAAGGCCAAGGCCCTGCGACTATTGGCCGATCAGGACGCGTCCAGCCGCTGAGCCAGCGCCTGGATTTGCTCCTGACGCTCGGCCTGGTTCAACTTGGGGTGTGGGTTGAGCGACGACCATTGCGGATAGGCGCGGGCCCTGTTCAGCGCGTCCGGCAGCTTGCCTTCGCGCCAGGTCTTGTCCTGGGGCGTGTCGACTTTGATGCTGTGCATGGCCGCATGGCCGCGCAGGTTCAAGGCCTTGACCAACTGGCGCTGGCGCAGGGCGAGCAGGCGTAGCACGCTGTCGTCGACGGTCAGCTCGCGCTGGCCCTTGATCTTGCCGAGCAGGCGACTGCCGTAGCTGCGTGCGGTTTGCAGGGCGCCGCCGGCAATCGCGCCGGCCAGCGCGGCAGCGCCGAGGGTCAAACCGCCGACCAGCAGGTCCACGCCAGCGCCTGCCGCCGCGCCTGCCGCAATCCCGCCACCGACGCGCACGCCGAGTTGCTTGAGGGTTTGCGGATTGAACAGGTCGTCGCCCCAGCGCCCGTCCAGCAGCGGCAAGTCACTGGCGGCGGCGTCCTGGGGGCGAAAACCAAATAGCTTGAGTAACGCTTCCACACATTTCTGTTCGCGCTGGCGCACGGCGTTGCGTAAATCACTGATGGCTTGGGGTTCATCTTCAGTCACCACACTGCGACGACAGGCAGCGCAGTCGATCAACAGTTCGGCGATCAAGCGCGCGGCGCTTTGCTGGCGGGCCTGGCGCTGGGCCTCCTGGTCGACAATCAGCCGCTCCAACTGTGGCCGTGCAGTTTCCAGCAGCAGGGCCAGGCTTTCATACAATCGGCGCTCGCCATCTTCCGGCGGCGCCACACTGTCGAAACGCACCAGCGCATGCAGGCCGAGGCGGGCCAGGGCTTCGCGCCAGTCCGGTTCGCGGTGGTCGGCGCTGCTGACGAAATTGAGCACCGGCAGCAAGGGTTTGCCGCAACTGGCCAGCACTTGCAGCTCGTCACGGTACTTGGCCAGCACCGGCTCGCGGGCATCGATCACATACAGGCCGGCGTCCGAGGCCAGCAGTTGGCGCAGTACCTTGGCTTCCTGTTCGAAGCGTTGGCGCGCCTCGCTGCCCTCCAGGAACCGCGCCAGGCGTGCCGGACCATCGAGGCGTTCGCCGGGGCGGTCCAGGCGTTCCAGGTAGTCGAGCAGGGCGATGGCATCTTCCAGGCCGGGCGTGTCGTACAACTCCAGCAAGGCTTGGCCGTCCACCGACAAGCGTGCGCCCTCCACATGCCGCGTGGTGCTGGGGCGATGGGAGACTTCGCCAAAGCCGACATCGCGGGTCAGGGTGCGCAGCAGCGAGGTCTTGCCCACATTGGTATGGCCGACCACGGCGAGCTTCAGCGGTTTAGTCATGACCGGTCTCCAGCCAGTTCAGCGGCGCGCAATCGGCGAAGGGCAGCTCAAGCTGTTGCAGCGCGCTGTGCCAGTCGCCCAGGCGCTCGGCGTCCAGTGCCTGGCCGGGCGGCGCTTGCAGCAGCCACACGCGGGTGGCGGTGGCGCTGCGTGCCAGTTCGGCGATCAGCGCCAGGCTGCCACGGTCGGGCGAGCGGCGCGGGTCGCAGACGATGGTCAGGCGCGCCGGCGGAAAACGGCTGAGTTGTTCCAGCAATTTGTTGCGTGATTCGCGGCTGTCGAGGATGCCGGCGTTCTTAACGTTGGTGGCCAGTTTGGGCGGCCAAGGGTGTTGGTCGTCGAGTTCTATGGCGACCAGCAAGGCGCCGTCGCTCTCCAGCTCGCTCACGCCGCCGCTGACCTGGTGCAGGTGTTCGGGCGCCACATCGTTGACCCCAAGGCGCTCGCTGCTGGGCATCAGGTGTTCGCGCAGTTGGGCGTAGCCGGGCAGGTTGAGGTCCAGGCGCAACGCTGCGCGCCCGCGCTTCCATTGCCACAGGCACAGCAAGGCGAGGATCAACCGCGGCAGCAGCCCGTAGACCAGCAACACGCCGACCAGCCACGCCGCCCAGGCTTGGCGGGCGCTTTCGATATTCAGCGCGGAGTCGCCGCTGGCGCGGATCATCTCCACGGTGGGCACATTGAAACCGAGCAGAGCCGGGAGTGTGCCGAGGGCCTGGGTCACGGCGACAAAGGTATCGGCACCGAGAATGGTGGTTTCCCACACAAAGCCATAGCGGCGGGTGGCGAGCAGGGTCAGCAGTATCACCAGGGCGCTGAGCAAGGCCAGCAACCACAAGCTGTTGACCAGCACACCCACCGCCCAGCGATTGAGTTTTTGCCGCTGCAACAACAGCAGCAAAGCCGGGGCCAACTGCGCGGCTTTAGCGTCACGCGCCAGTTTCTCGCTGAGCCACAACCACAGCCGGCCAAGGCTGGCGCTGTGTTCGCCGGCAAACAGCAGGCCCAGGGCCCAACTGATCAGCAAGATCAGGTCCAGACCGAGCAGGCTGCCCAAGGCCCAGAATACATTCACCGGGGCCAGGCCATTGCCCAGCGCGGCGAACGCCAAACCGGCGCCGCTGATGACGGCGGCCGCCGCCAGTAACACCAGGGCCAGGCGTGCGCCTTGCAGCCAGCGGCTGAGCGCGGCGGCCAAACCATCGCGCTCGGCCAGGTGCAGCGCACGCTGCTGGATGCGTGTGGGCAGGTCACCCCCGGCGGTGCGGGCCAACCGGTTGGCTTCCAGGTCTTCCAGGGGGCCGGCGTGTTCTTCGCGCAGGCGCACGGTTTCTGTCAGCCAAAGTCTGTGCAGCGGGTTCAGTGCAGTCACGCGCCGTCCTGTCGTGTTGATGAGGTTGGAGCATAACTGCTGGCTCGCCGCTCTGGTATTCTCGTCGGCATGAAAAAAACTCTCCCTTTAAGCCTGATCGCAGCCCTCGGTGAAAACCGCGTGATCGGCGTCGACAACAGCATGCCCTGGCATTTGCCGGGGGATTTCAAGTATTTCAAGGCCACCACCCTGGGCAAGCCGATCATCATGGGGCGCAAGACCTGGGATTCCCTGGGCCGACCGTTGCCGGGGCGGCTGAACATTGTGGTCAGTCGTCAGACCGACCTGGTGCTCGAAGGTGCGCAAGTGTTTGCGTCACTGGAGGCGGCGATAGCGCGCGCGGAGGAATGGGCCAGGGCCCAGGGCGCGGACGAGCTGATGCTGATCGGCGGCGCGCAGTTGTATGCCCAGGGGCTGGAGCAGGCGGATCGCCTGTACCTGACCCGGGTGGCGTTGAGCCCTGAAGGGGATGCGTGGTTTCCGGCGTTTGATGCGAACCAGTGGAAGCTGGTGTCGAATGTGGAGAACCCAGCCGAAGGGGATAAACCGGCTTACAACTTTGAAGTCTGGGAGAAAGCTTAAAAGCATCGGGGGCAAGCCCCCTCCCACACTTGAATGTATTCACACATCAAAATGTGGGAGGGGGCTTGCCCCCGATAGCGCTCTATCAGACCTGCGCTAACTCAGCATGCTCATCGGCATCGAGCAACGCCTTGTCCGTCTGCCCCATGATCTGACTGGTAATCGCCCCCGCCGTCATCGAGCCATTCACGTTCAGCGCCGTACGGCCCATGTCGATCAGCGGCTCCACGGAAATCAGCAACGCCACCAGTGACACCGGCAAGCCCATGGCCGGCAGCACGATCAATGCCGCGAAGGTCGCACCACCGCCCACGCCCGCCACACCGGCCGAGCTCAGGGTCACAATCGCTACCAGCGTCGCGATCCACAGCGGGTCCAGTGGGTTGATGCCGACGGTCGGCGCGACCATCACCGCCAACATCGCCGGATAGAGGCCTGCACAGCCATTCTGGCCGATGGTCGCGCCAAACGAAGCGGCGAAACCGGCAATGGACTGCGGGATTCCCAGGCGGCGGGTCTGCGCTTCAATACTCAAGGGGATCGAGGCGGCGCTGGAGCGGCTGGTGAAGGCAAAGGTCAATACCGGCCACACCTTGCGGAAGAAGCGCAGCGGATTGACCCCGGCCAGCGACAGCAACAGGCCATGCACCACAAACATCAGGCCCAGGGCCAGGTACGACACCACGACAAAACTGCCGAGCTTGATGATGTCCTGCAGGTTGGAGCTGGCGACCACCTTGGTCATCAGCGCCAGGACACCGTACGGGGTCAGCTTCATGACCAGGCGCACCAGGCGCATCACCCAGGCTTGCAGGGTGTCGATGGCGTTGAGCACCTTCTGGCCTTTTTCCACGTCGTCCTTGAGCAGTTGCAGCGCGGCAACCCCCAGGAACGCGGCGAAAATCACCACGCTGATGATCGACGTCGGCTTGGCCCGGGCCAGGTCGGCGAACGGGTTGGCCGGCACGAACGACAGCAGCAATTGCGGGATATTCAGGTCGGCGACCTTGCCCGCGTAATCGTTCTGGATCACTTGCAGGCGCGCCATTTCCTGAGTGCCAGCGACCAGCCCTTCGGCGGTCAGGCCGAACAGGTTGGTCAGGCCGATACCGATCAGCGCTGCGATCGCGGTGGTGAACAGCAGGGTGCCGATGGTCAGGAAGCTGATCTTGCCCAGAGACGAGGCGTTATGCAGGCGCGCCACGGCACTGAGGATCGAGGCGAACACCAGCGGGATCACGATCATTTGCAGCAGTTGCACATAGCCGTTGCCGACCAGGTCGAACCAGCCGATGGAGGCCTTGAGTACTGGGTGACCGGCCCCGTAGATGGCGTGCAGCACCACACCGAACACCACGCCAAGCACCAGGGCGAACAGGACCTTCTTGGCCAGGCTCCAGTTCGTGCGGCCGGTTTGTGCCAGGCCCAGCAACAGGGCCACGAACACCAGTAAGTTGAGAATCAGGGGAAGATTCATTGAAGCTCCGTTGAGAAGGCAGCCAATCGCGTGAGCCTGCGATTGCGAACCGGGAAGCCTAACAGCTTGAAATATATTGATTTAATACCGATATGGAATGGTGACTGTCGTTTTTGGAATAAGCGCTTGACGCTCTGACGTACGACCGTGGCGGGATCAGGATGCACACGGTCGGGCTCGACACGGGAACTGTCACAGGGATTTGTTAGCGTCGATGTTTTTCACTCAGGAAGAAACGCTTATGAAGCTCGCGCCGAAATTGCTTGCCGCCGCGCTTTGCCTCGGACTCACCAGCCAGGTATTCGCCGCCACCGAGTTGAAACACTGGCCGGCGCCTGCCGCCAAACAGTTGAACGAGATGATCGCCGCCAACGCCAACAAGGGTAACTTCGCGGTGTTCGACATGGACAACACCAGCTACCGCTACGACCTTGAAGAGTCCTTGCTGCCGTACATGGAAAACAAGGGCCTGATCACCCGCGACAGCCTCGATCCGTCGCTCAAGCTGATGCCGTTCAAAGACACCGCCGAGCATAAGGAAAGCCTGTTCAGTTACTACTATCGCCTCTGCGAAGTGGACGACATGGTGTGCTACCCGTGGGTGGCCCAGGTGTTTTCCGGGTTTACGCTCAAGGAACTCAAGGTCCAGGTCGACGAGTTGATGGCCTCCGGCAAACCCGTTCCCGTCAGTTATTTTGAAGGCGATACGGTGAAAAAGTCCGAGGTGCAGCCACCGAAAGTCTTCACCGGCCAGGCCGAGCTGTACAACAAGCTGATGGAGAACGGCATCGAGGTGTACGTGATGACCGCCGCCTCCGAGGAACTGGTGCGCATGGTCGCCGCCGATCCGAAGTACGGCTACAACGTCAAACCCGAGAATGTGATCGGCGTGACCACCCTGCTCAAGGACCGCAACACAGGCGAACTGACCACCGCGCGCAAACAGATTGCCGCCGGCAAGTATGACGAGAAGGCCAACCTCGGCCTGGAGCTGACGCCTTACCTGTGGACCCCGGCGACCTGGATGGCCGGCAAGCACGCGGCCATCCTGACCTATATCGACGAATGGAAAAAACCGGTGATCGTCGGCGGCGACACGCCAACCAGCGATGGCTACATGCTGTTTCATGACGTGGATGTGGCCAAGGGCGGCATTCACTTGTGGATCAACCGCAAGGACAAATACATGACCCAGCTTAATGGCATGATCGCCAAGCATGCGGCGGCGCAGGCCAAGGAAGGGTTGCCGGTAACGGCGGACAAGAACTGGGTGATCGTCAAGCCGGAAGATATCCAGTAACAGGCTGAACGCAGTAAAAAATGTGGGTCTTGGGGGTTATCTCCAGGCAAAAAAATGCCCCGCCAGGTGCGGGGCATTTTCATGGGGGGACGGTTACAGACCGTCAAGCATCGCCTTGTTACGCACAGCACCTTTATCGGCACTGGTCGCCAGCAGTGCATACGCCTTCAACGCGGTGGTCACCTTGCGTGGACGTTTCTCCACCGGTTTCCAGCCCTTCTTGTCCTGCTCGACCCGACGCGCCGCCAGTTCTTCATCGCTGACCAACAGGTTGATCGAGCGGTTCGGGATGTCGATCAGCACCTTGTCGCCATCCTGCACCAGCCCAATCGCGCCACCGGCAGCGGCTTCTGGCGACGCGTGGCCGATGGACAGGCCCGAAGTACCGCCGGAGAAACGGCCGTCGGTCAGCAACGCGCAGGCTTTGCCCAGGCCTTTGGATTTCAGGTAGGACGTCGGGTAGAGCATCTCCTGCATACCCGGGCCGCCTTTGGGGCCTTCGTAGCGGATGATCACGATGTCGCCTTCTTTCACTTCGTCGGCGAGGATGCCGCGTACCGAGCTGTCCTGGCTTTCGTAGATCTTGGCGCGGCCTTCGAAGACGTGGATGGATTCATCCACACCGGCGGTTTTCACCACGCAACCGTCGAGGGCGATGTTGCCGTACAGCACGGCCAGACCGCCTTCTTGCGAGTAGGCGTGCTCGACGCTGCGGATGCAGCCGTTTTCACGGTCGTCGTCCAGGGTGTCCCAACGGGTCGACTGGCTGAACGCGGTCTGGGTCGGGATACCCGCCGGGCCGGCTTTGAAGAAGTGATGCACCGCTTCGTCGTCAGTCTGGGTGATGTCCCACTTGGCGATGCCTTCGGCCAGGGATTTGCTGTGCACGGTCGGCAGGTCAGTGTGCAACAGGCCGCCACGGGCCAGGGAGCCGAGGATCGAGAAGATCCCGCCGGCGCGGTGCACGTCTTCCATGTGGTACTTCTGGATGTTCGGCGCGACCTTGCACAGCTGCGGCACGTGGCGTGACAGGCGGTCGATGTCGCGCAGGTCGAAGTCGATCTCGGCTTCCTGAGCGGCGGCCAGCAAATGCAGGATGGTGTTGGTGGAACCGCCCATGGCGATGTCCAGGGTCATGGCGTTCTCGAACGCCTTGAAGTTGGCGATATTGCGCGGCAGTACCGACTCATCATTCTCGGTGTAGTAACGCTTGCACAGCTCGACGATGGTGCGGCCGGCCTGCAGGAACAGCTGCTCGCGGTCGCTGTGGGTGGCCAGTGTGGAACCGTTGCCCGGCAAGGCCAGACCCAGGGCTTCCACCAGGCAGTTCATCGAGTTGGCGGTGAACATGCCGGAGCACGAACCGCAGGTCGGGCAAGCGCTGCGCTCGTATTCGGCGACTTTCTCGTCAGACGCGCTGGAATCGGCGGCGATGACCATGGCGTCGACCAGGTCCAGGCCATGGGAGGCAAGCTTGGTCTTGCCGGCTTCCATCGGGCCGCCGGAGACGAAGATCACCGGGATGTTCAGGCGCAGGGCGGCCATCAGCATGCCGGGGGTGATCTTGTCGCAGTTGGAGATGCACACAATGGCGTCGGCGCAGTGGGCGTTGACCATGTACTCCACGGAGTCGGCGATGATCTCGCGGCTCGGCAGGGAATACAGCATGCCGTCATGGCCCATGGCGATGCCGTCGTCCACGGCGATGGTGTTGAATTCCTTGGCCACGCCGCCGGCGCGTTCGATCTCGCGGGCGACCAGTTGGCCCAGGTCCTTGAGGTGGACGTGGCCGGGTACGAACTGGGTAAACGAGTTGGCAATCGCGATGATCGGCTTCTTGAAGTCGTCATCTTTCATCCCCGTGGCACGCCACAATGCGCGCGCGCCGGCCATGTTGCGGCCGTGGGTGGATGTTTTTGAGCGGTAATCAGGCATTGGAGCACTCCGGGCGGCTAATCGGTATCAAAGGGGAGTGAGCTTCTATTGACGTCTGGAACACTCAGAAAATGGCCGTGTGTCCGGAAGTTGCCACTCGCGTCGCGGGATCGCCGCGTGCTTGGGCCTCGAGCTCATAAACCCGCCGGGGGATGACTGGCGATGAATAGGGCCGATTCTACACCGCTGGCGGCTGGAGGGAATGGGCGTCTACCTGTAGGAGCGAGCTTGCTCGCGAAGATCGTCGACGATAACGCAGTGCTATCAGGTAGCCAGTGGCGTCTATTTGTTTTTCGCGAGCAAGCTCGCTCCTACAAGGTGGTCGGCGTTAGCTATTGGGCAACAAACGGCACGTAATGCTCTTGATATACCGCGTCTCGACGATTGCCGGGTGCACCGGGTGGTCCGGGCCCTGGCCGCCGCGTTCGAGCATCTGGATGTTGCGGTCCAGGTGGCGGGCGCTGGTGAGCAGGATGTTCTGCAGGTCGTCTTCGGGCAGGTGCATGGAGCACGAGGCGCTGACGAGGATGCCGTCCTTGCTGAGCAGGCGCATGGCTTGCTCGTTCAGACGGCGGTAGGCGCCTTCGCCGTTTTTCATGTCTTTTTTGCGTTTGATGAAGGCCGGTGGGTCGGCGACGATCACGTCGAAGCGTTCTTCGCTGGCTTTGAGTTCCTTGAGCGCTTCGAAGACGTCGCCTTCGATGCAGGTCATCTTCTCAGTCACGCCGTTGAGCGCGGCGTTGCGCTCCACGCCGTCGAGGGCGAAGGCCGACGCGTCGACGCAGAACACCTCACTGGCGCCGAAAGCGGCGGCTTGCACGCCCCAGCCGCCGATGTAGCTGTACAGGTCCAGAACGCGCTTGCCTTTGGCATATGGCGCCAGGCGGGCGCGGTTCATGCGGTGGTCGTAGAACCAGCCGGTTTTCTGACCCTGGATGACTGGCGCTTCGAACTTCACGCCGTTTTCTTCCAGCGCGACCCATTCCGGCACCAGGCCAAATACGGTTTCGACGTAGCGGTTGAGGCCTTCGGCGTCGCGCGCGGCGGAGTCGTTCTTGAACAGGATGCCGCTGGGCTTGAGCACCTGGGTCAGTGCGGCGATCACGTCTTCCTTATGGGCTTCCATGGTTGCCGAGGCGATCTGTACCACCAGAATGTCGCCGAAACGGTCGACCACCAGGCCCGGCAGCAGGTCGGAATCGCCATAGACCAGGCGGTAGAACGGCTTGTCGAACAGGCGATCGCGCAGGGACAGGGCGACGTTCAGGCGGTGCACCAGCAGCGACTTGTCCAACGGCAACTTGATGTCGCGCGACAGCAGGCGGGCGCAGATCAGGTTGTTCGGGCTCATGGCCACGATGCCCAGGGTCTTGCCGCCGGCTGCTTCCAGGATAGCCTGGTCGCCTGCCTGGAAGCCGTGGAGTGGGGTGGCGGCCACGTCGATTTCGTTGCTGTAGACCCACAGGTGGCCGTTGCGCAAACGACGATCGGCGTTGGCTTTGAGACGCAGGCTTGGCAGGGACATGACGTCGCTCCGGAAAAAAGAGCGGGAGTATACCGTGTTGTGCATTGCTTGGCGGCGCCGCCGGACATGTGGGAGGGGGCTTGCCCCCGATAGCGGTGGGTCAGTCAGCTCATCTTTCACTGATATACCGCAATCGGGGGCAAGCCCCCTCCCACATTTGATCGAGTTTCAATCGGGCATTTGGGTGTCGGCCCGGTCTGCATAAGGGGTAGAATCCCCACCTAGCCCAGAGTGTGTACTTATGTCCCAAGAGCTTTCCGCCGAACAGATCCAGCAGGTCCTGCAAGGCATCAGCGTGCCGCCCCAGCCGCAAATCATGGTGGATTTGCAGATGGAGCAGTACATGCCCGACCCGGACCTGGAAGTGATCGCCCGGCTGATCGCCCAGGACCCGGGCCTGTCCGGCGCGTTGCTGAAAATCGTCAACTCGCCGTATTACGGCCTGAGCAACAAGATCGCCTCGATTCAGCGCGCGGTAAACCTGCTGGGCAGCCGCTCGGTCATCAACCTGATCAATGCGCTGTCGATCAAGGGTGAGATGAGCGACGACACCATCGTCACGCTCAACCGCTTCTGGGACACGGCCCAGGATGTGGCAATGACCTGTCTGACCCTGGCCAAGCGCACCGGCTCCCAGGCGATTGACGAAGCCTACGCCCTGGGCCTGTTCCACGATTGCGGCGTGCCGCTGATGCTCAAGCGGTTCCCGAACTACATGACGGTGCTGGAGCAGGCCTACGCCAATGCCGGCCCGGATTGCCGTGTGGTCGACACCGAGAACAACGCGTTCAACACTAACCATGCCGTGGTGGGTTACTACACCGCCAAGTCCTGGCGCCTGCCGGAGCATGTCACCGACGCCATCGCCAATCACCACAACGCCCTGGCGATTTTCAGCGATGAGTCGTCGCGCAACCCCGTCCTCAAGAACCTGCTGGCGATCCTGAAAATGGCCGAGCACATCTGTTCGTCCTATCGCGTGCTGGGCAACCAGGCCGTTGACCATGAGTGGGATGCGATCAGCCATCTGGTGCTCGATTACGTGGGCCTGTCGGACTACGACTTCGAAAGCATGAAGTTGTCGATCCGCGAACTGGGCGCGCACTGAGCTTTTCTTCCCGAGGTACACATGCCTGAGTTACCAGAAGTCGAAACCACCCGGCGCGGGATTGCCCCTCACCTGGAGGGCCAGCGCGTCAGCCGAGTGGTGGTGCGTGAGCGTCGCCTGCGCTGGCCGATCCCCGAAGACCTTGATGTGCGCCTGTCCGGGCAGCGCATCGTGCTGGTGGAGCGGCGCGCCAAGTACCTGTTGATCAACGCCGAAGTGGGCACCTTGATCAGCCACCTGGGCATGTCGGGCAACCTGCGCCTGGTGGAGGTGGGCATGCCTGCGGCCAAGCATGAACATGTGGACATCGAGCTGGAATCCGGCTTGGCCCTGCGCTACACCGACCCCCGGCGTTTTGGCGCAATGCTCTGGAGCCAGGACCCGCACAACCACGAGCTGCTGATCCGCCTGGGGCCCGAGCCGTTGACCGCGCTGTTTGATGGCGAACGCTTGTTCCAGCAGTCCCGTGGACGGTCGATGGCGGTGAAGCCGTTCATCATGGATAACGCCGTGGTGGTGGGCGTGGGCAATATCTATGCGACCGAAGCGCTGTTTGCGGCGGGGATCGATCCGCGTCGTACGGCGGGCGGTATATCGCGGGCGCGCTACCTGAGGCTGGCGATCGAAATCAAGCGCGTGCTGGCTGCAGCGATCGAGCGGGGCGGTACCACCCTGCGCGATTTTATCGGCGGCGACGGGCAGCCGGGGTATTTCCAGCAGGAACTGTTCGTGTATGGCCGGGGCGGCGAGGCGTGCAAGGTCTGCGGGAGCGAGTTGCGCAATGTGCTGCTGGGGCAGCGGGCGAGTGTGTTTTGTCCCAAGTGTCAGAGCTGATTACTGTGTGAGGGATGATATCGCTATCGGGGGCAAGCCCCCTCCCACATTTTGAATGTATTCACAAATCAAAGTGTGGGAGGGGGCTGCCCCCGATGAGGCCTTAACAGGCGCTAAAGAACCTCAAGCCTTACCGGTAATCTTCCGATACTTCTCCATCAACTGCTCTTCAGTCTCGGGATGCGCCTCATCCAGCGGAATGCAATCCACCGGGCACACCTGCTGGCACTGGGGTTCGTCGTAGTGGCCGACACATTGCGTGCACAGGTTGGGATCGATCACATAGATCTCTTCACCCTGGGAAATCGCAGCGTTCGGGCACTCGGGTTCGCAGACGTCGCAATTGATGCAATCGTCGGTGATGATCAGGGACATGAAAACTCCTGCCAGGGCTGTCAGCCAGGGCATTGAAAACGAATGCGCGCAATTGTGCCGCATTGGCGCCCGCAGTGCGAGCGGGCGCCGAGTGAGCGGTCTTACTTCTTGAAGCGCAGGGTGAGCGCGTCCGCCACGGCCGGGTGCACGAACTTGGTGATATCTCCGCCTAAAGCGGCGATTTCACGCACCAACGTCGAGGAAATGAACGAATAACGTTCCGACGGCGTGAGGAACAGGCTTTCCACGTCCGGCGCCAATTGGCGGTTCATGTTGGCCAGCTGGAATTCATATTCGAAATCCGACACCGCGCGCAGGCCGCGCAGGAACACATTGGCGTTCTGCTCCTTGGCAAAGTGCGCCAGCAGTGTCGAAAAGCCCACCACTTCCACATTAGGCAGGTGCCGGGTGACTTCACGTGCCAGCTCCACGCGTTGCTCCAGGGGAAACAACGGGTTTTTCTTGGGGCTGGCGGCAACCGCGATGATCACATGGTCGAACAGGCGAGAGGCGCGTTCGACCAGATCGCCATGGCCTTTGGTAATCGGGTCGAAGGTACCTGGGTACAACACTCGGTTCATCGCGTCGTCCTGGCGGAGTCCGTTGGGGAATCGGATGGTATCGCAGCCATCCCGGTCGGCCAAGTCGACTTATGGAGATAAATGCCGTGAATCGAACGGTTTTTCACGCTGTTTTCAGACGTTCGGCCAAGGCTGACGCCAGTTGGGCGCTCAGTCCATACACCGACAACTGGGGATTTGCCCCAATGCTGGTAGGAAACAGCGAGCCGTCGTGAATCGACAGGTTGCGCAATTGGTGGTGGCGCCCAAGGCTGTCGGCCACCGCGTTTTTCGGGTCTTCGCCCATGGCGCAACCGCCCATCACATGGGCGCTGCCCAGGGTGGTCCGATGCAATTGGAGGTTCAACCCATCAATTACGCTGCGCGCCTCGGCCAAGGTGTTCACGTAGCGGGCGTCGTGGTGCAGGGGCTTGACCGAGGTGGCGCCCGCCGCGAACTGAATCTCGGCCATGCTGTGAAAGGCCCGGCGCAGGCCGTCCCAGGTATAGGGCGAGACCTGATAGTCGAGCACCGGCGTACCGTCACCGCGCAGTTCCACTGCGCCGCCAGGGCTGTCGGGGTGAAAACCGTCGCGCAACAGCGCGAGCATGGCGTGGGTATGGGGCAATCGGCTCATGTCCAAGGCATTCTGCGCCCCGTAGCCGCCAAACAAGGTACTCGCCAGCCCTGGATGTAAGGGCGGTGCTTCTAGCTTGTAGGACATTTTACCGGTAGTGCCGTCCTGCCACTGGAAATGGTCGGAATAGATCGACTGCGGCGCCCCGTAGAACGGATTGATTACCTCGTCGAACAACCCGGCGGAGAAATTCACCAGGTGCAGGAAGGTGCGTTTGCCCAGCCGTGAATGCGGGTCGGGTGCGTTAGAGCGCATCAGCAGTGCCGGGCTGTTGATGCCGCCGCCCGAGAGTACGTAATGCTTGGCCTTCACGCTGATCCTGCGCCCGGTAGGCGCCACGCAGCGTGCGTCCATGGCCACGCATTCCAGGCTGCTGATCGTATCGCCGCTGTAGTTGAGGCGCTCGGCTCGGGCCAGGTAGAGCAGCTCGCCGCCTTTGTCCAGGGTGGCGGGGATGGTGGTCACCAGCATCGACTGCTTGGCGTTGACCGGGCAACCCATGCCGCAATAACCCAGGTTGAAGCAGCCACGCACATTGCGCGGGATCACGTGCCAGCTGTAGCCGAGCTTTTCGCAGCCTTTGCGGATCACGTCGTTGTTGGCGTTCGGCGGCAGGGCCCACGGCGCAATGCCCAGGCGCTGTTCCATGGTCTCGAACCACGGCGCCATTTCGGCGCTGCTATGGCCCTTCACCGCGTATTCGCTGGCCCAGTGGGCGAGGGTGGCATCGGGGGTGCGGAAGCTGGAGGTCCAGTTGATCAGCGTGGTGCCGCCCACTGCCCGGCCCTGCAGGATGGTAATCGCACCGTCCTTGCTCATGCGCCCGATCCCTTCCTGGTACAGGCTGGCATAGGCTTCGTCTTCCAGCAGCTTGAAATCGCTGCTGGTCTTGAGTGGGCCTTCTTCGATCAGCAGCACCTTGTAGCCGGCGGCGCTGAGAATTTCCGCGGTGGTGCCGCCACCGGCGCCGCTGCCGATGATGGCCACGTCGGCTTCCAGCGTCAGGTCGCCGTCGAGGGCGGCGCCATTGTGGGTTTTCCAGCCGCGGGCCAGGCCGTCGCGGAACAGATCGGGTACGGGCATCAGAGTCGTCTCTTTTTATTGTGAGGGATGCAGATCAGATCTTCGGCGGGCCGGGGTAGCCGCAATGGGCCCAGGACTCGGGCCGGAAGTACCAGGCCATGATCACCAGCTTGAGCAGCGAGCCCTGGCCCATGCGCAGCAGGTTCAGGTAGCTGTTTTCCCAGCGGTGCAGGAAGTTGCGGATCTGCTCGCTGCCGGCGTTTTCCCAACTGCCCCAGATGCCGGTCAACGGTCCTCGGGTGATGCCCAGGCTCAACACGTCGAACAGCTGTTGGGTGAGCTTGAACATTTCCGGCGACAGGTGCTGAAGGCTGTAGTCGAGCTTTTTCAGGGTGTCTTCCAACCCGGCGCTGACGGACTGCGCGCTGGCGGCGCCTTCCAGCAGCACCGGGATGACCGCGCGCAGGAACGGCAAGTCACTGGCGCGCAACATCGCAAAGCCGCTGGCCGGCGTGCTGCTCGAGCAGCCGCTGAGGCTGGCGCCCAGCCCGGCGGTGGCCAGGAAGGCACTGGCGCACAGGCCGATTTTCAAGACGCCGCGCCGCGACAGCGCAGGTATTTCAGTCAGGCTGGGATTCATTGTCTTTATTGTCCCGGTGGTGGCGGTTTCAGCGAATAAACAGCTTCTGGATCAACGTCTGGATGGATTTTCCGTAGGGCGGGTAGATCAACTTCGCCGCGTTCAGACGCTGTTTGACCAGTACGCCCTTGGCCTTGCTGAATGTCAGGAAACCTTCGCGACCGTGGTAATGGCCCATGCCGGAGGGGCCGATGCCACCAAACGGCAGGTCATCCTGGGCCACCTGCAGCAGGGTGTCGTTCAGGCACACGCCGCCGGAGTGGGTCTCGTGGAGCACACGGTCCTGTTCGCTCTTGTTGTAGCCGAAGTAGTACAGGGCCAATGGACGCGGGCGCCGGTTGATGTAGGCAAAGGCCTCATCAATGCCGCGATAAGGCACGATCGGCAACAGCGGGCCAAAGATCTCATCCTGCATCACCGTCATCTCGTCACTCACATTCAGCAGCAGGCTGTGAGGCATGCGCCGTGCCTGGCCCTGGTCGTACAGCGCAATCAGGGTGGCGCCCTTGTCGGTGGCATCCTTGGCGTAGGCATTGAGCCTGGCCAGCTGCCGCTCGTTGATGATGGCCGTGTAGTCCGGGTTGTCGGTCAGGGTCGGATAGAATCGGCGAATCGCATCGGAGTAAGCCTTGACGAAGCCGTCCACACGATCCTCCGGTACCAGCACATAGTCGGGTGCCACGCAGGTTTGCCCGGCGTTCAACGCCTTGCCGAAGGCGATACGCTCGGCAGCATCCTTGAGCGGCACATCGGCGGAGACGATGGCTGGCGATTTGCCGCCCAGCTCCAGGGTGACCGGCGTGAGGTGTTCGGCGGCCGCACGCATCACATGCTTGCCGATGCTGGTGGCCCCGGTGAACAGCAGATGATCGAACCGCAACCTGGAAAACGCCATGCCGACGTCGGCTTCGCCCAGCACCACGCACACCAGGTCCTCGGGGAAGATTTTCGCCAGCAATGCCTTGAGCAGTTCACCAGTGGCCGGTGTGGATTCGCTGAGCTTGAGCATCACGCGGTTACCGGCGGCTAAAGCCCCGACCAGCGGACCGATGGCCAGGTACAACGGGTAGTTCCACGGCACGATGACGCCGACCACACCCAGCGGCTGGTAGATGACTTTGGCTGACGCGGGCTGAAAGGCAATGCCTACAGCGCGGCGCGAAGGTTTCATCCAGCCTTTGAGGTGTTTGCTGGTGTAGTGAATGCCATGCAGACTGGGCATCAACTCGGCGAACAGGGTTTCGTCTGCGCTGCGATGGCTGAAGTCCTGGCTGATCGCGTTGATCAGCGCCTGGCGTTCATCGCTGAGTAAATCGCGCAGGGCCTTGAGCCATTGCTGACGTTGCGCGGCCGGCGGCATCGGGTTGGCGGCATAGGCGCGACGTTGCGCTTCGAACAGGCCCTGAAGGTGATCCAGCGCCTGGGATTCTTGCAGGTAGGCAACGTTGGCAGACATGGCGCGGTCCCGATTGTTATAGGTCTGCCTGGATTTTTAGAGTCATTGCTCTAAATTGTCAAATAACATTGCAGTAACATCCGGATTTAACCTGACCGGCATAGGCCGTAAGATGCCCCATCCCGTGTTTGGAAGCTGATCCCCTATGGCACCACGAGTAAAGACCAGCGAGCGCATTGTGCAAACCAGCCTGGAGCTTTTTAACCAGCAGGGTGAGCGCAGTGTCAGCACCAACCATATCGCCGCCCATATGGAAATTTCCCCAGGCAACCTGTACTACCACTTCCCCAATAAGCAGGCGATTATCGCTGTGCTGTTCCGCGAATACGAAGCCTTGGTGGACAGTTTCCTACGCCCGCCCCAAGGGCGCGCGATGAGGGTGGAAGACAAGCGCTTCTACCTGCAGGCCGTACTGGCCGGCATGTGGCGCTACCGCTTCCTGCACCGCGACCTCGAACACTTACTGGAAAGCGACCCGGAGCTGGCCACCGGCTACCGACGGTTTTCCCAGCGCTGCCTGATCCAGGGCGGGGCGATCTACCAGGGCTTTGTCGACGCCGGCATTCTTTCGATGGACCCGGTGCAAACCGAAGCCCTGACCCTTAACGCCTGGATTATCCTCACCTCCTGGGTGCGTTTCCTGTGCACCACCAATGAGAACTCCACCCATCTGAGTGCCGAGGCGATCAAGCGGGGGGTGTATCAGGTGCTAGTGTTGGAGGCGGGGTTTGTCACACCCCAGGCCAAAGAAGTGGTGGATGCGTTGTTCAAAGAGTTTTACGTGCCGTTGAACCAGGCGCTGGAAGAAGTGAAGTAGAACCTTTCCCCTTTGTATTCACAGGAGTCAGTCATGCCGCTTGCCCAACTGATCAGCCCCCAGCAACTGGCCGAGCGCCAGACGTCGGCAGAGCTGGTGATCCTGGATTGTCGCTTTGCCCTGGAGGACCCGGATTACGGGCGGTGCAGTTATGCCGAGGGGCATATCGAAGGGGCGCAGTATGCGGACCTGGAGCGCCACCTTAGTGGCCCGGTGATCAAGGGTGTGACCGGCCGTCATCCGTTGCCTGCGGCGGACACCTTCGCCGAACAGCTGCGAGCCTGGGGCATCAGTGCCGACACCGATGTGGTGCTGTATGACGACGGCCCCGGTGCCTATGCCGCCCGTGCCTGGTGGCTGCTGACCTGGCTGGGCAAGCGTGATGGCGTGTTTATTCTAGATGGTGGCCTCAAGGCCTGGCACAGCGCCGGTTTCCCCTTGAGCCTGGATGCTCCAGTGACTGAGCCGGGCACCTTCACCGGTACGCCGGATAATCGGCTGGTGCTGGATGCCGAGCATGTGCAAAAACGCCTGGGTCAGCCCGGCCTGACCTTGATCGACGCCCGCGCCCAGCCGCGTTTTCGTGGCGAAGTAGAGCCCATCGACCCGATTGCCGGGCATATTCCCGGTGCGCAGTGCGCGGCCTTCAATGAAAACCTGGGCAGTGATGGTCGTTTCTTGCCGGCCGAGCAGCTCAGGCAGCGTTTTGCCGCGCAGTTGCAGGGGCGCCCGCCGGAAGAATTGGTGGCGTATTGCGGTTCGGGGGTAACGGCGTGCCATAACCTGTTTGCGCTGAGCTTGGCGGGGTATCCGTTGGGCAAGTTGTATGCGGGGTCGTGGAGTGAGTGGATTACGGATCCTGCTCGTGAAATTGCGACAGGCGACTAAAGGCCAGATCTGCAAACCCAATCAAAGTGTGGGAGGGGGCTTGCCCCCGATAGCGGTGTGTCAGTCAGTACATCTGTTACTGATCCACCGCCATCGGGGGCAAGCCCCCTCCCACATGTTTAACCGTGTTGTGCCAGTAACCACTGGGGGATGCGGTGTTCCAGGTAATAGGCGGGACGCTTCAGCGAACCCTCTACAAACCCCACATGCCCACCCTTGGCCAACAGCTCAAACTCCGTGCATGCCGACAGTTCACTTGCCTCAGGGAGGCTGTGGGCAAACACAAACGGATCATCGGCCGCCTGGATAATCAGCGTCGGCGTGCGGATACCACCCAGGTAATACCGGCTCGAGGCCTGGCGATAATAGTCTTCGGCACTTAAGTAACCGTGCAGCGGCGCAGTCACACGCCCATCGAAGTCCCAGAAGGTGCGCATTTTCTCCAGTGAGCCCAGCGCCTCCAGAGTTTTGAGCCCCTCGTCACGGCCATCCTGCAGAAACTGGCGTTGCTTGACGCGGATGTACGCCAGCATCTCGCGCATGAAGTGCTTCTGGTAGATCCGCGAAAACCCCAGCCCGATGCGATCCGCGCATTGGTCCAGGCGAAACGGCACCGATACCGCTGCCGCGCCTTGCAGCCCCGAAGCTGCACCGGTTTCGCCCAAATGCTTGAGCAACACATTGCCGCCCAGGGAATAGCCCACCGCATACAGGGGCGCCAAAGGTCGCTTGGTGCGCAGATGAGCAATCGCTGCGGCCAGGTCTTCGCTGGCACCTGAATGGTAGCTGCGAGCCAACAGGTTCGGCTCGCCCGAGCAGCCGCGCCAGTTCAATGCCACGCTGGCCCAGCCTTGCGCGGCGAGGACTTTTTGCAGGCCGGCGACGTAAGGCGAATTGGACGAACCGGTCAGCCCGTGCAACACCAGCACCAGCGGCGCTTGCACGTCGTGGGGGCCGTGCCAGTCGAGGTCGAGAAAGTCGCCGTCTTCCAGCCACAGACGTTCGCGTTGGCGCTCGATGTGGGTGGTCGGGCGCCACAGCGGCCCCCACAGTGTTTGCAGGTGGGGGTTGCCGAGGCCGAAGGCGGGTTTGAAGCGGTCCACAGAGGGAGTCATGAAATACTCGCTGCCGGACGAGCTTGCCATGCCCCCCGTAGGAGCGAGCTTGCTCGCGAAAAACGTTAACGATCACGCAGCGCTATCAGGCAGCCCATGCCGCCTGTTCGACCTTCGCGAGCAAGCTCGCTCCTACAGGGCGCGGTGCCACAGCGCGTAATACACCCGCCCGGATTTCTGCTCCCGGTGCAGGCGCCAGCTGCCCGGCAGGCCGAGCGTCGACGGCGCGGTCTCGCTTTCAGTGTAGATCCACGCATCCGGTGCCAGCCATTGGCGTTCTTCCAGCAACGCACACACGGTCGGCAGCAGGTTCTGGTTGAACGGCGGGTCGAGGAACACCACGTCGTATTCGCTGGCGGCCTGGGTTTCCAGGTAGCGCAAGGCATCGGCGGTCTGGACCTGGCCATTGGTGCAGCGCAAGGTACCCAAGTGTTCCTTGAGGCTGGACACCGCTACATTGCTCGCATCCAGCGCCTGTGCCTGGGCCGCGCCACGGGACAGCGCCTCCAGGAACAACGCGCCACTGCCGGCAAACGGGTCGAGTACCTTGGCGCCGCCGATGTACGGCGCCAGCCAGTTGAACAGGGTTTCGCGCACGCGATCCGGGGTCGGACGCAGGCCCACGACATCGGGGAAGCTCAGCTTGCGGCTGCCCCATTCACCGCCAATGATGCGCAGTTGGCCCACACCGTTATGCACGTTGTGGACAGGTTTTTTCGGGCGAGATGAACTGGCCATTAATGCTCCGGAACCCCGAGCGGCTGCTCGGCGGGTTTATCAGTGGGGGGCGGTAGTGGCTTTTGCGCAATCGTCGGGCCGGCGGTCACGATGACCATCTTGTCGGCGCTCAAGTGTTTGTTCATTGCAGCCTTGACCTGCTCTACGGTCAGGGCCTGGGATTGTTTCATGAAATCTTCCAGATAGCTCAGCGGCAGGTTGTAGAAACCCATGGCCCCCAACTGCCCGACGATATCGGCGTTGCTGGCGGTGGACAGCGGAAAGCTGCCGGCCAGTTCGCGCTTGGCGTCATCCAGTTCTTTCTGGGTGGGGCCGTTTTTGAGGTAGTCAGCCACCACGTCTTCAACCAGACGCAGGGTGCCGCCGCTCATTTCGGCGCGGGTCTGCAGGTTGATCATGAACGGGCCGCGCACCTGCATCGGCGAAAAACCGGAGTACACGCCGTAGGTCAGGCCGCGTTTTTCGCGCACTTCGCTCATTAGACGGGTGCCGAAGCCTCCGCCGCCGAGAATCTGGTTGCCCAGGGACAAGGCCGCGTAATCCGGGTCTGCGCGGTCAATGCCCAGTTGGGCGAACAGCAGATGGGTTTGCTTGGAGGGAAACTCGATACGGCTCAGGCCGGCCTTGGGCTCCGTCGGCTGGGCAATCTTCGCCAGCGCCGGGCCCTTGGGCAATGCTGCAGAAACCTTGGCGGTCATGGCTTCGGCTTCGGCGCGGGTCAGGTCGCCGACCACTGCGATCACCGCATTGCCCGCCGCGTAGGCTTTGGCGTGGAAGGCCTGCATCTGTTGCACGGTAATCGCCGGAACGCTTTCAGGCGTGCCTTCGCTTGGGTGGGCATACGGGTGGTCGCCGTACAGGCGCTTGAACAGCTCGATACTCGCCAGCTTGGCGGGGTTCTGTTTCTGGTATTCGAAGCCGGCCAGGATCTGGTTCTTGATGCGCGCCAGTGAATCGGCGGGGAACGTCGGCTTGCCGATCACGTCATCGAACAGCGCCAGTGCGGCCTCGCGCTTGTCGCTGTCGCTCAGGCTGCGCAGGGACACCAGGGCCATGTCGCGGTAGGCGCCATTGCCAAAGTCGGCGCCCAGGCCTTCAAAACCGCTGGCGATCTGGCTGACGTCCTTGCCCGGCACGCCTTCGTTGAGCATGGCATTGGTCATCAAGGCCAGTCCCGGCACGTTGCCGTCCTGGCTGCTGCCGGCGGCGAACAGGATGCGCACGTCGAACATCGGCAACTCATGGGCTTCGACGAACAGCACCTTGGCGCCTTCGGCGGTGGTCCAGGTCTGCACATCGAGCTTGCGGTTGGTCGGCGCTTTACCGTCCAGCTCAGCCAGCGATTGCAGCTTGCTTGCCGATTGAGCTTTGTCCAGCGCCGGGCTGGCAACCGATTCGCTCGGGCGCAGGAAGTACACGGCACTGGCCGCGCACAGGGTAACGGCGATCAGGCCGGGCAGAATCAGGCGGCTGCTTTTGCGGTCACTCATGAGCGGTCTCCTCGGGCAAAACATGGGCGACGCTCAGACGTTCCCGGGTGAAATAGGTGCGCGCAGCCTTTTGGATATCTTCCGGGGTCACGCTTTGCAGGTCAGCAAGCTCGGTGTCCATCAGCTTCCACGACAGGCCGACGGTCTCCAGCGAGCCAATGGCCGTGGCCTGGCTGGTGATGGAGTCGCGCTGGTAAACCACGCCCGCTATCACCTGGGCGCGGATGCGCTCGAGTTCTTCGGCGGTAGGCGGCTTGGCCTTGAGCTCTTCCAACAGGCGCCACAGGCCGGCTTCGGCTTGGGCGACGGTCTTTTTCTTCTGCTGGTTAGGCGTGGCGCTCAGCATGAACAGCGTGTCGCCGCGGGTATAGGCGTCGTAATTGGTGGAGGCGGCGGAGACCAGTTCTTCACCGCGCTCCAGCTGCTCGGAGATACGCGCGCTGTAGCCGCCGTCGAGCAGGGCCGAGATCAGGCGCAGGGCTTGTACCGAGCGCTTGTCTTCGGCAGTCGCAAGGCCCGGCACGTTGAAACCGAGCATGACGCTTGGCAATTGGGTTTGCACGTGCAGGGTCAGCAGGCGCTCGCCGGGCTCGGCCAGCTCCAGCGGAATCTTGGCGGGCGGGACGTCGCGCTTGGGGATCGGGCCGAAGTAGCGCTGGGCCAGGGTTTTCACCTCGTCCGGCGTGACATCGCCGACCACCACCAGGGTCGCGTTGTTCGGTACGTACCAGGCCTGGTACCAGTGGCGCAGTTCCTCGACCTTCATGCGTTCCAGGTCGGCCATCCAGCCGATGGTTGGCGTGTGATAGCCGCTGGCCGGGAAGGCCATGGCCTTGAAACGTTCAAAGGCCTTGGACATCGGGTTGTCGTCGGTGCGCAGGCGGCGCTCTTCCTTGATCACCTCGATTTCGCGGCTGAACTCATCGGCCGGCAGGCGCAGGCTGGCCATGCGGTCGGCTTCCAGCTCGAAGGCCACGCCCAGGCGGTCGCGGGCCAGCACCTGATAGTAAGCGGTGTAGTCGTCACTGGTGAACGCGTTTTCTTCGGCGCCCAGGTCGCGCAGGATCAGCGAGGCTTCGCCGGGGCCGACCTTGGCGCTGCCCTTGAACATCATGTGTTCCAGGGCGTGGGACAAACCGGTCTGGCCCGGGGTTTCGTAGCTCGAGCCCACCTTGTACCAGACCTGGGAAACCACCACCGGCGCACGATGATCTTCGCGCACGACGACCTTGAGGCCGTTGTCGAGGGTGAATTCGTGGGTGGGTTGTGGATCGGCAGCCAAAGCTGAAAGGGGCAGACAAACTGTGCTGAGCAGCAGGCCTGCGGCGCGGCGGGCTAGAGCATTCATTCGTTTTTTAACCTGTTGGACTGCCCGCTTGGTCTTAGCGTCGGCGGGCGAGGAGGTGCTAGGATACCGATCCGACTTAGGGGCGGCCACTACGGCTGTCTTGTTGAGGCCCTATTTTGGCCTTCAAAATGTTGCGCATGAACGAGCTGGCTAAAAAACAGTCTGTTACGCATCGAATTTTATTTACCGAAGCGCCCCTTGGCGCGTCGCTACCTTGAGATAGCCGTCTCCATGTTTGGTTCCAACGACGACAAGAAGACCCCAGCTGCGGCTGGCGAGAAAAAAGGCCTGTTCGGATGGCTGCGCAAAAAGCCGCAGGAAACCGTCGTCGAACAGCCGCAGGTTCAACCCGAACCTACCCCTGAGCCTATAGTAGAAGCCGAGCCGGTTGCCGAAACGCCGGCACCGGTGGTGTTGCCTATCGCGGAGCCGGTGTTGCAGCCGGTGGTCGAGGCAGAACCTGCGCCTGAACCTGAACCCGAGCACAAACCGTGGCTGGAGCTGCCGGTAGCCGAGGAGCCGGTGGCGCTTGTCGAGGATGTGCAGGCTGAACACGTGACGCCGCCCATTCCTGTGGCGCCGCCGGTAGAGGTTGTCGTCACGGCGCCCCCAGCAGTCGAAATGCCTGCTGAAGTCCCTGCTGAAGTGCCAGCTGCAGTTGCCGTGCCTGGGGTCATCGAAGAGCCCGCCGCCCCCGCCGAAACCAGTAAAACCGGCTTCTTCGCCCGCCTCAAGCAGGGCCTGAGCAAAACCAGCGCCAGTATCGGCGAAGGCATGGCCAGCCTGTTCCTCGGCAAAAAGACCATCGATGACGAGCTGCTGGAAGACATTGAAACCCGCCTGCTTACCGCAGACGTGGGCGTCGAAGCCACCGCCGTGATCATCCAGAGCCTGACCCAGAAAGTCGCGCGCAAGCAGTTGACCGACGCCGACGCGTTGTACAAGTCCCTGCAGGCCGAGCTGGCCGCCATGCTTAAACCGGTTGAAGCGCCGCTGGTGATTACGCCGAAGAAACCTTTCGTGATCCTGGTCGTGGGCGTCAACGGCGCCGGCAAGACCACCACCATCGGCAAGTTGGCCAAAAAGCTGCAGGGTGAGGGCAAGAAAGTCATGCTCGCCGCCGGCGACACCTTCCGTGCCGCTGCCGTCGAGCAGCTGCAAGTGTGGGGTGAGCGCAACAAGATCCCGGTGATCGCCCAGCACACGGGGGCCGACTCCGCTTCGGTGATCTTCGATGCCGTGCAGGCCGCCAAGGCCCGTAACATCGATGTGTTGATCGCCGACACCGCCGGTCGCCTGCACACCAAAGACAACTTGATGGAAGAGCTGAAGAAAGTCCGCCGCGTGATCGGCAAGCTCGACGCCGATGCCCCCCATGAAGTGCTGCTGGTGCTCGACGCCGGTACCGGCCAGAACGCCATCAGCCAGGCCAAGCAATTCAACCAGACGGTGCAACTGACCGGCCTGGCCTTGACCAAGCTGGACGGCACGGCCAAGGGCGGTGTGATTTTCGCCCTGGCCAAACAGTTCGGGTTGCCGATTCGTTACATCGGCGTCGGTGAAGGCATCGACGACCTGCGCACCTTTGAAGCCGAACCCTTTGTACAGGCACTGTTTGCCGAGCGGGAGCGTTCATGATTCGATTCGAACAGGTCGGTAAACGCTACGCCAACGGGCATGTGGGCTTGCATGAGCTGAGCTTTCGAGTACGGCGGGGCGAGTTTTTGTTCGTCACCGGTCACTCCGGCGCCGGTAAGAGCACCTTGTTGCGCCTGCTGCTGGCGATGGAGCGTCCCACCACCGGCAAGCTGTTGCTGGCGGGCCAGGACCTGGCCACCATCAGCAACGCGCAGATCCCGTTCCTGCGCCGCCAGATAGGCGTGGTGTTCCAGAACCACCAGTTGC
Organism: Pseudomonas orientalis; assembly: GCF_002934065.1. Classification (NCBI taxonomy): domain Bacteria; kingdom Pseudomonadati; phylum Pseudomonadota; class Gammaproteobacteria; order Pseudomonadales; family Pseudomonadaceae; genus Pseudomonas; species Pseudomonas orientalis. Next base: position 5,607,544 of record NZ_CP018049.1, on the reverse strand, counting down.
TGTTCGATCGCACGGTGTTCAACAACATCGCCTTGCCCCTGCAGATCCTGGGGCTGTCCAAGGCCGAGATCGTCAAGCGGGTGGATTCGGCCCTGGAACGCGTGGCGTTGTCGGACAAGACCGACCTCTACCCCGGCGACCTGTCCACCGGCCAGCAACAGCGCGTGGGTATCGCCCGCGCCATCGTCCACCGCCCGGCCTTGCTGCTGGCGGACGAACCCACCGGTAACCTCGACCCGCGCCTGGCGGCCGAGATCATGGGGGTGTTCGAAGACATCAATCGCCTGGGCACCAGCGTATTGATCGCCAGCCACGACCTGGCCCTGATTGCCCGTATGCGTCACCGCATGCTGACCCTGCAACGCGGCCGCCTGATCGGCGACGGGGAGGCCGGCGTATGAGTGCGACACGCAGCCCTAAAGTATCCGAACGCGTGGCGCCGAAACCGGCCGACCCGCAACCAAAAAAGAAAAAACGCGACGATGACGACGGTCCGGACTTCGGCACCCTGTTGCGTGCCTGGATCGAAAGTCACCGCGCCAGCCTGCTCGACAGTCTGCGCCGCCTGGGCAAGCAGCCGATCGGCAGCTTTTTCACCTGCCTGGTGATGGCCGTGGCCCTGAGCCTGCCGATGGGCTTGTCGTTGCTGCTCAACAATGTCGAGCGCCTGGGCGGTTCCTGGCAGCGCGCGGCGCAGATTTCGCTGTACCTGAACCTGGATGCCAGCACCCAGCAAGGCGAAGCGCTGCGCGACGAAATCAAGAACATGCCGGGCGTGGCGGAGGCCGAATACATCAGCCGCGACCAGGCGCTTGAGGAGTTCCAGCAACAATCCGGCCTGGGCGAGGCGCTCAAGGAGCTGCCGCAGAACCCGTTGCCGGGCGTGGTGCTGGTGACGCCGGACGAAGTGGACAAACCGGCCCTGGAAGCCCTGCGACAGAAACTTGCAGCGATGCCCAAGGTGCAACAGGCGCAACTTGATCTAGTCTGGGTAGAGCGCCTGGCCGCGATCCTCAAGCTGGGCGACCGCTTCGTGTTCGGTTTGACGGTGCTGCTGGTGTCTGCATTACTTTTGGTGATAGGTAATACCATTCGTCTTCATATTGAAAACCGCCGCACCGAGATAGAAGTGATTAAACTGGTCGGCGGCACGGACAGCTATGTGCGTCGTCCTTTTCTGTACATGGGCGCGCTTTATGGCTTCGGTGCCGGGGTTTTGTCCTGGGGCTTGCTGGCTTTTGGCCTGGACTGGCTGAACGATGCGGTTATCGGGCTGGCCGGCTTGTACGGCAGCGATTTCGCCCTGGCTGGGGTGCCGGTGGCCGATGGCCTGAGCCTCTTGCTTGGCGCGGTGCTGTTGGGGTATATCGGTGCGTGGATTGCGGTCGCACGGCATTTACGTGAGCTGGCGCCGAAGTAGTTAATGTCAGGGTAATGTAGTTTCGTTTGTATTGACCTTGTCAGCAGTTTAGGGAACTTGTCCTACGGTTCCCCGGTCAATTTTCGCAGTGCTGAACTGCACGAGTTATGTGAGTCGGAGGTTTTTTCGTATGACCACTTCTTTGCAACCTGCTTATGCCTTGGTCCCGGGTGCGAACCTGGAAGCCTATGTGCACACGGTAAACAGCATTCCTTTGCTGACGCCCGAGCAGGAGCGTGAACTGGCCGAGAGTCTCTACTATGAGCAGGATTTGGGGGCGGCTCGGCAGATGGTGCTCGCCCACCTGCGTTTTGTCGTACATATCGCCCGTAGCTATAGCGGCTACGGCCTGGCCCAGGCTGACCTGATCCAGGAAGGCAACGTCGGCCTGATGAAGGCGGTCAAGCGCTTCAACCCGGAAATGGGTGTGCGCCTGGTGTCGTTCGCCGTGCACTGGATCAAGGCGGAAATCCACGAGTTCATCCTGCGCAACTGGCGCATTGTGAAAGTGGCGACCACCAAGGCCCAGCGCAAGCTGTTCTTCAACCTGCGCAGCCAGAAGAAACGCCTGGCGTGGCTGAACAACGAGGAAGTCCACCGCGTGGCCGAAAGCCTCGGCGTGGAGCCCCGTGAAGTGCGCGAGATGGAAAGTCGCCTGACCGGCCATGACATGGCCTTCGACCCGGCTGCCGAGGCAGACGACGACAGCGCCTTCCAATCGCCGGCCAACTACCTGGAAGACCACCGGTACGACCCGGCGCGTCAACTGGAAGATGCCGACTGGAGCGACAACTCCAATCACAACCTGCACGAAGCGCTGGAAGTGCTGGACGACCGCAGCCGTGACATTCTCTACCAGCGCTGGCTGGCGGAAGAAAAAGCCACGCTGCACGACCTGGCGCAGAAGTACAACGTGTCGGCCGAGCGGATTCGTCAGCTTGAGAAAAGCGCGATGAACAAGCTGAAGTTGTCGATCGCTGCCTAAACCTGCTGGCAGCACTGGGTCAAAATGTGGGAGGGGGCTTGCCCCCGATTGCAGAGTGTCAGTCGACATCAAAGTGACTGACCCACCGCTATCGGGGGCAAGCCCCCTCCCACAGTTGTTTTGTATTGTGTCAGTTGGACCAGGGGGGCTTGCGGGAGTTATTCAGCTCAAGCAGGTAGCCATCGCCACCGAGTTGACTCATTTGCTGACGAATCCACGCCGCCCGCCGCGCTACATAGGCGGTCGGATGGCTGGCACTCCACACCCGCGGATTAGGCAATACAGCCGCCAGGTAACTGGCCTGTTGCCGCGAAAGCCCCTTGGCGCTCACGCCAAAGTGATGCCGCGCTGCCGCCTCTGCGCCAAACACGCCCTCATCCCACTCCACGCTGTTGAGGTACACCTCAAGAATGCGCTGCTTGGGCCACAGCACTTCGATCAACCCGGTAAACCAAGCCTCCAGGCCCTTGCGCAGATAGCTGCGGCCGGCCCACAGGAACAGGTTCTTCGACACTTGCTGGCTCAACGTACTGGCGCCCCGGATCGAACCGCCACGTTCGTTGTGCACGATCGCTGCCTGGATGGCGCCAAAGTCAAAGCCCCAGTGCTGCGGGAAACGCTGGTCTTCACCGGCCATCACCGCCACTTTGAGGTCATCGGAAATCTCGTCCCATGGCACCCAGCTGCGCTGCAGGTCAATGGGCTCGCCGTCGATCCACGATTCGACCTTGCGTTCCACCATCAGCGCGGTGAACGGCGGCGGTACGACGCGAAACAGCAGCACCAGCAGCACACTGCCGATGGCGAACCATTTCACCACGTTGAGAAAGCGTTTGAAGAAGATACGCAGCATAGAGATGGCTTGGCCGAACCCGTTGAGCGGGCCATTATACAGACCCTGCCCGATGAGTCTGACTGGAGTTCCTCATGCTGCGTAGCTTTCTGATGCTGGCCGCTTTTTTCGGTTTCACCGGTGTCGCCCTGGGCGCCTTCGCCGCCCACGGCCTGAAGAACCGCCTGAGCGCCGATTACCTGGCGATCTTCCACACCGGCGTGACCTATCAACTGGTGCACGCCCTGGCCTTGTTTGGGGTGGCCCTGCTGGCCGCGCATATTCCCGGGCGACTGGTCACCTGGGCGGGCATTTCGTTTGTCGTCGGAATTTTGCTGTTCTCCGGCAGCCTGTATGTGTTGACCACGACCGGCATCAGCAAACTGGGCATCATCACCCCATTTGGCGGCCTGGCCTTCCTGCTCGGCTGGTTCTTCCTGGGCTTGACGGCGTGGCGCTTGCAGGTTTGACCGCTTGACGCCTGGAGCTGACCTTCAGGTGCCAATCGCGTTAGAATGCCGGCCCCTAAAAACGATGGCGGCCCGTGGCATGCGCATTCAGTTGAACGGCGAACCCCTTGAACTGCCCGACGGTGAAACCGTTGCGGCCCTGCTGACCCGCCTGGATTTGACCGGGCGTCGTGTCGCAGTGGAGCTCAACCTGGATATCGTCCCGCGCAGCCAGCACGCAGGCACCGCGCTCAGCGAGGGTGACCAGGTCGAAGTGGTCCACGCCATCGGCGGCGGCTAGTCGCGCCGGCGGTAACGCATTCTGCAGAACCTCACCCCATTACGAGGATTTCCCATGAGCATCGTTCGTAGCGACAAGCCCTTTGTCCTGGCCGGTCGTACCTACCAGTCCCGTCTGCTGGTTGGCACCGGCAAGTACCGCGACATGGAAGAAACCCGTCTGGCCATCGAAGCCTCGGGCGCCGAAATCGTTACCTTCGCCGTGCGCCGTACCAACCTCGGCCAAATCGCGGGCGAGCCGAACCTGCTTGAAGTCCTGTCGCCGGACCGTTACACCTTTTTGCCGAACACCGCCGGGTGCTATGACGCCATCGAGGCCGTGCGCACCTGCCGCCTGGCCCGCGAGCTGCTCGACGGTCACAACCTGGTGAAGCTGGAAGTGCTGGCCGACCAGAAAACCCTGTTCCCGAATGTGATCGAAACCCTCAAGGCTGCCGAGACTCTGGTCAAGGAAGGCTTTGACGTGATGGTCTACACCAGCGATGACCCGATCATCGCGCGCCAGCTGGCGGAAATCGGCTGTATCGCGGTGATGCCGCTGGCCGGGCTGATCGGCTCCGGCCTGGGTATCTGCAATCCGTACAACCTGCAGATCATCCTTGAAGAAGCCAGGATCCCGGTGCTGGTGGACGCGGGCGTGGGCACGGCCTCCGACGCCACCATCGCCATGGAACTGGGCTGCGACGCGGTGCTGATGAACTCGGCCATCGCCCATGCCCAGCAACCGATCATGATGGCCCAGGCCATGCACCATGCAATCGTCGCGGGCCGCCTGGCCTATCTCGCCGGGCGCATGCCGAAAAAACTCTATGCCAGCGCCTCTTCGCCGCTGGATGGTCTGATCAAGTAAGAGCTATTGATGACTGAATCAAACGAAACGCCGAACACCCTGGAAGCAGGCGACGAGTCCAAGCACCGCCGCATCAAGAGCTTCGTGATGCGCGCCGGCCGCATGACCGAAGGCCAGCAAAAGGGCCTGGAGCAAGGCACGCCGCTGTTCGTATTGCCGCTGGCCGACGCGCCGGTGGATTACGACCAGGTATTCGGCCGTTCGGCCCCGCGCTCCCTGGAAATCGGCTTTGGCATGGGGCACTCCCTGCTGGAAATGGCGGCGGCCGCGCCGGATCAGGATTTCATCGGTGTGGAAGTGCACCGCCCAGGCGTCGGTGCGTTGCTTAACGGCGTGCTGACCCAGGGCCTGACCAATCTGCGCGTCTACGATTGCGACGCGATTGAAGTGCTCAACCGCTGCATCGCCGACAACAGCCTCGACCGCCTGATGCTGTTCTTCCCCGACCCCTGGCACAAGGCCCGTCACCACAAGCGTCGCATCGTCCAGGCTTCCTTCGCGGAACTGGTGCGCAGCAAGCTGAAAGTGGGCGGCATCCTGCACATGGCCACCGACTGGGAACCCTATGCCGACTACATGCTGGAAGTGATGAACGTCGCCCCCGGCTACCGCAACCTGGCCGAAGACGGCAAATGCGTACCGCGCCCTGCGGAGCGCCCGATCACCAAGTTCGAACGCCGTGGCGAGCGATTGGGGCATGGGGTGTGGGACTTGAAGTTCGAGAAGCTGGCCTGAAACCCGCTTCCGAATTTGAAATGCAGTAAAAATGTGGGAGGGGGCTTGCCCCCGATAGCGGTGTATCAGCCAAAGATTTGGTGACTGATCCACTGCAATCGGGGGCAAGCCCCCTCCCACATTGGTATCTGTGTTGGGCTGAGGTCAGCGGCGGTCGGCGACTACGCCAATCAACACCAGCACCACCACCAACACCGGCGCCAGGCTGTAGTTATTGAACTGGCTCAGACCCCGCACAATCCACGGTGTGGCATAGATCAGCGCCGCGCCGCTGCCGATCATGCACAGCAGGGCCATCAACGGCACGCGCAACGCACCGGCGATGCTGCCCAGGCGAGCTTCGACCCAGCCCTTGATATCGGCGCCGAACAGCACCAGCAGACAGCCGACCAGGGCCAGGGAGATTTCCGACAGGTTGCTACGGCTCCAGCGGGACACGGTGGCGAGCAGGTCGAGTACCAGATCCATTTGATTTCCTTAAAAAGCGTCAGCTCAAAAACGTCTGCAACAGGTCATTGAGAAAGAGTTGCCCGCGGTCGGTCGCCGCCAGGCGTGACGGTTCGACCCGCATTAAGCCACTTTGTTCTGCCTCGCGGCGGCCTTCGTCGAGGCTCGCCAGCTCAAGGCCGGTGCGCTCGGCATAGAGCCTGGCATCGACCCCTTCGGTGAGGCGCAGGGCGTTCATCAGGAATTCGAACGGCAGCTCTTCGTTGGTCAGCTCTTTCGCCCCGGCCTGGAAGCTTTTGGCCGGGTTGAGGTAGTCCTTCGGTGCGCGGGTTTTCCAGGTGCGCACGATGCGCCCGTCGGGGTGGCTGAGCTTGCCATGGGCACCGGCGCCGATACCGATGAAATCGCCAAAGCTCCAGTAATTGAGGTTATGCCGCGCCGGCCGCCCCGGTTGGGCGTAGGCCGACACCTCATATTGCGCGTAACCGTGCTCGGCGAGCAGCGCCTGGCCGGCTTCCTGGATATCCCACAGCGTATCGTCTTCGGGCAGCGCGGGCGGCTGGTTCCAGAAGACGGTATTGGGTTCTAGGGTCAGCTGGTACCAGGACAGGTGCGTCGGCTTGAGCGCAATGGCCTGGCGCAGGTCGCTCAACGCATCGTCCAGGGATTGGTTGGGCAAGCCGTGCATCAGGTCCAGGTTGAAGTTATCGAACCCGGCCTGGCGTGCCATATCCGCTGCACGTACGGCTTCGTCGCCATTATGAATGCGACCCAGCGCCTCGAGTTTTTCCTGCTGGAAGCTCTGGATGCCGATGGACAGGCGATTGATCCCCAGCTTGCGATAAGCGACGAACTTCTCTTGCTCAAAGGTGCCCGGGTTGGCTTCCAGGGTGATTTCGATATCGCCGGCAAACGGTATGCGCGCTTGCACGCCTTCGAGCAGCCGCCCCAAGGCTGCAACGCTGAACAGGCTGGGGGTGCCGCCGCCAAAGAAGATCGAACTCAGCGCTCTGCCGTAAACGGCGTGCAGGTCCTGGTCCAGGTCCGCCAGCAAGGCGTCCACGTACTCTTCTTCCGGCAGCACGTTACTTGCGGTATGGGAGTTGAAGTCGCAATACGGGCATTTGCGCACGCACCACGGAATGTGGATGTACAGCGCCAGGGGCGGCAGCACCGGCAGAGCCGCCCGGGGTGTTTGCGCGCCACCGTGGATCAGCGGCTGCGCAGAGGTGTTCTGGGTCATTTCAGGCCCAGGCGCTGGCGCAGCAACGCCATGGCGCGGGCGCGGTGGCTGATCTGGTTCTTGTCGGCCGGGCTCAGTTCGGCGCTGGAGACGTTGCGCTCCGGTACCCAGAACAGCGGGTCATAGCCAAAGCCATGCTCACCGCTGGCCGCATGCAGAATGCGACCGTGCCACAAGCCTTCGCACAGGATCGGCAGCGGGTCATCGGCGTGCCGCACCAGCGCCAGCACGCAGACGAACTGCGCGCCACGGTCGGCATCGGGCACGTCCTTGAGGGCGTCGAGCAGCTTGGCGTTGTTAGCCGCGTCGCCCTTGCCATCGGCGTAGCGTGCCGAATAGATGCCCGGCGCGCCGCCGAGGAAATCCACCGCCAGGCCCGAATCATCCGCCAAAGCCGGCAGGCCGGAGATCCGTGCAGCGTTGCGTGCCTTGAGGATGGCGTTCTCGACGAACGACAGGCCGGTTTCCTCCGGCTCTACCTGGCTGAACTCGCCAATGGAGCGCAGTTGCACGGACTCACCGAGCATGGCCTGCAGTTCCTTGAGTTTGCCGGCGTTGTGGCTGGCCAGTACGAGTTGGGTAAGGTTCATCATTCGGCCGGGAACAGTTCTTGGTTGAATTGGAAACCATGGGCCTTGCCACCGGTTTCAACGTTGATGGTGAACGTCTTGTATTCCCGTTGCGTCACCGAGTAGGGCGCGAGGTAGCTGATGCCGCCTTTCTCTTCGATTTGCTTGAAGGTGAGGATTTCGCTCTTGCCGCCCAGGTCCTTGATGGTACCGGTTACCTGGGCTGCGACCGGGGTGACGCCCTTGATCACGGTCACATTGATCAAGCCCTTTTCCTTGCTGCGCACGATGCCGACGTTCTGGGCGGTCTCGGGTGGCAGGAAGCTGGAGGTGAAGGTGTTGTAATGAACGGTGATATCGCCGAAGTCTTTTTTGCGGTTAGCGTCGATAGCGTCCGCAGCCATGGCGTTGGCGCCCAGGCAGGCGGTCAGTAGAAAAACAGCCAGACGATTCATGAGCGTCCCTCTTGATAATGATTAGACGGCAATTTTGTGGTCGGTCAGGCCAGGACTGCTGACCCGGTAGATACCAATTTCGCCCAACAGGTTGGGCCATAGCTTACTCGCCCAGCCGTGGCGGTGCTGTTGATCGACGGCAAGGCGGTTGATGACCTTGGCTTCACGCTCGCCACACAGGGCTTCGAAGTCTTCGAAGGTGCAAAAGTGGATGTTCGGCGTGTTGTACCAGGTGTACGGCAGGAAGTCCGACACCGGCATGCGGCCCTTGGTGGCCAGGTACCAGCGGCAGCGCCAGTGACCGAAGTTGGGGAAGGTGATGATGCACTGGCGGCCGACCCGCAGCATTTCATCGAGGATACGGTCCGGGTAGTGCACCGCTTGCAGGGCCTGGGTCATCACCACGATGTCGAAGCTGTTGCTGGCAAAGTTGCCCAGGCCCTTGTCCAGGTCCTGCTCGATCACGTTGATGCCCTTGGCCACGCATTGGGCGATGTTGTCCGGGTCGTTTTCCAGGCCGTAGCCGGTGACTTGCTTGTTGTCGCGCAGCCAGCTCAGCAGCTCGCCATCACCGCAGCCCAGGTCGAGCACGCGGCTGCCGGCGGGGATCCAGTCTTGGATGATTTCCAGGTCGGCTCTCATGGCGTTCTCCCAAAGCGTAAGCAATTCATATAAGCGCGATTCGGTTCATGTAATTGCTGAACGCCTGCAGATAACGGGGGATCGGAATCAGGAAGGCGTCGTGGCCCTGCGGCGCATCGATCTCCAGGTAGCAGACGTCTTTCTTGGCGGCCATCAGGGCGTCCACCAGCTCACGGGAGCGCGCCGGCGAGAAGCGCCAGTCGGTGGTGAATGACATCACGCAGAACTTGGCCGTGGCGTGCTCGAAGGTTTTCGCCAGGTCGTCGTCATGGTTCGCGGCCGGGTCGAAGTAGTCCAGCGCCTTGGTCATCAGCAGGTAGGTGTTGGCGTCGAAACGCCCGGAAAACTCCTCGCCCTGATAACGCAGGTAGCTTTCCACCTGGAACTCGACGCTGTGGAAGTCGTAGTTGAGCTTTTCGCTCTTGAGCCCACGGCCGAATTTTTCGCCCATGGAATCATCGGACAGGTAGGTGATGTGCCCGACCATCCGTGCCAGCATCAGGCCGCGCTTGGGGATCACGCCGGCTTCCTGGAACGAACCACCGTGGAACTCGGGGTCGGTGAGGATGGCCTGGCGCGCCACTTCGTTGAAGGCAATGTTCTGCGCCGACAACTTGGGGGCCGAGGCGATAGCCAGGCAGTGGCGCACGCGATCCGGGTAGGTGATGGTCCATTGCAGGGCTTGCATGCCGCCCAGGCTGCCGCCGATCACGGCGGCCCATTGGGCGATGCCCAGCCGGTCGGCGAGGCGCGCCTGGCTGTGCACCCAGTCTTCGACGGTCAGTACCGGAAAGTCGGCGCCGAAGGGCTTGCCGGTTTCCGGGTTGAGGCTGCTGGGGCCGGTGGACCCGTTGCAGCCGCCGAGGTTGTTCAGGCTGACCACGAAGAACTTGTCTGTGTCGATGGGCTTGCCGGGGCCGATGCAGCTGTCCCACCAGCCGGGTTTGCGCTCGTCGACGCTGTGAAAGCCTGCGGCGTGATGGTGGCCGGACAAGGCGTGGCAGATCAGCACGGCGTTGCTCGCCGTGGCGTTCAGTTGGCCGTAGGTTTCGTAGATCAGGTCGTAGGCTGGCAGCGAACGGCCACAGGCCAGGGCCAGCGGTTCGCTGAAGTGCGCCACTTGGGGCACCACCAGTCCAACGGAATCGGGGGGGAAGGCAGTTGGCATCGACCCTGCTCTCGTTTAAATGAGGCGTAAGTCTAAAGAGCGGGGGACCCAGCGGCAAGCAATGGTCTGCGCGCATTCAATTCAATACACAGATGCAAAATGTGGGAGGGGGCTTGCCCCCGATTGCGGTGGGTCAGCTACAAATAAGCTGACTGATCCACTGCTATCGAGGGCAAGCCCCCTCCCACATTTTCCAGCGTAGTGTCAGATCAGGCCGAACAGCTCTTTAGGCATGAACGCATAGAACGCCAGACGCGGAATCACCCAGCTCTGAATCAGCTGGATCGCGATAAACGCGAAGATCGGCGAGATATCCAGCCCGCCCAGGTTCGGGATCAGGCGACGGAATGGTGCCAATACGGGCTCGGTGATCTGATACACCAACTCGGCACCCGGACTGCGGCTGCCCGGTGCGACCCAGGAAAGGATCACGCTGATGATCATCGACCAGAAGATGATCTTCAAAAACAGCGAGAAAATGCCGATCAGCGCCCATGGCAGCAGCAGCACCGTAAAGGCCTGGTAGCCGTTGAGCATCAGGATCACCACAAACAGCAGGATCTGCAGCAGCAGTGCCAGTACCAGCGACGACATGTCCAGCCCGAACAGGCTCGGGATCACGCGGCGCAGCGGCTTGAGCAGGGGTTGGGTGGCCTTGACCACGAACTGGCACAGCGGGTTGTAGAAGTTCGCCCGCACCAGTTGCAGGATAAAGCGCATCAGCACGATCAGCAGGTACAGGCTGCCCAGGGTCTGGATGATGAAGACGGCAGCGTCATTGATTCCGAGCATGTTTGATTACCTTGGTAAGGGACGACTATTTGCCCAGTTGTTCGGCCATCTCGGCTGAACGATGTGCCGCGGCACCCAGTGCTTTTTCCACCAGGGCTTCAAAGCCCCCGGCCTGGAACGATTCGATGGCGGCTTGCGTGGTGCCGCCCGGAGACGTTACGCGACGGCGCAGCTCGGCCGCATCCACCTCGCTGGACACCGCCATCTTCGCGGCGCCCAGGGCGGTCTGCTCGGCCAGTTGCTCGGCAACGTCGGCGGGCAGGCCCAGTTTCACCCCGGCGGCGGTCATGGCTTCGATCAACAGGAAGAAGTACGCCGGGCCACTGCCGGAAACGGCGGTGACCGCGTCCAGTTGCTGCTCCTGTTCGAGCCACAGGGCAATGCCCACGGCGGATAACAGTTGCTGGGCTTGATCACGCTGCGCGGCGCTGACCTCGGCGGTGGCGTACAAACCGCTCACGCCCTGGCGCAACAACGACGGGGTATTCGGCATGCAGCGAACGATCGGTTGGGCGCCGAGCCAGTTGTTCATGCTGGCGCAAGTGATGCCGGCAGCGATGGACACCACCAGTTGATGGGCCTGTAGGCTCGGGCGCAGGCTTTCGCACACGGCTTTCATGGCCTGGGGCTTGACCGCCAGCAGGATCACATCGACGCCTTCGATGGCCTCGGCGTTGTCGGCAAAGGTTTCAATGCCGTGTTCGGCGCTGACCCGGGCACGGGTCTCGGCGCCCGGGTCGCTGGCGCGAATCTGCGCAGCGTCCAGGCCCTTGGCCCGCAGGCCGCCGATCAGGCTGGCCGCCATGTTACCGGCGCCGATAAAGGCAATACGCATGTCTTTCATGACAGGTCCTTAGCTAAATGAACGTCAGCCATTTCACGGCTGGCCGTAGTCGCGGGCACCAAACAGCGCGGTACCGATCCGCACCCAGGTGGCGCCTTGAGCGATGGCCGACTCGAGGTCGTGGCTCATGCCCATGGAAAGTGTGTCGAGCGGCAGGGCCAGGCTGCCTTGCAGCTCGCGTACCGCGGCGAACGCCGCATCCTGCGCCGCGCGATCTTCAGTCGGTTCGGGGATCGCCATCAAGCCCCGCAGCTTCAGGCGCGGCAGGGCGCTGATAGCGTTGGCCAGGGCCGGCAGGTCGGCGGGCGTACAGCCGGACTTGCTGGCTTCGCCACTGACATTGACCTGAATGCAGATATTCAGCGCAGGCAGGTCGGCAGGGCGTTGTTCGGACAGGCGTTGTGCGATTTTCAGGCGGTCCACGGAATGCACCCAAGCGAAGTTCTCGGCGATCGCGCGAGTCTTGTTCGATTGAATGGGGCCGATGAAGTGCCAACTCAAGGGCAGGTCGGATAATTGCGCCTGTTTGCCCAGGGCTTCCTGCAGGTAGTTTTCACCAAAATCATGCATCCCTGCGGCATAGGCTTCACGTACCGCTTGCGCCGGTTTGGTCTTGCTCACGGCCAGCAGGTGGATGCCGCTTGCGTCACGCTGCACGGCGTCGGCGGCGGCGCGGATGCGCTGGCTAACCAGGCCGATGTTGTCTGCTATCGTCGACATTCAAGTTGCGCCCGTGGATATGGAGTCCGCGGCATTCTACTGGAAATGGAAAGCCCTATGGATATCACTGAATTACTGACGGCCAGCGTGCGCCGTGGCGCCTCCGACCTGCACCTGTCGGCCGGCCTGGCGCCGATGTTGCGCATTGATGGCGAGGTCTGGCCGCTGGATGGCCCGGTGCTGGCCGGGTCGCAGGTAGCGGATTTATTGAGCCCTTTGCTCAACCAGCACCAACAAAAGGATTTCGAAACATCTCTTGAAACAGACTTTGCCTTCGAACTGCCCGGCGTGGCGCGCTTTCGCGTGAATGTGTTCCAGCAGGCGCGGGGCGTGGGGGCGGTGTTTCGCACCATCCCCAGCGACATCCAGAGCCTGGAAAGCCTTGGCCTGGGTGAGGTGTTCCAGCGTATCGCGCAGCTGCCGCGCGGCCTGGTGCTGGTGACCGGGCCCACCGGCTCGGGCAAGTCCACTACTTTGGCGGCGCTGATCGATTATCTGAATCGGCATCGACGCCAGCACATCCTTACGCTGGAAGACCCCATCGAATTTATCCACCGGCCGAAAATGGCGCTGATCAACCAGCGCCAGGTGCATCGCGATACCCACAGCTTCTCGGTGGCGCTGCGCTCGGCATTGCGCGAAGACCCGGACGTCATCCTGGTGGGCGAGCTACGTGACCTGGAAACCATCCGCCTGGCGCTGACGGCCGCTGAGACGGGGCACCTGGTATTCGGCACCCTGCACACCACCTCGGCGGCAAAGACGGTAGACCGGCTGGTGGACGTGTTCCCGGGCGGGGAAAAGGCCATGGTCCGCTCGATGCTGTCGGAGTCGCTGCAGGCGGTGGTGTCCCAGGTGCTGGTCAGGAAGATCGGCGGCGGACGTGTCGCGGCTCACGAAATCATGCTGGGCACGCCGGCCATTCGTCATCTGATCCGCGAAGACAAAGTGGCGCAGATGGTCTCGGCGATCCAGACCGGCGGGGCGCTGGGGATGAAAACGCTGGATATGAGCTTGAAGGCGCTGGTGAGCGAGGGGGTAATCAGCCAAGAGGAGGCGCGGGAGAAGGCGAGGGTGCCGGCAGACCTATGAGATTCAGCAAACAATGAAACCCAATGTGGGAGGGGGCTTGCCCCCGATAGCGGTGTATCAGCCAATGAATTTGTTGACTGATACTCTGCCATCGGGGGCAAGCCCCCTCCCACATTTACTGCATTTCAGCCTGGAATCAGCGCTGCACGATCCGCAGGGTGTTGTTCTGCTCTTTGGGCAGCACCCGCTTGGCGATCACGTAGTTCTTGTCCCAGAACGGCTTTTTCAGTGTATCGATGCTCACCGACTTGCCACGACGCGGCGCGTGGATAAAGCGGTCGTTACCCAGGTAGATGGCAACGTGGTTGACCTGGCGGCTCTTGAGCTTGAAGAACAGCAAATCGCCCGGCTTCAGATCTTTGCGATCAACTTTCAAGCCGTGGCCGGCCGCCATGGCGTTGGACGTACGCGGTAAATCCACCGCCTTGACGTCGTTGAACGCATATTTTACCAGGCCGCTGCAGTCGAACCCTTTACTTGGGCTGCTGCCGCCCCAACGATAAGGAGTACCGAGCACGTTCACGGCGCGGCTGAGGACATTGCTGCTCTGCTTGGTGTTCACGGCCAGCTGGGTGGAAAGCACTTTGCCGTGGGCCTTGCTCAGTTGAGTCGGGCGGCTGACGGTGGGCTTTGCCGATTTGGCGGTGCTGGGTGTGCTATGGACTTTAGGGGTAAAACCGTTAACGTTTGGAAGACGTTGCTCACGATTGGTGGCGTGGGCGGCCAGTGGCATTAATAGGCAAATGGTTAGCCATGTCTTGATAAATGGTCGCATTAGGCGTGGCTCATATGGGTTTGCGCGCAACTTTATAACAGCTTTTTGTGCTGTTCTCAGGCCGTTTGTCGACTGAGCCTTGGGGTCAAATTCGGAAAAAACGCGACGATTAGCCGCAATTGTCCGACACAAGTCAGGTGGCATAAGGGTTTGAGGGCAGAACGATACCATTTACCGTGCGTCGGGCGCCCGTAAAAAAGTCACAAAAAAAATGAACAAATTTATCTATTGAGTGAAAAGAGGTCCTTCATGAACACCTATCAACAGGTTGCTTCGCAGCAAGACACCCACAGCAAGGTGATCGGTTACCTGCTATGGATTTTCGGTTTCACCGGCGCGCATCGCTTCTATTACGGCAAACCGGTCACCGGGACGATCTGGTTTTTCACCTTCGGCCTGCTGGGTATTGGCTGGCTGATCGACCTGTTCCTGATCCCGGCCATGGACCGTGAAGCCGACCTGCGTTTTACCGCCGGGCCGATCGAATACAACGTGGCCTGGATTCTGTTGGCGTTTCTGGGCGTGTTCGGCGTGCACCGGATGTACCAGGGCAAATGGATCACCGGCCTGATCTACTTGCTGACCGGCGGTTTGTTCCTGATTGGGGTGCTGTATGACTTCTGGACATTGAACAGCCAGGTTTCGCTCCGCAATGCCGAGCGTAATGGCGGGCGCTGATCTCCCGGCCCTATAAAGAACCAAATGTGGGAGGGGGCTTGCCCCCTCCCACATTTTTTTACCGTGCCCGCTTCAAGCCTGGTAGCTGATCCGCCCATCCATCAGTGTGTAGCGCACCGTGGCCGGCAGGCTGTGACCAATGAACGGGCAGTTTTCGCCCCTGGACAGCCAGTGTTCCCCGGCAACCGTGGAACTGGCCGGGTCGAACAGCACCAGATCCGCCGCCGAACCCACCGCCAGCTTACCCGCCGGCAGGCGCAAGGCCTCGGCCGGGCCGGCGCTCAGGCGTGCCAGCAGCGTAGGCAGGTCCAGCAGGCCATCCTCCACCAAGGTCATTGCCAGCGGCAGCAGCAACTCGACGCTGCTGATGCCGGGCTCGGTGGCGCCGAACGGTGCCAGTTTGGCATCGCGTTCGTGGGGCTGGTGATGGCTGGAGATTGCCGAGACCACGCCTGACTTCACCGCCGCACGCAAACCTTCACGATCGGCCAGGGTACGCAGCGGCGGTTGCACGTGGTACAGGCTGGAGAAGTCGATCAGCGCCTCATCGGTCAGGATCAACTGGTACAGCGCCACGTCCGCCGTCACCGGCAAGCCACGGGCCTGGGCCTGGGCGATCAGCGCGACGCCGCGGGCGCTGGTCAACTGGCTGAAATGCGCGCGTACGCCGCTTTGTTCCACCAGCAACAGGTCACGGGCCAGGGCCACGGTTTCTGCGGTTTCCGGGATGCCCGGCAAGCCGAGGAAGCTGGCCACCGCGCCTTCATGGGCCAGGCCGCCTTCAGCCAGGTCGCGGTCCTGGGAATGAAAGATCACCGTCAGGTCGAACGTGGCCGCGTATTCCAGGGCCCGGCACAGGGTGCGCGTGCTGCGAAAGCTCTCCAGGCCGTTGCTGAACGCCACGCAACCGGCGTCGCGCAAGGCGATCAGTTCAGCCAGTTGCTCGCCCTCCAGGCCTTTGCTCAGCGCGCCCACAGGGAACACTTTGCAGTTGCCCGCTTCACGGGCGCGGTCGAGGATCAGCTCGGTGACCGCCGAGGTGTCCAGGACCGGCTTGGTGTTCGGAGGGCAGCACAGGCTGGTCACGCCACCGGCGGCGGCGGCGCGGGTTTCGCTGGTGATGTTGCCTTTGCGACTGTAGCCCGGCTCACGCAGGGCGACGTTGAGGTCCACCAGCCCGGGCGCGGCGACCAGGCCTTTGGCGTCAATGCTTTCGACTGCGCTGAAGCCTGCGGGCGCGGCACCGATGGCGATAATCTTGCCGGCGTCCAGGTGAAGGTCGGTGACTTGATCCAGGCCGCTGGCCGGATCGATGACTCGGGCGCCGAGAATGCTGAGCTTCACTGGGCGTTCTCCTGCTCGAATTGACGTTGCGCGGTTTGCCCGCTCATGGCCATGGACAGCACGGCCATGCGGATGGCGATGCCGTAGGTCACCTGGTTGAGAATCACCGATTGCGGGCCGTCGGCCACCGCCGATTCGATTTCCACCCCTCGGTTGATCGGGCCCGGGTGCATCACGATGGCATCCGGCTTGGCGCCGGCCAGGCGCGCGGTGGTCAGGCCGAACAGGCGGTAAAACTCGCCCTCGCTCGGCAGCAGGCCGCCGGCCATGCGTTCGCGTTGCAGGCGCAGCATGATCACCACGTCCACATCCTTGAGGCCTTCGGCCATGTTGGTATAGACCTTCACGCCGTACTGCTCGATGCCGATGGGCAGCAGGGTTTTCGGGGCGATCACGCGGATGTCCGGGCAGCCCAGGGCTTTGAGGGCCAGCATGTTCGAGCGCGCAACCCGCGAGTGCAGGATGTCACCGACGATGGCCACCGAGAGGTTTTCAAAGCCGCCCTTGTGCCGACGGATGGTGAGCATGTCGAGCATGCCCTGGGTCGGGTGGGCGTGGCGACCGTCGCCGCCGTTGATGATTGCCACATTCGGGCACACGTGTTCGGCGATGAAGTGCGCGGCACCGGAGTCGCCGTGGCGCACCACGAACATGTCGGCGGCCATGGCTTCCAGGTTGCGCAGGGTGTCGAGCAGGGTTTCGCCTTTGCTGGCCGACGAGGTGGACACGTTCAGCGTGATCACGTCAGCCGACAGCCGCTGGGCCGCCAGTTCAAAGGTGGTGCGGGTGCGCGTGGAGTTCTCGAAGAACACGTTGCAGATGGTCTTGCCGCGCAGCAGCGGGACCTTCTTCACCGCCCGGCCACCGACTTCGAGGAACGAGTCGGCGGTGTCGAGGATTTCGGTGAGCAGTTCGCGGGGCAAACCATCGAGGGACAGGAAGTGTTGCAACTGGCCCTGAGCATTGAGCTGCAGCGGGCGCTTGGCATCTAGAGGCGTCATCGCGGGGACTCTGTACAAGGCGGTTTAAAGGGCAAGGTCTTGCAGTTCGAGTTCGAGCGGCGTGGGACCGGACAATTTTACCCGCTGGTGGGCTTCCAGGGACAGTGTCGCGCCGACCACATCCGGGCTGATCGGCAATTCGCCGGCGTCCAGGTCCAGCAGGCATACCAGCGTGATACTGGCCGGGCGGCCGTAGTCGAACAATTCATTCATGGCCGCGCGGATGGTACGACCGCTCATCAGCACGTCGTCGATCAGCACCAGGTGCTGGCCTTCGACCTCGAACGGCAGCGCCGAGGGTTGCACTTGCGGGTGCAGGCCGTTCTGGCTGAAATCGTCACGGTAGAAGGACACATCCAGCGTACCCAGGGGCGAATCACTGCCCAGCGCCTCCAGCAAGGCCTGGGCCACCCACACACCGCCGGTGCGGATGCCAATGAAGCGCGGCTCGCTGATGCCACGGTGTTCCAGGTGCGCGTTGAGGCGTAACGCCATCTGACTGATCAGTTCGGCGGGATTGGGCAGGCTCATGGTGGCTCCTCATTAAGTGTGCAGGAGCGAGCTTGCTCGCGAAAAACCTCAACGATAACGCGTGAAGCCTGGATGTACGCGGTGCCTGTGAGTTCTTCGCGAGCAAGCTCGCTCCTGCAAAAGCGGCATAGCAACAAGCCGCGTCAGTCAGGATTCAAATAAAGCGGTGTTTTCATCCAGCCAGCCCTGCAACAACAGGGCGGCGGCGATGGCATCCACGGGGTTGTCGCGGTAGCTGCCTTTCTGTCCGCCACGGTCGCGTCGCTCGCCCTTGGCTTCAAAGGTGGTCAGGCGTTCATCGTGGGTATAGAAGGGCAGGTTGTAGCGGCCGTTGAGGCGGCGGGCGAATTTTTCGGCGCGCAGGCACATGTCGCTGGGCGTGCCGTCCATGTTCAAGGGCAGGCCGACCACCACTGCATCGGGCTTCCATTCCTTGATGAGGGCTTCGACCTGGTTCCAGTCCGGCACGCCGTTCTGGGCCTTCAATGTGCACAGCTCGCGGGCCTGGCCGGTGATGACCTGGCCGACTGCCACGCCGATCTGCTTGGTGCCGTAGTCAAACCCGAGAATCAAACGCAAGGCCATCAGGCGTGCCCCGCCTGGCTGGTCAACAGGCTGAGGTTGACCCGCAGCTTGGCGGCGGCCGCTTCCAGGCGCAGTTCGCTGGCGGTGTTGAACAGGATGTCGGCGTCGAAGGGGCAGGTCAGCCAGGCATTGCTGGCCAGTTCGGCCTCCAGTTGCCCGGCTTCCCAACCGGCGTATCCCAGGGTGATCACACTTTGCTCAGGGCCGACACCGTCGGCAATCGCGAACAACACATCCTGGGATGTGGACAGGGATACGCCCTCAAGGTCCACCGTGGCCTGGAATTTCGGCCCGGTGGGGTGCAACACGAAACCGCGATCGGTCTGCACCGGGCCGCCGATGTAGATCGGCACGCCCTGGCAACTGGCGGGAGGGTCGATTTCCGGGCGCAGTTGCTCGAGGATATCGGCCAGGTTCAGCGCCTGCGGGCGGTTCACCACCAACCCCATGGCACCATTGGCCGTGTGCTCGACGATGTAGGTCAAGGTCTGCGCAAAGTTCGGGTCGGCCATGTGGGGCATGGCGATCAGGAAATGGTGCTTGAGGTAGGTCGGGCTGACATTTTTCATGTCCGCTAGTGTGGCGTTGGAGGGGCGAACTGACAAGCTGAGCGTGACCCGAATAGAGCGCCGCCTGCTTTTCTGTAGGAGCGAGGCGGGCGGCTAGCCCTTGCTCGCGAAGGTCGTTAACGATGACGCAGTGCTATCAGGTAGTCCGCGCCGCCTATGCGTTTTTCGCGAGCAAGCTCGCTCCTACAGTGAAGGAAAGTGCCACAGTCAATTGCTGGACAGCCGATCGCCCCTGGCGAATTTCCAGGTACGGATGATTTCCAGGCGGTCCACGTCGTTCAAGTCGCCGGTAAAGGGCGCAAAGGGTGCGGCCAGGCGCACGATGCGCTGGGCGGCCTGGTCCAGCAGGGGCTGGCCGGATGACTCCAGCACCTGTACTTCATAGAGCGAACCGTCGCGGTTGATCGACACCAGCAGGCGCAAATTGCCGTAGATCTGCTGGCGGCGTGCCTCTTCCGGATAGTTGAGGTTGCCGATGCGCTCGACCTTCTTGCGCCATTCATCCTTATACCAGGCGCCTTTGTCGCGCATGGTCGAGGCGGCGTTCAAGCGATAGATGCGCGGGCGTTTGGCGTAGAGCTGTTGTTCGTGGGCCAGTTCGGCTTCCAGGCTGGAAATTTCGTCGGACAGCGTCGAGCTGTCGAATGTCGGCGCAGGCTTGACGGGCTCGGGGCTGGGCTCGGTTTTGGTCTTTTCGCGCTGGGTCGGGGCTTTTTGCGGCTTGGGCGCGACGGTGGTCACGGCAGCCTTGGGCGTCGCCTGTTTGACTTCCGGCCTGGGGGCCGGCGGCGGGGTGACTTTGTTGACCTTGTTGTCCTGGAAAGGCGCCACTTCGGTGGTCTTGGGCACGGCTTTCTTGTCGAGGGTGCCACTGCCTTGCTGGTTTTCCTGGGCGAGAAAGTCGGCCTTCTCGGGCTTTTTATCGCTCTTGAAGGTGGCGAGCGTGATTTCCAGGGTCTTGGTGATCTGTTTGGGTTCGACCAGGGTGAAACCCACGCCGAGAATCAGTGCAAGGTGAACCAGCGCCGCCAGGAACAGGGTAAATCCGAGCCGATCAGCCGGGCGCACGCCGCTGTGGGAGAGTTCGGGGGGCAGATCGGACGGGAGCGTCATGACAAAAAAACCAACATCGCGCGTTTCACAGGTGGCGCATGATAACGCAATGTTGGTGTGTGTCCGGCTGTTCTATGTCACTTGGCTTGTAGCTTGCGCTCAATGGCCGCCATGAGCATTTCGCCGATGTTCGTGCCAAATGCGTTATCAATCTCGCGAATACAGGTCGGACTGGTGACGTTGATTTCGGTGAGGTTCTCACCGATTACGTCTAGTCCTACAAACAGCAGGCCTTTTTCGCGAAGGGTCGGGCCGACTTGGGCGGCGATCCAGCGATCCTTGTCCGACAGCGGTCGCGCTTCACCACGGCCACCGGCGGCCAGGTTGCCACGGGTCTCGCCGGCCGCCGGGATGCGCGCCAGGCAGTAATCCACCGGCTCGCCGTCGATCATCAGGATGCGCTTGTCGCCGTCCTTGATCGCCGGCAGGTAGGCCTGGCCCATGATCTGCTGCGTGCCCAGCGCGGTCAGGGTTTCCAGGATCACCGACAGGTTCGGATCGCCCGCCCGGTGACGGAAGATCGAGGTGCCGCCCATGCCGTCCAGCGGCTTGAGGATCACATCGCCATGTTTGGCGGCGAATTCACGCAGCACGTCGGCGCGGCGGCTGACCACGGTCGGCGGCGTGCACTGCGGGAAGAGGGTGGCGAACAGTTTTTCATTGCAGTCGCGCAGGCTTTGCGGCTTGTTGACGATCAACACACCGGCGCGCTCGGCCTGCTCCAGCAGGTAGGTGGAATACACGAATTCCATGTCGAACGGCGGGTCCTTGCGCATCAGGATCACGTCCAGATCGCTCAGGGGGCTGTCGATTTCATCCTGCAGCTCGAACCACTTCTCGGGGTTGGCGAATACCTGCAACGGACGCATCCGCGCACGGGCCTCGCCGTCGCCCTGGTAAAGGTCGCGCTGTTCCATATAGAACAGGCTCCAGCCGCGGGCCTGGGCGGCCAGGAGCATGGCCAGCGAGCTGTCCTTTTTATAGGAGATGCTGGCAATAGGGTCCATGACAATGCCGACGCGAACGCTCATGGGTTATTTCCTCTGGCAAATAGGGCGCATAAAAGTGGCGTCAGAGTGGCGCTGCGGCTGTTGCGGGTCAAGGAAAAACCACCAGGCGAGTGCCTCGATAGATTGCGCCCGGAGACTGTGCTAAAAAGACTGCCACAGCGCAGCAGCCCTTGAATTCCAAGGCCTGCGGGGCTCATCCTGTGACACATCAGGCAGTACACACCGAAAACCGATTCGCTGTGGCGATGGTAGAGCAACTATGGAACAGCATTCCAACGCCTTGAGAGTGATGGTGATCGACGATTCGAAAACGATCCGCCGCACCGCCGAGACGCTGTTGAAGAACGTGGGGTGCGAGGTCATCACGGCCATCGACGGTTTCGATGCCCTGGCGCGAATCGTGGATCATCACCCGCACATTATCTTTGTCGACATCATGATGCCGCGCCTGGATGGCTACCAGACCTGTGCGCTGGTGAAGAACAACCCGGCGTTCAAGTCGATCCCGGTGATCATGCTGTCCTCCAGGGACGGCCTGTTCGACAAGGCCAAGGGGCGTACCGTGGGGGTCGATCAGTTTTTGACCAAGCCTTTCAGCAAGGAAGAACTGCTGGGTGCGATCAAGGCCTATGTGCCTGCCTTCGCCGCAGTAGAACAAGCACACTGACGCCGCCCCCGAGGGCCGGCGCCGACCAATGTAGTGGGGAAAACCATGGCACGTGTTCTGATCGTCGACGATTCGCCGACTGAAATGTACAAACTGACCGGCATGCTGGAAAAGCATGGCCACCAGGTCTTGAAGGCCGAAAATGGCGCGGACGGCGTGGCCCTGGCCCGCCAGGAAAAGCCCGACGCAGTGTTGATGGACATTGTGATGCCGGGCCTCAATGGCTTCCAGGCCACGCGCCAGTTGTCCAAGGAGCCGGAAACCAACGGCATCCCGATCATCATCATCACCACCAAGGACCAGGAAACCGACAAGATCTGGGGCGCGCGCCAGGGTGCCAAGGATTACCTGACCAAGCCGGTGGACGAAGAAACCCTGATCGCCACGCTGAACAAGGTGCTGGCCGGTTGACGGCACGCCATCATGACCGAGTCGCAAACCGCCTTTGAGCTGCTGCTGGACATTGACCGCCGCTGCCGCCTGCTGGCCGCCGACCTGCCGTCCCAGGAAACCCGCCTGCAACGCTGGAGCGGGATCGGCTTTCGCCTGGGGCAGCACTGGTATGTGGCGCCCATGGGCGAAGTCGCCGAGGTGTTGCATGAGCCGCGCTGCACCCTGATGCCTGGAGTAAAGCCTTGGGTCAAGGGCGTGGCCAACCTGCGCGGGCGCTTGTTGCCGGTGATGGACCTGGGCGGGTTTCTCGGTCGGGAACTGTCCAAGGCGCGCAAGCAGCGGCGGGTGCTGGTGGTGGAATACAACGATCTGTTTGTCGGGTTGCTGGTGGACGAGGTGGTGGGCATGCAACATTTTGCACTCGACGCGTGGATGGCGAGTACCGCCTCCGGCGCGCCGTTTATCCAGGGCCAGTTCGATGGCGACCCGCAGTGGCAGGTCTTCAGCCCCTTCGCCCTGGCCCAGGCTCCAGGCTTCATGGATGTGGCCGCATGAGCACCGTGACCCCGCCCAAGCCCCAGGCGGCCTCGCGCAGCCGCTCGCAGATCATCGTGCTGTTTATCGCACTGATCGTGTTCATCATGCTGTTGTTCGCCAACTTCGCGTACCTCAACACCCAGTCCACCTACGACAAACAGTACATCGGCCACGCCGGCGAGCTGCGGGTACTGTCCCAGCGCATCGCCAAGAACGCCACCGAGGCCGCCGCCGGCAAGGCGGCCGCGTTCAAGCTGCTGGGCGAGGCGCGCAACGACTTTGCCCAGCGCTGGGGCTACCTGAAAAAAGGCGATCCGCAAACCGGCCTGCCGGCCGCGCCCAGCGCCGTACGCGCCGAGATGCGCGCGGTGCAGACCGACTGGGAAGCCCTGCTGAAAAACACCGACGCCATTCTCGCCAGCGAACAGACCGTACTGTCGTTGCACCAGGTGGCCGCCACCCTCGCCGAAACCGTGCCGCAACTGCAGATAGAGTCGGAAAAGGTCGTCGACATCCTGCTCCAGCGCGGCGCCCCCGCGAGCCAGGTGGCGCTGGCCCAGCGCCAGTCGCTGCTGGCCGAGCGCATCCTGGGTGCGGTCAACACCGTGCTCGCCGGCGACGAAACCGCCGTGCAGGCCGCCGACGCCTTTGGTCGCGACGCCAATCGTTTTGGCGTGGTGCTCAATGGCATGCTCAACGGCAACCCCGGCCTGCGCATCACCCAGGTCGAAGACCCTGACGCCCGTGCGCGGCTGGGGGAAATTGCCGAACTGTTCGAATTCGTCTCGGGTTCCGTGGATGAAATCCTCGAAACCTCGCCGCAGTTGTTTCAGGTACGCGCGTCGGCGAGCAATATTTTCAACCTGTCGCAAACCCTGCTCGATGAAGCCTCGCACCTGGCCACCGGTTTCGAGAACCTGGCCGGCGGGCGCAGCCTGGATACCCTCGGCGGCTATGCGCTGGGGCTGCTGGCGTTGGCCTCGATCATCCTGATCGGCCTGGTGATGGTGCGCGAGACCAACCGCCAGCTGCGCGAAACCGCCGAAAAGAACGAGCGCAACCAGAACGCGATCATGCGCCTGCTGGACGAAATCGAAGACCTGGCCGACGGCGACCTGACCGTCACGGCCTCGGTCACCGAAGACTTCACCGGCACCATTGCCGACTCGATCAACTATTCGGTGGACCAACTGCGCGACCTGGTGGCCACCATCAACCTCACCGCCGGGCAAGTCGCCGGCGCGGTGCAGGACACCCAGGCCACCGCCATGCACCTGGCCCAGGCCTCGGAGCATCAGGCCCAGCAGATTGCCGAAGCCTCCACCGCGATCAACCAGATGGCCCAGTCCATCGACCAAGTATCGGCCAACGCCGCCGAGTCCTCGGCGGTGGCGGAGCGTTCGGTGGAAATTGCCAACAAGGGCAACGAGGTGGTGCACAACACCATCCACGGAATGGACAACATCCGCGAGCAGATCCAGGACACCGCCAAGCGCATCAAGCGCCTGGGTGAATCGTCCCAGGAGATTGGCGACATCGTCAGCCTGATCGACGACATCGCCGACCAGACCAACATCCTTGCCTTGAACGCGGCTATCCAGGCGAGCATGGCCGGCGATGCCGGGCGCGGTTTTGCGGTGGTGGCCGATGAAGTGCAACGGCTGGCCGAGCGCTCCTCGGCTGCCACCCGGCAGATCGAAACCCTGGTGCGGGCGATCCAGGCCGACACCAACGAAGCGGTCATCTCCATGGAGCAGACCACCACCGAAGTGGTGCGCGGTGCGCGGCTGGCCCAGGACGCCGGAGTGGCGCTGGAAGAGATCGAAGGCGTGTCGAAAACCCTGGCGGCGCTGATCCAGAGCATTTCCAATGCGGCGCAGCAACAGACCTCGTCGGCGGGGCAGATTTCGCTGACGATGAATGTGATTCAGCAGATCACCACGCAGACGTCGTCGGGTTCCACGGCGACCGCCGAAAGCATTGGTAACCTGGCGAAAATGGCCAGCCAGTTGCGCCGGTCGGTGTCGGGGTTCACGCTCCCGCCGCCCAAGCAGGTCGAAGAGTGAAATGCACTCCAAAAATCACCACAGTCCAAATGTGGGAGGGGGCTTGCCCCCGATAGCGGTCTGACAGTCAATAAGTGGGTCGCCTGACACACCGCTATCGGGGGCAAGCCCCCTCCCACACTTAATCTCCATGTGTTTCAAGAACACCAGCAACCCATGAATTCCAAGCGGAGCAGTTATGGTTGATCGGCACGACTACGTGGCCCTCGAATGGGTCAAGGGCGACATTGCCGAAACCCTGAAGCAGGCCCGTTCGGCGCTGGACGTTTACGTTGAAACCGGCGACGCCATTGAGGCGTGCCTGGCCGGCATCCACCAGGTACATGGCGCGCTGCAGATGGTCGAGTTCTACGGCGCGGCGCTGCTGGCTGAAGAGATCGAAGCCCTGGCCCTGGCGCTGCAGGCCGGGCACGTCGGCCAGCGCGACGAAGGTATCCGCCTGCTGCAACAGGCCCTCGGCCAATTGCCGCTGTACCTGGACCGTGTGCACAGTGCCCGTCGCGACCTGCCGCTGGTGGTGTTACCGCTGCTCAACGACCTGCGCAGCGCCCGCGGTGAAAGCCTGCTGTCGGAGACCAGCCTGTTCAGTCCACAATTGTTGACCATCGCGCCGCTGCCCGATGACGCACTGACTCAACGCACACCGCCGGACCTTCACCCGCAACTGCGCCAATGGCACGCACTGCTGCAACAGGCCCTGGCCGGGTTGCTGCGCGAGGACCACGGGCCGAGCAACCTGGAAGACATGGCGCGGGTCTTCGCGCGCCTGGAAGCGCTGTGCCAGGGCGCGCCGCTGTTGCCGCTGTGGCAGGTCGCCTCAGCGCTGGTCGAAGGCATGCTGACGGGCGTGATCGCCAACAGCCCGGCACTGCGCAGCCTGCTCAAGGCCAGCGGCAAGCAACTCAAGCGCCTGCTGGCGCAGGGCATCGGCGGGATCAACCAGCCGGCGCCGGATGAATTGCTCAAGAGCCTGCTGTTCTACGTCGCCAAAGTCACTCGGCCGACGCCGCGCATGCAGAGCCTGAAGGAACGCTACGGTCTGGATGAGGCTCTGCCCGACAGTGCCGTGGTCGATGCCGAGCGTGCGCGCCTGGCCGGGCCGGACCGCAACGCCATGGGCTCGGTACTCGGCGCCTTGTGCGAGGAGCTGGTACGGGTCAAGGAACGCCTCGATCTGTTCGTGCGCAGCGACCGCCAGCACACCCAGGACCTCGACCCGTTGCTGGCGCCGCTGCGGCAGATCGCCGACACCCTGGCGGTGCTCGGTTTCGGCCAGCCGCGCAAAGTCATCATCGACCAGCTTGCCGTGGTATTGAGCCTGGTCCAGGGGCAGCGTGAACCCAGTGACGCCGTATTGATGGACGTCGCCGGGGCGTTGCTCTACGTCGAGGCCACGCTGGCCGGAATGGTCGGCACCGTCGAACCGCAAAGCCGTGAAGACAGCCGCCTGCCGACCACCGACCTGACCCAGATCCACCAATTGGTGATCCGCGAATCCTGCCAGTGCCTGCGCCAGGCCAAGGAATTGGTGATCGACTGCATCGAGGCCGACTGGGATCGCCAGCGCCTGGAATCCCTGCCTGAGCTGTTGAGCCAGGTGCGCGGCGCCCTGGCGATGATTCCACTGCCCTGCGCGGCGAGCCTGATGCGTGGGTGTACCGTTTACGTCGATGAGCAATTGATGGTCAACGATAGCGCGCCCGAGCAGGCGCAGCTGGCGCACTTTGCCGATGTGATCAGCAGCCTGGAATACTACCTGGAACGCATGCTCCAGGACCCCGACGCTGCGGGAGAAAAGGTGCTGGAACTGGCCACCCAGGCCTTGAGCGCGCTGGGCTACCTGCCGGTGGAAAAGCCCTGGCGCCAGGCATTGGCTGCGCCCGAGGGTGCCTTGGTCAGCGACACTGCGCCAAGCCAATCCCGATTCGATGCGCTGGCCAGCCCCACCTCGCGCCTCAACCCGCCGGCCCTGCAACGGCCGGGCAGTTTGCAGCCGCCCCCGCCCGATGAAGAGCCGATCGACGACGAGTTACGTGAGGTCTTCCTCGAGGAAACCGACGAAGTACTCGAGGTGCTGCACCGCTACCTGCCCGCCAGCACGGACAAAACCGCCCAGGGCGAAATGCGCCGTGCCTTCCACACCTTGAAAGGCAGCGGCCGTATGGTCCGCGCCCTGGTCGTGGCCGAGCTGGCCTGGGCCGTGGAAAACCTGCTCAATCGCGTGCTGGAGCGCAGCGTGGCGATCGGCCCCGAGGTGCGGCAGGTGCTGGACGAAGCGGTGGCGTTGCTGCCGGAGCTGATCGCCGACTTCGCCACCGGCCGACAGCGCCAGCGCGATGAGGTCGACGCCCTCGCTGCCCGCGCCCACGCCTTGGCCAGCGGCGCACAGGTAGCGGTTGCCGAACCGCACGACCCGATGCTGCTGGAGATCTTCCGCAACGAAGCCCAGAGCCATCTGGACAGCCTCAACCAGTTCCTGCAACAGGCCGCCGAACACGTGCCGCTGCAGGTTACCGATGAACTGCAACGCGCCCTGCACACCCTCAAGGGCAGCGCCTACATGGCCGGCGTGTTGCCCATGGCCGAACTGGCGCGGCCCCTCGACCACCTGACCCGCGAATACAAGGCCCATCGCCTGCCGCTGGACCTGGATGAAGTCGAGCTGTTGCTGGAAGCCGAAAGCGTGTTCCAGCGCGGGCTGCGTGAACTGGACAGCCATCCCCTGGCGCCGATCAAGGGCGCGGCGGACTTGATCAAGCGCACCCAAAGCCTGTTGGACCAACAGCTTGAAGCACTGCTCAACGGCCCCAGCACCGGCCCGCACGTCAAGCGCGATCCGCACCTGATCACCAACTTCCTGGCCCGGGGCATGGACATCCTGCTCGACGCCGAAAGCCTGCTGCGTCGCTGGCAGCAACACCCCGGCGAGCGCCAGGAGCTCACCGCGCTGCTGGACGAACTGACCACCCTGGGCGAGGGCGCGCACCTTGCCGACCTGCACCCTATCGATCAACTGTGCGAAGCCTTGCTCGACCTGTATGGCGCGGTGGAAGAGAGCAGCCTGGCGGTCAGCGAACGGTTTTTCCATGAGGCCGAGCAGGCCCATGAAGCGTTGATCACCATGCTCGACCAACTGGCAGCCGGGCAGGAAATCAGCCCGGCGCCGGCACGGGTCCAGGCCCTGCGCGAATTGCTCGATGACGCCCTCGATCCGTCCGCCACCGGCCTGATCACACGTGACGGCAACCGCGCCCCGAGCATCGCCGAGCTGGGCGCCGCGACCGAGCAACTGAGCCGGCACACGGCGATGGACGACGAGATCGTCGACATCTTCCTTGAAGAGGCCGTGGATATCCTCGACAGCGCCGGGCAGTCCCTCAAGCGCTGGTTGCTGGAGCCCGAGGGCATGGCGCCGTTGTCCTCGTTGCAGCGCGACTTGCACACCCTCAAGGGCGGCGCGCGCATGGCCGAAATCGACGCGGTGGGCGATCTGGCCCAGGAGCTGGAATGCGTCTATGAAGGCCTGGTGGACCGTCGCTACAGCTACTCCACCGAGCTGTCCCAGGCACTGATGGCCAGTCATGAACGCCTGGCTTTGCAACTTGACGAGCTGCTCGGGCAGCAGCCGTTGAGCGACAGTGTTGAGCTGGTCGCCAGGTTGCGCGAACTGCGCCAGAGCAGTCTGCCGACGGCCCCGGTTGCAGCGCCGCAACCCTCGGGCGCCGACCCCGAGCTGCTGGATATTTTCCTCGAGGAAGCTGCCGATATTCTCGACAGTTCAGGCAGTGCATTGCTGCGCTGGCAGGCCGAGCCCGGCAACCGCCAGGAGGTCGAAACCCTGCTGCGTGACCTGCACACCCTCAAGGGTGGCGCACGCATGGTCGAGATCGGCCCGATTGGCGACCTGGCCCACGAGCTGGAGTTTCTCTACGAAGGGCTGTCCGCCGGGCTGCTGGCGCCGTCGCCCGAACTGTTCGCGTTGTTGCAGGGTTGCCATGACCGCCTGGCGCAGATGATCGACGCCGTGGCGGACGGCTTGCCGGTGGGCTCGGTGGACAAGCTGATCGAGCGCATCAAGAGCCTGGTGCACCCGGGCGAAGAGCCGGTGGTGCCGGTGGCGTTGCCGGCGGGTAAGGCGGAGACGGTGGTCGATCCGGCTGCCGACATGGTGAAGATCTCCGCCGAACTGCTCGACGACCTGGTCAACCTGGCCGGCGAAACCTCGATCTTCCGTGGCCGTATCGAGCAGCAGGTCAACGATGCGCGCACCGCGCTCACAGAGGTAGAAACCACCATCGAGCGCATGCGCGATCAGCTGCGCCGCCTCGACAGCGAAACCCAGAGCGGTCTTTTCAGTCGCCAGCAGGCCGAGGCCGAGCGCCTGGGCTACGAAGAGTTCGACCCGCTGGAAATGGACCGCCATTCGCAATTGCAGCAATTGTCCCGCGCGCTGTCCGAATCCGCCTCCGACTTGCTCGACCTCAAGGAAACCCTCGAGCGCCGCAACCAGGACGCCCACGACTTGTTGCAGCAACAGGCGCGCATCAACACCCAATTGCAGGAAGGCCTGATGCGCACGCGCATGGTGCCGTTCGAGCGCATGCTGCCGCGCCTCAAGCGCATCGTGCGCCAGGTAGCCGATGAGCTGGGCAAGGACGTGGAATTCGTGATCGGCAATGCCGAGGGCGAGATGGACCGCAACGTGCTGGAGCGTATGGCGGCGCCGTTGGAACACATGCTGCGCAACGCCGTCGACCATGGCCTTGAGTCCCGCGAGGTGCGCCTGCAGGCGGGCAAGCCAGAGAAGGGCCGCATCACCTTGGACCTGACCCACGAAGGCGGCGATATCGTCTTCGACATGCGCGACGACGGCGCGGGGGTGCCCCTTGAAGCCGTGCGCCGCAAGGCGATCAAGCGCGGCCTGCTCGACCCCGATCAAGAGATCAGCGACCGCGACGTGCTGCAGTTCATCCTGCAACCGGGGTTTTCCACGGCGGAAAAGATCACCCAGATTTCCGGACGCGGCGTGGGCATGGACGTGGTGCATGAGGAAGTGCGCCAGCTCGGTGGCTCGATGGTGATCGACTCGATCCCGGGCGTGGGCGTGCATTTCAGGATTCGCCTGCCGTTTACCGTGTCGGTCAATCGGGCCCTGATGGTGCAATGCGCGGACGATCAATACGCGATTGCGCTCAATACCATTGAGGGCCTGGTGCGTGTGCTGCCCCATGAATTGGCCGGGCACTACCAGCAGGACCCGCCGCGCTATGAATACGCCGGCCAACGCTACGAACTGTTTTACCTCGGCGACCTGTTGCACACCGTCAGTCGTCCCAAGCTGCTCGGCCAGTACCAGCCGGTGCCGGTGTTGCTGATGCAGTGCAACGAGCGGCATGTGGCGGTGCATGTGGATGCCATGGCAGGGACGCGCGAGATCGTGGTCAAGGGCCTGGGGCCGCAGTTTGCCGGGGTGCAGGGCTTGTCCGGCGCGACGATCCTGGGCGATGGGCGCGTGGTGCTGATTATCGACCTGTTGGCGCACATCCGCGCGCGACCACCGGCGTTGCCGGCGCAGTCGGTGGACACGCCACTGACCCTCAACGACCCGCTGAAAAAGCGCCCGCTGCTGGTGCTGGTGGTGGACGATTCGGTCACCGTGCGCAAAGTCACCAGCCGCCTGCTGGAGCGCAACGGCATGAACGTGCTGACCGCCAAGGACGGCATCGACGCCCTTGCCCTGCTCGAAGAACACACCCCGGACCTGATGCTGCTCGACATCGAAATGCCGCGCATGGACGGTTTTGAAGTGGCGATCCAGGTGCGCAACGACCCGCGCCTGATGCGCCTGCCGATCATCATGATCACCTCGCGCACCGGCCAGAAACACCGCGACCGCGCCATGGCCATCGGCGTCAACGACTACCTCGGCAAACCGTACCAGGAGTCGGTATTGCTCGAGAGCATCGCTTATTGGAGCAAGTCCCATGCTTGACCACCGCGCGAGCCAACTCACCGGGCTGTTGCTGCCGTTGGCTGATCGTCACCTGATCCTGCCGAATGTCGCGGTGGCCGAACTGATCGACTTCCAGCGCGGCGAACCGGCCAGCGATGCACCGCCGTGGTACCTGCGCGAAGTCACCTGGCGGGATCGGCACATACCCTTGATCAGCTTCGAAGCCGTGTGCGGCGAAGCCAGCGTGACCGGCGAACGCTCCAGGATCGTGGTGTTGAACACCTTGGGCGGGCGGCCGACGCTTAAGTTCATCGCAGTGGTGATCCAGGGCATTCCGCGCTCGTACAAACTCGACAGCGAATTGAGCTACGTGGACGTACCGCTGTGCCCGCTGGAACTGGCGGCGGTGCAGGTGGGCGAGCATGTGGCGAAGGTGCCGGACCTGATGGGGCTTGAAGCGCTGCTGGCCGAGTCCGGCCTGGCTTGAGCTTGAGACCTATGAAGATCGACTGTGGGAGGGTGCTTGCCCCCGATGACAGAGTGTCAGTTGATAAATCTCTGGCTTGCCCACTGCCATCGGGGGCAAGCCCCCTCCCACATTAAAGTATCGGTGTTTGACAGACTGCGGGTGGCTTCGGAATTTTCCTGCAAGATGTCGGGCTGTGCATGAACTTCTCGGGGGCTGCTATCAAATGTGGGAGGGGGCTTGCCCCCGATAGCGGTGTATCAGCCAGAAATGTGTTAGCTGACCCACTGCTATGGGGGGTAAGCCCCTCCCACTTTCTCCATTCTCAATCAATCCGCGCAAACCGCTCAATCACCGGCTGCTCCCGATGCTCGGCCTGCCACAAGTCGTAGGCACTCTGCATCGACAACCATAACTGGGCTGTACTCACACCGGCCCGTTCCAACCGGACGGCGAGGTCCGGGCTGACCGGGGCGTGGCCATGCAAATCCTTGAAAAAGTCTCGCGGGCGAAGCCAAGACGTCGTGCCATTTCAGTAATGGTAATGCCCAAGGCAGGAATTACATCTTCAAGCAATATTTCACCTGGGTGAGGTGGGTTGTGCATACCCATATCAATACCTCTACTCAGTGGTAGTCAAGATAGTCGACCAGTTCGACCTGGTCGTCGAACATCCGAAAAATGATGCGCCAGTTACCACTTTTCGGATGGGAAAGACTAGAGAGGCGAGTTCCGAGCAACAACCTGAAAAGCCTGTCGGAGCATTCTTTGCTGCCTATCGGAAGGATGACATTGGGTGTGGCCTTCGGATTTTTCCCGCAAGATTTTGGGCCATGCATGAACTTGTGGTGAGAAGTCCGCGCGCCTAGTCTTCGTCACGTCATCGCAAAAAACGGTGACACGGACGTGCAAGTCCGACGAAACTGTTTAGGCGTACGAACGCCCAGCCAACCACGGGCGTTTTTTGTGCTCGCTGCTTTATGGCGGCTGCGCGCAGGAGGTCTTCGGACCTGCTGGGTGTCCTAAACAGGCCCGGTCTTGCACACCTGCGCACGGTCGCCACCCTCATTCGCGTGCAAGCGAACGGTGGCGCTCCTTACTGACTGTTTAGGAGTTTCATCATGATCAAACCTACCCCCAATCCACCCCTCTTCACCGTAAACCCTCACCAAAACACCGAAACCCTGCTGGTCAACGCCAGCGAAACCCTGTCCTCCCTCAACGCGCTTACCTGCACCCTGGCCTTCGATCTGGACACCTCCCAGCGCGCCATCATGCTTGGAATTCAGCAGATGGCAGAGTTGGGGCAGTTGCTGGTCGATAGAGCGCTGGAGCAAGTCAGTCCTTCGCCGGAATTTTAAAGCGGTCCCAAATAGGGACTGATCGGTCCTTGATTGGGACCGCTATCTAACAGGCGCCACTGAGCAAATGTGGGAGGGGGCTTGCCCCCGATAGCGGTGTATCAGCCACATATCTATTAGCTGACCCACCGCAATCGGGGGCAAGCCCCCTCCCACATTTTTATCTTTGTTACTCCAGGCGTAATGGTTTGCTGCCCTGCTTGATTGATAGCCTCCACATTCACTCCTAAGGTACAGCCCACGACAGCAACCCCCCGTGGAGCAACCATGACAACAACCATCACCCCCGACTCGCGCTGGACGCGGCGGCGCGACGAGAAGCAGCGGCGGCTCGGGCTGGTCAAACAGTATGCAGACGGGGCGGTGTTGCCCAGTGACAAGATCGTCGAGGCCCTTGAAGCCTTGATCCTTCCCGGCGACCGTGTGGTACTGGAGGGCAACAACCAGAAGCAGGCCGACTTCCTCTCGCGCTCCCTGGCCAAGGCCGACCCGGCCAAGCTCCACGATTTGCACATGATCATGCCCAGCGTCGGGCGTTCCGAGCACCTGGACCTGTTTGAAAAAGGCATCGCACGCAAGCTGGATTTCTCCTTTGCCGGCACCCAATCCCTGCGCATCAGCCAGTTGCTCGAAGACGGCCTGCTGGAAATCGGCGCGATCCATACCTACATCGAACTCTATGCGCGCCTGGTGGTGGACCTGATTCCCAACGTGGTGCTTTCGGCCGGCTTCATGGCCGACCGCGCCGGCAACATCTACACCGGCGCCAGCACCGAAGACACCCCCGCGCTGATCGAACCCGCTGCCTTCAGCGATGGCATCGTGATCGTGCAGGTCAACCAATTGGTGGACGACGTCACCGACTTGCCGCGCGTGGACATCCCCGCCAGTTGGGTGGATTTCGTGGTGGTGGCCGACAAGCCGTTCTATATCGAGCCGCTGTTCACCCGTGATCCGCGTCACATCAAGCCGGTACACGTGCTGATGGCGATGATGGCGATCCGTGGCATCTACGAAAAACACAATGTGCAGTCGCTCAACCACGGTATCGGCTTCAACACCGCCGCCATCGAACTGATCCTGCCCACCTACGGCGAATCCCTGGGCCTGAAGGGCAAGATCTGCCGCAACTGGACCCTCAACCCGCACCCCACGCTGATCCCGGCGATTGAAAGCGGCTGGGTGCAAAGCGTGCATTGCTTCGGCACTGAACTGGGCATGGAAAACTACATCGCCGCACGCCCGGATGTGTTCTTCACCGGCCGCGACGGCTCGATGCGCTCCAACCGCATGTTCTGCCAACTGGCCGGCCAGTACGCCGTGGACCTGTTTATCGGCGCCACCCTGCAAGTGGACGGCGACGGCCATTCCAGCACCGTGACCCGTGGCCGCCTCGCCGGTTTCGGCGGCGCGCCGAACATGGGCCACGACCCACGCGGTCGCCGCCACGGCACACCGGCCTGGCTGGACATGCGCCACGATGATGCGCCCGAAGCCTTGCTCGAACGCGGCAAAAAACTCGTCGTGCAAATGGTCGAGACCTTCCAGGAAGGCGGCAAACCGACCTTCGTCGACACCCTCGACGCGGTGGAAGTGGCGCGCAAAAGCGGCATGCCCCTGGCGCCAATCATGATCTACGGCGACGACGTCACCCACCTGCTCACCGAAGAAGGCATCGCCTACCTGTACAAGGCGCGCTCCCTGGAAGAACGCCAGGCAATGATCGCTGCCGTCGCCGGGGTCACCGCCATCGGTATGCGCCACAACCCCAAGGACACCGCCCGCATGCGCCGCGAAGGCTTGATTGCGCTGCCCGAAGACCTGGGCATTCGTCGCACCGACGCCACCCGCGAGCTGTTGGCCGCCAAGAGCGTGGCGGACCTGGTGGACTGGTCCGGCGGCCTGTACAACCCACCCGCCAAATTCAGGAGCTGGTAGATGCGCGCCCTCAAACTGCATGAAGTGAGCCTGGCCGATCGCCTGGCGGATAGGGCGGTCGATGCGCTGATCGATGAAGCCGATCTCTCACCCAAACCCGCATTGGTGGACCGGCGCGGCAACGGCGCTCACACCGATTTGCACCTGGGCCTGATGCACGCCTCGGCGCTGTCGTTGTGGCCGATGTTCAAGGAAATGGCCGAGGCCGCCCTTGAGTTCGGTGAAGTCGGTGTGCCCCTGCGTGAAGCGCTCGGCCGTATAGGTCGTGAGGGCGAGCAAGCGATGCTCATCACCACCCACGGCGTAAATACCCATCGCGGCGCGATCTGGGCCCTTGGCTTGCTCACCGCAGCAGCGGCCCTGCAACCACGAACCGTAACCCTGACCGCAGCCAAACTGGCTCTGCTCGATGATCGCTTCGCCCCGCAACCCCTGAGCCACGGCGCCCAGGTCGCCCAACGCTACGGCGCACGCGGTGCCCGCCAAGAAGCACAGTTGGGCTTCCCTTCGGTGATGCAACGCGGCCTGCCGCAACTGCACAAGAGCCGCCAGCAAAACGCCGGAGAACAGAACGCCCGCCTGGACGCCTTGCTCGCGATCATGACCGAGCTGGCCGACACCTGCGTGCTCTACCGCGCAGGCTACGACGGCCTGACTGCCATGCAACAGGGCGCCCAGGCCGTGCTTGACGCCGGCGGCAGCGCAACCCTCGCCGGTCGCCGCCAGTTGCACGCGCTGGACCAACAACTGCTGGCCCTGAATGCCTCCCCCGGCGGCGCCGCCGACCTGTTGGCCGCCTGCCTGTTTATCGACCGCCTCGACGGAGCGTTGTGATGGAGACTTTATCCTTTGAATTCCCCGCCGGGCAGCCGCCAAAAGGCCGTGCGCTGGTGGGGTGCGTCGGCTCCGGCGACCTTGAAGTGCTGCTGGAACCGGGCACCGCCGGCACGCTTACCATCCAGGTACAGACCTCGGTGAACGGCGCCGAGCAACGTTGGCAGCACCTGTTCGAACGCATTTTCCAGGAGCAGACGCCGCCGGCCCTGAACATTGATATCCACGATTTTGGCGCCACGCCCGGTGTGGTGCGTTTGCGCCTGGAGCAAGGCTTCGAGGAGATCGGCCATGACTGATTGGCTCAACAAACACAGCTTCGTTGAACTCGGTGCTCGGCAGCGCGCCAAGGCGTTGCTGGATGCCGGCACCTTTCGCGAGCTGATCGACCCGTTTCAACGCGTCATGTCGCCGTGGCTCAGCCGCCAGGGCGTGGTGCCCCAGGCGGATGACGGGGTGGTCATCGCCAAAGGCAGCGTTGCCGGTCTGCCGGTAGTGATTGCCGCCATCGAAGGTAA
Organism: Pseudomonas orientalis; assembly: GCF_002934065.1. Lineage (NCBI taxonomy): Bacteria > Pseudomonadati > Pseudomonadota > Gammaproteobacteria > Pseudomonadales > Pseudomonadaceae > Pseudomonas > Pseudomonas orientalis. Next base: position 5,571,662 of record NZ_CP018049.1, on the reverse strand, counting down.
CTTCCAGGGCGGCAGCCTCGGTGAAGTCGGCGGCGCGAAGATCGCCGGAGCGCTGGAACTGGCCGCTGAAGATAACCGCAACGGCATCCCGACCCGCGCCGTGCTGCTGCTGGAAACCGGCGGCGTACGCCTGCAGGAAGCCAACCTGGGTCTGGCCGCCATTGCCGATATCCACGCGGCGATTGTCGACCTGCGCCAGTACCAGCCGGTAATCGGCGTGGTGGCGGGCAGTGTCGGCTGCTTCGGCGGCATGTCCATCGCCGCAGGGTTGTGCAGCTATCTGGTGGTCACCCGTGAAGCGCGCCTGGGCTTGAATGGCCCGCAGGTGATCGAGCAGGAAGCCGGGTTGGCCGAATACGACTCCCGCGACCGGCCGTTTATCTGGAGCCTTACGGGTGGCGAACAGCGCTTCAACAGCGGGTTGGCCGACCGTTATGTGGCCGACGATGTGGCGCAGATCCAGCAGACCGTCAGCGCGCTGTTGCAGCAAGGCGCGCCCGAACAACAGCGTAGCCGCCGCGCTGATTTTTATCTGGCGCGCCTGGCCGAACTGGATACGACAGCGCAAATCGAGCCGGCGACGGTGCGCGCGCTGTATCAGGGAGAACGCCCATGAGAGGTTTGCAGTGGTTTAACGCGCTAAGCGCCGGCGCAACGCGGGTGCAAGGCTTGCCTGACTCGCTCAGGATCGCCGATGGCCAGTTGAACGGCCAGAGCGTGCGTTTTCTCGCCGTGGTCACCGACCCGAACAACCGCTTCCCGCGCGCACGCAATGGCGAAGTCGGTTTGCTGGAAGGCTGGGGGCTCGCCAAGGCCGTCGATGACGCTATTGCCAGGGGTGACAAACGCCCGCTGATCGCCATCGTCGATGTGCCCAGCCAAGCCTACGGTCGTCGCGAAGAAGCCCTCGGCATCCATCAAGCCCTGGCCGCCGCCGCCGACAGCTACGCCCGTGCCCGTCTCGCCGGACACCCGGTGATTGCGCTGCTGGTGGGCAAGGCCATGTCCGGCGCGTTCCTCGCTCACGGTTACCAGGCCAATCGCCTGATTGCCCTGCGCGACCCCGGCGTGATGGTGCATGCCATGGGCAAGGCCTCGGCGGCGCGGGTCACCCTGCGCAGCGTCGAAGAACTCGAAGCCCTGGCTGCCAGCGTGCCACCGATGGCGTATGACATCGACAGTTATGCCAGCCTTGGGCTGCTCTGGGAGACGCTGACGGTCAGCCAGATTGAACAACCCACGGCAGACGACGTGGCACGGGTCAGCGATTGCCTGATGAATGCGATCAAGGATATCGATACCGCCGATCTGAGCGGGCGCCTGGGGGCGTCCAATCGTGCGGCGTCCAGCCACGTACGCCAACTGTTGCGGGAGCAATGGTGAACGCTCACGACTTGCTCTGGGGCATGACCCCGGCCCATCTGCCCGCCGATGCGCCTGGCTGGGTGGTGGATGCGCTCAGCGCCGGCCATCCGGTGGTGGTGCGTCGCGCCGTCGTCGCGCCGGGCCATGTGGCGGTCGGTGTACGGGGACGTTTGCGTGAGCAGCGGTTTGCCGCGCAGATGCCGATTGCCGCGGTACAACGGCGTGTGGTCCCCGAAGCCCTGCGGGACGTGACCTCGCCACGGGATGTGCCGGCGCTGCGGGCACTTGATCAACTGCGGCCGCTGTTGGCGCATAACGACTGGGGCGTCAGCGGCAGTGCCGGATTCGAATTGGCCAGCGGCATCGAAGCATTGCATGCCGCGAGCGATCTGGATTTGATCCTGCGCACCCCCGAGCCGCTTGAGCGTCACCAGGCGCACGCGTTATTGGCGATGCTCGATAGCGCACCGTGCAGCGTCGACCTGCAACTGCAAACCTCCTTCGGCGCTGTCGCCTTGCGCGAATGGGCGGGTGCATCACGCCGGGTGCTGCTGAAAACGGCCAACGGCGCGCACCTCGTAGTCGACCCCTGGCAGGCCGTGGCATGAGCAGCCTGTTGGTGTTTCCGGGGCAGGGCGCCCAGCGAGTCGGCATGCTCCAGTCGCTGCCCGTCGACGTCCTCGACGAGGCCAGCGCTGCCCTGGGTGAAGACGTGCGCCGGCTCGATTCGGCACAGGCCCTTGAATCGACGCGCGCCGTCCAGCTTTGCCTGTTGATGGCTGGCGTGGCGCATGCGCGTCTGTTGCAGCACACACCGGACTACGTGGCGGGCCTGTCCATCGGCGCCTATCCCGCTGCCGTCATCGCCGGCGCACTGGACTTTGCCGATGCCATCAAACTCGTCAGCCTGCGCGGCGAACTGATGCAAAGCGCTTATCCACAGGGCTACGGGATGACCGCGATCATCGGCCCGCAGTTATCCACCGTCGAAACATTGCTCGCCGAAATCCACAGCCCACAGACCCCGGTGTACCTGGCCAATATCAATGCCGATAACCAGACGGTCATTGCCGGCAGCGACGCGGCGATGCAGCGTGTTGCAGAACGCATCAAGGGCAACGGCATCGCCAGGCGCCTGGCGGTCAGCGTGCCGTCCCATTGCGCCTTGCTGGACGCACCGGCCAGGGTCCTCGCCCAGGCCTTCGTCCCGCTCAAGGCGCCGCGCATCACTTACCTGAGCAGCACCCGCGCGCGGCCTATCCACAACCCTGAGCAACTGCGCGATGACCTGGCCTTCAACATGTGCCGCGTCGTCGACTGGCGCGGCACCGTGCAAAGCGCCTACGAGCGTGGTGTGCGTCTGCAGATCGAACTGCCACCGGGCGCGGTGCTCACCGGCCTTTCCCGCCGCGTCTTCGAACAAGGCACGGTGATCGCCTGCGAGGGCGCGCGCCTGGATACCTTGCAGGCCCTGCTGCAAGAGGAGGAGCGCCGCCACCGATAAAGCACGACCCAAGGCTTTCGAAGCACAACAACAACAATTTCGAACGAGCACTTTGAGGACAACAACAATGATTATTTACGGTGTGGCATTGCTGGCGATCTGCACGCTCGCGGGCGTGATCATGGGCGACATGCTCGGCGTGTTGCTGGGGGTCAAATCCAATGTGGGCGGCGTGGGCATCGCGATGATCCTGCTGATCTGCGCGCGGTTGTGGATGCAAAAGCGCGGCGGCATGACCAAGGATTGCGAGATGGGCGTGGGCTTCTGGGGCGCCATGTATATCCCCGTGGTGGTGGCGATGGCCGCGCAGCAGAACGTGGTCACCGCCTTGCACGGCGGCCCGGTGGCGGTGCTGGCGGCCATCGGTTCGGTGGTGGTGTGTGGTTGCACCATTGCCCTGATCAGCCGCACGCACAGGGGCGAGCCTTTGCCGCCCGAAGAGCCGCTGACCCTCGCTGCAGGAGGCCGCTGATATGTGGGACCTCATCGAAAAAGGTTTGCAGCACAATGGCCTGATCACCGCGTTCGCCTTTGTGGGCGTGGTGATGTGGATTTCGGTGGTGCTGTCCAAGCGCCTGACGTTCGGGCGCATCCATGGCTCGGCGATTGCCATCGTCATCGGCCTGGTGCTGGCCTGGGTAGGCGGCACCATCACGGGCGGGCAGAAGGGCCTGGCGGACCTGGCACTGTTCTCCGGTATCGGCCTGATGGGCGGCGCGATGTTGCGGGATTTCGCCATCGTTGCCACGGCGTTTGAAGTGCAGGCCACCGAGGCGCGCAAAGCCGGGATGATCGGGGTGATTGCCCTGATGCTGGGCACAATCTTGCCGTTCATCGTCGGTGCGAGCATGGCCTGGGCCTTCGGCTATCGCGATGCGGTCAGCATGACCACCATCGGCGCGGGCGCCGTGACCTACATCGTCGGCCCGGTGACCGGCGCGGCGATTGGCGCGACCTCGGATGTGATGGCGCTGTCGATTGCCACCGGGTTGATCAAGGCGATCCTGGTGATGGTCGGCACGCCGGTGGCGGCGCGCTGGATGGGCCTGGACAACCCGCGTTCGGCGATGGTGTTCGGGGGCCTGGCCGGCACCGTGAGCGGGGTGACGGCCGGGCTGGCGGCGACGGATCGCCGTTTGGTGCCGTATGGCGCGCTGACGGCGACGTTTCATACCGGGTTGGGCTGCCTGCTTGGGCCTTCGTTGCTGTACTTCATTGTGCGTGGGTTGGTGGGCTGACATTCGGAATGTGTGGGGTCTGCACTGGCCTCATCGGGGGCAAGCCCCCTCCCACATGTTGACCGCATTCTCATGGTGGAACTCGGTCAAGTGTGGGAGGGGGCTTGCCCCCGATAGCGATCTCAAGCCTGGCGATTGGCATACATCCGACACTCCGCCAACAACGCCAGCAAGTTCGGATCGCGCTCCTTGGCCTTCAGGAACACCACGCCGATATGCTGCTGCAACCGATACCTGGGCTGCAGCGGTATCAGCTTCACGCGGTTCTCGTACACCGCCGCGATCCGCCCCGGCAACAGCGCATAACCCACCCCCGAGCTGACCATGCTCAGCAGCGTGAAGATGTCATTGACCTGCATCGCCACCTTGGGCTCGAACCCCGCCTGCTTGAATACCCGGTTGCCATCCTGATGGGTGGCGAAGCCTTGGGTGAGGGTGATGAAGGTGGCGTCGCGCACATCGGCCAGGTCAATTTCCTGCTCGCGGTCGAACGGTGATTCGGCCGGAGTGGCGAGAAAAATGTCGTCGGTAAACAGCGCGATCTGTTCGCAGTCGGGGTCGTTGGCGTGCTCATCCAGGGAGATAAGGATCGCGTCCACCTCCATGTTCTTGAGCTTGTAGAGCAGGTCGAAATTGGAGCCCAGGATCAGGTCGATATTCAGTTCGCTGCGGCGGATTTTCAGGCCCATGATCAATTGCGGCACGGTCTTGACCGTCAGCGAATACAGCGAGCCGAGCTTGAAACGTTCGGCGGAGAAACCGGCGGCTTCGCGGGTCAGGCGCACGCTGTCGACCACGTCGGCCACCAGCTTCTGCGCGCGCTCTTCGAGTACGTAGGCGCTTTCCAGCGGCGTCAGGTTGCGGCCCTCGTGTTTGAACAGCGGGCAGCGCAGGGCATTTTCCAGCGAATGAATGGCGCGGTGCACGCTGACGTTGCTGGTCTGCAATTCGGCAGCGGCGCGGGCCAGGTTGCCGGTGCGCATGAATGCCAGGAAGATTTCCAGCTTTTTGAGGGTGAATTCTTCGTCGATCAACATGGCCGTGGCTCTGGTTCGCATGCCCTCGATTGTGCCCGCAAAACGGCGCGGCGTCGTCGGAACGTCATAACGCGCTTGCACTCTGATGCGCAAGGCTGGACGCTTGTCCACGTGTGCTTGGAGTTACAGGAGGTCGGTGACAGATGTACCACGGAGAACGATTCAACGCCTGGAGCCATTTGCTCGGTGCTGTCGCGGCGTGCATGGGCGCTGTGTGGATGTTGGTGGTGGCGAGCCTGGATGGCAGCCCCTGGAAGATCGTCAGCGTGGCGATTTATGGCTTTACGCTGATCGTGCTGTACAGCGCCTCGACGGTGTACCACAGCGTGCGGGGGCGGCGAAAAGAGATCATGCAGAAGGTCGATCACTTTTCGATCTACCTGTTGATCGCCGGCAGCTACACCCCGTTTTGCCTGGTGACGCTGCACGGGCCGTGGGGCTGGACGCTGTTCGGGATTGTGTGGGGGCTGGCGGTGATCGGCATTTTGCAGGAGATCAAGCCGCGCTCCGAGGCGCGCATCCTGTCGATCGTGATCTATGCGGTGATGGGCTGGATCGTGCTGGTGGCGGTCAAGCCGCTGCTCGCCGCGCTGGGCACCGCAGGGTTTATCTGGCTGGCGTCGGGCGGGGTGTTGTACACCGTGGGCATTATCTTTTTTGCGTTGGAGGACCGCCTGCGGCACTCCCATGGGATCTGGCATTTGTTTGTGATTGGCGGCAGCCTGCTGCATTTTGTGGCGATCATGCATTACGTGCTTTGAGTGTAATAGGGGGCAAGCCCTAATGTCAGTCAGTGCTCAAAGCAGCGAAGATCGAATGTGGGAGGGGGCTTGCCCCCGATAGCTTTCTGTCAGATATAAATTATCTGGCTGACACACCGCTATCGGGGGCAAGCCCCCTCCCACAGTGGGCCTGGGGTGTTCTTAGAGGCGGTCGAGCAATTCACAGGCGCGACTGCCGAAAATCTCCAGCAGCTTGGCCAGCATATGCGGCGGTGGCTCGTTGGCGCGGGTCAGGGCGTAGAGGGTGATGGGCAGCGGTGGGGTGAGCGTGCGGATCTGGGTGGTGGCCGTTGAGGCACCCAGCGCGGTGAACGGATCGATCACGGTCAGGCCGGCGCCGGATTCGACCATCGCACGCGCCAGGGAATAGGTTTGCACCGAGATCGTCACCCGTGGCGGCGGGTCGATATTTTCCAGGTAGCTGCCCAGCTTCGCCGCCAGCGGGTCGGCGCTGGACAGGCCGATCAACGGCGCTCCGGCCAGCTCGGCCAACGGCAAGGGCTGATGCCGTTCGGCATCCGGCCAATAGCCTTTGGACGCCAGCGCCACCAGTACACCGTTGGCCAGCACTTGGGTAGTCAGCCCAGGATGGCCGGAGAAGTTGAGCGTCAGTGCCAGGTCGATCTCGCGCATCAACAGCTTCTGCACCAGTTCGCGGCTATGGTCGCTGGACAGTTCGCAGGCCATGTCCGGGTAATCGCGCTTCCATTCCAGGACTGACGGCGGCAGCAGCGACAGCGCCAGCGTCGGAATCGCGCCGATGCGAATACTCTGCCCAGGTTCGCGGCGCAAGCTGTTGGCCAGGCGCCTTACGGCTTGCAGGCTCGCGGTGACTTTCTCGACTTCGCTTTCCAGTGCCAGCGCTTCGGGCGTGGGCTGCAACTTGCCGCGTACCCGCAGGAACAGCGCAAAGCCCAACTGCAATTCGGCGTGCTGCAACACCTTGGTCACCGCCGGTTGCGAGACATGCAGCAACTGCGCGGCGGCGCTGATGGAACCCGTCTGGCGGATGGCCTGGAAGATTTCGATATGACGCAAGCGCATGACGAGTCCATAACCTTTATTTATAGGTGACCCATCTTTATTCATTGTCGGTGAGCTGTCACCTGCCTCTAGGCTTGAGCCTTCTTGAATCAACGGCGGAGGTTGGCATGGCTGCACAGGTTTGCATCATCGGCGGTGGAGTGATCGGCTTGGCGAGCGCGTATGCGCTGGTGCGTGCAGGCCATGCGGTGACGGTGATCGACGCGCGCGACAGCCTGGGCAGCGAAACCAGCTTCGCCAACGGCGGGCAGTTGTCCTATCGCTATGTGGCGCCGTTGGCGGATGCCGGCGTGCCGCTGCAGGCGATTGGCTGGTTGCTGCGCGGTGACTCACCGTTGAAATTGCGCCCACGGCTCGACCCCCGGCAATGGTGCTGGATGGCAGCCTTTATGGCCGCCTGCCGGGGTTCGGTGAATAAGCGCAATGCCGCGCACTTGTTGCGCCTGGCATCCCTGAGCCAGGCAACCTTGCAGCAGTGGCGCATCGATGACCGCCTGGAAGGTTTCGATTGGCGACGCAACGGCAAGCTGGTGACGTTTCGTAATGCCAATAGCTTCGAGCATGCGCGCAGCAAGGTCACCGACATGTTGCAGCAGCAGGTGCTGTCCATGGGCGATTGCGCGCGGCTGGAGCCGGCATTGGCGGCGGGTGATTTCGTTGGCGGTATCTACACGCCGAACGAGGAGGTCGCCGATTGCCATGCCTTCTGCCAACGGCTGGCAGCGCGGCTGGAGGCTTCGGGGCGCTGCACGTTTAGGCTCGGGCGCAAGGTCACCGGGATCCGCCATGCCGACGGCGCAGTGCAGGCCATCGAGTTGGGCAGCGAAGTGATGCCGGTGGAGCAACTGGTGCTGGCGGCCGGGCATCGCAGCGCCGACTTGGGCTTGCCGGGCTTGGCGCTGGCGCTGTATCCGCTCAAGGGCTATAGCCTGAGTGTGCCGATTGGCGCGCAGCATCGGGCGCCGAACCTGAGCATCACCGATTATGACCGCAAGATCGTCTACGCGCGCATCGGTCACCAACTGCGGGTCGCCGCCATGGTGGATATCGTTGGGTTCGATAGTCGACTTGAGCCCAAACGTCTGGCCCTGATGAAGCGTCAGGCCCTGGAGACATTCCCGCTGGCCGGTGACTACACCCACGCAGTCGAATGGGCCGGCATGCGCCCGGCCACGCCGACGGGGGTGCCGCTGATCGGTGCAAGTCGCTATCGCAACCTGTGGCTGAACCTTGGCCACGGCGCCCTTGGCTTTACCTTGGCCTGCGGCAGCGGCCAGCTGCTGGCCGAACTCATCGATCAGCGCACGCCTTCCATTGATATGCAGGGCCTGACGCCCTGCGCCGCCTGAACATCAAGATCGTTCCCACGCTCCGCGTGGGAATGCATCCCTGGACGCTCCGCGTCCGCATTTAACGTCGTAACGCAGAGCGTTACAGGCGGCATTTCCACGCAGAGCGTGGGAACGATCACTGGGAGGGTTAGAAGTCGCCCCACAATTGCTGAGCCACGGACAGCGCCACCACCGGCGCGGTTTCAGTGCGCAGAACCCGTGGGCCGAGGCGGGCGGCGTGGAAGCCGGCGCCTTGGGCGGTGTCGACTTCGCCGTCGGTCAAACCGCCTTCAGGGCCGATCAGGAAGGCCAGGCTTGAAGGCTTGGCATGGCTGACCATCGGCTCGGCCACCGGGTGCAGCACCAGCTTCAAATCCGCCTCTGTCTGTTTCAACCAGTCCGCCAGCAACAGCGGCGGGTGAATCACCGGCACCGTTGAACGCCCGCATTGCTCACAGGCGCTGATCGCCACCTGGCGCCAGTGCAGCAGGCGTTTGTCGGCGCGTTCGTCCTTGAGGCGCACTTCGCAGCGCTCGCTGAAAATCGGGGTGATGGCGTTGACGCCCAGTTCGGTGGCTTTCTGGATCGCCCAATCCATGCGTTCGCCCCGGGAAAGGCCTTGCCCCAGGTGGATGTGCAGCGGCGATTCGGCCTGGCCGTTGAAGCGTTGCGTCAGTTGCACGGTGACGCGTTTTTTACCGACTTCCAGCAGGCTGCCGAGAAACTCCTGGCCGGAGCCGTCGAACAGTTGCACGGCGTCGCCTTCGCTCATGCGCAGCACGCGGCTGATGTAATGCGCCTGGGCTTCGGGCAGCTCAAGGTCGCCGAGGCTCAGCGGAGTGTCGGTGAAAAAGCGGGACAGTCTCATTTCTGTTCTCTGGAAAAATTATGCATACACACGTTCTGTCTTCCTGTAGGAGCGAGCTTGCTCGCGAAAAACGTATACCCGACGCCGTAATGTGCCTGGAATACCTTCGCGAGCAAGCTCGCTCCTACAGGGATTTTGGACACTATCCCGGATCACGGAAACCTGGGTGAAAATCCTTCGGCACGGCAACGCTGACCTTGCTGTTGGTGGCGATATCGATGCCTTCACTCGCAACCTCGGCAAGGAAATCAATCTGCTCCGGCGTAATCACATACGGCGGCAGGAAATACACCACGCTGCCCAGCGGTCGCAACAACGCGCCACGCTCCAGGGCATGCTCGAACACCTTCAGGCCTCGGCGTTCCTGCCAGGGGTAGGGGGTCTTGGTCGCCTTGTCCTGCACCATCTCAATGGCCAGCACCATGCCAGTCTGGCGCACTTCCGACACGTGCGGGTGGTCCACCAGATGGGCCGTGGCGCTGCCCATGCGCTGGGCCAGGGCCTTGTTGTTTTCGATCACGTTGTCTTCTTCGAAGATATCCAGGGTCGCCAACGCTGCCGCGCACGCCAGCGGGTTGCCGGTGTAGCTGTGGGAGTGCAGGAAGGCGCGCAGGGTCGGGTAGTCGTCGTAGAAGGCGTCGTACACGTCATCGGTGGTGACCACGGCGGCCAGCGGCAGGTAGCCGCCGGTCAGGGCCTTGGACAGGCACAGGAAGTCGGGGCGGATGCCGGCCTGTTCGCAGGCGAACATGCTGCCGGTTCGACCAAAGCCCACGGCGATTTCGTCGTGGATCAGGTGCACACCATAACGATCACAGGCTTCGCGCAGCAGCTTGAGGTACACCGGGTGATACATGCGCATGCCACCAGCGCCCTGGATCAACGGCTCGACGATCACGGCGGCGACGCTGTCGTGGTGTTCGGCCAGGGTCTGTTCCATCGCCAGGAACATGGTGCGCGAGTGCTCCTCCCAGCTCATGCCCTCGGGGCGCAAGTAGCAGTCAGGGCTCGGCACTTTGAGGGTGTCGAGTAGCAACGCCTTGTAGGTTTCGGTAAACAGCGGCACGTCGCCCACCGACATCGCCGCGATGGTTTCGCCGTGGTAGCTGTTGGTCAGGGTGACGAAGCGCTTCTTGTCCGGCAGGCCACGGTTGAGCCAGTAGTGAAAGCTCATCTTCAACGCGACTTCGATGCACGACGAACCGTTATCAGCGTAGAAGCAGCGGGTCAGGCCTGCAGGCGTCATCGCCACCAGGCGTTCGGACAGTTCGATCACCGGCTGGTGGCTGAAACCGGCAAGGATCACATGTTCGAGCTGGTCCACCTGTTCCTTGATGCGCTGGTTGATGCGCGGGTTGGCGTGGCCGAACACGTTGACCCACCAGGAGCTGACCGCATCGAGGTAGCGCTTACCTTCGAAGTCTTCCAGCCATACGCCTTCACCGCGCTTGATCGGTACAAGGGGCAGTTGCTGGTGGTCTTTCATCTGGGTGCAGGGATGCCACAGCACCGCGAGGTCGCGTTGCATCCACTGGTTATTCAAGCCCATCGGTGATCTCCTCGAAGCGGTCCTGCAACCTGCACAGGCGAAACAATCGCGCAAGCCTATGCAATGGTGGCGCGGGTCACAAGCCATTGTGGGGAAATTCGCGGTAAATGCAGGACGGTCTGTCACGTTTCCAGGGAATAGTCTTAATCCCTCGTTAATTTATGATGCATAGCCTTCAGATCGCCTTTCTCGATATTTCGAAGCGAAATTTTCCGCTTTAATTCGATAGATAAAGCGCTAGTCTTGGGCACAGTTCTTACGGGATTAAGTACATGCAGTTACGCAACTCACCGGCCCGCTATGGTTGGGTCAGCATGGTTCTGCACTGGGGCGTGGCCCTGGTGGTGTTTGGATTGTTCGCCCTGGGCCTCTGGATGGTCGGCCTCGATTACTACAGCGCCTGGCGCAAAGACGCGCCGGACCTGCACAAGAGCATTGGCATCACGCTGTTCGCCATCATGCTGGTACGTATTGTCTGGCGCCTGGTCAGCCCGCCGCCGCCGCCGTTGGCCAGCTACAGTCGCTTGACCCGCATCGGCGCTGCTTTTGGTCACGCGTTCCTGTATCTCGGGTTGTTTGCCGTGATGATTGCCGGTTACCTGATTTCCACCGCAGACGGTGTCGGTATCCCGGTGTTTGGTCTGTTTGAAATTCCTGCCGTGGTTTCCGGTCTACCGGACCAGGCAGATACCGCCGGCTGGGTGCATTTGTACCTGGCCTGGGTGCTGGTGGTGTTCGCCGGCTTGCACGGCGTGGCGGCACTGAAACACCATTTTATCGATCGTGATGCGACCCTGACGCGAATGCTGGGGCGCAAAGCCTGATGTTCAACCTCGACTCACAAGGAATAGAAAACATGTTGAAGAAGACACTCGCCGCTCTGGCAATCGGTACTGCCCTGTTGTCTGCCGGTCAGGTAATGGCTGCTGACTACAAGATCGACAAGGAAGGCCAGCACGCCTTCATCGACTGGAAAATCAGCCATCTGGGCTACAGCTACATCCACGGTACCTTCAAGGACTGGGATGGCACTTTCAGCTGGGACGCGGCCAAGCCTGAAGCCAGCAAAATCGCCGTCGACGTGAAAACCGCCAGCCTGTGGTCCAACCACGCTGAACGTGACAAGCACATCGCCAGCAAAGACTTCATCGACGTGGCCAAGTTTGCCGACGCCAAGTTCGTGTCCACCGCCGTTAAACCCACCGGCGAAAAGACCGCTGACGTGACCGGCGACCTGACCTTCCACGGCGTGACCAAGCCGGTGACCTTCAAGGCCACCTTCAACGGTGAAGGCAAGGATCCATGGGGCGGCGAACGTGCCGGCTTCAATGCCAAGACCACGATCGACCTGAACGACTTCGGCGTGAAAGGCCCAGGCCCGACTTCGCAGACTGTCGACCTGGACATCACGCTGGAAGGCGTGAAGCAGAAGTAATGCTTGGTATGTAGGAGCGAGCTTGCTCGCGAAAACGTCAACGATGACGCGTGAAACCTGGATGTACGCGGTGTCTGTAAGTTCTTCGCGAGCAAGCTCGCTCCTACAGTTTAAAAGCAAAAAAAATGCCCCGTCTCGAAAGAGGCGGGGCATTTTTTATGGCGCTTTCAAACTCAGCGGTTGCGGGTCAGCAGCGCTGGTTTCTCACCACGAGGACGGCCAGGCAGTTGATCCAACTGCTCGGGTGTCGGGAAGCGATCCGCTTTCGACTCCTTGTGGATAATCTTCGGCGCCGGGCCGCCGCGCGGGTTTTGCACTGCTGGCTCGGACGAACGTGGCTGCTCGTCACGGGCCGGGCGGCGGTTGTTGCTGCGCGAGTCTTCGCGACGGGCCTGACCGTCACGCGGTGCACCGTTACGCGGGCCGCTGCGCTTGGCCGGCGGCGTACCGGTGGTGCCGCCGCTGCTGTTGCGCGGGCCATTCTGACGAGCGCCCTGTGGCTGGCCGCCACGTGGAGCGGCTGCGCCTGCGCCTTGTGCCGGGGCACCTGGGCGACGGCCACGGCCTTGTGCAGGCTTGGCCTGTGGCACGTAGTCGACGCGGTTACCGAAGTTATCCACATCGTCGTCGAGGAATTCGTCCGGAGCACGATCGGCTGCAGCACGTGGCGGCTGGCTCGGCTGGCGCTGTTCGCGGGCCGGAGTGCCTTCACGTGGCTTCTGCTCGCGGGCCGGACGTTCGCCACGGCTGCTGGTCGCGGTTTTTTCCTTGCCTTTGTCCTTGCCCTTGTCGCGACGGCCACCGCCACCACCGCCGCCGTTCGGGCCATCGCCCTTCGGACCGCGTGGGTTGCGTGGGTTACGCACGTCCGGACGCTCGCGCGCTTCTGGCTTTTCGGCCTCCACGGTGCTGGCATCGAAGCCCATCAGGTCGCCGTCGGCGATTTTCTGCTTGGTCATGCGCTCGATGCTTTTGAGCAGTTTTTCTTCGTCCGGCGCGACCAGGGAAATGGCCTCGCCCGAACGACCGGCACGGCCTGTGCGGCCGATACGGTGCACGTAGTCTTCATCGACGTTGGGCAGCTCGAAGTTGACCACGTGCGGCAGTTGGTCGATGTCCAGGCCGCGGGCGGCGATATCGGTGGCGACCAGGATGCGTACGGAACCGGCCTTGAAGTCAGCCAGGGCCTTGGTGCGTGCGTTCTGGCTCTTGTTACCGTGGATGGCAACGGCGGTGAGGCCATGCTTGTCCAGGTACTCGGCCAGGCGGTTGGCGCCGTGCTTGGTGCGGGTGAACACCAGCACCTGTTCCCACGCGCCGTGGGTGATCAGGTGCGCCAGCAGCGAGCGCTTGTGGCTGGCGGCCAGGCGGAAGACGCGTTGTTCGATGCGCTCGACCGTGGTGTTGGGCGGCGTGACTTCGATGCGCTCCGGGTTGTGCAGCAACTTGCCGGCCAGGGCAGTGATGTCCTGGGAGAACGTTGCCGAGAACAGCAGGTTCTGACGTTTGGCCGGCAGGCGGGCGAGCACTTTTTTCACGTCATGGACAAAGCCCATGTCGAGCATGCGGTCGGCTTCGTCCAGCACGAGGATTTCCACGTGGGACAAATCGACGCTGCCCTGGCCGCACAGGTCGAGCAAACGACCCGGGCATGCCACCAGCACGTCGACACCACGGGACATGGCCTGAACCTGAGGGTTCATGCCGACGCCGCCGAAGATGCAGGCGCTGACGAACTTCAAGTCGCGGGCATACAGCTTGAAGCTGTCGTGCACTTGGGCGGCGAGTTCGCGGGTGGGGGTCAGGACCAGTACGCGTGGTTGGCGCGGGCCGTGACGCTGGGATTTGTCCGGGTGACCGTTGGGGAACAACCGCTCCAGAATCGGGAGGGCGAAACCACCGGTTTTACCGGTACCTGTCTGCGCCGCAACCATCAGGTCGCGACCTTGCAACACGGCGGGAATGGCCCGCTGTTGCACCGGAGTAGGCTCGGTATAGCCCGCTGCCTCGATGGCGCGGACTAAAGCCTCGGAGAGACCGAGGGAAGCAAAGGACATGAGTAATCCTGTTTTAGTTAGGGCTTGGCCCAAAGGGATAATCTTGCCGGGCGTGAATGGCGCTTAGGGGAGCGTAATCCCGTCCGGTCCTGCTGTGTCTGGCGGGCACTCCACCGGCTCGCGCGGGCTGCAAAGCTGCGCTGTAGCGGGGTTGGGTGCCTTTTTCAAGACCCGAGCGGCCGGGCGTAAGCCTGGCGGAAAGGCCGGAGTATAACAGAGCAATCACTGTGCGCTGCTTTCCTGCTGCTCAACGGTGTATTCGGACGCGCTGATCGGGGCTTTTTGCGCAGAGATACCGCCGTATTTGGCGCTCAAGGCGGCGTAGGCCGGTTCTTGCTTGAAGCGCCTGAGCTCGGCGGCAAAGCGCTGGACCAGCAAATCCATGCCCGCGCCACGGCGTACGGCAAGAAACTGCGGCTGGCGGCTGATTACCAACGGTGCCTGGCTGACCTTGTCTTCCAGACCCAACGCCTTGATCACATGCTGGCCCACGCGTCGGTCAGTGACCACCATGTCGATGCGCCCCAGCATGAGCTTGCCGAAGTTGGCTTCATGGCTGGGGGCGGGTTCACGGGCGAAGGCATCGGACGCACTGAATGCTTCGCCATACAGGTAGCCGGGCGAGACGCCCACGGTCAGGCCGCGCAGGTCGTCGAGGGTGTTGGCGGGGTGGGGACGTTCGTTGGCGTAGAACAGCACGAACTCGACTTGCGACAAGGGTTCGCCGGGGTAGAGCAGCATGGCGTCGCGCTCGTGGCTGTGGAAAATATCCAGTGCGCCGTCGGCATGGCCTTGTTCAAGCATGGCCAGGCAGCGCTTCCAGGGCAGGAACTGCCATTGCACATCCACACCGAGGCGCTGGAACACGATCACCGTGGTTTCATAGTCCAGGCCACGCATGTTGCCGTTGTCGTCGTAGACGTAGGGCGCCCATGGTTCGGTGACAATGCGCAATTTCTCGCCATGAGCGGCCAGGCTCAGGCAAGTCAATAGCGCAGCAATCAGCAACTTCAAAATGACAGGCATTGCCTGAGGTTACGTCGCTCCCGGCATAAAGAGAAGCTCTGGCACGCGCTTTGGCGGGCGGCCTTAGTTTGCTGGCGCGTCCATCAGGTGGGCGTGGATCGCGGCGCGCCGCTCGCCGAGAATCAGGCGCACCACCGGGTTGGCGAACCAGTGTTCGAGCTGGTGCGCGTCAATCGGACGCTTCTGGCGTTCTTCCTGGTTTTGTCGCGCCTTGTCCCACCAAACCGGGCCACAGGCCTGGTCGAACTCGTTTTCGTGTTCGTAGCAACCGTAGAGGATTTCGCGAATGAACTGCTGCTGGTGCCTGGGCAGCAGCAGGGTAATCAGCTTGTACAGCATGCGCTGCAAACGCGGCGGGCGCGGCAGGTGCGCGGAGACCTGACGGGTGTCGGCCAGGGCCAGCGCGCTGGTGGGCGCAGCGGCGTGCTTGGCGATCCAGGCCTTGACCTTGGCGCGGAACAGCTGCTTGCGGCTCCAGTAATGGTGGATCAGGTCCGGGCACTCGCGCACGTTGACGGTGCGATAGGCCGCAATGGAGAGGCAGAACTCTTCCAGGGTGTAGGCACCCTGGGCGTGGGGAAACAGCTCATCCATCAACTCGATGGAGCGGTCGAGAATGTGCGCGTCCTGCTGGGTCAGGCCCATCACGCCGGAGTTGAGGGTCATCATGTCATCGTCGGCCACGCCCATATCGAGCAGGCGCTTGTAAAGCGCGGTGTAGAGAATGCTTTCGTGGTTATCGCCGTACTTGGTGTAGAAGGCGTTGCACAGCAGGGTGCCGGGCCGCACGCGCTCGAACAGGGCCATGGGCGAGCGGTGAAAAAACGTGTCGGTGTCGATCAGCAGCGCCACCGGCGATTCCTGCAGCACCTGGCGCAGCACCACGTGCTTGGTGCGAAAGTGATAACCGTGAGGTTCGCTCCAGCGTTTGCGGGTGGCTTCGTCCAGTGGGCGCACGCTTACCGGCAGCAGGCGATAGGGTTCGGGGTTGTCGCTGAATACCTGGATGTCCACGGCCGCATCGGGAGCGTCCTGCAGGAAGGCCAACGCGCTGGCGATGCTGAATACCGCTTCCTGATGGTAGGTCTCGGCGCCGAAGACCAGGTAGACCAGCTGCGGACGGGAAGTGGAAGACACTGTATTCATGGACTGCGGGGTTCCTTGGGGTACATAAAGCAACAACGTAAAACGACAAAGGCCCTCGTCTGAACGAGGGCCTTGGCACCATCGGACAAGCCTTAGCGTGGCAGCTTGAGGTTGTTCCAGATGGCCAGGCTGGGTTCAGCCTGGTTCAGGGTATAGAAGTGCAACCCTGGCGCGCCACCTTGCAACAATTGCTCACACATCTCGGTGATGACCTGCTCACCGAACGCCTGGATGCTTTTGACGTCGTCGCCATAGGCTTCCAGCTGCTTGCGCACCCAGCGTGGAATCTCGGCACCGCAGGCGTCGGAGAAGCGCGCCAGCTTGCTGTAGTTGGTGATCGGCATGATGCCCGGCACGATCGGGATGTTCACCCCCATGGCCAGTACACGTTCGACGAAGTAGAAATAGCTGTCGGCGTTGAAGAAGTACTGGGTGATCGCGCTGTTGGCGCCGGCATTGGCCTTGCGCACGAAGTTCTTGAGATCGTCTTCGAAATTGCGCGCCTGGGGGTGCATCTCCGGATAAGCCGCCACTTCGACATGGAAGTGATCGCCGCTTTCTTCGCGGATGAAGCTCACCAGGTCGTTGGCGTAGCGCAGCTCACCGCTGGCCATGCCCATGCCGGACGGCAGGTCGCCACGCAGGGCCACAATGCGCTTGATGCCGGCGGCCTTGTATTGGGTCAGCAGGCCGCGCAGGTCGGCTTTGCTGTCGCCCACGCACGACAAGTGCGGAGCGGCGGGAACGTTGACTTCACTTTCCAGCTGCAACACGGTGTTGATCGTGCGGTCACGGGTCGAACCGCCGGCGCCGTAAGTGCAGGAGAAGAAGTCGGGGTTGTAGCTGGCCAGCACCTTGGCGGTGGCCATCAATTTTTCATGCCCAGCATCGGTCTTGGTCGGGAAGAACTCGAAGCTGTAGCGACGGTCTTGGGACATGGTAATAAACCTATAAACTCAGATACCGGAAGTCATGCACCGATTTAATGTGGGAGGGGGCTTGCCCCCGATGAGGGTGTGTCAGTCGACATATTTGTTAACTGGCATTGCGCTATCGGGGGCAAGCCCCCTCCCACATTTAAAGCCCGCTCCCCACAGGGAGAGCGGGCAGCAGGTGTATCAGTAACGATAAGCGTGCGGCTTGAACGGGCCTTCAACGGTCACGCCGATGTAGTCGGCCTGGGTCTTGGTCAGTTGGGTCACCACGCCGCCGAAGCCGCGGACCATTTCGAGAGCCACTTCTTCGTCGAGTTTCTTGGGCAATACTTCCACGGTCAGGCGCTCGGCTTTCTGGGCCGGCGACAGGTCGGCGTACTTCTGCTGGAACAGGAAGATCTGCGCCAGCACCTGGTTGGCGAACGAGCCGTCCATGATGCGGCTTGGGTGGCCGGTCGCGTTACCCAGGTTAACCAGGCGGCCTTCAGCCAGCAGGATCAGGTAATCATCGTTCTGCGGGTCGAAATCACCCGCGCCGGTACGGTGAACCTTGTGTACCTGTGGTTTCACTTCTTCCCATGCCCAGTGCTTGCGCATGAAAGCCGTGTCGATCTCGTTATCGAAGTGACCGATGTTGCAGACCACTGCGCGTTTCTTCAGGGCCTTGAGCATGTTCGCGTCACAGACATTCACGTTACCGGTAGTGGTGACGATCAGGTCGATCTTGCCCAGCAGGGCCTTGTCGATGCTTGCTTCGGTGCCGTCGTTGACGCCGTCGATGAACGGCGACACCACTTCGAAACCGTCCATGCAGGCTTGCATGGCGCAGATCGGGTCAACTTCGGACACCTTGACGATCATGCCTTCCTGGCGCAGGGACTGGGACGAACCCTTGCCCACGTCACCGTAACCGATCACCAGGGCTTGCTTGCCCGACAGCAGGTGGTCGGTGCCGCGCTTGATCGCATCGTTCAGGCTGTGACGGCAGCCGTACTTGTTGTCGTTCTTGCTCTTGGTCACCGAGTCGTTGACGTTGATGGCCGGGATTTTCAGCTCGCCCTTGGCCAGCATGTCCAGCAGACGGTGCACGCCGGTGGTGGTTTCTTCGGTCACGCCGTGGACGCGGTCGAGGATCTGCGGGTATTTCTTGTGCAGCAGCTCGGTCAGGTCGCCGCCGTCGTCGAGGATCATGTTGGCATCCCAAGGCGCGCCATCCTTGAGGATGGTTTGCTCCAGGCACCACTCGTACTCTTCTTCGGTCTCGCCTTTCCAGGCAAATACCGGGATACCGGCGGCGGCGATGGCGGCAGCGGCCTGGTCCTGAGTCGAGAAGATGTTGCACGACGACCAACGCACTTCGGCACCCAGGGCAACCAGGGTTTCGATCAGCACGGCGGTCTGGATGGTCATGTGGATGCAGCCGAGAATCTTCGCGCCCTTGAGCGGCTGCTCAGCGGCGTACTTGCGACGCAGGCCCATCAGGGCTGGCATTTCGGATTCGGCGATAAAGGTTTCGCGACGGCCCCAGGCGGCGAGGGACATGTCGGCGACTTTGTAGTCGGTGAAATCTGCAGGCGTGTTGACAGCGCTCATGAAGAGCCTCCATTCGTAGTGTGCGAATGGGCGCCGTTGTGCGTTTAGTATCCAGCTGCAAGACCAGGCCGGACAACGCCCCATCCGAGCCTGACAGGCCAAGCCTGCTGCAGCGCCCCTCGGACAGGTGGCGGGAGAACGGTATCAACTGAAGATGACCGTTTTGAAACGGGGGCGATTATAGCCGTGTATGCGGCACTTCCCAAGCCTTTCTGTCGGCGGCATGAAGATCGCTCATGGGGGTGATAGTCAACGGCTCATAGAGCTTGGCCCCGGGCTCTGCCATGATGTTGCCCATCATTTCGCAACACGCTCTGGAGTGACCATGAACTTCCACACCCGCAAATGGGTAAAACCCGAAGACCTCAACCCCAATGGCACCCTGTTCGGTGGCAGCCTGCTGCGCTGGATCGACGAAGAAGCGGCCATCTATGCCATCGTGCAACTGGGCAATCAGCGCGTGGTGACCAAGTACATTTCCGAAATCAACTTCGTCAGCGCCTCGCGCCAGGGTGACATCATCGAGCTGGGCATCACCGCCACCGAGTTCGGGCGTACCTCCATCACCCTCACCTGTGAAGTGCGCAACAAGATCACCCGCAAGAGCATCCTGACCGTAGAGAAAATGGTCTTCGTCAACCTCGGTGAAGACGGCCTGCCGGCGCCCCATGGCCGCACTGAAATCAGATACGTGAAGGATCAGTTCAAGGAAGACAGTCTGTCCGAGTGACGACGTAGCGGTGTGATTTGCTTTACCAAATCATTCCGCAGGGATCATCCTGAGGCGCTTTCATCACTACTCAGGCTCACACCTTAGGAAGAGCCTGTGTATGAAAGTGTTCAGTTCAAGTGCCCGGATTCAGCACTCGTTGGATAAAGAGGTTCAGTCTGCGGCCACGGCCAGCGCGAAGACGCCTCTGCTGGAAGGGGTGGGCGAACGCAACGTGACGCTTCGGCGCGATAACCTGGGGCGGGTCGAAGTGATTTTATCGGCTGCGCCTGCCACGAGCCTTGTGCTCAGTGGCGGCGGGGCCAAGGGCATCGCTTTTTCGGGGGTGTTGCAGGCCCTTGCGCACACCGGAAAGCTGCAAGGTATCCAACTGGCCTGCGGCTCATCCGCCGGCGCGATTTCGGCGGCCTTGATTGCCAGTGGCATGGGGGCGGAAGCATTCGATAAGTTGTCCGATAGCATTGATCTGCCGAGTCTGCTCAATAGCAGGGATGCCGTGACGGCGTGGATGCAGGACGCCAGTGCCGCATTCGGCAAACTCATCGGCCGGTTGCCTGGCGCCGTCGGCAATGTGTCCCAGCTGTTGGTGACATTGTTGCCGCGTCTGCAAACCGAAGCCTGTCCTCTCGAAGAGATGATTCGTAATGAGTCGCGCCGGTCGCTGCTTGCGCATATCGCGCAAAGCCCTCGGGAAACCCGGCTCGCTGAAGTGATGAAGATTGCCGACAAATTGAGTGCCGGCGGCGCACCGACCTTCGGTGACCTTGAGGTATTGAACCGGCATATCCCCGCGATCAAGCAACTGAGCATCACCGGCACCGGTATGTTTGCTGGCCGCCCGCAGTTGGTGGTGTTCAATGCCCGTTTGACCCCGCAGATGGACATCGCCCGAGCGGCGCATATTTCCGGCTCCTTGCCGGTGGTGTTCAAAAGTCCCGTAGAACAAGGTCATGACTTCCAGGTGTCGGGTGAAATCACCGCGTTCAAGGACGGCGGCTTATTGCTCAATACCCCGGCGCCGGGTGTGGTGCAGAGGTCATTTCCTGACAGCCCCTTGAACAAATCTGAAGCGTTGATCGTCAAGTTTGAGCCCAGCGCGAGTGAGACACCGGCGCGAAGTGGCAGCTTTCTCAGCAGCGTGGCTGATCGCATCACAGGTGTTGCGCATTCGGCCGCTGAAGCTTTCCAGGAAAAAAAGCTCGAAGCGTTTGCCGATCAAGTCGTCACGTTGCCGCTGAAGACCGAAAAAGGTGATTTTCGAGGCCTGCTCGGCGGCACCGTCAACTTCACGATGCAGGACGGGCAAAAGCAACATTTGCAGGCCAAGGCACGTCAGGCGGTAGAGACGCATCTGGAACGTCGCTGCACGGCGCTTGAGCACCATGCCTTCCAGTCACTGGATGAGGCCGTGCTGGCCATGGATGATCGATTGCTTGCCGGCGTACAACCGGCGCTGCAAAACGATCCGGCCGCTGCGGATGTGCTGACGTTTAGAAACAACGCGCAGCAGGCGTTGCACGCCTTGGATGAGGCAATCACCGAAGCGAATAAGGCACAGGACACGCTGACATTCACGGCCGGTATTTTTTCGGGCATGCGTAACCTGGACGCGTTGGCCCAACGGCCTGAACAGGTCGACTGGTTGGCGCGGCGCCTTAACGTGGCAAGCCAGCGCAACTTTCAGCAATTGCTGCAAGTGGCGGCCAGGCAGATCGCCACCGGTTCACCGCCGGCGTCCAAGGTCATCGGCCACGCGGTCGCCGAGATGGGCGTGCGCGATATCGCGATGAAAGCAGATAACTTCACCCGGGAGGTGATCTACCCTTCGTTGTTCAGGCCAGGCCAACCCGAGGCCAATGTCGAACTGCTCCATCGTACGGCGCAAGACTTGGCGTGGGCAGCCACGCCCACCGAGTTCAACCGTGTGCTCGACACCCTCGGCGACAATTACAAATCACGTAATAAACCGTGGGATAAAGCGTTCAGTTCGACCACGGTGCAGATGGTCAACGCCTGGAGGATTCCGGTTTAGTTGCCTGGCCACTGAACAGCCACGGTGGCCGCGTGTCGTAGCTACACGCCCCCCCTTGGACTCCGGATAATCATGGCCACCGACGAAGCAGGCAAAACCCCCAACCTGTCGCAGGAAGAGCAGCAGGACGTAGACAAAAACCAGCCGCCCCGCGCCGCGGTGCTGCATGAAATCATCCGTACCCAGGGCGACCAGGAGCTGGAGCGCAGCGTCGCGGCGTTGTGGTGGTCTGCGCTGGCTGCCGGCCTGACCATGGGCTTGTCTCTCATGGCCATGGGATTGCTCAACTCACGCCTGCCGGACGGCGAAGCGTTCAAGGTCATCGCCAGCTTTGGCTATTGCGCCGGTTTCCTCGCGGTGATCCTCGCGCGCCAGCAACTGTTTACCGAAAACACCCTCACCGCCGTGTTGCCGGTGATGAGCAAGCCGACCCTGGCCAATGCCGGGCGCCTGTTGCGACTGTGGGCGGTGGTGCTGGTGGGCAACCTGTGTGGCACCCTGCTGGTGGCCTACGTGATGCTGCACCTGCCGATATTCGACACCAAGACCGACATGGCCTTCCTCGAAATCGGGCGCAAGATCATGGAAAACGACGCCGGCCAGATGTTCGCCAAAGGCATCGTCTCCGGCTGGATGATCGCCACCATGGTGTGGATGATTCCGTCGATGGAAAGCGCCAAGATGTGGATCATCATCCTGATCACCTACCTGATGGCGTTGGGCGATTTCACCCACATCGTGGTGGGCTCGGCGGAAGTGTCGTACCTGGTGTTTGCCGGTGAACTGTCGTGGCATGACTTCTGGCTGGTATTTGCCGGCCCCACCCTGGCCGGCAATATCATCGGCGGCAGCTTTATCTTTGCGTTGATCAGCCATGCGCAGATTCGCAGTGAGGGCAGCTTGCCGGACAAGAAGGCTGCGGACCCGAGGCATCCGCAGCAGGTCAGCAAAGATCAGTGACGTTCTTCGGCCGTGGCCTGGGGTTCACCCTGAGTCACGCGCTTGACCAGTTTGCCAATGCTCAGGCCCTGGAGCAGGATTGATGACAGCACCACGATATAGGTGATGCTCAGCAACAGGTCGCGTTCCGGGCCCAGTGGCAATGCCAGGGCCAGCGCTACCGAGACGCCGCCGCGCAACCCGCCCCAGGTGAGGATACGGATGGTGCCGCGCGGGACCTTGCGCCAGCGCCGCAGCAGGAGGATCGCCGGGGCCACGGTCAGCAGGCGTGACAACAGGATCGCCACCGCCAGCAAGCTCGCCGCCAATACGTGCAGCCAGTTGAACGGCAACAGCAGCAGTTCCATGCCGATCAGTGCAAACAGCAGGGCGTTGAGCATGTCGTCGAGCAATTCCCAGAAGCCGTCCAGATAGCGCCGGGTCATGTCGTTCATCGCCAACTTGCGCCCCAGGTTGCCGATGATCAGCCCGGCCACCACCATCGCAATCGGCGCGGAGACGTGCAGTTCGGTGGCCATCGCCGAGCCGCCGATCACCAGCGCCAGGGTCAGCATGACTTCGATCTGGTATTGCTCAATGCTCTTGATCATCAGGTACACGAGGTAACCGATCAGCCCGCCGAATACCACGCCGCCAATCGCCTCATGGGCGAACAGCATTGCGGTGGCGCCAACGGTCGGGGTTTCACCCAACTGCGCGATACCCAGCAACACGGTAAACACCACCACCGCCGTGCCATCGTTGAACAGCGATTCGCCGACGATAGTGGTTTTCAGCGGTTTCGAAGCGTTGGCGGTACGCAGCACGCCCAATACCGCAATCGGATCGGTAGGCGAGATCAGCGCGCCAAACAGCAGGCAATACAGGAAGCTCACGTGCCAGCCGAACAGGGCGAAGATGTAGTACGCCAGGCTGCCGATCACTACGGTGGCAATCAGTACGCCAAAGGTCGCCAACAGGCCGATGGGCCAGCGGTAGCTGCGCAGGTCGCTCAAGTTGACGTGCAATGCGCCGGCGAACAGCAGGAACGAGAGCATCCAGTTCATCAGCAAATCGCCGAAGTCGATCTGGCCGATCAGTTGCTGGATACGTTCTTCCAGGCCCGGATAGCCGATAAAACTGAGGCCTTGCAGGATCAGCGAAAACAGCAGCGCGGTGACCATCACGCCGATGGTCGGCGGCAGGCCGATAAAACGGAAGTTCACATAGGTGAGCAGGGTGGTGAGGCAGATGAAGGCGGCAACAAGTTCAAGCATCCGGGGTCCTTGGGACGGGGAGGTAGAGGCGCACAGCGTGCGTTGAGACGGTGTTTAGTATAAACAAGTGCAATTACCTGAAAGAACCTTTCGGCCGGTCACGGCTCATAGCTTGTGGGTGGGGCTGATCGGCACATGGGTGATGAAGCTTTGACTGCCTTGATAAATCTTAAAAGGGAATGACTGATGACAGTGGCTTTCTGGTGTGTGTTGATCGCAATCTTCCTGCCGTACCTGTGTACGGGTGTGGCCAAGTTCAGTGGCGGCAAGTTCGGGCCGCGCCATAACCACGACCCGCGCGCGTTCCTGGACACGGTCGAAGGCGTTGCCAAGCGTGCCCACAATGCGCAACTCAACAGCTTTGAAGTGACCCCGGCTTTTGCGGCGGCGGTGATTATCGCCCACCTGGCCGGTACGGCCGAGCTGGTGACGATCAATGTGCTGGCGGTGCTGTTTATCACCAGCCGTCTGCTGTACATCATTTGCTACCTGGCGGACTGGGCGATGTTGCGTTCGCTGGTGTGGATTGTGGGGATGGCGCTGATTGCGAGTTTCTTCTTTGTCTCGATCTGAAGCCTGACGCAGAATCTTGCGGGAGGGGGCTGGCCCCAATGCCAGTCGGTTGGCGCAGATCCCCTGTGGGAGGGGGCTTGCCCCCGATGGCGGCCTCTGGGCTGGCCGGGATGTTGGGTCGGACCGAGTACATATCCGTTTCTGCGGTAACGGCTGCTTAGGGTTCCGCCCTGACGGCGGCTCACTTTTGAAAAGCGCAAAAGTAAGCAAAACGCTCTTGCCCCACCACTCGGCACCTCGCTTGGGCTCGGTGTGCCCTCTCCGGCTTGAATCCGTGGGCCGCCGCCACGCGCCATCCATGGCGCGGGGCGGCTAACCCGGCGTCCTGCCGGGTTGCCCACGGATTCAAGCCTGCGTTCGGCCAGCGTGGTTTAACGGGGCGCCTGAGATCAAAAGCAGATCAAGATCAAGATCAAGGGCGACTCGCTTCGCATCGTGGTTAGCGTTGGGTGCTACCGCGTTGTGTCGATACGTATGGCTGTCAGGTGCCAGCGGGGGCATCCGGCACGTGCGGCAGCGGCGTACCCTTGGGCCATAGCATCCAGATCTGTCCCTGCTGCTTCATGTTCCCCGCCAACTCGCCTGCTGCTTCGCCTGTGCCCCAGAACAGGTCTGCGCGTACTTCCCCGGTGATGGCGCCGCCGGTGTCCTGGGCGGCGACGGGTCTGGCGATCGGTGAGCCGTCGGGTTTGGTGGTGGACAGCCACAACAGACTCCCCAGCGGAATCACCTTGCGGTCCACCGCCACGCTGTATCCCGCCGTCAAGGGCACGTTCAGCGAGCCGCGCGGCCCTTCATTGCTGTCGGGGCGGGCGCTGAAGAACACATAGCTGGGGTTGCTCGCCAGCAGTTCGGGAATGCGTTGCGGGTGTGCCTTGGCCCAGGCGCTGATGGCGGCCATGCTCACGTCTTCCTTTTTCAGCTCGCCCTGTTCGATCAGCCAGCGACCGATAGGGCGATAGGGATAGCCGTTCTGGTCGGCATAACCCACGCGCAGTTGACGACCATCGGCCAGTTGAATACGCCCGGAGCCCTGGATCTGCAGGAACTGCAGGTCCATCGGATCGGTCAGCCAGGCTATCGGTTTGGCGGTGGAGCCCTGGTTGTTGAGGGTGCCGGCATCGTCATACGGCTTGAGCACGCGGCCCTCCAGGCGACCGCGCAGGCGTTTGCCCTTGAGTTCAGGGTAGATGGCTTCCAGGTTGACGATAATCAGATCATCCGGAACGCCGTACACCGGCACATGGGCGGTGGCGGTTTCGGTCAGGCTGCCGGGGTAGACCGGCTCGTAGTAGCCGGTGATCAGGCCGTTCGGTGTGTTGTCGGCTGAACGCAGACCGAATACATCCAGACGCTCTTTGAGAAACCCGCGAACCGCCACGGCATCGCCCGGTACGCTGGCTGCCGCTGCGCAGGTCGCTCCCCAGACCGGGTCGGCCTTGAGGCGCTGACAGGCACTGCGCCAGGATTCGAAGCCGCCGAGCAAGTCGCTGTCGGAAACGGACGGCAGCGCTTCCCAAGGAGCGCTCACGTAAGTGGCAACGGCATGGGGTTGGGCAGCTTCTTCTTTGGCGGGCGTTTTGCCCGCATCCTGGCCCACGTCGCAGCCGGTCAGCAGCGCGATCATCGGCAGAGCCCACACCAGGCGGCTCCAGGGTTTCCAATTGTCATTCATGCACGTAATTCCTGAAGCGATTGCCCGGGCTTTATCGCGTTGGGCAACCCTTATTATTAATAGGGCTATTGGTCTTTGCGGACGAGGCGGGGATACTGGCCGCCGTTTCCCGTGACCCTGAGCCACCATGACTTTTAAACATATGACGGTTGTAGTGCTGGCCTGCCTGGCCTTGTCCGCCTGCGGCGGTGTTGACCCCAATTCGCCCCTGGGCCAGCGCAAGGCGATCTTCAAGCAGATGCTCAAGACCAGCGAAGACCTGGGCGGCATGTTGCGCGGGCGTATCCCGTTCGACGGCGCCCGGTTTGCCGACGGCGCGGTCAAGCTGGACGTGTTGGCCCATGAACCCTGGCAGCATTTCCCGAGCGTACGTGAAGACGACCACACCAGTGCCAGGGACGAAGTGTGGCAAAAGCAGGCGCAATTCCAGCAACTGGCTCGCGACCTTGAAGCGGCCACCGGTGAATTGGTGACCGCAAGCCGCGTCCAGCCCTATAAGGCCGGCAGCCTTCAACCTGCGGTGCAGAAAGTCGAAGATGCCTGCAGCGCTTGCCATAAGCAGTTCCGGGACCACTGACCGGTTTTACTGGTCGAGTTCTTCCACCGCATCCTGCAACTCCTTGCGCGATTCGGCGAGCTTGTCCTTGCGCTTGTTGATCTTGTCCGCATCGCCTTTTTTCATGGCCTTGTCGAGGTCGGCCTGACGGCGGCTGACTTCGTGCTTGGCATCGAGCACCTTGTTTTCGCGCTCTTTCTTCAGCGATGCGTCAGTGCAGTTGGCGGTGACCTCGCTCAGGGCTTTTTCCAGCCCGGCCTGTTGGGCACTGTTGCCATGGGCCTTGGCCTGTTCGATCTGGGTACTGATGGCTTGGCGCTTGGCGGCGCAGCCTGTCAGTTGGGGGGCTTCGTCGGCGGCCAGCAGCGGCGTGGTCGTGAAGCTTGCGAAGGTGAGTAACGCAAGAGGGGCAAGAAATTTCATATAAGGGCTCCAAGGTAGCAATCAGAGGGCCGGGCCGGTTTCAAAAACCGTCTATGCCGGCGCCATGTAATATTTCAGCCAATGCCTGTACCTGCGGGTCGCGGAAAAAAGCGCTCAGTTGCGCTGCGCGTCCCGGGCCGATGCCGTCAGAGGCCAGCCAGGCTTGGGTGTCTTTGGCGACCAGCGTATGCCAGTCGCCCTGCAGGTTGTTGCGCGCCGCGGGCGGCACCCCCAATGCTTTGAGCCATTGTGCAAAAGGCCGTTTGCGGGCGCTGTGAATACTGTCGAGCACCCGCGTACGGGTGCGTTCGCCGAAGCCATCAATGTTAGCAAGCTCTGCCGCATCCAGGGTCAACCAATCGAGAAAGCCTGCGATTAGACCGGCCTGGATCAATACGTTCCAGGTCTCACGCCCCATATGGGGCAAGGCCAGGCCCTGGTTGCTGCTCAGCCAGGTGAGGCGCGAGAGCAGTTGCTCCTCGCAACCAGGGTCCAGTTGCCAGCAACTCAAGGCATGAAAGTCGCGAGTATCGGGCACCGGCACTTCCACCCGGGTCTTGTTGCGCAGGACCACCTCGTCGAGCCGGGGAATGACCTGGCCGGCCAGGCTGATGGACACCTGGTCGCCGGGGCGGATGTCCAGGTTCTGCCAGTTTTTCAGCGAGCCTGCGCTGACCCGCCTGATTTGCCGATCATCCAGCCACACGGGGTCCAGTTCGAGAATCGGTGTGATACGCCCGGTACGCCCGATCCTGAACTGCACCTTGCGCACCAGCGCCAACGCCTTGCTCACCGGGTACTTCCAGGCCACGGCCCAGTAGGGTGCGCTGGCTTTCCAGCGTTTGGCCGGCGCGCGCGCCGCCTGATGCAACACCACGCCATCGCTGGCGAACGGCAGCGGATGGTTGTACCAATGCAGACGCCAACGCGCGGCATCGCTGATGCTGGCGATGGACTGGCTATACCGTTGGCTGTCGGTAAACCCCCACCGCGCCAGCGTGGCCAGGCGCTCGGTGAAGCTGGCCGGGCCCTCGGGCCAGGCCCACACGAACAGCCCGATCCCGCCTGCCTCGGTGTCGCTCAATTGCCGTCGGTTCATCAAGCCAGCCACTTTACTGCGCGCGTTGAGCCCGCCCTGTGCGGACTGTACGTGGTCGTCGAGGCGCCAGTAGAGCTCGCCTTGCAGTACCGCATCGACCGGCTCCGACAGTTGCTGGACGATACCCGGGATTCTGCGGGCGCCAGCGGACCAATCGTGACCGAGCAGGCCGTCGCCGCGGCTGATGAGTTGGTGCAAGCGGCCTTTGCGATACACCAGGGTCACGGCGACACCGTCGACCTTGGGTTGAATCCAGACGTCCTGTCGGGTGCTGAGCCAATCACCCACTTCGGATGCGTCCAACAGCTTCTCCAGCCCGGTATGGGCGACCGGATGGCGGACTGTGCCACGAGCGCTTGCCAGCGGGTTGTCAGCCCTGGGTGTGGGTTGCAGCGCGCATTTGCGCCAATGGGCCAGGCGACGCCGGGCCTGGTCGTACAGTTCATCGCTGATGGGGGATTGACCCTGTCGGTGGTAGGCGTCATCCCATTGGCTGACCTGCCTGGCCAACGTGTCGATTTGCGCTCGGACATCATCGGGGCAGTCTTCGGCCCAGGCCCGGCACGCTAGAAAGCTGATCAGGAAAATCATCAACAGACGCATCGTGAGCATCCTTGCTCGGAAAGGGTGCTCAGCCTAAGTGATCGGCACGGCCACAAAAAAGCCCCGACCGAGCGGGGCTTTTTACCGGGTGTTTCTGCTTGGGTGAACAGGCCGCCCCACGGGTGCGGCGCGTCGTTGTTATCCGTCTCGGCGCCGCGCTTTTGCTGGCCCGCGTCGACTTCGGCCGTGGTTTCAACGATTTTGTTGCAACCTTTGAGAAACAAAAAAGCCCCGCCGGGCGAACCCGGCGGGGCTTTGGCGGCCGCGAGCGATTACAGGCCGGCAGCGGTCCGCAGGTCGTTGGCGCGGTCGGTTTTTTCCCAGGTGAAGGTGGTGAAGGTGTCGTCGCCGACCGTCTTCTGCGCAGGGGTACGGCCGAAGTGGCCGTAGGCAGCGGTTTCCTGGTACATCGGGTGCAGCAGGTCAAGCATGGTGGTGATCGCGTAAGGGCGCAGGTCGAAGATCTCACGCACCAACTTGACGATCTTGTCATCGCTGATCTTGCCGGTGCCGAAGGTATTCAGCGAGATCGAAGTAGGCTGGGCCACGCCAATGGCGTAGGACACCTGGATCTCGCAACGTTCGGCCAGGCCGGCGGCGACGATGTTTTTGGCCACGTAACGACCGGCGTAGGCGGCGGAACGGTCAACCTTGGAAGGGTCTTTGCCCGAAAACGCGCCACCGCCGTGGCGAGCCATGCCGCCGTAGCTGTCGACGATGATCTTGCGACCGGTCAGGCCGCAGTCGCCCACCGGGCCACCGATGATGAACTGGCCGGTCGGGTTGATGTGGAACTGGGTGTCTTTGGTGAGCAGTTCGGCCGGCAGCACGTGCTTGACGATCAGCTCCATGACGCCTTCGCGCAGGTCGGCGTAGGACACGTCCGGATTGTGCTGGGTCGACAGCACCACAGCGTCGATACCGACGACTTTGCCTCCGTCGTAACGGCAGGTCACCTGGGACTTGGCGTCCGGGCGCAGCCACGGCAGCAGGCCGGATTTGCGCGCTTCGGCCTGGCGCTGGACCAGCTGGTGAGAGAAGGTGATTGGCGCGGGCATCAGCACGTCGGTTTCGTTGCTGGCGTAGCCGAACATCAGTCCCTGGTCGCCGGCGCCTTGATCTTCAGGCTTGGCGCGGTCGACGCCCTGGTTGATGTCGGGGGACTGCTTGCCGATGATGTTCATCACGCCGCAGGTTGCGCCGTCAAAGCCCACATCGGAGCTGGTGTAGCCGATGTCGGTGATCACGTCGCGCACGATCTGTTCCAGGTCGACCCAGGCCGTGGTGGTGACTTCGCCGGCGATGATCGCCACGCCCGTTTTCACCAGAGTCTCGCACGCCACACGGGCGAACTTGTCTTCAGCAATGATGGCGTCCAGCACCGCATCAGAAATCTGGTCGGCGATTTTGTCCGGATGCCCTTCAGACACGGACTCGGAGGTGAAAAGGGAGTATTCGCTCATCTCGATGTTTTCCTGATATTTACCGATGGTGAGTGTCGCCAGCCGGTCGCTGAAAATGGCGGACCTGAATCTGGAAACCATTACGTAAACCTACATAGAGGCTTTCCCCGGGAACGAGTCCCGCAGCGGAGGCCCAACGGGCCAGATCGTCCTGTTCAAAACCCAGCCAGAGATCACCGCAGGCCTCCTTGGCCCAACTCTGGTTGTGGCTGCATAAATCCGTCACCAGCAGGCTACCGCCGGGGTGCAACAGCCCGGCCATTTGCCTGAGCGCATCGGCCGGGGCGGCGAAATGGTGCAAGACCATGTTCAGCACCACGCAATCGGCCTGCAGGTGGGTGTCACTCAGGGCGTCTGCCAGTTGCAGGCTGACATTGGCCAACGCTTCGCGCTCGCACAACTGGCGGGCCAGTTCGAGCATCGCCGGGCTGTTGTCCAGTGCCGTCACCTGCCCGAAGCGTCGCGCCAGGTCCGGCAGAAAACCGCCGTCGCCAGGGCCCACTTCCAAGGCCGTGGCCTTATCACTGAAGCTCAGCTTGTCCAACAGCGCCAGTACGCTTTCGCGGTACTGGGGCAAGCCGGCGATCAGGTCCTGCTGGGCGCGAAACTTGTCGGCGACCCGGGAGAAAAAGTCCTGGCTGGCGGCGGCGCGTTGCCCGTGTACCTGGGCAATCCGCGCTTGCACAGCGCCGGGCAGGCTCAAATTGTCGACTTCTTCGAGCAAGGCCGCGTGCAATTTGCCGCCGAGCAACTCGGTGTGGGGCAGGGCGCGGCGGTAAAAAATCGCATTGCCTTCGCGGCGGGTGGCCACCAGGTCGGCCTGGGCCAGTACCTTCAAATGATGGCTCATGCCGGACTGGCCGATGGCGAAGATCTGCGCCAGTTCCAGTACGCCGAATGAATCATTGGCCAGTGCGCGCAATACGTTCAAGCGCAACGGATCACCCGCAGCCTTGCAAAGGGCTGCCAGTTCATCGCTGTCGGCGGGAAGCAGGGAGGGCACGGGTAGGTTCATAAGGCCAGCAGTCTAGTGACGGGTGGTAATCGCTGCAAGGTCAATATCAAAAAGTTTTGATATTGATCGATAAGTGGCAATTATAAGCAGCCGCTATTGCCTTTAGACGAACCCGCACAGGAATTCTGCAAGGGATCGGCGCGCAAACTGCAGGAAAACCTGCTCAAGTGACTATCTGTCATTGCCCGCAGGCGGTGGCTGAGGGAAAATGCCGGTCCTTTTTTCCGTTTCCTTATTCAAGCCCCCAGGAGATCAGCGATGCCCAGCCGTCGTGAGCGTGCCAACGCCATTCGTGCCCTCAGCATGGATGCCGTGCAAAAAGCCAACAGCGGCCATCCCGGTGCCCCGATGGGCATGGCGGATATCGCCGAGGTACTTTGGCGTGACTACCTGAAACACAACCCGAGCAACCCGTCGTTCGCCGACCGTGACCGCTTCGTGCTGTCCAACGGCCACGGCTCGATGCTGATCTATTCGCTGCTGCACCTGTCCGGCTACGACGTCACTATCGACGACCTCAAAAGCTTCCGTCAGCTGCACAGCCGCACCCCCGGCCACCCGGAATTCGGCTACACCCCAGGCGTCGAGACCACCACCGGTCCCCTGGGCCAGGGCCTGGCCAACGCTGTCGGCTTCGCGCTGGCGGAAAAAGTCCTGGGCGCGCAGTTCAACCGCCCCGGCCATGACATCGTCGACCACCACACCTACGTGTTCCTGGGTGATGGCTGCATGATGGAAGGCATTTCCCACGAAGTCGCCTCTCTGGCCGGCACGCTGGGCCTGGGCAAGCTGATTGCCTTCTACGATGACAACGGAATCTCCATCGACGGCGAAGTCGAAGGCTGGTTCACCGATGACACCCCCAAGCGTTTCGAAGCCTACAACTGGCAGGTAATCCGCAACGTCGACGGTCACGATCCGGAAGAAATCAAGATCGCCATCGACACCGCGCGCAAGAGCGCGCAGCCGACCCTGATCTGCTGCAAGACCACCATCGGTTTCGGTTCGCCGAACAAGCAGGGCAAGGAAGACTGCCACGGCGCCCCACTGGGTGACGCGGAAATCGCCCTGACCCGTGAAGCGCTGAAGTGGACCCACGGCCCGTTTGAAATCCCGGCCGATATCTACGCCGAATGGGATGCCAAGGAAAAAGGTCTGGCCGCCGAAGCCGAGTGGGACCAGCGTTTCGCTGCCTACTCCGCCGAATTCCCGGAGCTGGCCAATGAACTGGTACGCCGCCTGGCCGGTGACCTGCCTGCCGATTTCTCGGAAAAAGCCTCGGCCTACATCGCCGAAGTCGCGGCCAAGGGCGAGACCATCGCCAGCCGTAAAGCCAGCCAGAACACCCTGAACGCCTTCGGCCCGTTGCTGCCGGAGTTGCTCGGTGGTTCGGCCGACCTGGCCGGCTCCAATCTGACCCTGTGGAAAGGCTGCAAAGGCGTGTCGGCTGAAGACGCCAGCGGTAACTACATGTACTACGGCGTGCGTGAGTTCGGCATGAGCGCCATCATGAACGGTGTGTCCCTGCACGGTGGCCTGGTGCCTTACGGCGCGACCTTCCTGATGTTCATGGAGTACGCCCGTAACGCCGTACGCATGGCCGCGCTGATGAAGAAGCGTGTGATCCATGTGTACACCCACGACTCCATCGGCCTGGGTGAAGACGGCCCGACGCACCAGCCGGTCGAGCAACTGACCAGCCTGCGTACCACGCCGAACCTGGATTGCTGGCGCCCAGCCGACGCGGTCGAATCCGCCGTGGCCTGGAAGCACGCCATCGAGCGCAAGGACGGCCCTTCGGCGCTGATCTTCTCGCGTCAGAACCTGCAACACCAGGTGCGTACCGACGCGCAGATCGCCGATATCAGCCGTGGTGGTTATGTGCTCAAGGACTGCATCGGCGAGCCGGAGCTGATCCTGATCTCCACCGGTTCCGAAGTGGGCCTGACCGTCCAGGCCTATGACAAGCTGACCGCGCAAGGTCGCAACGTTCGTGTTGTGTCCATGCCGTGCACCAGCGTGTTCGAAGCCCAGGACGCGGGCTACAAGCAATCGGTATTGCCGCTGCAGGTCAGCGCGCGCATCGCCATCGAAGCGGCCCACGCTGACTACTGGTACAAGTACGTGGGCCTGGAAGGCCGCGTGATCGGCATGACCACCTACGGTGAGTCGGCGCCGGCGCCAGCGTTGTTCGAAGAGTTCGGTTTCACCCTGGAAAACATTCTGGGTCAGGCTGAAGAGCTGCTGGAAGACTAAGTCAGTCTGCGTTGTCTGCCCTGGCGCCATCGCGGGCAAGCCCCCTCCCACATTTGGATTGCGGTCCAATGTGGGAGGGGGCTTGCCCGCGATGGCGTCAGAACATTCAACACCGAACTAACCTTGATCGAGAACCCCATGCCCCAACCGCGTCCCTACAAAGTTGCACTCAACGGCTACGGCCGCATTGGTCGTTGCGTCTTGCGTGCGCTGTTCGAGCGAGGGGCGGCGGCCGGGTTTGAAATTGTCGCGATCAACGATCTGGCCGACATGGCCAGCGTCGAATACCTGACACGCTTTGACTCCACCCACGGCCGTTTCCCCGGCGAAGTGCGGATCGAAGGTGATTGTCTGCATATTAATGGCAGCTGCGTGCAGGTCTTGCGCAGTGCCACCCCTGAAGGCATCGACTGGAAAGCACTGGGCGTCGACCTGGTGCTGGAATGTTCCGGTGTCTATAACACCCGTGCCGACGGCCAGCGTTTTCTCGACGCCGGCGCACCGCGCGTGCTGTTTTCCCAGCCGATGGCCAGCGAGGCCGATGTCGACGCCACCATCGTCTACGGCATCAACCAGGATTGCCTGACCGGCGCTGAGCTGCTGGTGTCCAATGCCTCGTGCACCACCAACTGCAGCGTGCCGTTGTTGCGCCTGCTGGATCAGGCGATCGGCATCGATTATGTGTCGATCACCACGATTCACTCGGCGATGAACGACCAGCCGGTGATCGACGCCTATCATCATGAAGACCTGCGCCGTACGCGTTCGGCATTCCAGTCGGTGATTCCGGTGTCCACCGGCCTGGCCCGCGGTATCGAGCGACTGTTGCCGGAACTTGCCGGACGAATCCAGGCCAAAGCCGTACGTGTGCCGACGGTGAATGTGTCTTGCCTGGATATCACCCTGCAAACCGTCAGCGACACCGATGCGATGGAGGTCAACCGGATCCTGCGCGACGCCGCCACCCGCGGCCCGCTCAAAGGCTTGCTGGCCTACACCGAGTTGCCCCACGCCAGTTGTGATTTCAACCACGACCCGCATTCGGCGATTGTCGATGCCAGCCAGACCCGCGTTTCCGGCCCCAGGCTGGTGAACATCCTGGCCTGGTTCGACAACGAATGGGGCTTTGCCAACCGCATGCTTGATGTGGCAGAACACTATCTGCACATCGCCGCTAAACAACCTCAACAGTAACTCAGGAACTGCGACCCATGACCGTGTTGAAGATGACCGACCTCGATCTGCAAGGTAAGCGCGTACTGATTCGCGAAGACCTCAACGTCCCAGTCAAGGACGGTGTTGTCACCAGCGATGCGCGAATCCTGGCCTCGCTGCCGACCATCAAGCTGGCCCTGGAAAAAGGCGCGGCCGTGATGGTCTGCTCCCACCTGGGCCGCCCGACCGAAGGCGAGTTTTCCGCCGAAAACAGCCTCAAGCCGGTCGCCGAGTACCTGAGCAAGGCCCTGGGTCGTGACGTGCCGTTGGTCGCAGATTACCTGGGCGGCGTGGACGTGAAAGCCGGCGACATCGTGCTGTTCGAAAACGTGCGCTTCAACAAAGGCGAGAAAAAGAACAGCGACGAACTGGCCCAGCAATACGCTGCCTTGTGCGACGTGTTCGTAATGGACGCCTTTGGCACCGCCCACCGCGCCGAAGGCTCGACCCACGGCGTGGCCAAGTTCGCCAAGGTCGCTGCGGCCGGCCCGCTGCTGGCGGCTGAGCTGGATGCGTTGGGCAAGGCCCTGGGCGCTCCGGCACAACCGATGGCCGCCATCGTCGCGGGTTCCAAGGTCTCCACCAAGCTGGACGTGCTCAACAGCCTCAGCCAGATCTGCAACCAGTTGATCGTCGGCGGCGGCATTGCCAACACCTTCCTGGCTGCAGCGGGTCACCCGGTGGGCAAGTCCCTGTACGAGCCGGACCTGCTGGACACCGCCCGCGCCATCGCCGCCAAAGTCAGCGTGCCGCTGCCGGTGGACGTGGTGGTCGCCAAGGAATTCGCTGAAAGCGCCGAAGCGACCGTCAAGCTCATCGCCGACGTGGCCGACGACGACATGATCCTGGACATCGGCCCGCAAACCGCGGCCAATTTCGCTGAACTGCTGAAAGCTTCCCAGACCATCCTTTGGAATGGCCCGGTCGGCGTATTCGAGTTCGACCAGTTCGGCAATGGCACCAAAGTGCTGGCCAAAGCTATCGCTGAAAGCTCCGCATTTTCCATCGCCGGCGGCGGTGACACCCTGGCGGCCATCGATAAATATGGCGTTGCTGAGCAGATCTCCTACATTTCCACCGGTGGCGGTGCCTTCCTCGAGTTCGTCGAGGGCAAGGTACTGCCGGCCGTGGAAGTGCTGGAAACCCGGGCCAAGGGTTAAGGCGCGCGTGATCAGGAAAAGGAGCGTTCCCATGATCAAGTCGTTGGCACTGGTGATCGCAGCGGGCCTGTTGGCCGGCTGCGGCAGCACGCCGAGTGCGGCGCCCGAGGCGGACAAAACCTCGGCACCGCTTAAAAAAAGCTGCTACCAGGCTGACTGGCAAGCCGAGACCATGCCGGTGATCAACAAGCGCATCGGCAACGAACGGCTGGAGAAATACGACTCCGCGCCCAACGGTCAGGAACAGGGTTGCCCATAACGGGTCTGATCCACTAACCCACAGCAACGGCGGCCCCCGGTCGCCCTGCGAGGATTGGCAATGAAAGGCGTTTTCGCCCTGGCAGCCCTGGCCTTGTTGGCCGGTTGCAGCAGTATGGACATGTTCGGCAAGGCCTCAGAGCCTGCCGACAAATGGACGACCTGGACCTGCGACAGCAAGGCTGAGGTCAACTGGCGCTTTGCAAATGCGGCCCGTTCCGAAGTGGATGTACGCCTCGGCGGTTCGGATCAGGTTTACCGTCTCAAGCAGGACGTGGCGGCATCGGGCGTGCTGTACAGCGACGGCCGATTGGCGTTTCACACCAAGGGTGAGGAAGGCCTGGTTTATTGGGTTGCCACGGATGATCTGATTGGGCGCGGCTGCAAGGCCAACTGAGATCTGTCATGAGATGAGATCCAAATGTGGGAGGGGGCTTGCCCCCGATTACGATGTGTCAGTCAGCACTTGGGTGTCAGGCTGACCGCTATCGGGAGCAAGCCCCCTCCCACTTGATTCGGGTTCAACTTGGAATTTGCGTCGACTACACCAGCAAAAACGATTCAGCAGCACAAGGCTCAACCCCTTGATCTGCAATAACTTGAATAGCAGCCGCCGCTACGGCAGGCTTGCACGATTAACGACCCTCGACCGGGAGAGACAACACAATGGCACTTATCAGCATGCGTCAAATGCTGGACCACGCAGCCGAATTCGGCTACGGCGTCCCAGCCTTTAACGTCAACAACCTTGAGCAAATGCGCGCCATCATGGAAGCCGCTGACAAGACCGACTCCCCAGTGATCGTCCAGGCTTCGGCCGGTGCGCGCAAATACGCCGGGGCGCCATTCCTGCGCCACCTGATCCTGGCGGCCATCGAAGAATTCCCGCACATCCCGGTGTGCATGCACCAGGACCACGGCACCAGCCCTGATGTGTGCCAGCGCTCCATCCAGCTGGGCTTCAGCTCGGTGATGATGGACGGCTCCCTGGGCGAAGACGGCAAGACCCCAACCGACTACGAGTACAACGTACGCGTGACCCAGCAAACCGTGGCCATGGCTCACGCCTGCGGCGTATCGGTTGAAGGCGAACTGGGCTGCCTGGGTTCCCTGGAAACCGGCATGGCCGGCGAAGAAGACGGCATCGGCGCCGAAGGTGTGCTCGACCACAGCCAGATGCTGACCGACCCGGAAGAAGCCGCCGACTTCGTCAAGAAGACCCAAGTGGACGCCCTGGCCATCGCCATCGGCACCAGCCACGGCGCCTACAAGTTCACCAAGCCACCTACCGGCGACGTGCTGGCCATCGACCGCATCAAGGAAATCCACAAACGCATCCCCAACACCCACCTGGTGATGCACGGCTCTTCCTCGGTACCGCAAGAGTGGCTGGCGATCATCAACCAGTACGGCGGCGACATCAAAGAAACCTACGGCGTGCCGGTTGAAGAAATTGTCGAAGGCATCAAGTACGGCGTGCGCAAGGTCAACATCGACACCGACCTGCGCCTGGCCTCCACTGGTGCAATGCGTCGCCTGATGGCGACCAACCCGAGCGAATTTGACCCGCGTAAGTTTTTCGGCGCCACTGTGACGGCGATGCGTGATGTGTGTATCGCGCGTTATGAAGCATTTGGTACCGCCGGTAATGCTTCGAAGATCAAGCCGATCTCGCTGGAGGCAATGTATCAGCGGTATTTGAAAGGTGAGTTGAACGCTAAGGTGAACTAAGCCTCAAGCGTCTAACAAAGAAGCCCGCAGCGATGCGGGCTTCTTTTTGCCTTGGGTTTGATCAGGCGGCGTGGTGCGTATCGAAACCACGGTGTTCGATCACGCGGAACACATCACTGACATCCTGCACCAGAATGCGCGCCGTATTGGCCACATGGTTCAGGTCGCGCTCGGCGAAGTCCGGCAGGCTGGAGCAGGCCATGAGGTTGAGGTGTTCAAGGGCGGCGTTGAGGCGTTCGCGCAGGCAGGCGTGGAGGTCGAGCAGGGGGGCGTTGCTGTCGATCAACAGCACGGGGTAGTCGGTGGCGGTTTCGGTGCAGGGAGTGAAACGGCGAGGCGGAAGCTGTTGGGTCATGGCAAATATTCCTCATATCTGAAAAGGACTACCGCCATTCGCTGCGAAACGAATTGGGTGGTAGCTGTGTGCGGGTTCGCAGACCGAGGATACGAGGAACCCGGCAGACCCGAAGGTCTCCCACACACAGCCACCATAAAACAGACGACGGGCGCCGAAGCGCTCATCGTTGTATTCATGATGCTTGGTTACACACGTATCGTTAGGGCTGCGAAACCCTGTCGCTGTTCAAGTCCAGCGACGGAGCGAACTATAAGCGGCCATCTGTCTGGCCGCAACGGTACTGTAGGACGAACACCGGCCTCTCAGGCCAAGCAGGACACCTGTGGGAGGGGGCTTGCCCCCGATTGCGGTGTGTCAGCATACACAGTCGGCGGCTGGCCCACCGCTATCGGGGGCAAGCCCCCTCCCACAGTGGATTCAAGCGTCTGGACCTATCGGGAATGACCCTCGCGCTCATCGGACATGGCCTACTCGCATTGAGGCCAATCCATTACTCGTGAGCAGATGCCCGTCGGCAATTGCATCAGACGTATGGTGATTGAAATGTCCGTTATAACGGACATAATCAGATTAATTTCATTAAAAGTTCTGTATAGGTGACATTTTGCTCATCACTACTCCCCCGGCTTTTGGCGAGCGGCTCAGGCAACTGCGCCGGGCGAAGCACTACAGTCAGCAGCAACTCGCGGAAAAAGCGCGGTGCAGCCGTAAGACCATCATCGACCTCGAAGCCGGGGAAAACGTAGCCATGTACACCGCCTTCAGGGTGATCACGGCGTTGGGCATGGCATTGGAAGTGGTTGACCGGCGGATCGATCTCAAATCCCTTGCC
This sequence comes from Pseudomonas orientalis, assembly GCF_002934065.1. Classification (NCBI taxonomy): domain Bacteria; kingdom Pseudomonadati; phylum Pseudomonadota; class Gammaproteobacteria; order Pseudomonadales; family Pseudomonadaceae; genus Pseudomonas; species Pseudomonas orientalis. The sequence goes on along the minus strand of NZ_CP018049.1, from coordinate 5,532,557 downwards.
GAACTGGTAGAGCACGATGAGTAAAATCAAGCGGCTTAACATTGCCACACCTCAAGGCAATGCGGGTGAACTGTCCAAGGGGTCGCAGTTTTCCTTCGCGTACGGGTCGGCTGAGGCGTCTCGTGAGGTGTCATTGGTCATGCCTTACGACCCGACGCCTACGGTCAGTAATGTTCTGCATCCAATTTTCGATATGAATGTGCCCGAAGGCTTTCTGGCTGATCAGATCAAGCGCCGCATGGCCAAGCATATGCAGGTGGACGAAATGCGCCTGCTGTCGATCATCGGTGGCAATCAGATTGGTCGGCTGAGTTATGAAAACCCCAAAGAGGCTTCCACGCCTGTAAAGGCACAGGTCGGGTTACAGGAGATTCTGTCTGCAGATACCTCCCAGGGTGTATTCGATTTTCTGGTCGACACCTACTTCGAGTCCGGGATTTCAGGGGTGCAGCCGAAAGTATTGGTACCTGATCTGGACAAGTTGACGGGCAGCCGCAAAACCATGCTCAGCTCCGATCTGATTGTAAAGTCCGGTGCTGATGAATATGCCCATTTGGCTCAGAACGAATTCCTTTGTTTGGAAGCAGCTCGTCTCGCCGGCTTGGAAACTCCGCGTTTCTGGCTGTCCGATCGTGGCGACCTGTTTGTCATGGAGCGCTTCGATCTGACGCTGGCTGGCAGGTTGGGGTTTGAGGACATGGCGGTGTTGCTGGGCCTGAACAAAGACCCCCACGACAACTACAAGTATTCCCAAAGTTACGAGACGCTTGCGGCAGTGATCCGGGAGGTGTGTCAGCAGGGTGATGTGCTGCGTGAACTAGAGCGTTTTTTCTCGTCTGTCTGCTTGTCGGTCATGGTGCGCAATGGCGATGCTCACCTGAAAAACTTCGGTGTGCTCTACACCCATCCGGGAGCCCCTGAAACCGTGCAGTTGGCGCCTGTGTTCGATGTCACAACCACCACCGCCTATGAACACTACAATCCAAAATCCGGTCAGGCACTAGTTGATCGCACGTTGGCGATCAAGATGAACAAAACCAAGGCGTACCCTGACCGTCAGCAACTGATTGAGTTTGGTCGCAAGCACTGTGGTGTAGCCGCCCCTGGTTTGATCATCGAGCGCATTGCCGAAGCGATGTCCGAGGCGCTTAGCGCCCATCAGGCGCGAGTTGATGTTGAGCTTTTTTCCACAATGCGCAAGGAGTGGGACGCGGGTCGTGCGATGGCGTTACACGACTCGGTGGCGTCGGGTATGCGACGCAAGCCGGTGGTAAAGCCTTTACATTAAGGCTCATGGAAAACCCGCAAGAATGCGGGTTTTGGCCTTCGGGTCAGGCGGCAGGTATATCAACCCACGCTGTTCAATCACTCGGAATACAAGCAGGACAACTGTGGGAGGGGGCTTGCCCCCGATTGCGGTGTGTCAGCATACACAGTCGGCGGCTGGCCCACCGCTATCGGGTGCAAGCCCCCTCCCACAGTGGATTCAAGCGTCTGGACCTATCGGGAATGACCCTCGCGCTCATCGGACATGGCCTACTCGCATTGAGGCCAATCCGTTACTCGTGATCAATATCCAACTTGGCAAACGTCACCCGTGCGCCTTCCTTGCTGTCCCCACTGTTGTCCTGCACATACACCCCCGCCTTGAAGTACAGCGGCTTGTCGCCCCAGGCCGCGCCGATGCGATCATTCCACTCGCTGTCGGCCGCGTTTACGCTGAGCAATCCGGCCTTGTTGAGGTTGATCACATAGGTAAAGCTTTTCTCCAGGGGCACGTTGGAGGCGACTGTGATGACCCTGCTTTCGGATTCATCCGGGCGCATGCGCACTTTGGCGACGATGTTGCCGGTCTGGGTTTTCTCCTTGAATTGGTACTCCAGCTTGATCAGTGGTTTCTGGCTGTCATAGGCATGGATCTGGCCGATCACGATCTTGCCGCTGGACGGCACCTGGTTGACGGTGAGTGTGGCGCGCAGGAAGTTGTCGGCCTCTGGGTAGGTCCAGTTGCGCAGGCGCCCGTCGGCGTAGGTTTCGCGCAGTTCGCTGCGCGGGTAGATGGCGTTTTCGGTGCGGGTGCCAGTGACGGGCGTCCAGAACTGCACATCGCTGCCTTCGGCCTGGAAGTACTGGTCATTGAAGCCGCTGAGCAGCTTCGGGGTTTCGATGGTCGTGGGCGGGGAGCCGACCGGAATGCTCAGGTTCCAGGTGGAAAGGTCGATCATGGTGTTGGCCTTTTGACGAGGGGTGAACGCTTTAGCCCGAGGGCTGCACAGGTTCTTTATAGGTGGTGTTAACCAAGTTGTTAAACACTGGATGGCAATTTATTGGCGTCAGAGGAATGCCAAAAAGCCATGTTGCCCATGATACGCGGGCTGCAGGGCCTTACCGTTAGTCGGCTTCCCCGGCTTTGATGCGATGATGGCATCGAGGTGACTTCTGCTTTTTTATAACCGGGGCTAGAGTGAGGCCTCATTATTTGTCCGGTTTTAAGTACCCGAAGTGACCGGTGCAGTTCCTTAAGGAAGAGACGTAGCATGGATTGCGCTCCAAACCTCGGCGACGGTCATTCAGTTCTCCTGGTGGTCGATGACTACCCGGAAAATCTCGTCAGCATGCGTGCCGTGTTACAGCGTGAAGACTGGCGAGTGATTACCGCGACTTCCGGTTTGCAGGCCCTGGAATTGCTGCTGGAGCATGACGTCGACCTGGTGTTGCTGGACGTGCGGATGCCCGGTATGGATGGCTTCGAGGTGGCGCGCTTGATGCGCGGCAGCCAGCGCACGAGCATGACGCCAATTATCTTTCTGACGGCCGATGCCCAATCGCCCGACGCGGTGCTCCAAGGCTATGCCAGCGGTGCGATCGACTATCTGTTCAAGCCGTTCGACCCGCATATTCTCAAGCCCAAAGTGCAGACGCTGTTGGAACATCAGCGTAATCGCCGTGCCCTGCAGCGCTTGAGCCATGACCTGGAGGCCGCCCGCGCCTTCAATGCCTCGGTATTGGACAACGCCGCCGAAGGGATTCTGGTGGTGGGCGAGGGCAGTGTGATCCAGTACGCCAACCCGGCTATCTCCAGGCTGCTCAATGCCACGATGGCCGAATTGCAGGGCGAGAGTTTCCTCAGTTTCCTGCAAAAGCCTCATGTACCGGCCTGGTTGGGGTTCCCGATGTACGAGGCCTATTGCAAAGGTCAAACGTGGCGCTTGCACGACGCCATCTTGCGCACCAGTCGCGGTCAACAGGTGCCGGTGGCGTTGTCCTGCGCGCCCTTGCCCGCAGAGCAGAAGGCAATGGTGGTGACGGTGCTGGACATGTCCGAGGTGCGCCACCTGCACCAGCAGCTTGAGTTCCAGGCGGTGACGGACCCGTTGACCGGGCTGCTCAATCGTCGGGGCTTCCACCAGACGGTGGAGACCATGTTGTCGCGCAGCGAGCGCAATGAGCAGTCGCTGGTGTTGCTGTACCTGGACCTGGATGGCTTCAAGCGCGTCAACGACACCCTGGGTCACGACGCCGGCGATCGCGTGCTGCGCTGGGTGTCCGAGCAGATGCAGGCGTGCCTGCGTTCCTACGACATTCTTGGGCGCATGGGCGGGGATGAGTTCACGGCATTGTTGGAGCTGGAATTCCCGGAGCAGGCCGCGAAAATTGCGGAAAAATTGATCGAGCGGGTGTCTGTGTGCCAGCAGGTCGACGGTTTGGAGGTGATGCTCGGCGTCAGCATCGGTATCGCGATCTTTCCGGACTGCGGTTCGGACCTGAGCGGCCTGCTGCGCGCGGCGGACATCGCCATGTACGAAGCCAAGCGCGCCGGCCGTCAGCAATATCGCTATTACGACCATGAAATGAACGGTCGAGCCCGCTCGCGCCTGATGCTTGAAGACAGTGTGCGCACCGCGATTCAAAACAAGGATTTCGTCCTGGTGTACCAGCCCCAGGTGTCGCTGGTGGATGGGCGCTTGCGGGGTGTCGAGGCGTTGCTGCGCTGGCAGCACCCGAGTGTCGGTGACGTGCCGCCGGGGTTGTTCCTGCCGCTGCTGGAAGAGGCGCGGCTGATCAGCCAGTTGAGCAGCTGGATTTACCAGCAGGTCGCTGCCCAGCGCCAGGTCTGGCAAGCGTCTTTCGATGATGAGCTGGTGTTGAGCGTGAGCCTGAGCAGCAGTCAGTTCAATACGCCCAACCTGGTCGGCCAACTGCGGCAGGTCATCGAACGGCACGGTTTGCAGGGGCGGCAACTGGAGGTGGAAATCAGTGAAGACTGCCTGATGAGCAACCTTGAGGAATCGACCAAGCAGCTCACATTGTTGCGTGAGCTGGGGGTGCGTATCGCACTGGATGACTTTGGCGCGGGTCGCTGTTCCCTGGCCCACCTGCGCGACCTGGCGTTCGACACCCTCAAGCTTGACCCGCAATTGGTGGCCCGATTACCAGGCTCCGCGCGGGATGCCGCAATGGCGCGCAGCATCATCGAGCTGTGCGGGCATTTTGAGGTGCTGGTGATCGCCGAAGGCGTGCAAAGCCTCGAACAGGCGCAGTGGCTCAAGGCCAACGGGTGTTCATTCATCCAGGGCACCTGGGCGGCGGCACCGCTGATGGCCGAGGACGTCGTCGGTTGGTCGCACCCTCACGCGCTGTGAATTCGCTACACTGGCGGCCGTCCGAATCACATTGCAGCCCCCATGACCGCGTTGAAATACCTTCAGGCCTATCCCGCCGCCCTTCAGGAACAAGTGCGCCAATTGATCGCCAAGGACCAGTTGGGCGCCTACCTGGAGCAGCGTTACCCCGAGCGCCACGCCGTGCAGAGCGACAAGGCCCTGTACAGCTACGCCCTGGCCTTGAAGCAGGAACACCTGCGCAATGCACCGTCGATCGACAAGGTGCTGTTCGATAACCGCCTGGACCTGACCCACCGCGCCCTGGGTTTGCACACCACGATTTCCCGGGTGCAGGGCGGCAATCTCAAGTCCAAGAAAGAGATCCGCATCGCCTCGCTGTTCAAGGAGGCGGCCCCTGAGTTTCTGCGCATGATCGTGGTGCACGAACTGGCGCACTTCAAGGAGTCGGACCACAACAAGGCGTTCTATAAACTCTGTGAACACATGATGCCGGGCTACCACCAGGTGGAATTCGACCTGCGGGTGTACCTCACCTGGCGCGATTTGCAGGGCAAGCCCCAATTACAAGGCGATTGACCATGGATGTGAGCAAGACCAAGAGCAGCTTTTACCGTCGCCTGTATGTGGCGTACCTGATCGACAGCGGGCTGGCCAGCAGCGTCCCGGCGCTGACTGAAGTGACCGGTATGCCGCGGCGCACCGCGCAGGACACAATTGCCGCACTGGCCGACCTGGATATCGTGTGTCAGTTCGAGCAGGAAGAAGGTGCGCGCAATCATGCCGGGGGTTATCGGATTCGCGAGTGGGGGGCGATTGATCGGGGGTGGATCGAAAGGAATCTGGCGTCGGTCAAGCAGGTGTTGGGTTATCCCTGAGTGATGTGGCGTCTGGGCTGACGCCATCGGGGGCAAGCCCCCTCCCACACTTTTGATTTGTGAACACAGTCAAAATGTGGGAGGGGGCTTGCCCCCGATAAGTCCCTCAAGCCCGCCGCATACCAATATGTGGAATACCGTCCTCGAGGTACTCCTCACCCACCACCCCAAACCCATACCGCCCGTAATACCCCTGCAAATGCGCCTGGGCCGACAAAAATATCGGCGTATCCGGCCAAACCTTTTCAATCTGCTCAAGTGCCTCGATCATCATCAAATGCCCCAGCCCGGTGCCCCGCGCCGACGGCGCCACTATTACCCGGCCGATCACCACATCGCCGCCCTGTGACTCCGGGTCGAGCAGCCGCAGGTAGGCCACCAGTTCATCCGCTTTCCAGGCCATCAGGTGGTGGGTATCGCCGGACAGGTCCTGCCCGTCGATGTCCTGGTAAACACACTGTTGCTCAACCACGAACACTTCGCCGCGCAGGCGCAGGATGGCGTACAGCTGTTCCTTGCCCAGATCGTCGTGATGTCTGCAGATCCAATCGACCGTCATGAGGTGCGCTCTTGTCAAAGGCTTGGCAGGGATAGTAAGTGCGACTGGCGCTGCTGTCCAAAGCCGGTCATTTTTGTGAATGGCGTCAATTTGCCATCATTCAGTGCATGCGTGCCTGACTTCTTTGTGCAATAACCAATGCAGGCTCATTGATGAGCTACTGTTATCAGGCCATCGCCTGCCCGCCAAGGATTTTAAGCATGCCGCGATTGTCTCGTGCCGTTGCTTTGATTGCAGTGTTGTTGCTGGCTCAACCGGTATTGGCGCAGCGTTTGCGCCTGGTGGCGGACGGTTGGCCTCCGTTTACCGATGTCACCCTGGTCAACGGCGGGCTGGCCACGGATATCGTCAGCACCGCGCTGGCTCGGGCCGGGTATGCCAGCGATTTTGAACAGGTGCCCTGGGCGCGTGCGCTCAAGGGTGTAGGCGATGGCCGCTACGACGTGCTGATCAACGCCTGGTACGACGATGCCCGCACGCAGTTGGGCGAGTTTTCCGGGCAATATCTGGTCAACCGTGTGCGCTTTATCAAGCGTCGTGACGACCCTGTCGATTATCAGGATCTGCAGCAGTTGCACGGCGAAAGCATCGCAGTAGTGCGTGGTTATGCCTATTCGGTGGCGTTCGACCAGGACACACAGTTACAGAAAGTGCCGGTGCATAACTTTGCCATGGCTGTGCGGATGCTGGCGGCAAAACGTGTGCGCCTGACCCTGGAAGATGAGTTCGTGGCGCGTTACTACCTGGCACGCGAGTCGCCGAGGGTGCGCAGCGCCGTGGAATTCGTGGGTGAACCGCTGAGCGAGAACAGCCTGCATATCCTGGTCAGTCTGAAGAACCCCGAGCATGCGCAGATCGTTGCCGGCTTTGATCGGGAGATCGCCAGAATGAAGGCGGATGGCAGTTATGCGAAATTGATGAAGGCCCATGGGATGTAGCGCCTGTACGGGCCTCATCGGGGGCAAGCCCCCTCCCACATTTGACTGTATTCACACATCTGAACCTGTGGACACAGTCAGTGTGGGAGGGGGCTTGCCCCCGAAGCGGCCTAAGCCGCGCGCGTATCTTTGATCAGATGCGCCGCCAGCGTACGCAGCGGCCCCAACTGCCGACAGATCAACGCCAACTGCGTCTGCACCAGCCGCTGGCCCTCATCGATCTCATCCGGCATCTGCTCAAGCTGCGCCGCCAACGCTTCCTCGTCATCACTCTGAATCGCAATCGGCTGTTTATTGGCCAGGCCGCTGGCGATCTCGTCAATGCTCGCCGCCAGGCTGTTGCCCGCGCCTTCGATCAACTGCTCACGCACGTCGGCCGGCAGTTGAGTGTCGCGGTGCGCGCCAAGGCCCGACAGATAGCTGAGCAGGGTGTGCGACAGCACCAGGAAGCGAAAGCCTACGTCGGCCTCCTTACGAAAGTGCCCAGGCTCCATCAGCATATTCGCCAGGGTGGTGGACAGCGCTGCATCGGCGTTGTGCGCGTTGCGACGGGCCAGGCGGTAAGCCAGGTCGTCGCTCTTGCCGGCGGCGTACTGCTGCATGATCTGGCGCAGGTAAATGCTGTTGCAGGTCAGGGTGTTGGCCAGAACTTTGTTCAGGCGCCGGCCTTGCCAGTCCGGCAGGAACAGGAACACCGCCAGGCCCGCGATCAGGCTGCCGAGCAAGGTATCGAACAGGCGTGGCAGGAACAGTCCGTAGCCGTCGCCCACCTGGTTGAAACAGAACAGCACCATCAGGGTGATCGCCGCCGTGGCCAGGGTGTAGCGCGTGGTGCGGTTGATAAAGAACACAAGGCCGGCGGCGATGGCGAACATCGACTGCACCACCGGGCTTGGGAACAGGTCGAACAGCGCCCAGGCCACGGTCAGGCCGATCGCGGTGCCGATGATCCGTTGGCCGAGCTTGCGCCGCGTCGCACCGTAGTTCGGTTGGCAGACAAACAGCGTGGTGAGGATGATCCAATAACCTTGGGAGGCGTGAATGGCGTGCAGCGTGGCATAGCCGACGGTCAATGCCAGGGACAGGCGCAAGGCGTGGCGAAACAGCAGCGAGGTCGGCGTGAGCTGGGTGCGCAGGCGCGTCCACATTTCCTTGAGGTTGCGTGGGGCCCGGTCCAGCAGGTTGCTGTCGGTGGCGTCGGCCAGGGCGTCGGGGTTGCTCGCGTCGCCGAGCAGGCGGTCGAGGGTGGACAGGTTGGCGGCCAGGGCGCGCAACGAGCGCAGCAGGCCGCGCCAGGCCGGGTTGCTCTGGATGCGCAGGTGTTCCAAGGAGGCATTCAAATCGCCCAGGGCTTCGGCAAAGCTGTCGTCATAAATGAACGGCTGGCGCAGTTGGATCGACTCGGCCAGGGCCTGGCAGGCCTTGCCTTGCTGGCGCAGCAAGCGTTGGCAGCGAAACAGCACGTCGCTGTGAAAGAAGGCCTCGGCCAGGGCGTTATACGGGTAGTGGGACGAACTGGCGCGCTCGTGGATGTCCTGGGCCAGGAAGTATAGCTTCAGGTAGCGGCTGACCTTCGAGCCCGGCCGCCCGTTGCCGACGCGGTGCAGGATGATTTCCTTCGCCGCATTCAATGCCGCGACCACCCGGCCGTTCTGCTGGGCCAGTTCCAGGCGGCGTGCTTCCACATCCAGTTGGCGGATCGGTTCGAACAATGAAGATTTGAGCTTGAGATAACGTCCCAGCTCGCGGAACAACCGCGCCAGGCTCTGTTGCACCGGCTGGTTGGAAAACAGCGCCTGCCACAGCACCGACAGCACGCCGTACCAGGCCGCGCCCGCCACCAGCAGCAGCGGCTCGTGCCAGAAATCACTGACGGCACCGCCGCGCTGGTCCACGCCGATCATGGTGTAGACAGACAGGATCAACGTGGCCGAGGCAATCGCGCCATAGCGTTCACCGAGCGCGCCGAGCATGGTCAGGCCAAACGTGGCCAGGGCCAGGGAGGCCGCGAAAATCCAGGGGTAGGGAAACAACAGCTCCACCGACAGCGCGGCGATGCTGAAACACACCAGCGTCACCGCCAGGGCGTTGAGACGGCCTTGCCAACTGTCATCGGTCTCGGCCAGGGCGCTGGCGATAATGCCCAGGAACAGCGGGATCAGCAGCGTCATTTCATCCTGATACCAGCACAGCGCCATGCTGCCGGTCAGGGCGATGAATACCCGAATGCTGTAGCTGAATTTATCCAGTGCCCACAGGCGTCGCAGGGACTGCTTGAACGAGGTCGATGACATGAAGTCGGGAGTCTTCCGGGACGATGTCGCTAAATTGAGCTATCAAGGACGCCACGGCAAGGGTGGTGATCACATCCAACAGAAAATTATTCCCACACACCCATTCTCAATGTGGAATGCAGTCAATGTGGGAGGGGGCTTGCCCCCGATAGCAGTGTGTCAGCCAGCTCATCAGGTGACTGACACACCGCCATCGGGGGCAAGCCCCCTCCCACATTTGACCGAGTACATCCTTCAGACGTATTGCGCGGCTGCGTAGCCCGACGCCCAGGCCCACTGGAAATTGAACCCGCCCAGGTGACCGGTCACATCCAGCACTTCACCGATAAAGTACAACCCCGGGCTTTTCAGCGATTCCATGGTCTTGGACGACACTTCCCGCGTATCCACCCCGCCCAGCGTTACCTCGGCAGTGCGATAGCCCTCGGTGCCCGCCGGTACCAGTTGCCAGTTGCCGAGCTTCTCGGCGATCTCGGCGATTTCGGCATGGGTGTACTGCTTCATCGGCTTGGACGCGAACCAGGTGTCCGCCAGCAGGTTGGCCATCTTCTTGGTGAAAATCTCGCCCAGCAGTGTCTTCAACTCGCTGTTGGGACGCTCGGCCTGTTGCTGTTGCAGCCACGTGTGGGCGTCGTGGTCGGGCAGCAGGTTGATCGCCACGGTGTCGCCGGTTTCCCAGTAGGAGGAAATCTGCAGGATCGCCGGCCCGCTCAAGCCGCGATGGGTAAACAGGATGTTCTCGCGAAAGCTCTGGCCGTTGCAGCTGACCAGGCAATCCACCGAGGTGCCGGACAGTTCGCCGCACAGCTCCTTGAGCTGATCGGTGATGGTGAACGGCACCAGACCCGCACGGGTCGGCAGCAGTTCATGGCCGAATTGTTTGGCCACTTGATAGCCAAAACCGGTGGCGCCGAGGGTTGGAATCGACAAACCGCCGGTGGCGATCACCAGGGATTCGCACTGCAACTCACCCAGGGTGGTCTGCAACTGGTAACCGCTGTCGAGCCTGGCGATTTCTTGGATGGAGGTGTCCAGGTGCAGGCTCACGCCGGTCTGGATGCATTCATCGAGCAGCATGCCGAGGATGTCGCTGGACTTGTTGTCGCAGAACAGTTGGCCGAGTTTCTTTTCGTGGTACGGCACGCCGTGCTTGGCCACCAAGCCGATGAAATCCCACTGGGTGTAGCGCGCCAGGGCCGACTTGCAGAAGTGCGCGTTGTGCGAGAGGAAGTTGGCCGGCTCTGTGTACAGATTGGTGAAGTTGCAGCGGCCACCACCGGACATCAGGATCTTTTTGCCGGCCTTGTTCGCATGGTCGATCAGCATCACCTGGCGCCCGCGCCCGGCGGCGGTCAGTGCGCACATCAAGCCTGCGGCGCCGGCGCCAATGATCACAACTTCGGTCGAGCGCAAAACGGTGTCCTCATACAATTTTGAATTTGACTACAGACCAATGTGGGAGGGGGCTTGCCCCCGATTGCAGGGTGTCAGTCAGTACATCTGCCACTGACACACCGCCATCGGGGGCAAGCCCCCTCCCACATTTGGATCTCTGTATAGCTTGAGATTTTTACAGGATCCGCACGCGCAACGAACGGCCTTTGATCTTGCCGTCGTTCAAGCGCTGCAGCGCCTGCTTGGCGATGCCGCGTTCCACGGCCACGAAGGCCTGGAAGTCAAAGATCGCGATCTTGCCGACTTGGGCACCCGGGATGCCGGCGTCACCCGTCAGGGCGCCGAGGATGTCGCCTGGGCGCACCTTGTCCTTGCGCCCTGCGGCGATGCACAGCGTGCTCATCACCGGCAGCAGCGGGCCACCGCTCTGCGGCTTGAGGTTGTCCAGTTGATCCCAGTTCAGCGGCGACTTCTGCAGTTGCTCGATGGCCTGGGCGCGGTGCGCTTCGGACGGTGCTACCAGGCTGATGGCGAGGCCGGTCTCACCCGCGCGGCCGGTACGGCCAACACGGTGAATGTGGATTTCCGAGTCGCGGGCCAGTTCGACGTTGATCACCATGTCCAGCGAGTCGATGTCCAGGCCACGGGCGGCCACGTCGGTGGCCACCAGCACCGAGGTGCTGCGGTTGGCGAACATCGCCAGGACCTGGTCACGGTCGCGCTGTTCCAGGTCGCCGTGCAGGCCGACGGCGGAAATGCCCTTGGATGTCAGGTGATCCACGGTTTCCTGCACCTGCTGCTTGGTAAAGCAGAACGCCACGCACGACGCCGGGCGGAAATGCGCCAGCACCTTGGTCACGGCGTCCATGCGTTCTTCCGGCGAGATCTCGTAGAACCGCTGTTCGATCTGATCGTCGGAGTGAAACGCTTCGGCCTTCACTTGCTGCGGCGCGCGCATGAACTTGGACGCCAGCTGCTTGATACTCACCGGGTAAGTGGCCGAGAACAGCAGGGTCTGGCGGCGTGGCGGGGTCTTGCTGATGATGTCTTCGATGGCGTCGTAGAAACCCATGTCGAGCATGCGGTCGGCTTCGTCGAGGATCAGCGTGTTCAAGCCGTCGAGTACCAGCGAACCCTTGCGCAGGTGCTGCTGGATACGGCCCGGGGTGCCGACGATCACGTGGGCACCGTGCTCAAGGGAGGCGATCTGCGGGCCGAGGGACACGCCGCCGCACAGGGTCAGCACCTTGATGTTGTCTTCGGCGCGGGCCAGGCGACGGATTTCCTTGGCGACCTGGTCGGCCAGTTCGCGGGTCGGGCACATCACCAGGGCCTGGCACCCGAAATAGCGCGGGTTGATCGGGTTCAGCAGGCCGATACCAAAGGCGGCGGTCTTGCCGCTGCCGGTCTTGGCCTGGGCAATCAGGTCCAGCCCCTTGAGGATCACCGGCAAGCTCTGCGCCTGGATCTGCGTCATTTCGACATAACCCAGCGAGTCGAGGTTAGCCAGCATGGCGGCGGACAGGGGCAAAGTATTAAAAGCGGTGGCGATGGTGGTCACGGGACTGGCTCTGCAAAACAAAATGTCGCGCAGTGTACCAGTCTCGTGGGAATTTCCCCGCAAGTTCTAGACGAGACGCCGGTCAGTGCTCGATATCATGCTCGCGGCTGACCACACGTTTGCCGTCTTTTGGCGACAATTGCAGGAAGATCGCCGCCGCCAGCATGGCCATGATGCCCACGGTGAGGAACGTCAGCTGGAACGCGCCGAGCACCGTGTTCACCCCATCGTTGCCGGCTTCGGCTGTGAACCCACCCAGCAGTGCACCGGCGCAGGCCACGCCCAGGCTCAGGGACAGTTGCGCCACCACCGAGAGCAAACTGTTGCCGCTGCTGGCCTGGGCGTCGTCGAGGTCGATCAGGGTCACGGTGTTCATCGCCGTGAATTGCAGCGAGTTGATGGCGCCGAGCACCGCCAGCATCGCCAGCAGCAGCGGGTAAGGGGTTTGCTCGCTGACCAGGCCCATGCTCGCCAGCATGGCGCCCAGGGCCAGCGTGTTGCCGGTGAGCACCACGCGATAACCCAGGCGCTCGATCAAAGGCCGGGCGATGGACTTGGCGAACATCGCCGCCGCCGCCAGCGGCAGCATGCTCATGCCGGCCTGTGACGGCGAATAACCCAGCGCCACCTGCAACAGCAGCGGCACCAGAAAGGGCAGGGCGCCGCTGCCCAGGCGCGCGAACAGGTTGCCGAGAATACCCACGGCAAAGGTACGGGTCTTGAACAGCACCGGCGAGAACAGGGCGTTGTCGATATGCCCGGCGCGCAGCCAATACGCCGCCAGGCACGCCAGCCCGCCGAACAGCAGCAACATCACCCGCAGGTGCGGCAGGTGCAGTTCGCCCAGGCCCTCCATGGCAATGGTGATCAGCACCATGGCCGCGCCGAACAGCAGGAAGCCGAGACCATCGAAACGGGTGCGCTCGCTGCCGCGCAGGTCGGGGATGAACTTCCACACGGCGTAGCAGCCGATCATGCCCACCGGCAGGTTGATCAGGAAGATCCAGTGCCAGGTCAGGTATTGCACCATCCAGCCGCCCAGGGTCGGGCCGAGCAACGGGCCGAGCAGGCCGGGGATGGTAATGAAGCCCATGATCCGCACCAGCTCGGAACGGGGGTAGGCGCGCAGCACCACCAGGCGCCCGACCGGCAGCATCAGCGCCCCGCCCAGGCCTTGGACTACCCGCGCACCCACCAGCATGCTCAAACTGCTGGACAAGGCGCACAACAATGATCCGATGCTGAACAGCAGGATGGCGCCAAAGAAGATTTTCTTGGTGCCGAAGCGGTCGGCGATCCAGCCCGACGCGGGGATCAGCAAAGCGACGGTGAGCATGTAGGCAATGACCACGCCCTGCATGCGCAGCGGGTTTTCCGCCAGGTCCCGGGCCATGGCCGGCAGCGCCGTGTTGAGGATCGTCCCGTCCAGCGACTGCATGAAGAAGGCAATCGCGACCACCCAGGGCAGCCAGCGGGCGGTCTTGGCGTCGAGAGGGGCACGATTCGGCATGGGGACCCTTTTGTTAGCAGGCTATGTGTCGGCGATTATGCGCCATTCGTCGCTGTTTTTCCCACTAGCGGTTCGTCTATAGCCGACAACGCGGCGTGCTCGCCCACCAGAAAATCCAGCAAGGCACGATGCACCGCCAGCGCCGCCTCGCGTGATTCCAGGTCGAGCAAATGGCCGGTGTGTTCGGCCACGGCGAAACTGCTGTGCCTCACGTAATCGCCGAACAACCGGGCTTCGGCGGCCGGGGTGTATTCGTCCAGCGTACCGTTGAGGAAGTGCACCGGCGTTGCAATTTGCCGGAGCGCCGGCAAGTAGTTGCCATCGCCCAGCGCCAGGACCTGATGGATATGGAACCGCGCCTGGCGATACTCGGTGGTGGCCATGTTCGACAGGTGGCGGTGGTTGTTGCGCTTGAGGCGCGGCGACAGGTATTTGCCGACCGTCTCGTTGAGCAGATGGCCGACGGCGGATTTGTCATCGGCCTCGATCAATACCCGCACGCGCTCTACATACTCCAGCATCGCCTGGTTGAGGTTGGGCGCCAGGGCCATCACCACCGAGCTTTCGATGGACGGCGGATTATGGGCCAGCGTCAGCAATGTGGAGATGCCGCCCCACGAGGCCGAGACCAGATGGTTGACGGCAAAGCGCTCCACCAGCGCGCGCAGCATCTGTACTTCGTCGTCCTTGGTCACCAGGTCCAGGTCGGTGTTGTAGTCACGCGAATAGCCGGAAAAAGGCAGGTCGAACAGCAGCACATTGAAATGCTCGGCCAGGCATTTGCTGGTGCGGGCAAAGGAGCGTGTGGTGGACAGTGCACCGTTGACCATCAACACGGTTTTCCTGTGCGGATCGTTGCCCAGTTGCTCTACGTGGACGTTGTAGTGCTTGTACAGCTTCTCTATGACAAAACTTCCCTGGGTCATTGCAGCACTCACTGTGGTGTGGCGGTATGCCATTAACTCTTATAACGAGGTTTTTTGCGGGCGACAACAGGGCTCCCCGGGAAGAGCACGAAGAAGGGAATTGGCGGTAGGAAGGGTTGAAACCGAGCTGTCTGAAACCAACTCAGGACAATGTGGGAGGGGGCTTGCTCCCGATAGCAGTGTGTCAGTCAGTACATCTGTCACTGATACACCGTCATCGGGAGCAAGCCCCCTCCCACAGGGTTTTGTATTTACAACGTCAGGGTCAGGCGTTTGACCAGGGCGCCTGGCAGCAAATTGGACGCGGTGTTGCGCTGGCCGTACGTACTGGCTGACAACAGCAGTTCTCGCTCGGCCGTCAACGCCTCCAGCTGTGAGCCCAGCAGGCTGTACACACTGTCATCAAAGCGCATGGTGCTGACCGGTGCCTTGATCTCGCCGTCTTCCACCCAGAACGTGGCGAAGCGGGTCATGCCGGTCAGGCGCGCCGCCGGCAGGTCGGAGTAGTTCAGGTACCACAGGTTGCTGATGTACAACCCGGTGCCCAATTGCTTGAGGATATCGGCCTGGGCCAGGTCGCCGGCGGCCATCTGCAGGGCGCTGGGGGACTCGTCGCTGCCGGCGCCGTTGGCATTGAGGCCATATTCGGCGGCGCTGCGCGAGTTGACCAGTTGGCCGTCGGCGCGGCCCGCATTGATCAACCTGACATCGCTGCGCGGGTAGCCTTCGCTGGAAAAGGCCTGGCTCAGTGAACCGCTGATCTGCTCGGTCACCGTCACCAGCGGGCTCAGCTGTTGTTCGCCGGCATACAGGCGTTGCAACGAGCTGCCTTTACTGGCGATGGCCTGCGCGGAAAAACCGCCCCAGGTGATGATGCTGATGAGCTCTTCGAGTGCCGCCGGCGCGAGGTAGGCGCGGTACTGTCCGGGCGCAAGCGGGTGCAGTGGCCGGCCCAAAAATTGGAGCTGATCGCGGGCCTGCTGGACGCGTCGGGCGAACTCGGCGCTGTCCCAGCTGTGCCCGGCATAGCTGGCCTTGACCGCTTCGCCATTGGCGTGGAACAGGCTGAAGTCGAAGTTGAAGCTATTGGCCTGGTGCCAGCCGAACGCCCCGTCGGAGCTGGCAAAGCCACGGCTGATGGGGCCGGCGGCATAGAAACCGACCAGGTCCACGCCTTCGGCGGCCTGGCTGATGTCTTGCAGCACCTGGGTCAGCTCCGGCAGGGGCCGCAGTTGTTCATTGTGGCTTTCCCAGGCGTTGTGATTCAGCAACAGGTACGGGTCCGGCGGCAGCAACGGCAAGGTTTCACGCAGCTGTTGCAAGCCATCGGCCAGACGCTGGCGATCCAGATCCGGCTCGCCGGACAGGGTAATGCCCAGGTCGGCGTGGCGGCCCTCGTTGATCAGCTTGAGGTTCAGGCTGGCCTGTTGCACCTGGCCGGCCTGGCGCACCTGTGCGTGGTTGAAACGCACGAATTCTGACGCTTCATCCGCATAGCCGAGGTGAAATTGCTCCTTGTCGGTGATGGCCTGCTTGAGCCAGTCCACCAGTGCCTTGAAATTATTCATCAGGCGTCCCCCCCGAATACATCGACGTTACTGAACACACAGGCCGGTGAGGCGTGGCCCACGCGGATCACCTGGTTGGGTTCGCCTTTGCCGCAGTTGGGCGTGCCTAATACCTTGAAGGTGCTGGCATCGCCGACCGCGCTGAGTTTGCGCCAGAACTGCGCGGAAATGGCGCGATAGTTGGGGTTCTTCACCACACCCTTGAGTTCGCCGTTTTCGATCAACCGGCCCCACTCACACCCGAACTGGAACTTGTTGCGCGCATCGTCGATGGACCACGAGCGGTTGGTCGACATCAAGATGCCGTGTTCAATACCGCCCACCAGTTGCGCGAGGTTTTTATCGCCGGGCTCGATATTCAGGTTGGCCATGCGATCGATGGGTGGGCGGTTCCAGCCGCTGGCACGGCTGTTGGCGACGCCTGGCAGGTTGGCGCGAAATTGCGACAACGCGCCGCCCAACGGTTTGAGCAGCAGCCCTTCACGGATCAGGAATTGCTTGCTGGCGCGGGTGCCGTCATCGTCATGGCTGTAGCTGGCGAGCTGTTCGGGGATGTCCGGGTCGAACGTCACGTTGAGCAGTTTGGAGCCATATTGCAGGTGGCCGAAATCGCTGGCCTTCACAAAACTGGTGCCGGCGTAGTTGCGCTCGTCGCCGAGGATGCGGTCCAGCTCCAGCGGGTGGCCGATGGACTCGTGGATCTGCAGGATCATCTGGTCGGGCATCAGCAGCAGGTCACGCGGACCCTGGGGCGTGTTCGGTGCCAGCAGCAATTGCAACGCTTCGTCGGCCACGCGCGGCGCGGCGCCGGTCAGGCCGAAGCGGCTGATCACGTCAAACCCGCCTTGCTGGCCGAAGTTGCTGCCGCCGAGGGTGCGGGTCTGGCTGTCGTTACCGTCGAAGGCCGTGACATTGACGCCGGGGAACACAAAGCGCTGGGCCTGGCGCAATTGGGCGCCGGCGGTGTTGAGGTAGATCTGTTCGACGGTGGTCTGGCCCAGACTCACATCCCAGCTGACCAGGCGCTCATCCCTGGGCACGGCAGCCGACTCATCGCCGAGCAGTTGGTAGCAGTCGCTCAGGGTGGGGAAGGGCTGGTCGAAGTCGGGCGACAGGTAGTCGGCAACGTCACTGGACACCGCTTGCTCGCGCAGGTCGAGCAGGGCGTGGGGCAGGATCTGCCGGGCTTGCTGCTCGGCGCGCTCGAGGGCGGCTTGCAGGCCGGCCAGGGAAATATCGTTGGTCGCGGCGTAGGCTTCCACGCCGTTGAGGCGCACGGTGAGCATGGCGCCTTCGTCGTGGCTCAGGTGCGGCGGTTCGGCGACGTTCTTGCGTACCGACAGGTACCGGCCGGATTCGCGGACATACCGCAGGGAGAAGAATTGGGCGGTGGTGCGCAGGGCACTGAAGTGTTTCTTGAGCGTGGCGTGGTGTTCGAACATGGGGCCTTCCTTGTGGGCGGCTCAGCGCGGGCAGGCCAACAGAGTAGGCCGGGGCTGGGAGCTGATCAAGGAAAGTGTAGGCGGGAGGTTTTGCAGTGTCTGGCAGGGCCTCATCGGGGGCAAGCCCCCTCCCACACTTGACCGCGTACTTCCTTTGGAACACGGTCGAATGTGGGAGGGGGCTTGCCCCCGATGGGAGCGCCGCCGTGTTTCAGTTACTGCGCAATTTCACGCATCGGCTTGCCACGCACCGGCGCATCGCCGGCCACGTAGTAGTCGGCGGTGCTGCGCGGCAGTGGCTGGCGGCCACGGATCTTGTCGGCGATTTTTTCGGCGATCATGATCGTCGGCGCGTTCAGGTTACCGGTGGTGATGATCGGCATGATCGACGCATCCACCACACGCAAACCCTGCATGCCGTGCACGCGGCCTTCGCCGTCGACCACCGCCATCTCGTCGGTGCCCATCTTGCACGAGCAGGACGGGTGGAACGCGGTCTCGGCGTGCTCGCGGATGAACTTGTCCAGCTGCTCATCGGTTTGCACGTCGATACCTGGGCTGATTTCGCGGCCACGGTAAGGGTCGAGCGCCGGCTGCTGCATGATTTCGCGGGTCAGGCGGATGCCGTCACGAAATTCCTGCCAGTCCTGTTCGGTGGCCATGTAGTTGAAGAGGATGCTCGGGTAGTCCCGTGGGTTCTTCGACTTCAGGTGCACGCGGCCACGGCTTGGCGAACGCATGGAACCCATGTGCGCCTGGAAGCCATGCTCTTTCACACCGTTGCTGCCGTTGTAGTTAATGGCGACCGGCAGGAAGTGGTACTGGATGTTCGGCCATTCGAATTCCGGGCGCGAACGGATAAAACCGCCGGCCTCGAACTGGTTGCTGGCGCCGATACCGGTGCCGTTGAACAGCCATTCGGCACCGATGGCCGGCTGGTTGTACCAGAGCAGCGAGGGGTACAGCGACACCGGCTGGGTGCAGGCGTACTGCAGGTACAGCTCAAGGTGATCCTGCAGGTTTTCGCCGACGCCTGGCAGGTCATGGACCACCGGGATGTCGAGGCTTTCCAGCAGCCTGGCCGGGCCGACGCCGGAGCGTTGCAGCAGTTGCGGCGAGGCGATTGCACCGCTGCACACCAGGACTTCCTTGCGTGCACGAGCTTCAACGCGCTCTTCGGCGGCGCCGATCAGGTAACGCACGCCGACCGCACGCTTGCCTTCGAACAACACTTTGTCGGTGAGGGCGTGGGTGACGATGGTCAGGGTCGAACGCTTTTTAGCCGTGTCCAGGTAACCGCGTGCGGTGCTGGCGCGACGGCCATTGGGCGTGACGGTACGGTCCATCGGGCCGAAGCCTTCCTGCTGGTAGCCGTTCAAGTCTTCGGTACGCGGGTAACCGGCCTGTACGCCGGCTTCGACCATGGCGTGGAACAGCGGATTATTGCCTGCTTTGGGCGTGGTCACGCTGACCGGGCCTTCGCCGCCGTGGTAGTCGTTGGGGCCGATGTCGCGGGTTTCGGCCTTGCGGAAATACGGCAGGCAGTCCAGGTAGGTCCAGTCTTCCAGGCCCGGCAGCTTCGACCAGTTGTCGTAGTCCATGGCGTTGCCGCGGATGTAGCACATGCCGTTGATCAGCGATGAACCGCCCAGGCCCTTGCCACGCCCGCACTCCATGCGGCGGCCGTCCATATGCGGCTCTGGATCGGTTTCGTAGGCCCAGTTATAGCGGCGGCCTTGCAGCGGGAAGGCCAGGGCGGCCGGCATCTGGGTACGGAAGTCGAGACGGTAGTCCGGGCCACCGGCTTCCAGCAACAGGACGGTGACGCCTTCGTCTTCGGTCAGGCGAGTCGCCAGGGTGTTACCGGCGGAGCCGGCACCCACAATGATGTAGTCGTATTCTTGGGACATTGGATGCACCCTCTTTGAAGTGTGGTCAGGTCGGGCCTCATCGGGGGCAAGCCCCCTCCCACACTGACTGTGTTCACAAGTTCAGATGTGTAAACACAGTCAAATGTGGGAGGGGGCTTGCCCCCGATGGCGGCCTCAAAGGCAATACAAGACTCGGGTCTTAAAACACCGAGGCGTAATCACCCAACTCAACCTGTACCGATTTGATGCGCGTGAAGTTGTTCAGCGAGCTGATCCCGTTCTCACGACCCACACCCGATTGCTTGTAGCCACCCACCGGCATCTTCGCGTCGGACTCGCCCCAGGCGTTGATCCAGCAGATACCCGCTTCCAGTTGATGAATCACGCGGTGAGCGCGGTTCAGGTCCTTGGTGACCAGGCCGGCTGCCAGGCCGAAGTCGGTGTCGTTGGCGCGACGGATCACTTCTTCTTCGGTTTCATAGGTGAGGATGCTCATCACCGGGCCAAAGATTTCTTCACGCACGATGGTCATGTCGTCGGTGCAGTCCGTGAACACGGTCGGGGCCACGAACGCGCCTTTGGCCAGGTCGCCGTCGGTCAGACGATCGCCGCCGCACAGCAGGCGTGCGCCTTGCTCTTTGCCCTTGGCGATGTAGCCCAGCACGCTTTCCATGTGGGCGAAGCTGACCAGCGGGCCGAAGTTGGTGTTGTCGTCTTGCGGGTCGCCCACACGGATGCGCGCAACACGTTCAAGAATCCTGGCTTCGAACGCTGCTTGCAGATGCTTGGGCACGAACACGCGGGTGCCGTTCGTGCAGACCTGGCCGGAGCTGTAGAAGTTGGCCATCATCGCGATGTCGGCGGCGCGATCCAGGTCGGCGTCTTCGAACACGATCAGCGGCGACTTGCCGCCCAGTTCCATGGTCACTTCCTTGAGCGACGAGCTCGAAGCGCTGGCCATGACTTTCTTGCCGGTATCGGTGCCGCCGGTGAACGAGACTTTCTCGATGCGCGGGTGCTCGGTCAGCCAGGTGCCGACTTCACGGCCGCTGCCGGTCAGGACGTTGAACACACCGGCCGGAACGCCGGCTTCGGTGTAGATCTCGGCCAGTTTCAGGGTGGTCAGCGAGGTGACTTCGCTGGGCTTGAAGATCATCGCGTTACCGGCGGCCAGGGCCGGTGCGGATTTCCACAGGGCGATCTGGATCGGGTAGTTCCATGCGCCGATACCGGCGACCACGCCCAGCGGCTCGCGACGGGTGTAGACGAAGGAGGTGTCGCGCAGCGGAATCTGCTCGCCTTCGATGGCCGGCACCAGGCCCGCGTAGTATTCCAGCACGTCGGCGCCGGTGACGACGTCGACGTATTTGGTTTCGGAGAACGCCTTGCCGGTGTCCAGGGTTTCCAGGGCGGCCAGCTCATCGTTGCGCTCGCGCAGGATGTCGACGGCGCGGCGCAGGATGCGCGAACGCTCCATGGCGGTCATCGCAGCCCAGATTTTCTGGCCTTTTTCGGCGCTGACCACGGCACGTTCAACGTCATCTTTCGTTGCGCGTTGCACTTGGGCGAGAACTTCACCGTTAGCCGGGTTGATGGCTTCGAAGGTGGCATCGCTGCCAGCGTCGCTGTAGCCGCCGTCAATGTAGAGTTTTTGCAGTTCGAAACGGGCCATAAAGTCCTCGCAAGTGCATAAGTGGTTGGCGCGGTTCGGGAGTTGAGCGGTTATGTGCTCTGACTCACCTGCTTGGCCAATTGGAAATCCATGTATTCGTGAGCAATGCGTTGCGCCTGCTCCGTGTCGAAAGCGTCTCCCGACAGGGCACCGCGCAACCATAAACCGTCGATCAGGGCCGCCAGGCCTCGGGCTGCGCTGCGTGCTTCGGGCAACGGCAGCGCACGGCGGAACTGGCAACACAGGTTGGAATACAGACGTTGATCGTTGATCCGCTGCAACCTGTGCAAAGACGGGTGGTGCATGCTGGAGGCCCAGAAGGCCAGCCAGGTTTTCATTGCCGGGCCGTTGACCTGGCTGGCGTCGAAGTTGCCGGCGACGATCACCTGAAGGTGGGCGCGCGGGCTGTCATCCTTCAACGCTTGTCGACGTGTGTGGATGTTTTCCATCAGCACGCTCATCAAGTACTGCATCGTCGCTGCGATCAGGCCGTTCTTGTCCCGAAAGTAGTGACTGATGATACCGTTCGAGACGCCTGCCAAACGGGCGATCAGCGCAATGCTGGCATCTCCCATTCCGACTTGATCGATGGCCGTCATCGTGGCTTCGATCAACTGCTGGCGGCGTATGGGTTGCATACCGACCTTGGGCATGTAGCACCTCTCCTTTGGCCTGCCGACAGGCGATCCACGTCCGTCGGCTTGAAGGCCAGTCTATTTTGTTTTGATTGAACGTTCAATCAACAAAGAATAAGCTCTGCGACAAATGGTCGCTGCCTACAGAAGTTTCCTACCTGAGAGCCGCGACCTCTGACACCTGCTAAAACCCCTGAAACAGGCCGTATCAGGGCTTGGGTACCGCTTCGGCGGGGTCCAGGATTTTCGGGATGTCTTTATAACACCCGTCCGTCGACTGCCGAAAAATCGATGTCCCGGGATAACCGTTGCCTTGTGTTTCTCTCTCGCACTGCCCGGAGCATCTGCGCCATGAGTTCTGCCTCTCTTATAAAAACCCCGCCGGAAAAGGTGCGGGTCAACGGTTGGGTGTTCTACACCTCCACCGCGTTGATTCTGTTGTTGACCGCCATCCTGATCATCGCCCCGCAGGAGGCCGGGCGCATGCTCGGCGTCGCCCAGGCCTGGCTGTCGAAAAGCTTCGGTTGGTACTACATGGTGGTCATCGCCGCCTACCTGGTGTTCGTGGTCGGCCTGGCGTTTTCGTCCTATGGCAAATTGAAACTGGGCAGCAAGGACGACACCCCGGACTTCAGCTACGGCGCCTGGGCCGGCATGCTGTTCTCGTCGGGCATCGGCATTTCGCTGCTGTACTTCGGTGCCTCCGAGCCGCTGGACCACTACTTCAACCCGCCCGAAGGCGCGGCTGCCAGCAATGGCGCGGCACGCCAGGCCTTGCAACTGACCTTCCTGCACTGGGGCCTGCATGGCTGGGCGATCTATGCGCTGGTCGGCCTGGCCGTGGCGTACTTCGCGTATCGCCATAACCAGCCGCTGGCCTTGCGTTCGGCGCTGTACCCGCTGGTGGGCGAGCGCTGGGTAAAAGGCGCGGCCGGCCACGCGGTGGACGGTTTCGGCATGTTCGTGACCTTGCTTGGTCTGGTGACGAACCTGGGGATTGGCGCGATGCAGGTGTCGTCTGGGCTTGAAAACCTGTTCGGCATGGCGCACAGCAACACCAACCTGCTGATCGTGATCATCGTGATGAGCACCGTGGCGACCATCGCTGCGGTGTCGGGTGTGGAGAACGGCATTCGCCGCCTGTCCAACCTCAACATCGTCTTGTTCAGCGGCTTGCTGATCTTCGTGCTGCTGTTCGGCCCCACGCTGCACTTGCTCAACGGCCTGGTGCAGAACACCGGTGACTACCTCAACGGTATCGTGCTGAAAACCTTCGACCTGTATGTGTATGAAGGCGACGGCGCCAAGACCGAACGCTGGATGGGCCTGTGGACCCTGTTCTACTGGGCCTGGTGGATTTCCTGGGCGCCCTTCGTGGGCATGTTCATTGCGCGTATTTCCCGTGGGCGGACCGTGCGTGAACTGGTGGCCGGCGTGCTGCTGATCCCGCTGGGCTTCACCCTGGCGTGGTTGTCGATCTTCGGCAACTCGGCGCTGGACCTGGTGCTGAACCACGGCGCCGTGGAGCTGGGCAAGACCGCGCTGGAACAACCGTCCATGGCGATCTACCAGTTGCTTGAGCATTACCCGGCGTCGAAAGTCGTCATCGGTGTGTCGATCTTCGTCGGCTTCGTGCTGTTCCTGACGCCGGCGGATTCCGGCGCGGTGATGATGGCCAACCTGTCGTGCAAGGGCGGCAACGTGGATGAAGATGCGCCGCACTGGCTGCGCATCTTCTGGTCGGCGGTGATTACCCTGGTGACCATCGGCCTGCTGTTCGCCGGCAACTTCGAAGCCATGCAGACCATGGTGGTGCTGGCGGGGCTGCCGTTCTCGGTGGTGCTGATTCTGTTCATGTTCGGTTTGCACAAGGCCATGCGCCAGGACGTGGCCATCGAACAGGAGCAGGCGCAATTGGCTGAACGCGGGCGTCGCGGCTTCAGCGAGCGCTTGACCGCACTGGACCTGCAACCGAGCCAGGGCACCGTGCAACGCTTTATGGACAAGCACGTCACGCCGGCGCTTGAAGAAGCGGCGACGGCGTTGCGTGAGCAGGGTTTGCACGTGCAGACGCTGCTGGGCAAATCCAAGCGCTGCATCGGTGTGCGGATCGAGATGGAGGAGGGCAACCCGTTTGTCTACGAAGTCAGCCTGGATGCCTACTCGTCGGCGCCGGCTGACTTGCCTGAAGAAGAGCGCACGCGTTATTACCGTGCCGAGGTGTACCTGCACAACGGGCCTCAGGAATACGACCTGATGGGCTTCACCCAGGAGCAGATCACCCGGGATGTGCTCGATCAGTTTGAAAGCCATCGGCAACTCCTTGGCCGGGTCTATAGCTGATAGTTGAAGCCTGATGGTGCCTTAAATGTGGGAGGGGGCTTGCCCCCGATGGCTGTGTATCAGTAACAGGTGTACTGACTGACACACTGCCATCGGGGGCAAGCCCCCTCCCACATTTTGCTTTGCAGTGTTTGCTAGCCCAGGTTCTTGCCCAGCAGGGCATGGTAGAGCTCACTGTCGCCGAGGATGCCCACCACCTTGTTGTTGTCATGCAACACCAGCTTGTTCCCCGTCTGGTAGCGAATCTGCAACGCATCGCGCATGCCGATGTTCGAGTCCACCAGGGTCGGTACGCGGCCCAGCCCTTCCACCGCTTGCCCCGGCGTCCAGTTCTGCAGGTTCATCGCCACGCCATTCTGCCGCGCACCCTGGATGGTGTTGCCTTCGGCCAGGTCCAGCCAGGAGTCGCCGCCCGGGTCCAGGCATACCGAACCGTTCACCCGCGTGCAGTTATCCAGCGTACGCATCAGGCTGCGCCCGCACAGCACGTTCAGCGGGTTGGTGTGGGCGACGAAGGTGCGCACATAGTCGTCCGCCGGGTTCAGCACGATCTCTTCCGGCACGCTGTACTGGATGATCTTGCCGTCTTTCATGATCGCGATGCGGCTGCCCAGCTTGAGGGCCTCGTCGAGGTCGTGGCTGACGAACACGATGGTCTTGCTCAGCTTGCGTTGCAACTCCAGCAGTTCATCCTGCAGGCCTTGGCGAATCAGCGGGTCGAGGGCGGAGAAGGGTTCGTCCATCAGCAGGATATCGGCGTCCATCGCCAGCGCACGGGCCAGGCCGACGCGCTGTTGCATGCCGCCGGACAGTTCGTCCGGCTTCTTGTTGCGCCATTGGCTCAGGCCCACCAGTTCGAGTTTTTCATCGACCAGCGTGCGCCGTTCCTTTTCCGGGCGGCCCTGCATTTCCAGACCGAAGCTGATGTTTTCGCGCACCGTCAGCCAGGGCATCAGGGCGAATTTCTGGAACACCATGGCGATGCGTTTGGTGCGCATCATTTTCAGCTCGGCGGGGGTGCAGGAGGCAATGTCGATCTGGCGACCTTCATGCTCCACAAACAGTTGGCCACGGCTGACCGTATTGAGGCCGTTGATGCAGCGCAGCAGGCTGGACTTACCGGAGCCCGACAGGCCCATCAGCACACAGATCTCGCCTTTCTCGATATCCAGGCTGGCGTTTTCCACGCCGACAATCTGCCCGGTCTTTTTCAGGATTTCGTTACGGCTCATGCCCTGGTCCAGCAGCTTGAGCGCTTCGCGTGGGTCTTTGGAAAAGATCACGTCGACTTTGTCGAATCGGATAATGCTCATGCATCACCCCCTACTTTGGCATCGGGTTGTTTGCAGATACGGTCGAGCATGATGGCCAGCAATACGATTGCCAGCCCGGCCTCGAAGCCCAGGGCGATGTCCGCGGTATTCAGTGCGTTGACCACTGGCTTGCCGAGGCCATCGGCGCCGACCAGCGCCGCGATCACCACCATCGACAACGACAGCATGATGCATTGGGTAATGCCGGCGGCAATGCTCGGCATGGCGTGGGGCAGTTCAATGCGCGAGAGCAACTGGCGGCGCGAGCAGCCGAAGGCCTTGCCGGCGTCCATCAACTCTTGCGGTACATCGCGGATACCCAGGTAGGTCAGGCGGATCGGCGCGGCAATCGCGAACACCACCGTGGAAATCAACCCAGGCACCACACCCAGCCCGAAGAGGGTCAGGGTAGGGATGAGGTAGACGAAGGTCGGCACGGTCTGCATCAGATCGAGCACCGGCCGCATCATGGTGTAGAACATCGGCTTGTGTGCGGCAACAATGCCCAGCGGCACGCCGATGACCACGCAGACCAGGGTGGCGAACAGCACCTGGGCGAGGGTTTCCATGGTTTCCTGCCAGTACCCCAGGTTGAGGATCAGCAGGAAGGAGGCAATGACGAACACCGTCAGGCCCCATTTGCGTTGAATAAAGTGAGCCAGCAGCGCAATCAGACCGATCAATGCCAGCGGATTGAACCAGGTCAGCGCAAACGTCACGCCGTGGATCATCGTTTCCAGTGTCGATGCGATTGCGTCGAAGTAGTTGGCACCGTGTTGGGTCAACCAGTCGACGAAGGCAGCGATGTACTGGCCTAGTGGGATTTTCTGTTCAGTCAGCATGGTAGTGAATGTCCACATGCGAAGGGGAATACATCCCGGGGCAGCGCACCGCCCCGGGGTCAGCGGGGGTTACTTGGCGAGGTAAGCCTTGACGGCGTCGAGTCCTGGTTTGCCATCGACGGTGGTGACACCGGCGAGCCAGGTGTCGAGCACTTGCGGGTTCTTCTGCAGCCAGGCCTTGGCGGCGGCGTCGGCCTTCATCTTGTCGTCCAGGACGTTACCCATCAGGGTGCTTTCCATGTCCAGCGTGAACACCAGGTTTTTCAGCAACTGGCCGACGTTGCTGCATTCCTGGGTGTAGCCCTTGCGGGTGTTGGTGTAGATGGTGGCCTGGCCGTAGTTGGGGCCGAACGAATCGTCACCCCCGGTCAGGTACTTCATCTTGAAGCGGGTGTTCATCGGGTGCGGTTCCCAGCCCAGGAACACGATGGCCTGGTTGCGCTTTGAGGCGCGTTCAACCTGGGAGAGCATCCCGGCTTCACTGGATTCGACCACCTTGAAACCGGCGGTCTTGAGGCCGAAGGCGTCTTTGTCGATCAACGTCTGGATGGTGCGGTTGCCGTCGTTGCCCGGCTCGATGCCGTAGATCTTGCCGCCCAGCTCATCCTTGAATTTGGCGATGTCGGCGAAGTCTTTCAGGCCCTTGTCATACAGCGCCTCGGGCACCGCCAGGGTGTATTTGGCGTTCTCCAGGTTGGCACGTACGGTTTCCACCGTGCCGGCATCGCGGTACTGCTTGATGTCGTTTTCCATGGTCGGCATCCAGTTGCCGAGGAAGATGTCCATGTTCTTGCCGTCGGCCAGGGACTTGTAGGTCACTGGGACCGAAATCATCGTGGTGCGCGGCTTGTAGCCCAGGCCCTTGAGGATTTCGCTGGTGGTCGCGGTGGTGACGGTGATGTCGGTCCAGCCGACATCGGAGAAGTTGACGGTCTTGCACTGTTCCGGTTCTGCGGCGTGCGCCATGACCGGCAGACTCAGCATGGCGGCCAACAACAACGAGGGTGAACCTTTCATCGGGGTAGACTCCTGTGTTTTTTCTGGCGGCATTCGCCGCGCTTTATAAGTGCTGCTATTGGAGTGTGCGTTGGACAGCTCTGGCACGGTGCCTTGCAAACGAGTCGTGACTGATCATGTACCAGTGAAAATCTGACGCCTACAGGGGGCGTCGTATCCAGTACAGGGAGGGTCGCATCCAGTACCGATGACGTCGCTTACAGATTTTTCCAAAGGTAAAACCGCTGTTTTTACCCTTCTGCACCGCAAAAAACGCCCAAAACAGGCCATTACACGCGAGCGACGCTGGTGAGCATGGATGCGTCGGTGTGAGACGCCGTGAGCGGCCACAAAAGCTTGATGATGCGGCCATCTGGGCGATCTGAGCGTAGCACCTCGTTCAAGCCTGGCCGTGCTTATCGAGGAGTTCTACCGCAATGGCTATCAGTGTTTTCGACCTGTTCAAGATCGGCATCGGGCCTTCGAGTTCTCACACCGTCGGCCCCATGCGCGCCGCCGCGCTGTTCGTTCAAGGCTTGCG
Organism: Pseudomonas orientalis; assembly: GCF_002934065.1. Lineage (NCBI taxonomy): Bacteria > Pseudomonadati > Pseudomonadota > Gammaproteobacteria > Pseudomonadales > Pseudomonadaceae > Pseudomonas > Pseudomonas orientalis. The sequence continues at coordinate 5,504,651 of NZ_CP018049.1, read as the reverse complement.
CGAGCGTGATCTGTTGGACCAGGTTCGGCGCGTCGAGGTGCAACTCTACGGCTCCTTGTCGGCCACCGGTATCGGCCATGGCAGTGACACCGCCACCATCATGGGCCTGATGGGCGAATGGCCGGACGCAATCGACCCGTCGCAGATCGGCGTGCGTATCCACACGCTGCGCGAAACCGACACCTTGTTGCTCGATGGCCGTCTGCCGGTGCCGTTCGTATGGTCACGGGACATGCGCCTGCTCGACGAAAACCTGCCGTTCCATCCCAACGCCATGACCCTGGTGGTGTGGGGGGATGACGGCGAGTTGCACCGCGACACCTACTACTCGGTGGGCGGCGGCTTTGTGGTGGATGAAGCCCAGGCGCAAAGTGGCGTGGCCGATATGGACGGCACCGTACTGCCTTACGATTTCTCCAGCGCGGCCGAGTTGCTGCAGCTGTGCAAGACCCACAACCTGCGGGTCGCCGAACTGATGCTGGCCAACGAGAAAACCTGGCGCTCCGAAGAAGAAATCCGCAGCGGCCTGATGAAACTCTGGCGTGCCATGCAGGATTGCGTGGAGCAGGGCCTCAAGCACGAAGGCATCCTGCCCGGCGGTCTCAACGTGCGCCGTCGCGCTGCCAAGCTGCACCGCAGCCTGCAGGAACTGGGCAAGCCGAATGTGATCGGTTCGACCTTGAGCGCCATGGAGTGGGTCAACCTGTTCGCCCTGGCGGTCAACGAAGAAAACGCCGCCGGTGGGCGCATGGTCACCGCACCCACCAATGGCGCGGCGGGGATTATTCCGGCCGTGCTGCATTACTTTATGAAGTTCAGTGAAGAAGTGACTGAGGCCAACGTGGTCGACTACCTGCTCGGCGCGGCGGCAGTGGGTATTCTGTGCAAGAAGAACGCCTCGATCTCCGGTGCCGAAGTCGGTTGCCAGGGCGAAGTGGGTTCCGCCTGCGCCATGGCCGCAGCGGGCCTGGCCGAAATTCTCGGCGCCACGCCGGAGCAACTGTGCAACGCTGCGGAAATCGGCCTCGAACATAACCTGGGCCTGACCTGCGACCCGGTGGGCGGGCTGGTGCAAGTGCCGTGTATCGAGCGTAATGCGATTGCGGCGGTCAAGGCGATCAATGCGGCGCAGATGGCCTTGCGCGGCGACGGCCAGCACTTTATCTCCCTGGACCGGGTGATCCGCACCATGCGCGATACCGGGGCGGATATGCACGACAAGTACAAAGAAACGTCGCGCGGCGGGTTGGCGGTCAGTGCTGTTGAGTGCTGAGACCGCGTCGCCTGCATCGGGAGCAAGCCCCCTCCCACACTTGACCGCATTCCTACAGGATGTACTCGGTCAAATGTGGGAGGGGGCTTGCTCCCGATAGCGGTGGTCCAGGCGACACTGCTCACAAAGTGAACACCCCAACCAAAACCGCCACCTTTTAGCGCGTCGCAAATAGATAAGTAGCCTGCGAACGATTTACCCCTCCGTTACCCGTCCCCCGTGCTTTGGGTGACAGACTTTTCCTACGTCCGCAAAGCGCCTTCCCACAAGTGCTACCGTTCTGCTCACGGCCCTTGAACACCCATCCTGTGCGTTATATCCCACGTTTAATGCGCGGGCTTATATAGACGCGTCAACAGGTCGTTTTCAGGATTTGTTGAATGGCCATTCAAATTTAGGCATGGCATTTGCTCTATCAATTCAAAGCCTCTGTCCTTGCAAGGGATGAGCGCAATAACAAGAGCCTCGCCTGAGGCCATCACCTGCTTTGTGTGAGGAGATACTGTGATGACGTCGTCCAACTCCGGGGGCCAACCCCAGAACCGTGCGCCTCAATCCATCGGCTTTTTGCTGCTGGACAATTTCACGCTGATTTCCCTGGCGTCGGCCGTGGAACCGCTGCGCATGGCCAACCAGCTGTCCGGTCGCGAGCTGTATCGCTGGACAACCCTGAGTGTCGACGGCAACCAGGTGTGGGCCAGCGACGGCCTGCAGATCACGCCCGATGCCGCGATGCACAAGGCCCCGGTGCTGGACACGGTGATTGTCTGCGGTGGCGTCGGCATCCAGCGCACCGTCACCCGCGAACACGTGTCGTGGCTGCAAAGCCAGGCGCGTCAGTCCCGGCGTCTGGGGGCGGTGTGCACCGGCAGTTGGGCCCTGGCCTGCGCAGGTCTGCTCGATGGTTTTGATTGCAGCGTGCACTGGGAATGCCTGGCGTCGATGCAGGAAGCGTTCCCCCGCGTAGCCATGAGCACCCGCCTGTTCACCCTCGACCGCAACCGCTTCACCAGCTCCGGCGGCACCGCGCCGTTGGACATGATGCTGCACCTGATCAGCCGCGACCACGGCCGTGAACTGTCGGCAGCCATCTCCGAGATGTTTGTGTACGAACGCATCCGTAACGAACAGGATCACCAGCGCGTGCCGCTCAAGCACATGCTCGGCACCAACCAGCCCAAGCTGCAGGAAATCGTTGCGCTGATGGAAGCCAACCTGGAAGAGCCCATCGACCTGGACGAACTGGCGGTGTACGTCGCCGTGTCGCGTCGCCAGCTGGAGCGGCTGTTCCAGAAATACCTGCACTGTTCGCCGTCGCGCTATTACCTCAAGTTGCGCTTGATCCGTGCGCGGCAGTTGCTCAAGCAGACACCGATGTCGATCATCGAAGTGGCGTCGGTGTGCGGGTTTGTGTCCACGCCGCACTTCTCCAAGTGCTACCGCGAATACTTCGGCATTCCGCCGCGGGATGAGCGCGTAGGTTCCAACACCACCCAGCAAGTGGCGATGATGCCGATTCCGCAGGCACTGGTGTTGTCACCGCTGTCGGGGCCGATGTCGGCGTTGAGCCAGGCGCGCAATGAGTCGACGTTCGCCAGCGTAAGGCTCTGACACTGGCCGCTTTAAATTTTGTAGGAGCGAGCTTGCTCGCGAAAAACTCAAGATCGCTGCGGGGTGTCTGATTACCCGCGTTATCGTTGACGATTTTCGCGAGCAAGCTCGCTCCTACAGGGAGAGTGTCTCTCAGGCGCCAGAGTTCTGCTTGAACTGCATCAAAGCCGGCAACAACTGCTTATCGATCGCCTGCCGCACCGCCGGCAGAATCGTCGCCTTGCCGGTGTACATCTGTTCCACCATGCCCTTGAGCGCCTTGGCCCGCGCTTCGCTCAAACCGCGTACCGCACACTCGCATGCCTGCTCGGCCGTGGCACCGCTGGACACTTCAAAACCCAGCGAGCGCAGTTGGCTCAGCAGGTCATCCTGGTCAATCAAATCCGCGTGCATCATGACGTTTATCCTGGTGTAGGGAACGGTGATTGAGCTGGATTCTGGTAGGCCCCCGGCCGGTGGGCAAGCGTAGAATCGAGCAATGCCTCGGATGGCTATGAACAGGTCGTTTTCGGGTTACTCAGGCTTGCAGGTAATAGGCACACTGGCGCCAGGCACGCAGCTTGATGGTTTGGTCACCCTCGGGATGCACGGCTCACACAAGGCACCTCTGCCCCGATCCAGTCACGGCTGGTTCGGGGCTTTTTTTGCCGGCAAACCGATGACCCGGCCGAGCAGGGCGGGCCGTGGCAGCTCGGCCTGTGCAGCGCTGATTGCGGTGAGCTTGTGCAGCGTGGCCTCAGTGAACGGCGTTGCGTGCGGGCCGGCCAGGTCGACATGCAGCAGCATCTGTTCGTTGCCGGCCAGCTCCTTTTCATCACCCAGCAGATGCAGGCTGTGATAGAGGTGCAGGCGCTTGGCATCAAAGGCGATCAGTTGGGTGCGCACCTCGACCTCGGCCCCCAACTTGACTTCGTGCAGGTAGTTCAAATGCAGTTCCAGGGTGAACAGCGAGTGGCCGCTGGCTTCGCGGTTATCGCTGTCCAGGCCCAGGGTGTCCATCAACGCGTCGGTGGCGTAGCTGAAGATCAGCAGGTAGAACGCATCGCGCAGGTGGCCGTTGTAGTCCACCCAGGCGGGCTGAATTCTAGTTGTGTAGGTTTTTAATGCGGACATGGGGCTGTACTCGGTAAAAATGTGGGAGGGGGCTTGCCCCCGATGGCGGTTCGTCAGTGGCAGATGGGCTGGCTGACCCACCGCTATCGGGGGCAAGCCCCCTCCCACATTGTGTTATTCAGCGAAGGTCATGCCGTGTTTGGCTTTAGTAACCTTGACGGCCTCCAGCACCGCCAGCAGGCAATCATCACGATAGCGCTCCAGCGCCGAAATGCTGTGGCTGCCCAGTTGGTCGCTGGTGCCGGCAACCACATCGTCAATCAACGTGTCGGTCAATTCGGGCGCGGGCAGATACGTCCACGGCAACTGCAATGCCGGACCGAACTGCGCCATGAAGTGGCGCATGCCCGCGTCGCCGCCCGCCAGCGTGTAGGTGAGGAAGGTGCCCATGAACGACCAGCGCAGGCCGGCGCCAAAACGAATCGCATCGTCGATTTCACCGGTGGTCGCCACGCCATCGTTGACCAGGTGCAGCGCCTCGCGCCACAGCGCTTCCAGGAGCCGGTCGGCAATAAACCCAGGCACTTCCTTGCGCACGTGCAGGGGGCGCATGCCGAGGGATTCATACACCTTGATGGCGGCCTGGATCGCCTCCGGCGCGGTGCGTTTGCCGCCCACCACTTCCACCAGGGGCAACAGGTACACCGGGTTGAAGGGGTGGCCGACCACGCAGCGTTCGGGGTGGGTCGAATCCTCATAGAATTCGCTCGGCAACAGCCCTGACGTGCTCGAGCCGATCAACGCATCCGGCTTGGCTGCCGCGCTGATCTGGCGGTGTAATTGCAACTTCAGCTCCAAGCGTTCCGGGGCGCTTTCCTGGATGAAGTCGGCGTCTTTGACGCACGCTTCGATGGTGCTGACAAAGCGCAGGCGATCCTGGGAAGCGCCCGGGGCCAAGCCTTGTTTCTCCAACGCGCCCCAGGCATTGGCGACACGTTTGCGCAGCGCCGCCTCGGCACCGGGCGCCGGGTCCCAGGCCACGACATCCAGGCCGTGGGCGAGGGCGCGGGCTACCCAGCCGCTGCCGATAACACCGCTGCCCAGGGCGGCGAAGGTTTTGATTTCTGTGATAAAGCGCATGGGTGCATTCCTAAAGAGTTTGGTGATCCCCTGTGGGAGGGGGCTTGCCCCCGATGGCGGTGCGTCAGTCGATGCATTCGTTACTGATCCACCGCTATCGGGGGCAAGCCCCCTCCCACATTTTTTATCCGCGCTTGGTCAGGCCCATCTTCACGCGGCCTTCCGCCGGAGTCATGACCCGCGCCCCCAGGCGGCTGAGGATTTCACTGGCGCGCTCCACCAGTTGGCCATTGGTGGCGAGCACGCCCTTGTCCAGCCACAGGTTGTCTTCCAGGCCGACCCGCACGTTGCCGCCCAGCAGCACCGCTTGCGCTGCCATCGGCATCTGCATGCGGCCAATGCCGAAGCCGGCCCACACCGCGTCGGCGGGCAGGTTGTCGACCATGGCTTTCATGGTGGTGGTGTCGGCCGGGGCGCCCCACGGGATGCCCAGGCACAGTTGAAACAGTGGGTTGTCGAGCAGGCCTTCCTTGATCATCTGCTTGGCGAACCACAGGTGGCCGGTGTCGAAGATTTCCAGCTCGGCCTTCACGCCCAGCGCTTGAATACGCTTGGCGCCCGCCCGCAGTTGTGCCGGGGTGGACACGTAAATGGTGTCGCCATCGCCGAAGTTCAGGGTGCCGCAGTCCAGGGTGCAGATTTCCGGCAGCAGTTCCTCCACATGTGCCAGGCGCGTCAGCGGGCCGACCAGGTCGGTGTTGGGGCCGAAGTCCATCGGGTTCTCGCCGCCACCGATCTCCAGGTCGCCGCCCATGCCGGCAGTGAGGTTGACGATGATGTCGATGTCGGCTTCACGGATGCGCTCCATCACTTCGCGGTACAGCGCCACGTCGCGGCTGAACTTGCCGGTGTGCGGGTCACGCACATGGCAGTGCACCACGGTGGCGCCGGCCCTGGCGGCTTCCACGGCGGCGGCCGCGATCTGTTTGGGGGTGACCGGTACGTGCGGGCTTCTGGCGCTGGTGTCGCCAGCACCGGTGAGTGCGCAGGTGATGATGACGTCGTGGTTCATGAGGCGGTTCCTTACAGGCGTAGTGGTGCCATTCGCGGCCTCGAATGGCCGCGAAACGGTGGTTCGGAGAAGGTTATTTGCTGGTCAGTTTCAGGTTGGCGGCAGCGGGTTTGCCATCGAACGTGGTCACGCCTTGCAGCCAGCGCGCCTGGTCTTGCGGGTGATCCTTGAGCCACTGCCGGGCCGACTCGATAGGGTCCTTGTGATCCAGCAGGGGCTGCATCATCCGGCTCTCGTCGGCGGCGGTGAAGGTCAGGTTGGTCAGCAGCTTATGCACGTTGGGGCATTGCTCGGCATAGGCCGGCGCAGTGACTGTCCACACGGTGGCCATGCCTTCGTTCGGGCCCAGGGCGTCGTCGCTGCCGGTGAGGTAGGTCATGGCGACGTTGACGTTCATCGGGTGCGGCGCCCAGCCGAAGAACACCACGGCTTGCTTGCGGCGTACTGCACGGTCGACGGCAGAGAGCATGGCTGCTTCACTGGATTCAACCAGCTGGAACTTGCCCAGGCCGAACTGGTTCTTGGCGATCATCGCCTTGATCTGAGTATTGGCGCCCGAACCCGGCTCGATGCCATAGATCTTGCCGCCCAGCTCTTTCTCGAACTTGGCGATATCGGCAAAGGTCTTCAGGCCCTTGTCCGCCAGGTAAGTGGGGACGGCGAGGGTGGCGCGGGCGTCTTCCAGGCTCGGTTTGTCGAGCACCTTGACTTGCCCTGCGTCGACGAATGGCGTGATGGTCTGGGTCATCAGCGGGTTCCAGTAGCCCAGGAACAGGTCCAGGCGCTGGTCGCGGATGCCGGCAAAGATGATTTGCTGGGAGGCGCTGGTCTGTTTGGTTTTATAGCCGAGGCCGTCGAGCAACACCTGGGCCATGGCACTGGTGGCAATCACGTCGGTCCAGTTCACCACGCCCAGGCGTACGTTCTGGCATGAAGCGGCATCCGCTGCCATGACGTGGGTGCTCAAAATAGCGCTGACGCTGAGTGCAAGCACGCTGCGGCTGATCAGTCGGTTCATGGTGGAGCCCTCGGCAGGTCGTTATTGTGGGGTCCGGCGTCTTTGTGCGCCGTGCAGCCAAGTTACGTACCTTCGCCAGCGCCGAAACGCACAGCGGCGACCGGCTCTTGCACTGCAGCGACCTGCACGCTTGAATCCGCCCTTGAACGGGAGTATCACAGTGCCACGCTGGTCGTCCCACGAGAGCGCCATCATGTCCCAGGATTTTTATTTTTTGCTGATGCCGGGGTTCTCGGCCATCGGCTTTATCTCCGCCCTTGAGCCGCTGCGCGTGGCCAATCGCTTTCGTGGCGAGTTGTACCGCTGGCATGTATTGAGCGCCGACGGCGGGGCGGTGCTGGCGAGCAACGGCATGTCGGTCAACGCCGATGCCGCGCTGGAGCCGCTTAAAAAAGGCGCGACCTTATTGGTGGTGGCCGGCTTTGAACCCTTGCAGTTCGCTACGCCTGCCCTGGCGCACTGGTTGCGTCGCCTCGACCACGACGGTGCAACCCTCGGCGCCATCGACACAGGTGCCTGCGTGCTGGCCGAGGCGGGCCTGCTCGACGGCCACCGGCTGACCCTGCACTGGGAAGCGATCGACGCCTTCAAGGAGGCCTATCCGCACCTCAGCGTGACCCAGGAACTGTTCGAGATCGACCGCCGCCGCATCACCTGCGCCGGTGGCACCGCGTCCATCGACCTGATGCTCGACCTGATCGCCCAGGCCCACGGCCCGGACCTGGCAATCCAGGTCTCCGAACAATTCGTGCTCGGCCGCATCCGCCCGCGCAAGGACCACCAGCGCATGCAAATCGCCACCCGCTACGGCATCCATAACAAGAAATTGGTGCAGGTGATCGGCGAAATGGAGCAACACACCGAACCGCCCCTGAGCACCCTGGCCCTGGCCGAGGCGATCAAGGTCACCCGGCGTCAACTGGAGCGGCTGTTTCGCCTGCACCTGAACGACACGCCCAGCAACTTCTACCTGGGCCTGCGCCTGGAAAAAGCCCGGAAACTGCTGCGCCAGAGCGGCATGAGTGTGCTGGAGGTGAGTATTGCGTGCGGGTTTGAGTCGCCGTCTTATTTCACTCGCAGCTATCGCGCAAGGTTTGCGAAATGTCCGAGGGAGGATCGGCGACGGGAGGTGGTTTGATCGTTTTTTAGTCAATTAGGTATAAAAGCGGCCGGCACCGCGGATCAAATGTGGGAGGGGGCTTGCCCCCGATAGCGGTGGGTCAGCAGCACATAAGTGACTGACACACCGCCATCGGGGGCAAGCCCCCTCCCACAGTAGATTGTGGTGTGGCTTATTTTTTCAGCAGCGCCGAACACGCCGCCTTGTAGGCCTCATGCTGATACTTGTTCAGCGTCGCCGGCAATTCAAAGCTGTGCTTCTTGTTCTGCGCATTGATCGTCTGCGGTGACAGCAGCGTCACTTCAACCCCGTCCAGCAACTGAAACACCCCTTCAATCTTGAATGTCGTCGGGCCACCGGCGAATTCGCCTTTCTTGCTGCGTTTCTTGATCGCGATACGGGTGATGGCGTTTGCCTGCACGAATGCCTTCACCTGCGCGGCGAAGGCTTTGACGTTGGCGGCCTCATCATCGTCTTCAAGGGCGATTTTCTTGGTGGCCAGGGCGACGTGGGTCAGCGCCTGGTTGTCCAGTGAAGCGAGGGCGATGATGGCTTCGCTGCCTTTGATTTCGATGCCGCAGAGGGTCATGAGTGGCCTTGGTTCAGATTGAAAGGGGTGGGGATTGTCGCTTATTCCTGCCCAATCGACTCCAAAAACTCCGACCGCTCGTCACTCATCCGCGCCAGGCAATCGTTGTGCGCAATCGCATAGGCCTTGGTCCCGGTGACCGCCGGGAAAGTGTCCACCGCGCAATCGGCGTCGCGCAGTTTTTCCCATTTTTGCTGGGCGTCCTTCAGACGGGCGGTAATGTCCGCCAGTTTGGTCTTGTCGCTGCCATAGGTCGAACCCATGCGTTCGAGCAGGCCCTGATAGTTGTCCTTGAGCAACTGCTCGGCGGTGGTTTTGTTGTAGGTGGCGCATTCCAGGGTTTGCTGGTCGTTTTCGATGCCGTCGCACGGCGTGCTATCGGTGTCTTCGGCCGCGTGGACGCCGGTTGCGATGAGTGCCAAAGCCAGGAAAATCGATTTCATTGCGCCGTCTCATATCAGGTGATGCGGGAATTCTGGCTCAAGCGTAAGACAAAGAACAGCCGCCAGTCAGACCTCTCTTAACAGCCTTTGTCGTGGATTGACGCTTTCGGCAATTCCCCTGTCGTTTTTGCACCCGGCTCCGTCGGTCCCTGGGCATATGCTGGCCCCAAAGCGCCGGCAGACGATTCGGCGCATGAATCGCCAATAAGGGGACGCCTGATGAGCCCAGCCGAGTTGCACGCCGACAGCATCGTTATCGACGGTCTGATTATTGCCAAGTGGAACCGCGACCTGTTCGAAGACATGCGCAAAGGTGGCCTGACCGCCGCCAACTGCACGGTGTCGGTGTGGGAAGGCTTCCAGGCCACGATCAATAACATTGTTGCCAGCCAGACCCTGATCCGCGAGAACAGCGACCTGGTGATCCCGGTGAAAACCACCGCCGATATCCGCAAGGCCAAGGAGCAGGGCAAGACCGGCATCATCTTCGGCTTCCAGAATGCCCACGCGTTTGAAGACCAGCTCGGCTACGTCGAGATCTTCAAGCAGCTCGGCGTCGGGGTGGTGCAGATGTGCTACAACACCCAGAACCTGGTGGGCACCGGCTGCTACGAGCGTGACGGCGGCCTGTCGGGTTTCGGGCGTGAGATTGTCGGCGAGATGAACCGCGTGGGCATCATGTGCGACCTGTCCCACGTCGGTTCCAAGACCAGCGAAGAGGTCATCCTCGAATCGAAAAAGCCGGTGTGCTACTCCCACTGCCTGCCGTCCGGGCTTAAAGAGCACCCGCGCAACAAGTCCGATGAAGAACTCAAGTTCATCGCCGACCACGGTGGTTTTGTCGGCGTGACCATGTTCGCGCCGTTCCTGGCCAAGGGCATCGACTCGACCATCGACGACTACGCCGAAGCCATCGAATACACCATGAACATCGTCGGCGAAGACGCCATCGGTATCGGCACCGACTTCACCCAGGGCCATGGCCAGGATTTCTTTGAAATGCTGACCCATGACAAGGGCTATGCCCGTCGCCTGACCAGCTTCGGCAAGATCATCAACCCGCTGGGCATCCGCACCGTGGGCGAGTTCCCCAACCTGACCGAGACCCTGCTCAAGCGCGGCCACCCCGAACGCGTGGTACGCAAGATCATGGGCGAGAACTGGGTCAACGTCTTGAAGGACGTCTGGGGCGAATAAGCCAGACACCTATCGGCAACACCACCACGAATTTTTCTGGAGTTAAGTTTCCATGGCCAAGATCGCCCCGCAATTGCCTATCGAAGTCGACAGCGAAACCGGTGTCTGGACCTCCGACGCCCTGCCCATGCTGTACGTGCCGCGCCATTTCTTCGTCAACAACCATATGGGTATCGAAGAAGTGCTGGGCGCCGACGCCTACGCCGAAATCCTCTACAAGGCCGGCTACAAATCCGCCTGGCACTGGTGTGAAAAAGAAGCCGAATGCCACGGCCTGGAAGGCGTCGCGGTGTTCGAGCATTACATGAAGCGCCTGTCGCAACGCGGCTGGGGCCTGTTCAAGATCCAGGACATCGACCTGGACAAAGGCACCGCCAGCGTCAAGCTTGAGCACTCGGCGTTCGTCTACGTGTACGGCAAGGTCGGGCGCAAAGTGGACTACATGTTCACCGGCTGGTTTGCCGGCGCCATGGACCAGATCCTGCAAGCGCGCGGCAGCAAAATCCGCACTGTGGCCGAACAAGTCTACGGAGGCTCCGAAGAGGGCCACGATGATGGCCTGTTCACCGTAAAACCGTTGTAAGCCGAGGACCGTGCCATGGCTTTCGAAGCAATGTTTGCGCCGATCCAGATCGGCAAACTGACCATCCGCAACCGCGTGCTCAGTACCGCCCACGCCGAGGTGTATGCCACCGACGGCGGCATGACCACCGACCGCTATGTGAAGTATTACGAAGAGAAAGCCAAGGGCGGTATCGGCCTGGCGATCTGCGGCGGCTCGTCGGTGGTGGCCATCGACAGCCCCCAGGAATGGTGGAGTTCGGTGAACCTGTCCACCGACCGTATCATCCCGCACTTCCAGAACCTGGCCGACGCCATGCACAAGCATGGCGCCAAGATCATGATCCAGATTACCCACATGGGCCGTCGTTCGCGTTGGGACGGCTTCAACTGGCCGACCCTGATGTCGCCGTCCGGCGTGCGTGAGCCGGTGCACCGCGCCACCTGCAAGACCATCGAGCCGGAAGAGATCTGGCGCGTGATCGGCAACTACGCCCAGGCTGCGCGCCGGGCCAAGGCCGGTGGCCTGGACGGGGTGGAACTGTCCGCCGTGCACCAGCACATGATTGACCAGTTCTGGAGCCCGCGGGTCAACAAGCGCACCGACGAATGGGGCGGCAGCTTCGAAGGCCGCATGAAGTTCGGCCTGGAAGTGCTCAAGGCCGTACGTGCCGAAGTGGGTGACGACTTCTGCGTGGGCATACGCCTGTGCGGTGACGAGTTCCACCCGGACGGCTTGTCCCACGAAGACATGAAGCAGATCGCCAAGTATTACGACGACACCGGCATGCTCGACTTCATCGGCGTGGTGGGCTCGGGGTGCGATACGCACAACACCCTGGCCAACGTGATCCCGAACATGAGTTACCCGCCGGAGCCGTTCCTGCACCTGGCGGCGGGCATCAAGGAAGTGGTCAAGGTCCCGGTGCTGCACGCGCAGAACATCAAGGACCCGAACCAGGCCACGCGCATCCTCGAAGGCGGCTATGTGGACATGGTCGGCATGACCCGTGCGCACATCGCCGACCCGCACCTGATCGCCAAGATCAAGATGGGCCAGATCGACCAGATCAAACAGTGCGTCGGCGCCAACTATTGCATCGACCGCCAGTACCAGGGCCTGGACGTGCTGTGCATCCAGAACGCCGCGACCTCCCGTGAATACATGGGCGTGCCGCATATCATCGAGAAGTCCACCGGGCCCAAGCGCAAGGTGGTCGTGGTGGGCGCAGGTCCTGCCGGTATGGAGGCTGCACGCGTTGCCGCCGAACGTGGCCACGACGTAACCCTGCTGGAGAAGAAAGAGTTTATCGGCGGGCAGATCACCACGGCATCGAAAGCGCCGCAGCGTGACCAGATTGCCGGTATCACGCGCTGGTATCAGTTGGAGCTGGCACGCTTGAAAGTCGACCTGCGCCTGGGCGTGGCGGCGGATGCCGACACCATCCTCGACCTGCGTCCGGACGTGGTGGTGCTGGCCGTCGGTGGGCATCCGTTCATCGAGCAGAACGAACACTGGGGCGCTGCCGAAGGGTTGGTGGTGAGCAGCTGGGATGTGCTCGACGGCAAAGTCGCACCCGGCAAGAACGTCCTGGTGTACGACACCATCTGCGAATTCACCGGCATGTCGGTGGCGGATTTCCTTGCGGACAAAGGCTGCCAGGTCGAGATCGTCACCGACGATATCAAGCCGGGCGTGGCCATCGGCGGTACGTCGTTCCCGACTTACTACCGCAGCATGTACCCCAAGGAAGTGATCATGACCGGCGACATGATGCTGGAAAAGGTCTACCGCGAAGGCGACAAACTGGTGGCGGTGCTGGAGAACGAATACACCGGGGCCCAGGAGGAGCGGGTGGTGGACCAGGTGGTGATCGAAAACGGCGTGCGCCCGGACGAGGAAATTTACTACGCCCTCAAGCCAGGCTCGCGCAACAAGGGCCAGATGGACGTCGAAGCCCTGTTCGCGATCAAGCCGCAGCCGTGCCTGAGCGAGACGGGTGAGGGGTACTTGCTGTTCCGCATCGGTGACTGTGTGGCCCAGCGTAATACCCACGCTGCGATCTACGACGCCCTGCGCCTGTGCAAAGACTTTTGATGAGGTGAACGCGGTCAAATGTGGGAGGGGGCTTGCCCCCGATAGCGGTGGTTCAGCGACAGCTGTATCAACTGACACTCCGCCATCGGGGGCAAGCCCCCTCCCACATTCAAGGCCAGTTTCACAGTAGGCCTGTGTGGTCTTTGGGAGCTTCACCATGTTGAACACCTTGCTGCCTATTCTCTTGTTTGCCGCCCTGGGCCTCGCGGTCCTCGGTGCCTTGCGCCGGGCAAACATGTGGCGCCGTGGCCGCGCCTCCAAGGTCGACCTGCTTGGCGGCCTCTTGGCGATGCCTAAGCGCTACATGGTCGACCTGCACCACGTGGTCGCCCGCGACAAATACATTGCCAATACCCACGTCGCTACGGCGCTGGGGTTTGTGCTGTCGGCGTTGCTGGCAATCCTGGTGCATGGGTTCGGCCTGCAAAACCGTATCCTCGGTTACGCCTTGCTGCTGGCCTCGACCTTGATGTTTGTCGGCGCCATCTTCATGTACCTGCGCCGCCGCAATCCGCCTGCCCGCCTGTCCAAAGGCCCGTGGATGCGCCTGCCGAAAAGCCTGATGGCGTTTTCGGTGAGCTTTTTCCTGGTGACCTTGCCGGTGGCCGGCATTCTGCCCGCTGACTTTGGCGGCTGGCTGCTCGCTGCGCTGCTCGGCGTGGGCGTGCTGTGGGGCGTGTCCGAAATGTTCTTCGGCATGACCTGGGGCGGGCCGATGAAACATGCTTTCGCCGGCGCCCTGCACCTGGCCTGGCACCGCCGCGCCGAACGCTTTGGTGGCGGCCGTTCCACCGGTTTGAAACCGCTGGATCTGAGCGACAAGACCGCGCCATTGGGCGTGGAAAAACCCAGGGATTTTACCTGGAACCAATTGCTCGGCTTCGACGCTTGCGTGCAGTGCGGCAAGTGCGAAGCGGCGTGCCCGGCGTTCGCGGCCGGCCAGCCGTTGAATCCGAAAAAACTCATCCAGGACATGGTGGTCGGCCTGGCCGGTGGCACCGATGCCAAATTCGCCGGCAGCCCTTACCCAGGCAAACCGATTGGTGAACACGCCGGCAACCCGCACCAGCCGATCGTCAACGGCCTGGTGGACGCCGAGACCCTGTGGTCGTGCACCACCTGCCGCGCCTGTGTGGAAGAGTGCCCGATGATGATCGAGCACGTCGACGCCATCGTCGACATGCGTCGCCACCTCACCCTGGAAATGGGCGCCACGCCGAACAAGGGCGCCGAAGTCCTGGAAAACCTGATCGCCACCGACAACCCCGGCGGCTTCGCCCCCGGCGGTCGCCTGAACTGGGCGGCGGACCTGAACCTGCCGCTGCTCAGCGACAAGGGCAGCTGCGACGTGCTGTTCTGGGTCGGTGACGGTGCCTTCGACATGCGTAACCAGCGCACCCTGCGCGCGTTCGTCAAGGTGCTCAAGGCGGCCGGTGTGGACTTCGCGGTACTCGGTCTTGAAGAGCGCGACAGTGGCGACGTGGCGCGGCGCCTGGGCGACGAAGCGACGTTCCAACTGCTCGCCTCGCGCAATATCCAGACCCTGGCCAGGTACAGTTTCAAACGCATCGTCACCTGCGACCCGCACAGTTTCCACGTGCTGAAAAACGAGTACGGCGCCTTCAACGGCAACTACCTCGTGCAGCACCACAGCACCTTCATGGCCGAGTTGATCGGCGACGGCGCGCTGAACCTGGGCCAGCACAAAGGCACCAGCGTGACCTACCACGACCCGTGCTACCTGGGCCGCTACAACGGCGAATACGAGGCGCCGCGCCAAGTGCTGCGCGCGCTGGGTATCGAGGTCAAGGAGATGCAACGTTCGGGCTTCCGTTCGCGCTGCTGCGGCGGCGGCGGCGGAGCACCGATCACGGACATTCCCGGCAAGCAGCGTATCCCGGATATGCGCATGGACGACATCCGCGAAACCGGCGCCGAGCTGGTGGCCGTGGGTTGCCCGCAGTGCACCGCAATGCTCGAAGGCGTGGTCGAACCGCGCCCGCTGATCAAGGACATCGCCGAACTGGTGGCCGACGCGTTGCTTGAAGACGCCCTGCCGGCCAAGGCACCCCCCAAACGTGAACCTGCGGAGGTGCACTGATGAGCGACATTATCCGCCGCGACCCACGGGCCGAATGGATCGCCCGCAATCGCCTGCACCCGCTGCATGCGGCGATGCAGCCGGTGCAACAGAGTTGGATGGGGCCTAACGGCGTCATCCGCAAGAATGTGCACGGTGTGGGGTTTATCGGCCCCAACGGCATCAAGCGCATCGACCGCAGCGGCGCGCAACAGGGCGGTGCGGCCAAGCGTACGGCAGCGGTGCAAGTGCAACTGCCGCTGCATCAGGTTGCGGCGCCGGCGTTCTACATCAATGTGGTGCCGGATATGGTCGGCGGCCGCTTGAGCAGCCACGACCGCGATGTGCTCGGCCTGGCCCGGCAACTGGCCGGCAGTGACGGTGCCGTATTGGCCGTGGTGTTTGGTGAACACAAGGAAAATGCATTTGCCACCGCCGGTGTCGACCGCCTGCTGGTGCTGGACGGTCACGAATTCGACGGTTATTCACCGGAGCAACGCGTCCAGGGCCTGCGGGCTGTGGATAACCAGTTCAACCCGCGTCACTGGTTGCTGCCCGACAGCCGCAGCGGTGGCGGTGAACTGGGCCGCCGTTTCGCCGCCAGCCTCAAGGAACGCCCGGCCACGCGGGTGTGGCAGATCAAAGGCGAATCGTGTATCGGTCGCGCCGGCGCCGGCCAGGAAGATTTGGCGCGGCCGCTGCCACGCCTGATTCTCGCCGCCGTCGAATGCGCCGATCCGGTCAGCGAGACGCGCCATGAAGTGTTGCCCGTGGAGTTATCCACAACCCTGGCGCGCAGCCTGCCGCGTATCGAAGACCTTGGCGCGGTGGCAGTGGACCCGGCGGCGATTCCGATGGCCGAAGCCGAATTCATTTTCTCCGGCGGTAACGGCGTGAAGGATTGGGCGCTGTTCCACCAGACCGCCGCCGCCCTGGGCGCCACCGAAGGCGCTTCACGGGTCGCGGTGGACGATGGCTTCATGGCGCGCGATCGCCAGGTCGGCGCCAGCGGCACCTGGGTCACGGCGCGGGTGTACGTGGCCGTGGGCATTTCCGGGGCGATCCAGCACCTGCAAGGCATTGGTGCCTGCGACAAGGTGGTGGCGATCAACCTCGACCCCGGCTGCGACATGATCAAGCGTGCCGACCTGTCGGTGATCGGCGAAAGCGCCGCGATTCTGCACGCCTTGATCGCTGCGGTCGAGGCCTACCGCAACGGCGCCAAGCGCGATGCAGCCTAGGGACATGACCATGACAACCAATGTAATCAGCCTGGTATCCATCGGCGCCCATCCCACTTCCGGGCGCCCGCGCCGTGCCGAACAGGATGCGCGTGCCGTCGAGCTTGGCCTGCAAATGGCTGGGGATAAGTTGCAGGTGCTGCACGCCGGCGACATCAGCGAGCCGACCTTGCGCAGCTACCTGGGCATGGGATTGGCGCAACTGCATGTGCTGGAACAGCCGGCCGGTGCCGATGCGTTGCCGGTGCTGAGCGACTATCTGCGCGACGCCGGCGCCCAAGTGGTGCTGACCGGCAGCCAGGCGGAAACCGGTGAGGGCTCGGGCATGCTGCCGTTCCTGTTGGCTGAGCAACTGGGTTGGCCGCTGATTGTGGGGCTGGCTCAAGTCGAGTCCATCGACGCCGGCGTGGCCCATGTGCTGCAGGCGTTGCCACGCGGCCAGCGACGGCGCCTGAAGGTACGCCTGCCGTTTCTGGCGACGGTGGATAACGCCGCCCCCAAGCCGCGCCAGAGTGCGTACGGCCCGGCGCAACGTGGCGAGCTTGCCGCCCACGAGGTCGAGATTGAACCGGATGAGTTATTCACAGGCGCGCTGCTGCAACCGGCCAAGCCCAGGCCCAAGCGCCTCAAGGTGATCAAGGCCAAGAGCGGCGCTGATCGTATGAAGGCAGCGACGGCCAAGGCCAGCGGGGGCGGCGGGCAAGTGCTCAAGGGCGTAAGTGCTGAAGAGGGCGCGCAAGCCATACTCAAATTGCTCATAGAAGAAGGCGTCGTACGCTGATCCCCTGTGGGAGGGGGCTTGCCCCCGATAGCTGACGGTCAGTTGATAAAGCTGTAGCTGACCCACCGCTATCGGGAGCAAGCCCCCTCCCACAGAGTTATGGTGTTTACCCACAATCACTGTTGATCCGCCTGTGGATAACCTGTTTGCGGTTGTCTGCACCCCCTGTACATCAAGCCCTGCAGCCCGCTGTACGAAAAATAACCAGCCTAACTAGCGGTTTTTCCTCGGGTTTTTCCCGGGCTGAGACACAGACTTGCCCCCAAAGTCTGTTGGCGCTTCTGTGGATAAGATGTTCGCTGTCGGCTGAAGGCCTTATAAACAGAGGCTTTGATGGCTGTGATCAAAATATGATCAATTGTCGCATTTATCCCGCTAAATACCCCTGGATCCCCCGAGATATACCGCCTTGAGGTGGTTTTCCACAGAGTGGGCAAAGTTGCCCCCAAAGTCTGTTGGTGCTTCTGTGGATAAGGTGTTCGCGTACCGCTGCAGGGCACGTAGTTCGAGGCTTTCAATGGTTTGATCAAAAAACGATCAGGAGCGTGTTAAATCCATGAATATGAATAAGTCACGGATTTTCCTGGTTTAATTTTGAGGGCGGCCGGCAGTTGCCCACAATTGCTGTGGGTGGCTTTGTGGATAAGTTGTTGGGTAACCGCTGAAGCGCCCAGCCGCAGGGGGCTTGACTATTGTTGGTCAAATTTTGAACAGCTCAGACTCTTAATGTGGGAGGGGGCTTGCCCCCGATAGCGGTGCATCAGCCCATGAAGTTGCCGGCTGAACCACTGCAATCGGGGGCAAGCCCCCTCCCATATTTTATCCACGGTGTGTCAGTTACTCGTGCGCGGCCACGCCCTTGAGGTAAGGCGCAGGCGCTGCCCCCAGGTTGTTGAGCATGCGCTCGCTGTACCAATCCACAAAATTCACCACACCGAATTCGTAGGTCTTGGAGTACGGCCCCGGCTGGTAAGCGGTGGAGTTGATGCCGCGCTGGTTTTCTTCGGCCAAGCGCCGGTCCTGGTCGTTGGTGGCGTCCCACACCTGGCGCATGCGCTCCACGTCGTAGTCCACGCCTTCCACGGCGTCCTTGTGCACGATCCACTTGGTGGTGACCATGGTTTCCTGGGCGCTGATCGGCCACACGGTGAACACGATGATGTGGTCGCCCATGCAGTGGTTCCACGAGTGGGGCAGGTGCAGGATTCGCATCGAGCCCAGATCGGGATTTTTGATCCGGCCCATCAACTTGGCGCAGCCCTGTTTGCCGTCCAGGGTCATCGATACGGTGCCCTTGAGCAGCGGCATGCGCACGATGCGGTTACGCAGGCCGAAGCTGGCGTGGGCGTAAGGAATCTTCTCGGCATCCCAGGCGGCTGCGGAGGCGGCGACGTGGTCCTTGAACGCCTGGTCGGCGCGCGGGTCGGTGACGTCGTCCCACTCCAGCAGGGTTTTCAGCAGTTCCGGGTGCGAGGCGTTGCAGTGGTAGCACTCGCGGTTGTTTTCCAGTACCAGCTTCCAGTTGGCTTTTTCGAACAAGGTGGTCTGGATCGCCACCTTGGTGTTTTCCATGTCGTAGGGTTCCATGTAATGGTTGAGCGTCGACAGGAAGTCATCGATGGCCGGCGGGTTCTCGGCCAGGCTGATGAAAATGTAGCCGCCGGCGGTCTTCACGTTCACCGGTTTGAGGCCGTACTGCTTCATGTCGAAGTCGGCGCCCATCTCGGTGCCGGCAAACAACAGGCGACCGTCCAGCTCGTAGGTCCATTGGTGGTAGTGGCACACGAGCTTGGCAACCTTGCCCTTGTCGCTGGTGCACAAGCGCGAACCACGGTGACGGCACACGTTGTGAAACGCATGCACCACGCCTTCGGCGCCACGGATCACGATGATCGGGTTCTTGCCCACTTGCAGGGTCAGGTAGTTGCCCTTGGTGGGAATTTCGCAGGTCATGCCGGCGATCAACCACTCTTTCTGGAAAATTTCCTGCATGTCGATATCGAACAGCCGCTCATCAGAGTAAAACGGCTGCGGCAGCGAATAGGTGCGCTCGCGCTCTTGCAGCATCTGCGCGGTGGCCTTGCGTGCGGGTTCCAGCGGATCGCCCAAGCTTAAGGTTGCGGTGACGTCCATCGTGTGTGTCCTCATGGCCATTCTGTGTGGCCGGCGAATAGTGGCTGATCAGGTTTGCAGCAAGGCGTAAAGAACGCATCTTTGTTGGGAGCGAGTGTGGGCCCGGCGTGGGGTCGAACCTTATCCATGGGCGACATGGCCCAATCTGATCCCGACGCGCAAGCCCCTGTCGTTGGGGGCTGGTCGCGGTAAGTATGTGAATGTCGCAGATAGGTAAATGGGCGATTCGCGCGTTACGCAGAATCGCCACCATAAGGCCGAGCCTCGGCGGTGGAGAACAACATGTCCAATAATTTCCTGAACCCGGTAACCACCCAGACCTGGGCCAATGGTCGACACATTGTCCGTTGCGTCAAAGTCATCCAGGAAACCTGGGACGTGCGCACCTTCTGTTTCATGGCCGACCAGCCGATCCTGTTCTTTTTCAAGCCGGGGCAATTCGTCACCCTGGAGCTGGAGATCGAAGGCCAGCCGATCATGCGCTCGTACACCATTTCCAGTTCGCCGTCGGTGCCCTACAGCTTCTCGGTGACCATCAAGCGCGTGCCGGGCGGCCGCGTTTCCAACTGGTTGCACGATACGCTGCATGAAGGCCAGGAGCTGGCGGTGCACGGGCCGGTCGGGCTGTTCAATGCGATCGACTTCCCGAGCCCCAAAGTGCTGTACCTGAGCGGCGGCGTCGGCATCACGCCGGTGATGTCCATGGCGCGCTGGTTCTACGACACCAACGCCAATGTCGACATGACGTTCGTGCACAGCGCCCGTTCACCCAAGGACATCATCTACCACCGCGAGCTGGAACACATGGCGTCGCGGATCGACAACTTCAGCCTGCACCTGATCTGCGAAAAGCATGGTCTTGGGGAGCCCTGGGCCGGCTACCGTGGCTACCTGAACCACAAGATGCTGGAGCTGATGGTGCCGGACTTCCTTGAGCGTGAAGTGTTCTGCTGCGGCCCCACGCCGTACATGAGCGCGGTGAAGCGCCTGCTGGAAGCCGCCGGTTTCGACATGACGCGCTATCACGAAGAGTCCTTTGGCGCGACGCCAGCGGAAGCGCGGGCCGACGCGGTAGAGCAGGCTGAACAGGCGGCGGATGCGCCGGAAGTCGACCTGGCCGATCTGCACCAAGTGGAATTCATCGCCTCCGGCAAAAGCATTCGCGTGGCGCCGGGTGAAACGGTGCATGCGGCGGCGGCCAAGCTTGGGCTGCTGATCCCCAAGGCGTGCGGCATGGGTATCTGCGGCACGTGCAAGGTGATGAAGCTGGGCGGGGAGGTCGAGATGGAGCACAACGGCGGCATCACCGAAGAGGACGAAGCCGAGGGTTATATCCTGTCGTGCTGCAGTGTGCCGAAGGGCGATGTGCGTATCGAGTTCTGACAGGCGATCGTTCCCACGCGGAGCGTGGGAACGATCGGAGTGAAGGGTTACTGGGCGTAGATGTGTACGACGAAGTGCTGGCCTGAGGCTGTCAGTTCATAGACTTTGTCGTAGATCCTCAGCGTCCTCGACGGCTCGCGGATGGTGTCGCCGACCTTTGCGTATTTCCTGAACTCGTCCCAGTCGATAATGGTGGTGCTGATGGTGTTGTCGCCTTGCACCAGGGTATTGACGTTGCTTTGATATTCCATGATTGAGCTCTCCATTGGATTTGCAGCCGACTATTCGGCAGGCAATAAACCCGGAAGGTGGCAGTTATCGCTGCGTTTTCCTTGCGGGTTCCAAGAGGCTAGACAATGAAATTCGAGTGCGCTGCTGTCAGAAATATCAAAAAACAGACTCGGCAATCGGCCAGCACGCACCGTTCTGATTTCTACTTCAAGCGTTCATCACTTCCCTGATGTCGGCCGCCAATTCTCTTACACGCTCTTCTTCGGTATCCCACGCACACATGAAGCGCGCGCCGCCTTTGCCGATGAAGGTATAGAAGCGCCAGCCCTTGGCCGTCAGGGCGGCGATAGCCGGTTCCGAGAGTTGCAGGAACACGCCGTTGGCCTGCACCGGGAACATCAGTTCCACGCCGGGAATGTCTGCCACCAGGCTGCTGAGCAATTGCGCGCAGTGGTTGGCGTGGCGAGCATGCTTGAGCCAGGCGTCGTTTTCGAGCAGGCCCACCCATGGCGCGGACAGGAAGCGCATTTTCGACGCGAGCTGGCCGGCCTGTTTGCAGCGGTAGTCGAAGTCTTCGGCCAGCTTATGGTTGAAGAACAGGATCGCTTCGCCCACGGCCATGCCGTTCTTGGTGCCGCCGAAGCACAGCACGTCCACGCCGGCCTTCCAGGTCAGGTCGGCCGGTGAGCAGCCCAGAAACGCGCAGGCGTTGGAGAAGCGCGCGCCGTCCATGTGCAGGTTCAGGCCCAGCTCTTTGCAGGTGGCGCTGATGGCGCGGATTTCTTCCGGGGTGTAGACGCTGCCGACTTCGGTGGCCTGGGTGAGGGTGACCACGCGCGGTTTCGGGTAGTGAATGTCCTGGCGCTTGAGAGCGATCTCGCGGATCGACTCCGGCGTCAGCTTGCCGTTTTCGGTGCGTGCAGTGAGCAGCTTGGAACCGTTGGAGAAAAACTCCGGCGCGCCGCACTCATCGGTCTCGACGTGGGCGGTTTCCGAGCAAATCACGCTATGGTAGCTCTGGCACAGCGAAGACAGCGCCAGGGAGTTGGCGGCGGTGCCGTTGAAGGCGAAGAACACTTCACAGTCGGTTTCGAACAGATTGCGGAAACCGTCGGCGGCGCGGTGGGTCCACTCATCATCGCCATAGGCACGTTGATGGCCCTGGTTGGCTTGTTCCATGGCGGCCCAGGCTTCCGGGCAGATGCCGGAATAGTTGTCGCTGGCGAATTGTTGGCTCTTGTCGGTCATGGCCCATTCCTGTGGTCGATGTTGGTGCGCACTTTAACCAAGATTGGGAGGGGGGCGCACGCACTGTAAATGCAAAGTCGGTGGGGAATTATGCACGGTACTGACACCTTGCCTGTCGGACATGTCCGAGATGGCGCTTTGGACCTGCTCAAGTGGCTGGCGCTGCTGAGCATGGTGCTGGATCACCTGCGCTACGTGGGCCTGAGCCTCGATGGCTTGTATGTGCCCGGGCGCCTGGCGTTCCCTTGGTTTTGCCTGGCGATTGCGGCGAATGTGCACCGGGCTCGAAACGCCCCGGTGACCGGCCACTGGCGCTACTTGGGTTGGTTGCTGCTGTTCAGCGTGATCAGCGAAGTGCCGTATCGGATGTTCATCGAAGATGCCGATACCTTGAACGTATTGCCGACCCTGGCGCTGGGCCTGCTGGTTGCCCGAGGATGGCAGCACAAGGCGGTGGTTGATCGAGGATTGGCGCTGATCGCCGTCACAGTGGCGGCCGTGTTTTCAACCCAGTTGATGTTCGGTTTCTTTGGTGTATTGCTGCCGATGGCGATGCTGCTGGTGTTTCGCCGGCCCTGGTATTTCAGCGCGGTGCCGGGTTTGGTCTGCGTCGCTGCCAATCAATGGCAGATTCTGCTCAACAGCGGCAGCCTGGTGGCGATGCTTGGGTTGGCGACGTGTCTGGTTGCGCCGTTGGCAGGGTTGGTCTTATTGCGACATGCCAAAAATGTTTCGCCACCGGCCATGCGCCGTTGGGCCTATGCCCTTTATCCAATGCACTTCCTCCTGCTGCTCCTCGTCCGCAAGATCATCGCCTGACCCCTGTGGGAGGGGGCTTGCCCCCGATTGCGGAGTGTCAGTCACCGCATGTACGAGATGATCCACCGCCATCGGGGGCAAGCCCCCTCCCACATTTGTTCTGTGTCTCTGAAGGAATGTCGTAAACGCACCTTTGCGTGGCGTGCGCAGGCATTTGGCCCGCACGCGCCAGCCCTACCATCGCATCAAAGGGCCCTGCGAGGGCCTCAACAATACGAAAAGCTGGGAGAGACGCGATGTTCAGCAAACAAGACCAGATCCAGGGATATGACGACGCACTGCTGGCGGCGATGAATGCCGAGGAACAGCGTCAGGAAGACCATATCGAGCTGATCGCGTCGGAGAACTACACCAGCAAACGTGTGATGGAAGCGCAAGGCAGCGGCCTCACCAACAAATACGCCGAAGGCTACCCAGGCAAGCGCTACTACGGTGGCTGCGAGCATGTGGACAAGGTCGAGGCCCTGGCCATCGAGCGCGCCAAGCAGCTGTTCGGTGCCGATTACGCCAACGTGCAGCCGCACTCCGGTTCGTCCGCCAACAGCGCGGTGTACCTGGCGCTGATCAATGCCGGCGACACGATCCTGGGCATGAGCCTGGCCCACGGCGGCCACCTGACTCACGGCGCCAAGGTGTCGTCCTCGGGCAAGCTGTACAACGCGGTGCAATACGGCATCAACACCGACACCGGCCTGATCGACTACGACGAAGTCGAGCGACTGGCCGTGGAGCACCAGCCGAAAATGGTCGTGGCCGGTTTCTCCGCCTATTCCAAGACCCTGGATTTCCCACGTTTCCGTCAGATTGCCGACAAGGTGGGCGCGCTGTTGTTCGTCGACATGGCCCACGTCGCCGGCCTGGTTGCCGCCGGTCTGTACCCGAACCCGCTGCCCTACGCCGACGTGGTTACCACCACCACCCACAAGACCCTGCGTGGTCCGCGTGGCGGCCTGATCCTGGCCAAAGCCAACGAAGCCATCGAGAAAAAGCTCAACGCCGCCGTATTCCCCGGCGCCCAGGGCGGCCCGCTGATGCATGTAATCGCCGGCAAGGCGGTGTGCTTCAAGGAAGCGCTGGAGCCCGGCTTCAAGGCGTATCAGCAGCAGGTGATCGACAACGCCCAGGCGATGGCCGAGGTGTTCATCAAGCGCGGCTACGATGTGGTCTCCGGCGGCACCGATAACCATTTGTTCCTGGTCAGCCTGATCCGTCAGGGCCTCACCGGCAAAGAGGCAGACGCCGCCCTCGGTCGCGCCCACATTACCGTCAACAAGAACGCCGTGCCCAATGACCCGCAGTCGCCCTTCGTGACCTCGGGCCTGCGTATCGGCACCCCGGCGGTGACCACCCGTGGTTTCAAGGTGCCGCAATGCATCGAGCTGGCCGGCTGGATCTGCGACATCCTCGACAACCTCGGCGATGCCGATGTCGAGGCCAACGTGGCCAAGCACGTGTCTGCCCTGTGCGCTGATTTCCCGGTTTATCGCTGAGCGCGGTTTTGGAGTAATGACTATGCAACGCTACTCAGGCTTCGGCCTCTTCAAGCACTCCCTCAGCCATCACGAAAACTGGCAGAAGATGTGGCGCACGCCCACCCCGAAAAAGGTCTACGACGTGGTCATCGTCGGCGGCGGCGGGCATGGTCTGGCGACCGCCTACTACCTGGCTAAAGAGCACGGCATCACCAATGTGGCCGTGGTCGAGAAAGGTTGGCTGGGCGGCGGTAACACCGCGCGCAACACCACCATCGTGCGTTCCAACTACCTGTGGGACGAGTCGGCGCACCTGTACGAACACGCGATGAAACTCTGGGAAGGTTTGTCCCAGGACCTGAACTACAACGTGATGTTCTCCCAGCGCGGCGTGTACAACCTGTGCCACACCCTGCAGGACATCCGTGATTCCGAGCGCCGCGTCAGCGCCAACCGCCTCAATGGCGTGGACGGCGAACTGCTCAATGCCAAGCAGGTGGCCGACGAGATTCCGTACCTGGACTGCTCGAAGAACACCCGCTACCCGGTGCTCGGCGCCACTGTGCAACGTCGCGGCGGCGTGGCCCGTCACGATGCCGTGGCCTGGGGCTTTGCCCGCGCCGCCGACGCACTCGGCGTGGACTTGATCCAGCAGACCGAAGTGATCGGCTTTCGCAAGGAAAACGGCGTGTGCATCGGCGTGGAAACCAACAAGGGCTTTATCGGCGCCAAGCGCGTCGGTGTAGTGACCGCCGGTAACTCCGGGCACATGGCTTCGCTGGCCGGTTTCCGCCTGCCGATCGAATCCCATCCACTGCAAGCCCTGGTATCGGAGCCGATCAAGCCGATTATCGACAGCGTGATCATGTCCAACGCCGTGCACGGTTACATCAGCCAGTCCGACAAGGGCGACCTGGTGATCGGCGCCGGTATCGACGGCTACAACGGCTACGGCCAGCGCGGCTCGTACCCGGTGATCGAACACACCATCCAGGCCATCGTCGAGATGTTCCCGGTGCTCTCACGCGTGCGCATGAACCGCCAGTGGGGCGGCATCGTCGACACCACGCCGGACGCGTGCCCGATC
This sequence comes from Pseudomonas orientalis, assembly GCF_002934065.1. NCBI lineage: Bacteria > Pseudomonadati > Pseudomonadota > Gammaproteobacteria > Pseudomonadales > Pseudomonadaceae > Pseudomonas > Pseudomonas orientalis. The sequence continues at coordinate 5,479,061 of NZ_CP018049.1, read as the reverse complement.
ATCTCCAAGACCCCGGTCCCGAACATGTTCTTCAACTGCGGGTGGGGCACCGGTGGCTTCAAGGCCACGCCGGGCTCAGGCAACGTGTTTGCCGCGAGCCTGGCCAAGGGTGAAATGCACCCGCTGGCCGCACCTTTCTCCATCGACCGTTTCCACAACGGTGCGCTGATCGACGAACACGGCGCTGCGGCCGTCGCCCACTAACAGGAGAACCACCTCATGTTGCATATCTTCTGTCCTCACTGTGGCGAACTGCGCTCCGAAGAGGAATTCCACGCGTCCGGCCAAGCGCACATCCCGCGCCCGCTGGACCCGAATGCCTGCACCGACGCCGAGTGGGGCGACTACATGTTCTTTCGCGACAACCCCCGTGGCCTGCATCACGAACTGTGGATTCACGCCGCCGGTTGCCGCCAGTATTTCAACGCCACCCGCGACACTGTGACCTACGAAATTCTTGAAACCTACAAGATCGGTGAGAAGCCTCAGTTCACCGCCAAGGCCTCTGGAGAGAAGGTATGAGCCAGATCAATCGCCTGTCCAACGGTGGCCGGATCGACCGCAATAAAGTCCTGACCTTCACGTTCAACGGCCAGAGCTACAAAGGCTTTGAAGGTGACACCCTGGCCGCCGCCCTGCTGGCCAACGGCGTCGACATCATCGGCCGCAGCTTCAAATACTCGCGCCCGCGCGGCATCTTTGCCGCCGGCGCCGAAGAGCCGAACGCGGTGCTGCAGATCGGCGCCACCGAAGCCACCCAGATTCCCAACGTGCGCGCCACGCAACAGGCGCTGTACCAGGGCTTGGTCGCCACCAGCACCAACGGCTGGCCGAGCGTCAACAACGACATGATGGGCATTCTCGGCAAGGTCGGCGGCAAGCTGATGCCGCCGGGCTTTTACTACAAAACCTTCATGTACCCGCAATCGTTCTGGATGACCTACGAGAAGTACATCCGCAAGGCGGCCGGTCTTGGCCGCTCGCCGACAGAGAACGACCCGGACACCTACGACAACTTCAACCGTCATTGCGACGTACTGGTGGTCGGCGCAGGCCCTGCCGGTCTCGCCGCAGCACTGGCGGCTGCGCGCAGCGGTGCGCGGGTGATCATCGCCGATGAGCAGGAAGAGTTCGGGGGTTCGCTGCTCGATTCCCGCGAAAGCCTGGACGGCAAGCCGGCCACCGAATGGGTTGCCAGCGTCCTCGCTGAACTCAAGACACTGCCTGACGTGGTGCTGCTGCCCCGCGCCACCGTCAACGGCTACCACGACCATAACTTCCTGACCATTCACGAGCGCCTCACCGACCACCTTGGCGACCGCGCGCCGATTGGCGTGGTGCGCCAGCGTATCCACCGTGTGCGTGCCAAGCGTGTGGTGCTGGCGACCGGTGCGTGCGAGCGCCCGCTGGTGTACGGCAACAACGACGTGCCGGGCAACATGCTGGCCGGTGCGGTCTCTACCTACGTGCGTCGCTACGGCGTGGCACCGGGCAAGAAACTGGTGCTGTCGACCAACAACGATCACGCCTACCGCGTTGCACTGGACTGGCTCGACGCCGGCCTGCAAGTGGTTGCGGTGGCTGATGTGCGCCACAACCCACGCGGTGCCCTGGTTGAAGAGGCTCGCGCCAAGGGCATTCGTATCCTCACCGGCAGCGCCGTGGTCGAAGCCCGTGGCACCAAGCGTGTGAGCGCTGCGCGAGTGGCTGCGATCGATGTTAAAGCCCATAAAGTCACCAGCCCCGGCGAGTGGCTGGACTGCGACCTGGTGGCCAGCTCCGGCGGCTACAGCCCGGTGGTGCACCTGGCTTCGCACCTGGGCGGCAAGCCGACCTGGCGTGAAGATATCCTTGGTTTTGTGCCGGGCGAAGCGCCGCAAAAACGCGTGTGCGTTGGTGGTATCAATGGCGTCTACGGCCTCGGTGATTCCCTGGCCGACGGTTTTGAAGGCGGTGTGCGCGCGGCCAGCGAAGCGGGTTTCGCCCCGGTTGAAGGCGTGCTGCCAAAAGCCCTGAGCCGCCTGGAAGAGCCGACCCTGGCGCTGTTCCAGGTGCCTCATGAAAAAACCACCGCACGGGCGCCGAAGCAATTCGTCGACCTGCAGAACGACGTCACCGCCGCCGCCATCGAACTGGCGACCCGCGAAGGTTTCGAGTCGGTCGAGCACGTCAAGCGCTACACCGCGCTGGGCTTCGGTACCGATCAGGGCAAGCTGGGTAACGTCAACGGTCTGGCCATCGCGGCGCGCTCGCTGAACGTGACCATTCCGCAGATGGGCACCACCATGTTCCGCCCCAACTACACGCCGGTGACGTTCGGTGCGATAGCGGGCCGTCACTGTGGGCACATCTTCGAGCCGGTGCGCTACACCGCGCTGCAAGCCTGGCACGTGAAAAACGGCGCCGAATTCGAGGACGTCGGCCAGTGGAAACGCCCATGGTACTTCCCACGCAACGGTGAAGACCTGCACGCCGCCGTGAAGCGCGAATGCCTGGCGGTGCGCGACAGCGTCGGCCTGCTGGATGCGTCCACCCTCGGCAAAATCGACATCCAGGGCCCGGATGCCCGTGAGTTCCTTAACCGTATCTACAGCAACGCCTGGACCAAGCTTGATGTGGGCAAGGCGCGCTACGGTCTGATGTGCAAGGAAGACGGTATGGTCTTCGACGACGGCGTCACCGCCTGTCTGGCCGACAACCACTTCCTGATGACCACCACCACCGGCGGCGCCGCCCGCGTACTGCAGTGGCTGGAAATCTACCAGCAGACCGAATGGCCGGACCTCAAGGTGTATTTCACCTCGGTCACCGACCACTGGGCGACCATGACCCTGTCCGGCCCCAACAGCCGCAAGCTGCTGGCGGAAGTGACTGATATCGACCTGGACAAGGACGGCTTCCCGTTCATGACCTGGAAGGAAGGCCTGGTCGGCGGCGTTCCGGCGCGGGTGTTCCGTATCTCGTTTACCGGCGAGCTTTCGTATGAAGTCAACGTGCAGGCCGACTACGCCATGGGCGTGCTGGAAAAGATCGTCGAGGCCGGCAAAAAGTACAACCTGACCCCGTACGGCACCGAAACCATGCACGTCCTGCGTGCCGAGAAGGGCTTCATCATCGTCGGCCAGGACACTGATGGCTCGATGACCCCTGACGACCTGAACATGGGCTGGTGCGTGGGCCGTACCAAGCCGTTCTCGTGGATCGGCTGGCGTGGGATGAACCGCGAAGATTGCGTGCGTGAAGAACGCAAGCAACTGGTGGGCTTGAAGCCGATCGATCCGAATGTGTGGCTGCCGGAAGGCGCACAGTTGGTGTTCGATCCGAAGCAGACGATTCCGATGAAAATGGTCGGCCACGTGACTTCAAGCTATGCGCACAACTCCCTGGGTTATTCGTTCGCCATGGGCGTGGTGAAAGGTGGCTTGAAGCGCATCGGCGAGCGGGTTTTTTCGCCGCAGGCCGATGGCAGTGTGATCGAGGCGGAGATTGTGTCTTCGGTGTTCTTTGACCCCAAGGGTGATCGGCAGAACATTTGAGTCGCCTGCATCGGGGGCAAGCCCCCTCCCACATGTTGAACTGCATTCCCCTGTGGGAGGGGGCTTGCCCCCGATGAGGCCATCAGCCTCACAACAGAATTCAGAACAGGTGCTTTATGACAGCAGCCAATGTTTACCAACAACGCCCCACCACCGGCGCCAAAGCCGAGTCGTCGCTGCACCATGCCGACCTCGCCAGCCTGGTCGGCAAGGGCCGCAAGAACGCCGGCGTGACCGTGCGTGAAAAGAAACTCCTCGGTCACCTGACCATTCGTGGCGACGGTCATGACGCGGCCTTCGCCGCCGGCGTGCACAAGGCCCTGGGCATCGAGCTGCCCGGCGCCCTGCAAGTCATCATCAAAGGTGAAACCAGCCTGCAATGGCTCGGCCCGGATGAGTGGTTGCTGATCGTGCCGAGCGGTGAAGAATTCGCCGCCGAGCAAAACCTGCGTGCCGCGCTGGGCGATTTGCATATCCAGATCGTCAACGTCAGCGGCGGCCAGCAGATTCTTGAGCTGAGCGGCCCGAACGTGCGCGACGTGCTGATGAAGTCCACCAGCTACGACGTGCACCCTGATAACTTTCCGGTGGGCAAGGCGGTGGGCACGGTGTTCGCCAAGTCGCAACTGGTGATCCGCCACACGGCTGAAGACACTTGGGAACTGCTGATCCGTCGCAGTTTCTCGGATTACTGGTGGCTGTGGCTGCAGGACGCCTCTGCCGAATTCGGCCTGAGTGTTCAAGCCTGAGGAATGACCCATGAGCCGCGCCCCTGATACATGGATTTTGACCGCCGACTGCCCCAGCGTGCTCGGCACGGTGGACGCGGTCACCCGCTATCTGTTCGAGCAGGGCTGCTATGTCACCGAGCACCATTCGTTCGATGACCGCCTCTCGGGCCGTTTTTTTATTCGGGTGGAATTCCGTCAGCCCGATGGCTTTGACGAGCAGGGTTTCCGCGATGGCCTGGCCACGCGCGGTGAAGCGTTTGGCATGATCTTCGAGCTGACGGCGCCGAACTACCGGCCAAAAGTGGTGATCATGGTCTCCAAGGCCGATCACTGCCTTAACGATCTGCTGTACCGCCAGCGCATCGGCCAGCTGTCGATGGACGTGGTCGCGGTGGTGTCCAACCACCCCGATTTGAAACCTTTGGCCGACTGGCATCAAATTCCCTACTACCATTTCCCCCTCGACCCCAACGACAAACCGTCCCAGGAGCGTCAAGTGTGGCAAGTAGTGGAAGATACCGGCGCCGAACTGGTGATCCTTGCGCGCTACATGCAAGTGCTGTCGCCGGAGCTGTGCCGCAAGCTGGACGGCAAGGCCATCAACATTCATCACTCGTTGCTGCCCGGGTTCAAGGGCGCCAAGCCGTATCACCAGGCGTACAACAAGGGCGTGAAACTGGTCGGCGCCACGGCGCATTACATCAACAACGATCTGGATGAAGGGCCGATCATCGCCCAGGGTGTGGAAGTGGTGGACCACAGCCACTATCCCGAGGATCTGATTGCCAAGGGGCGGGATATCGAAGGGCTCACGTTGGCGCGGGCGGTGGGGTATCACATTGAGCGGCGGGTGTTTTTGAATGCCAATCGGACGGTGGTGCTCTGACTGGCGCCAATCGGGGGCAAGTCGAGTCGTCGCACCGCCCCTCCCACATTTGAAATGCGTTCCCCTGTGGGAGAGGGCTTGCCCCCGATGAGGCCCTCACCCACAACACAAGAAACAGCATCTGTACCCAAGCACTTAACGCGCTGCCCACTCAACGGGCAACGCAGTTCCATAAAAACAACAGCGAGGTGAAAGCATGTCTGGTAATCGTGGTGTCGTGTATCTCGGCAACGGCAAGGTCGAAGTACAGAAAATCGACTATCCCAAAATGCAGGACCCGCGCGGCAGGAAGATCGAGCATGGCGTCATCCTGCGCGTGGTTTCCACCAACATCTGCGGCTCCGACCAACACATGGTGCGCGGCCGCACCACTGCCCAGACCGGCCTGGTGCTGGGGCATGAAATCACTGGCGAAGTGATCGAGAAGGGCAGCGACGTCGAGAACCTGAAAATCGGCGATCTGGTGTCGGTGCCTTTCAACGTGGCCTGCGGCCGTTGCCGCTCCTGCAAGGAAATGCACACTGGCGTGTGCCTGAGTGTCAATCCGGCGCGCCCGGGCGGTGCTTACGGCTACGTTGACATGGGCGACTGGACCGGCGGCCAGGCCGAATATGCGCTGGTGCCTTACGCCGACTTCAACCTGTTGAAACTGCCGGACCGCGACAAGGCCATGGAGAAAATCCGTGACCTGACCTGCCTCTCCGACATTCTGCCCACCGGCTACCACGGCGCCGTCACGGCCGGCGTTGGCCCAGGCAGCACGGTCTACATCGCCGGTGCCGGCCCGGTCGGCCTGGCCGCTGCCGCGTCAGCACGTCTATTGGGCGCTGCGGTGGTGATTATCGGCGACGTCAACCCGATCCGCCTGGCCCACGCCAAGGCCCAGGGTTTCGAGATCGCCGACCTGTCCACCGACACGCCATTGCACGAACAGATCGCCGCGCTGCTCGGCGAGCCGGAAGTGGACTGCGCCGTCGATGCCGTCGGCTTTGAAGCCCGCGGCCACGGTCACGACGGCGTCAAGGCCGAGGCCCCGGCCACCGTGCTCAACTCGCTGATGGGCGTGGTGCGTGTGGCGGGCAAGATCGGTATTCCGGGCCTGTACGTCACTGAAGATCCAGGCGCTGTCGATGCCGCCGCGAAAATGGGCAGCCTGAGCATTCGCTTTGGTTTGGGCTGGGCCAAATCCCACAGCTTCCACACCGGGCAGACGCCAGTGATGAAGTACAACCGCCAGCTGATGCAGGCGATCATGTGGGACCGGATCAACATCGCTGAGATCGTCGGCGTGCAGGTGATCAGCCTGGATGACGCGCCGCGCGGGTATGGCGAGTTCGATGCGGGTGTGCCGAAGAAGTTTGTGATTGATCCGCATAAGTTGTTCAGTGCGGCGTAACGCTTAAGGCAAGTGAAAAAGGGCGACCCGTGGGTCGCCCTTTTTAATGTGGGAGGGGGCTTGCTCCCGATGGCGGTGTGTCAGTCAATCGATGTACGACTGATCCACCGCTATCGGGGGCAAGCCCCCTCCCACATGGGTATTGTGGTGTTTGGGGATCAGCGGGTGGCCAGTGCGCCCTGGTAGACGGTCGGGCCAGTGGGTTGTTTGCTGATGGAGCCACCTTTGGTCTCCGAGCTCACCATCAACTCAACAGGCTTGCTGATGGTTTCCTGCTGGCGCGGGTTCAGGCCGATGATGCCCTTGCCGTCTTCCGGCAACAGGCCCAGGGACACGGGCGTGCCATCCTTGGGGATCGCCCACAGCTCCAGGCTCTGGTCCGGCGCAGGTGCCGTGGCGGCAATCGGCTGCACTTCCAGGTAATCCTTGTGAGCCATGATTTGCGCCGCCGGCTGCTGGGTCGTGGTCACCAACGTCGCCGCGGACTTGACGCTGTCCTGGGTGTAGAGCGCGCCACCAATACCGGCAACCACCACGGCGCAGGCGCCGATGAACAGGCGAGGGCGGCTCCAGAACGCAGGCTTGTGCTCAATCGCTTGGGGGTGGATCGCAGTCATAAGTCTCTTCCTGACAAATTTTGTAGTCAGTTCATGGACCCGCTTATGCCCAATGGGTTCCGGAACAACCGACGGGATACCCAGTCCAACGCCTGCTTTGCACCTATCTCCTGAGGTTGTCTTGATGAAGATTTCACGCGGTTTTGCCCTTTCCTGTCTGTTGACCCTGGCCGCCGGCCCGGTGTTCGCCGCAGGTTTCAGCCTTGGCGATGCAGCCAATGCCATTTCCGGCATGCAGGGTGGCAACAACAAGGCCGCTGCCGCCGCGCCCACGTCGGAGACGGCCGACCTGCTGACGGCCTTGACCTCGCAACTGAACATCACCCCCGAGCAAGCGGTGGGCGGCACGGGCGCCATGCTGGGCCTGGCCAGGAACAAATTGAGCGGCAATGACTTCTCGCAGCTGAGTAACAGTGTGCCGGGCCTCGACAAGCTGTCGGGTAATAACGCATTGGGCAGCCTCGGTGCCTTGAGCGGGATGCTCGGCCAGACCGGCGGCAGCAAGACCAGCGGCCTGGACGGCCTGTTGGGCAATGTGAAAAGCACCAATGACTTGAACACCGCCTTCAGCGCCTTGGGCATGGACAGCGGCATGGTCGGCCAGTTTGCCCCGGTGATCCTGAAATACCTGGGCGGCGAGGGGGCCAGCAGCTCCGTGCTGGGCAAATTGGCTCAGGCCTGGGGCACCGGCAGCTAAGGTTCCTCGCGCAGTTGTTCGATGCGCGTATCCTTTTCCATCCAGAGCTGGTTGACCCAGTTCTGGACGGTCTGGCGAAACGCCGGGTCGTTCTCGTAATCCCCTTGCCACAACGCCGGGTCCAGCTCGCGGGTACGGATATCCACGATCACCTTCGGCACCGCGCCGCTGATCAGGTCCCAGAACCCCGGAATCTTTTGTTGCGGATACACCACGGTCACGTCGAGGATCGCGTCCAGTTGTTCGCCCATCGCCGCCAGCACAAATGCCACGCCGCCCGCCTTGGGCTTGAGCAGTCGCGTAAACGGTGAAGCCTGTTGCTTGTGCTTGGCCTCGTTGAACCGCGTGCCCTCCAGATAATTGACCACCGTGACCGGCTGGCGCTTGAACAGCTCGCAGGCCTCTTTGGTGATCTTCAGGTCCTGCCCGGCCAGCTCCGGGTGTTTGGCCAGGAACGCCTTGGTGTAGCGTTTCATGAACGGGTAATCCAGCGCCCACCAGGCCAGGCCGAGGAAGGGCACCCAGATCAGCTCTTTTTTCAGGAAGAATTTGAAGAACGGCGTACGCCGGTTCAGCGCCTGGATCAATGCCGGAATATCCACCCAGGACTGGTGGTTGCTGATGACCAGGTAGGAGGTGTCACCCCGCAGGTTCTCACCGCCGCGAATATCCCATTGGGTGGGAATGCACACGGCGAAGATCAGCTTGTCGATCTCGGCCCAGGTCTCGGCGATCCACATCACCGCCCAAGACGCATAGTCACGCGAGCAGCCCGGCGCCACCAGCTTGAGCAGGGCGAACACCATCAAGGGGCCGATCAGGATCAGCGTGTTGAGCAACAGCAGCAGTGTGACCAGACAGCCGGTGAGCAGGCGGCGCATAAATAACTCTTGGAATCTTGTGGGCTTGCCATCATAAGCAAGGTGAGTCTAGAGGCCAAATCGCAAATGGCCGGACGAATGTTTCACAATGTGCCGGTTATGCTCGGTCATCCAACTAAGTGCTGTGTGTGCGGTCTAGAATTCGCCCACTTCTTTCGAGGAAATCATGCCGTGAAATTGCTCCTTGCCGCGTTTGCCCTAGCTATTCCCGTCCTGGCTGCTGCGCCTGCCATGGCCGCCGAACCGACCCTCTACGGTCGCTACGAATATATCCAATTGCCGGAAATCGGCCAGACCTTCAAGGCCAAGATGGACACCGGCGCACTGACCGCCTCGCTGTCGGCGCGTGACATCGAGACTTTCACCCGTGACGGCGACGACTGGGTGCGCTTCCGCCTCGGCGGCAAGGACGCCGACAACAAAGTCTACGAACACAAGGTGTCACGCATCAGCAAGATCAAGAGCCGCGCCGACGAAGATGACGACAAGGACGAAGCCAGCGTGGCCAAGCGCCCGGTGATCGATCTGGAGATGTGCCTGGGCGACGTCAAGCGTACCGTGGAGGTCAACCTCACCGACCGCAGCAGCTTCAACTACCCGCTGCTGATCGGCGCCAAGGCCTTGCGTGAATTCGGCGCTGCGGTCAACCCGGCGCGTCGCTACACTGCCGACAAACCGGACTGCTGACGGACCCCCATGGCGCATATCCTGATTGTCGAAGACGAAGCGGCAATAGCCGACACGCTGATATTCGCCCTGCAGGGCGAGGGCTTTTCCACCACCTGGCTGACACTCGGCCAGGCGGCGCTGGAGCATCAGCGTCATACCCCGGCCGACCTGATCATCCTCGACATCGGCCTGCCCGATATCACCGGCTTTGAAACCTGCAAGCAATTGCGTCGGTTCAGCGAAGTGCCGGTGATGTTCCTCAGTGCTCGCGATGGCGAGATCGACCGCGTGGTGGGGCTGGAAATCGGCGCCGACGATTATGTGGTCAAGCCGTTCAGCCCGCGTGAAGTGGCGGCCAGGGTGCGGGCGATCCTCAAGCGTGTCGGGCCGGGTGTGGCGCCTGCTGTGTTCCAGGTGGACCTGGAGCGCATGCAGATCCACTATCGCGGCCAGCCACTCTGCCTGACGCGTCACGAATTGCGCCTGCTGCAAAGCCTGCTGGAGCAGCCCGGACGGGTGTTCAGCCGCGAGCAACTGCTGGACGCGGTGGGGGTGGCGGCGGACGCCGGCTACGCGCGCAATATCGACAGTCATATCAAAAGCCTGCGCAGCAAACTGCGTAGCGTGAAGGCGGACGCCGAGCCGATCCAGACCCATCGGGGCCTCGGCTACAGCTACAGCCCGAGCCACAGCTGATGCGCCTGGGGCTGCGGATTTTCCTGGTGTACGCGTTGTTTATCGGCCTGACCGGCTACTTCGTGCTCAACACGGTGATGAAGGAAATTCGCCCCGGCGTGCGCCAGTCCACCGAAGAAACCCTGGTGGACACCGCCAACCTGCTCGCCGAAATCCTGCGCAATGATGTGAAGAACGGCACCCTCGGCCAGAGCCATTGGCCGCAGATGCTCAAGGCTTATGGCAATCGCCAACCCGGCGCGGTGATCTGGGGGCTGCCAAAAAACCAGGTCAATCACCGCATCTACGTGACCGACGGCAACGGCACGGTGTTGCTCGACTCCACCGGCGAAGCGATGGGCCAGGACTATTCGAAATGGAACGACGTGTACCTGACCCTGCGCGGCGAATATGGCGCACGTTCCACCCGCAGCGCGCCGGATGACCCGGCTTCGTCGGTGATGCATGTAGGCGCGCCGATTCGCGACGAGGGCCGGATTATCGGCGTGGTCACCGTGGCCAAGCCGAACAGCTCATTGCAGCCCTATGTCGACCGCACCGAGCGCCGCCTGTTGTGGTACGGCGCCGGGCTGGTGATTCTCGGCCTGTTGCTCGGCGCATTGCTGTCGTGGTGGCTGAGCAATGCGCTGCGGCGGTTGACGGCCTATGCCGAGGCTGTCAGCGAAGGCCGTCGCGCCGAGTTGCCCCATTACCGGGGCGGCGAACTCAAGCAGTTGTCCACCGCTGTCGAGCACATGCGCACACAGTTGGAGGGCAAGGCCTATGTCGAACATTACGTGCACACCCTGACCCACGAACTGAAAAGCCCGTTGGCGGCGATTCGTGGCGCGGCGGAGTTGTTGCAGGGCGATATGAGCCGTGAGCAGCAGCAGCGCTTTGTCGGCAACATCGACAGCGAAAGCGCGCGCCTGCAGCAGTTGATCGAGCGTTTGTTGAACCTGGCACAGGTGGAGCAACGTCAGGGGCTGGACGAACAATCGAGTATCGCGCTGGCGGGCCTTGTCGATGAGGTCCTCAAGGCGCAATGTGCCCGGATCGAAAGCGCCGGCCTGCAGGTCGAACAGTGCATCGGCGCCGATGTGCAGGTGTTTGGCGAGCCGTTCCTGCTGCGCCAGGCCCTGGGCAACCTGCTGGACAACGCCCTGGATTTCACTCCGCCCGGCGGCGCGCTGCGGTTCAGTGCGCAGGTGCGGCACAACGACGTTCAGGTCAGCCTGTTCAACCAGGCCGCACCGATCCCCGACTACGCCTTGCCGCGCCTGAGCGAGCGTTTCTATTCCTTGCCACGCCCGGCCAGCGGGCGCAAAAGCACCGGGCTGGGCCTGAACTTTGTCGAAGAAGTGATGAAACTGCACGGCGGCGCGCTGCAGGTCGGCAACGTACCCGGTGGCGTGCAGGCGGTGCTGCATCTGCACACAGTCTCCACATTACCCACATAAAACCCCCACACAGGCTGCCCAGACTCTCCCCATCAAAACAGGGAGAGACCCATGAACCGCAGCCTGCTTTTCAAACTTGGCGCGATTGCGCTGCTGATCCTGCTGTTGCTGATTCCGTTGTTGATGATCAACGGCATCATCAGCGACCGTCAGCAACTGCGCGACGGCGTATTGATGGACATCGCCCGCAGTTCCAGCTTCGCGCAGCGCCTCACCGGACCGGTGCTGGTGGTGCCGTTTCGCAAGACGGTGCGCGAGTGGAAGCTCAATGAAAAGCTCAACAAGCGCTATGAAGAAACCCGTGAAGAGCGCGGCCGCTTGTATTTTCTGCCGGAGCATTTTGCGCTCGACGGCCAGGTGCAAACCGAACTGCGTGCGCGGGGCATCTATCAGGCGCGGTTGTTCCACGCCGACAACCGCATCAGCGGGCGTTTCGAACTGCCTGCACAACTGGGTATCACGGAGAATTTCGCCGATTACCGCTTTGAGCCGGGGTTTCTGGCCGTGGGCATCAGCGATATACGCGGCATCGAAAACGCGCTGAAGCTGGAGCTGGGCGAACAACGTCTGGAATTTTCGCCGGGCTCTCAAGTCGACTGGTTGGGCGAGGGCGTGCATGTGATGCTGCCGGAGCAGGACAGCAAGAAGCCCGCCGCTGTGGAGTTCGCTTTCGACCTGCGCCTGCAGGGCACCGAACAACTGCAAGTGGTGCCCGTGGGCAAGACCAGTCAGGTATCGCTTGCCTCCAACTGGCCGCACCCGAGTTTTATCGGCAACTTCCTGCCGACACAGCGGGCGGTCAGCGACAAGGGTTTCACTGCCAAGTGGCAGACCTCGTTTTTTGCCACCAACCTCGAACAGGCCCTGCAAACCTGTCTGGACCGTCAAGGCTGTGAGGATTTCAACAACCGCAGCTTTGGTGTGAATTTCATCGACCCGGTGGACCAGTACCTCAAGAGCGACCGCGCAATCAAATACGCGCTGCTGTTCATCGCCCTCACGTTTGCCGGCTTTTTCCTGTTTGAAGTGCTCAAGAGCCTGGCGGTGCACCCCGTCCAGTACGCGTTGGTGGGTGTGGCGCTGGCGTTCTTCTACCTGCTGTTGCTGTCGCTGTCCGAGCACCTGGGCTTCGCCCTGGCTTACCTGCTATCGGCCAGTGCCTGCGTCGTGCTGATTGGTTTCTACGTGTGCCATGTGCTGCGCAGCGTGGCCCACGGCCTGGGCTTTTCGACGGGGTTGGCGGCGTTGTATGGCTTGTTGTACGGGTTGCTGAGTGCCGAGGACTACGCGTTGCTGATGGGCTCGCTGTTGCTGTTCGGCCTGCTGGGCACGGTGATGGTGCTGACGCGCAAACTGGATTGGTATGGGGTGGGCAAGCGCAAGGTGGAGGTGGAGCAATGATTGGGCTGCGCGAAGATCAGCAAATGAAGGCCAGGATGGTCACCTTCCTCACCAACGCCACCGTCCACTGTAGGAGCGAGCTTGCTCGCGAAGAATGCAAGGACGCCGCGTTTAACCAAGTGCCCCGCGTTATCGTTGACGATTTTCGCGAGCAAGCTCGCTCCTACAGGGGGGCTGTTAAATCGGCGGTTGGGTCTGCTGCATCGAAGGCCGCTGGCTGACCTCGGTGTACCAGGCGGCCAGCTTGGGGTTATCCGCGCGCCATTGCAGGTCCGGGTGGCGGAAGTCGAGGTAGCCCAGGGCGCAGGCCACGCTGATGGCGGCGATGTCGAAGTGGCTGGCCAGTTCGGCGATGGCGCTCTGCTCCAGCTCGGCCAGTGCGCGCCGCATCTTGTTGCGCTGCTCGTCCAGCCACGGCTCCCAATGCTTCTCCACCGGGCGCATCGCGGTTTCGTAGCGCACCAGCACGGCAGCGTCCATGATCCCGTCGGCCATCGAGGCCAGGGTCAGGCGGCGCCAGCGGGCCGAGCCGTCGCGGGGGATCAGCGGGTTGCCGACGTGCTGGTGGTCGAAGTAATCGAGGATCACCCGGCTGTCATGCAACACCGAACCGTCGGCCAGGCGCAGGGCCGGGATCTTGCCGACCGGGTTGCCTTGCACCACCTCGGCGTCCGGGTTGACCGGGGTGGGCAGGCAGGCGTGCAGGGCGACGCGGTCCTGCTGACCGGTCTCGCTCAACAACACGCGGACTTTGCGTACAAAGGGTGAAGCGGGGTTGTGGAACAAGGTCATGCTGGGGGCGGACATGGGCATTCCTCGAAATAGGCTGGGGTTAGCCTAGAGGGTTGCGGGGTGGCTGGCGAGGGGGATTTTCGCTGGAGCTTAAGGCCTCATCGGGGGCAAGCCCCCTCCCACATTTTGACTGTATTCACAAATCTAAGTGTGGGAGGGGGCTTGCCCCCGATGAGGCCATCAGCCACGCCGCCTGACCAACCCCCAGGCCCCAATGCCAGCCGGTATACCCAACCCCACCCAACTCAACGAATCCCACCACCCATCCCCCAGCAACGCCGCAAACAACCCGGCGGCGCTGAGCAGGCCGATCCCCAGCGGGATGCCAAACACCTTCCAGAAATTCGACTGCCGCGGCTTCATGCCTTGCCCGCCTTGCGCCGCACGCTCCATAAGTAAATCCCGCTGACCAGCACCACGATGGTCAGCACATCCAGCACCGCCCACAGGATTTTCATCGGCATGCCGCCGTAGTCACCGAAGTGCAGCGGCTGGGACATGCCCATGGCGTCCATGTACCACGGCCGTTCGGCGATGGCGGTGACGGCCAGGGTGCCGGCGTCGATCAATACCGGTGTGAGCAGATGGGAGGTGAGGTGCGTACTGCCCTTCATGAACACGGCGTAGTGATGTTCGCTGGAGAAGCGCGTACCGGGGAAGGCGATAAAGTCCGGTTGCATGCCGGGCGCAGCCTTGGCGGCGATGCTCAGCAAATCGCTGGCCGGCGCGCGTTGGGTCAGCGGCGGGGCGTCTTTATAGGGTTCGATCAGGGCGCTGAGACTGTCCTGGCGCCAGGCGGCGATGATCAGGTCGGCGCAGGCGCTGATCACACCGGTCACACCCACCACCAGCGCCCAGGTCAGGGTGACCACGCCGATCAGGTTGTGCAGGTCGAGCCAGCGCAGGCGGGTGGATTTGTCCTGGCGCACGGTGGCGAACTTCAAGCGGCGCATGAACGGCAGGTACAGCACCGTCCCCGAGACAAGCGCCAGCACGAACAGCAAACCCATGAACGCGAGCAACAGCTTGCCGGGCAGCCCGGCGAACATGTCCACATGCAGGCGCAACAGGAACAGGGTGAGCCCGCCGTTGGCTGACGGCATCTCCACGGTTTCGCCGGTGCGCGCATCGAGCATGAAGGTATGCGACGCATTCGGCTCGGTACCGGCCGTGGCGGCCAAGATCGCGATGACACCGTTCTTGTCATCCTCGTCCCAGGCCAGGTACTGCATGGCCTCGCCGGGGCGATGGGCCTGCGCTTTGGCCACCAGTTGCTCCAGGTTGAGCTGCGGCGTATCGGCGGGCATCTGCTTGAGCTCGGGTTCGTTGCCCAGCAGGTGATCGATCTCGTGATGGAACACCAGCGGCAGGCCGGTGAGGGCGAGCAGCAGCAAGAATACGGTGCAGATCAGGCTGGTCCAGGTGTGGATGAAGGACCAGCGGCGGATGGTTTTGCTTTTCATTTTCTCGCCTTCAGACACACCAAAGCCGTCCTGGTGGACGGCCCGGTTGTTAACTCAGCCGATTACCACTGGTAGGTGGCGCTGGCGACGACGCTGCGCTGGTCGCCGAAGTAGCAGTAGGAACCGTCACAGGTGGAAATGTAGTCCTTGTTGAACAGGTTGGTCGCGTTCACTTTCACCGACGCGCCCTTGAGGCTGTTGTCCAGGCGGCCGAGGTCGTAGTGCACGGCACCGTCGAATACGGTGTAGGCGTTGGCTTTGCCGGACCAGGTGTTGGCCTGGTCGCCGTAGGTATTGCCGGTGTAGCGGGCGCCAAAGCCGATGCCGAAACCGTCGAGGGCGCCGGTATGCCAGGTGTAGTCAGTCCACAGGGAGGCTTGCTGGTTAGGCATCAATTGCAGGCGGTTGCCTTTGAAGTCGCCTTTTTGCACTTCGGATTTGGCCAGGGTATACGCCGCGATCACCTTGAGGTTTTCGGTGACGTCAGAGATGGCTTCCAGCTCCAGGCCCTTGACCTTCACTTCGCCGGTCTGGTCGGTGAGTGACACGCCACCGGACTGGAAGCTGGTGACCAGCACGTTTTTCTGGGTGAGGTCATACACCGCCGCGCTCAGCAGCGTATTCGAGCCGGGTGGCTGATACTTGATCCCCAGCTCCCACTGCTTGCCCTCCGTGGGTTTATACGACTCGGTGGGGGAGACGCTGGCGTTGCTCGCCGGTTGGAACGATTCGGCGTAGGAGATATAGGGTACGAAGCCTGAGTCGAACACATAACTCAGCGCCGCGTTGCCACTGAAGTTCTTGCTGCGGTCGGTGTTGGTCGCATCGTTTTTGTTGAAGTACGTAGTGCCCTGGTGCACCCAGTCTTCACGACCGCCCAGGGTCAGGCGCCAGTTGTCCAGGGCCATCTGGTCCTGCACGTAGAGGCCGGTCTGGATGGTTTTCTGGTTGTAGTCATAGAACGCGGTGGAACGCGCCGGACGCACGACCGGTTGGGTATTGACCGGGTTGAAGATGTTGATCGTTCCGGCGAGGCCGAAAATCGACGTGTAGGAAGTGTCGGTGCGCTGATGGTCCAGGCCCAGCAACAGGGTATGGGTGATATCCCCCGTGGCGAAATCCGCCTGGAAGTTGTTATCCACCGCGAACTGGCCAATGTCCTCGTTCACGTTGGTCGATGAGCGGCTGATATTGCCGGCCGCGTCTGCTGGCGAGAAGGCGAACGAACCCACGGTCAGTTGCTGGAAAGCCAGTTCCGACTTGGTGTAGCGCAGGTTCTGCCGGAACTGCCAAGTGTCGTTGAAGCGGTGTTCGAAGGCATAGCCCAGTGCGTAGTAAGTGCGGTCGTAATACTCGTAATCCGGATCGCCGAGGTTCTTGTGGTGCGAGATGTCCCCCAGGGGCGATTTGATCTTGGTGCCCTGGATCGGCAGGAACTGGCTGGTGGTGCCGGTATCGTCACGGGTGAACTGCGACAGGAACGTCAGTTTGGTATCGGTATCGATATTCCAGGTCAGGCTTGGCGCGATGTTGTAGCGCTTGTTGTCGATGTGATCGACCTGGGTGCCGGCATCGCGCACCACGCCGCTGAGGCCGTACAGGAACTGGCCTTCGTCATCGATCTTGCCGGTGCTGGCAAAGTTGATCTGACGGTAGTTGTCGCTGCCGTATTGCACCTGGATGGCGCTGCTCTGTTCGGCGCTGGGGCGGCGACTGACCATGTCCAGCAGGCCGCCCGGCGGGGTCTGGCCGTAAACCGAGGAGGCCGGGCCGCGCAGCAGGGCGAGGCGATCGAGGTTCCAGGTTTCGGCTTTCGGGTTGGCGTACACACCACGGGGCAGGGGCAGGCCGTCGAGGAATTGGGTGGGTTCGAAGCCACGCACGCGCATCCAGTCGTAGCGGGTGTCGCTGCCGTAGCTGGCGGACACGATGCCGGGCATGTATTTGACCGCGTCGTCGAGGTTCTGCACGTTGCGGTCCTGCATCTGCTCGCGGGTCGCCACCGAGATGGAGCGCGGCGCCTCGACCAGGGCCGTGTCAGTCTTGGTGCCGGCAGCGGTGCGCTTGGCCAGGTAACCTTCCACCGGCCCCCAGGCGCTCTCGTAATTGCCTTGACCAATAATGCTGGTCTGCGGCAACGCCACGACACCGTCCGCAATCGCCACCAAGGTAAAGGTCCCGGCGCTGCTTTGCTCAAGCTGCAGGCCGGTCCCGCGCAGGGCTTCACGCAATGCGCCCTGCGCATCGAACTGGCCCTTGACCGGTGCCGAGGTCTTGCCGGCGGCCAGCGTCGGATTGAGGGTCAGCGCGAGGCCGGCCTGGCTGGCGATCTGGTTCAGGGTGGCGGCCAGTGGCGCGGCCGGCAGGTTGTAGGCGCGCACGCTGCTGGACTGTTCGGCGGCGATCAACATGGGGCTGATCAGCGGGGCGCCGAGGGCGATGGCCACGGCTAACAGGCTGGGGCGCAACAAAGTGTCTAGCGTGCGGGACATGGGCGGCTCCTGAATGGAAATATTTCTCAATTGCCTAGGTGCCGGACGAGAATCGGAAAGTGATAGGGCGGGGTGGAAATATTTTTTGGGTAGGGCCTGAGGGCGCCATCGGGGGCAAGCCCCCTCCCACATTTGACTGTGTTCACAAATCAAAAAGTGTGGGAGGGGGCTTGCCCCCGATAGCGATCTTCAGATGCCGCAGAACCTAAGGCCTACCCTTGACGGTCACCCACCACGGCGTGTGCTGCTCGATCCGCACCGGCAGGGTCGGCAACAGCGCATTGAGCGCCAGGGTGGTGTCGTGCAGCGGGAAGCTGCCGGTGATGCGCAGGTCGGCGACGCTGTCATCCACACCCAGATGGCCGCTGCGATAACGGCCGAGTTCGGCCACCACATCGCCCAGGCGGGCGTTGTCGACCACCAGCATGCCGCGGGTCCAGGCGTCGCTGGCCGGCGGCACGGCAAGCAGCGCGCCAAGGCCGTCGCTGCGCATCAGCACTTGCTGGCCGGCCTTGAAAATCCGTTCCTGAGGCAGTGCTTCAGGCTGGGCGGCCACCGCCGATTGCAGCACGCTCAGGCGCGTGGCGTGGTCTTCGCGCCTCACGATGAACCGCGTACCCAGCGCCCGCAGGTTGCCGTCGCGGGTCTGTACAGAGAATGGACGCGCATCGTCATGGCCGGTCTCGACCAGGATTTCGCCTTCCTGCAACACAATCACGCGGCGTTTATCGTCGAAGCGCACGTCAATGGCCGTGTGGGTATTGAGACTGATCCGGGTGCCGTCAGCCAGCTCAAGGGTGCGCTGCTCACCGGTGGCGGTGCGTTGATCGGCCAGCCAATAGTGGATGGGCACATAGCGCTCACCGGCAAACAATGCCAGCCCGCACACCAGCACAATGCTCGCCAGGCCACGGCCCAGTTTGCGCATGCGCTGGCGCGCACTGTCGTGGGAGTGCAACAGCGCGGCCCGCGCGGGGCCGGAAGCTGCGCTGAAACGCTGGTCGAGCATGCCCAGCTGGCGCCAGGCGCGGGCGTGTTCTTCGTCGCTGGCCAGCCACTTGGCGAACTCTTCCTGTTCCACCACGCCGCCGTCGCCGGAATCAAGGGACAGTTGCCAGGCAATCGCGGCGTCCAGCACGCGCGCCGACACCGGCTTGCCACTGATCAGGCTCATGATGGCTCGCCATACAACGCGATGTAGCACTGGCGAATGCCCTGGGCCAGGTACTGGCGCACGCGCGGTACCGACACACCCAGGCGCTGGGCGATGTCTGCATGGCCCAGGCCGTCGAGGCGGTTATAGAGGAAGGCGGCGCGGGCTTTGCTCGACAGTTTGCCGAGCAGGCGGTCGATGGCCTTGAGGTCTTCGAGGATCAGTTGCTGTGCTTCGGGCGATGGGTGTTCGCTTTCCGGGATCAGCATCAGTTCGGTGAGGTAAGCCTGTTCCAGGGCGGCGCGGCGGAAGTAGTCGAACAGCAGACCCTTGGCAATCGCTACCAGGAAGGCGCGCGGCTCGCGGGGTTCGCGCAGGCCGTCACGGCCGAGCAGGCGCATGAAGGTGTCCTGGCTCAGGTCTTCGGCGCGGCTCGGGCAGGCCACGTTGCGCCGCAGCCAGGCCAACAGCCAGCCACGATGGTCGCGATACAACGCGCCAACAAGCTCACTGTGTGGGGTCTGGGCCGACGACAAGGCATCACCGAATAAAGTTTAAACTAACGAGAATTATTCGCGATTGTGTCAGAGCAGTGATGTGGGCGCAATTGGCGTCTGTCGGGCAATGCCACTAAAACGATGGCGCCTGTTTACGCCGTCGCCATTGGCTCAAGCGCTCCTGCAGCGCCCGGGGCGTGTCGATGTGTTGCCGGCGTGCACGGCTGAACAGGATCAGCATCAGCTCCGCCGTGGCCAGTGCATCGGCGCTGGCGTGATGGCGCTCGCCCACCTGCAAGTTGAAATGGTTGATCCACTCATCCAGACCGGCCTCACGAATGTTCGCCTCGGGGCACAGCAGCGGGGCGATATCGGCCACATCGAGAAAGGGATGGACCAGGCGGTAACCCAGGCTCTCCTTGAGCGCTCGGCCCAGCATATGTTGATCGAACGGCGCATGGAAGGCCAGCAGCGGGCTGTCGCCCACGAACGCCATGAAATCGAGCAGTGCATCCACCGGGTCGCTGCCGGCCGCGATGGCGCTGGGGCCCAGGCCATGGATCAACACGCTGGGGCTGAGTTTGCTGGCGGTGCGTTGCAGGGTGCGTTCGAACATCTGCGAGAAATCCACTGCGCCGTCCTCGATCACCACGGCGCCGATGGACAGCACCTGGTCACGGTTGAGGTGCAGGCCGCTGGTTTCCAGGTCGACCACCACCCAGCGCTGGCTGCGCAAGGGCTCATTGCCCAGTGCGGCGGGCGCGGGCAGTTGGCCCAGGCGTAGCTGCTGCGCCGCATCGAGCCGCGGTTTTTTCGCGCGCAGCCAGCTGAACAGGCTCACAGCTGATACCGCAAGGTCAGGCTGCTTTGCAGGCGCTGGGCCTGACGCAGGGATTCACGCAGGATGCGTCGGTCCAGGTGATTGAGGCTGTCGGGATCGACGCGGTTGGAATACGGCAGGTTTTCCCGGGTCTGCATCTGATGCTGCTGCATGCGGGTTTGTTGAATGAAGTGGTAAGCCTCTTCATACGCCGCGCCGTCCAGCCGCTCGATCACCTGCCGGGCGACCAACTGGCGCAGCCGCTCCAGCGTATTGTTGGCGTGGATGCCATGGGCCAGGGCCAACACACGCGCAGCGTCCACGAACGGCGTGAGGCCCTGTACCTTGAGATCCAGGGTGGCCTTTTCCCCGCTTTTGCGCGTCAGCACAAACTCGCGAAAGCGCCCTACGGGTGGGCGTTGGCGCAAGGCATTCTCGGCCAGCATGCGCTGGAACAGCCGGTTGTCCGCCACCTGATCCAGAATGCCCTGGCGCAGTTGCTCGCAACCCTGCTCATCGCCCCACACCACGCGCAGGTCGAAATAAATGCTCGAACCCAGCAGGTTTTCCGGCGTGGCTTCGCGAATGAACGCGGCAAACCGGCGGGCCCATTCGGCCCGTGACAGGCACAGTTCTGGGTTGCCGGCCATGATATTGCCCTTGCACAGGCTGAAGCCGCACAGCGCCAGGCTCTGGTTGATCTGCTGCGCCAGGGGCAGCAGGCGCTCGCGAATCTCGGCGGCTTCCACGGCGTCTCGGGCCTCGAACAGGATGCCGTTGTCCTGATCGGTGTACAGCGTCTGTTCACGGCGGCCTTCGCTGCCAAAGCACAGCCAGCTGAAAGGCACGCCGGGGTCGCCTTTTTCCGCCAGGGTCAATTCGATGACCCGGCACACGGTGTGATCGTTAAGCAAGGTAATGATGTGGGTGATCTGCGTAGACGACGCACCGTGGGCGAGCATGCGTTCGACCAACTGGCCGATCTCGCCGCGGATCGCCACCAGTTGTTCCACACGGGACGCGTTGCGGATGGTCCGCGCCAGGTGCACCAGGTCGACGCGCTGCAGGGAAAACAGGTCGCGCTCCGAGACTACGCCGCACAGGCGCTGGTCCTGCACCAGGCATACATGGGCGATATGCCGCTCGGTCATGGCGATCGCCGCGTCGAACGCGCTGTGGTCCGGGCTCAGGAAGAACGGCGCCTGGGTCATATGACCGGCGATGCCCTGACTGAAATCACCGGTGCCGTCGGCCACTACCTGGCGCAAGTCACGCAGGGTGAAGATGCCCAGCGGCGCCTTGTGTTCATCGACAATCACAATGCTGCCGACCTGCTGCTCGTGCATCAGCCGCACCGCTTCGCGCAGCGCAGTGTCCGGGCTGCAGGTGACTGGGTGGCGCATGGCCAGCTCACCCAGGCGAGTGTTCAACGAGTATTGGGTGCCGAGGGTTTCCACGGCTTTTTGCTGCACCTGCTGGTTGACCTGGTCGAGCAGGCTGCTGACGCCGCGCAAGGCGAAGTCACGAAACGGGCTGGAAAGGGCGAACAGCTTGATGAACGCCATCTTGTTCAGTTGCAGGCAAAAGGTGTCTTCGCAGGCTTTGTGCTCGGTGCGGGTGGCGCGCTCACCGAGCAGGGCGGCGAGGGGGAAACACTCGCCGGTGGTGATTTCGAATGTGGGGTCTGTGGCGTCCGGCCGCTCGCCGACCACGCGGCCCTGCTTGACGATATAAAAATGCTCGACCGGCCCGCCCGACGGTTTGAGGATGCTGTCGCCGGGGCCATAGAAACGCAGTTGGCACTGCTCCACCAGAAACGCCAGGTGCGCATTTTCCATCTGGTTGAACGGCGGGAAGCGCTGCAGGAATTGCAGGGTGCCGTGGATGTTCTGCAACACGGCGGTTTTACCCGCCTGCGTGAAAGCATCAGCTTTACTCATAACAGTGACCGCAGTTTTTTTGTCGTTATCGTGCTGCATGGTCGACTGCTGCACGGCGGGTGCCCATTGGACGTAAGTCTAGGTCGGGGACCCCTGCGCAAAACTAGGGAAAAACCTTACATGACTATCGTCCAAAACCCGTAGAACACCCACTAGGCAAACTTTCCGACGAAGTGCACATTGTTCGCCCTTCCGCAGATGTCTGACGAGTGCTGGGAGATTGATAAGAATTTTTGAGAAACGTATGTCCGACCACGATATTTTGAGTGATGCCGAGCGCGAGGCGCTGAGCGCCGTGATGCTGGAGCCTGATTTACCGCCACAACGCGTGTTGATCGTGGACGACGACAAGGATGCGCGTGAACTGTTGGCGGAAATCCTCGGGCTGGACGGTATTCGCTGCATGACGGCTGACAACGGAGAGAGCGCGTGGGCGTTGTTGAAGTCGCACAGTTCCATTGGGTTGCTGATCACCGATTTGCGCATGGCGCCGAGCGACGGTTTGGAGTTGATCCGCCAGGTGCGCGAATCGCCCCGTGCGGCGTTGCCGATCATCATCATATCGGGGGACGCCGAAGCGCCGGATGTGATTGATGCGATGCATTTGAGCGTGGTGGACTTTTTGCTCAAGCCGATTGATAGCGAGAAGTTGGCGAAGTTGGTGAAGCGGGAGTTGGGGATGGATTCCTGATTTTTGTGGTGAGTGTGTTGGCCTCATCGGGGGCAAGCCCCCTCCCACACTTGAACTTCGCCGCGGTCAAAATGTGGGAGGGGGCTTGCCCCCGATAGCGCCAGTCCAGCCACCATAGCCCCCAAATAAAAAGCCCCGATCTCACGATCAGGGCTTTTTTCATTTACAGGCCATTTTTAGCCTTGAACTCCCGACGCCTGCGGTGCAGCACCGGCTCGGTGTAACCGTTAGGCTGTTTGGTCCCTTCAATCACCAGCTCCACCGCCGCCTGGAACGCGATGTTGCTGTCGAAATCCGGCGCCAGCGGGCGGTACAGCGCGTCCCCGGCATTCTGGCGGTCCACCACCGGCGCCATGCGCTTGAGGCTTTCCATCACCTGGGCTTCATTGACGATGCCGTGGCGCAACCAGTTGGCAATGTGCTGGCTGGAGATGCGCAGGGTGGCGCGGTCTTCCATCAGGCCCACATCGTTGATGTCCGGCACCTTTGAACAACCGACGCCCTGGTCGATCCAGCGCACCACATAGCCAAGAATGCCCTGGGCATTGTTGTCCAGTTCGTTGCGGATCTCTTCTTCGGACCACTCGGTATTTTGCGCCAGAGGAATCGTCAGGATGTCATCCACCGAGGCGCGTTCACGCTTGGCCAACTCGGCCTGGCGGGCGAACACATCGACCTTGTGGTAGTGCAATGCATGCAGTACAGCCGCCGTTGGCGACGGTACCCAGGCCGTGTTGGCGCCGGCCAGTGGGTGGGCGATTTTCTGTTCGAGCATCGCGGCCATCAGGTCGGGCATTGCCCACATGCCTTTACCGATCTGTGCGCGCCCTTGCAGGCCGGTGCTCAAGCCGATATCGACGTTCCAGTTTTCGTAGGCGCCGATCCACTTCTCGGCTTTCATGGCGGCCTTGCGCACCATGGCGCCGGCTTCCATGGAGGTGTGGATTTCGTCGCCGGTGCGGTCGAGGAAGCCGGTGTTGATAAACACCACACGTTCGCTGGCCGCCTTGATGCAGGCCTTGAGGTTGACCGTGGTGCGGCGCTCCTCGTCCATGATCCCGACTTTCAGCGTGTTACGCGTAAGGTTCAGCACGTCTTCGATACGGCCGAACAGCTCGTTGGTGAACGCCGCTTCTTCGGGGCCATGCATCTTCGGTTTGACGATGTACACGGAGCCTGTACGGCTGTTCTTGCGCGAGCTGTTGCCGTTGAGGCTGTGGATCGCCGCCAGGCTGGTGAGCAGGCCGTCGAGGATGCCTTCCGGCACTTCGTTGCCGTCTTTATCGAGGATTGCGTCGATGGTCATCAAGTGGCCGACGTTGCGCACGAACAACAGCGAGCGGCCGTGCAGGGTGACGTCGTTGCCATCCACGCCGGTGTAGACGCGATCAGGGTTCATGGTGCGGGTGAAGGTCTTGCCGCCCTTGGCCACTTCTTCGGCCAGGTCGCCCTTCATCAGGCCGAGCCAGTTGCGGTAGATCACCACTTTGTCGTCGGCATCCACGGCGGCGACGGAGTCTTCGCAGTCCATGATGGTGGTCAGCGCAGCTTCCACCAGCACGTCTTTGACGCCGGCGGCGTCGGTCTGGCCGACCGGGGTGCCGGCGTCGATCTGCAGCTCGAAGTGCAGGCCGTTGTGCTTGAACAGGATCGCAATCGGCTCGGCCGCCGGGCCCTGGAACCCGATCAGCTGCGCGTCGTCACGCAGGCCGCTGTTACTGCCGCCCTTGAGGCTGACGATCAGCTTGCCGTCGACGATCTTGTAGCCGGTGGAGTCGACGTGGCTGCCGGCGCTGAGCGGCGCGGCCTCATCGAGGAAGGCGCGGGCGAAGGCAATGACCTTGTCGCCGCGCACTTTGTTGTAGCCCTTGCCCTTCTCCGCGCCGTCGGCTTCGCTGATGGCATCGGTGCCATACAGCGCGTCATACAGCGAACCCCAACGTGCATTGGAGGCATTGAGGGCGAACCGGGCGTTCATCACCGGCACCACCAGTTGGGGGCCGGCCATGCGTGCGATTTCGTCGTCGACGTTTTGGGTCGAGGCCTGGAAGTCTGCGGCTTCTGGCAGCAGGTATCCGATGTCTTGCAGGAAGGCTTTGTAGGCCACCGGGTCGTGGGCCTGGCCGGCATGGGTCTGGTGCCAGGTATCGATGCGCGCCTGGAAATCGTCGCGTTTGGCGAGCAGGGCTTTGTTCTTCGGCGCCAGGTCGTGAATGACCTTGTCGGCACCGGCCCAGAACTGGTCGGCAGTGATGCCGGTACCGGGAATGGCTTCGTTGTTCACGAAGTCGAACAGGACTTTGGCGACCTGCAGGCCACCGACTTGAACGTGTTCAGTCATTGCTTGCCTCACTCTGCGGAGCTTATGCGCTTTTTCAGATTTTCATTATGTAGTGCACGGTTGGGCATACTACATGATGACTTGCGGTTGTGAAAATTAGACTAAATACGTCGTTTAGCGACCCACTTTGGTCGGACGGTCACAGCGGAGAATCGGATGTTCTCAAAAAACTATTGGATTGTTCCAGATAAATATAAAAATGGTACACGATTTGTTTTCGAGCTACCGCGCGTCCACCTTGTAGGAGCGAGCTGGCTCGCGAAAAACCTGAGCGTACCGCTGATTTCAGTTTTTTCGCGTTATCGTTGATGACCTTCGCGAACAAGCTCGCTCCTACAGGAATCGCACCCGAGGTATTTCCCCATGGATCATCTTGTACTCACAATTATTGCCGCCGACAAACCCGGCCTGGTTGAACGCATCGCGCACACCATCGCCGCCCAGGGTGGCAACTGGCTGGAAAGCCGCATGGCCCATATGGCCGGGCAGTTTGCCGGGATTCTGCGCGTCAGCGTTCCTGCAGAGAACCGTCAGGAACTGGTGGGGGCGCTGGAGGATTTATCCACCCACGGCATTCGCGTGCTGGTGGGCGAGGGCAGTTCCGGCCAGGCATCGGCCTCCAAATCGATTGTGATGACCCTGGTGGGCAATGATCGCGCAGGCATCGTGCGGGAGATCACTGCGCTGTTGAGCAAGCAGGGTGTCAACCTGGAGCGCTTGAGCACTGACGTGCGCCCGGCTCCGATGAGCGGCGATCCGCTGTTCAACGCCGAGGCCTTGTTGCAAGTGCCGTCAAGCCTGTCCCTGGAGGCGTTGCAGGCGTCCCTGGAAACCCTGGCAGACGATCTGATGGTGGAATTGCGCAACGATGAATGAGCACCCATGAGGTTATGCATGGAAATCTTGCATGGACCTGTGGATAACCTTTGGGTCAATGTCTGCAAGCCAGGCCGGCTAAGGCTTGCAGCGCTTTGAGCGTTTTTTGATCAGTGTTTGCGCACGCTCAGCCAGATATCCACGCTGTACACCACCAGGCCCGCCCAGATAAAGGCAAAGGCGGTCAGCGTGCTGGGCGCCAGGTGTTCGCCGAACAGCAGCACGGCTTCCAGCAGCACCAGGGTGGGCGCTACGTACTGCAAAAAGCCCAGTGCGGTGTAAGGCAGATGCCGCGCGGCGGCGTTGAAACAGACCAGCGGGATCAGCGTCACCGGGCCTGCGGCCACCAGCCACCAGGCCTCGGAGGTGCTCCAGAATTCCAGCTGTGCGCTGTGGGCCGTCGGGTTGAACAGCAACCAGGCGATGGCAATCGGCACCAGCATCCAGGTTTCCACCACCAGCCCCGGCAGGGCTTTGACCGGCGCCTGTTTACGGATCAGCCCGTAGAAGCCAAAGGTCAGCGCCAGTACCAGCGATACCCACGGCAAACTGCCCACTTGCCACACCTGTTGCGCCACACCGACCGCCGCCAGAACCACGGCCACCCATTGCAGGCGGCGCAGACGTTCGCCGAGCAGCAGCATCCCCAGCAGTACGTTGACCAGCGGGTTGATGTAGTAGCCCAGGCTCGCTTCCAGCATGCGCCCGGTGTTGACCGACCACACATACGTCAGCCAGTTGGCCGCGATCAACGAACCGCTGAGGGCCAGGATCGCCAGGCGCCTGGGGTTGTCGCGCAGTTCGCGAAACCAGCCCGGGTGTTTCCACACCATCAGCAGCAAGCCACCGAACAGTGCCGACCACAGCACGCGATGCACGATGATCTCGGCGGCGGGGACACTGGCAATGGCTTTGAAATAGAGCGGGAACAGGCCCCAGGTGATATAGGCGCTCAGGCCCAGGATGTACCCCTTGCGGGGGTTGGCGGCTTGCATGCGGAATCCTTGCTCGGACAGCTGACAAAGCGCGATTGTAAGGATATTTGTCAGGCAATGGGATCTGCTTTGCTCTATGTGGGAGGGGGCTTGCCCCCGATTGCGGTGGGTCAGCTACATAAAGGTTGGCTGATACACCGCTATCGGGGGCAAGCCCCCTCCCACATAAAGCGCAGCAGTCAGAAAAGCTTCAGCGGCTCTTCGTTGAGCGCCGACAGTTGCTCACGCAACGCCAGCACCTGGTCACCCCAATAGCGCTCGCTGCCAAACCACGGGAAGCTGTGGGGAAAGGCCGGGTCGTCCCAGCGCCGCGCCAGCCAGGCGCTGTAGTGCATCAGGCGCAGGGCGCGCAAGGGTTCGATCAGGGCCAGTTCACGCGGGTCGAAGTCGTGGAACTCCTGATAGCCCTCCATCAACTCCGACAGTTGGCCCAGGCATTCCTGGCGATCCCCGGCGAGCATCATCCACAGGTCCTGTACCGCAGGGCCCATGCGACAGTCATCGAGGTCGACGATGTGGAACATCTCGTCGCGGCACATCATGTTGCCGGGGTGGCAGTCGCCGTGCATGCGGATGTTCTTGTGCGGGGTGGCCTTGTAGACCTCTTCCACACGCTTGAGCAGGTCGCGCGCCACGGACTCGTAGGCCGGCAACAGGCTCTTGGGAATGAAGTTGCCTTCGAGCAGGGTGGTCAGGGAGTCGTGACCGAAGTTCTTCACGCCCAGGGCTTCGCGGTGTTCGAACGGGCGGGTGGACCCCACCGCGTGCAAGCGACCGAGCAATTGCCCGAGGCGGTACAGCTGGTCGAGGTTGCCCGGCTCCGGCGCGCGGCCGCCACGGCGTGGAAACAGGGTGAAGCGGAAACCCTGGTGCTCGAACAGGCTTGCGCCGTTGTGGATCAGCGGGGCGACCACCGGCACGTCGCACTCAGCCAGTTCGAAGGTGAAGCGGTGTTCTTCCAGGATCGCTTCGTTGGTCCAGCGCTGGGGCCGATAGAACTTGGCGATCAGCGGTTCGGAATCTTCGATGCCCACCTGATACACGCGGTTTTCGTAGCTGTTGAGCGCCAAAATGCGCGCATCGCTGAGAAAACCGATGCTTTCGACGGCGTCGAGGACCAGGTCAGGGGTGAGTGTTTCAAACGGGTGGGCCATGCGAACTCCTGCGCGCAGCAGGTCGCCGCGTCCGGCCGGGTATGGTAACGCACCGGGGCTGAGATAGGTGGTGGCTGTGCTATTGCTATCGGGGGCAAGCCCCCTCCCACACTTGATTTGTGAATACAGTTAAATGTGGGAGGGGGCTTGCCCCCGATGAGGCCCTTTCAGGCGCCGACAACCCCACCATCATCGCGCCGGATCGCCAGCACCGACGAACGCGGCTTGCCGTTCGGCAGATGCTCCGGCCACGTCGAGCCGCCGGTTTCGCCAGGGTGCTGAATACCCACAAACAGGGTTTTCTGATCCGGCGAAAAGCTGATCCCGGTGACTTCACACGCCACCGGCCCGACCATGAAGCGACGAATCTCCCCGGTGTGCGGGTCGGCGCACAGCATCTGGTTGTTGCCCATGCCGGCGAAGTCGCCCGCGTTGCTGTAGTCGCCGTCGGTGAGAATCCACAGGCGCCCGGCCTTGTCGAAACCCAGGCCGTCCGGGCTGTTGAACATGTTTTGCGGGTTGATGTTGGACGAGCCGCCCTTCGGCGAGCCCGCGTGTACGCCGGGGTTGCCGGCGACGACGAACAGGTCCCAGGTGAAGTCCGTGGCACCGTGGTTATCGGCGTCGGCTTTCCAGCGCAGGATCTGGCCGTAGACGTTCTTCTCGCGCGGGTTGGGCCCGCCCACCGGCTGGCCGTCTTCGCCGCGCTTGGCGTTGTTGGTGAGGGTGCAGTAGACCTGGCCGTCCATGGGGCTGACCACGATCCATTCCGGGCGGTCCATGCGCGTGGCTTTCACCACGCTGGCGGCCAGGCGGGCATGGATCAGCACTTCGGCCTGGCTGGCAAAGCCTGCGCCGGCATCGATGCCGTTTTTGCCGTGGGTAAGCTCGACCCATTGGCCCTTGCCCCTGGGATGATCGGCATCGCCATTGCCCGCGTCGAAGATCGCCACGTACAAGGTGCCGTGATCGAGCAAATCCTTGTTGGCTTTCGGGTTGCCGTGGTTGATCGGATCGCGGCTGACGAACTTGTAGATGAATTCGCCGCGCTCGTCATCGCCCATGTACACCACCGCGCGTCCGTCGCGGGTCTCGGCCAGGGCCGCGTTTTCGTGCTTGAAACGGCCCAGGGCGGTGCGCTTGACCGGGGTGGATTGCGGGTCGAACGGGTCGATTTCCACCACCCAGCCGTGGCGATTGAGTTCGTTGGGGTTCTTGGCCATGTCGAAGCGCGGGTCGTGCGGATGCCAGTTGATGTCCTTGCTGGCGGCGACCGCGCCGTAGCGTTTTTGCCCGGCGTCGAAGGCTTGCTGTGGGTTGCTGCTGCCGAAACAGTCGGTGAAGTTCTCTTCGCAGGTGAGGTAGGTGCCCCACGGGGTCTTGCCGTTGGCGCAGTTCTGGAAGGTGCCCAGGGCGTGCTTGCCGGTGTTGTCGGCGCTGGTTTTCAGCCAGTCGTGGCCGGCGGCGGGGCCGCTCAGGCGGATCGGCGTGTTGCCGTGGATGCGCCGGTTGTAGCGTGAATCCTGGACGAACTGCCAGGTATCGCCCTTGCGCTGAATTTCGATCACCGACACGCCTTCGCTGGCCAGGGCCTTGCGCACGTCTTCGGCCGATTGCGGTGCGCCGCCGTGGGCGTAGAGGTAGCGGTAGTTGGTGTATTCGTTGTTGATCGCCATCAAGGCACGGTTGTCATCGCCGGGGAAGGGAAACAGGCTCATGCCGTCATTGTTGTCGCCGAACTGCTGTTCCTGGGCCTTGGCCGTGCCGTTGCCGGAGGGGTCGAAAGCCGGCGCCTGGGTGCTCAAGGGCTGGCCCCAGCTGATCAGCACCGAGGCGCTGTAGCCAGGCGGCAGGGTAATGGTGTCGCTGGTGGCAGCGGCGATGCCGGTGAAGCCCAGCAACGGGCTGGCAGACGCGGCGTTCACGGCCAGGGCGCTGCGGCTGAGCAGGTTGCCACCCAGGAACATCGCCGCGCCGCACAGGGCGCCGGCGCCGATAAAGCGGCGACGGGTAAGGCCGACCATCTGTTCGAGGTCAGTGGCTTGGTTTTCTTCCAGCAGGCTCATGTCAGGCTCCTTACGGTTTTTGCAGACACCTTAAGGAGCGGGCGTGACGAAATTGTTGCAGTTTGATGGCGGGTGCTCGCTACACCGGGGTGCCGAGCAATACCTGGCCGGGGGCGAATTGCACCTGGATCGGCCGGCCAGGCGCGGCGTCGAGTGCGCTCAGTGCGGCGGGCTGCGCCAGGGCACACAGCACCTGACCGCTGGGCAGGCCGATGCGGACTTCGCTGGGGCCGTCTTCAGCGTCGAGAATCGTCTCGATGACACCGCTCAGGCAATTGTGTCCAAGTGTTGCGGTTTGCCCGATGGCCAATAATTCCAGCCAGCCGGCCTTGATCAGGGCCACCACTTCCACCCCGGGCTCCAGTTCCAGCCGTTGCGTGCTGTCGTGCGTGATGTGCGCATCCAGGTACAGGCCACCCGCCAGTTCCAGGCGCACCGTGTCATTACGCCCGTGGCGCTCGATGGCGCTGACTTGGCCATGCAGCTGATTGCGCGCACTGGTGCGCAGCATCAGGCGGCCCAGCAAATTGAAGTCGCGGGCTGCTTCGTCGGTGGCGAGCACCTCGGCTTGCAAGGCTTGCAGGCGTTGATAAAGGCGCAGCACGCGCTCACCTTCGCTTGTCAGCCTGGCGCCGCCACCGCCTTTGCCGCCGACGCTGCGCTCCACCAATGGCGTTTGCGCCAGGTTGTTCAGTTCATCGATGGCGTCCCACGTGGCTTTGTAGCTCAACCCGGCACTTTTGGCGGCGCGGGTGATGGACCCCTGTTCGGCGATATGCGCCAGCAACGCGATGCGCTGAGGGCGGCGGATGATGTGCTGGCTGAGCGGCGAGGGCAGGGACATGGGGATACGCCTGGCTGGAATGAGCGGACGTTGCCGCCCGGCGGCCTGGGAGTCAAGTCATGTGCCGGGTTTGGGCGTGCGGGCCAGGCAATACACATCGACCTGACGCGCACCGGCCTTCATCAATAACCGCGCCAGGCTGTGGGCGGTGGCACCGGTGGTCAGCACGTCGTCCACCAGTGCCAGGTGCCGGCCCTGCACCCAGGCGCCGGGTGCCAGGGCGAAGGCATTGAGCAGGTTGCGTTTGCGTGTTTTGGCGTCGAGGTCTTGTTGCGCGATGGTTTCCTTGGGGCGTAGCAACAGGTGTTCATCGCAGGGGATGTCCAGGTCGGCACTGAGCCAGCGTGCCAGCATCACGGCCTGGTTATAGCCACGCTGGCGCAGACGCTTGGGGGGCATCGGCACCGGTAGCAGGCAATCGGGGCGGCTGAGTTCGGCATTCTCGAACCGATGTTGCAGCAGTCGTCCGAGCAAGCGCCCCAGCAGGTGCCCCAACGGCCAGCGCGCCTGATGCTTGAACCGGCTGATCAGGCTGTCCACCGGGAAGCTGTAGGTCCAGGGCGCAATCACTTGTTGATACGCAGGCGGATGTTTCTGGCATTGGCCGCACACCAAGCCGTCCATGGGCAAGGGCAGGGCGCAGATGTCACAGCGCTCCATCAGCCACGGCAGTTCGGTTTCGCAGGCGATGCACACACAATCGTCGCTTCCAGCGCGCTCATCGCAGATCAAACAGGTTTGTACGCTTTTTAACCAGATGTAAACCTGGTGTTTGTGGCTTGGTTGACAGTGCATGAATCTTCCTTAAATATGCCGAGCATCCGTGTCGTACCTGTGGGTATTGCCCTTCCCGCAGCGTTAGCCAAAGCATAATCAAGGAATCGCCCATGAGCGCCAGCACCTCTGCCACCCTGCGTCACGATTGGTCTTTGGCCGAAGTCAAAGCCCTGTTCGTGCAGCCGTTCAATGACCTGTTGTTCCAGGCGCAGACCGTGCACCGCGCGCATTTCGACGCCAATCGGGTGCAGGTCTCCACCCTGCTGTCGATCAAAACCGGCGCCTGCCCGGAAGATTGCAAATATTGTCCGCAGTCGGGTCACTACAACACCGGCCTGGAAAAAGAAAAGCTGATGGAGGTGCAGAAAGTCCTCGAAGAGGCTGCCCGCGCCAAGGCCATCGGTTCGACGCGTTTCTGCATGGGCGCCGCCTGGAAACATCCATCGGCCAAAGACATGCCCTACGTGCTGGAGATGGTCAAGGGCGTGAAGGCCATGGGCCTGGAAACCTGCATGACCCTCGGCCGTCTCGATCAGGACCAGACCGCCGCGTTGGCCCAGGCCGGCCTCGACTACTACAACCACAACCTCGATACCTCGCCGGAATTCTACGGTTCGATCATCACCACGCGTACCTACAGCGAACGCCTGCAGACCCTGGCCTATGTGCGTGAGTCGGGGATGAAGATCTGCTCCGGCGGTATTCTCGGCATGGGCGAGTCCCTCGATGACCGCGCCAACCTGCTGATCCAATTGGCCAACCTGCCGGAGCATCCGGAGTCGGTGCCGATCAACATGCTGGTCAAGGTGGCCGGTACGCCGTTGGAAAACGCCAAGGACATCGACCCGTTCGACTTCATCCGCATGCTGGCGGTGGCGCGCATTCTGATGCCGCAATCCCATGTGCGCCTGTCGGCCGGCCGTGAGGCGATGAACGAA
Source organism: Pseudomonas orientalis (assembly GCF_002934065.1). Taxonomy (NCBI): domain Bacteria; kingdom Pseudomonadati; phylum Pseudomonadota; class Gammaproteobacteria; order Pseudomonadales; family Pseudomonadaceae; genus Pseudomonas; species Pseudomonas orientalis. The sequence goes on along the minus strand of NZ_CP018049.1, from coordinate 5,446,273 downwards.
CAGATGCAGGCCCTGGCGTTCTTTGCCGGCGCCAACTCGATTTTCTACGGCGACAAGCTGCTGACCACCGCCAACCCGCAGGCGGACAAGGACATGCAACTGTTCTCGCGCCTCGGGATTCTGCCGGAGGCGCGTGAAGAGCATGCCGACGAAGTGCATCATGCGGCCATTGAACAGGCGTTGGTGGAGCAGAAGAGCAGCGAACAGTTCTACAACGCCGCCGTTTAACCCAAATGCATTCCAAATGTGGGAGGGGGCTTGCCCCCGATGACGGTAGGTCAGCCAGCACCTGTGTTGACTGAGATACAGCCATCGGGGAAGCCCCCTCCCACCTTTCGAACCGCGCACACCCTGCTGAATCGAGGCCTGCATGTCTTTCGATCTCGCCGCGCGCCTCGCTGCCCGCCGTGCCGAATACCTTTACCGTCAACGCCCCTTGCTGGAGAGCCCCCAGGGCCCGGAAGTGGTGGTGGACGGCAAGCCTCTGCTTGCGTTTTGCAACAATGACTACCTCGGCCTGGCCAACCATCCACAGGTGATAGAAGCCTGGCGCGCCGGTGCGTCCCGCTGGGGCGTGGGCGGTGGCGCGTCGCACCTGGTGGTGGGGCATGCCACGCCGCATCATGAGCTGGAAGAAGCCCTGGCCGACCTGACCGGGCGCCCGCGTGCGTTGCTGTTTACCACCGGCTACATGGCCAACCTCGGCGCGGTCACCGCCTTGGTGGGGCAGGGCGATACCGTGCTGGAAGATCGTCTGAACCATGCGTCGTTGCTGGATGCCGGTTTGTTGTCCGGCGCACGGTTTACCCGCTACCTGCATAACGACGCCGCCAGCCTGGCCAAGCGCCTGGAGAAAGCCACCGGTAACGCACTGGTGGTGACCGATGGCGTATTCAGCATGGATGGCAACCTCGCCGATCTGCCGGCACTGGCCCGCGAAGCCAGGGCCAGGGGCGCCTGGTTGATGGTGGACGACGCCCACGGCTTCGGCCCGCTGGGGGCCAATGGCGCGGGGATCGTCGAGCATTTTGGCTTGAGCCAGGAAGACGTGCCGGTGTTGGTCGGCACCTTCGGCAAAGCCTTCGGCACCGCCGGTGCCTTTGTGGCGGGCAGTGAAGAACTGATCGAAAGCCTGATTCAATTCGCCCGGCCGTACATCTACACCACCAGCCAGCCGCCGGCGCTGGCCTGCGCCACCCTCAAAAGCCTGGAGCTGCTGCGCACCGAGCATTGGCGCCGCGAGCACCTCAACGGGTTGATCCGTCAGTTCCGCCAGGGCGCCGAGCAGATCGGCCTGGCGTTGATGGACAGTTTTACGCCGATCCAACCGATCCTGATGGGCGACAGCGCACGAGCCTTGCGCCTGTCGCAGATGCTGCGCGAGCGCGGGCTGATGGTGACGGCGATCCGCCCCCCCACCGTGCCCGCCGGCAGCGCCCGTTTGCGCGTGACATTGACGGCGGCCCACAGCGCAGCCCAGGTGCAGCTATTGTTAAACGCATTGGAAGCGTGTTTCCGGTTGTTAAACATCACGGAGCCCGAGCATGCGTGATCGATTGGTATTGCTGCCCGGCTGGGGCCTTGGCGTGTCGCCGCTGGAACCGCTGGCCGCGGCGTTGTACGGCTTGAATGAACACTTGCACGTACAGATCGAACCGTTGCCGGCCCTGGACTCCAGCGACCTGAGCGAATGGCTCGACGAACTGGATGCCACGCTGCCGGACAATACCTGGCTCGGCGGCTGGTCCCTGGGCGGCATGCTCGCCTCGGAGCTGGCGGCACGCCGTGCAGAGCGTTGCTGCGGATTGCTCACCCTGGCGAGCAATCCGTGTTTTGTCGCCCATGATGGTTGGCCGCAGGCGATGCCTGCCGAAACATTCGACGCGTTCCTCGCCGGCTGCCACGCCGACTCCCAGGTCACCCTCAAGCGCTTCGGCCTGTTGTGCGCCAAGGGCGCGGCCGACCCGCGCGGGCTCTCGCGTTTGCTGGTCAGTGGCGCACCGAATACCTCGCCCAGCGTGTTGATGCCCGGCCTGGAATTGCTTGCCCAATTGGACACCCGCGCCGCCTTGCAGGCGTTTCGCGGGCCGCAACTGCACCTGTTTGCCGGTCAGGACGGGCTGGTGCCCGCCGAAGCCGCCAGTGACTTGCTGGCGCTGCTGCCCGATGTGGAAATCGGCCTGATTGAACAGGCCGGTCACGCTTTTCTTCTGGAGGACCCCCACGGTGTGGCGGGGGCCATCCAGGCTTTTTTGCATGAGTGCGTCGATGACTGATCTATCCCACCCCCACCTGCCGGGCGCCTTGCCCGACAAGCGCCAGGTGGCCGCTTCGTTCTCCCGGGCTGCGGCCAGTTATGACAGCGTGGCCGAGCTGCAGCGGGCGGTGGGGCATGCCCTGCTCGCGCAATTACCGGCGGGGCTCGCGCCACAACGCTGGCTCGACCTGGGCTGCGGCACGGGCTATTTCAGCCGTGCACTGGGTGAGCGACTGCCAGCCAGCCAGGGCATCGCGCTGGATATCGCCGAAGGCATGCTCAACCATGCGCGGCCTGCTGGCGGCGCGCAGCACTTCATCGCCGGTGATGCGGAACGCTTGCCCCTGAAGACTGGCAGCTTCGAGCTGATGTTCTCCAGCCTGGCGGTGCAGTGGTGTGCGAACTTCGACGCAGTCCTCAATGAAGCCTTTCGCGTGCTGCAACCGGGCGGCGTGCTGGCCTTTGCCAGCCTGTGCGTGGGCACGCTGGATGAGCTGCGCGAGAGCTGGCGCGCGGCGGATGGCTGGGTTCATGTCAACCGTTTTCGCACCTTCGAGGCTTATCAGCAGCTGTGCGCCGCCAGTGGTTTTCGGGTGACCCGCCTGGAACGGCGGCCCCATGTCCTGCATTACCCGGACGTGCGCAGCCTGACCCATGAGTTGAAAGCATTGGGCGCACACAACCTCAACCCGGGGCGCCCGGGAGGGTTGACGGGGCGCGCGCGGATTGCGGCGCTGGTGCAGGCCTACGAGCAGTTCCGTCAGGCCCAGGGCCTGCCGGCCACTTACCAGGTGGTGTACGCCGTACTGGAGAAACCGCTATGAACGCCGCTTATTTCATCACCGGCACCGACACCGATGTGGGCAAGACCACCATTGCCGCCGGCCTGCTGCATGCCGCGCGCCAGGCGGGTAAAACCACGGCGGCGGGAAAACCCGTGGCGTCGGGCTGCCAGGTCACGCCCAAGGGCTTGCGTAACGCCGATGCCCTGGCGCTGCTTGCCGAATGTTCGTTGCCGTTGACCTATGCCGAGGTCAACCCGGTGGCGTTGGAACCAGCGATTGCGCCGCATCTGGCGGCCCGTGAGGCGGGCGTTGCGCTGACGGTGCAATCCTTGCTCCAGCCGATGCGACAGATTCTCGAGCACAACGCGGACTTCACGTTGATCGAAGGTGCAGGGGGGTGGCGCGTGCCGCTGGCCGATCAAGCCAACCTGTCGGACCTGGCCATTGCGCTCAAGTTACCAGTGATCCTGGTGGTGGGTGTGCGTCTGGGGTGTATCAGCCATGCGTTGCTCACCGCCGAAGCAATCGCACGGGATGGATTGCCGCTGGCCGGTTGGGTGGCCAATATCATCGACCCGAAGACCTCTCGTCTGGAAGAGAACCTCGCCACCCTGGCCGAGCGTTTGCCGGCGCCCTGCCTTGGACGGGTGCCGAAACTCAAGCATGCCGGGGCAGCCGAGGTGGCCGCTTACCTGGAAATGGACCTGCTTGACTGATTTTGCCTATCGCTAAGGCAATGTGCCATTAGTGTTTTTAACGGGCCTTTCGCCAGGATGTCTGGTTCAATTGGCCTTCACGATTCTCTAAAGGCAGGCTTACGCCATGGAAATCTCTGGAAGCAGCGCGTTTTATTCGGGCCTGAGCACCATCCAGGCCGGGCAGAACCGTGTCGACCAGGCCGCTGGGAAGATCGCCAGCGCGTCGACGACCCAGCCATCGGCCGCGCAAAGCGACCGTCTGCAAGCCAATGATCGTGCTCAGGCGTCCAACTCGGCGAGCAATATGGTCGAAATGGCCCAAGGCAAGTTTCAAGTGGAGCTGGGCGCGAAAGTCGCCAAGGCTTCGGACGAAATGCTCGGTACGTTGATCGATACCTACGCCTGATTCCCCTGAGGCATGACATTTAAAATGTGGGAGGGGGCTTGCCCCCGATAGCGGTCTGTCAGCCAGCATGTTCGTAGCTGACCTGCCGCCATCGGGGGCAAGCCCCCTCCCACATTTGTTTCGTGCCCTCCAGATGAACTCCTACACTCCATAGTCATGTGGCATCACGCCACAGGATTGGCCGTGCGCGCCATTGATCCGCATCAAGACAAACGGCATCGGGCCGACGCTTGACAACCCCAGGTCGTAAACGTATGTTTCAAACACCTGTTTGACCGCCATCATCCTTTCACGCGGTTGTTCATCCCAGATACATCAGCAGAGGTTTATCGCTATGCCTGACTACAAGGCCCCCTTGCGTGATATTCGCTTCGTTCGTGACGAACTGCTCGGTTATGAAGCGCACTATCAGAGCCTGCCGGCTTGCCAGGACGCTACCCCGGACATGGTTGACGCCATTCTCGAAGAAGGCGCCAAGTTCTGTGAGCAAGTGCTGGCGCCGCTGAACCGCGTGGGTGACATCGAAGGGTGTACCTGGAGCGAGTCAGGCGTTAAAACCCCTGCCGGTTTCAAAGAAGCCTACAAACAGTTCGTCGAAGGCGGCTGGCCAAGCCTGGCCCATGACGTGGAGCACGGTGGCCAAGGCCTGCCGGAGTCCCTGGGCCTTGCCGTGAGTGAAATGGTCGGCGAAGCCAACTGGTCGTGGGGCATGTACCCAGGCCTGTCCCACGGTGCGATGAACACTATTTCCGAGCACGGCACGCCGGAGCAGCAAGAGGCCTACCTGACCAAGCTGGTGTCGGGCGAGTGGACCGGCACCATGTGCCTGACCGAGCCGCACTGCGGCACCGACCTGGGCATGCTGCGCACCAAGGCCGAACCTCAGGCTGACGGTTCCTACAAAGTCTCCGGTACCAAGATTTTCATCTCGGCCGGTGAGCACGACATGGCCGACAACATCGTCCACATCGTACTGGCGCGCCTGCCGGATGCACCGGCCGGTACCAAAGGTATCTCGCTGTTTATCGTGCCCAAATTCCTGCCCAACGCCGATGGCTCAATCGGCGAGCGCAACGCGGTGACCTGTGGCTCCCTGGAGCACAAGATGGGCATCCACGGCAACGCCACCTGCGTGATGAACTTCGACGCGGCCACCGGTTACCTGATCGGCCCGGCGAACAAAGGCCTGAACTGCATGTTCACCTTTATGAACACCGCTCGCCTGGGCACCGCGCTGCAAGGCCTGGCCCACGCCGAGATCGGTTTCCAGGGTGGCCTGAAATACGCACGCGATCGCCTGCAAATGCGCTCCCTGACCGGTCCGAAAGCGCCGGACAAGGCCGCCGACCCGATCATCGTGCACCCTGACGTGCGCCGCATGCTGCTGACCATGAAAGCCTTCGCCGAAGGCAACCGTGCGATGGTGTACTTCACCGCCAAGCAAGTGGACATCGTCAAGTACGGCACCGATGACGAAGCCAAGAAACAGGCCGACGGCCTGCTGGCCTTCATGACCCCGATCGCCAAGGCGTTCATGACCGAAGTCGGTTTCGAATCCGCCAACCACGGCGTACAGATCTACGGCGGCCACGGTTTCATCGCCGAGTGGGGCATGGAGCAGAACGTTCGCGACAGCCGCATTTCCATGCTGTACGAAGGCACCACCGGTATCCAGGCCCTCGACCTGCTCGGCCGCAAAGTGCTGATGACCCAGGGCGAAGCGCTCAAGGGTTTCACCAAGATCGTGCACAAGTTCTGCCAGGCCAACGAAGGCAACGAAGCCGTCAAGGAATTCGTTGCACCGCTGGCGGCGCTGAACAAAGAGTGGGGCGAGTTGACCATGAAGGTCGGCATGGCCGCGATGAAAGACCGTGAAGAAGTGGGTGCCGCCTCGGTGGACTACCTGATGTACTCCGGTTACGCGTGCCTGGCTTACTTCTGGGCCGACATGGCACGCCTGGCCGCCGAGAAACTGGCCGCCGGCACCAGCGAAGAGGCGTTCTACACCGCCAAGCTGCAGACCGCGCGCTTCTACTTCCAGCGCATCCTGCCGCGTACCCGTACTCATGTAGCGACCATGCTGTCGGGCGCCAAAAACCTGATGGACATGAAAGAAGAAGACTTCGGCCTGGCTTACTAAGCCTTACCGGGTGCGGAAAAACCGTTTCCTTTCGGGGAAGCGGTTTTTTTGTGCATGTAAAGGCCGCTAACCAAGCATTGAAATGCGGTGAATGTGGGAGGGGGCTTGCTCCCGATGACGGTGGGTCAGTCACTTAAGTGTCGCTCAATTACCGCCATCGGGAGCAAGCCCCCTCCCACATGCGTTCTGTGCCGATCCGAAAAATGCGCGCTGGCGCTAAGGGTTTGATCAAGCGTGCCGTTACAGTGATGGCAATGTGATACAGGGCGGACTGGTTGTGTTTAACTGGTTGTGTAGAAGCACTATGCCACTATTTTTTGCGGTCGGAGTTCTACCCCTTGTTACGCGTGTCCGCTGTACGCTTCAGTCATTTCCTACCCTCGTTGCTGCTATTGCTGGCCGGGCTCTCGGCTGCCTATCTCAAGGACCTCAACGTTTTCTTCACCTCGCTGTTCAACGTGCTGCCGACCCTGGTGCTGTTGCTCGGCGGAGCGTACTGCGCGGTGTATCGGCGCCAGCGTGAGTTGTTCCTGATGATCACGGTGTACGTCGTCTATTTCCTGCTGGACACCCAGACCGATTTCTACCGCGACAATGGCCGCGTGCGCGAAGACGCCGCTGTCGTGTTTCACCTGTGCTGCCTGCTGCTGCCGTTGCTGTTCAGCGTGTACGCGCTGTGGCAGGAAAAGACTCACCTGTTCCGTGACTTCGTCGCGCGTTGCGCGGTGCTGTTGGCCGTCGGCAGCGTGGCATTTGCGCTGGAGCAACGTTACCCACAGGGCGTGCTGGACTGGTTGGCCGAGATTCGCTGGCCGGCGCTGCATGGCGCGTGGATGAGCCTGATCCAGCTTTCATACCCGATGTTTCTGATTGGCTTTATCACCCTGGCCGCCCAGTACTGGTATCAGCCGCGCCCGCTGCACGCTGCGCAATTGGTGGGGTTGCTGGGGATGTTCTGGATGCTGCCGCAGACCTTCATCCTGCCGTTTACGCTCAACATCATGTGCAGCCAGGTGATGCTGATGATCGCTGCCGGTGTGGCGCATGAGGCGTATCAAATGGCCTTTCGCGATGAGCTGACCGGCTTGCCGGGCCGCCGCGCCCTGAACGAACGCATGCAGCGGCTGGGGCGCAACTATGTGTTGGCGATGAGCGATGTGGACCACTTCAAGCGTTTCAACGATACCCACGGCCATGACGTGGGCGACCAGGTGTTGCGCCTGGTGGCGAGCAAACTGTCCAAGGTCAGCGGCGGCGGGCGCGCCTACCGTTACGGCGGTGAAGAGTTCGCCGTGGTGTTTGCTGGCAAGAGCCTGGATGAATGCCTGCCGCACCTGGAGGCGATCCGCGAAAGCATCGCCACCTATGCGATCAAGTTGCGCAACCCGGACCGCCCCAATGACGACCATCAAGGGCGCCAGCGTCGGGCCGCCAGTGGTGCGTCCAGTGTGTCGGTGACGGTCAGCATCGGCGTGGCCGAGCGTCAGGCCGAGCAGCGTAGTCCTGAAGAAGTGCTCAAGTGCGCCGATCAGGCGCTCTACGCCGCCAAGGGCGCCGGGCGCAATTGCGTGATCGCGGCCGGGCAGAACCGTCGCGGTGCGGTGCGCATGCAAAGCGCTGCCGGTTGAGTAATGGTGCTGTATTCAGCAGCGCTACAGTGATTGTTCGCGGCGTTGGCCGGCAGTAGGTTGAGTCCATCTGCCGCCGGAGACATTGCCATGCCCGAGTACAAAGCTCCCCTGCGCGACATGCGCTTTCTGATCGATAACGTGTTCGATTTCCATGGTCACTACGCGGCCCTGGGCGCGACGGACGCCAGCCCCGACATGGTCAGTGCGATTCTCGAAGAAGGCGCGAAGTTCTGCGAAAACGTCCTCGCGCCGCTCAATCGCAGCGGCGACGAGGAGGGCTGCCATTTTGACAATGGCGTCGTGACCACGCCCAAGGGCTTCAAGCAAGCCTTCGCCCAGTACGTGGAAGGCGGATGGCACGGCGTGGCAGCGGACCCGGCCTACGGCGGCCAGGGTTTGCCGCAGTCCCTCGGGCTGGTGCTGAGCGAGATGATCGGCTCCAGCAATACGTCCTGGGGCATGTACCCGGGCCTGACCCATGGTGCAATGTCGGCGATCCACGCCCACGGCACCGACGAACAGAAAGCCACGTACCTGCACAAACTCACCGCCGGCGAGTGGACCGGCACCATGTGCCTGACCGAAGCCCACTGCGGCACCGACCTGGGTTTGATCAAGACTCGCGCGGTTCCTCAGGCCGATGGCAGTTATGCGCTCACCGGCAGCAAGATATTCATCTCGGCCGGTGAGCACGACATGAGTGCCAATATCATCCATCTGGTGCTGGCCAAGCTGCCGGATGCACCGGCGGGGACCAAAGGCATCTCGTTGTTCATCGTGCCCAAGTTTCATGCCGATTCCGGCGAACGCAACGCCGTGCAGTGCGGCTCCATCGAACACAAGATGGGCATCAAGGCCTCGGCCACCTGTGTGCTGAACTTCGACGGCGCCAGGGGTTTCCTGATTGGCGAAGCCAACAAAGGCCTCAACTGCATGTTCACCATGATGAACCACGCGCGCCTGGGCACCGGGATGCAGGGGCTGTGCAATGGCGAGGCAAGCTTTCAGGGCGCGATCAAATATGCCGGGGAGCGCCTGCAAATGCGCTCGCTGACCGGCGCCAAGGCCCCGGACAAACCCGCCGACCCGATCATCGTGCATGCCGATGTACGTCGCATGTTGCTGACCATGAAAGCCTTCAACGAAGGCAATCGTGCGCTGACCTACTTCACCGCCCAGTTGCTCGATACCGCGCACCTGGGCAGCGACGCCGCCCAGCGCCAGGAGGCCGAGGACCTGTTGGCCTTCCTCACGCCGATCTGCAAAGCCTTCATGACCGAAACCGGGCTGGAGGTGACCAACCACGGTATGCAGGTGTTCGGCGGCCATGGCTATATTCGCGAGTGGGGCATGGAGCAACTGGCGCGTGATGCGCGGATTGCGCCGATCTACGAAGGCACCAACGGCATCCAGGCGCTCGATCTGCTGGGGCGCAAGGTGCTGGGCAGCCAGGGCAAGTTGCTGCGCGGCTTTACCAGAATCGTGCATAAGTTCTGTGTCGCCAATGCCGAACATCCGCAACTCAAGGCCCATGTCGAACAGCTCAATCAGTTGAACCAGCAATGGGGCGAGCTGACGCTGAAGGTCGGTACGGCGGCGATGAGCAATCCCGACGAAGTGGGAGCGGCGGCAATGGACTACCTGATGTACAGCGGCTACATCATCCTCGCCTACCTGTGGCTACGCATGGCGATTGCGGCGCAGGCGCACGACGACCCAGGGTTTGCCCAGGCCAAGCAGGCGACGTGTGACTTTTATTTCAAGCGCCTGTTACCGCGTACCACGATGCACAGGGCTGCAGTGGAGGCGGGCAGCGAATGCCTGATGAGCCTGCCGGCGCAGGCATTCGCATTGTAAATGTGCGGCAACAGCCTGGTTCGTGACTTACAAATACTTGTCGGTCACGAACGGACCCTATGTGTCTTAAAAGTTGTTCGGGTACACTCGGAGCCTGTAAAACCGATCCTATCGAATCACTTTTCACGTTCTCACGAGGTTTGCCATGGCTGATTACAAAGCGCCGTTGCGTGATATGCGCTTCGTCCTCAACGAAGTTTTTGACGTCGCCACCACCTGGGCGCAGTTGCCTGCCCTGGCAGACACGGTTGACGCCGAAACCGTTGAAGCCATCCTCGAAGAGGCCGGCAAGGTCACCGCCAAGTCCATCGCGCCGTTAAGCCGTGGCGGCGATGAGCAAGGCTGCCGTTGGGTGGACAGTGTCGTCAGCACGCCGGACGGTTTCCCACAGGCTTACGCGACCTATGCCGAAGGTGGCTGGGTGGGCGTCGGCGGCGACCCGGCGTATGGCGGCATGGGCATGCCCAAGGCGGTGTCGGCGCAGGTCGAGGAGATGATCAATTCGTCCAGCCTGGCGTTCGGCCTGTCCCCGATGTTGACCTCGGGCGCTTGCGTGTCGATCAATACCCACGCCAGCGAGGAACTCAAGGCCACCTACCTGCCGAAGATGTATTCCGGCGAATGGGCCGGTTCCATGTGCCTGACCGAAGCCCATGCCGGTACCGACCTGGGCATGATTCGCACCAAGGCCGAGCCGCAGGCGGATGGTTCCTACACAGTCAGCGGCACCAAGATTTTCATTACCGGCGGTGAACACGACCTGACCGAAAACATCATCCACCTGGTGTTGGCCAAGCTTCCTGGCGCACCGGCGGGGCCCAAGGGCATCTCGCTGTTCCTGGTCCCCAAGTTCATGGTGAACGCCGACGGCAGCCTCGGTGCCCGCAACCCGGTGACCTGCGGCTCGATCGAACACAAGATGGGCATCCAGGCCTCCGCGACGTGCGTGATGAACTTCGACGAAGCCGTCGGCTACCTCGTCGGTGAGCCCAATCGTGGCTTGGCGGCGATGTTCACCATGATGAACTACGAGCGCCTGGGGGTGGGTATCCAGGGCCTGGCTTCCGGCGAGCGCTCCTATCAGAACGCGATTGAATATGCTCGCGATCGGGTGCAAAGCCGTTCGCCACTGGGCGCACAAGCCAAGGACAAACCGGCCGATCCGATCATCGTGCATCCGGATGTGCGCCGCATGCTGCTGACCATGAAGGCGGCGAACGAGGGCGGTCGTGCGTTCTCCACCTATGTGGCCACGCAGTTGGACATCGCCAAGTTCAGCGAAGACGCTGCTGCCCGTGAGCGCGCCGACAACCTGGTGGCGCTGCTGACGCCGGTCGCCAAGGCGTTTCTCAGCGACCTGGGCCTGGAAACCACTGTGCTCGGCCAGCAAGTGTTCGGTGGCCACGGCTACATTCGCGAGTGGGGCCAGGAGCAATTGGTGCGTGACGTGCGCATCACCCAGATCTACGAAGGCACCAACGGTATCCAGGCACTGGATTTGATGGGGCGCAAGATTGTCGGCAGCGGCGGCGCGTTCTACACCTTGTTCGCCGATGAGATCCGCCAGTTCATCGCCAGTGCCGGCGCGCAACTGGGCGAGTTCACCCGCCCGCTCGGCGCGGCGGTGGACAACCTGGACGAATTGACCGCCTGGGTGCTGGACCGTGCCAAGACCAATCCGAATGAAATCGGCGCGGCATCGGTGGAATACCTGCACGCGTTTGGATACATGGCGTATGCCTATATGTGGGCACGCATGGCCAAGGCCGCGTTGGGCAAAGAGACCGAAGACGATTTCTATGCCAGCAAGCTGGGCACGGCGCGCTTTTACTTTGCGCGCCTGTTGCCGCGTATTCATTCGTTGAGCGCGTCGGTGAAGGCCGGTAGCGAGTCGCTGTTCCTGATGGATGAAGCACTGTTCTAGGGGCGAAGCGTGCGTGTAAGCAATCTCTTACATGACGTGCTGCTAATCGTCCTCTATCGCCAAATTGGATCCACGGATAATCTACTTCACATGGACGTCGCGCAGGAAGCGCAAAGCAACAACACGGACACGTAGGATTCTGCCAGGATGGCGGAGTGAAATGGATGTCAGGGAAACAGTCTGCAAAGCCCCGCTTCGGCGGGGTTTTCTTTTGCCCGCGAAAAAGTCAGGCGCCTGCCTGCGGGGCATTCATCACGTCTTCCAGCAACGTGCGCAGCAACGCCACCGTCGCTTGCTGGCGCTGCACGTCACGGCACACCAAACCGACTTTCAACGGCACCCTGGGTTCGCTCAAGGGTTTCCATAGCAGCGACTGGCTGTTGTGTTCGTCCTGGGAACGCCCCGGCAACACAGTGGCCAACTGCGTATGAGGCAGGCTGTCGAGAATCCCCGCCATGGTATTGAGCTCGGCCTGCACCTGCGGGCGTCGGCCCAGGTTGGCCAACTGACCCTGCCAGATCTGCCGTACCTGGAATTCCTCCCCCAGCAGCAACATCGGCAACTCCGCTGCCTGTTTCAGCGAGACCTTCTTGAATTCCCGCAAGGGATGTTGCTCAGGGATGACCACCTTCAATTCGTCCTCGTACAACAACACGCCATGCAGGCCTGGTTGGCGGGGTGGCAGGTAGCTGATGCCGATGTCCAGCGAGCCGTTGAGCAGCCGCCGCTCGATCTCAAGCCCGGTCAATTCGTAGATCTGCACGACCAGGTGCGGTTGAGCCTTGCGCACCCGCTCGAGCATTTGCGGCACCAGGCTGGTGTGCACGGTTTGCAGCACACCGATGGCCAAGGTGCGCATCGCCTGGCCCTTGAAGTTACGCAACGCCTCCACGGCTTGCTGCATGCCGTCGATCAGGGGCAAGGCGTGGTTGTACAGCGTGTGTGCGGCGAGTGTGGGGAGCAGGCGCTTGCTGCTGCGTTCGAACAGGCTCACGTCGAGGTTCTGCTCCAGTTGGCGAACCTGCTGCGACAAGGCCGGCTGGGAGATCGACAGACGCTCTGCGGCACGCCCTACGTGGCCTTCCTCATACACCGCGACGAAATAACGCAGTTGCTTGAAATCCATAAGATTTTCTTATCGAAAAAGCTGGAAAATCGAAATGGCCGTTGGCCTCCGAGCGGCCTAGTCTAGCGCCTATTCGCAGGGCTTAAAGGGCCGAATCGGGCAATGACTCACGTTTTTGGTAATGGCGTTTACATAGGCAAGACAAAACACCGCGTCGCGCTGTTGGTACTCGACACCTACCCAGGTGCGGTTGCTATCGGGGCTGAACTGTGAACCTGTTCCGGCGTCCGGCGCCCAGTCTTGACGACCTGGTACTTCATGCTCCGCCTGATGATTTTTCCAGCCAATGCCTGATGCCCACCGTCGCGCGTCCCTGCGAGGTGTTTGTCCAGGGTCAAGGCGCCTGGCTTTCGGACAGTAACGGCCGTGCCTACCTGGATTTCAGCCAGGGCGGCGGCGCCAACAGCCTCGGCCACAGCCCACAAGCGGTGCGCGACGCCATCACCGAACAGATGCAAACCGTGATCAACCCAGGCATGGGCTTGTACAACCGGGCGCAGCTCGACCTGGTTGATCGCCTGTGCCATCACACCGGCAGCGATCAGGCCTACCTGCTCAACAGCGGTGCCCAGGCCTGCGAAGCCGCAATCAAACTGGCGCGCAAATGGGGCCAACTGCATCGCGGCGGCGCTTATCACATCATTACGGTGAGCAACGGCTGCCACGGCCAGAGCTTCGCCGCGATGTCGGCTTCGGCCGTTGCCTGGGAAAACCGTTTCGAGCCGCAATTGCCGGGTTTCAGTCATGTACCCTTCAACGATCTGCCGGCTCTGCACGCCGCCGTCGATGCGCATACCGTCGCCATCATGCTGGAGCCGATCCAAAGCGCCGCCGGTGTCATCCCTGCGACCGAACACTACCTCAAGGGCGTCGAGCGTCTGTGCCGCGAACTGGGCATCCTGCTGATTCTCGACGAAGTGCAAACCGGGATCGGCCGCTGCGGCAGCCTGCTCGCCGAGCAGCAATATGGCATTCGCGCCGACATCATCAGCCTTGGCAAAGGCCTGGGCGGTGGGGTGCCACTGGCGGCGTTGCTGGCGCGCGGCACTGCCTGCTGCTTCGAAACGGGCGAGCTGGACGGTACCCATCACGGCAATGCGCTGATGGCCGCCGCGGGGATCGCGGTGCTCGAGGCCGTGTTGACCGACGGCTTTCTCGAACACGTACGCGAATCCGGCCTCTACCTGGCAGAAGGCCTTGCCCGCCTGGCCTACCGTTACGAGCATGGGCAACTGCGCGGCAACGGACTGATATGGGGCCTGACGCTGTCGGACGATTGCGCGGCTGCGGTAGTAAAGGCCGCGCTGCACGAAGGCCTGATCCTCACGGCTGCGCAGCCGGATTGTCTGCGTTTCACCCCCGCCCTGAACATCAGCAAGAACCACATTGACGAAATGCTCCTGCGCCTGGCCCGTGCCTTCTCTCGGGTACGCACTGCCCAACTGCAATGTCGCAAGGGCATTGCCGTCTGACCCCATTTCCTGAACCGTCTCGCGGGATACGCGGCGCCTCCAGCCTGATTCTTTTGGCTGGGGCGTTTTTTTGCGTGCTCGTTAAAGGATGGCCCAATGCCAGAAACCACTGAACCCTCACGAAGCGCCAATGTCGATTAGCTACACGGCTCACACGAGCCGATTTTCTGGAGCTGACCCATGGACATCATTCGTATCATCATCGCCATTCTGCTGCCGCCACTGGGTGTGTTCCTGCAAGTAGGATTTGGCGGCGCATTCTGGCTGAACATCCTGCTGACCCTGTGCGGTTACTTCCCCGGCATCATTCACGCCGTGTACATCATCGCCAAGCGCTGAGGCCATCAGCCTTTTGCGATGAGGCGTGAATTGCGCTCATTGCGAAACGCCAGCTGTTCAATGGTCTGGGTGGCATGTTCGGCTTCTTCCCGCGCTTGCAGGATAATGCCGTGCTGCTCGGACTTGCTGCACACCGGGTCTGCGTTACTCGCATCCCCGGTGAGCATGAAAGCCTGGCAGCGGCAGCCGCCGAAATCCTTTTCCTTCTCATCGCATGAACGGCACGGTTCGGGCATCCAGTCGTAGCCGCGAAAGCGGTTGAAACCGAACGAGTCGTACCAGATGTGCTGCATGCTGTGGTCGCGCACATTGGGAAACTGCACCGGCATCTGTCGGGCACCATGACAGGGCAGGGCGGTACCGTCCGGCGTGACTGTCAGGAAAATACTGCCCCAGCCATTCATGCAGGCTTTCGGACGTTCTTCGTAGTAATCCGGCGTGACAAAAATCAGCTTGCACGGGTGGCCTTCGGCTTCGAGCCTGGCGCGGTATTCGTTGGTGATGCGTTCGGCGCGCACCAGTTGTTCCCGGGTCGGCAATAACCCCACACGGTTGAGCTGTGCCCAGCCGTAGAACTGGCAAGTGGCAAGCTCGACAAAGTCCGCCTCGAGCGCGATACACAGCTCGATAATGCGGTCGATCTTGTCGATGTTATGCCGGTGGGTGACGAAGTTCAGCACCATCGGATAACCGTGGGCTTTCACCGCACGGGCCATTTCGAGTTTTTGCGCGAAGGCTTTCTTCGAGCCAGCCAGCAGGTTGTTGACCTGTTCGTCGCTGGCCTGGAAGCTGATCTGGATATGGTCCAGGCCGGCCTTTTTGAAGTCGCTGATCTTCTGTTCGGTCAGGCCGATGCCGGAGGTGATCAGGTTGGTGTAGAAACCCAGCTTGCGTGCTTCACCGATCAGCTCGGCCAGGTCCTGGCGCACCAGCGGTTCACCGCCGGAAAACCCAAGCTGCGCGGCGCCCATCTCGCGGGCCTCGCGAAATACCTTGATCCACTGTTCGGTGCTCAGTTCCTTGCCCTGCTCGGCAAAATCCAGCGGGTTGGAACAGTACGGGCACTGCAGCGGGCAGCGGTAAGTCAGCTCGGCGAGCAGCCAGAGCGGCAGGCCGATAGCGGGTTTTTCAGGCAAGGGTGATCCAGTGCTCGGCACGGGCGACCTCCATGAATTGCTCGATGTCATCACCGAGTTCCGGCACGCCGGGGAATTGCTGGTCCAGCTCGGCGATGATGGCGGCCACGTCGCGCTCGCCGTCAATCAGTCCACCAATCAGCGCGGCGCTGTCGTTGAGCTTGATCATGCCTTCCGGGTAGAGCAGCACATGGCCTTTCTGTGCGGGCTCGTATTGATAGCGATAACCTGGGCGCCAGGTCGGTTTTTTGCTGCGATCAAAACTCATAGGGTGATCCCTTTATGCCAGACCCGCTCTGCGGTCACGCTGTGGTACGGCGGGCGGTTCAGTTCGTAGGCCATGCTCATGGCGTCGAGCATGCTCCACAGGATGTCCAGTTTGAACTGGAGAATTTCGAGCATGCGCTCCTGGCCTTCACGGGTGGTGTAGTGCTGCAGGGTGATCGCCAACCCGTGTTCCACATCGCGACGGGCCTGGCCCAGCCGGGTGCGGAAATATTCATAGCCGGCCGGGTCGATCCACGGGTAATGCTGCGGCCAGCTGTCGAGGCGCGACTGGTGGATCTGCGGCGCGAACAGTTCGGTCAACGAGCTGCTGGCGGCCTCTTGCCAACTGGCACGTCGGGCGAAGTTAACGTAGGCGTCTACCGCAAAGCGTACGCCGGGCAGCACCAGTTCCTGGGAGCGCAGTTGGTCGGGATCGAGGCCAACGGCCTGGCCCAGGCGCAGCCAGGCTTCGATGCCGCCGTCTTCTCCGGGCGCGCCATCGTGATCGAGCAGGCGCTGGATCCATTCACGGCGGATTTCCCGGTCCGGGCAGTTGGCCAGGATCGCGGCGTCCTTCAGGGGAATGTTCACCTGATAGTAGAAGCGGTTGGCGACCCAGCCCTGGATCTGTTCGCGGGTGGCGCGGCCGTCGTACATCGCCACATGGTACGGGTGGTGGATGTGGTAGAAGGCGCCTTTGGCGCGCAGGGCCTGTTCGAATGCTTCAGGGGTCATCGGTGTATCAGTCATCTGAGGTCTCCTACAACTCAATGCTCATGCCGTCGTAGGCTACTTCGACATTGCGCCGCACCAGCTCGGCTCGCTCGGGGGAGTCTTCATCGAGGATCGGGTTGGTGTTGTTGATGTGGATAAGCACTTTGCGCTGCTTTGGCAACTGCTCCAGCACTTCGAGCATACCGCCAGGACCGTTCTGCGCCAGGTGGCCCATTTCGCGGCCGGTGCGAGTGCCGACGCCACGGCGCTGCATTTCGTCGTCGTCCCACATCGTGCCGTCCACCAGCAGGCAGTCGCTGCCTGCCATGATCTCCAGCAGCGGCGCGTCGACCTTGCCCAGGCCCGGGGCGTAGAACAGTTTGCCGCCGGTGCGCAGGTCTTCGACGATCAGGCCGATGTTGTCGCCCGGGTGCGGGTCGAAGCGATGCGGCGAATAAGGCGGCGCCGCACTACGCAGCGGCAGCGGGGTGAAGCGCAGGTTGGGGCACGCCTTGATGGTGAAGCTGGCGTCCAGCTCGATACGGTTCCAGGCCAGGCCGCCGTTCCAGTGAGTGAGCATGGTGAACAGCGGGAAGCCGGTACTCAGGTCTTCATGGACCATATCGGTGCACCACACCTGGTGCGGGCAACCCTCGCGCAGGCTCAGCAGGCCGGTGGTGTGGTCGATCTGGCTGTCCATCAGGATGATCGCGCCGATGCCCGTGTCACGCAGGGCGCGGCCCGGTTGCATCGGCGCAAAGCCCTGCAACTGCGCGCGGATGTCCGGCGACGCATTGCACAACACCCAGTTCACACCATCGTCGGAAATCGCAATGGACGACTGGGTACGCGCCTGGGCCCGCAGGCTGCCATCACGAAAACCTGCGCAGTTCACGCAGTTGCAGTTCCACTGCGGGAAGCCACCGCCGGCGGCGGAACCTAGAATCTGGACAAACATGGTCGCTCCATCAGCAAAGCTCAAAACAAAAACGCCCCGGGCGAACCGAGGCGTTGTAGTACCCAGCGAATTAACGGCTGGCGAAGTACATGGTGACTTCGAAACCGATGCGCAGATCGGTGTAGGCAGGTTTGGACCAGGTCATATTCATACTCCTATCAAGGGATGGGGATGTTCACTACCAAGTAGTACATATAGTCCACCTCCCATGGGAGATGTTCAGATATTGCGTGTGAATATTACGCAATTCTTTTCGAGTTAGCGCTGTCTTGAAAGAAAAAGCCTGTTGCAGGGTTGGCAAGGATCAATTGGCCGAGTGCCACGCCCGTAGGGTGCACGGCCCGTTGGCGAGGCAACGCCAGCCGCCTGTGGCGTCGTTCAACTGTTGAGCAGCGCGCTGTACATCTTGCCGCGAGCAGGTTTGTATCAAATCTTGTAATTGCTCCAGGTAGCCCGATGGTCGACCCGCCAGGTGCGCGTGCCACAGCAAGTCGGCGGCTTGGGTGATGGGCAGTGACTGGACCGTGAATTGCTGCGCCAGCGCCTCGTTACCCATATCGGTGCTGCGTTCGATCAATGATGGCAGTTGTGCCAGAAAGGTCTGCACCTGTTCGACGATTTCATCCAGGGAAGCGCTGGGGGACTGCACG
Source organism: Pseudomonas orientalis (assembly GCF_002934065.1). Classification (NCBI taxonomy): domain Bacteria; kingdom Pseudomonadati; phylum Pseudomonadota; class Gammaproteobacteria; order Pseudomonadales; family Pseudomonadaceae; genus Pseudomonas; species Pseudomonas orientalis. Next base: position 5,427,913 of record NZ_CP018049.1, on the reverse strand, counting down.
CCGAACAGCAGGCCGGTTTGCCCATTGAGCTGTCGGATGCCGCTGAAAACCGCGTAGCCGATTTGTAGTTCAACGCGCAGGCGCTGATAGAACGGCCCTTGCAGCAGATGACCGAGCAAGCGCCAGGCGGCTTCATCGCTCAAGGCCTGGGTGGGTGTCGGGCAGAACAGCAACAGCGCTGCTTCGCCGGAATCGGTGTTTATCTCATGCCAGAGACGCTGGTCCTGGAGATTTTCAGGCGGATACTGAAGCGGTGCAGGCTGCCCAGGCAGTCGTGCCGAGGCGGTTTTGATGGCCGCTTCACAGGCTGCCGGTAAACCTGCGCCCAGCCCATGCCAACGCGCGGTGGCCCATGAGACAGGGGTTGCCTGGGACGTTGGCTGAACACCGGCGCAGCAACCGGGCAATGCCTTGAGCAGTTCGCGGATGGCGATCATCGGTGCCGAGGGCGGTGGCGGCAGATGTTCATCGGCAGTGGTCAAGCAGTGCGCCAGCGCTTCGAGCACGGCGGGCATGGGTTCGTGGACGCCAAGCATTTTTACCTGCCAGTCATTGGCGATGGTTTCGAAACACAACTCGACACCCGCCTGAGCGGCACGCTCGCGCAGCGGCTGCAACAGGTTTTCCAGACCGGCAGGCGCGCCGCAGTCAAATCGCCAGCGCAGGTACAGCGCGCCTTCGTCAGTGTCATTGGCCAAGGCCTGGCTGAAGGTCAGCGCCGCCAGGTCCCGTCGTCCCCGTGAGCGATCCTGGGCGAATGTGCGCAAGCCACGGTGGGCGCTGGTCTGGCCGCGAATCAAGCCGGCCCGTTCTTCCTTGACGGGCGGGCGCAGGAACGGGTTATTCGGTGGAAGCTGCCACCCGCGCGTGGCAGGCCGCAGATGCAAGGCGTCGAGCATGGCCTTGAGGGCTGCGAGGCTTTGCTCCGATAACTCTTCGGCGTCGTTGCGTGCCAGCGCCAGGGCGCCCTGGACCTGCTGCTGGCGCGCAGTGAGCAAGGCGAACTCTTCGCGTAACGGCGCCCAGTCGCTGTGTGCGAAAAAACTCAGCCAGTCGTACAAGAGCGCCTCGATCTGTGTGGTCGAGTCGCTTTGGCTGTCGAGGGTAAAGTCGATATCCAGCACGGCCTGTCCGCCAAAGTGATACGGCACCGAGGCGTGCACAGCCGTCGCCAGGCGTCGATCCTTGAGTTCAGCGAGTAAGCCGCCCGGCGCCGCACTGTTGAGCCAGGTGCAGAGAAACGCCAGCGCTTCGCGCGGTGCATCACAGGTGATGACCTGGTGCAGATGATGATCGGCAGCGTGCTGATAGCCCCGCGCTTGCCCGGCCATCAGCGCCGGTGGCGCAGCCTGGGGATGCAGCGGGCCAGGGCTCAACTGCGTACTGAATTGCTGCGCCAGCGCTTCCAGGTCTTTCTGGGATTGCGGGCCGGCCAGGCTCAATGTCATCTGCCCGCTCTGATAGAAGCGCTGATGAAATTCGCGCAGCGCCTGCTGAAAGGTCTCACGTTCCACTGGCAGGCTGTCGCGATTGCCCGCATGAAAGCCGCGCAGCGGATGATCAGCGGCCAGGCCCTTCAGCAAGGCTACCTGTTGCTGCGCCTTGGCATCCTGAGACCAGGCCACGAACTCCGCATGCAGCACTTCGCGCTCGCGCAGTTGGTCGTCAATGGCCAGGCGAGGGTGCGTAAGCATGTCGGCCAAGCGCACCAGCCCTTCGTCGAAGGTCGACACCGGCAGCTCGAAAAAGAACTCGGTGACGCGCTCCCGGGTGCTGGCATTCACTTGCCCGCCATGACGCTGCACGTAGGTCATCAGCCCTTCGCCTGCGGGAAAACGCTCAGTTCCCAGAAACAACAAGTGCTCCAGAAAATGCGCCAGCCCCGGCCATGCCAACGGCGCGTCATGACTGCCCGCCGCCACGCGTAAAACGGCGGCGCAGCGCTTCAAGCGCGGCGCATGGCGCAGGCAAAGGTGCAGGCCATTGGCCAAAGTCAGGTGCAGAGGGTGAGGGTGAACCGGCGCAGGCATGGGCACTTCCGAAACGGGGCAAGTGCCTATGCTAGCAAACCCGGTGGGTCAGGGCTTGTGCAGTGCGCCGTAAAGCTCGGGGCGACGGTCCTGCAAGTAGTGATTGGCGGCGCGGGCGTCGAGGATCGCTTGCCGCTCCAGCGTGCCGACGATCAACGTCTCATCCAGGCCCGCCTGGGCGATGCGCTGACCATCCGGCGCGGCAATGCTGCTTTGGCCGCAGTAGTGAATATCACCCTCGTGCCCGCAGTAATTGGCGTAGGCCACGAAACACTGGTTCTCGAACGCCCGCGCCCGCACGGTGACGTCGGCGACAAAGTCGAACGGCACCATATTGGCGGTGGGCACCAGAATCAGTTCGGCACCGGCCAGGGCCAGGCGGCGCGTGTTTTCCGGGAACTCCAGGTCGTAGCAAATCAGGAAACCCAGCTTCCAGCCGTTCAATTCCACCAACGGGAAGTCGTCGTCACCAGCGCTGAACATCGAATGGTCCAGGTCGCCAAACAGATGCGTCTTGCGGTAGTTGCACAGGCGTGTGCCGTGGGCGTCGATCAACTGCACGGCGTTGTAGACCTGGCCATCCTCGGCACGCTCCGGATAACCGTACAGGATCGCCAACCCGGCACTTTGCGCGATGTCGGCAATGGTTTGGGCAGACTCGCCATTCTGAGCCTCGGCCAAGGCGCCTGCTGCCTCGGCGCCAATGTTGTAGCCCGTGAGGAACATCTCCGGCAACACGAGCACATCGGCTCCCGCTGCTTCGTGCGCCAGTTGCCGCAGGCGTGTGAGATTACCGGCGACATCCAGCGGCAGTGGCGGGCACTGGTACAGGGCGACACGCATGTCAGGCTCCTTATTCGGGCAGGGCGATGGGCCCGATCTCGTCAAACACATCGCCGGGCCCCGGGTTTTCCGGGTGGGTGCTGCCGCCGAAGTGGGTCATGATGCCCCACACCGCGTTCAGCGAGGTCTGCACCGCGCCTTCAACCCAGGCCGGTGTCCAGGAAACGTCGTCGCCGGCGATAAAAATCCCACGTTGCTCGGCGGGCATGTCCTTCTGCATGAAGTGCGCATACATGCGCTGGTTATACCGATAGTGGCCGGGCAACGCGCCTTTGAAGGCACCGAGGAAATGCGGGTCGGCTTCCCAGGATACCGTGATGGGGTCGCCGATAATGCGCGCCTTGATGTCGACTTTCGGGTAGATCTTGGCCAGCGCGTCGAGTGCCAGCTTGACCCGCTTGTCGATGGGCTGGGGCAGCATTTTCAGCGCGTCGCTCATCCACGAGTAGGACAGGCAGATCACGCCCGGCTTGTCGTCGCCGTTATCGAACAGATAGGTGCCACGGGTCAGGCGGTCGGTGAGGGTCATGCTCATCAGGTCGCGGCCGGTTTGCGGGTCTTTGTCTTTCCAGAACGGGCGGTCGACCATGACGAAGGTTTTCGATGACTGCATGTAACGCGTGCGGTCCAGGGCCATCCACATTTTTTGCGAGAACAGGGTTTCGTCGCATTCGATCTGGGTGGTCAGCAGCCAGCTCTGGCAGGTGGTCAACACGGCGGCGTACTCGCGGGTGTCACCGTAGGTGTCGGTGACGGCGAAACGACCGTCGGCGGCGTGGGCGATGCGCTTCACCCCCGCCCGTGGCGCGCCTCTGTGCAATGAGCTCAGACTGGTACCGGCGGGCCAGTGGGCACAGCGCTCGGGTACGTGACGCCAAATGCCCATGGGCACTTGTGCCACGCCGCCAACCACCAGGTGCTGATGGTCGTCACAGTTGGTCATCACCACGCGGAAAATTTCCAGCATCGAGTTGGGGAAGTCCGAGTCCCAGCCGCCGGTGCCGAAACCGACCTGGCCAAAAACTTCGCGATGATGGAACGACAGCTTGGCGAACGCTTTGGAGGTGGCGACGAAGTCGTAGAAGGTGCGGTCGTCCCACAGCGGCACCAGCTTATTCCACAGCGCTTTGAGGCGCGGCACGTCGCGGTCGCGGATCGCTTGCTGGATATCGCTGAACTGTGACCCTGCTTCCAGGGCATCAGCCCAGGCGTCGGCCACTTCCTGGAACAGCGCAGGCAAGTCGGACAGTTTTTGCGCGTAGTGGGTCTGGCCTTCCAGATCGATAACGGTACTGCCGGATGCCGGCGTCAGCGGGTTGGGGAAGGGTTTGGTGTCCAGGCCCAGTTTGTCCACATAGTGATAGAAGGCGGTGGACGACACTGGAAAACGCATCCCACCCAGCTCGGCGATGATGCCTTCGGCGCCTTCAAAAGCCTGGGAGCGCAGGCGACCGCCCATCTTCGAGGCCTCGTACACCACCGGCTTCAAGCCCAGCTTCATCAGTTCGTAGGCCGCCACCAGCCCCGCAATGCCGGCGCCCACGATCGCCACTTCAGCGCCGTGATTGGCGGCAGGAATGCTGCCCAGGCCGGCGGGATGCTCGATCCAGTCATCAAAGGCAAACGGAAAATCCGGGCCGAAGATAGTGATGGGTTTTTTACCGTCAGTGGGGTGGCGATGGGGCTTGGCGATGCTGCTGGACGGAATGCTCATGGCTGACCTTACTGACGACTCGGCGGGAGAGGGCCCGTTGAGTATAGGAAAAGATGGCAGCCAGTTTAGGGAGCGTCACGCTCGTTAATAAGACGCAATGTGTCGTCGGATTGCACTTATTTTAGTCATTATGACGAATTATTTGGTCAGATAGGTTGCCCGCGGTCCAATTTGTTACTGAGAATGATCGAAGTCGTGGTTTTCTCCACCCCATCGACACTGCCGATCTGATCGAGCAATTGATCCAGCTGCTCCGGCGACTCAGTGCGCAGCCACGCCACATAATCAAACTCGCCGCTCACCGCGCACAACTGCTGGACCTGAGCCATTGCACTCAACCTGCGCAGCACCTCTTTGCCCGAGCGCGGCTGCACGGTAATCCCGACATAAGCCTGCAAACCGCCATCCGCCAAGCGCTGGCCCAGACGCACGCCATAACCGGTAATCACCTGGGTTTTCTCCAGGCGCGCCAGGCGCGACGTCACCGTGGTACGCGCAATGCCGAGTTGCCGGGCAAGCATGGCCACGCTTTCGCGAGCGTTGAGCTGCAAGGCGGCGATCAGTTGGCGGTCGATCTCGTCCAGGGTGGGCAAGGGGAGAAGCTCCAGTGCGGGGGTCGTGGGCATGCATGTTACAGGCTTGGTTCGGCTTACAGAACCGCTATGCCAGACGCACGAAAGCCGCGCAATGCGCGGCTTCTTTGGGCTCAAGTGCCACCCGCAACTGTGGTTTGGCCTCTCTGGCGCCTTATCTACTTTGAACTTATCCCAGACCCCATCCCCCTAAAGATTTGCAGATAACCCTGGCCCAGGCAGACCCTGGGTTTCCCACTTACACGCAAAGGTTTGGTGAGTTATGAAGAGTGAACAAGTCGAAGGCGTTACAGAGAAGCTTGCCGGCAAGGCACAGAGCGCCGTGGGTAAATTGTTTGGTGATTCGAAGCTGGAAGCCGAAGGTGCTGGACGCCAAGCTGCCGGGCAACTGACTCAGACTTATGGCGATGCGCTGGACAGCGTATCGACTTTCGTTAAGGAAAAACCGGTTGCTGCCATCGCGATTGGTGCAGTGGCTCTGTTGGTGCTGGACCGTTTGTTGCGCCGTTGAGGTGAGTGGGGCCTCCCACGCCTCTTAACAGGCTGCCAATGGTGGGCTGCTGCATTCCGTGAACTCGTTTGTTATGGATGCTCGCGGCACGCTGGCGGGAGGCTCAAGTCTCTCAGTAATGGTTGTTACTGCCTCGTAACAAAGGGGAGCCCGCCATTGCGGGCTTAGACTCGTTTTTTAGCCGTGTCGTAAATTTCGCTGTCACGACGAGCTCCGACAGCAACGATTAGAACCTCGATTTTCTTCCCATCGACCCGGTAGACGATTCGAGTGTCGCCCGTCCGGATTCTGCGACACCCAGCCAAGCTGCCGCTTAAAGGTTTTCCGCTTTTGTCAGGCTCGCCGTTTTCAATCCTGTCTTCAATCACATCAAGGATCCGGTTTGCCGCCGCAGAACCAAGCTTATCGAAATCTTCTTCTGTATCCGGGTGGTATATGACGACCCAAACCATCGCAAATCCTTAGTCTTTTCTGGCGTACCTAGTCCGCATATCTGCGTGGGAAATAGCCTTTTGTGGGTCGAAATTTGCCAATCGATCACGTGCCGTCGCTTCAATACGAAGGTCTTCAAGCTCATCAAGCATCTCTTGGTAAGCCTGGACGTTTACGATGACTGCTGCGGGCTCATTATCTTTGAACACAACCAGATGATCGGTGGTGCGGCTCGATACCTCTTTGAGCTTCGCACTGAATCCTCGAACCATCGCGGTAACCGATACGGCCTGATCAGCTCGCTCAAGCAACGCTGCCATGACTGTTACTCCATACGAAATACACATGAAACACAGATATGCATACGATGATGCGTTAAATACTGTGCGTTTACCTGCGTAAAGTATTGCGTAGCATTTCACGCTATTCAACCATTGGTTGAATATATTTATGTACGAAAAGTGGTGTTTTCGCTTCGTGTACTCGCAATGACTTCGGAGCTCATGGGATTCCCAACAAGGTTGGTAACTGAGCGGAATGAGGGCGTAGCGGAGAAAATGACAGTGGACGCTTTTTGGACACTTTTGGCTTTATGGAGCAATAGACAGAGCAAAAAAGGGGAATTATAAAACGACAAAGGCCACGTAATACGTGGCCTTGAAGGTGGTGGGCCCACACGGACTTGAACCTTTATGTGGTGCCTAAATTGTTCGTCAGCATACTGTCCGTCCGGTCTTGATCGCTGCAAACGTCAATAAATACTAGGGAATTTAGGCGTCCATTGATCATCTTGTCGTGCTTTAATAAATACAACCCAGGTGTTGTATTTGTACGACTCATTGCTATCCAAGCCTTTAGGTATGCGCTGAGCGGACTCCGGGAGAGATTGAGCCTGTGCGGTTGGCTACCCCTGCAACGTACCGAGCCGATCCTGGTCTCTGTTGGGATGGTTGTTTTGACTGCGCCCACTAGGCTTCATGCGGAGCGCTTTTGGATCAGATTCAGCAGCAACTGTCCATCGGGCATAGGAGACATCGTGCGCAAGAAGACGACATTTTTCTGTACCGCTTTCTTGATCTCTGCAGCTGAAATCGGCTTATCCAAGATGGTGAAATCCATCAATCGCTGAAAATGGCACTCTTCGAGATAGCCGTGATGCTCACGCTTTTCAGTTTCGCCAGTACCTTGGCCGAAGGCGACGATCCCCTTGCCATTTTCGTACAAGAAGACCACGTCACCTTTCTTTATACGGTCAATGTTGTACTTCCAAGGGGCATAAAAAGCTGCTGCGCTACCCTCGCTCAGCATACGGTCATGGTCTTCCAATGAGTGACGCTTGTTCGTATTCAGAAGGTGGAAGCTCGACGGTTCGAATAACTCGATGTCTACTGCCGCTTGCTCTTTGTCATCAAGCTTCAGAGCAGCCTTGGCAGCTTCAACCCCCTTCTCGAGCAGTTTCAGCATTGTCTCCTGACGACTCAGATCGAGCTGATCAGCCAGACCTTCGATAAAGGAGTAGAGCTCCTTGGGCATGCGGATAGATGCGGACGCCAGGTCATTCTTCGTCTTCGCGGCGTTTTCGATGAGCGAAATAATGTCGTTCATGGGATGGATCTCCTGTCAGATGCTACGAAGCATTCCATGGCAATAAAATAAAAGCAATTAGTGCTTTTCTACAAAAGCACACGAAGAATCTCGAAAAATGCAACCCAGTGTTCAGCGTTCATGCCTGCTTAAACACGCCTACCCGTGAGCCTTCCATCGGACAAGTGATCCTGGGTGGGGCAAACAGCAGCCAACCGCTTTCTCTAGGTGTATATTCATACAGTAATTCGCATGCTATGCCCTGTGGGGGACGCTAGGCATAACGCTGAAAAGGTGCTTACATCAATGCTTAATGTCATGTCGCCACCAGCAAGGATGAGGATTTAACTTGGCCACTCTTACGGATAAAGAAATCGAAGCCCTGAAAATCGAGAATTTCATTTTTCACGTGGTGCATCATCGAGCCGATGATCCGATCCTTTTTGACGACACCCCCTTAAGCACCTTCGAGCCGTTCTTCATTGACCGCATCAAAGAAACCCTCAAGGGCAATAAATTCTCTTTCGCTGAAATATCTCAAGTAAAGGCCAAATTGAATAGTTGGGAAAAGGGCGAGTCGAATTTTGTCGATATCTCCAAGAGCTTGGCGCGGCAATTTCATCGCCTTGGTGATAAACGGATGAAGTCAGGCGTGTTGATTGTAATTGGTTTAATTACAGGGGCTAAGAAGTTTTATTCCTTAAACAAGTACGACTCTGAAAAAGTTGTTACATTTGAAACTAAGGGCGCCCAGGCAATACTTCAGGCGGTTACTAACAACTTTACTGAATCACCAAAAGCGCTGCAGAAATCAGCTCTTATCGATTTGGATTCCAAGGACTCAGAAGTAGTGATCATTGATAAAATGAGCCGCTCAGGAATCAGTGATTTCTTCAAAGAATTCCTGGGAGTAGAGCGCCTCCGGAACTCAAAGGAAATGACGGTAGATTTGGTTAAGGCAATCAAAAAAACTGTAAGGACACACCTGGGTGATCTGCCGCCTGCTATCACATCGAAGGTCGCTGAGAAAGTCGTTGAGATTGCGAAAAAGCGTAAAGACTTTGAAGTCGACGAATTCTTCACAGATTTTTTTGGCATCAACGGCCAAGATGAAATCCGGGCGACCTTCGACAAGGAATTGGAAAGCCTAAATTTGACTGGTGAGGTGTTCTCCTATGATGAGGAAGAGCTACCTACCAATGAGGCAAAGAAATACGTAACAAGCGAAGGCATAACCATCAATATGCCTGCGCGGGCAAAGGGAAGCTTAACTATTGAAAATGGAAAGGATGAAACTGTTATTACTATTCGTACAAGTCGCTTGCGTGAATCATGAAACAGCTAGCGCTAGAACTTCGCAACTTCTTTGAGCGACTTACGGCGTCGGGTGGTTCTGCGCAGATTGAAACTACGCATATTTTTCGAATTGATGAAGTGAGCGTTACATCTTCCGGGTTTGTTCGAGAATTGAAAGATCTTGCCCTGCGTGTTTGTTCTATGGGCATCGGAAAGATAGAGCTTTTTGGAGAAGTTTCCGACAGCATCGAGATCAAGGATTTCGATTTGGAGGATGTGGAAGATGACAGGCTAACAGTCATCTTGGAAAAGCCAACGGATGATGGCTGGTGTTATTTCCTAACTTTAAAAGGTTTCGAAAACTGGTTGAGGACAAACCAATTTTCAGCACAGAACTCACAGAAAAAAATGTGCGTGTGGGTTGCAGGTGAAACCTTTGAATTTTCCACTCATCAGTTTCTAGTGAAAGAAATGGGTGGAGATAAAAATTTACCGACTGCCACTCAACATCCTGAAAAACCTTGGAAAATGGTACGGGATCTTACCCGCTCCCTTACCCCTCCGTCGCTTGAGCCATGGCTGCTGACTGTTGAGCCAATTGCTGAAAGCGAACCTTTTACAGCCTGGAAACGCGTGGCGGTGGAAAAGCTTTCCTTTTGCTTGCCAGCCGAGATTCGCAAGGAAGATGATGAGACTCATGTAATATTTCGAGGCGGGCGCTCACTCCCCATAGCTATAGACCAGCCTATTAACTGGGCTGATATCAATTTTGAAACACTCCACGACACCTGCCAGTGGATCTACTCCACCCCTAGGGAGTGTGAAACGAAATTCCAACTTTTCAACAACCACATTGCTATCAACTGGAACAGTGGGACGACGTGGCCCTCTGGCTCAACGCCACTCTTAAAAAATAGCCTCTCGGGGGCCAAGGAAGCGTTCGCCTTTCATCTCCAGGATCAGAGCAAGGAGGCTGTCAAAAGCCTGGGAGATCTGCGCAAGGGTTTGCAGGACGAGGTTAATAAGACACAAACTGCGACAAGGGATTTAATATCAGCGCTCTGGCGTGATTTCGCGGTGGCGGGTGTTGTTTTAGCTATCAAGACTCCGATAGCGACTACAGGCGTGGCCGATACAGCTACCACGATTCTGTATCTCGGTGTCTCTGCACTTCTCATATTGAGCATAGTTATCAACACTCTATCAACCTTGAGGTTTAACAGTCTTGCTGACAGCAGTAGAGAAGGATGGCGGAAGAAGATCTACAACTTCATGTCTGCCGACGACTGGAAGCGCTTGGTTGAAAAACCTATATCGTCCGGACGCACCGTTTACTGGCTCGCTTGGACTGTGTGTTTCTGTTTATACGCAGCCATTGTTCACTACTTCCTATCGCTTGCGGCACCTAACTTTGTAGCGAATCACATCGATTATTATTTTTTCTGCGCCTGGAACTACATCGCCGCTTTTTTTTAGTAAAACTATAAATGCACCTACGGTTGAATCTTTATGGTGCAGTATTACTGCGCGGATATTTAGAAGCTATGCCAGGAACCATTAGGGGCTTGCTTCCAAATCAGAAGATAGTCTGGGTGAGGTAGGGGGCTATAGCCATCATTGTCCGCATTCCTTTGCTCAGCGTAATGTACCCAAATAGGGTCATTAAGCCTAAAAATGGTGGTTAATGTGCCGTATTAGGGACATTAGCCTGGCTCGTCACACGGGGCATATCCACAGCGCTCGGCGTCCAGACGGCGGTTAATACTCTTAGTCGCTAGGCTCATGACAAGCCCAGCGCAACGTAGCTATCGACATGAATTGCCTAATAGCCAACGCACCACGTTCATTTCTGGCTTTCGACCCAGGCACGGTCAGCGCTGCCTCTACCTTGGCACGACTTGCTTCGTACATTGCAAATGCGTTGAACTCAGAATCAAGCAGTACCAAGAGCACAGTATCAAAGGGTTGTCGTAGATCAATTGCACCCATACGGCCCGTAATCTTTTGCGGGTTCAGGATACAGCGCCCCTTGATCTGGATTCTCGCGACGCCAACTTCCAGCGTCTCTGTAGCGTCGTAACCTGCCTGCCTTGCAGGATGTAGTAACAGGCCGAGTCTAGTGGCAGCTTCGTACTCTGCGATCTCGCCTGTCACGCCCAGCGGCTTGCCGGTCAGGCGATAGAATCTACGCGCGAGCACCTTGGCCTCTTTCAAGATCTCTAGGATTTCATCCTGGATCAATGCAGCCTGCTGAGGTTCGTTGCCATGACTGAGTTCAGTCATCTGCAAACGCCTCGAGCGCAGTGAGCAGCTTGGCAAGCTCAGTCAGGTTGGCTGCAGTCACGATGTCATATTCTCCTCGACTACTCAGCCGATACACCTCTCGAGCCTTTTTGACACGTTCCAGCAGAGGGACGACTATGCCTGACGCCCTTTCCAGAAACTCGTTGATGTCAGCCCGTGTCTGAGGAATTTTGTAGCCTTTGGCCGCGCTTGTGATAATCACGTCCGAATCGCGAAGCTTGGCGATGCCGCTGGAGCGGATCCTCTGGTCGTTGATATCTCCGAAGCCGCTATCTTTTAGGTGGCCGACTATTTCTGCGGTTGGCACGTAGTCTTTGGTGACGAATTCGCTTTGGAATCTCAGGAACCTCAAGATGCTCAGCTGCAGGCGCTCATCCTCATTAGGGTGCTCACCAGCCCTTTCGCTAAAAAGGTCAGCCTGGCGGAGAGCTTCTTGGTGTACCTGGTAGTCTGCATACCCAGATTCATCCGCCGGCGGCGGCAGAAGAGACTGGTACTTGGATGGCCACTCAAGCATTCCAAGGGTCAGGCTTCGTAGAATCTTTTTGTAGGCAAGAACTGCTTCTTCCGATGCTTTCTCTTCGTAGATCTGAATCGCCCCTAGTTTCGTAGACACCTCCAAGCCTTAAAATGAGGCCCATTAGGAGGTGCCATGAGCAACCAGCGTTATCCCGAAGAATTCAAAATCCAGGCGGTCAAGCAAGTGACCGAAAAGCAGCTTCCTGTCTCGGAGGTGGCTGCACGATTGGGTGTGTCTGTGCACAGCCTCTATGCCTGGGTTAAGCGCTACACCAAGCCTCAGGAACAGCGCGTTGAGGAGGATGATCAGAGCGCTGAGGTTCGTCGTCTACGTGCCGAGCTGAAACGGGTGACGGAGGAGCGAGACATCTTAAAAAAGGCCGCCGCGTACTTTGCCAAGGAGTGCGGCTGAAGTACGCCTTTATTAAGCAGCAAGCGGGTCATTACGCGATTCGACGGCTTTGCCTGACGCTCAAGGTTCATCCCAGCGGCTACTACGCGTGGCTATCAGAACCAAAATCTGCGCGAGCCAAGGACGATCAGCGACTGCTTGGATTGATCAAACACTCCTGGCTGGAAAGCGGTGGCGTTTATGGCTATCGAAAGATCCATGATGACCTGCGAGAGGTTGGTGAGAGCTGTGGCCGTCACCGGGTGGCTAGGTTGATGCGCCTTGAAGGTTTACGTTCTCAGACTGGGTATCGACGGAGGCCTGGAAAATACGGCGGTAAGCCAGCCGTTGCCTCACCGAACTTACTGAAGCGCCAATTCGATGTCAGAGAACCCAACAAAGTTTGGGTCACAGACATTACCTACATCCGAACATATGAAGGCTGGCTGTATTTGGCCGTGGTGCTCGATCTGTTTTCACGCCAGATCATTGGTTGGTCAATGAAGTCGCAGATGACCAGCGACGTAGCCATTGATGCACTGCTGATGGCGGTTTGGAGACGTAAGCCGAAGCAAGAGGTGATGATCCACTCGGATCAAGGCAGTCAGTACAGCAGCTCAGACTGGCGAAGCTTCTTGAAAGCTAACAACCTGGTAGCCAGCATGAGTCGTCGAGGTAATTGCCACGACAACGCTGTGGCGGAGAGCTTTTTCCAGTTGCTGAAGCGGGAACGGATCAAGCGTAAAATCTACACTACACGCCAGGATGCTCGAGATGATGTGTTCGATTACATCGAGATGTTTTACAACCCAAAACGACGCCACAGTTTCAACAATCAGCTGTCACCGGTAGAGTTTGAAAAGCGTTACGCAGCGAGCCTTGAGAGTGTCTAGAAAACCCGGGGCGATTCAGTACGTTCCGTACATATGCCTAAGTGAATGGGGACTGATACCAGACACGTCCATCAAACCTGCTTTCTGGGCGTATTTCTTGAAGGTTTTGTCGCGGCTGCTTCTATCGCTAGCGAAAAAAGGCCTGGCGTCAGAATTCTGAAACACAAAATCATGGTCTACGCTAGAGTTGTATTCCAGAGCCAAATACTTTTCCAAACTTTCCCAAAATATCTTGGCGAATGGTTCAATCATGTAAGTCAGCTCCGTGTCACGGCCTTTCCATGAGAGAAGCTTATATTCGCTTTCAGTAATGCCGGGGGTCTTCCTGGCAAATGGGTCTCGAAGGAAGACTGCAAACGTATCAGCATCGATGTCGGGCATTCTGATTTGGAGCGTCTCGCTGGTACGAGCACCGGTCGCAGCGAGCAGGGCGTAGAAAGTCATGTCCCGATAAAAAGTTTTTGACCTCCTTGGCTTCGCCTGCCTAACCAAGTCAACGGATCGCTCGATGGGGTAGGCGATAGTCTTGAATCCCTGTTTGTCGTTCTTTCTGTCCCTGCGCTTCGCCTGCGGAAATAGTCGGCCTTTTTTTTCCTTTGGCAGGACGGATTTGAGTGAGTCACTGATGACTGCAGCCAGCCAAGATTTGGCCTTGTGGGCAGAGACTTCCGATTGGCTTCGGTATTCGGCACGATTGAGATAGAACGGGCTGAATAATTGGTCGGGAGCAATGCTGTTCTTGGCCTCTAACACTTTGAGGAACCAGTAGATCGATGATTCGATAGTCTGTGCGAGGGAGTTATGGCTGGTGAGTTTCTCTTTTCTAAGGCTCTCAGCCAGCGTGCTGGCAATGGGGTTTGAGGCTCCTTTGCCGAATAGCAGGTAAGCCTGGTAGCTGTAAATGATGGCCTCAGTCGTGAGCTCGACATCAACCGGGAATTGGGTGTGTGCTGCTTCGTACACATAATCAATAAACCGGCCAACGTGCTCTGCGTATAGCTTCACAGTGTTCGGAGCGTAACCCCTTCGTGCTAGCCATAGGCTGTAATGAGAAAACGGTTTGAATTCCCTGCACTCATCCGGCAAGTATGGGTCGAGCTGGAGCAGAAGATAGTTTTCCTCGCTCGTCATAGAAGCTTCGACCAAAATGAAGTTTTTCATTTCCACCGTTCCAGACATCAATAATTTCTATTGAAGCTAAGTCATGGGTCAATTAGTTTCAAGGACTATTTATCACAAGTGAAATTCGCTCATTATTATCAGTGGTGTGAAAATTAAAAGCCGTTATAAATCAGGTGGTTATCTTATGTACGATCGATTATATCGTATATTGCAACTTGACCTTGCGCTCATATTGAAAGGGGCTCATAGATTCCAGAGCTCGCCGGGCTGTAGTCCTCATAGCATCTGGATGTGCAGGATAGTTCACATTCGGCTTTTTCTTTGCTCGCAACTAATTCAGCTTTCAGATACGAAATCGGTCTCGCTGCAGGATGATAGAGGTTCATGCGCAGAGCCAAAGTCTTGAGCCTTCCAATAAGTTGCAGGTGTGTCTTATTCTCTGCAGTCGGTTCTCAGTGATCATTCTTGTTAGATTAGGGGTCGCTTTGATAGGACTTAGTTTCGCTTGCTATTGGCGGAGAAAAAATTTCTGGTATTTATATGGGTTCGGACATCCCTGAGCGTGGGCACCCCAGGCAGGTGAAGGATTGTGAGAAGTGTATCGGCGATGAGGTATCTATCCCATGAGAGAGCTCGCGTCGCGCATACCCTTCTCTGCAGTGGGAGGATCGCGTGCCTAAGACATTTACACCCTGCAAGATCATCTGGTTGCTTTGGCAAACATCGCGGTTTGAGAGCCTCAAATCGCCCGCTATCCGCTATCCGCTATCCGCTATCCGCTATCCGCAAGCGCTTGGCGAAATGTGGCTTAGCCGAGTAGAGACGACAACCGGGAGCCTGGAGGCAGTCGAGGGAAAAAACCTCAACTAGATAAGAGTTCGCTCCAAAACAGCCACGGACGCGACTGAGGCGAACTGTCCGCAGCCCTAATGGTGTCGCTCATAGATGAGCGAGCACTAGCCTAGGGAGCGTGGGATAGAAAGGGAATTTTTGAATGAAAAGCCGCACTCAAGGAATGCGGCTTTTGAATTGGTGGGCCCCCCCGGAGTCGAACCGGGCACCAACGGATTATGCGTACCACTTCAGTTTTCACTGCCTCTTTCGAGTTCGTGGTCTGGACTGTCTCTTACCTTTCGGCTCGCCCGTACAGTCTCTACACCTTCCTTGAAATCTCAAGGCTTGGCTCGGGATTACCACGCTGACGCAGAGGCTTCCCCGAATTTGAGCGATTCTACCAAGGGACAGAGTCAACTTATCCCAGGGCAACCCATTTGCTCATCACCGTGCCCTGCGAAGGGGGGAGGTTCTGAGCCGTTAAGTCCGCTGCTCTAACCAACATGAGCTAGAGGCCCGAATTTGCCGCGTGAAGCTATCAAATCCACAGTTCAAATACCACACTGTGATCCATACCACATAAGAACCGTGGACCAAAGGATTATGAGTCCTCTGCTCTGACCAACTGAGCTATAGGCCCTTGTAACTGGACGCGGATTATAGCGACGGTTTCCTCGCTGTGCCATCCGTAAAATCCCTCATCCGTGTACGAAGGAAGGTTTCGGCAAATAGCTCTGGTGGCAGGGGCAGGCTGACGATGTAGCCTTGCATCTGTTCACAGCCTTCTGCGGCGAGGAATGCTTGCTGTGCGGGGTTCTCCACGCCTTCGGCGATGATGGTGAATTGCATGCTGTGGCCGAGGGCGATGATGGCGCGCACGATGGCGGCGTCGTGGGGGTCGTCGGGCAGGCCGCGGACGAAGGATTGGTCGATCTTGAGGAAGTCCAGCGGCAGGCGCTTGAGGTAGCTGAGGGACGAATAGCCGGTACCGAAATCATCGATTGCCAGTTGTACGCCGAGTCTTTTGAGCTGGTGCAGCACCGCGAGTGCTTCTTCCGCCTGGCTCATGATGAAGTTTTCGGTGATCTCCAGTTGCAGGCAGCCGGGTTCCAGGTAGTAATCGCGCAGCAGCTGTTCGATGCGCGACAGCAGGTTGGGGTGGCGCAGCTGCGCGCCGGCGAGGTTGACGGACAATGGCCCGAAATCCTCGAAAGCGCCTTGCCAGGCATGCAGCTGTCGACACGCTTGTTCCAGTACCCAATCGCCGATTTGCAGGATCGTGCCGTTCTCTTCGGCCAGGGCGATGAAGTGTTCGGGCGGTACGTCGCCAAAGGTCGGGTGGTGCCAGCGAATCAGCGCTTCGGCGCCGATCAGTTCATGAGTGATAAGGCTGCGTTTGGGTTGGTAATACAGGCTCAGTTCTTTACGTTCGATGGCGCGGCGCAGCTCGTGCTCCAGTGCCACGCGTTCATTGGCCTGGGCCGTCAGGTCGCGGGTGTAGCATTCAACGCGGTTGCGGCCCTTGGCTTTGGAGCGGTACATCGCGGCGTCGGCGTTTTTGACCAGGGTGGCGACATCGGTGCCGTCCTGCGGATACAGGCTGGTGCCGATACTCGCGCTGATAAAGAACTCATGCTCGCCGGCCTGGAAGGGCGGCGTGAAGCAGTTCAGCAGTTTGTTCGCCAGGTATTGCGCGTCGCTGGCCTGTTGCAGTCCGGGCAGCAGGATGATGAATTCATCGCCGCCCAGGCGGGCGACGGTGTCGATATCGCGCAGTTGTTCCTTGAGGCGTACGGCAATGTCCTTGAGCAGCAGGTCACCGACCGGGTGGCCGAGGCTGTCGTTGATGTGTTTGAAGCGGTCCAGGTCGAGAAACAACACAGCGCCTTGATTCCCGCTTTCCTGCTGGCCATTGAGGGCGGCTTGCAGGCGGCTTTCAAACAGCGTGCGGTTGGGCAGGCCGGTTAACGGGTCGTGATGGGCCTGATAGTCGAGGCGCGCCTGGGCGAGCTTGAGGCTGGAGATGTCGGCAAATACCGCGACGAAGTGGGTGACCACCTGGTCGCTATTGCGCACCGCGCTGATGGTGAGCCAGCTTGGGTAGAGCTCTCCGTTCTTGCGGCGGTTGGAAATTTCGCCCTGCCAGTGTCCCTGGGTCGTCAACTGGTGCCACATCGCGGCATAGAAGGCGCTGTCGTGCAGGCCGGACGCGAGCAGGCGCGGGGTGTGGCCAAGCGCTTCGGCTTCGCTGTAGCCCGTGATTTCGCTGAACGCGCGATTGACGGCGCTGATGTTCTGCCGCGTGTCGGTGATCAAGACGCCTTCGGCGGTGCTCTCGAACACGGTGGCGGCCTGTTGCAGTTTTTCCTGCATTTGCTGGCGTTCGGTGATGTCGCGGGCGATGGTCAGCATGCAGTCCTCTTCGCCGATGGGCAGCGGGCGGCTGGACAGTTCGCAGAGGCGAATCCGGCCATCGACGTGGCGAATATGGCAGATGAAATCGCGCACAAAGCCGTCGCGCTGCAGCAATTCCAGCATGTGCTTGTGTTCATTGAGGTCGACCCAAATGCCGAGGTCCAGGGCTGATTGATCGAGCGAGGTGGCGCTGGTGTAACCGGTCAGGTGGCTGAAGCCTTCGTTTACTTCTATCAGCAGGCCATCGCTTTGACGGCTCAGCAACAAGCCATCGGGGGAGGCATGAAATGCCTTGGCAAACTTCTGTTCGGACAGCTGCAGTGCCTCTTCCGTGCGCTTGGCCTCGCTGATGTCGATCATCAAGCCGCGCAGCACCGGTTCGCGGCCGTATTGGATCAGGCTGACAATATCGCGTACCCACAGGCAACGGCCATCGGCGGTGATCACGCGATAGTCGATGCTGTGATCACGGTTGGCGCGGGTTTCACGGTAGCAATAGGTTTCGGCGTGTGTCAGGTCGGCAGGGTGAATGATGTTGCGCCAGAAGCCGGGGATCAGCCAATGGGCACGGGGGTAGCCAAGCAGTTCCTCGGCATGGGGCGACACGTAGCTGTAGGTGAAATCGCTGATGCTGGCTTCCCAGGCGATGGCGGACAGACTTTCGACCAGGCCGCGGTAGTGGTATTCGCTGCTGCGCAGTTCTTGCTCAAGCGCCACTCGGCGGGAAATTTCCGAGCTGAGCCGGCGATTGGTTCGAATCACAATGACCAGCACGGTGCTCAGCAGCAACACCGCAGGTAGGCCGTACAACAACAAATCCATCCAGAACGTGCGGTGATCGCTGAAGCTACCCACCCAATGCTGCTGGATCGCATCGGTTTCGGCCGGGCTGAGATCGGCGAGCACCTTGTCGAGGATACCCACGAGTATTTTCTCATCCCGTGGCACGCCCATTGCCAACTGATAGCGATAGGGCGTTTCGCCGCTGACGTACAAACCGTCGAGTTTCAGCTGGCGCAGGCTCCAGACACTGGACGCCAGGTCACTGACTACCGCATCCACGTCATCGGTGGCCAGGGCCTGCAGGGTGGAGCTGACGTTAGGCATCGCGACGAGATTGAGATCCGGGTGGTGGGTACGCAGTAGTTCATGGGGTGCGTAGTTTTCCACCACGGCGATTTTCAGTCCGTACAAATCCTTGAGGTTGCGTGGTTTCGCACCGCCTTCATGGGCCAGTATTACGATGGGGAAGTCGAGATAGGGGCGCGTGAAGGCCAGGAAACTCTGGCGTTCCGGCGTGGACATGATACCGGGTAGCAGGTCGAGCTGATTGTTGCGCGCTTGTTCGAGCAAGGCGGTCCAGTTCGCGGGCTCGATCAGCTTGACCCTGATGCCCAGGCGATCCTGGATCAGGCGTACGTAATCGGCGGCCAGGCCCTGGTAGCGGCCATCTTCATCGCGGTATTCAAAAGGTGGCCAGGACGCATCCACCCCAAGGCGCAGCTCCTGATGGTCCGTCAGCCAGCTACGCTCATCATCAGTGAGAGTCATCGCGCCAGCCGTTGCGGTCCAGGTCAGCAGCGACAGCAGTATCACGGTCGGCAATCTGGGCATAACGGTCTCGTTATGGCACGGGGAATGTCTCGAGTGTAGACGGGCATTGCGCGGGCGGGGCGTTGCGGGGCAGTTAATCTGTGGAAAGAAATGGCAGAAAAGCAAAACCCCCGGCCTGGGCCGGGGGTTCTGGTATCACTCGTCGAGGAAGGAGCGCAGATGCTCGCTTCGCGTCGGGTGACGCAACTTGCGCAGCGCCTTGGCTTCGATCTGACGGATCCGTTCACGGGTCACGTCGAACTGCTTACCGACTTCCTCAAGGGTGTGGTCGGTATTCATGTCGATGCCGAAACGCATGCGCAGTACCTTGGCTTCACGGGCAGTGAGGCCGGAGAGTACGTCGCGAGTCGCTTCTTTCAAGCTTTCAACAGTGGCGACATCGATGGGCGACTGCATGGTCGAGTCTTCGATGAAGTCACCCAGATGGGAGTCTTCGTCATCACCAATCGGCGTTTCCATGGAGATCGGCTCTTTAGCGATCTTCAATACCTTGCGGATTTTATCCTCAGGCATTTCCATGCGTTCGCCCAGCTCTTCCGGAGTCGGTTCGCGACCCATTTCCTGCAACATCTGCCGGGAAATACGGTTGAGCTTGTTGATGGTCTCGATCATGTGCACCGGAATACGGATGGTGCGGGCCTGGTCGGCGATCGAGCGAGTGATCGCCTGACGGATCCACCAGGTGGCATAAGTCGAGAACTTGTAGCCACGACGGTATTCGAACTTGTCCACAGCCTTCATCAGGCCGATGTTGCCTTCCTGAATCAGGTCGAGGAATTGCAGGCCGCGGTTGGTGTACTTCTTGGCGATGGAGATCACCAGACGCAAGTTGGCTTCAACCATCTCTTTCTTCGCGCGGCGGGCCTTGGCCTCACCGATCGACATGCGACGGTTGATGTCCTTGATCTCGGCGATCGTCAGGCCTGTTTCAGCCTCCAGTGCGCTCAGTTTCTGCTGGCAACGGATGATGTCCGGCTGCAGGCGACCAATGGCTTCGGCGTATTTCGCCTTGCCTTTGGCCAGGGCGTCACTCCAGGTTTCGTCAACTTCGTTGCCCGGGAACTGGCGCAGGAAGTCGGTACGCGGCATGCGCGCATCACGGACACAGAGCTGCATGATCGCACGCTCTTGTGCACGCAGACGCTCAAGGGCGCTACGAACCCGTTCAACCAGGCCTTCGAATTGCTTGGGCACCAGCTTGATCGGCATGAACAGCTCGGCCAGGGCCAACAGCTCGGCAATCGCCTGCTTGTTGCCACGACCATGCTTTTTCAGCGCCTTGCGGGTGATTTCCATTTGATCGGAAACCGCACCGAAACGCTGGGCAGCGATGACCGGGTCTGGACCGCTTTCGACTTCATCTTCTTCGTCGCTGCTGGCTTCAGCATCGTCGTCTTCGGTTTCGTCGTCCGCTTTCGGCGCTTTTGGATCTACCGGCGGCGGTATTTCGGCGGCAGGTGGCGCAATGCCGTCGTCCGGGTCGATATAACCGCTCAGGACGTCGGACAGGCGGCCACCTTCGGTGGTGACGCGAGTGTACTCGGAGAGAATGTGGTCAACCGTGCCAGGGAAGTGCGCGATTGCGCCCATCACTTCGCGGATGCCCTCTTCGATACGCTTGGCGATTTCGATTTCGCCTTCGCGTGTCAGCAACTCGACGGTACCCATTTCACGCATATACATGCGCACAGGGTCAGTCGTGCGACCGATGTCGGTCTCCACCGCAGCCAACGCGGCAGCGGCTTCTTCAGCGGCTGCCTCGTCGGTATCGGCGTCGGCCAACATAAGGGCGTCCGCATCCGGAGCACTCTCGTGTACGGGGATCCCCATGTCATTAATCATGCGGATGATGTCTTCCACCTGCTCAGGATCTGAAATATCCTCAGGCAGGTGGTCGTTGACCTCTGCGTAAGTCAGATACTTCTGCTCACGACCAAGGGTGATCAACTCTTTGATACGAGACTGCTGTTGCGCTTTTCCGGACATAACACCCTATCCACTGAAGGTCTTGGCGGGCAAAAAACAAGCCGAGGATTATACCCGAGCTATGACCTCACACGCCAGCTGAGGTCGGGTTTGATGTGCAAACGTTCTGTTTTAAAAGGTCGCGCATCTGTTTTGCTATCTGAATTTGCTCTTCAGCCGACAATCCCGGCTGTCTTGCTCTCTTAATGAGCTCATCGAGGGTCTGTGTGTGCTGACCCGCGGATAACCTATTAATGGTGTCTAAAAACTGTTGTTCAAGGTTATCGCCGTCAATTAGCCACTCCTTTTCCGCAAGTGCCTTCAACAGGCGGCCTTGTTCCGTGCCATGCCAGCGAGCCATCAGCTGGATTGAGTTTAGCTTAGGATTTTTCTGCACGGCCTCGATCAAGGCGATTAGCACTTGGGCGTAGGTGTTGCTTTCGTTGGCGAAATGGTCGGCGCTTTCAACCTTGCCCGCCAATTGCGGGTGATGGATGAGCGTGCGCAAGGCAATCAGCGTCGGCGCTTCCACGGCAACCGGAGTGCGCGGGGCGTGAGCCTCATCGCGGTCGCCGCGTTTGCCATTCTTGCTCCAGGGCTTCTTGTCCCATTTCTTGCCGCCGGCGCCGGGCTTTTTCGGCGTCCATTCCTGCTGGGGCGCATACGCCTCCTGCGGTTGGTGGAAGTCGGAATAGTCCGGCATGGCGTCGTAATCCATGCCAGGGTCGTAGGCCGGTGGAGCATCTTGCGGTGCGTTATGCACCAGCTGGCTGACGGCTTCGCCGCTCAAGCCGGTGATTTCCAGCAAGCGCATGCGCATCAGTGATTTCAGGTTGGCGCCGGGGACTTTATCGATCAGCGGCGCTGCGAGGGTGGCCATATGGGCCTTGCCTTCAAGCGAGCGCGGGTCGGCTTCTTCGGTCAGCTGCTGGAAGAAATAGTCCGCCAGCGGCTGCGCGTGTTGATTGATGCGGGCACGGAACGCGTCGGTGCCTTCGGAGCGCACCAGGGTGTCCGGGTCTTCGCCTTCGGGCAGGAACAGAAAGCGTGCGCGGCGCCCATCCTGCAGGCTCGACAGCGTAGCCTCGAGTGCGCGCCAGGCGGCGTTGCGGCCGGCCTGGTCGCCGTCGAAGCAGAACAGCACGCTGGGCACCACGCGAAACAGGCGTTTCATGTGTTCTTCGCTGGTGGCGGTACCGAGCGTTGCCACCGCATTGCGCAGGCCTTGCTGGGCCAGGGCGATCACGTCCATATAGCCTTCAACCACGATGATTTCGTCGAGGTTGCGGTTGTTCTTGCGTGCCTCAAACAGTCCGTAGAGTTCCTGGCCCTTATGGAAAACCGGGGTTTCCGGAGAGTTCAGGTACTTGGGCTTGTCGTCCCCCAGCACGCGGCCACCAAACGCGATGATGCGGCCGCGGCTGTCGCGGATGGGAAACATCACGCGGTCACGGAAGCGGTCATAGCGCTTGCCGGTCTCGGCATTTTCCACCAGCAGGCCGGCATCAATCATGGCTTTTTGCTGGAGCGTATCGCTGCTCAGGTGCTTGTACAGATTGTCCCAGCCGGGTGGTGCAAAACCGAGGCCGAAGTCCCGGGCGATTTCACCGGTGAGGCCGCGGCCCTTGAGGTAGTCGACGGCGGCCTTGCGCTGCGGATGGCTTTTAAGTGCCTGTCGATAGAAGTCGGCAGCGGCGGTCAGCAGTGGATACAGCGGCGAGTCGGTGGGCTGTCGCGGTTTGTGCGCGCGGCCACTTTCTTCGCGGGGGATCTCCATGCCGGCGGCTTTTGCCAGGTCCTCGACGGCCTGGGGGAAATCCAGGTTGTCGTGGTCCATCAGGAAGCCGAGGGCATTGCCGCCTGCACCGCAACCGAAGCAGTAATAGAACTGCTTGTCCGGGCTTACGCTGAACGACGGGGTTTTTTCTTTATGGAACGGGCAGCAGGCGGTGTAGTTCTTGCCGGCTTTTTTCAGTTGCACGCGTGAGCTGACGACATCGACGATGTCGGTGCGGTTCAGAAGGTCGTCAATAAAGCTCTGGGGAATCAGCCCGGCCATGGCGTTCTCGTCATCACTGCGTGTAAATGAGGGCCCGTGAAATGTTCAAGCGCGCGTTGGGTGCCTGATCATTATCGTCTGCATGGGATGTCAGAGAGTGTATCTGTCGAACATTCGCTGACGTTAGTTTCTATCAGTGTTCGACGAATAAAAGTTGCCCGTGAGTCCGGTCTTGACCTGCGGGCGGTCTCGGAAGCTCAGCTATGGGCACAGTCGACACAGTATGATCGCCTGCTTGAAGAATTAGGTGTGCTCGTCAGTAGCCTTGTTAGGCTCGTCAGAAGAGACGTGCACCGCTGGCAAAAGAGCCAGTCCTGACGTTTGAAGCGGTGTCTCGGTCGCGTGTGCGGCGTCGACGATGAAGCATCAAGCGATATCCGCAAATGCCAACAGCCCGGCTGAGGGCCGGGCTTGGCAGAAGCTTGCTACGAACGTCTGTGTATTAGTACAGACGAACGGCGCGGCGCTGCTCGCGCTGAACTTTCTTGGCGTGACGCTTAACAGCGGCTGCTGCTTTACGCTTACGCTCAGAAGTTGGCTTCTCGTAAAATTCGCGGCTACGAACTTCAGCCAGAACACCGGCTTTTTCGCAGGAGCGCTTGAAACGACGCAGAGCTACGTCGAAGGGTTCGTTCTCTTTTACTTTGACGGCTGGCATCCAGAGCTACCTTCTTTCATTACCGGGATCAACGTTCTCGTCGCAAAAAATTCGCGGCTGAGGTCGTCGGTTTTTAAGGGTTGCGGATGTTAACCCCTCATTGGCAGGAATGCAAAGCCTCTGATCGAAAACCGCTAGTCGGGAGGGGGAGTGGCGACTATTATGCGCGCCTTCGAATTCAGCCTCTACAAGGCGCAAACCCATGCTAGTACTGGGACTTGAAACCTCCTGCGACGAAACCGGTGTCGCACTTTACGACAGTGAACGCGGGCTCCTGGCCGATGCACTCTTCAGTCAGATCGACCTGCATCGCGCCTATGGCGGCGTGGTGCCGGAGCTTGCCAGCCGTGATCACGTCAAACGTATGCTGCCATTGATCCGCCAGGTGCTGGATGAAGCCGGCTGCGTGCCGACCGAGATCGATGCCATTGCCTATACCGCAGGTCCCGGATTGGTCGGAGCCCTGCTGGTTGGGGCTTCCTGTGCCCAGGCGCTGGCATTTGCCTGGGGCATTCCGGCCCTCGGTGTGCACCACATGGAAGGTCATTTACTGGCCCCGATGCTGGAAAAAACACCGCCGGCGTTCCCGTTCGTCGCTTTGTTGGTTTCGGGGGGGCATACGCAGCTGGTTCAGGTCGACGGCATCGGTCAATACACGTTGTTGGGCGAGTCGCTGGACGACGCCGCCGGCGAAGCCTTTGACAAGACCGCGAAGATGATGGGGCTCAATTACCCCGGCGGTCCGGAAATCGCCCGCCTCGCCGAAAAAGGTGTGGCCGGTCGTTACACGTTCCCGCGGCCGATGTGTGATCGGCCTGGTTTGATGTTCAGCTTCAGCGGCCTTAAAACCTCCGCGCTCAATACCTGGCAGCAGAGCGTCAGCGCCGGGGACGACGGCGAGCAAGCCCGTTGCGACATCGCGCTGGCGTTCCAGCAGGCCGTGGTAGAGACTTTGACCATCAAGTGCAAGCGTGCCCTGAAGCAGGCCGGCATGAAGCGTCTGGTGATTGCCGGCGGCGTCAGCGCCAACAAGGCCTTGCGCAGTTCGCTGGAGAAGATGCTTGGGGAAATGAAGGGCGATGTGTTTTACGCGCGCCCTGAGTTTTGCACCGACAATGGCGCGATGATCGCCTACGCCGGCTGCCAGCGCCTGCAGGCCGGGCAGCATGAAAGCCTGGCGATCAGCGTACAGGCGCGTTGGCCGATGGAGCAGTTGTCGCCTTTGTAGGGGGTAAGGTGGTCCCTGTTAAAAATGCCGTTCGCGCCCGGCAAACAGGTCGCGTAGATTGCCGCGGTGGCGCCAGACGATCAGCAGTGTCAGCACGCTCATCGGCAGCAGCGCCGCCGGCTCCTGCCAGGCCAGCAACGGCAGGGTGAGCGGTGTGGCGATCAGCGCCGCCAGGGAGCTGGTGCGGGTCAGGTAGAACGTCAGCAGCCAGGCGAGCACCGCCAGCAGGGCTGCCGGAGGGTAGATCCCCAGCAGCAAGCCGGCCGCGGTGGCGACACCTTTGCCGCCGCGAAAGCGGAAGTACAGGGGGAACAGGTGGCCGAGGACGGCGCAGATGCCCACCCAGGCCTGCTGTTGCAGGGTAAGGCCCGCAAGGCTGGCGATCAGTACGGGCAGCAGGCCCTTGCAGAGGTCGCCCAGCAGCGTCAGCACGGCAAGTTTCTTGCCGGCCAGGCGCAACATATTGGTGGCGCCGGCATTGCCTGAGCCACTCATTCGCGGATCGGGATTTCCCGTCAGGCGGCTGAGCAAAATGGCAAAGGACAGCGAGCCGAGCAGGTAGGCGAGAATCGCCAGTGACCAAAACATGCTAACTATTCCGGGCGAGGACGCCCTGATTCTAACGGGGCATCGCGCCCTTGTCGTGCTGCGGAGAAGAGTGCTTGGACAGAGTGTTTATCGAAGGCCTGGAAGTCGACACCGTGATCGGCGCCTACGACTGGGAGCGCGGCATCCGTCAATGCCTGCGCCTGGACCTGAGCTTTGCCTGGGACAACCGTCCGGCCGCCGCCGGTGACGACCTGAGCCTGGCGCTGGATTACGCCAGTGTGTCCGCGCGTATCCAGGCCTTTGCCGAACAGTCCCAATACCAACTGGTGGAAACCTTCGCCGAGCGCCTTGCCCAAGTGCTGATGAGTGAATTCCAGATTCCCTGGCTGCACCTCAAATTGACCAAGCCAGGCGCCGTCCCGGCCGCCAAGGGCGTGGGCGTGGAGATCGAGCGCGGATGTCGCTGACTCAGGTTTACCTTGGCCTTGGCAGTAATATCGAGCGCGAGCTCAATTTACGTGCGGGCCTTGATGCGCTGGCGAGCTTTTTGACGGACATGCGCTGTTCGGCGGTGTTCGAAAGCCAGCCGGTGGGTATCAAGAGCGGGCCGTTCTTCAATCTGGTGGTGTCGGGCTGCACCGACCTGCCGTTGATGGAGCTGGACCGCCGGTTGAAATCCATCGAGGCCGACAATGGTCGTTATGCGCCCGATCGCAAAGGCTTGCCGCTGGATATCGACGTGCTGCTGTATGGCGATCTGGTGGGTAACTTTGATGGTTTGGTGCTGCCGCGTGCGGAGATCCTCAAGAACGCATTTGTCTTGTGGCCGCTGTCGATGATGGCGCCGGATCGTGTTCACCCTGAGGTGGGCAAGACCTTGGCCGACCTATGGCGCGGTGCGCAGATTGACCAGGTGCTGGCGCCTGTCGGGTTTGAATGGCAGGGCCGGCAACTCACGGCAGACGTGCTTCTGTAGGAGCCGAGCTTGCTCGCGAAGAACGTGAACGATAACGCGGCGCTCTCAGGTTTTTCGCGAGCAAGCTCGCTCCTACAATGGGCCTTGTTGTTGCTTGTAGGCTTTGAGCGCGTTAAGCCGTTCACGCTTGAGCGCTTCGCCCAGCGCGGGGCCTTTGAAGCCTTTTTCCAGCAACGGTGCTACCTGCACCTCGCGCGCAGCCTTCGCCGCGCCACGCAAATAATCGGCCTGTGGATAAGTTCGCTGTTCAAAGCCCGTGCGACCCCGCGCATCCATCTCGCAGGCGAGCACAAACTCCTCAAAGCGTTGCGGGCGACGGTAGACGTCAAAACTCTGCAGCAATTCCAGCAGTGTCGAGGCCTTCAGCTCCAGGGCTCGATGGCCGTGGGTGTGATATTGGCCCACCAACAGCGCCAGTTCCTGGCAATCCCTTGGCACTTTGAAGCGTTCATTGACGGTCTTGATCAGCTTCAAGCCCCGATGTTCGTGGGCAATATGCTGCGGCAACTTATCCACAGGCGTCAGGCCCTTGCCCACGTCGTGCAGCAGGCAGGCCCAGCGTACGGTCAGCGGTAGCTTGTGCAAGGCCGCCTGCTCCAACACGCTCAATGTGTGCAGGCCTGTGTCGATCTCGGGATGATGGGCTGCGGGCTGCGGCACGCCGAACAGCGCATCCACCTCCGGCATCAAGGTTTTCAGCGCATTGCAGTCGCGCAGCACCTGGATGAACACCTGAGGCTGATCTTCCATCAGTGCCCGGGAAATTTCTTTCCAGCTGCGCTCCGGGGTCAGCGCCTCCAGTTCGCCGGATTCGCTGAGCTGACGCATCAGCGCAAGCGTTGGCGCGGCCACGGTGAATCCGAGGTGCGCATAACGCGCGGCGAAGCGCGCAACGCGCAGCACTCGCAAGGGATCTTCGGCGAAAGCGGGCGATACGTGACGTAAAATACGCGCGTCCAGATCGCGTTGGCCGTGGTAAGGGTCGGTCAGATTGCCCTCATCGTCTTCAGCCATGGCATTGATGGTCAGGTCGCGACGAATCAGGTCTTCTTCCAGCGTGACTTCGGGGCTGGCGTGAAATACGAAGCCGCCGTAACCCCGGCCACTTTTACGTTCGGTGCGGGCCAGGGCGTATTCATCGCCGTTTCTGGGGTCCAGGAACACGGGGAAGTCAGCGCCGACCGGTTTGAAACCTTTGGCCAGCATCTCTTCAGTGGTGGCGCCGACAACGACGCGGTCGATGTCGGTGACCTTGATGCCCAGCAGGCGATCACGCACCGCACCGCCGACTTTGTAGATTTTCATGAAAAAGCCTCCATTAGCGGCACAGGATACCGCCTGTGCCTGGCCAATGGATGCTTTGCCGTTTCAGAGATGCACGACGGCCAGGTCCAGGCGGCCGTAGTCGTTGTCGTTGTGATCGCTGCGCGGTGGGACATGGTGGGTCTTCATCACCTGGTCGCCCTGCAGGGTTTCCAAGTGGATATCGAAGCCCCACAGCCGGTGCAGGTGCTTGAGCACTTCCTCGGTGGATTCGCCCAGGGGTTTGCGATCGTGCTGCTGGTGACGCAAGGTCAGCGAGCGATCACCGCGCATATCGATGCTGTAGATCTGCACGTTGGGCTCGCGGTTGCCCAGGTTGTACTGCGCCGCCAGGGTCTCGCGGATAGTCCGATAGCCAGGCTCGTCATGGATTGCCGGGACTACCAGGTCCTCCTTGAGGTCGTCGTCCATGATGCTGAACAGCTTCAAATCGCGAATGACTTTGGGGGACAGGTACTGCAGGATGAAGCTCTCATCCTTGAAACTGCTCATGGCGAACTTGATGGTGGAGAGCCAGTCACTGCCGGCGATTTCCGGGAACCAGAGACGGTCTTCGTCGGTGGGGTGCTCGCACATGCGACGGATGTCACGGTACATCGCAAAGCCCAGTGCGTAGGGGTTGATGCCGTTGTAGTAGGGGCTAT
This sequence comes from Pseudomonas orientalis, assembly GCF_002934065.1. Taxonomy (NCBI): domain Bacteria; kingdom Pseudomonadati; phylum Pseudomonadota; class Gammaproteobacteria; order Pseudomonadales; family Pseudomonadaceae; genus Pseudomonas; species Pseudomonas orientalis. The sequence continues at coordinate 5,399,416 of NZ_CP018049.1, read as the reverse complement.
CGAACCCGGGCTGGAACACCACGCTGGTGTGGGAGGTGAGAAACTCCATCATGAAACCGTCGGTGACCAGGCCCTCGTCATACAGGTCGTTCATCAGCGTGTAGTGCCAGAAGGTCGCCCAGCCCTCATTCATCACCTGAGTCTGGCGCTGTGGATAAAAGTATTGGGCGATCTTGCGCACGATGCGCACGATTTCCCGCTGCCAGGGTTCCAGCAACGGAGCGTGCTTTTCCAGGAAATACAGGATGTTTTCCTGAGGTTCGGCGGGGAAGCGCGCATTGTCCTTGTCGCTGTTCTTGCCGGCACGCTTTGGAATGGTGCGCCACAGATCGTTGATCTGCTTCTGCAGGTGTTCCTCACGCTCCTGCTGGCGCAGGCGTTCTTCTTCGGCCGAAATCGGATAGGGGCGTTTGTAACGGTCGACGCCGTAGTTCATCAGGGCGTGGCAGGAGTCGAGCAAATCCTCTACCGCGTCAATGCCGTGGCGCTCCTCGCATTGCATGATGTACTGCTTGGCGAACACCAGGTAATCGATGATCGAACTGGCATCGGTCCAGGTGCGGAACAGGTAGTTGCCCTTGAAAAAGCTGTTATGCCCGTAGCATGCGTGGGCCACCACCAACGCCTGCATGCAGATGGTGTTTTCTTCCATCAGGTAGGCGATGCAGGGGTCGGAGTTGATCACGATCTCGTAAGCCAGGCCCATCTGGCCGCGGGTGTAGGACTTTTCGGTGCTGAGAAAGTGTTTGCCGTAGGACCAATGGTGATAGCCCAGCGGCATGCCGACGGAGGCGTAGGCATCCATCATCTGTTCGGCGGTGATCACTTCGATCTGGTTGGGGTAGGTGTCCAGTGCGTAACCCGCCGCGATGCGGCTGATTTCCCGGTCATAGGCCTGGATCAGTTCAAAGGTCCACTCGGACCCGGTGGAAATAGGTTGGCGCTTATGCTCTTTTTTGGCGGTCATGTCACTAACCTGCGCTGGAAGAGTTCACGGAAGACCGGGTAGATATCGCCGGCCGAGACCAGTTGCTGCTGGGCAAACGTGTCGGCAAAGGCTTCGCCGATGCGCTCGTATTCGAACCACAGCGCCTGGTGCTCACGAGGGGTAATTTCGACGTAGGTGTAGTACTGCACGAAAGGCATGATCTGGTTGATCAGAATATCGCGGCAGATCGGCGAGTCGTCGTTCCAGTTGTCACCGTCGGAAGCCTGGGCCGCATAGATGTTCCACTCATTGGCCGGGTAGCGCTCAGCCATGATTTCCTGCATCAACTTCAGGGCGCTGGAGACGATGGTGCCGCCGGTTTCCCGCGAGTAGAAGAATTCTTCTTCGTCCACTTCCCGGGCGCTGGTGTGATGGCGGATAAACACCACATCGATCTTGTCGTAGTTCCGCTTCAAGAACAGGTACAGCAGGATAAAGAAACGCTTGGCGATGTCCTTGGTGGCCTGAGTCATGGAGCCGGATACGTCCATCAGGCAGAACATCACGGCCTTGGAGCTGGGGTTGGGTTGTTTGACCAGCAGGTTGTATTTCAAGTCGAAAGTATCAAGGAACGGCACGCGATGAATGCGCGCGCTGAGTTTCTCGATTTCTGTCTCTATTTCCTGGATATCGCCGAAGTTGTCCGGTTCTTCGCGCTTTAAACGCGCCAACTCCTCCTTGGCGTGCTTGAGCTTTGCACGGCTGCTGCCCGACAGGGCGATACGTCTGGCGTGAGCTGAGCGCAGGGTGCGGATGATGTTGATACGGGACGGGTTGCCCTCGTTGCTGATACCGGCGCGTACGGTTTTGAAGGTGTCGGTGCCGGTCAGGTTGCGCTTGACCAGGTTGGGCAGCTCCAGGTCCTCGAACATGAATTCAAGAAATTCCTCCTGGGTGATCTGGAACACGAATTCGTCCATGCCCTCGCCGGAGTTTCCGGCCTTGCCCGCGCCCTTGCCGCCACCGCCCCCTTGAGGACGTGCAATGTGTTCACCGGTCGTGAATTCCTTGTTGCCGGGATGCACCACCGTCTGCTTGCCGCCCCGGCCGTGGTGTAGCACGGGTTCGTCGATGTCGCGTCCGGGAATGCTGATTTGTTCGCCATGTTCCATGTCAGTGATGGAACGGCGGCTGACGGCCTCTTCAACCGCCTTTTTGATGTGGTCACGGTAACGCCGCAGGAAACGCTGGCGGTTTACCGTGCTCTTGTTCTTGCCATTGAGGCGTCGGTCGATCACATAGCTCATGGGGAGCCCTCCGGGCAGCTTCACGTTACAAGCTTCAAGCCGCGAGCTGGAAGCTTAAGGACAAGCGGTCGACTGCCAGGCGTAACGCCTGGCAGTGAGCACCTGTCGCTGCCTTATTGCGATTTGCGCACCCGCAGGTACCACTCCGAGAGCAGTCGTACCTGTTTGTCGGTGTAGCCACGCTCGACCATTCGTGTGACGAAGTCGTTGTGTTTTTGCTGGTCCTCCTTGCTCGCCTTGGCGTTGAAGCTGATGACCGGCAGCAGATCCTCGGTGTTGGAGAACATTTTCTTCTCGATCACCACCCGCAGTTTCTCGTAGCTGAGCCAGGTTGGGTTCTTGCCGTTGTTGTTGGCGCGGGCGCGCAGCACGAAATTGACGATCTCGTTGCGGAAATCCTTCGGATTGCTGATGCCGGCGGGTTTCTCGATCTTCTCCAGCTCTTCGTTGAGCGCCACGCGGTTGAGAATTTCGCCGGTTTCGGGATCGCGGTATTCCTGGTCCTGAATCCAGAAGTCGGCGTACAGCACGTAGCGGTCGAAGATGTTCTGGCCGTACTCGCTGTAGGACTCCAGGTAGGCGGTCTGGATTTCCTTGCCGATGAATTCGATATAGCGCGGCGCTAGGTATTCCTTGAGGAAACGCAGATAGCGCTCGCGGGTTTCGGCCTGGAATTGTTCCTGTTCGATCTGCTGCTCCAGCACGTAGAGCAGGTGCACCGGGTTGGCGGCGATCTCGTGGGGGTCGAAGTTGAAGACCTTGGAGAGGATCTTGAACGCGAAGCGTGTCGACAGGCCGTTCATCCCTTCATCGACGCCCGCCGTGTCACGGTATTCCTGGATCGATTTGGCCTTGGGATCAGTGTCCTTGAGGTTTTCACCGTCGTACACGCGCATTTTCGAGTAGATATTGGAGTTCTCCGGCTCCTTGAGGCGCGACAGCACGGTGAACTGGGCGAGCATCTTCAGAGTGTCGGGCGCGCAATGGGCCTTGGCCAGTGAACTGTTGAACAGCAGTTTGTCGTAGATCTTGATTTCATCGCTGACCCGCAGGCAGTACGGCACCTTGACGATGTAAATACGGTCGATGAAGGCTTCGTTGTTCTTGTTGTTGCGGAAGGTGTGCCATTCCGATTCGTTTGAGTGCGCCAGCAGGATCCCGGTGAACGGAATCGCGCCCAGGCCTTCGGTACTGTTGTAGTTACCTTCCTGGGTGGCTGTGAGCAGTGGGTGCAGCACCTTGATCGGCGCCTTGAACATCTCCACGAACTCCATCAGGCCCTGGTTGGCCCGGCACAGCGCCCCCGAGTAGCTATAGGCGTCGGCGTCGTTCTGCGGGAATTCTTCGAGTTTGCGAATATCGACCTTACCCACCAGCGCCGAAATGTCCTGGTTGTTCTCGTCGCCCGGCTCGGTCTTGGCGACGCCGATCTGGTTGAGAATCGATGGATAGAGTTTCACTACGCGGAATTGGCTGATATCGCCGCCAAATTCGGACAGGCGTTTGGTGGCCCAAGGCGACATGATGGTATTGAGGTAGCGCCGTGGGATGCCGAAGTCTTCTTCGAGGATCGCACCGTCTTCGGTGGCGTTGAACAGCCCCAAAGGCGACTCGAACACCGGTGAGCCCTTGATGGCGTAGAAGGGCACCTTCTCGATCAGCTGTTTGAGTTTTTCCGCCAGGGACGACTTGCCGCCGCCAACGGGGCCGAGCAGATAGAGGATCTGTTTCTTCTCTTCCAGGCCCTGGGCCGCATGGCGGAAGTAGGAGACGATCTGGTCGATGCATTCTTCCATGCCGTGGAAGTCTTCAAAGGCCGGGTAACGCCGGATCACCTTGTTGGAGAATATTCGCGACAGGCGCGAATTGTTCGAGGTGTCTACCAACTGCGGCTCGCCAATCGCCAGCAGCAGGCGTTCGGCGGCAGACGCGTAGGTGCTGCGATCCCGTTTGCACAGCTCAAGATACTCTTGAAGCGTGAGTTCTTCCTGCTGTGTGGACTCGAAACGTTGTTGGAAGTGGCTAAAGATACTCATGACGTCGTCACCTCGCTCGATACGTGGAGCCGACGCCGGATCAATCAGTCGATGCTGGCAGCCATTGGCGTTCCCCAATGGCTGTTTTCCCCCCAGAACACCCTGAAACGCTACCGATGACCCGCGCGCCGGTGTACCGGCTCTCCCCTGATTTGGATGGCCTGCACTTAAGGATAGTTGGTAATCGGGGAGTTCAAGGCGCGATACGTAATTAGTTTGGCTGCGCCGTTCGTCAGAAACGGCGCAAGCCCAAGCGTCACGCGGGGTAGCGGGGTGTGAAAAAAATTATTGCGAATTGCCTGAAGAAATTTCCGCAGGATAGGTCGCACGCCACAGCTCAAAGCCGCCATCGAGGCTATAAACGTCGGAGAAGCCCTGGCTGACCAGATAGGCTGCGGCGCTTTGGCTGGAGTTACCGTGATAACACGCCACGATCACCGGCGCGTCGAGGTCGGCGGCACGGATGAAGTCGGCGATGTTGACGTTGTCCAGATGCCGGGCGCCGGCAATGTGGGCCGTAGCGTAAGTCGGTTGGTCACGGATATCGACGACCACGGCGCCTTGCTCGCGCAGGGCCTGGGCTTGTTCGGGAGGGATACGTTTGAATTCGCTCATGGCGGGCTCCTAGGGCTTGGCGGCGGCCGTCTGTAGGGTGGGTGCAGGGGATTCACACTGGCAACTGATACGCTCGCCGGTGTCGATGTTCATCAGGGTCATGGCGCCGCCCCACACGCAGCCGGTGTCGAGGGCGAACACGCCGGGTTCTTCGCATTTGCCTTCAAGGGCGGCCCAGTGGCCGAAGATGATCTTCGTGTCCCGGGTCTTGCGTTCCTTGTGGGCGAACCAGGGCTGGTAGCCGGGCAGGGCGGTGTCGGCGCCTTCCTTGCTCTTGAGGTCCAGCTTGCCCTGCGCCGTGCAGAAACGCATGCGCGTGAAATAGTTGGTGATCACTCTCAGGCGGGCAACGCCGGTGAGCTCGTTGTCCCACTTCACTGGCTCGTTGCCATACATGCCGTCGAGGTAGGCGGTGTACAGGTTGTCATCGGCCAGGGCGCTTTCGACTTCGGCGGCGCACTTGAGGGCTTTCTTCAAGGTCCATTGCGGTGGGATGCCGGCGTGGACCAGGGCGATGTTACGGGCCTCGTCGTAGTGCATGAGCTTTTGTCGGCGCAGCCATTCCAGCAACTCGGCCCGGTCCGGTGCTTCGAGGATCTCGCGCAGGGTGTCGCCTTTTTTCAGGCGCTCGATGTTCTGGCCGGCCGCGAGCAGGTGCAGGTCATGGTTGCCCAGCACGCAGACCAGCGAATCGCGCAGGTTATAGAGGTAGCGCAGGGTTTCCAGCGACTGCGGGCCACGGTTGACCAAGTCGCCGACCAGCCACAGTCGATCATTCACGGGGTCGAAGGCGACCTGTTCCAGCAGGCACTTGAGGGGCTCCAGGCACCCTTGCAGGTCACCGACCGCGTACGTTGCCATCAGTGCAGGGCTCCGGGCACCGCGAGGCGGAAGGGCTTGATGGTTGCGTCGAACACGTGGCCGTCGGTGGCTTTCATCTGATACGAGCCCTGCATGGTGCCGACCCTGGAGGTCATCACCGTGCCGCTGCTGTAGGTATGGCTGGCGCCGATGTCGATCAACGGTTGCTGGCCGACAACGCCCGCGCCGCGGACTTCTTCAACCTGACCATCGCCGTCGGTGATCACCCAGTGGCGCGACAGCAACTTGGCCGGCACCCGCCCGTTGTTTGTCACCGTAATGGTGTAGGCGAAGGCAAAGCGGTTGAGTTCAGGTTGCGATTGGTCCGCCAGGAAGCGGGTGACGACGCTGACGTCGATCTGGTAGCGAGGATCGGACATGCAAGAGGCCTTAAAAGCAAAAGCGGAGGACAGCAGATGCGGATCAGTCTAGGCCAAGAGGTGGGCACTAGGCCAGACATGCTGTCGGGTATGACGTGGTCCAAAATGTGGGAGGAGGCTTGCTCCCGATAGCGGTGTATCAGTCGCTGAATATATTGACTGGTCCACCGCAATCGGGGGCAAGCCCCCTCCCACATTTGTGCTTACGCCTGGTCTGCTACTGGCGCAGGCTGGATGGCAAGCTGGTCGGCCAGGCGCACGAAGGCGGCCAGGTCCAGTTGCTCGGGGCGCAGGCTGCCGTCAACGCCGGCGGCTTCGATTTCGGCGTTGCTCAACAGCGCCTTGAGTGTGTTGCGCAACGTCTTGCGGCGTTGGTTGAACGCTTCGCGCACCACGCGCTCCAGCAGTTTGTGGTCCTTGGCCGGGTGCGGCAGTACGGCATGCGGCACCAGGCGCACGATGGCCGAGTCGACCTTCGGCGGCGGGTTGAACGCGCCCGGGCCGACGTTGAACAGGTGCTCGACGCGGCAATGGTACTGAACCATGATCGACAAACGGCCCCAATCACCGCCACCGGGGCCTGCGGCCAGGCGCTCCACCACTTCTTTTTGCAGCATGAAGTGCATGTCGCGGATGATCCCGGCGTTGTTCAGCAGGTGGAAAATCAGCGGGGTGGAGATGTTGTACGGCAGGTTGCCGACAACGCGCAGGCTGTTGGGCGCAGCGTTGAGGCTGTTGAAGTCGAACTTCAGCGCGTCGCCCTGATGCAGGTTGAAGTTGGGCTTGTCGGCAAACTGCTGGTTGAGGATCGGGATCAGGTCCTTGTCCAGTTCCACCACATCCAGTTGACCGCCACTGGCGAGCAGGCCTTGGGTCAGTGCGCCCTGGCCCGGGCCGATTTCCAGCAAGCGGTCGTCGGGCTTGGCGTGGATGGAGCGCAGGATGCGGTCGATTACGCCCGCGTCGTGCAGGAAATTTTGCCCGAAGCGCTTGCGCGCCCGGTGTTGGTAATGCTCGGTCATATACGGGTCTCGGCCATCTGATAGGCGGTTTCCAGGGCCACGTGCAGGCTGCCGGTATCGATCTTGCCGCTGCCCGCCAGGTCCAGGGCAGTGCCATGGTCGACGGAGGTGCGGATGATCGGCAGGCCCAGTGTCACGTTGACTGCGGCGCCGAAGCCTTTGTATTTCAGCACGGGCAGCCCCTGGTCATGGTACATCGCCAGCACTGCGTCGCAGTGATCCAGATATTTGGGGGTAAACAGAGTGTCCGCAGGCAATGGGCCGCGCAGGTCCATGCCTTCTTGGCGCAGACGCTCTAATGTCGGTTCAATGATGTCGATTTCTTCATGGCCCAAATGGCCGCCTTCACCGGCGTGGGGGTTGAGCCCGCAGACCAGGATGCGCGGTTGGGCAATGCCGAATTTGTGTTGCAGGTCGGCGTGCAGGATGCGCGTGACGCGTTCTATGCGCGCGGCGGTGATGGCGTCGGCGATATCGCGCAGCGGCAGATGGGTGGTGACCAGCGCGACGCGAAGGCCACGAGTGGCCAGCATCATCACGACTTGTTCGGTCTGGGTGAGTTCGGCCAGGAATTCGGTATGGCCGGAGAAGGCGATACCGGATTCGTTGATCACGCCTTTATGAACGGGCGCGGTGATCATCCCGGCGAAATCGCCATCGATGCAACCTTGGCCAGCGCGGGTCAGGGTTTCCAGCACAAAGGCCGCATTGGCCTTGTCCAGTTGCCCGGCGACGACCTTGGCGTGCAGCGGGGTGTCCCACACATACAGGCTGCCTGCCGGCGCCGGCAGGTCGGGCCAGTTACCCGGCGCAACATCCAGCAGGTTGACAGCCACACCCAGCTGCGCGGCCCGCTCAAGGAGCAGGTCGCGGCTGGTAATGGCAATCAGGGGGTGTGGTTGGGGTTGCGAGGCGAGCAGCAGGCACAGGTCTGGACCAATGCCGGCCGGCTCGCCGGGTGTTACCGCGAAACGCTGGGGTTTCACTGCGCTGCCTGGTCGGTGCCTGTTTGCTCAGCGGCCGGCAGTTTGTTTTCTACGTAGGCTTCGTCACGGATCTGACGCAACCAGGTTTGCAGCTCTTCGTCGTACTTGCGGTTGCGCAGTACGGTCAAGGCTTGTTGCTCGCGGGCCTGGTTGGTGTTGTCGGTGGCGCGACGGCCAAGGACTTCCAGCACATGCCAGCCATATTGGGTCTTGAACGGCTTGGACAGTACGCCTTGCGGAGTATCGGCCATCACTTGCTGGAACTCGGGCACCAGGGCTTTCGGGTCGATCCAGTTCAGGTCGCCGCCGTTGAGGGCAGAACCCGGGTCTTCCGAAAAGCTCTTGGCCAGGGTGGCGAAGTCTTCACCGCTTTCGATGCGGTCATAGATCTTCTGCGCCAGTTCCTTGGTTTGTGCCTCGGTGCGGATTTCGCTTGGCTTGACCAGAATGTGACGAACGTGGACTTCGTCTTTGAGCGAGGTCTCGCCGCCGCGCTTGCCGAGCAGCTTGAGGATGATAAAACCGCCAGGGGTACGCGCCGGTTGGGTGATGTCACCCACGTTCATCGCACTCAGCTCACGATCGAACGGCGGTGGCAGTTGCGCGGCTTTACGCCAGCCCATGTCACCACCGTCGAGCGCGTTGTCGCTGCCGGACTGGGCAATCGCCATCTGCGCGAAATCAGCGCCCGCCTTGAGGCGATCATAGATCGCCTGGGTCTTGGCTGCGGCGGCGTTGAGCTGCTCGGCGTTGGCGCTGTCGGGTGTTGGGATCAGGATATTGGCCAGGTGCAGCTCTTCGGAAAGCTGCATCTTGCCCAGGTCCGAGGCCAGGAAGTTCTTCACTTCCTGCTCCGACACCTGCACCCGCTCCGCTACGCGACGCTGGCGCACACGGCTGATGATCATTTCACGCTTGATCTGCTCACGCGCGTCCTCATAGGACAGCCCATCGTGCGCCAGGGCTGCGCGGAACTGATCAATGCTCATGTTATTGCGTTGAGCGATGGTGCCGACGGCCTGGTTCAGTTCTTCGTCCGAAATACGGATGCCGGAGCGTTCGCCGATCTGCAATTGCAGGTTTTCGACGATGAGGCGTTCCAGCACCTGGGGTTCCAGCACGCTGGTCGGCGGCACGCCACCGCCACGCTTGGCGATGGTCTGCTGAACTTCCTTGACCCGCTGGTCCAGCTGGCTTTGCATGATCACGTCGTTATCGACGATGGCTGCGACTTTATCCAGCTGTTGCACCGCGGCATGCGCCGAGGCGGCACCCAGGAACAGCGCGCCCAGCACTAGCGGGCGCAAACACTCAGAAAGCTTTGTCTTCACGTTCACGATAACCTTCAATGCCTTTGTCGAGGAAGCTCTCTACCTTGGCGCCGGTCAGGCCGCCGAGTCCTTTGAGGACGATCTGGAAGAAGAGCCCGTGGTCACCCTTTTCGTTAAGGGGGGCGATCTGGGTATATTCGTCGTTGGAAACCCAATAACGGTTGATCACGCGCAGTTTCCAGCAGCAGTTGTCGTACTCGAAACCACCAAAGGCTTCCAGGGTACGGTTGCGTGCATAGTCATACTGCCAGCGGGTGATCAGGTTCCACTGTGGAATGATCGGCCACATCATCGAGAAGTCGTGTTGCTGGATTTTGTAGTAATCCTTCACGTAGTTCTCGTCGCCTGGTTGGCCGTAGTCGCCACCAAACTGCCATTTGCCGGTCAGCTGGTTGTAGACGATCTGATCATTGCGATAGCGATAGCCGAGGTTGACGACCTTGTTCGGGTTATCTTCCGGCTGATAGTGGAACATCGCGCTGCCGGAACGTGGGGCATGGCTTTCTGGGTCCCAGTTGTAGTCGGCCGTGGCGCGCCAATCGCGGTTGAAGCGGAATTCATATTCCAGAGCGATGGGCGAGACATCGGTACGAGCGTCGTCGCGATCAGCGGCCAGTACGCCGGGAAGTTGAACTTCGCGGTCCTTGAAGTACAGCGCTTGGCCAACGGATACGCGTTGGCGTTGGAAGCCGTTATCTTCGATCCAACGGCTGGTGACGCCCAGAGACAGTTTGTTCTCGTCGCCGATACGGTCAGACCCAGCAAAGCGGTTATCACGGAACAGAGATGCATAGCTGAATGAATACTCACCCGTATCGAAAACCGGGATATCGCTTTGGTCTTTGTTCGGTACGTAGAGATAGTAAGCGCGAGGCTCAAGTGTCTGGTTGTAGTCTTTACCGAACCAATTGGTCTTGCGGTCGAAGTAGAGACCGCTGTCTACACTGGCAATAGGTATGGCGCGGTCCTGGGAACTTTTGAATTCATCTCCAGGGGCCAGCGAATTTTTACCGATTGTATCAAGATCAAGATCGTACTTCGTGTACACGTACTTTAGCTTCGGCGTAATAAAACCGTAGGTCCAGTTCATTGGGTATTCTACGGCTGGCGCAACGTTAAGGCGTGTGCCGTTTGCACGGGTAAGGCCTCGGACGTTCGTGTCCAGGCGAGGAGACACGGCGCCGTTCTCGTCAGTAAAGTTGCCGTTCTCCAAGTCACGATCAAAGCGTACGGCTTCAGTTTCATAACTGAAGTTCAAGCCGCCCGGATGAAACGGTAATTGGCCATTCAGCGTCAGCTGCGGCAACCGGTCATACGGCGTGATCTGAGAGATTGTGGACAGCTGGTACGCCTGGACATTCAAGCGAGCCTGATACGAGTCGCCCCGATACGTGAGGGAACCCTGCTGATTCAGGAAGTCCTGGCTCTCTACACCTTCCTCAAACGACTTCAAATCCTGGAAGTAATAAGGATCGCTGATTCGGGTGTAATCCACCTGAGACGTCAGGCGCGAGTCCAACCCACCCTTATGCTGCCAGTTGAGCATATAGCGGGTTTTTTCGTAGTCGGTCTGGTTCTTGCGCTCGTCGTTATCATCATTCAGATACGCCCCACCAAACTGCCCTTCACTCGACTTGGTCAGGTAGCGGAATTCGCCTTCCATCAACAAGCCGCGCTTGGTCATGTATTGCGGGTACAACGTGGCGTCGTAGTTCGGTGCCAGGTTGAAGTAGTACGGCGTCACGAGGGTAAAGCCAGTCTCACTGCCGGTGCTGAAGCTCGGCGGCAGGAAGCCGGATTGACGACGATCGTCAATCGGGAAATAGATGTAAGGGGTGTACAGGATCGGGATGTTCTTGACCCGCAACGTCGCGTTGGTGGCCGTACCGAAACCGGTGGCCGGGTTCAACGTGATGTTGTTGCCCTTGAGCTGCCAGGCGTTGCTGTCCGGTTCGCAGGTGGTGTACGTACCGTCCTTGAGACGGATGATCGCGTTCTCGGCACGCTTGGCGTACAGCGCGTTACCGCGGATACGCGACTTGTGCATCACGTACTCGGCGTTGTCGATCTGGGCGGCGCCGGTATCGAGCTGGACCTGGGCATGGTCGCCCACGATCAGCGCACCGTTGTCGCGCAAACGCACCTTGCCGTTCAGCTCGCCTCGGTTCTCGGCCTGGTACAGGCTGGCTTCGTCGGACTCCAGCTGCATGCTGCCCTGGCGCATGACAACGTCACCGGCCAGGGTCGCGACCTGCTGTTCCTGCTCGTAACGAGAAGCCTTGGCACCGATGAAGGTCGGCGCATCGCTCTTGTTCGTCTTGTCGTTCATGCCAGGACGCGTCGGTTCGATGTAGGCGCCGCCGCAGTAAGGGCCGGTTTCGGCCAGCTGTGCTGCGGTCAGTTTCTCGCGAGGCACCCAGTCCAGGTGGCTGTAGTCTTTGCTGCGCGAACGCAGTCCACGGCCCTTGGCTTCGGTGACCAGCATGGTCTTGGGCTCGGCGTCGACGCTGCCGCCAGCCTCGCCCTGCGGCGTGCTGTTGGCCGAGCTGACGGCAGAACCGTCATGCACCGGGCGCGGTGGCAATGGGGCGGCGGCCGTCTTCGGCGCGCAATCCCAGGCACCCGAAGCAGAGACTGAGCAGTCATACTGTTCCGCGGCGACCACGAATGAAGTGGCGAAAGGTTGCAAGGCCAGCAGACTGCCGGTTACCAGCAACGGAAATTTTCTACGAAACGCGGGGGATTTCAATGCCATCTTATTAGTCCGGGCTTCCTGCGTGCCATCTGCCCGCGGTTTGGGCCGCACGCCTCTCGATGGTCTGAAAAAGATGCGTGATAATAAAGCATGCCCCGCTTGACGGCTAGCGCCGTCGGAGACCCTTGTAATGCCCGAGCACGATCTACGTTTACAACAGCTGGAAGTCTGGCTGGATGAGCAGTTGCCGATTCTCTTCAACGCTCAGGACTGGGGCCCCGTACCCCCGGCCACATTGACCGCGGCCAGCAGCGACGCGAGTTTCAGGCGTTACTTCCGGTGGGAGGGTGGGGCGCATACATTCGTCGTAATGGACGCGCCGCCGCCCCAGGAAAACTGCAAACCTTTCGTCGATATCGCGCATTTGCTCGCGAAATCGGGAATTAATGTGCCAAAAATTTATGCAGAAGATCTGCCGCGTGGCTTTCTTTTGCTCAATGACCTGGGCCGAAACACCTACCTGGACGTGATTGACGAGCAAAACGCCGATCAATTGTTCGCCGATGCCATCGATGCGTTGCTGGCGTTCCAGCAGTTGCCGATGGACGCGCCGTTGCCCAGCTACGACGTCGCCTTGCTGCGTCGCGAGCTTGAGTTGTTCCCCGAGTGGTACATACGCCGTCACCTGGGTATCGAACTGGATATTCAGCAGCAGACCCTCTGGCAGCGCGTCAGTGAACGGTTGATCGACAGCGCCCTGGCGCAGCCCAAAGTGCTGGTGCACCGCGACTATATGCCACGCAACCTGATGATCAGCGAGCCTAACCCTGGGGTGCTGGATTTCCAGGATGCGGTCTATGGCCCGGTGACCTATGACATTACCTGCCTGTTCAAGGACGCCTTCCTCAGTTGGCCCAAGGCCCGCGTGCGCGCGTGGCAGCGCGGCTATTGGGAGCGCGCCGGGCAGTTGGGCATCCCCGTGCAGGATGATTTTGAAGACTTCCTGCGTGCCAGCGACCTGATGGGTGTGCAGCGTCACCTCAAGGTTATCGGTATCTTCGCGCGGATCTGTCACCGCGATGGCAAGCCACGCTACCTGGCGGATGTGCCGCGTTTCTTTGCCTATATAGAAGCGGTGCTGGCCGACCGACCGGAGTTGAGTGACTTGGGCGAGCTGCTCAGCAGCCTGCGCCAACCGGCCGAGGCTTGCGTATGAAAGCGATGATCCTGGCGGCCGGCAAGGGCGAGCGCATGCGCCCGCTGACGCTGCATACGCCCAAACCGCTGGTGCAGGCAGGCGGCAAACGGCTGATCGAGTATCACCTTGAAGCGTTGGCCAGGGCCGGCTTCACCGAGATCGTGATCAACCATGCCTGGCTCGGTCAGCAGATCGAAAGCTACCTGGGTGACGGTGCCCAGTTCGGCGTGCGTATCCGTTATTCAGCCGAAGGCGAGCCGCTGGAAACCGGCGGCGGAATTTTCAAGGCGTTGCCGTTGCTGGGTGACGAGCCGTTCCTGGTGGTAAACGGCGATATCTGGACCGATTACGACTTCAGCCAATTGAAGCGACCGCTCCAGGGCCTGGCCCATCTGGTGATGGTCGACAACCCGGCGCATCATCCGTCCGGCGGTGACTTCTACCTGGACGACGGCGTGCTTCATGATGCGGCGCCCGGTGCCGATAACCTGACCTTCAGTGGCATTTCTGTGCTCGACCCTCAATTGTTCGCGGGTTGCAGTGCGGGTGCCTTCAAGCTGGCGCCGTTACTGCGCGCGGCGATGGCCAACGGTCGGGTGACGGGTGAACACATGAAGGGACGCTGGGTGGATGTCGGAACGCTTGAACGTCTGGCGCAGGTCGAAACCTTGCTGACAGCGGGACGATAGGATGCTGTGGCCAGGGACGCTGATCGGCGCCGGGGCTGGCTTTGCGATTGCCAGCATTCCGGGGGCTTTGTTGGGTGCATTGCTGGGGCAGGCGCTGGACCGGCGCCTGCAATTGCACAGCTGGGCGCAGTTGCGCGAACGCATGGGCGGGCGCCCCGCGTTGCGCAACGACGAATTGTTGTTCGTGCTGCTGGGGCGCCTGGCCAAAAGCAACGGTCGCATTGTGGACGGGCATATCCAGCAGGCGCGCCAGGAAATGCGCGCACTGGACATGACCGAGCCGGCCCAGCGCCGAGCCATCATGGCCTTTAATCGCGGCAAGTCCGGCACCGACCGGGTGCGCCGTTATCTGCGTGTGCTCAAGGCACAACCCCATGCCGCCGAGGGCGTTCTACGTGCCTGCTGGCGCATGGCCTGGGCGGACGGCCGGGCGGATGAGGCCGAGCGTGACCTGATCGAGTTGTGGGGCAAATGGCTGGGCTGGACGCCGCAACAAATCCGCGCGTTGGCCTCCGATTACGCGCCGGCGCGCAAGCCGTTGGTCAATCGTGCCGGGGCTTATCAGGAAGCGCTGCGGATCCTGGGAGTGACGGCGACCGCCGAGCCCTCGGCGATCAAACGCGCCTATCGACGCCTGCTCAGTCGCCACCACCCGGACAAGATTGCCGGCAGTGGCGCCAGCCCCGCGCAAGTGCGCGAGGCGACCGAGCGCACCCGTGAGTTGCATAACGCCTATGCGTTGATTCGCGAGCGACGGGACTTTCGTTGAGAGCGCCGATCAAATGTGGGAGGGGGCTTGCCCCCGATGGCGGAGTGTCAGTCAGCACATGTGGCAGCTGATACACCGCTATCGGGGGCAAGCCCCCTCCCACATTGGTTAGTCAACACTTTCGAAAAATGTGTTCAGTCGGCACTGGCCTGCGGGCTCAACCAGCCGCGCACTCGCCGATATAGCTGCTCCTGCTCGGCGGCATCATTGCCGGGCAGGGCGTGGAGTTGTACCGGCTTGTAGCCGTCATTCTTGCCGCGTTTGGCCGCCTGGAGACGGGCCAATGCGTTTTTGCCGTCCTGGGCGCCGTCCTGGTAGAACACATCCGCCGTAGGTACTTTCAGCGCTGGGGCCAATTGCTGCAGGTCCGGTTGACGAGCGGCGGGTGTCTTGCCGGCCACCATCACCAATTTCTGCACCTGGGCGGGTTGTTTCTCGCTCAGGTAACGCGCAGCCCACCATGCGCCGGTGCCGTGACCGAGCAGTGCCACACTGCGGGCGCCCTGGGTCTGGGCGAAGGCGACGGCAGCGTCGATGCGGTCGAAGATACGTTTGGCGTCGGTCTTGTCCTGTTCATCCGCGCCCGGTACCACTGCCGGGTCAGTGCCTTCGGCTTCCGCGCTGGCGGCCTGTTCGACGGGTTTGGCGACCGTGCTGCCGTCCTTGCTGCTGGTATCGACCGCCGCTTTGGGCGGCTCGATGACGCGTGGCGGCAAGGTGTCCAGATTGACGTCCGGCAATGACAGGCTGAGGGTGCCCCAGGCAGCGTCCGGCAGTTTGCGCCGCAACGGGCCGATCGCTTGCGGCCAGTCGGCATTTTCGCCGGCACTTGGCACGATAATCACCACGCCCTGGGGTTCGGCGCTGTTGGCGGGCCTCCACAGGGCCAGGAACGACTCGCTGCCGGCCTGCAATTGTTGTTGTTCCTGTTGCGCAACCTGGCGTTCGAGCGCGCGGGCTTCTGCCTCGCTGCGCTCGGGCAAGGGCTGGCGCTCGGCGGGTTTTTCCGCGACGGCTGCAGGCGCATCGGCGGCTTGAACAGAAAAGGCGCTGGTAAATAGCAGCGACAGGCACAATGCTGGCAGTGCCGAACGGTTTAGAGGTGGCATCGTTAAATCCCGGCCGGAAGATCCCAGCAGCCTAATGGGTTGATCGGTATTTGTCAGTGATGTGAGACGTGGATCATGGGTTTTCGCTTGCTGCTGGTTATCGGCTGTCTATGTGTTGCCTTGATGGCGAACGCGGCGCCTGCCCCCGTCGTGCCCCAGGCGCAACTGGATGCGCAGCAGCGTGCGTGGCTGGCGCAGCACCCGCAACTGCGGGTGGGCCTGGTGTTGCAGGCGCCTTACGCGCAATACGACCGACGGCTGCAGCGGTTGTCCGGGGCCAATGTCGAGTTGATGCAGTGGCTGGCCAGGGCGCTGGGCATCGAGCTGACCTGGCGCAACTTTCCCGATCAGCAGCAATTGGAGGCCGCCGTGCGCGACGGCGAGGTGGACATCGCCCCCGGCCTGCAGCAAACCCCGGCCGGCTTGCGCCTGTGGTTGTTCAGCGACCCTTATATGCGTGTGCCCCAGCATATCGTCGGTATTCGTGAAGGCGGCGGCGCGGTGGAGCTGGAAAAACTCGACGCACAATCGCGCATCGCGGTGCGCATGCCCAGCACGGTGGCCGAATATCTGCGCAGCACCTATCCCAACCTCAACCTGCAAGGCGTGCCCATGGAGCGCCAGGCCCTGCAGTTACTGGTGAGCCGGCAGGCCCGCTATGCGGTGGTGGATGAGGCGCAACTGGGCCGGTTGTCCGGCGAGGCGGAGTTTGCCGGGCTGGCGGTGGTCGGCGATATCGGCCTGCCGCAGTTGCTGCGGGTGGCCACGCGGCGTGAATGGCCGCAGCTGGCCGGCATCATGCAAAGCGCCTTGCGGGCGATACCCGCCCGCGACCTCGACCAATTGCACAGCCGCTGGCTGCAACCTCAGTACCCGCGTTTATCAAACGCCATGGGCGTGTGGAAAAACCTCAGCGTGCTGCTTGGGCTATTACTGCTCGCCAGCCTCGCCGCGGTGCTCTGGCAGCGCCGCCAACAACGCAACCTGGAGCACGACCTGTTGGCGGCGCGAGAGGAAAGTGCGGCGCGCGCCGCTGGCGCTGAAGCCTTGCGCCTGACGCAGTTTTCCATCGATCAAAGTACGGTCGGCATCCTGTGGGTCAATTGGGACAGTCACGTGCGTTACGCCAATCGCGCCGCCGAAACCATGCTCGGCTATGGCGCTGGCGCATTGATCGAGCGACCGCTGATCGATTTCGACCCGACATTGACCATGGACCGCTGGCTCAATCTGTGGAAGCGAGGGCGGGCCAGCGAGGAGGGCGCGCAGACCTTCGCCACCGACTGCCTGCGCGCCGACGGCAGCATCCTGCCGGCAGACGTGTCGTTGAGTTTCCTGCGCTTTGCCGACGGCGAGTACCTGGTGGTTTACCTGACTGACGTCACCGAGCGCCGCCGTTATGTGGCCGCCCTGCTGCAAAGCGAGGCACAGTTGCGCCAATTGTCAGCCCACCTGGAAACGGTGCGCGAAGAAGAAAAGGCGCGTATCGCCCGCGAAGTACACGACGAGCTTGGGCAGATGCTCACCGTGCTCAAGCTGGAAACCTCAATGTGTGAATTGGCCTATGCGCAACTCGACCCGGGCCTGAACGAGCGCTTGAACAGCATGAAGCGCCTGATAGCCCAGCTTTTTCAATTGGTCCGTGATGTCGCCACGGCGCTGCGCCCGCCGATTCTCGACGCCGGCATTGCCTCGGCCATCGAATGGCAGGCGCGACGCTTCGAAGCGCGCACGCAGATTCCCTGCCTGGTTCGCGTCCCGGAAAACCCGCCGATACTGAGCGACGCCAAGGCCATCGGCCTGTTCCGCATCCTGCAGGAGGCGCTGACCAATGTGATGCGCCATGCCCAGGCGCATACTGTGGAGCTGACGCTGGGCGTGGATGGCCCGAACCTGCGGCTGACCATCAGCGATGACGGTATCGGTTTCGTGCAGGCGCAGGGGCGAGCGGTATCGTTCGGTCTGGTCGGCATGCGCGAACGGGTACTGATCATGGGCGGGCAGTTGAGCCTGGTCAGCGAGTTGGGGGAGGGCACCACCCTGAGCGTCACGGTGCCGTTGGATGCATAACGATAAGAGGAAACCCCTGTGATCCGCGTACTGGTAGCCGAAGACCACACCATTGTCCGGGAAGGCATCAAGCAATTGATCGGCCTGGCCAAGGACCTGCTGGTGGTAGGCGAAGCGAGCAATGGCGAGCAATTGCTCGAGACCCTGCGCCATGTGCCGTGCGAGGTGGTGTTGCTGGATATCTCCATGCCCGGCGTGAATGGCCTGGAGGCTATCGCGCGTATCCGCGCGCTGAGCAACCCGCCGGCGATCCTGGTGCTGTCCATGCACGATGAGGCGCAAATGGCCGCCCGCGCCCTGAAGGTGGGTGCGGCCGGCTATGCCACCAAGGACAGCGACCCGGCATTGCTGTTGATGGCGATTCGCAAGGTCGCGGCGGGTGGGCGCTATATCGACCCGGACCTGGCAGACCGCATGGTCTTCGAAGTCGGCCTGACGGATTCGCGCCCCTTGCACTCGCTGCTGTCGGAGCGCGAGTTTTCGGTGTTCGAACGTCTGGCACAAGGCGCCAACGTCAACGACATCGCCCTGCAGTTGGCCCTGAGCAGCAAAACCATCAGCACGCACAAGGCGCGCTTGATGCAAAAGCTCAATATCACCTCCCTGGCCGAGTTGGTGAAGTACGCCATGGAACACAAGCTGCTGTAGCGGCGTATCCATTAACGACACCGCGCAAGCGCCGCCCGGCGAAGGCTTGCCGCTGCACTGTCCCATGCCCGCCATCCGTGTAGGGCGATCCCTACCCCGAACCTTCCATCCGGCTGATGGGATTCTCTCCTGGCCCCCGATTTCCGGGGCCTCGCGCCTGGACTACGCTTGTGTCACAGCGGTCCAAAACACAAAGGTGCGGGTATGAGCGAGGTGGATTCAAATGATGTGCTGGTCAGCTTTCGTGGCGTGCAGAAAAGCTACGATGGCGAAAACCTGATCGTCAAAGACCTCAACCTGGAGATTCGCAAGGGCGAGTTCCTCACCCTGCTCGGGCCGTCCGGTTCGGGCAAGACCACCAGCCTGATGATGCTGGCCGGCTTTGAAACACCCACCGCCGGCGAAATCCAGCTGGCCGGGCGCTCGATCAATAACGTGCCGCCGCACAAGCGCGACATCGGCATGGTGTTCCAGAACTATGCATTGTTCCCGCACATGACCGTGGCCGAGAACCTGGCGTTTCCCCTGTCCGTGCGTGGCTTGAGCAAGACCGACATCAGCGAACGGGTCAAGCGCGTGCTGAGCATGGTCCAGCTCGACGCGTTCGCCCAGCGCTACCCGGCGCAACTGTCCGGGGGCCAGCAACAGCGGGTAGCGTTGGCCCGCGCCTTGGTGTTCGAGCCGCAACTGGTGCTGATGGACGAACCCCTCGGCGCCCTCGACAAGCAACTGCGCGAACACATGCAGATGGAAATCAAGCATCTGCATCAGCGCCTCGGCGTGACCGTGGTGTATGTGACTCATGACCAGGGCGAAGCCTTGACCATGTCCGACCGCGTGGCGGTGTTTCACCAGGGCGAAATCCAGCAGATCGCCACGCCGCGCAGCCTGTATGAAGAGCCGAAAAATACCTTTGTGGCCAACTTCATCGGCGAAAACAACCGTCTCAATGGCCGTCTGCACAGCCACACCGGCGAGCGCTGTGTGGTGGAGTTGGCGCGTGGCGAAAAGGTCGAGGCGCTGGCGGTGAACGTCGGCTCGATCGGCGGCCCGGTGACGCTGTCGGTGCGTCCGGAGCGCGTCAGCCTCAATGGCGCAAGTGACGGTTGCATCAACCGTTTTTCCGGGCGGGTGGCAGAGTTCATCTACCTGGGCGACCACGTGCGTGTGCGCCTGGAAGTCTGCGGCAAGACCGATTTTTTCGTGAAACAACCGATCGCCGAGCTGGACCCGGCCCTGACGGTCGGCGACGTAGTACCGATTGGCTGGCAAGTCGAGCACGTTCGCGCACTCGACCCACTTCTAGAGGCGAATTGATCGCCCCCTGGCTTCACCAACCCTGCACGTGGAGAGCACAACAATGTTGAGATCCCTTAAGTATTCGGCCCTGGCTATCGGCCTGATGGGCGCGACACAGGCCATGGCAGGCCCGGACCTGACCGTCGTTTCCTTTGGCGGCGCGAACAAGGCGGCCCAGGTCAAGGCCTTCTATGCCCCGTGGGAAAGCGCGGGCAACGGCAAGATCATTGCTGGTGAATACAACGGTGAGATGGCCAAGGTCAAAGCCATGGTCGACACCAAGAGCGTGTCCTGGGACCTGGTGGAAGTGGAGTCGCCTGAACTGTCCCGTGGTTGCGACGAAGACATGTTCGAGCCCCTGGACCCAAAACTGTTCGGCAACGGCGCCGACTACGTGAAGGGGGCGATCCAGCCCTGCGGCGTGGGCTTCTTCGTGTGGTCGACCGTGCTGGCCTACAACGCCGACAAACTGGCGTCCGCACCCACCAGTTGGGCGGATTTCTGGGACACCAAAAAATTCCCTGGCAAGCGTGGCCTGCGCAAAGGCGCCAAATACACCCTGGAATTTGCGCTGATGGCCGACGGCGTGGCGCCCAAGGACGTCTATAAAGTGCTGGCCGGCAAGGATGGCCAGGACCGTGCGTTCAAGAAACTCGACGAACTCAAGCCGTCGATCCAGTGGTGGGAAGCCGGTGCACAGCCGCCGCAATACCTGGCCTCGGGTGACGTCGTGATGAGCTCGGCCTACAACGGCCGGATCGCCGCCGTGCAGAAAGAAAGCAACCTCAAAGTGGTGTGGAACGGCGGCATCTACGACTTCGACGCCTGGGCCATTCCAAAAGGCCTGGCCAAGGATCGCGCCGAAGCGGCGAAAAAATTCATCGCCTTCTCGGTGCAGCCGCAGCAGCAGAAGATCTATTCGGAAAACATCGCCTACGGCCCGGCCAACACCCAGGCCGTGCCGTTGCTGGCCAAAGACGTGCTCAAGGACATGCCGACCACGCCGGAAAATATCGCCAACCAGGTGCAGATCGATGTGAGCTTCTGGGCCGATAACGGCGAGCAGCTCGAGCAGCGCTTCAATTCCTGGGCCGCCAAGTAATCCATGTGGGAGGGGGCTTGCCCCCGATGACGGTGTGTCAGACGACGGCTGATTTGACTGATCCACCGCCATCGGGGGCAAGCCCCCTCCCACAGGGGATCTGTTGTGTTTGACAGATTGCATCCACTTTCAAGACCCGGAGTTTTCCATGGCCCTCGCCATTCCCACCCTCAAGCAGCGCCTGGCCCGTGCCGAGCGGCTCAACCGCTGGAAGGCCCAGGCCTTGATTGCGCCGCTGGTGCTGTTTTTGCTGCTGGTGTTCCTGGTGCCCATTGTTGCGCTGCTCTACAAAAGCGTCGGCAACCCGGAAGTGGTCGCAGGCCTGCCGCGCACAGTGGTGGCAGTGACGGCCTGGGACGGTCGTGGCTTGCCCGGCGAGTCGGTGTACCAGGCGCTCAGTGAGGACCTGGGCGAAGCGCGCAAAAACCAGACCCTGGGCGATCTGTCCAAGCGCTTGAACATGGAACTGGCCGGCTATCGCAGCCTGCTGACCAAAACCGCGCGGGCGCTGCCGTTTGCCGACGCGCCGGCCTCTTATAAAGCTGCGCTGGAAACCCTCGACGAACGTTGGGGCGACCCCGCGTACTGGCAGGCGATCCGACGCAATACCAGCAGCCTGACGCCTTACTACCTGCTGGCGGCCGTCGATCACCGTATCGACGACCTGGGCGAAATCGCGCCGGCCACCCCGGACCAGGCCATCTATCTGGATATCTTCGCCCGCACATTCTGGATGGGCCTGGTCATCACCGTGGTCTGCCTGCTGCTGGCCTATCCCCTGGCGTACCTGCTGGCCAACCTGCCGGCGCGTAAAAGCAACCTGCTGATGATCCTGGTATTGCTGCCGTTCTGGACCTCGATCCTGGTGCGGGTGGCGGCGTGGATCGTACTGCTGCAATCCGGCGGCCTGATCAACAGCGCCCTGATGGGCATGGGCCTGATCGATACGCCGCTGGAGTTGGTGTTCAACCGTACCGGTGTGTACATCTCCATGGTGCATATCCTGCTGCCGTTCATGATCCTGCCGATCTACAGCGTGATGAAGGGCATTTCGCCAACCTACATGCGTGCGGCGATTTCCCTGGGCTGTCACCCCTTCGCCAGCTTCTGGCGCGTGTACTTCCCGCAGACCTACGCCGGTGTCGGCGCCGGTTGCCTGTTGGTGTTTATTCTGGCGATTGGCTACTACATTACCCCGGCCTTGCTGGGCAGCCCGAACGACCAGATGGTCAGCTACTTCGTGGCCTTCTATACCAACACCAGCATCAACTGGGGCATGGCCACGGCGCTGGGCGGCTTGCTGCTGCTGGCGACGGTGCTGTTGTACCTGATCTACAACCGGCTGGTGGGCGCCAGTCGCCTGCGCCTGAGCTGAGGAGACCCTGTAATGCTGAGCCCTTATATGTCACCGGTGGAGCGGCTGTGGTTCTACAGCCTGCGGATTCTGTGTGGCCTGATCCTGCTGTTCCTGATCCTGCCGGTACTGGTGATCATCCCGCTGTCGTTCAACAGCGGCAGTTTCCTGGTGTATCCGTTGCAGGGCTTTTCGCTGCAGTGGTATCAGGACTTCTTCGCCTCGGCCGAATGGATGCGCGCCCTGCGCAACAGCATCATCGTCGCCCCGGCGGCCACGGTGCTGGCGATGGTGTTCGGCACGCTGGCGGCGATTGGCCTGACCCGTGGCAACTTCCCCGGCAAGGCATTGGTGATGGCCCTGGTGATTTCGCCGATGGTGGTGCCGGTGGTGATTATCGGCGTGGCCAGTTACCTGTTCTTTGCCCCGCTGGGTCTGGGTAACAGCTTCTTCTCGTTGATCGTGGTGCATGCGGTGCTGGGCGTGCCGTTTGTGATCATTACCGTGTCGGCGACCTTGCAGGGTTTCAACCACAATCTGGTGCGGGCCGCGGCCAGCCTGGGCGCGTCACCGTTGACCGCGTTTCGCCGGGTGACCTTGCCGCTGATCGCGCCGGGGGTGATTTCCGGGGCGCTGTTTGCCTTCGCCACCTCGTTCGATGAAGTGGTGGTGACGTTGTTTCTCGCAGGGCCGGAGCAAGCCACGTTGCCACGGCAGATGTTCAGCGGCATTCGGGAAAACCTCAGCCCGACGATTGCAGCGGCGGCGACGTTGCTGATCGGGTTTTCAGTGGTGCTGTTGCTGACGCTTGAATGGCTGCGCGGGCGGGGCGAAAAGCTGCGTACCGCACAGGTCTGAAACCCGGCACAGATCAAAATGTGGGAGGGGGCTTGCCCCCGATAGCGGTGTATCAGTGTCAGAAGTGCTGACTGACACACTGCTATCGGGGGCAAGCCCCCTCCCACATTGGTTTTGTGTTCACTCAGATAATGACCATTCAGTTGCTGAATGCTGGGCAACCCAAAATCCCGAGCTACTCTTGTGCCAGCCCATCTCTCAATAAGAGGCCGCGCACATGAGTACTTCCTCATTCAAGATCGCCCACAAACTGCTCACCGGCGCTGGCGCCATTGAGCAGCTCGCCGCCGAACTCACCCGCCTGGATGTGGATAACCCGTTGATCGTCACCGATGCCGTGCTGGTCAAGTCCGGCACGGTGGCGCTGGCGCTCGAGCATTTGGGCGGCCGCCCGTATGAAATTTTCGACCGCGTGCTGCCCGACCCGGAAATCGCCATTGTCGAAGACTGCATGCAGGCCTACCGCGATGGCGGGCACGATGGCCTGATCGGCGTGGGCGGCGGCAGTGCCATCGACATCGCCAAGAGCGTCGCCGCTTACGCCGGTTACCACGGCGCCCTGGCGGATTTGTTCGGGGTCGACCAGGTGCCGCGCAAGGGCCCGCCGTTGATCGCCATTCCCACCACGGCGGGCACCGGCTCGGAGGTGACCAACGTGGCAATCCTCTCGGACAAGGTCGCGCAGCTGAAAAAAGGCATCGTCAGCGACTACCTGCTGCCGGATGTGGCGCTGATCAGCCCGCAAATGACCCTCACTTGTCCCCGCAGCGTCACCGCCGCCAGTGGCGTCGACGCACTGGTGCATGCCATTGAATCCTACCTGTCGCTGAACGCCTCGCCGATCACCGATGCGCTGGCGATCGGCGCGATCAAGCTGATTGCCAGCGCACTGCCCAAGGTTTACGCCAACCCGGCCAACCTGCAGGCCCGTGACGACATGGCCACCGCCAGCCTGATGGCCGGCATGGCCTTCGGCAATGCCGGCGTGGGCGCGGTGCATGCGCTGGCGTATCCGTTGGGCGGCCGGTTCAACATCGCCCATGGCGTGAGCAATGCGCTGTTGCTGCCCTATGTGATGCACTGGAACAAGCTGGCCTGTGTCGAGCGGATGCGCGACATCGCCCAGGCCATGGGCGTGAATGTCAGCGGGCTGAGCGTGAATGATGCCGCCGACCAGGCTGTCGAGGCGATGACGAAACTCTGCGCCGCCGTCGAAATCCCGGCCGGCCTGCGCAGTTTCGGCGTGCCTGAGGAGGCTATCCCGGCGATGGCCACTGAAGCGGCGGGCATCGAACGCCTGATGCGCAATAACCCGCGCCAGCTCAGCGCGGCCGATATCGAGAAAATCTACCGGGCGGCGTACTAGCCGTTGAGTGAGGTCACGGTGCGCAGGGCAAAGCTGAGGTATACAATGCGCGCCATCGTGATTTAGCTCAAAAAAGGTGCGTCATGCAGCCCTTCGTCATTGCTCCATCGATTCTCTCCGCCGACTTCGCCCGCCTGGGCGAAGAAGTGGACAAGGTGTTGGCCGCCGGCGCCGACTTCGTGCACTTCGACGTCATGGACAACCACTACGTGCCCAACCTGACCATCGGCCCGATGGTCTGCGCGGCGCTGCGCAAGTACGGGATTACCGCGCCGATCGACGCACACCTGATGGTCAGCCCGGTGGACCGCATTGTCGGCGACTTCATCGACGCCGGTGCGACTTACATCTCGTTCCACCCGGAAGCCACGCTGCACGTCGACCGTACGCTGCAGTTGATCCGCGAAGGCGGCTGCAAGGCAGGCCTGGTGTTCAACCCGGCCACACCCTTGAGCGTGCTGGAGTACGTGATGGACAAGGTCGACATGGTCCTGCTGATGAGCGTCAACCCGGGTTTTGGCGGGCAGAAGTTCATCCCCGGCACCCTGAACAAACTGCGCGAAGCGCGGGCGCTGATCGACGCATCGGGCCGCGATATCCGCCTGGAAATCGACGGTGGGGTCAACGTCAACAATATTCGCGAGATCGCTGCTGCGGGTGCCGATACGTTCGTGGCCGGCTCGGCGATCTTCAATGCCCCGGATTACCAGGAAGTGATCGCCAAGATGCACGCCGAACTGGCGCTGGCGCGTCCATGAGCGGCTTTGAGCAGCTGTTCCCCGGCAAATTGCCACGGCTGGTGATGTTCGATCTGGACGGTACCTTGATCGACTCGGTGCCCGACCTGGCGGCGGCGGTGGACCAGATGCTGCTCAAACTGGGGCGCAAGCCTGCGGGGATCGAGGCGGTGCGCGAATGGGTCGGCAACGGCGCGCCGATGCTGGTGCGTCGGGCGCTGGCGGGCAATATCGACGCCGCCGGTGTGGATGAGGTGGAAGCCGAACATGCCCTGGAGCTGTTCAATGCCGCCTATGAAAGCAGCCACGAACTGACGGTGGTGTACCCCGGCGTGCGTGACACCCTCAAATGGTTGAGCAAGCAAGGCGTGGAAATGGCCTTGATCACCAACAAGCCGGAGCGCTTCGTCGCACCGCTGTTGGACCAGATGAAGATCGGCCGGTATTTTCGCTGGATCATCGGCGGCGATACCCTGCCGCAGAAAA
Organism: Pseudomonas orientalis; assembly: GCF_002934065.1. Classification (NCBI taxonomy): domain Bacteria; kingdom Pseudomonadati; phylum Pseudomonadota; class Gammaproteobacteria; order Pseudomonadales; family Pseudomonadaceae; genus Pseudomonas; species Pseudomonas orientalis. The sequence continues at coordinate 5,373,570 of NZ_CP018049.1, read as the reverse complement.
AGCCCGACCCGGCGGCGCTGTTTTTCGTGATGAAAATGGCCAATATTCCGGCGTCCCAATCGTTGTTCGTGGGCGATTCGCGCAGCGATGTATTGGCGGCAAAAGCCGCAGGGGTGCAGTGTGTGGCCTTGAGTTACGGCTACAACCATGGCCGGCCGATTGCCGAAGAATCGCCGGCGCTGGTGATTGATGACCTGCGCCTGTTAATCCCCGGTTGCCTGGGCGCGGGCGCTGAGATAACGTTGCCCGATATTGATCCGTCCTTTTCAGGAAATCCCATCGTGGTGGTCACTCGCAAACTCTGGATGAAAGTCATCAAGGCCCTGGCCCGCTGGCGTTGGCGCGCCTGACTGATCCTGGCCGCTTTGTGCGGCACGTTTGCCTACCTGACCGATTGACCCTCACACCACGAGGCACCTGATGATCCGCGAAGAATTCCTGCGTTTGGCCGCTGCCGGCTATAACCGTATCCCCATGGCCCGCGAAACCCTGGCCGACTTCGACACGCCGCTGTCGATCTACCTGAAACTGGCCGATGAGCCGAACTCGTATCTGCTGGAGTCGGTACAGGGCGGCGAGAAGTGGGGCCGTTATTCGATCATCGGCCTGCCGTGCCGCACGGTACTGCGGGTTCATGACCATCATGTGAGCATCACCCATGATGGCGTCGAGATCGAAAGCCATGACGTAGACGATCCGCTGGCCTTCGTCGAGGCCTTCAAGGCGCGCTACAACGTGCCGACCATTGCCGGCCTGCCACGTTTCAACGGCGGCCTGGTGGGGTATTTCGGTTATGACTGCGTGCGCTACGTGGAGCAGCGCCTGGGTAAATGCCCGAATCCGGACCCGCTGGGCGTGCCGGACATCCTGCTGATGGTCTCCGATGCGGTCGTGGTGTTCGACAACCTCGCCGGCAAGATGCACGCGATTGTGCTGGCCGACCCCTCCCGGGCGGATGCCTACGAACAAGGTCAGGCCAGTCTCGAAGCACTGCTGGACAAGCTGCGCCAGCCGATCACGCCGCGTCGTGGCCTGGACCTCAGCCGTCCGCCTGCCGCTGACCCGGTGTTTCGTTCCAGCTTCACGCAGGCGGACTACGAGCGCGCAGTGGACACCATCAAGGAATACATCCTGGCCGGTGACTGCATGCAGGTGGTGCCGTCGCAACGGATGTCGATTGATTTCAAGGCGGCGCCGATTGACCTGTACCGGGCGCTGCGCTGCTTCAACCCGACGCCGTACATGTACTTCTTCAACTTCGGTGATTTCCACGTGGTGGGCAGTTCACCGGAAGTGCTGGTGCGCGTCGAAGACAACCTGATCACCGTGCGGCCCATCGCCGGTACGCGCCCGCGTGGCGCTACCGAAGAAGCGGACCTGGCGCTGGAAGAAGACCTGTTGAGCGATGACAAGGAAATCGCCGAGCACCTGATGCTGATTGATCTGGGGCGCAATGACACGGGGCGTGTCTCGGAAATCGGCTCGGTGAAGTTGACCGAGAAGATGGTCATCGAACGGTACTCCAATGTGATGCACATTGTGTCCAACGTCACCGGGGAACTGAAAGCCGGGTTGACCGCAATGGACGCACTGCGTGCCATTCTGCCGGCCGGTACCTTGTCGGGCGCGCCGAAGATTCGCGCGATGGAAATCATCGACGAACTGGAGCCGGTCAAGCGGGGCGTCTACGGCGGCGCCGTGGGGTATTTCGCCTGGAACGGCAACATGGACACCGCGATTGCGATCCGTACGGCAGTGATCAAGGATGGCGAACTGCATGTGCAGGCCGGTGGCGGCATTGTAGCGGACTCGGTGCCGGCGCTTGAATGGGAAGAAACCCTGAACAAGCGCCGCGCGATGTTCCGGGCGGTGGCGTTGGCTGAGCAAACCCCGCAGGATTGAAGCCAAATGTAGATCAACCTGTGGGAGGGGGCTTGCCCCCGATAGCGGTCTGTCAGTTCATGATGTGCTGGCTGACACATTGCTATCGGGGGCAAGCCCCCTCCCACATTGGTTTGTGTTGGTTTCAGGATTGGCTAGAAATCCAGGCTCACCCCGACACTCACCCCTTGCTGGGTCAGGTTGTCATCCTTCCTCACGTTATACGCCGCGCGTAACGCCAGTTCCTGCGTCAGCTTGTGGCTGACACCCAGGCTCAAGCGATCCGAATTGCTGCGCGGCGTATATCCGTCCAGCTTGAAGTCGATCCCCGGCACGCTGTTGAGCGCGATGTTGACCTTCTGCGTGTCGTTCTCGAACTCATGCTCATGCGCCACTTCCCCATACACCTGGGTCTGCGGGGTGATGCGGTAGCTGCCTTGCAAGCCGACGCCAAGGCGTTTGGAGTCGCGCTGCTGGTCATCAAAGGTCAGCGCAGTGGAGCGGCTGTCTTTCTCCGAGTAGCCGTTGACTTCGACGCGCGCATAATCGGCGCTGATGAAGGGCGACAGGTGCCAGTCGCTGCCTGGCGCAGCGATGTCGTAGCCCACGCGGCCGCTCAAGGCCCAGAGCCAGCCATCGGTGTCACCTTTCTCCGAGCCTTCGCTGACGCCCAGGGCGAACTTGCGCTTGAGGTTGTCAAAGTCCAGTTTGCCGCCGGTCAAGGCCGCATCGGCCCACCAGTGATTCTGCTGATACTGGGCGAACGCGGTGCCCATGTAGCTGTTGAGCTTGTAATCCGAATCGCTGGCGCCGGCTTCCAGTGTCTGGCGGTACAGGCCCGCGGCGACGCCTACGCGCCAGGCTTCGTTGAGTCGGTAGCTGCCGCCGATATTGAGGTTATAACCACTGCCATCGCCGCTCGCCGAGCTGTTCTGGTCGTCGAAATCCAGCCGTTGGCCACCGGCTGCCACGATCGCTCGCCATTGGCCGACGGCTTGCCAGTGGCCGGTGTCTGCCTGCCATTGATTGCGCAACTCATCCTGGTGGGCGCGCAATGTGCCCTGGGCCATTTCCGGCAGCAGCGTGATTTCCCACGGCGCGGCGAGCAGCGAATAGGCGTAGTCGGCAATCAGCCGTTGCCCGGCGATGGTCGGGTGGACCGAGTCGTTATAGATCAGCTTGGTCGGGTCCGGGTTGGTGCCACCGATGCCGTACACCGGATTGGCGGTGCAACTGTTGCCACTGAAGCAGGTGCCCGTGAGGTTTTGCCCGGTGGCGAGGCCGAAGCGAGCCGGATTGGCGAAGGCTTCGTTCAATAGCAAGGGAATGTTCAGCGGGATGACCTGCGCATCGATCTGCGACAAGCGCTGTACCAGGGACTGGTTGAAAACAGCGCTCAGGGCCGACGTCGCTGCCTGCTGCGGCGTGCCGTTGACGGCCGGCGTCAGGCCGATGTCGGGCAACATCCATACCATGATGTAACGCGCACCGGCTTGTTGCAGGGCCTGGGCACTGTCGGCCAATCGCCCGCCGGCGGCGACCGCTTGAGCGGGGCTGAGTACGCGCCCCTGGAGGAAGTCATTGCCGCCACCGGACAGAAAGTACAGTGCGTTCGGATCGGCCCGCCCGCCGTTTGCCGGCAGGTAACCCTGTCGACTGCGCAGCACCGTGCCGCCCCCGGCATTGCCGGGTGGGATCGCCGCGTTGGAGACGTTGGTGATGGAGTCGAGGATATTGTCGGTACGGTAGCCGCCGACCGCCCAGTTGTTTCCGTCCGGCAAGCCCTGGATCGCGCGCACCGGTGAGGTGGAGGCATTCAGGTCGTTTGGCGCTACACCCAGCTTCGCGCCGAGCAGCGTCGAAGAAACCAGACCATAGTCTCCCTGGAACGTCGGCCCGGTACGGTTGGTGAAGCGCAGGGTCGATCCGGCACTGCCGTCGGGAAACTGGCCCGCATCGGCCAGGCTGTCACCGAATACCACCATGGTTGAGTAGGGTGACGGTGCTGCGTGGGCCTGTGCGCAAGCCAGGGAAAGCAAGCCGGCGGCCAGGGGCGCGAAGAACGGGGTTCTGAACATGGAAAATTCCATTGAGTTGTTTTTGTGTCGGAACCCAAACACTAGCAAAGTATCGAGCGTTTTCTACAGCGCAAAACCGAATTTTGCTGTGGGCAGCGCATTGAGCCCAGCCCGTATTTGCGGCGCCATATTGCACGGTTGGCGAGGCTACGTTACTGTGCCTGGACGTATGAATGAGACCCTCCCCGTGTTGATCATCAGCAGACTCTTGATGCGAGTAGTCAAGGCACACGCCCGTTGGCGTTGGCGCGCCTGACATTTTTCTCCGCCGGCCTGGCCGGACCTGTACCGATTTGCCTTCTTCACCCTGTTTGACGCCCCTTGCCGCTCACCCCGGCAACCGGAACGTGCGTCCGGCAGCGGGCCAAATGCCTGGAAGGCGGTCATTTGAAATCAGTGAATTCAAGAGGTTTGAACCCACATGTTGCTGATGATTGATAACTACGATTCCTTTACCTACAACGTTGTGCAGTACCTGGGCGAGCTGGGTGCCGAGGTCAAGGTGGTGCGCAACGACGAACTGACAGTCGCCCAGATCGCTGCGCTGAACCCTGAGCGCATCGTGGTTTCGCCCGGGCCATGCACGCCGACCGAAGCGGGCATCTCCCTGGAAACCATCCAGTATTTCGCCGGCAAGCTGCCGATTCTGGGCGTGTGCCTGGGGCACCAGTCCATTGGCCAGGCCTTTGGCGGTGATGTGGTGCGCGCGCGCCAGGTGATGCACGGCAAGACCAGCCCGGTATTTCACAAGGACCTGGGTGTCTTCCAGGCGCTCAACAATCCTGTAACCGTGACCCGTTACCATTCCCTGGTGGTCAAGCGCGAAACCCTGCCCGAGTGCCTGGAACTGACGGCCTGGACCCAGCTGGAAGACGGCTCGGTCGATGAGATCATGGGCCTGCGCCACAAGACACTGAATATCGAAGGGGTGCAGTTTCACCCTGAATCGATCCTGACCGAGCAGGGCTACGAGCTGTTCGCCAATTTTCTCAAGCAGAGCGGCGGCACGCGCTAAGGACTTTCCATGGATATCAAGACTGCCCTGGGTCGTATCGTCGGCCATCTGGACCTGAGCACCGCCGAAATGAGCGATGTGATGCGCGAGATCATGACCGGTCAGTGCTCCGACGCACAGATCGGCGCCTTTATGATGGCCATGCGCATGAAGAGCGAAAGCATCGACGAAATCGTCGGCGCCGTGTCGGTAATGCGTGAACTGGCGGACAAGGTCGAACTCAAGACCCTCGACGGCGTGGTCGATGTGGTCGGCACCGGCGGCGACGGTGCGAACATTTTCAACGTATCGACGGCGTCCTCGTTCGTGGTCGCGGCAGCGGGTTGCACCGTGGCCAAGCACGGCAATCGCGCGGTGTCCGGCAAAAGTGGCAGCGCCGACCTGCTGGAAGCCGCCGGTATCTACCTGAACCTGACGCCGGTACAGGTGGCACGCTGCATTGACAGCGTCGGCATTGGCTTCATGTTTGCCCAGTCCCACCACGGCGCGATGAAACACGCCGCCGGCCCGCGCAAGGACCTTGGCCTGCGTACCCTGTTCAACATGCTCGGCCCGCTTACGAATCCGGCCGGTGTGAAACATCAGGTCGTCGGTGTCTTCAGCCAGGCGTTGTGCCGGCCGTTGGCTGAAGTGCTGCAGCGCCTGGGCAGCAAGCATGTGCTGGTGGTGCACTCCAAAGACGGCCTGGATGAATTCAGCCTGGCCGCACCGACCTTCGTGGCAGAGTTGAAGGACGACCAGGTCACTGAGTACTGGGTCGAGCCTGAGGACCTGGGCATGAAGAGCCAGAGCCTGCACGGCCTGGCGGTGGAAAGCCCGGCGGCATCGCTTGAGTTGATTCGTGATGCATTGGGGCGACGCAAGACCGAAAACGGTCAAAAAGCCGCAGAAATGATTGTGCTCAATGCGGGCGCGGCACTTTACGCAGCGGACCATGCCTATAGTCTTAAGGAAGGTGTGGCCCTGGCTCACGATGCATTGCACACCGGTCTGGCTCGCGAGAAACTCGAAGAACTCGGAGCATTCACCGCCGTATTCAAGATGGAGAATGAAGCATGAGTGTTCCCACCGTTCTGGAAAAAATCCTGGCGCGCAAGGCTCAAGAAGTTGCCGAGCGCCGTGCCCGTGTGAGCCTGGCTGAACTGGAAGCCCAGGCAAAGGCAGCCGATGCACCGCGCGGTTTTGCCAATGCCTTGATCGCCCAGGCCAAGCTCAAGCAGCCGGCTGTGATCGCTGAGATCAAGAAGGCTTCCCCGAGCAAAGGCGTTATCCGCGAGCACTTCGTGCCACATGAGATCGCCGTCAGTTATGAAAAGGGCGGGGCGACCTGCCTGTCCGTACTGACTGATATCGATTACTTCCAGGGTTCCGACTTATTCCTGCAGCAGGCACGCGCCGCGTGCAAGTTGCCGGTGATTCGCAAGGATTTCATGGTTGATCCCTACCAGATCGTCGAAGCCCGCGCGCTGGGTGCCGACTGTGTGCTGCTGATCGTTTCCGCCCTGGATGACGTGAGGATGGCCGAGCTGGCGGCTGTGGCCAAGGGTGTGGGCCTGGATGTACTGGTCGAGGTGCATGATGGCGACGAGCTGGAGCGCGCGCTGAAAATCCTCGACACCCCACTGGTGGGGGTCAACAACCGTAACTTGCATACCTTCGACGTCAGTCTGGAAACCACCCTTGATCTGCTGCCGCGTATTCCGCGTGACCGCCTGGTGATTACCGAGAGCGGCATCGTCAACCGCGCCGATGTGGAGCTGATGGAAATCAGCGAAGTGTATGCGTTCCTGGTCGGCGAGACGTTCATGCGCGCCGAGAACCCAGGGGCCGAACTGCAGCGTCTGTTCTTCCCGGAGCGTGGCGTGACGGTCAGCGGTTCGACCCTGGATTGATTCCAGCGCAGTCGGTCCGTTTTTGAAATGCAGCAAAAAAGTGTGGGAGGGGGCTTGCCCCCTCCCACATTGGTTTTGTGCTTATTCAGGTGGGTAAATGTTAATGACCAAGCCGGTTTTGATGACGGTAGAAGCAGGGCTTGCGGCCGAACAAGCGTTGCTGGCCGCCGTCTGCGCCGGTGAGCAGCAATTCGGTCTGTTGTTCTGGCAGCCCAACGATCAAGCCTTGGTCATGCCACGCCGTTTGAGCCGATTACCGGCCTTTGAAGCCGCCAGCCAGGTTTCGGCAGACGCGGGTTGGCCGGTATTGTTGCGCGAGACCGGCGGTGAGCCGGTGCCGCAGTCCGCCGCTACGGTCAATATTGCGCTGGTCTACGCCTCTCCGCGCAGTGAAGGTGATCAAGGGCGCATCGAAACCGGCTACCGACGGTTGTGCCAGCCGATTTGTGATGTATTGACCGAGTTGGGCGGCGACGCATCCATTGGCGAAATCGACGGCGCGTTCTGCGACGGTCGTTACAACGTCAATCTCAACGGTCGGAAAATGGTCGGCACCGCCCAACGTTGGCGCCAGAGCGGTGGCCGCCCGGTGGGCTTGGTGCACGGTGCCTTATTGCTGGACAACGATCGCGATGAGTTGATTATGGCGGTCAATCGTTTCAATGAAGCCTGTGGCCTGGAACAGCGGGTGCGGGCCGAGAGCCATATCGCACTGCACGAGGTCTTCACTGCGCCCGACGCGATCAGCCGGCTCGACACCTTGTACCGTCAGATGCTGGCAGGCTTGCTGCCAGGTTAACGCGTTCCGAACACCACCATCGTCTTGCCTTTGACGTGCACCAGGTTGCGCTCCTCCAGATCCTTGAGCACGCGCCCCACCATTTCCCGCGAACAACCCACGATGCGCCCGATTTCCTGGCGTGTGACTTTGATCTGCATGCCATCGGGGTGGGTCATGGCGTCAGGTTGCTTGCACAGCTCCAGCAGGCAGCGAGCGACACGGCCGGTCACATCGAAGAATGCCAGGTCGCCGACCTTGCGCGTGGTATCCCGCAGGCGCTGGGCAATCTGCCCGCTCAAGGCATACAGGATGTCCGGATCCTGTTGGGCCAGTTCGCGAAATTTCGTATAGCTGATCTCGGCCACTTCGCACTCCACCTTGGTGCGTACCCAGGCGCTGCGCTGCTGCTCCTTGCCCGCCTGCTCGAACAGTCCCAGCTCGCCAAAGAAGTCCCCGGTGTTGAGGTAGGCAATGATCATCTCGCGACCGTCTTCGTCCTCGATCAGGATGGTGACCGAGCCCTTGATAATGAAGAACAGGGTTTCGGAGCGCTCGCCCGCGCAGATGATGTTGTGCTTGGCCGGATGACGCCGGCGCTGGCAATGCATCAGCAGCTTGTCGAGGTTCTTGATCTTGGGTGTGGGAGTAAGAGCAACCATGGTTGTATCCCGAAAGACTGCGCGATGGGGTTGGATTTGTTTTTATCAGCGATACCGGCATTGACGTACGCTGTACAAAGGATGGCAATGCGCCATTGATTTGGCGCCAGCTTACCAGACACATTCTGACTCGATTAACGTATTTCACCCGCAAACGCAGTTATTGATCGTTTTCATGCAGTACACGGCTGTCCTTAGGCCCTGTGCTAAGCTGGCGACCCTTTTTTAGCAGTGGAGTCTGGGCGATGAAGGCACGCATCCAATGGGCGGGCGAAGCCATGTTCCTCGGTGAATCGGGCAGTGGCCATGTGGTGGTCATGGACGGACCGCCGGAAGCCGGTGGCCGCAACCTGGGTGTACGCCCGATGGAAATGCTGCTGCTGGGTGTCGGCGGTTGCAGCAATTTCGACGTGGTCAGTATCCTGAAAAAATCCCGTCAGGCCGTGGAAAGCTGCGAAGCCTTTCTGGAGGCCGAGCGTGCCACCGAAGATCCCAAGGTGTTTACCAGGATTCATATGCATTTTGTGGTCAAGGGCCGGGCGTTGAAGGAGGCGCAGGTCAAGCGTGCCATCGAGCTGTCGGCAGAGAAATATTGCTCGGCCTCGATCATGCTCGGCGCGGCCGGTGTAGCCATCACCCATGATTACGAAATTATCGAGTTGGGTTGATCGTAGAACGACGGGCAAAAAGAAGGGCGCTTTGATAGCGCCCTTTTTACATGATCGTTCCCACGCTCCGCGTGGGAATGCATCTCCTGACGCTCCGCGTCACCCTTGCGCAGGTACCGGGTTTTGCGCTCTTCGTGCTTTCAAATTCTATAGGTGCTTTTGGTCATGACCTTGGCCAACAGGCTCATGCCGAACCTCACCGGCGCAGGGAAGCGAAAGCCGCCGGCATCCAGCGCGCTTTCTGCGTGATGCTCTTCGTCGATGCGCATCTGCTCGAGAATGGCCCGGGACTTTTGGTCCTCGGCCGGCAGCTGTTCAAGGTGTTCGTCCAGGTGCTTGCACACCTGATGCTCGGTTGCCGCGACAAAACCCAGGCTGACCTTGTCGCTGATCAGGCCGGCAGCGGCGCCAATCCCGAACGACAAGCCATAAAACACTGGGTTCAGCACACTGGGATGACTGCCCAACTGGCGAATGCGTTGTTCGCACCAAGCCAGGTGGTCGATCTCTTCCTCGGCCGCATGCTCCATCGCCGCGCGTATCTGCGGCAACTTGGCGGTCAGGGCCTGGCCCTGGTACAACGCCTGGGCACAGACTTCGCCGGTATGGTTGATACGCATCAGGCCGGCCACGTGGCGGGTCTCGCTCTCGCTCATCTGCGCGTCCGGCTGCACGATAGCCGGTGACGGGCGGTACGGTTGGCCGCTGAATGGCAGCAGCGTACGCATGGCTGTGTCGGCTTGCAGTAACAGACGGTCAATCGGCGAGTAGTGACGTTGGGTAGTCATGCTGACCTCCGGAAAGAATCTCGGCGGCCAGTTTACCGCAAGAGAGGACGGCGCGTTTGCGCTGAGTCAATTTGCCCCGGTGCACTCAGCCCGGCGGCCAGTTCATCTGGCGCTGACCCAGCACGTGCATATGGATGTGGTACACGGTTTGCCCGCCGTCTTCGTTGCAGTTCATCACCACGCGAAAGCCTTTCTCGCAGCCTTGCTCCACCGCCAGGCGTTGGGCGGTGAACAGAATATGGCCAGCCAGGGCTTTATCGTCCTCGGTCAGGTCGTTGAGGGTGCGAATGTGCTTTTTCGGGATGACCAGAAAATGCACCGGCGCCTGCGGGGCGATATCGTGAAAAGCCAGTACCTGGTCATCTTCATAGATGATGTTCGCAGGTATTTCTCGATTGATGATCTTGGTGAACAGAGTATCCACAGCTGTTTCTCCATGGTGAACGAGAGGGTGAGTGTACTGGGGTGCTCAACGCGGGCAATAGGCCTTATTGATCGCACCGGCAATTTTTCGGGTAAGCCAGCGTGGGCTAAAGCGCGGGCTGAAGGCGAGCCAGCGATTGCGACGCCCCGGAATGATGATCGCCTTGTTCTTCTCCAGCGCACGCACGGTGAAGAGCGCGACTTCTTCGGCACTCATCAACTGCTGGCTGCGGTCGAGTTTTGCAGTGTCCATTTGCGCGGTGCCGAAGAAAGCGGTGCGCGTGGGCCCTGGGCAAAGCACCGAAACCTTGATGCCACAAGTCTTGAGCTCCTCGCGCAGGCCTTCGGAAAAATGCAGTACATAGGCTTTGCTCGCGTAGTAACTGCTCATCCACGGGCCCGGCTGGAAGGCGGCAATCGAAGCGACGTTGAGAATCTGCCCGCCGCCATGCAGCGCCATGGCATTGCCCAAGGCGTGACACATGCGGGTCAGGGCGAGAATGTTGACTTCGATCAGGTCCTGCTCGGTCATCCAGTCCTGGGCCAGGAACGGCCCACTGGTGCCGATACCGGCGCAGTTGACCAGCAGGTCGATCTGCCGCTCACCCTCTTCGAGTTCCAGCAAAAAGCCCGATAACCGCAGTGGCTCGCCCAGGTCACAGGCACGGAACAGCACCTCGACGCCGAAACGTTGAGTTAATTCGGTTGCAATGCTTTCCAACTGATCACGCTGGCGGGCCACCAGGATCAAGCTGCGGCCACGTCGGGCCAGGGCTTCGGCCAAAGCCAGGCCGATACCACTGGAGGCACCGGTGATCAGAGCGTAACGGGTCATGCCTTTCTCCATCGCAACGCCGCCGTGCCTGTGACAGAGGCATCACAGGCACCGGCGTTTCCTCACTGTTCTGGAGAGTCTACAGGTTCAGCCGCGTCGTCAGCACTTGGCGCAGCTTCTTGCTCATCGATGACGCTTTGATCGGCATCTTCATCGGTGGTGATGGAGCTGCTTTCATAGCCGCTGCCCATGTTGGCTTCGAGTTGATCCAGGTAGCCGTTCATGCCCAGGGTCACCACGACGATGAGCATCAATGGGATGAACGCCAGCCACAACGAAGCGAGGATTTTAACCGCTGTGGAGTTGCGCGGTGGAGGTGCGCCGTACTGGTTGGCGCCGGTGTTGCCTGGCAATACCAACAGCAACAGAGGGAAAATGCTGTTCACCAGCGGAACCAGGTTCAGCAGGTACAGCCAGCCAGACCAGCCCAGGTCGTGCAGGCGCTGCACGCCGATTTGCACGCTGACGACCACGAGTGCGACAAACAGCGCGAAGCCCAGCAACGAGCCGAGAATGATCGCGACCGTCGGCGAAGCAGTGGCCACGGCGAAACCCACGGTACTGATGATCCCGCCAGCTACCAGCATCGCGACGGTCAGTGCGAGCGTCCAGGCGAGGTAGCGCAGGCGGCCGATACGCCCGTGGATAGTGAAGACCTTGAGCGTGGAGTACTCCGGCAAGTCATCGCCGACGGCGGCGCGTGGTGGTGCATAAGGCGATGCAGCGGAGTTTGAATAGTCCGAGGCAGAGGAGCCTGTTTCGTGGGTTTCGGCAAGGTTGAACGCTACGGGTTGTTCGGCTTCGATGCGCGCGTCGACCCCTGCGTTTTTCAACGCGGTGAGGTAGGTTTCGGCGTCCGGACGCGAGAGGTCGCGTTTGAGCGCGACCGGGCGGCCGGTGAAGAGTTTCTCAATGGCTTCGACGTCGCTCTTGAACAGCTCGGCCAGGTTCAGCTTGGCCGTGGTGCTTTCGACACCCGGGAGCAAGGTTCCATCAAACACGATCTTGAAACGGTTGTCGCTCATGCGGGCATCCTTGGCACTTGTTTCAGGGAGGTTGTGCAGGCCGGCTCACTTGGCAGGCCTGGCATCTGGGTCAACGTGGCCAGCGCAATTGTGCTGCGTCTTCGCGTGCCTGGCGGTATTGCGCGCCCAGGCGTGCGACGAGTTCATCCACGCCGGGTAAATCAGTGATCTCACCGACGCCTTGGCCGGCAGACCATACAGTCTTCCATGCTTTGGCCTCATCGCTCAACGGTTTGAGCTTGGAGCCGAAGTTGACCTCACCTTTTCCTTGAAGGGCAGCGAGATCAAAGCCGGCATTTTCCAGGCTCTGGCGCATGAAGCTTGCGGGCACGCCGGACACAGCCGGAGTGTGCACGATGTCGGCGGCGCGCGCTGTGAGCAGCATCTCTTTATACGCATCCGGTGCATGGCTTTCGGTGGTACCGATAAAGCGTGTGCCGAGATACGCCAGGTCCGCGCCGAGCAGTTGCGCGGCGAGAATTTCCCGACCGTGGTTGAGACAGCCGGCGAGCAGCAGGGTTTTGTCGAAGAACTGGCGTATCTCGGCAATCAGCGCAAAGGGACTCCAGGTGCCGGCGTGACCCCCTGCGCCGGCGGCGACCGCGATCAATCCATCGACGCCCGCTTCAGCGGCTTTTTCGGCATGACGACGGGTGGTGACGTCGTGAAACACCAGGCCACCGTAGCTGTGCACTGCATCGACCAACTCCTTCACGGCACCAAGGCTGGTGATGACGATGGGCACTTGGTGCTCGACGCAGAGGGCCAAGTCGGCTTCAAGCCGTGGGTTGCTGTTGTGCGCGATCAGATTGACGGCATAGGGGGCGGGGTTATCCAGCTGCGCCAGGCCTGCTTCGATTTCCTCCAGCCAGGCCTTGAAGCCGCTGCTTTCGCGCTGGTTGAGTGCCGGGAAGCTGCCGACCACCCCGTTGCGGCAGCAGGCCAGCACCAGTTGCGGGTTTGAGATCAGGAACATGGGGGCAGCCACCACGGGCAGGCGCAGGCGTTGTTCAAGCAGGGCGGGCAGCGACATTGGAGGTTCCCCCGAGTAATTGAAGTTAAAACGGTTTGACCACGACCAGAATTACGATTGCCAGCAATATCAGGACCGGCACTTCATTGAACCAGCGATAAAAGACATGGCTGCGGCTGTTTTCACCACGGGCGAAGCGCTTTACCTGCGCGCCGCACATGTGGTGATAGCCGATCAACAGGACGACCAGGGTGAGCTTGGCGTGGATCCACGCGCCCGATTGGAAAATACCGGGGTTAAGCACCAGCAACCAGATGCCGAAGACCAGCGTGGCGACCATCGCCGGGCCCATGATGCCGCGATACAGCTTGCGCTCCATGACGCTGAAGCGCTCCTTGCTGACGGTGTCCTCGCTTTGGGCGTGGTAGACAAACAGGCGTGGCAGGTAGAACAGCCCGGCAAACCAGCACACGATGCTGACGATATGGAAGGCTTTGACCCATAGATAAAGCATTTTTAGTTATTCCCAGGTTCACGGTAGCGAAGATAGTAGTAGCTCAAGCGCCCGTACGTCACGTTGGCGGTTGTCGCAGGACGATACGGCCCCTATTATCGACGGCTTTCCAGTGGTTCGTTGAGGGCAGGTTTATGGTCAAGGTCGGTATCGTCGGCGGCACGGGTTACACCGGTGTCGAATTGCTGCGTCTGTTGGCTCAGCATCCGCAGGCTGAGGTGGTGGTCATCACTTCACGCTCCGAGGCGGGCCTGGCCGTGGCCGATATGTACCCGAACCTGCGAGGCCACTACGACGGCCTGGCCTTCAGCGTGCCGGACATCAAGACACTGGGTGCCTGTGACGTGGTGTTCTTCGCCACGCCTCACGGGGTCGCGCATGCATTGGCCGGTGAACTGTTGGCGGCGGGCACCAAGGTGATCGATCTGTCCGCGGACTTCCGCCTGCAGGATGCCGATGAGTGGGCCAAATGGTACGGCCAGCCTCACGGCGCGCCAGAGTTGCTGGAAGAAGCGGTGTACGGCTTGCCGGAAGTCAATCGTGAGCAGATCAGGCAGGCCCGCCTGATTGCGGTGCCGGGTTGTTATCCGACGGCGACTCAGCTGGGTTTCCTGCCGTTGCTGGAAGCAGGCCTGGCGGACGCCTCGCGTTTGATCGCGGACTGCAAGTCCGGTGTCAGCGGCGCCGGTCGCGGTGCTGCGGTAGGTTCGCTGTATTCCGAGACGTCGGAAAGCATGAAGGCGTATGCGGTCAAAGGGCATCGTCATTTGCCTGAGATCCGTCAGGGGCTGCGCCGCGCTGCGGGTAAGGACGTGGGCCTGACCTTCGTCCCGCACCTGACGCCGATGATCCGTGGGATTCACTCCACCTTGTACGCGGCGGTTGTCGATCGGTCGGTTGACCTGCAGGCATTGTTCGAAAAGCGTTATGCCAATGAGCCGTTCGTCGACGTGATGCCGGCGGGCAGCCATCCGGAAACCCGCAGTGTGCGCGGCGCCAACGTGTGCCGGATTGCGGTGCATCGTCCGCAGGACGGCGACCTGGTGGTGGTGCTGTCGGTGATCGACAACCTGGTCAAGGGCGCGTCGGGCCAGGCGGTGCAGAATATGAACATCCTGTTTGGCCTGGATGAGAAGCTCGGCCTGTCCCACGCAGGGATGCTGCCTTAAAGCAGCGGCAAGCTTCAAGTTGTCAGCGGCAAGCGTGTAGCTTAAGGCTTGAAGCTTGCCGCTGCTCCGCATAATAGTTGACCGCTTTTCTAGGAGAAGCGGATAATGCTCGCTATTACGCATATGACGGCGCTACGCCGGGAGATTATCAGCATGAGCGTTGAATCCTTCACCCCCACGGCTTTGCAATTCACCCACGGTGCTGCGCACAAGGTGAAGAGCCTGGTCGATGAAGAGGGTAATGATCGCTTGAAGCTGCGCGTATTTGTTACGGGCGGCGGTTGTTCAGGGTTTCAGTACGGTTTTACCTTCGATGAAGATGTGGCCGACGATGACACCATCGTTGAGCGCGAGGGCGTGAGCCTGGTGGTGGATCCGATGAGCTTCCAGTACCTGGCAGGGGCTGAAGTGGATTATCAGGAAGGGCTGGAAGGGTCGCGTTTCGTGATCAAGAACCCCAACGCCACGACTACCTGTGGTTGCGGGTCTTCGTTCTCGATCTGATCGAACGCCTGACCTGCACGGATAAAGAACGCCGCTTGGCTTTGATTAACCAAGCGGCGTTGTGCTGTCTGGGGATCAGGCGGGGTAGATCGCGCCCAGCACCCGCAGCCCGCGAGCACCGGTGACGCTCGGACGGTTCGCGGCGATGCCTTCCAGGCAGCAATGGGCCAGCCAGGCGAAGGCCATGGCTTCCACCCAGTCCGGGTCTACGCCATAGGTGGCTGTGCTACTGACCTGGGTGGACGGTAGCAGTGCAGCCAGTCGATTCATCAGTGTCCCGTTATGGGCGCCACCGCCGCAGACCAGCAGGGTGTCGGTCTGGTGTTGAGCGCTTTGCAGGGATTCGACGATGGTCAGGGCGGTCAGCTCGAGCAATGTGGCTTGCACATCCTCGGGAAGAAACGCCGGCAACCCGCCGAGATGGTGCTGCAGCCAGTTCAGGTTGAACACTTCTCTTCCGGTACTTTTCGGCCCTTTGGTCGCGAAAAAAGCATCGCTGAGCAGCGTGTTGAGTAACTGCGGCTGAACCTTGCCACTGGCTGCCCATTGCCCGTCACGATCAAACGGCTCGCCGCGTTGATGATCAATCCACGCGTCCAGCAAGACATTGCCCGGGCCGCAGTCAAAGCCCGATACAGGTTTGCCGGTTTCTATCAGGCTCAGGTTGCTGAAACCACCGACATTCAGCACGGCACGGTTGCCGGCACGTTCACCGAACAGCGCCTCGTGAAAGGCCGGTACCAAGGGCGCGCCCTGGCCACCTGCGGCGACGTCGCGGCTGCGGAAGTCGCTGACCACCGTGATGCCCGTCAGCTCGGCGAGCAATGCCGGGTTGCCGATCTGTACCGTAAAGCCCCGGGCGGGTTCATGGCGGATGGTCTGCCCATGGCTGCCAATCGCACGGATGTCATGAGAGGTGAGGTTTTGCCGGGCCAGCAAGGCGTGGATGCCTTGGGCGGCGAGTGTTACCCAGGACTGTTGGGCGATGGCCGAGCGGGCAATCTCATCCGCCCCGCTGGCGCACAGGCTGAGTAGCTCGGCGCGCAGCGTGGCAGGCATGGGGGTGTAGTGGGTGGCGATCAGGTTGAGCGTCGAATCCTGCTCGATGAGGGCAATGTCCAGGCCATCGAGGCTGGTCCCGGACATCACACCTATATAGCGCGGCATACCTTAACGCTTCGCCGAAGCCAGCAGGGTGGAGCGTTCCTGATCCATGCGGGCCATCAACGGTTGGCTTTGCTGCATAAAGCGCGCTCGCTCTGCCTTGGCGATGGGGTCGGCCATCGGCAGCTTCTGGCCCAGTGGATCAACGTGGACACCGTTGACCTGGAATTCATAGTGCAAGTGCGGCCCGGTGGACAGGCCAGTCGTGCCGATATAGCCGATCACTTGGCCCTGCTTCACGTTTCCACCGGTTTTCACGCCCTTGGCGAACCCTTGCATGTGGCCATACAGCGTGCGGTAGGTATTGCCGTGCTGGATGATCACCGTGTTGCCGTAACCACCGCGACGCCCGGCCAACAGGACCTTGCCGTCGCCGGCTGCCTTGATTGGCGTGCCACGCGGAGCGGCGTAGTCGACACCTTTGTGGGCGCGGATTTTGTTCAGAATTGGATGCTTGCGACCCATGGAGAAACGCGAGCTAATACGGGCGAAGTCCACCGGTGTACGGATGAACGCCTTGCGCATGCTGTTGCCGTCAGCCGTGTAGTAGCTGCTGTTGCCCTGTTTGTTGGTGTAGCGCACGGCGGTGTAGGTCTTGCCACGGTTTGTGAAGCGCGCAGAGAGAATATTGCCGGTGCCGACTACTTTGCCATTGGCGACTTTCTGTTCGTAGATCACATCGAATTCGTCACCCTGGCGTATGTCCTGGGCGAAGTCGATGTCGTAGCCAAATACGCTGGCCATGTCCATGGTCATGCTGTGGGACAGGCCGGCACGGGCGGCGGATTGCGACAGCGAGCTGTTGATCACGCCGTGTACGTAGGCAGAACGCATGACCGGCTTGGTGGTGATGCGATTGAAGGCAAAACCCTTGGCGCTTTTGCTCAGGCTGATGCTTTCCAGGTCGCTGATAGTGGTGTGCAGGTTATTCAGTTGGCCGTCGGGCGTCAGTTCGAATTCAAGCTTCTGGCCATGTTTGAGCTGGGTGAACTGCTTGGCTTGCTTATCGGTGGCGAGGACGTCATTGACGGTGGCGGCGGGCAATCCGACCTTTTCGAACAGTGTTGACAGTGTGTCACCTTTGCTCACGATCACTTCGCGATGCTGGGCGTTCTTGGGCGCGACGGCTGCGGGCTTGTCCTGAGCAGCGTTTTGAGTCTCTTGCGGGGTGTCTTCAATCTGCGCGAACGGAGACTCGGTCGGGGTATTTGTGGCTTGTTGCGCGTCGGAAGCGTCTTGATCTTGTGTCAGTTGCTCAACGGGACTTTCCAGGTCAAGGCTTAGGGATGTTCGTTTGGCTTCTACGTCACTGGAAGGGAATACCAGGAGTGCCAGGCTGAGAAGGGCGGCGATACCACTTGCGGCGAGCAGGTGGGTCTTCGGGTAAAGCGGCGGCGCTTTAGACGGTTCAGTGGTCATAAGTATTTTGACTTTGAAGATGAAATGGAAAAGATGAATGACATGATGAAGATGAAATAACTGTATAAAATATAACCAAATCATCTGTGGCGCAAGCTCGCGAATGCTGGGCTTGCGCAATGGTGTCCGTTCACAGGGCAAAACTTGTAATTAGTCCCTGATCTTGTATGGTTGGTTCCCTTTTGAATCTGAGCCTTGCGGGTCTGTTATGAAGTCGGTTGAAGAGCAGCTAGCGCTGATAAAACGTGGTGCGGAAGAACTGTTGGTCGAGGCCGAGCTGATAGAAAAGCTCAAGCGTGGCCAGCCCCTGCGTATCAAGGCAGGCTTTGACCCTACCGCGCCGGACCTGCACCTTGGCCATACCGTGCTTATTAATAAGCTGCGTCAGTTCCAGGACTTGGGGCATCAGGTCATCTTCCTTATTGGTGACTTCACCGGGATGATCGGCGACCCGAGCGGCAAGAGCGCAACGCGCCCACCGCTGACGCGCGAGCAGGTTCTCGACAATGCCGAGACCTACAAGACCCAAGTGTTCAAAATCCTTGATCCGGCCAAAACCGAGGTGGCTTTCAATTCCACCTGGATGGACCAGATGGGGCCGGCGGATTTCATTCGCCTGACGTCGCAGTACACCGTCGCACGCATGCTTGAGCGTGATGACTTCGACAAGCGCTACTCCACCAATCAGCCGATCGCGATCCATGAGTTTCTTTACCCGCTGGTCCAGGGGTATGACTCGGTGGCTTTGCGTGCGGATGTTGAGCTGGGCGGGACGGATCAGAAGTTCAACCTGTTGATGGGGCGTGAGCTGCAGCGCGCCTATGGGCAGGAAGCGCAGTGCATTCTGACCATGCCGTTGCTGGAGGGTTTGGACGGCGTCAAGAAGATGTCCAAGTCCCTGGGTAATTATGTGGGTATCCAGGAAGCGCCGGGCGTGATGTACGGCAAGCTGGTTTCCATTCCGGATTCGTTGATGTGGCGTTACTTCGAATTGCTGAGCTTTCGCTCGATGGATGAGATCAATGCGTTGCGTGCTGATGTGGAGGCGGGTGCCAACCCGCGTGATGTGAAGATCAAGCTGGCCGAAGAGATCGTGGCGCGCTTTCATGGTGAAGAGGCTGCGGCCAACGCTCACCGTGCGGCGGGCAATCGCATGAAGGATGGCGAGTTGCCGGACGACCTGCCGGAGATCGAATTGACTGCGGCTGAGGCGATGCCGATCGCGGCAGTCCTTAATAAGGCAGGGTTGGTGAAGAACTCTGCGGTGGCGCGTGACCTGCTCGGTTCGGGTGGTGTGCGCATAGATGGTGAAGTGGTCGATCGCACTTTTATATACGAGCTGGGCGCTACCCACGTTTGCCAGGCGGGGAAGAAGGCATTTGCGCGTATTACGCTCAAATCCGAATAAGTCTCTAATTAGGGGTTGACGGCGAATTATATCTCTCTATAATTCGCCCCACTTCCGGCGCAGTCGAAACGGAAAACTCCTTGGTAAACAATGAGTTAAGTAGGTTTCGACAGCAGGCCGCTTCAGTTCATCGAAGCCAAAAGGAAGTTGAAAAAGAGGTGTTGACAGCAGCGTGTAACGCTGTAGAATTCGCCTCCCGCTTACGAGAGATCGCAAGCGCAAGTGGTTGAAGTTGTTGAAGAAATCTTCGAAAACTTCTGAAAATAACCACTTGACAGCAAATGAGGCTGCTGTAGAATGCGCGCCTCGGTTGAGACGAAACATCTTAACCAACCGCTCTTTAACAACTGAATCAAGCAATTCGTGTGGGTGCTTGTGGAGTCAGACTGATAGTCAACAAGATTATCAGCATCACAAGTTACTCCGCGAGAAATCAAAGAATAACCAACGATTGCTGAGCCAAGTTTAGGGTTTCTTAAAAACCCAAAGATGTTTGAACTGAAGAGTTTGATCATGGCTCAGATTGAACGCTGGCGGCAGGCCTAACACATGCAAGTCGAGCGGTAGAGAGAAGCTTGCTTCTCTTGAGAGCGGCGGACGGGTGAGTAAAGCCTAGGAATCTGCCTGGTAGTGGGGGATAACGTCCGGAAACGGACGCTAATACCGCATACGTCCTACGGGAGAAAGCAGGGGACCTTCGGGCCTTGCGCTATCAGATGAGCCTAGGTCGGATTAGCTAGTTGGTGAGGTAATGGCTCACCAAGGCGACGATCCGTAACTGGTCTGAGAGGATGATCAGTCACACTGGAACTGAGACACGGTCCAGACTCCTACGGGAGGCAGCAGTGGGGAATATTGGACAATGGGCGAAAGCCTGATCCAGCCATGCCGCGTGTGTGAAGAAGGTCTTCGGATTGTAAAGCACTTTAAGTTGGGAGGAAGGGCAGTTACCTAATACGTGATTGTTTTGACGTTACCGACAGAATAAGCACCGGCTAACTCTGTGCCAGCAGCCGCGGTAATACAGAGGGTGCAAGCGTTAATCGGAATTACTGGGCGTAAAGCGCGCGTAGGTGGTTTGTTAAGTTGGATGTGAAATCCCCGGGCTCAACCTGGGAACTGCATTCAAAACTGACTGACTAGAGTGTGGTAGAGGGTGGTGGAATTTCCTGTGTAGCGGTGAAATGCGTAGATATAGGAAGGAACACCAGTGGCGAAGGCGACCACCTGGACCAACACTGACACTGAGGTGCGAAAGCGTGGGGAGCAAACAGGATTAGATACCCTGGTAGTCCACGCCGTAAACGATGTCAACTAGCCGTTGGGAGCCTTGAGCTCTTAGTGGCGCAGCTAACGCATTAAGTTGACCGCCTGGGGAGTACGGCCGCAAGGTTAAAACTCAAATGAATTGACGGGGGCCCGCACAAGCGGTGGAGCATGTGGTTTAATTCGAAGCAACGCGAAGAACCTTACCAGGCCTTGACATCCAATGAACTTTCTAGAGATAGATTGGTGCCTTCGGGAACATTGAGACAGGTGCTGCATGGCTGTCGTCAGCTCGTGTCGTGAGATGTTGGGTTAAGTCCCGTAACGAGCGCAACCCTTGTCCTTAGTTACCAGCACGTTATGGTGGGCACTCTAAGGAGACTGCCGGTGACAAACCGGAGGAAGGTGGGGATGACGTCAAGTCATCATGGCCCTTACGGCCTGGGCTACACACGTGCTACAATGGTCGGTACAGAGGGTTGCCAAGCCGCGAGGTGGAGCTAATCCCACAAAACCGATCGTAGTCCGGATCGCAGTCTGCAACTCGACTGCGTGAAGTCGGAATCGCTAGTAATCGCGAATCAGAATGTCGCGGTGAATACGTTCCCGGGCCTTGTACACACCGCCCGTCACACCATGGGAGTGGGTTGCACCAGAAGTAGCTAGTCTAACCTTCGGGAGGACGGTTACCACGGTGTGATTCATGACTGGGGTGAAGTCGTAACAAGGTAGCCGTAGGGGAACCTGCGGCTGGATCACCTCCTTAATCGACGACATCAGCTGCTCCATAAGTTCCCACACGAATTGCTTGATTCATTGAAGAAGACGATAGAAGCAGCTTTAAGCTCCAAGCTGATAGCTCTTAGCTAATCAGTTACGCGCTCGAAATTGGGTCTGTAGCTCAGTTGGTTAGAGCGCACCCCTGATAAGGGTGAGGTCGGCAGTTCGAATCTGCCCAGACCCACCAATTTTGTTATGGGGCCATAGCTCAGCTGGGAGAGCGCCTGCCTTGCACGCAGGAGGTCAACGGTTCGATCCCGTTTGGCTCCACCACTACTGCTTCTGTTTGTAGAAAGCTTAGAAATGAGCATTCCATCGTTGTGATGGTGAATGTTGATTTCTAGTCTTTGACTAGTTCGTTCTTTAAAAATTTGGGTATGTGATAGAAAGATAGACTGAACGTTACTTTCACTGGTAACGGCTCAGGCTAAGGTAAAATTTGTGAGTTCTCTTAACGAGAAATTCGAATTTTCGGCGAATGTTGTCTTCACAGTATAACCAGATTGCTTGGGGTTATATGGTCAAGTGAAGAAGCGCATACGGTGGATGCCTTGGCAGTCAGAGGCGATGAAAGACGTGGTAGCCTGCGAAAAGCTTCGGGGAGTCGGCAAACAGACTTTGATCCGGAGATGTCTGAATGGGGGAACCCAGCCATCATAAGATGGTTATCTTACGCTGAATACATAGGCGTAAGAGGCGAACCAGGGGAACTGAAACATCTAAGTACCCTGAGGAAAAGAAATCAACCGAGATTCCCTTAGTAGTGGCGAGCGAACGGGGACTAGCCCTTAAGTGGCTTTGAGATTAGCGGAACGCTCTGGAAAGTGCGGCCATAGTGGGTGATAGCCCTGTACGCGAAAATCTCTTAGTCATGAAATCGAGTAGGACGGAGCACGAGAAACTTTGTCTGAATATGGGGGGACCATCCTCCAAGGCTAAATACTACTGACTGACCGATAGTGAACTAGTACCGTGAGGGAAAGGCGAAAAGAACCCCGGAGAGGGGAGTGAAATAGATCCTGAAACCGTATGCGTACAAGCAGTGGGAGCCCACTTTGTTGGGTGACTGCGTACCTTTTGTATAATGGGTCAGCGACTTATTTTCAGTGGCGAGCTTAACCGAATAGGGGAGGCGTAGCGAAAGCGAGTCTTAATAGGGCGTCTAGTCGCTGGGAATAGACCCGAAACCGGGCGATCTATCCATGGGCAGGTTGAAGGTTGGGTAACACTAACTGGAGGACCGAACCGACTACCGTTGAAAAGTTAGCGGATGACCTGTGGATCGGAGTGAAAGGCTAATCAAGCTCGGAGATAGCTGGTTCTCCTCGAAAGCTATTTAGGTAGCGCCTCATGTATCACTGTAGGGGGTAGAGCACTGTTTCGGCTAGGGGGTCATCCCGACTTACCAAACCGATGCAAACTCCGAATACCTACAAGTGCCGAGCATGGGAGACACACGGCGGGTGCTAACGTCCGTCGTGAAAAGGGAAACAACCCAGACCGTCAGCTAAGGTCCCAAAGTTATGGTTAAGTGGGAAACGATGTGGGAAGGCTTAGACAGCTAGGAGGTTGGCTTAGAAGCAGCCACCCTTTAAAGAAAGCGTAATAGCTCACTAGTCGAGTCGGCCTGCGCGGAAGATGTAACGGGGCTCAAACCATACACCGAAGCTACGGGTATCACGTAAGTGATGCGGTAGAGGAGCGTTCTGTAAGCCTGTGAAGGTGAGTTGAGAAGCTTGCTGGAGGTATCAGAAGTGCGAATGCTGACATGAGTAACGACAATGGGTGTGAAAAACACCCACGCCGAAAGACCAAGGTTTCCTGCGCAACGTTAATCGACGCAGGGTTAGTCGGTCCCTAAGGCGAGGCTGAAAAGCGTAGTCGATGGAAAACAGGTTAATATTCCTGTACTTCTGGTTATTGCGATGGAGGGACGGAGAAGGCTAGGCCAGCTTGGCGTTGGTTGTCCAAGTTTAAGGTGGTAGGCTGGAATCTTAGGTAAATCCGGGATTCTAAGGCCGAGAGCTGATGACGAGTCATCTTTTAGATGACGAAGTGGTTGATGCCATGCTTCCAAGAAAAGCTTCTAAGCTTCAGGTAACCAGGAACCGTACCCCAAACCGACACAGGTGGTTGGGTAGAGAATACCAAGGCGCTTGAGAGAACTCGGGTGAAGGAACTAGGCAAAATGGCACCGTAACTTCGGGAGAAGGTGCGCCGGTGAGGGTGAAGGACTTGCTCCGTAAGCTCATGCCGGTCGAAGATACCAGGCCGCTGCGACTGTTTATTAAAAACACAGCACTCTGCAAACACGAAAGTGGACGTATAGGGTGTGACGCCTGCCCGGTGCCGGAAGGTTAATTGATGGGGTTAGCTAACGCGAAGCTCTTGATCGAAGCCCCGGTAAACGGCGGCCGTAACTATAACGGTCCTAAGGTAGCGAAATTCCTTGTCGGGTAAGTTCCGACCTGCACGAATGGCGTAACGATGGCGGCGCTGTCTCCACCCGAGACTCAGTGAAATTGAAATCGCTGTGAAGATGCAGTGTATCCGCGGCTAGACGGAAAGACCCCGTGAACCTTTACTATAGCTTTGCACTGGACTTTGAATTTGCTTGTGTAGGATAGGTGGGAGGCTTTGAAGCGTGGACGCCAGTCTGCGTGGAGCCAACCTTGAAATACCACCCTGGCAACTTTGAGGTTCTAACTCAGGTCCGTTATCCGGATCGAGGACAGTGTATGGTGGGTAGTTTGACTGGGGCGGTCTCCTCCTAAAGAGTAACGGAGGAGTACGAAGGTGCGCTCAGACCGGTCGGAAATCGGTCGTAGAGTATAAAGGCAAAAGCGCGCTTGACTGCGAGACAGACACGTCGAGCAGGTACGAAAGTAGGTCTTAGTGATCCGGTGGTTCTGTATGGAAGGGCCATCGCTCAACGGATAAAAGGTACTCCGGGGATAACAGGCTGATACCGCCCAAGAGTTCATATCGACGGCGGTGTTTGGCACCTCGATGTCGGCTCATCACATCCTGGGGCTGAAGCCGGTCCCAAGGGTATGGCTGTTCGCCATTTAAAGTGGTACGCGAGCTGGGTTTAGAACGTCGTGAGACAGTTCGGTCCCTATCTGCCGTGGACGTTTGAGATTTGAGAGGGGCTGCTCCTAGTACGAGAGGACCGGAGTGGACGAACCTCTGGTGTTCCGGTTGTCACGCCAGTGGCATTGCCGGGTAGCTATGTTCGGAATAGATAACCGCTGAAAGCATCTAAGCGGGAAACTAGCCTCAAGATGAGATCTCACTGGAACCTTGAGTTCCCTGAAGGGCCGTCGAAGACTACGACGTTGATAGGTTGGGTGTGTAAGCGCTGTGAGGCGTTGAGCTAACCAATACTAATTGCCCGTGAGGCTTGACCATATAACACCCAAGCAATTTGACTACTCTAACGAGCATCAGATTGCGGTGTGTGAAGACGAGATGAACCGAAAGTTCGACGCTCACAAAACACCGATTGCTGTCACATACCCAATTTGCTGAAGCGAGGCCATGTGGTCACGACTCAGTACCCGAATTTCTTGACGACCATAGAGCATTGGAACCACCTGATCCCATCCCGAACTCAGCAGTGAAACGATGCATCGCCGATGGTAGTGTGGGGTTTCCCCATGTGAGAGTAGGTCATCGTCAAGATTAAATTCCAGAACCCCTGTTTGCTAACGCAAACAGGGGTTTTGTTTTGGGCGCTTGAAAAGCATGAAGAGCGTTCACTGCGGCTTGGCGAAGGCGGCCTTTCTATGCAATGCCTCTTCGCATGGCTATCATGCGTGCCTTATTGTGAGGCGATACCTGCATGCTTACGCTGTTAGAACTTCTGAAAGATGGCCGATTCCATTCCGGAGAGGCGCTGGGTGCCGTCCTGGGCGTTAGTCGCAGTGCCGTGTGGAAGCAGCTTCAGCTTCTTGAGGCTGAATTGAATCTACCTATTCATAAGGTGCGTGGTAAGGGGTACCAGTTAGCGTCGCCACTGGTGTTTCTGAATGCTGAAGGGATTACGCGAAGTGCACCGTCGTTGTCCTGGCCCATCCATATCTACGACTCGATTGATTCCACCAACGCAGAGGCGTTGCGCATGGTTGATGTCGCGCGGGCTGTGCCTTTCCTGGTATTAGCTGAGCAGCAAATGGCTGGGCGCGGTAGGCGCGGCCGAAAGTGGGTCAGCCCGTTCGCCCAAAACATCTATTACAGCCTGGTACTGCGTATTGAGGATGGCCTCCGGCAACTGGAAGGGCTAAGTCTTGTTGTTGGCTTGGCGGTCATTCAGGCTCTGCGAGAGTCAGGTGTTCAGGATGCCGTCTTGAAATGGCCCAATGACGTATTGGTCGGGCGCAAGAAAATCGCGGGGATATTGCTGGAGTTGATTGGGGATCCGGCGGATATCTGTCACGTGGTAATCGGTATCGGGATCAATGTGAACATGCAGAGAGCTGCTGAGGTTGATCAGCAATGGACATCGATGCAGCTCGAGACAGGATCTGCTGCTGATCGTAATGCTCTGGTGGCCCAGGTTAGCCTGCAACTGCAGCGCTACCTCGATCGGCACAGGGTATCTGGCTTTGCGGCCCTCCAGGAGGAGTGGGAGCAAAATCATGCGTGGCAAGGGCGCGCGGTATCACTTATCGCGGGTGTGAATCGTGTTGATGGAGTGGTGCTCGGTGTTGATCGTCAAGGAGCGTTGCGCCTGGACGTAGACGGTGTCGAAAAAACATACAGCGGTGGTGAGTTAAGCCTGAGGTTGCGTGATGATTCTTGAGCTCGACTGTGGGAATAGCTTTATCAAATGGCGAGTGCTGAATATCGACAGGGTGAGCGCCTTTGCGGAGGGCGTGGTCGGTTCGAATGTGGCATTGATTGAGAGTTTGAATGCGGTGCCGGACATGGCGCTGACGCGTTGCCGACTGGTGAGTGTTCGCGCCCTGGAGGAAACGGACAAGCTGGTCGAGACATTGATTGACGCTTTTGGCATTACTGTCTCGTGTGCCACGTCGGCGGTGGAAATGGCGGGCGTTCGCAATGGCTATGAGGACTTCGAGCGGCTTGGTCTGGACCGTTGGCTGGCAATCCTTGGAGGGTACAAGCTAGCGTCCGGTCCTTGCCTGGTGTTGGATTTTGGGACGGCGGCGACTGCAGATTTCATTGATGCCGATGGCAAGCATTTGGGAGGCTTCATTTGTCCTGGCCTGCCGCTCATGCGCAACCAGCTGCGTACCCATACGCGCAAGATACGCTACGACGATGCGTCCGCTGAGCGCGCTCTGGAGCGCCTGTCGCCTGGGCGTACAACGGTCGAGGCGGTCGAGCGTGGCTGTACGCTGATGCTGAGAGGGTTTGTGCTCACCCAGATCGAGCTCGCCAGGCGTTATTGGGGGGATGACTTCACGGTATTCCTGACTGGCGGAGATGCTGACCTGGTCTTTGACGCTGTGCCGCAGGCACGGCTTGTGCCGGATCTGGTATTTATTGGCCTGGCAATGGCGTGCCCTTTGCCCTGAGGTGCTTATGCGTTGGTTGTTTCTGCTTCTACTGATTCTTAATGTCTTCTATTACATATGGCATCAGCAAGAGGCGCCGTTGCGCGCCAAGGATGTCACTCCTCTGAGTCTTTATCGTGGCTCCCAGCAGGATATAAAACTGCTGAGTGAATCTTCCGATTCGGTGGCTCGCAGGGATCGTGCGAAATCGTCCGACACGCAAAATACCTGCTTGTACATTGGCGGGTTTGCCGATCAGCGCCAGGCGCAATCCTTGGAACAGCGCCTCACGAGCCTGGATATAAAGGTCAAGGTCCAATTGCTGAGCATGCCTGAAGCAACCGGTTATTGGCTCCGAGTGTCCCCTGAAAGCAGGCGCCTGGCGGATGATCTGCCCTTTGAAAACCTTGCTAAGGAATTCAATGAGTTAAAACATAAAATAATGCTGTGCGAAGGCATTGCAACTCTCCAATAGTTTGCATAGAATGGCGCCCGCTTCGCAGTGAAGACCTTTAAGGCTTTTGATGCGAAGCAACGTCAACGCAGCTAACCTCATAATTTAAATGAGAAAATGCTTGACAGAAGGTCGGCGTGATGTAAAATGCCGGCTCGCTTAGGAGGGGTTCCCGAGCGGCCAAAGGGATCAGACTGTAAATCTGACGTCTACGACTTCGAAGGTTCGAATCCTTCCCCCTCCACCATTTTAGCGTGAGCTGCAAGCTCCGCGGGTATAGTTTAGTGGTAGAACCTCAGCCTTCCAAGCTGATGATGCGGGTTCGATTCCCGCTACCCGCTCCAAGTTTGCAGGTTGTGCAAGGTGTTTTGCTCTTGTAGCTCAGTTGGTAGAGCACACCCTTGGTAAGGGTGAGGTCAGCGGTTCAAATCCGCTCAAGAGCTCCATATAACAAGGCAGATATGAAAATATCTGCCTTTGTTTTAACAGCTGCCTCGGCTTGTATCGTGCTGTTTCTGGCGTTGGATGTCAGTGATTTCAAGTCTGTTGGGGTTGGTTGTTGTAAAGTCTTTTTCAGGCCTGCATAATGGTCGGCCTGATTTTGTTTTAGGTCAGTAGCTCAATTGGCAGAGCGACGGTCTCCAAAACCGTAGGTTGGGGGTTCGATTCCCTCCTGACCTGCCAGATTCACGTGGTGTGTCTGGCTTTCTTTTCACAGGATCTTCATAGATGACTCCTAAGGCTGAAGCTCAAAGCTCTCGTTTCGATCTGGTCAAGTGGCTCGCTGTAGTCGCCTTGGTGGTCGTAGGCGTTGTCGGCAATCAGTACTATTCTGCTTCGCCGATCCTGTACCGCGTTCTCGCTTTGCTCGCCCTTGCTGCTGTTGCCGCCTTTGTAGGTCTGCAGACTGTCAAGGGCAAGTCCTTCGCGGTCCTGGTAAAGGAAGCTCGCACTGAAATTCGTAAAGTCGTTTGGCCGACTCGCCAAGAAACCACACAGACCACATTGATTGTCGTGGCTGTTGTTCTGGTTATGGCGTTGCTGTTGTGGGGGCTCGATTCCCTGCTCGGCTGGCTTGTTTCCTTGATTGTTGGCTAAGGGTGTCCCGTGGCTAAGCGTTGGTACGTTGTGCATGCTTACTCGGGTTACGAGAAGCATGTTATGCGCTCTTTGCTGGAGCGCGTAAAGCTGGCAGGCATGGAAGATGGCTTCGGCGAAATTCTGGTTCCCACTGAAGAAGTGGTTGAAATGCGGAATGGCCAGAAGCGCAAGAGTGAACGTAAGTTCTTTCCTGGCTACGTGCTGGTGCAGATGGACATGAACGAAGGTACTTGGCACTTGGTCAAGGACACTCCTCGCGTCATGGGCTTCATTGGTGGTACTGCCGATAAGCCTGCGCCGATCACCGATAAAGAGGCGGAAGCAATTCTGCGTCGTGTTGCTGACGGTAGCGACAAGCCTAAGCCGAAGACATTGTTCGAGCCAGGCGAGGTTGTTCGTGTCACAGATGGTCCGTTTGCTGATTTCAACGGCACTGTCGAAGAAGTTAACTACGAAAAGAGCCGGATCCAAGTGGCGGTGCTCATTTTCGGTCGCTCTACTCCGGTAGAGTTGGAGTTCAGCCAGGTCGAGAAGGTCTAGCTGAGCAAGCATCCCAACCCCACAGCCTAGGCTGTGGGGTTTTGTCGTCACTGGGATAAACGCGCAAGTAACCGGGGAGCCTTTCGAGGCGCTTGAACCCGTAATTGGAGTGCCTCATGGCCAAGAAGATTACCGCTTACATCAAGCTGCAAGTGAAGGCCGCTCAGGCCAACCCTAGCCCACCCGTCGGCCCAGCTCTGGGTCAGCACGGCGTGAACATCATGGAATTCTGCAAGGCCTTCAACGCCCGTACTCAGGGTATTGAGCCAGGTCTGCCGACTCCAGTGATCATCACTGTATACAGCGACCGTAGCTTCACTTTCGAAACCAAGTCGACTCCGGCTTCGGTTCTTCTGAAGAAAGCTGCTGGTCTGACTAGCGGTTCCGCTCGTCCGAACACCGTTAAGGTTGGCACCGTAACTCGTGCTCAGCTGGAAGAAATCGCGAAAACCAAAAACGCGGATCTGACTGCAGCTGATATGGATGCAGCCGTGCGTACCATCGCCGGTTCTGCTCGTAGCATGGGCCTTAACGTGGAGGGTGTGTAATGGCTAAGCTGACCAAGCGCCAAAAGGCTATCGCCGGCAAAATCGAAGCGGGCAAGTCCTACAACTTTGTAGACGCTGCTGCCCTGCTGACCGAGCTGTCGACTGTCAAGTTCAGCGAGTCCGTTGACGTTGCTGTGAACCTGGGTGTTGACCCACGTAAATCCGACCAGGTCGTTCGTAGCGCTACTGTGCTGCCACACGGTACTGGCAAGACTGTACGTGTTGCTGTCTTCACCCAAGGCCCGGCCGCCGAAGCTGCTCTGGCCGCTGGCGCCGATCGCGTTGGTATGGACGACCTGGCTGCCGAAATGAAAGGCGGCGACCTGAACTATGACGTTGTTATTGCTTCCCCGGATGCAATGCGCGTTGTAGGTCAGTTGGGTCAGATCCTGGGTCCACGCGGCCTGATGCCTAACCCTAAAGTCGGCACCGTAACGCCAGACGTAGCTACCGCGGTTAAAAACGCCAAGGCTGGTCAGGTTCGTTATCGCACCGACAAAAACGGCATCATTCACACCTCCGTTGGCAAAGTCGGCTTTGATGCCGTCAAGCTGAAGGAAAACGTTGAAGCCCTGATCGCTGATCTGAAGCGTATCAAGCCTGCTTCCTCGAAAGGTATCTACGTCAAGCGCGTTACCCTGAGCACCACTATGGGCCCAGGTCTGGTCATCGACCAAGGCTCGCTGGACGTATAAGACACAGGTTGGCGCGAGCGATTGCGTCAATTGAAAGATTGGGGTCCCTGCCTGGCGGGGGCTATCCAAGACCGTAGGCGACGCAAGTCTTAAACCAACAAGCCTACGCAGATGGTGCTCCCGGTTCCTTACCGAATCAGACACCAAAACGACATCAGGCCTAGGCCGGATGAAACGGTAACAAGCAGGAGTTAAACCCGTGGCAATTAATCTCGAAGACAAGAAGGCCATCGTCGCTGAAGTCAACGAGGCTGCCAAAGCTGCTCTGTCCGCTGTCGTGGCTGATGCCCGTGGTGTGACAGTAAGCGCTATGACCGGACTCCGTAAAGAGGCTCGTGAAGCTGGCGTATACGTACGTGTTGTACGTAACACCCTGCTCAAGCGCGCTGTTGCTGACACTGAATACAGTGTTCTCAACGACGTGTTCACTGGCCCGACTCTGATCGCGTTCTCCAAGGACCATCCAGGCGCTGCTGCCCGTTTGTTCAAGGAGTTCGCCAAGAGTCAGGATAAGTTCGAGATCAAGGCAGCTGCGTTCGAGGGCAAGTTCCTCGCAGCTAACCAAATCGACGTACTGGCAACACTGCCGACCCGTAACGAAGCTATTTCGCAGCTGATGAGCGTGATTCAAGGCGCTACCAGCAAGCTGGCTCGTACTCTGGCTGCAGTTCGCGAGCAAAAAGAAGCTGCCGCAGCCTAAGGCTGAGCAAATTCTTTCGCGTATTTTTGTTTATTTCGATGGCCGCGTAGGCCGTCCCCCAATTCAGGAAATACAGCAATGTCTATCTCCCAAGACGATATCCTCAACGCCGTAGCTGAAATGTCGGTTCTGCAGGTTGTTGAGCTGATCAAAGCTTTCGAAGAAAAATTCGGCGTTTCCGCTGCCGCTGCTTCCGCTGGTCCAGCTGTTGCTGCTGTCGCTGCTGAAGAGCAAACCGAATTCAACGTCATGCTGCTGGAAGCTGGCGAGAAGAAAGTAAACGTGATCAAGGCAGTACGTGAACTGACCGGTCTGGGCCTGAAAGAAGCCAAGGCTGTAGTTGACGGCGCTCCTGCCCAGGTTCTGGAAGCTGTGTCGAAAGACGCTGCTGACAAAGCCAAAGCTACTCTGGAAGAAGCAGGCGCTAAAGTCGAGCTGAAGTAAGCATCGACCTTGCGTCTCCAGCCCAAGCTTTAAGCTGAAGGCTGATGGCTGGTGGCTCTTGCCACCGGCCTTTTTCCGTTCTTGGCTGTCGACTCGGTCGCCGCCATTAACGCGCTGTAGCCACCCGATGCGGTGGTGCAAACCATGGGGTTTGCAAGATTTTCTGGCTGCTCCCGTCGGGAGGGCCAAACAAGCAGGTGACCAAGCTGGGGAACGCTGATGGCTTACTCATATACTGAGAAAAAACGTATCCGCAAGGACTTTAGCAAGTTGCCGGACGTCATGGATGTCCCGTACCTTCTGGCTATCCAGCTGGATTCGTATCGTGAATTCTTGCAGGCGGGAGCGACCAAAGATCAGTTCCGCGACGTGGGCCTGCATGCGGCCTTCAAATCCGTTTTCCCGATCATCAGCTACTCCGGCAATGCTGCGCTGGAGTACGTCGGTTATCGCCTGGGCGAACCGGCATTTGATGTCAAAGAATGCGTGTTGCGCGGTGTTACGTACGCCGTACCTTTGCGGGTAAAAGTCCGTCTGATCATTTTCGACAAAGAATCGTCGAACAAAGCGATCAAGGACATCAAAGAGCAAGAAGTCTACATGGGTGAAATCCCCCTGATGACTGAGAACGGTACCTTCGTTATCAACGGTACCGAGCGCGTAATCGTTTCCCAGCTGCACCGTTCCCCGGGCGTGTTCTTTGACCACGACCGCGGCAAGACGCACAGCTCCGGTAAGCTCCTGTACTCCGCGCGGATCATTCCGTACCGCGGTTCGTGGTTGGACTTCGAGTTCGACCCGAAAGACTGCGTGTTCGTGCGTATCGACCGTCGTCGTAAGCTGCCGGCCTCGGTACTGCTGCGCGCGCTCGGCTATACCACTGAGCAAGTGCTGGACGCCTTCTACACCACCAACGTATTCAGCCTGAAGGATGAAACCCTCAAGCTGGAGCTGATCGCTTCGCGTCTGCGTGGTGAAATTGCCGTCCTGGACATCCAGGATGAAAAGGGCAAGGTCATTGTTGAAGCCGGCCGCCGTATCACCGCGCGCCACATCAACCAGATCGAAAAAGCCGGTCTCAAAGAGCTGGAAGTGCCGCTGGACTACGTCCTGGGCCGCACTACCGCCAAGGTCATCGTTCACCCGGCGACAGGCGAAATCCTGGCTGAGTGCAACACCGAGTTGAACACCGAGATCCTGGCCAAAATCGCCAAGGCTCAAGTCGTTCGCATCGAGACCCTGTACACCAACGACATCGACTGCGGTCCGTTCATCTCCGACACCCTGAAGATCGACTCCACCAGTAACCAATTGGAAGCGCTGGTCGAGATCTATCGCATGATGCGTCCTGGTGAGCCACCAACCAAAGATGCTGCCGAAACCCTGTTCAACAACCTGTTCTTCAGCCCTGAGCGTTATGACCTGTCTGCGGTCGGCCGGATGAAGTTCAACCGTCGTATCGGTCGTACCGAGATCGAAGGTTCGGGCGTGCTGTGCAAGGAAGATATCGTCGCGGTACTGAAGACCCTGGTCGACATCCGTAACGGTAAAGGCATCGTCGATGACATCGACCACCTGGGTAACCGTCGTGTTCGCTGCGTAGGCGAAATGGCCGAGAACCAGTTCCGCGTTGGCCTGGTACGTGTTGAGCGTGCGGTCAAAGAGCGCCTGTCGATGGCCGAAAGCGAAGGCCTGATGCCGCAAGACCTGATCAACGCCAAGCCAGTGGCTGCGGCGGTGAAAGAGTTCTTCGGCTCCAGCCAGCTCTCGCAGTTCATGGACCAGAACAACCCGCTCTCCGAGATCACCCACAAGCGCCGTGTTTCTGCACTGGGCCCGGGCGGTCTGACCCGTGAACGCGCAGGCTTCGAAGTCCGTGACGTACACCCGACGCACTACGGTCGTGTATGCCCGATCGAAACGCCGGAAGGTCCGAACATCGGTCTGATCAACTCCCTGGCCGCTTATGCGCGCACCAACCAGTACGGCTTCCTCGAGAGCCCGTACCGTGTGGTGAAAGAAGGCCTGGTCACCGACGAGATCGTCTTCCTGTCCGCCATCGAAGAAGCTGATCACGTGATCGCTCAGGCTTCGGCCACGATGAACGACAAGAAAGTCCTGATCGACGAGCTGGTAGCTGTTCGTCACTTGAACGAGTTCACCGTCAAGGCGCCGGAAGACGTCACCTTGATGGACGTATCGCCCAAGCAGGTAGTGTCGGTTGCAGCGTCGCTGATCCCGTTCCTGGAACACGATGACGCCAACCGTGCGTTGATGGGTTCCAACATGCAGCGTCAAGCTGTACCGACCCTGCGCGCCGACAAGCCGCTGGTAGGTACCGGCATGGAGCGTAACGTAGCCCGTGACTCCGGCGTTTGCGTCGTGGCTCGTCGTGGTGGCGTGATCGACTCCGTTGATGCCAGCCGTATCGTGGTTCGTGTTGCCGATGACGAAGTTGAAACCGGTGAAGCCGGTGTCGACATCTACAACCTGACCAAATATACCCGTTCGAACCAGAACACCTGCATCAACCAGCGTCCGCTGGTGCGTAAGGGTGACCGCGTTCAGCGTAGCGATATCATGGCCGACGGCCCGTCCACCGATATGGGTGAGCTGGCACTGGGTCAGAACATGCGCATCGCGTTCATGGCCTGGAACGGTTACAACTTCGAAGACTCCATCTGTCTGTCGGAACGAGTTGTTCAAGAAGATCGCTTTACCACGATCCACATCCAGGAACTGACCTGTGTGGCACGTGACACCAAGCTTGGGCCAGAGGAAATCACTGCAGACATCCCGAACGTGGGTGAAGCTGCACTGAACAAGCTGGACGAAGCCGGTATCGTTTACGTAGGTGCTGAAGTTGGCGCAGGCGACATTCTGGTCGGTAAGGTCACTCCGAAAGGCGAGACCCAACTGACGCCGGAAGAAAAACTGTTGCGTGCCATCTTCGGTGAAAAAGCCAGCGACGTTAAAGACACCTCCCTGCGTGTACCAACCGGTACCAAGGGTACTGTCATCGACGTACAGGTCTTCACCCGCGACGGCGTTGAACGTGATGCTCGTGCACTGTCCATCGAGAAGACCCAGCTCGACGAGATCCGCAAGGATCTGAACGAAGAGTTCCGTATCGTTGAAGGCGCGACCTTCGAACGTCTGCGTTCTGCGCTGGTAGGCCACAAGGCTGAAGGCGGCGCAGGTCTGAAGAAAGGTCAGGACATCACCGACGAAGTCCTCGACGGTCTTGAGCACGGCCAGTGGTTCAAACTGCGCATGGCTGAAGACGCTCTGAACGAGCAGCTCGAGAAGGCCCAGGCCTATATCGTTGATCGCCGCCGTCTGCTGGACGACAAGTTCGAAGACAAGAAGCGCAAACTGCAGCAGGGCGATGACCTGGCTCCGGGCGTGCTGAAAATCGTCAAGGTTTACCTGGCAATCCGTCGCCGCATCCAGCCGGGCGACAAGATGGCCGGTCGTCACGGTAACAAAGGTGTGGTCTCCGTGATCATGCCGGTTGAAGACATGCCGCACGATGCCAATGGCACCCCGGTCGACGTCGTCCTCAACCCGTTGGGCGTACCTTCGCGTATGAACGTTGGTCAGATCCTCGAAACCCACCTGGGCCTCGCGGCCAAAGGTCTGGGCGAGAAGATCAACCGTATGATCGAAGAGCAACGCAAGGTCGCTGACCTGCGTAAGTTCCTGCACGAGATCTACAACGAGATCGGCGGTCGCAACGAAGAGCTGGACACCTTCACCGACCAGGAAATCCTGGATCTGGCGAAGAACCTGCGCGGCGGCGTTCCAATGGCTACCCCGGTGTTCGACGGTGCCAAGGAAAGCGAAATCAAGGCCATGCTGAAACTGGCAGACCTGCCGGAAAGCGGCCAGATGCAGCTGTTCGATGGCCGTACCGGCAACAAGTTCGAGCGCCCGGTTACTGTTGGCTACATGTACATGCTGAAGCTGAACCACTTGGTAGACGACAAGATGCACGCTCGTTCTACCGGTTCGTACAGCCTGGTTACCCAGCAGCCGCTGGGTGGTAAGGCTCAGTTCGGTGGTCAGCGTTTCGGGGAGATGGAGGTCTGGGCACTGGAAGCATACGGTGCTGCATACACTCTGCAAGAAATGCTCACAGTGAAGTCGGACGATGTGAACGGTCGTACCAAGATGTACAAAAACATCGTGGACGGCGATCACCGTATGGAGCCGGGCATGCCCGAGTCTTTCAACGTGTTGATCAAAGAAATTCGTTCCCTCGGCATCGATATCGATCTGGAAACCGAATAACACGTGACGCGAATCGAGAGCGAGGCCGTTTGGCCCGCTCTCTGCTCCGCCAGGAGGAAAGGCCTTGAAAGACCTACTGAATTTGCTGAAAAACCAGGGTCAAGTCGAAGAGTTCGACGCCATCCGTATTGGGTTGGCATCGCCTGAGATGATCCGTTCGTGGTCGTTCGGTGAAGTTAAAAAGCCGGAAACCATCAACTACCGTACGTTCAAACCTGAGCGTGACGGCCTGTTCTGCGCCAAGATCTTTGGCCCGGTAAAGGATTACGAGTGCCTGTGCGGTAAGTACAAGCGCTTGAAGCACCGCGGTGTGATCTGCGAGAAGTGCGGCGTTGAAGTTGCACTGGCCAAGGTTCGTCGTGAGCGCATGGCGCACATCGAACTGGCTTCGCCGGTTGCCCACATCTGGTTCCTGAAATCGCTGCCGTCCCGTATCGGCTTGCTGATGGACATGACCCTGCGTGATATCGAACGCGTTCTCTACTTCGAGAGCTACGTCGTTATCGATCCAGGCATGACCACCCTTGAAAAAGGTCAGCTGCTGAACGATGAGCAGTACTTCGAAGCGCTGGAAGAGTTCGGTGACGATTTCGATGCCCGCATGGGTGCCGAAGCTGTCCGCGAACTGCTGCACGCTATCGACCTGGAGCACGAGATTGGCCGTCTGCGCGAAGAAATTCCGCAAACCAACTCCGAAACCAAGATCAAGAAGCTGTCCAAGCGTCTGAAGTTGATGGAAGCCTTCCAGGGTTCCGGCAACCTGCCAGAGTGGATGGTGCTGACCGTTCTGCCGGTTCTGCCGCCAGACCTGCGTCCGCTGGTACCGTTGGACGGTGGTCGTTTCGCGACGTCCGACCTCAACGACCTGTACCGCCGCGTGATCAACCGTAACAACCGCTTGAAGCGCCTGCTTGATCTGTCCGCTCCGGACATCATCGTGCGCAACGAAAAGCGTATGTTGCAGGAAGCCGTCGACGCCTTGCTCGACAACGGTCGTCGTGGCCGTGCTATCACCGGTTCCAACAAGCGTCCTCTGAAATCCCTGGCTGACATGATCAAGGGTAAGCAGGGTCGTTTCCGTCAGAACTTGCTCGGTAAGCGTGTTGACTACTCCGGTCGTTCGGTAATTACCGTAGGCCCGACCCTGCGTCTGCACCAGTGCGGTCTGCCCAAGAAGATGGCACTCGAGCTGTTCAAGCCGTTCATCTTCGGCAAGCTGGAAATGCGCGGTCTGGCGACCACCATCAAAGCGGCCAAGAAAATGGTCGAGCGCGAACTGCCAGAGGTTTGGGACGTTCTCGCTGAAGTGATTCGCGAACACCCGGTTCTCCTCAACCGTGCACCGACCCTTCACCGTCTGGGTATCCAGGCGTTTGAACCGGTACTGATCGAAGGTAAGGCTATCCAGCTGCACCCTCTGGTCTGTGCTGCGTACAACGCCGACTTCGACGGCGACCAAATGGCCGTGCACGTACCGCTGACACTGGAAGCCCAGTTGGAAGCGCGCGCGTTGATGATGTCGACCAACAACATTCTGTCGCCAGCCAACGGTGAGCCAATCATCGTTCCGTCGCAGGACGTTGTATTGGGTCTGTACTACATGACCCGTGAAGCGATCAACGCCAAGGGCGAAGGTCGTGTATTCGCTGACCTGCAGGAAGTTGACCGTGTGTTCCGTGCCGGCGAAGCCGCACTGCACGCCAAGGTTAAAGTGCGGATCCACGAAACCGTCAACGACCGTGACGGCGGCAGCGTGAGCAATGTTCGTATTGTCGACACTACTGTCGGCCGTGCGCTGTTGTATCAAGTTGTGCCAAAAGGTCTGTCGTACGACGTCGTCAACCTGCCGATGAAGAAAAAGGCGATCTCCAAGCTGATCAACCAGTGCTACCGCGTGGTTGGTTTGAAAGAGACCGTTATCTTCGCTGACCAGTTGATGTACACAGGTTTCGCTTACTCGACTATCTCCGGCGTTTCCATCGGCGTTAACGACTTCGTTATCCCGGATGAAAAAGCTCGCATCATCAGTGCCGCCACTGACGAAGTGAAAGAGATCGAGAGCCAGTACGCCTCCGGCCTGGTAACCCAGGGCGAGAAGTACAACAAAGTGATCGACCTTTGGTCCAAGGCCAACGACGAAGTGTCCAAGGCGATGATGGCCAACCTCTCGAAAGAGAAAGTCATCGACCGTCATGGCGTCGAAGTCGATCAAGAGTCTTTCAACTCGATGTACATGATGGCCGACTCGGGCGCACGGGGTTCTGCTGCGCAGATCCGTCAGCTCGCCGGTATGCGTGGCCTGATGGCCAAGCCGGATGGCTCCATCATCGAAACGCCGATTACCGCGAACTTCCGTGAAGGTTTGAGCGTACTTCAGTACTTCATCTCCACTCACGGTGCTCGTAAGGGTCTGGCGGATACCGCGTTGAAAACCGCTAACTCCGGTTACCTGACACGTCGTCTGGTAGACGTTGCACAAGATCTGGTTGTAACCGAGATCGATTGCGGCACCGAGCACGGCCTGCTGATGACTCCGCACATTGAAGGCGGTGACGTTGTAGAGCCACTGGGTGAGCGCGTATTGGGTCGTGTGATTGCCCGTGACGTGTTCAAGCCAGGTACCGAGGAAGTTATCGTTCCTGCCGGCACCCTGGTAGACGAGAAGTGGGTCGAGTTCATCGAACTCAACAGCATCGACGAAGTGATCGTTCGCTCGCCGATCAGCTGCGAAACCCGCTACGGCATCTGCGCCAAGTGCTACGGCCGTGACTTGGCTCGTGGTCACCAGGTGAACATCGGTGAAGCGGTCGGCGTTATCGCTGCCCAGTCCATCGGTGAGCCGGGTACCCAGTTGACCATGCGTACGTTCCACATCGGTGGTGCGGCCAGCCGGACCTCCGCAGCCGACAGTGTTCAGGTGAAGAATGGCGGTACCGTCCGCCTGCATAACCTCAAGCACGTTGAGCGAGTGGATGGCCACCTGGTTGCTGTGTCCCGTTCCGGTGAGCTGGCAATCGCTGATGACTACGGTCGTGAGCGTGAGCGTTACAAGCTGCCGTACGGTGCTGTGATTTCGGTCAAGGAAGGTGACAAGGTCGACGCTGGCGCAATCGTGGCCAAGTGGGATCCGCACACTCACCCAATCGTTACCGAAATGAAAGGTACCGTGACCTACGTGGGCATGGAAGAAGGCATCACGATCAAGCGTCAGACTGACGAATTGACCGGTATGACCAACATTGAAGTACTCGACGCCAAAGATCGTCCAGCTGCCGGCAAAGACATCCGTCCTGCCGTGAAGATGGTCGACGACAACGGCAAGGATCTGTTGCTGCCTGGCACTGACGTAATCGCTCAGTACTTCCTGCCAGCCAACGCCCTGGTCGGTGTAGCGGATGGTGCGAAGATCGCGATCGGTGATGTTATCGCGCGTATCCCGCAAGAAACGTCGAAAACTCGCGACATCACCGGTGGTCTGCCGCGTGTTGCCGACTTGTTCGAAGCGCGTCGTCCGAAAGAAGCGTCGATTCTGGCTGAAGTCAGCGGCACCATCGCGTTCGGTAAAGAGACCAAGGGCAAGCGCCGTCTGGTCATTACCCCGAACGACGGTAGCGATCCGTACGAAGAGCTGATTCCGAAGTGGCGTCACCTGAACGTCTTCGAAGGCGAACAGGTAAACCGCGGCGAAGTTATCTCCGACGGCCCGAGCGATCCACACGACATCCTGCGTCTGCTGGGTGTGAGTGCGCTGGCCAAGTACATCGTTAACGAGATCCAGGACGTTTACCGCCTGCAAGGCGTGAAGATCAACGACAAGCACATCGAGACCATCCTGCGTCAGATGTTGCGTAAAGTTGAAATCGCTGAATCCGGCGATTCCAGTTTCATCAAGGGCGACCAGATGGAACTGACTCACGTACTGGTGGAAAACGAGCGCCTGGCGAACGACGAGAAATTCGTTTCCAAGTTCACTCGCGTGCTGCTGGGTATCACCAAGGCGTCGTTGTCCACTGAGTCGTTCATCTCGGCGGCCTCCTTCCAGGAGACCACTCGTGTACTGACCGAAGCAGCGGTAACCGGCAAGCGCGATTACCTGCGCGGCCTGAAAGAAAACGTAGTCGTGGGTCGTTTGATCCCGGCCGGTACCGGTTTGGCTTACCACAGCGAGCGCAAGCGCCGCCGTGATGCTGACAAGCCGTTGCGCGTAAGCGCCAGTGAAGTGGAAGCTGCACTGACCGAAGCGCTGAACTCAAGCGGTAACTGAGTTCTGCGATAGATGAGGCCGGGCCCTGACACCCCCATTCGTCGGATCGAGGCATATATGCCCCGATTCGACGAGAGGGGAGGTCGGGGCCTTGCCTTGACTAGGGGCAAG
This sequence comes from Pseudomonas orientalis, assembly GCF_002934065.1. Classification (NCBI taxonomy): domain Bacteria; kingdom Pseudomonadati; phylum Pseudomonadota; class Gammaproteobacteria; order Pseudomonadales; family Pseudomonadaceae; genus Pseudomonas; species Pseudomonas orientalis. The sequence goes on along the minus strand of NZ_CP018049.1, from coordinate 5,333,656 downwards.
ATCCTCTTTAGACTCTTGTACCCCTAAATTTGGCGGGAATTCGTTCCTGCCATTTTGCTTTTCTTGCAAGACAATAGCGTCGCAAGACAACAGTGGAGCTAGTAGATGGCAACTATCAACCAGCTGGTACGTCAGCCGCGTAAGCGTATCGTCGAGAAATCCGACGTGCCTGCGCTGCAGAACTGCCCGCAACGTCGTGGCGTATGCACCCGTGTGTATACCACCACGCCGAAAAAACCTAACTCGGCACTGCGTAAAGTATGCCGTGTGCGCCTGACCAACGGTTTCGAGGTTTCCTCGTACATCGGCGGTGAAGGCCACAACCTGCAAGAGCACAGCGTGGTACTGATCCGCGGCGGTCGTGTAAAAGACTTGCCAGGTGTTCGTTACCACACCGTACGTGGCTCCTTGGATACTTCCGGCGTTAAAGGTCGTAACCAGGGTCGTTCGAAGTACGGTACCAAGAAGCCTAAGTAGTAGCGGCTTTTTGTAAAACTGAATCATCTTATTTTCTGAGTCGATAAGAGTAAGGTCGGAGGCGTCCCGAAAGGGCACCGATTCCGAGCGAACCTGAAGACCGTTTGAGGGCTTATCCATGCCAAGAAGACGCGTAGCAGCCAAGCGCGAAGTGCTTGACGATCCAAAATACGGAAGCCAAATTCTGGCCAAGTTCATGAACCACGTGATGGAAAGCGGCAAGAAAGCCGTTGCCGAGCGTATCGTTTATGGCGCGCTGGAAAAGGTTAAAGAACGCAAGAACAGCGACCCCCTGGAAATCTTCGAGAAAGCTCTCGACGCCATCGCTCCGCTGGTCGAAGTGAAGTCGCGCCGTGTAGGCGGTGCTACTTACCAGGTTCCGGTTGAAGTTCGTCCGTCCCGTCGTAACGCCCTGGCAATGCGCTGGTTGGTAGACTTCGCCCGTAAGCGCGGCGAGAAGTCTATGGCTCTGCGTTTGGCCGGCGAACTGTTGGACGCTGCTGAAGGTAAAGGTGCTGCTGTTAAGAAGCGTGAAGACGTGCACCGTATGGCTGAAGCCAACAAAGCTTTCTCGCACTACCGCTTCTAATTTTAGCTTCACTAATTTTGCGAGGGCTTTATGGCTCGTACTACTCCGATTAGCCGCTACCGTAACATCGGTATCGTCGCTCACGTGGATGCTGGTAAAACCACCACTACCGAGCGCGTACTGTTTTACACCGGCAAAAGTCACAAGATGGGCGAGGTGCATGACGGCGCCGCGACCACAGACTGGATGGTTCAGGAGCAGGAGCGTGGTATTACCATTACTTCTGCTGCCATTACCGCCTTCTGGAAGGGTTCCGAGAAGCAGTACAAAGATGAGCACCGCTTCAACGTAATCGATACCCCGGGCCACGTAGACTTCACCATTGAAGTTGAGCGTTCCCTGCGCGTACTCGACGGCGCTGTCGTTGTGTTCTGCGGTACCTCGGGTGTTGAGCCGCAGTCGGAAACCGTATGGCGTCAAGCCAACAAATACGGCGTTCCACGTCTTGTTTACGTAAACAAGATGGACCGTGCCGGTGCGAACTTCCTGCGCGTGATCGGTCAGATCAAGCAGCGCTTGGGTCACACCCCGGTGCCAATCCAGTTGGCTATCGGTTCCGAAGATAATTTCCAGGGTCAGATCGATCTGTTGACCATGGAAGCTGTCTACTGGAACGATGCCGACAAAGGTATGGTTCCTGTTCGCAAGCCTATCCCTGCTGAACTGCAGGAACTGGCTGACGAATGGCGCAACAACATGGTTGAAGCTGCGGCCGAAGCCAACGAAGAGCTGATGAACAAGTACCTCGAAGGTGAAGAACTCACCAACGTGGAAATCAAGGCCGCTCTGCGTCAGCGTACTATCGCTGGCGAAATCGTCCTGGCTGTTTGCGGTTCCTCGTTCAAGAACAAGGGCGTTCCCCTGGTTCTCGATGCTGTGATCGACTACCTGCCGGCACCGGTTGATATTCCTGCCATCAAGGGTACTGACCCGGATGACGAGACTATCGAGCTGGAGCGTCATGCAGACGACGCAGAACCGTTCTCCGCTCTGGCATTTAAAATTGCCACCGACCCATTCGTGGGTACCTTGACCTTCGTCCGCGTTTACTCGGGCGTGTTGAACTCCGGCGACGGCGTGATCAACTCGGTTAAAGGCAAGAAAGAGCGCGTGGGTCGTATGGTGCAAATGCACGCAAACGCCCGTGAAGAGATCAAGGAAGTACGCGCTGGTGACATCGCGGCCTTGATCGGCATGAAGGACGTCACCACCGGTGAAACCTTGTGCAACGCTGACAAGCCAATCATCCTGGTTCGCATGGACTTCCCGGAGCCGGTTATTTCGGTTGCCGTTGAGCCAAAGACCAAGGATGACCAGGAAAAAATGGGTATCGCTCTGGGCAAGCTTGCTCAGGAAGATCCATCTTTCCGCGTCAAGACTGATGAAGAGACTGGTCAAACGATCATCTCCGGCATGGGCGAGCTGCACCTGGACATCCTGGTTGACCGGATGCGCCGTGAGTTCAACGTCGAAGCCAACATCGGTAAGCCTCAGGTTTCCTATCGTGAGCGCATCACGAAGAACTGTGAAATCGAAGGCAAGTTCGTTCGTCAGTCCGGCGGTCGTGGTCAGTTCGGTCACTGCTGGATCCGTTTTGCTCCTGCTGACGAAGGTCAGGAAGGTCTGCAATTCGTGAACGAAGTAGTAGGTGGTGTTGTTCCTAAGGAATACATCCCTGCTATCCAGAAGGGTATCGAAGAGCAGATGAAGAACGGTGTTGTTGCCGGCTATCCGCTGATCGGCCTGAAAGCAACCGTTTTTGACGGTTCTTACCACGACGTCGACTCCAACGAGATGGCGTTTAAGGTGGCTGCCTCCATGGCAACCAAGCAACTGGCCCAGAAGGGCGGTGGTGAGTTGCTTGAGCCAATCATGGCGGTAGAAGTTGTTACACCTGAAGACTATATGGGTGATGTCATGGGCGACCTTAACCGTCGTCGCGGCATGATCTTGGGTATGGAAGACACGGTTTCCGGCAAAGTGATTCGCGCCGAGGTTCCGTTGGGTGAGATGTTCGGTTATGCGACCGACGTTCGCTCCATGTCCCAGGGTCGCGCAAGCTACTCTATGGAATTCAAAAAATACAACACAGCTCCGGCGCACATCGCTGAAACTGTATCCAAAAAACAAGGCTGATTCAGTCCTTTAGGCAAGGAGTTAATTGTCGTGGCTAAAGAAAAATTTGATCGTTCCCTACCGCACGTCAACGTTGGCACCATCGGTCACGTTGACCACGGTAAAACCACTCTGACTGCTGCTCTGACTCGCGTTTGCTCCGAAGTATTCGGTTCCGCAATCGTTGATTTCGATAAAATCGACAGCGCACCAGAAGAGAAAGCTCGTGGTATCACCATCAACACCGCGCACGTTGAATACAACTCGCTGATCCGTCACTACGCTCACGTTGACTGCCCAGGTCACGCTGACTATGTGAAGAACATGATCACCGGTGCTGCCCAGATGGACGGCGCAATCCTGGTTTGCTCGGCCGCTGATGGTCCGATGCCACAAACCCGTGAGCACATCCTGCTGTCCCGTCAGGTTGGCGTTCCGTACATCGTGGTTTACCTGAACAAGGCTGACCTGGTAGACGACGCTGAACTGCTGGAACTGGTTGAGATGGAAGTGCGCGACCTGCTGAGCACTTACGACTTCCCAGGTGACGACACTCCGATCATCATCGGTTCTGCTCGTATGGCTCTGGAAGGCAAAGACGATAACGAAATGGGCACCACGTCCGTTCGTAAACTGGTTGAGACTCTGGACAGCTACATCCCAGATCCAGTCCGTGTTATCGACAAGCCGTTCCTGATGCCAATCGAAGACGTATTCTCGATCTCCGGTCGCGGTACTGTTGTAACTGGTCGTATCGAGCGCGGTATCGTCAAGGTTCAGGATCCACTGGAAATCGTTGGTCTGCGTGACACTACCGTCACCACCTGCACCGGTGTTGAAATGTTCCGTAAGCTGCTCGACGAAGGTCGTGCTGGCGAGAACTGCGGCGTTCTGCTGCGTGGTACCAAGCGTGACGACGTTGAGCGTGGCCAGGTTCTGGTCAAGCCAGGTTCGGTTAAGCCGCACACCAAGTTCGAAGCTGAAGTGTACGTGCTGAGCAAAGAAGAAGGCGGCCGTCACACTCCGTTCTTCAAAGGCTACCGTCCACAGTTCTACTTCCGTACTACCGACGTAACTGGTAACTGCGAACTGCCGGAAGGCGTAGAAATGGTAATGCCAGGCGACAACATCAAAATGGTTGTCACCCTGATCAAAACCATCGCTATGGAAGACGGTCTGCGTTTCGCAATCCGTGAAGGCGGCCGTACCGTTGGTGCTGGCGTTGTAGCTAAAATCATCGAGTAATTATCTCTTCTGAGATAGCTCTGATGTTTTGAAAAGGCCCCCGCTCAGCGGGGGCCTTTTTTATTGGGTTGACACCTATCAGGGCCGTCTATAGAATTGCGCCTCCTTTTAACGGGCGTATTGCGCTCGCTGGGAATAGCAGCCGGAGTCTGAAATCCAATGCAAAATCAGCAAATCCGTATCAGGTTGAAGGCTTTTGACCATCGCCTGATCGACCAATCCACCCAGGAAATCGTGGAAACCGCGAAACGTACTGGTGCTCAAGTGCGTGGTCCAATTCCACTGCCTACCCGTAAAGAGCGGTTCACCGTTCTGGTCTCCCCGCACGTCAACAAAGACGCGCGGGACCAGTACGAGATCCGCACTCATAAGCGCGTACTGGACATCGTCCAGCCAACGGATAAAACCGTTGATGCACTTATGAAGCTTGATCTGGCGGCCGGTGTGGAAGTACAGATCAGCCTCGGCTAAGACTTGGGTCTTAGTCGTGTAACGCTCTGAAATGGGCGGCCATAGCGGGTGAAAGCCCCGTACACTCATGAGGTTTACAACATGACTATTGGTGTAGTCGGTCGTAAATGCGGTATGACCCGTATTTTCACCGAAGAAGGTGTCTCCATTCCGGTCACGGTCATTGAGATCGAACCGAATCGCGTCACCCAGTTCAAAACTGAAGAAACCGATGGCTATCGTGCAGTGCAAGTCACTGTCGGCGAGCGTCGTGCTTCGCGCGTGACTGCTGCTCAAGCAGGTCACTTCGCTAAAGCAAACGTTGCAGCTGGTCGCACCGTCATGGAGTTCCGTCTTGAAGACGGCGACTACCAGGCTGGCGATCTGATCAACGCTGAAATCTTCGCCGCTGGTCAACTGGTTGATGTGACCGGTCAGTCCAAGGGTAAAGGCTTCCAGGGTACGATCAAGCGTTGGAATTTCCGTGGTCAAGACAACACTCACGGTAACTCCGTTTCCCACCGCGTCCCGGGCTCTATTGGCCAGTGCCAGACTCCTGGTCGTGTATTCAAGGGCAAAAAAATGTCCGGTCATATGGGCGCTGAGCGCGTGACCGTGCAGTCCCTCGAAGTAGTGCGCGTCGACGCTGAACGCAATCTGTTGTTGGTCAAGGGTGCTGTTCCTGGCGCTACTGGCGGCAACCTGGTTGTACGTCCAGCGGCCAAGGCTCGCGGTTAAGGGGAAGCTGACATGCAATTAAATGTAAATGACGCTCAAGCGATCGAAGTTTCCGAACTGACATTTGGCGGCGAATTCAACGAGACGCTCGTTCACCAAGCAGTCGTGGCCTACATGGCCGGCGGCCGTCAAGGTAGCAAGCAGCAAAAGACCCGTTCCGACGTACGTGGTGGCGGTAAGCGCCCTTGGCGTCAGAAAGGCACTGGCCGTGCTCGTGCCGGTACTATCCGTAGCCCAATCTGGCGTGGCGGCGGTACCACTTTCGCAGCTCGTCCACAGGATCACTCGCAGAAGCTCAACAAGAAGATGTACCGCGCAGCACTGCGCTCCATCCTTGCTGAACTCGTGCGTACCGATCGTCTGGTCGTGGTTCAGGACTTCGCTGTTGAAAGTCCAAAAACCAAAGAACTGCTGGGCAAACTGACCAACATGAGCCTGACCGACGTTTTGATCGTGTCCGAAGCTGTTGATCAGAACCTGTACCTGGCTGCTCGCAACCTGCCACACGTTGATGTACGTGACGTGCAAGGTTCCGATCCAGTTAGTCTGATCGCATACGACAAGGTGTTGATCACCGTGTCGGCCGTGAAGAAATTCGAGGAGCTGCTGGGATGAACCAGGAACGCGTATTTAAAGTTCTGCTTGGCCCGCACGTTTCCGAAAAGGCTACGGTTCTGGCTGACAAGAAAGGCCAGTTCGTTTTCAAGGTTGCAACTGACGCAACCAAGCTGGAAATCAAGAAGGCCGTCGAAAGCCTGTTCAGCGTGAAAGTAGAGCGTGTTACTACCCTGAATGTTCTGGGTAAGAGCAAGCGCACTGCTCGCGGTCTGGGCAAGCGTAATGACTGGAAGAAGGCGGTTATCTCCCTTCAGCCAGGCCAAGATCTCGATTTCAGCAGCAGTGCTGAGTAAGGAAGGGGTGCATCATGGCAATCGTTAAATGCAAACCGACTTCCCCTGGCCGCCGTTTTGTGGTCAAGGTGGTCAACCAGGAGCTGCATAAAGGCGCTCCTCACGCACCGCTGCTCGAGAAAAAATCGAAGACTGGTGGTCGTAACAACAATGGTCGTATTACCACTCGTCACATCGGTGGTGGCCATAAGCAGCATTATCGTCTGGTCGATTTCCGTCGCAACGACAAAGATGGCATCTCCGCCACTGTCGAGCGTATTGAATACGATCCAAACCGTACTGCTCACATCGCTCTGCTGCTGTACGCAGATGGCGAGCGTCGCTACATCATCGCCCCTAAAGGCGTGAGCGCTGGCGACCAGCTGATCGCAGGTGCCCTGGCACCGATCAAGCCGGGCAACGCTCTGCAACTGCGCAACATTCCAGTTGGTAGCACCGTACACGGCATCGAATTGAAGCCAGGTAAAGGCGCGCAAATCGCTCGTTCCGCTGGTGCTTCGGCTCAGCTGATCGCTCGTGAAGGTGTCTACGTGACCCTGCGTCTGCGTTCTGGTGAGATGCGTAAAGTACTGGCTGAATGCCGTGCGACCCTGGGCGAAGTCTCGAACTCCGAGCACAGCCTGCGTTCGCTGGGTAAAGCTGGTGCCAAACGCTGGCGTGGCGTTCGCCCAACCGTTCGTGGTGTTGCCATGAACCCGGTTGACCACCCACACGGTGGTGGTGAAGGTCGTACCTCTGGTGGTCGTCATCCGGTATCGCCATGGGGCTTCCCGACTAAGGGCGCGAAGACTCGTGGTAATAAGCGTACCGACAAAATGATCGTCCGTCGTCGCAAGTAAATAGAGGGATACGACAGTGCCACGTTCTCTGAAAAAAGGTCCTTTTATTGATCTTCACCTACTGAAGAAGATCGAAGTGGCGGCGGAAAAGAACGATCGCAAACCAGTTAAGACCTGGTCGCGTCGTTCGATGATCCTGCCACAAATGGTCGGTCTGACCATCGCAGTACACAACGGTCGTCAACACGTCCCAGTTCTCGTTAACGAAGACATGGTCGGCCACAAACTGGGCGAGTTTGCCGGTACCCGCACTTATCGTGGGCACGTGGCAGACAAGAAAGCCAAGCGTTAAGGGGTTAGGAAATGGAAGTAGCCGCTAAGTTGTCGGGCGCTCGAATCTCCGCCCAGAAAGCCCGCTTGGTCGCCGACCAGATCCGCGGGAAGAAGGTGGGCGAAGCGCTCAACCTGTTGGCTTTCAGCAGTAAGAAAGCCGCCGAGATCATGAAAAAAGTGCTGGAGTCGGCCGTAGCCAACGCCGAGCATAACGAAGGCGCAGACGTTGATGACCTTAAAGTCAGCACCGTTTTCGTCAACGAAGGGCGTTCGCTGAAGCGAATCATGCCACGTGCCAAAGGCCGTGCTGATCGCATCGTCAAGCGGTCTTGCCATATCACTGTCAAGGTTGCTGACAAGTAACGGAGTCGAAGAGATGGGTCAGAAAGTACATCCCATTGGCATTCGCCTGGGAATCGTCAAGGAACACACCTCCGTCTGGTATGCAGACGGCCGGACTTATGCGGACTATTTGTTCGCTGATCTGAAGGTGCGTGAGTATCTCCAAGACAAACTAAAAAGCGCGTCCGTAAGCCGTATCGATATCCATCGCCCGGCGCAAACCGCACGTATCACCATCCACACTGCTCGTCCAGGTATTGTTATCGGGAAGAAAGGTGAAGATGTTGAGAAACTGCGTCAGGACCTGACCAAGCAAATGGGTGTGCCTGTGCACATCAATATCGAAGAGATCCGCAAGCCGGAGCTCGACGGTATGCTGGTTGCGCAGAGCGTAGCTCAGCAGCTGGAGCGTCGTGTAATGTTCCGTCGCGCTATGAAGCGCGCTGTACAGAACGCCATGCGCATTGGTGCCAAAGGCATCAAAATCCAAGTGAGCGGTCGTCTCGGCGGTGCTGAAATCGCACGTACTGAATGGTATCGCGAAGGTCGTGTGCCACTGCACACCCTGCGTGCCGACATCGACTATGCCAACTACGAAGCTCACACCACCTACGGTGTGATCGGTGTAAAGGTTTGGATCTTCAAAGGCGAAGTAATTGGTGGTCGCCAAGAAGAACTGAAACCACAAGCACCAGCGCCTCGTAAAAAAGCTGCTAAGTAAGGGGTACGCCAAATGTTGCAACCAAAGCGTACGAAGTTCCGCAAGCAGATGACAGGCCACAACCGTGGTCTGGCTCAGCGCGGTAGCAAAGTCAGCTTCGGCGAGTTCGCGCTGAAGTCTGTAGCTCGTGGTCGTCTCACCGCTCGTCAGATCGAGTCAGCGCGTCGTGCACTGACCCGTCACGTAAAACGTGGTGGCAAGATCTGGATCCGTGTATTCCCGGACAAGCCGATCTCCAAAAAACCTCTCGAGGTTCGTATGGGTAAAGGTAAGGGTAACGTGGAATACTGGGTAGCCCAGATTCAGCCAGGCAAAGTCCTGTATGAAATCGAGGGTGTAACTGAAGAGCTGGCGCGTGAGGCTTTTGCCCTGGCTGCTGCAAAGCTGCCGCTCGCCACCGCCTTTGTTAAACGGACGGTGATGTGATGAAAGCGAATGAACTTCGTGAAAAATCCGCACAGCAGCTGAACGAGCAACTGCTCGGCCTGCTGCGCGACCAGTTCAATCTGCGTATGCAGAAAGCAACTGGCCAGTTGGGGCAGTCTCATCTGCTCTCGCAAGTTAAGCGTGACATCGCTCGCGTGAAGACTGTGCTCAACCAGCAGGCAGGTAAGTGATCATGGCTGAAGCCGAAAAGACTGTCCGTACGCTGACTGGCCGTGTTGTCAGCGACAAGATGGACAAAACCATCACCGTTTTGATCGAGCGTCGCGTTAAGCACCCGATCTACGGTAAATATGTTAAGCGTTCGACTAAGCTGCACGCGCACGACGAAACCAATCAGTGCCACATCGGCGACAAAGTCACTATTCGTGAAACTCGTCCGCTGGCCAAGACCAAGTCTTGGGCACTGGTTGATGTTCTCGAACGCGCTGTGGAAGTCTAAGGACTAGGGGTCGGAGAAATTATATGATTCAGACTCAATCCATGCTCGATGTGGCCGATAACAGCGGCGCTCGCCGCGTTATGTGCATCAAGGTGCTGGGTGGCTCCCATCGTCGTTACGCTGGTATCGGTGACATCATCAAGGTTACCGTCAAGGAAGCAATTCCTCGCGGTAAAGTGAAAAAAGGCCAAGTGATGACTGCTGTTGTAGTCCGCACTCGTCACGGTGTACGCCGTGCTGATGGCTCCATTATCCGCTTTGATGGCAACGCTGCTGTTCTTCTGAACAACAAGCAAGAGCCTATCGGCACCCGTATCTTTGGGCCAGTGACCCGTGAACTTCGTACTGAGAAGTTCATGAAGATCGTCTCGCTCGCCCCAGAAGTGCTGTAAGGAGATCCGACATGCAAAAGATTCGTCGTGACGACGAGATCATCGTGATCGCCGGCAAAGACAAAGGTAAGCGCGGTAAGGTGCTTAAGGTTCTCGCTAATAACCGTCTGGTTATCGGTGGTCTGAACCTGGTCAAGCGTCATACCAAGCCTAACCCGATGTCGGGCGTGCAAGGCGGTATCGTCGAAAAAGAAGCTCCACTGGACGCTTCTAACGTCGCCATTTTCAACGGCGAAACCAACAAGGCTGACCGCGTTGGTTTCAAAGTAGAAGATGGCAAGAAAATTCGTGTCTTCAAGTCGACCCAAAAAGCGGTTGATGCTTGAACACTGCTAGGTAGAAGACCATGGCACGACTAAAAGAGATTTACTGGAAAGAAATCGCACCGAAACTTAAGGAAGAACTTAAGCTTTCGAACGTGATGGAAGTTCCACGCGTTACCAAAATCACCCTGAACATGGGTTTGGGCGAAGCGGTCGGTGACAAAAAAGTCATCGAGCACGCTGTTGCTGACCTGGAAAAGATCACCGGTCAAAAAGTCGTTGTGACTTACGCTCGGAAATCCATCGCTGGCTTTAAAGTCCGCGAAGGCTGGCCGATCGGCGTCAAAGTGACTCTGCGCCGTGAGCGTATGTACGAATTCCTGGATCGTCTGCTGTCGATCTCCCTGCCTCGGGTCCGCGACTTCCGCGGCCTGAATGCCAAGTCCTTCGATGGTCGTGGTAACTACAGCATGGGCGTGAAAGAGCAGATCATCTTCCCGGAAATCGACTACGACAAGATCGATGCTCTCCGCGGTCTGGACATCACCCTGACCACCACTGCCAAGAACGATGATGAAGGTCGCGCCCTGTTGCGTGCTTTCAAATTCCCGTTCCGCAACTGATTGGAGTAGGACCATGGCCAAGATGAGCATGAAAAACCGCGAGCTGAAACGTCAGCTCACGGTTGCCAAGTACGCCAAGAAGCGTGCAGCACTGAAAGCAATCATCGTTGATCTGAACGCAAGTCCAGAAGCGCGTTGGGAAGCTACAGTTGCTCTGCAGAAGCAGCCACGTGACGCAAGCGCTTCGCGCATGCGTAACCGCTGCCGCCTGACCGGTCGTCCACACGGCGTTTACCGCAAGTTCGGCCTCGGCCGTAACAAACTGCGTGAAGCGGCAATGCGTGGTGACGTACCAGGTCTGGTTAAAGCCAGCTGGTAAGTACTTTCAACGCCAAGGTGGTCGGTTTCGCAAGATACTGACCGCCGGTGGCCTTGAATCTGGAACAAGCCCCTTTTGGGGCTTGTTTCATTTCCGGACTGTGTCTAAAATACGCGGCTCGCCTGAGCCCGTGTTTTTTACGCTCGGAAGATTCTCGGCGACATATGTAGCCGCAAGGCTAATTTTTTTGTATTAGGAGCGTCTAGCCCATGAGTATGCAGGACCCGTTAGCGGACATGCTAACTCGTATCCGTAATGCCCAGATGGCTGAAAAGTCCGTCGTAAGCATGCCATCTTCCAAGTTGAAGGTAGCTGTTGCCAAAGTCCTGAAAGACGAAGGCTACATTGCGGGTTATCAGATCAGCAGCGAAATCAAGCCACTGCTGTCCATCGAGCTGAAGTACTTCGAAGGCCGTTCGGTCATCGAGGAAGTGAAGCGCGTTAGCCGTCCAGGCCTGCGTCAGTACAAGTCCGCTGAAGATCTGCCGAAAGTTCGTGGCGGTCTGGGCGTGTCTATCGTCTCCACCAACAAAGGTGTGATGACGGATCGTGCTGCGCGCGCTGCCGGTGTCGGCGGCGAAGTTCTTTGCACTGTGTTCTAAGGGGGGATAAGCATGTCTCGCGTCGCTAAGAACCCCGTTAAGCTGCCAGCCGGTGTCGAAGTCAAATTCGCAGGCCAACAGCTTTCGGTGAAGGGTGCCAAGGGCACTCTTGAACTGAACATCCATTCGTCCGTTGAGATCGTTGAAGAAGCTGGTGAGCTGCGTTTCGCTGCTCGCAATGGCGATCAACAAACTCGCGCAATGGCCGGTACCACGCGTGCGTTGGTAAACAACATGGTCCAAGGCGTGAGCCAAGGCTTCGAGCGTAAGCTCCAGCTGGTCGGTGTTGGTTACAAAGCGCAAGCAAAAGGCACGGTTTTGAACCTGGCCCTTGGCTTCTCGCACCCAGTGGATTACGAACTGCCGGAAGGCATCACCGCTGAGACCCCTAGCCAAACCGATATCCTGATCAAGGGCATCGATAAGCAGCTGGTAGGTCAGGTGGCCGCTGAGATCCGCGACTTCCGTCCACCAGAGCCGTACAAAGGCAAAGGTGTGCGCTACGCGGACGAAGTCGTCCGTCGTAAAGAAGCCAAGAAGAAGTAGGGCATAGCAAATGACCGACAAAAAAGTTACTCGACTGCGTCGCGCTCGCAAAGCACGCCTGAAAATGCACGAACTCGAAGTCGTGCGTCTCTGCGTGTATCGCTCGTCGCAGCACATCTACGCCCAGGTCATCTCGGCCGACGGCAACAAAGTCCTGGCAAGCGCCTCGACTTTGGATAAAGAACTGCGTGATGGTGCCACCGGCAACATCGACGCGGCCACTAAGGTTGGCCAGCTGGTCGCTACACGTGCTAAGGCCGTGGGCGTCTCGCAAGTGGCTTTCGACCGCTCTGGCTTCAAGTACCACGGCCGCGTTAAAGCGCTGGCTGATGCTGCTCGTGAAGCTGGGCTGGAGTTCTAAGTTATGTCAAATAACGACCAAAAGCGCGACGAAGGCTACATTGAGAAGCTGGTTCAAGTTAACCGCGTAGCCAAAACCGTTAAAGGCGGCCGTATCTTCACTTTCACCGCGTTGACCGTGGTAGGTGATGGTAAAGGGCGTGTTGGCTTCGGCCGTGGCAAGTCACGTGAAGTGCCTGCTGCGATCCAGAAGGCAATGGAAGCTGCTCGTCGCAATATGATCCAGGTTGATCTGAACGGCACTACCCTGCAGTACGCAATGAAGTCCGCCCATGGCGCTTCGAAGGTGTACATGCAGCCTGCTTCTGAAGGTACCGGTATCATCGCTGGCGGCGCTATGCGTGCTGTCCTCGAAGTTGCTGGCGTTCAGAACGTTCTGGCCAAGTGCTACGGCTCGACTAACCCGGTAAACGTGGTTCACGCCACTTTCAAGGGTTTGAAAGCTATGCAATCTCCTGAGTCCATCGCTGCCAAGCGTGGCCTGACTGTGAAGGAGATCTTCTGATCATGGCTACCGTTAAAGTAACGCTGATCAAAAGCATGACCGGCCGCATTCCTAACCACAAACTGTGCGTTAAGGGTTTGGGTCTGCGTCGCATCGGTCACACTGTAGAAGTCCAGGATACTCCCGAGAATCGCGGGATGATCAACAAGGCTTACTACATGCTGCGTGTAGAGGGTTAATCGATGAAACTCAATGATCTGAGTCCAGCGCCGGGTTCCCGTCGCGAAAAGCATCGTCCGGGCCGTGGTATCGGTAGCGGTTTGGGTAAGACTGGTGGCCGCGGCCACAAAGGTCAGACCTCCCGCTCCGGTGGCACCATCGCTCCAGGCTTTGAAGGCGGTCAACAGCCGCTGCATCGTCGCCTGCCCAAGTTCGGTTTCGTATCCCTGAAAGCCATGGACCGCGCAGAAGTGCGTCTGTCCGAGCTGGCTAAAGTGGACGGCGACATCGTTACTCTGCAGACCCTGAAAGATGCCAACGTGATCAACGTCAACGTACAGCGTGTGAAAATCATGCTGTCCGGTGAAGTGGCTCGCGCTGTCACTATCGGCAAGGGAATCGGCGCCACCAAAGGTGCGCGTTCGGCTATCGAAGCAGCTGGCGGCAAGTTCGAGGAATAAATGGCTAAGCAAGGTGCTCTCTCAGCGCTCGGCAAAGGCGGTATGTCTGAACTTTGGGCTCGTCTGCGTTTTCTGTTCCTGGCGATTATCGTCTACCGAATAGGCGCACACATCCCGGTTCCAGGTATCAACCCGGACCGACTCGCAGACCTGTTTCGACAGAATGAGGGGACCATTCTTAGCTTGTTCAACATGTTTTCCGGCGGCGCGCTGGAACGGATGAGCATCTTTGCACTGGGGATCATGCCGTACATTTCGGCATCGATCATCATGCAACTGATGACCGCCGTCAGCCCGCAGCTGGAGCAGTTGAAGAAGGAAGGTGAAGCTGGCCGTCGCAAGATTAGCCAGTACACCCGCTACGGCACTGTCGTCCTTGCTCTGGTTCAAGCTATCGGCATGTCCGTTGGCCTGGCAGGGCAGGGCGTTGCGTTCACTGGTGACTTTGGCTTCCATTTCGTCGCGGTATCCACGTTTGTGGCTGGTGCGATGTTCATGATGTGGCTGGGTGAGCAGATTACTGAGCGTGGTGTTGGTAACGGTATCTCGATGTTGATTTTCGCAGGTATCGTCGCCGGTCTTCCGAGAGCAATTGGGCAGTCTTTCGAGTCTGCGCGTCAGGGGGATATCAATATCTTCGCCCTGGTTGCTATCGGTTTGCTGGCAGTAGCGATTATCGGTTTTGTGGTGTTCATTGAGCGTGGTCAGCGTCGTATTGCTGTTCACTACGCCAAGCGTCAGCAGGGCCGTAAGGTGTTTGCTGCGCAGACCAGCCACTTGCCGCTGAAGGTGAATATGGCCGGCGTTATTCCGGCAATTTTCGCGAGCAGCATCTTGCTGTTTCCGGCTTCGTTGGGTACCTGGTTTGGTCAGTCTGAAAATATGGGCTGGCTGCAGGACCTCTCTCAGTCGATCGCTCCTGGTCAGCCGTTGAATATTCTGCTGTTTAGTGCAGGGATTATTTTCTTCTGCTTCTTCTATACGGCGTTGATGTTCAATCCGAAAGACGTAGCGGAAAACCTGAAGAAGTCCGGTGCCTTTATTCCGGGTATTCGTCCGGGTGAGCAGTCTGCGCGCTACATTGATGGCGTTCTGACTCGTTTGACCCTGTTCGGTGCTCTATATATGACGGCCGTCTGTTTGCTTCCCCAGTTCCTGGTGGTTGCGGCAAACGTTCCGTTCTACCTTGGCGGGACCTCGTTGCTGATCGTGGTCGTGGTTGTGATGGACTTCATGTCCCAAGTACAATCGCACCTCGTTTCGCACCAGTACGAATCCCTGATGAAGAAAGCCAACCTGAAGGGCTACGGCAGCGGCATGTTGCGCTGAGTACCCCATAAGGTTCGAGGAGTTGGTGATGAAAGTTCGTGCATCGGTGAAAAAGCTGTGCCGTAACTGCAAGATTATTCGCCGCGAAGGTGTTGTTCGAGTAATTTGCAGCGCGGAACCGCGTCACAAACAGCGCCAAGGCTGAGTGTGATCCGCTTGAAGCCCGGCAGCTAGTGCGCTGCCGGGTTGATTATTTGTTATTACAGCGATATTATCTCGCGCCCTATTTCTTGGCTTCCGGGGCGTAGGTAGCTGTCAATTGGAGTCCCACTGAATGGCCCGTATTGCAGGCGTTAACATTCCAGATAACAAGCACACTGTTATCTCGCTGACCTACATCTATGGTGTTGGTCGCACTACTGCGCAGAAAATTTGCGCAGACACTGGGGTAAACCCAGCCGCAAAGATCAAGGATCTGAGCGACGAGCAGATTGAGCTGTTGCGTGGCGAAGTGGCGAAGTTCACCACTGAAGGTGACCTGCGTCGCGAAATCAACATGAAAATCAAGCGTTTGATGGACCTCGGTTGCTACCGTGGTCTGCGTCATCGTCGTGGTCTTCCAGTGCGCGGTCAGCGTACCAAGACTAACGCGCGTACCCGTAAAGGTCCGCGTAAGCCGATCCGCAAGTAATCGCCCACGCGAATCGACAGGAAAATTATCATGGCAAAACCTGCTGCTCGTCCTCGTAAAAAAGTTAAAAAGACAGTGGTTGATGGCATCGCCCACATCCATGCTTCTTTTAACAACACAATCGTGACCATCACCGACCGTCAAGGTAACGCGCTTTCTTGGGCTACCTCCGGTGGTTCGGGTTTCCGCGGTTCCCGCAAGTCCACCCCGTTTGCTGCTCAAGTAGCTGCTGAACGTGCTGGCCAAGCTGCGCTGGAATACGGCCTGAAAAACCTCGACGTTAACGTCAAAGGTCCAGGTCCAGGTCGTGAGTCTGCTGTCCGTGCTTTGAACGGCTGTGGCTATAAGATCGCCAGCATCACCGACGTGACGCCAATCCCGCACAACGGGTGCCGTCCGCCGAAGAAGCGCCGCGTGTAATCCAGGAGATTGTAAAGAATGGCTCGTTACATTGGTCCAAAATGCAAACTCGCTCGTCGTGAAGGCACCGATCTCTTCTTGAAGAGCGGCGTGCGCGCGATCGAATCGAAGTGCAACATTGAAGCAGCACCTGGTATCCACGGCCAACGCCGCGGTCGCCAGTCCGATTACGGCACCCAACTGCGTGAAAAGCAGAAGGTCCGTCGTATCTACGGCGTTCTCGAGCGTCAGTTCAGCGGCTACTACAAAGAAGCTGCTGGCAAAAAAGGTGCAACCGGTGAAAACCTGCTGCAACTGCTCGAATGCCGTCTGGACAACGTTGTATACCGTATGGGCTTTGGTTCGACTCGCGCCGAATCCCGTCAGCTGGTATCGCACAAATCCGTCAGCGTAAACGGCCAAACCGTTAACGTACCGTCTTACCAGGTTCGTGCTGGTGACGTGGTCGCGATTCGCGAGAAAGCAAAAAACCAACTTCGCATTGTCCAAGCTCTCGATCTGTGTGCCCAACGTGGCCGCGTAGAATGGGTAGAAGTAGACACTGAGAAGAAGTCGGGCGTTTTCAAGAACGTTCCTGCTCGCAGTGATCTGTCCGCCGACATCAACGAAAGCCTGATTGTCGAGCTCTACTCCAAGTAAGGGCTAGAAAATAGGTGCATCCATGCAGATTTCGGTAAATGAGTTCCTGACACCCCGCCACATTGATGTGCAGGTTGTCAGTCCAACCCGCGCTAAAATTACTCTCGAGCCTCTCGAGCGTGGTTTTGGCCACACCCTGGGCAACGCGCTGCGCCGCATCCTGTTGTCCTCAATGCCCGGCTGTGCAGTAGTCGAGGCCGAGATTGACGGTGTGCTCCACGAGTACAGCGCCATCGAAGGTGTACAGGAAGACGTAATTGAAATCCTGTTGAACCTTAAAGGTCTGGCTATCAAGCTGCACGGCCGTGACGAAGTTACGCTGACCTTGTCGAAGAAGGGTTCGGGGGTGGTTACCGCTGCCGATATTCAGCTGGATCATGATGTCGAGATCGTTAATCCCGATCACGTAATCGCTAACCTGGCGTCTAACGGCGCCCTGAACATGAAGCTCACCGTAGCTCGTGGTCGTGGTTATGAACCGGCCGACTCGCGTCAGAGCGATGAAGACGAAAGCCGCAGCATTGGTCGCTTGCAGCTTGACTCTTCGTTCAGCCCGGTTCGCCGTATCGCATACGTGGTGGAAAACGCCCGTGTCGAGCAGCGTACTAACCTGGACAAGCTGGTTATTGATCTGGAAACCAACGGTACTCTGGATCCTGAAGAGGCTATCCGCCGCGCTGCAACCATTCTGCAACAGCAGTTGGCTGCGTTCGTCGACCTCAAGGGTGACAGCGAACCAGTGGTAATCGAGCAGGAAGACGAGATCGATCCGATCCTGCTTCGCCCGGTTGACGATCTGGAACTGACTGTACGTTCGGCTAACTGCCTTAAGGCGGAAAACATCTACTACATCGGCGACCTGATTCAGCGTACCGAAGTAGAGCTGTTGAAGACTCCGAACCTTGGCAAGAAATCCTTGACTGAAATCAAGGACGTTCTGGCCTCCCGCGGTCTGTCCCTCGGCATGCGCCTCGACAACTGGCCGCCTGCAAGTCTTAAGAAGGACGACAAGGCGACTGCCTGATCGTCGTAATCACCGAACGTGAGTTTGGTAAGGAATGAACCATGCGTCATCGTAAAAGTGGTCGTCACCTGAGCCGTACCAGCTCGCACCGCAAGGCCATGTTCCAAAACATGGCGGTGTCGCTGTTCGAGCACGAGCTGATCAAAACTACACTGCCGAAAGCTAAAGAACTGCGTCGCGTTGCTGAGCCGCTGATCACTTTGGCCAAGACAGACAGCCTGGCTAACCGCCGTCTGGCTTTCGACCGTACTCGTTCGAAAGCTATCGTTGGTAAGCTCTTCAACGACCTGGGCAAGCGTTATGCTACCCGTGAGGGTGGCTACCTGCGCATCCTCAAGTGCGGCTTCCGCACTGGCGACAACGCGCCTATGGCGTACGTCGAGTTGGTTGATCGTGCTACTGCTGGCGAAGCTGTAAGCGCCGAGTAAGACGACAGTCTGTAACGAAGAACCGGGCCTGGCGCCCGGTTTTTTGTGCGCGTAATAAAAGCGCATTAGGTCCAGGTTTCCCGGAGACGCTGGGTGAGATGGGCGTTGGCTCGGTTGGTAGTAATTTTCTATTGAAGCCTACAATTTAATAAATTTGTAGGTGTCATGTTGTTGATTGATACTCCCTCCAAGCCGATTAGCCGGCAGTTCCAAGCCAGACCTGAGGAAATTGCGCATGAGCCAGAATAAAGTCCTTACGACCGCCAGCGGTGCACCCGTTGCGGATAATCAGAATTCCCGTTCTGCCGGCCCCCGTGGCCCGCTGCTGCTCGACGACTTCCACCTGATCGAGAAGCTCGCTCACTTCAACCGTGAAAATATTCCGGAGCGCCGTGTACACGCCAAAGGTTCGGGCGCCTACGGTACGTTCACCGTCACCCGAGACATCACTCAATACACCAGCGCCAAGCTGTTCGAGTCAGTGGGTAAGCAGACCCCGACCTTCCTGCGTTTCTCTACTGTAGGTGGTGAACGCGGTTCGGCTGACACTGAGCGCGACCCACGTGGCTTCGCCTTGAAGTTCTACACCGAGGAAGGCAACTGGGACATCGTCGGCAACAATACGCCTGTGTTCTTCATCCGTGACCCGCTGAAATTCCCGGATTTCATCCACACCCAAAAGCGTCTGCCGCAGAGCAACCTGAAAAGCGCACAGATGATGTGGGACTTCTGGTCGCACTCCCCAGAGGCGCTGCACCAGGTCACCATCCTGTTCTCGGACCGTGGCATCCCGGATGGCTACCGCCACATGCACGGCTTCGGCAGCCACACCTACAGCCTGATCAATGCCAACGGCGAGCGGCACTGGGTGAAATGGCACTACAAGACCCAGCAAGGCATCAAGAACCTGGCGCCGGCTGAAGCTGCGCGCCTGGCGGGTACCGATCCTGACTATGCCCAGCGCGATCTGTTCGGCGCCATTGAACGTGGCGATTTCCCAAAATGGCGCGTTTGCATCCAGATCATGACCGAGGCTCAAGCGAACGCTCACTACGAAAACCCGTTTGACGTCACCAAGACCTGGTCGCAAAAAGAATTCCCACTGATCGAGGTGGGCGAGCTGGAACTCAACCGCAACCCGCAGAACTACTTCGCCGAAGTGGAACAGGCCGCGTTCGGCCCAAGCAATATGGTTCCAGGCGTTGGCCTGTCGCCGGACCGTATGCTGCAAGGTCGCGTCTTTGCCTACGCAGATGCTCACCGGTACCGTGTTGGCACCAATCACCAGCAACTGCCGGTGAATGCTCCACGTAACCCGGTCAACAGCTACCAGCGTGACGGTTCGATGGCCTTTGGCAGTAATGGTGGCGCTGCGCCTAACTACGAGCCAAACAGCTACGCCGATGCGCCAAAGCAGGCGCCACAGTACGCGGAGCCTGCACTGGCCTTGAGCGGCGCGGCTGATCGTTACGATCACCGCGAAGACACTGATTACTACAGCCACGCCGGTGCACTGTTCCGCTTGATGAATGACGAGCAGAAAGCGCTGCTGACCAGCAACATCGCCGGTGCGATGGGCGGTGTTTCCAGTGATGTGGTCCAGCGTCAGTTGCAGCACTTCTATAAAGCGGATCCCGCTTATGGAGAAGCAATCGCAAATGCACTGGGTGTATCGCTTAACTGACTCTAAACGATAAGCAGAACCGCCCTCATTTGGGCGGTTTTTGCGTTATTTCAGCTACTTTTCTCCGGAAATCTTCGCTTTTCTGCCGTTGATCCCGTGACCTTCAGGTCAGCATGGTTCAAACTACAGACTTTCAAGCAGGGAGATGTAGGGCGATGCAAGGTCACCCCGACGTAATCGATTACCTCAACACGTTGCTGACGGGCGAACTGGCAGCTCGTGACCAATATTTCATCCATTCGCGTATGTACGAAGACTGGGGCTTTACCGAGCTCTATGAACGTATTAACCATGAGATGGAAGAAGAGGCGCAGCACGCTGACGCACTGATGCGTCGTATCCTCATGCTCGAAGGCACGCCGCGCATGCGTCCCGACGACCTGGATGTGGGCACCACAGTGCCTGACATGCTCGCTGCCGACCTTCGTCTCGAATACAAGGTCCGTGCCGCGCTTTGCAAGGGCATTGAGCTGTGCGAGCAGCACAACGACTATGTGACTCGCGAGATCCTGCGCGTGCAGTTGAATGACACCGAAGAAGATCATACCTACTGGCTGGAAAAGCAGTTGGGTCTGATCAAGCTGATTGGCCTGGAAAACTACCTGCAATCGCAGTTCTGATTCAGGCTACGAAAAAGCCCCTGCCGCCGATGAGGTGACAGGGGCTTTTTATCGGGCCCGGTAAATCAGGCCCGGTCGCGCTCCAGCAACGGCTTCAGATAGTAGCCAGTATGGGATTGCGACATCTCGGCAACTTGCTCCGGTGTACCCACAGCAATGATCTGCCCGCCCTTGGAACCGCCTTCCGGCCCCAGGTCCACCAGCCAGTCGGCGGTCTTGATCACATCCAGATTGTGTTCAATCACCACCACCGTATTGCCGTGATCGCGCAAGCGATGCAGCACGTCCAGCAGTTGCTGAATATCCGCAAAGTGCAGGCCAGTGGTTGGCTCATCAAGGATATACAAGGTTTTGCCTGTATCCCGTTTGGACAACTCACGCGACAACTTCACCCGCTGCGCTTCACCACCCGACAGCGTGGTCGCCGACTGCCCCAGCTTGATATAAGACAGGCCGACATCCATCAATGTCTGCAGCTTGCGCGCCAACGCCGGAACCGCGTCGAAGAACACCCGAGCTTCCTCGATGGTCATCTCCAGGGTTTCGTGAATGTTCTTGCCCTTGTATTTGATTTCCAGGGTTTCACGGTTATAGCGCTTGCTCTTGCACACATCGCACGGCACATAGATATCCGGCAGGAAGTGCATCTCGACCTTGATCAAGCCATCGCCCTGGCAGGCTTCACAGCGACCGCCCTTGACGTTGAACGAGAACCGGCCCGGCCCGTAGCCGCGTGAGCGGGATTCCGGAACACCGGCGAACAACTCGCGAATCGGCGTGAACAGCCCGGTGTAAGTCGCCGGGTTGGACCGCGGCGTACGGCCAATCGGGCTCTGGTCGATGTCGACCACCTTGTCCAGATGCTCCAGGCCCTTGATGCTGTCGTGGGCCGCCGCTTCCAGGGTGGTAGCGCCGTTCAGGGCGGTGGCACTGAGTGGGAACAACGTGTTGTTGATCAGCGTCGACTTGCCCGAGCCGGAAACCCCGGTCACACAGGTCAGCAGGCCCAGGGGGATTTCCAGATCCACATTGCGCAAGTTGTTGCCACGAGCACCCTTGAGGTGCAACGCCATCTTCTTGTTGCGCGGCGTGCGCTTGGCCGGCACCGCAATTTTCACGCGGCCCGACAGGTATTTGCCGGTCAGTGAGTCCGGATGCGCCATGACTTCGGCAGGCGTGCCCTCGGCGACAATGTGTCCGCCATGCACACCCGCGCCGGGGCCGATATCGACCACGTAATCCGCCAGGCGAATGGCGTCCTCATCGTGCTCGACCACAATCACCGTGTTGCCAATATCGCGCAGGTGTTTCAGTGTACCCAGCAAGCGATCGTTGTCGCGTTGATGCAAGCCGATCGACGGCTCATCGAGGATGTACAACACGCCCACCAGTCCCGCGCCGATCTGGCTGGCCAGGCGAATCCGCTGGGCCTCGCCGCCCGACAGAGTATCGGCGCTGCGGTCCAGCGACAGATAGTCCAGGCCAACGTTGACCAGGAACTGCAGACGCTCGCGGATTTCCTTGAGGATCTTATCGGCAATCTCCCCACGGCGGCCGGTCAGCTTGAGCACACCGAAGTACTCACAGGCATCGCCGATTGGCAGGTTGGTCACCGCCGGCAACGTCTTCTCGCCAACCCACACATGCCGCGCTTCGCGGCGCAGGCGAGTGCCACGGCAATCAGGGCAAGGTTGGGTGCTGAGGAATTTCGCCAACTCTTCACGCACGCTGGCCGATTCGGTCTCGCGGTAACGGCGCTCCAGGTTCGGCACGATGCCTTCGAACGGGTGGGAGCGCTTGACGATATCGCCACGGTCGTTCAGGTACTTGAAGTCGACGTTCTGCGAACCGCTGCCGTTAAGGATGACCTTCTGCTGGTCCGCCGGCAGTTGGTTGAACGGCACTTCGAGGCTGAACTTGTAGTGCGACGCCAACGACCCCAGCATCTGGAAGTAGTAGACGTTGCGCCTGTCCCAGCCACGAATCGCCCCCTCCGCCAACGTCAGGTCGCCGTTGACCAGGCGCTTGATGTCGAAGAACTGCTTGACGCCCAGGCCGTCACAGGTCGGGCAGGCGCCGGCCGGGTTGTTGAAGGAAAACAGCTTGGGTTCCAGTTCGCTGATGGCATGGCCGCAGATCGGGCAGGCAAAGCGCGCGGAGAAGATGATTTCTTCGCCCGGCTCGTCGTCCATCGGCGCGACCAGGGCGATACCGTCGGCCAGCTTCAGTGCGGTCTCGAAGGATTCCGCCAGGCGCTGCTGCAGGTCGGCACGCACCTTGAAGCGGTCGACCACCACATCGATGGAGTGCTTCTTCTGCTTGTCGAGCTTGGGCGCTTCATCCAGCTCATAAAGCTTGCCGTTGATGCGGGCGCGCACGAAACCTTGCGCCCGCAGCTCCTCAAAGACCGACAGGTGTTCGCCCTTGCGCTCGCGGATGACGGGCGCCAGCAGCATCAGCTTGGCGCCTTCCGGCTGGGCCAGCACCAGGTCAACCATCTGGCTGACGGTCTGGGCTTCCAGCGGAATATCGTGGTCCGGGCAGCGTGGAATACCCACGCGTGCATACAGCAGACGCAGGTAATCATAGATTTCGGTAATGGTGCCCACGGTGGAGCGCGGGTTATGGGACGTCGATTTCTGCTCGATGGAAATGGCCGGCGACAAACCTTCGATGGTGTCGACGTCGGGCTTTTCCATCATGGACAGGAACTGGCGGGCATAGGCCGACAGCGATTCCACATAGCGACGCTGGCCTTCGGCATACAGCGTGTCGAACGCCAGGGACGATTTGCCCGAACCGGACAGGCCGGTGATGACGATCAGTTTGTCCCGGGGCAGGGTCAGGTCGATGTTCTTCAGGTTGTGGGTTCTAGCCCCACGAATCAGGATCTTGTCCAAGATGGCCTCGCACGGCGGGCGTAAATAATGCCGGAGTATACGGCTAAAGACTGGATGAATATACACTGTCAAAAGGCCGCTTGCAGCCTTACATGAAAGCTGCGCGGCAAAGCGCCGCATATACCCTCTCAATCGATGGGACTGGTAGAATCGCCGCCGGTTCACACGAGGTTTTTCCATGCACGATCCCCACAGCGAACGCATGAGTAGCGGCGAGACCCGAGCGGCAAGCGGTCTGGCCCTGGTGTTCGCCTTCCGTATGCTGGGCATGTTTATGGTGTTGCCGGTGCTGGCGACCTATGGAATGGATCTCGCAGGCGCGACCCCCGCATTGATCGGCCTGGCGATTGGCGCCTATGGCCTGACCCAGGCGATCTTCCAGATCCCGTTCGGCATCATTTCCGACCGGATCGGCCGTCGCCCGGTGATTTACCTGGGGCTGATCGTGTTCGCCCTGGGCAGTGTGCTCGCGGCGCAGTCGGATTCGATCTGGGGTGTGATCGCCGGACGTATCCTGCAAGGCGCCGGGGCGATTTCCGCGGCGGTGATGGCATTGCTGTCGGACCTGACCCGCGAACAGCATCGCACCAAGGCCATGGCCATGATCGGCATGACCATCGGCCTGTCGTTTGCCGTGGCGATGGTGGTCGGCCCGCTGCTGACGCGCGCCTTCGGCCTGCACGGGTTGTTCCTGGCCACCGGCGGCATGGCGTTGTTCGGTATCCTGATCGTGGCCTTTATGGTGCCGCGCTCCACCGGCACGCTGCAGCACCGTGAATCGGGTGTTGCGCGCAAGGCGCTGTTGCCCACGCTCAGGCATCCGGACCTGCTGCGCCTGGATTTAGGTATCTTCGTGTTGCACGCAATGCTGATGTGCAGCTTCGTCGCCTTGCCCCTGGCGCTGGTGGAAAAAGCCGGTTTGCCCAAGGAGCAGCACTGGTGGGTCTACCTGACCGCCCTGTTGATTTCGTTTTTCGCCATGATCCCGTTCATCATCTACGGCGAGAAAAAACGCAAAATGAAACGAGTTCTGCTCGGCGCCGTCGCGACATTGATGCTCACTGAACTATTCTTCTGGCAGTTCGGCGACAGCTTGCGGGCGCTGGTGATCGGCACGGTGGTGTTCTTCACCGCATTCAACCTGCTGGAGGCGTCATTGCCGTCGCTGATCAGCAAGGTTTCACCGGCCGGGGGCAAGGGCACGGCGATGGGCGTGTATTCCACCAGCCAGTTCCTCGGTTCGGCGCTGGGCGGGATCATGGGCGGCTGGATGTTCCAGCATGGCGGTTTGTCGGTTGTGTTCCTCGGATGCGCCGGGCTGGCTGCACTTTGGCTGGTCTTTGCTGTTACCATGCGCGAACCTCCGTATGTGACGAGCCTACGCCTGCCGTTATCGCCTGAAGCGATGCGCGAAGCCGGCTTGGCCGAGCGCCTGAAGGCCGTCGTTGGAGTAACGGACGCAGTAGTGGTCGCAGAAGAAACTGCGATTTACATCAAATTGGACACCGAATTATTGGATCGCGCGACGCTCGAGCACCTGGTCAACCCAGTGCCGACAGCGCGCCCAGCCTAGGAGAACGTTATGGCCCGTGGGGTTAACAAAGTCATATTGGTCGGTACATGCGGCCAGGATCCCGAAGTTCGCTACCTGCCTAACGGTAATGCCGTGACCAACCTGAGTCTGGCGACCAGCGAACAGTGGACCGATAAGCAGACCGGCCAGAAGGTCGAGAAAACCGAATGGCACCGTGTGTCGATGTTCGGCAAAGTGGCCGAGATCGCCGGTGAGTACCTGCGCAAAGGTTCGCAGGTCTACATCGAAGGCAAGCTGCAAACCCGCGAGTGGGAAAAAGACGGCATCAAGCGTTACACCACCGAAATCGTGGTCGATATGCAAGGCACCATGCAACTGCTGGGCGGCCGTCCACAGGGCGACCAACAGGGCCAGGGCGGCATGTCCAACTCGGCACCGCGTCCACAGCAATCGCGTCCGCAGCCAAGCCAGCAGCCTCAGCGTGAGTCGCGTCCAGCGCCACAACAGGCCGCACCGCAGCCGGCTCCGGATTTCGACAGCTTTGATGACGATATCCCGTTCTAGGCCAACTCGTCGCAACGGTTAGCCAAAAAATAAAGCCCCTGTTTATTTACCGGGGCTTTATTTTTGCCTGAAATACAGCCTGGCAATTCATGGCGCTGACGGGTGAGTCGGGGATGGCAAGACATAACAGGAGTTGAATCGTGAGCACTGATACGTCCGCTTCGGACCAAGCCCTCGAATCATATCGAGAGTCTATTCAGGATGCTGAAAAACGCGTTCAGGAGCTGCTTGAGAAGGTCCAGTGCCTGGAAAGGAACCAGGCGTCTCAATTGATCAATCTGAAATACGAGCTGAGTAAAGATATTCTCGAGCAAGCCAATGCACCGATTACCCGGGCGACGCAGGCACTCGCGTTCATCATTTCGGTGCTCGTGGTGGCGGGGTCCGCGCTGACGTATTTTATCAGCAGCAATTTGCAGACAACGTTTGAAACGCAGATGAAACAGCGTGTTGAATCGTGGCTCTCGTTGGAGAGCGAATCATCAATCGCCAGCAAGACGCTGGACGCGTACCGTACCCGCGCGTTGCTCGACTCCTACATGATCCAATTGGCCCGACGAAAAGCCCGCGGGGAGTCGATGGTGAACCTGGATTTCAAAAAGGGCGACCAAAACCGCCTCCTGACGATCATCGAATCCAGAGACGCGGATAACGCGGA
Organism: Pseudomonas orientalis; assembly: GCF_002934065.1. Taxonomy (NCBI): domain Bacteria; kingdom Pseudomonadati; phylum Pseudomonadota; class Gammaproteobacteria; order Pseudomonadales; family Pseudomonadaceae; genus Pseudomonas; species Pseudomonas orientalis. Next base: position 5,307,409 of record NZ_CP018049.1, on the reverse strand, counting down.
TTTTTTTGATGCGCTAAAACTGCTGTCTGTCGCTCGTGGCGGTTGGGCGTTCGGTGCGCGGAATGACTCTGTAAGTCAGCGCCTGAGGGCGCTCTTTCTGGATGCTGACTTCGATATCAATCGTAAACTCTACATCCTCGAAATCATGGATCGCGATGAAGGGTTGAAGCCCGTCGCAATTGGCATTCTGAAGACTGCCGAGCAGCCGCAGCCTTTCAGGTTCCAGGCCTTCAAGATGTTGCAGAATGAACGTCTGAATTCTGAAGGCGGCGCATTGGCCCACCGCTACGCGCTTGAGCAGTTGGAGGCGGCTCAGGAGCCCGATCACACTTTGGCTGTGGTGCAATATCTGGCAAAAGTCGACCCTTTCAATCCTGCACTGATGGTCTTTTTGCAGCAGCTTGAAAAACAGCCGCGAGCCGCGCGCATCACGTTGCGCACCGCAATTGCTGCTGGCTGGATCAGCTTGCTGCCACATCCTTACTTCCAGTCGATAGGCGATCTTGATCCAGCCAACCCACCGACTGATCGGGTAAAGCTTCGCCGAATGATTGCCGAGAACCTCTCCTTGGCCATGGCTGATGGGCTGGGGTTGGGCGTGCTTGAAAGTATTTCCGCAAAGCCGGGACTTTTTCTGCAATTCACACACACCTCCGGCTCGGTCGCACAGGTCGATTTTCCTCTTGAGCGGTTATTCGAAGATACGCAGTTATTGAGTGTTTTATTCAAACTGGAACAAGCGAAAGGCTTGGATACATTCGCACGCTTTTTCAATACGGTTCATCGCGATGAGGTCGTCACCAGCCTGCGTATGGTCTTGCCTGTCGAAGCCTTTGAGCCAACTCAGAGGCAAGCCTTGGGAGAGCAGGTGGAAGTCAGTTTAAAGATCTCACCTCAGGGCACTGCGTTCTATCGGTGGACGGATAAAAACGGGGATGTACATCAGCAGCCATTGTCCGGTGCCCTTGAACCCCAGAGCATCAAGGTTGTATATGAACGCGATTATTTGATCTTCAAGGCCCCTGATGACGGGTGGATGTTTTAGCCTGGCAGCTGAATTCGGTGCCGTTACTGGAATCCTGTTTTTATGGAGAACCCTCAATGACATGGTCCGCCAAGCAGTACACGATGTTCGAGCAGCAACGCACGCGTCCCGTTCGCGACCTGGTGGCAGCGATTCCCAATACCGATGTGGCCACGGCCGTCGATCTGGGCTGTGGCCCCGGCAATTCCACCCAGGTGTTGGCCGAGCGTTTTGCACAGGCCCACATTACCGGCTTGGACAGTTCCGATGACATGCTGCGCGACGCCCGCCAGCGCCTGCCGGCCTTGAGCTTCGAACTGGCGGATATCGGCGCATGGGCGCCCGCGCAGCAGTTCGACGTGATTCTCGCCAATGCGTCCCTGCAATGGCTGCCTGACCACGCCACGCTCTATCCGCGCATGGTCAACCAACTGACCCCCGGCGGCACGTTGGCGGTGCAGACGCCGGACAACCTCGACGAGCCTGCCCACCGGCTCGCCCGTGAGGTCGCAGCGCAGGGGCCATGGGCCGCGAAGATCGGCGCGGTCAAGCATAACGAGCGGCATTCGGCGAGCTATTACTTCGAACTGCTGAACCGGCATTGCAGCACCGTCGATGTCTGGCGTACCACCTACCACCACCCGTTGGCAGATCACGGGGCAGTGGTGGAGTGGTTCAAGGGTTCAGCGCTGCGGCCTTTCCTGGCGCCACTGAGCGACGACGAAAAAGCCGCTTTCCTGCAGGCGTACCAGGCACGGATCATCCAGGCTTATCCAGCCCTGGCGGATGGCACGGTACTGCTGCCATTCCCGCGCCTGTTTATCATCGCCACGCGCTGACCGCGCCGAGCGGCGGTCAAGCCACCGCCGCTTGGGCTTTCAAATAGTCTTCCGTCGACACCACACTCGCATAGCCGAAGGCCAACGCGGCCATGTACGCGCCATGCACCTGCGCGGCGGGAATCACCTGCCCATTGAATTCCTGGTCGCGGGTAGCGCACGCGTCATGAATGACCGTGACCTTGTAGCCCAAGTCCGCCGCTGCTCGCACCACGGCGTCGATGCACATATGGCTCATGCTGCCGACCACGACCACATCAGTAATGCTGCGCTGTTCCAGCAATTGGCGCAGGTTGGTCTGGCGAAAGGCATTCACGAAGTGCTTGAGCACCACCGGCTCGTTATCCCGGTTCAGCACTTTGGCATGCAAGTGCGCGCCTTCGGAGCCTGGCGTGAAGAATGGCGCATCATCGCCTGCGAACTCATGACGTACATGGATCACCGCATCCCCCGCCTGACGAAAAGCCTGCAGCACCTGCGCAGCGTTGTCCGCAGCGGCCTCCACGCCATCAAGCGGCCACTTGCCGTGGGGGAAGTAGTCGTTCTGGATATCGATCAGGATGAGTGCTTGCTTGGCCATGTGTGTTGCCTCGTAATGGGTTGATGGGCCCAGTATCTTAGCTGGCGCCGACGCCGGACATTGGCTGCACCGACAATAACAGGGGGAAAACTGACAATGGACGTGTTTGAGCTGGGCATATTGATCTACCCGGGCGCGCAATTGGCCGCCGTGCATGGCTTGACCGATTTGTTTGGTGTCGCCAATCGCATTGTCGCTGAGCACCCATCCGCGCAATTGCCGACGTTGCGGGTCAGCCATTGGCAGGTCGATAAGCAAGGCACGCCTGTGCGGGTGTTCGATACCCAGCCTGGCGCCGACCTGACCATGGCTGCCGTGCTGGTGCCTCCCTCGGTGGGCAACTTCAGTGAAGAGCAGACGCCCCCCGCGTTGCTCGAATGGCTGCGCCAGCAGCACGCGGCAGGCACGGTGCTCGCAGGCGTGTGCATCGGTTCGATCATGCTCGCGCGCAGCGGCTTGCTGAACGGGCGTCGCGCCACCGCCCACTGGTCGTCCGCCGCCAGCTTCGCCACCCGCTATCCGGCCGTACGCCTGGAGGCGGACAAACCCATCGTCGATGACGGCGACCTGATCACCACCGCCGGGCTGATGGCCTGGTCCGAGTTGGGTCTGCGCCTGGTCGAGCGTTTGCTGGGGCCGAGCATCGCCGCCGATACCGCGCGTTTTCTGGTGATTGAACACAGTGACAGCGCCAGTCAATGCGCCAGTAACTTCGCGCCGATCTTCGGGCATGGCGACGCTGCGATTCTAAAGGTTCAGCATTGGCTGCAAGCCAGCGGCGCGGTGGAGGTGTCCATCGCGGCCATGGCGCAAGAGGCGGGCCTGGAGGAACGTACTTTCCTGCGCCGCTTTCGCAGCGCCACCGGGTTGAAACCGACCGAGTACTGTCAGCACCTGCGCGTGGGCAAGGCGCGGCAACTGCTTGAGCTCACCAATGGCACCATTGACCATATTGCATGGACAGTGGGCTACCAGGACCCCGGCGCCTTTCGCACCACTTTCAAGAAAATCACGGGCCTGACCCCCAGTGACTACCGCAGCCGTTTCGGCGTGTGAATCGTGCAGAACGCCGCGTGCTGCCATAGGCATCGTGCAGAATGACGCAGGCTAACTGATATCGCATTTTCGGCAACCGATTGATTTTAAAAAGATCTTATCCAGCGCGACCTTGGCCTGATCCCTGCTACGCTCTTGCTACACACATGGCCGGATGCCAAGGGGGACGCATGACCCCGATTTTCCGTAAAAAACTGGTGCTCTCTCACTCAACACGCAGCGGCGCACCCCAGCATGAAGTGGAGACCAATCGCGCCCTGGCGCGTTGGCTGGCGCAGATACTGGGGCTCACGTTCGGCGGCAGCTATGATCCACAGAAGCACACCGACCGCGATATATACCTACTTCCCACACAAACCCTTGTGGGCCCAGCCCAGGCAAGGGCGCTCAATATCAAAGGCTCGCAGGACCTGTGGGGCGGCTACGTCGACCATGCATTTATCTGCACCAAAGCCATCACTCATGGCCTGTTAAGCCCCCACGCCAAGGCGCCCGAGGGTTGGTCGCCGCTGTTTTGCGAGCGCGTGCGCGATGTCGTCCTTGATGGCTTGAGCGTCTTTGCGCTGGAAGACGCACGGCCAGCCGCGACCCGTTTGCTCTACAGCGGGCCGATTCGCTTGAAGCCCGTAAACGCCTGCGCGGGACGCGGGCAAGAGGTGATCCGCAGCCTCGACGAATTCGATGCCCTGCTGGCGCGTCCCGAAGCCGCCGCAATGTTCAATGATGGGGTGGTGCTGGAACAAGACCTGCAGGACGTAGTCACTCACAGTGTGGGCCAAAGCTTTATCGGCGATCACGTCTTCAGTTACTGCGGAGAGCAATACCTGACCCGGGACGGGCAGGGCGAGGAGGTCTACGGCGGCTCCAAACTGCTGGTGGTGCCCGGTGGCTACGACGACTTGCTCGCTCTGGCTCTGCCGGACGATGTACGCGAAGCCGTCAGGCAAGCGCAGGTCTTCGACAAGGCTGCCGATGAAGCCTACCCCGGCTTCTATGCCTCGCGGCGCAACTACGACATCGCCCAGGGGCTGGACAGCGACGGCCAACGCCGCAGTGGCGTGCTCGAACAGTCCTGGCGCATGGGCGGGGCCAGCAGCGCGGAAGTCGCGGCGCTGCAGAGCTTCGTCAACCACCCCGGCTTGCGCGCGATCCGCGTGGCCTCGGTGGAAACCTATGTGGATCGGACGTTACCGGCAGACGCCATCGAGGTGTACCGCGGCCCGGCTGAAAACAGCGACTTTCTCCTCAAATATGTGACGGTTAACGCTTATGACGGCTAGAAGCGAGAGCATCGCAATCGACATTGATGACGAACAGATGAGCGGGACCTTCCTCAGCCCCAAATCCAAAGTGCCGGGCGTGTTGTTTGTGCACGGTTGGGGCGGCAGCCAGGAGCGCGACCTGGAGCGCGCCAAAGGCATCGCGGGGCTGGGTTGCGTGTGTCTGACCTTCGACCTGCGCGGCCATGCCGGCACGGGTATCCCGCTTTCGCGAGTGACCCGTGAAGACAACCTGCGCGACCTGTTGGCCGCCTATGACCGCCTGTTGTCTCACCCCGCCATCGACACCTCGGCGGTGGCGGTGGTGGGCACCAGCTATGGGGGCTACCTGGCGGCGATCCTCACCTCATTGCGCCCGGTGCGCTGGCTGGCGTTGCGAGTGCCTGCGCTGTACCGAGATCAGGAATGGCTCAAGCCCAAGCGTGACCTGGATAAAGCCGACCTGATGGATTACCGCAGTACGCTGGTGCAGGCCGAAACCAACCGGGCCCTGCATGCCTGCGCCAAATTCAGCGGCGATGTGCTGATCGTCGAGTCGGAGACCGACGACCACGTGCCCCACGCCACCATCATGAGTTACCGCGCGGCCTGCCAGAATACCCATTCCCTGACCCACCGCATCATCGATGGCGCCGACCATTCATTGAGCGACCCGGTGTCGCAACAGGCCTACACCTCGATCCTGGTGGACTGGATTACCGAGATGGTAGTGGGTGAACGGCTGAGCATCATTCAATCCCGCTAGTGCGCTAAGCGGGTGTCTTCTTCACCCGCAACGCCTTGGCCTTCGCTTCCACCCCCAAATACATCACCAGCGCGATCAACAACGGGCAAATGAAATAGATCGCCCGATAGGCAATCAACCCGGCCAGCAGACTGCCGCGCGACGCCTCATGCTGCAGCAGCCCGATAAACACCGCTTCCAGCACCCCAAGGCCCGCTGGAATATGCGTGAGCACCCCGGCAATCGCGCTGATCAGCAGCACCCCCAGTACCAGCGGATAATCCAGTTTCGCCGGCAACAGCGTGAAAATCACCGCCGCCATCAGCGACCAGTTCAATGCGCCCAACATCAATTGCAAGCACGCCATGCGCAGCGATGGCAGGTTGATTTCCATGCCGCGAATCGTCCACGCACGTTTTTTCGAAAACTGGCAGGCCACCAGGTAACCGAGGCTCGCCAGCACCAACAGCGCACCGATGCCTTGCAATGCCGTAGTGCTGACCTTCCAGCCCGGCGGCATGGTGACCAGGCCGCTGCTGAAGATCACGCCCGAGATCGCCATATAGCCGAACCAGTTGGTTGCCAGGCTCAGCCCCAGGATCTTGGCGATATTGCCGGTGCTCACCCCCAGTCGCGAATACAGCCGATAACGCATGGCAATGCCGCCCACCCACGCGCTCAGGTTGAGGTTGAACGCGTAACTGATGATGCCCACCGGCAGGATCTGCTTCCAGCGCAAGGGCTGGCGAATGTAGGTGCGGCCGATCAGGTCGAAGCAGGCGTACACAATAAAGCTGCACACCGTCAGCGCGCCGGCGATCAGCAGGGTGCGCACCTTGAATTCGCTCAACGTCTGCAGCACTTCGCTCCAGTCGATGCGTCGTGCAAGCAAGGTGAACAACACGATCAGCAGCACAAAGAACGCAAGGGTCAGGGGCTTCTTCCAGCGCTGGAATCGCGAGCCGTTTTTTTCAGACGTCATGGGCCGGACTCTCGATGGGTTTCAAACGCGGCTTGTGTGCCGGCAGCCAGCCGGTGAGGGCGGGGAAGTGACGCATCACGTGAAAGACCAGGAAGCCCACGGTCAGGCGCCACAACCACAGGCGCGGTTTGCGTTTTGCCGGCATGGTCTGGCAATGGTCCCTGGCGAGCGCTTCCAGGCTCTCGTACAACTGCTGATTGAACGCCCGGTCGCGAATCAGCACATTGGCTTCAAGGTTCAATGCCAGGCTCAACGGGTCCAGGTTGCTTGAGCCTACGGTGCTCCAGTCATCGTCTATCAAAGCCACCTTGCCGTGCAGCGGGCGCTGGCAGTACTCGTGAATGACCACGCCGTCCTTGAGCAGATAGTCATACAGCATGCGCGCCGCCAGCTTGGCGAGCAGCACATCCGGTTGGCCCTGCATGATCAATTGCACGTGCACGCCACGGCGCGCGGCGTTGCGGATTTCACGCAGCAGGCGGTAGCCAGGGAAGAAATACGCGTTGGCAATCACGGCGCGCGTACGCGCTTTGCTCAAGGCGTGAATATAGGCTTCTTCGATGTCATCGCGATGCTGCACGTTGTCGCGATAAATCAGGCGTACCAGACCGTTTTCGTCAGACGTTGCCCATGGCGTAGGACGTTGCTCGCGCCGCCGCCATCCACGCCGCGTGCGCACCTGGCGACCACTTTGCGCCAGGGCGAAGTGGTGCAGGTCGGCCACCGCCGGGCCAACGATTTGCACCGCATAGTCCTGCTTGGCTTCAGGGCCGAAGTCACCCAGATGGTCGGCGGAAAAGTTGATACCGCCGATGAACGCCACGCTGGCATCCACCACCACGATTTTGCGGTGCAGGCGCCGGAACCAGTTGGTGCGGATACCCAGCGTCTTCGAGGCCGGATCGAACATCTGCACCACCACCCCGGCCTCGGCCAGCTCGCGCAAAAATGCCGTGCTCAGTTCGCCGCAACCAAAGCCATCCAGGCTGGCCACCACCTTCACTCCGCGCTGCGCGGCTTCGATCAGGATGGCTTTGAGCTCAAAGCCGACCTTGTCCTCGAAGAGGATAAACGTCTCAAGCAGAATCTCGCGCTGCGCCGCGCGCATGGCCTCGAACACCTTGGGAAAGTAGGCCTCGCCATTTTCCAGCAACTCGATGCGGTTGCCGCTCTGCCAGCCGTAGTCGAGGTCGCGCGCCTTGGCATCATCCGGCGGCTGGTCGGTGGCGATATGTTCTACAGCAACGTTCATAGCTCAATCTCCACCGACAGCGGCACATGGTCAGACAAATGGGACCAGGGGCGCGTGGTCAGCACCCGGGGGTTATGCACCTTCAGATTGCGCACATAAATGCGGTCCAGCGGCAACAAGGGCAGGCGCGCGGGAAAGGTGCGTGCCGGTTTGCCTAAGGTCTGCACGAAGACTTCCTCAAGGCCGCTTTGGCTCAGGTCGGCGCGCTGGCGCCAGTCGTTGAAATCGCCGGCGACCACCACCGGTGCGTCGGCCGGGATCTCGCTGATGCGCTGCTCCAGCAAGCGCAATTGCTGCTGGCGATGCACTTCACGCAGGCCCAGGTGGATGCAGATCGCATGCACTTCCTGCCCGCTGCCCGGCAGGCGCAGGACGCAATGCAGCAGGCCGCGGTTTTCGTGGCCGCTCTGGGAGATGTCGAGGTTGTCGTGGCGGATGATCTGGAATTTCGACAGCAACGCGTTGCCGTGGTCGCCATGGGGGTAGACCGCGTTGCGCCCGTAGGCGAACTGCGGCCAGATGCTGTCGGCGAGAAACTCGTACTGCGGCATCTTCGGCCAGTCGCTGTAGCGCTGCGGATGCTGCTCGTGGGTGCCATGGATTTCCTGCAGGAACACCATGTCGGCGCCCACGCTGCGCACGGCTTCGCGCAATTCGGGCAGGATGAAACGCCGATTCAAGGCGGTGAAACCCTTGTGGATATTGACCGTCAGCACGGTAAAGCGAGTAATGGGGGCAGTGGGTGTGATGGGAATCAACTCCGGCTGGGTCATGGCAGCACTCCAGGTTCCGGCAATTGCCCCGGCGCTGTCGCCAGGTGCTTGTCCAGATCGAAGCGCTGCAACAATTGACGGGCATCGAAAGGCGCACGCACCTTGATGTCGTTATCGAAAAAGCAGAACACGTCGCGCTGTTTGCGCGCGCGTGGCTTGTGTTGCGGGTCGATCAACTGCGCATCCGCGGGCTGCTTGCCGTGCCGCCAACGCTCGATGCGCTCGCCCCAGCGCGCGAGGGCGTCGTCGGTGTAGCCACTGGCGTACAACTGCTTGTCGCCATGCAGGCGCAGGTACAGGAAGTTGGCGGTGACGTCTTCGGCATACGGCCACTTGCCAGCAGTGTCCGCCACCACCAGGGCGACCCCGTACTTGTCCAGCAACTGCACAAACTCCGGCACCGCAAAGCTTTTGTGGCGAATTTCCACCGCATGGCGCAACGGTTGCTTGCCGTAGGCCTTCATGCTCGCCTTGCCATTCAGACGTGGCTCATGCTGATGGGCGAGGGCGGCGGCCTGCAAGGTGGTGGTGGGCAGTTCGGCCAGAAAGGCTTCGAACAGGGGCGGGTCGAACTTGAAACTGGGCGGGAACTGCCAGAGGATCGGCCCAAGCTTGTCCTTGAGCTCCAGCACCCCGGACGCGAAGAAATTCGCCATGGGCTTGTGTACATCGCGCAGGCGCAGGATGTGGGTGATATAGCGCGGGGCCTTGACGCTGAACATGAACCCTTCGGGCGTGTCGGCATACCACTCGGCGTAGCGCTTGGGGGTTTGCAGCGCGTAGAACGAACCGTTGATTTCGATCGCATTGACGGCGCGTGAGGCAAACTGCAACTCGCGTTTCTGGGTCAAGCCTTCGGGGTAGAAATCGCCCCGCCAGGGCGTATAGCGCCAGCCGGAAATGCCGATGTGAATCGCCGCCATGCTTACTCCCGTTGATCCAGGGTCGATTGCCCCGCGTTTTGGGATGACTACGATCTTTGGCCGAAAGTTTCCACATTCCTACAGGCGGTAGAGGGGCAGGAGGTGGGGCAGGGGTTGGGCGAATCAGGGGAACGATCACGGCTCAAACCCGTCAGTTCCTTACAGACCCCCAGAAGGAGCCCGGTGTTTTGCTGAATTTTAAGACTGCATTACTGCTCGTCGCGCTGCTGCTATGCGGCAACGGCGCACTGCAAGCCGCGGCCACCGCGCCTGAACCCGAAGCCCCGGCCAAGCCGGAATTGCTGGTGGAGGGCGGCCTGCTCGGGGCCATCAGCTCCAGCATCGATGATGTGCAACAGAAGCTGGACCTCAATCAGAATTTCATCGACGAGTGGCGCCTGCGTGCCGACCGGGCCGCGAATGAAGTCGGGCGTCTGGTCGACCAGACGGCGGCGCGCTCGCCATGGAGCGTGGCCGGGGATTTCCTGTTGCTGTCGGCCGTATGGATCGGTGCCTTTGCAGTGCTGACGCTGGTGGGCCGCGTTATCGTGCGGCGCTTGGGCCTGCGAGGTTTTTTCCAGCGCCGGGCGCGCCTGCTGGCGGTGCTGGGGTATGTGGTGCCCTACACCCTCCCGGCCATTATCTGCCTGCCGTTGACGCTGTATGTCAGCCACTTTTTAGCCACCTCCGTGGGCCGGGCGCTGGCGCTGTGTTTTGCCTACGCCACCAGCAGCGGCATCTTCTCCACCTCGATGCTGCTGTGCGTCATCGTCATGTTCAACCTCGGCCACAAGCGCCCGGCGGTGCGGTTGATCCGCGACTATTGCCCCAAACCGCTGTTCCTGATCGGCTTTCTTGCCGCCCTCAGTGACGCGTTGACCAGCCCGCAGATCGCCCGTCAGCTCGGCGGCAATATCACCAGCAGTATCGCGGTGTTTACCGGCCTGTTCGCGACGGTGATCTTTGGCGTGCTGGTGGTGCGTCTGCGCCGTCCGGTGGCGCACCTGATCCGCAATCGGCCGCTGGCCCAGCGTCTCAAGCATCCGGCGTTGCAGCAGTCGTTGCGGGTATTTTCCGGGCTCTGGTACTGGCCGATTCTGCTGATGGTGCTGGTCTCGGCGATCAACCTGATCGGTGCCGGCGACGACAATCAAAAGGCCCTGCGCTGTGCCTTGTTCACCACCATCCTGCTGATCGGCACGGTGTTTCTCAGCACCGTGCTGCAACACCTGTTCAAGTCTCGCAGCCAAGTGGCGATCCAGCGCAGCAGCGCCTACAAGGAGCGCTTCCTCAGCCTGCTGCACGCGATATTGCGCATCGTCATGGCGGTGGCCTTTATCGAAATCCTCGGGCGTATCTGGGGCGTGTCGTTGTTCGAGTTTGCCCAGCGCAACTCGGTGGGCCGGGCGATCAGCGATTCCCTCAGCAGCATCGGCTTGATCCTGCTGATGACCTGGCTGTTCTGGGTGGTGCTCGATACGGCGATCCAGGAAGCGCTCAAACCCCCGGTGAACAAGCGCTCCAGCCGCCAGCCCAGCACCCGTGTGAAAACCATCCTGCCGCTGTTGCGCAACGCGGTGAAAATCATCCTGGTGGTGATTTGTGCCATCACCACCATGGCCAACCTGGGCATCAACGTCGCGCCGCTGCTGGCGGGTGCGGGTGTGGTCGGCCTGGCCATCGGTTTCGGCTCGCAGCAATTGGTGCAGGACGTGATCACCGGCCTGTTCATCATCATCGAAGACACCCTGTCGATCGGCGACTGGGTGGTACTCGACTCCGGCCATGCCGGCACGGTCGAGGGCCTGACCATTCGCACCCTGCGCTTGCGCGATGGCAAGGGCTTTGTGCATTCGGTGCCGTTCGGGCAGATCAAGGCGGTCACCAACCAGTCGCGCCAGTTTGCGTATGCGTTCTTTTCGGTGCAGTTCACCTACGACACCGATGTGGACAAAGCCGTGGAGCTGATCCGCGAGGCCGGCCAGTCGATCCGCGACGACGTGTTCCTCAAGTACAACCTGCAAGGGCCACTGGAGGTGTTCGGCGTCGACAAGATGGACCTCAATGGCGTGGTGCTGACGGCGCAGTTCCGTACCGTGTCGGGTGGGCAATATGCGGTGAGCCGCGCGTTTAACCAGCGTTTGAAGAAGCTTGTGGATAACTGCGACGAGGTGCATTTCGCGCAGACTTATCCACAGCAGGTTGTGTTGCCCAAGCGGGTGGGGCAGGAGCATGAGGTGGAGATGACCGAGCAGCCGCGTGCCGAATGAATGATTGGGGTGCCTGAGCTGGCGCCATCGGGGGCAAGCCCCCTCCCACATTTGAACGGTGTTCGCAGATCCAGTGTGGGAGGGGGCTTGCCCCCGATGAGGCCCTCAAACTCACCGCCTGAGCAACTTCTCCTGAATCGCCTGCTGATCCACCTCCAGCAACACCTGCTGCTTACCCCCCACCATCACCCCCGCCGGCACGCCATCCTTGTACACAATCCGATTGCCACTCACCGCCGGCACTTTGCTTCCCGGCAGCAGTGTGCCGACAAGGTTCAGCGGGTCGGCCCCGCACACTGCGATCAAGCTGCCGTCATGGGGCCGGCGCCGTACTTCACGCAGCAACGGGATCGCCTCCGGCAGTGCGAACTGTTCCCCCGCCAGGCCACTGACAAACCGCCCGCCGCGAATCTCGCCCCGCGCTTCGAGGCGGTGGTAGGTGCGCAGCAATTCGCGCCAGCTCGGCAACCAGTCCGCTTCGCGCTCCAGCAGGCGCCAGAAGACCACGCCATAGCGGCGCAGCAGGGTCATCGCGACATGTTCCAGCGTCTCGGCCGAATGCGCACCGGGCTCGCCTGGCGCGCGGCGAATCAAGGCCCAGCGCCCGGCATCGTCCATGCCGCCGATAAAGGCGCCGCGTCCACGCCGGCTGCTGCGCGCCTGGCGTTTGCTGGCGGGCGTGGTCAGGGCGCGCAGCCCGGCGAAGCTGTCGGCATTCACCAACCCCGCGCCGACCAGCTCCTGCAACGCGGTTTCCAATTCGCTGCGCAGCAGATGGGCTTCATGCACCAGCTCATCAAAAAACAACGCGCCTTGTTCGCGCAGGGCCAAATGGACTTTCTGCGCCTTGGGCGACAGCGTCGTGCTGTCGGTCTGTTCGGTCAGCCCGCTCCACAACGGCACCTGACTGCGCGGTAACAGCACGATTGGCGTGCTGCGCAAGGCAATGGCGCCGGCTTTGTGGCTCAGGCGCGTCCACACCAGTTTGCCACTGCGGCACAGGTCGTCGAGCCAGGTCGAGGCGTAATCCTTGATACGCGCACTGAGCAGGTCACTGTCCCAGGCCGAAGTGGCGGCGGCGTAGCCTTCGAACTGGGCGACTATCTGCGGCAACACCGCGCTGCCCTGGCCGCGCGTGCTGTCGGACAAGTGCTGCCAGTCGAACAGAAAACGCATGAAATCCTGCAGCGCCACCGGTTCGATCTCCCGGCGCAGGCGCTTGACTGTGTAGCGATGAATACGCGCCAGCAGGTGCCGCTCGCACCATTGCTCAGCGCTACAGCCTGGGCTGAAGTGCCCGCGCAGCACGTAGCCTTCCTGCTCCAGCCGCGCCAACCCCTGGGCCACGGTAGCGGGGAGCAGCGCCAGGGGCGCGGCAATCTCGGGCAGCGTCAATGGGCCGAAACCGCCCAGGCGCGCGCGCAGCACTTCCACCAAGGCCTCATCGGATGTCCACGGCTCATCGAAACCCGGCAGCAGCGGCAGGTTGTGCGGGTAGATTGCCTGTAAACAGCTCAAGCGTTCCACGGCCACCCACAGGCCGTTGGGCAACGGATAAGCGCGTCCGGCCTTGTGCAAAGCCCGCAGCCACTTGGCCCATTCTGGCGTGACCTCCTGCTCTGCAATACAGGCCAGGCTCATCAGCGCTTCGTGCATTTCATCCGGCCCCTGGGGCGCGGGCCAGGCCTCCTCGCGTACCCCGGCGATCGCCTCGGCATCCAGTGCGCCGAGATCGTCGGTACTCTGCGGGTCGCTCCAGCGGCGGTTGAGCACGGCCTGGGTGCGGCGTTCTTCCAGTGGCGCGTCATCGAGAAAGGTGTAGGGGCGCGCGCTGAGAATTTCGGCGGCCATCGGCGAGGGCGCGGGCAGGTCGCGGCTGACCATGCGCACGTCGCCTGCTTCCATGCGTCGCAACAGGGCCAGCCAGCCTTCGCTGTCCATGGCTTCATGCAGGCAGTCATCGAGGGTTTGTTCCACCAGCGGGTGGTCGGGCACTTCGCGCTCGCCGGCGAGGTTTTCCAGGCAGGCAATCTGGTCGGGAAACACACTGGCGATCAGGTCTTCGCTTTTCATGCGCTGGATCTGCGGCGCCACCTTGCGCCCGCCGGTGTAGCGCGGCAATGCCAGGGCCACGCCGGCGTTCCAGCGCCAGCGCACGCCGAACAGCGGCGCATCCAGCACGGCCTGGATCAGCAAATGTTCGGCGCTGTTGCTGTTGAGGTAGCGCCACACGTCATCCAGCGCGAAGCTGTGGCTGGTGGACAGCGACAGCACAATCGCATTTTCGCTGGCCGCCGCTTGCAGCTCGAAGTTGAAGGTGCGGCAAAAGCGCTTGCGCAGGGCCAGGCCCCAGGCGCGGTTGATGCGGCTGCCAAAGGGCGTGTGGATGATCAACTGGGTGCCGCCGGACGCGTCGAAAAACCGCTCCATGATCAAGGTGTCCTGCGACGGCAAGGCGCTGAGGGCCAGGCGCGTGCGGGCCAGGTAATCCAGCAGTTGCTCGGCGCTGGCGCGGCTCAGACCGAGGGTGTCGGTGAGCCACGCCTGCGCCGGTCGCAGGTCACCCGGGCTGGCGCCGAGCAGGTTGTCCAACTGCCCCTGCAAACGGGCCACGGCCGCCGACAACTCGTTGCTGCGCCCCGGCGCTTCGCCCATCCAGAACGGAATGGTCGGCGGCTGACCGTGGGCGTCCTCGACGCGCACCTTGCCGGCCTCCACCCGCAGGATGCGGTAGGACGTATTGCCGAGCTGGAAAATATCGCCGGCGATGCTTTCCACCGCAAAGTCTTCGTTGACGCTGCCGATGTTCAGGCTCTGGGGCTCGAGCAGCACGCTGTAGTCGGCGTTGTCGGGGATGGTGCCGCCGCTGGTCACGGCCGTGAGCCGAGCGCCACGGCGGCCGCGCAGGGTATGAGTCACGGCGTCCCGATGCAGATAAGCGCTGCGCATGCCCTGGCGGCCGTTGTAGCCGTCGGCGAGCATGTGCAACAGCGCCTGGTAATGGCGCTCGTCCAGCGTGGCATAGGGCGCGGCGCGGCGGACAAGCGTCAGCAGGGCAGCTTCCGACCATTCGCGCGCGCTGACTTCGGCGATGATCTGCTGGGCCAGCACGTCCAGCGGCGCCACGGGGATGTGCAGGGTGTCGAGCTCGCCACGGCGCACGCAGTCGAGGAGGGCGGCGCATTCGATCAGGTCGTCGCGGGTGGTGGCAAACAGGCGGCCCTTGGGCGTGCCGCCGACCTGGTGCCCGGAGCGGCCGACCCGTTGCAGAAACCCGTTGATCGAGCCGGGCGAACTGATCTGGCAGACCAGGTCCACATCGCCGATATCAATGCCCAGCTCCAGCGACGCGGTGGCGATCAGCACCTGCAGCGCACCGGCCTTGAGGCGTTGCTCGGCGTCCAGGCGCATTTCCTTGGCCAGGCTGCCGTGGTGGGCGGCCACCGCCGTCTTGCCCAAACGCTCGCTCAGATGCCGCGCCAAGCGTTCGGCCAGGCGCCGGGTGTTCACGAATATCAGCGTGGTGCGGTGTTCGCGCGCCAGCTCGGCGAGGCGGTCGTAGACCAGCTCCCACACATCATTGGCCATCACCGCCGAGAGCGGCACCGGCGGCACTTCGATAGCCAGGTCGCGCGGGCGGGCGTGGCCGATGTCGACAATGGCGCACTCGCGGCCGGTACCGACCAAAAACCGCGACACCGCGTCGATAGGCTTTTGCGTGGCCGACAGGCCGATGCGCGTCAGCGCCTCGGCGCACAAGGCTTGCAGGCGCTCCAGGCTTAACGCCAAGTGGCTGCCGCGCTTGCCGGCGGCAATCGCGTGGATCTCATCGACGATCACCGTGCGCGTGCTGGCGAGCATCTGTCTGCCCGAGTCCGAGCCCAGCAGCACATACAGCGATTCCGGGGTGGTGACCAGGATGTGCGGCGCACGCTTGCGCATCTGCGCGCGGTCTTTTTGCGGAGTGTCGCCGGTGCGCACTGCGGTGCGGATCACCAACGGCGGCAGGCCGGATTTTTCAAGGTGCTCGGTGATGCCGGCCAGCGGGTTTTGCAGGTTGAGTTGAATGTCGTTGGACAGCGCCTTGAGCGGCGAAATGTAGACCACCAGGGTTTCATCGGGCAGTTGGCCGCCGTTGGCCAGACCCTGGTGGACCAAGTCGTCCAGCACCGCGAGAAAGGCGGTCAGGGTCTTGCCCGAACCGGTCGGCGCGGCGATCAGCGTCGAACGGCGTTGACGGATCAGCGGCCACGCCCGGGCCTGCGCGTCGGTCACCGAGGGGAAGGTGCTGCGAAACCAGGTACTGACTGCGGGGTGGAAGCCGTCCAGTGCCCTGTCTGTTGAGTCGGGAAGGTTCATGTAGTGATTGATACCCGTCGCTCCAACAAGTTGCAAACACCTACTTTGTCCGTGACGGTTGCGCTACAAACCCGCAAAATGCAACGATTCTGGAATAAACCTACGGCAAGGCTCACGCGCCTGCCGACAACAACCATCGTTCCAAACAGACCGGGCCTGCTCAATCTATGCGAATGCGCCTTATGTTACTGGGCGGCGGGAATGCCCTCGGGCAGGCGCTGATTCGCCTCGGTGCAGAGGAAGACATCGGTTTCCTCGCCCCCAAACCGCCCCAAGACGGCTGGGATGCCGCGAGCCTCACCCAATTGCTCGACGACACCCGTCCCGATGCATTGATCAACCTCGCCTACTATTTCGACTGGTTCCAGGCCGAAGCCGTCAGCGAAACCCGCCTGGCTTCCCAGGAATTCGCCATCGAACGCCTGGCCGAACTGTGCCAGCACCACAGCATTACCCTGGTGCAACCGTCCAGCTACCGCGTGTTCGATGGTTCCCGCGCCACCGCCTACAGCGAAAAAGACGAGCCGGTGCCCCTGGGCCTGCGCGGCCAGGCGCTGTGGCGTATCGAGCAAAGCGTACGCGCCACCTGCCCGCAGCATGTGCTGCTGCGGTTTGGCTGGTTGCTGGATGACAGCGTCGACGGCACCCTCGGGCGCTTCCTGGCCCGGGCCGAACAGCCGGATGAGTTGTTGATGGCCGACGACCGTCGTGGCAACCCGACGCCGGTGGACGATGCGGCGCGGGTGATCATTTCCGTGCTCAAGCAACTCGATTGCGCGGCGCCGCTGTGGGGCACCTACCACTACGCCGGTCACGAGGCGACCACACCGCTGGCGCTGGGCCAGGCGATTATCACCGAAGCCCGCAACTTCCACGCCCTGGCCATCGAGTCGCCCACCGCCCAGGCCCACGCCGCGCGGCCGGATGCGGCGGACGAGCCACAGCACGCGGTGCTGGCCTGCAAGAAAATCCTGCATACCTTTGGCATCAAGCCAAGGGCATGGCGGGCAGGCTTGCCAGCGTTGCTCGACCGGTTCTACCGCCACTTCTGAAAACAACACAGAACCCAATGTGGGAGGGGGCTTGCCCCCGATAGCAGAGTGTCAGTCAAAGATTTATTGACTGGTCCACCGCTATCGGGGGCAAGCCCCCTCCCACATTGTTATGCCGTGTTATTTAGAACTTGTAGCCAATACCCACCATGTAGACCATCGGGTCGACATCCACATTGACCTTGGCCCGAGTGCCCTGGCCCAGCGCGTTGTTATCCACAGTCGCCTTGGTGCTGATGTCGATGTAGCGCGCCTGGGCGTTGATCATCCATTTGTCGTTGATCATGTAGTCGGCGCCGATCTGCGCGGCCCAGCCCCAGGAGTTCTCGGCCTTGAAGTTGCTGAAGCCGGCTTGCTCGGCGCGGCTGCCGACGTGTTCGTCATAGATCCAGGTGTAGTTGATACCGGCGCCCACATAGGGTTGAAAGGCGGACTGGTGGTCCAGCGGGTAGTACACGACGCTCAGGGTCGGCGGCAGGTGTTTGAGTGTGCCGAGCTTGCCGTTGGCGGCGCCGAGGGCGGTATTCTTGATCTTTACATCGTGCTCGAACGGCGTGGCGGCCAGCAGTTCGATACCGACGTGATCGGTGATCATGTAGGCGAAGTTCAAGCCCAGTTGGGTGTCGCTGCTCATGGTCGCCTTGCCGCCCAGGTTGGCGCCGGCCAATGGGCCCTGGTCAACCTTGACGCTGCTGCTGTCGGCCTTCGGGTTCACGGTGATTGCACCGGCGCGAACCAGAATGTCGCCCGCCCGGTGGGCGTGAGCGACAGGGACGACGAGGGCGAGCGCGAAGAGGGACGCGCCGAGCAGAGACTTGTTCATGGGAGCTCCAAAAGGACGTTAAAAGTTGTACGTCCAATGGTAAAGATCGTTCCGCACGATCTTTTGACTCAGCTCAATGAAAGGCTAACCACGCCGCAAAAAACTGTGGGGGGGCTTGCCCCAGTACCGGTCAGTTAGCGCAGATCCCCTGTGGGAGGGGGCTTGCCCCCGATAGCGGTGGGTCAACCAACATCAGTGTTTGCTGGGCCGACGTCGTCGCGGGCAAGCCCCCTCCCACATTTGATCTTCGGTGTGTTTGAGGGGAGGGGTTATTCCTCCAGCTCGTACATGTAGATCTTCTCGGCATCCATCTGGTAACCGGCGTCAGCCAACTCACTGGACGACGGCTTGACCTGCATCGCGCCTTCTATCCAGTACGGCTGGTACAGCTCGTCGAGTTTCACCCCAACTTCGCTTTTCACATGCACGATCTGGTTCGACGGCGGTGGCGGCACATGGATGCACGCGCCGAAATACGGCACCAGCAGGAACTCGGTGGTGCGGCCCTCTTCGCTCACTTCCAGCGGCACGATGTACCCCGGCAAACGAATGTGCCGGCCGTCGAGGCTCTGCACCACCGGCGCGTTGGGCAAGTCCTGTTTAGCGGCGGGCGCGGCCTCGACGGACAAGGCATCGGCCATGTTCGACAGGTCGTGCAGCGGTTTCATATTGGGCACTTCCGGTGGCGCATCCGGTGGGATCATTTCCTGCCACGACAAATCCCGGGGCTGCTCCTCGGCCCAGGCAGGTACGGCCACCAGCAGCAACAGGGCAAACAGGGCACGACGCATCGACAGCTTCCTCATAAACGAATGGACAGCCCATCGGCCAACGACTGGCGATAGGCACGCCAGGCGGGCACGCTGCCCATCAACAGCGCCGCCGCCAGGATACCGGCGAGCAGCGTCCATTCATATTCGCTCGGCCATGCCATCGGCAGGTCCAGGCCGTAGTTGGCCTGCAGATAGCCCCGCGATGCGGCGATGCACAGGTACAGCAAACCAAGTCCTGCCACCACGCCGGACAGCGCCAGCGCGAAGGCCTCGAAGATCAAAAGCGTGGCGATATGCCAAGGCCGTGCGCCCACCGAGCGCAGGATCGCCATCTCGCGGCGGCGTTCGTTGAGGCTGGTGAGGATCGCCGTGAGCATGCCGATCAACCCGGTCAGCACCACGAACAACGAGATCACGAACAAGGCTTTTTCGGCCGTGCCCATCATGCTCCACAGCTCTTGCAACGCCACGCCCGGCAGGATCGCCAGCATCGGTTCGCCACGGAATTCATTGATTTCCCGTTGCAGCGCGAAGGTGGAAATCTTGTTGTTCAAACCGAGCATGAACGCGGTGATGGCTTGCGGGGTCAGGTCCATATTGCGCGCCTGATCGGCGCTGATACGGCCTTTGCCCTGGGCCGGGACACCGTTGTGCCAGTCGATGTGGATCGCCTCCATGCCGCCGAGGCTGATATGCAGCGTGCGGTCCACCGGCGTGCCGGTGCGCTTGAGGATGCCGACCACGGTGAAGGGCTTGTCATCGTGCTTGACCAGGCTGACCACCGCCACGCCATGGGCCAGCACCAGCTTGTCGCCGAGCGTGTAGTGCAGGGCCTCGGCGACCTCGGCGCCGAGCACCACTTCGAACGGGTCGGTGGCAAACGCGCGGCCGCTGGCCAGTTCAAGGTTCTGTTTGCGACCGTACTGGTAATGCTCGAAGTAGGATGCGTTGGTGCCCATCACCCGGTAACCGCGATGGGAATCGCCCAGGGAAATCGGAATCGCCCATTTCACCTGGGGGTTGGCGGCGAAGTGCTCGTAGCTGTCCCAGCGGATGTTATTGGTGGCGTTGCCGATGCGAAACACCGAGTACAGCAGCAGGTTTACCGAGCCCGAGCGCGCCCCGACGATCAGGTCGGTGCCGCTGATGGTACTGGCGAAGCTGTTGCGCGCTTCAACGCGCACGCGCTCCACCGCCAGTAACAGGCAGACGGAAAGCGCGATGGCGAAGGCGGTGAGGATCGCGGTAAAGCGGCGGTTGGCCAGGCTGGCCATGGCCAGACGAAACAAATACATCTCAAACCTCTGCAGGCGTGGCGGCGCGATTGAGTTCGGCCAGCGACAGGTTGCGGTCGAACAGCGGGGCCAGGCTTTGGTCGTGGCTGACAAACAACAGGCTGGCGCCCGCTTCGCGGCATTCGGCGAACAGCAGTTGAATGAATGCTTCGCGGGCGTCGTAGTCGAGGGCCGAGGTGGGCTCGTCGGCGATCACCAGTTCCGGTTGACCGATCAGCGCACGGGCGGCGGCCACCCGTTGTTGCTGGCCGATGGACAGCGAATCGGCGCGGCGCTCGAGCAAGTCCGGGTCGTTCAGACCCAGGTGCGCGAGCAAGGTCGCTGCGGCCTGGTCGACACTGCCGTGGCGCTGGGCCGCGCGCCGGGCCCGCAGCTTGGAAAAGTGGCAAGGCAGCTCGACGTTTTCGCGTACCGACAAAAACGGCAGCAGGTTGAACTGCTGGAAGATGTAGCCGGTGTGGTCCACACGAAAACGGTCACGGGCACCGGCAGACAGTTCGGTCAGCTCCTGGCCGAGCAGGCGGATACTGCCTCGGCTGGGTTTGTGCACACCGCCAAGCAACCCGAGCAAGGTGGTTTTGCCACTGCCGCTGGGGCCCTTGAGGAACAGGGTTTGCCCCGGCTCCAGGCGGAACGCGGGGATGTCCAGCAACTGGGGGTGACCGGGCCAGTTGAAGCCCAGGTCGGACAGTTCGATCAATGCAGGGGTCATGTGAACTCAGAACTTCAGGGTGGCTGCAGTGGCGGTCGCGTCAGCACCTTGCTGGCCGCTCGGGCCGATCAGTTGTACCTGAATTTTCCGGGTGGCGGGGAAGGTCTTGAACACTTGGCTCAGGTCCAGGTTGCTCAGTGCCTCTGGCTTGGCGCAGGTGAACTGGTAGTGGGCATGGATTTCGCTGTGGTCATGATGATGTTCATGGGCGGCAGCGCCTTTGCCGTCGGTGGCGTGGTCATTGTTATCGTCATCGTCATCATCGTGATCGGCTTCGGGCTTGTCGCCGAACAGCGGGCTGTTGAGTTCCTGGGTGCTGACGACGCAACCGGCGGCCTTGGGCACGTTGAACAGTGCCAGCGGACTTTCCAGCTGTTTGCGCGCGGCGGCGACTTTGGCTTTGTCGGCGGCACTGGTCGCGACGTGTTCGAAACCCACCAGGTTCATCGCCGGGCTGTCCAGCTCAAGCTCCAGACTCTGGCCGTCCAGCACTGCATTGAGACGGCCCACACCGTGTTCGTGAGCGCCGAGGCTGCCATGCTCATGATCGTGATCTTCATGGGCGTGAGCGACAGCCAGAGGCAGCAGGGCAAACGGCAAAGCAAGCAGCAGACGGCGCATGACAGGACTCCACAGATGAAAGTTTTGTTATGTGATCTTATAACAATAGTGCCGAGAGTTTGACCGTCCGCTTGGCGTTGCGCAAGCTGCATGGGAGCATGTCCGTCAGAAAAAATGCGGGAGTAAGGACGATGTTGCGAATTCGTGGAACCGTCGGCGACCTGCCGGTGGACTTGACCCTGGAACTGGACGACGGCGATTGGGCGCGACTGGGCGCACACTTGCAGGCCGCCCCGGTGCCGGCCGAGTCGACGGCGGTACCGGTCAGGCAAAGTGAGGATCTATGGCAGAACGCCCAGGATCTGTTGCGCAACGCCGGGCAGCTCAGCGGCCTGGAGTTGCTCGATCAACTGGAAGGGTTGGCCGGCGATGCCGCCGCAGGCAAGCGCCTTCTGGTGCGCCTGCGCCACAGCACCAAAGTGAAAGTGACCAGCGGCGCAGACACGCCGCTGTACACCTGGATCGACGCTTCGTAGGAGCGAGCTCGCTCGCGAAAAACGCATAGGCGCCGCGTTCATTCAGGATGCCCGCGTTATCGTTGACGGCCTTCGCGAGCAAGCTCGCTCCTACAGGGTGAGGGTTAGTACAGCGCGGCAAACAATTTGCGGCGGTACACCGTGACCAGCGGGTGATCATTGCCCAGCAGTTCGAACACCTGCAGCAAGGTCTTGTGTGGCAGGCCCTCGCTGTAGCTGCGATTGCGCACGAACAGCTTGAGCAGGCCTTCCAGGGCGGCGTCGTATTGCTGGCGCGCCAGTTGTTGAATGCTCAACTGATAGGCCGCTTCGTCATCCTGCGGGTTCTGCGCCAGGCGGCTTTTCAGGTCGGCGCTGTCCGGCAGGTCGGCGGCCTGGCGCAGGAAGGTGATTTGCGCCTTGGCCCCGGCGAGGGCGGCCTTGTGGTCGTCGCCTTTTACGGCGTCCAGCACGGTTTGGGCTTCATCCAGTTCACCGCGCTCGGCCAGGCAACGCGCGTACAGGATCAGCGCGGCGGCGTTGGTGTTGTCCTCGCCCAGCAGCGCAACCAAAATGGCCTCGGCATCGCTGATGCGGCCCTCGGCAAACAACGCTTGTGCCTGCTCCAGCGGATCGGCTGCAGCCGGTGGCGGCATCTGCACATGGGGCTCGAGCATCGCCCGCACCGCCGACTCCGGCTGCGCGCCGGCAAACCCATCCACCGGCTGACCGTCCTTGACCAGCACCACCGTCGGCAGGCTCTGGATACCGAAACGCGCAACGATGTCCTGCTCGGCTTCGCAATCGACCTTGGCCAGCAGCAACTCACCGCGATAACTCTCGGCAATCTGCGCCAGCATCGGCATCAGCGCCTTGCACGGCGCGCACCACTCGGCCCAGAAGTCCACCAGCACAGGTTTTTCGAAAGAGTTCTGAATCACTGCCTGCTCGAAGTTGGCGGCAGTGACGTCGAAGATGTACGGCGTGGGCTCACTCATGAGGCGTCTCGAATAAAGCGGGAATGGGGGCAACTATAAGGGCTGGCGCGGTTGGCTGAAAGCATCGTGGACGCAAGATCGCTATCGCAGCCAAGCCAGCTCCCACCTTTGAAATGCATTCCCCTGTGGGAGTGGGCTTGCCCGCGATGGCCTCAAGGACGCCGCGAATGGTACAGGCTCACCTTGCGAAACTCCCACGGCTCGGCCAGGTCCGGCAGGGTCAGCGCCTCGAGGATGTCCAGCCGCTGATAATCCGGATGCTGGAAGTCGCGCACCCGCGAGTCCGCCACCAGCGCTTCGCGGGCTCGGGTCAGGAAGTGATCCAGCAGCGGCAGGTTGGCGCGATCGTAAAGCACGTCGGCCACCAGGATCAGGTCGAAACGATCGGCCTCTGCAAAGAAGTCGGTTGAATAACCCAGCTGCACGTCGTTGAGTGCGGCATTCGCCCGGCAAGCCGCCAGCGCCAGCGGATCAAGGTCGCACGCCACCACCTCCAACGCCCCAGCCTTGGCGGCCGCAATCGCGGCCACGCCGGAGCCGGTGCCGAAATCCAGCACGCGCTTGCCCGCTACCCACGCCGGGTTCGCCGCCAGATAGCGCGCCAGCGCCAGGCCGCTGGCCCAGCAGAAGCTCCAGTAGGGCGGCTCATGCAGGATGCGCCGGGTTTCTTCCTGGCTGAAGGCACGGTCCATGTTGTCAGCGTCGAGCAGCCACAACGACAGCTCGGTGCCCGGCAGCGGGCAGGGCACCAGGTGTGCGTCGCCGATCAGTTCACTCAGGGCGCTTTGCAGGTGCAGCGGTGGTGTCATGGCGCCTTGACGAGTTGCAGGGGGCCGGTGGTCTGGGTAATCGCCTGGGTGATGCGCACGGCGGGCAGGTGCAGGATCAACTGGCCGGACTGGCTGGCGCGACCGCGCAATTCAACCCGCGCACCGGCCGGGAACGCTTCGGGGTTGAAGCGCAGGCGAAAGGCCAGGGGCTTGCCGTTGCCGGTCAATACGCTGCTGGCGAGCAGTTGCTGCGGGCGCGAGCGCTCGTCGATCACCAGCAGCGCTAGCTCGACTTCGGCGCCGGCCGGCACATTGGTCAGGTTGCCGCTGATTTCCCGCTGGTAGGCGGGCAGGGGGCCGAGGTCTTCGATGCCGGGGACTTTTTTCTCTTGTGCCGGCGTTGGCTGAGGTGCGGCCGGCTTGGGGGCTTCGCTGCTGCAGGCGACCAGAAAACTGAACAGGGTGAGTAGAACGAGTGGTCGTAACTGCATGTACGGCTCCAGAAAGGACAAAATCCGTGGCTTAAAAAATAGAAACATATAAGCCTGCCTATATACCGTAAAGGCTATGGCTTGTCTTGCGACGGGGATGCGCTACCATGGCCCTCCCTATTATTTGTTGCCTGCCAACCATGCACTGTCCCTTCTGCGGTGCCAACGACACCAAGGTCATTGACTCGCGTCTGGTCGCCGAGGGCGATCAAGTGCGTCGCCGGCGCGAATGCCTGGCCTCTGGCTGCGGTGAACGTTTCACCACCTTCGAAACCGCCGAACTGGTATTGCCGCGCCTGATCAAGTCCGACGGCAGCCGCCAGCCCTTCGACGAAGAAAAACTGCGCGCCGGTATGCAGCGCGCCCTGGAAAAACGCCCGGTGAGTGTCGAGCGTCTGGAGGCGGCGCTGGCGCATATCAAGCACAAGTTGCGCGCGACCGGCGAGCGCGAGGTCAAGAGCCTGGTGGTCGGCGAACTGGTGATGGGCGAGCTGCAAAAGCTCGACGAAGTCGCCTATATCCGTTTCGCCTCGGTGTATCGACGCTTCCAGGACCTCAATGAGTTCCGCGAAGAGATCGACCGCCTGGCCCGTGAGCCTTCCAAACAATGACGTCTGAACAGGCAGTCCTCGACGCCCACTACATGGCGCGCGCCCTCGAATTGGCACGCAAGGGCCTGTACACCACCCACCCCAACCCACGGGTAGGCTGCGTGATTGTGCGTGACGGGCAGATTGTCGGCGAAGGCTGGCACGAACGCACCGGCGAGCCCCATGCCGAACCCAACGCCTTGCGCGCCGCCGGTGACAAGGCCCGTGGCGCTACGGTCTATGTCACCCTCGAGCCCTGCAGCCACCATGGTCGTACACCGCCCTGCGCCGATGCGCTGGTGACAGCCGGTGTGGCGCGCGTGGTGGCAGGCATGCAGGACCCTAACCCGGAAGTGGCCGGGCGCGGCATGCAGCGCCTGGCCCAGGCCGGCATCGAGGTTCGCAGCGGCGTACTGGAAGCTCAAGCGCGTGCGCTGAACCCGGGCTTTCTCAAGCGTATGGAACACGGCCTGCCATTTGTGCGGGTCAAGTTGGCGATGAGCCTGGACGGGCGTACCGCGATGGCCAGCGGCGAAAGCCAGTGGATCACCGGCCCCGCCGCCCGTGCCGCCGTGCAGCGCCTGCGCGCCGAAGCGAGCGTGGTGCTGACCGGCGCCGATACGGTGCTGGCCGACGGCGCCCGGCTGACCGTGCGCGCCGCCGAGCTGGGCCTGGATGCAGAAACCACCGCCCTGGCCATGTCGCGCCCGCCGTTGCGCGTGTTGATCGACGGCCGTCTGCGGGTGCCGCTCGATGCGCCGTTCTTCAAGGCGGGCCCGGCATTGGTCATCACCTGCGTAACCCCGGAAAACCAGTTCCCCCGTGGCCCCGAGTGCCTGGTGGTACCGGGTGTGGAGGGCCAGGTCGACCTGCGCTCGGCGCTGGTGGCGCTTGCCAACCGTGGCGTCAACGAAGTGCTGGTGGAAGCCGGCCCGAGCCTGGCGGGCGCGTTTGCCCAGCAGGGGCTGGTCGACGAGTACGTGATTTTCGTCGCCGGCAAGTTTCTCGGTTCCGCTGCCCGACCCTTGCTGGACTGGCCGCTTGAGAAGCTGGCCGACGCTCCCCACCTCAAGATCACTGACATGCGTGCCGTGGGCGACGACTGGCGAGTCACTGCCATTCCCGTGCCTGCGGCGAGCGTATAATTCCCGGCCCGCGCTTGAGCGTCAGCCCCCCGTTTTCAGGAGAACGACATGTTCACCGGCATTATCGAGTCCATCGGCAGCATCCGTGCAATGACCCCCAAAGGCGGCGATATTCGCCTGCTGGTTGAAACCGGCAAGCTGGATCTGGGCGACGTCAAGCTGGGCGACAGCATCGCCGTCAGCGGTGTGTGCCTGACCGTCGTCGAGTTGCCGGGCAACGGCTTCGCTGCCGATGTGAGCCGCGAGACCCTGGACTGCACCGCGATGAACGATCTTGCGGCCGGCAGCCCGGTCAACCTGGAAAAAGCCCTGACGCCCACCACGCGCCTGGGCGGCCACCTGGTCAGCGGGCATGTCGACGGCGTCGGCGAGGTCGTGGCCCGCAGCGAGAACGCGCGCGCCGTGGAGTTTCGTATCCGCGCGCCGAAAGAGCTGGCCAAGTACATCGCCCATAAAGGCTCGATCACCGTCGACGGCACCAGCCTGACCGTGAACGCCGTGAATGGCGCCGAATTCGAACTGACCATCATTCCCCACACCCTCAGCGAAACCATCATGGCCTCCTACCAGCCAGGCCGGCGGGTGAACCTGGAAGTGGACTTGCTTGCCCGTTACCTGGAGCGCCTGTTGCTGGGCGAAAAGGCCGCAGAGCCTGCATCAGGCACCATCACCGAAAGTTTTCTGGCCGCTAACGGCTACCTGAAATCCTGACCAAGGGGGTGCCGCGTGGCGCTCAATAGCATCGAAGAACTGGTTGAAGACATCCGCCAAGGCAAGATGGTCATCCTGATGGATGACGAAGATCGCGAGAACGAAGGCGACATCATCATGGCCGCCGAGGCGTGCAAGCCCGAGCACATCAACTTCATGGCCAAGCACGCCCGTGGGTTGATCTGCATGCCCATGAGCCGTGAACGCTGCGAATTGCTCAAGCTGCCGTTGATGGCGCCGCGTAATGGCTCGGGCTTCGGCACCAAGTTCACCGTATCGATTGAAGCCACCACCGGCGTCACCACCGGCATCTCCGCCGCCGACCGTGCGCGCACCGTGCAGGCCGCCGCTGCGAAAGACGCCAAGGCTGAAGACATCGTCAGCCCCGGCCACATCTTCCCGCTGATGGCCCAGCCGGGCGGCACCCTGGCGCGCGCCGGTCATACCGAAGCTGCCTGTGACCTGGCGCGCATGGCCGGGTTCGAGCCGAGCGGGGTGATCTGCGAGGTGATGAACGACGACGGCACCATGGCCCGCCGCAGTGAACTCGAAGCGTTTGCCGCCGAGCACAACCTCAAGATCGGCACCATTGCCGACCTGATTCACTACCGCATGATCCACGAACGTACCGTTCAGCGGATTGCCGAGCAGCCGCTGGACAGCGAACTGGGCCAATTCAATCTGGTGACCTACCGTGATTCAGTGGAAGGCGACGTGCACATGGCGCTGACCCTGGGCACCATTTGCGCCGAAGAGCCGACCCTGGTGCGCGTCCACAACATGGACCCGCTGCGCGACCTGCTGATGGTCAAGCAGCCCGGCCGCTGGAGCCTGCGCGCGGCCATGGCCGCGGTTTCCGAGGCGGGCAGTGGTGTGGTGCTGTTGCTTGGCCACCCGCTGGATGGCGATGTACTGCTGGCGCATATCCGCGAAACGGCCGACCACGTGCCGGTGAAAAAACCGACCACCTACAGCATCGTCGGTGCCGGTTCGCAGATCCTGCGCGACCTCGGTGTGCGCAAAATGCGCCTGATGAGCGCACCGATGAAATTTAATGCGATATCCGGATTCGACCTGGAAGTTGTAGAATACGTGCCCTCCGAATAAAGGCTGGCGATTCCTGCCCCTTGTTCGCGGTTAAATCATCACTGAGGGACGCACTTTTCGCGTCCCGGCTCTTTAAGAGATTTGTCGAATGACCCTGAAGACCATCGAAGGTACCTTCATCGCCCCCAAAGGCCGCTATGCCCTGGTGGTTGGCCGCTTCAACAGCTTCGTGGTTGAAAGCCTGGTAAGCGGTGCCGTTGACGCCCTGGTTCGCCACGGTGTGAGCGAGAGCGACATCACCCTTATCCGTGCCCCCGGCGCCTTCGAAATTCCACTGGTTGCGCAAAAGGTTGCCCAGCAGGGTGAATACGCGGCAATCATCGCCCTGGGCGCGGTCATTCGTGGCGGTACCCCGCACTTCGAATACGTGGCCGGCGAATGCACCAAGGGCCTGGCCCAGGTGTCCATGGAGTTCGGCGTGCCCGTCGCTTTCGGCGTGCTGACCGTTGATTCCATCGAGCAAGCCATCGAGCGCTCCGGTACCAAGGCCGGTAACAAAGGCGCTGAAGCTGCCCTGTCCGCCCTGGAAATGGTCAGCCTGCTGTCGCAGTTGGAGGCCAAGTGATTTCCGACGAAAGCGATCGTTTCAACCCACGCGACGAGCGTCCAGCCGACGCCGGCAAGCCTTCGAAAAGCGAAAAGCGTCGTGCTGCGCGCCAGCTGGCGACCCAGGCGCTGTACCAGCGCCACATGGCCGGCACTGCGCTGAACGAAATCGAAGCGCAATTTCGCGTCGATAACGATTTCACCTTCGCCGACCAGAGCTACTTCCACGACATCCTGCACGGTGTTCCGGCCAACCTGGACGAGATCGACAAGGCCTTGGCGCCCTGCCTGGACCTGACCCTCGAAGAGCTGGACCCGGTTGAACTGGCCGTGCTGCGCCTGTCCACCTGGGAACTGCTCAAGCGCGTCGACGTGCCGTACCGCGTGGTGATCAACGAAGGCATCGAACTGGCGAAAGTCTACGGTTCGACCGACGGCCACAAGTTCGTCAATGGCGTGCTCGACAAGCTGGCCCCGCGCCTGCGTGAAGCCGAAGTGAAGGAACACAAGCGCTAAGTCGCGCTTGGGGCCTTGATGGGTGAGTTCGAGCTGATCCGCAACTATTTCGCCGCCGCGCCCTGCGCGCAAGGCGGCGAAGGCATTGCCCTGGGGATCGGCGACGACTGCGCCTTGCTGGCGCTCCCCGCCGGGGAGCAACTGGCAGTCTCCACTGACACCTTAGTGGCCGGCGTACACTTTGCCGACCCGTGTGACCCGTTCCTGCTCGGCCAGCGCTCGCTGGCCGTGGCAGTGAGCGACCTGGCCGCCATGGGCGCCCATCCTCTCGCGTTTACCCTTGCCCTGACCACGCCGACCGTCGATGCCGACTGGTTTCAACGCTATGCCCAGGGTTTGAACGCCATGGCGCAACGCTGCGGCGTGGGCCTGGTGGGCGGCGATACCACGCGCGGGCCGCTGAGCCTGACCTTGACCGTGTTCGGTCGCGTGCCGGCCGGGCTGGCCTTGACGCGCGGCGGTGCACGGCCCGGTGATCTGTTGTGTGTCGGTGGCGAATTGGGCAACGCGGCCGGGGCCTTGCCGCTGGTGTTGGGCCAGCGCAGCGCGCAAGCGGCCATCGCCGAACCGCTGCTCGCCCACTACTGGTCACCGCAACCGCAACTGGCCTTGGGGCTGGCGCTGCGGGGCAAAGCGACGTCGGCCATGGATATCTCCGACGGGCTGCTGGCCGATTGCGGGCATATCGCCAGGGCATCGGCTGTCAGCCTGTTGATCGAGCGCGACACCTTGCCGTTGTCGGCGGCGTTGCTGGCGTTTGTCGGCCGCGACGAGGCGCACGTAGCCGCGTTGAGCGGCGGCGATGACTATGTGCTGGTGTTCACCTTGCCGCCGGCCGAACTGGCGCCGTTACGGGCGGGCGGCTGGCCGGTCCATGTAATCGGTCGGGTCCAAGCGGGGCTGGGCGTGACACTGCTCGACGCCAACGGACAAGACATCACTCCGGCCGTGCACGGCTATCAGCACTTTCATCCGCTGCCGTAGTTGGCGCTGCTGCGTTACCCTTCATATGAATATCTCCACGTAGGAAGTCATCCTTATGAGTGTGCGCTGCTGGCTGCTGATCATGCTGTGCGTCATGACCCCTGCGCTTGAGGCGGACGAAACCCGGTTGCCCGGCAAGATCGTCCTGGCCAGCGAAGAGTGGAGCAACTACACCAACAGGGATGGCAGCGGCCTGGCCTGGGACGTGTTACGCCGGGTGTTCGAACCGGCCGGCGTCGCCCTGCAAGTCCGCAGCGCGCCCTATACCCGCTCGGTCGGCTTGGCCCAGCGTGGCGAGGTGGACGGTTGGGTCGGTTCCTACCGCGACGAAGCCGAGCACGTACTTTATCCGCACTGGCACTTTGACTCCGATCATATCTACGCCCTCGGTCTGGCAACGATGCCCACGCCGAGCCTGGCGACGCTCGGTGATTACCGCCTGGCCTGGGTGCGTGGCTACAAATACGAGAAGTACCTGCCGAACGTGCGTCGGTTCAACCAGGTCGAGCGCCGCGACGGTATCCTGTCGATGCTGCAGCATGGCCATGCAGACCTCTACATCGAGTCGCTCACCGAAGCCGAGTATGTGCTCAGTCAGGCCGATGATCCGTCGCGGTTCACACTCACCCACCTCACGGAACTGCCGCTCTACGTGGGCTTTGCCGATAACGAACGTGGGCGGGCACTGAGGACCTTGTACGACCAGCGCATGGCCGTGCTGGTGAAAACCGGCGACTTGAAGCCGATTTTTCAACGCTGGAAGCAGCCGTATCCGTTCTGACCTGCATAGAACCAAGCCGAAGGCCAATCGAACCTATTGATCTTTATCAGCGATCATTCAGCTTAAGCGTCTGTAGGAACAGGCTGTTACAATGGCCGCCTCTGTGAAATCTGAAATCAGGAGCACACGGTGCCCGTCGTTTTCGTCGCCGCTTCCAAGCTGCCTACCCCCTTTGCCACGTTCTCCATGCATGGCTTTCTCGAAGAAGCCACCGGGCGCGAGCACGTTGTGCTCAGCCTGGGCGATATCGCTGATGGTGCGCCGGTGCTGGGCCGCGTGCATTCCGAATGCCTGACCGGCGACGCGCTGTTCAGCCAGCGCTGCGACTGCGGTTCGCAATTGGAAGCTGCGCTGCAGGCTATCGCCCGCGAGGGCCGTGGCGTGCTGCTGTATTTGCGTCAGGAAGGCCGTGGCATCGGCCTTTTGAACAAGATTCGCGCCTATGAATTGCAGGATGGCGGTGCCGACACCGTGGAAGCCAACGAGCGCCTGGGCTTTGCCGCCGACCAGCGTGACTACGCCATCTGCCTGCCGATGCTTGAGCATCTGGGCGTGAAGTCGCTGCGCCTGATGACCAACAACCCGCGCAAGGTCAAAGCCTTGACCGAAATGGGCATCACCGTCGCCGAGCGAGTGCCACTGCATACCGGGCACAACCCGCACAACAAACTGTACCTGGCCACCAAAGCCAGCAAGCTCGACCATATGATGGGCAA
The DNA here is from genome assembly GCF_002934065.1 of Pseudomonas orientalis. NCBI lineage: Bacteria > Pseudomonadati > Pseudomonadota > Gammaproteobacteria > Pseudomonadales > Pseudomonadaceae > Pseudomonas > Pseudomonas orientalis. The sequence continues at coordinate 5,276,261 of NZ_CP018049.1, read as the reverse complement.
CGAGCATCAGGGCGAGGTCGACCGCGCGTGACCCGCGGCCAGGTAAAGCGGCGACTGTCCTTCAACTGGTGGCAGTACCTGGCCCTGGCGTTGCTCCCGTTGTTTGTGATCAACCTGGTGTTCGGCCGCGCCGAGTCCTTGCTTCCCGTACTGGCCATGCCGTTCTTTATTGCCGGCGTGGCCTCGATGTTTCTCAGCCTGCGTTATTTTCACGGCTATAAACATGCGTTGATCGCCACGTCCAAGGCCCTCGATACTGCCGAAGAACCTGCCGCCTGGATCACCCTGGCGGCGCGTCGACGTACAGCCTTGCTGGTGGCGGCGCTGCCGGCCTGGATCGGCGCGTTGGCGGTGTTCGTCGGTCTGGAAGCGGTGCCGCTGTGCTTGCTGGCGCTGTCGACGACGGTGTTGTTTTACCTCTATCGCATTCCGCGTCAATTGGGATGAAACGCTACTGGCTGGCGTTGTTGCTCGGGTTCAGCGTTCAGGTGTTGGCCGCCGAGCGCGTTGTCAGTCTGGCGCCGTCGCTGTCTGAAATCGTTGTCGAACTGGGCGCTGCCGACCTCTTGGTGGGTGTGCTCGATGGCGGCGAGCGGCCGTCGGCCCTTGCGCAGGTGCCATCGGTCGGGCGTTACGGCCAGTTGGACATGGAGCGCCTGCTCAGCCTCAATCCCGACCTGATCCTGCTCTGGCCCGGCAGCGTCGGCCCGGCTCAGCGCGAGCAATTGCAGCGCCTGAATATCCCGGTGTACGTTGCCGAACCCCATGACCTTGAACAATTGACCCGCCAGGTCCAGGCCATTGCCGAGCAATTGGGGCGTGCCGACGCCGGCCTGGCCTTGGCCGATCAACTGCGCCAGCGCCTCGCCGAACTGCGCCAGCGCTATCGGCGCGCCGAGCCGTTGCGCGTGTTTTACCAGGTCTGGAACCAGCCGCTGTACACCGTGGGCGGCGAGCAGATCATCAGTGATGCGTTGAAGGTGTGCGGGGCGCGCAATGTGTTCGACGACCTCAAGCTGCCGGCGCCGCAGGTGAGTATTGAGTCAGTGTTGCAGCGTGATCCGCAACTGATCCTGGTGGGCGATCAGGCGCAGCGGGAGGCCTGGAAGGTCTGGCCGAGCCTGTTCGAGCGCGTGCGGTTGGTACCGGACAAGGGCCTGGAGCGGCCCAGTGGGCAGATGCTGGAAGCGGTGGCGCGGTTGTGTCAGGTGATTGCGCCTAGCCTCTGACATCGTTATCGCAGGCCAGCCAGCTCCCACAGGGGAATGCATTTCAAATGTGGGAGGGGGCTTGCCCCCGATGGCGGCCTCGGGGCCGACCAGTATGCTGGATTGGACCGGGTACATATCCGTTTCTGCGGTAACGGCTGCTATGGGTTCCGCTTTTACAGCGGCTCACTTTTGAAAAGCGCAAAAGTAAGCAAAACGCTCTTGCCCCACCACTCGGCACCTCGCTTAGGCTCGGTGTGCCCGAACGCAGACTTGAATCCGTGGGCCGCCGCCACGCGCCATCCATGGCGCGGGGCGGCTAACCCGGCGTCCTGCCGGGTTACCCACGGATTCAAGCCTGCGTTCGGCCAGCGTGGTTTAACGGGGCGCCTGAGATCAAAAGCAGATCAAGATCAAGATCAGGAGCGGCTCGCTTCGCATCGTGGTTAGGGTTGGGGGGACTGGAGTTGTGTTGGCAGCTATGCTGCGATGACGCCGGTTCAGGCAACTCAAATCTCGGGTGTCCAGGTCACCCCGAGCATCCACGTCCGGGCTGCTTCGCGATAATTCTGATACCCCTCGAGGTAGCTGTACTTCGCCCGCGCATAAGCCTTGTCCAGCACGTTATCGACCTTCAACGACAACGAAACCTCGCGGTTCAACGCCCAACTGCTGCGCAGCCCCAGCAAAGCATAGCCGCCCAGGCGATGACGATTGGCTTCGTCATCGTAGCTGCTGCTGATCGCCTGCCAGCTCGCGCCCACACCGACCTTATCGAACTGCCGATCCAGGTCCAGGTTCAACGTGCGCCGTGCGCGGCGCGCCAGGGTATGGCCGCTGTCGCGATCACGCGGGTCGATCAACGACACGCCCAGGTTGCCTTGCCAGCCAAACAACTCCTGCTTGAGCGCTGCTTCAACACCATTGATTCGCGCCGACGCCACATTCTGCGGCTTGCCGCCGTCGAGGATGATCGCATCACTCAGGTCGGTGCGGTACAGCGAGGCTTCCAGGCGTGTGCTGTCCGCCAGTTGGCTGCGCCATTGCACCTCGTAGCTTTTTGACGTCTCAGGCTGCAGGTTGGGGTTGCTGTATTGCGTGTCGGGGTAATAGAGGTCGTTGAAGGTCGGCGCACGGAAGCCTTCGCTGTAGCTGAACAAAACGTCGTTGTCAGGGTTGATCGGCACTGTCAGCGTGCCGCTCCAGCTGTTCTGGCCGCCGAACTGCTGGTTCTGGTCGCGGCGCAGGCCCAGTTCGGTGGAAAACCATTCACCGTGAAAGCGATGCTGCACGAAGGCGGCACGGTTCCAGCGACTGTCTTCGGTAAACGCGGTGGAACCGTGGAAGCGGTCTTCGTACCAGTCGCCGCCGACGATCAGGCTGTTGCGCTCGTTCAGCGTCAGGTCGTTCTGCCAGTTGACCGAGTCGCGGTAGGTATTGAACACGCTGAAATCATCGCTGAGGGTATCGCGCTTGGTGTCGCGGTTTTCGCTGTGGCCCAGCTCCAGGCGCGACTGCCAGCCTTCGCTGAGGGTGGCGTCGACATAGCCGCTGGCACTGCTGACGGTGTAATCGGTGTAGGGTTTCTGGCCGAAGCTTTGCCCGGTGGCGAAGTCGTAGCGCCCGAAGCTGTTGTCGTACTCCGACTTGCCGCGGTTATCCAAAAGGTTGAAGCCCAGCTCCAGCGCATCGCTGAACGAGTGGCTGAGGTTCAGGCTCAGGGACTGATTGCGGTAGGCGTCGTGGTCGCCGTCGCTGGGAAACGACTGATGGCTCGAGTTGATACCGGCCGTTTCATCCAGGCTGGCGCCCAGGTTGAAGCGCGTCTGTTCATCGCCGCCCGACAGGCCGACGCTGCGCTCCCAGGTCTGGTGGCTGCCAAAGCCCAGCTTCACCCGGGGTTGCAAGCCTTGCTCGGCGTTGCGTCGGGTAAACACCTGGATCACCCCGCCGATCGCATCGCTGCCGTAAATCACCGAACGTGAGCCGCGCAGCACTTCCACGCGCTCAATCTGGTCGACGTTGAGGTATTGCAGACCGCTGTCGCCGGAGGTGGTATTGGCGATGCGCTGGCCGTCCACCAGCACCAGACTCTGCGCCGATTTTGTACCGCGAATGTAGATGCCCGGCAGACTGCCACGTCCTCCGGTGGGCGCCACTTGCACCCCGGGCACGCGACTGAGCAGGTCGGTAACGCTGTCGGGCTGCAGGCGGTCGATATCGGCGCGGGTGAAGACGGTGTTGGCGGCGCTGCTGTCATTGCGCGCCTGCACCTGACGGTTGGCGCTGATGACCACGTCGGAGAGTTTCAAGGCCTGATCGCGGGTGTCGGCGAGCAGATCGGCGCAGGGTAGCAGCAGGGCAAGGCTCAGGCGTTTCATGGGCTGTCCATAGCGTTTGAAGGGTGTACACATCAAAATGTGGGAGGGGGCTTGCCCCCGATTGCAGTGTGTCAGTCAGAACATCTGGTACTGATACACCGCTATCGGGGGCAAGCCCCCTCCCACATTTAGTCCCGGTTTCTACAGGGCCAGAAGCGCCAAACGCTGGCGCACCGAAGCCTCGATACCGGCCTCATCCAACCCGCATTCAGCCAGCATCTGCGCCGGCTTGGCGTGTTCGACGTACATATCCGGCAAGCCCAGGTGCAGCACCGACTTGAGGATATTCTCCCGTGCCAGGAATTCACTGACCGCCGCACCGGCGCCGCCCATGATGGCGTTTTCTTCGACCGTCACCAGCAGTTCGTGACTACCGGCAATCTCGCGCACCAAGGCTTCATCCAGTGGTTTGACGAAGCGCATGTCGACCACGGTGGCATCGAGTTTCTCCGCAACTTTCAAGGCTTCGGCCAGTTGCACGCCGAACACCAGGAAGGCCGTCTTGCTGCCCTGGCGACGCAGGAGGCCCTTGCCGATTTCAATCGGCTCCAGGTCTTTCTCGATCACCGCATTCGGGCCATTGCCGCGCGGATAGCGCACGGCGGCGGGGCCGTTGTACAGGTGGCCGGTGCTGAGCATCTTGCGCAATTCGTTCTCGTCGCTCGGCGTCATGACCAGCATGCCGGGGATGCAGCGCAGGTAGGACAGGTCGAAACTGCCCGCATGGGTCGGGCCGTCTTCGCCGACGAGGCCGGCGCGGTCAATGGCGAACAGTACGTCGAGGTTCTGCACCGCCACGTCATGCACCAACTGGTCATAACCGCGTTGCAGGAAGGTCGAGTAAATCGCGACCACCGGCTTGGCGCCTTCACACGCCATGCCCGCGGCGAACGTCACCGCGTGCTGCTCGGCAATCGCCACGTCGAAATAGCGCAGCGGGAAACGTTCGCTGAAGGTCACCAGGTCGGAGCCTTCCTTCATCGCCGGGGTAATGCCTACCAGGCGCGGGTCGGCGGTGGCCATGTCGCACAGCCATTCGCCGAACACGCCGGAATATTTCGGCCCGCTGGCCTTTTTCGGCGCGGCGGCGGGGGCGTCCAGGGGCTCGAGCTTGGTGATCGCGTGGTAACCGATAGGGTCGACTTCCGCCGGGGCGAAGCCTTTGCCCTTCTTGGTGACGATATGCAGGAACTGCGGGCCCTTGAGGTCACGCATATTGCGCAGCGTGGCGATCAGGGTGGGCAGGTCGTGGCCGTCGATCGGGCCGATGTAGTTCCAGCCCAACTCTTCGAACAAGGTGCCGGGCACCAGCATGCCCTTGGCATATTCTTCGGTGCGACGGGCAATTTCCCACGCGCCGGGCAGACGCGACAGCACTTTCTTGCTGCCTTCGCGCATGCTGGCGTAGGTGCGGCTGGAGAGGATTTTCGCCAGGTAATTGGACAAACCACCGACATTGCGCGAAATCGACATGTCGTTGTCGTTGAGGATCACCAACATGTTGGCATCCACTTCCGGCGCATGGTTCAGCGCTTCGAAGGCCATGCCCGCGGTCAGCGCGCCATCACCGATCACCGCGATCGCCTTGCGCTCACTGCCTTGCAGGCGGGCGGCAATCGCCATGCCCAGCGCTGCACTGATGGAGGTGCTGGAGTGGCCGACGCCAAAGGTGTCGTACTCGCTCTCCGAACGCCGTGGAAAGGCGGCGATACCGTCCTTCTGGCGCAGGCTGGCCATGCGCTCGCGACGCCCGGTAAGGATTTTATGCGGATATGCCTGGTGGCCCACGTCCCACACCAGCCGGTCGTCCGGGGTGTCGAATACGTAGTGCAGGGCGATGGTCAGCTCGATCACGCCCAGCCCGGCACCGAAATGCCCACCGGTCTGGCCGACCGTGTAGAGCAATTCCAGGCGCAGTTCATCGGCCAGGGTTTCCAGCTCGGCTTCACCCAGTCGACGCAGGCCGTCCGGCGTGGCAGCACGGTCGAGCAGGGGCGTGGACGGGCGCTTGCGGGGAATCTCTTGGAACGTCGTGGGCATCAGGCGAATCGTTATAGGTATAGAAGAGGCGGCAGTTTACCTCAAGCATTGCAAACTGCCCACGCAGAGGGGCGAACTTGGCCGATTTGCGGCGCTTATGGCCGCACCTGTCAGTGGCGACGTTCGACGATATACCGGGCCAGATCACGCAACGGCTCAGCCGCCGCGTCGAAAGGTCGCAGGGCGTCCAGGGCTTGATCGCGCAGCTCCAGGGCGTAGGCCTTGGCGGCCGCAAGCCCGATCAGCGCAGGATAGGTCGGCTTGTCCCGCGCAATATCGGCGCCCTGGCGTTTGCCGAGGGTGGCAGTGTCGCTTTCCACGTCGAGGATATCGTCCTGCACCTGGAAGGCCAGGCCGACAGCCCGTGAATAGGTTTGCAGCGCCGCCAGTTGCGCCGCTTCAGCCCGGCCACTGGCCAGGGCGCCCAGTTGCACGGCGGCTTCGATCAGCGCGCCGGTCTTGTGACGATGCATGTGTTCCAGGGCTTGTTGATCCAACTTGAGGCTGACCGAACCCATGTCGATCGCCTGCCCGCCGACCATCCCGGCCGGGCCTGCGGCCAGGGCCAGGGCGGTGACCATGCGCAGGCGGGTCTCGGCGTTGACGCTGCTCAGCGCCGGGTCCAGCAATGCGCTGAACGCCAGGCTCTGCAGGCCATCACCGGCCAGGATCGCATAGGCTTCATCAAAGGCTTTATGGGTGGTCGGCTGGCCGCGACGCAGATCGTCGTCGTCCATCGCCGGCAGATCGTCATGTACCAGGGAATAGGCGTGAATCAGCTCTACCGCACAGGCCGCGCCGTTGGCCTGCTCGGCTGGCGCACCCAGCGCTTCACACGCGGCATACGCCAGCAAAGGGCGCACACGCTTGCCACCGTTCATCACGCTGTAGCGCATGGCGGCGTAAAGCCGCTTCATTTCCGGGCTCGGCGCAACAAACAAGGGCTCCAGCGCCGCATTTACCCGGGCTTGGCTACTGGCCTGATACGCATCGATCATTCGGGTTGTTCCGCATCGAAAGGTTCTTCGGCCAACTCCCCGTCGCGCTCAAGCAACACCTGAACTTTTTGCTCAGCCTGCGCCAACGCGCTCTGGCAGTCACGCGTCAGGCCGATGCCTTGCTCAAACGCCGTCAACGAGTCTTCCAGCGACAACTCGCCGTTCTCCAGACGCTCGACCAGGGTTTGCAGGTCGGCGAGGGATTGTTCGAAATCGAGTGCAACTTTTTTGCGGGCCATGGCGGCAATTCCGGTAGACGGTAAACCGGCGCGACACTAGCAGACATGGGGGATTGGGGCAAATGAGTGGGGGCTTACTCGCCTGCTGTATTAATCTGATAACGCGTGCTGCGACCGCCTCCGGGCAGACGGATCAGGCAGTTTTTTTCCAGCAGGTCAGCCAGGTGCCGCGTGGCTGTTGCCTTGGATACCTTGGCCACCGCCTGATACTGCGCGGCGCTGATGCCCTGTTCGAAACCCCTTTCACCGCCGTCGAGCAGGCGGTCGAGCACCTTGGTCTGTTCGGCAGACAAAGCAGCGCCGCGGTGGTGGTCCCAGAATCGCGTCTTGCTCAACACACGATCTATCCTCGCCATTGCCTCTTGCAGGCTGCGCAACAACGTTCTCAGAAACCACTCGAGCCAATCCGTGATATCGAGCGTGGCCTTTTGGCTGGACTCCAATGCGTTGTAATAGCCCTGGCGGTCCTCAAGGATACTGGCTGACATCGCATAAAAGCGTATCGCATGATGGTCGCCCTGGGCCAAGGCCAAGTCAGTGATGGCGCGTGTCAGGCGACCATTGCCGTCATCGAACGGGTGAAGCGTGATAAACCAGAAATGCGCAACGCCGGCACGTATGAAGGGGTCCAGTTCCGCTTGACTGCGGCTCAGTTCGAACCACTCAAGAAAGTCATCGAGCGCCTGCTTCAGCCCCGCGCGTGGCGGCGCCTCAAAATGCACGGTAGGCCGGTCAAGACGGCCCGATACTACCTGCATCTGCTCATCCCCCCGCAGCCCCCCGACAGTTATCTCTCGCGTGAAAACGCTCGCTTGCGAAGATGGAAACAGCAAATGGTGCCAATGCATCAGACGCGAATAGGTGAACGGTTTGGCGAATTGCTCGGTGGCATCCATCATCAGATCAGCGAGGCCTTCGCTACGGCGGCTTACCTGATCGGCTTTCGTGGCCTCCAAGCCTAACCGTCGCGCCAGGGAGGACCGCACCGAGCCGACATTCAGTTGCTCGCCTTCAATAGCGGAGGAGGTCAGGATGTTTTGCAGCAGCGCGTCCAGCTCGTTCTGCGCGCTGGCTACCTGACCAGCGGAGCCGAGCATGCCCAGGAGTTTGCCCTGCGAGTGACTGCATTCGCGCAGCAAAGCAGCCAAGCGTCCGGGCTGCCAGTGGAAATGGGGCCAATCGAGGTGTTGCCAGATCCAGCGGGGGTGATCCATGGAAGGAGTACCTAGGTACTGAGTCGAATGTAGGGGTTATTCGGCTCATATGGTGAGCCGATTGTGCTGGTCATTCGGCTCACTGTCGAGGGGGCAAGCCGATGATTGGATGTTTGAGTGTCTAAAATTTTTTAGATATTAGTTGGGTAAAGATGAATGGCGGTAGCTCTGACATCAACGAAGCCGAGCTCGTGCGGCACTGGCTGGTCTAGCTCTACGAGGATTACTGAATCCCCTATCTTTAGTACTGCACAGCCGTCTGTACCGTTAATAAGCTCGCCAGTTATTATCTGTATGCCATCATTTACGGTGATTTTTGGCGTTGTGTCAGAAGAAAGATAAATATTTTCCTTCCAGGAAAATACTTCATCCAATTCTAATTCCACATCCAAAACATCACCGATGTTGGGTTTGGTGCCATGCCAGAAAGCTATGCCATTTCCAAAAAGCGAGCTGAACTCCACACATAAAGTGTCTTGGACGGAAAAAACGTCAGTCGTTCGTATTTTCATTTCACTTCTTCGTTAATGGGACCCGTACAACAGTATTGTCTATATTCATCGTGTTGGTCTTCAGTTCAAGTGTCCATGTTTCCTCATGATAATGATGCTTGCTTGGCTTGCTGTTCATTTCATGAGCGCCGTAACGGATGCTTCTTTTTGCATCGCTGGAAACAATTCTGTCTTTATCAGGTTTGCCTGTTCGTGGGTTGGTATTCGTATGAGGGGGAGGTCCCAAAAACTCTTCCCATTTATGAACGGTTTCTTCCGGATTTACAGGTTTACTGGCATAGGTCTCCTTGTGGTAGCCAATATCAGGTCGCGCATTTGGGCTCTTAGGTGTGGGTGTGCTGTATTCATTAGCCTGCGGCAGTGCCTCTGGACCTTCATGACTACTCTGCTGGCACTTGTTTTCACCTGGACAATTGTTCAGACCTAGAGGGTCTACCCAGCCTGTAGGGTTGGGCACGTACTGGTACGCATTGATCCCACCCGCCAGCTTTACCGGGTCCGGCGTCAGGTAACGACCAATATCCGGATTGTAGTAGCGATGGCGGTTGTAGTGCAGGCCACTTTCCTGGTCGTAGTACTGGCCTTGGAAGCGCAGCGGGTTGTCGATTTTGCCGACGTCGAGGCGGCTGATTTCGCCGTAGGCGCGGTGGTACGCGGACCAGACGATTTCACCGTCGGGCGTGGTGAGTTCCTGCGGTGTGCCGAGGTGGTCGAGTTGGTAGTGGTAGGGCTTTACGTCTTCCGGCCCGAAGCCTTCCAGCAGTGCCAGCGGACGGAAGCTGTCGGGTTCGTAGAGGTAGCTGCGATGACGTTCCGCATGGTGTTCGGCGATCAGCTTGTCGCCTTGCCAGAAGAACTCTGTGGTTTTCTCTTCTATGGTTTTGCTGATACGTCGACCAAACGGGTCATAGCGATAGCTTGCGGTTTGGCCGTTGGGCTTGGTGACGCCGATCAGCCGGTGCTGGCAGTCGTAGCGGTATTCGGTGACGAGTGAATGACCTTTGCCGCGCCGTTCTCTTATTAGATTTCCAAAAGCGTCATAGTCGTAATGGTGATCGCCTTGGATCATCAGGCGATTGCCCGCCACGATGTCCGGCCCCGGCCTGTCTTGCATAAGCAAATTGCCGGCGGGGTTGTGGCCGAAACGCTCCTGCACGTCTTGCGAGTGATCGGCGCGGGTCAGGCGGTTTAGCGGGTCGTAGCGGTAACGGTGTTCGCCTTTGCGGGTGTCGAGCAGGCGGGTGAGGTTGCCGGCTTTGTCGTAGTCGTATTGGCGTTGGTAAAGGTGGTTTCCTTGCTGGGTAACGGCGTGGGCGTGCAGGCGGTTTTGGTCGTCGTAGTGGTAGTGGCTGAGCAGCTTGCCTTGTTGGCGTTGGTGTTCGCGACCGGCGTTGAATAGATGCGAGGTGAGCACGTTACCGTTGAGTTCGACGGTGGCCAGGTGGCCGCCTTTGTCATGGTTGAAGGTGAGGCGGTTGTTGTCCGGCAGGCGTAAATGTTGAAGTTGCCCGCAGGCATCGTAGCCGTAGCGCAAGGTGCCCCAGCCCTGGTGCTCAGCAGTGAGGCGGTTTTGTTTGTCGTACTCGTAAGCCAGCGCCCAGTGGCCGTCTTCGACGCTGAGGAGGTTGCCTTGGCGGTCGTAGGTGTAGTCGACCGTATTGCCATCGGGGAGGGTTTTTCTTACAAGACGACCGGCATGATCGCGCTCGTAACGGGTAACGAGCTGACTGCCATCGTCGCCATGTTCGGTCTTTTCCAGCAGGTTGCCGTTGAGGTCGTAGGCATAGGCGGTGCGTTGGCCGTCGAAGCCGGTTTCCTGTCGGATCAGGCCGTTGGGGTGGTAGTCCAGTTGATAGGTTTCACCGACTTCGTTTTCGATTTCAGTCAGCAAAAGGCGGGCATTGTCGTAGCGATACTTGACCTGGGTACCATCGGCGTTGATGCGGCGGCTGATCAGGTGCAGGCCGTCGGCGTATTCGTAGCGGGTGAGGTGGCCGAGTTCATCGCGTTCGGCGATGATTTTTCCGTAGGGGTTGTAGCTGAATTCCCGATAGGTACTGTCGGATTGGGTCAGTTTCAGCAGGCGTCCTACCGCGTCCCATTGATACTGAGTCAGCGCGCCAAGCTCATCCTCACGCGACAATTGCCGGCCCAGATCGTCATAGCGATAACGCTTGATCCCGCCATTGGGCAGCTGTTCTTCAACAAGCTGCCCGCGCTCATTCCACACCAGCCGATGACAACTGTGGTAGGGATACCAGACCCCAGTCAGTTGCCCCCGCTTGTCGTAGCTGTAATCCGTCGCGTTGCCCTCCGGGTCAATCCTGCGGATGACATCGCCTTGCTCATTACGCTCGTATTTCCAGACCGCCTCACCACGCCGTACAACCCGTACGAAACCATTGTCATGCTCGTAGGACGTCGGCTCATCCTCCCCCGGAAACAGCGCGATCAAGCGTCCGGCGTCGTCGTACTGATACGCCGTCACCGCGCCCAGCGGGTCCTGCTCGACGGTCAGTCGGCCCTTGTCGTCGTAGGATTTGAAATGCCGGGCGCCGTCGGGATCGATGCGCTGTACCAGTCGCGCCCGGTCGTCATGGACATACACTTCCTGGCTGCCATCGGCGTTGTGCACGTTGACGCTGCCGTCATCGCCCCATACATACCGTGTGTCCATCTGCGAAAAACTGGCCCAGTGCCGGACACAGCGTGCGGCTTTACCAGATCTTTCCCACGCCCAAAAGAAACTCGCCCCACCGGCCAACTGCCGCTCAAGAATGACGTGCTGTTCGTCGTACCGATAAACCTCGCGTTCACCGACCGCATTGGTCGCCGATACCAGTCGTCCGGCGTCGTCGTAGGCGTAGGAAACGATGTTCTGCTCGGTCACCCACACGAAGGGTTCATGGCCTTTGGCGCGATGCACCTGGTAGTCCACCGCCACGATGCGGTCGAATTCATACCGCAACAAAAGCGAACGGCCTGCACCGTTATCCAGTCGCTCAATACGCCCCAACTGATCCCGGACAATGCGCAGCCGGTTGTCATACGCATCGCTGATCGCCGTCAGCACGCCGTCGCAAAAGTGATAAAACCGAGAAGCCTGGGCCAGCACCAACTCGTCAGGAACCGAGCCCAAATAAATCGCCGCTTCCGCCAGGCTGTTGGTAATCGCCGGCCGAGCAGCCGTCGGCAAGGGCAGGGTGGTCGAGCGATTCTCATGGTCGGTCCACACCACCGAATCGGCTGAAACCACAAGCCTGTGCGCCAGCGCGTGACTCCAGCCAAACCCCAGCCCGCAATCCACTTCCACCGCACTGGTGCGGTACAAACGCGTCCACTCGAACGGCAAGATGCCATCCAGCGCGCCATCGGTCAGGGTCAGCAGTTCCTCGCCGGTGACCATCGACACCGGGCAACCGTGGGTAACGGTTTTATCCGCAGAGGCAGCAGTATCTCCAGCCGGATTTTTAGCCGAGGTAGGCGCATCATCTACATGCTCTTTATGCAGCAGCACCGCGTTCTGCCGAGCCTTCCAGCGCATCTGCAGGGTGCCCTGCTTCAGCCCACCGACCACCCCTCGAACCGCCACCGCTTTATAGCGATCCACCGCCTGCATAAACTTGGTCAGAATCGCCAGCATGCTCTGTATGAAGCCAACCGCAGCATCAACAATCCGAGCGCCATACTTGCCCAGCCGCAAGCTCAAATACGCCACACCCGCCGCCGGTAAGGCGATGGTCAGTACCGCGCCAATCACCAGATCAATCAGCAGCGACACGATCAACCCTGCAGCTACTTGCGCGATCTGGCCCGGCGGCAATGCGTCCAGCCAGACCAGCGCGGTGCGCACCAGAAGAAACAGTGCCGCCTCATCACTGGCCAGCAACATCGCGTGTTCCATGATTTTGGGTGCATCGCTGGCGATTTGCGCCAACTTGGCTGCTTGGGCTCCCAAGTGCTCTACGTACTGCAACGGATCTTCAAGGATCGACTGCACCAGCTTTATGCTGTCCCACACCTCATGGATCGCCGCCCAACTGCCCGCCAGTACGCCGCTGCCAATTGCACTGGCCGTGGATTGCTGCCAATGCGGCTTGAAGTCCTTCCACTGATCGCGTAGCCATTGCTCCAGATCTGCTTTCAGCCCGGCATAAGAGGCAAACAGGGCATCCACTTGCTGCGCTGAAACACCGCCTTGAACCCGAACCTGATAGCGTCCGCCAGCGGCGCAATAGTGCGAACCCTCGCCGTGTTCATCGAGCATGATCACGGCTGAACTGCCGTCATCCAGGCGCGTCACCTCAACAGGGATGTCGCCAATCGGTACGTCATACAGCGACTCGAACCTGCTCTGGATCTTAAGCACGCCTCCCACCGGGCAACGAGCCACGGTAGAAAAATCCGCGTCGGTATGGCTCACCGACTGCTGCGAATCCCCGGCCCGCAACACCCGGTCCATCCCCAGCAACGACGGCATATCCGCAGCATGGCTCACCGAATTCAGTGCTCGGGAATACCAGGCACCCATTTGCTGGCGATAAATCGTCAGGCTCTGATGGAAAGTATCCAGCTCATATTCGATCGAGGTGATGTGGGCAGCGTGGGTCATCCATGACGTCTCGGCAGAAGGCAAGGCGTCGGAGTCTGCCGCAGCGAAAGGCGGCTGGATGAGCGGTTTGAAAAATCAGATTGCGCTTACAAAAGGCGGGCAATTTTCGATGTCGACGTTTGCCCCCGGATCACTTCAGATAGCGACGCTGCTGATTGACGAACAGTGCCTTGAGCGCCTTTCAGCTGGGTTTTAAACGCATTCAAACTGGCTTCCATCCGCTGCAACTCGGCGATTTGCGCGGCTAATGTTGAGGCGGTTGTAGATTGGAGTGTTCACGGTTGAATTCTTTTTTATTTGGGCTGGTTGGGCGTTGTGTTCAACATGGGTACAGATTAATGGGTGGTTGATGGAGGATAAATCGGGGTGGAGGGAGTCTTACTGCCTACTATTAGGTGGACAATAAAAGGCGGACAAAGTAATCCCCGAAGCGGTACCATGGTTTAATATTCATCCTATAAATACCCTTATAGGGATATATTTTTCATGAAAATAAACCGCCTTCTCGCAAATTGGCCATCGGGCACGATCGCCACCCAGGCGTGGCTTCACGAGCAGGGCGTCGGCCCCAACCTGATTCAGAAATATCAGCAAACAGGCTGGGTAGAGCGTGTGGGTCACGGCGCCTGGAAACGCAGCGGTGACAGTATCGACTGGCACAGCGGTGTATTCGCGTTGCAACAGGACGCAACAGTGCAAATCTGGCCGGGCGGCGCGACGGCGTTGAGCCTGGCCGGTTACAGCCATTACCTGACGTTTGGAAAAGAAACCGTTGATTTATTTGGCACCTCAGGCGCCGTTCTCCCCGGTTGGTTTCGCAAGCATGAATGGGAAGCGCAGATTAACTTCCATCCGGGCGCGCTCTTCACAGGGCTGGAAGATATGGCGTTACAAGTTTTCCAAATACCTTACCGCCAATTCGCGCTAAAAATCTCCACCCCGGAACGTGCGGTGCTCGAGCTTATTCACCAAAGCGCCGACGAGATGCTGTTCAGCGGTGTGGCCGATGTGATGAACGGTCTTGCCACGTTGAGCCCCAGGCGCCTGCAGAAGCTGCTTGAAGCGTGCAACTCCATCCGCGTCAAACGTGTGTTCTTTGTGCTGGCGCGCAATGCGGCTCATACCTGGTATGAGCGAATAGACCGTTCCAGCATTGATCCAGGCAAGGGCAAGCGGCAAATCATCCGGGGCGGTCGACTCGATAAAGAGTTCCTTATTACCGTTCCGGAGCGTTTTGCCAATGCCACTTGATCCACGTTATGCCGCTCAGGTTCGTCTGCTGGTGCAGGTCATTCCTTACGTGGCGGCAGAACGATGTTGCCGTCCCATGGCTGAATTGCTGGCACCCCGCTGGAAGCCATTGGCGGGCGTGTTTCAGGCTGAATTCGCCGGCATGACGCGAGAGCCGGTTACACTTGGCCAGTTGGAAGCGGCGAGGGAGGCGTTGTTAACGGCGATCCGCCAACAATTCGATGAACAGGATGGCGCCTTCCTGATCTCGATCAAACAGGGAAAGCCGGACTGGACGACGCTGAACCTGCCGGGAATAGATCGCTTGCCTGCCGTGCAATGGAAGTTGCATAACGTCAGGCAGATGCCGGCTGCAAAACGGATGGAAGCAGTGGCGAAGCTGGAAGCGGTGGTTGAGCAGTTGTTGGCTGGCTAAGGCATTTCATGAAACAAGCCTGCTTTTAAGGGCAGGCTTGTCATCAGGTTCGGTTCGCTTACTTCTGCTGCGCCGTCAACGCCGCATACCCATTCATCAAATTGCGATAGTTGGGAATACGCTGGGACAACAGATTTCCCAAGCCTTCGATATCGTTACGCCAGTCGCGGTGCAGCTCACACGCCACCGAGAACCAGTTCATCAACTGCGCACCGGCCTGGGTCATCCGGCTCCACGCCGCCTGCTGCACCGTGGTATTGAACGTGCCCGACGCATCCGTCACCACAAACACCTCGAATCCTTCCGCCAGCGCCGACAAGGTCGGGAACGCCACGCACACATCCGTCACTACACCGGCAATGATGATCTGCTTACGCCCGGTGGCCTTGATCGCCTTGACGAAGTCTTCGTTGTCCCACGCATTGATCTGGCCTGGGCGAGCGATATACGGCGCGTCCGGGAACATCTCCTTCAACTCCGGCACCAGCGGGCCGTTGGGGCCTTGTTCGAAACTGGTGGTGAGGATGGTCGGCAGGTTGAAGAACTTGGCCAGGTCGGCGAGGGCCAGCACGTTGTTCTTGAACTCGTTGGGGGAGAAGTCCTGCACCAGAGAGATCAGGCCGGTCTGGTGGTCGACCAGCAGCACGATGGCGTCGTCTTTGTTGAGGTGGTTGTAGGTTGGAGTGCTCATGGTTGAATCCTTTTTTGTTTAGGTTGGTGGGCGTTGTGTTCAACATGGGCATAGATTAATGGGTGGGAAGTAAGGGATAAATCGGCTGTGATGAGTCTTACTGTCAACTCGAACAGGACGATGGTTAGTGCAGCAGTCTGTTGCACAAAATCAATGTGGAGAGCGATGGGGGATTTGACTTTGAATGGCCAGCAGGTCCTATCCCTTTCATTTGCAGGACGTTTCCGAGAGAATCCCAACCGCATTGCGCCAGCGGGAATGGGTGACTAGGCTGCGGATTGTCACTGCACATTCAGTGACCGGGTTTAGTCGCCCGGATTCGATTGGCGCATAAGCAATTCATGAGTCAGGCACCCCATCGCCTGCATCTTATGGTGGCTGTGCGCAGGGCACCTCCGGGTGCGCCGGGTTTCCAATCGACCGGTCGACTAACCTGCGTACAGCTGCCGCCTTTTGTTTAGTCGCCGAAAGTGGCAGCTCCAAATTATCGATTGGAGTTTTGCTATGGATAACGTTTGTTCGGATTCGCCGTCATCAGCTGTGACCAACCCATTTTCCGTCAATGAAGAACTGAGCTTCGAGGACGCCTGGGTGCAGGTGGCTGAGCTGCTGCATTGTGCGCTGGCCACGTCGCAGGTGCTCGGCGAGCCAGTGGCTGCGCCGCAAAGGGCGGTGATGCATTTGGTGGAGATGGCCAGGATGGTGGCCGATCGGGCTGTGGCGTGTTTGCAGGCCCCATGACGCGCAAGGCCGGCAAATCGCTAGGCGGCCTCTTTTGATCATTCAATTGTCCAGCGGCTGTTGGACAATTGAGCCGAGATTGGCGGGCATTAAAAAGCCGGCTTATGGCCGGCTTCTCTGTGACTGCCTCAGCTTGTTTTTGACAAACCTCACCAGCCTTCAAATCGCTCAGCCCACATTGCGTCGGGCTGAATAGTAGGGGCATCTGCGGGAACTCCTCCGCATCGCCTGGCAGGGTAATAGCTTAAAACCATTCCCTGCCAAATGTGCGGCGCATGATACCCACATTCACCTCAGTTGCCCACCTCCGGTTCCGGTTCAGCGCCTTCCCAGCCCAGCAGGTGGTCATCCAGCGGGACGGGTGGGCGGCGGTTGTTGAGGGTGGACCACCAGAATACCCAGCCGACGATTTGGAAGTTCTGCTCGAAGCGTTCGTCGTAGGTGAGGTATTCGTCCGGGTGTTCGCCGGCGTTGTGGCTGCGCATGCGCAGGCCTCCGCCGGGGCGGTTGTAGAGGTATTTGATGCGCAGCATGCCGTCGTGTTCGACGGCGTAGATTTCGCCATCGATGATTTGGGTGCGGCCTCGGTCGATGGCGAGGGTGGCGCCTTGCTGGATAATGTCGATCATGCTGTTGTCGACCATGTAGGCGCCCACGGCGCGGTCGGGTTTTACGTTGAGGGTCTGGAGGGTGTGTTGGGTGACGCGGATGCGTTCGGTTGAGGTGAATGTGGGGTGGAGGGGGATCTCCACGTCGTTGTTGTCCGGGCGGCAGGCGGGGCCTGTGAGGTATTTGCCGATGTCTTCGCGGGCGGGTGCAATCCTTGCGGTGGGGGCTTCCAACAGGTAGTTGGCGGGCGGGTGTTTGGGGCCGCGGCCGTCGCTTAGCCAGCGACTGGAGACGCACAGCAGTTCTGCGATCTCGTTGAGTCGGCCCATGGGGACGCCGCGTTTGAACCAGTTGTTCACGTGCTGAGGCGTGACGCCGCGGTTCTTGGCGAAGTCGGAGGCGGAAAGATGAACTTCCCGTAGTAGCGCTTTTAAACGATCACCTGATGTATTCATGAACACAGAGTTTACTGGCCGGGAAAACCATTCAAATAAACCATGCGTTGATTTGCGCGTGTAGGTTTTTGCTTAGTTGTAGCTTTATTCTTCAGGGTTGCTGGTTAGTTGAACGTCTAAACTTAAGCGCTGAACTTGATGTTTATTTTTCCCACAAAAAAGCCCCGAATAATCGGGGCTTTTTGATTGCCGTGGCAATGAGGCGCGGGTATCAGCCTTTGTAGGCGGCAACCGACTTCATGATCTCGGCGCGGGCGGCTTCTGCGTCGCCCCAACCGTCGATCTTCACCCATTTGCCTTTTTCGAGGTCTTTGTAGTTCTCGAAGAAGTGCTTGATTTGTTCCAGCAGCAGGGGCGGCAGGTCGGTGTATTCCTTCACGTCGACGTACAGCTGGGACAGCTTGTCGTGTGGCACTGCGATGACTTTGGCATCGCCGCCGCCGTCGTCGGTCATGTTCAGGATGCCGACCGGGCGAGCGCGGATGACCGAGCCTGGGGTGACCGGGTAAGGGGTCACGACCAGCACGTCGAGGGGGTCACCGTCGTCGGCCAGGGTGTTGGGGATGAAACCGTAGTTGGCCGGGTAGAACATCGGGGTGGCCATGAAACGGTCAACGAACAGGCAGTCGCTGTCTTTGTCGATTTCGTATTTGATCGGCGCGTGGTTGGCCGGAATTTCGATGGCGACGTAGATGTCGTTCGGCAGGTCTTTGCCAGCCGGAATCTTGCTGTAGCTCATTGGGCGTTGCCCCCGTTAGTTGGCCATGTGACATGGCCGGATTGGCCTAAAAGTGGCGGCGATTATAGGCATATTCTGACGCCGATGCCATGCGCCAAGCGTCGTACGGTCATTCGCCCTGCGGCTGGTAGCGCGGGTCGCGGGCTTGCAGTTGGGTCAGGCGGGCCAGGGGATCCTGGCGGTAAAAGCGGCTGAGTTGGGCGTACACCTGTGGATAACTATTGACCAGCAAGTCCGGGGCACTGAAGAAATATTCGCTGGTGACGGCAAAGAATTCCGCCGGGTTTTCGGCGGCGTAGGGGTCGATCTCGGTTTCAGCGTCGGGGTTGGCGTCCAGTTGGCGATTGAGGTCGTCAAAGGCGCTCTGCATCACGCTGGCCCAGTCCTGCACGCGCATGTCGTTGTGCAGCGGTGGCAGGCCGTTGGCGTCGCCGTTGAGCATGTCCAGTTTGTGCGCCAGCTCGTGGATGACCAGGTTGTAGCCTTCCCATTGACCGCTGGCCAGTACCCCGGGCCAGGCGAGTATGACCGGGCCCTGCTGCCAGGCTTCGCCGCTGTGTTCGCCGTCCCACTCGTGTTCCACGCCGCTGGCATCGCGATGGCGCTGCGGGCTGAGAAAGTCGTCGGGGTACAGCACGATTTCATGGAAGCCCTGATACCAGTCGAGGTCGCCCAGGTTCATCAGCGGCAGTTGCGCCTGGGCGGCGAGCAGCAGGCGTTGTTCCTGGTGCAGTTCGACGCCGGGCAGGGCGGTGAGGTGTTTTTCGGCGAGGAACAGCACACAGGCTTCGCGCAGCCACTGGTCTTGCTCGGCTGTGAGGCCGTCGAGGAAGGTCAGGTGGTGGCGCACCCGCTGCCAGGTGTCATCGGCAATCGGGTGCTTGGCCAGCAGGCGCCGGCGACGCCAGGCGCTGAGGGACCACATGGGCAATCAGTGTGGGTTGGCTTCGGAGGAGGTGCGGCCAAAGCGGCTGCGCACCACGCCGATGATCATTGGCACCAGGGACAGCAGGATGATGAACACGACGAGCAACGACAGGTTCTTCTTGATGAACGGCACGTTGCCGAAGAAATAGCCCAGGGTCACCAGGCCGCCGACCCAAAGGATGGTGCCGAGCACGCTGAACCCGAAGAAGCGCGGGTAGGGCATTTTCGCGATGCCGGCGACGAACGGCGCGAAGGTGCGCAGGATCGGCAGGAAGCGCGCCAGGGTCACGGTTTTGCCGCCGTGCTTGTCGTAGAAGTCGTGTGTTTTCTGCAGGTAATCGCGACGGAAGATTTTCGAGTTCGGGTTGCTGAACAAGCGTTCGCCCACTGTTCGCCCGATCACGTAATTGGTGCTGTCGCCGAGGATGGCCGCCAGCATCAGCAGGCCGCCCAGCAATACCGGGTCCATGCCGCCGCCTGCGGCAACGGCACCGGCGATGAACAGCAAAGAATCGCCCGGCAAGAACGGCATGACCACCAGGCCGGTCTCGCAGAAAATCACCAGGAACAGAATGGCGTAGATCCACGGACCGTAATTGGTTACCAGCATGTCGAGGTAAACATCGAGATGCAGGATAAGGTCAAGCGGGTTGAAATCCATGGATGGCACCTGTGTGAATGGCCCGGCTCAGCAGGCCAGTGCGGGAACGACGGGAAATAAGGCTACACGTGTATGTCGAGATTCTTACAACCCTGAGAGGTGCGCATTATACGGATTGAATGGTGAAAAGCGTGTGGCTTTTGTAGCGGGGAGTGTCGTGAAAGTGTGAAGCGGTGGGGCTCGGTTTGAAAATGTGGGGGGACTTGCTCCCGATGGCGGTGGGGCAGTGACATGCCTATTGGCTGGCACACCGCTATCGGGGGCAAGCCCCCTCCCACAGGGGACTGCCGCGCTCAGTCCTCGCTGATCGGCAGCACGTAGTTCTTGAATTCGGTGTCTTCGCGAAAGCCGATGGACTCATAGGTCTTCTGCGCCACGTCATTATCGCTGCTGGTCGATACCCGCAGCCGCACCGCGTGGGTTTCCTTGGCCATTTTCTTCGCTGTGCGCATCAGGTTATCGGCGACCAGTTGCCGGCGCGCGTCCTCTGCCACATAGATGTCGTTGAGGATCCACACCCGTTTGAGCGACAGCGAAGAGAAGCTTGGATAGAGCTGGCAGAACCCCAGCAGCCGCTTGTCATCATCATCGGCCAGTGCCAGGTAGATCACCGATTCCTTGCGGCGCAGGCGCTTTTCCAGGAAGGCCCGCGACGAGTCCGGGAACGGCAGGGCCCCATAGAATTCGCGGTATTTGACGAACAGCGGGGTGAGCAGGTCCAGGTGTTCCAGGGTCGCTTGAGTAATCCGCATGCCAGGCCTCAACTTCCAAATGGGTATGACCACGCGCGCGGTCGTCGCTTGATGCTGCCTAAAGCCACGAAAAAGCGCAATCGTGCGGCGATCAGTCTACGGGTGGGCTGAGCAGGAAATTACCCTTCATCAAGTCCGGGTCATCTGATTCAATTGTCTGCAACTGCGCCTCGTCCTTGAGATTGACCCCGGACAATTGCCGGCGGCAGGCCTCGCGCATCAGGTACAGCAGGCGATGGGCCGCCATGCCGTAACTCAGGCCTTCCAGGCGCACATTGGAGATGCAGTTGCGGTAGGCGTCGGTGAGGCCGACCTTGGGGTTGTAAGTGAAATACAGCCCCAGGCTGTCCGGCGAACTGAGCCCCGGCCGTTCGCCGATCAGGATCACCACCATTTTGGCGCCGAGCAGTTGCCCGATCTCGTCGGCCACTGCCACGCGGCCCTGCTTTACCAGGATCACCGGTGACAAGGACCAGCCTTCAGCGTGGGTCTGTTCTTCCAGGCGTGTCAGAAAGGGCGCGGTGTGTTTATGCACGGCCAGCGCCGACAGGCCATCGGCTACTACGATCGCCAGGTCCATCCCATTCGGATGGGCTGCCGCATAGTCGCGCAGGGTCTGGGCCGATTCATCGCTCAAGCGGCGTCCAAGATCGGGGCGTTGCAGGTACGTATGCCGGTCGGTGGCGGCGCTGTGCAGCAACAGGCTGTCGCGGCCGCGTTCGGCACATTGGCGGCTCAGCGCTTCATGATCGAAGGGCAGGTGCACCGCGTCCCGCGCCTGGGCGTGGGCGAACTGGAAGTCCAGTTGGGCGTTGGTCGGAATGCTGGTGCCGGTGCGGCCCAGGGCAATGCGCGCCGGGGTCAGGCGGCGCAGTTGCAGCCATGGGTTGTCAGGCAATTCTGGTTGCACGGTCGGCTCCTTCATCCCAATTGCGCCAGAGCGTGGCGAAACGCCGGTGGCAGGCTGTTACCAAAGTGCACCTTGCCACCTTCCTGCGTAAAGATGCCCATTTTCGCCAGCCATTGTTCGAACTCCGGCGCCGGTTTCAACCCCAGTGTCTGGCGCGCGTACAGCGCGTCGTGGAAGGAGGTGGTCTGGTAATTGAGCATAATGTCGTCGGAGCCGGGGATGCCCATGATGAAATTGATCCCGGCCACGCCGAGCAGGGTCAGCAGGGTGTCCATGTCGTCCTGGTCGGCTTCGGCGTGGTTGGTGTAGCAGATGTCGCAACCCATCGGCACGCCGAGCAACTTGCCGCAGAAGTGGTCTTCGAGACCGGCACGGATGATCTGTTTGCCGTTGTACAGGTACTCGGGGCCGATAAAGCCGACCACGGTGTTGACCAGAAACGGTTTGAAGTGCCGGGCCACCGCGTAGGCGCGGGTTTCACAGGTTTGCTGGTCGACGCCAAAGTGCGCGTTGGCCGACAAGGCGCTGCCCTGGCCGGTTTCGAAATACATCAGGTTCTGGCCCAGGGTGCCGCGATTGAGGCTCAGGCCGGCGTCGTAACCTTCCTGCAGCAGGCTCAGGCTGATGCCGAAGCTGGCGTTGGCCGCCTCGGTGCCGGCGATCGACTGGAACACCAGGTCCAGCGGCACGCCACGGTTGATCGCCTCGATGGAGGTGGTGACGTGGGTCAGCACGCAGGCCTGGGTGGGGATGTCGTAGCGCTGAATGATGGCGTCGAGCATCTCGAGCATGGCGCAGATTGAGGCGATGCTGTCGGTGGCCGGGTTGATGCCGATCATTGCATCGCCGTTGCCGTAGAGCAGGCCGTCGAGAATGCTGGCGGCGATGCCCGCCGGTTCGTCGGTGGGGTGGTTGGGCTGCAGGCGCGTGGACAGGCGCCCGCGCAGGCCCAGGGTGCCGCGAAACCGGGTGACCACGCGGATCTTCTGCGCCACCAGTACCAGGTCCTGCACGCGCATGATCTTGGACACGGCGGCGGCCATTTCCGGTGTCAGCCCCGGTGCCAATAAACGCAGGGACTGTTCGTCGGCCGCGTCGCTGAGCAGCCAGTCGCGCAGGCCGCCGACGGTGAGGTGGCTGACCGGTGCAAACGCCTGTTTATCGTGGGTGTCGATGATCAATCGGGTGACTTCATCGCTCTCGTAAGGAATCAGCGCCTCCTGCAGGAAGTGCTTGAGCGGGATATTCGCCAGCGCCATCTGCGCGGCCACCCGTTCGCCGTCATTTTGTGCGGCAACACCGGCGAGGAAATCCCCGGAACGCGCCGGGCTGGCCTTGGCCATCATATCCTTGAGGCTGTCGAAGCGGTAGGTGTGTGCACCCACCGCGTGGGAAAAGCTTGCCATACAGTGTCTCCTGAATGACGCGGGCGGACCTGGAAACGCCGCCCGCGTCGAGGTTTTCGGCAATCAGTGCAAGGCGGCCTCTGCGGCCTGGATCGCCGCAAACTCTTCTTCCGGCGTGCCTGCTACCAAGTGATGCCGGCTGTAGAAAGCAAAGTAAGCAATTAATACTCCATAGATGATCGCAGCGCCAATCACCACCCGTGGATCCACCAGGAAGCCCGCCACCACGGCCACGCAGGCCAGTACCAGCGCCACGCCCGAGGTAAAGATGCCGCCCGGCGTGCGGTACGGGCGATCCATTTTGGGGCGACGGATGCGCAGGGTGATGTGGGCGGCCATCATCAACACGTAGGAAATGGTCGCGCCGAACACCGCCACCAGAATCAGCAGATCGCCCTGGCCGGTCAGCGACAGGCCAAAGCCGATAATCCCTGGAATCACCAACGCCAATACCGGTGCCTTGCTCTTGTTGGTCTCGGACAGTTTGCGCGGCAGGTAGCCGGCGCGGGACAAGGCGAATATCTGCCGCGAATAGGCATAGATGATCGAGAAGAAGCTGGCGATCAAGCCGGCCAGACCTACCAGGTTGACGAAACCGCCCATCCAAGTCGAACCGCCGTAGGCCAGGGCCAGGGCTTCCACCAGCGGGTTGCCGGATTTGATCAACGCGTAAGTGCCGGCGCCGCCGGGTGCGATCACCAGAATCAACAGGGCAAAACTGGTCAGCACTACAATCGCGCCGATCAGCCCGCGTGGCAGGTCGCGCTTGGGGTTCTTGGTTTCTTCCGCAGCCAGGGGCACGCCCTCTACCGCGAGGAAAAACCAGATCGCATAGGGGATCGCCGCCCACACGCCAACGTAGCCGAACGGCAGGAAGCTGCTGGCGCCCTTGGCGTCGCTCAGCGGGATATCCAGCAGGTTGGCGACGTTGAAGTGCGGCACCATCGATACCAGGAACACACCCAGCGCGATGGCCGCGATGGCGGTAATTACGAACATCAACTTCAACGCTTCACCGACGCCAAAGATGTGGATGCCGATAAAGATGATGTAGAACGCCAAATAGATCATCCAGCCGCCAATACCGAACAGCGACTCGCAATACGCGCCGATAAATACCGCGATGGCGGCGGGGGCGATGGCGTATTCGATCAGGATCGCCGTGCCCGTCAGGAACCCGCCCCAGGGGCCGAACGCGCTGCGGGCAAAGCCGTAGCCACCGCCGGCGGTGGGGATCATTGAGGACAGTTCGGCCAGGGAAAAGCACATGCACAGGTACATGGTGGCCATCAGCAGTGTGGCGAGAAACATCCCGCCCCAACCGCCCTGGGCCAGGCCGAAGTTCCAGCCGGCGTAGTCGCCGGAGATGACATAGGCGACGCCGAGGCCAACCAGTAACACCCAGCCGGCGGCGCCTTTTTTAAGTTCGCGTTGTTGGAAGTATTGGGAGTCGACTTTTTCGAAGTCGACGGAAGAATTTATGGGTTCGCTGGGCATGGGAAGTACCTTTCATTCTTATTGTTTTAACTCGGCCTCTGTGTGCCGAATGCGCATCGCAAATACTTATGCAGATCCAAAATGTGGGAGGGGGCTTGCCCCCGATGGCGGTGTATCAATCAATTCAGTGTTGGCTGATCCACTGCAATCGGGGGCAAGCCCCCTCCCACCTTTGATTGCATTGCAAAGGTGGGAGGGTGTTGTAGGTTAGAAGAAACCCAGCGGATTAATGTCGTAGCTCACCAGCAAGTTTTTGGTCTGCTGGTAGTGATCCAACATCATCTTGTGCGTCTCGCGCCCTACACCGGACTTCTTGTAACCGCCAAACGCGGCATGGGCCGGGTACAGGTGGTAGCAGTTGGTCCACACGCGGCCGGCCTTGATCGCGCGGCCCATGCGGTAGGCGCGGTTGATGTCGCGGGTCCACAAGCCGGCGCCCAGGCCGAACTCGGTGTCGTTGGCAATCGCCAGGGCTTCGGCTTCGTCCTTGAAGGTGGTGATGCTCACCACCGGGCCGAAGATTTCTTCCTGGAACACACGCATTTCGTTGGTGCCCTTGAGCAGGGTCGGCTGGATGTAATAGCCGGTAGCCAGGTCACCACTGAGCTTCTCCACCTTGCCGCCGGTGAGCAGTTGCGCGCCTTCGCCCTTGGCGATTTCCAGGTAGGACAGGATCTTGTCGAACTGCTGCTCGGACGCCTGGGCGCCGACCATGGTGTCGGTGTCCAGCGGGTCGCCCCGTTTGATCGACTCGACTTTCTTCATGACCACTTTCATGAAGTCGTCGTAGATCGACTCTTCAACCAGCGCGCGGGACGGGCAGGTGCACACTTCGCCCTGGTTGAAGAACGCCAGCACCAGGCCTTCGGCGGCTTTTTCGATGAATTGCGGCTCGGCTTTCATGATGTCGGCGAAGAAAATGTTCGGCGACTTGCCGCCCAGCTCAACGGTAGACGGAATGATGTTCTCGGCCGCCGCATGCATGATGTGCGAACCCACTGGCGTTGAGCCGGTGAACGCGATCTTGGCGATGCGCTTGCTGGTGGCCAGGGCTTCGCCAGCTTCTTTGCCGAAGCCGTGCACGACGTTGAGTACGCCTGGCGGCAGCAGGTCGCCGATCAGCTCCATCAGCACGTTGATGCCCAGCGGCGTTTGCTCGGCCGGCTTGAGTACCACGCAGTTGCCGGCGGCCAGGGCCGGGGCGAGTTTCCAGGCGGCCATCAGCAAGGGGAAGTTCCACGGGATGATCTGGCCGACCACGCCCAGCGGCTCGTGGAAGTGATAGGCAGCGGTGAGTTCGTTGATTTCGGCGCTGCTGCCTTCCTGGGCGCGAATGCAACCGGCGAAGTAGCGGAAGTGGTCGGCGGCCAGCGGGATGTCGGCGTTAAGGGTTTCGCGCACGGCCTTGCCGTTGTCCCAGGTCTCGGTAATGGCCAGCAGTTCAAGGTTCTGTTCGATGCGATCGGCGATTTTCAGCAGTACCAGCGAGCGGTCCTGGGCGCTGGTTTTGCCCCAGGCGTCAGCGGCGGCATGGGCGGCGTCCAGCGCCTTGTCGATGTCCTTGGCGGTGGAGCGCGGGAACTCGGCGATGGGCTTGCCGTTGACCGGCGAAGTGTTGGTGAAGTAATTGCCATCGACCGGCGCAACAAATTCGCCACCGATGTAGTTGCCGTACTTGGCCTTGAACAAAACGATGGCGCCTTCAGTACCGGGGTGTGCATAACGCATGGTGGGCATCTCCTGCTTTTATGTTTATCGGAGTACAGCGCGGCAAGCGCTTTATAAAGCCTAGAGCAAAGGTCGGGCCACTGGGTGCGGGCCAGGTAAATCAAGGGGTTGGTTTTGTTTACAAGGCATGACTGTGGCCGGATCGACACAGGCGGGTGACAGTGTGTGCCATAAACGGTACAGCCAGTGACCGATGGGTCGGCGCGGGATTGCAATGACCGGGTGCCTGGGGGATGCTGGGCGTTCTCACGCAGGGAGAATAATAAGAACATGCACAACGATCATTTCAGTCGCCATGCCCAGCAGGTGCTCACCGTCACCCGTGGGCAAGAGCCGCCTCACGGGCCGGGCAGCGACCCGTCCATTGCCCGCTCCTGGTTGCGTTGCCTGGAGGACTACCACCTCGACCCTGCGCTGACCGTCGCTCCCACCGTGCTTGAGCATGACCGCTTGCTGGAAAGCCGCGAACGCCTGCGCCAGGTCTTGCACATCGCCGGCACCGAAATGAACAGTCTGCACCAGCAGCTCTCGGGCGCGGGCCACGCCGTGCTGCTCACCGATGCGCGTGGGGTGATCCTCAACTGCGTCACCGCGCCCTCCGAACGCAGGATTTTCGAGCGTGCCGGGCTGTGGTTGGGCGCTGATTGGAGCGAAGCCTGCGAAGGCACCAATGGCATCGGCACCTGCCTGGTCGAGCGCCAATCCCTGACTATCCACCGTGACGAGCACTTTCGCGGTCGCCATACCGGGCTGACCTGTTCGGCGAGCCCGGTGTTCGACCCCCATGGTGAGTTGCTGGCGGTATTGGATGTGTCGTCGGCCCGCGAAGCCGTGTCGCGCCAGAGTCAGTTCCACACCATGGCGTTGGTCAACCTGTCGGCCAAGATGATTGAAAGCTGCTACTTTTTGCGCCACTTCGAACAGCACTGGTTGTTGCGCTTTCATCTGCAGGCGGAGTCGGTCGGGTTGTTCAGTGAAGGGCTGTTGGCGTTTGATGGCGAAGGGCGCATCTGTGCGCTCAACCAGAGCGCACTGAACCTGTTGGGGCAGTTGCGTGGCGGCTTGTTGGGCCAGCCGGTGGAAGCGGTTTTCGACTGTTCCCTGGATCAGTTGCTGGGGCGCGCCAGCGCCAACCCCACGGCCGGCTGGCCGTTGCGTACCCGCGATGGCCGCCAGTTGTTCGCGGCGTTACGCGGGCAGGGGCGCCCGGCCCCGGCGCCCAGCGCCGAGCCGACTGTTCCCGGCCGTTCGCGCTTGCCCGGCGTCTGCCTGGATGACCCGGCGCTGAGGCTGGCTTTCAGCCAGTCTGTGCGGGTGTTCGAACGTGATGTGCCGTTACTGGTCAATGGTGAAACCGGCTCGGGCAAGGAAGCCTTTGCCAAGGCGGTCCATCTGGCCAGCCAGCGTGCCGACAAACCCTTCGTTGCCCTCAACTGCGCCGCTATCCCGGAAAACCTGATCGAGAGCGAATTGTTCGGCTATCGCGGCGGCAGTTTTACCGGCGCGCGCA
This sequence comes from Pseudomonas orientalis, assembly GCF_002934065.1. Lineage (NCBI taxonomy): Bacteria > Pseudomonadati > Pseudomonadota > Gammaproteobacteria > Pseudomonadales > Pseudomonadaceae > Pseudomonas > Pseudomonas orientalis. Next base: position 5,248,765 of record NZ_CP018049.1, on the reverse strand, counting down.
AGGAGGGCATGCAAGGCAAGCTGCAGCAGGCCGATGGCGGCACGCTGTTTCTGGACGAGATCGGCGACATGCCTCTGGCCTTGCAGACGCGACTGCTCAGGGTGCTGGAAGACCGCCTGGTGGTGCCGATCGGTGGTGAACCCCGAGCCGTAAATGTCAGGATTATCAGTGCTACCCACCGCAACCTAATGGCCCGGGTAGAGGACGGCGGCTTCCGCGAGGATTTGTATTATCGGCTCAATGGCCTGGAAGTTGCGCTACCGGCGTTGCGTCAGCGCACTGACAAATCACAGCTGCTGGACCTGCTGCTGGCACAGGAAGCCGGTGATCAGGCTGTCTACCTGGAGCCGGCTGCGCGCGACGCGTTGTTGGCGTTTGCCTGGCCGGGCAACGTCCGACAGTTGCGTACGGTATTGCGCACGCTGGTCGCGCTGTGCGAAAACGGAAAGGTCGCTGCGGAAAATTTACCGCCGATGATCCGTCACACACCTACCCATGACGCTCCATCAAGTGTTTCTTCGCTGTCCCCCTTTGAAGAAGCCGAGCGGTCAACCCTGCTGGCCGCGCTGGAGCAACAGCACTGGCATATGAGCCATGCGGCAACGCACTTGGGCGTCAGCCGTAATACGTTGTATCGCAAGTTGCGCAAGTATGAAATTTCACGAGGTTCGGTAGTTTAGCCTACAGTGGTTTTGAAGTTTTACAGGTGCCTTGGTTAATAAGTAAATGGGGGTGTGTAAGTTGTTGGGTTCAGCAATATTATGTCGATTTTAAATGTCGCGTATTTTTCATGTTTGTTCCACTTATTGAGTACATTGAAGCTTCGGTTGTTTAGAAGCTTGAACACTGTATTCAGGGTGGATGATGAGTATTCCAATGACGTATGCGTGCCCAATAAAAGCGTCCTTCAGTTCACTGGCTGAACAAGGCGAAGTCCATGCAAGTCACCTGGGCGGCGCCGCGATTGATAAAGACTGTCCCGCGACTCAAGCAAGTGAAACGCCTTCGACAAGTCGCGCCGAGGCCGATGCCGAGGTCGCCAGCTCATTCGCCTCATTATTGCTCGACGGCAGTTATAGAACGTCAGTCCGGCCACCCGATGTGCAGGTCCCACCGCACTCGACGGTAGCGCGCTGGTATGCCCAACTGGACAGTGCATTTAAAAGCGAAGGGTTTTCAGCCTGGGCTAACAAGCAGGGGCTGGATACGCGCTATCTGACGCTGATTCCTGCGCGCGGGGAAATAAAAGGTTATGTAGACGGTCGGCCCAAAACCTTTTATCTGTCAGACGATTCAGGCTGGTCTGATGTCTCCCGCACGCTCCTGGCCCTGGGCAGGGTATTTGCCCCCGAACACGGTCAAGCGGTGCGATACCCAGGGAGCGGACAGGGCGGCGTGTCGATGACGCTGGTCGCGCAATTCTACAAGGAGCCTGATCTTTTTGACGGCGGCCAAGCCAGCGTTCGCCGCAAACAGTTCACGGATAATCCCGGCTTCAATCTGGATGAGCGTCACCTGTCGACCCACTCCGACCCCGCGCTGGCGGCGCATCGGCAGGCGCTGGGCGATGAGGCCAATCGGCACAGGCTGATGAGCGCATTGAACGCCTTGGTCGATGATGCTGAGGGGCGTGTCGATCTGGAGCAGAGCAACGTGCCCATCGATCCTCGCTCTGCATTGTTTGATCGAGAGCCGGGCAAAACGTTGAGCCTTGCCCGGATGCTCAAGCTGGAAGGCTACAAAATGCCCGCGAACAGTGCCCAGGCTCATGCGTTGGCTTCGGCACTGTCCTTTGACCTGGCACACAGGGCGCCGGGCGTTGACTCAGGTGGCGTAAGGCACATCGGGCAGGGGCTGTCGTCTACTTCGCTGCGCAAGATGGGAAAGCTTGTAAAAGCGCAGATCGCGCCAGGTACGGCGAACGTGCCTGGAACGGACAGCCTCTTGAGTCGCTTGATCAGTCATCTTCCAGCCAACCTCAGAAAGGCCATGGCTGATTATCCGTCAATCGCCCTCGACCAGCTCCTGCGCACACCCGAGGCACTGCGGCTGGGCAAGTTGATCCGGGAGGTGCTCAAGGTTATCGACACACCCACGAGCGCGATTGAAAGTCTTGGCGTAGCGCTGGTCCAGGAACTCGATCCTGGCTTGGGCAAGTCGCGGTTCAACCTGGCGGGCTGCAACCTGTATAGCGTGGATAACGCGGGCGCGTCTTCGGCAGAGATCGTCAAACGCTTTACGGCGCACCTCACCGGCCGGGTTGGCAACGAGGCCGCCGCTGTCGCCGCACGCGTTTTATTATCGGCAGCAGCCCCTGAGTTTGTAGTGAAAGACATCCCGCCTAATTTGGTCTACGGCTCACACACCTGGACCAATTTTTGTATAGAGGTGTCTCGCATAGAGCAGCAAGTGCCTGGCGCGGCCGCAAACATGACCTTCAGCCAAGTGATGGCTTTCGGTAATACGCCACCGGTGTCCACCGAGGATGAGGATCAACTGAAGTTCGCCGCGCGCGATGCGATCATTGCCTGGGGCATCGCCAACCGCGTTATCGACATCAGCCCGGCGCACACTTATTCGGATGTGCAGGCCGAGCAGGCGCAACAGGCACTCAACAAGCAGCAAAAAGAACTTCGTTGGGCGAGTAACGCCATGAAAACACCGCCGACGACACGCCGGGAATTGGCGCTGGCAGAGTTGAAACGGGTATTTCCGGACGTGGACCCGACGCTCGAGGTGATGCAGCAGGCCTCCGTGAAGCATAAGCCGATATCGTTGCTGGATATTTATATGACGGGGCCCATTCAACCGGACTATTGGATATCCAAGGATGAGCAGCGTTTTCCCTATGAGCGTTTGAAGTCGCGTCTGTCTGAATTGACCCCTGACATCAATAAAGTATTTAAAGCGAAATTTCAGGAGTATCGCAAGGTCCAGGAAAGTGCCTGGGCTATCCAGTTCAAATATCAGCTGTCACTGCTGCCCATGGCGGACAGGGTGCGTATCAGCCAATCGGACGTCAGTTTTTTTGAGGTGTCCCGCGCCTATACCAAGAGCGGGCCCTGTACCTCGGGGTTGTTCACCCCCAGGGAATGCCTGCCTCCAACGCCCACGGCGCAGGAACTTGAAGCGCTCAAGGGCAGGCACGGCTTGCTGATGAAAGTGGTGGAGCCTGACGGCACTGTCAGCGCCTACAGTTACTTTCCCGCCGAAGGCAAGATCGTTAAGGAAGACGGCTTTCCGGGCGGGCGGATCGACCTGGATGATCGCTCTTATTTTGGCGGGGGGAGCGAAGGTTACATTCCGGGTTTGCCGCATACCTACAAGCAATATGGGCTAACGGATAAAACGCGCGACTCGCCTGCACCCGATGGGAAAAACCAGGGTGACTACTTTTCTGATAAATCAGCGGCACTCGCGCACCTGGCGGGTGGTTATTTCACCAAGGACTACCGTGGCCCGCAGAAGGAAGCGGCGGGCGTCACCGAGATTGAAAAAGGGCGTGCTTACGACGAAGAGCTGAAGGGTTTTTTTCTGAGCCTGGTGCCTTTTTATGACGGTGTTCAAGACGCTATCAAAGGTGATGTCGGCGGGGCGATATTCAATCTCGGGTTCGACATTCTAGGCTTTGTCATTCCCGGTGCGAATGCCGCGCGCAAAGCCGCCAAGGCGGGCAGAGGTGTGCTGAATATAATTAAAAGCGCTGTCGTGGCGGGTGTTGGCGCGTCCGTAGGCTATACCGACTCAGTCGATATTGCGAAGAACTTAAATAAAGGTGCACGCGCCGGTTATAAGGATACGAAGTACCTGGTTGAAAAGGGTCATGATGTGTTGTCACGTTTAAGAGGCCATTACGGAAGTTATGATGTCACTAAAATCTATAAGGAGGGCGATGTTGTAAAAGGTTTTTTTTACGCAGCTGAGGACAATGTATGGCGACCTGCCGTGGCCGTCTTCAAGAAAGGCGCCTGGTATGCCTATAACGTTGTCACTAAAACGCCGTTCGGTGTTCAGTTGGCACAATTTGGCGCGGTGAGTGCATTGCAACGCTGATACACGGATGTGTTCAGATAGTCAGGGTTTCCATTATTTAATATTCATTCGACAGGGACCGTGAATGGTTTGTATCTATCCCAACTAAGGTGAATGACGATGAAACGTTCAACAACAATAACAACGGCGTTACTTCCTGTCCGCACTTCGATTGTATTCAAAGGGCGTATCAATCATGAAAAATCGTATCGAACGATAAAGTGTTCAAAAGTAGGTGAGGTCATTGGCGGCCTTCTGAGGGGCGCTTCCAGAGAGAGTATGCCGAGCCCGACACGGGTTGACGCGCCCAACCTCGCAGGCACAACACGCGGTGGCGTGGAGACAGGCCACCAAAAGTTCGATCAAGGCTTTGTGGACGCCAAAGTGAACGGGTTCGACGGCCCAGGGCACGCCAGTGGCACCCGGCAGGCGGGAGACGCCGCCTCAGGCGCCGGGCAAACGCCCGAAATGGCCGCGTATGTCGAAAAACAACGAAAAGCCTGGCAAGCCTCCAGGGATGCGCACATCCGCGACCAGCTGTTCGGCCAGCCCAGTCCGGGCCGTGTCAATGGGCAGGATGTCGAGCCTTTTTCTGCGCGAACCCTTGAAGAGAATGCCAAGACGGCGGTCAAGGCCAAAGAGACTGCGCTGCCGCCGACCAACAGGACCCTGCTCAAGACCGCAGCGATCACGACGGCGATCAGCGTACCTGTGACGTCGATCGGCATGGTCGTTGTCGGGAGTGTCAACGAAGCGCTCAAGCCATTGATCAATCCGGCGCCTGCACCCGTGACACCGGAAAGCATCGAAGAAGGGCGGCTCGTCGATTACGCGCAGAGCGCAACTTTCCTGTTGGTGAACACCTTGTCGAAACTGCGTGGAGAGCAGCTTGTCGAGCCGAACCTGCAATGGGTGATGCAAACCAGGGACGAGCGCCTCGACTCGCTTGAGGCCATGATTGGCTATGTCGAGAGGGAGTTGGGTAAGGAGGCCAAGGTCCGGAAAATTGATTTTCAACCGGCGTCCACGGGGCCTGAAAAAGACGACATCAAGGAGCGTGTGATAGATTTGGAGAGCCGCATGGCAGCGCTTTCTGCCTTGCTGGGCGCCATCAGCAGCGTCCCCTCACCTGAGTCCAGTACTGAGGTGTTGCCGATAGAACATGCTCCGCGGCGGTTGGCGGCTATCCAATAGCCCTGGGCGGCCGGCGCCACGTCAACCCAGCCTGCGCGCCCGTCGTATCCCCGCGACGGGCGTTTCGCCTTAAGCTAATGCGTGCGAACTTTCCCACCCTACGCTAACCTGCCTCGATGTTTACGAGGTCAACTATGCACATTCATATTCTGGGTATCTGCGGCACGTTCATGGGTTCGATGGCGGTTCTGGCCAAAGAGCTGGGCCATCATGTTACTGGCTCCGATGCCAATGTTTATCCACCGATGAGCACGCAATTGCAGGCGCAAGGAATTGAACTGACCCAGGGTTACGATCCTTCGCAGTTCGACCCGGTGCCGGACCTGGTGGTGATTGGCAATGCGATGTCGCGTGGCAACCCGGCGGTCGAATACGTGCTGAACAAGGGCTTGCCTTACGTCTCCGGTCCCCAGTGGCTGGCTGATCACGTGCTGCAGGGCCGCTGGGTATTGGCTGTCGCCGGCACCCACGGCAAGACCACCACCAGCAGCATGCTGGCCTGGGTGCTGGAGCACGCGGGCATGAGCCCGGGCTTCCTGATCGGCGGCGTGCCGCAGAATTTCTCGGTGTCGGCGCGGCTGGGCGACACGCCGTTTTTCGTGATTGAGGCCGATGAATACGACAGCGCCTTTTTCGACAAGCGCTCCAAGTTCGTCCACTACCGTCCGCGCACGGCGATCCTGAACAACCTGGAATTCGATCATGCCGACATCTTCCCTGATCTGGCGGCCATTGAGCGGCAATTCCACCATCTGGTGCGCACCATTCCCAGCGAAGGCCTGGTGATCCATCCGACCACCGAGCCTGCTTTGCAGCGTGTGATCGACATGGGCTGCTGGACCCCGGTGCAAACCACTGGCGTCGGCGGGCAATGGCAGGTCAAGTTGCTCAGTGACGACGGTTCCCAATTTGAAGTGCTGTTCGAAGGCGAAGCCCAAGGCGTGGTCGACTGGGGCATGACCGGTCAGCATAACGTCGCCAATGCCCTGGTGACCCTGGCGGCCGCGCGGCATGTGGGCGTGACGCCGGCCGTAGGTATCGCCGCATTGAGCGCATTCAAGAGTGTGAAGCGGCGCATGGAAAAGGTTGCCGACGTGAACGGGATTACCATCTACGACGACTTTGCCCACCACCCCACGGCGATTGCCACCACCCTGGATGGCCTGCGCAAACGCGTCGGTGATGCGCAAATCATTGCCATCGTTGAGCCGCGCTCCAATTCCATGAAGCTGGGGGCGCACCGCGATGGCCTGCCCGAAAGCGTGAATGATGCCGACCAAGTGGTGTGGTACGCACCCGCCAACCTCGGCTGGGACCTGCCGGCTATCGCCGCACTGTGCACCGTGCCTTCGAAGGTATGCGACTCGCTGGAGGGCATCATCGAGCACGTCAAACACCTGGCCAAGCCGGGCACGCACGTGGTGATCATGAGCAATGGCGGCTTCGGCGGCTTGCACGGCAAGCTGGCTGAGGCGCTCCAGTGAGCGGCCCGGAACGTATCACCCTGGCGATGACCGGTGCGTCCGGTGCGCCGTATGGCCTGCGCCTGCTCGATTGCCTGGTGCGTGAAGACCGTGAAGTGCACTTCCTGATCTCCAAGGCGGCGCAGTTGGTGCTGGCGACCGAGACCGACGTGGAGCTGCCGGCCAAAGTGCAGATGATGCAAGCCTTCCTCACCGAATACACCGGTGCGGCGGCGGGGCAGATCAAGGTGTACGGCAAAGAGGACTGGATGTCGCCGGTCGCTTCCGGCTCTGGTGCACCGGCGGCGATGGTGGTGGTGCCATGCTCCACCGGCACCCTGTCGGCGATTGCCACCGGGGCGTGCAACAACTTGATCGAGCGCGCGGCGGACGTCACCTTGAAAGAGCGGCGCCAGTTGATTCTGGTGCCACGCGAGGCGCCTTATTCCAGCATTCACCTGGAGCACATGCTCAAGTTGTCGAACATGGGTGTGACCATTTTGCCGGCGTCGCCAGGCTTCTATCACCAGCCGCAAACCATCGATGACCTGGTGGACTTTGTGGTGGCGCGTATTCTCAACCTGCTGAACATCCCCCAGGACATGCTGCCGCGCTGGGGCGAGCATCACTTGAGTGGCGATGAATAAGGCGCTTTGGGTTGTGCTGGTGCTGCAGCTGACCGGCTGCGCCACCGCACGCACGCTGGATGCGGCGCAACCGGGCGCGCCAGTGGTGTACGCCGGGACCCGGCTGGATATGTACGCGATCAACGGCGGCTGCTGTGCCAAGGACAGGTTTGGCGCCGAGGCCCCCACCTATCCCCATATCGACCTGCCCGCCAGTGCGTTGCTCGATACGCTGCTGTTGCCACTGTCGTTGTTGACCGTGCTGGGCGTCGGCTTCAACGCCACCGGCGGCCTATAGCAAACCTGAAATGTGCCAGTCTGCAGGAGCGAGCTTGCTCGCGAAAAACGTCAACGATAACGCGTGCTTTCTTAATGAACGCGGTGCCTGTGAGTTTCTCGCGAGCAAGCTCGCTCCTACAGACTGGCATTAGGCAAGCCCCCTCCCACATGGGGTTCAGTTTTTGCCGTTATCTATTTACCGAGCTTGCGCAGCTCGTCCGACTCTACTACCCGCACGCCATCCTGTTCTTCCAGAGCCAGGCGCCATAGCGCGCGGGCCAGCTCGCACACTTCGATACCGTGATACTTGCCCGGAATCAACCGAGACAACGGCCCGGCCAGTTGTTCGGCCAGGCGCGGTTCGAGTCGTTCGCCCAACAACAACGATGGCCGCGCGATGGTCAGTTGCGGCCAATCCTGGGCTCTCAATGCCTGTTCCATTTCCCCTTTGACCCGGTTGTAGAACACCGAGGATTTCGGGTCGGCGCCAATCGCGCTGATCACGATCAGGTGCCGTGCGCCCAGTTCCCGAGCGCGCTTGGCGAAGGCCACCACCATATCCAGGTCGACCGCACGAAACGCCGCTTCGGAACCGGCCTTCTTGATCGTGGTACCCAAACAGCAGAAGGCGATATCCACCCGGCCGCTCAGTTGAGGCAGGAACGCTGCAGGGTCGCCTACCGGGTTTTCCAGGCGTGGGTGTTCAGCCAGTGGTTTGCGGCTGGGTGCCAGGACGCGGGTGACGGTGGGTTCGTTGAGCAGGCGGTCCAGCAAGTGTTCGCCGGTGAGGCCGGAAGCACCGGCCAGTAAGATATGCTGCGGTGTCAGGTACATGGTGTTTCCCCCTTGTTACACGTTACAGCTTAGTTGCCTTTGGCTTCCTTGCTATTCATTGAGACGCTTTCTAGCGCCTTTCGTGCCTGCTGTTTACGTAATAGTTGCCAGTGGGCGATCACGCCCTTGGGGGCCCAGATCTGCGGTTCGGAGGCTTCGAAATTGTCCGCCTGTTCGCGTTCGGCCACGTGCAGTTGTGCCAGTTTGAAGGCCTGTTGCAAATCGTCCGTTTGGTTGAAAGCCTGTGCGAAAAGGGCATCACCGAAGTAGGTAAAGTCTGCTTCTTCCGAGCAGCCGAACGACACGCGATCCGCGCGTGAGGCGGTCATGATCAGTGTGCGCTCATCTTTCAATGCCGGGATGAAGCCGCCGGAGTAGCAGGCGGAAATCACGATGATCTTGTCGCGGTTTTTCAGTGGCGCGAGCACCGCCGCCAGTTCATCGGCCGGCAGGTCGGCCAGTTCCATGCGCGGCTGGTCAAGCACCAGTTCGTGTTCGTGGGTGCCGTGGCTGGTCATGTAGATGAACACCAGGTCTTCCGGCCCGCTGCGCTCGGCGAGGGTTTGCACGGCCCGGCGCAGGTTTTCGCGGGTGGCCATGGGCCGGTCGGCGATATGGTCGCGGTGGTTGACCAGGCGAATCTGCCCATGGGCACCGAAGCGGGTGGCGAGCATGTTGCTGACGTAATCGGCTTCGCGCAGGAACACGCTTTGCTTACCGTCGCCGGCCAGCGCCAGGGTGTACAGCTCGACGGCAGGCGTGGACGCGGGGACGGCGGCGAGGGCTTCGGCCAGCAGTTGGCCCTGGCCCAATACGCCGATTTCCAGTGGGTCGGGCAGCAGCTTGCCCTCGGCGTCGCGTACGCGCATGCCGTTGACCCAGGTACCGGCCTGTACCGTACCGTCGGTCAGCACCAGCGTGCCGCGACCCTGGTAGCTGTCGCTGTCAAAGCCGCCGATATAGAAGCTGCCATCGGTAAGGTTCAGGCGACCTTCGCCGCTGAAGCGCCAGTCGCTGAACTGGCCGACGTAATGGCTGCCATCGACGCCGATCAGTTCGCCTTTGCCGCTCAGGGCGCCTTCCTTGAACTGGCCGATCCAGACGTCGCCGTCGGCGTTTTCATAGCGTCCCTTGCCGTTGAGCTGGTTCTGTTGGAACTGGCCGACGTAGATATCGCCATCCGCGCTGTTGAACGTGCCGTTGCCTTCCAACTGGCCATCGACGAAGTGGCCGCTGAACTGATTGCCGCTGTCGTCGTTGCGCTGGCCTTCGCCATTGGGTTTGCCGTGGGCGAATTGGCCCTGGTATTGGCTGCCGTCGGCCAGCTCCAGGCGCCCGAGGCCGGAATACTGGTCGTCCTTGAATTCGCCGCGATAGGTCATCTGCCCCTCTTTGAGGGTGCCTTCGCCGTTGCGTCGACCGTTCTTGAACCCGCCCACGTAACTGCTGCCCGCCGTGGTCAGGCTGCCCTGGCCATCGAACAGGCCTTGCTTGAATTGACCTTTGTAGACTTCGCCGTTGCTGCCATGCCATTCGCCCTGACCATGCCACTGGCCTTTATGGAACTCGCCGGCGTACCAACTGCCGTTGGGGTAGTCGACGCGCCCCTGGCCTTGCAGCAAGCCGTCGACCACATCGCCCCGGTAGCGGCCGCCATCGGGCAGGCGCGCATCGGGCGGCAACAGCGATTCGCCATCTCCGCAAGCGGTGAGCAACAGGGCAAGGGCAAGGGGAGCGAGTGGGCGCATAGCGGGATCCGGATAATTGAGCGCCGAGTATGCCGCAGCTGCGCGTTTCATACATAAATTTACATACACTGTGGCAAGGTTTGTTGCCTCGCCACAGGCAACGTCCTACACGAAGCAGAGTGACAATGACTCAGCGATGTAAGCCGGTTTTTCCTGACCTTCGATTTCCAGGGTGGCGGTGGCCTTAAATAGCCATTGGCCAGGTTTTTTCTCGTGGACGTCGGTGAGGGTGACATTCAGGCGCACCCTGGAGTCGACCTTCACCGGCTGTATGAAGCGCACACTGTCCAGGCCGTAGTTGATGGCCATCTTCAGGCCCTCGGGCATGATCAGGATGTCCTCCATCAGCTTGGGCATCAGCGACAGCGACAGGAACCCATGGGCGATGGTGCTGCCGAACGGGGTTTGCGCGGCTTTGGCCGGGTCGACGTGGATAAACTGATGATCGCCGGTGGCCTCTGCGAACAGGTTGATGCGCGCCTGGTCGATGGTGAGCCATTCGGAACGTCCCAGTTCCTTGCCGACATAATCGTTGAGCTGCGCTACGGGTACATAGGGCATTGCGTTTCTCCTGGGTTCATCATTTTTATCCCCGCTGACGAGGGGTTTTTTATGGGATACAGAGAACCAATGTAGATCATCATGGGCAATCGGCCCGGTCAACCCAACATGCTTTTGGCGAATGCCTGAGCATAGGGCGGGCGTGCTTATAATGCGCACGAACTTTGAGGGGGCAGAGAGGATGTTGTTACGTGGCCTGACCTGGCTGGTGCTGTTTCAATTGATCGGCACTGCGCTCAACCATCTGCTGTTGCCGGTATTGCCGGGGCCGATCATCGGCCTGCTGCTGATGCTCGGCTTCCTGATCTGGCGCGGCGAAGTCAGCGAGCCGCTGAGCCTGGCGGCCGGCAGCCTGCTGCGCTATTTGCCGTTGCTGCTGGTGCCGCCGGCCGTGGGCGTGATGGTGTATGCCAGGGACATCGTTGCCGACTTCTGGGCTATCGTCGGCGCGCTGGTGCTGTCGCTGGTCGTCGCGATGGGGGTTGTCGGCGTGCTGATGGAGCGGTTGGTCCGGCGCAAGGAGAAGGAACAATGATGTTCGACTGGCAGGGCGCCTGGACGGCCGTCATTCATCACCCGTTGTTCGGTATCGGCATCACCCTGGGCGCGTATCAGTTGGTACTGGCGGCGTTCGAGAAAACCCGCTGGATCTTCCTGCAGCCGGTGCTGGTCTCCATGTTGCTGGTGATTGGCGTGTTGCTGATCTGCGGCCTGGACTACACCGAATACCGCAAAAGCACCGAGATCATGGGCATTCTGCTGGGGCCGGCGACGGTGGCCCTGGCGGTGCCGCTTTATTTGAACCTGCGACGGATTCGCCAATTGTTCTGGCCGATTTTTACTACGCTGGTGGTAGGTGGGGTGTTGGCCACCGGCCTGTGCGTGTGGTTGGGCTGGTGGTTCGGTGCCGAACACCGGGTGCTGATGACCATGGCGCCCAAGTCGGTGACGTCGCCGATTGCGATGCTGGTGGCCGAGCAGATCGGTGGGGTGGCGGCATTGGCTGCGGTGTTCGTGCTGATCACCGGGGTGGCCGGCGCGATGATCGGCCCGGCGTTCCTGTCGCGCCTGGGTGTCTACAGCCCCGAGGCGCGCGGCATGGCCTTGGGCATGACGGCCCACGCGGTCGGCACCTCGGTGGCCCTGCAGGAAAGCGAAGAATGCGGCGCCTTTGCGGCGCTGGCCATGAGTTTGATGGGTGTGGCCACGGCAGTGTTCCTGCCGCTGGCCGTGTCCGTGATCGTTTAAACCGGGTTTAAGGAAACCTTTATGAGTCTGGCGCTGTTTCCACTCAACACCGTGCTGTTTCCTGGCTGCACCCTCGATTTGCAACTGTTCGAGGCGCGTTACCTGGACATGATCAGTCGCTGCATGAAAAAGGGCGAAAGCTTCGGCGTGGTGTGCATCCTTGATGGCAAGGAAGTCGGCCTGGCTCCGGATGGCTATGCGCTGATCGGCTGCGAGGCGCTGATCCGCGACTTCAAGCAGCAGGATAACGGCCTGCTGGGGATTCGCGTCGAGGGCGGGCGGCGTTTTCGCGTGCACGATGCCGAGGTCCAGAAGGACCAGCTGCTGGTTGCCCAGGTGCAATGGCTGGACGAACTGCCGGACCAGCCGCTGGAAGAGGAAGATGCCGACCTGCTGGCGTTGCTGCAGGCATTGGCCGAGCATCCGATGGTCGCTTCGCTGGACATGGACGCCCACGCCGAGGGCCAGCAGGCCCTGAGTAATCAGCTGGCGTATCTGCTGCCGTTCACCGAGGCGGATAAGGTCGACCTGCTGCAGCTGGACGATCCGCAGCAACGGCTGGATGCGATCCAGATGTTGCTGGATGAATTGCAGGGTGAGCTGTTCACCTGAGATTCGGAATGCTCTGACGCGGGTATCAGACTTTGTTGCGTCGCTTTCATGGACGTGGCCTGCACTATTTTCCGATCACACCCCCAATGATCGGAGATGACCATGATTCAGCTGACACCCTCGGAACAGGTCGCCTGGGACGCGTATTTCGTCAGCGTCACCACGCAGTTGCTCCAGCACGATCCCACGCGGGGCGCGGAATACATCGCCGAGCGCGCCGCCGACATTGCCGATGAAATGCTGCTGGAACGACGCGAGCGGTGTGTTGAACGTCGCAGCGCGTCGGTGGATTGGATCGGTCCGGCCAAGGGTCAGTAGGCGTACCTGAGCAACGCGTGGGAGGTGCCGGTAAACGCGATAAAGCCGAGCACCGCCACCACCACGGGCAAGACCAGCCACCAGGCTTTTTGCGTCATCGGCGGCAACGGGCTGCGGTATTGAATGAGGGTGAGGCTCAATGCGCACACGCTCATCGCCAGGAGCGTGCCGGCCAGGATATCCGTGGGCCAGTGAGCGCCCAGGTACACCCGCGACAACGCAATGAACGCCGCAGGTATGCACCCCAGCAGCAGCCAGGTCAGGCGCAGCCGCGTGGGTTGGCCTCGGCCGGCCAGTACCGCCAGGGCCAGAAAGAACGCAAAGGCGCCGGAGGCATGGCCGCTGGGCATGCTGAAACTGGTGAGCGGGTCGGTCAGGATTTCAGGGCGGCCACGGGCGAAGAAGAGCTTGGTGCCGGTATTGATCACGGCGGCGCCCGCCAGCGTGGCGCCGACGAAGATGGCATGACGCCACTGTCGCGCCAGCAACAACAGGCCGGTAAACACCGCGCTGGCGACGAACATTTTTTTGAATTCGCCCAGTTGGGTGATCCGTACCATTACCTCGTCGAGCCACGGGCTGCGATGTTCCTGCACCAGTGCGCTCAGGCCCTGGTCGAAATCGTTGAGATGCGGGTAGCCGATAAACAGTGCGACCAGCAACGTCAGGCTGGCGCAGCCGATCCACAGGGTGGCGCGACGATGGCCGCGCAGGCTGCTGTTCAAGCTCAGCCCCAGCAGTGCCGCCAGGCAGGCCGCGACAATCGCCGCTTCCGGCCAGAAACCTTCGGGCAGGGGCAAGCGGAACGCCGCACCGGCAGCCCAGCCCGGCAACAGATACGCCACTGACCAGCCTGCCGCCGCGATAACGCTGACGATCGCAAAGCGCGGGAACGGCATGTCGCACATGCCGGCGACCATCGGCAGCATGGGCCGCAACGGGCCAATGAAACGTCCGACCAGCAGGCTGGCGATGCCATACTTATGGAAGTAGGTTTCCGCACCGTTCATCCACTCGGGATGATGGCGCAGGCCGGGCAGGCGCCGGATATTCTGGTGGAAATGCCGGCCCAGGTAGTAGGACACCCCGTCGCCCAGTAAACCGCCGAGGAAGCCCAGCAACAGGGTTTCGCTCAACGATAGCGCGCCGCTGCCGGCCAGCGCGGCGATGGCAAACAGCAGCACCGTGCCCGGCACGATCAACCCGGCGATGGCCAGGCATTCCACGCACGCGACGATAAACACCGCCACTGCCAGCCATTGTGGGTTAAGGGTCAGCCAGCCGGTGATGCTATCGAGCCATTGGCCCATACAATCCACTCCATCAAGTGTGGGAGGGGGCGCTTGCCCCCGATGGCAATGTGTCAGGGAAACATTCATCCACTGTCACACCGCCATCGGGGGCAAGCCCCCTCCCACATTAAAATCTCTGTGCGACAGGTATCGATTCCAGCCGGTTCAGTCTGTTCAAATCAAAAAATAATCGCGGCCTTCGACCTGCCCGCGCCGCAGCGGGTTCCGTGTGCAATAAGGCGCATAGCCAGCATCGACGAAGCGGTACATCAAGTGTTCATCGCGCCCACTGGGAATGCCCAGCCGTGTGGTCTGGATAATCTGCGTGGGCACCTGGCCCACGTCCTCGACATACAGCAATTCCTGATCGAAGCGCTTGGCATCCCACATCGGCACCTTCAGGCCGAGTGCCTTGCACAGCAGCGTCTGGCCCGCGCAGAGTTTCTGCGAAGGACGCGGGCTGCCGTCGGGGTTGGGGTTGTTCAACAGCATTTGCGCCAGGCTCGCCGGCCCGGACCTCTCATCGACCCAGGGATAGGCCGATTTGATCAGCACGGCATTGCCCGGGCCATGGGCGCTGAAGTTCAGCGAATCACCGCCACGGGCGTAGTACATGTAGATGTGCCCACCATCCAGAAACAAAGCCTTACGTTTTTCTGTGTAGCCGAGTGAGGCGTGACTGCCTTTTTCGGCCACGTAATAGGCTTCGGTTTCGATAATCCGCGCTGAAAGCCAGGTTTCGCCGACACGATGACGAATGACTTTTCCGAGCAGTTCTTGCGCGAGCAACTGGGCGTCGCGGTCGAAGAAGCTGTCGGGGAGGGCGCTTGCGGGGCGTTCGGGCGTGATTGTGGGCATAACGTTCAGGGTTATTACGGCTAAATGTGACGGAATCATAACAACTCTCACCTTAATTACCGCTGAACCCCAGGTTTTTACAGTTCATTTCGACCATCCGCCCCTCACCGCTGTCAGTCAGGCGGCGTCACAGCTATAATCTGCCGCTTTCCTCTTTGCCAAGACTTCCTGACCCATGACTGAGTCCGTTCTTGACTACATGACCCGCCTGGGTCGCGCTGCCCGTCAGGCCTCGCGGTTGATCGCCCGTGCGAGCACCGTGCAGAAGAACCGTGCCCTGCTGGCCGCCGCCGATGCTCTGGATGCTGCGCGCTCCGAGTTGGCCGCCGCCAACGAACAGGACCTGGCCAACGGCCGCGCCAATGGCCTGGAGCCGGCCCTGCTGGACCGCCTGGCACTGACCCCGGCGCGTATCGACGACATGATCGAAGGCTTGCGTCAGGTGGCCAAGTTGCCTGACCCCATCGGTGAAATTCGCGATATGCGTTACCTGCCGTCCGGCATCCAGGTCGGCAAGATGCGCGTGCCCCTGGGCGTGATCGGCATCATCTACGAGTCGCGCCCCAACGTGACCATCGACGCCGCGAGCCTGTGCCTCAAGTCGGGCAACGCCACCATCCTGCGTGGCGGTTCCGAGGCGATCCATTCCAACCGCGCCATCGCGGCCTGCATCCAGCAAGGCCTGGCCGTGGCCGAGTTGCCCGCCGAAGTGGTGCAAGTGGTGGAAACCACTGACCGCGCCGCCGTCGGTGCGCTGATCACCATGCCGGAATTCGTCGACGTGATCGTGCCGCGCGGTGGCAAGGGCCTGATCGAGCGCGTCAGCCGCGACGCCAAGGTGCCTGTCATCAAGCACCTGGACGGCGTGTGCCACGTATACATCGATATCGCCGCCGATATCGACAAGGCGATCCGCATCGCCGACAACGCCAAGACCCACCGCTACGCGCCGTGCAACACCATGGAAACCCTGTTGGTGCACGCCGGCATTGCCGAGCGCGTGCTGCCGCCGCTGGCGGCCATCTACCGCGACAAGGCTGTGGAGTTGCGCGGTTGCGAGCGTACCCGTGCGCTGCTGGGTGCGGACGTGATCGAAGCCACCGAGCAGGACTGGTACACCGAATACACCGCGCCGATCCTGTCGATCCGCATTGTCGACAACTTGGACCAGGCCATCGAACACATCAACACCTACGGCTCCAAGCACACCGACGCCATCGTCTCCGAGCATTTCAGCGATGCCCGGCGTTTCCTCACTGAAGTGGATTCCGCTTCGGTGATGATTAACGCCTCGACGCGCTTTGCCGATGGTTTCGAGTACGGCCTGGGGGCGGAAATCGGCATTTCCACCGACAAGCTCCACGCACGCGGCCCGGTCGGCCTGGAAGGCCTGACCAGCGAGAAGTACGTGGTGTTCGGCGACGGTCATGTGCGCACTTGATGGCTAAACGCATCGGGCTGCTCGGCGGTACTTTCGACCCCGTGCACATCGGCCATTTGCGCAGTGCCCTGGAAGTCGCGGATGCCCTGGCGTTGGACGAGTTGCGCCTGATGCCCAATTTCCGGCCGCCCCACCGCGATACGCCGCAGGTGTCCGCGCAGCAGCGCCTGGAAATGGTGCGCGTTGCGGTGGAGGGCATAGCACCGCTGGTGATGGACGATCGCGAGCTCAAGCGCGATAAACCGTCCTACACTGTCGACACCCTGGAACTGATGCGCGCCGAGTTGGCCGCCGATGACCAGGTGTTTCTGCTTTTGGGCTGGGACGCATTTTGCGGCCTGCCCTCTTGGCACCGCTGGGAGGAACTCCTCCAGCATTGCCACATCCTGGTTCTGCAACGCCCGGATGCCGACAGCGAACCGCCGGATGCCTTGCGCAACCTGCTGGCCGCGCGGTCGGTAAGTGACCCCTTGGCCCTGACCGGGCCGAACGGGAATATTGCATTCGTCTGGCAGACCCCGCTTGCGGTGTCCGCCACCCAGATCCGTCAACTGCTGGCCAGCGGTAAGTCGGTACGTTTCCTGGTGCCTGACGCGGTCCTGGCCTACATCGATGCGCACGGGCTTTACCGTGCGTCGAACTGAAAAGGCGCGCTTGAATGCACGAAAAATCGTGCAGCGAGCGCCCGAACATACGAGCAAAACGAGTTTTATATGACGAACAAAGACGTAAGCAAAGTTAAGCGCAAAGGCACCTTCAAAAGCGCACCGCTGCCGGTAGAAGCCCACGTTGGCCCGGAACTGGCCGGTGAAGAGCTGGTAAAAGTCGCCGTGGCGGCCCTGGAAGACGTCAAAGCCCAGGACATCCAGGTGCTGGACGTACGCGACAAGCAGAGCATCACCGACTTCATGATCATCGCCACCGGTACCTCCAACCGTCAGATCGGCGCGATGCTGGACAAGGTTCGTGAAGCCGTCAAAGCCCAGGGCGTAAAGCCGCTGGGTGAAGAAGGCAAGGGCGACAGCGACTGGGTGCTGCTGGACATGGACGACGTGATCGTGCACATGATGACCTCCAACGCCCGCCAGTTCTACGACCTGGAGCGTCTGTGGAAAGGCGCCGAGCAGAGCCGTGCCGCCGATGGCAAGCACCACAGCCCGGAAGTGGGCCACGCGCACTTCGACAAGCTCAACAAAGACCAGGAATAAGGAACGGCTGTGCGCCTGCGTCTGATCGCTGTCGGTTCACGCATGCCCAAGTGGGTGGAAGAGGGCTGGCACGAGTATGCCAAGCGTCTGCCTGCCGAGCTGTCTCTTGAACTGGTGGAAATACCGCTCAATACCCGGGGCAAGAACGCCGACGTGGCGCGCTTTATCCGTCAGGAAGGCGAAGCCATGTTGGCCAAGGTCGGCCCCAACGAGCGCATCGTCACCCTCGAAGTGCACGGCAAGCCCTGGAGCACCGAGCAACTGGCGGTGGAACTGGACCGCTGGCGCCTGGACTCGCGCACCGTCAACTTCATGGTCGGCGGCCCCGAAGGGCTGGCGCCGGAAGTCTGTGCGCGGGCCGATCAGCGCTGGTCGCTGTCGGCGCTCACGCTGCCGCACCCGTTGGTAAGGATTCTGATCGGTGAACAGCTGTATCGCGCCTGGACAGTTCTGTCCGGGCACCCTTATCACAAATAATCTGCGCCATAGCCGATGACCCAGCCGATCCGCATCAAGGACCACGAGAAGGACGCACGTCTTGTACGCGCGCGCGTGGTATTTGGCGCGATCATGGTGGTGGCATTGATTGGTGTGCTGATCGCCCGTCTGTATTACCTGCAGGTGATCCAGTACGAGTATCACTCCACCTTGTCGGAAAACAATCGGGTGCATGTGCAGCCGATCCCGCCGACCCGTGGGCTGATTTTCGACCGCAATGGCGTGGTAGTGGCGGATAACCGGCCCAGTTTCAGCCTGAGCATGACCCGCGAGCGTTCCGGCGACTGGCAGCAAGTGCTCGATGTGATTGTCGAAGTGCTGCAGCTGACGCCGGAAGACCGGGTCATTTTCGAGAAACGCATGAAGCAGGGGCGCCGGCCTTTCGAGCCGGTGCCGATTCTGTTCGAGTTGAACGAAGAACAGATCGCGCGGATCGCGGTGAACCAGTTCCGCCTGCCGGGCGTGGAAGTGGTAGCGCAGTTGGTGCGGCATTACCCGCAGGGGCCGCACTTTGCCCACTCGGTCGGCTATATGGGGCGCATCAACGAGAAAGAGCTCAAAAGCCTCGATCCGGTCAATTACAGCGGCACCCATCACATCGGCAAAACCGGCATCGAGCGTTTCTACGAGCCCGAACTGCACGGCCAGGTGGGTTACGAAGAAGTCGAGACCAACGCCCGTGGCCGCGTGCTGCGCGTGCTCAAGCGCACCGACCCCTTGCCGGGCAAGGACATCGTGCTGAGCCTGGACATCAAGTTGCAGGAAGCCGCCGAAATGGCGCTGGGCGGTCGTCGCGGTGCGGTGGTGGCGCTGGACCCGAAGACCGGCGAAGTTCTGGCCATGGTCAGCCAGCCGAGTTTCGACCCCAACCTGTTCGTGACCGGCATCAGCTTCAAGGCCTACGCCGAATTGCGCGACTCCATCGACCGGCCGCTGTTCAACCGAGTGCTGCGCGGCCTGTATCCGCCGGGGTCGACCATCAAGCCGGCGGTGGCGATTGCCGGCCTGGATTCGGGGGTGGTCACCGCCTCGAGCCGGGTCTATGACCCCGGCTATTACATGCTGCCCAACTACGATCACAAATACCGTAACTGGAACCGCTCCGGTGACGGCTATGTCGACCTGGACACCGCCATCATGCGCTCCAACGACACCTATTTTTATGACCTGGCCCACAAGCTGGGGATCGATCGCCTGGCGGCCTACATGGGCAAGTTCGGCCTCGGCCAGAAAGTCTCCCTGGACATGTTCGAAGAGTCTCCCGGCCTGATGCCCTCGCGTGAATGGAAGCGCGCGACGCGTCGCCAGGCATGGTTCCCCGGCGAAACCCTGATCCTCGGCATCGGCCAGGGCTACATGCAGGCCACCCCGCTGCAACTGGCCCAGGCAACTGCGCTGGTGGCGAACAAGGGCGTGTGGAACCGGCCGCACCTGGCCAGGACCATCGAAGGCGAGAAACCGCTGGATGAGAACCCGATCCCCGACATCGTGCTGCGCGACCCTTCCGACTGGGCCAAGGTCAATCACGGCATGCAGCAGGTGATGCACGGCGCTCGCGGCACCGCACGCAAGGCGGCGCTCGGCGCGCAATATCGCATCGCCGGCAAGAGCGGGACCGCGCAGGTGGTCGCGATCAAGCAGGGTGAAAAATATGACCGCTCCAAGGTGCAGGAGCGTCACCGCGACCACGCCTTGTTTGTCGGCTTTGCCCCTGCCGATGACCCGAAAATCGTGGTGGCGGTGATGGTGGAGAACGGCGAGTCCGGCTCCGGTGTGGCTGCGCCTGTGGTGCGCCAGATCATGGACGCCTGGCTGCTGGCCCCCGACGGCAAGCTCAAGCCCGAATATGGCGGCCCCCCTTCCAGCCCCGAGGTTACGGCCCGTGAAGAGTAACTTTGACCGCATCCTCTCCAGTGAGGATGTGATGCGTCGCCGTGCGACGTTGCTGCAACGCATGCACATTGACGGCCCGTTGCTGGTGCTGCTGCTGATACTGGCGGCCGGCAGCCTGTTCGTGCTGTATTCGGCCAGCGGCAAGAACTGGGACCTGCTGATCAAGCAAGCGTCGTCGTTCGGCCTGGGCCTGTTGTCGATGGTGGTGATCGCCCAGCTCGAGCCGCGCTTCATGGCGCGCTGGGTGCCGCTGGGCTATGTCGCCGGGGTGCTGCTGCTGGTGGTGGTGGACGTGATGGGTCACAACGCCATGGGCGCGACCCGCTGGATCAACATCCCGGGGGTGATTCGCTTCCAGCCGTCGGAATTCATGAAGATCCTGATGCCGGCCACCATCGCCTGGTACCTGTCCAAGCGCACCTTGCCGCCCCAGCTCAAGCATGTGGGGATCAGCCTGATCCTGATCGGCGTGCCGTTCATTCTGATCGTGCGCCAGCCGGACCTCGGCACCTCGTTGCTGATCCTGGCGGGGGGCGCGTTCGTACTGTTCATGGGCGGCCTGCGCTGGCGCTGGATTCTCAGCGTGCTGGCCGCTGCCGTGCCGGTGGCGGTGGCCATGTGGTTCTTCTTTATGCACGACTACCAGAAGCAGCGGATCCTGACGTTCCTCGACCCCGAAAGCGACCCGCTGGGTACCGGCTGGAACATCATCCAGTCAAAGGCCGCCATCGGTTCCGGCGGCGTGTTCGGCAAGGGCTGGCTGCTGGGGACCCAATCGCACCTGGACTTTCTGCCCGAAAGCCACACCGACTTCATTATCGCGGTGATGGGTGAAGAGTTCGGCCTGGTAGGCATCTGCGCGCTGCTGCTGATCTATCTGCTGTTGATCGGGCGCGGGCTGGTGATTACCGCGCAGGCGCAGACGCTGTTCGGCAAGTTGCTGGCCGGCAGTCTGACCATGACGTTTTTTGTTTACGTTTTCGTCAACATCGGTATGGTCAGTGGCCTGTTGCCGGTGGTTGGGGTGCCGTTGCCATTCATTAGCTACGGCGGAACTTCGCTGGTGACATTGCTGTCAGCGTTTGGGGTTTTGATGTCGATTCATACGCATCGCAAATGGATCGCTCAGGTTTGAATAAGGTGAAGATGTCAATGCAAGTAATGCGCGGCTGGGCTACTCGGCATGCGTCCTGGATGGGCCTGATTGGGCTGCTGGGCGCAACGCAGGAGGTGCGGGCCGGTGACTACGATGGCTCACCCCAGGTCGCCGAATTCGTCGGTGAGATGACCCGCGACTACGGTTTCGCCGGTGAACAGCTGATGGGCGTGTTCCGCGAAGCCCGCAAAAAGCAGGCGATCCTCGACGCCATCTCGCGCCCCGCCGAGCGGGTCAAGCAGTGGAAGGAATATCGTCCGATGTTCCTCACCGACGCCCGCGTGGCCCGGGGCGTGGACTTCTGGCGCCAGCACGAGGCGGTACTGGCCCGCGCCGAGCAGGAATATGGCGTGCCGGCCCAGGTCATCGTCGCGATCATCGGCATTGAAACCTTTTACGGGCGCAACACCGGCAGTTACCGGGTGATCGACGCGTTGTCGACCCTGGGCTTCGATTACCCGCCGCGTGCCGAGTTCTTCCGCAAGGAGCTGCGCGAATTCCTGCTGCTGGCCCGCGAAGAACAGGTCGACCCCATGACCCTCAAGGGTTCGTACGCCGGGGCGATGGGCTTGCCGCAGTTCATGCCGAGCAGCTTTCGCGCCTACGCGGTGGATTTCGACGGCGACGGGCATATCAATATCTGGAGCAACCCCGACGATGCCATCGGCAGTGTGGCCAGCTACTTCAAGCGCCACGGCTGGGTCGGCGGAGAACCTGTGGTTGTGCGCGCCGATGTGACGGGCGAGCGCGCCGATGAAGGCCTGACCCAGGGTATCGACCCGGTGAAGACCGTCGGGGAGTTGCGAGCGCTGGGCTGGTCGAGTCAGAATGCGCCACGCGATGATATGCCGGTGACGGCGTTCCGCCTTGAAGGTGAAAATGGCCCGGAATACTGGATGGGCCTGAAGAATTTCTACGCAATCACGCGTTATAACCGCAGTGTGATGTACGCCATGGCCGTGCATCAGCTGTCAGACGAGCTGGTTCAAGCACGGGGCAACAAGTAATGCGGGTATCGCCGTTCAAAAAACCGCTCAAGCTGGTGGCGTTCGCCGCGTTGTCCCTGCTGATCGCCAGTTGCTCCACGACACCGAATCGAGCGCCGGCCAAGAAGGCCAGCGGTGCGGTGGTTCGCGCCCAGCCGGGCCTGGACATCAACCGTGCGCACAAGGACGGCGCGCCGTGGTGGGACGTGGATGTATCCAAGATCCCGGATGCCACGCCAACCCTGCACTCCGGCCCCTACAAGGCCAACCCCTATACCGTGCTGGGCAAGAATTACTTCCCGCTGCAGGAATCCAAGACCTACGTGCAGTCGGGCACGGCGTCCTGGTACGGCACCAAGTTCCACGGCCAGAACACCGCCAACGGCGAAGTGTATGACCTGTACGGCATGAGTGCGGCGCACAAGACCCTGCCGCTGCCCAGCTACGTGCGCGTGACCAACCTGGACAACAACCGCACCGTGATTCTGCGGGTCAACGACCGTGGGCCGTTCTATTCGGACCGGATCATCGACCTCTCCTATGCCGCTGCGAAGAAACTCGGTTACGCCGAAGTCGGCACCGCCCGGGTGAAAGTCGAAGGCATCGACCCGGCGCAGTACTGGGCCCAGCGTGGCAAGCCGGCGCCGTTGATGCTCAACGAGCCGCAAACCGCGCAACCGCAAGTGACGGCCTCGACCGGCAAGATCGAACAATGGACGCCGCCGCCGGCGCAGCATGCCCCGGACACCGTGGTCGTGCCCCATGCGGCGCCCGGTGCTTCCAAGGTGGGCGGGCAGTACCTGCAGGTGGGCGCTTTCGCCAACCCGGATGCGGCGGAACTGTTAAGGTCCAAGCTGAGCGGCATGGTCAGTGCGCCGGTGTTCATCAGCTCCATCGTGCGTAACCAGCAGACCCTGCACCGTGTGCGCATGGGGCCGATCGGTTCGCCGAGCGAGGTTGCGCAAGTGCAGAACAGCGTACGCCTGGCCAACCTGGGGCAACCCAGCGTAGTGACCGCGGAATAAGGCAATACAGAATTGAAGGTTCAGGCGCGTGCCTGAGCCCTGGTTGTTGGCTCGTTGAACAATAAAAACCCAGGGGCAAGGGGTGAGCGGGCAACCGAACACGTGACAGTCTGGAAGCGGGCTGTCTGAATAGTTTTGCCCGCGAGGGCAAGTTTCCATAAGCAATTTCGAGAGACGGATGAACATCACCACCTTAGCCAAACGTACGTGCCTGCTTATCTCGCTGATCATCACCCCGGCCGCCTGGGCGGTTGAGATGGTGCCGGCTTCCCCGCAACTGGCCGCCAAGGCCTGGGTCCTCATGGATGCCGCCAGTGGCAACGTGCTGGTCGAAAACGGTGGTGACGTGCGCCTGCCGCCTGCCAGCCTGACCAAGCTGATGACTGCCTACATCGCGACCCTGGAAATCCGTCGCGGCCAGATCGGTGAAAATGACCCGGTGACCGTCAGCGAGAACGCCTGGCGCACCGGTGGCTCGCGCATGTTCATCAAGGTCGGCTCGCAAGTCACGGTAAGCGACCTGCTGCATGGCATCATCATCCAGTCCGGCAACGACGCCAGCGTGGCCCTGGCCGAGCACATCGCCGGCAGCGAAGACGCGTTCGCCGACATGATGAACAAGACGGCCAGCGACCTGGGCATGACCAACAGCCACTTCATGAACCCGACCGGCCTGCCGAACCCGGAGCATTATTCGTCGGCTCACGACATGGCGATCCTGGCCCGCGCGATCATCCGTGTCGACCCGGTGCACTACGCCATCTACTCCCAGAAGGAATTCTTCTGGAACAACATCAAGCAACCTAACCGCAACCTGTTGCTGTGGCGCGACAAGACCGTCGACGGCCTGAAAACCGGCCACACCGACGAAGCCGGCTATTGCATGGTGTCGTCCGCCGTACGTGATGGCCAGCGCCTGATCGCCGTGGTCTTCGGCACCAACAGCGAGCAGGCCCGTGCGGCCGAAACGCAAAAACTGCTGACCTACGGCTTCCGCTTCTTCGAAACCCAGACCTTCTACCAGAAGGGCACCGAGCTGGCGACCGCGCCGGTCTGGAAGGGCGCCACCTCCCAGGTCAAGGCCGGCCTGGCTGATGACTTGACTCTGACCATGCCTAAAGGCCAGCTGAAAAAGCTCGCCGCCAGCATGACCCTGAACCCGCAACTGGTTGCGCCAATCGCCAAGGGTGATGTGATCGGCAAGGTTGAAGTGAAGCTGGATGACAAGGTGGTGCACAGCGCCGACCTGATCGCACTGGACGCTGTCGACGAAGGTGGTATCTTCCGCCGCGTGTGGGATAGCATCCGTCTATTCTTCTACGGCTTGTTCAACTGATTGTGTGCACCTGCAAAGCCCCGCGTTGATCCGACGCGGGGTTTTGCCGTCGCCACGGCTTACCGCTTACGAGGCCGTTCTGCCATGACCGATAAAGAAGTAAAGGCGCCAAAGATCGAATTCCCGGTGACGGATTACCCCATCAAGGTGATCAGCGATACCGGCGTAGGTCGCAAAGACACGATTCTCGAGATTGTGCGCAAACACGCGACCATCAACGACAACCGCGTGGACGAGCGTTCCAGCTCCACGGGTAAATACACGACGATCCAGTTGCACATCGTTGCGACGGATCAGGACCAGCTCTACAACATCAACAGCGAACTGCGGGCCACCGGCTTCGTGCACATGGTGCTGTGATGTCGCACGTCCTGGGCTTTCGCGAGCTCGGCCGGATGGACTACGAGCCCGTCTGGCATGCCATGCAGCGCTTCACCAACGAGCGCGGCACCTCGGCACCGGATGAAGTCTGGCTGGTCGAGCACCCGCCGGTATTCACCCAGGGCCAGGCCGGCAAGGCCGAGCATCTGCTGCTGCCGGGTGATATTGCGGTGGTGCAGGTCGACCGAGGGGGGCAAGTGACTTACCATGGGCCTGGCCAACTGGTCGCGTATCTGTTGCTGGATGTGCGCAAGCTGGGCTTTGGCGTGCGTGATCTGGTCAGCCGCATGGAGGCTTGCCTGATCGAGCTGCTGGCCAGTTACGGCGTGACCGCTGCGGCCAAGCCCGATGCACCGGGTGTGTATGTGGAGGGCGCGAAAATCGCTTCCCTCGGGCTGCGCATTCGGCACGGTTGTTCCTTTCATGGCCTGGCCCTGAATGTGGACATGGACCTGGCCCCGTTCCAGCGGATCAACCCGTGCGGTTATGCTGGCCTTGCGATGACCCAGTTGAGCGACCATGCAACACCCATAGAATTTGCCGAGGTAAGTGCCCGGCTGCGCGCGCAGCTCGTCAAACACCTCGACTATGCTGAGCAGACGACCCTGACGGGCGGAATCGATTGATATGACTACTGATGTTGTGCAAACCATGATCCCGACGCTGGACATCACCGAGCGTCCAGCCCCGGCCCCACGTGCCAAGGTGGAAGCCGGCGTCAAGCTGCGCGGCGCCGAGAAGGTTGCACGCATCCCGGTGAAGATCATTCCGACCACCGAACTGCCGAAAAAGCCTGACTGGATTCGCGTGCGTATCCCGGTCTCGCCGGAAGTCGACCGTATCAAGGCCCTGCTGCGCAAACACAAGCTGCACAGCGTGTGCGAAGAAGCGTCCTGCCCGAACCTGGGTGAGTGCTTCTCCGGCGGTACCGCCACCTTCATGATCATGGGCGACATCTGCACCCGTCGTTGCCCGTTCTGCGACGTGGGCCACGGGCGGCCGAAGCCGCTGGACGTCAACGAGCCGCAAAGCCTGGCCATCGCCATCGCCGACCTGAAACTCAAATACGTAGTGATTACCTCGGTGGACCGTGACGACTTGCGTGACGGCGGTGCCCAGCACTTTGCCGACTGCATTCGCGAAATCCGCAAACTGTCCCCCAACGTAATGCTCGAAACCCTGGTGCCCGACTACCGTGGACGCATGGACGTGGCGCTGGAAATCACCGCCGCCGAGCCGCCGGATGTGTTCAACCACAACCTGGAAACCGTGCCGCGCCTGTACAAGGCCGCGCGTCCGGGGTCGGATTACCAGTGGTCGCTGACCCTGCTGCAGAAATTCAAGCAAATGATGCCGCACATCCCGACCAAGTCCGGCCTTATGCTGGGCCTGGGCGAAACCGACGAAGAAGTCATCGAAGTCATGAAGCGCATGCGCGAGCATGACATCGACATGCTGACCCTGGGCCAATACCTGCAACCGTCCCGCAGCCACTTGCCGGTGCAGCGCTTCGTGCACCCGGACACCTTCGCCTGGTTCGCCGAGGAAGGTTACAAGATGGGCTTCAAGAACGTGGCGTCGGGCCCGTTGGTGCGTTCTTCGTACCACGCCGATGAGCAGGCCAAGCTGGTCAAGGCAAGCCTGGTTTCTTAATAAAGGTTTGTGTAACACCGCAGGTCCAATGTGGGAGGGGGCTTGCCCCCGATTGCGGTGTGACAGTCAATACATGCGTGACTGATACATTGCCATCGGGGGCAAGCCCCCTCCCACATTTCGTTATGCGTCATCTCAGGGAGAATTGTGCATGACTGCCCCCGTACCCGCCTTGCGCCTCGAAGGCACCATCGGCCTGATCGCCCCGGCCGGCCCAGCCGCGCTGGACGTCGAAAAAGCCGGGCAATGGATGCGCACCCGTGGCTATGAACTGCGGATTTTCCCCGGTGTGTACGAACGCGACGGCTACCTGGCCGGCAGCGATCAAGTGCGCCTGCGCGACCTTCACGCCGCCTTCGCCGACCCGGAAATCGATGCCATCTTCTGCCTGCGCGGCGGCTACGGTACGCCACGTCTGCTCGACGCGCTGGACTTCGACCTGCTGCGCGCCAACCCCAAGCCCTTCGTCGGCTATAGCGACATCACCGCCTTGCACCTGGCGATCAACCGCTACGCCGGCTTCGTCACCTTCCACGGGCCGATGCTCAATGCAGACCTGCTCGGCGGCAAGCAACCACCTACCGAGTCATCGCTGTTCAGCCTGTTGCGTGGCCAATTGGGCGCCGGCAGTGTGCTCAAGCATCCGGTGGCCTACCCCTTGACCACGATCGAGCCAGGCATCGCCTGCGGGCGCTTGCTGGGCGGTAACTTGTCGATGATCGCGGCGGTGATGGGCACCGCTTATGAAATTGACGCTGAAGGCATCATCCTGTTTATCGAGGACGTCAACGAGCCGCTCTATCGCATCGACCGCTTGCTGACGCACCTGCGCCTGGCGGGCAAGCTCGACCAGGTTGCGGGGGTGTTGGTGGGGGATGTGTCGGGTGTGGATAACGGGGCGCTGGAGCGGCTGTTGAAACAGACCTTCGAGCCGCTGTGCATTCCGGTGCTGGCTGGCTGGCGCAGTGGGCATTGCGATCCGAACCTGACGCTGCCGATGGGCGCATTGGTGCGGTTGGATGCGGGGCAGCAGCGGGTGGTGCTGGAGCAGGATGTAGTCTGTAAATAGTGGTCGCCTGCCAGACCCTATCGGGGGCAAGCCCCCTCCCACAATTGGACCCTGTACACCCTTAGGAATGCAGTCAAATGTGGGAGGGGGCTTGCCCCCGATGGCGCCAGTCGCCATAAGCCAATCTATCGGCTTTGCAGCGCCTCCAGCAACTTCACCGTCGGATACCCATCCGCCGGCCAGCCCAGCGCTTGCTGCGCCGCCCGAATCGCCTTGCGCGTGTTGGCGCCGATGATCCCGTCGGCGTTGCCCGCGTCATAACCTTTGGCGCTGAGCGCCGTCTGCAGGTCGATACGCTGCGAGCGGCTCAGGGGCAGCTCATCCTTTGGCCAGCTCCCGCGAATCACCCCGCCGCCACCAAAGCGCTCCGACAGCAGGCCAACGGCCAGTGCATAGGACGACGAATTGTTGTACTTGAGGATCGCACGGAAGTTATCCAGCACCAGGAACGCCGGGCCACGGTAGCCGGCCGGCAGCAGCAGGGCGGCGGACAGTTGCTCGACGTTGGCCGGCAGGCTCGCGCCGGGCGGCAGTTGGATACCCAGTTTCAGCCATTCGGCGACGGTCTTGCGAATGCCACCATCGGCCAGGGAATAGTCGAAGCTCGATGGCAGTTGCTGCACCTCAACGCCCCACGGCTGGCCTTTCTGCCAACCGGAGCTTTGCAGGTAATGGGCAGTGGAGGCGAGGGCGTCACCCGGACTGTTCCAGATATCGCGGCGACCGTCACCGTCGAAGTCCACGGCGTAGGCGTTGTAGACGGTCGGGATGAATTGGGTCTGGCCCATCGCGCCGGCCCAGGAGCCTTTCATCTGGTCGACCTGGATATCGCCATGCTGGATGATCTGCAACGCCGCCAGCAACTGCGCCTGCGCAAATGCGTGACGACGGCCCTCATAAGCCAGGGTCGCCAGGGAACGGATCACTGAATTATTGCCCTGGAACTGGCCAAAGTTGCTTTCCATGCCCCATACCGCGACCAGTGCCTGGCGATCAACACCATAACGCGCCTCGATGCGCTGCAGGATATCGGCGTACTTGATCAGTGAAGCCTGGCCATTACGCACGCGCAGCGGCGACAGGGCGCCATCGATGTATTCCCACACCGGCCGGGAGAACTCCGGCTGGCTGCGATCGGCGCGGATCACCGCCATATCGGGGGTGACGCCGGCAAAGGCATTATCGAAGACGTCGGCAGCGATCCCGGCCTGCAAGGCTTGGGCACGAAAACCAGCCTGCCATTCGGCAAAGGTCTGGGTCGGTTGGATATCGAGATTGTCCACCGCCAGCGGTGCAACTACAGCAGGTGCGATAGCCGGTGCCGTCTGGAGCTTGGGCAGCGGTTGAGCATCTGCGGCGGTAGGTTTTTCCGCGCAGGCGACAAGCAGAATGAGGCTGGAGGCAGCGATC
Source organism: Pseudomonas orientalis (assembly GCF_002934065.1). Classification (NCBI taxonomy): domain Bacteria; kingdom Pseudomonadati; phylum Pseudomonadota; class Gammaproteobacteria; order Pseudomonadales; family Pseudomonadaceae; genus Pseudomonas; species Pseudomonas orientalis. Next base: position 5,219,644 of record NZ_CP018049.1, on the reverse strand, counting down.
AATTGGCGTAGGTGCCAACGACGAGAAAGACTAGAGGGCATGCACAGGTCCAGGGATTACAAATCAGGTGCTGACCTTATCATGCCAGAGGGGCGCTTGCCTTCAGGCAGCCAAAAAGTAAGAAGCCTCCCAGCTGTTAGACTGGAAGGCTTCGCGGCGGTAGCTGCCTTTGCCCTTGCCGGCGCGTTCCTGACGGCTGCGGAACAGAGGCTGGGCGATGATGGATTTGGCCTTGTTGGGGCCATGCTTGGATGGCTTTTTGCTCATGGTGGCTTCTCTCGTTTGGGTGTGGAATGGAGCGGTGCAAATCATCTGCCGAAGTGGCCCGGCTGTAAAGCCCGGCGACAACCCCTGTAGGAGCGAGCTTGCTCGCGAAAAACTCACAGGCGCCGCGTTCATTCAGGAAATACGCGTTATCGTTGACGTTTTTCGCGAGCAAGCTCGCTCCTACATTGGATTCAGGGTGTTTTTGGAAGCAGGGTTATTCGGCTGGCAGGGTGAGGCGCTGGCCGGCCATCAATAGCGACAAACGGCTCAGGCTCATCCACGGCGAGCCGGCCGCCTGGCCCTTGATCTGCGCGTCGATGCGCTGCGCTTCCAGCAACAGTTGCGCCCAGCGTTGCGCCGAGTGCCGTTGCAGGGCTTTGCTCATCAGCGGTTTGCGCTTGTCCCACACCGGCGGCCTGGCCTGGCTGAAGCATTTGTCCAGCGGTGTGCCCTGGCTGTATTGCAAGGCGATATTTGCCAGTACTCGCAGCTCCCGCGCCAGGGCCCAGAGGATCACCGGCGGTTCCACTCCTTCGCCACGCAAGCCTTCAAGCATACGCAGTGCGTGGGCGGGTTCACCGTTGAGGATCGCATCGACCAGGCCGAACACATCAAAGCGAGCGCTATCGGCCACTGCGCCTTGTACGGTTTCGACGGTGATCTGCCCGTCCTCGGCCATCAGCTTGAGCTTTTCGATCTCCTGGGCGGCGGCAAGCAAGTTGCCCTCGACCCGGGCGGCGATCAGCTCTACGGCATCTTGTGTCGCCGCCAACCCCGATTGTGACAGGCGCTGACGAATCCACTGCGGCAACTGGTTGCTGTCCACTGGCCAGATCTGGATGAACTGGGTTTGCGCACCTTCTACCAGTGCCTTGCCCCACTTGGTTTTCTGCGCGCTGCCGTCGAGCTTGGGCAGGCTGATCAGCAGTACGGTGTCTTCGGCAGGGCGCGAGCAGTATTCCATCAAGGCCGCGGCGCCTTTGTCTCCCGGCTTGCCCGAAGGCAGGCGCAGTTCCAGCAGACGCTTTTCGGCAAACAGCGACATGCTCGCGCCGGCTTGCAGCAGGGTACCCCAGTCGAAACTGGCGTCAGCACTGAACACCTGACGCTCATCGAAACCTTGCTGGCGCGCCGCCGAGCGAATGGCATCGGCCGCTTCCTGGCACAGCAACGGGTCATCGCCGCTGACAATATAGACAGGCGCGAGGCCACCTTGCAGGTGTTTGGCGAGTTGGGCAGGGGCGAGTTTCATAGGCAGGGCGAACGGGGCGCCAGGAACGCCCCGTTTGGCTTACTCGACTGGGACTTCAACAGGCGACTGTTTCGGCGTGTTGTCTTCATACTCTTGCGCAGCCTTCAGGGCATCGGCGTCAGCCTTGGCCTTGTTGTCGGCGATCTGCTGCAGCTCCGCGAGTTTTTCCGGGGTCAGCAGTTGCAGGCGAGTCATCATGCGCTGGATCAGCTCACGACGCATTTCCTTGCGCACTTGGATGGTCTCCGAGTCCGAACCCACCAGGTTGTTGCCGTCGTGGCTCACGACTTTCTGCACCTGGATCTTGTCGCCCATCAGCGGCAGGTTATCGCGGCCCTGTATTTCGAAGTTGAGGGTGGTGGCCAACTCGATATCGGACGCCCGACCGGCACTGGCGTAGCTGATGTTGCGCTGGGTTTCGCGCTCATCGACCAGGTTCAGTTTGTAGGTGGCCCCGGTATAGACGTGCACGCCGCTGTTTTCCAGGCTCTGGCGCAGCTGAGTCACGGTTTCGCCGTAGGCGTTGCGTGCGCTGACGTCGAGTTCCTTGAGCGACAATTCATTGGTGCCGGTGCCGCGCAGCTGGAAGCCGCAAGCGCTCAACAGAACGGCCAGGCCCATTACCAGCAGATTGCGTTTGATCATGTTGTTGCTCCCCTTGAAACCAGGCGGGCCGTATCGAGGCCCTGAAGGTTTAGTTCGGCGCAGGGCTCAAGCCCTGCGCCCGATCCGATTTAGCTGGCGACGATATTGACCAGTTTTCCAGGCACTACGATCACTTTGCGGATCGTCAGGCCTTCGGTAAAGCGCAGCACGTTCTCGTTGCAGCGTGCAGCCGCTTCGACGTCTTCACGGCTGGCGCTGGCCGGCATGTCGATCTGGCCGCGCAATTTGCCATTGACCTGGATCACCAGCTGCAGCGTGTCCTGGACCAGCGCGCTGTCATCCTGCACCGGCCAGCGGGCGTCGATGACGGCGCCGCTGTGGCCCAGGCGGTTCCACAGTTCGTGGCTGATATGCGGCGTGATCGGTGCCAGCAGCAGGGTAACCGTTTCCAGACCTTCCTGGATCAATGCGCGATCCTGTTCCGAGGCCTGCGGGGCTTTTTCCAGCACGTTCATCAATGTCATCACCTGGGCGATGGCGGTGTTGAACTTGTGGTTCTGCCCTACGTCCTGGCTGGCCTGGCGGATTGCCAGGTGGGTGCTGCGACGAATGGCCTTCTGCTCGTCATTCAAGGCCGCGACGTCCAGCTTGCCCGGCAAGCCCTGGCTGACATGGGCATGGGCCAGGCGCCAGACGCGCTTGAGGAAGCGGTGCGAGCCTTCGACGCCGGAGTCGGACCATTCGGCGCTCATGTCGGGCGGCGAGGCGAACATCATGAACAGGCGGCAGGTGTCGGCGCCGAACTGATCGATCATCGATTGCGGATCGACGCCGTTGTTCTTCGACTTGGCCATCTTCTCGGTGCCGCCGATTTCCACCGGCAAGCCGTCGGATTTGAGCTTGGCGCTGATGACTTTCGCTTTGCTGTCACGCTCGAGCTCGACGTCCGCCGGGTTGAACCAGGTGTAGGCGCCATTGGCTTCGCGGCGGTAGTAGGTCTCGGCGATGACCATGCCTTGGGTCAGCAGGTTCTTGAACGGCTCGTCGGAGCTGACCAGGCCTTCGTCGCGCATCAGCTTGTGGAAGAAGCGCGCGTAGAGCAGGTGCAGGATGGCGTGTTCGATACCGCCGATGTACTGATCTACCGGCAACCAGTGGTCGGCTGCGGATTTTTCCACCAGGCCACCTTCATAGTGCGGCGAGGCGTAGCGGGCGTAGTACCACGAGGACTCCACGAAGGTGTCCATGGTGTCGGTTTCACGCTTGGCAGGCTGGCCGCATTTGGGGCAGCTGCATTCGTAGAACTCGGGCATGCGCGCCAGTGGCGAACCGGCGCCGTCCGGTACGACGTCTTCGGGCAGGACCACCGGCAGTTGCTCTTCTGGTACTGGCACGTCGCCACAGGTTTCGCAGTGGATGATCGGGATCGGGCAGCCCCAGTAGCGTTGACGGCTGATGCCCCAGTCGCGCAGGCGGAACTGGGTGCGCGAGGCGCCGAGATTTTTCTTGATCAGGGCAACTTCGATGGCGTCGAAAGCGCCCTGGAAGTCCAGGCCGTCGAACTCGCCGGAGTTGATCAGCTCGCCGTGCTCGCCATAGGCGTCCTGCCACGGGGCCGGGCTGGTGTCGCCCGCGCTGGTGCGCACCACCGACTTGATCGGCAGGTCGTACTTGGTGGCGAATTCGAAGTCGCGTTCGTCGTGGGCCGGGACTGCCATTACAGCGCCATCGCCGTAATGCATCAGCACATAGTTGGCGACCCAGACCGGCAATTTCTCGCCCGTCAGCGGGTGCTCGACGAACAGCCCGGTCGGCAGGCCTTTTTTCTCCTGGGTGGCGACGTCGGCTTCAGCCACGCTGCCGCCCTTGCATTCGGCGATGAACGCTTGCAGCTCAGGGTTGTTCTGTGCAGCCTGGGTGGCGAGCGGGTGTTCGGCGGCCACGGCGACATAGGTCGCGCCCATCAGGGTGTCCGGACGGGTGGTGAAGACTTTGAGTGCGCCCGCTTCGCCGATGGAGTCGACGTTGTACGGGAACTGCACTTCCATGCCCTTGGATTTGCCGATCCAGTTGCGCTGCATGGTCTTGACCTGTTCAGGCCAGCCCGGCAAATCGTCGAGGCTCGACAAGAGTTCGTCCGCGTAGGCGGTGATCTTGAAGTAGTACATCGGGATTTCGCGTTTTTCGATCAGCGCGCCGGAACGCCAGCCGCGGCCGTCGATCACCTGTTCGTTGGCCAGTACGGTCTGGTCAATCGGATCCCAGTTCACGGTGCCGCTTTTTTTGTAGATCACGCCTTTTTCGAACAGGCGAGTGAACAGCCATTGTTCCCAGCGGTAGTAATCCGGCTTGCAGGTGGTCACTTCGCGGGACCAGTCCACCGCCAGGCCCAGGCTGCGCAGCTGGGTCTTCATGTAGGCGATGTTTTCGTAGGTCCACTTGGCGGGCGCCACGTTGTTTTTCATCGCGGCGTTTTCCGCCGGCATGCCGAAAGCGTCCCAACCCATGGGTTGCAGAACGTTCTTGCCGAGCATGCGCTGGTAGCGGGAAATCACGTCGCCGATGGTGTAGTTACGCACGTGCCCCATGTGTAGCTTGCCGCTGGGGTAAGGGAACATCGATAGGCAATAGAACGTCTCCTTGCCTGGCTGTTCGCTGACTTCAAAGGACTTTTGCTCGTCCCAGAAGGTTTGTGCGGCATTTTCTATTTCACGGGGCTGATATTGTTCGTGCATGGCTACTTTTGAACTGGATAGGGGTGGCCTAATCCTCTTCGGTGCAACGTTCAGGTTGATCGACACCGGAAAGCGGCGCGTCCGTGCCCAAACCCTGCGGGAAGTGGAGTTACAGGAAGCGCCGTAGCATACATGACCCCACTCTATCGAGGGAAACCCTGATTGCGCCGGCCAGGCCGTCTGTCGCGGCACCGGGCAGGTGCAGCCACGGGGGCTACGCTGTTTATTGGGGAGCAAGTATTTCTTCAATGAGGTGAGGGGATGGCTGAATCGCAGCGAACTTTGACGAAACCGCAGTTATACGAAGGACTGATCGACCGTTTGGGTCGGGCATTGGATGCCGCAAGAACCGCAGGCCGATTGCGTGATGAACGGCCTCTGGAGCTGGAGTTGCGAGGCTTGAGCCAGGCAGAGCTTGAACTGATCAAGCGCTATCTGGAATTGCACCACCAACGCGCCGCCCATGGGCCGGCATCCCCGCCGGCCCACGAGTCGCCTCGTTCGGCCAAGGTAGTGTGGCTGAAGGATCTGGCGGCCGGTCGCAGCCCGGAAAATGTCCGGTCGATACGGTGCAAGTGACCCCGCGTTATCCGTTGATGTTTACAAAATATGCTCGTAAGGATTGTTGCTGAACCCCGTTGCATCTAGGCTTCGGGCATCTTTGGAGATGCCCGATGCCTTTTCGTTATTTCATTAAACAATTGTTGTTGCCGCCCGGTATTTTCCTGCTGCTGCTGGCGCTTGCCTGGTGGTTTCGTCGCAGTCGTCCGCGCCTGGCCGGGTGTTGTTTTGCCTTGGGATTGGGCGGGATGTGGTTGATCAGCCTGCCGGTGATGGTGCAGTGGGGCGCACGCGCCCTGGAGACAGCACCGCCTCTGGCCCGCGAGGACTGGGCAAACCTGGCCCAGCGCGCCGACGCGATTGTGGTGCTGGGCTCCGGTCGTGAGCGCGGCGACATTGCGTGGGGCTCCGACCAGCCCACCGGCATCGGTTTGGAGCGTGAACGTTACGCAGCGCGTCTGGCCAAGGCGTCCGGGTTGCCGGTGTTGACCAGCGGCGGCCTGCACTACGGCACGCCGCCCAGCGAGGCAGAGCTGATGGCGGTGTCGATGCAGGATGACTTCGGCGTCACGGTGCGCTGGAAGGAAGAGCGCAGCCGCACCACTTGGGAAAATGCGCAGATGAGCGCCGAGATACTGTTGCCCCAAGGCATCAAGCGCGTGGTGGTGGTGACCCAGGCCTGGCATATGCCGCGTTCGGTGTGGAGCTTTGAGAAGGCCGGCTTCACTGTGGTGCCCGGGCCAGTGGGGTTTCTGGGCGTGGATCACGGTCGGCCGCTCGGCGGGTGGATGCCGGAGGTCAAGTCGGTGTGGCAGAGCGGGCAGTTGATCAATGAGGCGGTGGGGCAGGTGGGGTATAGGTTGTTCTACAGGTAACACCGCAGGACAAATGTGGGAGGGGGCTTGCCCCCGATAGCGGAGTGTCAGTCAGCACATTTGATACTGATACACCGCAATCGGGGGCAAGCCCCCTCCCACATTGGTTGTGTGTTGCCTGTCAGAAGGTTTTAGCCATTCGAGCGGCCAGCAGCGCCCAGCCGAACAGCAGCAGGCACAGGATGATCAACGGCCACGACCGCCATTGCAGGTAAGGCGTCAGGTTGTGCATCGGCACCACCTCCCCATACAGAATGCCGCGCTCGAATTGCGGGATCTGTGCGGTGATCTGCCCAAACGGGTTGATCAGGCCGGTCACACCGTTGTTGGTGGCGCGGATCATCCAGCGGCCGGCTTCAAGCGCACGCATCTGCGCCATCTGCAGATGCTGCAGCGGGCCGATCGAGCGGCCGAACCAGGTATCGTTGCTGATCGTCAGCAGCAGGTCGCTCTGGGCCGACAGGCCGGCGGCGAACTCCGGGTACACCACTTCATAACAGATGAACGGCGCAATCTGATAACCCTTGGCCTGGAGCATGGGCTGGTCGGAAGGGCCGCGGGCGAAGTCCGACATCGGCAAATCGAAGAAGGCGATCAGCCCGCGCAGCATATCCTGCAGCGGCACGTACTCACCGAACGGCACCAGCTTCTGCTTGAGGTAGGTGCCTTCACCTTCGCCGACCACGGTGATGCCATTGAAGTAGCGCTTCTCGTGGCGCACTTCCTCGCGAATCGGTACGCCGGTGATCAGTGCAGTATTACGCTCGGCGGCGAACTTGCCCATCATGGTCAGGTAACCTTCGACCGACTCCTTGAGTACCGGTACGGCGGTTTCCGGCCACACCAGCAGGTCGACGCGTTTGGAACTCAAACTCATGTCGCGGTACAGCGCCAGTTGCGCGTTGAGCTGCTCGGGGTCCCACTTCATGCTTTGTTCGACGTTGCCCTGGATCGCGGCCACGCTCAGGGGCGGGCCGGAGGGCGAGGTCCAGGCATGATGCTTGAGCGCCAGGCCGATGGCCCACGGTGCGACGAGCAGCACCAGGCCGGCCGCGATAAAGCTGTTGCGCCGGCTCGCCAGCAGGCGCGGCAGGTTGCACAGCAGGGCGGCGGTCAACGCCAGCGCGAACGAAATCAGCCACATCCCGCCTAAGGGCGCGAGGCCGGTCAGCGGGCCGTCGAGTTGACTGTAGCCCGAATACAGCCACGGAAAACCGGTGAGGAACCAGCCGCGAAAAGCTTCCTGGCCGACCCACAATGCCGCGAACGTCAGCGCATCGGCCAATGGCGCTTCATTGCGGCGCAGCCAGCGTGCCCACAGCCAGGCGGGCAAGGCGAAGAACCAGGCGATGGCGGCGGTGAACAGCAGCATCAGGAACCCCGCCAGCAGCACCGAAGCGCCGCCGAAGTGGTGGATGCTGTAGTAGATCCAGCTGGTGCCGGCGCCAAACAGGCCGAAACCGAAACACCAGCCGCGGCCCAGGGCCTGGCGGGGTGTGAGTTCACGCAGGCCGATATAGAACAGACCGGCCGCCACCAGCGCCAGCGGCCAGATATCGAACGGCGCCAGCGCCAGGGTAGTGATGGCGCCGGCCACCACGGCCAGCAGGTTACCGGGCCAGCCGGGTGCGATCAGACGGCGCATTTCAGTCCTTAACCCTCAACGGGCGATAGGGGTCAAACGGATCAGGTGGATACGACGGCTGTCCGCGTTGAGGATGCGGAACCGATACGCGCCGATCTCGGTGGTTTCGTTACGCTTGGGCAGGTGCCCGAATGCACTCATCACCAGGCCGCCGACGGTGTCGAATTCATCGTCGGAAAACTCGCTGTCGAAGAACTCGTTGAAGTTCTCGATGGGCGTCAAGGCCTTGATCAGGAAGTCACCGCTGGGCAGTGGCTTGATGTAGCTGTCTTCTTCGACGTCGTGCTCGTCTTCGATGTCGCCGACGATCTGCTCCAGGACGTCTTCGATGGTCACCAGGCCAGCCACGCCGCCGTATTCATCGATCACAATGGCCATGTGATTGTGGTTGGCGCGGAACTCGCGCAGCAGCACGTTCAGGCGCTTGGATTCAGGCACGAAGGTGGCTGGACGCAGCAGGTCCTTGATGTTGAAGCTATCGCCGTTCTCCTTGAGGATCAGCGGCAACAGGTCCTTGGCCAACAGGACGCCCATGACGTCGTCATGGCTTTCGCCGATCACCGGGTAGCGCGAGTGCGCGGAGTCGATTACGGCCGGGAGGAATTCCCGCGGGGTCTGGGTCGCCCTGATGCTGATCATCTGCGAGCGCGGCACCATGATGTCGCGTACTTGCAGGTCAGCCACCTGAATGGCGCCTTCGACGATGGCCAGCGCTTCGCTGTCCAGCAACTTGTTCTGGTGGGCCTCGCGCAGCAGCTCCAGCAGCTCCTGGCGGTTTTTCGGCTCGTGGGCAAAAGCCTGGGTCAGTTTACCCAGCCATGACTTTTGCCCGTTGCTCGATCGGTCTTCGCTCATAGCGATTACTCTAAATCCTTTGATATGACAGTTGAGTGTTGATCAGTTTTCGTCGTCTGCGTAGGGGTCGCGGTGCCCCAATTCAGCAAGCAACGTTCGTTCCAGTGCTTCCATTTCCTCGGCTTCGTCATCGTCTATATGGTCGTAGCCCAAGAGATGCAAGCAGCCGTGGATGACTAGATGGGCCCAGTGGGCCTCAAGTTCCTTGCCTTGTTCGCGCGCTTCGCGTTCCACCACTTCGACGCAGATCACCAGGTCGCCCAGCAGCGGGATATCCAGTAATTCGTCGGGTACGTCGGCGGGGAAGGACAGCACGTTGGTCGCGTAGTCTTTCTGGCGCCAGGTGTGGTTCAGCTCGCGGCCTTCGGGCTCATCCACCAGACGAATGGTCAGTTCCGAGTCGGCAGTGCGCTGGCGCAGGGCCAGGGCGCACCATTGACGAAACTGTGCTTCGCCGGGGGCGGGCGCCTCGGTGGCCCGCTGCAGGTCAAGCTCAAGCATCGCGGCGCGTGTCCTGGGCCGGTGCGTCGTCCTTGTGGTCGAAACGCTCATAGGCTTCTACGATGCGCTGCACCAGCGGATGACGGACCACGTCCTTGGGCATGAAGTGCGTGAAGCTGATACCCGGTACGTCCTTTAGCACCTCGATCACCTGCGCCAGCCCCGACTTGGTGCCCTTGGGCAGGTCGACCTGGGTGACGTCACCGGTAATCACGGCCGTGGAGCCGAAACCGATACGGGTGAGGAACATCTTCATTTGCTCGACCGTGGTGTTCTGGCTTTCGTCGAGGATGATGAAGCTGTTGTTCAAGGTGCGACCGCGCATGTAGGCCAGCGGGGCGATTTCGATCACCTGGCGCTCGATCAGCTTGGCGACGTATTCAAAGCCGAGCATCTCGTACAGCGCGTCGTAGAGCGGGCGCAGGTACGGGTCGATCTTCTGGGCCAGGTCGCCGGGCAGGAAGCCGAGTTTTTCACCCGCTTCGACCGCCGGGCGCACCAGCAGGATGCGGCGAACCTGTTCGCGCTCCAGGGCATCCACCGCACAGGCCACGGCCAGGTAGGTCTTGCCGGTACCGGCCGGGCCGATGCCGAAGTTGATGTCGTTGCCGAGGATTTCCTTGACGTACTTCTGCTGATTCAAGCCGCGCGGGCGAATCATGCCTTTTTTGGTACGCAGGGCCACGCTGGCTTCGGCCACGGGGTTGTTGGCCAGGTCTTCCACGGCGGATTCCTGCAGGTACAGGTGCACCGTTTCCGGCGACAGCTCACTGCCCTTGGTTTCGCGGTAGAGGCGCCGCAGCAGGTTTTCCGCAGACGTGGTGTGTTGGGGTTCACCAATAAGCTCGAACTGATTGCCGCGGTTGCGGATCTCGATGCTCAGGCGTTGTTCGATCAGGCGCAGGTGCTCGTCGAACTGTCCGCACAGGTTGGCGAAACGGCGAGCCTCAAACGGCTCGAGGAGAAAACGATGGGGTTCTACTGTAGGTGCGTTCAAGGTCGCTTTTAGCCGCCCTTTGGCTGTTGAGGTGAAACAGAGAATAACGCCAGTGGCGCGGGTACGAAAGCACTTACGTCATCGGAATGTTGCATGGATCCAATGTGGGAGGGGGCTTGCCCCCGATAGCGCAGTGTCAGCCAGCACATTTGGTACTGAGACACCGCAATCGGGGGCAAGCCCCCTCCCACATTAGTTCTGCCCTTGCCTGGGCAGCCGGGGGTTGTCAGTTGATCAACGAACCGCGCAGCGAGTGCGGTTGCGCCGCATCGATGTGCACATCGGCAAACTGGCCGATCAGGGTCGGGTTGTCGCAGCGGAAGTTGACGATGCGATTGTTCTCGGTACGGCCCTGCAATTCGCCAGGGTCCTTCTTCGAGTAGTCGGTCACCAGGATGCGCTGGATCGAACCGACCATTTGTCGGCTGATCTCGAAACCCTGCTCATTCAGGCGATGTTGCAGCGCATTCAAGCGTTCTTTTTTCAACGCTTCCGGGGTTTCGTCCGGCAGGTCGGCCGCTGGGGTGCCCGGGCGCTGGCTGTAGACGAACGAGTAGGAGAAGTCGAAACCGACGTCCTCGATCAGCTTCATGGTCTGCTCGAAGTCTTTCTCGGTCTCGCCGGGGAAGCCGACGATAAAGTCCGAGCTGATGCAGATACCTGGCACTGCAGCGCGCAATTTACGCAGCTTGGATTTGTACTCCAGGGCCGTGTGGTTGCGTTTCATTGCCGACAGGATGCGATCCGAGCCCGACTGCACCGGCAAATGCAGGTGTTTGACCAGCTCCGGCACCTCGGCGTGGGCCTGGATCAGGCTGTCGGAAAACTCCAGCGGGTGCGACGTGGTGTAGCGGATGCGCTCGATGCCATCGACGGCGGCGACTACGCGGATCAACTCCGCGAGGTCAGCCAGGCGCCCATCGTCGGTCTGGCCCCGGTAACCGTTGACGTTCTGGCCCAGCAGGGTGACTTCACGCACGCCGTTTTCGGCCAAGTGGATGATTTCCGACAGCACATCGTCAAACGGCCGGCTGACTTCTTCGCCACGGGTGTAGGGCACTACACAGAAGGTGCAGTACTTGCTGCAGCCTTCCATCACCGACACATAGGCACTTGGCCCGTCGATGCGCGGCTCGGGCAAATGGTCGAATTTTTCGATTTCAGGGAACGACACGTCCACTTGCGGCAACTTGGTGATGCGCGCGGCGTCGATCATTTCCGGCAGGCGGTGCAGGGTCTGCGGGCCGAAGACCACGTCGACATAGGGCGCGCGGTCGCGGATCGCGGCGCCTTCCTGGCTGGCCACGCAACCGCCGACGGCGATCACCATGTCCGGGTTGGCCAGCTTCAATTCGCGCCAGCGGCCCAGCTGCGAGTACACACGGTCCTGGGCCCGCTCGCGGATCGAGCAGGTATTGAGCAGGATCACGTCGGCATCTTCGGCGCGGGCGGTGACTTCCAGGGCCTGGTGTTCGCCCAGCAGATCGACCATGCGCGAGCTGTCGTACTCGTTCATCTGGCAACCGTGGGTTTCGATGTAAAGCTTCTTGGCCATGGGGATCGTCAACTGGTGGTAAAGAACCGCGCATTATAGGGGGCATGCCCATTGGTTCCTAGCGCTGTGCATCGGGTGCCATGCTATAGTTCGCGCCCTCTTTTATATCCGCGATGTGTTGCTCGCCCGCCATGACCAAACGTGAAGCTCCAATCTACAAGGTGATTTTCCTCAACCAGGGCCAGGTGTTCGAAATGTACGCCAAGCAGATCTATCAAAGTGATCTGTGGGGCTTCCTGGAGGTGGAAGAGTTCGTCTTTGGCGAGCGTACCCAATTGGTCGTCGACCCGGGCGAAGAAAAGCTCAAGGCCCAGTTCGAAGGCGTGGTGCGCAGCTTTGTGCCGATGCATTCGATCGTGCGCATTGATGAAGTCGAGCGCCTGGGCACGCCGAAGATCAGCGAGGCGCGGGGCACCAGCAATGTGATGCCGTTTCCGATGCCGATGCCGGAGAAGTGACGCTCAATTAATTTGTAGGGCGTTTCCGAAATTGCCCTCTTCTGGATAGACATTTTGTTTGAAAGATAGCAAATTTTGTTTATTCGGAGAGGGCGCCATGAATCTATTAATAATAAGAAAACCTTTAAATAAACCTCGAAGTTTCCCCGTTTCAATTCCCTTGAATCACGCCATTCAATAGCACCGAGTTTTATCACGCCGTCATTAACGAACCTTACTGTTCGGGAGTAGCCCTGTGCGCGATCCTCGCTATGACATTCTGTTTGAGCCGGTACAAATAGGCCCGGTTCGCACCCGTAATCGCTTTTATCAAGTTCCCCACTGCAATGGCATGGGCCATGTGCACCCGTCGGCCATGGCTCGCATGCGCGGGATTAAGGCCGAGGGCGGCTGGGGGGTGGTGTGCACCGAAGAGTGTGAAATCAGCCCGCTGAGCGAGTTCTCGCCTTATATAGAGGCGCGCTTATGGGATGAACGCGATATCCCGGCGCTGGCGAAAATGTGTGAGGCGGTGCACCAGCACGGTTCGTTGGCCGGCGTCGAGCTGGCGTTCAATGGTTACTCCGCGCCTAACCGCTACAGCCGCGAAATTCCCTGGGCGCCGTCCAATACGCCAGTGCGCAGTTATGACCCGGTGCAGGCCCGGGCCATGAGCCGTGCCGATATCCAGCAGTTGCGCGCCTTGCATCGGGCGGCGGCCCTGCGCGCACGGGAGGCCGGCTTTGACATCATTTATGTGTATGCCGGGCACGACCTGAGCGTCCCGTTCCATTTCCTCACGCCGCGTAACAACCGGCGCACGGATGAGTACGGCGGAGTGCTGGAAAATCGCGTGCGACTGCTGCGCGAACTGATTGAGGACACCCGCGATGCAGTGGGCGACCGCTGTGCCGTGGCGGTCCGCCTGGCGGTGGACGAGCAGATGGCCGGCGGCCTCAGTCGCGAAGGCGAAGGCGCCGAGGTGTTCTCGATGCTGGCGGACCTGCCGGACCTGTGGGACATCAATGTCGCCGACTGGTCCAACGACAGCGTGACCGCTCGCTTTGCCGGCGAAGGCTACCAGGAGGCTTTTCTGGTGGGGCTCAAGGCGCTGACCCGCAAGCCGGTGGTCGGCGTCGGGCGCTTCACTTCGCCGGATACCATGGTGTCCCTGGTACGCCGTGGCGTGCTCGATCTGATTGGAGCGGCCCGGCCTTCGATTGCCGATCCGTTCCTGCCGAAGAAGATTGAAACAGGGCGCGCCGAGGAAATTCGCGAATGTATCGGCTGCAACGTGTGCGTCAGCGGCGACCACACCAGTACGCCGTTGCGCTGCACGCAGAACCCGACCATGGGCGAGGAGTGGCGGCGTGGCTGGCATCCCGAGTCGGTCGAGCGTGCGCACCGGCCCGGCAGGGCGCTGGTGGTCGGCGCCGGGCCCGCAGGGCTTGAGTGCGCGCGGATACTCGGCACGCGCGGGATGGACGTGGCGCTGGTCGACAGCCTGCGCAATCTGGGCGGACGGGTAGCGCTGGAAGCCCGGCTGCCTGGGTTGGCGAGTTGGGCGCGGGTCGTCGATTATCGACTGGACGCCTTGAGCCGCCTGCCCTCGGTGGAGATTTATCGGGAAAGTCAGCTGCAGGCCGAGGATGTGCTGGATTTCGCCGCCGAGCATGTCTTTATCGCCACCGGTTCACATTGGCGGCGGGACGGCCTGGGGCGCGCCCTGCGCCAGGCATTGCCGGGCCTGGAGTGTCTGCCAGTGCTGACGCCGGATGAGGTGATAGCGGGTGTGCTGCCGGCTTCGCCGGTGCTGCTGTTCGATGATGACCACTACTACATGGGCAGCGTGCTGGCCGAGCACCTGGTGGCGCGAGGCGTGCAGGTCATCTTCGTCACTCCGGCGGCGGATGTGGCGGCCTGGACGCACAACACCCTCGAGCAGCATCGTATTCAGCGTCGTCTGTTGGAGTTGAATGTCACGATCATCCCATCCCACACGCTGGTCCGGGCGATGCCGGAGGGGGTGATGGCGGGGTGTGTCTACACCGGGCGCACACGGTTCATCGGCGCCGCATCCCTGCTGCTGGTGACCTCCCGAGCGCCTGAACAGGCGTTGTATCAGGCATTGAATAACGCCCCCGAACGGTTGCAGGCGGCGGGTATCGGCACGCTGGCGCTGGTCGGTGATTGCGTGGCGCCCGGCACGATTGCCGCAGCGGTGTATTCAGGGCATCGAAGCGCCCGCGAGTTCGACGCGCCGGCTGGGTCGTTAGTGGTTAAGCGAGAAATACCATTTATTGAGGTGCAGTAAGTTCAGCTGTTTCATCTATAACAAGGAATACAATAATGAAAAAAATACTCCTGCTGTTAATCACCACGTTTTTATTCAATACATCGCTTCTGGCCAAAGACTATGAAGTGATCCGTTTCGCTGCCGATCCCAACTACGCGCCCTTTGCTTATAAAGACAGTACGGGAACGTTGACCGGTTTTGAAATTGATATCGGTCATGCTATCTGCGCGCAGTTGAAGGTGCGCTGCCAATGGGTTGAAAGCGACTTCGACGCAATGATCCCCAGCCTGAGCGCTGGCAAGATCGACGCAATCCTGGCTTCAATGACCATCACTGCCGCGCGGCAAAAGGTTATCGATTTTTCCTCGGAAGTCTTTTCCAGCCCTACCGCCATGGTATTCCGTCCTGGTACCGAGCTTTCCACAGGCACGGCCGTCGGCTATCTGCAGGGCAGCACCCAGGAGGTGTATGCCCTTAAGGTGCTCGCCGGCCAAGGCATCAAGGTGGTGGCTTACGCCGATCAGGAGCAGGTGTATGCCGACCTGCAGACAGGCCGTTTGCAGGCTTCGCTGCAAGATGCGCAGCAAGCGCAAAGCGGGTTCCTGCGTTCGCCCCAGGGCGCCGGGTTCGTGCTGGGGCCGATCATCGAGAGCGAGCTGATGCCGTCCAAGAGCGGCATTGGCATCGCCAAGGGCAACCAGGGGCTCAAGGCGCTGCTGGATAAGGCGCTGGCGGCCCTCCACGCCGATGGCACCTACGCCCGCCTGCAGGAGCAGTATTTTCCCGGCGTGAACATGTTCAGCGGCCAATAACTGCCCTCAAGGCCAACGAGGGCAAAACATGCTACCGACCTTCTCCCAATTCGTCGCGACCCTGGGCGTCTTTGCGCCGATGTTACTGCATGGCGTCTGGATCACCCTGCAACTGGCGCTGTTGTCGTTGCTGCTGGGGCTTGTCCTCGGCCTGCTCGGTGCCGGCGCCAAGCTGTCCGGGGTACGCACGTGGCGTTTGTGCGCGCAGCTCTACACCACGTTGATACGCGGTGTGCCGGACCTGTTGCTGATGCTGTTGATTTTCTACGGGCTGCAAACCGGCTTGAGCCGTCTGACCGCCGGGTTGGGCTGGGCGTACATCGACATTGACCCTTTCAGCGCGGGCGTGCTGACACTGGGGTTTATCTACGGCGCCTATTTCACCGAAACCTTTCGCGGCGCCTTGCTGGCTGTACCGCGCGGCCAGTTCCAGGCGGCCAAGGCCCTTGGTTTGACCTTCCGCCAGAGCTTCGTGCATGTGATCTTCCCGCAAATGATGCGGTTCGCCTTGCCGGGATTGGGCAATAACTGGATGGTCCTGCTCAAGGCCACCGCGCTGGTGTCGATCATCGGCTTGGCGGACCTGGTAAAGGTCGCCCAGGTGGCGGGCAAAAGCAGCCAGCAACTGCTGGCCTTCCTGCTGCTGGCGGCGCTGGTGTACCTGCTGCTCAGCAGTGCTTCAAACCTGGTACTGGGTTGGCTGGAGCGTCGTTACGCCGGCGGCGTGCAGGAGCCGTCGCGATGATGGAACTCATCCAGGAGTACTGGCGACCGTTGATTTATTCCGACGGTTACCAGATCACCGGCCTGGCCATGACCCTGTGGCTGACCAGCGCGTCGTTAGGCCTGGGCCTGCTGCTGGCGTTGCCGTTGTCCATCGCCAGGACATCCGCCCACCGCTGGCTGCGCTGGCCGGTGCAGGGCTATACCTACCTGTTTCGTGGCACGCCGCTGTATATCCAGTTGCTGATTTTCTACACCGGTATCTACAGCCTGGCCGCCGTGCGCGAACAGCCGTTGCTCGATGCGTTTTTCCGTGAAGCACTCAACTGCACCCTGCTCGCATTCGCGCTGAATACCGCCGCCTACACCACAGAGATCCTGGCGGGCGCCATTCGCGCAATGCCTCGCGGGGAAATCGAGGCCGCGCGGTCCCTGGGTTTTGACGGTTGGAAACTGTACGTGCACCTGATCATGCCTTCGGCCCTGCGCAGATCATTGCCGTACTACAGCAATGAAGTGATTTTCATGCTGCATTCCACCACCCTGGCGTTCACGGCCACGGTGCCGGACATCCTCAAAGTCGCGCGGGATGCCAATGCCGCCACCTTTCTTACCTTCCAATCCTTCGGCCTGGCCGCCGTCCTTTACCTGAGCATTACGTTTGCCCTGGTCGGCCTGTTTCGCCTGGCTGAACGGCGTTGGCTGGGTTTTCTCGAGGCGGGCCGATAGGGGGCGTCATGCACACTCAAAATCACAGGTTGTTGGCCGCTCTACCCGGCACGACACGGCAGGTCCATAGTTTTCATTACGGCCCGGCCGATGCGCCGGGCAAGGTGTATATCCAGGCGTCCCTGCATGCCGATGAACTGCCGGGGATGCTGGTGTGCTGGCATCTGAAACAGCGACTGGCGCATCTGGACGCGGCCGGGGCGCTGCGCTGGGAGGTGGTGCTGGTGCCGGTGGCCAATCCGCTGGGGCTGGAACAGGTGTTGATGGACGTGCCGCAGGGGCGCTTCGATAACGACAGCCGAGAGAACTTCAATCGCTTCTTTATCGATGTCAGCCAGCAGGTCGCGGATCAGGTGCAGGACGTGCTGACCGCAGACCCTGCGCATAATCTGCAACTGATCCGTTCGACCCTGCGGCAAACCCTTGCCGACGAGGTGCCGGCGACGCAACTGCAGTCAATGCGCTTGATCCTGCAAGCATTAGCCTGTGACGCCGATGTAGTGCTGGACCTGCACTGTGATTTCGAGGCCGTACAGCATCTGTACCTGGCGCCGCACGCCTGGCCGCAGGTGGAGCCGCTGGCGCGGTACCTCGGCGTCCGAGCCTGCTTTATGAGCGAAGACGCGGGCGGGCACTCGTTCGACGATTGCTACACCCTGTTCTGGGCGCAGATGCAGGCGCGGTTCCCGGGACGATTGGCGCCGCCGGGATTTGCCGCGACCGTGGAGCTGCGCGGTGTGGCCGATGTGGAGGATGGGCTGGCTCGCCAGGACTGTCAGGCACTGATCAACTACCTGACGCTGCGCGGCGCGATTGATGGCCAGGCGCCGCCACCGCCGGCGTTGCTGAACCCGCCCACACCCTTGGCCGGGGTTGAGCCGGTGGTGAGTCCGGTGGGAGGCTTGATTGTATTTGCCGCTCAGGTCGGCGACTACCTGAAAGCAGGACAGACGCTGGCGCACATCATCGATCCAGTCACTGATCGCGTAACCCCGGTGGCGTGTGCACGTGAAGGGCTGTTATATGTGCGCTCAGTGCGCCGAATGGCGAGCGCCGGCATGACCATCGCCCATGTGGCGGGGCCTGCGGCGTATCGGCAGGGCTATCTGTTATCGCCGTGATCAGGGCAGGGGGGAGAAGGGTGAGCGCCCATCGGCACTCTGCAGTTCCTGCAGGTAATTGCGGAAGATCTGCCCCAGCACCTGGGTGGCCACTTCCAGTTCATCGCGCTGCATGTGCTCGGCGACTTCGTCGGCGGTGTCCAAGGCGTCTTCGGCGCCGTTGACCGCCGCCATTTTCAGCACGATGTAGGCCTGGACGTTATTGGCCGGCACACCTTCGCCACGGAAGAACATGTTGCCGAGCTGGAATTGCGCCTGTGCATGGCCTTGCAGCGAAGCTTTTTCGAAGTAGCTCAACGCTTTGTTGAGATCGACGGCCGGGTTCTTACTGTCGTGGAAGTATTCGCCCAACTCGTATTGCGCTTGCGCATCCCCTTCGTCAGCCTGTTTCTGGCACGCGCTCAGGGCTTCGGCCTGGGTGTCGGGCTGGGTATTAAGGGTGCAACGACCCATCGCTGGAATTAACAACGAGTTGCCGCCTGCTTGTGCATGCGCCAGCAGCGGCTGAAGGAGCAACAGGCAGCCCAGAACCAGGGTGCGGCCGGTGCGTTTCATGGGAATCGACTTACCTCTGACGGGGCGCGCGGACCCTCGGGGAGTCCAATAAGCGCGCATTATGAAATAAGCAGGCCTCTGCTTACAAAGTCTTTACTCGTTTTTCTGCTGCTTGGGCAAGTTATCTGCCGGATTGCAGGGCAATTCTCGAAAAAACCGGGAAATCTCTGTAGGCAAAGTAGCAAATCTGACGCCGCCACGGGCAGCGTCAGAGGGTTGCCGTCACTTATTTCAGGGCCGCGAAGGCGCGCTCGGCAGCATCCAGGGTCAGCTTCAGCTCGGCTTCGCCATGGGCGATCGACGTGAAGCCGGCTTCAAAGGCACTCGGTGCCAGGTACACGCCGCCTTCGAGCATCAGGTGGAAGAAGCGCTTGAACAGGTCGGCATCGCTGCCCATGACGTCATCGAAGGTGACGATGTCGTCGGCACCGCTGAAGTACAGGCCAAACATGCCGCCGGCCTGGGTGGTGACGAACGGGATACCGGCGGCGTCGGCACGCACTTGCAGGCCGTCCAGCAGGCGGGTGGTGTAGTCGGTCAGCTCGGTATGGAAGCCCGGACGGCTGATCAGGCGCAGGGTGGTCAGGCCGGCCGCCATCGCCAGCGGGTTACCGGACAGCGTGCCGGCCTGGTACACCGGGCCCAGTGGAGCGATGTGCTGCATGATCTCGCGCTTGCCGCCGAAGCAGCCCACCGGCATGCCGCCGCCGATGATCTTGCCGAAGGTGCTCAGGTCCGGCGTGACGCCGTAGTGCGCCTGGGCGCCACCGAGGGCGACGCGGAAACCGGTCATCACTTCATCGAAAATCAGCACCACGCCGTGTTTGTCGCACTGCTCGCGCAGACCTTCAAGGAAACCCGGGGCCGGCGGGACGCAATTCATGTTGCCGGCGACCGGCTCGACGATGATGCAGGCCACCTCCTGACCGACGTCGGCGAGCATCTGCGCGACGGCGTCAATGTCGTTGAATGGCAGGGTCAGGGTGTGTTTGGCGAACGCCGCCGGCACGCCGGCCGAACTCGGTACGCCCTGGGTCAGGGCGCCGGAACCGGCTTTTACCAACAGGCTGTCGGAGTGGCCGTGGTAGCAACCTTCGAACTTGATGATGCTGTCGCGGCCGGTGAAACCACGGGCCAGGCGGATTGCGCTCATGGTGGCTTCGGTGCCCGAGCTGACCATGCGCACCATTTCCATCGACGGCACGATCGAGCAGACCAGGTCGGCCATCTCGGTTTCCATCGCGGTCGGAGCACCGTAGGACAAACCGTGCTGCAGTTGCTGGCGAACGGCGTCCAGCACCTCCGGATGGCTGTGACCGAGGATCATCGGGCCCCAGGAGCCGACGTAGTCGACGTAGCGCTTGTCATCTTCGTCGGTGACATAGGCGCCTTCGGCATGCTTGAAGAACAATGGCGTGCCGCCCACGCTCTTGAACGCACGCACGGGGGAGTTCACACCGCCGGGGATGTGTTTCTGGGCATTGGCAAACAGGGTTTCGGAACGGGACATGATGGAAGTCTCTCTGAAATCAAATCTTAAGAAGGGCGTTGAAAGCACGGGCACGGCGCGTGACTTCCTGGGTGCTGTCGGCGCCGAACAGGCCGTGCACCACGGCGAGCAGGTCGGCCCCGTGGGCCACCAGCGGTTCGGCGTTTTCCAGGGTGACGCCGCCGATCACGCAGATCGGCAGGTGCAGGCGTGTGCGCGCCTCGGCCAGCATGTCAACGGTGGCGGCCGGGGCGCCGGGTTTGGTCGTGGAATTGAAGAAGCGCCCGAAGGCGACGTAGCTGGCGCCTTCCCTGGCTGCCTGTTCGGCCAGTTCGATCTGACTATGGCAGGTGGCGCCGATGATCGCCCTGGAGCCGAGCAGCGCCCGGGCCGGGGTCAGTGGGCCGTCGGTCTGCCCCAGATGCACGCCCACGCCCAGGCGCGCGGCCAGTTCGGCGTCATCGTTGATGATCAATTGGGTCGTATAGCGCGAGCACAGTTCTCGCAGTTTCTCCGCTTCACGCAGGCGCCGAGCTTCGTCGCTGCTCTTGTCGCGGTATTGCAGCAATGTCACGCCGCCGTCCAATGCCGCTTCGACGTAGGCGAGGAATTTGCCGGCCAACAGTTGGCTGTCGGTGATGGCGTAAAGGCCACGTAGTTTCATCGGGCAGGCCTCTCGGTATTAAGAGCAGAAATCCAGCGGCAGACGGCGAGGCACGAACTGGCCCTGGCCGAGTCGTTCGGCGTCACGCAGGGTGCGCCAGGTGTAGTCGAGCGCTGTCTGCACGGCGCTCACCAACCCTTCGCCCTGGGCGATTCGCCCGGCAAGGGTGCTGGCCAGCGTGCACCCCGAGCCGTGATAGCTGCCGGGCAAGCGCTGGCACGTAAAGGTATGGCGGCTGCCGTCGCGGCTGTACAGGCGATTGTGCACTTGCTGCTCATCGCCGTGGCCGCCGGTGATCAGCAGGTGCTTGACGTAGGGCAACAGCTTCTCGGCGCATGCGTCGGCACTGCCGTCGGGCAGTTCGGCGAGAATGCGCGCTTCAGGCAGGTTGGGCGTGGCGATCAGCGCCAGGGGCAACAGCCGCTCGCGCATCGCATAGCCGACGTCATCCCTGCCCAGGCTGCCGCCGCCGCCGGCACGCAGCACCGGGTCGCACACCACCGGCAGGTGCGGGTGCGCCTGCAGCAGTTCGACCACCGTGTCGACCATGGCGGTAGAACCCAGCATGCCCAGCTTGACCGCCGCGACTTCGGAGTCGCCGAGCACGGCGTTGGCCTGGGCCAGCACCCACTCGCGGTCGAGCACACGAAAGTCACTGACATTGACGGTGTTCTGCACGGTCAGCGCGGTGACGGCCGTAGCGGCGTGGCAGCCCTGGGCGAGCAGGGCTTCGATATCGGCCTGCAAGCCGGCGCCACCACTGGGATCATGGCCGGAGAGACAGAGAACAACGGGGCGAGAGCTGTAGATATTCATGGTGCGCGAGCTTACCACCAAACGCTTTTTGCGTGGCCGTCCGGCGATAGCTGAATGTTGCCCTGCACCGAGACGTTTCGGGCGGCTGACAATTGTCATCAAATGCGCTGAAAGCCACGTCCCAGGGCCGTCCGAAAATACTTCCAATGGTGTCTAATGGCCTTTACCGGCTATGCTAGAGTTCATTCAAACAACTTTCTGTATTGCCGGTATACGTCTTCTCAAAAGGAATAGGGGAGCTTTTTGCCATAACCGGCCAGGCCACGCTGGGGCTCTATGCGCTATTTGCTGATTTTATTATTGTGCGGGCTGCCGCTGTTGGCGGGCGCCGTCGAGTTCAATCAGAGCACCCGAAGCCTGCCATTGGGCCGGGTCATGCAAGTGCTCGAAGACCCAACCGGCGCCCTCACCATTGCCGACGTCAGCTCGCCGGCCTACGCCGCCCAATTCAAGACCCATGACAAACCCACCCTCAATGCCGGTTATTCGCGCTCGGTGTTCTGGCTGAAGGTCAACCTGCATTACACCGCCGTTGACCCGCGCTCCCCGCGCAGCTGGTTTCTGGAACTGGCTTACCCGCCGCTCAATCGCCTGGATCTGTACCAGAACGACGGCACCGGCAATTATCGCCTCACCACCCGCACCGGCAGCGCGTTACCGTTTTCCAGCCGCGAGGTGCGCCAGAGCAACTACCTGTTCAAGCTCAACTTCGTGCCCGACCAGCGGCAGACGGTCTACCTGCGCTTGCAAAGCCAGGGCTCGATCCAGGCGCCGTTGACCCTCTGGGCCGGCACCGCCTATATGGAAGAACAGCCGCTGCGCCTGTATGTGCTGGGCGCGATCTACGGCGTGTTGCTGGGCATGCTGATTTACAACCTGTTCATTTATTTGAGCGTGCGCGACACCAGCTACCTTTATTACATCCTCTACATCGCCTCGTTCGGCCTGTACCAATTGTCGGTCAATGGCGTCGCCGTGGAGTATTTCTGGCCGAACAACCCGTGGTGGGCGAATGCGGCGGTGCCATTTCTGATCGGCGCGGCCGCCTTGTTCGGCAGCCTGTTCGCGCGAAGTTTCCTGCACACGGCGCAACACAGCCGCTGGCTCGACCGCATCCTGCTGGCGCTGGCGGGCTGTGGCGGGCTGGTCATGGCGCTGGCGCTGCTGACCAGCTACGCAGTGGCCCTGCGCCTGGCCACCGGCCTGGCATTGGTATTCACCGTGACCATCTTCGTGACCGCGATCAAAGCCTGGTATTGCGGCCAGCGCATGGCGCGCTATTTCATCATTGCCTGGTCGGCGTTTTTACTCGGAGGCGTGGTCAATACGCTGATGGTACTGGGCTACTTGCCCAACGTCTTTCTCACGATGTATGCCAGCCAGATCGGCTCGGCCATTGAAGTCGCGCTGTTGTCCCTGGCCCTGGCCGACCGCATCAACGGCATGCGCGAGCAGCAGGCGCAGATCCTGTTCGACGCCAGCCAGAAGCTCGAAGTGCTCAACCAGCAACTGGCCCGCAGCAACCGGCTCAAGGATGAATTCCTCGCCACCTTGACCCATGAATTACGCACGCCAATGAACGGGGTGATCGGCTCCCTTGAATTGATGCAGACCGAATCCCTGGGCGACGACCTGGCGCAGTACCAGCAAACCGCCGCCGGTTCGGCGCGGGACATGATGCGCATGGTCAACGGCATTCTCACCCTGACCGAATTGCAGGCCGGCCGCCTGATTGCGCGACCGCAGGTGTTCGGCCTGCGCGGCGCGCTGGAAACCTTGCGCCAACAGTTCGCCCCCAGCGCCCAGGCCAAGGGCCTGGAGTTTTCCATTGATGTCGCCGATGCCGTGCCGGACCGCGTGATCGGCGACGCCGACAAACTGATCCAATGCCTGGATTGCCTGCTGGACAACGCCTTCAAGTTCACCCACCACGGCGCCGTGCGCTTGCGCGTGGTGGGCGTCCCCCAAGCCGATGGCGGCTTGCGCCTGAGCTTTATCGTCACCGACACCGGTATCGGCTTCGCCTTTCTCGACGAAGCCACGCTGTACCAACGCTTCTTCCAGCTCGACGGGTCAATGACCCGGGAATACGGCGGGCTAGGCATCGGCCTGGCGATTTGTCGGCAGTTGATCGAGCTGGTGGGCGGGCGTCTCACCCATCATTCGGAGCCGCGCAAGGGCAGTCGTTTCCAGCTGGAAGTGGACGTCAAGCCGATGCCGCCCGAGCCCAAGCCGGCTGTTCAGTCGCTGCCCGCACAACGAGCGCCGCAGGACTGCACGGTGCTGCTGGTGGACGACAACAGCGTGGTGCAACTGGCGGTGCGGGGCATGCTGCTCAAACTGGGCTACCGTGTCAAAGCGGTCGACGGCGGCCCGGCTGCACTGGCGGCTTTGCAAGAGCACAGGTTTGAGGCGGTGGTGCTGGATGTGCCTGAGGGCGGCTTCTCTTTGTGCTGTCAGATTCGTGCCTTGCCGGGCTGCGGTGAGTTACCGGTGATTGGCATGAGTACTGCGCTCACTGTCACAGACCGTGAGCGCTGCCATGGCATCGGCATGAGCGAGCACCTGGCCAAGCCGGTACGTTTCGAAGCTTTGCAGGCGACACTGGAGCGTCTTGTACTGTGTCCGCAAGAGGGCGAAAGCGCCGTGCATTCGGCGCGTATGCCACTTTTTTAAGACCGGTGACGGTGCTTAACTGAAATCAAGGCCTCGATGATGTGGCCTTTTTCCAGGAGGCCCGTCATGAACCTGCACCGGTTTGCCGAAACCCACGACGTCACCAACCAGCCACCGTCCCTGGACGGGACCAACCTGTACCGTATCGACTTGCCCCTGCAAGAGTGGGCGCGTCGCTTTGGCGCCGGCTGGGCCGAGTCGCGTATCGATGCCTATGGTGCGTTGGCCGGCGGGCCGTTGATGGAGGCCGGCTTCCTGGCCAATCAGAACAAGCCGGTGTTCAGCAGCCATGACCGTTATGGTCACCGGATTGACTTGGTGGAGT
Organism: Pseudomonas orientalis; assembly: GCF_002934065.1. Lineage (NCBI taxonomy): Bacteria > Pseudomonadati > Pseudomonadota > Gammaproteobacteria > Pseudomonadales > Pseudomonadaceae > Pseudomonas > Pseudomonas orientalis. Next base: position 5,195,152 of record NZ_CP018049.1, on the reverse strand, counting down.
TTCACCCCGCCTACCACGAACTGATGCGCACCGCCGTCGAACATGGGCTGCCGTCGCTGCCGTGGACCGATCCGCAATCCGGCGCCCACGTGGCCCGCGCCGCCATGACCTATCTGCACACCCAGGCCGAAGCCGGCAGCGGCTGCCCGCTGACCATGACCTTCGCATGCGTCCCGGCCCTGCAGTTGCAGCCAGACCTGGCTGAGCTGTGGCTGCCGAAGATCCTCTCGACCCAATACGACCCGCGCAACCTCGGCATTGCCCACAAAGGCGGTGCCACAATCGGCATGGCCATGACCGAAAAACAGGGTGGCACTGATGTGCGCGCCAATACGACCCGCGCCTACCCGGTGGGCGCGGGCGGCCCGGGGCAGGCCTACGAACTGGTCGGCCACAAATGGTTCTGCTCGGCGCCGATGTGTGACGGCTTCCTCACCCTGGCCCAGACCGACAAGGGCCTGACCTGTTTCCTGCTGCCCCGGCATCGCCCGGATGACACACGCAACGAGTTCTACATCCAGCGTTTGAAAAACAAACTCGGCAACTGCTCCAACGCCTCCAGTGAAGTGGAGTTCCGTGGCGCCCTGGCCTGGATGATCGGTGAAGAGGGACGCGGCGTGCCGACCATTATCGAGATGGTCGCCATGACCCGCTTCGATTGCATGGTCGGTTCCAGCGCGCTGATGCGCCAGGCATTGACCCAGGCCAGCCATCACTGCGCCCATCGTTCGGTCGGTGGCCGCGTGCTGAGCGAACAACCACTGATGCAGAACGTGCTCGCCGACCTGGCCCTGGAAAGCGAAGCGGCCCTGGCCTTGAGCCTGCGCATGGGGCGGGCGCTGGATCACCTGGGCAATGAACAGGAGGCCAAATTCGCCCGGCTGGTGACGGCGGTGGGCAAGTATTGGATCTGCAAGCGGGCGCCGGCCATGATCAATGAAGCCGCCGAATGCATGGGCGGCGCCGGCTATGTCGAGGACAGCATCCTGCCGCGTCTGTACCGTGAGGCACCGGTGAATTCGACGTGGGAAGGTTCCGGCAACGTGCAATGCCTGGACGTGCTGCGGGCACTGTCCAAGGAACCCGGTGTGCTGGAGGCGTTGTTCGTCGAGCTGGGCGACGGACATGGCGACCGGCAATTGGCGCGACACATCGAGCGGTTGAAGTCAGCGTTTATGGACACCCAGGATATCCAATACCGCGCCCGTCAGCTCACCGAGGACATCGCCCTGGCGTTGCAGGCCAAGCTGCTGCTGGAGGCCGGTAATGCGGCGGTCAGCGATGGGTTTGTGGCCAGTCGGTTGGGTGAGTCGTCGGGCCGGGTCTACGGCGCCTTGCCGCGTGGGGTGGATGTGGAAGCGCTGGTCGCCCGTTCAACCCCGCCATTTCCTTGAATAAACGCGGTCAAGTGTGGGAGGGGGCTTGCCCCCGATAGCGGTGTGTCAGCCAATACATCTGGTGGCTGATACTCCGCTATCGGGGGCAAGCCCCCTCCCACATTTTAAAGAGCATTCCAACTCTGGTGTTTCAGTGAGGCAGGGATACAGGCAAGATAAAGGCCTGCAAGTCCAGAACACAGGATGCTTACCGTGACCGAAGCTTTTGTTGTCGTTCAAACCGCTGAAGAGGCCGTGGATCGGCTGGCGGCCCTGCATGAGCGTGCGACTGGCGCGCTCAATCAAGCCCTCAAGCAATACCTCAAGGATCGCGTCGAACCCGACGCTGAACAACGCGCGCAGTTTCGCTACCCGGAACTGCGCCTGACCTACCACTGCCATGGCGAAGTCCCACAGACCACCCGGGCCTATGCCAAGGTGCAATTGCCAGGTACCTACAGCGTTACCGTTACCCATCCGGCGGCGTTCCGTAAGTACCTGCTGGAGCAACTGGTGCCGCTGATGCACGACTTCACCGTGACGGTGGAAGTGGGCGTCAGCCAGCAGAACATTCCGTACCCGTACGTGGTGGAGCAGGGCGACGAACTGGCCGGTTCCGGCGTGACCGCCGCGACCCTGGCCCGCGTGTTCCCCAGCACCGACTTGTCCGCCGCCACCGATGGCATCGCCGACGGTCTCTATGACTGGGAGAACACCGACCCGCTGCCCCTGGCCCTGTTCGACGCGGCGCGTGTGGACTTCTCCCTGCGCCGCCTGGTGCACTACACCGGCAGCGACTGGCGCCATGTGCAGCCGTGGATTCTGTTGACCAACTACCATCGCTACGTTGACCAGTTCATCCTGCATGGCCTGGAGCAACTGCGCAGCGACCCACGCTTCATCCGCATGGTGCTGCCGGGCAACGTGGTGATCGACAAGAGCATGGACCATGGCGAAGCGTCGGCGATTGCCGCGGGCGTGGTCTGGCACCGCTACCAGATGCCGGCCTATCACTTGCAGGCCACTGATGGCCATGGCGTGACCCTGGTGAATATCGGCGTGGGCCCGTCCAACGCCAAGAACATCACCGACCACCTGGCCGTGCTGCGCCCGCATTGCTGGCTGATGATCGGGCACTGCGGCGGCCTGCGCCAATCCCAGACCATCGGCGACTACGTACTGGCCCACGCCTATATGCGTCGCGATGGGATTCTCGACCGCGTGGTTCCGCCGAACATCCCGATCCCGGCCCTGGCCGAGGTGCAACTGGCGCTTCAGCAAGCGGCGGCGAACGTCACCGGCGAAAAAGGTGAAGAGCTGAAAAAACGCCTGCGCACCGGTACCGTATTGACCTACGACGACCGCAACTGGGAACTGCGCTGGGCCCAGGAACGACCGTTGATCAACCTGTCCCGCGCCGTGGCGGTGGACATGGAAAGCGGCACCATCGCCGCTCAGGGCTACCGTTTGCGGGTGCCGTACGGCACGTTGTTGTGTGTGTCGGACAAACCCTTGCACAGTGAGATCAAGCTGCCGGGCTCGGCCAACGCGTTCTACGAGCGCGCCGTCAGCCAGCACTTGAAGATCGGCATCGAAGCCGTCGACCTGCTGCGCACCGAACTCAACTCGCTGCACTCGCGCAAACTGCGCAGCTTCGACGAGCCGCCGTTCCGCTAAGCGGTGGGGATGGTCATTTAGCGGTCAGGCCACTAGCATTGTGGGTCCTGACCGTTAGATGTTCCCTTGCCATGTCCCGTCCCACCCGTCCCGATGCGCGCCGCCCCGGCGTGAAACCCCCGCATGCAGGCCCGCGCCGTGTCGCCAAGGCGCCGCCGGCCGAGCCAAAACTGATCCTGTTCAACAAGCCTTTCGATGTGCTGACCCAGTTCAGTGACGAAGGCGGGCGCGCGACCCTCAAGGATTTCATCGATATCCCCGGCATCTACCCGGCCGGCCGCCTGGACCGTGACAGCGAAGGCCTGTTGTTGCTGACCAATGATGGCCAGTTGCAGGCGCGCATTGCCGATCCCAAACACAAGCTGGCAAAAACCTACTGGGTGCAAGTCGAAGGCGAACCGACCGAAGCACAACTGCAACGCTTGCGCGACGGTGTGGAGCTTAATGACGGCATGACCTTGCCCGCCGAGGCGCGGCAGTTGGAAGAACCTGAATTATGGCCGCGCAACCCGCCCGTGCGTTTTCGCAAAAGCGTGCCGACTCATTGGTTGGAGTTGGTGATACGTGAAGGGCGCAATCGCCAGGTGCGGCGCATGACCGCGGCGGTGGGCTTGCCGACGTTGCGCCTGGTGCGCGTGCGGATTGGTGACTGGTCTATCGACGGCCTCGATCAAGGCCAGTGGAAGGCCGTACCGGCACGTTTATAAGGCGCCGGACTCGATCAGCCCGATCACCACGCTCTTGATGATGAACGCGGCCACGCCCAGGCCCAGCACAAAAAACAGAATGAACGAGCCAAAGCGCCCGGCCTTGGATTTCTTCGCCAGGTCCCAGACGATAAAGCCCATGAAAATAATCAGGACAGTGACCAGGCCGGTCATCATCCATTCTTCGAACAGGGCGGGGTCGATGTTGTTCATGGGGCTTCCTACAAAGGCAGGCCGGAAGTATACGGCAGCGTCACCGGCACAACATTGACCTGGGTCGAAGCACAATCCAAATGTGGGAGGGGGCTTGCCCCCGATAGCTGAGTGTCAGTCAGTATATTTATCAACTGACCCACCGCTATCGGGGGCAAGCCCCCTCCCACATTTGATTTTCATTGATCTTAAGTGCGCAGGTGGGTCAATGGCAGTTCGGTGCTGTTGAGCACCTGGTTCAGCACAAAGCTGGAGCGCACGCTGGTCACGCCTTCAATCCGGGTCAGATGCCCGAGCAGCAGCTTCTGATAATGGTCCATGTCCGGCACCACCACCTTCAACTGATAGTCGGCGTCCATCCCGGTCACCAGGCTGCATTCCAGCACTTGCGGCAGCGTACGGATGGCCGCTTCGAAATTCTCGAAACGTTCCGGCGTATGCCGGTCCATGCCGATCAGCACATAGGCGGTGAGGCTCAGACCGAGCATCTTGCGGTCGAGCAACGCAACCTGGCGGGCGATATAGCCGTCGTCTTCCAACTGCTTGACCCGGCGCGAGCAGGGCGAAGGCGACAGGCCGATACGCTCGGCCAGCTCCTGGTTGGAGATCCGCGCGTCACGCTGCAATTCCGCCAAAATACTCAGGTCGTATCGGTCAAGCTTGCTCATTGGGTTAGCCTTTGTCGTAACTATTGCGGTGAATTATCCATGAAGGGTTAAAAATTGCGCAAGCACTGTTTATTGACGCAATCTTCGCAATCATCCGTCGAGCTGGTGCCTGTATCTTTATCAACAGAATCACCGCCTGGACAACAGTCCACTGCAGAGCGCCCAATCAGGCCCGCTGCGGCCGCCACCCCAGCAGGGTTGAGCCGGCCTCCAGGCTGCACACTGTCCACCAGACGGCGTGAGGTGAGCCAACGTCAAAAGCGTTGAGCCAGGACGAAATTCTCAAGGGGTGGCCGACGGGTCACCCCTTTTCTTTTGCGTTCAAGAAAATAGTGCTCGCGACTGATAACCTGTCTCAGAACCGGGCGAGGCTTTCCCAGTCTCATGAACAAGCCCTAACCCGCAGTGAGGAAAAGCATGAAGCGCATCTGGCGTATGGCAGGTGTTGGTTTGCTGGTGGTCAGCGTAGGCACGCAGGTAATGGCCGACGAGCGCGATAACTCACCGGGCCAGGGGCCGCGGCCACAGGGCGGTGGCCAGCATGAGCGGGGGCCGGAAGGCGCAGGTCGCCCTGAGAGTAACCAGCCGCGTCCGCAGGCCCCGCAGGTTGATCGCGGCGGCCACAATGGCGGCGGTCAATGGCAAGGACGGCCGCCGCTGAATGAGCCGGGGCGGCCGCAACCGCAGCCGTCGAATAACCTGCCGATCCAGGGCCGGCCCGATACCGTGCGCCAGACCCAGGAACCGCGCCAGGGTTACTACCGCGACATCCCCCGGCGCAACGACGACAACCGGCACTGGGAGGCTGGCGGTCCGGGTTCGCGCCCCGGCTACAATGGTCACCCCAATGATAACCGTTGGCCTGGCCGCCCCGACGGGCATGGCAATGGCTGGGGCCCGGGCCCGCAGTATCGCCCAGGCTACATCGTCGACCGTTTCCCGGAGCGCAATTACCGCGTGCCCTATCGCGGCCAGGATTACTTTTTCTCCGGGGGTTACTGGTACCGTCCGCAAGGCCCGCGTTATGTGGTGGTGAGGCCGCCGTATGGCATTCGGGTGCAGTATTTGCCGGACTACGCGCGTGAAGTCTGGGTGGGCGGTTCGCTATTGTTTCTGGCGGCTGGCGCCTACTACGCCTACGAACAGAACACTCAGCAATACGTGGTGGTGGAACCGCCAGCGCAAGTGCCTGCGCCCCCGCCTGCGCCGCAAGGCAACGGCTATAACGTGGTGGCCTACCCCGCCAATGGGCAGTCGCCGGCTCAGGTTCAGCAGGACGGTTACGATTGTTACCGCTGGGCCGCGCAGCAAAGCGGCTTCGACCCGCAGGCCGCCACCTACGCCCCCGACCCTGCCGTTGTGCAAACCTACCGTCAGGCCCAGGGCAACTGCCTGAGCAGTCGTGGCTATCAGGTCCAGTATTAGGCTCTGGCGCCGGTGACCACTTCCAGCGGGTCGGCGTGCACCAGCACCTCGGCCTTCGGGTAGGCCCGGTGAATGGCATCGGCGGCCTGGTCGCTGATGCCGTGGGCCACGGACAACGTCAATTCCCCCGGCAATTCCAGATGCAACTGCACGAACCAGTGGTTGCCGGACACCCGCGTGCGCAAGTCATGGGCACCCAGTACGCCGGGTACGCTACGGGCCAGGTCCAGCATATGCTGGCTGATATCGGCCGGCAGTTCCTCGTCCATCAACACGGCAAAGCTTTCCCGGGCAATCTGGATCGCACTCCACAGAATGTAGGCGGCGATGCCCAGGCCGAACCAGGCGTCCACTTGATTAAAGCCAAAACCGGCGAGCACCAAGGCCACCAGGATGCTGCCGTTGAGCATCAGGTCGGAGCGATAATGCAGCGAATCGGCGCGCACCGCGTTGGAGCCGGTTTCGCGGATCACCCGATGTTGCAGCATCAACAACGCCACGGTCAGCACCAGTGAGAACACGATCACGCCGATGCTCAGCCAGGGCGCGCCCACGGGTTCCGGCTGCTGCAGGCGTTGATAGGCCTGCAAGGCGATCAACACCGCGCTGCCACCGATAAACAGCGCCTGGGCCATCCCCGACAGCGACTCCGCCTTGCCGTGACCATAACGGTGATCGTCATCGGCGGGGCGCAGGGCGTAGTGCACCGCCAGCAGATTGAGGAGCGAGGTGACGCCATCGAGCAGCGAGTCGGTCAACCCGGCGAGCATGGCCACCGAGCCACTGAACCACCAGGCGATGGCCTTGGTGACAATCAGCACGCAGGCCACGCCCACCGAGGCGCGGGTGGCCAGGCGCAGAAGCCTGGCGTGTTCGGGACTGCTGGTCATGGGCTGTCCTTATGCGGCGGGTTGCAGGCCCAGGGATGCCAGTTGTTGCACGCTGCCCTTGAACTGGATCAGGCGCGGGTCGTCCAGCGGCAAGGTGCGGCCGGTTTCTTTCTGAATGATGCTTTGCAGCTTGACGTTATCGACCTTGCCGTCGGCGCCGAGGGCTTCGTGCAGTTTTTCCGGCGCGACCTGGGCGGTCTTGCCCGGTTCGAAGTAGATCGCGCCCGTGGCGAAGTCGACGCCGAACGCGATCAGGCCCGGGATCACGTAGAACAACAGGCCGACCGCATCGAGCACGGCAATCGCCGGGTCGATCTTGCCGTCGATCTGGCCGCGCCGATCCGGATAGAAAATCGAACCGCAGGCGGTGAGTTGGCTCAGCAGGGTGACGGCCAAGACGCCGCCGATGACACGGGAAGCGATACGCATGAAAAAGTCTCCTGAACATAGTAAGGGTGACTATAAGCCAGATGTGCCAGACGCCGATGATCCAATCTGGGAGCTGGCTTGCCTGCGATAGCGGTGTGACAGTCACCGCTGTCTTCCCTGAAGCGCCGCCATCGCAGGCAAGCCAGCTCCCACACTCGACTGCATTCACAGTCTGGACATTGGGTGTTTTTAAGACCCGCGTCAGCCTCCGGCAGTTCGCCGTTATACTCGCCGCTCTGCTTTGGAGCCAGTATGAATTCGTTGCCGATTGATGATGTTTTACCTGCCCTGCGTGACGCCTTGGCGATTCGCCATGAAGCCGTGCTGGAAGCGCCGCCCGGCGCCGGTAAAACCACCCGCGTGCCCTTGGCCTTGTTGAACGAGCCCTGGCTGGCCGGGCAGACCATCCTGATGCTCGAACCCCGGCGCCTCGCCGCGCGGGCCGCTGCCGAACGCCTGGCCAGCGAGCTGGGTGAAAAGGTCGGTGAAACGGTCGGCTATCGCATCCGCCTCGACAGCAAGGTCGGACCCAGCACGCGCATCGAAGTGGTCACCGAAGGCATCCTCACTCGCCGCTTGCAGGACGACCCGGCGCTGGATGGCGTGGGCCTGCTGATCTTTGACGAATTTCACGAGCGCAGCCTCGATGCCGACCTGGCGCTGGCCCTGAGCCTCAACGGGCGCGACCTGTTTCGCGATGACCAGCCACTGAAAATCCTGTTGATGTCCGCCACCCTCGAAGGCGAGCGCCTGGCGGGTCTGCTGGACAATGCGCCGATCCTGCGCAGCGAAGGGCGCATGTTTGCGGTACAGATGCGCTGGGGGCGGCCATACCAGGCCGGGGAATTCATCGAGCCGCGGGTGGTGAACACGATTCTTGAAGCCCTGCATGACGAAACCGGCAGCGTGCTGGTGTTCCTGCCGGGGCAGGCGGAGATTCGCCGGGTCCATCAGCAACTGTCCGACGCCTTGGGTCATCAGCCCGATGTGCTGCTGTGTCCGCTGCACGGCGAGCTCGACCTCAATGCCCAGCGCGCCGCCATCGACCCCGCGCCGGCCGGCAAGCGCAAAGTGGTGCTGGCCACCAACATTGCCGAGACCAGCCTGACCATCAACGGCGTGCGCGTGGTGATCGATGCCGGGTTGGCGCGGGTGCCGCGTTTCGACCCGGGCAGCGGCATGACCCGCCTCGACACCCAGCGCATCTCCCGCGCCAGCGCCACCCAGCGCGCCGGTCGGGCAGGGCGGTTGGAGCCAGGCGTGTGTTATCGGTTGTGGTCCGAAGTCCAGCATGACGGGCTGGCCGCCTACGGCAGTGCGGAAATCCTCGCCGCCGACCTTGCCGGCCTGGCCTTGCAACTGGCGCGCTGGGGTGTCACCCCCGCGCAACTGGTATGGCTCGATGTGCCCCCGACCGCCGCCTACGCCCAGGCTCAGGATTTGCTGGTGCGCCTCGGCGCCTTGAATGACGACAAGCTCACCGCCCATGGCCAGCAGATGGCCGAATTGCCGGCCCATCCGCGTATCGCCCACTTGCTGTTGCGCGGGCAGGACCTGGGGCTCGCGGCGATGGCGTGTGATGTCGCGGCCTTGTTGGGCGAGCGCGATATCCTGCGCGGCGGCGGTGCCGACTTGCACAGTCGCCTGGCGCTGGTGTCCGGCGAGGAGCGTGCGCGCGGCACCCAGGGCGGAGTGCAGCGGGCCAGGCAGTTGGCGCGCCAGTATCGCGGCTATCTGCGAGGCAAGGCCACCCAACCGGTGGCCGATCCCGACCATCCACGCTGGCTCGGCGCCCTGCTGGCACTGGCCTATCCGGACCGCATCGCCCAGCAGCGTCGCCCTGGTGGCGCCGAATACCGGCTGGCCAATGGGCGCGCCGCATTGTTTGCCGAAGCCGACAGTTTGATGAAACAAGCCTGGCTGGTGATCGCCGACCTGGGCAGCCGTCAGGGCCAGCGCGAAGAACGCATCTACCTGGCGGCGGATTTCGACCCGGCGCTGTTCGACACGGTGCTGGCCGAACAAGTGCGCAATGTCGACCAACTCGACTGGGACGAGCGCGAAGGCGTATTGCGTGCCGAACGCCAGCGCAAGGTCGGTGAGCTGGTGCTCAGCCGTGAACCGCTGACCGGACTTGACGAGGCCGCGCGCAGTCAGGCGCTGGTCAACCTAGTGCGACGCAAAGGCCTGGAGCTGTTGCCCTGGACCCCGGAACTGCGCCAATGGCAGGCGCGCGTGCTGCTGCTGCGCCAGCTGGATGCCGGCAACACCAGCGAATGGCCCGACGTCAGCGACAGCGCTTTGCTGGCCGGCCTGGAGCACTGGCTGATGCCCTACCTGGGCAAAGTCTCGCGCCTGAGCCATTTCGCCAACCTGGATATTTCCAGCTACCTGCACAACCTGCTGCCCTGGCCGCTGCCCCAACGCCTGGAAGAACTGGCGCCCCAGCATGTGAAAGTGCCGTCGGGCTCGTCGGTGCGCCTTGACTACAGCGAACAGCCGCCGATCCTGGCGGTGCGCCTGCAGGAGCTGTTCGGGCTGGCGGATACACCACGCATTGCCGGCGGGCGCCAAGTGGTCAAGCTGCACCTGCTGTCGCCGGCGCGGCGGCCGGTGCAGGTCACGCAGGACCTGGCCAACTTCTGGCGCAGTACCTATGCCGAGGTGAAGAAGGATTTGAAGGGACGTTACCCCAAGCATTACTGGCCGGATGACCCCCTGGTGGCCGAAGCGACCGCCAGGATCAAACCCCGAAAGTAGCCACAATGGAAATCCCCTGTGGGAGGGGGCTTGCCCCCGATAGCGGTGTACCAGTAACAGCTGTACCGGCTGACACACTGCCATCGGGGGCAAGCCCCCTCCCACATTTTATTGCGCGCGGGCAGCCAAGCATTACTGGCCGGATGCGACCGCCAGGATCAAACCCCGAAAGTAGCCACAATGGACATCCCCTGTGGGAGGGGGCTTGCCCCCGATAGCGGTGTACCAGTAACAGCTGTACTGACTGACACACTGCCATCGGGGGCAAGCCCCCTCCCACATTTTATTGCGCGCGGGCAGCCAAGCATTACTGGCCGGATGCGACCGCCAGGATCAAACCCCGAAAGTAGCCACAATGGACATCCCCTGTGGGAGGGGGCTTGCCCCCGATAGCGGTGTATCAGTAACAGCTGTACCGGCTGACACACTGCCATCGGGGGCAAGCCCCCTCCCACATTTTATTACGCGGTGGGCAGCCAAGCATTACTGGCCGGATGCGACCGCCAGGATCAAACCCCGAAAGTAGCCACAATGGAAATCCCCTGTGGGAGGGGGCTTGCCCCCGATAGCGGTGTTTCAGTAACAGCTGTACTGACTGACACACTGCTATCGGGGGCAAGCCCCCTCCCACATTTTATTGCGCGCGGGCAGCCAAGCATTACTGGCCGGATGCGACCGCCAGGATCAAACCCCGAAAGTAGCCACAATGGAAATCCCCTGTGGGAGGGGGCTTGCCCCCGATAGCGGTGTATCAGTAACAGCTGTACTGACTGACACACTGCCATCGGGAGCAAGCCCCACATTTTATTGCGCGGCGGGCAGCAGGAAGCGGGCGATGACCGGTAAATGGTTGGATATGCGCAAAGTATCTTCCTGCCTGACCTTGGCCTCGACCCGCTTGATCCGCGCGCTGTAGAACAGGTAGTCCAGCGTCCGATCCGGCCCCTCAAGGCTTGGGTCATTGGGGAAGTGCGTCAGCCATTGCTTGCGGTCGATGCCGCTGGATTCACTGTTGCTCGGGATCATCGGGTATTTGTCCCACAACAGGTGCAACTCACTGTCCGGCGAATACTGGCCGCGTTTTTGCGCATCCAGGCGCAGGAATTGGCCCAGCGGCAGCAGATTGAAATCCCCGCCGATCAACCAGGGCGTGCCACGGCCTTCGAGTTTATCCAGTAACTTCACGGTGGCCTCCACTTGTTCCTGCACCGCACTGCGCCCAGGCATGCCGCCGTCCAGGCGCGTGTTGAGCACCGCCAGTTGCCCACCGTCGCTCAGGGGCAGGTACGTCAGCAACAAAGCGGGCTTGGGCTGGAACTGGCGGCTGATGAAATTGGCATCCGCCGTGGGCAATTGCAGGCGCTCGGCGTGTTCGATCTGGTAGCGGCTGAGGGTGGCCAGCTTGCGCCCGACGCTGCCGAAGATGGGCAGGCTGGGCACAAAGTCGGCTTTCCAGTCGAATGCCTGGGTGCTGCACGGGTAGAGGTCGACCAGCCGCTCCTGCAACAGCGCGAGTTGATCCTGGTAGTGGGAGGGCTTGGCGCCTTCGTCGATTTCCTGCAACAGCAGGATGTCGGGCTGTTCGTCGCGGATCACCCGCGCCACTTCGTCAAGGCTGAAGGCCATGTCCTCAACCGTGGGCCGTTCGTCCGGGCCGCTGCCGTCGGGGGTGTCGTACCAGAACACGTAGTTCTTACCGGCCAGGTACTGCACGTTCCAGGTCATCACCTTGAGCGCCTGCCCCGGCAGCAGGGTCGGCGCACGCGGCGCCACGCAACTGACCGGCAGGGTCTCCTTGTCGGCCGGGCGCCAGGTCAGGCTGTAGATCAGTGCCGCCAACAGGCCTGCAATCAGAAGCAGGCTCAACAGGGTGATGCGCAATAAACGGGTCATCGGCTCGGCTTATGTGCGTTCCAGAAGTGGCAGGGAGCATATCACCGCGCGTCGGCGTCGCCACCGATCAACATGAATAAACGGAACAGCACCACACTGGTAAACAGTTGCAGGAAACTGTGGGCGCTGTCCATCAGCAGCCCCAGCAGCGGCGCGGGTTCGGGATACGCCGCCACGCTGGCGCCCTTGAGCAGCCACAGCGGCGTCATTACGCACAGCAGGCACACCAGGATGCGCCAGAAATGCCCACGGGTCAGGCGCAGGCTTTCCTTCATCGCTTCGAGCGCCGACATGCCGCGCAATACCAGCAAGTACTCGGCAAACGCCAGCACCACCATCAGCCACAGGCCCGGCAGGAAGTACAGCGACAGCCCGAGCAGAATCAGCAGTGTGCTCATCGCGGTCAACAGGGCGAAGCGCGGCCACATGGCCAGGGCCAGGGCCCACACATCCCGGGTACGTGGCGATTCACCGCGGGTGCGGGCGTCGAGGAACAGGATCAGAGCGCCGGTGTACAACGGATACACCAGTAACCCCACCACCACGCTGTAACCGCTAAAGGCCTCCGGGCCCAGCATGTGGTCGAGCACCTGTTGCAACAGGGCTTCGAGGATCACCAGCGGCAGGCACAGCTGGACGATGGCGCCCAGGTTGCGCAGGGTAAAGCGCAAGGAGTCGCGCAGCACGTCTAACGGATTCATCAGAGTCATCACAGGCCGAAAAGCAGGGACACACTTTAACCGATAGCCGGCCTGGGCAAGCAAACGTAAACCTTGAGTAAAGACCATTGAAACAATTGGTAACAGCCCCATAACTAGGACGTACCTTGCCTGATGTCAGGCGGGACCCTGATTTTTACCGGCAATCTAACGAGGTCGCCATGAACAGCGAAGAACAAACCCTGATCGATGGACTGTTTTCACGGTTGCAGCAAGCCGAGACGGACTCAGCCCCCCGCGACGCCCAGGCCGAAGCGCGGATCAAGGAACACATGACTCGCCAACCGGCCGCCGGCTACTACATGACCCAGTCGCTCCTGGTGCAGGAACACGCGCTGCAAAGCCTGGATGCGCAGAACAAGCAGCAGGCCCAGCAGATCCAGCAATTGCAGGAAGAATTGCAGCGCGCCAAATCCGCGCAACCGGCCCCGGCCAGCGGCGGTGGTGGTGGCTTCCTGTCGAGCATCTTTGGCGGCGGTTCGCGCGAGGCGCAGCCTGCGCCGGGTAATTCGGGCGGCGGCTGGCGTGAACCGGCGCGGCCATCGTTCAACGCGCCGGCGCCGCAGCAGAATTATCAACAGCCGCCACAACCGGCCGCCGTCGCACCAGCCGGCAGCGGATTCCTCGGTGGGGCCATGAAGACCGCGGCCGGCGTGGCCGGTGGTGTATTGCTCGCCGAGGGCATCAGCAGCCTGTTTCATCACAACCAGCAGCCGCAGGTGGTGGAAGAGATCATCGAACAACCGGCGCCGGCCAGTGATCAAGGTGGCTGGGGCAACGATGACCAGAAGTTCGCCGGGAATGACAGCTGGGGCAGCAACAACGCGGACAGCGTCGCCGACAGCGATTATGTCGACGATTCCTCCGCCTTTGGCGACGACGATTCCTTCGTCTGACTCACCAGGGCCGGGGCGCCAAGGCGCCCCGGTCTGATTTTTCCCGGAAACCTCCCCATGGCTGGCATACTGGCAACCTTTCCGGGCGCTGGCGCCTGACGGTCAGTGAGGAAGTGCGGTGAAGAAAATTGCAGTGTTCGCCGATGTGCAAAACCTCTATTACACCGTTCGCCAGGCCTACGGCTGCCACTTCAACTACGCGGCGCTGTGGGCTGATATCAGCGCCCATGGGCAGATCGTCGAGGCGTACGCCTACGCCATCGACCGTGGCGACAGCAAACAGCAGCAGTTCCAGCAGATCCTGCGCAACTTGGGCTTTACGGTAAAACTCAAGCCTTACATCCAGCGCAGCGACGGTTCGGCCAAGGGCGACTGGGACGTGGGCATCACCCTCGACATCATGGACGCCGCCGACCATGTCGACGAAGTGGTGCTGGCTTCCGGCGACGGGGATTTCGACATGCTGCTCGAGCGCATCATTCACAAGCATGGCGTGCAAGCGGTGGCCTACGGCGTGCCCGGGCTGACGGCCAACTCGCTGATACGCGCCGCCAGCCGCTACGTACCGATCGAAGGCGCGTTGCTGCTCAAATAAGCGCGGCGGCTCAATACATTGTTGAACGGAGTTGGAGCAGGTTTGGAACGTATAGCGGTCATCGACTTTGAAACCACCGGCATCACCCCAAGCAGCCACTGCCGGGCCACGGAAATTGGTGTGGTCATCCTTGAGCGCGGGCACATTGTCGACCGCTACCAGAGCCTGATGAATGCCGGCGTGCGCGTGCCCGGTTTCATCGAACAACTCACCGGCATCAGCAACGCCATGCTGCGCAACGCGCCACCGGCCGAGCGGGTGATGAACGAGGTCAATGAGTTCGTCGGCACTACGCCGCTGATGGCGCACAACGCCGCGTTCGACCAGAAGTTCTGGGACTTTGAACTGGGCCTGATCCGCCGCACCCGCCTGCAGAAATTCGCCTGCTCCCTGCTGCTGGCCCGCCGCCTCATGCCGGCGGCGCCCAATCACAAGCTCGGCACCCTCAACAGCTACGCGCAACTGCCCCACACCGGCCAGGCCCACCGGGCGCTGGCGGATGCTGAGATGGCCGCCAACCTGACGGCGCACCTGGCGCGGGAACTGCGCCAGACCCACGGCCTGCGCGAACTGTCCCACGATTTGCTTTGCACCTTGCAGAAAGTGCCTGCCGCGAAGATCAATGAGCACCTGAAGAAACATCGCGGGTTCTGAGCCTGGGCGCGGTTTCAAGACCACTGAATTTCCAAATGTGGGAGGGGGCTTGCCCCCGATAGCGGTGGGTCAGCTACAGATAAGCTGGCTGGTACACCGCAATCGGGGGCAAGCCCCCTCCCACATTGGGTGATGCGTCGCCTATCGAGGTTGCGCACACTCCAACGCCTGATCCACCACCCCCTTCGCCATCTCCACCAAATGCATCACCGCCCGCTGCGGCGCCTTCATGACTTCACCCGACGCATGCGCGGTCTCCACCGCGCAATGCAGCAAATCCGCCGCATGGGCCAGGGCGTCTTCGAAGCTCAGGTTGTCATTCAGGATAAAAATGGGCGCATCCGGGGCGGATGCCTTGAGGTAGTAATCGATGGCACGACGGTGGAGCAGAGCGTCTTCGCTGAGGAAGTCGGGTTTGGACTTGGGTGGGTCGGGGGTGACTTTGACCATGGTGAAACTCCTTGCTGGAAGAAGTCGACACCGTTCGCTTGCACGCGAATTAGGGTGGCAACTGTGCGTAGGTGTGCAAGACCGGGGCAAGGATCCAAACCCAGCAGGCCCGAAGGCCTCCCACGCACAGCCGCCATAACAGGCATATCGGCTGTAGGTTTATTTATGATCTTGCTTGCCGTCGGACTTGCACGTCCGGTCACCGAACATTCGATGACAGGGCGAGACTAGCCACCGAATCCGACGGAAACAAGGCCGTGGGATTCTCTCGGAAACGTCCCGCAAATGAAAGAGATTGGTCTTGCGATGAAGCTAATGACGCCATCGGGGGCAAGCCCCCTCCCACATTTTGACTGGGTTCACAAATCAAAGTGTGGGAGGGGGCTTGCCCCCGATGGCGGCGGGTCAGCCACCACTTTTCCCATTGGCTTCCAACTGCCCCAACGGCACCCGCCGCTCTATAGCGCTGGACAAAATAATCGACGTCTTGCTGAACCCGAACTTCGCCACCCGATTAATCAGGTCTTCCAGCTCCGGCATGGTGCCCACTGCTGCTTGCATGATCACGCACGGATCACCGGTGACCCGGTGGCATTCGGTCAGTTCGGGAATTTGCGCCAGGGCGTCGTAGACTTTCTGGCTGCCGTGATTGGTCAGCCGCAATTCAATCACGCATTGAATCGGCAGGCCGACTTTGGACAAGTCGACCTTGGCCTGGTAACCGGTAATCACCCCGCTGGCCTCCAGCTTGGCCACGCGCTCGGCCACGGCGGGGGCGGAGAGGTTCACCGTGCGGGCCAGTTGGGCGTAGGAAGCGCGGCCGTCTTTGAGCAGGGCACTGAGGAGCATGCGGTCGTATTTGTCCATGATAAGGCTCCGGTTGCGCGTGGCTTTCGAAAGCACGGGTTATAGCCTTCATAACCATGCTTTGAAAAGTGTATGGGCGCTTTAAACAGGTTTTGTAACTTATGTTTATGCGCCTTCGTTTCTAGAATAAGCCTCCCAACTCCTGCCATAGAGCCGCCTCATGCCTGGCCCACGTCGTTTTCCCTTACCGTTGATCGCCGCCTTTTTTGCGTTGTATGTGATCTGGGGTTCCACTTACCTGGTGATTCGCATCGGCGTGGAGTATTGGCCACCGCTGCTGCTGGCGGGGATTCGGTTTTGCACCGCGGGCGCGTTGATGTACGGCTACCTGCGGTGGCGCGGGGTGCCTGCGCCGACGTGGCCGCAGTGGAAGGCGGCCGGGATGATCGGCATCTTGTTGCTCACCGTCGGCAATGGCGGCGTCAGCGTGGCGGAACATATGGGCGTGTCGTCCGGTGTAGCCGCATTGGCGGTGGCGACCGTGCCGTTGTTCACCCTGCTGTGTGGTTTTTTCTGGGGCGCGCGTAATACGCGGCTGGAATGGGCCGGGGTGATTCTGGGGATCATCGGTATTGCGATGCTCAACATGGGCAGCACCCTGCAATCGAGCCCACTGGGGGCGGTGTTGCTGTTGATGGCGGCGGCTTCCTGGGCCTTCGGCTCGGTGTGGAGTCGCCACTTGCCGCTGCCCCAGGGCGCCATGGCCAGTGCCGCGGAAATGCTGGTGGCCGGCGTGGCGCTGCTGATCGTCAGCACACTGTCCGGCGAGCACCTGCAGGCCATGCCGCCGTTGGAAGGCTGGCTGGCCCTGGCCTACTTGACGGTGTTTGGTTCGATCATCGCCTTCAACGCCTACATGTACCTGCTCAAGCACGTGCGCCCGGCGGCGGCGACCAGCTATGCCTATGTGAACCCGGCGGTGGCGGTGTTGCTGGGGATTGTGTTCGTCGGCGAGAGCATCGGTGTGGAAGAGGCCCTGGCGATGCTGGTGATCATCAGCGCCGTGCTGTTGATCAGCCTGCCCCAGTGGCGCAAGCCCAAGCCGGAAATAAGGTAAACTGCCGCGCATTACGCCCATGCGCTGAATTTTTCCTACGGTAAACACATGACTTTCGCCACCCTTGGCCTGATCGAACCCTTGCTGCGCGCCCTTGAGACGCTTGGCTACCAGACCCCGACGCCGGTGCAGGCGCAAGCCATTCCGGCGGTGCTGGCCGGTCGCGACCTGATGGCCGCCGCCCAGACCGGCACCGGCAAGACCGCCGGCTTTGCCTTGCCGCTGCTGCAACTGCTGACGATGGAAGGGCCGAAAGTCGCCGCCAACTCGGCGCGTGCGCTGATCCTGTGCCCCACCCGTGAACTGGCCGAGCAGGTTCACGCCAGCGTCGCCGAATACGCCCAGCACCTGCCGCTGACCACGTATGCGGTGTACGGCGGCGTGAGCATCAACCCGCAGATGATGAAGCTGCGCAAGGGTGTCGACATCCTGGTCGCCACCCCTGGCCGCCTGATCGACCTGTTCCGCCAGAACGCGCTGAAACTCAATCAGCTGCAAACCCTGGTGCTGGATGAAGCCGACCGCATGCTCGACCTGGGCTTCTCCGAAGAACTGGCGAACATCTACCGCATGCTGCCGAAGAAACGCCAGACCCTGCTGTTCTCCGCCACGTTCTCCGATGACATCCGCCTGCTCGCCGGGCAGATGCTCAATGACCCGCTGAGTATCGAAGTCAGCCCGCGCAACGTCGCCGCCAACACCGTGCAGCAGTGGGTGGTGCCGGTGGATAAAAAGCGCAAGCCGGAACTGTTCGTGCACCTGATGCGCAAGGGCCGCTGGAAGCAGGTGCTGGTATTCGCCAAGACGCGTAACGGCGTGGACGCGCTGGTGGACAAGTTGCAGGGCCTGGGCGTCAATGCCGACGGCATCCATGGCGACAAACCCCAGGCGACCCGCCAACGCGCACTGGACCGCTTCAAGGCCAGCGAAGTGCAGATCCTGGTGGCCACCGACGTGGCGGCCCGTGGCCTGGATATCGAAGACCTGCCGCTGGTGGTCAACTTCGACCTGCCGATCGTCGCCGAAGACTACATCCACCGTATCGGCCGTACCGGCCGTGCGGGCAACACCGGCGAGGCGATTTCGCTGGTGTGTGCCGATGAAGTGAACATGCTCTCGGCGATCGAGATGCTTACGCGCCAGACCCTCACCCGCAAGATGGAGCCGGATTTCGTACCCGAGCACCGCGTGCCGGATACCGATGCCAGTGGGCAGGTGGTGAAGAAGCCGAAAAAGCCGAAGAAGCCCAAGACATCGGGCGGCGGCGGTAAGCGCAATTTGGGTAAGTGGGTGGACAGTGGTGACGCGGCGCTGGTGGAGCCGTCGATCAAGCCTGTGCGCAAGGTGCCGGTGTTTAATACAGGGCCGCGTAAGAAGAAGTGATTTTGCGGTGGGGCTGATGGCCTCATCGGGGGCAAGCCCCCTCCCACACTTGACTGTATTCACAAATCAAAATGTGGGAGGGGGCTTGCCCCCGATGGCGGCCTTGAATCCACCCCACCTCTCAGCGCTTAAGCCACTCCACCATCCCCAGCCCAGCCGCCCTGCCACTGGCAAAACACCCCGTCAGCAGATACCCCCCGGTCGGCGCCTCCCAATCCAGCATTTCCCCGGCACAAAACACCCCAGGCAATTGCTTGAGCATCAGCCGCCCATCCAGCGCTTCAAACGGCACACCCCCTGCGGTGCTGATGGCTTCGTCGATGGGCCGCGTCTTGACCAATGTCAGCGGCAACGCCTTGATCTCTACCGCCAACTGCGCCGGATCATTGAAATGTTCAGCCGGCGCCAGCTCACGCAACAGCGCCGCCTTGACCCCATCCAACCCCAACTGACTGTGCAAATGCTTGCTCATCGACCGCGACCCACGCGGCTTGGCCAGCGCAGCCTGCACCTTGTCCAGCGGCTTGCTCGGCAGCAGATCGATATGCACGGTGGCGACGCCATCACGGTTGATCGCCTCGCGAATCGGCGCCGATAAGGCGTAAATCAAACTGCCTTCGATGCCGGTAGCGGTGATCACGCATTCGCCCAGCCGAGGCTTGTCATCTCCAAGCCCAATGGCGACGTTTTTCAACGGCGCTCCTGCGAATTTGCTGACCATCAACTCGCTCCAGGCCGACACTTCGAACCCGCAGTTGCTCGGTTGCAGGCGCACGTAAGGCACGCCTTGGCCTTCCAGCAGACTCAGCCAGGCCCCATCGGAGCCCAGGCGGGACCAACTGCCGCCGCCCAGGGCCAGCAGCACCGCATCGCTGTGGACAACTTTTTCGCCTTCGGGGCTGTGGATAAGCACCTCACCCTCGGCATTCCAGCCCACCCAGCGATGTCGGGTGTGGATAACCACGCCTTGTTCGCGCAGGCGCTTGAGCCAGGCACGCAGCAGCGGCGCGGCTTTCATGTCCGTAGGAAATACGCGGCCTGAGGTGCCGACAAAGGTTTGAATGCCCAGGCCGTGAATCCACTCGCATAACGCCTCGGCCCCGAAGCTGCGCAGCAACGGCGCCATGTGCGGCGCGCGTTCGGCATAGCGCGCAAGGAACGCCGGGTAGGCTTCGGAGTGGGTGATGTTCATGCCGCCCACGCCGGCCAGCAGGAACTTGCGCCCCACCGAAGGCATGCCGTCGTACAGCGCCACCCGCACGCCCGCCTGGCTCAAGACTTCGGCGGCCATCAGCCCGGCAGGGCCGCCGCCGATAATGGAGACAGAGGGGGGAGAAGACTGAGGCATGGGCAAGGCTACGGTGGTGTGAATAGGCCGAGCATTCTACCCGACGACGGCACGGCTGCCTGATCAAAAAATGTACAGTTTCCTACACGCCATACAGTTACTTGCTTGCAGACCGTTACGCTCAAGTTATCCACAGGTGGTTCCACAGGCATTGTGGGTAACGCACACACTTCAATGACAACCTGATGACGTCCACACCCGCTGCGCACTGTGATGCAGGATGCCGTGGCGGCGCGCCAGGGCAGGGCGGTCCTTGCTATAGCCGCCACCGATCACGCCCATGACCGGAATATCGCGGCCCAGGCAGTGACGCATCACGCTTTCATCGCGCGCGGCAACGCCGGCATCTGTCAGCTTGAGGTAACCGAGGGCGTCGTCCTTGTGTACATCCACGCCCGCGTCGTACAGCACCAGATCCGGCTGGTAGAGCGGCAGCAGGTAATTGAGCGCGTCATCGACTACCTTGAGGTAGTCGATATCGCCCATGCCCATCGGCAGCGGAATGTCCCAGTCGCTCTGGGCCTTGCGCGCCGGAAAGTTCTTTTCACAGTGCAGCGATACGGTGATGGCATCCGGCGTGTCATGCAGGATGCGCGCGGTGCCGTCGCCCTGGTGTACATCGCAATCAAAGATCAGCACCCGATTGACCCGGCCGCTGGCCAGCAGGTAATGGCTGATCACCGCCAGGTCATTGAAGATGCAAAAGCCCGCCGGGTAATCGTAATGGGCGTGATGGGTGCCGCCGGCAAGGTGGCAGGCCAGACCGTGTTCCAGCGCCTGCTCCGCCGCCAGGATCGAGCCGCCCACCGCGCGTACGGTGCGGCGCGCCAGGGCCTCGCTCCACGGCAGGCCGAGGCGCCGTTGGTCCTCGCGAGACAACTCGCCGCTCATATAGCGTTCGATATACCCGCGGTCATGGGCCAGGCCCAGAATCTCCCCCGGGCACAGTTGCGGGCGCAGCAACTGGCTGTCCTCGGTCAGGCCGCTGTCCACCAAGTGGTCGCGCAACAGGCGAAATTTGTCCATGGGGAACCGGTGGTCCGCCGGGAATTCGGGGCTGTAGTCATCGTGGTAGATCAATGGCAAAGGCATGGGATTTTCTGACGGGAATCTGCGTCGGATCTTACCAGCGCTGTACACTCACGCACATGGCAAGGGAGGGGGGAACCATGGAGCCGATACTGGAATTGGAAAGTGCACGCCTGGTCATGCGCCCATGGCGTGACAGCGACCTGCAGGCCTTCGCGCAGATGTGCAACGACCCGCAGGTGATGCGCTATTTCCCGGCCAGGTTGAGCCACCTGGAAAGCGCCGCACTGATTGGGCGGATTCGCGGCCATTTTGCCGAATATGGTTTTGGCTTCTGGGCTTTGCAGCGCAAGGACACCGGCGAATTCATCGGCCTGACCGGGCTGCAGAACGTCAGTTTTGAAGCGGGCTTCACCCCGGCGGTGGAAATTGGCTGGCGCCTGGCCCGCGAACATTGGGGCCTGGGTTACGCCAGCGAGGCGGCATGGACCGCATTGCGTTGTGGTTTTGATCGCTTGAGCCTGGATGAAATCGTCGCCTTCACCACCGAAGCCAATTTGCCTTCACAAAAAGTCATGCAGGCCATCGGTATGCATTACGATCCGCAGGCAGATTTTCAACACCCCAAAGTCGCAGCCGGTGACCCGCTGCGCCCACATGTTTTGTACCGCATCACCCGCGCCCAATGGTTGGACACGCTGCACGGGTAGGCGCGAGCTTGCTCGCGAAGAACGCAAGTGCGCCGTGGAGTATCAGGAACCCCGCGTCACCATTGACGACCTTCGCGAGCAAGCTCGCTCCTACAGGTGAAGGTAGATGCTGTTTTGCTCTGAGGAGAGTGTGAATGAGCCAAGTATTGGAAGATCTGGTGGACTTGCTGACCCTGGAGCCGATCGAGGAAAACCTCTTTCGCGGCCGCAGCCAGGACCTGGGTTTTCGCCAACTGTTCGGTGGCCAGGTGCTCGGCCAGTCGCTGTCGGCGGCCAGCCAGACGGTAGAAGAAGCGCGTCACGTCCATTCCCTGCACGGGTATTTCCTGCGCCCGGGAGACGCGGCATTGCCGGTGGTGTATTCGGTGGACCGCGTGCGCGATGGCGGCAGTTTCAGTACGCGCCGCGTCACCGCGATTCAGAAGGGCCACCCGATTTTCACCTGCACGACCTCGTTCCAGTACGACGAAGAAGGCTTCGAGCACCAGACCACCATGCCCGTGGTGGTCGGCCCGGAGAACCTGCCCTCGGAGCTTGAACTGACTCAGCAGCGCGCGCACCTGATCCCCGAGCATATGCGCGACAAGCTGCTGTGCCCCAAGCCTATCGAAGTGCGCCCGGTCACCGAAAAAGACCCGTTCAACCCGCAGCCGTCCGACCCGGTCAAGTACGTGTGGTTTCGCGCCGACGGCGCCCTGGCCGATGCGCCGGCATTGCATAAATACCTGCTGGCCTACGCTTCGGACTTCGGCCTGTTGACCACCTCGCTGCTGCCCCACGGCAAAACCGTGTGGCAGAAAGACATGCAGGTCGCCAGCCTCGACCACGCGCTGTGGTTTCACGCCGACCTGCGCGCCGATGACTGGTTGCTGTACGCCATGGACAGCCCCTGGGCCGGCAATTCCCGTGGGTTTTCCCGCGGCAGCGTGTACAACCGCGCCGGGCAACTGGTGGCCTCGGTGACCCAGGAAGGCTTGATTCGCCATCGCAAGGACTGGGCATGAGCCTGGCCGACGTCCGGCATTGGGTGTTCGACATGGATGGCACCCTCACGGTGGCGGTGCATGATTTCGCGGCCATCCGGGTGGCCCTGGAGATTCCCGCCGAAGACGATATCCTCACCCACCTTGCCGCGCTGCCGACGGATATCGCGGCGGCCAAGCATGCGTGGCTGCTGGAGCACGAGCGCGAGCTGGCACTGGGCTCGGTGGCGGCACAAGGTGCGGTTGAACTGGTGCGCGAGCTGGCCGCACGCGGTTATCGCCTTGGGATTCTGACGCGCAATGCCCAGGAGCTGGCGCATATCACCCTGGAGGCGATCGGCCTGGCGGACTGCTTTGCCATTGAGGATGTGCTGGGGCGTGAGGACGCGCCGCCCAAGCCTGACCCGGGTGGCTTGTTGAAACTGGCGGAGGCTTGGAATGTGGCACCCAGCGAGATGGTGATGGTGGGGGATTATCGTTTTGACCTGGACTGTGGCCGGGCAGCGGGCACCAGGACCGTGTTGGTGAACCTGCCGGAAAACCCGTGGCCTGAGTTGGCGGATTGGCATGCCGAGGACTGTTCGGTATTGCGCCGAATGATCCAACCCAGGCAATAGAGATCAACTGTGGGAGGAGGCTTGCCCCCGATAGCGGTCTGTCAGCTAAGCATGTGCTGGCTGACCCACCGCCATCGGGGGCAAGCCCCCTCCCACATGTTTGATCCGGTTTCTTCAGTTATTGTGGGAACAACACTTTCTGTCCCTGCGGCGAAGTAAACATTCTTTCTCCGTCGGTATTGCGCCAGATGATCCAGCCCAGGCAATAGCGATCAACTGTGGGAGGGGGCTTGCCCCCGATAGCGGTCTGTCAGCTAAGCATGTGCTGGCTGACCCACCGCCATCGGGGGCAAGCCCCCTCCCACATGTTTGATCCGGTTTCTTCAGTTATTGTGGGAACAACACTTTCTGTCCCTGCGGCGAAGTAAACATTCTTTCTCCGTCGGTATTGCGCCAGATGATCCAGTCCAGGCAATAGCGATCGACTGTGGGAGGGGGCTTGCCCCCGATAGCGGTCTGTCAGCTAAGCATGTGCTGGCTGACCCACCGCCATCGGGGGCAAGCCCCCTCCCACATGTTTGATCCGGTTTCTTCAGTTATTGTGGGAACAACACTTTCTGTCCCTGCGGCGAAGTAAACATTCTTTCTCCGTCGGTATTGCGCCAGATGATCCAGTCCAGGCAATAGCGATCAACTGTGGGAGGGGGCTTGCCCCCGATAGCGGTCTGTCAGCTAAGCATGTGCTGGCTGACCCACCGCCATCGGGGGCAAGCCCCCTCCCACATGTTTGATCCGGTTTCTTCAGTTATTGTGGGAACAACACTTTCTGTCCCTGCGGCGAAGTAAACATTCTTTCTCCGTCGGTATTGCGCCAGATGATCCAGCCCAGGCAATAGCGATCAACTGTGGGAGGGGGCTTGCCCCCGATAGCGGTCTGTCAGCTAAGCATGTGCTGGCTGACCCACCGCCATCGGGGGCAAGCCCCCTCCCACATGTTTGATCCGGTTTCTTCAGTTATTGTGGGAACAACACTTTCTGTCCCTGCGGCGAAGTAAACATTCTTTCTCCGTCGGTATTGCGCCAGATGATCCAGTCCAGGCAATAGCGATCGACTGTGGGAGGGGGCTTGCCCCCGATAGCGGTCTTTCAGCTAAGCATGTGCTGGCTGACCCACCGCCATCGGGGGCAAGCCCCCTCCCACATGTTTGATCCGGTTTCTTCAGTTATTGTGGGAACAACACTTTCTGTCCCTGCGGCGAAGTAAACATTCTTTCTCCGTCGGTATTGCGCCAGATGATCCAGTCCAGGCAATAGCGATCGACTGTGGGAGGGGGCTTGCCCCCGATAGCGGTCTTTCAGCTAAGCATGTGCTGGCTGACCCACCGCCATCGGGGGCAAGCCCCCTCCCACATGTTGATCCGGTTTCTTCAGTGATTATTGTGGAAACAACACCTTTTGCCCCTGCGGCGAGGTAAACATCTTGTCCCCGTCATGCCCAACCCCTGGCACTTCCACCAGCCTGTGACCCAGCTGCGGATGCCGCTGCCTGAGGTAGTCAACATAGTTGTGCCCGCGAATCAGCCGATACGCGCCCTGGGTTTCGGCTTCGCAGCTTTTATCCAGCGCAGGGTGGTTGGGGTCGGTGTCCTGCTCGCCCAGCAGGTAGGTGATGTCGCGCGACACGTAGGTTTGCTCCAGTTGCTGGGCACCCTGGTGGCCGACGTAATCCGGCAGCTTTTGCATGCCATATTTCCAGTCGTTGAAACCTGGGCAACTGGCTGCATCGAACGGCACCGGCCGCTGCGGGCTGAAGTAGGCGTAGGACGAGGGGTTGGCGACCACGTACCGCAGGCTGATGCCTTCGGTTTGCAGCAAGGGGTGATCGTGGCCGGTGAGGGCGAAGCGTTGTACCACTTGGCCACCACCTGAATGCCCGGCGATGACGATTTCTTTCAGCGCCGGGAACAGCGTGCGGTTGCCCAGGTGCTTGATGATCTGGTCGAGGGCGGCGTAGGAACTGATATGGCCGGGGCCTGTCGAGGGTTCGCCGGCCATCCAGTCGTTAGCCTTCCACTGCAATACCTGATCGCCCAAATGGTTACGCTTCACGTCCGCTTGATTGAGAAACTGCGGCGCGATCACCAGCGTATCGCCGCCCACCCCGGCATGGTTGGCGGCGTCGATGCCGCTTTGCAGGTAGGTCTGTGCATTGCGCAGGCGGCCATGCACGATGATCAGCGCACGCGTGACCTTGGGCAGCGGCTGGCGCCAATCCTGGCTCAAGCCGAGGCTGAGGTCGCCGGCCTCCAGATGAAAACGATCGGGGCTGACCACCTTGACGCCGTGTTCGGCCGCCAGGGTGCAACACGACACCAAAACACCCAGCAGCAAACCCAATCGTTTATTCATTTAGAGACTCTTGGCATTAAAGGTATCGCACTGGGATATCTGCCCTTGGGCGAAGCCGGTCTTGAACCAGCGCACGCGCTGGGCCGAGGTGCCGTGGGTAAACGAGTCCGGCACCACGCGTCCCTGGCCCTGTTGCTGCAGGCGGTCATCGCCGATGGCGTTGGCGGCGTTCAGGGCTTCTTCGATATCGCCGGGCTCCAGCCAGTTCAGGCGTTTTTGTGCGCGGTTGGCCCACACGCCGGCAAAGCAGTCGGCCTGCAGTTCCTGGCGTACCAGCAGGCCACCGTCGCCTTGCATGGGGCGACCTTGCTCGCGCGCAGCCTGGATCTTGGACGAGATACCGAGCAGCGTTTGCACGTGATGCCCGACTTCGTGGGCGATCACATACGCCTGGGCGAAATCGCCGGCGGCCTGGAAGCGTTGCGACATTTCCCGGAAGAAATCCAGGTCCAGGTACACCTGCTGATCCGCCGGGCAATAGAACGGGCCGCTGGCCGAGGTGGCGCCACCGCAGGCGGAGTTCACGCGGCCACGGAACAGGATCAGTTTCGGGTTCTTGTAGGCCAGGCCGTTTTCCTGGAATACCTGGCCCCAGGTGTCTTCGGTATCGCCCAGCACCGCGCGCACGAAGTCGGCCTGCTCATCGTTGGCCGGCGGCGCCTGGCGCGACTGTGGCTGTGTGCTGACCGACGGCGCCTGTTCCATCTGGCCGGTCAACTGGCCGAGGATCTGCATCGGGTCCTGGCCGGTGAGCCAGCCGATGCCGACGATCAGCACGATAGCGGTCAGGCTCAGGCCCTTGCCGCCACCGAAGCGCATACCACCGCCACCGCCGCCGCTGTCATCGCGGGCATCGACCACGTTGTCGCTGCGTCGGCCTTTTTTCCATAGCATGGGGCAATCCTCTTGTTAACGGTCCGGCAAAAATATGGAGTGAGTATGGTCGTAGTTAGCGGCAATAGCCTTCGCCGGCAGCCACAATCAGGCAGTCTTTTTTATCTGCCAGCCACTTCAGGCCCGTGGCGGCACCGTCCCCGGCGCGCAGCACCTGGGGGCCGTCGGGGCGAGTGAAGGCGATGCCTTCGTCGGTTGCCTGGCCCTTGAACGTGCCGGAAGCATCGGCATCCAGGCCATATTGCATGGTCAGGATGTAGTGGCCACGGCCGATGCTGTCATCCTTGGCGATGTTCAGGTTCAAGCCTTCGACGCCGATCCACTTGCCCACCCATTTATCGGTGGGCGGGGTCTCGGGCACCAGGGTTGCTTGCACGGAGGCGGGTGCAGGCTTTGGCGCTTCCTTGGGGGCCTTGTCACAGGCAGAGAGCAGGGCGAGGGCAGACAGCGCAAACAGGATTTTTTTCATATCGGCAGGGCCTTGATTAAAAAGTGTGCAACACCGGGGCGTGCGTGCAGCGTTGGACTCAAATCCGCTGATTTAGTGCGCTGTTCGCCCGGTGTTTGGTTATGCTCTTGGGGCAGACACAGGCCCGGCTGCTAGATTACTAGGTTGAGTGCTATCGCGTTCCGCTCGCCATACAAGAGAAATCAATGACTGTCAGTACCCCGCTTTCCGGCGTCAACCATCCCTTCAAAGGCATCCTGCTGATTGTGCTGGCGACGTTTCTGTTCTCCAGCCACGACGCCTTGTCCAAATACCTGGCCGGGTTCTACCCGATCGTGATGGTGGTGTGGGCGCGTTACATGGTGCACACCTTGTTGATGGCGGGGATTTTCCTGCCGCAATCGGGCCTGCGCGTGCTGCGCAGCAAACGCCCGGGCATGCAGGTGGTGCGGGCGTTGTGCCTGTTGGGCACCAGCCTGTTTTTCACCACGGCGCTGCATTACATCCCGTTGGCGGAAGCCACGGCGGTGAACTTCCTCGCACCGATCCTGGTGACGGCGCTCTCGGTGCCCTTGCTCGGCGAGCACGTCACACGTGGCCAATGGCTGGCGGTGATCTGCGGGTTTGTCGGCGTGGTGATCATCATCCATCCGGGCGGTGAGTTGTTCACACCGGCGGTGCTGTTGCCGCTGTGCTCGGCGCTGTTCTTCTGTTTCTACCAACTGCTCACGCGCATTCTCAGCCAATACGACAGCCCCACCACCAGCAATTTTTTCGCCGGCCTGTGCAACACTTTGGTGATGAGTGCGATGGTGCCGTTCTTCTGGCAGATACCCACCCTGTGGCATGGCGTGATGATGCTGGCGCTGGGCACCTGCGGGATGACTGCGCATTTGATGCTCACCCAGGCGTTTCGCTTCGCGGCGCCGGCCTTGCTGGCGCCGTTCGGCTATTGCCAGATTGTGTTTGCGGGTTTGTTGGGCTGGCTGGTGTTCAGCCATACCCCCGACATGACCACGGTGGTCGGTATCGGGGTGATCTGCATGAGCGGGTTGGCCGCTGCCTGGCAGCAGCGGCGACGTTGATTACAGGTCGACCTTCGGAATCTTGCGCGGCGCCATGAAGTACATCCAGGTCAGCGCAATGAAATACATTGCCGGGATCAGGGTGAACAACACGGTGTAGTTGTTGTTGGTCACGGTGAGGATATGGCCGACGATCTGGGTCATGAACATGCCGCCGATGGCCGCGCACATGCCGCCGAAACCGAACACCGTGCTCATCATGTGCTTGGGCGTGTAGTCCATTACCAGGCTCCAGATGTTGGCGGTCCAGGCCTGGTGCGCGCCGATGGCCAGGGAGATGGCGAACACCGCGACCCACAACTGGCTGGAGCCGGCCGCCATGATCACGCCGACGATGCAGCAGGCGAACAACAGCATCGACAGCAGCCGCGCCTTGATCGAGTTCATCCCGCGCCCGATCAGGAACGAGGACAGGATGCCGCCGCCCACACTGCCGAAGTCGGCGGTGAGGTAGATGATGATCAGCGGAATGCCCATCTGCGTCACATTGATGCCCAGGTTGTATTGCTGGTTCAGGAACGGCGGCAGCCAATACAGGTAGAACCAGAACACCGGCGCGGTCAGTGCGTAGGCGATGGCAAAGGCCCAGGTGCCGCGCATGCGCAGGATGCGGCTGAAGGGTACGCCAGGTTGTTCCGGCTCGGCGTGCTGTTGCACGTAGTCCAATTCGGATTGTTTGACGGTCGGGTGCTCTTCCGGGTTGTAATACTTCAGCCCCCAGAACACCAGCCAGATCAAGCCCAGCGAAGCCATGCACAGGAACGCGGCCTGCCAGCCCCACACGTGCAGGATCAACGGCAGCAGCATGGGCGTCATCATGGCGCCGACGTTGGTACCGGCGTTGAAAATGCCTGTAGCCACTGCGCGCTCACCGGCGGGGAACCAAAGGCGCGTGGTTTTCACACAGGCAGGGTAGTTGGCCGCTTCGGTGAGCCCGAGGATAAACCGGCAGACCATGAACCCGACGGCCGAGGTCGCCAGGCCGTGGGCACCGGTGGCCAGGCTCCACAGCAGCACGGCGCAGAAAAACACGCGCTTGACGCCCACCCGGTCGATCAACCGGCCCTGCAGCACAAAGCCGATGGCGTAGCCGACCTGGAACCAGAAGTTGATGTTGGCGTAGTCCATCGCCGTCCAGCTCATTTCCTTGGCCAGAATCGGTTGCATCACGCCCAGGGCGGCGCGGTCGATGTAGTTGAGGGTGGTGGCGAAGAACACCAGGGCCAGCATGCCCCAGCGGGTTTTACCCACGGCCAGGGCGCCGCGGATCTTGTCGCCGATGCCGGCGTGCGGGGTGCCGGGGCGCGTGGCCAGGGCGGGATTTTGCAGAGGCATGAGGTCGTACCCGTTTTTGAAATTTTTATGGTGAGATCTGGGTCTTAGTGCAAGGTCGATGGTGCGCAGTGGTTAAAAAGTCGTCAATTCGCCAAAGGGGCATAGTGTTCGATAATCGCACCAAAAACTAACCGGTTCGTACATTTTAATTGCCGCGTGTAGGCTGGGGGCGAATAATTTGCCATAAACAACAATTGCCGGGAGTGACCCATGCAACGTTCCATCGCTACCGTGTCGTTGAGCGGCACCCTGCCGGAAAAGCTCGAAGCCATTGCCGCCGCCGGGTTTGATGGCGTTGAGATTTTCGAGAACGACCTATTGTATTACGACGGCAGCCCGCGCGAAGTTAGACAGATGTGCGCCGACCTCGGTATTGCCATCACCCTGTTCCAGCCGTTCCGCGACTTTGAAGGCTGCCGCCGTGACCGCCTGGCCCGTAACCTGGAGCGCGCCGAGCGCAAGTTCGACCTGATGCAGGAGCTGGGCACCGACCTGGTGCTGGTGTGCAGCAACGCCTCGGCCGATTGCGTGGGCGATGAACGCATCCTGCTCGACGACCTCAGCCTGCTGGCCGAACACGCGGGCCGCCGTGGCTTGAGAATCGGCTACGAAGCGCTGGCCTGGGGCAAGCATGTGAACACCTGGCAACAGGTTTGGAACCTGGTGCGCCAGGTGAATCACCCAAGCCTGGGCGTGCTGCTCGACAGTTTCCACACCTTGTCCCTCAAGGGCGATCCGAGTGCCATCGCCGAGATCCCCGGCGACAAAATCTTCTTCGTACAAATGGCCGACGCGCCGATCCTGGCCATGGATGTGCTCGAGTGGAGCCGGCATTTCCGCTGCTTCCCCGGCCAGGGCGAATTCGACCTGGCAGGTTTTCTTGCGCCGATCATCCAGAGTGGCTACACCGGGCCGTTGTCCCTGGAGATTTTCAACGACGGCTTTCGCGCCGCACCGACGCGGGCCAACGCGGCGGACGGTTTGCGCTCGTTGCTGTACCTGGAAGAAAAAACCCGTCAGCGCCTGGCAGCACAACAACCTGCCGCGCCCGTGGATATCCTGTTTGAGACGCCGGCGGCCAGCGAATACGACGGCATCGAATTCCTTGAATTTGCCGTGGATGAAAGCCTTGGCGCCAAACTCACGCACTGGTTGGAGCGCCTGGGCTTCGCCAATGCCGGCCAGCATCGCTCCAAGAATGTGAGCCTGTTGCGCCAGGGCGATATCAACCTGATCCTCAATTGCGAGCCCTATTCCTTTGCCCACAACTTTTTCGAGGCCCATGGGCCGTCGTTGTGCGCGATGGCGATGCGGGTCAAAGACAGTGCCAAGGCATTGGAGCGAGCGGTGGCCTACAAGGGCCAGCCCTATCGCGGACTGGTGGGGCCCAACGAACTGGAGCTGGCCGCCGTGCGTGCGCCGGATGGCAGCCTGATCTACCTGGTGGACCAAAGCGAAGGCGGGCTCTACGACACCGATTTCAACCTGCAGCCTGCGACTGCCGCCAGCGGTGGCTTGCTGCGCATCGACCACATGGCCATGGCCCTGCCGGCCGACAGCCTCGACAGCTGGGTGCTGTTCTACAAGAGCCTGCTGGATTTTGAAGCCGACGACGAAGTGGTGCTGCCCGATCCCTACGGCCTGGTCAAAAGCCGCGCATTGCGCAGCCGCTGCAGTTCGATCCGCCTGCCGCTGAATATTTCCGAGAACCGCAATACGGCCATTTCCCACGCGCTATCGAGCTATCGCGGCTCGGGCGTGCACCACATTGCCTTCGATTGCGCGGATATTTTCGCCGAAGTGCGCCGGGCCAAGGAGGCCGGGGTGCCGTTGTTGGACATCCCGCTCAATTACTACGACGACCTGGCCGCACGCTTTGATTTCGACGATGAGTTTCTCAGCGAACTGGCGTACTACAACGTGCTGTACGACCGTGACGCCCAGGGCGGTGAGCTGTTTCACGTCTACACCGAAGCCTTCGAGGGCCGGTTTTTCTTTGAGATCATCCAGCGCAAGAACGGCTATGCCGGCTATGGCGCGGCCAACGTGGCCGTGCGTCTGGCGGCAATGGCCAAGTCGCGCAGCGGTGCGGTGCGCCAGGCACGTTTATAACGGCGGTTGGGGTGCTTCCTTCGGGGAGCGCCTCGGCCCATAATCGGGCCTGCATAAAAACGCCGTGAGCGCACCATGACCCTGACTCCCGACCTCTCTGCCGTGTCAGATGCACCGCGCAAGAGTCGCAAGAACAATCCGGAAAAGACCCGCGAGAATATTCTCCAGGAAGCCGTTGTCGAGTTTGTTCAGCAAGGCCTGTCCGGCGCCCGCGTGGACGCCATTGCCGAGCGCATCCACACCTCCAAGCGCATGATCTATTACTACTTCGGCAGCAAGGAGCAGCTCTACGTCGAGGTGCTGGAGAAGCTCTACGGCGACATCCGCAACACCGAAACCCGCATGAACCTCACGGCCCTGGAACCTCGCGAAGCGATTCGCCGGCTGGTGGAGTTCACCTTCGACCACCATGACCAGAACGTGGATTTCGTGCGCATCGTCAGCATCGAAAATATCCACAACGCCGAGTATGTGAAACGCACCAGTACGATCAAGGACATGAACAGCAAAATCCTCGAGAGCCTCGGTGAGACCTTGCGTCGCGGCGCTGAGATGGGACTGTTTCGTGAAGGGTTGGAGCCGCTGGACGTCCACCTGTTGATCAACTCATTCAGTTTTTACCGCGTATCCAACCGCCATACGTTCAGCGAGATTTTTCAGATCGAACTGTCGGATGAGGCGATCAAGCAGCGGCATCGCGCGATGATCTGCGAGTCGGTGTTGCGTTACCTTCAGGCTTGAGAACACGTGATTTCAGGGCTGAGTGCAATCAATGTGGGAGGGGGCTTGCCCCCGATTGCGGCCTGTCAGATGAGCATGTGCCACTGATACACCGCTATCGGGGGCAAGCCCCCTCCCACATTTTGCTCCGGTTTCTACTGCTGGCTATTCATGCTCTGGAAGTGCGCCAGCATTCGGTCTGCATCCGCCGTCAGGCCGCAGAACAGCTCAAACGCCTTCACTGCCTGAAACACCGCCATATTGCCGCCATCCAGGGTGCGGCAACCCAGGGTACGGGCGGCACGCAGCAATTGGGTTTCCAACGGGAAATACACGATTTCCGCCACCCACAGCCCGGCGTGTAGCCACTCGGCCGGCACGGGTGTGCCGGGCAGCTTGGCCATGCCCATCGGGGTGGTATTGACCAACCCCTGCGCCTCGGCCATGGCGTTGGCCAAGTGGCTGCCGACCTGGGCGCGCCCGTCGCCAAAACTCCGGGCGAGGTTATCCACAAGCTCGCGCGCACGGGCGGTGTCCACGTCGAAAATGCTCAGTTGCTCCACGCCCTCGGCCAGCAGCGCGTGCGCCACTGCCGCGCCCGCACCGCCGGCGCCCATCTGCACCACGCGTTGGCGTGGCACATCATTGAAGTTGCGTCGGAAACCTTCGGCGAAGCCCAGGCAATCGGTGTTATGGCCGATGCGCTTGCCGCCTTTGAACACCACCGTGTTAACCGCGCCGATGCCCCTGGCCTCGTCGGACAGTTCATCCAGCAACGGCAGGATCGCCTGCTTGCACGGGTAGGTAATGTTCAGGCCGGTGAAGTGCATCTGTTCAGCGGCACGCAGCAGATCGGACAGGGCGTGGCTGTCCAGGCCCAGCGCCTCCAGATCGATCAGGCGATACAGATAGCGCAAACCCTGGGCGTCACCTTCCTGTTCATGCAGGGCGGGCGTGCGGGAGGCCTGGATGCCGGTGCCGATCAGGCCGGCGAGAACACGGGGTTTCATCACGCGCATCCTTTCAACGAGTGGCTGAAATGCTCCAGGGCCAAGTGGTAGCCATGGCTGCCAAACCCGGCCAATACCGCCTTGGCGATGGGCGAGACAAAGGAGTGATGGCGAAACGCTTCACGGGCATGCACGTTGGATAAATGCACCTCGATCACCGGGACTTCGCTGGCCACCAGCGCGTCGCGAATCGCCACCGAGGTGTGGGTCCAGGCCGCCGGATTGATCACGATCCCGGCGCAACGGGCACGGGCGGCGTGAATCCAGTCGAGCAGTTCACCTTCATGGTTGGTTTGACGAAACTCGATGCTCAGCCCGAGTTTTTCAGCGCTGCGGCCACACAGGGCGGCGATGTCAGCCAGGGTTTCGTGACCGTAAGTGGCCGGCTCGCGGGTGCCGAGCAGGTTGAGATTGGGGCCGTTGAGCACCAGCACGATAGGCGGCATAGAGGGGTCTCCACAGTTTTTATTGGTTGTGGAGATAAAATGTACTGAATGGTTAATTTGGTCAATGAACGACGGAGGTTGTGTTCGATTATCGAACTTTAATCACCTGTACAGGGAGGATCTCGTGTGGGAGGCGGCAAGCGCGGCCCCCACACACTGGTAACAGCGTCGCATGGCAGGCTTAGCGACGAGTCAGCAACACACCCGATTCCATATGATGCGTCCACGGGAACTGGTCAAACATCGCGCATTGAGTAATGCGATGCGTGTCATGCAGTTGCGCAATGTTCGCCGCCAGCGTCTCCGGGTTGCAGGAGATATACAGGATGTTGTCGAAACGCCGGGTCAGTTCGCAGGTGTCCGGGTCCATGCCGGCGCGGGGCGGGTCGACGAATACGCTGCCGAATTCGTAGCTTTTCAGGTCGATGCCGTGCAGGCGGCGGAACGGTCGCACTTCATTCAGCGCCTCGGTAAGTTCTTCGGCGGAAAGGCGCACCAGGGTGACGTTATCCACGGCATTTTCATCGAGGTTGCTCAGGGCCGCATTGACCGACGTCTTGCTGATTTCGGTGGCCAGCACCTTGCGCACGCGGGTTGCCAGCGGCAGGGTGAAATTGCCGTTGCCGCAGTACAGCTCCAGCAAGTCGTCCGGGCGATCGCCCAGGGCGTCGTACGCCCAGTTGAGCATCTTGCGGTTCACCGTGCCGTTGGGCTGGGTGAAGGCGCCTTCGGGTTGGCGGTAGCTGAACGTGCGGCCGCCGACCTCGAGTTTTTCCACCACGTAGTCGCGGCCGATGACATCGCGCTTGCCCTTGGAGCGACCAATGATGCTCACGTCCAGCTCGGCCGCCAACTGGTTGGCGGCGGCGTGCCAGTGTTCGTCCAGCGGGCGGTGATAGCACAGGGTGATCATCGCGTCGCCGGCCAGGGTGGTCAGGAACTCCACCTGGAACAGCTTGTGGCTCAGGGCGGCGCTGGCTTGCCAGGCGGCCTTGAGCTGCGGCATCAATTGGTTGATGCGCTGGCTGGCAATGGGAAATTCTTCAATGAGGATCGGCGTGCGCTTGTCATCCTGGGCGAACATGGCGTAGTGGCGATCCCCGCCTTCGCGCCACAGGCGGAACTCGGCGCGCAGGCGAAAGTTCTGCAGCGGCGAGTCGAAGACCTGCGGTTCGGGCGCGTCGAAGGGGGCCAGCAGGTCACGCAAACGCGTGACCTTGTCTTGCAGTTGAACGGTGTAGTGTGCGGCGTCGAAAGTCATGCGTTGAACCAGCCCAGCTTGATCACGAACAGGATCGACAGAATCACCAGTGCCGGGTTCAGCTCACGGTAGCGGCCCGAAAGCAGCTTGATGGCGGTCCAGGCGATGAAACCGAAGGCGATGCCGTTGGCGATGGAGTAAGTGAAGGGCATCGCCAGGGCGGTGATCACCACCGGCGCTGCCACGGTAATGTCATCCCAGTCGATTTCGGCCAGGCCGGACGTCATCAACACCGCCACGAACAGCAGCGCCGGCGCGGTGGCGAAGGCCGGTACGCTGGCCGCCAGGGGCGAGAAGAACAGTGCCAGCAGGAACAGGATCGCGACCACGATGGCGGTCAAGCCGGTACGGCCACCGGCGCTCACGCCGGCGGCGGATTCGATGTAGCTGGTGGTGGTCGAGGTGCCCAGCAGCGAGCCGGCCATGGCCGCCGTACTGTCGGCGATCAGCGCACGGCCCATTTTCGGCATATGGCCGTCCTTGCCCATCAGGCCGGCGCGCTTGGCGACGCCGATCAGGGTGCCGGAGTTGTCGAACAGGTCGACGAACAGGAACGCAAAGATCACGCTGACCAGGCCGATATCCAGCGCGCCCTTGATGTCCAGTTGCAGGAAGGTGGGGGCCAGTGACGGTGGCATGGAGGTCACGCCGCCGAACGGGGTGACGCCCAGCAGGATCGAGACAATGGTCACCGCCAGGATGCCGATCAACACGGCACCGCGCACTGCCAGGGCTTCCAGCGCGACGATCAGCACGAAGCCCAGGGTCGCCAGGATCGGCGCCGGTTGTTTCAGATCGCCCAGGCCCACCAGCGTGGCCGGATTGGCGACCACGATACCGGCGTTGTGCAGGGCGATCAGCGCCAGGAACAGGCCGATACCGGCAGCAATCGCCGAGCGCAGGGGCAGGGGAATACTGTTGATGATCCACTCACGGATACGGAAGATCGACAGCAGGAAGAACAGCACCGCCGAAATGAATACCGCCCCCAGCGCAACCTGCCAGGTGTGGCCCATGTGCAGCACCACGGTATAGGTAAAGAAGGCGTTCAGGCCCATGCCCGGCGCCAGCGCAATCGGGTAGTTGGCGATCAGGCCCATCACGGTGGAACCGATGGCCGCCGCCAGGCAGGTCGCGACAAACACTGCGCCTTTGTCCATGCCGGTTTCGCCGAGGATGCTCGGGTTGACGAACAGGATGTAGGCCATGGCCAGGAATGTGGTGATACCCGCGAGAATCTCGGTGCGCACATTGGTGTTGTGGGCTTTGAGTTGAAACAGCTTTTCCAGCATGCCGGCTCCCTGTGACGCTATCTTGCGTCGTGATTTGTTGACCTCTAAGTCAAAGCACAAACTGCGCCAAGCGCCTGTGGCTTCAGAGAGGATCGGAAAAAGCGGCGCATCATACCAGCAGCCGAGGCTGTGTGGCGCATGGCCTTGAGGCATACTGCAGCGACGTTCAACAGTGGGTCATCGACAGCATGAAAAAAGCCAACGTGTGGAGTCTAGCGCTGATCGCCAGTATCAGCCTGTGGCTGGGTGCAGCACCGGCGTGGGGCGCGACTGCACCGGCCTTGAGCGAGGTGCGGGTGTTCAAGGTCGAGTCGCCCACTTGCACGGAAACCATCCCGGAGCGCGTCACCGTTACTCAAATGTGTACACATCGCGGGGCAACCAAGGTTTCGGTGATGGAAGTGGGCCTGGGTAACAACCCGGTCGGGCGCTTCAACGGTGCGGTGCTCAATGGCCAGCGCACGGCGGTGTGCCAGGTCGGCAACATCAGCCAGGCGTGCAATGGCGCGGGCACGCTGATGGGCTATATCTATGTGTTCGACCTGAATGTCGAGGGCCCGGGGGACTTCATCTACAGCAATTCGTCGATCAACCCGCCGCAAAATACGTTGACCGCAACACTCAATATCCACTGATCAATCATCTTGAACGCTCAAAACCCCGGGAAGTCGTACCTCTGAGACGGCGATTTTCCTGAACGCCGCGGATGTACACCAACCCGTGAGGTGTTTATGAGCGCGACCCCCAATGGCGCGGCGGCCCAGCCGTACGTTGCCCACCCGATACGCTTGACCGTCAATGGCCAGGATCGCCAATTGAGTGTGCTGCCCTGGACCACCTTGCTGGACCTGCTGCGCGAACAACTGGACCTGGTTGGCAGCAAAAAGGGCTGCGACCACGGCCAATGCGGTGCCTGCACCGTGTTGCGTGACGGCAAACGCGTAAACGCCTGCCTGACCCTGGCCGTGATGTGCGACGGCGCCGAGCTGACCACCATCGAAGGCCTGGCCGACGGCGACCAATTGCATCCGATGCAGCAAGCCTTTATCAAGCACGATGCCTTCCAGTGCGGCTACTGCACCCCCGGCCAGATCTGCTCGGCGGTCGGCCTGGCCAACGAAGGCCGCGCCCACGACACTGCGCAGATCCAGGAGTTGATGAGCGGCAACCTGTGCCGCTGCGGTGCCTACAGCAATATCCGCGACGCCATCGAAGACGCGCTGCCGGCGTGCGGCAACCGCGGAGGTGAGCAATGAATCCCTTCCAGTACAGCAAACCGGCCGATGTGCACGAGGCGGTGCACCTGAGCAGCGCGGCGTCACGCTTCATTGCCGGCGGAACCAACCTGCTGGACCTGATGAAAGAGAACATCAGCCGCCCCGAACACTTGATTGATATCACCGGATTGCCGCTGCGCGCCATCGAAGAAACCGCCGAGGGCGGCCTACTCATTGGCGCGCTGGTGAGCAATGCCGACCTGGCCTGGCACCCGCTGATCGAGCAGCGTTATCCATTGCTGTCCCAGGCCATCCTTGCCGGGGCCTCACCGCAACTGCGCAACATGGCCAGTACCGGTGGCAACCTGCTGCAACGCACCCGTTGCTACTATTTCTATGACGCCACGGTGCCGTGCAACAAGCGTGAGCCCGGCAGCGGCTGCCCGGCGCGCACCGGCTTGAATCGCATCCACGCCATCCTTGGCGCCAGCGCGCAATGCGTCGCCACGCACCCCTCGGACATGTGCGTGGCCCTGGCAGCGCTGGAGGCGCGGGTGCATGTGCAAGGGCGCGGCGGGGCGCGGGTTATCGAGTTTGCCGACTTCCACCGCCTGCCGGGTGATGCGCCGCAACGGGACAACCAATTGGCCGATGACGAACTGATCACCGCCGTGGAATTGCCCGCCGATAACCTGGCTCGCCACAGTCATTACCTGAAGATCCGCGACCGCGCGTCCTACGCGTTTGCGCTGGTGTCGGTTGCCGCTGCCCTGGAGCTGGACGGCGACGAGATCATCGACGCCCGCCTGGCCCTTGGCGGTGTGGCCCACAAACCCTGGCGTGACCGTGCGGTGGAAGCGTCGCTGATCGGCCGCACCGTCAGCCGCGAAACCTTCAGTAACGCCGCCGATGCCCTGCTGCAAGATGCCGAGCCGCTGCAACACAACGGCTTCAAGATCAAGCTGGCGCGCCGCGCAATCATTCGAGCACTGAGCGACGCTGCGGTCGCGGGAGAACAGCCATGAGTGCCATCGGCAAACCCCTGGACCGTGTCGACGGTCTGCTCAAAGTCACCGGCCAGGCGCGCTACGCCGGTGAATTTCCCGAGGACGGCCTGCTGCATGGCAGTGTGGTATCGAGCACCATCGCCAAAGGCCGGGTCATCCGGATCGATGCCTCCAGGGCCCTCGCGCTGCCGGGCGTGGTGCAAGTGATTGATCACCTCAATCGCCCCAGGATCGCCAGCTACGACGATGCCTTCGCCGATGCGGATGCCGCCGACGGCTCACCGTTTCGCCCGCTGTACAACGACCGCGTGCTCTACAGCGGGCAGCCGCTGGCGCTGGTGATCGCCGATAACCTGGAGCTGGCCAGGCATGCCGGCTCGCTGGTGGAGATTGAGTACGCGCCCGAAGACTTCGAAACGGACCTGATCACCCAGCAGGAATCGGCCCACCCTTCGCCGCAGACCCCGCCCGGCCCGCGTGGCAATTTCCAGGCCGAATGGGCCGGCGCCGCCATCAGCCTCGATCTGCACTACAGCACGCCCATCGAACACCATAACCCGATGGAACCCCACGCCAGCACCGTGCTGTACCAGCCGGACGGCACGCTGCATATCCACGACAAGACCCAGGGGCCGCAGAACTGCCAGGCCTACGTGCAGAAAGTGTTTGGCCTGGATAAAAGCCAGGTGCGCATCTTTGCCGCGTTTGTCGGCGGTGCCTTTGGTTCAGGCCTGCGCCCGCAGTACCAATTGCCGCTGGCGGTCATGGCATCGCTGGCATTGAAGCGCTCGGTACGCGTCACCCTGACCCGGCAACAGATGTTCACCTTCGGCTACCGCCCGCGCACCTTGCAGCGCTTGCAGATGGGCGCCGCGGCCAACGGGCGCCTGCTGGCGCTGGGGCATACCGCGATCGGCCAGACCTCGCGCTTCGAGGATTTCAGCGAACACGTGGTGGAATGGAGCGGCATGCTCTACCACTGCGATAACGTGCAGTTGACCTACAAGTTGGTACCGCTGGACGTATTCACCCCACTGGACATGCGTGCTCCAGGCGCGGCCCTGGGTGTGATCGGCCTGGAATGCGCCATGGACGAACTGGCCTGTGCCCTGGCCATCGATCCGGTGCAACTGCGCCTGATCAACTACGCCGAGCGTAACCAGAACGAGGACAAACCCTGGTCGAGCAAAGCCCTGCGCGAGTGTTACAGCGAAGGCGCCGAGCGTTTCGGCTGGAGCCAGCGCAACCCCGAACCGCGCAGCATGCGTGACGGCCGCCAGTTGATCGGCTGGGGCATGGCCGGCGGGGTGTGGGAAGCCATGCAGATGAAAGCCAGCGCCAAGGCGCGCATCGACAGCGACGGCAAACTCACCGTCAGCAGCGCCACCACCGATATCGGTACCGGCACCTACACCGTGATGACCCAGATCGCGGCCCAGGCCAGCGGCGTGGCGATGGACAATATCAGCTTCCTGCTGGGCGATTCGTCCTTGCCCACGGCGCCCTTGCAGGGCGGCTCGTTTACCGTGTCGTCCGTCGGGACTGCCGTGCAGCAGGCCTGTGAAGCGCTCAATGCGAAACTGCTGGAAACCGCGCGGCAGGTCTACCCGGTGTTCAAGGACGCCGAGTCCGTGCGTTTCGAAGAGGGCCAGTTGCATACTGGCGATGTGAGTGTGTCGTTGGCCCAGTTGGTCAAGGACAGCGGTGAAAACGCGCTGGAGGCGCAGGTAGACAGCGAGCCCGACAAGAAACGCGAGGGCTATGCCAGCGCCACCCATTCGGCGGTGTTCGTCGAAGTGCGCGTGGACGAGGACCTCGGCACCATCAAGGTCAGCCGCGTGGTCAGCGCCGTTGCGGCTGGGCGTGTGGTCAACCCGAAAATGGCACGCAGCCAGATCCTCGGCGGGGTGGTGTGGGGCATTGGCATGGCACTGCATGAAGAGACCCAGGTCGATCATCAACTGGGGCGCTACATGAACCACAGCCTGGCCGAATACCACATCCCGGTGAATGCCGATATTGGCGAGATTGATGTGCTGTTTGTCGAAGAGCACGACGAGGTCGTCAATGCCCTGGGGTCCAAGGGCGTGGGGGAGATCGGCATTGTCGGGGTTGCGGCGGCGGTGGCCAATGCCATCTATCACGCCACCGGCAAACGGGTCCGGGAGTTTCCGATTACCCTGGACAAGGTGCTCTGAGGCGGTCTGGCAAACACTGAAGACCTGAGTGTGGGAGGGGGCTTGCCCCCGATGACGGCTTATCAGTCGACTCTGATGTGACTGATCTACCGCTATCGGGGGCAAGCCCCCTCCCACATTTACCCTGTTCAGGCTCGGGTTATGGGGTGGGTTTCAGCCCGGGCTCTTCCACCGGCGCATGCATACGATCGCGATTGGCCAGGGTCGGGAACAGCTTGATCCACACCCCGGTCACCACCAGCGTACCAATCCCGCCCATGACCACTGCGGGCACCGTGCCGAACCAGTGCGCGGTGATCCCCGACTCGAACTCACCCAGTTGATTGGACGCGCCGATAAACAGGCCGTTGACCGCACTCACCCGGCCGCGCATCTCATCCGGCGTTTCCAACTGCACGAACGAAGCCCGGATCACCATGCTGATCATGTCCGCCGCGCCGAGCACCACCAGCACCGCCAGGGAGAACCAGAACGAGGTCGATAGCCCGAACGCGATGGTCGCTACGCCGAACACACCGACCGCCGTGAACATCACGCGACCGACTTTGCGGTCCACTGAAAAACGCGCCAGCCACAGTGACATCAGCAACGCCCCCACCGCCGGTGCCGAGCGCAGCAGGCCCAGGCCCCAGGGGCCGGTCAACAGGATGTCCTTGGCGAACACCGGCAATAGGGCGGTGGCGCCGCCCAGCAGTACGGCGAACAGGTCCAGGGAGATGGCGCCGAGGATGTCCGGCCGGCTGCGGATAAAGCGAATCCCGGCCAGCAACGAGTCAAGGGTGGCCTTGCCTTTGTTCAGCGGCGTCTGGCGGGCGGGGAGGTTCAGGGTCAGCCCGCAGGCGATCAGGTACAGCACCACGGTCGGGCCGTACACCCACACGCTGCCGAACGCGTAGAGCAAGCCGCCGAGGGCCGGGGCGACGATGGTCGCCAATTGCTGGGCCGATTGCGACGACGCCACGGCCCGGGGGAACAGTGCGCTGGGTACGATACTGGGCAGCATTGCCTGGGTGGTGGGCATTTCGAATGAACGTGCGGCGCCCAGCAGGAAAGCCAGAATGAAGATCATCTCGCGGGTCACGTTGCCCGTCAGCCCGCCGATGGCCAGGGACAGGGCAATCAGCGCCTGGACGGTCTGGCAGATGG
Source organism: Pseudomonas orientalis (assembly GCF_002934065.1). Classification (NCBI taxonomy): domain Bacteria; kingdom Pseudomonadati; phylum Pseudomonadota; class Gammaproteobacteria; order Pseudomonadales; family Pseudomonadaceae; genus Pseudomonas; species Pseudomonas orientalis. Next base: position 5,153,286 of record NZ_CP018049.1, on the reverse strand, counting down.
CGGCGACCTTGCGTCGCTCATAGCGATCAGCCACGTGCCCGGTGTGCAGCATGAACAGCACACGCGGCACGAACTCCACCAGGCCGACCAATCCCAGGTCCAGCACATTGCCGGTCAGTTGGTAGAGGTTCCAGCCGATGGCCACGGTCAGCATCTGGAAGCCGCTGGCGGTAAAGATCCGCGCCAGCCAGAACGCGATGAAAGGGCGGTGGTGACGTAACAGCAACGCAGGTTCGCTAGGCATTGGGCGTACAGGTCGGGGGCCGAAGGGGACATCGAGATTAGCATTATGTTGTAACAAAGAGTTGCAATAACTCGGGTGAGGCAAGCTGTCACGCGGCAAAAGACCACACAACCGGACAGCGCAAATGGGACTACTCTTTCAACGATGCTTGATCCAGATCAAAACCTGCCAGGGGATTGTTCTGGCGGTCGAAAGGCCAGACTCCCTGCGTGACGGGTAAAAAAAGAAACGAATTGAAATTCACCACACTCCATATCCGTGGGGGCAGTGGGTGCAGGCTCCCAGCCCGCAGCCGGTATTACCTGACAGAGGAAGACTTATGTTCGGTTTGGAGGCGCTAGATCTCGCCCGAATTCAATTTGCGTTCACCATCTCGTTTCACATCCTGTTCCCGGCGATCACCATCGGCCTGGCCAGTTACCTTGCGGTGCTGGAGGGCTTGTGGCTCAAGACCCGCAATGACACCTACCGTGACCTCTACCATTTCTGGTCGAAGATCTTTGCCGTCAACTTCGGCATGGGCGTGGTTTCGGGCCTGGTCATGGCTTACCAGTTCGGCACCAACTGGAGCCGTTTTTCAGACTTCGCCGGCGCCGTCACCGGGCCGCTGCTGACGTACGAAGTGCTCACCGCCTTCTTCCTCGAAGCCGGTTTCCTGGGGGTGATGCTGTTTGGCTGGAACAAGGTAGGGCGCAACCTGCACTTCTTCTCCACCGTGATGGTGGCGATCGGTACGCTGATCTCGACGTTCTGGATTCTCTCCTCCAACAGCTGGATGCAGACGCCCCAAGGCTTTGAAATCGTCGATGGCCGCGTGATCCCGACCGATTGGTTCGCCGTGGTCTTCAACCCTTCATTCCCTTACCGCCTGGCGCATATGGCCACTGCCGCTTTCGTGGCCACGGCGTTCTTCGTCGGTTCGTCGGCGGCCTGGCACCTGCTGCGCGGCAAGGACAACCCGGCGATCCGCAAGATGCTCTCGATGGCAATGTGGATGGCCTTGATCGTCGCGCCGATCCAGGCGGTGATCGGCGACTTCCATGGCCTGAACACCTTGAAGCATCAACCGGCCAAAATCGCCGCGATTGAAGGTCACTGGGAAAACATCGGCAATGAGCCCACGCCGCTGATCCTGTTCGGCTGGCCGGACATGAAGGCGGAAAAAACCAAGTACGCGGTGGAAATCCCTTACCTGGGCAGCCTGATCCTGACCCACTCGCTGGATAAACAGGTGCCGGCGCTCAAGGACTTCCCGCCTGAAGACCGGCCTAATTCGACCGTGGTGTTCTGGTCGTTCCGGGTCATGGTCGGCCTGGGTTTCCTGATGATCTTCACGGGCTTGTTCAGCCTGTGGCTGCGCCGCGGCGACAAGATGTACACGTCCAAGCCGTTCCTGTACCTGGCGTTGTGGATGGGCCCTTCAGGGTTGATCGCGATTCTCGCCGGCTGGTTCACCACCGAAATCGGCCGCCAGCCGTGGGTGGTCTACGGGCTGATGCGCACGGCGGATGCCTCTTCCGGGCATAGCCTGGCGCAGATGACTATCACCCTGGTGCTGTTCGTGGTGGTGTACTTCGCGCTGTTCGGCGCGGGCCTGGGTTACATGATGCGTCTGGTGCGCAAAGGGCCTGTGGTTTACCAGGTCACCGAGCCGACCCAGGGTGGACCTGGCCAGAAACGTACCCCGGCGCGTCCGTTGTCCGCTGCCGATGATGGCACCGATAACGACCACGACGACATCCAGCACAAGGGGCATTGAGATGGGCATTGATCTTCCGCTGATCTGGGCCGTGATCATTATCTTCGGCATCATGATGTACGTGGTGATGGACGGCTTCGACCTGGGCATCGGCATCCTGTTTCCGTTTGTGAAGGGCAAGACCGACCGCGACGTCATGATGAACACCGTGGCGCCCGTGTGGGACGGTAACGAAACCTGGCTGGTATTGGGCGGCGCGGGCTTGTTCGGTGCATTCCCGCTGGCCTACTCGGTGGTGTTGTCGGCGTTGTACCTGCCGCTGATCCTGATGTTGATCGGGCTGATCTTTCGTGGCGTGGCCTTCGAGTTCCGCTTCAAGGCCAAGGACCACAAGCGCCACCTGTGGGACAAGGCGTTTATCGGCGGCTCGCTGACGGCCACGTTCTTCCAGGGCGTGGCGCTGGGGGCGTTTATCGATGGCATTCCGGTGGTGAATCGCCAGTTCGCCGGCGGCTCGCTGGACTGGCTGACCCCGTTCACCATGTTCTGCGGCGTGGCCTTGATCGTGGCGTATGCCTTGCTCGGCTGCACCTGGCTGATCATGAAGACCGAAGGCAAGTTGCAGGAACAGATGCACAACCTGGCGCGCCCGCTGGCCTTCGTGGTGTTGGCGGTGATCGGTATCGTCAGCCTCTGGACGCCGCTGACCCACGCCGAAATCGCCTCGCGCTGGTTCACCCTGCCGAACCTGTTCTGGTTCCTGCCCGTGCCGCTGCTGGTGCTGGTGACGATGTACGGGTTGTTCCGCGCCGTGGCACGCCGGGCGCACTACACGCCCTTCCTGCTGACGCTGGTATTGATCTTCCTGGGTTACAGCGGCCTGGGGATCAGCCTGTGGCCGAACATCATTCCACCGTCAGTCTCGATCTGGGACGCCGCCGCGCCGCCGCAAAGCCAGGGCTTCATGCTGGTGGGCACCTTGTTCATTATTCCGTTCATCCTGGGCTACACCTTCTGGAGCTACTACGTGTTCCGCGGCAAGGTCACCCATGAAGACGGTTATCACTAGGAGGATCGCAGCATGGCGGGCAAACCTTCGTTGCACGATATCGAACAGGCCGAGAAACAGCCGCTGTGGCGGCGCCTTGGATGGCTGGCGATGATCTGGACCGGCAGTGTGCTGGCCTTGTTCATCGTCGCCAGCCTGATGCGCATGTTCATGAACGCGGCCGGGCTGACGACCCACTGACATCCCGATCCGGGCTTTGCGGCCCGGTTTTCAGCCCTGCTCTTCTTATGGAAGGGCAGGGTTTTTTTATTTGCGCGCCTTGAGAATGACGAACTTGGGCGTGGCTGCCACTTGTTCGACGCCGCGAAACAGGCGCGCCAATTTGCTGTGATAACCCAGGTGACGGTTACCGACGATATACAACGCTCCACCCACCACCAGCGCCTCCCGCGCCTGCTGGAACATGCGCCAGGCGAGGAAGTCGCCCACCACCTGCTGCTGGTGGAAAGGCGGGTTGCACAGCACCACGTCCAACGACTGCGGGTCCTGGCCGGCCAGGCCGTCGTCAGCGCGCACGATGACATCACGTCCGCCCAGCGCGGCCTGCCAGTTTTCGGCAGCTGACTGCACCGCCATGAAGGACTCGTCCACCAGGGTGTAGTGCGCGTCGGGATTTTGCAGCGCGCTGGCAATTGCCAATACGCCGTTGCCGCAGCCAAGGTCGGCCACGCGGGCGCCGCCCAGGTTGTTCGGCAGGTGCGGCAGGAACGCGCGCGTGCCGATGTCCAGGCCTTCGCGGCAGAACACGTTGGCATGGTTGAGCAGTTCGATGGCCGGGGTATCCAGCGAGTAGCGGGTAGGGTAGGGCGATACGGGCGCGGGGCGCTGTGCGACGGTGGCGATCAGCAGCCGGGCCTTCTTTGCCGCGAGCGTGGCATGCATCGGCCCGATATAACGCTCCAGCAGTTCACCGGCGGCGCGCGGCAAGTGTTTGACCATGGCCCCGGCGATCACTTCGGCGCCCGGTGCCAGTTGTCCCTGCAACCGGATCAACTGCTCTTCCAGCAGCGCCAGGGTCTTCGGCACACGCAGCAACACCCGATCGAACGGCCCGACCGGCACTTGGCTGGCCGGTACGAACGTTACCGCATCAAAGGCTTTACCGTTGCGCACCAGGTTTTTTCCCAGGCCTTGGGCGGCGAGGAACGAGTCCCCGCTGGAGGTCACCTGCACCTGGCCTGCAAGGCTGGCCGCGAGGGCGCCGAAGCTGTCATTGAGTACCAGCACACGGGTTTCCGCAGGGGGTTGCTGGCCGGCGAGGTGGTTGAGCAGGTATTCGTCGGCGGCATCGAAGGCTTGCAGCGGATCATTGTGTTGCTCGGGCTGACGGATCAAATCGAGCTGGGCGAAGGGGCTGTCAAGCAGGGGCATGGCGGGGGAGGCTCTGGGTAATCGACGGAACCGTCTGAGTGAACGGCGAGGCAGCCTGTGAAAGGGCTGAATCAACACTCAGAATGGGCCGCAAATGGTACTTTTTTTTCAATGCGATGACATGCGATGTTTCGTGTCCGGTTCAAAACAGCCCTGCTTTGGAGGCGCTGAGCACGGCCTGGATCTTATTGTGAACCCCAAGCTTCTTGAACGTACTGCTGATATGAAAGCCCACCGTACGCTCGGACAGGCAGAGAATGGCCGCGATCTCGGAAGCGGTCTTGCCCATGGCGGACCACTTGAGGACCTCCGTCTCCCGTGCGGTCAATTTGCTGGACGTGTTGACATGGGCTTTGTCGGCGTATGTTTTTGCAACCACTGCATGCATCGCATGGCAGAGCCACAACACCTGCCCGGCCTTTTCGTAAAGCTCTTCGGGGCTGACCTCGCCTTTGCCACGCGTCAGCGTGAGCATGCTGAACACACCCTGGAAATCATGGACCGCCTGACTCCAGCCCAAGTGCACCCCAAACGACTGGGCCAACTCCCACAACTGGGGGGTACTGCTAAACGTTTTCGGGTCCCAGACAATGGGCAGGACACTGTTCTTGCAGTGAGATACAACAGGGTCTATTTCGAAGAAATGCGCTCGTTTGTAAATATTTCTCCATTCACTCGGATGGTTATCAAGATGTATGGGGTCTGTTTGGCTGCTTGGGGCTTGAGAACTCATCGTAAATGAGCAATGTTGGAATCCTAATTCATACGTGTGATTGACGACCATTTCAAACACGCTGGTGATTTCGCTCTCGCCTTCAAGCTTGGGCAGCCGTGTATTGCGCCATTTGACCATCGATTACTCTCCATAGGTTTTTCGTGTGACTTGGGTACGTCCTCATCCCAATGTGACTTGAATGGAAAGTGTAGGATAAGTCTTACTTGTGGGGCTGAAAAAAAATTCATTGACTGCCTTGGGTCAGGCTGTAACAGAGTGGACAAGGGCTGGGCGTTAGTCGGAATTATGAATGAGAGCTCAGTTTTTCAATAGTTTATGGGTGATATCAAAGTGATGTCATGTGTATGTTCCGCATCATGTTGTTGCGTATTCCAAGGTATTCATAGCGAAATGTTTAGTTCAGTACCGGGCGCTATGTGTGACTGATTGTTACCGGCCTGGCGGGGCCGCCGACTCGGTTGACGGTAATGCCATTACCAATCACCGGTGTTTGCGCGGTGCGCTTTGAGAGACACTACGGCCCTGTGCAAAACGGAGCCCCCCATGACGGCCAGTGCTGAGAAATTTACCCGCCAGACCTTGCTCGACGTGCAATCGCTGACCCCCAGCCTTTTCACCCTGCGCACCATGCGTGATGCCGGCTTTCGCTTTACCGCCGGCCAATTCGTGCGTCTGGGCGTCACCAAGGCGGATGGCAGTACCGTGTGGCGCGCTTATTCCATCGTGTCTTCGCCGTTTGACGAATACCTCGATTTCTTTTCCATCGTGGTGCCAGGCGGCGAGTTCACCAGTGAGTTGAGCCGCCTGAAAGTCGGCGACAACTTGCTGGTGGAGCGCCAGGCCACGGGCTTTCTGACGCTGAACCGCTTTGTGGACGGGCGTGATCTGTGGCTGCTGGGCACCGGCACCGGGGTGGCACCGTTCCTGTCGATCCTGCAGGATTTCGAGGTGTGGGAGAAATTTGAACGTATCGTTCTGGTGTACAGCGCACGCGAGGCCAGGGAACTGGCCTACCAGACGCTGATCAAGGACCTGGGCGAGCGCGAATACCTGGCCGAATATGCCCACAAGCTGATCTACATCCCTATCGTCACCCGCGAGCGGCATCCGGGCGCGTTGAACGGGCGTATCACCACCTTGATCGAGAACGGTGAGCTGGAGCGAGCGGCTGGCATCGAATTGACGGCGCAACACTCCCGCGTGCTGATTTGCGGCAACCCGCAGATGGTCGATGACACGCGCCAGTTGCTCAAGCAGCGCGACATGCAACTGAGCCTGAGCCGACGCCCGGGCCAGGTGGCGGTGGAAAACTACTGGTAAAAGAAAGGCGCCTCACGAGGCGCCTTTTTGCATCTGCCGGTCAGAGCGGTTTGTCGTTCTGTGCCTTGAGCAGGTCGCGAATCTCGCCCAGCAGCACTTCCTGCTTGGTCGGCGTCGGCGGCAGGCTCGGGGCTACGGCCTCTTCGCGCTTGAGGCGGTTGATCGCCTTTACACCCATGAAGATGGCGAAGGCGACGATCAAAAAGTCGACCACGCTCTGGATGAACTTGCCGTATGCCAGCACCACGGCGGGTGCATCGCCTTGCGCGGCTTTAAGCGTGATTGCCAGGTCGCCGAAGTCTACGCCACCGATCAACAGGCCGAGGGGCGGCATCACCACGTCGCCTACAAACGAGGAAACAATTTTGCCGAACGCGGCGCCGATGATAATACCAACGGCCATGTCGACCACATTACCTTTGACCGCGAAGGCCTTGAACTCACTGATCACGCCCATAAGTTATTCCTTGTTACAGATGAGAAGGGTGGAGGTCAGTGTAAGTCAGTCGTAGCGGGCTCGCGCGACACAACCTTTAACACTGTTGGTTTTTATCGACACATTAAAACGCAATTAGTTTGCAAAGTGCCACCAATCGCGCGCGGAATAGGCCTAATTTCAGCGGGTTACCACATTTTTTTCTCAATCGGGCCTGTGGGGTTTTTCTATTTATCTTCTGACCCGCAGGTCACTAGCCTCTGGCAAGCACAACTGAATGTGCACTAAAAAAACCAGAGGAAACCTTGATGAACCATTCAATCAATCGCAGGCCCGTGTCGGCACGCCAAGCCTTGGCGTTGGTGACCGCCAGCCTGCTGACCCTCTCCGTGCAAGCCGCCAACCTGACCCGTGACAACGGCGCCGCCGTTGGCGATAACCAGAACTCGCAGACGGCCGGCGCCAATGGCCCCGTGCTGCTGCAGGACGTTCAATTGATTCAGAAGCTGCAGCGCTTCGACCGCGAACGTATCCCCGAGCGCGTGGTGCATGCCCGTGGCACGGGCGCCCATGGCACCTTCACCGTGACCGACAACCTCAGCGACCTGACCAAGGCCAAGGTATTTGCCGCCGGTGAAGCCACGCCGGTATTCGTGCGCTTCTCGGCCGTGGTCCACGGAAACCATTCCCCGGAAACCCTGCGCGACCCACGGGGCTTCGCCACCAAGTTCTATACCGCCGAAGGCAACTGGGACCTGGTCGGTAATAACTTCCCGACGTTCTTCATTCGCGATGCCATCAAGTTCCCGGACATGGTCCACGCGTTCAAACCGGACCCGCGCACTAACCTGGACGATGACTCGCGTCGTTTCGACTTCTTCTCCCATGTTCCCGAGTCCACGCGCACACTGACCGAGTTGTACTCGGACTCCGGCACACCGGCCAGTTACCGGGAGATGGACGGCAACGGCGTACATGCCTACAAGTTGATCAACGCCAAGGGTGAAGTGCACTACGTCAAGTTTCACTGGAAGAGCCTGCAAGGCATCAAGAACCTTGACCCCAAGCAAGTCACCGAAGTGCAAGGGCGTGACTACAGCCATATGACCAATGACCTGGTCACCCATATCAACAAGGGCGACTTCCCCAAGTGGGACCTGTATGTGCAGGTGTTGAAACCTGAAGACTTGGCCAAGTTCGATTTCGACCCACTGGACGCCACCAAGATCTGGCCGAATGTGCCGGAGCGCAAAGTCGGGCAAATGGTGCTCAATCGCAACCCGGCCAATGTTTTCCAGGAGACCGAACAAGTGGCGATGGCCCCGGCCAACCTGGTGCCGGGTATCGAGCCGTCGGAAGACCGCCTGCTGCAAGGTCGGGTGTTCTCCTACGCCGACACGCAAATGTACCGATTGGGCGCCAATGCCCTGCAACTGCCGATCAACGCCCCACGGGTCACCGTCAACAACGGCAACCAGGACGGCGCGTTGAACTTCGGCAAGACCACCACCGGCGTGAACTATCAGCCAAGCCGCCTGTTGCCACGGGAAGAGCCACAAGCTGCGCGCTACAGCCAGTCGCCGCTGTCGGGCAGCACCCAGCAGGCGAAGATTCAGCGTGAGCAGAACTTCAAGCAGGCCGGTGACTTGTATCGCTCCTACAGCAAGAAAGAACGTCAGGACCTGATCGACAACTTCGGCGGCTCGCTGGCGACCACCGATGATGAAAGCAAGCACATCATCCTGTCGTTCCTCTACAAGGCCGACCCGGAGTACGGCACCGGTGTGGCCAAGGTGGCCAAGGGTGACTTGGCGCGTGTGAAAGCACTGGCTGACAAACTGAGCGATTAACCACGCCCTCCTGTAGGAGCGAGCTTGCTCGCGAAGAACTCAAAGGCAGCGCATTCATCCAGGATGCACGCGTTATCGTTGACGTTTTTCGCGAGCAAGCGCGCTCCTGCAAGGGGATCTTTTTAAAGGATCTTGATCATGCGTACGTTCATATGGGCACTGCTGGCCTGCTGTTCGTTCAGTGTGCTGGCCGAACAACCCCTATCCAATGACCCTGGTGCGCTCAAGGCGCAGCTTCAGGACTATTATTTCGACGCCGCCCGTCGTGGCGACCTCGACATGCTCAACACTTTCATTGAGTCGGGCTACGCCCTGAATACCCAGGACGACAAGGGCTACACCGCCTTGATCCTCGCCGCCTATCACGGCCAGAGTGCCTACGTTGAGCGCCTGTTGGCCGCCGGCGCCGACGCCTGCGTGCAGGACAAGCGCGGCAACACCGCGCTGATGGGCGCGATTTTCAAAGGCGAACTGCAAATCGCCCAGCGCTTGCTGGCCACCGACTGCAACCCCGACCAACGCAACGGCGCGGGGCAGACGGCCGCCATGTACGCCGGGCTATTCAAACGCGTGGAATTGTTAAGCGAATTGAAGGCCAAGGGCGCCGACCTGAACGCCGAAGACCCCATCGGCAACAGCGCTTCACGCTTGGCCAACGGTGAAATCCGGACCCCGACGCCGCGCTGAGCTATCATCGCGGTTTTTCGGTTGGAGGTTCTTCAATGGCAAAGGCCAAGCGCATGTACGGCTGCACCGAGTGCGGCGCGACCTTTCCCAAATGGGCGGGCCAGTGCGGCGAGTGCGGTGCGTGGAACACCCTGACTGAAACCATGATTGAAAGCGGTGGCGCCGCAGCGCCCACCGGCCGTGCCGGCTGGACCGGGCAACAAGCGCAGATCAAGACCCTGGCCGAAGTCAGCGTCGAAGAGATCCCGCGTTTCTCCACGGCCTCCGGCGAGCTGGACCGGGTATTGGGCGGTGGCCTGGTGGACGGCTCGGTTGTGCTGATCGGCGGCGACCCCGGCATCGGTAAATCCACGATCCTGCTGCAAACCCTGTGCAGCATCGCCAGCCGCATGCCGGCGCTGTACGTCACCGGGGAAGAGTCCCAGCAACAAGTGGCCATGCGCGCCCGTCGTCTGGGCCTGCCCCAGGACCAACTGCGGGTCATGACCGAAACCTGCATCGAAAGCATCATCGCCACGGCGCGCATCGAAAAGCCCAAGGTCATGGTGATCGACTCGATCCAGACGATTTTCACCGAGCAACTGCAATCGGCGCCCGGCGGCGTATCCCAGGTGCGTGAAAGCGCGGCGCTGTTGGTGCGCTATGCCAAGCAGAGCGGCACGGCGATCTTCCTGGTCGGCCACGTGACCAAGGAGGGCGCGCTGGCCGGGCCGCGAGTGCTGGAACACATGGTGGATACCGTGCTGTATTTCGAAGGTGAATCCGATGGCCGCCTGCGGTTGCTGCGGGCGGTGAAGAACCGTTTTGGCGCGGTGAACGAGTTGGGTGTGTTTGCCATGACTGACAGGGGGCTGAAAGAAGTCTCCAACCCCTCGGCGATCTTTCTCACCCGCGCCCAGGAAGAAGTCCCGGGCAGCGTCGTGATGGCGACATGGGAAGGCACTCGCCCGATGCTGGTGGAAGTCCAGGCGCTGGTGGATGACAGCCATTTGGCCAACCCGCGCCGGGTCACCCTCGGCCTGGATCAGAACCGCCTGGCCATGCTGTTGGCGGTATTGCACCGCCATGGCGGCATTCCGACTCACGATCAGGACGTCTTCCTTAACGTGGTGGGCGGGGTCAAGGTGCTGGAGACCGCGTCCGACCTGGCGTTGATGGCGGCGGTGATGTCCAGCCTGCGCAATCGGCCGTTGCCCCATGACTTGCTGGTGTTTGGCGAGGTGGGGTTGTCGGGCGAAGTGCGCCCGGTGCCCAGTGGCCAGGAGCGCTTGAAAGAGGCGGCCAAGCATGGCTTCAAGCGGGCGATCGTGCCCAAGGGCAATGCGCCGAAGGAAATGCCGCCAGGATTGCAGGTGATTGGGGTCACGCGCCTGGAACAGGCGCTGGATGCGCTGTTCGAGTAATCACCAACACCGCACAACCCATGTGGGAGGGGGCTTGCCCCCGATGACGGCAGGTCAGTCGATCTATCAGCGCCTGACACACTGCTATCGGGGGCAAGCCCCCTCCCACATTTTGACCTGTGTTGGATTCCAGGTTTCCAGCAATGCAGCCACCGCGGCGCCATCACCCAGCCTTTATTTCTGCTTTTTTTGCATCGGCAGGGCTCTAGACCAAGGAAGGGGGTGGCCTTTAAGGCCAACAGCGCTAAACTCGGGCTGGCTGTCCTTTCTGTCCACCCTGGCTGGAATATAAAAATGAAAAATAATAATAGCCTGCTACGCCATCTCCCCTGGCTGGTGCTGGCAATCGTAGGAGCGTGCGCCCTCGGCGTAGTGGCCTTGCGCCGCGGCGAGGCGATCAACGCCTTGTGGATTGTGGTCGCTGCGGTGGCCATCTACCTGGTCGCGTACCGGTATTACAGCCTGTTCATCGCCAATAACGTGATGCAACTGGACCCACGGCGAGCAACCCCCGCAGTGGTCAACAACGACGGTCTGGACTACGTGCCGACCAATAAACACATCCTTTTCGGTCACCACTTTGCGGCGATTGCCGGCGCGGGCCCTCTGGTCGGCCCGGTATTGGCGGCGCAAATGGGTTACCTGCCCGGCACGCTCTGGCTGATTGCCGGTGTGGTGCTGGCCGGTGCGGTGCAGGATTTCATGATTCTGTTCCTGTCCACCCGGCGTAACGGCCGTTCCCTGGGCGACATGGTCCGCGAAGAAATGGGCCGCATTCCCGGGACCATTGCGCTGTTCGGCTGCTTCCTGATCATGATCATCATCCTCGCGGTGCTGGCGCTGATCGTGGTCAAGGCCCTGGCCGAGAGCCCGTGGGGCATCTTCACGGTGATGGCGACCATCCCGATCGCGATGTTCATGGGCATTTACATGCGTTACATCCGCCCGGGCCGCATTGGCGAGATTTCGATCATCGGCGTGCTGTTGCTGCTGGGTTCGATCTGGCTGGGCGGGCAGATCGCCGCTGACCCGGTGTGGGCCAAGGCCTTCACCTTTACCGGCATCCAGATCACCTGGATGCTGATCGGCTACGGTTTTGTTGCCGCAGTATTGCCGGTATGGCTGATCCTGGCCCCGCGTGACTACCTGTCGACGTTCCTGAAAATCGGCACCATCATCGCGCTGGCGATTGGCATCCTGGTCACCATGCCTGACCTGAAAATGCCGGCGCTTACCCAGTTCATCGACGGCACCGGCCCGGTGTGGAAGGGCGGCCTGTTCCCGTTCCTGTTCATCACCATTGCCTGCGGCGCGGTCTCCGGTTTCCATGCGCTGATCTCCTCGGGCACCACGCCCAAGCTGCTGGCCAATGAAAGCCATGCGCGCTACATCGGTTACGGCGGCATGCTGATGGAGTCGTTCGTGGCCATCATGGCGATGGTTGCCGCGTCGGTGATCGAGCCTGGCGTGTACTTCGCCATGAACAGCCCGGCGGCGATTGTCGGTAGCGACGTGGTGACCGTGGCGCAGACTGTCAGCAGCTGGGGCTTTGCAATCACCCCCGAGGCGCTGTCGGCCGTGGCCCATGACATCGGTGAAACCACCATCCTGGCCCGTGCCGGTGGTGCACCGACCCTGGCGGTGGGTATCGCGCAGATTCTGCACAGCGTACTGCCGGGTGAAAACACCATGGCGTTCTGGTACCACTTTGCGATCCTGTTCGAAGCGCTGTTCATCCTGACGGCGGTCGACGCCGGTACCCGTGCCGGCCGTTTCATGCTGCAGGACCTGCTCGGCTCCTTCGTGCCGTCGCTCAAGCGCACCGAATCCTGGACCGCCAACCTCATCGCCACCGCCGGTTGTGTGGCAATGTGGGGTTACCTGCTGTACCAGGGCGTGATCGACCCACTGGGCGGCATCAACACCTTGTGGCCGCTGTTCGGTATCTCCAACCAGATGCTGGCCGGGATCGCGCTGATGCTCGCCACGGTTGTGCTGATCAAAATGAAGCGTCAGCGCTACATTTGGGTGACCCTGGTGCCGGCCGTCTGGCTGTTGATCTGCACCACCACGGCGGGCTTTATCAAGCTGTTCGACGCCAACCCGGCAATCGGCTTCCTGTCGCTGGCGAAGAAATACAGCGATGCCCTGGCCAATGGCCAGATCCTCGCCCCGGCCAAGAGCATCGACCAGATGCAGCACGTGATCTACAACGCCTACACCAACGCAACGCTGACGGCGCTGTTCCTGTTCGTGGTGTTCAGCATCCTGTTCTATGCGCTCAAGGTCGGCATTGCCGCCTGGGGCAACAAAGAGCGTACGGATAAAGAAGCGCCGTTCCAGGCCGTACCGGACGCATAACCGAGGATTGCACCCATGTTCAATGACATCAGTCGCCTCGGTAAATACCTCGGTCAGGCCGCGCGCCTGATGGTCGGCATGCCCGACTACGACACGTACGTCGAGCATATGCAAACCAAGCACCCGGACAAGCCGATGATGGACTACAAGGCGTTCTTCCGCGAACGCCAGGAGGCCCGTTACGGCGGCAAGGGTGGGCCCAAGTGCTGCTGACCCGGCACTCGGGCCAGTAGTGATTCCATGTGGGAGGGGGCTTGCCCCCGATAGCGGTGTATCAGCGACACATCAGTGCCTGACACACCGCCATCGGGGGCAAGCCCCCTCCCACATTTGTTTTATGTTCCTTCAGATATAAGGAGAACTGTCTGTGTCCTCTCCCATTCCGGTCACCGTGCTCAGCGGCTTTCTCGGCGCCGGCAAGACCACCTTGCTGCGCCATCTGCTCAAGGCCGAACACGGCTTGAAAATCGCCGTGATCGAAAACGAATTCAGTGATGCCGGCATCGATACCCAACTGTTGGGCGCAGAGCCGGTACAGGTCATGACCCTCTCCAACGGCTGCGTGTGCTGCACCATCCATACCGATTTGACCAAGGCGCTGTACTTGCTGCTCGAGCGGCTGGACAGCGGCGAAATCGCCTTCGACCGTCTGGTGATCGAGTGCACCGGCCTGGCCGATCCCGCGCCGGTGGCCCAGACCTTTTTCATCGACGAAGAACTGCGCGAGCGCTATATCCTCGACGGCATCATCACCCTGGTGGACGCGGCCCACGCCGAGCAACACCTGACCCAGACCATCGCACAGGCCCAGATCGGCTTTGCCGACCGCCTGCTGGTGAGCAAGCGCGACCTGGTGGACGAAGCCTCCTTCAACGCCCTCAGCGAACGCCTGACCCGCATCAATCGCCGCGCACCGATCCGGGTGTTGGAGCATGGCAAGATCGACCTGGCCGAGTTACTGGATGTGCGCGGCTTCAACCTCAACGCCGGCATGAGCCTGCGCCCGGTCAGCGCTGCGCCATCGGTCGATCGTATTTCCAGCCTGGTACTGCGCACCGACCAGCCGCTGGATATCGACCGCCTCAGTGAGTTCATGAACGAGCTGCTGGAAGACCATGGCAAGCAACTGCTGCGCTACAAGGGCGTGCTGAACATTGCCGGAGAGGATCGGCGCATGGTGTTTCAGGGCGTGCTGAAGCTCTACGGCTTCGATTGGGACACCGAGTGGGCCGAAGGTGAGACGCGGGAAAGTGTGATTGTGTTTATTGCCGATGAATTGCCGGAAGACAAGATTCGAGAAGGGTTTGCCAGGGTCTACCAACCCACCTGACTTGAAATGCAACCAAATGTGGGAGGGGCTTGCCCCCGATAGCTGAGTGTCAGTCACCACAGGCAGCGACTGATAGATTGCCATCGGGGGCAAGCCCCCTCCCACACTTGACCGCATTTCAAATTGGAATAAAAAAGCCCGGCTCAAGAGCCGGGCTTTTCATTCAAGCAACTGCAATCAGGCGCCGTACACCGGCAGCTTCTTGCAGATGGCCTTGACCTTCTCACGTACCGCGTCGATCACGGCTTCGTTGTTCAGGTCCGCCAGGATGTCGCAGATCCAGCCGGCCAGTTCCTTGCACTCGGCTTCCTTGAAGCCACGGGTGGTCACAGCCGGCGTGCCGAAGCGCAGGCCGGAGGTGACGAACGGTGAACGTGGGTCGTTCGGCACGGAGTTCTTGTTCACGGTGATGAAGGCTTTGCCCAGGGCAGCGTCAGCATCTTTACCGGAAATGTCCTGCTTGATCAGCGACAGCAGGAACAGGTGGTTCTCGGTACCGCCGGACACCACGTCAAAACCGCGCTCGATGAACACGCCGGCCATGGCCTTGGCGTTCTTGACCACTTGTTGCTGGTAGGTCTTGAACTCAGGTTGCAGCGCTTCCTTGAAGCAGATCGCCTTGGCCGCGATCACGTGTTCCAGCGGGCCACCCTGGGCGCCCGGGAATACGGCGGAGTTGAGCTTCTTCTCGATCTCGGCATTGGCGCGCGCCAGGATCAGGCCGCCACGTGGACCGCGCAGGGTCTTGTGGGTAGTGGTGGTGACCACATCGGCGTAAGGCACCGGGTTCGGGTAGACGCCAGCAGCGACCAGACCGGCCACGTGCGCCATGTCGACGAACAGGTAAGCACCGACCTTGTCAGCGATTTCGCGGAAGCGCGGGAAATCCAGGATCTGCGAGTAGGCAGAGAAACCGGCCACGATCATTTTTGGCTTGTGCTCGACCGCCAGGCGCTCGACTTCGTCGTAGTCGATCAGGCCATTGGCATCGATACCGTATTGAACGGCGTTGTACAGCTTGCCGGAGGAGGACACGCTGGCGCCGTGGGTCAGGTGGCCGCCGTGGGCCAGGCTCATGCCCAGGATGGTGTCGCCACCTTGCAGCAGGGCCAGGTACACCGCGCTGTTGGCCTGGGAACCTGCGTGCGGCTGGACGTTGGCGTAATCGGCGCCGAACAGTTCTTTGGCACGGTCGATGGCCAACTGCTCAACCACGTCTACATACTCGCAACCACCGTAGTAGCGCTTGCCTGGGTAGCCTTCGGCGTACTTGTTGGTCAGTACCGAGCCTTGAGCCTCCATCACCGCAGGGCTGGTGTAGTTTTCCGAAGCGATCAGCTCGATGTGCTCTTCCTGGCGCACGGCTTCTTGCTCCATGGCGGCGAAGAGATCGGCGTCGTACTTGGCAATAGTCAAATCACGGCTGAACATGGCGGTCCTCAAGGATCGGGGGCAGAAAAGGAGGGCATTCTAACCCAATGGGTTTTGGATGGCATATGAAAGGACATCATGTCGCGGACAAGTGGGGCTCATCTGGGTGTGGGTGGTGACTGTGCCGGCCTCATCGGGGGCAAGCCCCCTCCCACATTTTGATCTGCGAACACATTCAAGTGTGGGAGGGGGCTTGCCCCCGATGAGGCCAGTGGCCTCACCACACATCTCAGTCAAACATGAACAGCGCATCATTGCTGAACTGCGCCTCGAACCGATTCGCCGGCATCGGCCGCCCGAACAGGTAGCCCTGCACTTCATCGCAGCCATGCTCGCGCAGGAAGTCCAACTGCTCGTGGGTTTCCACGCCCTCGGCGATCACCGCCAGGTTCAGGCTGTGGGCCATGGCGATGATGGCGCGGGCGATCTGCGCATCCTGCTCGCCGGAGGGCAGGCCGTCGACGAAGGTGCGGTCGATCTTCAGGACGTCGATGGGGAATTGCTTGAGGTAATTGAGCGATGAATAACCGGTGCCGAAGTCGTCGACCGCAATGCTCAGCCCCAGGTTTTTCAGGCTGGCGAGGATCTGCATGGCTTCGTTGACTTCGCGCATCAGGATACTTTCGGTCAGCTCCAGCTCCAGGCACGCCGGTGGCAGGCCGGTGTCCTTGAGGATGGTGGCGATGCGCGTGCCCAACTGCCCGTCGGAGAACTGTCGCGCCGAGATGTTGACCGAGACTTTCGGCACTCGCACTTTGTTCTGGTGCCAGGTCTTGAGCTGGCGACAGGCTTCGCTGATCACCCAGTCGCCCACATCCACCACCAGACCCAGCTCTTCGAGCACCGGAATGAAATCCCCCGGCGGCACCAGGCCGCGGCGTGGATGACGCCAGCGCAGCAGGGCTTCGGCGCCGGTCAGGCGTTTGCCGTCGCCGCTGAACTGCGGCTGGTAATAGAGCACGAATTCGTCCTGTTCCAGGGCGTGGCGCAGGTCGCTTTCCAGTTCCAGGCGCTCCAGGGCGCTGGCGTTCATGTCGGCCTGGTAGAACTGGAAGTTGTTCTTGCCGCGCTCCTTGGCGTGGTACATCGCCGTGTCGGCGTTTTTCATCAGCTGGCTCAGCTCGTTACCGTCCTGGGGACTCAGGGCGATGCCGATGCTGGCGGTGACGAAGAACTCACGGCCTTCGAGCACGAACGGCTTCACCAGGCTGGCCAGTATCTGTTCGGCCACAGTGATGGCACGGTTCAGCGCCATTTCGCGGTTGATACGCGGTTGCAGCAGCAGGGTGAACTCGTCGCCGCCCATCCGTGCCACGGTGTCGTCTTCGGCCACGCAACCGAGCAGGCGCGTGGCCATTTCCTTGAGCATACGGTCGCCCGCGGCATGGCCCAGGGAGTCGTTGATCGGCTTGAAGCGGTCGAGGTCGAGGAACATCAGCACCACCCACGATTTCTGCCGCTCGGCCGATTGCAACGCGGTGTGCAGGCGGTCCTGGAACAGCGTGCGGTTGGGCAGGTGGGTCAAGGCGTCGTAGTAGGCCAGGCGGTGGATGCGCTGTTCGCTGGCCTTGCGCTCGCTGATATCGCTGAAGAAACACACGTAGCTGGCCAGGTCGCCTTCATCATCGAACACTGCCGTGATACCGACCCAGGCCGGGTAGTGCTCGCCATTGCGGCGCTTGAGCCACACTTCACCTTCCCAGGTGCTGTGCTGGTGCAATTGCTTGAGCACGTAGCGCAGGTGGGCTTCCTGCTGTTCGTCGACGGTGAGCATGTTCGGCAACTGGTCGAGTACATCGCTGACGGCGTAACCGCTGACCCGACTGAAGGCTTCGTTGGCCTGTACGATATAGCCGGCCGGGTCGGTGATCAGGATCGCCGAGGTGGAGTGTTCGAACACCGTGGCCGCCATGCGCAGGTCTTTTTCCGCGCGGCGTTGCTGGCTGATATCACGGCCGACGCCGAGGATGCCTTCAAACGCGCCATGTTCGTCCCACACCAGCACCACGCGCAGCTCGATCGGCACTTTGCGCCCATCGGCGCGCAGGCAGTCGAACAGGAACAGTTGGGTCTGCACCTCATCGCGCAGGCTGTTCAGCGCCTCGGGATTACCCACGGCACGGCTGACCTGTTCCATCAGGCCATACATGCCGGTGAGCTGCTGCGGGTTGGCAATGATCGACTGCCAGCCGTTCTTGAACACCCAGTCCACGTCATACCCCAGCACGGCGTTGACCGATGGGCTGACGTAGTTGAGGGCCAGTCGGCTGTCGGTGGAACAGATCACGTCACTGATGCTTTCGGCCAGCATGCGGTAGCGTTGTTCGCTGTCGCGCAGGGATTCGCTGGCCTCGATCTGGTCGGTGATGTCCTTGGCCACGCCGATGATCCGTGTGACCGCCGCCGAGGTGTCCGTGGCCAGGGCCTGTTCGCGAATGTCGAAGCGTCGCCACTGGTTGTTGCGGTGACGAAAGCGCAGCTGGCAGTGCAGTTGGGTCGTATAACCCACCTCGCGTTGCTGTTGACGCGCGTCCTGATAATGCTCGGCGTCTTCGGGATGCAGCAGGATTTCCCAGAAGTACTCGCCCATTTTCTGCAGTTCGGCCCTGTTGTAGCCGAGGGTATGGCCCAGGTGATGGTTGCTGAAGATCATGCGCTGGCTGACCACGTCCTGCACATACAGGTGGTCCGGCACGGTGCGTACCACATCCGACCAGAAACTCTCGCGCTCGACCAGCGACAGCTCGATCAGCTTGCGGCTGGTGATATCGCTGATGCTGAGGATGACCGCCCTGATGTCATCCTGCTGTTCCGGCAGACGCATGACCAGCCACAGGTATTGTTCGTTGCCCATCACATCGTTGAGCTGGATTTCCAGCTCCAGTTGTTTTTGCCGGGTCAGTACGGCTTCCAGCACCTGGTGGCCGATCGAGGTGGCATTGTGCGGGCCATCGTCAATCAGGCGCTCCCAGGCCTGCTCGCAGGAGCTGACGCCCAACAGGCGCACCGCCATCTGGTTGATCTCGGTGACGCGCAACTCCTTGAGCAGCTTGCGCCGCTCGGCGGGGTTGGCCTGCATCCAGGCGTGCAATTGTTCGCTGTCCTGCACCTGGGTCTTGTCGCAGAACGCCTTCACGCCCGACAGATCGAGTACGCACAAGGCCACGCCGGTGCCTTCGAAAATATCCTGGTAACGTCGGCGGCCCTCATTCACCTGGCGCTGGCGCCGGCGCATGTTCAGCAGCACGATCACCGGGATCAGCGAAAATGCCAGGCCCAGCAGGCATTTGCCGATAAAGGCCGGCAGCAGTTGTTCGAGCACCGCGCTGCGGTCGAACAGCCCGTGCAGTTGCCAGTCACTTTTGCTCAAGGGTGTGACCAGCACACTTTTATTCAACTCGTCCGGGGTCAACGCAGTGGCCCAGGGTGCTGGCATGCCGCTGTCGCGGCTGACCACGCGGTGGTTCAGGCGGTTCTCGATCGCCCACATCGGGCGCTGGCCCTGGGCATCCTGGCGCGTCAGGTTGGCCAGGTAAGTAGGCGTCAGGCGCAGCGCCCAGTACAGTTTCGAGCCACCGCTGGGCTGGTGCAGCAACAGATAGATGACGGTGCCATCGCTGTCGTTGCTCAGGTAATAGGCTTGGGCGTGACTGCGCTTGACCAGTTCTTCGAGCAGGGCACTGTCCTGGCTGTCGTTGGCGGTGTCGCTGATCAAGGCGCCACTGGGGGCGAGCAGGGCGAAGCTGCGCAGTTCGGGAAATGAGCGCTGCAACGTGCGCATCAGGGCCAGTTGTTGTTCGACGTTGCGCGGCGGCTCGACCATCGGCAGCAGATTCAAGGCGATCTGTGCGCTGAGGGCCATATTCTGGCTGATCTGTTCGGCCAGGTCGGCGCTGTAGTCGATGGTGTATTGCTGTTGGTTTTTCTGGTTTTGCTGCAATTGGTCGAGCAGTTGCCAGAACAATAACGCGAGCAACACCAGCACAAGCGTTGCCAACGCGCCTTTGAAGGTGCCGTGCAGGGGGGCTCCGGGCGCTAGATGAGCGGCGCGCAAGGGCGTGGGCGGCGTGACTTTGGACAAGCTGTGATCCTGCGGTTGGCTGGACTGGCGCGCGACGTGCACTATAAGCCGGACGCCCGGAGGGCGGCTAGCATGCCTTGAGTTGTGGCAAAGTGCCAGTCCCGCCTGGCTGGACTGCCCCAGCGCATTCAGGTAGCTTTGCCGGTTACGCGGGGGCGTTCCAGCCCCAGATATTCAGGCTTTTTTTCGCTCGCCGGCATTGATGATAGTCAACGGCCCGCGCGGCGCATGGCCTGGCACGGGCTTCGTCCGCTTAATTCATCAGTCACTGACGCTAGGTTCACCATGGCTCAATACGTCTTCACCATGCATCGGCTGGGAAAAGTTGTTCCGCCGAAGCGGGAAATCCTGAAAAACATTTCGCTGTCCTTTTTTCCAGGCGCCAAGATCGGCGTGCTCGGCCTCAACGGTTCGGGTAAATCCACGCTGCTGAAAATCATGGCCGGCGTCGACACCGAGTTCGAAGGCGAAGCCCGCCCGATGCCGGAGCTGAACATCGGCTACCTGCCCCAGGAGCCGATCCTGGACCCGACCAAGACCGTGCGTGAAGTGGTCGAAGAGGCCGTCAGCGTGATCAAGGACGCCCAGGCGCGCCTGGACGAGGTCTACGCCGCCTACGCCGAGCCGGATGCCGACTTCGACAAGCTGGCCGCCGAACAGGCCAAGCTCGAAGCCATCCTGCAGGCCGGCGACGGTCATAACCTGGAGCGCCAGCTCGAAGTCGCCGCCGACGCCCTGCGCCTGCCGGCCTGGGACGCCAAGGTCGAGTTCCTGTCCGGTGGCGAGAAGCGCCGCGTGGCCCTGTGCCGCCTGCTGCTGTCGGCTCCCGACATGCTGCTGCTCGACGAACCGACCAACCACCTGGACGCCGATTCCGTCGCCTGGCTGGAGCACTTCCTGCACGATTTCCCAGGCACCGTGGTAGCGATCACGCACGACCGTTACTTCCTCGACAACGTCGCCGGCTGGATCCTCGAACTCGACCGTGGCGCCGGTATCCCTTACGAGGGCAACTACTCCGGTTGGCTGGAAGCCAAGTCCGACCGTCTGGCCGCCGAATCCAAGCAGCAATCGGCCCATGAAAAAGCCATGAAGGAAGAACTGGAGTGGGTGCGCAAAGGCGCCAAGGCCCGTCAGTCCAAATCCAAGGCCCGTCTGCAACGCTTTGAAGAAATGCAGTCGCAGGAATTCCAGAAGCGCAGCGAGACCAACGAGATCTACATCCCGGCCGGTCCGCGCCTGGGTGACAAGGTCATCGAGTTCAAGAACGTTTCCAAAGGCTATGGCGACCGCGTGCTGATCGACAACCTGTCGTTCTCCATGCCAAAAGGCGCGATCGTCGGCGTTATCGGCGGTAACGGTGCGGGTAAATCCACGCTGTTCCGCATGCTGATGGGCAAGGAAACCCCGGATTCGGGCAGCATCGAGATCGGCGAAACCGTGCAACTGGCCTGTGTGGACCAGAGCCGTGAAGACCTCGATGGCAGCAAGACGGTATTCCAGCAGATTTCCGACGGC
The DNA here is from genome assembly GCF_002934065.1 of Pseudomonas orientalis. NCBI lineage: Bacteria > Pseudomonadati > Pseudomonadota > Gammaproteobacteria > Pseudomonadales > Pseudomonadaceae > Pseudomonas > Pseudomonas orientalis. The sequence goes on along the minus strand of NZ_CP018049.1, from coordinate 5,131,750 downwards.
TCCGACCAGATCCGTATCGGCAACTATGAAATCCCGGCGCGTACCTACGTGGGTCGCTTCAACTTCAAGGGCGGCGACCAGCAGAAGTTCGTCAAGGACCTGTCCGGTGGTGAGCGTGGCCGCCTGCACCTGGCCCTGACCTTGAAAGAGGGCGGCAACGTGTTGCTGCTCGACGAACCGTCCAACGACCTTGACGTTGAAACCCTGCGTTCCCTGGAAGAAGCCCTGCTGGACTTCCCGGGCGCCGCCATTGTGATCTCTCACGATCGGTGGTTCCTTGACCGCGTGGCGACTCACATCCTGGCTTACGAGGATGATTCGCAAGCGGTGTTCTTCGAAGGTAACTACACCGAGTACGAAGCGGACCGTAAAAAGCGCCTGGGCGAAGCCGCTGCCCAACCGCACCGGGTACGCCACAAGAAACTGGCCTGATTCGGCAACGGGCGCAGCTTCGGCCGCGCCTGTACGCAGCAGCCTGTAGAAAAATACCCCTCGCGTAGGGTAATGCTGTTCAGTTAAGCGTACATCGCCCTCTGTAGGAGCGAGCTTGTTCGCGAAAAACGTCAACGATAACGCGTGTTTCCTGATTGAACGCGGCGCCTGTGGTTTTTCGCGAGCAAGCTCGCTCCTACAAAAACTGAACGGCATTACCCTCGCGCAGAGGTATTTTTTTGCCCGGATTAAGCCAGCGCCGGCCGGCCTTGCAGCATTTCACCGACCACCCCCATGAACGCCTCGACCAGCAGCGAGCGTGATTGCGAGCGCGTGAGGATCAGCAGGTGCACCCAGGCTTCGGGGTCTGCCAACGGTCGGTAGACCACGCCTTGCCTGGCCAGGGTGCGGGTGCACTGGGGCACCAGCGAGACACCCTGGCCTGCCGCCACCAGGGCGATGATCGAGGTGATCTGGCGCCCTGCGGGGCCCGGGCGCAGCGCCAGGCCGTGGCGTTGATACAGCTGCTCGATGGAACCGTTGAGGCCCGAACCGTAATCGCTGGGAAACAGAATCAACGGGAACTCACTGAGCTGGGCGAGGGTGACTTCGTCCTGGCCCGCTAATGGGTTGTCGCTGCAAAGCGCTGCGACCAGGGGTTCCTGCCCCAGCGACAACACCTCGACGTCGGTTTGCCCGGGCTCCGGCAGCAGGCGGCTCATGCCGATGTCGATGCGACCATCCAGCACGTGCGCATGCAGGCTACCGGAAGCGCTCTCCACCAGGGTCAGTTGCACCTCGGGAAAACGCTGGGCGAAGGCTCGCAGGGTTTGGCTGAACAGCTCCGACAGCGCGATGGAGCTGGCATAGCCCACCACCAGTTGGCCGGTGGCGCCAGCGGCCAGCTTGGCGGCAATGTCCTGCGCGAGCCGGGCGTGCTCCAGCGCGGCGCGGGCATAGGGTAGAAAGTGCCGGCCCTGGGCGGTCAGGGTGACGGTGCGGCTGGTGCGGTCGAACAGACGAAAGCCGAGCTCGGTTTCCAGGGCCGAGATCTGCCGCGTCAGGGGCGGCTGGGCGAGGTGCAGGCGCTGCGCCGCGCGACCGAAGTGCAGCTCTTCGGCGACCGTCAGGAAGTAACGTAACTTGCGTAAATCAAGCATTCTGTTTCCTGGGTATTGATCGGTCCGAATTCGGTATTGGTGTTCGCCACGCTGGGCATTCTATAAAGATCCTCGACAATAAGACGAGAGGTCCCATGAACCCGCGCTTGCATCACGCCCGCCTTGCCGTGTTTCTGTGTGGCTGTGCGGCGTTCCTCAATCTCTACGCGACCCAGAGCATCCTGCCTGTGTTTGCCCAAAGCTTCCAGGTGAGCGCCCGGCAGGCCGGGTGGAGCATTACCGTGACCACCCTGGCGGTGGCGCTGACTGCGCCGTTTGTCGGGCGCCTGACCGGACGTTTCGAGCAACGCAACGTGATTGTCGCGGCCGCCTTGCTGCTGGCGCTGCCGACGCTGCTGACGGCCTATGTGGACAGTTTTGCCGAGCTGCTGGTATGGCGGTTTATCGAGGGTATGTTGATCCCGGTGGTGTTCGCCACCAGCGTGGCCTATATCGGCGACCGCTGGCGTGCAGCGACCGTCACCGAGATCACCAGCCTGTACGTCGCAGGTACGGTACTCGGCGGGTTTGCCGGGCGCTTTGTCTCCGGGGTCATGACCCAATATGTCGGCTGGCGGGAAGCCTTCGAGCTGCTGGCGGTGATCAGCCTGGCGGTCGGCCTGCTGATCCTGTTGCTGCTGCCGGCCAATCCAGTGGCACGTCCCAACCTTGCGGTCGTGGGCGCACGCGGGGTGCGCCGGCTTTTGCGCAAACCCCTGCTGGCGGCCTATGGCGTCGGTTTCTGCGTGCTGTTCTCGCAAGTCGCCACCTTTACCTATGCCGGGCTGTATCTCAGCCAGGCACCGTTCAACCTGGGCGCCGCCGCCTTGGGGACACTGTATGCCGTGTTCCTGCTGGCGCTGGTGGTGATTCCCATAGCCGGGCGCTTGAGCAAATCGCGACCGCAATCGCAGTTACTGAGCGCCGCCGTGGCCCTCGGGCTCTGCGGGTCGGCCCTGACCTTGTTGCCGTCCCTGTGGCTGATCGTGCTGGGACTGGCCCTGAGCTCGACCGGCGTATTCCTGGCCCAGGCCTGCGCCAATGCCTACATCGCCACCACGGCCGGGCAGGACAAATCCGGCGCCGTGGGCCTGTACCTGACCGGCTATTACCTGGGCGGCAGCGCCGGCGCCGTGGCCCCGGCGCTGCTCTGGGAGCAGTGGGGCTGGCCGGGCTGCCTGGCATTGATCGCAGGCTTTCAGGTGTTGTCGCTGGTGATCGCCCTGCTGGGCTGGAAACCGGTAAACACCCAGGCGCTGATCGCCGGCCAACGCGGCAAACCGGTTTGATTTCGTCACTGCGATAGCCTTTCATTGATTGGTGCGTGTGTCGGGTTGAAATCCCCGTTTCAGGGCAAAAAGCGCTGTTTATTTATACAAATGCACCATTTAAATTCATAAAGGCGACATTTTGCCCTGTCACGGTGCGAAACGAATTGATAAAGTCCGGCTCAATCTCTGTTTAACAACAATCATTTTGCCGAGACTTTTCATGAGCGAATCCGTCGAATCCTTCCTTGCCCGCCTCAAGAAACGCGACCCCGACCAACCGGAATTCCATCAGGCCGTGGAGGAAGTCCTACGCAGTCTGTGGCCGTTTCTTGAAGCCAACCCCCACTACCTGACCTCGGGCATTCTGGAGCGCATGTGCGAGCCGGAACGCGCGATCACCTTTCGGGTGTCCTGGGTGGATGATCATGGCAAGGTCCAGGTCAATCGCGGTTTTCGTATCCAGATGAACAGTGCCATCGGCCCGTACAAGGGCGGTTTGCGCTTTCACCCCTCGGTGAACCTGGGCGTGCTGAAATTCCTCGCCTTCGAGCAGACCTTCAAGAACTCCCTGACCTCGTTGCCCATGGGCGGCGGCAAAGGCGGTTCGGACTTCGATCCCAAGCGCAAGAGCGACGCCGAAGTGATGCGCTTCTGCCAGGCCTTCATGAGCGAGCTGTACCGTCATATCGGTGCGGACGTGGACGTACCGGCCGGCGATATCGGCGTGGGCGCACGGGAAATCGGCTTCCTGTTCGGTCAGTACAAACGCCTGGCTAATCAATTCACCTCGGTCCTGACCGGCAAAGGCATGACCTATGGCGGCAGCCTGATCCGTCCAGAAGCTACTGGGTTTGGCTGTGTGTATTTCGCCGAGGAAATGCTCAAGCGCCAGGGCCAGCGGGTCGAAGGCAAACGTGTGGCGATCTCGGGTTCCGGCAACGTGGCGCAGTACGCTGCGCGCAAAGTGATGGACCTGGGTGGCAAGGTGGTTTCCCTGTCGGACTCCGAAGGTACGCTGTACGCCGAGAGCGGTTTGACCGAGGAGCAATGGTCGGCCCTGCTGGCGCTGAAAAACGTGCAGCGTGGCCGTATCAGCGAACTGGCCGAGCGTTTCGGCCTGGAGTTTCGCCAAGGTCAAACACCCTGGGCGCTGGCGTGCGATATCGCGCTGCCCTGTGCCACCCAGAACGAACTCGACGCAGAGGCTGCCCGCACGCTGTTGCGCAATGGCTGCATCTGCGTGGCCGAAGGCGCCAACATGCCGACCACGCTCGAGGCGGTGGATATCTTTATCGACGCGGGCATTCTGTTCGCGCCGGGCAAGGCCTCCAATGCCGGCGGCGTGGCCGTCAGTGGCCTGGAGATGTCGCAGAACGCCATGCGCCTGCTATGGACCGCGGGTGAAGTGGACAGCAAGCTGCACACCATCATGCAATCGATCCACCATGCTTGCGTGCATTACGGCGAAGAAAATGGCCGGGTCAACTATGTAAAGGGCGCGAACATCGCAGGCTTCGTCAAAGTTGCCGACGCGATGCTGGCCCAGGGCATCGTCTAAGCCTCGGGTTCGATGCGCAGCACTTCGATCAACTGATCGCCGACCGGGCGCTTCCACAGCACCTCGTCACCCACCTGGGCGCCCAGCAAGGCGCGGCCCAGGGGCGAACCCCAATTGATCAGGCCCGCGTTGGCGTCGGCCTGGTCTTCGCCGACCAACTGGATGCGCTGCTGCTCGTCCTGCTCATTGGCGAAGGTCACCCAACTGCCGATTTGCACCTTGTCGGTGGACGTGGCCGGCGGCACAACCTGGGCGCTTTGCGCGCGCTGGTTGAAGTAGCGTAAATCCCGCTCCAGGTCGGCCTGGCGTTGCTTGTCTGCCTGCTCGCCTTTAGTGGATTCGGTGCTGTATTCCAGTTGCAACTGCGTAACCTTGGCCTGCAGTTGCGCCAGCCCTTGCGCAGTCAAACGGTTGGGCTGCGCGCTGACCTGACGCTCCACCGGCTGGTCGGCCTGGGCGGCAGCGTTGTCTTCATTTACAAAAGCTCGGCTCATGACATTCTCCTTCAATGGAGTTTGGGCCATGCTCACCGCCGGATCGTTCCCACGCTCTGCGTGGGAATGCAGCCTATGACGCTCCGCGTCATGATGACGTCATTGCGAGCGATATGCCTTGGCCGCATCGCGGTCTTTCTCCTGCTGCCACTCGTGCTCGCGATCGTTCCTGCGGTTGTCCTGGTACTCGCGCAATTCCTCGTTCTCGCGCATGGCTTTGCACTGGCGAAAACCGTCCTCCCAGCCTTCGGCGTATTGCCGGTCTTTCAAATAGCGCGGCACGTTCTTGCGAAACTCCCCGGTGATCACCCCGGCGGCCTGGCGCCCGCTGCTGCAACCGTCGTCAAAGCCATCGGCGAAGGCGGGCGGATAACCCTTGGCCAGCAACTCCTGATGGGTAGTTTGGCAGCCCGCTAACCACAGCGCCGTACTCAGCACTACCGCATATCGCCACATGGCGTACTCCCTGGCCGGTTTACGGCTGATAGGGAGAGTCTAGAAGGGGATTTGTAAGCTGTATGTGAAAGGCGTGTAAGAGGGATGTGCAGGATTTTTAGCCAAGCACACCACCAACTGTGGGAGGGGGCTTGCCCCCGATGGCGGTGTGTCAGCCAGCTTTGCAGTGACTGACACTCTGCTATCGGGGGCAAGCCCCCTCCCACATTTGATTTTCATCAGGCTTTAATCAGTAGTGATACCACTTCACTTCGAGCATCACTTCATTGACCGGCGTCGACAGGTGGCTGTATTCGCGCTGGGCGCTCAGGCGCAGGCCGAGGTTGCGGGACAGTTCCCATTGCTGGTTGAGGCTGATGCTGCGTCGCACTTCGCCATTGGTGAAGAAATCGCCCTTGGCCTCCAGGCTCAGGTTGCCCAGCGGGTTCTTCCACAGCACGCCGGTGTTGAAGCCGGCGGCAGGGGAGATGGCTTCGCTGAAGTCATTGTTGTGTTCCACACGCACGGTGCCGAGGGCGAAGCCGAGCATGTCGTCCGAGAGTTGCCAGGTGCCGCCGGCGCCGCCGTTGACGTGGGCGACCAGGGTTTCGTCGTCGTGTTTGCCCGGTACCCGTTCCAGGCCGCCGGTGACTTGCCAGGACCACGGTTGCAACAGGGCGTTGCGCGGGGTCAGGGAGCGGATGGTGGCCAGGTCCAGTTGCTGCAATTGCCAGTGGTTGCCTTCGTACTGGCGCAGTTTCATCTGCAGGATTTCGATTTGTGCGCCCAGGGGGAAACCTTCGGCGTTGTCGTTGAGGTCGTGATAGGCCATGCGCAGGCCGTACTCGCCGAAGGCTTTGTCGCCGCGGGTGCCGATGCCGGCCTGCCAGGTGCGCGACTCGTGGCCGTTTTCCGGCAAGCCGGGCGGGGTGATCTTCAGGTCGGGCGCCGGGTTCTGGTTGATCGCGCGCAGCAATTCGAAGCTGCGCTGGGAGCGTGCGGTGTCGCGTTCCAGGCCGTTGGCGCGGTAGCGGCCAAGGCGATAGGCAGCGTCCACCACCAGCGCCTGGCGCTCGCGCGGCAGTGCCTTGAAGGCGGGCTCCTGCAACTGTTTCTGGTCATCGCTGATCTTCAGTACCCATTGCTGCTCATCGCTGTCGAGCGGCTTGGCGCGTTCGAGCAGCTCGCGTTCACGGGACGGACGATAGTCGATCTTCTCCACCAGACCCGCGTCCTTTACCGCTTTGACGGTATCGGTCGGGATCGCAGTGAGCGGGAATTGCTCGGTCAGGCGCAGGCCGGGGCGCGCGACTTGCAGCAGTTCCAGCAGTCGATAGGAGCAGTTTTCATCGAAGAAGAAGTAGTCGAACTTGATCTGCTTGAGCTCCCACACGTGCTCGACCATGCGCTTGGTCTCGACTTCGGTGAGGTTCAGGCGGTATTCCCACAGGTCACGGTTTTCCAGGCTGCGGTATTCGGAGAGTTTTTCCTGATAGGGCACCAGGGCGAACAGGCCGGGGTAGCCGCCCATCAGGCCTTTCCAGGCATACAGAATGCTGTTGTCCGAGCCTTCGATATAGGCGCCGAAGTTGATCGCGTAGCTGAGCAGGGCGGTGTTGTTGCTCTGCACGTCGGCCTGGTCGATGCGCAGCAAAGTGTGGCCGAACATCGACGAGGGGCTGTTGAGGTACGCCGCCGGGAAAATCATCACCGCGCTGTGGGGCGCGACGTCCGAGAACCACTGTTTGAATTCTTTGCAGTCCACGGCAGGCAGGTCGGTCAGTTGCAACTGATCCTTGAGCCAGCGGGTGCGTGCGGGGTAGACGCATTGGGCATGTTTTTCGCCCAAGCCGGCCGGTGCGTAGAGCGCGTCCACAGTGGCCTTGAGTTCGGCGTCCGGATGATGCGCCCCGTCAGCGGCGAGAAAGAATTTCTTGTCGCTGACATAGCTGCGCCAGCCATTGATCTTGCCGGCCTCGTAATGCCCCAGCGAAAGCCAGAACGGATCATTGGCCAGTTGCTGCAAACGTTGATCGTCGAGGTGCGGGGCCGCGTGCAGCGGGGCGCAGGCGAAGAGAGCCAGGCAAGCGAGGCGTTTGAGCATGGGGGCTACTTAAGTCGGACTGAAAAAAAGACCCAAGGGGGACAGGTCGAAAAAACAAAACCCGCGCCTCGAAAGACGCGGGTGGGTCGAGCTTAAGCCTGGGTAGCGTATTTCGCCAGACGGGCATCGCTTTTCAGTACGGCAATGGTGTTGTTGTGCACGTCGTCAGCAGTCACGTCAGCCTTGCTGAAGATCTGCTGGAAGTGCTCGTGGGTCACGGCCGCGAAGTGCTCGCGATCTTCCGGAGCAACACCCAGTACCACCGCGTAGGTGGTCAGTGCTTCGCCGTTGCCTTTGGCCATGTCTTCGGACAGCTCGTTCATCATGCCATTCATGGCAATCCAGGACTTGCCGCCATAGGTCAGGGCGCTGTTGGTGCTGCAACCGTTGGTGCCCGAGGTCATGCCGAAGGTGGCGTTACCCGAGGTGCCGTTGGTGGTGGAAGCGAGGAAATGAGCAGGAGTACCGCGCTGGCCTTCAAACAACATGTTGCCCCAACCGCAGTTCGGGCCACCTGGTGCTTCTGCCATTGCATTGAGGGAGACGACGGTGAAGAGAGTACCAAGAAGGATCCGTTTCATAGCTTTGTTCTCTTTGTGTGCAAACCAATGGACAAGGGTTCAGGCGCTTCGCAGCACCCTAGGGGCCAGTTATTAGTCCAACCCGCGCAGTTTGGAGTTTAGGCACGTTCCATGGGTTCCGTGAGTTTTTATAAAACATTCAGTCTTGAACGTTTTTTTTGTGCGGCGCGCGCCGTGGCTATGCTTTCCCAACAGCGCGCCTTGCCAGAGCGCGCAACCGAGAGCCAGAATGCCCCCATCTGCCCCGCCTGATGTAAGGAAGCCCGATGCCTGATCCTGTTGCTGCCAGCTTGCGTCTAGCGCCCGAAGCGCTGACTCGCCCTTTCTCCGCTGAACAGTTCAGCTTCTCGACCACCAATGATTTGGAGCCCTTTCGCGGTGTGCTTGGCCAGGAACGTGCGGTTGAAGCCTTGCAGTTCGGTGTGGCCATGCCACGCCCCGGTTACAACGTGTTTGTCATGGGCGAGCCCGGTACCGGTCGCTTTTCATTCGTCAAACGTTACCTGAAGGCTGAAGGCAAACGCCTGCAAACCCCGTCGGACTGGGTCTATGTAAATAATTTCGACGAACCGCGCGAACCGCGCGCGCTGGAATTGCCAGGCGGCGGCGCTGCAGCGTTTATCACCGATATCAACGCGCTGGTCGACAATCTGGTGGCGACCTTCCCGGCCGTGTTTGAACACCCGACGTACCAACAGCGCAAAAGCGCCATCGACCGTGCATTCAACCAGCGCTACGACAAGGCCCTGGACGTGATCGAGCGCCTGGCCCTGGAAAAAGACGTGGCGCTGTACCGCGACAGCTCCAACATTGCCTTCACGCCGATGCTTGACGGCAAGGCGCTGGACGAAGCGGAGTTCTCGCAGTTGCCGGAAGCCGATCGTGAGCGCTTTCACACCGATATTTCCGAGCTGGAAGAACGCCTCAACGAAGAGTTGGCGAGCCTGCCGCAATGGAAGCGTGAGTCAAACAACCAACTGCGCCAGTTCAACGAAGAAACCATCACCCTGGCCCTGCAGCCGTTGCTTGCGCCACTGTCGGAAAAGTACGCGGAAAACGCCGCCGTCTGCGGTTACCTGCAGGCCGTGCAGGTGTATCTGCTCAAAACCGTGGTCGAGCAATTGGTCGACGACGCCAAGACCGATGCCCAGGCGCGCAAGCTGCTCGAGGAGCAATACTGCCCGAGCCTGGTGGTGGGTCATTCGGTCAACGGCGGTGCGCCGGTGGTGTTTGAACCGCACCCGACCTACGACAACCTGTTCGGCCGTATCGAATACAGCACCGACCAGGGTGCGCTTTACACCACGTATCGCCAACTGCGTCCGGGGGCGTTGCACCGTGCCAACGGTGGCTTCCTGATTCTTGAAGCGGAAAAAATGCTCAGCGAGCCGTTTGTATGGGATGCGCTCAAGCGGTCCCTGCAATCGCGCAAGTTGAAGATGGAGTCCCCGCTGGGCGAACTCGGCCGCCTGGCGACCGTGACCCTCAACCCGCAGATGATTCCGTTGCAGGTCAAGGTGATCATCATCGGGTCGCGCCAGTTGTACTACGCGTTGCAGGACGCCGATCCGGACTTCCAGGAAATGTTCCGCGTACTGGTGGACTTCGACGAAGACATCCCGATGGTCGACGAAAGCCTGGAGCAGTTCGCCCAGTTGCTCAAGACCCGCACCTCGGAAGAAGGCATGGCGCCGCTGACGTCGGATGCGGTGGCGCGGTTGGCGACTTACAGTGCACGCCTGGCGGAACATCAGGGCCGTTTGTCGGCGCGCATCGGCGACTTGTTCCAACTGGTCAGCGAAGCGGACTTTATTCGTCACCTGGCGGGCGATGAAATGACCGATGCCGGGCATATCGAGCGCGCGCTCAAGGCCAAGGCCACGCGCACCGGCCGCGTGTCGGCGCGGATTCTCGACGACATGCTCGCCGGGGTCATCCTCATCGACACCGCCGGCGCCGCCGTCGGCAAGTGCAACGGGCTGACGGTGCTGGAGGTGGGGGATTCGGCGTTTGGCGTACCCGCGCGGATTTCCGCCACGGTGTACCCGGGCGGCAGCGGCATTGTCGACATCGAACGTGAGGTCAACCTCGGCCAGCCGATTCACTCCAAGGGCGTGATGATCCTCACCGGTTATCTGGGCAGCCGTTACGCGCAGGAATTCCCGCTGGCGATCTCGGCCAGCATCGCGCTGGAACAGTCCTACGGTTACGTGGACGGCGACAGTGCTTCCCTGGGCGAGGCCTGCACCTTGATCTCGGCGTTGTCGAAGACGCCGCTCAAGCAGTGCTTTGCCATCACCGGCTCGATCAACCAGTTTGGCGAAGTGCAGGCCGTGGGTGGGGTCAACGAGAAGATCGAAGGCTTCTTCCGCCTGTGCGAAGCGCGCGGGTTGACGGGTGAACAGGGCGCGATCATTCCCAAGGCCAACGTGGCCACGCTGATGCTCGATGAAAAGGTCTTGCAGGCCGTGCGCGCAGGGCAATTCCATATTTATGCGGTGCGCCAGGCGGATGAGGCGTTGAGCCTGCTGGTGGGCGAGGATGCCGGTGAGCCGGATGCGGAAGGGCAGTTTCCGGAAGGCACGGTCAATGCGCGGGTGGTGGAGCGCTTAAGGGCAATTGCCGAGATGATCAGCGAGGAAGACTTGAAGGAGGCAGAGAAAGAGCTGGCGCAGCAGGCTTTAGCGGAGGCCAAACCGACCTGATCCCTGAAGCTTGATGGGATTAAAACTGTGGGAGGGGGCTTGCCCCCGATAGCAGTGTGTCAGTCTCAATATTTTTGACTGATGCACCGCCATCGGGGGCAAGTCGAGTCGTCGCACCGCCCCTCCCACAGTTTGATCTGTTTTTGTCATTAAATTGACAGGTGGCTGGAGAGAATGTCCGTTGGTCTCTACGAGCTTGGTTTGTCGCGTTTTTCTTCTATTCTCAATATCAGGGATATCCGCAGGAGTCGCAGGATAGAAACAGCCTCGCCTGTGCGCTGGGGCTGAACACCGATCTACCGAGGGTCGCCGCCATGCCGCGCAACCTTTGCCTTACCCGCCAGTGCCTGGGCCTGGCAACTCGTATCGAATGCTCCATTCGCCCCCTTGCCGGGGAGAACGGGCTGTGGACGTTGTTATTTGCCGCCGGCATGTCGGGCGAGCAGCCTTCCACCGTCAAGTCTCAAGGCCCGTTTCACGGGCCGTTCGTGGCGGAAACCATGTTGGGTTCCATTGTCGACAGCCTGACCCTGCACGGTTACGAGCAGTTGGACGAGCCGCAGATCTGGTGCCTGCACCTGCAAGCCCATCTGCGCCAACTCAACGGCGGCCAGGAGCGATTGGCCCTGTAATTCCGGGCTATTTGCTTTCCGGTTTGTCCAGCTTGACCTCAAAGCCATATTGCACGGTGTTGAGGTCGGTGCGCTGGTAGCTTTCCAGGGTGGTCGGCTGGCCGTAGAAATAATGCACATCAAACAACGCCGTACCGTATTCCTCGGCGCGGTGGCTCACGCCGAGAATTTCCTTGAGGTAGTTGCCGCTCGCGTCCCTGGCGTAGAAGCGCCAGCTGTCGGCGGGAAACGCTTGCTGGTCGACGATCAGCGCGTTGTCCTTGAGCGATAGACCCTTGGGTAGTTTGCCGACGTCAATCGAGGCCTTTTCGATGGTGGCGAGAAACAAGGGTACCGAGCCGACCACAAACGCCGGGGTTTCCGGGAACAGGTTGAGGTCATAGGTCAGCGTACCGCTGGCCGCGTTCAGCTCGTAGGCCTCGGTCGGCAACTCGATGGGTTCGCCGCGCTCGCCCTTATCGTCTGCGGTGAAAAAGGTGATCGGCGCGGCGCTGTTATTGCGCTCGGCGCCGACCAGGTCGTCATTGAAGGTGAAAGGGTGATCGAACACGATTTTCGCGGCACTGGCGTCTTCGGTCGATTGGCTGATGGTGACGCTGTTTTTCAACTGATCTTCAGTCATTGACGCGTCTTTGAGCCAGCTGGCGGCGGCGTCGTCATACACCGTGACCGGCATCGGCAAGGGCTGCACGCTCTGTTGCAGGCTGTTTTTGTCGAAGCGCATCACCGGCAGGTCCAGCGCCTTGCGGGTCACCGTGGCCTTGGAAAAATCCAGTACGTTGACCTGCAGGGTATCGATCACACCGTTGAAATACACTTTGGCGTAATGGCTGTTCTGGGTGTGGTCGAAGGCTTTTTGCGCGTCGGTGAGCTGTTTATCCAACGCTTCAGACCAGGCCTTCTGCTGTTGCAACTGCGCCAGCTGCTTCTCATAGAACGCCACTTGTGCAGCGCTTTCGTTGATTGAACCTGAGCGGGTGAGAAATTGCCCGGTGTTGTCCCGGGCCTGTACCAGCAGCGGATTGGGCGAGTCGTCGCCCAGCTCGGCGGCCAGCGGCTGGCTGTTGGTCAGTTCGATTTCGGCGTAATTCTTGTCCAGCGACACCAGCTTGAGGCTGATATTGCCCTCGGTGCGTGAATGGCCGACGTCCTTTTTTGACAGGTCGAAGGTCAGCACTCTGCCCGGCGCGGCGACTTCAATTGTGCCTTTAAGGCTGACGGGCTGCGGCTGGCTCTTGTTTTCCGTCTCGATGCCCTCGATGAACGGGTAGGTCACCGTCAGGTCGTCGGGATTGGTCAGGTTGGAGCTGCTGGGGCTGAGCTGGATGCCGGGGTCGGTTTCCGACCACTCCGGCTGGAAGGGAATGACTTTGTTATTGCTCAAGGTCACCGACTCCCACTCCAGGCCATGGGGGAAGGGGAATTGCTCGGGAGGGTTGAACGTGAACGGGAAGACCGGCTGCAAATCCGTCAGGTAGTCGGAATGCGAAGCCCTGCGCAGGACGAACAGGCCGTTGATATAGGTGTCCACCAGGGCCTGGGGGCTGGGGTAATGCTTGAGCAAGACCAGGCTGTCTTCGCCGTATTCGGCCTCGATGGGCTTGGTGTCGAGCTTGATCCGCGCACGTTCCAGCAACAGCAGCGAACCGCCAAGGTCGGCGATGACGTCGCGCAGCTTGGGGTCCTGGATGCCGTCCAGGGACTGTTCGAACTTGCTGGTTTTCTCTTCGAGGGTGGCCTGCTTCTGCTCTTCTTTGGGAGAGCAGCCGCTGGTCATCAGCAACGCCGCGCACAGGCCTAGACTGGCCAAAGGGGATCGCACATCCATTATCTGAGTTTTCCTGTCCGACATCATCGAGCCGAGTGAATGGTCTCGACACTAGCAGAAAAATCCTCTTACAGATGCCACTTGGCGCAGTTTTCTCGCGGTGACAGGCGCCGGGTAGCCACTGGTATACTCGGCGCCATTTTTAGCCAAGCTGTGTGGGATTCAATGGAACGCTTTATCGAAAACACGATGTATGCCGCGCGCTGGCTGCTGGCGCCGATCTATCTGGGTTTATCCCTGGGGTTGCTGATCCTGGCGATCAAGTTTTTCCAGGAAATCATTCACGTGATTCCGAATATTTTTTCCTTGCTGGAATCGGAAGTGATCCTGCTGCTGCTGTCGCTGATCGACATGGCCCTGGTCGGTGGCCTGCTGGTGATGGTGATGATTTCCGGCTACGAGAACTTCGTCTCGCAGCTGGATATCGATGAAAACAAGGAAAAGCTCAACTGGCTGGGCACCATGGACTCTTCGTCGCTGAAGATGAAAGTGGCAGCCTCCATCGTGGCGATTTCCTCCATCCACCTGCTGCGCATCTTCATGGACGCCAAGAACGTCGATCCGCAACACCTGATGTGGTACGTGATCATCCATATGACCTTCGTGGTCTCGGCGTTTGCCATGGGTTACCTGGACAAGCTGACCAAGCACTGATGACGCGCGCCCGCCTTACTGCTCGACGAAGTAGTAGGGCTGGCGGTTGATCTTCATTTGCTTGACCACGGTGACTTTCTGACTGAGCCGGTCGGTCTGATCCAGCAGCGCGACATTGCCGGGTTTGGCGCTGAGAAAGGCGTGCAATTGGGCCTCGGTCTGCAGAATCGGCAAATAGGCCTGCAGATAGAACACACTGGCGCCGGCGATTCGCTCATTGGGTTGGAACAGCGCCACCTCTTTACCTTCGTCCTGCAGTGTCTGCACCTGACTGATCACCGGCACGAATGACTGGCGCACATCGGCTTTGGGGGCGAACCAGAAGGCGGCGGTGAGGTAGCAGGCGATGGCCAGTGTGAATACACCGCCGATGATCTGTCGGTGGTAGCGGTAGAGTGCCGGTTTGTGTTGTTTGACCCACTCCAGCAGCACCCGCGCGTATTCCGCCGCCAGTACGGCGGCGGCCGGAGTCAATGCCATCAAATAGACGGTGCGTTTGCTCGAGGCCAGGGTCAGCAGGGTGAACTGCGCCACCAGCCACACGCTGAAAAACAGGCGGTAGCGGTTGCGCACCAGGCTTTTGCGAAAGTGCCACAGGCCCAGGTACACCAAGATGTTCCATGGCAGGAAGGCCTCAGGCAGTTTAACGAGGTAGTAATAGAACGGCTCGTAATGCCCGGCTTCCACAAACGAGCCGCTGAAGCGCCCGACACTGTTGGTCCACAGCACGTCACCGACAGCCTGCATACCGCCGCGCTGAAACAGAAACCCCAGCCAGATCAGCAGCGGCACCAACGCCAACAGCGTGAACAGCGCCGGCTTGAGCCAGTCGCCGATACGCAGGCGCTTATCCATCAGGCTGGTGCACGCCAGGTAGACAAAAATCACAATCCCCGGCATCGCCAGGCCCAGCACACCTTTGCTCAGCGTGGCGATGACCATCCCCGCCGTGAACAGTGCCCACGCCCAGGCGCTGGAACCCTGGCGCTCGGACTCGGGGCGCATTGCCTGATAGAACCCCAGCAACGCTGCAGTCACGCCCAGAGCGAGCAACGAATCCTCACCCACTCCTCGCACATTGCCCCAATAGCTGGCCATGGTCGCCAGAATCAACGCGGCGCTGAACGCCAGCGTTGTGGGCCGCCCGAACCGGCGCAACATTCCGTAGAGCAGCATCACGCTGAAAAACCCGGCAAACGCCGACGCCAGGCGCACGGCCCCGGTGCTCGCGCCAAACAGACGAATCGCCCCGGCGTCCAGCCAAAGACTCAGTGGCGGTTTCTCCAGGAAAGGCTCACGAAACAGACGCGGCACCACCCAGTCATTGTCCAGGTGCATGGCCATCGCAATCCCCGAGACGCGGGCCTCGGTGGAGCCTTGCAGTTCATGGTTGCCAAGGGCGAAGAAAAACAGCAGGCCAACGAGCAGGAGCAGCAGGGGAACGGGACGCGTCATTGAGTGGCTACCGGGCAGGGGACCGCTCGGGGGAGCGGGCATGGCTGCCGGCTAGTATAGGGAGGGGTTTCTTAACGGTTCGTGAACGAGTGTAGGGTTTTTGTGTGGTCAGGCGGCGAGAGCTTTACGTACCTGACACGCTAATCCGCGCCCTCGGCAGCAAATAATCTCTTGGCCTGCGCAAAGCACTTCTCTGCAATGGCCGAGCGCGGTTCGGTCTTGCGCATCACCATGCCCAGTGGCGCGAGCACGCTGGCGTCCGGCAGGTTGATGAACGCGAGGTTTTCAATCGGGCTTTCCAGGCCGCTGTCCAGCGGCATGATTGCGCAGCAAAAGCCTTCGTGGATCGCCTGGAACAGCTGATAGGTTGAGTCGCTTTCGAGCATGGGCTGGGGGGCGAGGCCGCGGCTGCGGAAACTCAGGTCAATGGACTTTCGATAGTGCATGCCCGTGCTGATCATCCCCAGGGGCAATTGCGCGGCGTCCTCCCAGCTCATTTCGCTGCCTTCGAAGTGGAAGTGACGGGTGTCGTACAGCAGGCCGACACGGGTCTCGCCCAGTTCGAAAAAATCCAGGTAGTTGGCGTTAACGTGGTCCAGGTAACACACACCCAGATCCAGTTGATTGGTGCCCAGCGCTTCGATGATGTTGTCCGAGCTCATCGAAGTCAGGCTGAACTTGAGCTCGGGAAAGGTGTGGGACAGGCTCTGGATATAGCTGATCGGGTTGAACCCGCTGAGCGGCACCAGGCCCAGGCGCAAGTTACCCACCAACTGGCCGCGACACGCGGCCGCCTCGGCGAACAACCCGTCATGGGCGGCGAGCAAGGTCCTGGCCCACGCCAGCACACGCTCACCGGCCTCGGTAAAGCCTTCGAAACGCTGGCCCCGGGTGACCAACTCCAGGCCCAACTCCTCCTCCAGATTGCGCAGGCGCATCGACAACGTCGGCTGGGTGATATGGCAGCGCGCAGCCGCCTGGCCGAAGTGACGGGTCTGCTCCAGCGCAATCAGGAATTTGAGTTGTTTTATGTCCATCAAGGTGCCTGCCAGGGAAGAAGTGAAAGGTCTGTCAGAGTGGAATCACCTATTCCTAAGAACTGGCCAACGCACTCGATAACCGGTCGCCAGACAATGCTGGATAGCCCGATCAGCCTTGACGATTAGACAGGCATTTTTCAGTTCAGTACACAGTCGATGGCTTGAAGGACGGGCAGCAGCCCTGCCGTGCGCAGGATGGTATGGGGTTGAAACCGGGTCGATCAGCCGCCCGTCATGTTCATGAAGCGCACCACCTGCACCTCATCGTCGAGGGTGAAGTTGTGCCGATACGGCTTGAGTTTCATCGACTCGATAATGGCGCTCTCCAAGCGTTTCGGTTCGCCCGGATAGCGCCGCAGCACCGCCTTGAGGTCGACCGAATGCTCATTGCCCAGGCACAACAGCAGCCGGCCTTCAACCGTCAGGCGCACACGATTGCAGGTCGCGCAGAAATTGTGACTGTGGGGCGAAATAAAGCCCAGGCGAATATGCGGCGCCTCGGCCAGACGCCAGTAACGCGAAGGCCCCTGGGTCGATTCCGCAGAGTCGATCAAGGTATAGCGTTCAGCGATACGCTCACGCACCTGCGCACTTGAATAGAACGCCTCGGCACGGCTGTGTTCGCTGATCACGCCCAATGGCATTTCTTCGATAAAGGATATATCCAGACCACGGTCGATGGCGAAAGCCACCAAGTCGTTGACCTCATGGTCATTGCGACCCTTCATCACCACGCAATTGAGCTTGGTGTGCTCAAACCCCGCAGCATTCGCGGCATCGATACCGGCGATCACCTTGGCCAAGTCACCGGTGCGCGTCAGTTCACGAAAGCGCGTTGGGTCCAGGCTGTCGAGGCTGATATTCAAGCGTTTGAGCCCCGCATCGAACAACGGAGCGGCCAGCTTGCCCAACTGCGAACCGTTGGTGGTCATGCACAACTCGCGCAGACCGGGAAGCGCGGCGATGCGTCGGCACAGCTCCACCACGCCCTGACGAACCAAGGGCTCGCCGCCGGTCAGCCGGATCTTGCGGGTGCCCAGCGCGACGAAACTGTGTGCCAGTTGATACAGCTCTTCCAGCGACAGAATCTGCTGGCGCGGCAGGAACTCCATGTCCTCGGCCATGCAATACACACAACGGAAATCGCAACGGTCAGTGACGGACATCCTGAGGTAGTCGACCCGGCGCGAAAAGCTATCCATCAGGATTTGATCGGTCATGAGAAACCTCGGCGGCGGCGTCGGGCGCATAACCCTGGCGCTTTAATGGGCGCGTTATCTACGCGAGGCTAGAGTTGTTTTGAGCGTACGTCTAATCAGTATTAGCAACTGGGTGATCGACGGGGTCTATGGGGTGTGGCTGATAGTTTTTAGGGGCGCGCGGTGGTGGGTGATGAAGGGCTTGGTCAGTCAAAGTTCGACTCCGTCCTGCGACGAGGGCGCCTCGCTCGCCGCAGGTACGGAGTGATCGTGCTGTCGGTTTCTATAGGTTCTCGCCAGTTGTCTGCGTAGTGAATACCTGAGTTTCCAGCATCCGCTCCAGCAACAACTCACCCAGCACGACCAGTTGCTGAGCCGCCAGCAGCTTGTGGCGGTGTGAGCCTTCGAGTTCAAAGGCCAGATCGGTGGTCATGACGTTCAGGGAGGCGAGGGTTTCACTGGCTTGGACCAGCAGGGTTTCGGCGGGGATGCCTGGGGCGAGGGTGAACAGGGTTGTTGGGGGATTGGGGGTGATCTTTTTCATGATGAAGCTCCCACACTGTTTAAGGAGCCGCCGCCCCCTGCTGTCAAACAGGATTGGGTGGCAGCTGTACGCGGGTTGACAGACCGGAAGTGTAGGAACCCGGCGCACCCGAAGATGCCCCACGCACAGCCACCATGAACGAGGCGGAACGCGTAGAGCATGCCGTCTTGCCAAGGGGTGTGAAAGGTTACACTTTTCGGCCTGTCAAAGCCGATCGCTGATGAGCAGCGACGTGGAAAAGTTAGCGTGGTGGAGGGGGTTGTGCCAGTTCATTGAAGGCGCGATATGTTGAAGGAAAATTCTGAAGGCCCGCTTGCTGGGATTAAGTGCGCGACACGGTCGCCTGAGTTCAAGTCAGCAACACCTACGCACCGCATCCTTGAACGCAAAAGCCGGATAAGGAGGCTGGGCTGAGGCAGCTGAAAAGTTTTAGTGGTGCAGCGCGTAACCGTTTCGCCCCAGAGTTGCTGACAAATGTATCCTTGCAGTGCGAAGCAGCAATCAGTCCGATTATTTTCAGCCTGTAGCACGTGAGGGCTGCTACGTTCTTTTGAAGGAGCATTTATTTATTTTACAGTTCTTTAATATTCAGGTGGCACCATGTTAATTATTTTTTTTGGCTCGGATTTGGGTTGGTGCTGACGCTTGCTGCAGTGGCCGGAGCATCAATGATCAATCAAGATTCGGCGGCGATGTGCAGCGTAAGCACCTACAGGTAATTGTGCTGCCAATTATCATATGTGCAGTGATTTTTTGACTCCAGTGTTGATGAGGTATTTTGGCTTTAATTAAGCACGTCCCCTATCAACATGGCTACGAAATCCGAATGAAGCCCTTTGAAATCCCGAGATCAAGCGCCAGCAACACCAGGCGACGAATTGAAGGGGTCAGCGTCGCGGCATATATAGAGTACCTGGCTCCAAATCTAGAGGAAGATGCTCACTGCCTTTGCGGAACATCGCCGCCATTGCCTCAAGCCACTCAGCGACCTCGGCCGCAGCTTTGGGTCGACTGATTGGCGCATATGACATGACGTGATCTTCAAGCAAGTCCTGTACATGTAGATCAATACCTATGGCATGCAGGAGTTCTACCAATGGCGAGTCATGAGCAACTCCTTTCTCAATCGCAGCGTCAACAAAACCCAGCGTATGAAGCTGGATAAAAGGACGCGCCCCTGCTTCCGAGTCATCAGGGTCCTGCACTTCGAATGTCGCTTTGATTTTTCCCGAAAGCATATTTTTTCAGGTTTCGGTTGTGGTTAAAGTGGATTATTTTAATGCTTGCGCGATAACTTAAAGATTGCAGGCTCACCGTTATGAGGGACAATGGCAGAAATGACGTATTTCTTTATCGACTCCCTCCCTGCTTCGGAGAGTAAGTAGTATCCTCCCCGCGCCTTCTTGAGATCCCGTTCGCGATCAAGACATCCGTATCTCGATAAGGAGAAAAGTTATCGATGATGTCTTTGATCTGCTTGTAAATCCTAGGGTAGATTTGAATTTCTGGATCCCCTCTATGTCTGAAAGTGTCTCATCCTATTCCGGTTTGTTAGGGGGATCACTTAAGTAAGGGGACAGTTTCAGGCAGTGAGTTCCTAAAAGCCCTAGCGTACATGGGGTGCACGCTGTCCCGGCCAAAATTTCTGCATTGTCCAATGCGTCACTTTAAATTACTCCTGAATCAGCCCTTATAAATCAGTGATGATTTGCGGATCAGCTCGTCTTTATCATCGCCTTTGAGATCTACAATAAGAAATTGATGGACTTTTCGAGAGGCGGAGTATTGACTAAGATCCAGCATATACGCTTCAAAAAGTTCCCCGGCAGCACCCTTTTTTAACGTAACGCGTGACTTGACTGGATGCACAAGGCGCAAGTCAATAAGCTGATTTAACGAATCGCGCACTGGACCTTTGAGATCTTGAGAAACTAAAAATACGTTACACTTTGATCTGGTTGTGCAGAACTCAACGAGTTTTGTGAAGTCTTGGGTAAGAATTTCACGATCCTCGTCGGTATCAAGTTTGAATTCTTCGCGTTTGAATGAATCGTAATCACCAGTAGCCAGATTTATATCCTCGGCTCCAATCTTTGGGCCACGATGGTTGTCAGGTCCGCGCTCTCTAGCTTGAGCAATAGCTCCTGCGAAAATGCCTATAAAATCTCTAACCACCCCACCTGACGCAATGATCAATCGATCAATAGCTGTCGGATTAAGTAAGTCTTTTATGGTTAATGGTGGTGTTTCTAACATTAGATTTGACAAGATCTTGCGGAGGAAGGCATGCAGCGTCTCAAATTTCTCCAATGAAATGTCTAAGTTGATTTCTTTTGCATCGTCACCTAGTTTCATTCCCATAGGTGGATCGGAGTGCTGATACCACTGGCTGCGATGCTTAATTGTGCCGATTTTCAGCCACATTCCGTTGCCTTTACCAACTCGATGAAAGTAGTCGATAACCTTGGGTTGATCGGAGCGCCTTATATGATATAGGTCATCTAAGATCAGAAACGCCGGTCCATCTGACAGACGTGATAGTCCGGTAAAGAATTTTTGGAACCGAAGAATGTTTTGATGCAGGTATTCAACTTTGTGTGAAACATAAGTTGATTGTAGTTCAGTCGCTTGAGAGGAATTACTTGAAGTTCGTCCATCAACTTTTGCTTTAGTTCCCGATATGCCACCCTCTATGGATGCGCCGATCTCCGTGTCATTCTTGTTGCTGGTTTTAGTAGTTGACTGCTGATTGGCAGTCTCCGGGTTGCGTAACTGTGTTTCAAGATCCGTTATGATTCCCTGCAGCTCCGTAGATAACTCGGCCGTTTTTTTCTTGTTAAAAGGAGGTCTATTGGGCGAAGTGCCGAAAAGTCTTTTCCAAAACGTCGACTTACTGGATGGAGCAGTCGCTGCTTGGTCAAGCCAGCTCTTAAACTCTTCCAGGCTTTTAATCAGTACGCTAATCAAAACATCGGGATATGAGTGCCCTTTGAACGTTTCCATATCGACGAACGCGATCGGGCGTCTATCCACAGTCAAATCCGCCGCTGCCTTTCGAAGCAAGCTAGACTTGCCTGACCCTCGACGTCCAAAAACTATATTATGTTGTTTGGCCTTAGCCTTTGCCAGCACCCCAGGCGCCGGTTCGATAAAGCGGTGGGCTCCTTCAGGCGTCGCACGCATCACTTCCTCACACAAGATCAAAAGCGAGTCGACAGCTTCCAAATCGAGTTGAGTTTCAAGCATTTTCTTCGCCATACCGAATCCCTTTTTTTCCCACGTAGGTGAGTGTGTGACTTCCTGATTCTATCAATTTGCTGTCATCAAGCTGCAGTTCTGGAGCCAAAACAGTCCATTTGGGCACAAAAAAGGCACTTTCGCTAATCGCTAAGTGCCTGATTTATATAGCTTATTTGGTGGAGCCGGGGGGATTTGAACCCCCGTCCGCCAGTACTCCGCTGTCGGTACTACATGCGTAGCCGTTTCTATTAAGTTAACCCTCAGCGACCCGAAGGGCAGGGTGCTTTGGGCGAGTTGTGTAAGTTTTAGCCGCTTCGTCCACAACGTACTGCACGGCGATTCTGTTCTATATGACAATCACTTTGGGTTTACAGACATCCCCTGGTGATTGCTGGACCCGAAGGTACCAGAAGCTCAGGGCTAAGGCTGCTTACGCAGCGAGAGCGAATTCCTGGCCGTAGTTTTCGTCATTGGCAACTATAAGAAGTTGCAACAGTGGATTTACGAGTTCTGTTACCAACTCGGCATGCACCTAAAGTTTCGCGACCGGCGTCGAATCCTAAACGGCCCCGTGCTTGTAACTCGTTGTTTCTAGTGAGTGACAAGCTTGTGCAGTGTACGCCAAACCTTCACGAAAGGCCAACCCGAAGGTCGGCCCTCTCGCTTACTGACCGCCTTTCTCGCTGTTCTGCAGGTCTTGCAGGGCCTTGGAGGTGATTTCGATGCACTTCTTGTCATCACCTGCCGCATGGGCGGCCTTGGCTTGGGCGACGGCGGTGTCGATTTCGCCGCTTTTACCACTGGTGTCGGTGGACAGCAGGGCTTTACCGTTGTTGATTTTGTCCAGGTTGATCTGGCACAGGTCTTTATCACCGGCTGCAAAAGCAGGGGATGCCAGCATCGCAGCGGTAATGAACAAGCCAGCAAGAGCGGAACGCTTCATAGGGTATCTCCTTGCGCAAAGGGCTCGACGCTGCTGGCGTTGAGGGGCTGCCAGCGACATCACTGATGAGCCTCGTTTGTCGAGGCCTATGCAGATGACTACGCCGGCGCGCAGGGGTTCTGTTTTATTTTGCAGGCTTAATGGGCGCGGGCCTGGGTGACGCGG
Organism: Pseudomonas orientalis; assembly: GCF_002934065.1. Taxonomy (NCBI): domain Bacteria; kingdom Pseudomonadati; phylum Pseudomonadota; class Gammaproteobacteria; order Pseudomonadales; family Pseudomonadaceae; genus Pseudomonas; species Pseudomonas orientalis. The sequence continues at coordinate 5,109,310 of NZ_CP018049.1, read as the reverse complement.
TCGACGAGGTAGACCAGCCCGTGATAATCGATGCCGCCGTGCTGGCTCAGGCCGATCTCGCAGGTGCGGCTGGTGGAGATGCCTTCGCTGCAGTGTTGCACCGCGTCCTTGAGGCTGCGCAGTGAGTGAGCGTTGAGTTCCGGGGTGGTGAAGCCTTTGTCGCCGGCGAAGCCGCAGCAGTGAATGCCTTCGGGGATGACGACGGTCCTGGCGCAGCGTCGGGCGAGGTCGATCAGCGCCTGGCTTTCACCCAGGTGCTGGGTGCTGCAGGTGACGTGGACGGCAATGGGCGCTTCCTGCGGCGTGAAGTCGAGGCGGTCCATGAGGTGGGTGCGGATGAAACGTACGGGGTCGTAGAGGTCCAGTCGTGTCTCGCCCAGGTCTTGCGTCAAGCGCAGGGTGCACGGGCTGGTGTCGCAGTAGATCGGGTCGAGGCCGCCACGGCTGGCGTGGAGCAGGGCGCCGATCAGTTCCTGGCGCTTGTGTTCGGCCTGTTCGGCATAACCCTTGGAGGCGAAGGGTTGGCCGCAGCACAGGTTGTCCTGGTGGTCGGGGAAGACCACTTGGTAACCGGCTTTTTCCAGCAGGCCACGGGTTTTGTCGTACAGCGACATTTGCTCTTTATCCCCCGCCGCCGGGCCCATGGCGCGTGAGACGCACGCCGCCAGGTAGACCACCCGGGGTCGCTCGTCGGTGACGGCGGGGCTGAAGCGAATGGCTTTTTCCGGTTGTGGCATGGCGTTGGTCCACTGCGGGACTTGCCCTTTGGACAGCCGGGTGACGGTGGCCGATAACTTCGCCAGGCGTGGGGCGCCCAGCAGCATGCGCGCGCCGTTGGCGACATGCAGTGTAAAACGCGCGCCTTGCAGTGCGGTGGCGAAATGGGTGGCGAGCCAGTCGGCGGTTTTCGTACGGTCGGCGTCGCGGCTGCGCAGCTTTTTCATCAGGTCGCCGGTATTGATGCCTACAGGGCAGCGTTGGGCGCAGAGCCCGGTCGCGGCGCAGGTGTCGATGCCTTGGTAGTGGAAGGCCGCTTCCAATTCGGTGGTGTCGACGCCGGCGCGTTGTTTGGCCTGGATATCGCGCCAGATCACGATGCGCTGGCGCGGGCTCAAGGTCAGGCCTTTCGACGGGCATACCGGCTCGCAGAACCCGCATTCGATGCACTTATCCACAAGCTCGTCGGCGGCGGGCAGGGGCTTGAGGTGTTTGAGGTGAATCTGCGGGTCGTCGCTGAGCACCACGTCCGGGTTGAGGATGCCGTTGGGGTCGAGCAGGCGCTTGAGCTGCCACATCAGTTGATAGGCATCGCTGCCCCATTCCAGTTCGACGAACGGCGCCATATTGCGACCGGTGCCGTGTTCGGCTTTCAACGAGCCACCGAACTCAACCGCCACCAGCTGTGCAACGTCGTCCATGAACGCTTGATAGCGTGCGACTTCTTCCGCGCTGTTGAAGCCTTGGGTGAAGACGAAGTGCAGATTGCCTTCCAAGGCGTGTCCGAAAAGGATGGCTTCGTCGTAGTGGTGTTTGTCGAACAGCTCGATCAAACGGTTGACGCCAATCGCCAGCTGCTCGACCGGGAAGGTGACGTCCTCGATGATCACGGTGGTGCCGGTTTTGCGTACGGCGCCTACGGCAGGGAAGGTGTCCTTGCGAATCGCCCAGAGCCGGGCGTTTTCCAGTGGGTCTTCGGTGAAGTCGACCTGTTTCTCCACCGCAAAAGCGGCGAGTGAGGCCATGATCAGCGCCAGTTGTTCATGCAGTAATGAAGGAGAAGCGGCGCGGGATTCGATCAGCAGCGCGCAGGCATTTTCCGACAGTTGCTGTACGAACGCCGGCATGCCCGGTTTGTTCTGTACCGAGCGCAGGCTGCGCCGGTCCAGCAGCTCAACGGCCGACACCGGCTGGGTTTTCAGCACGGTGACCGCGTTGCAGCAGGTCTCGACGTCCGGGAATACGATGAGTGCCGAGGCTTTGTGCGGGTGATCGATCACCGTGTCGTAGGTCACGGCGCTGATAAACCCCAGCGTGCCCTCGGACCCCACCAGCAAATGGCTGAGGATATCCAGCGGGTCATCGAAATCCACCAGGGCATTCAGCGACAGGCCGGTGGTATTTTTCAGACGGTATTTGTGGCGGATTTTTGCCGCCAGTTCGGCGTTTGCCCGCGTCTCGCGGCCCAGTGTGGCCAGACGTTCCAGCAGTGCGCCATGGGTGTGGCGGAAGGCCTGGATGCTGGCGGGGTCTTCGGTGTCGAGGCGGCTGCCATCGGCCAGGACCAGACGAATGCCTGCCAGGGTGTGGTAGGTATTTTGCGCCGTCCCGCAGCACATGCCACTGGCGTTGTTGGCAACGATGCCGCCGATCTTGCAGGCGTTGATCGACGCCGGGTCCGGCCCGATCTTGCGCCCGAATGGCGCCAGCCAGGCGTTGGCCTGAGCGCCGATGACGCCGGGTTGCAGGCGGATCTGCAGGCCTTGTGCGCGAATTTCGCGGCCATTCCACTGATCACCCAGCACGATCAGTACCGAGTCGCTGATGGCCTGGCCGGACAAGCTGGTGCCCGCCGCGCGGAAGGTCACGGCGACGCGGTCGCGCTGGGCCAGTTGCAGCAGCGTGACGACTTCGTCCTCCGACTCGACGCGTATCACCAGCTGTGGGATCAATCGGTAAAAACTGGCGTCGGTGCCGAAGGCGAGGGTGGAAAGTGGATCGTCAAAACGACGATCCTTCGGGATCAGTTGTGCGACGTCGCTCAGGAATGCGGCAGGCAGGCTCATCGGTCCTCCAGAAATAGCTGACGCCGGAACCGTTGTCCGGCGTCGATTCTTACCCTATTGCGTGCAGGTCTCAGTGCACCAGCATACCGGTGAACCAATACGCCTGTGCCAGGGTGATCAGCCCGACGATCGTGGCGAAGAACAGGCTGTGTTTAAGGGTAAAGCGGAACAGGTCGGATTCCTTGCCGACCAGGCCGGTCGCGGCACAGGCCACGGCGATCGATTGCGGCGAAATCATTTTGCCGGTCACGCCGCCACTGGTATTCGCCGCCACCAGCAAGGTGTCGTTGACGCCGATCTGGTGGGCGGTGGTGGCCTGCAACGAGCTGAACAGTGCATTGGACGAGGTGTCCGAGCCTGTCAGGAAAACGCCGAGCCAGCCGAGGAACGGTGAGAAAAACGGGAAGGCCGCGCCGGTGCCGGCCAGCACCAGGGCCATGGTCGAGGACATGCCCGAGTAGTTGGTGACAAAGGCGAAGGCCAACACCATGCCGATGGACAGGATCGGCCAGCGCAGCTCGTAGAAGGTCTCTTTTAAAGTGGTAAGACCAGTTTTTGCGTCTATTTTCAATACCACCATCGAGATCAGCGCGGAGAAGAAAATCGCGGTGCCGGTTGCTGAAATCGGGTCCAGCTTGAATACCGCCGGTATGGCGGTGGGGTTGGTGACGATCGGCGCGACTTTGATTACCAGTTGGTCGAGGTGCGGGATCGCAAAGTTGAACACCCAGCTGTACATCGAGCCGCCGGCGGCGAACATCGCCTTGAAGGACTTGAGGGTCCAGATGGTCACCAGCACGGTGAGGATCAGGAAGGGCGACCACGCCTTGAAAATCTGCCCCAGGCTGTACGGCGAAACCAGGGTGTTGCGCGGCAAACCGAAGCCGCCGGCGCTGGCGGTAACTGCTGTGCTCGAGGTGGCGCCGGCAATCTGCGCGCCGGCGCTGCGTTTGGGTTGCCAGACTTTCAGGAATAAGGTCAGGGCGATCAGGCTGGCCAGTGCCGAGGTGATGTCGGGCAGTTCAGGGCCGATGAAGTTGGACGTGAAGTACTGAGTGACGGCAAAGCTCAGGCCGGCCACCAGGGCTGCGGGCCAGGTTTCGCGAACGCCGCGCAGGCCGTCCATCATGAACACCAGCCAGAACGGCACGAACAGTGACAGCAGGGGCAGCTGGCGACCGGTCATGGCGCCGATCTTGAAGGCGTCGATGCCGGTGACCTGGCCCGCCACAATGATCGGGATACCCAGCGCACCGAAGGCGACCGGGGCGGTGTTGGCAATCAGGCACAGGCCGGCGGCATAGAGCGGGTTGAAACCCAGGCCGACCAGCAGCGCGGCGGTAATTGCCACGGGCGCACCGAAACCGGCCGCCCCTTCGAGGAAGGCGCCGAAGCAGAAGCCGATCAGCAGTACCTGCAAGCGCTGGTCGTCGGTAATCGACAGGACCGAGCTGCGGATCACTTCGAATTGGCCGCTCTTGACCGTCAATTTGTAGAGAAATACCGCCGCCACGATGATCCATGCAATCGGCCACAAGCCATAGGCGAAGCCGTAGCCGGCGGCTGCCAGGGCCATGTCCACCGGCATCTGGAAGGCGAAAATCGCCACCAGGATTGACAGCGCCAGCGTGATGCTGCCGGCCACGTGCCCCTTGAGGCGGAATACAGCCAGGGCCAGGAAGAAAAATACGATGGGTATAACGGCGGCGAGTGCGGATGCACCGAGACTGCCAAGAGGGCTGTAGAGCTGTTGCCAGGTTTGCATATGGGGTGGCCCCTGATTGTTGTTGTTTGTACGCTTTGGATAATTGGTAATACCAATTTACAGTCGCTGTGGGCTAGATTAAGAGGCTTGGCAGGGGTGTGTCAATTTGCCGCCCAGGAAACTTTGGTCGTACGAGTGGGTGTGCGGCGTTCTGATCGGGATAATCCGAGGCGTTCTGATAGGTGTCGGGAGCGCGGCGATAGGCCAGAATAGAGAGCCCGGCGCGTGGTCGGGATGGTGGAGAGCGGGTTATGGGGTTTGATCAGGTGCGTCAGCGCCGTTTGTCTGACGATATTGTCGAGCAGCTCGAGGGCATGATCCTTGAGGGCACGTTGAAGTCGGGCGAGCGCTTGCCGGCCGAGCGCGCATTGGCTGAACAATTTGGCGTGTCGCGCCCGTCGCTGCGCGAAGCGATTCAGAAGCTGGCGGCCAAAGGGTTGTTGGTCAGTCGTCAGGGCGGTGGCAACTATGTGGTGGAATCCCTGGGGTCAACCTTCAGTGACCCTTTGTTGCATCTGCTGGAAAACAATCCTGAAGCGCAGCGGGACTTGCTGGAATTTCGCCAGACGCTTGAGGCTTCCTGTGCTTATTACGCGGCATTGCGGGCAACGGAAGTGGACCGTGAGCGGCTGACGGCGGCGTTCGAGGCGTTGCAGGATTGCTACGCGCGCGTCGATGAGGTGAGTCGAGTGGAGGAGGGCGCGGCAGATGCGCGGTTTCACCTGGCCATTGCCGAGGCCAGTCATAACGCCGTGCTGCTGCACACCATTCGCGGGCTGTTCGATCTGCTCAAGCGCAACGTGGTGACTAACATTGGCGGCATGTATCAACAGCGCACCGAGACCCGCGACATGCTGATCAGCCAGCATCGCGATCTGTACCTGGCAATTATTGAAGGGCGGGCCGAGCAGGCGCGGGAGATCTCAACGCGTCACCTGCTGTATGTGCAGGAAGTGCTGGAGGAGGTTCGTCAGGAGGTTCAGCGCGTGGCTCGGGCGGAGCGACGTAAAGGCATGTAGCCTCGGGCGAGTGGCCCGAAGCTGCATCGTCACAAGGTTAGTCTTCCTTGCCTTTGTTACGCACTGCGCGATGCAATTCGCGATTGGAGTCGCGCTCGCGTTCGGTATCGCGTTTGTCGTATTCCTTCTTGCCCTTGCCCAGCGCAATTTCGCACTTGACCAGGTGCTTGCTCCAGTACCAGGACAAGCAGATGCAGGCGTAGCCTTTCTGCTGTACTGCTGCGGCGAGTTTTTCCAGCTCGCGGGCATTGAGCAGCAGCTTGCGCGTGCGCACCGGGTCGGCAATTACATGAGTGCTCGCGGTGGTCAGCGGGGTGATATGACTGCCCAGCAGCCACGCCTCGCCATCCTTGAGCAGCACATAGCTGTCGACCAGCTGCAGCTTGCTGGCACGCAGACTTTTTACTTCCCAGCCGGCCAGGACCAGACCAGCCTCGAACCGATGCTCGATGAAGTAATCGTGTCGCGCCTTTTTATTTTGCGCGATGGTCCCTGTTGGGTGTTTCTTTTGTTTAGCCATAGGGGCGGCATTATAGGGAGTTGCGAGCGTGTCGGCTACGGTCAACCTGCGTGCTTGAGCGTGTTGGACGAATCCCGGACAATGCGGGCAGTTCTCTGGTTTTTTTCTCTCGCGGATCTGGCTGTTGTTTCGCGATGTTTGCCCGCTCAGCTGTGGAAATAACGCTCACATGACGACGCATATTCAACGTTCGGCCCTGCTGCCGTATCCCGCACAGGCGCTCTATGACCTGGTCAACGACGTCGCGCGTTACCCGGAATTCCTGCCGTGGTGCTCCACTGCCGAGGTTTTGGAGGGCGATGACGGGTACATGGTTGCCAGCGTCGGCGTAGCCAAGGGTGGGCTTAGCCAGCATTTTGTTACGCGCAATGTGCTGGTGCCTGGAAAATCCATCGAGATGAATCTGCAGGAAGGCCCGTTCACCCAGTTGCATGGGGTGTGGGTATTCAAGGCGCTGACGGACAAGGCCTGCAAGATCAGCCTGGATCTGTCGTTCGATTACGCAGGGCCGATCATTCGCGCGACATTGGGGCCTTTGTTCAATCAGGCGGCGAATACGCTGGTGGATGCGTTCTGCCAGCGGGCCAAGCAACTGCATGGTTGAGATTGAAGTGGTGCATGCCGCCGTTGATCGCCAGGTTTTATTGCAGGTGAAGGTTCCGGCGGGCACGAGCCTGAGGGCGGCGGTGCAAATGTCGGGAATGGCTGAGCAGTTTCCGCAATGGATGCTGGCTGACTGCCCGCTTGGGATCTTCGGCAAGGTGGTGGCGGACGCCGATGTGCATGTTGTGCAGCCAGGTGATCGAATTGAGATCTACCGGCCGTTGCTGGCAGATCCGAAGGAAATACGTAGGCAGCGTGCGGCCAGGGCGGCGAAGACCAGGCAGCAAAACTCATAAATCCTTCAGACAACAAAAAGCCCGGCATGCCGGGCTTTTTGTTGAGTGTTGCTTTGTTACTGCGGGCTGGTGTCCAGAGGCTGTGGCGTCGGGACAGGCACGGTTTCCACGCCATCGACGTCTTTCTGGATCTGGTCCAGCAAGGAGCCTGGCTTGGCCGGCACCTCGGATTTCGGCTTCTCGGCTTCCTGCGCAGGGGCGGTCACGCTGGTGCCGCTGTCCTTGCCCAACAGCGCTTCATCGCGGCTTACGCCAGGCATGAAGTCGCCGGACAGGCTGACAAGCTGGTCATTGCCATTGAAAATGACACTGACGCGCTCCTGCTGGCGCTCACCGCCGCCAGGCTGGAGGCTGTAGAGATAATCCCAGCGATCGGCATGGAAAGTGTCGGTCAGCAGGGGATTGCCCATGATAAACCTTACTTGCCGTCGGGTCATTCCCGGACGTAACTGGTCTATCATGTCCTGCGTGACGACATTGCCCTGCTGGATGTCGATTTTGTAAACCCCGGGGAATGAACAACCGGCGAGTGCGAGCAGTCCCACAAAGGTGAAACTGGTTAGCAAGAGCTTGGTGTTTTGCATCGGTGGGCGACTTCCACTATCTTGGCTGGGACAACGTAAACGCCGATCATACCCGTATTAAGAGAAGCTGCGAAGCAGCATCCGCGAGAAAGCTAACCATGGTTGAAAATAGCGAACTACGCAAAGCCGGTCTCAAAGTGACTCTGCCCCGAGTCAAGATTCTACAAATGCTCGATTCTGCTGAGCAACGCCACATGAGTGCCGAGGACGTTTACAAGGCGCTGATGGAGTCTAATGAGGACGTCGGCCTGGCCACGGTTTACCGTGTCCTGACCCAGTTTGAAGCCGCAGGGCTGGTGGTTCGTCATAATTTCGACGGCGGTCATGCAGTGTTTGAATTGGCCGACGGCGGGCATCACGACCACATGGTTGACCTGGATACCAATGAGGTTATCGAGTTCACCAGCCCTGAGATCGAAGCGCTGCAGCATAAGATCGCTGAGGAGCATGGCTTCGATTTGGTCGACCATAATCTGGTGCTGTACATCCGTAAGAAAAAGTAAAAAACGACGCAGATTTGCTCTGCGCAACGATCGAAGGCGACCCTAGGGTCGCCTTCGTGCTTTATATAAGAGGGAAAATGCTCGCTCAGGCCTTCGCTGCTACGACCATCTTCTTCGCGTGCGCCAGGGACTCCTTGGTCAAATCAATACCGCCGAGCATCCGCGCCACTTCTTCCACGCGCTCCGACTTGTTCAGCTTGGACACGGCCGTGCGCGTCGCATCGCTGCCCCGCACTTTGTGCACGAACAAATGCTGATGCCCCTGGGCCGCCACTTGCGGTAAGTGGGTCACCGTCAGCACCTGGCCACGATCGCCCAGGCGGCGCAACAACTGGCCAACAATCTCGGCAGTCGGCCCGCCAATGCCCACGTCCACTTCATCGAATACCAGAGTCGGTACGCGCGAGGTTTGCGCCGTGATGACCTGGATCGCCAGGCTGATCCGTGACAGCTCGCCGCCGGAGGCGACTTTGGCCAAGGCTTTGAGCGGTTGCCCCGGGTTGGCGCTGACCAGCAGTTCTACCTGTTCCAGTCCGTGGGGTTGCAGTTCATGGCTGGTATTGGCGTGCAGCTGGATGGTGAAGCGGCCACCGGGCATGCCCAGGCGCTGGATTTCCTGTTCCACGGCACCGGCCAGACGGGTAGCGGCCTGTTGGCGAAGGTCGCTCAGCTCACGAGCCTTTTCCTGATAATGGCGGGCGAAGGAGGCGAGTTCTTCGCCGAGGCGCTCGATCGACTCGTCGTTCGCGTTCAGGGTCTCGATTTCATCCAGCAGCTTTTGTTGCATTGCCGCCACTTCGGTTGGCTGGATTCGATGTTTGCGCGCCAGGGTGTAGATGGTGTCCAGGCGCTCTTCTATTACCTGCAGGCGCGCCGGGTCGGCATCGAAATGATCGAGGAAGCGGTTCAGCTCGCCGACCGCTTCCTCCACCTGGATCTGCGCGCTGGTCAGCAGGGTAGTGGCTTCACTCAGTGAGCCGGAGGCGTTAGTCACGCTGGACAGGCGATTGAGGCTGGCGGTCAGTGCGTTAAGCACATTGCCGGAATCACTTTCGCTGCATTGCTCGATCACCTGGCGACAGATGCCCAGCAGTGTCTCGGCGTTGGTCAGGTTCTTGTGTTCCTGTTCAAGCTGTTCCAGTTCGGTCTCGCCCAGGCCCAGGCTTTCAAGCTCTTCGAGTTGATAGCTGAGCAATTGGTGGCGAGCGCGTTGCTCGTCGCCGGAATTGGAAAGGCGTTCCAGTTCCTGGCGCGTCTGGCGCCAGCGTTGGGCGGCCAGGTGAACCTGGCGGGCAAGTTCGGTGGCACCGGCGTACTCATCCAGCAGGCGGCGATGGGTATCGGTTTTCAGCAGGGACTGGTGCTCATGCTGGCTGTGGATATCAATCAACAGTTCACCCAGGGCTTTCAAATCGCCAAGGGGGCAGGGCGTGCCGTTGATATAGCCACGTGAGCGTCCTTCGGCGGTGATCACTCGGCGCAGGATGCACGGGCCTTCGTTATTGAGGTCGCGCTCGGCCAGCCAGGCCTCGGCCTCGGGAATATCCGCCAGATCGAATGTGGCCAGGATGTCGGCCTTGTCGGCGCCGGGGCGCACCACGCCACTGTCGGCGCGGTCCCCGAGCGTCAGGCCCAGGGCGTCGAGCATGATCGACTTGCCGGCGCCGGTCTCGCCTGTGATTACGCTCATGCCGCGATCCAGTTCGAGATCCAGATGTTCAACGATGGCGTAGTTATGTACGGACAGGTGCACGAGCATGACGGCCGCTCCCAGGCTTTAGGTCTGGTTATTTATACAGTGTTTTGTTCTGAGCTGACAATCCTGACGCTTAGCTCGATTTGCTTGATCGCTCGTTTTTTTTAGCTCAATAAGGAATGTAGAGGCGGGAAATAATCCGAGACATACGAAAGACTTTTGGTAACCCCTGCACCCTTGAACCTGAAAATTGTGGCCCCATATACCGGAACAGAAGCGCGAGTTGAGTTCGCGCATGATTTTGAAAGGAGAAATCTATGGCTGACGAACAGACGCAGGATACGCAAACGCCAGACGCCAATTCGGCCGCCGGTGATGAGCTGGGGACTCGTGTGCAAGTGCTCGAAGAGCAATTGGCCGCAGCGCAGGATCAGTCGTTGCGTGTTGCCGCCGATCTGCAGAACGTCCGCCGCCGTGCCGAGCAGGACGTAGAAAAAGCTCACAAATTCGCATTGGAAAAATTCGCCAACGACCTGCTGCCGATTATCGATAGCCTGGAGCGTGGCCTTGAACTGTCCAATCCGGATGACGAAAACATCCGCCCCATGCGTGAGGGGATCGAACTGACCCTGAAAATGTTCCAGGACACCCTGAAGCGTTATCAGCTGGAAGCCATCGATCCGCAAGGCGGTGAGCCGTTCAACGCAGAGCACCACCAGGCGATGGCGATGCAGGAGAGCCATGACCTGGAGCCCAACAGCGTATTGAAGGTATTCCAGAAGGGCTATCTGCTCAACGGGCGCTTGCTGCGCCCGGCAATGGTGGTGGTGAGCAAGGCTCCCGCCCCCGTTTCGCCTTCTATTGATGAGCAGGCTTGAAATCCGCCGCAAGGCCCCCATTTATAAGTCAAGCGATTAAGTGCTACCGCAGTTAGCCACAACTGCTGCGGCAACCAAATTCAAGTTTCGGGAGAGTCAAACATGGGCAAGATTATCGGTATCGACCTGGGGACCACCAACTCGTGCGTCTCGGTCATGGAAAACGGCAAGGCCAAAGTTATCGAAAACGCTGAAGGCGCGCGTACCACGCCGTCGATCATCGCTTACGCCAACGACGGCGAGATTCTGGTCGGTCAGTCGGCCAAGCGTCAGGCCGTTACCAACCCGCACAACACCCTGTACGCGGTAAAGCGTCTGATCGGTCGCAAGTTCGACGAGGAAGTCGTACAGAAAGACATCAAGATGGTGCCTTACAAAATCGCCAAGGCCGACAACGGTGACGCCTGGGTTGAAGTGAACGGCAACAAGATGTCCGCACCGCAGATCTCGGCTGAAGTCTTGAAAAAGATGAAGAAGACTGCCGAAGACTACCTCGGTGAGACCGTGACCGAAGCGGTGATCACCGTTCCGGCCTACTTCAACGACAGCCAGCGCCAGGCGACCAAAGACGCCGGCCGCATCGCGGGCCTGGATGTAAAACGTATCATCAACGAACCTACCGCAGCGGCCCTGGCCTACGGTATGGACAAGGCCAAAGGCGACCACACCGTGATCGTTTATGACCTGGGTGGTGGTACTTTCGACGTCTCCGTTATTGAGATCGCTGAAGTTGACGGCGAGCACCAGTTCGAAGTGTTGGCCACCAACGGCGACACGTTCCTGGGTGGTGAAGATTTCGACATCCGTCTGATCGACTACCTCGTTGACGAATTCAAGAAAGAAAGCGGCATGAACCTCAAGGGTGACCCGCTGGCGATGCAGCGCCTGAAAGAAGCCGCTGAGAAAGCCAAGATCGAACTGTCCTCGAGCATGTCCACCGACGTGAACCTGCCGTACATCACCGCAGACGCTACCGGCCCTAAACACTTGAACGTGAAGATATCTCGCGCCAAGTTGGAAGCGCTGGTTGAAGACCTGGTTCAACGCACCATCGAACCTTGCCGCATTGCGCTGAAAGACGCCGGTATCGACGTGGGCTCGATCAACGACGTGATCCTGGTCGGTGGCCAGACTCGTATGCCGCTGGTGCAGCAGAAAGTTACCGAGTTCTTCGGTAAAGAAGCACGTAAAGACGTGAACCCGGACGAAGCGGTTGCCATGGGTGCTGCCATCCAGGGCGCAGTATTGGCCGGTGACGTGAAGGACGTGTTGCTGCTGGACGTCAGCCCGCTGACCCTGGGTATCGAAACCATGGGCGGCGTGATGACCGCGCTGATCGAGAAAAACACCACGATTCCTACCAAGAAATCTCAGGTGTTCTCGACTGCCGACGACAACCAGGGCGCTGTGACCATTCACGTGCTGCAAGGCGAGCGTAAGCAGGCCGCCCAGAACAAATCCCTGGGCAAGTTCGACCTGGCCGAGATTCCACCAGCACCACGTGGTGTGCCGCAGATCGAAGTGACCTTCGACATCGACGCCAACGGCATTCTGCACGTTGGTGCGAAAGACAAAGCGACCGGCAAAGAGCAGAAGATCACCATCAAGGCCAACTCCGGCCTGTCTGATGAAGAAATTCAACAGATGATTCGTGATGCTGAAGCCAACGCTGATGAGGACGCCAAGTTTGCCGAGTTGGCCGGTGCCCGTAACCAGGGTGACGCGCTGGTTCACTCGACACGCAAAATGGTCGCTGACGCTGGCGACAAAGTGACTGCCGAAGAGAAAGCTGCGATCGAGGCTGCCGTGGTTGCCCTGGAAGCCGCCGTTAAGGGCAACGACAAGGCTGCTATCGAGAGCAAAATCGAGGAGCTGTCGAAAGTCTCCGCGCCGGTCGCTCAGAAAATGTATGCCGAACAAGGTCAGCCAGCTGATGCTGCAGCGCAACAGGCAGAGCCTGAAGCCAAGCACGACGACGTTGTCGATGCCGAGTTCGAAGAAGTCAAAGACAACAAGTAATTGGGTTGTCCGGTTGACCGCTTTCAAGCGGTGACTGGTAGGATGTCGCCGCGCGGGAGCTTGCTCCCGCGTTGGCGTGTCTGGGGTATGCGAATTTTTACAGTATGCGACAGCGTTCGGGTGCTGGCGGTGTGGCCGGGAATGCTCCTGCTTTCCGAGCAGTAAATACCGCGTTTTTAGTCGGGTGGCCGGCTAAAAGTAGTAATGACCAGGATCGTTGAATTGACGTGAGTTGGGTCCGGGCCTGCATTGGGGCTCAACGAGTTTGGCGAGGCTCAGGAGGGTCTGGCTGAACGTCCTTAAGAGTGCAAAGACTTATGGCAAAGCGTGACTATTACGAAGTATTGGGTGTGGAGCGCGGGGCTAGCGAGGCGGACCTGAAAAAGGCTTACCGTCGCCTGGCGATGAAGCACCACCCGGACCGTAATCCGGATAGCAAAGAATCCGAAGAAATGTTCAAAGAGGCCAATGAGGCCTACGAATGTCTGTCTGATCCCAACAAGCGTGCAGCCTACGACCAGTATGGGCATGCCGGCGTCGACCCGAGCATGGGCGGCGGCGGTGCCGGTTTTGGTGGCCAGAACTTCTCCGATATTTTCGGTGACGTGTTCAGTGATTTCTTTGGTGGCGGCCGTGGTGGTCAGCGTGGCGGGGCCCAGCGTGGCAGCGACTTGCGCTACACCCTGGAGCTGAACCTGGAAGAAGCCGTGCGCGGCACCAGCGTCAATATCCGTGTACCGACGCTGGTCAACTGCAAGCCGTGCGATGGCTCGGGTGCCAAGAAGGGCTCTTCGCCCATCACCTGCCCGACCTGCGGCGGTATCGGCCAGGTCCGCATGCAGCAGGGCTTCTTCTCGGTGCAGCAAACCTGCCCGCGTTGCCATGGCCAGGGCAAGATCATTTCCGACCCGTGCGATTCCTGCCATGGCGAAGGTCGCGTCGAAGAGTACAAGACGCTGTCGGTGAAAGTGCCGGCGGGCGTGGATACCGGCGACCGCATTCGTCTGTCGGGTGAAGGGGAAGCTGGTACTCAGGGTGGGCCTACGGGTGACCTGTACGTGGTGATCAATGTGCGCGAGCACTCGATCTTCCAGCGTGATGGCAAGCATCTGTTCTGTGAAGTGCCGATCAGCTTTGTCGACGCTGCCCTGGGTGGTGAGTTGGAAATTCCGACGCTGGACGGTCGGGTCAAGCTCAAGATTCCAGAGGGTACGCAGACCGGCAAGCAGTTCCGTATCCGTGGCAAAGGCGTTGCGCCGGTGCGCGGTGGCGGGGCCGGCGACCTGATGTGTCGCGTGGCGGTGGAAACGCCGGTCAACCTGAATCGTCGTCAGCGTGAGCTGCTTGAAGAGTTCCGCAGTTCATTGGAAGGTGATGACTCCCACTCGCCAAAAACCACGGGCTTTTTCGATGGTGTGAAGCGCTTCTTCGGCGACCTGTAAGGAATTGAGTATGCGACGTATAGCCGTAATGGGCGCTGCCGGGCGCATGGGCAAGACGCTGGTCGAAGCCGTGCAGCAGCGCTCGCCGGCGTCCGGGCTGACCGCGGCGATCGTGCGTCCGGGCAGCACGTTGATCGGTGCGGATGCCGGTGAGTTGGCCTCACTGGGCCGTATCGGCGTCTCGTTGTCCGGTCATCTGGCGCAGGTGGCCGACGAGTTCGACGTGTTGATCGATTTCACGCTGCCGGAGGTGATGCTGGAAAACCTGGCGTTCTGTCGCAAGGCAGGCAAGGCGATGGTGATCGGTACCACCGGTTTGACGGTTGAGCAGAAGCAGTTGCTGGCTCAGGCGGGCAAGGATATCCCGATCGTCTTTGCGGCGAACTTCAGCGTAGGCGTGAATCTGTCCCTCAAGCTGCTGGATATGGCCGCTCGCGTATTGGGTGATGAGGCGGATATCGAGATTATCGAAACCCATCATCGCCATAAGATCGATGCGCCGTCCGGGACTGCCTTGCGGATGGGCGAGGCCATTGCCGATGCGTTGGGGCGTGACCTGTCCAAAGTGGCGGTGTATGGCCGTGAAGGGCACACCGGTGCCCGTGCGCGCGACACCATTGGTTTTGCCACCGTACGCGGTGGTGATGTGGTCGGCGATCACACTGTGCTGTTTGCCACTGAGGGCGAACGCCTGGAAATCACGCACAAGGCCTCGAGTCGCATGACGTTTGCCAAGGGTGCGGTGCGCGCTGCGCTCTGGCTGGAAGGGCGCGAGCCTGGCCTGTACGACATGCGTGACGTGCTCGACTTGCACTAATCGGTAGCTTAAACAGGGCCTCAAGCTTATGCTTGGGCCCCGTTTTACCCGCTAAGCGACGCCCTGTCGCATTCCCCTGCCTTTCAGGCTCATTAGCGGTGGACCAAAAAAGCCTTTTTCTGTAAGCTACAGCTTTAGTGTGTCCACTAAAAGCGCGCAGAATAATTCAGTGAAGAAGCGGGGTGACGTGTCCATACGTCACTCCGCTTTTTTGCAACCTGCGATCGCCCTTTCAGGCTTTATTTACGGGAGGTCTTCTTGACTAAGCCAGCCATACTCGCCCTTGCTGATGGCAGCATTTTTCGCGGCGAAGCCATTGGAGCCGACGGTCAAACCGTTGGTGAGGTGGTGTTCAACACCGCCATGACCGGCTATCAGGAAATCCTTACCGATCCTTCCTACGCCCAACAGATCGTTACCCTGACCTATCCGCACATCGGCAACACCGGTACTACACCGGAAGACGCCGAGTCTGATCGTGTCTGGTCGGCCGGTCTGGTGATTCGTGACCTGCCACTGGTTGCGAGCAACTGGCGTAACACAATGTCGCTGTCCGATTACCTGAAAGCCAACAACGTTGTGGCGATCGCCGGTATCGATACGCGCCGCCTCACGCGCATCCTGCGTGAAAAAGGCTCGCAGAACGGCTGCATCATGGTCGGTGAGAATATCTCCGAAGAGGCCGCGATTGCCGCAGCGCAAGGGTTCCCTGGCCTGAAGGGCATGGACCTGGCGAAAGTCGTCAGCGTCAAAGAGAAGTACGAATGGCGCTCCACTGTCTGGGACCTGAAGACCGACAGCCACGCGACTATCGAGGCCGCCGACTTGCCTTATCACGTTGTGGCCTACGACTACGGCGTGAAGTACAACATCCTGCGCATGCTGGTTGAGCGTGGCTGCCGCGTGACCGTGGTGCCGGCGCAAACCCCGGCCAGCGATGTACTCGCCCTGCAACCGGACGGCGTGTTCCTGTCCAACGGCCCTGGTGACCCGGAGCCATGCGACTACGCGATCCAGGCGATCAAGGACGTGCTGGAAACCGAGATCCCGGTATTCGGTATCTGCCTGGGCCACCAGTTGCTGGCCCTGGCCTCGGGCGCCAAGACCCTGAAAATGGGCCACGGTCACCACGGTGCCAACCACCCCGTGCAGGACCTGGACACTGGCGTTGTCATGATCACCAGCCAGAACCACGGTTTTGCGGTGGATGAAGCGAGCCTGCCTTCGAACGTGCGCGCCATTCACAAGTCGCTGTTCGACGGTTCCCTGCAAGGCATCGAGCGCACCGACAAGAGCGCGTTCAGCTTCCAGGGGCACCCTGAAGCCAGCCCGGGCCCGAACGACGTAGCGCCGCTGTTCGACCGTTTCATCAATGAGATGGCCAAGCGACGCTGACTGAGCGGCCTGCGGGTGGCCCCGAACTTCGGTGGCCCCCGCAGGTTCTTCAAAGAATGTTCAAGACGGCTTGCCGACTGACCTGCGGATTTGAGTGACAAACCCATGCCAAAACGTACAGACATAAAAAGCATCCTGATTCTCGGCGCTGGCCCGATCGTGATCGGCCAGGCCTGCGAATTCGACTACTCCGGCGCCCAGGCCTGTAAAGCCCTGCGCGAGGAGGGTTACCGCGTCATCCTGGTGAACTCCAACCCGGCCACCATCATGACCGACCCGGCCATGGCCGATGCCACCTACATCGAACCGATCAAATGGCAGACCGTTGCCAAGATCATCGAGAAAGAGCGTCCGGACGCGCTGTTGCCAACCATGGGCGGCCAGACCGCATTGAACTGCGCCCTGGACCTGGAGCGCGAAGGCGTCCTGGAGAAGTTCGGCGTCGAGATGATTGGTGCCAACGCCGACACCATCGACAAGGCTGAAGACCGTTCGCGTTTCGACAAGGCGATGAAGTCCATCGGCCTTGATTGCCCGCGCTCCGGTATCGCCCACAGCATGGAAGAGGCCAACGCGGTTCTCGAAAAGCTGGGCTTCCCGTGCATTATCCGTCCGTCCTTCACCATGGGCGGCACCGGTGGTGGCATCGCCTACAACCGTGAAGAGTTCGAAGAAATCTGCGCCCGTGGCCTGGACCTGTCGCCGACCAAAGAGCTGCTGATCGACGAATCCCTGATCGGCTGGAAAGAATACGAGATGGAGGTTGTCCGCGATAAGAAGGACAACTGCATCATCGTCTGCTCCATCGAAAACTTCGACCCGATGGGTGTGCACACCGGTGACTCGATCACCGTTGCGCCGGCGCAGACCCTGACGGACAAGGAATACCAGATCATGCGTAACGCCTCGTTGGCGGTACTGCGTGAAATCGGCGTTGAAACCGGTGGTTCCAACGTTCAGTTCGGCATCTGCCCGGATACCGGCCGCATGGTCGTGATCGAGATGAACCCGCGTGTATCGCGTTCTTCGGCGCTGGCATCGAAAGCCACCGGCTTCCCGATTGCGCGTATCGCGGCCAAGCTGGCGATCGGTTACACCCTGGACGAGTTGCAGAATGAAATCACCGGCGGCGCCATGCCGGCGTCTTTCGAGCCGTCTATCGACTACGTCGTGACCAAGCTACCGCGCTTTGCCTTCGAGAAATTCGCCAAGGCCGATGCGCGCCTGACCACTCAGATGAAGTCGGTCGGTGAAGTCATGGCCATCGGCCGCACGTTCCAGGAATCCCTGCAGAAAGCCCTGCGCGGCCTGGAAGTCGGTGTATGCGGCCTGGACGAGAAGCTCGACCTGAGCAACCCGGAAAGCATGAGCATCCTCAAGCGCGAGCTGACCGTACCGGGCGCCGAGCGTATCTGGTACGTGGCTGACGCCTTCCGTGCCGGCCTGAGCGTCGAAGATATCTTCGGCATGAACATGATCGACCCGTGGTTCCTGGTGCAGATCGAAGACCTGATCAAGGAAGAAGAGAAGGTCAAGACCCTCGGCCTGTCGTCCATCGACCGCGACCTGATGTTCCGCCTCAAGCGCAAAGGCTTCTCCGATCAGCGTCTGGCCAAGCTGCTGGGTGTGACCGAGAAAAACCTGCGTACTCATCGCCACAAGCTGGATATCTTCCCGGTCTACAAGCGCGTTGACACCTGCGCCGCCGAGTTCGCCACCGACACTGCGTACATGTACTCCACCTATGAGGAAGAGTGCGAAGCCGCGCCGTCGGATCGCGACAAGATCATCATCCTCGGTGGCGGCCCGAACCGTATCGGCCAGGGCATCGAGTTTGACTATTGCTGCGTACACGCCGCCCTCGCCCTGCGCGAAGATGGGTACGAGACCATCATGGTCAACTGCAACCCGGAAACGGTTTCCACTGACTACGACACCTCCGACCGTCTGTACTTCGAGCCGGTGACACTGGAAGACGTACTGGAAATCTGCCGCGTCGAGAAACCCAAAGGCGTGATCGTCCAGTACGGCGGCCAAACCCCGCTGAAACTGGCGCGTGCCCTGGAAGCCGCTGGCGTGCCGATCATCGGTACCAGCCCGGATGCCATCGACCGTGCAGAAGACCGTGAGCGCTTCCAGCAGATGGTCGAGCGCCTGAACCTGCGTCAGCCGCCGAACGCCACCGTGCGCAGCGAAGACGAGGCCATCCGTGCAGCCAGCAAGATCGGTTACCCGCTGGTGGTGCGTCCGTCCTACGTACTGGGTGGTCGCGCGATGGAAATCGTCTACGAAGAAGAAGAGCTCAAGCGCTACCTGCGTGACGCGGTGAAAGTCTCCAACGACAGCCCGGTGCTGCTCGACCACTTCCTCAACTGCGCCATCGAAATGGACGTGGACGCGGTGTGCGACGGTACCGACGTGGTGATCGGCGCGATCATGCAGCACATCGAACAGGCGGGCGTTCACTCCGGTGACTCCGCGTGCTCGCTGCCGCCGTACTCGCTGCCGGCGCACATCCAGGACGAGATGCGCGAACAGGTCAAGAAAATGGCCCTGGAACTGGGTGTGGTCGGCCTGATGAACGTGCAGTTGGCGCTGCAGGGCGAAGACATCTACGTCATCGAAGTCAACCCGCGCGCTTCGCGTACCGTGCCGTTCGTGTCCAAGTGCATCGGAGTGTCCCTGGCCATGATCGCTGCGCGCGTGATGGCCGGTAAGACCCTGAAGGAAATCGGCTTCACCAAGGAAATCATTCCGAACTTCTACAGCGTGAAAGAGGCGGTGTTCCCATTCGCCAAATTCCCTGGCGTGGACCCGATCCTGGGCCCGGAAATGAAGTCCACCGGTGAAGTGATGGGCGTGGGCGACACCTTCGGCGAAGCCTTCGCCAAGGCCCAGATGGGCGCCAGCGAAGTGCTGCCGACCGGCGGTACTGCGTTTATCAGCGTGCGCGATGACGACAAGCCACTGGTTGCGGGTGTGGCCCGTGATCTGATCAACTTGGGCTTTGAAGTCGTGGCTACCGCCGGGACCGCCAAGCTGATCGAAGCTGCCGGCCTGAAAGTACGCCGCGTGAACAAAGTGACGGAGGGCCGTCCGCACGTGGTCGACATGATCAAGAATGACGAAGTCACCCTGATCATCAACACCACCGAAGGTCGCCAGTCGATCGCGGACTCCTACTCCATTCGTCGTAATGCCTTGCAGCACAAGATCTACTGCACCACCACCATTGCTGCTGGCGAAGCCATCTGCGAAGCGCTCAAGTTCGGTCCGGAAAAGACCGTGCGTCGCTTGCAGGATCTACACGCAGGATTGAAGGCATGAGCATAACCAAATACCCGATGACCGTTCAGGGCGCTCGCGCCCTGGAAGAGGAGCACGCCCACCTGACCAAAGTCGTACGTCCAAAGCTGAGCCAGGACATCGGTACGGCCCGCGAGTTGGGTGACTTGAAGGAAAACGCCGAATACCACGCTGCTCGCGAGCAGCAGGGTATGGTCGAGGCGCGGATCCGTGATATCGAAGGCCGCATGCAGAATGCGGTGATCATCGACGTCACGACCATCCCGCATACCGGCAAGGTGATTTTTGGCACCACGGTGGAAATCGCCAACGTCGAGACCGATGAGCGCGTTGTTTATCACATCGTGGGCGAAGACGAGGCTGACTTCAAACTCGGCAAGATCTCCGTCGGTTCACCGCTTGCCCGTGCCTTGATTGCCAAGGAAGAAGGGGACGTGGTGTCTGTGAAAACCCCCGGCGGCGTGATCGAGTACGAGATTGTTGAAGTTCGCCACATCTGAAAGACGGCGCCCGCTTCGTGCGGGCGCCATGCTTTGGCAGCTCTCCCAGATGCTTTGGGTGGGTGGCCTGTGGTTGTTGCACATTGGCGTGCTGCCAGCGCTGGGTTTGATTGGCCTGGCACCGCTGCTGATCGATGAGATCGACGAATTGCTCAGTGCGCTGCTGGTGGCTTTTGCGGCGGCGTGCGTGACCCTCCAGGCATTAGTGCTGGTCAAGACTGAAGGCTTGGGGAGTTTGTGGCGGGATATTCGCGGCCAACTGCTATTGATGGCGCTGTATGCGTGCGCAATGTATTGCGTCGTGCATGTCTGGCTGCCGCAAGCGTTGCGCTGGCAGCTATTCAGCTATCTTGTGCTAGGGTTCTCCGGCCTGGTGCTGGTTATACAGCCCGCACCGGGATGGAGTGGCGGGGCGCGAGAAGCACGCCCCTGACCCTTGTCATCATTTGAAGCGATGAACGTTCGACAGTTGCTTGTTGACGCTGAAATTCTTGCGATACAGCAGCGCCATCTTGCCGATAACCTGAACCAGGTCCGCCTTGCCCACCTTGCACAATTCTGCAACGGCGGCCAGGCGCGCTTCGCGATCAAGGATATTGACCTTGATCTTGATCAGTTCATGATCATTGAGTGCGCGTTCGAATTCGGCTAACACACCTTCAGTCAAACCGTTGTCTGCCACAATCAGAACTGGTTTCAGATGGTGGCCAATGGATTTGTACTGTTTCTTCTGCTCTTGAGTGAGCGGCATAATCTGACCCCTGCGTCTGATCTTGTAAAAAGCGGCGGCCAGTTTACCCGAGCGAGTCCGGGACCGCCCAGTTAATCACGACCCGTTTTATTTTCGAGGTGGCCCGTGGCCCGTTCCAAAACCAGCCTTAAGTGGCTACAAGAGCATTTCAACGATCCTTACGTCAAAAAGGCGCAGAAGGACGGCTACCGTTCCCGGGCCAGCTACAAATTGCTGGAGATCCAGGACAAGGACAAATTGATCCGTCCCGGCATGAGCGTTATTGACCTGGGCGCGGCCCCGGGTGGCTGGTCCCAAGTGACCAGTCGTCTGATTGGTGGGCAGGGCCGCTTGATCGCTTCAGACATCCTGGAGATGGACAGCATCCCGGATGTGACCTTTGTTCATGGCGACTTCACCCAGGACAGCGTGCTCGCAGAGATTCTTGAGGCGGTGGGAAATTCGCAGGTAGACCTTGTGATTTCCGACATGGCCCCCAATATGAGTGGATTACCGGCCGTCGATATGCCGCGTGCCATGTTCCTGTGTGAACTGGCGCTGGACCTGGCGGGTCGGGTACTGCGTCCTGGTGGTGATTTCCTGGTGAAAGTCTTCCAGGGCGAAGGGTTTGACGAGTACCACAAGAACATCCGCAAGCTGTTCGACAAGGTGCAAACACGCAAGCCCGACTCTTCCCGGGACAGGTCCCGGGAGCAATACCTGCTCTGTCGCGGCTTTCGCGGCGTTGAAGGCGCGGCGAGCGAAGAGCGTTTTTGAGAGATTCGAGGAAGGCGATAGGTTTTTTTATATCGCTTTCGTCATGAAGCTTTACGATTATTGTGTAGTCAAAGTTTCACAAAGGGTTACAGACGGCGCCTGCCAGTGGTGTAGGTAATGTAGTAAGTTAGGCCGGTGAATATCATGCGAAGCGCGCGCCATTAGCGGAGCTTGCTTCAGAGGGTAGTTAATTGAACGATATGGCAAAGAATCTGATCCTGTGGTTGATCATCGCGGCTGTCCTGGTGACGGTGATGAACAACTTCTCCAGCCCTAACGAGCCGCAGACCCTCAACTATTCCGACTTCATCCAGCAAGTTAAGGATGGCAAGGTCGAGCGCGTGGCGGTTGATGGCTACGTGATTACCGGCAAGCGTATTGATGGCGACAGCTTCAAGACCATTCGTCCGGCCATTCAGGACAACGGTCTGATCGGCGACCTGGTGGACAACAAGGTCGTTGTGGAAGGCAAGCAGCCTGAGCAGCAGAGCATCTGGACCCAGCTCCTGGTAGCCAGCTTCCCGATCCTGGTGATTATCGCCGTGTTCATGTTCTTCATGCGCCAGATGCAAGGGGGTGCCGGAGGCAAGGGCGGGCCGATGAGCTTCGGCAAGAGCAAGGCACGCCTGCTCTCCGAGGACCAGGTGAAAACCACCCTGGCGGATGTCGCCGGTTGCGACGAAGCCAAGGAAGAAGTCGGTGAGCTGGTCGAGTTCCTGCGTGATCCGGGCAAGTTCCAGCGCCTGGGCGGACGCATTCCTCGTGGCGTACTGATGGTCGGTCCGCCGGGTACCGGTAAAACCTTGCTGGCCAAGGCGATTGCCGGCGAAGCCAAGGTGCCGTTCTTCACCATTTCCGGTTCTGACTTTGTCGAGATGTTCGTCGGTGTCGGTGCCAGCCGTGTTCGCGATATGTTCGAACAGGCCAAGAAACACGCGCCATGCATCATCTTCATCGACGAAATCGATGCCGTGGGTCGCCATCGTGGCGCCGGCATGGGTGGCGGTCATGACGAGCGTGAGCAGACCCTCAACCAGCTGCTGGTGGAGATGGACGGTTTCGAGATGAATGACGGCATCATCGTCATCGCTGCAACCAACCGTCCTGACGTACTGGACCCTGCGCTGCTGCGTCCTGGCCGTTTCGACCGCCAGGTGGTGGTAGGCTTGCCGGACATCCGCGGTCGCGAACAGATCCTCAAGGTCCACATGCGTAAAGTGCCAATGGGCGACGACGTGGCCCCGGCCGTGATTGCCCGTGGTACGCCAGGCTTCTCCGGTGCTGATTTGGCCAACCTGGTCAACGAGGCTTCGTTGTTCGCAGCCCGTACCGGCAAGCGCATCGTTGAAATGAAAGAGTTCGAGTTGGCCAAGGACAAGATCATGATGGGCGCAGAGCGCAAATCCATGGTCATGTCCGAGAAGGAAAAGCAGAACACTGCGTATCACGAAGCGGGTCACGCCATCGTGGGTCGAGTTGTGCCTGAGCATGACCCGGTCTACAAGGTCTCGATCATTCCACGTGGTCGTGCCTTGGGCGTGACGATGTTCCTGCCGGAAGAGGATCGTTACAGCCTCTCCAAGCGCGCGCTGATCAGCCAGATCTGTTCGCTGTACGGCGGTCGGATTGCGGAAGAGATGACGTTGGGCTTCGACGGTGTCACCACCGGCGCTTCCAACGACATCATGCGCGCCAGCCAGATCGCCCGGAATATGGTGACCAAGTGGGGCCTGTCGGAGAAGCTCGGTCCGTTGATGTATGCCGAGGAAGAAGGCGAAGTATTCCTGGGGCGTGGCGGTGGCGGTCAAAGTGCCAGTTTTTCGGGCGAGACAGCCAAGCTGATCGACTCCGAGGTGCGCAGCATCATTGACCAGTGCTACGGCACGGCCAAGCAGATCCTCACCGACAATCGCGACAAGCTGGACGCGATGGCTGATGCGCTGATGAAATACGAGACTATCGATGCCGATCAGATCGACGACATCATGGCGGGGCGTACGCCTCGTGAGCCTCGCGATTGGGAAGGTGGTTCAGGTACCTCGGGCACTCCGCCAGTGGTGCAGAATGAACGTCCTGAAGCTCCGATCGGCGGCCCGGCGGCTGACCATTAAGGTTTGAAATGATTTCTGCGTCCTCCTCCACCCGGTTGCCTTGCGGCAACCGGGTTCTTGATTTGGCCCATACACATGTCATGGGCATTCTTAATGTCACCCCAGACTCGTTTTCCGATGGTGGCCGCTTCAGCCAGCAGGATGCAGCCTTGCGTCATGCAGAGGCGATGGTGGCTGCCGGCGCGACGTTGATTGATGTCGGCGGCGAGTCTACTCGGCCGGGTGCTCGCGTTGTTTCTCCTGTGGAGGAGCTGGAGCGGGTGGCGCCGATTGTCGAGCGCATTGCGCGCGAGCTGGATGTGATCATCTCGGTGGACACGTCAACGCCGGCGGTGATGCGGGAAACTGCGCGCCTGGGAGCGGGCCTGATTAATGATGTGCGTTCGTTGCAGCGCGACGGTGCCCTCGACGCCGCTGCGGCGACCGGCCTGCCCGTGTGTCTGATGCATATGCTGGGAGAACCCGGCAATATGCAGGATAATCCGCACTACGACGACCTGGTTGGCGAGGTCAGTCGCTTCCTCGCTGACCGAGTCGCCCAGTGCGCGTCAGTGGGCATTGGCGCTGAAAAGATCATTCTCGATCCCGGGTTTGGCTTCGCCAAGACCCTGCAGCATAATTTAAGCCTGTTCAAGCATATGCAAGCCCTGCACGCCCTTGGTCGGCCTCTTCTGGTCGGTGTTTCGCGCAAGAGCATGATAGGGCAGGCCCTGAATCGCCCGGTGGGTGAGCGGCTGTATGGCGGCCTCGCGCTGGCTGCGCTTGCCATGACCAAGGGCGCTCGTATTTTGCGTGTGCATGATGTCGCCGAGACGGTGGACGTGGTGCGCATGATTGCCGCTGTAGAATCAGCCGAATAAGAATGATGGAGCACTCATGACTAAGAAATATTTTGGCACCGACGGTATTCGTGGTCGGGTCGGTGAATACCCGATTACCCCAGATTTCATGCTCAAGCTGGGTTGGGCGGCAGGCATGGCGTTCCGCAGCATGGGCGCGTGCCGCATCCTGGTGGGCAAGGACACGCGTATTTCGGGCTACATGTTTGAATCCGCGCTGGAGGCCGGGTTGTCCGCCGCGGGTGCCGACGTGATGCTGCTGGGCCCCATGCCTACACCGGCGATCGCCTACCTGACGCGTACCTTTCATGCGCAGGCCGGTATCGTGATCAGTGCCTCGCACAATCCGCACGATGACAATGGCATCAAGTTTTTCTCGGGGCAGGGCACCAAGTTGCCGGACGAGATCGAGCTGATGATCGAAGAGCTGCTGGATGCGCCGATGACGGTGGTCGAGTCCAGCAAGCTGGGCAAGGTGTCGCGTATCAACGATGCCTCCGGTCGCTACATCGAATTCTGTAAAAGCAGCGTGCCGAGCAGCACCAATTTCGCCGGGCTGAAGATCGTCGTCGATTGTGCCCATGGTGCGACGTACAAGGTGGCGCCGAGTGTCTTCAAGGAGCTCGGTGCGCAGGTCACTGTGCTGTCGGCTCAGCCCAACGGGTTGAACATCAACGACAACTGCGGTTCCACGCACATGGAGCAGTTGCAGGCGGCGGTTCTGGCGGAGCATGCGGACCTGGGCATCGCCTTTGACGGCGATGGCGACCGCGTGTTGATGGTGGATCACACCGGCATGGTCGTGGATGGTGATGATTTGCTGTTCATCATTGCCCGCGACTTGCATGAGCGTAACAAGCTGCAAGGGGGGGTCGTCGGTACGCTGATGAGTAACCTGGGGCTTGAATTGGCGTTGGCTGAACTGGGGATTCCCTTCATTCGCGCCAATGTCGGTGACCGTTACGTGATCGCCGAGTTGCTGGAGCGCAATTGGCTGATTGGTGGTGAAAACTCGGGGCATGTCGTTTGCTTCCAGCACACCACCACGGGCGACGCAATCATCGCCGCGCTGCAGGTGTTGCTGGCCTTGCGTCGCCGCGAAGAGAGCCTGGCGCAGGCGCGACAGGCGCTGCGCAAGTGTCCGCAGGTGCTGCTCAATGTGCGTTTCGGCGGTGGCGAAAATCCAATCGAGCACCCCTCTGTCAAGGAAGCGTGCGAGCGTGTAACCCAGGCAATGGCTGGGCGTGGGCGGGTGTTGTTGCGCAAGTCCGGCACAGAGCCTCTGGTGCGTGTCATGGTCGAAGGCGAGGACGAAACGCAGGTTCGCGGCCATGCCGAAGACCTGGCAAAACTGGTAACTGAAGTTTGCGCCTGAATTCGGCTTGCCAGTGATGGTGTGGTTGGGTAACATCTGCGCCCACTTTGACCGACGGGGTACAGCATGCGTCGCACGATGGTAGCTGGTAACTGGAAGATGCACGGTACCCGCGCCAGTGTCGCTGAGCTGATCAATGGCCTTCGTCACCTGGCCTTGCCTGGCGATGTGGATGTTGCGGTTTTCCCGCCTTTCCTGCATGTCGGCCAAGTGGTTGATGGCTTGAAAGGTCAGTCGATTCAGGTTGGTGCGCAGAATTGCGCGGTGGAACCCGCCCAAGGTGCGTTGACCGGTGAGATTGCGCCGAGTCAGTTGGTTGATGCCGGTTGTGCCTATGTGCTTGTTGGGCACTCCGAGCGCCGCCAGTTGATGGGTGAAAGCGATCAGATGCTCAATCGCAAGTTCGCAGCGGCACAGGCTTGTGGCTTGATCCCGGTGTTGTGCATAGGGGAAACCCTTGAGCAGCGCGAGTCGGGCAAGACGCTTGAAGTTGTCTCGCGTCAGCTGGGCAGCATCATCGAGGAACTGGGTGTTGGTGCGTTTGCAAAGGCAGTAATCGCTTACGAGCCGGTCTGGGCCATTGGTACCGGGCTGACTGCTACACCGCAACAGGCGCAGGATGTGCACGCCGCCATCCGCGCGCAGTTGGCGGCAGAAAATTCTGAAGTCGCACAAGGTGTGCGGCTTCTATACGGCGGCAGCGTGAAGGCGGCCAATGCGGTCGAACTGTTCGGCATGCCGGATATCGATGGGGGGCTCATTGGTGGAGCTTCCCTGAATGCAGATGAGTTCGGTGCGATCTGTCGCGCCGCGGGAAACTGAAAAAATGCTGGAAACAGTCGTAGTCGTTTTTCATCTGTTGGCTGCCCTGGGCGTAGTTGCCCTGGTTTTGTTGCAACAGGGTAAAGGTGCGGATGCTGGTGCGTCTTTCGGTGCAGGTGCTTCAAATACTGTGTTCGGAAGCCAAGGTTCCTCTACCTTTCTTAGTAAGTTTACTGCTATACTTGCCGCCGGTTTCTTCATAACCAGCTTGGGGTTAGGTTACTTTGCTAAAGAGAAGGCTCATGTGCTGACTCAAGTAGGTTTGCCAAACCCAGCAGTGTTGGAAGTACCAAAAGCAAAACCGGCTTCTGATGATGTCCCGGTGCTTCAAGAGCAAAAGTCGGCTACTCCAGCGACTGACGTGCCTCCAGCTCAAGAGCAGAAGTAAGAAGGTTGTAAACGCTGTATTGCCGAGGTGGTGGAATTGGTAGACACGCAACCTTGAGGTGGTTGTGCCCATAGGGTGTAGGGGTTCGAGTCCCCTTCTCGGTACCAATTATCAGGAGAGCCCGCTGTTGCGGGCTTTCTTGTAGGTGGAAGGTTACATTGACCCTGTAAGGGATCGGTCGTATACTTCCGCCCCAGCTTTGTCGCGGGGTGGAGCAGTCTGGTAGCTCGTCGGGCTCATAACCCGAAGGTCGTCGGTTCAAATCCGGCCCCCGCAACCAGTTTTAGCGGAGCCCCTTTTAAGGGGCTTTTTGTTAGCTGGACACTTTCAACGCCGCTGTTCGACGGCGTTTCAAGGATGGGCGTTTCGCCCATTTTTTTATTTTGCACAGCATGCACATACATGCACGAGGGGGTTCAGGTGTCGAGCAAGCTAGAAGAGTTGCAGGCCTTGCTGGCCCCGGTGGTCGTGGCCCTAGGCTATGAATGCTGGGGTATTGAGTTTTCGGCTCAAGGTCGCCACTCAATGTTGCGCGTTTATATCGATAAAGAGGGCGGCGTGCTGGTGGACGATTGTGCAATTGTCAGCCGTCAGATCAGCGGTGTCCTGGATGTTGAAGATCCGATTTCCGTTGAATACACCCTTGAAGTTTCCTCGCCAGGCATGGAACGCCCACTGTTCACTATTGATCAGTTTGCAAAATTTGCCGGTGAACAAGTGAAGATCAAGCTGCGCTCCCCGTTCGAAGGGCGACGCAACTTTCAGGGCCTTCTGCGCGGTGTAGAAGAGCAGGATGTCGTGGTGCAGGTAGAAGACCATGAGTTCCTGTTGCCGATCGATATGATCGACAAGGCCAACATTATTCCCAGTTTTGACTGAGACGCGGATCCCGCGGATCCAATGGCTTGCGAAAGGCGAGGCGTACGATGAGCAAAGAAGTACTGCTGGTTGTTGAGTCGGTATCCAATGAAAAGGGCGTACCGGCAAACGTGATTTTTGAAGCGCTGGAGCTGGCCCTGGCCACTGCTACCAAAAAGCGTTTTGAAGATGAAGTTGATCTGCGTGTGGAAATCAACCGCCACACCGGTGCCTATGAGACTTTCCGTCGCTGGACGGTCGTCGAAGAAGCCGATCTTGATGATCCGGCGATTGAAACCTGGCCGAGCAAGGTTGCGCAAACGCACCCTGGCGCCAACGTCGGTGATGTCGTCGAAGAAAAGATCGAATCGATCGAGTTCGGCCGTATCGCTGCACAGACCGCCAAGCAGGTCATCGTGCAGAAGGTTCGCGAAGCCGAGCGTGCTCAAGTCGTTGACGCCTATCGCGAACGCCTGGGTGAAATCATCTCCGGTACCGTGAAAAAAGTAACCCGCGACAACGTGATCGTCGACCTGGGCAACAACGCCGAAGCGTTGCTGGCCCGTGAAGACATCATCTCTCGCGAAACCTTCCGTGTCGGCGTGCGCTTGCGTGCGCTGCTCAAGGAAATCCGCACCGAGAACCGCGGCCCTCAGTTGATCCTGTCGCGTACCGCGCCGGAAATGCTGATCGAGCTGTTCCGTATCGAAGTGCCGGAAATTGCCGAAGGCCTGATCGAAGTCATGGCTGCGTCCCGCGACCCGGGTTCGCGCGCCAAGATCGCGGTCCGTTCCAAGGACAAACGCATCGACCCGCAGGGCGCTTGCATTGGTATGCGCGGTTCGCGCGTCCAGGCAGTGTCGGGAGAATTGGGCGGTGAGCGTGTGGACATCGTCCTGTGGGACGATAACCCGGCGCAGTTCGTGATCAACGCCATGTCGCCGGCTGAAGTGGCGGCAATTATCGTTGACGAAGATGCCCATGCAATGGACATCGCCGTTGGCGCAGACAATCTGGCTCAGGCCATTGGTCGTGGTGGTCAGAACGTGCGTCTGGCCAGCCAACTGACCGGTTGGACCCTGAACGTGATGACCGAATCGGACATCCAGGCTAAGCAGCAAGCTGAAACCGGTGACATCCTGCGCAACTTTATCGAAGAGCTGGAAGTCGATGAAGATCTGGCGCAGGTGCTGGTAGATGAAGGCTTCACCAGCCTGGAAGAGATTGCCTACGTACCGTTGGAAGAAATGCTCAACATCGACGGCTTTGACGAAGACACCGTCAACGAGCTTCGCGCTCGGGCCAAGGATCGTTTGTTGACTAAAGCCATCGCTACTGAGGAAAAGCTGGCAGACGCCCATCCGGCCGAAGACCTGCTCTCGCTTGAGGGTATGGACAAGGATTTGGCGATGGAACTGGCGGTGCGCGGCGTAATTACCCGCGAAGACCTGGCCGAGCAGTCTATTGACGATCTGCTCGACATCGACGGCATTGACGAAGATCGTGCCGGCAAGTTGATCATGGCCGCCCGAGCCCATTGGTTCGAGTAATTAGGCGCGGCCTGAGGAGAGAAGTGCATGACGCAAGTCACGGTGAAACAACTGGCCGATGAGGTCAAAACACCGGTAGAGCGCCTGTTGCAGCAGATGCGTGAGGCAGGTCTGCCGCACACCGCCGCCGAGGAACATGTGAGCGACAGTGAGAAGCAGTCTTTGCTGACTCACTTGAAAAGCAGCCACAAGGCGAAAGTGGAAGAACCGCGCAAGATTACATTGCAGCGCAAAACTACCAGCACCCTGCGTGTTGCAGGTAGCAAGAGCATCAGCGTTGAAGTACGCAAGAAGAAAGTCTTCGTACAGCGCAGCCCGGAAGAAATCGAAGCCGAGCGCAAACGCGAGCTGGATGAACGTCGCGCAGTAGAAAATGCTGCTCGTCAGAAGGCTGAAGAAGAAGCCAAGCGTCGCGCCGAAGAAGAAGCGCGTCGCCAGCCTGCTGCTGCGCAACCTGCCAGCACTGAAGCGGTCGCCGCTCCTGTTGAAGCGGTGCGTGAGGCTGCCCCGGTGGCTGCCGCACCTGCTCCTGCAGCAGATCGCAAGCGCGACGAACCTCGTCGTCCGGACAAACCACGTGCCGACGATAACAATCGTCGCGGTGGTGGCGGTGATGGCGAGCGTAAAAACGCTCCGCATCGCGCCTCGGTCAAAGAGAAAGCGCCTGCGCCACGCGTTGCCCCACGTACCACCGACGAAGAAAGCGACAGCTTCCGTCGTGGTGGTCGCGGCAAGGCCAAGCTGAAAAAGCGCAATGCCCACGGTTTCCAGAGCCCAACCGGCCCTGTCGTGCGTGATGTGCAGATCGGCGAGACCATCACTGTTGGCGATCTTGCCAATCAGATGTCGGTCAAGGCGGCTGAAATCATCAAGTTCATGTTCAAACTGGGTACCCCAGCGACCATCAACCAGGTGCTTGATCAGGAAACTGCTCAACTGGTAGCCGAAGAGCTGGGCCACAAAGTTACCCTGGTCAGCGACACCGCCCTGGAAGATTCCCTGGCCGAGTCCCTGAAGTTTGAAGGTGAGACGTTCTCCCGTGCGCCAGTAGTGACCGTAATGGGTCACGTTGACCACGGTAAGACGTCGCTGCTCGACTACATCCGTCGTGCCAAGGTAGCGGCTGGCGAAGCCGGTGGTATCACCCAGCACATCGGTGCGTACCACGTTGAAACCGAGCGCGGCATGGTCACCTTCCTCGACACCCCGGGTCACGCCGCGTTTACCGCAATGCGTGCCCGTGGTGCCAAGGCGACCGACATCGTGATCCTGGTGGTTGCAGCGGATGACGGCGTAATGCCGCAGACCATTGAAGCTGTCCAGCACGCCAAGGCCGCCGGTGTTCCACTGGTGGTTGCAGTGAACAAGATCGACAAGCCGGGCGCCGATCTCGATCGCATCCGTAGCGAGCTGTCGGTTCACGGCGTGACGTCCGAAGAGTGGGGCGGTGATACGCCGTTCGTTTCGGTCTCGGCCAAAGTCGGTACCGGTGTGGACGAACTGCTCGAAGCGGTGCTGCTGCAAGCCGAAGTACTCGAACTGAAAGCAACCCCATCGGCCCCAGGCCGCGGTGTTGTGGTTGAATCGCGTCTCGACAAGGGTCGTGGCCCGGTTGCTACCGTACTGGTTCAAGACGGTACCCTGCGCCAAGGCGACATGGTGCTGGTCGGTTCGAACTATGGCCGCGTGCGTGCCATGCTCGACGAGAACGGCAAGCCAATCAAGGAAGCCGGTCCATCCATCCCTGTCGAGATCCTCGGCCTGGACGGTACCCCGGACGCTGGCGACGAGATGAGCGTGGTTGCCGACGAGAAGAAAGCCCGTGAAGTGGCTCTGTTCCGTCAAGGCAAGTTCCGCGAAGTCAAACTGGCTCGTGCTCACGCCGGCAAGCTGGAAAACATCTTCGAGAACATGGGCCAGGCAGAGAAGAAGACGCTCAACATCGTCCTCAAATCTGACGTACGTGGTTCCCTCGAAGCGTTGAACGGCGCCTTGAACGGCCTGGGTAACGACGAAGTGCAAGTGCGCGTTGTCGGTGGCGGTGTCGGTGGTATCACCGAATCCGACGCCAACCTGGCACTGGCTTCCAACGCTGTACTGTTCGGCTTCAACGTGCGTGCCGATGCCGGCGCTCGCAAGATCGTCGAGCAGGAAGGCCTGGACATGCGTTACTACAACGTCATCTACGACATCATCGAAGACGTCAAGAAGGCCCTTACCGGCATGCTTGGCAGCGACGTCCGGGAGAACATCCTGGGTATCGCCGAGGTGCGTGACGTGTTCCGCTCGCCGAAATTCGGCGCGATCGCCGGTTGCATGGTTATCGAAGGTACTGTGTACCGTAACCGTCCAATCCGTGTACTGCGTGAAGACATCGTTATCTTCGAAGGCGAGCTGGAATCCCTGCGCCGCTTCAAGGATGACGCTTCCGAAGTACGTGCCGGCATGGAATGCGGTATCGGCGTCAAGAGCTACAACGACGTCAAGCCTGGCGACAAGATCGAAGTCTACGAGAAGGTTCAGGTTGCTCGCAGCCTCTAACTCGCGCACTTCCGGAGCCACGCCGCGTGTGGGCATGCAGATGCCCCGCGCAGCGTACGGACTCTAAACGCAACGCCCGGTCTGGCTTTTGTCAGGCCGGGCGTTTGCCGCTTTCAGACCCCACGGGTTTCACCGTGTGGCAGTAACAGGTAACAAGACATGGCAAAAGAATACAGCCGTACCCAGCGTATCGGCGATCAGATGCAGCGCGAGCTGGCTCAACTGATCCGCCGCGAAGTCAAAGACCCGCGCGTTGGCCTGGTCACCATCACTGCCGTTGAAGTGAGCCGTGACGTGGGTCACGCCAAGATCTTCATCACCGTGATGGGCCAGGACAACAGCGAAGAAATCGCGCAAAGCATCAAGGTGCTCAACGCCGCCGCAGGCTTCCTGCGCATGCAGTTGGCCCGTGAAATGAAGTTGCGCAGCGTTCCCCAGTTGCACTTCCACTACGACGAAAGCGTCGTGCGTGGCGCGCACCTGTCGGCATTGATCGAGCGCGCCGTGGCTGAAGACAGCCAGCATCCGTCCACACCTGAAGACGCCAAGGAGTAAGCGGTGGCTCAGGTCAAACGTATCCGCCGTAACGTCAGTGGCATCATTCTGCTCGACAAACCCATTGGCTTTACCTCCAATGCCGCGTTGCAGAAGGTCCGCTGGCTGCTCAATGCCGAGAAGGCCGGGCACACCGGCAGCCTCGATCCCCTGGCCACCGGCGTACTGCCGCTGTGCTTTGGCGAGGCGACCAAGTTCTCGCAATACCTGCTCGATTCCGACAAGGGTTATGAAACCTTGATGCAACTGGGCAAGACCACCACCACGGCCGATGCTGAAGGTGATGTCCTGCAGGTTCGCGATGTGACCGTTGGTCGTGCCGATATTGAAGCCGCCTTACCCGCTTTCCGTGGGCAAATCAGCCAGATACCGCCGATGTACTCGGCGCTCAAGCGTGATGGCCAGCCTCTTTACAAGCTGGCGCGTGCCGGTGAAGTGGTGGAGCGCGAACCGCGTTCTGTTACTATTGCCCGGCTGGAATTGCTCGCCTGTGAAGGTGACACGGCCCGATTGGCGGTGGACTGCAGCAAAGGCACCTATATCCGTACCCTGGTGGAAGATATTGGTGAGCAACTGGGCTGTGGCGCATACGTTGCCGAACTGCGACGTACACAGGCCGGCCCTTTCACCCTGGCCCAGACGGTCACGCTGGAAGAGCTCGAAGCGGTACATGCCGAAGGCGGCAATGAGGCGGTTGATCGCTTCCTGATGCCATCGGACAGCGGTTTGCTGGATTGGCCATTGCTGCACTTTTCGGAGCACAGCGCGTTCTACTGGCTCAACGGCCAGCCGGTACGCGCCCCGGATGCCCCGAAATTCGGCATGGTGCGAGTACAGGATCATAACGGTCGCTTTATCGGTATCGGTGAAGTGAGCGAAGACGGGCGCATCGCGCCGCGTCGACTGATTCGGTCAGAATGACCGAACGAGTGTGGCTGTTAACAGGCATGGTCAACACTCATTTTTAGATACAGGGATTTGTCCCTGGCCTGTTGAAACCGCCCTTTGGGTGGTTTCCTGAAAAAAGGATTGCCTCATGGCTCTCGACGTTCAAGAAAAAGCACAAATCGTAGCTGACTATCAGCAAGCTGTTGGTGACACTGGTTCGCCAGAAGTGCAAGTTGCACTGCTGACCCACAACATCAACAAACTGCAAGGTCACTTCAAGGCCAACGGTAAAGATCACCACTCCCGTCGTGGTCTGATCCGCATGGTAAACCAGCGCCGCAAGCTGCTGGACTACCTGAAAGGCAAGGATCTGGGTCGTTATCAGGCTCTGATCGGTCGCCTGGGTCTGCGTCGCTAATCAGCGATTGCGCTAGAGGTTGGTTGTCTGCCGTGTGTCAGTGGGATTCCCGCTGGCCCATGGCAGGCTCCCAGCCTCAAGTTTTATCTGGATACACGTTTTACCCTGGACAAGGGTTGGGCCGATTCCCGACGTTGCCCAAGAATTTCGCAAGAAGACAAGTTCCCCAAGAGCCACAAAGAAGGTAGGACACCGTGAACCCGGTTATCAAAAAATTCCAGTTCGGTCAGTCGACCGTTACCCTCGAGACAGGCCGTATCGCCCGTCAAGCCTCCGGCGCAGTGCTGGTTACCGTTGACGACGACGTTACCGTACTGGTGACCGTGGTTGGCGCCAAGACCGCTGACCCGAGCAAAGGCTTTTTCCCTCTGTCCGTTCACTACCAGGAAAAAACTTACGCTGCCGGTAAGATCCCTGGCGGTTTCTTCAAGCGCGAAGGCCGTCCTTCCGAGAAAGAAACCCTGACTTCCCGACTGATCGACCGTCCGATCCGTCCGCTGTTCCCGGAAGGCTTCATGAACGAAGTGCAGGTTGTCTGCACCGTCGTTTCCACCAGCAAGAAAACCGATCCGGACATCGCTGCGATGATCGGTACTTCGGCTGCCCTGGCTATCTCGGGTATACCGTTTGATGGCCCGATCGGCGCCGCCCGTGTTGCGTTCCACGAAAGCACCGGCTACCTGCTGAACCCGACTTACGAGCAACAAAAAGCATCGAGCCTGGACATGGTCGTTGCCGGTACCTCGGAAGCCGTATTGATGGTTGAATCGGAAGCCAAAGAGCTGACCGAAGACCAGATGCTGGGCGCCGTGCTGTTTGCCCACGACGAGTTCCAGGTGGTGATCAACGCCGTCAAGGAACTGGCTGCCGAAGCTGCCAA
Organism: Pseudomonas orientalis; assembly: GCF_002934065.1. NCBI lineage: Bacteria > Pseudomonadati > Pseudomonadota > Gammaproteobacteria > Pseudomonadales > Pseudomonadaceae > Pseudomonas > Pseudomonas orientalis. The sequence goes on along the minus strand of NZ_CP018049.1, from coordinate 5,074,452 downwards.
GCCAACCTGGACCTGGGCTCCACAACCAGAAGCCACTGCGCTGCTGGGCGCTATCCGTGCCGAGTTCGGCGACGCGATCTCCCAGGCTTACGCCATCACCGTCAAGGCCGACCGTTACGCTCGCCTGGGCGAGCTGAAGGATCAGGTTGTCGCCAAGCTGTCCGGTGAAGAAGGCCAGCCTTCTTCCAGCGAAGTCAAAGCGGCTTTCGGTGAAATCGAATACCGCACCGTTCGCGAAAACATCGTTAACGGCAAGCCACGGATCGACGGCCGCGACACGCGTACCGTGCGTCCGCTGAACATCGAAGTCGGTGTTCTGCCGAAAACTCACGGTTCGGCGCTGTTCACCCGTGGTGAAACCCAGGCCCTGGTAGTCGCGACCCTGGGCACCGCCCGTGACGCGCAACTGCTGGACACCCTGGAAGGCGAGAAAAAAGACCCGTTCATGCTGCACTACAACTTCCCTCCGTTCTCGGTGGGCGAGTGTGGTCGCATGGGCGGTGCTGGTCGTCGTGAAATCGGTCACGGCCGTCTGGCCCGTCGTTCGATCGCCGCGATGCTGCCGGCTGCCGACGTGTTCCCGTACACCATCCGTGTTGTGTCGGAAATCACCGAATCCAACGGTTCCAGTTCCATGGCTTCCGTTTGCGGCGCTTCCCTGGCACTGATGGACGCGGGTGTGCCGATGAAGGCGCCGGTTGCCGGTATCGCCATGGGCCTGGTTAAAGAAGGCGAGAAGTTCGCCATCCTGACCGACATCCTGGGTGACGAAGACCACCTGGGCGACATGGACTTCAAGGTAGCCGGTACCGCCAAAGGCGTAACCGCGCTGCAGATGGACATCAAGATCAAGGGCATCACCGAAGAGATCATGGAAATCGCCCTGGGCCAAGCCCTGGAAGCGCGCCTGAACATCCTCGGCCAGATGAACCAGATCATTGGTCAGTCGCGTACCGAGCTGTCGGAAAACGCTCCGACCATGATCGCGATGAAAATCGACACCGACAAAATCCGTGATGTCATCGGTAAAGGCGGCGCGACCATCCGTGCGATCTGTGAAGAAACCAAGGCTTCGATCGATATCGAAGACGACGGTTCGATCAAGATCTTCGGCGAAACCAAGGAAGCGGCTGAAGCTGCACGTCAGCGCGTTCTGGGTATCACCGCTGAAGCCGAGATCGGCAAGATCTACGTCGGTAAGGTTGAGCGTATCGTCGACTTCGGCGCATTCGTCAACATCCTGCCGGGCAAGGACGGTCTGGTGCACATCTCCATGCTGAGCGACGCTCGCGTTGAGAAAGTGACCGACATTTTGAAAGAAGGCCAGGAAGTGGAAGTGCTGGTATTGGACGTGGACAACCGCGGCCGTATCAAACTGTCCATCAAGGACGTAGCAGCAGCCAAGGCGTCGGGCGTTTAATTACCCGCAAGCGTCACGCTGAAAAAAGGACTCTTCGGAGTCCTTTTTTTATGAGCGTGAGAAAAGGGAGCAGAATCAGCTGTTTAACCCTGTGCAAAAGCCGCAACTTGCATGCAGGCACGATGAGCTTCATGCAAGTTGCACGATTTCGAAAATGAGCGCTTTTTATAACCTATTGTTTTATAAGGGTTTTTATATTTTTTGCGACTTGGCACACTGCCTGCAATATCCCTGTTAGCGCTTCAGTACCAAGATTTATGTACTGCAGTCTTTTAATAAAACAGGAGTTACTCGTATGAAGAAGTTCGCTCTCGCTACTGCTACCGCTCTGACTCTGGCCATGGGTGCTAACGTAGCCTTTGCTCAGACTTCCCAAGCCCCTATGACTCTGGCGGCCGGCGAAGCCACCCAGGCTAAGGAAAGCGTTTCGGATACTTGGATCACCACCAAAGTCAAAGCTGACCTGCTGACTGAAAAAGGCATTCCAGGTTCGGACATCAAGGTTGAAACCAACAAAGGTGTGGTTTCCCTGTCCTCCGAAGTAGCTGTTTCGGACTCGCAGAAAGCGACTGCCGTAGCGATTACCAAGAAAATCAAAGGTGTAACCGCAGTTTCTGCTGACGGCCTGCTGGCTGGCGGCGCTACCAAGGCTGACGGTATCGACAAAACCAAAGGCGCTGCCCATAACGCTGGCGAAGCGACTAGCGATACCTGGATCACCACCAAAGTAAAAGCTGACCTGGTTACCGAGAAAGGTATCCCTGGCACCGACATCAAAGTTGAAACCAACAAAGGTGTTGTGTCCCTGTCGTCCACAGCGGCTGTGACTGCTGCGCAGAAAGAAACTGCTGTAGCGATCGCCAAGAAAATCAAAGGCGTTAAAGCTGTATCGGCCGATGGCCTGAAAGCAGAGTAACGCTGCAAGTTTCGTTTGAACTGAATGGCGGCGGCTTAGGGTGAGTCAGATATCCACCCACAGCACCTCTGGAGTTCATGCGACCGACCACAGGGATGTGGTCATTACAGGCCCCGGCACTTGTGTCGGGGCCTGTTTTATTGTGGGAGGGTGCTTGCTCCAGATGGCGGTGTATCAGTCAATCTATCACTGACTGACCTACCGCAATCGGGGGCAAGCCCCCTCCCACATTGGGTTACTCGGCATCCAGATGCATTGGCGCCAGCGCCCGAGCATCTTTCTCCGCCTGCCCCTGCTGAACAACACGGGCGAGGAGCAAAAATGTGGGAGGGGGCTTGCCCCCGATAGCGGTGTATCAGTCAACATCTCTCTGACTGACCTACTGCAATCGGGAGCAAGCCCCCTCCCATATTTGGTTACTCGGCATCCAGATGCATCGGCGTCACCACCCGACCATCTTTTTCCGCCTGTCCCAGCTGCGCATCGATGAAGTACACGCGGTCGTCTTCCAGTTGAGCCTTGTCCACCAGGTAATCCTTGATGGTGCTGGCCCGGTCCTGGCCGAGCTGGCGCAGCAGCACGTCACTGCCGCTCCAGAATTTGATCACACCGTCCTTGAGCCTGGCCGCGCGCTCGTCGTCGCCCAGATTTTTCCATTCGGCCGGGGGTTGCTGTTTCAGGCGGGTGCGGTAAATACCTTCCAGCAAAGGCGCCTTTTCCTTCTCGGGCACGACCAGCAATGACGCCTGGGCCGGGACTTTATCGCCGCGACGCTGCAGGATTTTGTAGTAGTTGTATTGGTACTCACGCTCCAGTCGTTGCGCGGCCAGGAACGGGCCGTCACTGCCGGCCGCTGCGGTGCCTTCGATTTCCAGGCGCAGGGCAGGGCGTTCCTTGAGTGCCTTGGCCAGCGTGTTAAGAGCTCCTTCGGCGTTTTTATCCAGTTCACTGGAGCCCGCCGCAAACGACACACTCCCCAGGTCTTGCGAACCGCCGCCGGTGACCAGCCCGCCAATGAACTTGAAGGGCGCTGTCGCGGCGCGCACCACGAGGTTGCGCAAGGTCTGCCACACAATCGGCATAACACTGAATTGCGGGTTGTTCAGGTCACCGCTTACCGGCAGCTCGATGGAAATCTTGCCGTCGCTGTCCTTGAGCAAGGCCACCGCCAGGCGAATCGGCAAGTCCACCGCATCGGCGCTGTCGACTTTCTCGCCCAGTTGCAGCTGCTCGACCACCACCTTGTTTTCAGCCTTCAACTGGCCTTTGGTGATCATGTAATGCAGGTCCAGGTTCAAACGGCCTTTGCGGATTCGGAAACCTGCGAATTTGCCCGAGTACGGCGTCAGGGTGGTCAACTCGACACGTTTGAAGCTGGTCGCGATGTCCAGCGCGGCCATAGGGTCAAACGGGTTCACGCTGCCCTTGATGGTCACTGGCGCATAGCGGTCCACCTTGCCCTTGATGTCGACGCTGGCCGGTTTGGCCTGGCGACTGTCGATGGTGCCGATCTGGCCGTTGAGTTGTTGAATGGCGGTAGCGAAGTTGGGCGTAAGGCTGAAGTCGGCGAAATTGGCCGAGCCGTCGTTGATCGCGACCTGTCCGACGTGGATACCCAACGGCTTGTCTTTGCTCGCAGCCGGCTTGGCTGCCGATTTGTTCCCGCTGTCGGCAGGCTGCGGGATCAGCAGGTCGTCGATATTGGTGGTGCGGTCCTCGTTGATCATGAAGCGCGCATAGGGTTGCAGCAGGTTGACCTTGTCGATCGACAGGCTGTCGCCATGCTGGTAATTGACGCCTTCCAGCACCAGGCGCTGCCATTTGAGGAAGTCACGGGACTTGAGGGTGTCGAGCGTGTGCAACTGATCCACTTGCGCGCGACCGGTGACTTGCAGGGCCAGCGGCTCGGTACTCTTGAGGTTGACATCCAGGTTGCTGCCCAGCATGCCGCTGCGCAGTTCCAGACGGATGAACGGGCTGATATAGGATTGAGCGACGCGCAGGTCGATGTCCTGGGTGTTCACTTTCAGCCTGGCGCTGACCGGATTGAGGTTGACCTCGCCGGCTGCCTGGATCTTGCCTTGCTTGCCCAGGCCGCTGTCGACCTTCAAGGTAAAAGGGCGCTGGTTGAGGCTGTCGAAGTTCTGCACATCGACGTTCAACGGGCCCAGATCCACGGCTACCGCAGGCTTGGCCTGGCGGTCAGCCAGGTGCACCTGATAGTTGCGCAGTTGCACATCCTTGAGCAGCACTTGCCAGGGTTTGTTCGGCGCTGCCGGTGGCGCTTCAGGTGAGTCGGCAGTCGCGGGCGCAGAGGCCGGTTCCGGCGCCTTGGCCGGTTTGCCGGGTTGGCTGGCGAACAGCTTCTGCCAGTCCAGTTGCCCATCAGCCTCGCGGGCCGCCCAGGTTTCGAGTTTGTTGCTGCGGATCTTGCCGATCACTACCTGTTGCTTGGCCAGGTCCACCGTGGTCTCGCTGACGTCCAGACGCTCCAGGCGTGCCAATGGCCGGCCATCCGGCGCTTTGATCGCAAAGGGCGCAATACTGGCGGTGGTGTTGGTCAGGTTCAGCTCGGTCTCTTTGGCCAGGCTGAATTTATAGTTGGTGCTGAAATTGAGCACACCGTCCTCAAGCACCAGCGGCACGGCATCGCGCACATACGGCCACCAGGCTTTCATTTGACCGTCAGTGACTTTCAGCGAGCCTTCGGAGGTGATCGGCACCAGGCTGAAGTTGCCTTTCCAGTCGATCTGCCCGCCCTGGGGGCCAGCGGCCACCAAGGTCATGTCGGCGTTATCTTCCGGCAAGGTGCTGAGATTTTTCAGCTCGAAGTCGAGTTTGTCGTAGAGAAATTCGATGGGTTCGCTGGGGCGCAGGTCCCGAAAGTGTACATAGCCGCCCGCCAGCCTGATGCTGTCGATACGCAGCGGGAAAGGCTTGGCGTCGGGATCGGCAGGGGTTGGCTCGCTTGGGGGCAATTTGAACAATTGCGCCAGGTTCAACTGGCCGGACTTGTCGAAGAGCAATTCGGTCCTGGGCTGTTCGAGTTGAACATCGGCCAGGTGCAGGGCGCGGGTCCAGAGACTGTCGATCTGCAGGTTGGCATAGAGGCGCTCGAAACCCAGCTGTTCCTTGCCCGGCTCACCGATCTTCAGGCCCCATAGCGTCAGCTCCAGGCTGAACGGGTTGAGTTCGATACGCTCGATACGCGCCGGCGCCGTTGCGTAATGGGCCAACTGCTGGTTGGCAATACGAAGGGCGATGCCGGGCAGAATCAGAAAGCCCAGCACGCTATACACAGCAAGTGCGGTCAACAAGGCGCCTATGGCGCGGATCAATCCTTTGGGCATGGGTGACAGCCATCTATGTCGAACAGGAGTGCCTTGGAGTATGGCACGTGATTTCGGTTCCGAAGAACCGCCAGGCCTGGGAAACTTCCTACAATTGCAGGATCAGGGTCTTCAGCGGCGGTTGCTGGTCTTTCGACGGAAAGTCCGCTCCCGGTGCCATGATCTGCCAGTCGCGTACGGGACGACCGGCTTTTTCCGCGCAACGCAGTACCTGTTCGCGCCAGTCATCCATGCTCACTTTCGCCAGGTTGTTGCAGCAAATGAGCACACCATTATCGGCGGTTGCCAACAGCGCGGGCTTGAGCAGGCTTTGGTAGTCGCGCAACAGGTCGACAGTGCCGAAGGCGCTTTTGGCCCAGGCGGGGGGATCCAGCAGGACCAGGTCATACTGGCGCTGTTCCAGGCGCGGATAGCTCGGCAGTTTCTGGCCACGACGCTGAGTGACAGGGAGGCCAGCCAATTGGCGAATCGCCGGGAAGTAATCGGACTGTACGAACGTCATGGTCGGCAACTGCGGGTTAAGCAGACCGTTCTCGCGCCCCACGGCGAGGTTGCCCTCGGCAAAGTCCAGGTTGCAGACTTCACGTGCGCCACCGGCTGCCGCGCTCAAGCCTACGCCACAGGTGTAGGCGAACAGGTTGAGCACGCTTTTACCGGCGCTGTGGTCCTTGACCCAGCCCCGGGTGTTGCGCAGGTCAAGGAACAGCAGCGGGTCCTGCCCGGCATGCCGCCCACGCACTCGGTAGTTGAGGCCCCATTCGTGACCGACCAGGTCTTCCAGCGCGGCAGGCTCGGCGCGGTAAACGCTGTCTTCGCGGTCGATCCGTGAGTTGCCACGGGAGCGGTCGTTGTACACCAGCAGCAGCTCCAGGCCCATGTATTGATTGATCAGTTGGTGCAGGTCCAGCAGATCGGCGTTTTGCAGGGATTGGTGGAAGCTTTGCACCAGCAATTGCGGGCCGTAGCGATCGATCGTCAGGCCACCGGCGCCTTCCTGGCTGCCGTGGAACAGCCGGTAGCAATCGGTGCCCTGGGCATGCAGTTCACTGATCAGGTCTTGGCGATGGTCGAGGGCGGCGCGCAGCGCCTGGTTCAAGGAAGTCATGGAGCGCGCCTTGCTTGCGGGGGAATGAGGACAGTGCGGGCGCGCAGTTTAACAGCCCCGGCCTGAACAGGCCGGGGGTTATTTCGAGGCTAGCGGTTCAGGCGTTGATCAGCCGCGGTGACGACCGCGGAAGTAGTTGATCAGGCCCTGGGTCGAAGCATCTTCGGCCGAGGTTTCTTCGGCGCCGGTCAAGCGGTTGTAGACGCCTTTGCCCAGTTCCTTGCCCAGCTCGACACCCCATTGGTCGAAGGCGTTGATGCCCCAGATGACGCTCTGGACGAACACCTTGTGTTCGTACATGGCGACCAGCGCGCCCAGGCGGCGCGGGCTGATGCGTTCGACCACGATCGTGTTGCTCGGACGGTTGCCCGGGATCACCTTGTGGGGCGCCAGTTTCTGCACGTCGGCCTCAGGGATGCCCTTATCGCGCAGCTCCGCTTCGGCTTCGGCGCGTGTCTTGCCGAGCATCAGCGCCTGGCTCTGGGACAGGCAGTTGGCATATAGCCACTGGTGGTGGTCGGAGACCGGGTTGAAACTGACGATCGGCACGATGAAGTCGGCCGGGATCAGTTGGGTACCCTGGTGCAGCAACTGGTGATAAGCATGCTGGCCGTTGCAACCCACGCCGCCCCAGATGACCGGGCCGGTATCGGTGGCGACCGGCGTGCCGTCCTGGCGCACGCTCTTGCCGTTGGACTCCATGTCCAACTGCTGCAAATGCTTGGTGATGTTACGCAGGTAATGGTCGTACGGCAGGATCGCATGGCTCTGCGAACCCCAGAAATTGCCGTACCACACGCCCAGCAGGCCCAGCAGCACGGGCATGTTGTCTTCGAATGGCGCGTTCTGGAAATGCTGGTCCATGGTGTAGGCACCGGACAGCAGCTCCTTGAAGTTGGACATGCCGATCGCCAGGGCGATGGGCAAGCCGATTGCGGACCACAGCGAGTAACGACCACCGACCCAGTCCCACATCGGGAAGATGTTTTCTTCGCGAATGCCGAACGCGACGGCCGCCGCGTTGTTGCTCGACACGGCGATGAAGTGGCGGTACAGCTCGGCTTCCGAGCCACCCTGGGCCAGGTACCAGGCGCGGGCGGCCTGGGCGTTTTTCAGGGTTTCGAGGGTGTTGAAGGATTTCGACGAGACGATAAACAGCGTGGTCTCGGCGCGCAGCTTCATGGTCAGTTCGTGGAACTCGCTGCCGTCGATGTTCGCCAGGTAATGGCAGCGTACGCCCTTATGGGCGTAGGACAGCAGCGCTTCGGAGACCAGCTCCGGGCCGAGGAACGAACCACCGATGCCGATGTTCACCACGTCGGTGATCGGCTTCTCGGTGTAGCCACGCCACAGGCCGTCGTGGATACGGCCGACCAGGTCAGTGATCTGGTTCAGCACCTTGTGCACGTCGGGCATGATGTTCACGCCGTTGACCGACAACTTGTCGCCCACCGGGCGACGCAGGGCGGTGTGCAGCGCCGGACGGCCTTCGGAGGAGTTGACCGGCTCGCCGGCATACAGCGCGTTGATCGCGTCTTTAAGGCCGACTTCGTTGGCCAGGCCCACCAGCAGGTCGCGGGTTTCACGGGTGATCAGGTTTTTCGAGTAATCGAGGAAAAGCCCGCAGCTGCTCAGGGTGAATTCGGAGAAACGCTGGGGGTCGGCATTAAAGGCCTCGCGCATGCTGAAATCCTGCATGGCTTGGCGATGTTGATCGAGCGCGTGCCAGGCGGGCAGCGCGGTAACGTCATGAGGGGTGCGGTAGTACGCCATCGCTGCGGGTTTCCTTTTATTACGGGGACTGCCTTTAGGACACTTCAAAGCCCGAAACCTCCAGTCTTTTAACACGCGAGGGGTTTCGGACAGCGCTAACCAGGAGCGCAGGGCGATTACATTAAACCTAGCGTGTCGATATGTCTTGGCTTTGTCTGCGCTGATGCCGGTACTTTTTTATACCGGCATAGCGATGAAGGCAATCGGCGGGGTGTGGAGCAGGGTCAGTTGAGGTTCAGGTGCAGGTTGTCGATCAGGCGTGTCGTGCCCAGATAGGCCGCTACCAGGATCACGATATCCCGGTCCTCGGGCGTGGCCGGACGCAAGTGCACGCCTTGACGCACTTCCAGGTAGTCCATGCGCAAGCCGGCGGCTTCGATCTGCCGGATGTGCTCGGCGCGCAGTGTGGCGAAATCCCGCTCACCGCTTTTGATGGCGGCGGCCATCTGGCTGAGGCTGCGGTACAGCACGGGGGCAATCGCGCGTTGCTCCTGGGTGAGATAACCGTTGCGCGATGACAGCGCCAGGCCATCCGCGGCACGTACGGTCGGCTCGCCGATGATCTGGATCGGCATGTTCAGGTCATGCACCATGGCGCGGATCACCGCCAGTTGCTGATAGTCCTTCTGGCCAAATACGGCCATATCCGGCTGGACCATGTTGAACAGCTTGCTGACCACCGTGGCGACGCCTTCGAAATGCCCTGGGCGGCTGGCCCCGCACAGGCCTTCGGACAACTGGGGGACGCTGACGCGGGTCTGGCCGGCCATGCCGTCGGGGTAGATCTCCTCGACCGTGGGCGCGAAGAGCAGGTTGCAGCCGGCTTGCAGCAGCATTTCCTGGTCGGCGGCCAGGGTGCGCGGGTATTTGTCCAGGTCTTCGCCGGCGCCGAATTGCAACGGGTTGACGAAAATGCTCGCCACGACGAAGTCCGATTGCTGCGCGGCCTTGCTCACCAGGGTGGCGTGGCCACTGTGCAGGTTGCCCATGGTCGGCACGAAGCCGATGCGCTTGCCGGCACTGCGCGCGTGGGTCACGGCGGCGCGCAGTTCACGTAGGGTTTTAACGGTGTTCATGCAGAAAATCCGTGTTCGGTGCCGGGAAAGGTCACGGCTTTGACTTCGCTGACGTAAGCGCTCAGTGCGGCGTGAATGCTCGCCTGGCCGGCCATGAAGTTCTTCACGAACTTGGGCACGTGGCCGCTGATCGACAAGCCGAGCATGTCGTGCAGCACCAGCACCTGGCCGTCGGTGGCGGCGCCGGCACCGATGCCGATCACCGGTATCTTGACGGCCTGGGTGATTTCGGCGGCCAGTTCACTGGGCACGCACTCCAGCAGAATCATCGCGGCGCCGGCTTGTTCCAGGGCGATGGCATCGGCACGCATCTGGCGTGCCTGGGCTTCATTGCGGCCCTGTACCTTGTAGCCGCCGAGCAGGTTGACCGACTGCGGCGTCAGGCCCATGTGCGCGCATACCGGGACGCCGCGCTCGGCCAGCAGGCGGATCGACTCGGCGAGCCATACGGCGCCTTCGACCTTGATCATGTGCGCACCCGCCTGCATCAGTTTGCCGGCGTTCTGGAAGGTCTGTTCGAGGGTGGCGTACCCCATGAACGGCAGGTCGGCGATGATAAACGCACCGTCATTGCCACGCTTGACGCTGGCGGTGTGGTACGCGAGTTCGTCGGTGGTGACGGGGAGCGTGCTGTCATTCCCTTGAAGTACCATGCCCAGGGAGTCGCCTACCAGCAACACCTCGACCCCGGCCTGACAGCTGGCGTGGGCGAAGGTAGCGTCGTAGCAGGTCAGCATGGTGATTTTTTCACCTTTGAGCTTGAGGCTCTGCAAGGTGGTCAGGGTAATGTCTGGCATGAAAAGGGTCCTCGTTCAGGCGCTTGGAAACAGCGAGTAACGCGCGTGAGTCTTCGTTTATACAGGCGCACTGTCTTGAGAGCAGTGCTTATAAGGCCTGGATTGCGCCCTTCAGCGCCGGGCTGGCGGCAGCGGGACGCCTATAGTCGTGAGGAGGACACGGGAAGTCAATTGGATGTGTTACCGCATTGTTACGATGACGGTGTTACCGCTGTTACTGACGCGACTGTAGGAGCGAGCTTGCTCGCGAAGAACGCTTAGGCACCGCGTTTAATCAGGCTGTGCGCGTTATCGTTGACGATGTTCGCGAGCAAGCTCGCTCCTACAGAGGTAAGCGTTCCAGGCCGACAAACGGGCAGTCCGCCAGTAAGTCGCGCAGGGTTGGGCCATCAGGTAATGACAGGTTCGCAGGTGCCAGTTCGGCCAGCGGATAAAGCACAAACGCCCGCAGGTGCATCTGGTAATGCGGCACCTTGAGGCGCGGCTCGTCGATCAGGCGGTCACCGAACAGCAGGATATCCAGGTCCAGCGTGCGAGGCCCCCAACGCTCGAGGCGTTGGCGGCCCTGGTCGTTTTCGATGGTTTGCAGCGCATCGAGCAGGTCGAGTGGCGCAAGGTCGCTGTCCAGGGCTGCCACCGCATTGGTATAGCGCGGTTGGCCCGGGAGCAGGGAGTCACTTTGATAGAAGGCGGATACACCGGCGAGGGTGGTGCCGGGCAATTGCGCCAAGGCGTCGATCGCGCTGCGCAATTGCTGTTGCGGGGCAGCCAGGTTGCTGCCCATGCCGATGTAGATACGTTCCACGTTTATTCGCCTGTTGCGCCTGAGGCATCGGCGGCGCTGCGTTTGCGCTTGCTGGAGCTGCGGCGGCGCTTTTTCGGCCCGTCGCCGGTGCTGTCGCCTTTGCTGCCGAGTTCACGAATCATCTCGCGGCGCTGACTGTCATTAGCGTCCTGGTAGTCGGTCCACCATTCACCCAGGCCGTCGGTCTGCTCGCCGGCGCTTTCGCGCAGCAACAGGAAGTCGTAGCCGGCGCGAAAGCGTGGGTTGTCCAGCAACAGGTCGGCGCGTTTGCCGCTGCGGCGCGGCAGGCGCTCCTGCATGTCCCAGATCTCGCGGATCGGCAGGGTGAAGCGCTTCGGAATGGCGATGCGCTGGCACTGTTCGCTGATCAACTCGTGGGCGGCTTCCTGCATGGCAGGGATCGGCGGCATGCCGCGGTCCTGCAAGCGCAGTACACGCTTGGGCAGGGCCGGCCACAACAGCGCGGCAAACAGGAAGGCCGGAGTGACCGGCTTGTTCTGTTTGATGCGCAAGTCGGTATTGATCAAGGCTTCGCTGATCAGGGTGTGGGTGTACGTCGGGTTGTGCTCCAGGGCCTCGGCGCTGGCCGGGAACAGCGGATCGAACAGTTGCAGGTCGACGAGCATTTCAAAGGTGTCGGCCGCATAGCCCGAGAGGAACAGCTTGAGCACTTCTTCGAACAGGCGTGCCGACGGAATCTCCCGCAGCATCGGTGCCAGTTCGCGAATCGGTGCGGCCGTGTGTTTCTCGATGCCGAAGTTCAGCTTGGCGGCGAACCGCACCGCACGCAGCATGCGCACCGGGTCTTCCTGGTAGCGCTGCGTCGGCTCGCCGATCAGGCGGATCAGGTTGTTGCGGATGTCGTGTACGCCGTTGGCGTAATCGAGAATGCGCTCGCTGACCGGATCGTAATACAGGGCATTGATGGTGAAGTCGCGGCGTTGCGCGTCTTCTTCCAGGGTGCCGTAGACATTGTCGCGCAGGATGCGTCCGCTCTCGTTGCGGGAAGACTGATTGGTGTCTTCCTCTTCATCGTTTTGCGGATGGCCGGCGCGGAACGTTGCGACCTCGATGATTTCGCGACCGAAGTGGATATGCACCAGCTTGAAGCGGCGCCCGATGATCCGCGCATTGCGAAACTCGGCACGCACCTGTTCAGGCGTGGCGCTGGTGGCGACGTCGAAATCCTTCGGCGTGATATTGAGCAGCATGTCGCGTACGCAACCGCCCACCAGGTAGGCCTGGTAGCCGGCGTTCTGCAAACGTTCGACGATGTTCACTGCGTAACGGCTGAATTGAGCGCGCTGCAATGAATGCTGATTGCTGTTAAGCACTTCAGGCGTGCTGCGAATGTGTTGCGTACGACGCAAGGGGGAACGGAATGACTGGAACAACTTCTTCAGCATGGGATGCACTGTTTGAAGGAATGTTCGGCCATAACGAAGAATGACCGCATGATGGGCCGGGATTCTAGCATTTAGTCAGGGGATGGTGTAGGAACAAGCTGCGGGCGTTGCGCCAAAAGCGTTTGAGGGGCAATCCAGGGGCAATCTGTCGGAAACTACAAGGGGAGCCGAAGCTCCCCCAGAAGTAGTTGCGTGCTCTATTTTTATTATTGGTTTCGGGCTTCTTGTTTTTGTTGATCGCCCTCGTCATGAAGCTTCACCTTCATGACACTCCCAATCGGGAGCAAGAGCAAACGGATTGCTTTGGTCGCTGTGTTGCTGATCTACGATCCAACCAGTTCAGGCTCTGCCTTAGGACAGTTTTTGTTGTTCTCGGCCTGGTTGCGGGGCAAGCCCCAAATGCAACGCCTCTCCAAAAGAATCAGTTAGCTGCGCCTCCGCCGTGTTGTTTTTGTTATGCGTGAGTCGATTCGTCTTATTTTTATTGTCTTGTACAAAGCTTGTTATTGTTTTTGTACTAAGCATATAGCAGGGTGCGTGCCAACTTTAGCGTTGGCCAGTAAAACCGGGGGTTTGAGGCTGATTCGGGTTTTTGAGGGAGCAAAAAAAGCCGGGGCTTCGTTACCGTAAGCCCCGGCTTTTGTTACGCGAAATATCCGCGGTAACAGTTTTTTCACATCTGCACGTGTTACCTGTGGCGCGGCCCCTCAACTTTCGCTGGCGACGCCGGTCTTGCGCCGTGGAATGCCCAGGCGCTGGCGACGTTCCCACAGGCACTTGCGGCTCACGCCCAGCTTGCGTGCCAGTTCGGTCTCGGTCATGTGGTCCTGGTGCTCGAGGACGAAGTGCTGGAAATAGTCTTCCAGGGACAAATCTTCCGTCGGCTCGTGGCTGGTATTGCTGCCCGCGCCCTGTTGCGGCGCCAGGCCGATGAAGTCGTCGTCGTCCAGATCGCTGAGTTCGACATCGATGCCCAGCAGCTCGGCGGATATTTCCGGGCTTTCCGACAGGATGACCGCACGCTCGACGGCGTTTTCCAGTTCGCGCACGTTGCCCGGCCATGAGTAATGCCGGATCACCTGCTCCGCGTCGGGCGCAAATTTCAGGTCGGTGCGGTTGATGCGCGCGCTCTGGCGCAGCAGAAACGCCTGGGCGATTTCGTTGACGTCGGCGCCCCGCTCACGCAGTGCCGGTAGCTTGAGCGCAATCACGTGCAAGCGGTAATACAAGTCTTCGCGAAATTGGCCGATCTTGGCCAGGCTCTTGAGGTCACGGTGCGTCGCGGCGATCAGGCGTACATCGACCTTTTGCGATTGCACCGACCCGACCCGGCGAATCTCGCCTTCCTGCAACACACGCAGCAAGCGTGCCTGTGCTTCCAGGGGCAGTTCGCCGATCTCGTCGAGGAACAGCGTGCCGCCGTCGGCCGCTTCGACCAGGCCCGCGCGCCCGGCGCTGGCACCGGTGAACGCGCCTTTTTCGTGGCCGAACAATTCGGACTCGATCAAGGATTCGGGGATCGCCGCGCAGTTCACCGAAATCATCGGTGCCTTGGCTCGCTTGGACAGGTTATGCAGGGCGCGGGCCACCAGTTCCTTGCCGGTGCCCGACTCGCCCTGGATCAATACATTGGAGTCGGTCGGCGCGACCTTGCGGATCTTGCTGTAAAGATCCTGCATGGGCGGGCAGGAACCAATGATGCCGATCTCGCCGTTACTGTTGTCGACGCCCGGTTTGTCGGCGGCTTTGCCTGCCGGACGTTGTTCGACCGGGGCACTGCTGACCGACTGACGGTCACGCAGGATGCGGGCCACTGCCTGAAGAATCTCGTCGTGGTCAAAAGGCTTGGCGATGTAGTCCACCGCGCCCATCTTCATCGAGTCCACCGCCGAGCGCAGGCTGGCGTAGCTGGTCATGATCAGCACCGGCGTGCCCTGGCCCAGCTTGATCAATTCGGTACCCGGTGCGCCCGGCAGGCGCAGGTCGCTGACGATCAGGTCGAACGTGGGAATGCTGAACCGCTCCTGGGCTTCCTGCACCGAGCCGGCTTCGCTGACCTGGTACTGATTACGTTCAAGCAGGCGACGCAAGGCAGAGCGGATAATGGTTTCGTCTTCGACGATCAAAATGTGCGGCATTGATTCAATTCTCTCGACGGTCTCAGTTCACAGCGGACGTCGCTTCGACATGACGCGGCAAGGTCACCCGAATACGGGTGCCGCGTTGGCTTTCGGTGTCAGCCGGGCTGTCGATGGTGATTTGTCCATAATGCTCTTCAACGATGGAATAGACCAGTGCAAGGCCCAGACCGGTACCTTCACCCGGGTCCTTGGTGGTGAAGAAAGGTTCGAACAATCGGTCCATGATGTTCTGTGGAATGCCGCTGCCTTCGTCTTCCACGATCAGGTCGACCGTGTGCTCGAAAGCCTCGCTCTTGACGCGTACCGCACTGTGCGGCGGGGAGGCGTCGCGGGCGTTGGACAGCAGGTTGATCAGGACCTGGGCCAGGCGTTGCGAGTCGCCATCGACCCAATGGTCCGGATCGCACAAGTTAAAGAACTGTACTTCGAAATTGCGCCGGTTCAAGGCCAGCAGCCCAATGGCGTCCTGCGCCACTTCGGCCAGGCACACCGCTTCGTCCTGATTCTGGTGGGCGCCGGAGTGGGCAAAGCTCATCAGTGACTGCACGATGCGCGACACGCGCTTGGTCTGCTCGAGGATTTGCCCGCTGATCTCGGTGATTTCACCGTCCTCCTCGCGTTCTTCGCGCAGGTTCTGCGCCAGGCAGGCGATGCCGGTGATCGGGTTGCCGATCTCGTGAGCCACGCCGGCGGCCAGGCGACCGATGCTGGCCAGGCGCTCGGAGTGCACCAGCTTGTCTTCGAGCATCTGCGTGTCGGTGAGGTCTTCGACCAGTAACACCAGGCCGCTGTTACCGGGGGCCAGGGGCTCGTCAATGGCGGCCTTGTGCAGGTTCAGCCAACGGGTCTGGCCGTCGAGCGCCAGGTGCTGTTTGTGCAAATGCTCGTCGGGCAGGTTGATAAAACCCTGCAACAATTCTTTCCAGGGATCGCCCAGGGTATTGAGGCGAGAGCCGACCACGCGTTGCGCGGCAATACCGGTGAGCTCTTCCATGGCCTTGTTCCACATCAGGATTTCCTGGTCCTTGGCCAGGGAACACACGCCCATCGGCAGTTCCTGCAGGGTCTGGCGGTGATAACGGCGCAGGGCATCGAGCTCGGCGGCCAGGCCGGTGAGGCGCGAGTGGTAGTCCTCGAGCCGGCTTTCGATGAAGTGGATGTCTTCGGTCACGTAGTTCTCGCCGCCCGCCTTGTAGGGCAGGAAGGTTTCCACCATGTCCTGGGACACGCTGGGGCCCATCAACCCCGACAGGTTGGCTTCGATACGGTCACGCAAACGCCGCAGGGCATAGGGGCGGCGCTCGTCGAACGGCAGGTACAAATCGCGCAAGGCCTGCTCGACTTCCTTTTGCGCGGCCTTGGCGCCGAGTGGCTTGGCCAGTTGCGTGGCGAATTCCTGGGGCGAGGCCGCATGCAGCTCGCGGCGTTGCGGGCGGCGCACGTTGTCCACCGCGCAGGCTTCGGCGGCGCTGATTTCTTCGGGGCTGGCATTGGTGAACAGCGAGATCAGCGTGAACATCAGCACGTTGGCGGCCAGCGAGGCGATTGCGGCCATGTGCCAGCTGGTGTCGTCCAGCACGTAAATCATGTTCAGCAAGGGGATATAGAACCCCTGCAGGTTGCCGACCAGCGGTAGCAGCATGGTGACCAGCCACACCAGGATGCCCGCCAGCAACCCGGCGATGAAGCCTCGGCGGTTGGCGGTGGGCCAGTACAGCACCGACAGCACGCCCGGCAGGAACTGCAAGGTGGCGACAAAGGCCACGATGCCGAGGTTGGCCAGGTCCTGTCCGGCGCCCAGCAGCAGGTAAAAGGCGTAGCCGGCCATGATGATCGCGACGATCAGCGCGCGACGCGTCCACTTCAACCAGCGGTAGATATTGCCTTCGGCCGGTGGCTGGTACAGCGGCAGCACCAGATGGTTAAGCGCCATGCCGGAGAGGGCCAGCGTGGTGACAATGATCAGGCCGCTGGCCGCGGACAAACCGCCGACGTACGCCAGCAGCGCCAGGGCCGGGCTGTTGGCCGCGATACCGATGCCGAGGGTGAAATACTCGGGGTTGGTGGTGGCCCCCAGTTTCAGGCCGGCCCAGAGGATCAGCGGCACCGCCAGGCTCATCAACAGCAGGAACAGGGGCAAACCCCAGCTGGCGCTGACCAGCGAGCGTGGATTGAGGTTCTCGGTGAAGGTCATGTGGTACATGTGCGGCATCACGATCGCCGACGCGAAGAACACCAGCAGCAGCGTTCGCCATGGGCCCTCCTGCAGCGGCGTGTGCAGCGCGGCCAGGGCGGTCTGGTTTTGCAGCAACCACAATTCCAACTGTTGCGGGCCGTCGAACACGCCGTAAAGCGCGTAAAGGCCGACACCGCCGATGGCAATCAATTTGATGACCGACTCGAAGGCAATCGCGAACACCAGGCCTTGGTGTTTTTCGCGGGTGGCGATATGGCGTGAGCCGAAAAAAATCGTGAACAGGCTGATCAAGGCGCAGAAGGCCAGGGCAACGCGATGTTGCACGGGCTCGCGGGTCAGGATGCTGATGGAGTCGGCCACCGCCTGGATCTGCAGGGCCAGCAACGGCAGCACGCCGATCAACATGAAGATCGTGGTGAGCGCACCGGCCCAGGTGCTGCGAAAGCGAAAGGCAAACAGGTCCGCCAGGGAGGACAACTGATAGGTACGGGTGATTTTCAGGATCGGGTACAGCAGCACCGGTGCCAGCAGGAACGCACCGGACACCCCGAGGTAGCTGGAAAGGAACCCGTAGCCGTATTGATAGGCCAGGCCCACCGTACCGTAGAACGCCCAGGCGCTGGCGTACACGCCCAGGGACAAGGTGTAGGTCAAGGGATGGCGAATGATCGCCCGCGGAATCATTCCGCGCTCACTGATCCAGGCGACGCCGAACAACGCCGCCAGGTAGGCGGCGCTGATCAGCAGCATCTGGGTGAGGCTAAAGCTCATCGGCATCTTTTTGGCTCTGCAGGATGAAAGTCACGACGATCAGGATCAGCCACAGCAGATAAGGCCGGTACCAGGCGCCCGTGGCGTCGATCCACCAGTCCATGATGGCGGGGGAAAACAGGTAGATCCCGACGACCAGCAGCAGGACCAATCGATAGATGTACATGTTGGCCTCTGATTAAAAAACTGCGGCGATGGTAACGGATGCCCGGCAAGCTGCAAGCGCCTTCAGCGCAATTGCGCCTCGGCCAGCGTGAGTGTGCGCGGGATCAGTGTGGCATCCCACTGCTGGATGCCCCAATCCAGCAATTCCCTGGGGCTCGCGTAAAGCAGTTCATCGCCGGCCGGCTGACCGAGGGCGCGCAGTGCTCTGAGCAGCAACGGCGTGGCCTGGTCCGCGGTCAGCGGTGGCGAGCGGTACGACTTGCCCAGTTTGTTACCGTCCGGCTGGACGATCAGCGGCACATGCAGGTAGCGCGGCTGGCGCAGGCCGAGCAGTTCCTGCAGGTAGAGCTGGCGTGGCGTGGAGTCGAGCAGGTCGGCGCCGCGCACGATGTCGGTAACCCCTTGCCAGGCGTCATCCAGGACCACGGCCAATTGGTAGGCGTACAGGCCGTCGCGGCGGCGGATGATGAAGTCGCCCGCATCACGCCCCAGGTGCTGTCGGAATGAGCCCTGTACCCGGTCGGTGAAATGATATTCAAGCTCGGGTACGCGCAGACGGATAGCGGCATCTTGCTGGTCGTGGCCGGCGTTGCGGCAGAGTCCGGGGTAAATCCCGTTGTAGGGCTCCAGCTGCTTGCGCGAGCAGGTGCAGGCGTAGGCCAGGCCGTGGTTGAACAAATCGTTCAGTACCTTGGCGTAGGCCTCGTGCCGCTCGCTTTGCCGGAGCAGTTCGCCGTCCCACTCAAAGCCATAGCGCTCAAGGGCATGCAGGATTGCCGCCTGGGCGCCGGGTTCTTCCCGGGGCGGATCGAGGTCTTCCATGCGCATCAGCCAGCGCCCCTGGTTGGCGCGGGCGTCGAGGTAGGAGGCGAGGGCGGCGACCAGGGAGCCGAAGTGCAAATGGCCGCTGGGCGTGGGGGCGAAACGCCCGATGTAGGTAGAGGCAGTCATGGGCCGGATACTACTGGAAAATCGGTAAACGCCAGACACAAAAATGGGGCGTTCGCACGCCCCATTCCTTCAGCTCGGCAGGTATTACTTGCCGACCTGTTTTTCCTTGATTTCGGCCAAGGTCTTGCAGTCTACACAGAGGTCCGCGGTAGGGCGGGCTTCCAGGCGACGAATACCAATCTCGACGCCGCAGGATTCGCACCAGCCGTATTCTTCGTCTTTGATCAGTTGCAGGGTCTTGTCGATCTTCTTGATCAACTTGCGCTCGCGATCGCGGGCGCGCAGTTCGAGGGCGAACTCTTCTTCCTGGCTCGCACGGTCGGCCGGGTCAGGGAAGTTGGCTGCTTCGTCCTTCATGTGGTCAACGGTACGGTCAACCTCCTGCATCAAGTCCTGTTTCCACTTGTTCAGGATCTTGGTGAAGTGCAAGCGCATGGGCTCGCCCATGTACTCCTCACCTTTCTTCTCTACGTAAGGTTCGAAGCCGCTGATGCTTTGCTTTTCTTGGGTGGACATGAATAGACCGCCTCTCACTCTTCTAATCCATTGCGCAGGATTGCAACGTCACCGACACCTGCCGGCCCTGCGGCTGCAAGCGGGCGAACTTACCAGATAGATTCGGGGTGCGCCACTCCCGGTTGTCGAGCCTGTCGCGCCGGGGTTGCAAACTGCAGGGCCCCGTCGTGGCTGGGTATGTCTTGTCTCGAATGTTGATTTTAGTCGTTTTGCCGGCGCTTGCCCGTACCGTCAAGTCGGTAGGGCAGGCAATAGAGCATGTTTTAACGCCAGGGTTCGGTAGAATCCGGATTTTGTCCTCACCGTCTAAGGAAGGCTAATGGCTCAGCCCTACAGTGCGCGCAGTCGCGCCATCGAACCTTTTCATGTCATGGCGTTACTGGCGCGGGCCAATGAGCTGCAATCAGCCGGCCGCGACGTGATCCATCTGGAAATCGGCGAGCCGGACTTTACCACTGCCGAACCGATTATCCAGGCTGGCCAGGCGGCCCTGGCCAACGGCAAGACGCGCTACACCGCCGCCCGTGGGCTGCCCGAGTTGCGTGACGCGATCAGCGGTTTCTACCAGCAGCGCTATGGGTTGAACATTGATCCGCAGCGCATTCTGATCACGCCCGGTGGCTCCGGCGCGTTGTTACTCGCCACCAGCCTGCTGGTGGATCCGGGCAAGCACTGGCTGTTGGCGGATCCAGGCTACCCCTGCAACCGGCATTTTTTGCGCCTGGTGGAGGGCGCGGCGCAGTTGGTGCCGGTGGGGCCACAGGTGCGTTACCAATTGACCGCCGAGCTGGTGGCCGAACACTGGAACCAGGACAGCGTGGGCGCGCTGGTTGCCTCCCCGGCCAACCCTACCGGGACGATGCTCACTCGGGACGAACTGGCCGGGCTGTCGAGTGCCGTCAAGGCGCGTGACGGCCACTTGGTGGTGGACGAGATCTATCACGGCCTCACCTACGGCGCAGACGCCGCGAGCGTGCTGGAAGTCGATGACGATGCTTTTGTCCTGAATAGTTTTTCGAAGTATTTCGGCATGACCGGCTGGCGCCTTGGCTGGCTGGTGGCACCCCCTGAAGCAGTGGGTGAATTGGAGAAGCTGGCGCAGAACCTCTACATCAGTGCGCCGAGCATGGCCCAGCATGCGGCCCTGGCCTGTTTCAGCGCGCAAACCCTGAGCATTCTGGAAGAGCGTCGCGCCGAATTCGGCCGACGTCGTGACTTCCTGCTGCCGGCCCTGCGCGAGTTGGGCTTCAGGATCGCGGTGGAACCGGAAGGAGCGTTCTATCTTTATGCCGATATCAGCGCGTTCGGCGGTGATGCCTTCGCGTTCTGCCGGCATTTCCTGGAAACAGAATATGTGGCGTTTACCCCCGGGCTGGACTTCGGGCGTTATCAGGCGGGTCATCACGTGCGGTTTGCCTACACGCAAAACCTTGATCGACTACAGGAAGCGGTGGAGCGGATTGCCCGTGGCTTGCGGAGCTGGCAAGGCTGATGCGTTTTCATCCTCCTCTCGAAGAAGGGCGGCTGATCCGCCGCTACAAGCGCTTTCTCACCGATATCGAAACTGTCACCGGCGAGTTGCTCACCATCCACTGTCCGAACACCGGTTCGATGCTTAATTGCATGGTCGAAGGTGGCCAGGTCTGGTTCAGCCGTTCCGCCGACCCCAAGCGCAAGTTGCCGGGCACCTGGGAAATCGCCGAAACGCCCCAGGGCCGACTGGCGTGCGTCAACACGGCACGCGCCAATCAGTTGGTCGAGGAGGCATTGCTTGCAGGCGTCATCACTGAGCTCAATGGTTTCACTGCGTTGAAGCGAGAGGTGCCTTACGGTCAGGAAAAAAGCCGGATCGATTTTCGCCTGGACTACCCCCAAGGGGCGGCGTTTGTCGAGGTTAAAAGTGTCACATTGGGCTTTGATGGCAGCTCTGTGGCGGCATTCCCTGATGCGGTGACCCAGCGCGGCGCCAAGCACCTGCGGGAGCTGGCTTACTTGGCGCGTGAAGGTGTGCGGGCGGTGCAGTTGTATTGCGTCAACCTCTCGGGGATCGATGCGGTACGCCCGGCGGTGGAAATTGATGCGGGTTATGCCGCTGCGTTGCGTGAGGCCAAGGCGGCTGGGGTCGAGGTGCTGGCGTACGGTGTGCGGGTCACGCCTGGAGAGATCTACGTCGAGCGGCCGTTGAAGGTGCTGTTGGGTGACTAGAGCTCCACCCACAGGCCCTGTTCATCTTCGCGACCGGGCAGCGCGGTGAGGCTTTGGCCCGCGCAGGGGCCGGCGATGCATTCGCCGCTTTCGATCAGGAACAGCGCCCCGTGGGTGGCGCATTGAATCAGGCTGGCGCTTGAATCGAGGAAGCGGTGCGGTTGCCATTCCAGCGGGATGCCGCGATGGGGGCAACGGTTGAGATAGACGTAGGCAACTCCTTCGCGCCTCACGGCCAACAGTTTGCAGCCGTCGATATCAAAACCGAGGCTGCTATCGGGTGCAAGGGCCTCGGAGGGGCAGAGAAACTTCATTTCAGTCCTTAAGTGCCTTGACGTTCAAATGCAAACAATTATCAAATGCTGCTTCGCCCGTCAGCTGATCGGGTGCTCAATACGATGCGGGACAGGGTGTATCTGTCACATTGACGAGTGCTTGAGCGGCCCTGCCTTAAAGGAAACCCTGTTATGCGCTTGAGTGCCAGCGTTATTGCGCTTGTTGCCGGATTGCTGGTCAGCCACGCGGCCCAAGCCCTGGAGCTGCCGCAACGCTGGGTCAGCGCCGGTGGTGCGTTATCGGAATGGGTGACGGCATTAGGGGGCGAGTCGAAACTGGTCGGCGTGGACACGACAAGCCAGCATCCGGCGTCACTCAAGGCATTGCCAAGCATCGGTTATCAGCGCCAATTGTCGGCCGAAGGCATTCTCAGCCTGCGCCCACAGCTGCTGGTGGGCACTGAGGAGATGGGCCCACCGCCAGTGCTGGCGCAAATCCGCAGCGCCGGGGTGCAGGTAGAAATGTTCTCGGCACAGCCGGATTTGGCGAGCCTGAAAACCAACCTGGCGCATTTGGGTAAGCTGCTGGACAGCGAGGCCAGGGCCAGCCAATTGTTCAGCGGCTATGAGCAGTCTCTGGACCGACAGAAAGCCTGGGTGGCCAAGGCCCAGGTGACGCAAAAAGCACCGGGCGTGTTGCTGTTGCTCGGGCACGCCGGCGGCAAGCCGTTGATCGCCGGTCAGGACACCGCCGCTGACTGGATAGTGCAGCAGGCCGGCGGCCATAACCTGGCGACTCACAGTGGTTACAAACTGTTCTCGGTGGAGTCGCTGGCCGGGTTGAGTCCCGATGTGCTGGTATTTGCTGATCGAGCACTCAGCGGTGAAGCGGCCCGTGTGGCGTTGTTCAAGGAAAATCCTATCCTCGCGTCCACGCCAGCGGCCAAGAGCGGCCGGGTGATTGAGTTGGACCCGACGCTGCTGGTGGGCGGGCTCGGGCCACGCTTGCCGCAGAGCCTGGCGCAGTTGTCGGCCGGGTTTTACCCGTCCAGCGCGCAACCCGCCCCATGACGACATTGGTTAAACCGAAAACGCTGTTTATCGGGCTGGCGCTGTTGTCTCTGGTAGCGATCTGGCTCTCATTGGCCCTGGGCCCGGTCAGCCTGCCGTTGTTCGACACACTCAGGGCCGCATTGCGATTGATAGGGGTGCCGATCAGTGCCCAAGGGCTCGAACAGGCCGAGTTGATCCTGGGGCAGATTCGTTTGCCGCGCACGTTACTGGGCCTGGCCGTCGGGGGTGTGCTCGCATTGTCGGGCGTGGCGATGCAGGGGTTGTTTCGCAACCCGCTGGCTGATCCTGGCTTGGTGGGTGTGTCCAGTGGCGCGGCATTGGGGGCTGCGGTGGCCATTGTCGCAGGCTCGTTTTTTGGCGGGTTGCCGGACGCATTCGGGCCGTATCTATTATCGATCTGCGCGTTTCTGGGCGGCCTGGGCGTCACCGCGCTGGTGTATCGATTGGGACGGCGCAACGGCCAGACCAACGTCGCGACGATGCTGCTTGCCGGCATTGCGCTGACGGCGCTCGCCGGTTCCACGGTGGGGCTGTTTACCTACCTGGCAGACGACGCCACCTTGCGTACCCTGACATTCTGGAACCTGGGCAGCCTCAACGGTGCCAGCTATTCGCGATTATGGCCGTTGCTGCTGGTCAGTGCGGGCGTGGCGCTGTGGCTGCCGCGCCGAGCGAAGGCCTTGAATGCGCTGTTGCTGGGTGAGTCCGAGGCCAGTCATCTGGGTATCGATGTTGAAAAGCTCAAGCGTGAACTGGTGTTCTGTACGGCGTTGGGCGTCGGCGCAGCGGTGGCTGCGGCGGGCATGATCGGCTTTGTCGGATTGGTGGTGCCGCATCTGGTGCGGTTGCTGGCAGGGCCGGATCACCGGGTGTTGCTGCCGGCTTCGGTGCTGGCGGGCGCGAGTTTGCTGCTGTTTGCCGATCTGGTGGCGCGCCTGGCGTTGGCGCCGGCGGAATTGCCGATCGGTATCGTCACCGCGTTTATCGGCGCGCCTTTTTTTCTCTATTTATTGTTGCGGGGGCGCGCCTGATGCTGCGGGTGGAAGCGTTGCACATCCGTCGCGCAGGCAAGACCGTGTTGGCGGAGGTGACCCTGGACCTGCTGCCGGGCCAAGTGCTGGGCGTATTGGGCCCCAACGGTGCGGGTAAAAGCACCTTGTTGAGTGCGCTGTGCGGTGAATTGTTGCCTGATCAGGGCAAAGTCTGGCTGGGTGCGCAGGAATTGAAGCGTTTGAGCGGCGCGCAACGCGCTCAACGCCTGGCAGTCCTGCCCCAGACCTCCACCCTGGATTTCGCTTTCCGTGTCGAGGAAGTGGTAGGCATGGGACGTTTGCCCCATCAGACCGGTCGCGTACGTGATGAGGAGATTATCCGCGCGGCGCTGCATGCGGCAGATGCAGGGCACCTGAGCGGGCGCAGTTACCTGGCCTTGTCGGGCGGGGAGCGTCAACGGGTGCACCTGGCTCGTGTATTGGCGCAATTATGGCCGGGCGAGGCGGGGCAGACGTTGTTGCTGGATGAACCGACGTCGATGCTCGATCCGTTGCACCAGCATACGACCCTGCAGGCGATCCGCAGTTTTGCCGATCGTGGCGCGGCGGTGCTGGTGATCCTGCATGACCTGAACCTGGCTGCGCGTTACTGTGACCGTATCCTGTTGCTGGACGGCGGACGCCCGCATGCCCTGGACACACCGGCACAGGTGCTGCGACCCGAGCCGCTCAAGGCGGTGTTTGGTCTGGATGTGTTGGTGCAGTCGCATCCGGAGCGTGGTCATCCGTTGATCATTGCGCGCTGAGCCCAGCTTTTTACAGGCAAAAAAAGACCCGGCAAGAGCCGGGTCAAATAACCGTGATTAGCCTGATGAGGAGATAATCTGAGAGTCCGAACCAATGGTCTTTCAGTTATCGGCTGATCTCGCGACCAGTTGTGATAATCATAACGATTCTCATTTGAGAGTCAACAATTGTTTTATCCATTCCCGTATTTTTCTCCAACTGCCCTTCCGCAGACCTAAATCTTCTTGCGCGTCGAGAGCGCATCGAACTGACGGTTCAGCGCTTCTTTGCGTTCTGCGGGAATGTCGTTCCAATGCACATCCATCAATGCGCCTTCAATGGCATACAGCAGGACTTTCGATGCTCGGAACCCGCGAGTGCGCACGGCGCGGTAAGCATCGACCGCCCCCAGGCGGCGTAAGTCGGATGCGCTGTGGATGCCCACCGCATGCAGCCATTGCGCCGACGTCTTGCCAAGATTTTTCAGGTGCTGCAGCTCATCGTTCATCAAGCCTCCTTGCGACGGCCGAAGGGTGCGGTGGGTATCGTGACCAGGCAAGCCTGAAAATGAGTGTAGCGCTCAGTAGGAAAAGTGTGATTTTTTGCTCGGGAACGGCTCAAAAGCTTATAAGAACGCCGCCATATCTCAGGCAGGGTAAAGCGCCCGGCACGCCTGTCGCGCGGCCGGGAGCCGAAGTCTTGAGGTTATTTGGTGCGGTAACGCAGGCGTGTGCCGAAATTGACCGACATCAGGATCTCGTCAGCCGTCAGGTCGGAGGAGAAGTAAGTGCCGGAAATCTGCGCGTGGGCCAGGCTGGCGCCTTCCAGTGAACACTCACGTAAATCCAGCCCGCGCAGGTCGGCGGAGCGGAAGTAGGCGTCGGTGAAGTCGATACCTGCGGTGTTCAGTTCGCGCAGGTCCAACCCTCGGAAGTCGCCGCCACGCATGTCGATAACCCCGTCACCGGGGCGTTCCTGATTGAAGCCGCGGATGTCGTCCTTGTGCAGGAGCGCGTAGAGCGGGGTATCAAGTAGCTTGGGATGACTCATGACGGCGACTCCTGTTGGTATTATGGCGCCATTATAGTGCCACTATCGCAGAGTCGTGCGCCAACGTGGCGACACGACCAAGAAATATTTCTTACAGGCCGGGCAAGCGCTGACGAATATGCGCAACCAACGCATCGAACGTCCCGCTTTCGTTGGTCTCGACGCGCTTGCTCAACAGCAGCTCCTGCGCTGTCAGCGGGTCACGATTGGCTTGCTGCTGTTCGATAACCACCAACGTTGCGTCGGACGGATCGTTTTTATCTGCCTGACGTTGTGCCAGCCAACTGGCGATGACGGCCTGGGGCGCATTGCAATCCAGAATCAGGAACGGAGCCCCGGTGGCTTCGGCAACCCGGGCCGCCGCGTCGCGTTGTTCGCGTTTGAGGAAGGTGGCATCCAGCACCACCGGGAAACCGGCGCGAAGCACGGTGTCGGCAATTTCGTTCAGCCGCGTGTACGTTGCAGCACTGGCGTCATGGTTATAGATGCCGGCCTGCGGTGTATTTTCCACAGGCTGCTCGCCAAACAGGCGCTTGCGCTCCACGTCCGAGCGCAGGCGAACAGCGCCTAATGCCTCGACCAGGCGCAGGGCGACATGGCTTTTGCCCACGGCCGAAACACCATGGGTGATTGCCAGGAAGCGCGAAGGAATCGTGCTGTAGCTTTCAGCCAGATTGGCGTAGTTGCGGTACTGGCGCAGGGTGGTGGCGCGTTGCACCGGGTCGGCTTCGCTCGGCATGCTGAACAGCGCAACTTTGGCCCGGACCAGAGCGCGATACGCCTTGTAGAAATTGAGCAACTCCAGGCCCTGATAATCGCCGGTCAGCTCCAGGTACTGGCTGATAAATCGTCGCGCCAGGCATTTGAGGCCACGGTCTTCCAGGTCCATCGCCAGGAACGCGGTGTCGGCATACACGTCGGTAAAGCGGAACGGCTCGTTGAACTCGATGCAGTCGAAGATCACCACATGGCCGTCGATCAGCGTGGCGTTGCCCAGGTGAATGTCACCATGGCATTCGCGGGTGAAGCCATTGAGCTTGCGCTGTTGCAGCAGCGGCTTGAGGCGTTCGAAGCTGCTTTCGGCCCAGGCTTGCAGGGCTTCCAGTTGAGTCAGGTCGGCCTTGTCACTGAGGAATGGGCGGATCTGTTCGAAGTTCTGGCGTACCGGTGCCATCACTTCATCCGGGGTGCCGGCGGGGTGTTCCTGTGGGACTTTGGGGGCGTTGATGTGGAAGTGCGCAATCTGCCTGGCCATTTCGTCAATGTGCGCGCTGGTCAGTTCGCCGTTGGCTTGCAAGGTGCTCAGCATCTGGCTCTGCGGGAACTGGCGCATTTTCAGCGCGTATTCGATGACCGGGCCGTCGCCAGCCAGTTGCGGTGCGTCGGCAGTGCCGGTAATTGGCAACACTTCAAGATACAAATCTTCGGTCAGGCGCTGGTTGAGGCGCAGTTCTTCGTTGCAGAAGTGGCCGCGTTTTTCCAGATCGGTGAAGTCCAGGAACCCGAAGTTCATCGGTTTCTTCAATTTATAAGCGTAAGGACCGGTCAGGATTACCCAGGAAATATGGGTTTCAATAACGTGAAATGCTTCCACCGGATGCGGGTACAACGCCGGGTTTTGCAGGGCTGCGATCAGGGACTGGCTCACGGGCGATCCTTCAAAGTCTGGGAGAAATCATGGCAGGCATTATGGCCGCTACGGGCGGTCGTGCAAACCGCTGTCCGGCTCATGTTGATCATCAATAAAGTGCGTATAATCCGCCGCCATGACTCGAACCCGATCTCCCCGTTCCCGTAAAAAACCTCCTTCGCGCAGCCTGCGCCCGTGGCTGGGCTGGGCGCTCAAGCTCGGCCTGGTTGGCCTTGTGGCGCTCGCCGGCGTTGCGGTGTATCTCGACGCCGTGGTCCAGGAGAAGTTCTCCGGCAAGCGCTGGACCATCCCGGCCAAGGTGTATGCACGCCCGCTGGAATTGTTCGCCGGCCAGAAACTGAGCAAGGACGACTTCCTCACCGAACTCGATGCGCTGGGCTATCGACGCGAACCCGTGAGCAACGGCCCGGGCGCGGCGGCGGTCAGTGGCAATACCGTCGACCTGAACACCCGTGGCTTCCAGTTCTACGAAGGCCTGGAAAAAGCCCAGCCGGTACGCGTGCGCTTTTCCGGCGATTACGTGGCCGAGCTGTCGTCGCTCAACGGCGCCAAGCTGCCGGTCGTGCGTCTCGAACCGCTGATGATTGGCGGCATCTACCCGAAGAACCTTGAAGACCGCATCCTGATCAAGCTCGATCAGGCGCCTCCGTATCTGCTGGAAACCCTGGTCGCTGTCGAAGACCGCGACTTCTATAGCCACTGGGGCGTTTCGCCGAAGTCGATTGCCCGCGCGGTTTGGGTCAATACCTCCGGCGGCAGGATGACCCAGGGCGGGAGTACGCTCACCCAGCAGTTGGTGAAAAACTTCTACCTGACCAACGAGCGCAGCCTGACGCGCAAACTCACCGAAGCCATGATGGCCATGCTTCTGGAGTTGCATTACAGCAAGCAGGAAATCCTCGAGGCGTACCTCAACGAGGTCTTCGTCGGCCAGGATGGTCAGCGCGCGGTGCATGGTTTCGGCCTGGCCAGCCAGTTTTTCTTCGGGCAACCGCTGTCCGAATTGAAATTGCATCAGGTTGCCTTGCTGGTGGGGATGGTGAAGGGGCCGTCCTATTACAACCCGCGGCGCAACCCGGAGCGTGCGCTTGAGCGCCGTAACCTGGTGCTCGATGTTCTGGAACAGCAGGGCGTTGCCACTGCCGAACAGGTCGCTGCGGCGAAGAAAATGCCGCTGGGCGTCACCACCCGCGGCAAGCTGGCGGACAGCTCGTTCCCCGGCTTTATCGACCTGGTCAAACGTCAGTTGCGCGAAGACTACCGCGACGAAGACTTGACCGAAGAAGGCCTGCGCATCTTCACCAGCTTTGACCCTATTCTGCAGATGAAGGCCGAGGCGTCGGTCAATGACACCTTCAAACGCCTGACCGGCCGTAAAGGCTCTGATGAGGTCGAGGCCGCCATGGTCGTGACTAACCCGGAAACCGGTGAAGTCCAGGCCATGATCGGCAGCCGTCAGGCCAGTTTCGCCGGTTTCAACCGTGCCCTGGATGCCGTGCGGCCGATCGGTTCGCTGGTCAAGCCGGCGGTTTACCTGACCGCCCTGGAAAAGCCGAGCAAGTACACGCTCACCAGTTGGCTGTCGGACGATCCGCTGTCGATCAAAGGCGCCGATGGCCAGGTGTGGACGCCGAAGAACTTCGACCGCCGCTCCCACGGCACCGTGTTCCTGTATCAGGGGCTCGCGCATTCCTACAATATCTCGACATCGCGCCTGGGACTTGAGGTCGGTGTGCCGAATGTGCTGAAGACACTGGCGCGATTGGGCATAGAACGGGAGTTCCCGGCGTTCCCGTCAATGCTGCTGGGGGCGGCAGCCATGAGTCCGATGGAAGTGGCCACCATGTACCAGACCCTGGCCAACGGTGGATTCAATACCCCGATGCGCGGTATTCGCAGTGTGCTGACCGCCGAGGGCGAACCGCTCAAGCGCTACCCGTTCCAGATCCAGCAGCGTTTCGACGCGGGGTCCATCTACCTGATCCAGAACGCCATGCAACGCGTGATGCGTGAAGGTACCGGGCGCTCGGTCTACAGCGTGCTGCCGTCGAACCTGACGCTGGCGGGCAAGACCGGCACCAGTAACGACTCGCGCGACAGTTGGTTCGCAGGTTTCGGCCAGGACGTACTGGCCGTGGTGTGGCTGGGCCGTGACGACAATGGCAAGACGCCGTTCACCGGTGCGACCGGTGCGCTGCAGGTCTGGACCAGCTTCATGCGTAAAGCTGACCCGTTGCCGCTCAACATGCCGCAGCCGGACAATATCGTGCAGGCCTGGATTGATCCGCACACAGGCCAGGGTTCGGATGCCAACTGCCCGGGGGCGGTGCAGATGCCGTATATTCGCGGCAGCGAGCCACCACCCGGTGCCGCCTGCGGGGGCAGTGCCCCGGCTGATGCGGAGTCGGTGATGGATTGGGTCAAGGGCTGGATGAATTAAGCAAAGAGGGTTTCAAGTGAACAAGTTGTGGATTCCAGCGATTACAGTTCTGGCTTTGCTCGGCGGTTGCTCCAGCGTGCAACGCGGCTCTATTCCGGTGGTGGACGCGAGTACGGGCGTCTCCAATAGCGAGCGGATTTCGGCCAAGGGCGGGTTTCGTCAAACCGTGACCAACCGTCCGGCGCAGGCCAAGCCGCAGGCAATGCCGCAGGACTCGGGCGTGGTGGTGATGGTACCCGGCAGTGGTGCTGCTACCGCAGCACCGATCAGCGCCGAGCCCTGGACTCCAGGGCCAAGCGCTTCGGGTCCGGTCGATGCCACGCCGATCCAGACCTCGCCGGTCAACCAGGGCACGTACAACATGCCGTCGACGCCGAGCGGCATTCCTTCGTCATCCAGTGCGGGCGGCCTGTCCGCTGACGAGCAACTGGACGGCCCTGTATTGGCGCTGCTCACCACCGCTCAGCAACAGCAGGCCGGTGGCGACCTCAATGGCGCTTCGTCGAGCCTGGAGCGTGCCCAGCGCGTTGCGCCTCGCGAACCGCAAGTGCTCTATCGCCTGGCCCAGGTGCGCATGGCCCAGGGGGATGCACCGCAAGCCGAGCAGTTCGCTCGCCGCGGTTTGAGCATGGCCAACGGTCGTCCGGACCTGCAAGCCAGCCTGTGGGCGCTGATCGGCGACGCGCGTGCCGCCCAGGGTGACGCCGCCGGCGCTGCCCAGGCTCGGGCGAAAGCCAAGGTCAGCCTCTGATGGATGAACGTTTTCCGGCGATTGCCGAACAGTTGTTGCTGATCGAGCGAGAGCTGCGCGTGCAGGGCTGGTGGGATGAAGTGCCCCCCAGCGCCGAAGCGCTCGGCAGCGTCGAGCCGTTTTCGGTCGATACACTGGATTTCCACCAGTGGCTGCAATGGATTTTCCTGGTCCGTATGAAGCAGATCCTCGAACAGGACCTGCCTTTGCCCAATGCTTCCGGGATTCTGGAGATGGCCGAGATGGTCTATGCCGACCGTCCTCGGGAGAGCCTTGGCTTGCGCAATGCGCTGAAAAAGTTCGACCAATTGATCGCTGGCGCTCGTTAATTGCCTGACTGCCGGTTTTTCCGGCAGTCTTGCGCATATTTCTACCGCTTGACGACATTCAGGCGAGTTTTATCCCTCCTCAAAGCCCTTTCTCCTGCGTTCTCATGCGCTTAGTTGGAAAAAAGCGCAATTATTGCTTGACTTGAAGGGCCTGAAACAGAAGAATCCAAAGTCCGCTGTATCGGGACTGCCAGAAGCAGGCCCGCTCAGCAGATCATGAGGCGCACATCCGCGCCGACCTGTAACACCCGCAACGCGTTACCTCGCGCTGGGTGGGAAAAGCCCGCAACACTTGGGACGATCCCAATACTTGCTCAGTCAGTGCTGACGTAGTCGGCGACCACCGTCGCTCATGCTCTGTTGAGAAGTAAACCTATTAAGACCCGTCGGTTTTTAACGGACGGTATTCTGGCGTTTTAGAGGTGAACAACGTGGAGCTTTTATCTGGCGGTGAGATGCTCGTCCGCTTTTTGCGTGACGAAGGCGTCGACTATATCTACGGGTACCCAGGTGGTGCTCTGCTGCATGTCTACGACGCACTGTTCAAGGAACCGGCTGTTACCCACATCCTGGTTCGCCACGAGCAGGCCGCGACCCATATGGCTGACGGCTACGCCCGTGCCACCGGTAAAGCCGGCGTGGTACTGGTAACGTCCGGCCCGGGCGCAACCAATGCCATAACCGGCATCGCGACTGCCTATATGGACTCCATTCCGATGGTGATCATTTCCGGCCAGGTCGCCAGCACCATGGTCGGCACCGACGCGTTCCAGGAAACCGACATGATCGGTATCTCCCGGCCGATCGTGAAACACAGCTTCATGATCAAGCACGCGTCGGAAATTCCGGAAGTCATGAAAAAGGCGTTCTACCTCGCACAATCCGGTCGCCCGGGTCCTGTCGTGGTGGATATTCCCAAGGACATGACCAACCCGGCCGAGAAATTCGAATACATCTTCCCGAAGAAAGCCAAGCTGCGCTCCTACAGCCCGGCCGTGCGCGGGCACTCGGGGCAAATCCGCAAGGCGGCCGAAATGCTCCTGGCGGCCAAGCGCCCTGTGCTGTACTCCGGTGGTGGCGTGATTCTGGGGGGCGGTTCCGCGCCGCTGACCGAATTGGCCAAGCTGCTCAACCTGCCGGTGACCAATACCTTGATGGGCCTTGGCGCATTCCCGGGTTCGGACCGTCAGTTCGTCGGCATGCTCGGCATGCACGGCAGCTACACCGCCAACCTGACCATGCACCACGCCGATGTGATCCTGGCCGTGGGCGCACGCTTCGATGACCGCGTGATCAACGGCGCGAGCAAGTTTTGCCCGAATGCCAAGATCATCCATATCGACATCGACCCGGCGTCCATTTCCAAGACCATCAAGGCGGACGTGCCGATCGTGGGGCCTGTTGAAAGCGTCTTGACTGAAATGGTCGCTGCGCTCAAGGACATCGGCGAAACGCCGAACAAGGAGTCCGTTGCCAGCTGGTGGAAGCAGATCGACGAATGGCGTGGCGACCGCGGCCTGTTCCCTTACGACAAGGGCGACGGCAGCATCATCAAGCCCCAAACCGTGATCGAGACCCTGTGCGAAGTGACCAAGGGCGATGCCTTTGTGACCTCCGACGTGGGCCAGCACCAGATGTTCGCCGCGCAGTACTACACATTCGACAAGCCTAACCGTTGGATCAACTCCGGTGGCCTGGGCACGATGGGCTTTGGTTTCCCTGCGGCCATGGGTGTGAAACTGAGCTTTCCGGAGGCTGACGTTGCCTGTGTCACCGGTGAAGGCAGTATCCAGATGAACATCCAGGAACTGTCGACGTGCCTGCAGTACGGTCTTCCCGTGAAGATCGTCTGCCTGAACAACGGCGTGCTGGGCATGGTTCGTCAGTGGCAGGACATGAGCTACGGCAGCCGTCACTCCCATTCCTACATGGAATCGTTGCCCGATTTCGTCAAATTGGTTGAAGCCTATGGCCACGTCGGCATGCGCATCACCGATTTGAAAGATCTGAAGCCGAAGATGGAAGAGGCGTTCGCCATGAAGGATCGCCTGGTGTTCATCGATATTCAGGTGGATACCAGCGAGCACGTCTACCCGATGCAGATCAAAGACGGCTCTATGCGCGACATGTGGCTGAACAAGACGGAGCGTACTTAATCATGCGGCACATTATCTCCCTGCTTCTGGAGAACGAACCCGGCGCTCTGTCCCGTGTTGTCGGCCTGTTTTCGCAACGCAACTACAACATCGAAAACCTGACCGTGGCCCCAACCGAAGACCCGACCCTGTCGCGCCTGACGTTGACCACCGTGGGCCACGATGAGGTGATCGAGCAGATCACCAAGAACCTCAACAAGCTGATCGAAGTGGTCAAGCTGGTCGACCTGTCGGAAAGTGCCCACATCGAGCGCGAGCTGATGTTGGTCAAGGTCAAGGCCACGGGCGCCCAGCGTGCCGAGATCAAGCGCACTACCGATATTTATCGCGGGCAGATCGTCGATGTGAGCGCCAGCGTTTATACCGTTCAACTGACCGGTACAAGCGACAAGCTGGACAGCTTCATCCAGTCGATCGGGACGGCCTCGATTCTGGAAACCGTACGCAGTGGTGTCACCGGGATTGCCCGTGGCGACAAAGTACTCAGCATCTAACCCAATTAGCGAATGGCCTTACGGCCTGGATATATAGAGGAACCTCATGAAAGTTTATTACGATAAAGATTGTGACCTGTCGATCATCCAGGGCAAGAAAGTCGCCATCATCGGTTACGGCTCCCAGGGCCATGCTCAAGCGTGCAACCTGAAAGATTCCGGCGTTGACGTGACCGTTGGCCTGCGCAAAGGCTCGGCTACCGTTGCCAAGGCTGAAGCCCACGGCCTGAAAGTGACTGACGTGGCTTCCGCCGTTGCGGCCGCCGACCTGGTCATGATCCTGACCCCGGACGAATTCCAGTCCGCGCTGTACAAGAATGAAATCGAGCCGAACATCAAGAAGGGCGCCACCCTGGCCTTCTCCCACGGCTTCGCGATCCACTACAACCAGGTTGTACCGCGCGCTGACCTCGACGTGATCATGATCGCGCCAAAGGCTCCAGGCCACACCGTACGTTCCGAGTTCGTCAAGGGCGGCGGTATTCCTGACCTGATCGCGATCTACCAGGACGCTTCGGGCAACGCCAAGAACGTTGCGCTGTCCTACGCGGCCGGTGTTGGCGGCGGTCGTACCGGCATCATCGAAACCACTTTCAAGGACGAGACCGAAACCGACCTGTTCGGCGAACAAGCCGTACTGTGCGGTGGTACCGTTGAACTGGTGAAAGCCGGTTTCGAAACCCTGGTTGAAGCGGGCTACGCGCCGGAAATGGCCTACTTCGAATGCCTGCACGAACTGAAGCTGATCGTTGACCTCATGTACGAGGGCGGTATCGCCAACATGAACTACTCGATCTCCAACAACGCCGAATACGGCGAGTACGTGACCGGCCCGGAAGTGATCAACGCCGAATCCCGTCAGGCCATGCGCAACGCCCTGAAACGTATTCAGGACGGCGAATACGCCAAAATGTTCATCAGCGAAGGCGCCACCGGCTACCCTTCGATGACCGCCAAGCGTCGTAACAACGCCGCCCACGGTATCGAAGTCATCGGCGAGCAACTGCGCTCCATGATGCCGTGGATCGGTGCCAACAAGATCGTCGACAAAGCCAAGAACTAAGTCGTACGTATCAAGGGAAAACGCGGCTTAGGCCGCGTTTTTTCGTTTGGGTAAGCGGGTTCTGGTATAAAGCTGCATCGTTGCGGGCGAACACTCGCCGCAAGTATCTGTCGAATTTTTTTCACACCGTTGCAAGGTAAAGTCCATGAGCGAACGTCCCGAAGAGCCAAACCAGGCTTCCGACGCCGAAAGCATGCTGCCGATCGATGAACATGTCGAAGAAGGGCATGACGCGGAAGGCCGCAAGGTCCGGCATCGTGGCATCTATCTGCTGCCCAACCTGTTTACGACGGCGAACCTGTTTGCCGGCTTTTACTCCATCATCAACTCGATGAGCGCCCAGAGCGCGTTGGCGGCAGGTGATGCCGTGAGTGCCAGCAAGTACTTCGGTTTTGCTGCCATCGCCATTTTCGTCGCCATGGTGCTTGATGGCCTGGATGGTCGTGTGGCGCGCATGACCAATACCCAAAGCGCCTTCGGTGCCGAGTACGACTCTTTGTCGGACATGGTCGCCTTCGGAGTTGCCCCTGCGTTGCTGGCGTTTGCCTGGGCGCTGGGTGATATGGGCAAGGTCGGCTGGATGGTTGCCTTTATCTACGTTGCGGGAGCGGCGTTGCGTCTTGCGCGCTTCAACACTCAGGTCGGCACTGCCGACAAGCGTTACTTCATTGGCCTGGCCAGTCCTGCTGCCGCGGGCGTGGTGGCGGGTATCGTCTGGGCGTTCAGTGACTACGGCATACAGGGTTCGAAGATGTCGTTCCTGGTAGCGCTGATGGTTGCTGCGGCCGGCATGTTGATGGTCAGCAACATCAAGTACAACAGCTTCAAGGAGCTGGACCTCAAGGGGCGTGTACCTTTCGTAGCGATTCTTGTTGTGGTGCTGGTGTTTGCGGTGGTGTTCAGCGATCCGCCGCGCATTCTATTGTTGGCCTTCCTGGTCTACGCCGCTTCTGGGCCGGTCCAGTACCTGCTGCATCTTCGTCGGGACAAAACATTGCCTTAATGTAATTTCCCCCATACTCCGCAGTCTATTGGTGCACCTGTCCTCCAATGCTGCGGAGTTGCCATGTTAATCAAATTGCCCAAAGCGTCCGATTGCCACGAATCGGATGTCACCCCTGAGTCCTTCTATCTCTCTCGCCGCAGCTTGCTCGGTGGCGCGCTGGCCGGTATTGCCGCCAGCAGCCTGCCCCGTTGGGCCAGTGCAGAGGAGGCCGCACGCTATGCCGATGTCGAGCCGGGCAGGGCGCCTGACTGGTTTGCGCAAAAGCTCCCCGGCACCAAATGGCAGGCAGTGACCGTCAAAGACGAGGCCATCACGCCGTTCAAGGACGCAACCCACTACAACAACTTCTATGAATTTGGCACGGACAAGGGCGACCCGGCGGCAAATGCCGGTTCACTCAAGACCCAACCCTGGAGCGTTGTGATCGATGGTGAGGTGGCCAAGCCTGGGCGCTACGCACTTGAAGACTTCATGAAGCCTTACCAGTTGGAAGAGCGCATCTACCGTCTGCGGTGCGTCGAGGCGTGGTCGATGGTTATTCCCTGGATCGGCTTCCCCATTTCCGCCTTGCTCAAGCAGGTTGAGCCCACCTCCAAAGCGAAGTTCATCCGCTTCGAAACGCTGCAGGATCCAAAAAGCATGCCGGGTCAGCGCTCCAGTTTCGGCTTGATCGACTGGCCTTATATAGAAGGGCTGCGCCTGGACGAGGCGATGAATCCATTGGCGATCCTTGCCGTTGGTATGTATGGGCGAGAGTTGCCTAACCAGAACGGTGCACCGTTGCGGTTGGTCGTGCCATGGAAATACGGCTTCAAGAGTGTGAAGTCGATTGTGCGCATCAGTCTTGTCAGCGAACAGCCGAAAACGACCTGGCAGAGTATTGCCGCCGATGAGTATGGCTTCTATGCGAACGTGAACCCGACGGTTGACCATCCGCGCTGGACCCAGGCGCGGGAACGTCGTTTGCCGAGCGGTCTTTTCAGCCCGAACGTGCGCGAGACCCAGATGTTCAATGGCTACTCCGATGAGGTCGCCTCTTTATATACGGGCCTCGACCTGCGGAAGAACTATTGATGCGCTATCCGCTCTGGCGCATTGGCGTCTTTATAGCTGTCGCGGTATGGCCGTTGTTCTGGCTATATGAGGCCTGGAGTGTTGCCCTCGGGCCCGACCCTGGGAAGGTGCTGGTGGATCGCCTCGGCCTGGGCACCTTGATTCTGTTGCTGATCACGCTTGGCATGACTCCGCTTCAGAAACTGAGCGGTTGGGCGGGGTGGATTGCGGTACGCCGGCAATTGGGGTTGTGGTGCTTTGCCTATGTGGTGCTGCATCTGGCGGCTTATTGCGTATTCGTCCTCGGGCTTGACTGGTCGCAGCTGGGCGTGGAGCTGCGTAAGCGCCCGTACATCATTGTTGGCACGTTGGGGTTTGTGGGCTTGCTGGTTTTGGCTGCGACCTCCAATCGTTATAGCCAGCGACGGTTGGGGAGCCGCTGGAAGAAGCTGCATCGCTTGGTGTACGTGATTCTGGGGCTGGGTTTGCTGCATATGCTCTGGATAGTCCGGGCTGATTTGAAGGAGTGGGCTGTCTACGCTTCCATTGGTGCGCTGCTTCTTCTATTGCGGGTGCCACCGGTGATGCGCCGAATCCCTCGCCTTATTGCTAAAAAACCGTCTTCTGCAACAAAACTGTAATTAGCCCTTGACGGCAGATTCTGTGCGCCTATAATTCGCCCCACTTCCGGCGCAGTCGAAACGGAAAACTCCTTGGTAAACAATGAGTTAAGTAGTTTTCGACAGCAGGCCGCTTCAGTTCATCGAAGCCAAAAGGAAGTTGAAAAAGAGGTGTTGACAGCAGCGTGTAACGCTGTAGAATTCGCCTCCCGCTTACGAGAGATCGCAAGCGCAAGTGGTTGAAGTTGTTGAAGAATTCTTCGAAAACTTCTGAAAATAACCACTTGACAGCAAATGAGGCTGCTGTAGAATGCGCGCCTCGGTTGAGACGAAACATCTTAACCAACCGCTCTTTAACAACTGAATCAAGCAATTCGTGTGGGTGCTTGTGGAGTCAGACTGATAGTCAACAAGATTATCAGCATCACAAGTTACTCCGCGAGAAATCAAAGAATAACCAACGATTGCTGAGCCAAGTTTAGGGTTTCTTAAAAACCCAAAGATGTTTGAACTGAAGAGTTTGATCATGGCTCAGATTGAACGCTGGCGGCAGGCCTGACACATGCAAGTCGAGCGGTAGAGAGAAGCTTGCTTCTCTTGAGAGCGGCGGACGGGTGAGTAAAGCCTAGGAATCTGCCTGGTAGTGGGGGATAACGTCCGGAAACGGACGCTAATACCGCATACGTCCTACGGGAGAAAGCAGGGGACCTTCGGGCCTTGCGCTATCAGATGAGCCTAGGTCGGATTAGCTAGTTGGTGAGGTAATGGCTCACCAAGGCGACGATCCGTAACTGGTCTGAGAGGATGATCAGTCACACTGGAACTGAGACACGGTCCAGACTCCTACGGGAGGCAGCAGTGGGGAATATTGGACAATGGGCGAAAGCCTGATCCAGCCATGCCGCGTGTGTGAAGAAGGTCTTCGGATTGTAAAGCACTTTAAGTTGGGAGGAAGGGCAGTTACTTAATACGTGATTGTTTTGACGTTACCGACAGAATAAGCACCGGCTAACTCTGTGCCAGCAGCCGCGGTAATACAGAGGGTGCAAGCGTTAATCGGAATTACTGGGCGTAAAGCGCGCGTAGGTGGTTTGTTAAGTTGGATGTGAAATCCCCGGGCTCAACCTGGGAACTGCATTCAAAACTGACTGACTAGAGTGTGGTAGAGGGTGGTGGAATTTCCTGTGTAGCGGTGAAATGCGTAGATATAGGAAGGAACACCAGTGGCGAAGGCGACCACCTGGACCAACACTGACACTGAGGTGCGAAAGCGTGGGGAGCAAACAGGATTAGATACCCTGGTAGTCCACGCCGTAAACGATGTCAACTAGCCGTTGGGAGCCTTGAGCTCTTAGTGGCGCAGCTAACGCATTAAGTTGACCGCCTGGGGAGTACGGCCGCAAGGTTAAAACTCAAATGAATTGACGGGGGCCCGCACAAGCGGTGGAGCATGTGGTTTAATTCGAAGCAACGCGAAGAACCTTACCAGGCCTTGACATCCAATGAACTTTCTAGAGATAGATTGGTGCCTTCGGGAACATTGAGACAGGTGCTGCATGGCTGTCGTCAGCTCGTGTCGTGAGATGTTGGGTTAAGTCCCGTAACGAGCGCAACCCTTGTCCTTAGTTACCAGCACGTTATGGTGGGCACTCTAAGGAGACTGCCGGTGACAAACCGGAGGAAGGTGGGGATGACGTCAAGTCATCATGGCCCTTACGGCCTGGGCTACACACGTGCTACAATGGTCGGTACAGAGGGTTGCCAAGCCGCGAGGTGGAGCTAATCCCACAAAACCGATCGTAGTCCGGATCGCAGTCTGCAACTCGACTGCGTGAAGTCGGAATCGCTAGTAATCGCGAATCAGAATGTCGCGGTGAATACGTTCCCGGGCCTTGTACACACCGCCCGTCACACCATGGGAGTGGGTTGCACCAGAAGTAGCTAGTCTAACCTTCGGGAGGACGGTTACCACGGTGTGATTCATGACTGGGGTGAAGTCGTAACAAGGTAGCCGTAGGGGAACCTGCGGCTGGATCACCTCCTTAATCGACGACATCAGCTGCTCCATAAGTTCCCACACGAATTGCTTGATTCATTGAAGAAGACGATAGAAGCAGCTTTAAGCTCCAAGCTGATAGCTCTTAGCTAATCAGTTACGCGCTCGAAATTGGGTCTGTAGCTCAGTTGGTTAGAGCGCACCCCTGATAAGGGTGAGGTCGGCAGTTCGAATCTGCCCAGACCCACCAATTTTGTTATGGGGCCATAGCTCAGCTGGGAGAGCGCCTGCCTTGCACGCAGGAGGTCAACGGTTCGATCCCGTTTGGCTCCACCATTAACTGCTTCTGCTGTTAGAGTTTAGAAATGAATATTCTGAAGTGAATATTGATTTCTAGTCTTTGATTAGATCGTTCTTTAAAAATTTGGGTATGTGATAGAAAGATAGACTGAACGTTACTTTCACTGGTAACGGCTCAGGCTAAGGTAAAATTTGTGAGTTCTCTTAACGAGAAATTCGAATTTTCGGCGAATGTTGTCTTCACAGTATAACCAGATTGCTTGGGGTTATATGGTCAAGTGAAGAAGCGCATACGGTGGATGCCTTGGCAGTCAGAGGCGATGAAAGACGTGGTAGCCTGCGAAAAGCTTCGGGGAGTCGGCAAACAGACTTTGATCCGGAGATGTCTGAATGGGGGAACCCAGCCATCATAAGATGGTTATCTTACGCTGAATACATAGGCGTAAGAGGCGAACCAGGGGAACTGAAACATCTAAGTACCCTGAGGAAAAGAAATCAACCGAGATTCCCTTAGTAGTGGCGAGCGAACGGGGACTAGCCCTTAAGTGGCTTTGAGATTAGCGGAACGCTCTGGAAAGTGCGGCCATAGTGGGTGATAGCCCTGTACGCGAAAATCTCTTAGTCATGAAATCGAGTAGGACGGAGCACGAGAAACTTTGTCTGAATATGGGGGGACCATCCTCCAAGGCTAAATACTACTGACTGACCGATAGTGAACTAGTACCGTGAGGGAAAGGCGAAAAGAACCCCGGAGAGGGGAGTGAAATAGATCCTGAAACCGTATGCGTACAAGCAGTGGGAGCCCACTTTGTTGGGTGACTGCGTACCTTTTGTATAATGGGTCAGCGACTTATTTTCAGTGGCGAGCTTAACCGAATAGGGGAGGCGTAGCGAAAGCGAGTCTTAATAGGGCGTCTAGTCGCTGGGAATAGACCCGAAACCGGGCGATCTATCCATGGGCAGGTTGAAGGTTGGGTAACACTAACTGGAGGACCGAACCGACTACCGTTGAAAAGTTAGCGGATGACCTGTGGATCGGAGTGAAAGGCTAATCAAGCTCGGAGATAGCTGGTTCTCCTCGAAAGCTATTTAGGTAGCGCCTCATGTATCACTGTAGGGGGTAGAGCACTGTTTCGGCTAGGGGGTCATCCCGACTTACCAAACCGATGCAAACTCCGAATACCTACAAGTGCCGAGCATGGGAGACACACGGCGGGTGCTAACGTCCGTCGTGAAAAGGGAAACAACCCAGACCGTCAGCTAAGGTCCCAAAGTTATGGTTAAGTGGGAAACGATGTGGGAAGGCTTAGACAGCTAGGAGGTTGGCTTAGAAGCAGCCACCCTTTAAAGAAAGCGTAATAGCTCACTAGTCGAGTCGGCCTGCGCGGAAGATGTAACGGGGCTCAAACCATACACCGAAGCTACGGGTATCACGTAAGTGATGCGGTAGAGGAGCGTTCTGTAAGCCTGTGAAGGTGAGTTGAGAAGCTTGCTGGAGGTATCAGAAGTGCGAATGCTGACATGAGTAACGACAATGGGTGTGAAAAACACCCACGCCGAAAGACCAAGGTTTCCTGCGCAACGTTAATCGACGCAGGGTTAGTCGGTCCCTAAGGCGAGGCTGAAAAGCGTAGTCGATGGAAAACAGGTTAATATTCCTGTACTTCTGGTTATTGCGATGGAGGGACGGAGAAGGCTAGGCCAGCTTGGCGTTGGTTGTCCAAGTTTAAGGTGGTAGGCTGGAATCTTAGGTAAATCCGGGATTCTAAGGCCGAGAGCTGATGACGAGTCATCTTTTAGATGACGAAGTGGTTGATGCCATGCTTCCAAGAAAAGCTTCTAAGCTTCAGGTAACCAGGAACCGTACCCCAAACCGACACAGGTGGTTGGGTAGAGAATACCAAGGCGCTTGAGAGAACTCGGGTGAAGGAACTAGGCAAAATGGCACCGTAACTTCGGGAGAAGGTGCGCCGGTGAGGGTGAAGGACTTGCTCCGTAAGCTCATGCCGGTCGAAGATACCAGGCCGCTGCGACTGTTTATTAAAAACACAGCACTCTGCAAACACGAAAGTGGACGTATAGGGTGTGACGCCTGCCCGGTGCCGGAAGGTTAATTGATGGGGTTAGCTAACGCGAAGCTCTTGATCGAAGCCCCGGTAAACGGCGGCCGTAACTATAACGGTCCTAAGGTAGCGAAATTCCTTGTCGGGTAAGTTCCGACCTGCACGAATGGCGTAACGATGGCGGCGCTGTCTCCACCCGAGACTCAGTGAAATTGAAATCGCTGTGAAGATGCAGTGTATCCGCGGCTAGACGGAAAGACCCCGTGAACCTTTACTATAGCTTTGCACTGGACTTTGAATTTGCTTGTGTAGGATAGGTGGGAGGCTTTGAAGCGTGGACGCCAGTCTGCGTGGAGCCAACCTTGAAATACCACCCTGGCAACTTTGAGGTTCTAACTCAGGTCCGTTATCCGGATCGAGGACAGTGTATGGTGGGTAGTTTGACTGGGGCGGTCTCCTCCTAAAGAGTAACGGAGGAGTACGAAGGTGCGCTCAGACCGGTCGGAAATCGGTCGTAGAGTATAAAGGCAAAAGCGCGCTTGACTGCGAGACAGACACGTCGAGCAGGTACGAAAGTAGGTCTTAGTGATCCGGTGGTTCTGTATGGAAGGGCCATCGCTCAACGGATAAAAGGTACTCCGGGGATAACAGGCTGATACCGCCCAAGAGTTCATATCGACGGCGGTGTTTGGCACCTCGATGTCGGCTCATCACATCCTGGGGCTGAAGCCGGTCCCAAGGGTATGGCTGTTCGCCATTTAAAGTGGTACGCGAGCTGGGTTTAGAACGTCGTGAGACAGTTCGGTCCCTATCTGCCGTGGACGTTTGAGATTTGAGAGGGGCTGCTCCTAGTACGAGAGGACCGGAGTGGACGAACCTCTGGTGTTCCGGTTGTCACGCCAGTGGCATTGCCGGGTAGCTATGTTCGGAATAGATAACCGCTGAAAGCATCTAAGCGGGAAACTAGCCTCAAGATGAGATCTCACTGGAACCTTGAGTTCCCTGAAGGGCCGTCGAAGACTACGACGTTGATAGGTTGGGTGTGTAAGCGCTGTGAGGCGTTGAGCTAACCAATACTAATTGCCCGTGAGGCTTGACCATATAACACCCAAGCAATTTGACTACTCTAACGAGCATCAGATTGCGGTGTGTGAAGACGAGATGAACCGAAAGTTCGACGCTCACAAAACACCGAAACTATCACATACCCAATTTGCTGAAGCGAGGCCGTCTGGTCACGACTCAGTACCCGAATTTCTTGACGACCATAGAGCATTGGAACCACCTGATCCCATCCCGAACTCAGCAGTGAAACGATGCATCGCCGATGGTAGTGTGGGGTTTCCCCATGTGAGAGTAGGTCATCGTCAAGATTAAATTCCGAAACCCCAATTGCGAAAGCAGTTGGGGTTTTGTTTTGGGCGCTTGAAAAGTATCAAGGCGCTCATTGCAATGGTCTTCAGTGCTAAAGTCCAAGCCTCGATTTT
Organism: Pseudomonas orientalis; assembly: GCF_002934065.1. Lineage (NCBI taxonomy): Bacteria > Pseudomonadati > Pseudomonadota > Gammaproteobacteria > Pseudomonadales > Pseudomonadaceae > Pseudomonas > Pseudomonas orientalis. Next base: position 5,031,272 of record NZ_CP018049.1, on the reverse strand, counting down.
TGCTTTTCCAAGGAAACCGTTATGCCGGGTGCGACGTCCCTCAGCGCAGGATTCATGGTGGTTCACGGTAACCGCCTGGACGAGTTGCGCAGCCTGGTAGTCAGCTGGATGCGTCGTTATCCCCTGGCGCCCTTGGAAAATGAAATCGCTCTGGTCCAAAGCAATGGCATCGCTCAATGGCTCAAGCTTGCCCTGGCCGAAGATCCGCAGGAAGACGACATGGGGGGCTGTGGCATTGCCGCGGCAATCGATGTGCAATTGCCCGGCAGTTTCATGTGGCAGCTCTATCGCATGGTGCTGGGTCGTGACGAAATCCCCCCCAAGTCTCTGCTGGATAAGGCCCCGCTGACATGGCGACTCATGCGTCTGCTCCCGGAGCTTATCGATCAGCCCCATTTCGAGCCGTTGCAACGCTTCCTGACCCACGACACCGACCTGCGCAAACGCTACCAGCTTGCCGAGCGGCTGGCCGACTTGTTCGACCAATACCAAGTGTATCGCGCCGATTGGCTGGAAGACTGGGCGGCGGGGCGCCATCAATTACGCAACGGCCGTGGCGAATCCAAACCCCTCAACCCCGCCAACTGTTGGCAGGCTGAATTATGGCGCGCGTTGCTGCTCGACGTCGGGGCGCAGGGCATGGCCGAGAGCCGTGCCGGCGTTCATCAGCGGTTTATCGAACGCATCAACACACTCGAGCAAGCGCCGCCCGGCTTGCCTTCCCGCGTGATTGTTTTCGGCATTTCATCGCTGCCCGCCCAGGCGCTCGAAGCACTGGCGGGCCTGGCTCGTTTCAGCCAAGTGTTGCTGTGCGTGCACAACCCTTGCCGCCATCATTGGTCGGACATCGTGGCCGACAAAGACCTGCTGCGTAACGAATACAAGCGCCAGGCGCGCAAAGCGGGCATGCCCGTCACCATTGATCCTCACACCTTGCACCAGCACGCTCACCCGCTGCTCGCCGCCTGGGGCAAGCAGGGGCGTGACTACATCAGCTTGTTGGACAGTTATGACGACCCCAACAGCTACCGCGCCGCCTTCCGTGATGGTCGTATCGACCTGTTCAGCGAGAGCCAACCCACCACGCTGCTCAACCAGCTTCAGGACGACATCCTGGAGTTGCGCCCACTCGATGAAACCCGAGAGTTCTGGCCGGCGGTCGATCTGACACGCGACGCATCCATTCGCTTTCACATCGCCCACAGCGCCCAACGCGAAGTAGAGATTCTCCACGACCAATTACTCCAACGTTTCAGCGCCGACCCCACGTTGCGCCCTCGGGACATCATCGTCATGGTCCCCGACGTCGACAGCTACGCACCGCACATTCGCGCGGTGTTCGGTCAACTGGAAAGAAATGACCCACGCTTCATTCCGTTCACCCTGACAGACCAGGGGCAACGTGGTCGTGACCCGCTGTTGATCGCGGTCGAGCACTTGCTCAAACTCCCCGACAGCCGTTTCCCGGTCAGCGAAATTCTCGACCTGTTGGATGTCCCGGCCCTGCGCGAACGTTTCGCCATCAATGAGCGCGACCTGCCTACGCTGCATCGCTGGATTGAAGGCGCGGGCATCCGCTGGGGTCTCAACGCCGAACAGCGTGCGGGCCTGGGGCTACCCGCAGAGCTGGAGCAGAACAGCTGGCGATTCGGCCTGCGGCGGATGCTGCTTGGCTACGCCGTCGGCACGGGTGTGGCGTGCGAAGGCATCGAGCCCTACGACGAGATCGGTGGGCTTGATGCGGCGCTGATTGGTCCACTGGTCTCCTTGCTCGATGCCTTGAATGACGCGCATCAGGCGCTGTCGCAACCCGCACCTCCCCACGTGTGGGGCGAGCGTCTGCAACGCTTGATGCAACTGTTTTTCCTGCCCGGCAGCGAGCACGATGACTACCTGCTTGGCCAGCTTGAACAGTTAAGAGAGACGTGGCTGGAAACCTGTGAATCCGTCGGCCTGCAGGATGAATTACCGCTCACCGTGGTCCGTGAGGCCTGGTTGGCCGGGCTTGACCAGGGCCGCCTGTCCCAGCGCTTCCTGGCGGGCGCGGTCAATTTTTGCACCTTGATGCCCATGCGCGCGATCCCGTTCAAACTGGTCTGCCTGCTCGGCATGAATGACGGCGACTACCCGCGTGCCCAGCCGCCACTGGACTTTGACCTGATGGGCAGCGACTACCGTCCCGGTGATCGTTCACGCCGTGAAGACGATCGCTACCTGCTGCTCGAAGCCCTGCTGTCCGCGCGCGACCAGCTCTATATCAGTTGGGTCGGCCGCAGCATCCGCGACAACAGCGATCGCCCGGCCTCGGTGCTGATCGGCCAACTGCGTGACCACCTCGCCAGTGGCTGGCATAACGCCCAAAGCGCCGAACCCCTCATCGACGCAATGACCCAGGAACACCCGCTCCAACCGTTCAGCGCCCGCTACTTCCATGAAGGCGACCCGCTGTTCAGTTACGCTCGCGAATGGCAGTTGCTGCATGAGGCCCCGACCGCACTGGTGCACGACCACGCGCTGGCACCGCACCATCAGGAAGAGCCCCTGAGCCTCGGCCAGTTACAGGATTTCCTGCGCAATCCTGTCAGGCATTTCTTCAGCCAACGCCTGAAAGTGTTCTTCGAAGCCGCCGAAGTACCGTTGGCCGACGAAGAACCCTTCGTGCTCGACGCACTGCAACGCTACACCCTCAGCGACAGTCTGCTCAACGCAGCACTGGCCCGGCCCGACCAGCTTGATCAGGCCCTCAACGCCCAAGCCTTGCGCCTGCAGGGCAGTGGTTTGCTGCCGATGGTCGGCTTCGGTGAATGCCTGCGCAACGAGCTGATCGAGCCATTGCCGGACCTGTTGCAGCGCTATCAGCACCTCCTGGCGCTCTGGCCAACGCCGCACATTGGTGCGCAACCGATCAGCTTCGCGTACCAGGGCATTCAGCTCGAAGGCTGGATCAGCGGCCTGCATCGGCGCGGTGATGGCGGTTTGTTAAGCGTGACCACCATCCCCAACAGCATCGGCTCGATCAAGACGCGCAAGTGGCACCGCCTGATTCGCCCCTGGGTCAATCATGTGGTCGCCTGTGCCTGTGGCGTGCCGTTGAGCACCGGCCTGGTGGCCAGTGACGACACCTTGCTGCTGGCCCCGTTGGACACTGCCACCGCTCAGAGCCTCCTCGGTGACTTGCTGCTCGCGTGGCACACCGGCATGAGCAAACCGCTGCCCGTCGCGGTAAAGACCGCCTTTGCCTGGCTCGGCCAGACCGATCCGGCCAAAGCTCACGCCGCTGCCAGCAAAGCCTACGAGGGCGACGGTATCACCACCGATGGCGAACGCCGCGAAACGCCTGCGCTCACTCGCCAGTTCCCCAACTACGCCACGCTGGTCGCCAGCGAAGAGTTCGAAGGCTGGTGCGAAACCTTGTATCGCCCCCTGCTCAACGCCCCCTGGCGTTCATTGTCCAGCGAGGAGGCCGGCGCATGACCAGTAAACCTTTGGCCCTGGCCTTTCCGCTCAAAGGCAGCCAGCTGATTGAAGCCAGCGCCGGCACCGGAAAAACCTTCACGATTTCGGCCCTGTACCTGCGCCTGGTGCTCGGCAACGGTGGCGATGAGTCCGGTTTCGGCCGTGAACTGCTACCGCCGCAAATCCTCGTGGTGACCTTCACCGACGCCGCCACCAAGGAGCTGCGTGAACGTATCCGTATCCGTCTGGCGGAGGCCGCGCGGTTTTTCCGTGACGAAATCGAGCAGCCCGACGCCTTGATCGCCGACCTGCGTCACCAATACCCCAGTGAACAATGGCCCGCCTGCGCCAATCGGCTGGACATCGCCGCGCAGTGGATGGACGAGGCAGCGGTCTCGACGATTCACAGTTGGTGCCAGCGCATGCTGCGCGAACATGCGTTCGACAGCGGCAGCCTGTTTACCCAGACCCTTGAAACCGACCACAGCGACTTGCTCGGTGAAGTGCTGCGCGACTACTGGCGCCTGTTCTGCTACCCGATGCATGACGACGCGCTCAACTGGGTGCGCAACAACTGGGGCGGCCCGGCCGCGTTGATGCCACGGGTGCGCGCGCTGTTCGGCAGTGAGCGGCCGGCCGAAGACAGCCGCGAGCCCGCCGAAATAATCGCTGCCTGCCTGCAAGAGCGTCGCGAGGCACTGACCAGCATCAAGGCCCCCTGGCAACAATGGGCCGTCGAGCTGCGTGATCTGTGCCTGCAAGCTGTGGCCGCCAAAGCGGTCGATGGACGCAAAATGCAGGCGCGTTATTTCGAGCCCTGGTTTGAAAAAATCAGTGCCTGGGCCGCCGACGAAACCCTGGAACAACTGGATATCGGTACCGGCTTTACCCGGCTGACTCCCGAGGGTATGGCCGAAGCCTGGAAAGGCGAGCCGCCACGGCATCCCGGCATCGACGCCATGGCCGGTCTGAAAGCGGCCCTTGACGCACTGCCCACCCCGGACGCCGCGGTGTTGCAACACGCCGCCGCCTGGGTGGGCAAGCGCTTCGAAGAAGAGAAGCGGCGTCGCGCTGAAATGGGCTTCGACGACATGCTGATCCGCCTCAACGCCGCGCTCCAGGCCGACGGCGGCGAGCGCCTGGCCAGCGTGATCCGCGAGCAATTCCCGGTGGCCTTGATCGATGAATTCCAGGACACCGACCCGGTGCAATACAGCATCTTCGACAGCATTTACCGTATCGAAGAAAACCACCTGGACAGCGGCCTGTTCCTGATCGGCGACCCCAAGCAGGCGATCTACGCCTTCCGGGGCGCGGATATCTACACCTACCTGCGCGCTCGGCAATCCACCACCGGTCGCCACCACACGTTGGGCACCAACTTCCGCTCCAGCCACGCGATGGTCGAAGCGGTAAACCACCTGTTCCAGCGCGCGGAAACCGGCCGCGGCGCGTTCCTGTTTCGTGAGCCCGACGGCCGTAACCCGGTGCCGTTCCACTCGGTGTTGTCCCAGGGCCGCAAAGAACAGCTGCAGGTCGACGGCCAGACGCTGCCGGCAATGAACCTTTGGCATTTAGCCACCGACCAACCGATTTCCAATGTGCTGTATCGCCAGCAACTGGCGGCTGCTTGCGCCACGCAGATCGTCGAATTGCTCACGGGTGGGCAGCAGGGCAGCGCAGGCTTTGCAACGGATGACACCTTCAAAGGCGTGCTGCCGTCAGACATCGCCATCCTCGTGCGAGACGGCAAGGAAGCCCAGGCCGTGCGCGCCGAGTTGGCGGCACGGGGCGTGCGCAGCGTGTACCTGTCGGACAAGGACTCGGTCTTCGCCGCCCAGGAAGCCCACGATCTGCTGGCCTGGCTCAAGGCCTGCGCCGAGCCGGACGTCGAGCGCCCGCTGCGCGCGGCCCTGGCCTGTGTCACCTTGAACCTGTCACTGACGGAACTGGAGCGTCTGAACCAGGATGAACTGGCGTGGGAAAGCCGCGTGATGCAGTTCCGGGGCTACCGCTCGATCTGGCGTTCCCAAGGCGTGCTGCCGATGCTGCGTCGCCTGCTGCATGACTTCAAGCTGCCGCAAACCCTGATCGCCCGCAGCGATGGCGAACGTGTGCTGACCAACCTGCTGCACCTCAGTGAGCTGCTGCAACAGGCCGCATCGGAACTGGACGGCGAACAGGCACTGATTCGCCATCTTGCCGAGCACCTGGCGCTGTCGGGCCAGGCCGTTGAAGAACAGATCCTGCGCCTGGAAAGTGACGAGCAATTGGTCAAGGTGGTGACGATCCACAAATCCAAGGGCCTGGAATACGACCTGGTGTTCCTGCCCTTCATCTGCTCGGCCAAACCGGTGGACGGCACGCGCTTGCCGCTGCACTACCACGACGCGCAGGGCAAATCCCACGTCAGCCTGCGGCCCACGGCTGAGTTGATCGCCCAGGCCGATGATGAGCGCCTGGCCGAAGACCTGCGCTTGCTGTACGTCGCCTTGACCCGCGCCAAATACGCCTGCTGGCTGGGCATCGCCGACCTCAAGCGTGGCAACAGCGGCAGCTCCGTGCTGCACCTGTCGGCGCTGGGCTATCTGCTGGGCGCCGGTGCGCCGCTGGGTGAGTCCGCCGGCCTGGCGCGCTGGTTGCTGGATGTGCAGCAGGGCTGCCCGGCCATCAGCTATGCCCAAGTGCCGCCAGCGCAAGACATCGTGTTCCACCCCCCGCGCAACGAAGCGACCTTGCTGGCTCCGCTCTTGCCCAAACGCAAGGCGGCGGAGAACTGGTGGATTGCGTCCTACAGCGCCTTGCGCATTGGCGACAGCATGAGCGCCGCCAGTCTCGAAGCGCCTGAAAGCCCGCAGGCGCAGAAACTGTTCGATGACGAACGCCTTGATCCCGACGCACCGCGCGAAGTGGTGGCGTCCGGCGGCGATATTCATCGATTCCCACGCGGTCCGAATCCAGGCACTTTCCTTCACGGCTTGTTGGAGTGGGCCGGTGAAGAAGCATTCAACGTCAGCCTCGAGGCCATTGAAAAAGCCGTCGGGGCGCGTTGCAATCGACGCAATTGGGAAGGCTGGATCGTCACCCTCAGCGCTTGGCTTGGCCACTTGTTGCACGCGCCGCTGCCCCTGTACGACGACCGGGTCAGCCTCAGCGCGCTGCAGCACTACCAGATCGAAATGGAGTTCTGGTTCGCCAGCCATAAAGTCGACGTGCTCGCCCTCGACAAATTGGTGTGCCAGTACACCCACCACGGCGTCTCACGCGTGGCGGCCGAGCCGGTGTTGCTCAACGGCATGTTCAAAGGCTTTATCGACCTGACCTTCGAGCACGATGGCCGTTATTACGTGGCTGACTACAAATCCAACTGGCTCGGGCCTGACGATTCGGCCTACACCATGGAAGCCATGGAACAGTCGATCCTCGAGCATCGGTACGACTTGCAATACGTACTTTACCTGCTGGCCCTGCATCGCCAACTCAAGGCGCGCCTGCCTGATTACGACTACGAACGCCACGTCGGCGGCGCCCTCTACCTGTTCCTGCGCGGAACGCAGTCGGTGACCCAGGGCGCGTACTTCACCCGGCCGCCGCGTGAGCTGATCGAAGGGCTGGACCTGTTGTTCCAGGGCAAGCCTGTCCCGCCAAAAGCCGAGCCCGCCTGGGAACAAGGAGTGCTGCTATGAGCCTGTCGCCGCTGCTGCTGGAGGAACTGTCGCCGCTCAGTCGCGCCGCCGACCTGGTGCAACTGCTGGAGCGCTGGGTCGACCGTGGCTGGTTGCGGGCCCTGGACAGAGCCTTCGTCGGCTTCCTGCACGAGCTTGATCCACAGGCCGATCCCCTGGTGCTGCTGGCGGCGGCATTGACCAGTCACCAATTGGGTCACGGCCACGTATGCCTCGACCTGTTCGAAACCCTGCAGGCGCCGGACTTTGCCCTGTCGCTGCCGCCCGAAGGCGACCTGCAGACCGGCGCGATGCTGCTGCCGTCGCAATTGCTCGAGGGGCTGGACGGCGCCCACTGGTGTCATGTCCTGGCCACCAGCCGTTTGGTCGCGCCGGCGTTCGATGACAGTGAGTCGGCGCGGAGCCGCCCGTTGGTGCTGTCCGGAACACGCCTCTATCTGCGCCGCTACTGGGCTTATGAACGGCGCATCGACAGTGCCTTGCGCCTGCGGCTGGCCAGCCACGAAAGCGTCGCCGCCGATTTGCCGCAACGCCTGAACGGTTTGTTCGATCAACCGGCGCCCGATGGCGTGATCGACTGGCAAAAACTCGCCTGTGCCCTGGCCACCCGGGGCGCATTCAGTATCGTCACCGGCGGCCCCGGCACCGGCAAGACCACCACCGTGGTGCGCCTGCTCGCGCTGTTGCAGGCGCCTGCCGTGGAAAGCGGCAATCCCCTGCGCATCCGCCTGGCCGCGCCCACCGGTAAAGCCGCCGCGCGTCTTACCGAATCCATCAGCCAGCAAGTGCTGTCGCTGAAAGTGCCCGACAGCGTGCGCGAAAAAATCCCGACCCAGGTCACCACGGTTCACCGGTTGCTGGGCAGCCGCCCGGGCACTCGGCACTTCCGTCATCACGTCGGCAACCCGTTACCGCTGGATGTGCTGGTGGTGGACGAAGCGTCGATGATCGATCTGGAAATGATGGCCAACCTGCTCGACGCTTTGCCGCCCCATGCTCGCCTGGTGCTGCTGGGTGACAAGGACCAGCTTGCGTCGGTGGAGGCGGGCGCGGTGCTTGGTGACCTGTGTCGCGATGCCGAGGCCGGCTGGTACAGCCCGGCCACGCGCCAATGGCTGCAGGCGGTCAGCGCCGAAGACCTCGGCAACAGCGGCTTGCAGGAAGACCTCGACGGCAGTCATCCGCTGGCCCAGCAGGTGGTGATGCTGCGCTACTCGCGTCGCTTCGGCGAGGGCAGCGGCATCGGCCAGCTGGCGCGCTGGGTCAACCAGCAGAACGCTGAGCAAGCGCGCATGTTGCTGGCCGCACGCAGTCATGACGACCTGTTCTGTCTCAGCCTCAAGGGCGAGCATGATCAGGCGCTTGAGCGCCTGGTGCTGGACGGGCAGGGCGAAGGTGCCCAGGGCTATCGCTTCTACCTGAACCTGCTGCAATCGGCGCGTCCTGCGCCGCAGACCCCGCGTGACGATCACGCCTGGACCCACTGGGCGCAACAACTGCTGCAAGCCTTCGACGCGTTCCAGTTGCTCTGCGCCGTACGCAAAGGTCCCTGGGGCGTCGAAGGGCTGAACCTGCGCATCACCGCCGCCCTGCGCAAGGTGCGGCTGATCGAGGGCGACGAGCAGTGGTATGAAGGGCGTCCGGTGCTGATGACCCGTAACGACTACGGCCTGGGCCTGATGAACGGTGATATCGGTATCGCCTTGAAATTGCCCGAAAGCGACGGTGGCCCTCAGGTGTTGCGCGTGGCCTTCCCGCGCAATGACGGCCAGGGCGGTGTGCGTTTCGTACTGCCCAGCCGGCTCAACGACGTGGAAACCGTCTATGCCATGACCGTGCACAAATCCCAGGGCTCGGAGTTCACCCACACCGCGCTGATTCTGCCGGACGCGTTGAACCCGGTGCTGACCAAAGAACTGATCTACACCGGTATCACCCGCGCCAAACGCTGGTTCAGCCTGATCGAACCCCGTGCCGGCGTCTTTGAGGAAGCCGTACGGCGCCGGGTCAAACGCTTGAGCGGGCTGATGCTGGAGCTGGACGCCACGCCCGAAGAAGCTGACTGAACGGTCATGGGATATTTCTAGTTCAGATGTCTGATTTTTCTGAAAAAATACGTAACCCCACTGAAGCCTCGCTCCGTGGGGTTTTTGGCTGCTGTGCTATCGTTGCGGCATCACCCTGAAATTTCTTGAGAGAATTGCTGCATGAATGTGGCTGTCTCGCTCATAGAGCGCAGTTTGAGCTGGAGACGCCTGTTGCAGGTAGCGTTGCTATGCCTGCTCGCTCCGCAGGTCTGGGCTCAAACACCCAGCCTGGCCGAGCATCGCGCGCAGGCGGTCACCCAGGTTGTGCTGGGGATTCTCAGTTATGCCCGTTGGCCGGTGGAGCCTGCGCAACTGCGCTTGTGCATCGTCGGGCCCACCCAGTACACCGACGACCTGATCAAGGGCACCACTCAGGCGACCGGCCGTCCAGTGACGGTGCGACGCCTGCTGGCCAACCATCCCGATATCGTCAGTGCCTGCGACGCCGTCTACATCGGCAAACTCAGCGCTGACGAGCGCACCGCGTTGTTTGCCTCATTGATCGGCCATCCGGTGCTCAGCATCAGCGAAGGCGGCGACCAATGCACCGTGGGCAGCCTGTTCTGCCTGCGGGTGAGTGATGCGCAAGTGTCGTTTGAGGTGAACCTGGATTCCGTTGCCCGCAGCGGCGTACGCATTCACCCCAGCGTGCTGCAACTGTCGCGCCGTCGAGCGCCGACGCCATGAGGCCGGCCAAGACGCGACCGACCCTGAGGTCGGTCATCGGCAGAGGGCACATGATCCTGGCCCTGGTGGCGGTGGCGCTGGCCAGTGTGTCCCTGACCCTGCTCGGCGTGCTGGCGCTGCGGGTGTATGCCGAACACAACCTGCACTTGATCGCACGCTCGATCAATTACACCGTGGAAGCGGCCGTGGTGTTCGACGACAGCGCTGCCGCCACTGAGGCCTTGAGCCTGATCGCTTCGACCGAAGAGGTGGCCCAGGCCGAAGTCTTCGATGCCAGTGGCAAGCTGCTGGCGCAATGGGTGCGGCCGAACAACGGGATGTTGTCGCGGGTTGAACTTGAACTGGCGCATGCCTTGCTCGAGCAACCCATCAGCCAGCCGATCCTTCATCAGGGGCAAACGGTCGGCAGTATCCACCTGACCGGTCATGGCGGCAGCCTGTTGCGCTTCTTGCTCAGCGGGTTGGCGGGCATTGTGATCTGCACCGCGCTCAGCGCCTGGGTGGCGCTGCACCTGGCGCGGCGTCTGTTGAACGGCATCACCGGGCCGCTGCAAAGCCTCGCCGCCGTGGCCCACGCCGCCCGCAGCGAACGCGACTTCAACCGCCGCGTGCCCCCGGCCCAGATTGCCGAACTCGACAGCCTGGGCAGCGACTTCAATGCCCTGTTGGGCGAGATGGAGGCCTGGCAAAATCATCTGCAAAGCGAAAACGAAACCCTCGCGCACCAGGCCAGCCACGACAGCCTCACCGGCCTGCCCAACCGTGCATTCTTCGAAGGCCGGTTGATTCGAGCCTTGCGCAGCGCCGCCAAGGTCAACGAACGGGTAGGCGTGCTGTTTCTCGACAGTGATCGTTTCAAGGACATCAACGACAACTTCGGCCACGCCGCCGGCGATGCCGTACTGGTGGCCGTTGCCGAGCGCGTGCGCGCACAGCTGCGCGAAGATGACCTGGTGGCCCGCCTGGGCGGCGACGAATTCGCCGTCCTGCTGGCGCCGCTGCACAAAATCGAAGATGCGCAACGCATCGCCGACAAGATCAATGCCAGCATGGACGCGCCGATCCCACTGCCGGACGACACCCTGGTATTGACCTCGCTGAGTATCGGCATCGCCATTTATCCCGACCATGGCGCCACGCCCGGCACCTTGCTCAACGCCGCCGATGCGGCGATGTACCAGGCCAAACGGCTGTCGTCGGGCGGCCAGCAAACGGCGGAGTCGGAGCGCCCCGTCGTCAACGATCAACACAGGAGTTAACCCCTTGTTCTCTCACTCACGTGTGCTATTCATCACCCTGCTTCTCGCCTGCCTGGCCCTCGGCGGCTGCCAGACCGCACCGCCCAAAGGCCTGAGCCCGGCGCAAGTGGCCGTGCTCAAACAGCAGGGTTTCGAGTTGACTGACGATGGCTGGGCCTTCGGCTTGTCTGGCAAAGTGCTGTTTGGCAGTGACGTCGAAACCCTCAACAAGCCCAGCACCGACATCGTCGAACGCATCGGCAAGGCCCTGGTGGGCGCAGGCATCGAACGCGTACGCGTCGACGGCCACACCGACGCGTCGGGCAAGGAACTCTACAACCAGGCCTTGTCCCTGCGCCGTGCTGAAAGTGTGGGCAAGGTGTTGAGCAGCGTGGGCATGAAACAACAGAACATCCAACTACGCGGCCTGGGCAGCAGCGAGCCGGTGGCGGAAAATACAACGGCGGCGGGGCGCACCGAAAATCGACGCGTGTCGATTGTAGTCATCGCGGACTAAGGCCCTTCACCCGCCTCAACTTGAAATACGATCCAATGTGGGAGGGGGCTTGCCCCCGATAGCAGTGTGTAGCCCATAGATTTGGTAACTGACACTCCGCCATCGGGGGCAAGCCCCCTCCCACATTTGTGCAGCGGTGTGCTTAAGACTGTGTTCGCTCAACGGCTCGGCGTCATCGCCTGCGTCAAGTCATCCACCACCGCCTTGCCCATCTCACACAGATAATGCGCGGCCCACCCGTATTGCGCTCTCAACCTGAAATGCAATCCATTGTGGGAGGGGGCTTGCCCCCGATAGCAGTGTGTCAGCCAATACATCTGGTAACTGACACTCCGCCACCGGGGGCAAGTCGAATCGTCGCACCGCCCCTCCCACAGTTGTCCGCGCGGCGCATTCAGTCTGCAAAGCGCATCTCCCGCGTCTCCCCCATCAACAACCCCTGATTCTGCTCCGTCACCTCCCGGATGTAATCCCACAACAATGTAATCCGCTTCAACTTCCTCAAATCCTCCCGGCAATACATCCAGAACTGCCGCGTAAGCGCAATCTGCTCCCCCAGCACCGGCAGCAGTCGCGGATCCTGCGCCGCCAAAAAGCACGGCAATATCGCCATCGACCGCCCCTGCTGCGCCGCGACGTACTGCGCAATCACACTGGTACTGCGCAGGCTGGCGCTGGCGCCCGGTACTACGTTCGCCAGGTACAGCAACTCCGAGCTGAACGCCAGGTCATCCACATAGCTGATAAACGGATGCTCGGCCAAATCCGCCGGGCGTTGGATCGGCGGGTGTTGGTCGAGGTAGTCCTGTGTGGCGTACAGCTGCAGTTTGTAATCGCACAGTTTGCAGCACACGTACGGGCCGTGTTCCGGGCGTTCCAGGGCGATGACGATGTCGGCTTCGCGCTTGGACAGGCTGATGAAGTGCGGCAGGGGCAGGATGTCCACCGAGATCGCCGGGTAGGTGTCGACGAAGTGGCTCAGTTGCGGGGTGACGAAGAAGCTGCCGAAGCCTTCGGTGCAGCCCATGCGCACATGCCCGGATAATGCCACGCCGGAGCCGGAGACTTGTTCGCACGCCATGTGCAGGGTGCTTTCGATGGATTCGGCGTAACCCAGCAAACGCTGGCCCTCAGCGGTCAGGACAAAACCGTTGGTCCGGGATTTTTCGAACAGCAGGGTGCCGAGCGACACCTCCAGCGAGCTGATGCGCCGCGACACGGTGGTGTAGTCCACCGCCAGGCGCTTGGCGGCGACACTGGCCTTGCGGGTGCGGGCCACTTCGAGAAAAAACTTCAGGTCATCCCAGTTCAGGGAGCCCAGCGATGTGATGTTTTTTTGCATATTGGACCGGCTTTTATGTGCGTTCTTATTAGAGATTTGCACATCTATACTCCAAAAACAGCCCGAACGCCTCCTTCTTCAAGGCGATTCAACTCCTGCATAACAACAAGATTCCGGAGACCCTCATGAACGCATCTGCCGATATTTCCGTACAACAGGTCAAGTTGCTGATCAACGGCGAGTGGGTCGAGTCCAAGACCACCGAATGGCAAGACATCGTCAACCCGGCCACCCAGCAAGTGCTGGCCCGCGTCCCGTTCGCCACGGCCGATGAGGTCAACGCCGCCATCGACGCCGCCCATCGCGCCTTCCAGACCTGGAAGCTGACGCCGATCGGCGCGCGCATGCGCATCATGCTCAAGCTGCAAGCCTTGATCCGCGAACGTTCCAAGCGCATTGCCGTGGTCCTCAGCAACGAGCAGGGTAAAACCATTGCCGATGCCGAGGGCGATATTTTCCGTGGCCTGGAAGTGGTGGAGCACGCCTGTTCCATCGGCACCCTGCAAATGGGCGAATTCGCTGAAAACGTCGCCGGTGGCGTGGATACCTACACGCTGCGCCAACCCATCGGCGTGTGCGCCGGCATCACCCCGTTCAACTTCCCGGCGATGATTCCGCTGTGGATGTTCCCGATGGCGATCGCGTGCGGGAATACCTTCGTCCTGAAGCCGTCTGAGCAAGACCCGCTGTCGACCATGCTGCTGGTGGAGCTGGCGCTGGAAGCCGGTGTGCCGGCCGGCGTGCTTAACGTGGTGCACGGCGGCAAGGACGTGGTGGATGCGCTGTGCACCCACAAAGACATCAAGGCCGTGTCCTTCGTCGGCTCGACCGCCGTGGGCACCCACGTCTATGACCTGGCCGGCAAGCACGGCAAGCGTGTGCAATCGATGATGGGCGCCAAGAACCACGCCGTGGTGCTGCCGGACGCCAACCGCGAACACACCCTCAATGCCTTGGTCGGTGCCGGTTTCGGCGCGGCGGGCCAGCGCTGCATGGCCACCTCGGTGGTGGTGCTGGTGGGGGCGTCGAAACAATGGCTGCCGGACCTCAAGGCGCTGGCGCAAAAGCTCAAGGTCAACGCCGGCAGCGAGGCCGGTACGGATGTGGGCCCGGTGATCTCCAAGCGCGCCAAGGCACGCATCCTGGAGCTGATCGAAAGCGGCGTGAAAGAAGGCGCCACGCTGGAGCTGGACGGCCGCGACATCAAGGTGCCGGGCTTCGAGCAAGGCAACTTTGTCGGCCCGACCCTGTTTTCGGGCGTGACCACCGACATGCGCATCTACACCGAGGAAATCTTCGGCCCGGTGCTGGTGGTGCTGGAGGTCGACACCCTCGATGAGGCCATTGCGCTGGTCAACGCCAACCCGTTCGGCAACGGCACCGGCCTGTTCACCCAGAGCGGCGCGGCGGCGCGCAAGTTCCAGAGTGAAATCGATGTAGGCCAGGTCGGCATCAACATTCCGATCCCGGTGCCGGTGCCGTTTTTCAGCTTCACCGGCTCCCGTGGTTCCAAACTCGGCGATCTCGGCCCGTACGGCAAGCAGGTGGTGCAGTTCTACACCCAGACCAAGACCGTCACCAGCCGCTGGTTCGATGACGACACGGTCAACGATGGCGTCAACACCACCATCAACCTGCGCTGAAACCTGGGAGACGACCATGAAGATTGCATTTATCGGCCTGGGCAACATGGGCGCGCCCATGGCCCGCAACCTGATCAAGGCCGGGCACGCGCTGAACCTGTTCGACCTGAACCAGACCGTGCTCAAGGAACTGGCCGAGTTGGGCGGCCATATCAGCGAGTCCCCGCGTGACGCGGCCCAGGGCGCTGAATTGGTGATTACCATGCTGCCGGCCGCCGCCCATGTGCGCAGCGTGTGGCTGAATGAAGACGGTGTGCTCGCCGGCATCGGCAACGGCATCCTCGCCGTGGATTGCAGCACCATTGACCCGCAGACCGCCCGCGATGTTGCGGCCGCCGCCGCCCGGCAAGGCGTAGTGATGGCCGACGCCCCGGTGTCCGGCGGCACCGGCGGGGCGCAAGCCGGCACGCTGACCTTCATGGTCGGCGCTACGCCTGAACTGTTCGCCACCCTGCAACCGGTGCTGGCGCAGATGGGCCGCAACATCGTGCACTGCGGCGAGGTGGGCACCGGGCAAATCGCCAAGATCTGCAACAACCTTCTGCTGGGCATCAGCATGGTCGGCGTCAGTGAGGCGATGGCCCTGGGCGATGCGCTGGGTATCGACACGCAAGTGCTGGCCGGGATCATCAACAGCTCAACCGGGCGTTGCTGGAGTTCGGACACCTACAATCCATGGCCGGGCGTGATTGAAACTGCGCCGTCGTCGCGCGGTTATACCGGCGGTTTTGGCGCCGACCTGATGCTCAAGGACCTGGGCCTGGCCACCGAAGCGGCGCGCCAGGCAAAACAGCCGGTGATCCTCGGTGCAGTGGCCCAGCAGTTGTATCAATCGATGAGCCAGCGTGGGGAAGGGGGCAAGGACTTTTCGGCGATCATTAACAGCTATCGCAAGCCTGAATGATGGGGTGAGTGGAGTTGAGGCAATAAGGTCTACTGTAGGAGCGAGCTTGCTCTCGAAGAACTCACAGACGCCGTGTGAATCCAGGAAACACGCGTTATCGTTGACGTTTTTCGCGAGCAAGCTCGCTCCTACAAACGATGTCGGGCGAGCCCGTTCACCGTAGGAAAGCCGCTTGCTGTAGAGATGGCTCAAGCAAACACAAAATACTTACGCACCGTCTCCACCACCTCCCACGTCCCCTTCATCCCCGGCTCCACCACAAAGATATCCCCAGCCCGCAGGTGAATCGGCGCCATGCCTTCCGGCGTGATGATGCAATAGCCTTCCTGGAAGTGGCAGTACTCCCATTTCACGTAGTCCACGTACCACTTGCCCGGCGTGCAGATCCAGGTGCCCATGATCTTGCTGCCGTCTTCGCTGGTGTAGGCGTTGAGGTTGACGGTGTGCGGGTCGCCTTCGAGCTTTTCCCATTTGCAGGCATCCAGGACCGGCAAGGGGTGGGTGTCGCGCAGAACGGTGATGGGCTTGGACATGATGACTCCGAGGCAAGGGAATAAGAGTCGAACCCTATAGCGTCGCAGCGGGGGCTGGTGGTCTGGACTCGACATCGGTATGCCCAGAAGCGCAGTCCAATACGAAGCGCGGTCAATGTGGGAGGGGGCTTGCCCCCGATAGCAGTGGGCCAGTCAATCAGAAGTTGGCTGACACGCCGCCATCGGGGGCAAGCCTCCTCCCACATTGATTGCCGGTGGCCGCACCGCTGTGTTCAGAGGCGTTTCTGCGCGTAAATCAGGGGTTTTCTCGCAGTAACTGCGAAAGAATTCCCCGTTCACGCCAGAATTCGCAAGAAAATTCACGTCCGGCCCTCGTATCATTCACCCAGGAATGAGTGAGAGCCGTTAAATGAACCCAATAAAAACGTGGTGGGATATCAGCCCGCCCTTGAGTGCGGCAACCCCGACCTGGCCGGGCGATACGCCGTTCCAGGAAGAGCGCGTTTGGCAGTTCGGGCCGGAGTGCCCGGTGAATGTGGGGCGTGTGACGCTGTCGCCGCACACCGGCGCCCATGTGGATGCGCCGCTGCATTACAGCGCCGATGGCGCGCCAATTGGCGAGGTGTCGTTGGACGTGTACATGGGCCCGTGCCGAGTGTTGCACTGCCTGGGCAGTGGTGCCCTGGTGCAACCGCATCAACTGCAGGGGCGTGTGGATAACCTGCCCGAACGCGTGCTGCTGCGCACTTATCCACAAGCCCCCCTGACGCAATGGGATTCAGACTTCACCGCCATCGCCCCGCAAACCATTGATCTGCTCGCCAGCCTCGGCGTGCGCCTGATCGGGATCGACACGCCGTCCCTGGACCCGCAACAGTCCAAGACCATGGACTCGCACAACGCCGTGGCGCGCCATGGCATGGCGATCCTCGAAGGCATCGTGCTCGACGACGTACCGGAGGGCGACTACGAACTGATCGCGCTGCCGCTGCGTTTTGCCCACCTGGACGCCAGCCCGGTCCGTGCAATCCTGCGCCCGCTTTTGGAGCACACGCGATGAGCCAGTGTCCCTTCTCCTCAGACTATAAGCCTGCCGATTACCAATCCCCGGAAGAATGGCACAACGCCGAGCTGAACTTCTCCGAGTCCATGAGCTATGGCGACTATCTGGACCTGGGCAAAGTGCTCAGCGCCCAGCATCCGCTGTCGCCGGACCACAACGAAATGCTGTTCATCATCCAGCACCAGACCTCGGAGCTGTGGATGAAACTGATGCTGCACGAACTCAAGGCCGCCCGCGAACATGTGCGCCTGGGCGAGTTGCCGCCGGCGTTCAAGATGCTGGCGCGGGTTTCGCGGATCTTCGATCAATTGGTGCATGCCTGGGCGGTGCTGGCGACCATGACACCGTCGGAATACACGGCGATTCGTCCGTTCCTCGGGCAGTCGTCGGGGTTCCAGTCGTTCCAGTACCGCGAGATTGAGTTCATCCTCGGCAACAAGAGTCCGGCGCTGTTACGGCCCCATGCCCATCGCCCGGAGCTGTTGCAGCAATTGCAGGTGGCGATTGCCACGCCGTCGCTGTATGACGAAGCGATCAACCTGATGCTCAAGGCGGGTCTGGCGATAGATCCGAAACGGGCCGAGCGCGACCCGACGGCGGCAACGGTGCACGATGAGTCGGTAGAAGCGGCCTGGCGCGAGGTGTATCGCGACCCGAGTCGTTACTGGGATTTGTATCAATTGGCCGAGAAGTTTATCGACCTGGAAGATTCATTCCGCCAGTGGCGCTTCCGGCATGTCACCACGGTGGAGCGCATCATCGGCTTCCAACCGGGTACCGGTGGCACCGAAGGCGTGGGGTATTTGCGCAAGATGCTCGACACGGTGCTGTTCCCCGAACTGTGGCGAGTGCGTTCCACCCTCTAAACAAAAGCCCCGGATTACCGGGGCTTTTCATTTGGAATGCCGTTAAAAATGTGGGAGGGGGCTTGCCCCCGATAGTGGTGGGCCAGTAGCCATATCAGTGGCTGACACACTGCAATCGGGGGCAAGCCCCTCCCACATGGGTTACCGCGCTGTCACGACCTTCGCGTTTCGGACTCGCAACCGATACGCCACATAAATAATCCCCACCCACACCGGCATCGCATACACCGACTCACGAATTCCCGGAATCGCCAGCATCACGCTGATGATCATCAGCATGAACGCCAGGCACAGGTAGTTGCTGAACGGGAACCAGAAGGTTTTGAACGACGGCGTCACGCCTTGCTCGCCCATGGCCTTGCGGAACTTGATGTGGGTGATGCTGATCAGCGCCCAGTTGATCATCAGCGAGGCAACCACCAATGCAAACAGCAATTCCAGGGCACTCTGCGGCGCGACGTAGTTGACCACCACGCACAGCAGGGTCACCAGCGCCGAAATCGCCAGCGCCCGCAATGGCACGCCTTGCTTGTTGAGCTTCATCAGCGCCTTGGGCGCGTCGCCCTGCTCGGCCAGGCCGAACAGCATGCGGCTGTTGCAGTACACGCCACTGTTGTACACCGACAGCGCCGCGGTCAGCACCACGAAGTTGAGGATGTGCGCCGCGATGTCATTGCCGATCAGCGAGAAAATCTGCACGAACGGACTGCCGCTGTAGGGATCGCCCGACGCGCCGAGGGTTTGCAGCAGTTGATCCCACGGGTACAGCGACAGCAGCACGGTGAGGGCACCGACGTAGAAAATCAGGATCCGGTACACCACTTGGTTGATCGCCTTCGGGATCACCTTGCGCGGCTCGCTGGCCTCGGCGGCGGTGATGCCCACCAGCTCCAGGCCACCGAACGAGAACATGATGAATGCCATCGACATCAACAGCCCCATGCCACCGTTCGGGAAGAAACCGCCGTGGCTCCACAGGTTGCTGACCGACGCCTGCGGGCCGCCGGTACCGCTGAACAGCAGGTAGCAGCCGAGCACGATCATGCCGACAATCGCCACCACCTTGATGATCGCGAACCAGAACTCCGCTTCACCGAAGAACTTCACGTTCAGGGTGTTGATCAGGTTGACCGCGACGAAGAACACCAGCGCGCTGACCCAGGTCGGGATTTGTGGCCACCAGAACTGGATGTATTTGCCCACGGCCGTCAGTTCGGCCATGCCCACCAGTACGTAGAGCACCCAGTAGTTCCAGCCTGCGAGAAAGCCTGCGTAGCCGCCCCAGTATTTATGCGCAAAGTGGCTGAAGGAGCCGGCCACCGGCTCTTCGACGATCATCTCGCCGAGCTGGCGCATGATCAGGAAGGCGATGAAACCGGCTATCGCGTAACCCAGGATCATCGACGGCCCCGCCGACTTGAGCACTCCGGCTGAGCCGAGGAACAACCCCGTGCCGATCGCCCCTCCCAACGCGATCAGTTGAATGTGCCGGTTCTTCAGGCCGCGCTTGAGGCCCACCGGGTTTACCATGTCATCCGCCATTAACATTCCCTTCTACTTGTTTTTCTTAAGGGTGAGTGCAGGCGCATCAGCCCCTCAGAAGTGCTGAGGGTCAGATATTACTCTGCGTAAACTTTTCGTAATACAGCTGGACGCCATCAAGTGCCTGATCCGCCAGCCATTGTTGGATCGATTCGACCATCGGCGGCGGGCCGCACACGTACATATCCACCGATCTGTTGCGCAAACCGGCCAGGTCGAAATGCTCGGTGAGGTAGCCGCGCTTGCCCGTCCATTGCGCTGAGGCGTCGCTGAGGACTTCGGTGTAGCGAAAGTCGGCGATCTTCGATGCGTAACTGCGGATGCGCGCCGCTTCGCACAAGTCCTCTGCGCCGCGCACGCCGTAATAGAGGTGCACGGGGTGTTCGCAGCCGCTGGCCGCCAACTGATCGAGCATGCCCAGCAACGCCGACAACCCAGTGCCGCCAGCGACCAGCACCAGCGGTTGGGTGACGTGCCGCAGGTAGAACGCTCCCAGCGGCGCCTCCATCAATACCTCGTCACCCACCTGGCAGCGCTCGCGCAGGTAGTTGCTCATTGCCCCGTCGGGCAGCAGGCGCACCAGAAACTGCAACTGGTTGCCCGGCAGGTTGGCGAAAGAGTAGGAACGCCAGTTGTCAGTGCCGGGTACCGACAACCGTGCATATTGGCCGGGCAGAAAATCCAGCGGTGTGTCCACCTGCAACTGCAGGATTGCCGTACTGGCCGACACCAACTGCATGTCGCTTACCGTTCCGCGCACCTGCATCGGCCCCGGCGCATTGCACAGGCTTGAATCGAAGTCGAAGTAGAAGGTCGCATCGGACTTCACTCGCGTCTGGCAACTGAGCATTTTGCGCTGTTGCAGGTCGAGGCCGGACAGCGCTTCCTCGTCGACATAGTCCTGGGTGTAATCGCCGGATTCGCAGCGTCCCTGGCAGGTGCCGCACACGCCTTCGCGGCAGTCCAGAGGGATCTTGATGCCGTTGCGCAGGGCGGCATCCAGCAGGATTTCATGGGCGCCCACCGGGAAAAACAGGGTCTTGCCATCGGCAAAACTGAAGGCCACTTTGTGGTTCATTCACATGACTCCGTGGATAGGTATGAACCTTGTAGGAGCGAGCTTGCTCGCGAAAAACGTCAACGATGACGCCGGCAGCCGGGATGCACGCGGTGTACTTGAGTTTTCGCGAGCAAGCTCGCTCCTACGGGGGAATGTGCCACCGTCACAGGTGGTAGAAATCCAGCACCGAGTTGATGGTGTCGTTGAACAGCACCGCGTGCTTGCGGGTGATCACCCAGCTGTCGCCCGCAGGCTTGAGACGGTAAGTCGCGTACCCATAAAACTGCTCGGACGTTGCCAGCCGATAGAACAAGGTGTGCCAGTTCAGCTTCACCTCCAGCGTGCCGTCGGCCTGTTCGGCGATGCGCACGTTATTGATCAAGTGCAGCGTGCGCGGCATTGGCGTGGCCGAGGCCGCCTTGCCGGTGCGCAGGCGGAAGACGCGGTCCTCCAGCCCGGAGCGGTTGGCGTAATAGATCAACGACATCTCGCGCTTGGGGTCCTGGGTGTAGACGTGTTCCGAGTCCCATTGCGGCAAGTGAAATTCACTCACTGGGTCGAACAGTTGCACATAGGCATCCCAGTCCTGGGCGTCGCACAGTTCGGATTTACGGTAGAAGAATTGTTCGATCCGGTACTGCAACTGGGCATTCATCACTTCACCTCCCGCAGTTGCAGTGCCTGCCGGTCCAGGCCGTCGAGCAGGAATCGCTGCCAGTTGCGGTGCTGGTTGACGTACAGGCCTTCGTGGGTGAATTCAGTGCCGGTCATGGCGGGCTGAATGCCGATGGCTTCGCTGTTCGGGGTCGGCCCGGTCGCCCAGCGATGGCTGCCGCGCGAGATGTCACTCCAGCGCTCCAGCCGGCCCTGGAAACCGCGCTGGGCCTCGCGAAACTCCACCAGGTCATCCGGCGTGCCCATGCCCGAGACGTTAAAGAAATCTTCGAACTGGCGAATACGGTTCTCGCGGTCGGCGTCGGACTCGTTCTTCACCCCCAGGCACTGGCTGATGATCTCGGTCTTGTTCCACGCCAGTGGGCGGATGATGCGCAGTTGGGAACTGATCTGGTCGAGAAAAAACAGGCTCGGGTAGATATTCAGGTTGCGCAGGCGGTGCATCATCCATTCGGCTTTCTGCTGGCCGTGTTCGGCCACCAGGCGCGGCATGATGGTGGCGTAGCCGGAGCGCACGCTGGGGTTGGGCATGTCGCTGAACAGCAGACTGTGGCCGTTGTTGAAGGCAAACCAGCCGTCGTCGGTGTTGGCGTCGCCGGCGCCGAGCTTGCTGTAGTCCAGGGTAGTGCCGGCACTTGCGCCATTTTCGCTATTGACCTGCTGGCGGTGCTGCACCGTGGCCACATAGTTGTAGTGCACGGTGCTGACGTGATATCCGTCCAGGCCGTTTTCGTTCTGCAGTTTCCAGTTGCCGTCGTAGGTGTAGGCGGACTTGCCCGGCAGCACCTCCAACTCACCCGTGGCGGACTGCGCCACCATCATGTCGAAGAACACTTTGGCGTCACCCAGGAAGTCTTCCAGACTGTCGGTGCCGTTCACGTCGAGGCTGATGAATACGAAGCCTTTGTAGCTGTCGATGCGCGCCTTTTTCAGGCCGCGCGTGGCTTTGTCGAAACCTTCCGGGTATTCACCCGGCGCCTTGACCTTCACCAACCGGCCATCGCTCTTGTAGCACCAAGCGTGGAATGGGCAGGTAAAAGTCGATTGGTTGCCCTTGCCCACACGGGTGAGGGTGGTACCGCGATGCTGGCAGGCATTGATCAGCGCGTTGAGCCGGCCTTCGCCGTCGCGGGTGATGATCATCGGCTGGCGCCCGGCGCGCATCGTCACAAAGTCATGGTGATTGGCCAGTTCACTTTCGTGGCAGGCGTAGATCCAGTTCTTCTCGAAGATCAGTTCCATCTCCAGATCGAACAGTTCGGGCTCGGTGAACATGTCGCGGGCGATGCGGAACACTTCGTCCGCCGGGCGAAAGTCCAGGCAACTGTCGATAAAGGTTTTCCACTGTTCGACGTTTCTTGCACCACTCATGGGAGGCACCTTTTTGATCGGGCTAATCGGTGATGCATTAGAGGCAGCGGGGCAGGGCGTGGGCTATCCGCTTAATGGGGGAAGGCAGGCCGGATAATTGGGCAGCAAATACCCAACCCGGTGCGGATCGGTGACGGGATGCGCTACCGTCTGGCAGGGCAACGGCCTGAAAAGCCGGCGTCTTATCCACATAGTCGGCGGTTGCTATCCACCTGGTAGCAATTTCGCCAGCGTGGCGCATTACTTGCTGTCCAACCCTAACGACGCGCCGTCAGAGCGCGCAAACGCCTAACCGCCGTGGGTGCACCTGATGAGCAGCCAAACGATTCAACGCTTCGACCTGGAAGGCGCGCGTAGCTGGATGTCCGGCATCTGCGGGCCCCATCGCCTGGCCACCGCCACACCCGAACGCCTGCGTTTTCACCACAGCGCCAACATGTTCAAGTCCCGTGCGACCACCCTGGGTGTGATCGAATACGGCACTGATGTGACCATCGACATCGAAGATGCCGAGCACTTCAGCAGTTACAGCCTTAGCCTGCCCCTGGTGGGCGAGCAGGAGTTGAGCAAGAACGGCGAACGGCTGAGTTCCAACCCCGACCAAGGCGTCATCATCTCGCCCAACGAGCATCAGGTGCTGGCGATTTCCGGTGACTGCCGCAAGTTGCAGGTGGTGATCACCCGCGCGGCAATGAGTGAGTCCCTGGAAGGTTTGCTGCAACGGCCGATCGAGGCGCCGTTGCGCTTTGAGTCGGTGATGGACGCGGTGGACGGCGCTTCGGCGTCGTGGTGGCGCATGGCGCGTTACTGCATTGCCGAACTGGAACACGGCAGTGAGTTGTATGAGCAGGCCGCGTTTACCCGTGACCTGGAAAGCTCGTTGATCAAGGGGCTGATCCTGGCCCAGCCGAACAATTATTCCGAAGAACTGCGCGACGTACTGGGCGTGAAACTGCCCCACTATTTGATCCGTGCGCGCAAGTTTATCCACGATAACGCCCGCGAAGCCGTGCATCTGGAAGACCTGGAAGCGGCTGCCGGAGTGTCGCGGTTCAAGCTGTTCGATGCCTTTCGCAAATATTTTGCACTGTCGCCGATGGCTTATCTGAAGAAGTACCGGCTGAGCGCCGTGCGCCAGGAGATGCTCGAGCATGGCGCCACACGGACCATCTCCGAGATCGCCCTGGGCTGGGGCTTCACCCACTTGGGGCGGTTTTCGGCGGAGTATCGCAAAGTGTTCGATGAATCCCCCAGCCAAACCTTACAGCGCAAGCGCTTGCGGACTCTTTGAACCCGATGGAGATCAAAATGTGGGAGGGGGCTTGCCCCCGATAGCAGTGTGTCAGTCAACACATCCATTGACTGAGCCACAGCAATCGGGGGCAAGCCCCCTCCCACATTGGAATTGCAGTGTATGGACGGTTTCAGAGCAGCTCTTCAACCAATTGCAGGCAATGACTGAGCCCTGGCGACTGATCATTCACCCGCCGGCTGAGAATGATCGGCGAGGTCGCGGTGGCTTCCACGATTGGCGTGTAGCCGATATCCGCCCGGTGCAGCACCTGCACCGACGCCGGCACCAGCGTCACGCCCATGCCGGCGCCCACCAGGCCGATGGCGGTCTGCAACTCGTTGGTCCACTGCGCCACCTTGAGGCTCAAGCCGTGGGCGTCGAACAAGGCGATGACATGGTCGGCATAACTGGGGCGCGGATTGCCGGGGTACAGTACAAAGGGTTCGGCGGCCAACTGGGCGAGGGTGGCGGGGGCGCCCAGCAACGGATGACCGCTGGGCAGCACCGCCACCAGCCGGTCCTGCACCAGCACACGCTGGACGATGGCCGGGTCGTCGAGGGGGATCCGCCCGAAACCCACATCAATGCGCCCGGCCTTGAGCGCCTCGACCTGCTGCAAGGTGGTCATCTCCGACAATCCCAATTCCAGCTCCAGCGCCTCATGGTTGCGCAGTCGCCGAATCAATTCCGGCAGCACGCCGTACAAGGTCGACGGCGCAAAGCCGATGCCCAGCCAGGTCTTCTCGCCCAGGCCGATGCGTCGGGTGTTGTCGCAGACCTTGCCCAACTGTTCGAGCAGCACATTGGCGTGCTCATAGAAGAACCGCCCGGCCTCGGTCAGCCGCAACGGCCGGCCGCGCTCGAGCAATACCACGCCCAATTCGTCTTCCAGTTGCTGGATCTGCCGGCTCAACGGCGGCTGGGCGATGTGCAGGCGCTCGGCGGCGCGGGTGAAGTTGAGGGTCTGTCCCAGCACCTGGAAATAGCGCAGGTGACGCAGTTCCATATTGGCTCCTTTAATACCTTCAAGGTATCGAACCAGACCAATTCTATATTGGAACCTGACAATCATGCAGAACAGAATCGACGCAAACCTATAAAGAACCCAACGGGTATTGCCATGTCGATTTGCCCCATCGTGTCGATCGAGACGGTCATCGTCGACCTTCCCACCATTCGCCCGCACAAGTTGGCGATGCATACGATGCAACACCAGACCCTGGTGATCATCCGCCTGCGTTGCGCCGATGGCATCGAGGGCATCGGTGAGTCCACCACCATCGGTGGCCTGAGCTATGGCAATGAAAGCCCCGAGAGCATCAAGGTCAACATTGACCAGCACTTCGCGCCGCTGCTGATCGGCCAGGACGCCAGCAATATCAACGCCGCCATGGTGCGTCTGGAGCGCAGCATTCGCGGCAACACCTTTGCCAAATCGGGCATCGAGAGCGCGTTGCTCGACGCCCTCGGCAAGCGCCTGAATCTACCGGTCAGCGAACTGCTCGGTGGCCGTGTGCGCGATGCCTTGCCGGTGGCCTGGACCCTGGCCAGCGGCAACACCGCACAGGACATAGCCGAGGCCGAGAAGATGCTCGACCTGCGCCGCCATCGCCTCTTCAAATTGAAAATCGGCGCCGGTGAGGTCGACCGTGACCTGGCCCACGTGATCGCGATCAAGCGCGCGCTGGGGGATCGCGCCAGTGTGCGGGTCGACGTCAACCAGGCCTGGGACGAGGCCGTGGCCCTGCGTGCCTGCCGCGTGCTGGCGGACAACGGTATCGACCTGATCGAACAGCCGATCTCGCGCAACAACCGCGGCGGCATGGTGCGGCTGAACCTGTCGAGCCCGGCGCCGATCATGGCCGACGAATCGATTGAATGCGTCGAGGATGCGTTCAACCTGGCCCGCGAAGGCGCGGCCTCGGTGTTCGCTCTCAAGATCGCCAAGAACGGTGGCCCGCGTGCGGTGTTGCGCACGGCGGCGATAGCGCAAGCGGCAGGCATCGGCCTCTACGGCGGCACCATGCTCGAAGGCGGCATCGGCACCCTGGCTTCGGCACACGCCTTTGTCACGCTTGACACGCTGGCGTGGGGCACCGAACTGTTCGGCCCGTTGCTGCTCACCGAAGACATACTCACCGAGCCGCCGGTGTACCGTGATTTCCACCTGCATGTCTCCACCGCACCGGGCCTGGGCCTGGCGATCGACGAAGAGCGCCTGGCGTTCCTGCGGCGTGACAAACACTAAGAGGCGCCTGCCATGTTGTTCCACGTAAAGATGACCGTGAACCTGCCGCTCGACATGCCCGCCGAGCGCGCCGCCAGTCTCAAGGCCGAAGAGAAGGCCCTGGCGCAGCGCCTGCAACAACAAGGTAAATGGCGCCACCTGTGGCGCATCGCCGGGCACTACGCCAACTACAGCGTGTTCGATGTCGAGAGCGTGCAGGCGCTGCACGACCTGCTGATGCAGCTGCCGTTGTTCCCCTATATGGCCATCGAAGTGAATGCGCTGTGTCGGCATCCGTCGTCGATCCATGCCGACGACCGCTGAGCCTGTTTCGCACCCAATAATTACAAGATGAGGATTGCACCATGTCCATTCGACTGTCCCAGACTGCCCACGCCCAGCAGTTTCTCGAAGACGCCAGCGGTCACCGCAGCGAAGGCGGCGACCCGCGCACCAAGGCGCTGATCTATCGGATCCTGCGCGACACCGTGAACATCATCGAAGACCTGGAAGTGACCCCGCAAGAGTTCTGGAAGGCGGTCAACTACCTCAACGAGTTGGGAAAAAACCAGGAAGCCGGCCTGCTCGCCGCCGGGTTGGGCCTGGAGCATTACCTGGACCTGTTGATGGACGCCGCCGACATCGAGGCCGGCAAATCCGGTGGCACGCCGCGCACCATCGAAGGTCCGCTGTATGTGGCCGGTGCACCGCTGTGCAAATACGAAGCGCGCTTGGACGATGGCAACGACGATGCCGTGCCGCTGTTCATGCGCGGGCAGGTGCGCGACACCCAGGGCAAGCCGTTGGCAGGGGCGATTGTCGATGTGTGGCAGGCCAACACCGGCGGCACCTATTCGTGGTTTGACCCGACGCAATCGGAGTTCAACCTGCGCCGCCGCATCGAGACCGACGAGCAGGGCAACTATCGTTTTCGCAGCATCGTGCCGTCCGGCTACGGCTGCCCGCCGACCGGTCCGACCCAGCAGTTGCTCGATCAGTTGGGGCGGCACGGGCAGCGTCCGGCGCACATTCACTTCTTCATCTCGGCGCCTGGCCATCGGCACCTGACCACCCAGATCAACCTGTCGGATGACCCGTACCTGCACGATGATTTTGCCTATGCCACACGGGATGAATTGATCGCCGAAATCCGCTTCAGTGACGATCCGCAACTGGCACAGGAGTTCGGCGTGCAGGGGCGGTTTGCGCAGATTGATTTTGACTTTGAGTTGCAGCCCGCCACAGCGCCGATTGAGCAGCAGCGCATGCAGCGAGTGCGAGCCCTGGAAGACTGATCAACGCGGGCAAAAAATGTGGGAGGGGGCTTGCCCCCGATAGCGGTGGATCAGTCAGTAAATAGGTAACTGACCCACTGCAATCGGGGGCAAGCCCCCTCCCACATTTGAATGGTGTTGCAGGTGCTATTTGCGCACCACCAGATCCAGCACCTCATCCCGATCCTTGATCTTCTGCAGCACAATTTCCGAACGGATATCCATCACCCCCGCCGTGCGGTTCAGGTGGTTCACGATAAAGTCCGAAAAATGCTTGAGGTTGCGCGCCTGCACCCGCAGCACATAGTTGCTGGCGCCGGTGATCACATAGGCACTGGCCACCTCCGGCCAGCCCTGTACTTTCTTGATGAACGTCTCATGCCAGTCTTCCACATCCTGGCGCAAGGACAGGTGCACGATGGCCTCAAGCTCAATGCCCAACTGCTCGGCATTGAGCACCGCCCGATAGCCGCTGATCACGCCTTCGCTTTCCAGCAGGCGCAAACGGCGCAGGCAGGCCGAGGGCGACAACGCGACTTTTTCCGCCAGTTCCTGGTTGCTGATACGGCCATCCTGTTGCAGGAAATGCAGGAGGCGCAGGTCGGTGGCGTCAAGAAGCATGGTTTGAATAAATCCGCGTGTTTGGGAGTTAAATTCGAATTTCCTACAGCTTAAATAGCGCTTCACCTACCACTTTGCACGAAAATTCTCTGAAAGTTCGTTCATTATTTGGTTCATCCTCTCTTATAAAAACCAGGACAGACCATGACCACCCGAAGCCATTGCCAAGCCCTCGACGCCCAAGACCCGCTGGCGCCGTTGCGCGATCAGTTCGCCTTGCCCGAGGGCGTCATCTACCTTGACGGCAATTCCCTCGGCGCACGTCCGCGGGCCTCGTTGGCGCGGGCGCAACAGGTGATCGCCCAAGAGTGGGGCAACGGCCTGATTCGCAGCTGGAACAGCGCCGGTTGGGCGGACCTGTCCCTGCGCCTGGGCAACCGCCTGGCACCGCTGATCGGCGCCGGCGATGGCGAAGTGGCGGTTACCGATACCACGTCGATCAACCTGTTCAAGGTGCTCAGCGCTGCCCTGAGCGTACAGCGCGAGCGTGCGCCGACGCGCAAGGTGATCGTCAGCGAAGCGAGCAATTTTCCCACCGACCTGTACATCGCCGAGGGCCTCGCCGAGCTGCTGCAACAGGGTTACGCCTTGCGGCTGGTCAACAGCCCGGATGAACTGCCCAAAGCCATCGACGAGGATGTGGCCGTGGTGATGCTCACCCACGTCAACTACAAGACCGGCTATATGTATGACATGCACGCACTCACCGCCTTGAGCCATGAGTGCGGCGCGTTGAGCCTCTGGGACCTGGCGCATTCGGCCGGTGCGGTGCCCATCGACCTGCACGCCGCCGGGGCCGATTATGCGATTGGCTGCACCTACAAATACCTCAATGGCGGCCCGGGCTCCCAGGCGTTCGTGTGGGTCAGCCCGGCGTTGGTGGACCTGGTGCGCCAGCCGCTGTCGGGCTGGTTCGGGCATACCCGTCAATTTGCGATGGAATCGAACTACGCGCCGAGTGCCGGCATCGCCCGCTACCTGTGCGGCACCCAGCCGATCACCTCGCTGGCCATGGTGGAATGCGGGCTGGAGATATTTGAACAGACGGATATGGCCAGCCTGCGCGCTAAATCCCTGGCGTTGACCGATCTGTTTATCGAGCGGGTCGAAGCACGCTGCGCCGTCCATGGCTTGCAGCTGATCACCCCGCGTGAACACGCCAGGCGCGGCAGCCATGTCAGCTTCGAACACCCTGAGGGTTATGCGGTGATCCAGGCGCTGATCGCCCGGGGCGTGATCGGTGACTACCGTGAGCCGCGCATCATGCGGTTCGGTTTTACCCCGCTGTACACCAGCTTCACCGAAGTGTGGGATGCGGTGGAAATCCTCGGTGACATTCTCGACAACAGCACTTGGGACCAGCCGCAATTCAAGGTGCGCAACAGCGTGACCTAAGAGCACCACAAAACCAATATGGGAGGGGAGTCAGTTAAGGCTTTTTGTAGGAGCGAGCTTGCTCGCGGAAAACTCACAGGCACCGCGTTCATTCAGGAAGCACGCGTTATCGTTGACATTTTTCGCGAGCAAGCTCGCTCCTACAGCGGGCCAGGTACGCTTAACGGACTGGCATCAGGACTCGCCAT
Source organism: Pseudomonas orientalis (assembly GCF_002934065.1). NCBI lineage: Bacteria > Pseudomonadati > Pseudomonadota > Gammaproteobacteria > Pseudomonadales > Pseudomonadaceae > Pseudomonas > Pseudomonas orientalis. Next base: position 5,001,642 of record NZ_CP018049.1, on the reverse strand, counting down.
CTGTGACAACAGCAGCAATCACAATAATAAAGGGGCACGCCACGTGACCACGCCAGACAACGGCTTTGCAGAAATCACCCACCGCGAACTGGGCCTCAGGCGCCAGCTCACTTCCGGGCAAATGAGCATGATCGCCATCGGCGGCGCCATTGGCACCGGGCTGTTCATGGGCAGCGCCTACGCCATTGGCTATGCCGGGCCCAGTGTATTGCTCAGCTACGCCATCGGTGCGTTGATCACCTTGATCCTGATGGGCTGCCTGGCGGAGATGACGGTGGCGCATTCCACCTCCGGCTCCTTTGGTGCCTATGCCGAGTTTTATATCAGCCCGCTGGCCGGGTTCCTGGTGCGTTATGCCTACTGGGCGGCGATAGTGCTGGCCGTCGGAGCCGAGGTGACGGCGGTGGCGATGTACATGAAGTACTGGTTCACCAACGTGCCGGAGTGGGTGTGGATCGTGTCGTTCTCCAGCGTGTTGATCCTGCTCAATGCGATCAGCGTGAAGACGTTCGGCAACTTCGAATACTGGTTTTCCACCATCAAGATCAGCGCCATCGTCGGCTTCATCATCCTGGCGGTGTACGTGGTGTTCGGCTCGGGCAACCCGGCGTATGGCGTGCAGAACTACACCGCCCATGAGGGGTTTTTTCCCCATGGGTTGAGCGGCATGTGGATCGCGGTGATCGTGTCGATCTTCAGTTACTTGAGTGTGGAGATGATCGCAGTGGCTGCCGGTGAAGCGGCCGACCCGGAGCGGGCGGTGAAGAAAGCCTTTCGCGCGACGATTGTGCGTCTGGTGGTGTTCTACCTGCTGACCCTGGCCCTGATGCTCGCCATCGTGCCGTGGAACCAGGCCGGTCAGGTCCAGAGCCCGTTCGTTACGGTGATGCAGACCCTCGGCATTCCCGGTGCCACCGGGGTGATGAACTTCGTGATTCTGATCGCGGCGCTGTCGGCGATGAACAGCCAGCTCTACATCACCACGCGCATGATGTTCAGCCTGTCCCGCGCGGGCTTTGCGCCCAAGTCCATGGGCGCGTTAAGCAAGAGCGGCATCCCGCTCAATGCGTTGCTGCTGTCCAGCTCCGGTATCGCGTTGGCGACCCTGCTCAACCTGGTGTACCCGCAAAGCGCGTTCACGCTGATGATGGCGATCTCGATGTTCGGGGCAATTTTCACCTGGTTCATGATCTTCCTTACGCACCTGTTTTTCCGGCGCTACCGCAAGCGTCATGGCGGGCCGAAGCTGTCCTTCGAGCTGCGCCTTTATCCTTACAGCACCTTGCTGGGGCTGGTACTGATGGGCGCGGTGATGATCACCACGTATTTCACTGACGCGTTCAGGATGACCCTGGTGTTTGGCGTGCCGTTCCTGCTGATCCTGAGCGCGGTGTATTACGGGTTTTTCCGCAAGGGCAGGGCCAAGGCATCGAACAAGGCCCTGGCATAACCCGGCAGTTGTTCGAATGAGCGCGCGCAGAGCAGCAGTCGGCGGCAGGCCCATTGCTCCTTGAGCGGCTGGGCCTTGATGCGATCTTCCCGCGGCCAGCGGTCCAGGGCGGCCTGGGGCACGATGCCCAGGCCCGCGCCCCGGGCGACCATGCGGATCACCCCATCGAAACCCTCGGCGCGAATGCGCGTTTGCAGACGATAGCCTGCGTGCAGGGCCTGTTCCTCCAGATACACCGCCAGCGCGCTATTGGCTGCCAGGCCAACGTAGTCGTATTGCAGGCTGTCGATGAAATTCGCGGTCTTCAGCGGATGGTCGAGGGGCATGAGCAGCACCAGCGGATCGTCGCGAAACGCCAGTGTCTGCAAGCCGTGGGTATCCACTGCATCGGAGATAATTCCCAGGTCGGCCGTGCCTTGGCGCAGGGCCTGGATAATACGCAGGCTGGGCAACTCCTGCAGGTCGATATCGAGGTTGGGATGTTCGCGCAGAAAGTCCGCCAGCAGTTCCGGCAGGTATTCGCTCAGCGCGGTGGTATTGCACAGCAGGCGCACCTGGCCTTTGACACCGTTGGCGTATTCCGCCAAGTCTTGTTGCAGGTGCTCGGCCTGTTGCAGCAGCAGGCGGGCGTGACGGCCCAGGGCTTTGCCGGCAGGTGTCGGCATGACGCCACGGCGGCCACGCTCCAGCAGTTCGATGCCCATCGAAGCTTCCATCGCCCGAATGCGCGCGCTGGCGGCGGCCAGGGATAAATGGCTGCGGGCGGCACCGGCGGTGATATTGCCGGTGTCGAGGATGTGCAGGTAGAGGCGCAGGTCGATCAGGTCAAAGTGCATGGCTCAAGATTTCCTCTGCCTCATCCAAAACAAGAGGCTGCCTCAGTATATGGCGAATTTTCAACGGCTCGGCAAAACTGCACACTTTCTGCATGATGACGTTCCTGACGTTTTACCAAACCCTCGGCCCAGCCCTGACTTTACTGGTTATCGGCACTTTCCTGCTGGCCGGTACGGTCAAGGGCGTGGTTGGTCTTGGCCTGCCCACGGTGGCCATGGGCATGCTCGGCCTGGCTATGTTACCGGCACAGGCTGCGGCGCTACTGATCATCCCTTCGACGGTCACCAACCTCTGGCAGCTGGCGTTGGGTGGTCACCTGAGTACCTTGCTCAAGCGCCTGTGGCCGATGTTGCTGATGATTGTTCTGGGCGCCGGGCTGGGCACGCTGTGGCTGGGTATGGACGGTGGACCGTGGGTAGTTCGCGCGTTGGGCGCGGCGTTACTTGTGTATGCGCTGAGTGGGTTATTTCTGCCGCCCTTCAAGGTATCCCCCCGAACCGAGCGCTGGCTGGGCCCATTCTGCGGAGTGATCACCGGCATCATCACGGCGGCCACCGGCGTGTTCGTGATTCCCGCAGTGCCGTACCTGCAAGCATTAGGTTTGAGCCGCGATCAACTGGTACAGGCGCTGGGGCTGTCGTTCAGTGTATCGACCCTGGCGTTGGCCGGCGGGCTCGCCTGGCGCGGCGCGCTCGGTGGCGGTGAAATCGGCGCATCGTTGTTGGCGCTGGTGCCGGCGTTGCTGGGGATGTGGTTGGGCCAGGTGGTGCGCCAGCGCATCAGTGCGCTGTGGTTCAAGCGGGGATTTTTCAGCGGCATGGCGCTATTGGGAGGCCATTTGTTGCTGAGTGGTCAATAATGAGCCCGACCCGATAATCAGGATAGCCCGTGAAAGCCCGATCCGATGAACTACAGATCTTTGTCAGCGTGATCGAGTGCGGCTCGATCTCCGCCGCCGCCGAGCAGGTCGGGCAGACGCCGTCGGCGGTCAGCCGCACCTTGTCGCGACTGGAGGCCAAGCTCGACACCACCCTGATCAACCGAACCACGCGGCGCATGGACCTGACCGAGGAGGGCCGGTACTTCTTCGAGCAGGCCAAGGTGATCCTGGCGCAGATGCAGGCGCTGGAAGAACGCCTGTCGTCACGCCAGAAAAAACCGGCCGGGCGGCTGCGCATCAATGCGGCAGTGCCGTTCATGCTGCACGGGATCATGCCGTACGTCGGCGAGTTTCGTGGCCTGTACCCGGACATCCAACTGGAGCTCAACAGCGACGACCTGATCATCGACCTGCTGGAACAAAGCACCGACATTGCCATTCGTATCGGCACTCTGGCCGACTCCACCCTGCATGCCCGCGCCCTGGGCAGCACGCCGCTGCACATCCTGGCCAGCGCCGACTACCTCAAGCGCCACGGCACACCGACCACCGTCGCCGAATTGGCCGAGCATACGTTGCTTGGCTTCACCCAAACCGACACCCTCAACCATTGGCCGCTGCGCCATGCCCAAGGCGACCGTTGGTTGATCCAGCCGGGCGTTGCCGCGTCCAGCGGTGAAACCGTGCGCCATTTGGCATTGGCGGGGCAGGGCATTTGCTGCCTGTCCAACTTCATGACCCACGAAGACATCGAGGCCGGGCGCCTGGTACCGCTGCTGGAAGCATTCAATAGTGGCTATCGCCAGCCGATCCATGCGGTGTACTACCGCAACTCCCAACTGGCGTTGCGTATCCAGTGCTTCCTGGACTTTATCCAGGCCAAGTTGGCGCGTTATGCCCGCTGATTCGTGACTGCCGCGCAAGAGTGAATTGGTCAACACGGGGTTATTCGACGCCAGGGGCTGCCGGATACTGGGCTCATCACTTACCCAGTCAGGAGCACTCTCCATGAATGTATTCGTTACCGGCGCAGCCGGTTTTATCGGCGGCTCCATCGCCACCGGTCTGGTCAAGGCCGGGCACGCCGTCACCGGTCTGGTGCGCAGCGCCGAGCAAGCCGCTGAAATGACCGCACTGGGCATCACCCCAGTGATCGGCACCCTCGATGACGTCGCCGTATTGACCGAGCAGGCGCAGCACGCCGATGCGGTGATCAATGCCGCCAGCAGCGACCATCGCGCGGCCGTCGAAACGCTGGTGGCGGCCTTGAAAGGCTCCAACAAGCCGTTCCTGCACACCAGCGGTTCGAGCATCGTCGGCGACGCGTCGGGCGGCAAGGCCAGTGATGTCATTTACTTCGAGGACAATCTGCCGCAGCCGACCGCCGACAAGGCCGCTCGCGTGGCGATCGATAACCTGATCCTGGCCGCGGCCAAGGAGGGTGTAAATTCGGCGGTAATCTGTAACACCCTGATCTACGGCCACAGCCTGGGCGTGAAACGCGACAGCGTGCAATTGCCGCGCTTGCTCAAACAGGCTCGCAAGAGTGGTGTGGTGCGCCATGTGGGGCCGGGGCGGAACATCTGGTCCAACGTGCATATCGAAGACGTGGTCGCGCTGTATCTGCTGGCGCTGACCAGAAATGTACCGGGCACGTTCTATTTCGTGGAGAGCGGCGAAGCGGCCTTTATCGACATGACCACGGCGATTGCCCAAGCGCTGAATCTGGGCGAGCCACAGGACTGGCCATTGGCCGAGGCTGAGGCCGAGTGGGGGTATGAAATGGCCAACTACGGCCTGGGCTCCAACAGCCGAGTGCGCGGCCAGCATGCCCGTGAACGGCTGGGCTGGGCGCCGAAGCGTACGTCGGTGGTGGAGTGGATTCGCAACGAAATGGTGTGATGTTCGCTTGATAACGAGGTGAGGCCATCGGGGGCAAGCCCCGTCCCACATTTGACCGAGTACAGCCGCTGCGACGCGGTCCAGTGTGGGAGGGGGGCTTGCCCCCGATTGGCTGCGCCTCGGTCCCGGAGGCTAGCCCCGCCCCGCTCAATTCCGTACCATTCCCCGCCTCATCCCCCGCAACTCCCTGGTATTCCATGAAGCTCACCCGTCTGCGCGCCGACGCCCTGGCCGGTCTCACCACGTCATTTGCATTGTTGCCCGAATGCATCGCCTTCGCCCTGGTGGCCCATCTCAACCCGTTGATGGGGCTTTACGGTGCCTTCATCATCTGCACGCTCACCGCGTTGTTCGGCGGCCGGCCCGGCATGGTGTCCGGCGCGGCCGGTTCCATGGCGGTGGTGATCGTGGCGCTGGTGGTGCAACACGGCGTGGAGTATCTGCTGGCGACCGTGTTGCTGGGCGGCTTGATCATGCTCGCGTTCGGCCTGCTGCGCCTGGGCAAGCTGGTGCGCATGGTGCCGCACCCGGTGATGCTGGGGTTCGTCAATGGCCTGGCGATTATCATTGCGCTGGCGCAGTTGGAACACTTCAAACGTGGCGAAACCTGGCTCAGCGGTACACCGCTGTACGTGATGGTCGCGCTGGTCGCGGTCACCATGGCCATCGTCTACCTGCTGCCACGCCTGACCCGCGCCGTGCCGCCGGCCCTGGTGGCGATCCTCGGCGTGGGCCTGGCCGTGTACCTGCTCGGCCTGCCCACCCGCACCCTCGGCGATATGGCGCACATCGCCGGCGGCCTGCCGACCTTCGCGCTGCCGCAGATCCCCTGGACCCTGGAAACCCTCGGCATCATCGCGCCCTATGCATTCCTGATGGCAATGGTCGGCCTGCTGGAAACCCTGCTGACCCTCAACCTCACCGACGAAATCACCGAAACCCGTGGCTACCCCGACCGCGAAAGCGTAGCCCTGGGCGCTGCGAATATGGTCTCGGGCCTGTTCGGCGGCATGGGCGGTTGCGCGATGATCGGGCAAACCGTGATCAACCTCAGTTCCGGTGGGCGCGGGCGTTTCTCCGGGGTGTTTGCCGGGGTGATGATCCTGCTGTTCATTCTGTTTCTGTCGCCGCTGATCGAGCGGATTCCGCTGGCGGCCCTGGTGGGAGTGATGTTCGTGGTGTCCCAGCAGACGTTCGCCTGGGCGTCGTTGCGGGTGATCAACAAGGTCCCGCTCAATGACGTGCTGGTGATCATCGCGGTGACGGTCATCACCGTGTTCACCGACCTGGCGACCGCTGTGTTGTGCGGTATCGTCATCGCCGCGCTGAATTTTGCCTGGCAGCAGGCGCGTGAGCTGTATGCCGATGAGCACCTGGAAGCCGACGGCAGCAAACTGTATCGCCTGCACGGCACCTTGTTCTTTGCTTCGACCACGCCGTTCCTGAATCAATTCGACCCGGCCAACGACCCGGCCCAGGTCACGCTCGATTGTCGTCACCTGAGCTTTGTCGACTATTCAGCGATTGCCGCGCTGATGACCCTGCGCGAGCGCTACAGCAAAGCGGGCAAGCATTTGCGCGTGCTGCACTTGTCGGAGCGCTGCAAGAAGCTGCTCAAGCGCGCCAGGGTTCAGCACGACTGACCTGCAGCAGCCTATGGCCCGACCAGGTCTTCGAGTTCCTGCGCACGGGTCTGGGTCATGTCCAGCACACAGCCGGAACCGTTGACCTGATCAATGGTGCCGCCGGTGGCGCTGCCCGCAAAGGCGCAGTTAGCGTCACGGTACTTGATCCACAGGCGCTGCAGATCCTGCAGCTGTTGCTTGCGGTTGCCTTCCTGGGCGGCCAGTGCGGTCTTATAAGCCTTGTTCAATCGTGCATCCTGCACCTTGGCTTCCTTGACATTGCAGCCGACCATATCGGCGGTGGTCTGGGCGCCGTCCATGCATTTTGTCAGCGCCGGGTTGTCGGCGGCGGCAGCAGTGCCGCCCACAGCCAGAAGCAGGGCGCCGACGGCGAGTGTGGTGCGAATCATCAGTGTTTGTCCTGGCATCAATGGATGTGCAGTGTATGACTCAACCGCGCTCGTTGAGTTTCCAGCCTTTATCCGAAGGTCATGTAAGAACACCCCCTGAATTTTCATGCGGCGGCGTCGGGCATATCCCACCGCGACAGCGCTTATCCCTGCGCGGTAATTACTTTCATAAAATTTGAAAACCCTCTTCGGTAATGATTTATGAGTTTCACAACGTATTCGACGTGACCCTTTCCGAGGAGTACCGCATGGCCGCATTACCGGGCTTCGGGCTGTTGGCATACGCTGCCATCGCCATCATTGCTTTGATCGTGCTGATCGCACGTTACCGTCTTAACCCGTTTATCGTCATCACGCTGGTGTCCATTGGCCTGGCGCTGATGGCCGGGATGCCGGCGGACACCATCATGGGGTCTTACGAGGCGGGCGTCGGCAAGACCCTGGGGCATATCGCCCTGGTGGTGGCGCTGGGCACCATGCTCGGCAAGATGATGGCCGAGTCCGGTGGCGCGGAGCAGGTGGCCCGTACGTTGATCAACCGTTTCGGCGAGCGTAATGCCCATTGGGCCATGGTCTGCATCGCGTTCCTGGTGGGGTTGCCGCTGTTTTTCGAGGTGGGCTTTGTATTGCTGGTGCCGATCGCCTTCACCGTGGCGCGGCGCGTGGGCGTGTCGATCCTGATGGTCGGCCTGCCGATGGTCGCCGGCCTGTCGGTGGTGCATGCGCTGGTGCCGCCGCACCCGGCGGCGATGATGGCGGTGCTGGCGTATAACGCTTCGGTCGGGCAGACCGTGCTGTATGCGATCCTGATCGGTATTCCGACGGCGATCATCGCCGGCCCGGTCTACGCCAAATTTATCGTGCCGCACATTCACCTGCCGGCGGAAAACCCGCTGGAGCGCCAGTTTATCGAGCGCGAACCGCGTACCCGTTTGCCGAGCTTCGCGCTGACCATGGGCACCCTCCTGTTGCCGGTCGTGCTGATGATGATCGGCGGTTGGGCCAATGTGATTTCTACACCTGGCAGCGGCTTCAACCAGTTCCTGTTATTTATCGGCAACTCGGTGATCGCGTTGCTGGTGGCGACCCTGGTGAGTTTCTGGACGCTGGGCCTGGCCCAGGGCTTCAACCGTGAGTCGATCCTCAAGTTCACCAATGAATGCCTGGCGCCCACGGCAAGCATCACGCTGCTGGTAGGGGCGGGCGGTGGCTTGAACCGAATCCTGGTGGATGCCGGCGTCACTCACGAAATTCTCGGCCTGGCCCATGCGTTCCAGCTGTCGCCACTGGTGATGGGCTGGTTGTTCGCCGCGCTGATGCGTATCGCCACGGGCTCGGCCACGGTGGCCATGACCACGGCGTCCGGTGTGGTGGCGCCGGTCGCTTTGGGCATGGGTTATCCCCACCCTGAATTGCTGGTCTTGGCGACCGGTGCAGGTTCAGTGATCTTTTCCCACGTCAACGACGGCGGCTTCTGGCTGATCAAGGAATACTTCAATATGACGGTGATCCAGACCTTCAAGACCTGGACCGTGCTGGAAACCCTGATTTCGGTGGTGGCCTTCGGTCTGACCTACGGTCTGTCCTGCCTTTTGTAAACGGGAGCCCCATGGACATCCTCTACCAGATCCGCGCCCGGCAGGACTCTTTCAGCGCCGGCGAAGGGCGTATCGCCAGGCTGATGCTCGACGATGTGGGCTTTGCCGCGTCGGCCAGCCTGGAAGCGCTGTCGCAACGGGCCGAGGTCAGTACCGCCACCTTGTCGCGCTTTGCGCGCAGTGTCGGTTGCCGCGACTTGCGCGACCTGCGCCTGCAGTTGGCTCAGGCCAGTGGTGTGGGCAGCCGCTTTCTGGACCCGGCGGGGTTGCCGGAACAGTCGGCGTTTCATCGGCAGATCCTCGGTGATATCGAGGCGACGCTGCGCCAGCATCTGTCTGGCTTCAATCAACACAGCTTTGTCGATGCGGTGAGCGTGTTGGGCAAGGCACGGATGATTCACGCGTTCGGTATGGGCGGCCCGTCGAGCCTGGGCAGCGATGAGTTGCAGGTGCGGCTGGTGCGCCTGGGCTATCCGATTGCGGCCTGCCATGACCCGGTGATGATGCGGGTGACGGCCGCGACCCTGGGGCCGGAGCAGGCGCTGATCGTTTGCTCGCTGACCGGCCTTACGCCTGAGTTGCTGGATGTGGTGAGGTTGGCGCGCAACTACGATGCGCGCATTGTCGCGATCACCCTGGCCGATTCCCCCCTGGCCGAGTTGGCCGATGTGCTGCTGCCGTTGCAACCGGCTGAAACCAGTTTTATCTATAAACCGACGGCTGCGCGCTACGGCATGCTGCTGGCCATCGACCTGCTGGCCACCGAGTTGGCCCTGGCCATGCCTGATGCCAATCAGGAACGCCTGCGCCGGATCAAACTGGCCCTGGACGATTATCGCGGCGGCCCTGACAGCCTGCCGCTTGGAGACTGAAATGAAGTACGACACGCTGATTCGCCAGGCGCTGATCATTGATGGCAGTAACACGCCTGGTTACCTCGCCGATGTGGGCGTGCGCGACGGGCGTATCGAGACGATCGGCGACCTGGCGGCGGCGGTGGCCGTGCATGAAGTTGACGCCACCGGCTACGTACTGGCGCCGGGCTTTGTCGATGTGCACACCCATGACGACACGGTCGTGATCCGCCACCCGCAGATGCTGCCCAAGCTCAGCCAGGGCGTGACCACGGTGATTGTCGGCAACTGTGGCATCAGCGCTTCACCTGTGAGCCTGCGAGGCAATCCACCCGATCCGATGAACCTGCTGGGCAATGCCGAGGCCTTTGCCTACCCGCGTTTCGTCGACTATCGCGCGGCGGTTGAACGCGTTCGGCCCGCAGTCAATGTCGCCGCGCTGATCGGCCACACGGCACTGCGCAGCAATCATATGGACGACCTGCACCGCACGGCCACGGCGCATGAAATCGCGGCCATGCGCATGCAACTGCAGGAGAGCCTCGAGGCCGGTGCCCTGGGCTTGTCCACCGGCCTGGCCTACGCCAGTGCATTCAATGCAGAGACCGATGAGGTGCTGCAACTGAGCGAAGAGCTGACGGCTTATGGCGCGGTGTACGCCACGCATTTGCGCAGTGAGTTCGAGCCGGTATTGGACGCGATGGACGAAGCGTTCCTGATCGGTCGACATGCCAGGGCACCGGTGATTATTTCTCACCTCAAGTGCGCCGGTGCGGGAAACTGGGGGCGCAGCCCGCACCTGTTGGCGTCGCTTGAAGCGGCGGCGAAAACCCATCCGGTGGGCTGCGACTGCTATCCCTACGCGGCGAGCTCTTCGACGCTGGATCTCAAGCAGGTCACCGACGCGTTTCGCATCACCATCACCTGGTCCACGCCCCATCCTGAAATGGGCGGGCGCGACTTGCAGGACATTGCCGGAGAGTGGGGCGTTGCGCTGATGGACGCCGCCCGTCGCCTGCAACCGGCGGGGGCGGTTTATTACGGCATGGATGAGGCGGACGTGCGACGCATTCTTGCCCACCCGTTGATCATGGTCGGCTCTGACGGGTTGCCCGAAGACCCGTTTCCCCATCCCCGGTTGTGGGGCGCGTTCCCACGGGTGCTGGGACATTTCAGCCGCGATGTCGGATTGTTTCCGTTACACACGGCGATACACAAGATGACCGGGCTGTCGGCGGCGCGTTTCGGCCTGGCTCAACGCGGTGAAATTCACGAGGGATTCTGGGCCGACCTGGTGCTCTTCGATCCTGCGCGTGTGCGTGACATGGCCGATTTCAAGGCGCCTCAACGTGCGGCCGAAGGGATTGAGGGCGTATGGATCAACGGCGTCTTGAGCTACAGCGAAGGGCAGGCGAACGCACAGCGGGCCGGGCGCTTTCTGGCGCGCAGCGGTGATTTGCGCCGGGGGTTTCAGACCGGAGCGCGGGATGCGGTATGACGGTGACCGACCCGGCAGCGTGTCTGAATATGGCCAATGAGCGCTTACAAAAAGCCGATTGAGTGCCAGGAGCGGCGCCCTAACATGTGTGGGTCTTGTTATGGAGAGCCTGCATGAACACTCAGTCTGTAAATCCCAGCCTACTCGCCAATCGGGCCAGCAATGCCGTCATTCCACCCACCTTCATGGCGCCTGGTGCAACGGCGAATGGGAGCGTCGATGCGATCTCGGCGTTCCCTTTTCCCCGCGACACAATCAAAGGCTGGATCCAGGAAAAGGTCTGGAACCTGACGAATCAATGGATCGACCCCGACAAGGTTTACCTGCATCAGTTTGCTCCTGCCAACAGTACCCATACCGGCAGTGCCGTGACCGGTTGGGAGCATCGCGGAACTCCCGAATCATCCATGACGCTGACCGATGCCGTGGCCAGTGATTTTTTTTCGGCCGAACGCTACGGCACGGCCGGCAAGGCTCAGGCGCTGGCGCATTTCGTGTCGTCGAACACCAGCCCGTTTTCGTTGCTGGACAGCGAAAGTGTGCCGGATTTTTTCAGCCGGCTGGGCAAGTTCATTTTCGACCGGACGGGGCCGGGTTACCTCTACTCGAAAATACATGACGATGTTCCCGCCGCCGTGGAGACCTGGCGTGATCTGGACGCCGTCTACGGCCTGTACCTGGATGGCCCGGAAAAAGGTACGTACGACGCCGGCAACCAACTGCGCATGAAGCCCAGCGAGTTGCTGAACCTGGTGCGTGAGGGGGACCTGCAGAAAAAGGTAATGACCAAGCTGGACAGTTTTTGGACGCAGCACGGCGACGAGTGGCGGGTGCTGGCCAAGCAACAGTTCGTGATGGAGGCCCGTGCCGCGCGTGCCCTCAATCAACAAGACCCCGGCCGGGGCCTGAGCCCGCAGGCGTATGCCGAGGTAATGAAAGCGGCAGCATCAGGTGTGCCGCTCGAGGGGCCGGTGTCCGGGGCCCAGTTGCAGGCGCAGACCACGCCGGACCCGAACACCAAGGTGTTTGGCTTGGACATCAATGGCTATCAGTCCAATGACATCCTGCGCTTCGTCTCCAAAAGCGGCACCGAAACGCTCTATGTCCCCGGCGCAAAGCCCGCGATCCAGACGTTCAAGGACCGAGCCGCCGTGGACCAGTGGGTGCTCGAACAAAGCAGGGACCCCGCCAAAGCCAAGGCGCTGGAGGAACATTTCTCGCTGCGTGATCGTCAGCAGGGCGTGTTCGGCGCCCTGAGTGCCGACGGCGTGGACGCTACCCTGACCAAGCTGGGGGCGGGTACCCAGGCGGCCAATGACAGAGTGATCAATACCCGCAATTATCCCATCGGCGGTGACGTATTTTCCTTCATGGCCAGCCAGACACGCCAGCGCATCGACAAGGATGCGGACACCGAAATGAAATCCAACGCCGAAGTGCGCAAGGACGACGCACTGGCCCTGTTGCAAGCCGGTAATGCCGTATTCTCCATCCCCATGGCCTTGCTCGGGCCTATTGGTCTGGCGCTTGGCGCCGCCTCTTACACGGCGCAGGTCGGCATGGAAATCGACCAGGCCGTTGAGGGTGACACCCAGGCCGAGCGCAAGAGCGGGCTGCATTCGGCGGTGATGGATGTTGCGACCATGGCTTTTTTTCATGCCCTCGGCAAGGCCGGCCCGTCCACGGCCGATCCGGCTGTCGAGTCCGGCGCTCAACCGACGACGGGGGACAAGCCTTTTTTCAACTATCGCCGCGTGAACGGGCAGATCGGTGTACTGATGAGTCCGAACCAGCCTCCACGGTTACCCGAAACACCGGGCGGCCCATTGAATCCTGCGTGGGACCCCTCCATGGAGATTTATCTGCAAGCGGGGTCCAAGCGTCCCTCGGTGCAGCCCCGTTATGAGATCGTCGAGGAGGCTGCGCCCGCGGCGAAGAAACCCAAAGTCGAGGACTCGGAACACGAACTGTCGGACAATGAGGAGTCGCCGTCTTCGGTGGCTTCCAATGCCACGTCCTCCGGAGATTACGAACCGTACGACGACAGCAGCGTGCTCAAGGTCAATCCGTTCAAGGACGGCGTCACGCTGCCTGCCGGTGGGTATTTCAACAGTCGCGGGATGATCGAGCGCACCGACATACCCAAGTTGTACCGCGTCGAAAAGGCTGATCGCGTAGAGCGGCGCGGCGACCCGGAAGATGATGGTTTTCGCGACTCCAATTTCTTTTCCGGTCCGGAAAAAATGATGGAGGGCAATGTCGTGGTGGCCTCTCGCTCGAAAGCGGCGGCGATGCACTTTGGCGACACCGAGTTCGACGGCAAGTACCACCTTTACGAAATCGACAGCCGGGGCGTTCCCGTTGTTTCGTTCAACGAAAATATCGAGGCCAATCCGCAGTTCGTCGAAGCGCGTCAATGCGTGGCACCTGGCACCCTTGAGCGGATGCGCAAAGCGGGCAATCTGGATGAGTTCGCGAACGACTCCTACAAGTTCGATGAGGTGCATGTGGACAATGACCAACTGTCGAGCGGCAGGATCCGCAGAATTCCCCGGTATTGAACCGGTTCACTTTGCGCGCTTGCCGGGCTAGGGTATCGGTTCACCCACACCGATTGCCCGATGCCTGGAGAGTCACATGCACTTAGGAAAAGTCACCCCCATCCTGCGGATTTTCGATGAGGCCAAGGCGCTGGAGTTCTATGTCGACTTCCTGGGGTTCAACGTCGACTGGCAGCATCGCTTCGAGGCCAATTTTCCGTTGTACCTGCAAGTGTCGCTGGGAGAGTGCGTGCTGCATTTGTCCGAGCATCATGGCGATGCGTCGCCGGGCGCCGCGGTGCAGATCCAGGCGCAAGGGGTGGATGCGTACCAGCAGCAATTGCAGGCCAAGGACTATCGTTATGCCAAGCCTGGGGTTGAGCAAACGCCTTGGGGCTCGCGGGAGATGAGTATCAAGGACCCGTTTGGGAACCGGGTGGTGTTTGTCGAGGAAGGCGAGGGCTGAGGTAAATCGCAGGCAATAAAAAACCGCCTTAGTAGGGCGGTTTTTTTGCAATCCAGTTAGTGGCTGGATCGCGATCTCAAAGATGCATTGACCTGCAGACGGATATTAACCCTGGTCTAATCATCACGCAAGATTGAACGATGTCCCGCCCCCGGTTCTTTATAGGAATCTATAGCGAAGATCTCTGGCGCAAAATTTTGCAATAGATCCCGCAAACAATACTGAATATTTGCCTACCGCTTGTCACACCTTACCGCAGAGTTTTGAGTAGGCTTCCCTTCGTTCCAGGTTTGTCGCTTTTTGGGTGCACCGGGTACGCGCGCGATTTTTGGACCGACCGCCACGGGCTAGTAATCCGTGCCGGATTCAAGCGGGAGGCCCATCAACCCGGCCGCCTCAAAGATGCATTGACCTGCATCCGAAGGCCCACATGTTCCGGTAAGTGTGCTGGAGGTAAGGCCTGACTCACGGAGGGCCGAGTATGTCTAAGTTTGCACGACGTGCGTGGAACCTCGTAGTGAATGTCGTGCATGTTTATCATGTGTGGAAATTCCTGCGAGACAGCTTCGATGACCTTTAAGGTCAAATGAAGTGGAGCCGCTTTGGTTTAGACCGAGGCGGCTTTTTGTTTTTCACACCCGGAAATGACTGACCATCTGCTGCAACTGACTACCCAACCGCGCCAGTTCCACGCTCGACTTGGCCGTCTCCTCACTGGCCGTAGCGGTCTGCTCGGACACATCGCGCACATTCACAATGCTGCGGCTGATCTCTTCAGCCACGGCGCTCTGCTGTTCAGCGGCCGCCGCAATCTGCTGATTCATCGACTGGATGTTCGACACGGTACGGGTGATGTTTTCCAAGGACACACCGGCTTTGCGCGTGAGGTCCACGCTGCTGTCGGTGAGGCTGCGGCTGTTGTTCATCACGTTGGCCACTTGCTGGGTGCCGTTCTGCAAGCCGGCCACCAGGCCTTCGATTTCCTCGGTGGATTTCTGCGTACGCTGGGCCAGGCCACGCACTTCGTCGGCCACCACGGCGAACCCACGACCGGCTTCACCGGCACGGGCGGCTTCAATCGCCGCGTTGAGGGCCAGCAGGTTGGTCTGTTCGGCCACGGCCTTGATCACGTCCATCACGCTGCCGATCTTGTTGCTTTCTTGCTGCAGGTGGGCCATGGCGTCGGTGGAGCGTGCCACTTCGGCAGCCAGGCGTTCAATCTGGGCAATGGCCTCGGCCACCACTTTGTCGCCCGCACGCGCCTGACCATCAGCATCGGCGGCGGCCAGGGAGGCCTGCTCGGCATTGCGCGCTACTTCCTGCACGGTGGCAGTCATTTCATGCATCGCCGTAGCGACCTGGTCGGTCTCGATTTTCTGGCTGTTGACGCCGGCGCTGGTCTGCTCGGTAACGGCTGAAAGCTCCTCGGCGGCGCTGGCGATCTGGGTCACGCCGTCACGAATCCCGCTGATCAGTTCACGCAAGGTGATGCCCATGCGCTGGATGCCCTGTTGCAGCACGCCCAGTTCATCACGGCGGGTGACCTGGATGGTGTGGCTCAGGTCGCCGGAAGCAATGCGTTCGACGACAGCCAGGGTGTCTTGCAACGGTCGGGTGATCTGGCGGGTAATGACCCAGGCCGCGATGATGCCCACCAGCAGGGCCAATAATGTGCTGATCAATTGCAGGCTGCGCGCTTGGGCGCTTTCGGCGTCGCGGCGTTCCAGCTGGATGTCGTAGAGCTTGTCGCTGATGGTGACGATATCGGCGCCCTGGGTGGTCATTTCGGCGCGGGCGGCCACGATGTTGGCGTTGGCGGCTTTATAGCTTTGTACCGCGCTGCGATAGGCACCCAGTGCGGTTTCCAGCGCGCTCAGCGCGGCCTGTTGGCTGCTGCCGAAGACGGCATTGAGGCTTTTCAGGCCGGCGATGGTTTTTTCGATTTGTGCGGCGGCACGGGCTTCGTTTTCTGCGTTGACGTTGTTGGTGTAACCACGCACTTCGTAGCGCGCCAGCAGGAACTCTTCCTTGGCATTGGACACGGCCTGGAACTGTGCGAAACGTTCCGGGCTGTCGGGCATCTGCTGCACGCTAGTGTCCAGTGCATTGATTTGTGCGTTGGCGATGTCGGCCTTGTCGCCCATGACCTGGCGTGCAGCGTTGCCGTTGCGATAGGCCTCGCGCATTTTGTTCAACGACTGCTGATACGCCGTAATGACGGCTTTCTGTTGATTGAGCAGCTTGACGTTTTCAGGGCTCTTGAAGCTGTCCAGCAGCTTTTGTTGCTGGGCGGCAAAGGCGTCAAGGCTGGTTTGCACGTTCTGCGCCACCTCTTCATCGCCGTTGGCCAGCATATATTGCAGGCGCACAATACGCAGTTTGGTCAGTGAGGCGTTGAGCTGAGTGATGTCGCTCATCCAGTTGCTGCGATCAATCAGGCCGCCCAGGCTGGTCCAGCCGGTGAGTGCCAGGATCGAGGTGAGGACAAGCACCAGGCCGAAGCCCAGGCCCAGTTTGAGGTTGACGCTGATGTTACCGAACCAGCTGTTCATCTAATGCTCCGCAAGAGTGATGTCTGTTCGCTGGACGATGTTGTTTTGTTGGAGCCAGCCAAAGTGTGTAGCGCTGTATCGGCGGCAGGGTGTGAATCTGAAATACTTTTATCGGCGCAGTGAAAAAACGTTGCAGGTGCGGTAATGGAAGCGGGGTGTGCGGGGCTCATCACGCGTCGGACTTGTGTGCTAGTCTGCGGGCCCTTTTAGTTTTGGATGGCGCAGTAAATAGCGTTGTCCTACAGCGGAGCCTTTTCATGTCCGAAGTTAATCTGTCCACCGACGAAACCCGCGTCAGCTACGGTATCGGCCGTCAGTTGGGCGACCAACTGCGCGACAACCCGCCACCGGGCGTAAGCCTGGACGCGATCCTGGCCGGCCTGACCGATGCGTTCGCAGGCAAGCCAAGCCGTGTTGACCAAGAGCAAATGGCGGCCAGCTTCAAGGTGATCCGCGAGATCATGCAAGCCGAAGCCGCTGCCAAGGCTGAAGCTGCCGCAGGTGCGGGCCTGGCATTCCTGGCTGAAAACGCCAAGCGTGACGGCATCACCACACTGGCTTCCGGCCTGCAATTTGAAGTGCTGACGGCCGGTGATGGCGCCAAGCCAACCCGTGAAGATCAAGTGCGCACTCACTACCACGGCACGCTGATCGACGGCACTGTGTTCGACAGCTCCTACGAGCGCGGCCAGCCTGCGGAATTCCCGGTTGGCGGCGTGATCGCCGGCTGGACCGAAGCCCTGCAACTGATGAATGCCGGCAGCAAATGGCGCCTGTACGTGCCGAGCGAACTGGCTTACGGCGCGCAAGGTGTTGGCAGCATTCCGCCGCACAGTGTCCTGGTATTCGACGTCGAGCTGCTCGACGTTTTGTAAGACCTGTACCTGTAGGAACGAGCTTGCTCGCGAAGAACGTCAACGATAACGCGTAAAGCCTGGTTTAACGCGGTGCCTTTGTTATCTTCGCGAGCAAGCTCGCTCCTACATTGGCTGTTGTTTCTCATGGATGGAACTTGCCATTGAGCTCCGTCGCCGGGCGCAACGCCCGGGCATAGCAGAACAGAAACAGATTCCTCACCACTTCCTTCAGCACCCCAGGCTCACTGGAGCTCAGGCCATTCACGTCCAGGTCGCCCTGGTCCTGCAGTTCATTCAGCGCTTCTTCTTCAAGCACCGCACAGACTTCGCCGGTTTCCCGATGCAGGATTCGCAGGTACGGATGTGGGCGGTCCAGCCAGGCATCTATCAAATAAGTCATGGTCGTTCTCCTTGATGGGTTTCAATGAGAATAATTCTTATTCGTAGAATAGCAAGTGTCTATTGGCGGTTTGCGATTTTTTTGTGTGGGTATTTGAGACAGGTCAACGCGAGGGCGAAGCGCCATCCCGCGACGGGCGCGGGATGGATGCAGCCGTTTCACACCTTGCGTACGAACTCGGACTTGAGCTTCATCGGGCCGATGCCGTCAATCTTGCAGTCGATATCGTGGTCGCCGTCGCACAGGCGGATATTCTTGACCTTGGTGCCGACCTTGACCACCAGGGAAGTGCCCTTGACCTTGAGGTCCTTGATCACGGTGATGGTGTCGCCGTCCTGCAAGACATTGCCCACAGAGTCTTTCTTCACGGTTTCATCGCCCGCTGCTTCGGCCTCGCCAGTGGCGGACCATTCATGGGCGCATTCCGGGCAGACCAACTGGGTGCCGTCTTCGTAGGTGTATTCGGAATTGCATTTCGGGCAGGGTGGCAACGTGCTCACTAAAGCTCCTTGAGAGTCAGGATGGCTAAAAGTCGCACATTATATAGGGTTTTGTGGTCTTGCAGGCTGTATGAGATTCAAATGTGGGAGGGGGCTTGCTCCCGATTGCGGTCTGTCAGCCACCTTATACATTGGCTGACCTACTGCTATCGGGGGCAAGCCCCCTCCCACAGGGTCCTGCGGCGCTGGTGCTTTAGTGAGTGCGGGCGACCGCAAACTCACTCAGCTCAACCAGGGCATCCCGGTATTCGCTGGCGGGCAGGGCGTCCAGGCACTTGATCGCACGGGCCACATAATCACGCGCCAACTGCGCGGTGTACTCCAGCGAGCCTGACGCCTCGACGGCCGCACGGATGGCCTCCAGGTCTTCGATGCCGCCTTTCTGGATCGCCTTGCGCACCAGTGCAGCCTGTTCCGGCGTGCCTTCGCGCATGGTGTAGATCAGCGGCAAGGTCGGCTTGCCCTCGGCCAGGTCGTCACCGACGTTCTTGCCCAGGGTTTCGGCGTCGCCCTTGTAGTCGAGCAGGTCATCCACCAGCTGGAACGCCACGCCCAGGTGATCGCCAAAGGTGCGCAGGGCCTCGGCCTGCTCGGCAGTGGCGCCGCACAGTGCCGCAGCGCTGTGGGTGGAGGCCTCGAAGAGCATCGCGGTCTTGCCGCGAATCACTTCCATGTAGGTTTCTTCGGTGGTGCTGGCGTCGCGTACCTTCGACAGCTGCAGCACTTCGCCTTCGGCGATGATGCGCGTGGCCTGTGAAAGAATTTTCATCACCGGCATCGAGCCCAGTTCAACCATCATTTCGAACGAGCGCGAGTACAGGAAGTCGCCCACCAGCACGCTTGGCGCGTTGCCCCACATGGCATTGGCGGTCTCGCGGCCACGGCGCATGCCGGACATGTCGACCACGTCGTCATGCAGCAGGGTGGCGGTGTGCAGGAATTCGATGGTGGCGGCCAGCAGGCGCAGGTCATCGCCTTCGCGGCCCAGGGCCTTGCCGCACAGCAACACTAATAAAGGACGCAGGCGCTTACCGCCCGCCGACGTAATATAGTCGCCAATTTTGGAGACCAGCGGCACTTTGGACGTCAGCTGCTGCTTGATGATGCCGTCGACGGCGCTAAAATCGTCCGCGACCGCGCGGTAGAAAGCTTGGGGTTGCATCAGCGACAGTCGCTCCAGAAGGGTTGCGCGGCATGCTAGGACCCTGACCCCCGGGTGTCAAGGCGCGATAGACGGCCCCTTGCAACACCCATTTACCTTGCGTACAATCGCGCACCCTGAACTTCCTGGGCAGCACCTGCCTTACGCAATTGCATTCGGGACGTCCATCCCATGCAGCCATGCCAGCCAATACCTCTTCTTATAAAGCGCTGGGTGAGCAGGATTATCGGAGAAATACCATGTCGTACGCAGTAATTGTTACTGGTGGCAAGCAATACAAAGTCGCCCCAGGTGAATACCTGAAGATCGAAAAACTGGAAATCGCCACTGGCGAATCCGTGACGTTTGATCGCGTTCTGTTGGTCGCCAATGGCGATGACGTGAACATCGGCGCTCCAGTTGTTGCTGGCGCTACCGTTGTGGCTGAAGTGATCTCCCAAGGTCGTCACGATAAAGTCCGCATCATCAAGTTCCGTCGTCGTAAGCACCACATGAAGCGTATGGGCCACCGCCAGTGGTACACCGAGATCAAAATCACCGGTATTCAGGCTTAATTTCAGCCTAATTCCTCACTAGGAGAATTGACTCATGGCACACAAAAAAGCTGGTGGTAGTACCCGTAACGGTCGCGACTCAGAAGCCAAACGCCTTGGCGTGAAGATGTATGGCGGCCAGAAAATCATTCCGGGCAACATCATCGTGCGTCAGCGCGGCACCCAATTCCACGCCGGTTACGGTGTTGGCATGGGTAAGGATCACACCCTCTTCGCTAAAATCGAAGGCGTGATCAAGTTTGAAGTAAAAGGCGCGTTCAACCGCCGTTACGTGAGCGTTGTCGCCGCTTAATTGCGCGATCGCTGGAAAAGCCCTGTCTCGCGACGGGGCTTTTTCGTTTATGGGGTGAGTCTCTTGCAAAGCTGTTTGTGATGGGCTCCGGGGCTGGATTTGCGGTCGCTGATTGAGGTCGCTACGCTCATTTTTGCAAGAGTCTTATGTCTTGGTTTCTTAAGCTCGTCCGTGCGGCGAGAGGCGTTTTGTTATGAAGTTCGTTGATGAAGTTTCCATCCGAGTAAAAGCAGGCGACGGCGGTAACGGTTGCATGAGTTTCCGTCGCGAAAAGTTCATTGAAAACGGTGGCCCCAACGGCGGTGACGGCGGTGACGGCGGTTCCATCTACCTGATGGCCGACGAAAACCTCAACACCCTGGTCGACTACCGTTACACCCGGCACTTCGATGCCGAGCGTGGCTCCAACGGCGGCAGCACCGACTGCACCGGTAAAAAAGGCGAAGACCTGGTGCTGCGCGTACCGGTCGGCACCACGATCATCGACTCCGCGACCCAGGAAGTGATCGGCGACCTGACCAAGGCCGGCCAGAAGCTGATGGTGGTGCAGGGCGGCTGGCACGGTCTGGGTAACACCCGATTCAAGTCCAGTACCAACCGTGCGCCACGCCAGACCACCCCGGGCAAGCCGGGCGAGCAGCGCGACCTCAAGCTGGAAATGAAAGTACTCGCCGACGTGGGCCTGCTGGGCCTGCCGAACGCCGGCAAAAGTACCTTCATCCGCTCGGTCTCGGCCGCCAAGCCGAAAGTCGCCGACTACCCGTTCACCACCCTGGTACCCAACCTGGGCGTTGTAAGCGTCGACCGCTGGAAGAGCTTTGTGATCGCCGACATCCCTGGCCTGATCGAAGGCGCTTCCGACGGCGCAGGCCTTGGGATTCGCTTCCTCAAGCACTTGTCGCGCACGCGTTTGCTGCTGCACCTCGTCGACATGGCGCCACTGGATGACACCAGTGCAGCCGACGCCGCCGAAGTGATCGTCAGCGAGCTGACCAAGTTCAGCCCGGCCCTGGCCGAGCGTGACCGTTGGCTGGTGCTGAACAAGTGCGACCAGATCCTGGAAGAAGAGCACGAAGAGCGCGTCAAGGAAATCGTCGATCGCCTGGAGTGGGAAGGTCCGGTCTACGTGATCTCGGCCATCGCCAAAGAAGGCACCGAGCGCCTGACCCGCGACATCATGCGCTACCTGGAAGACCGCGCCGACCGCCTGGCGGCCGACCCGGTGTTCAAGGCCGAACTGGCCGAGCTCGACCAACAGATCGAAGACGAAGCCCGTGCCCAGCTGCAAGCGCTGGACGACCAGCGTGCCCTGCGCCGCAGCGGCGTGAAATCGGTGCATGACATCGGCGACGATGACTGGGACGAAGAAGACGTGGATGACGAAGACGGTCCGGAAATCATTTACGTGCGTGACTGATTCGTTGCGATAAACTTGAACGCCGCTCCCTTGGAGCGGCGTTTTGGTATCCGGGTATAACGTTATGGGCGGCGCTGGGTCGCGCGGCCCTCACTCTAAGGTTGAAGATGATGCGGAGCAAAGTGACAGGTGCGCAGCGCTGGGTCGTGAAGATCGGCAGTGCGTTGCTGACAGCGGATGGCAAGGGGCTGGACCGTGCCGCCATGAGCGTCTGGGTCGAGCAGATGGTGGCCTTGCATGAGGCCGGAGTCGAGTTGGTGCTGGTATCGTCCGGGGCAGTTGCCGCCGGAATGAGCCGCCTCGGCTGGACCGCGCGACCCAGCGCGATGCACGAACTGCAAGCCGCCGCCGCCATCGGCCAGATGGGCCTGGTGCAAGCCTGGGAGTCCAGCTTTGCCGAGCACGGTCGCCACACGGCGCAGATCCTGCTGACCCATGACGACCTGTCCGACCGCAAGCGCTACCTCAACGCCCGCAGTACCCTGCGCGCGCTGGTGGAGCTCAAGGTCATCCCGGTGATCAACGAGAACGACACCGTGGTCACCGACGAAATCCGTTTCGGCGACAACGACACCCTCGCCGCGCTGGTAGCCAACCTGGTGGAAGCCGACCTGCTGGTGATCCTCACCGACCGCGACGGCATGTTCGACGCTGACCCGCGCCACAACCCCGACGCCCAGCTTATCTACGAAGCCCGTGCCGATGACCCGGCGCTCGACGCCGTGGCCGGCAGTGTCGGCGGCGCATTGGGCCGTGGCGGCATGCAGACCAAGCTGCGCGCTGCGCGCCTGGCCGCGCGTTCCGGGGCTCACACCATCATCGTCGGTGGGCGCCTGGAGCGCGTGCTGGATCGCCTCAAGGCGGGCGAGCGCATCGGGACGCTGCTGTCGCCGGAGCGTGGCATGCTGGCGGCGCGCAAGCAGTGGCTGGCCGGGCACCTGCAAACCCGTGGCACCCTGGTGCTGGACGAAGGCGCGGTATCGGCGCTGTCCCAGGGCAACAAAAGCTTGCTGCCGGTGGGCGTCAAACGGGTGCAAGGCAGCTTCCGCCGAGGCGAGATGGTGGTGTGCGTGGCGCCGGATGGTCGTGAGATCGCCCGCGGCCTGGCGAACTACAGTGCCCTGGAAGCGCAGAAGATTATTGGACAATCGTCCGACGCGATTGTCGGACTCCTGGGTTACATGGCTGAGCCGGAACTGGTTCACCGCGACAACCTGATCCTGGTTTAACCAAAGGAATACACGATGCGTTTAATGACAGGACTGCTCGGCCTGCTGTTGGCCATGCCGCTGTTGGCCTCGGCCGAAGAAGTCGGCCAAGTGTCGACGGTGTTCAAGATTGTCGGCCCCAATGACCGGATCGTCGTCGAGGCGTTCGATGACCCCAAGGTCGACGGCGTGACGTGTTACCTGTCGCGCGCCAAGACCGGCGGCGTGAAAGGTGGCCTGGGCCTGGCCGAAGACCGCGCCGAAGCCTCGATTGCCTGCCGCCAGGTCGGCCCGATCCACTTCAAGGGCGAGCTCAAGGACGGCGACGAAGTGTTCAAGGAGCGCACCTCGCTGGTGTTCAAGACCATGCAGGTGGTGCGTTTCCTCGACAAGAAGCGCAATACCCTGGTGTATCTGGTCTACAGCGACCGCCTGATCGAAGGCAGCCCGCAGAACGCAGTGACGGCGATTCCGATCTTGCCGTGGCCAACCGCGCAGTAACCGGCGGGCGAGTTTTTCAATCGGCATCTATGATTGCAGGCTTGTGGTCTGTAATCTCGAAGGGCTGCAATGCGAAGAACATGGGATATCTGGAGTTCGTCATGAGTGCTTTCCACGACCTGAAACTCAAAGCGTTGGACGGACAAGAGCTGCCGCTGGCGCCCTTCAAGGGCCAAGTCGTGCTGGTGGTCAACGTCGCCTCCAAATGCGGTCTGACCCCGCAGTATGCGGCCCTGGAAAACCTCTACCAGCAATACAAGGACCAGGGTTTCACCGTGCTGGGCCTTCCGTGCAATCAGTTTGCAGGTCAGGAGCCGGGCACCGAGCAGGAGATCCAGGCATTCTGCAGCCTCAATTACGGGGTGACGTTCCCTCTGGGCAGCAAGCTTGAGGTGAACGGCCCTGATCGTCACCAGCTATACCGCCTGCTGGCGGGCGAGGGCGCTGAGTTTCCAGGCGATATCACCTGGAATTTCGAAAAATTCCTGCTCGGCAAGGATGGCCGGGTGCTTGCGCGCTTCTCGCCGCGTACGCCGCCGGATGATCCAACGGTCGTCCAGGCCATCGAAAAAGCCCTGGCCTGAATCCCCTCGTTGTAGGAGCGAGCTTGCTCGCGAAAATCGTCAACGGTGACGCGTACGCTCAGGATTTACGCGCCGCCCTCCGGCTCTTCGCGCGCAAGCTCGCTCCTACAGGTATTCGGTTGTTTTTATCGCCTTAATCACTCAGATCAATAGTGCTACCCAGCAAGCTTCGGCGTGCATATTATCCACATCATAAATTCGCCTCATGTGGAGTGCTCCATGCCCGTCCAAGCCTTGTTCAAACCTTTCCAGCTCGGTGCACTGCAACTGTCGACCCGCGTGGTCATGGCGCCGATGACGCGTTCGTTTTCACCGGGCGGCGTACCCAATTCCAAAGTGATCGAGTACTACCGCCGTCGCGCCGCCGCCGGTGTGGGCCTGATCATCACCGAAGGCACCGTGGTCGGCCATCAAGCCTCCAACGGCTACCCCAACGTGCCGCACTTCTACGGCGAAGCGGCGTTGGCCGGCTGGAAGAAAGTGGTGGATGCGGTCCACGCCGAAGGCGGCAAGATTATTCCGCAGTTATGGCATGTGGGCAGTGTGCGCCGTATCGGTACCGAACCTGATGCCAGCGTGCCGGCCTATGGCCCGATGGAGAAACTCAAGGATGGCAACGTTGTCGTCCACGGCATGACCACCCAGGACATCAAGGACGTGATCAATGCCTTCGCCCAGGCGGCCAAAGATGCCCAGAGCATCGGCATGGACGGTGTGGAAATCCACGGCGCCCACGGCTATCTGGTCGACCAGTTCTTCTGGGAAGGCAGCAACCAGCGCACCGACGAATACGGCGGCAGTCTGGCCAACCGCTCACGTTTTGCCATCGAACTGATCCAGGCTACCCGCGCGGCGGTCGGCCCGGACTTCCCGATCATCTTGCGTTTTTCCCAGTGGAAGCAGCAGGACTACACGGCGCGCCTGGTGCAAACCCCCGAGGCGTTGGGCGAATTCCTCAAGCCGTTGTCCGACGCCGGCGTGGATATTTTCCACTGCTCCACGCGGCGGTTCTGGGAACCGGAGTTCGAAGGTTCCGACCTCAACCTGGCCGGGTGGACCCGCCAGTTGACGGGCAAGCCGACGATTACCGTGGGCAGTGTCGGCCTGGATGACGAATTCCTGCAGTTCATGGTCAACACCGATAAAGTCGCGCAGCCGGCCAGCCTTGAGAAACTGCTGGAGCGCTTGAATAACGAGGAATTTGATCTGGTCGCCGTGGGCCGTGCGCTGCTGGTGGACCCGGATTGGGCAGTGAAGGTGCGCGAGGGGCGTGAGGCGGACATTCTGCCCTTCAGTCGTGAGGCGTTGACGAGCCTGGTGTAAGCGGCGACAAGACGGGCGCTGGTTGCCCGTCATTGCACGCACCGCGTAACTGGCGCTCGAACTGCTCGACGATTGCCGGCCAGCCCTGGCGGCTGGCATGTTGTCGGGCATTCAAGCGCGCTCGGCGCAAGGTCTCGCGCTCCTCCAGCAGCCAGACGGCCGCATCGCAAAATGCGTTCTCATCCCCCGGCATCGCCAGCGCACCGTTGTAGCCATGGCGAATATGCTGGGTGGCGGCCGCCTGGTCGTACGCCACCACCCCCAGCCCGGACGCCATGGCTTCCAGCACCACATTGCCGAACGTTTCGGTGAGGCTCGGAAACAGGAACAGATCGCCCGAGGCGTAATGCCGTGCCAGCTCTTCGCCGCGCCGGGCGCCGCAGAACACCGCTTCGGGCAAGTCGCGCTGCAACAGGCCGCGCTGCGGGCCATCGCCGACAATGACCAACTTGAACCGTCGCGAGGGGTAAGTGCTCTGCAACGCATCGAAACAGCGTTTGAGCAGCCCCAGGTTTTTCTCCTGGGCGAGGCGTCCTACGTGCAGCACCACACTATCGTCGCTCTCCACCCCCCAGCTTTCGCGCAGGCTGTCGTCGCGTTTCGCCGGATGGAACAGTTGGCTATCGACCCCCCGGGACAGCATCCCGAGACGCTCGAAGTGCCGACGCTCCAGCTCCAGGCGCTGACTCGCGCTGGGAACCAGCGTCAAGGTCGACCGGTTATGAAACCAGCGCAGGTAATGGGTGACCAGGCGACTCAACAGACTCAAGCCGTACTGGTTCGAATACTGTTGAAAGTTGGTGTGGAAGCCGCTGACCACGCTGATGCCCAGGCGTCGCGCCGCGCGCAACGCCGACAGGCCCAGCGGCCCCTCGGTTGCGATGTACAACACATCCGGGCGCTGACGGGTCCAGCGTCGCAGCAGCTTGTGCATCGACGATTGGCCCCATTGCAGCCCTGGATATCCCGGCAACGGCCAGCCACGGCACAGCAGCAACTCATCGTCACTCGGCCGGCTCTGGTCGACACCCTGGCGGGGGCGCACCAGTTCGATTTGATGGCCGCGCGCGCGCAAACCGTCGCACAGGCGGCCAAGGGTGTTGGCCACCCCGTTGATTTCCGGCGGGAAGGTTTCGGTGATCAGGGTGATGTGAAGCGAGGCTGTCGTCATGACCCACAGTGTCGCTGCGGGCCATGTCGTCATTGTGTCACTGCGATGATGGATTTATGACCGGGCTACCTGCTGACCCGTCATCGCCTCGGCACCTTGCTCGCGCACCCAGAACAGCGTGGCCCCGGCGACCGCCGCCGGCATCATCAGCAGGTTGACCACCGGCACCAGCAGCACCAGGTAGACGACTCCGCCAAAACTCATGCTCTGCCAGCGTTTCTGGCGCAGCCAGGCGAGCATTTCGTTCCAGCCCAGCTTGTGGTTGTCGGCCGGGTAGTCGATGTATTGGATCGCCATCATCCACACGCCGAAAAGCAGCCACAACGGCGCGGCAATCAGGTTGACCACTGGAATGAACGACAGGATGAACAGGCCGATAGCCCGCGGCAGAAAGTAGCCCAGCTTGCGCATTTCCCGGGCCAGGGTGCGCGGGACCATGGCGATCAATTCGGCCCAACTGAACGCGGGGAAGTCGTCGGTGCCACGCACCACCACCTCGACTTTCTCCGATAGAAAGCCATTGAACGGCGCCGCGATGATGTTGGCGAGCATGGTGAAGGTGAAGAACACCATCAGCACCACCAGCGCGACAAACAACGGCCATAACAGGTAATTGAGAAAGCTCAGCCAACTCGGCAGGGTTGGCATCAGGTGGTCAACCCACAGGCTGAACTGGTGCCCGGCAAAATAGATCAGCCCCACAAACAGCAGCAGGTTGATCGCCAGCGGCAGCAGCACAAACAGGCGCAGGCCGGGGCTCAGCACCAGTTTGAGGCCTTCGCGCAGGTATTGCGGGCCGGAAAGAGCGGGGGCGGGCATGGATAACTCCGAGCATAGTGACGAACGGGCCGACCTTACCGGCTTTGTATTCCGGGCGAAAGCGGCGACATCAACGGTAACAAACGCCTCGATTGACCGAGCCGACTGCATAGAGACCACCTATGAGCTGGATTGTTATTCCGTATTTCCTTAATCTTGCCCCCCTCGATACGCTGCACCCATTATTTTCAGGGCCCGCGAGTTCAAGCCTTCCCCAAGTGCTTCGTGGTCCCTTTTTTATTCCAGCCGTCTTGTTGTGCGGACGGTCGATAGGAGTGAGTCATGTCTGATACCCGTCATTCGCGAGTGATTATTCTCGGTTCCGGCCCTGCCGGTTACAGCGCTGCCGTCTACGCTGCCCGGGCCAACCTCAAGCCGCTGCTGATCACCGGCATGCAGGCGGGCGGTCAGTTGACCACCACCACTGAAGTCGACAACTGGCCGGGCGATGTCCATGGCCTGACCGGCCCGGTGCTGATGGAGCGTATGAAAGAACACGCCGAGCGCTTTGAAACCGAGATCGTGTTCGACCACATCAACAAGGTCGACTTCTCCAAGAAGCCTTACAGCCTGACCGGCGACAGCGGCGTGTACACCTGTGACGCATTGATCATCGCCACCGGCGCCAGCGCCCGTTACCTCGGGCTGCCCTCGGAAGAGGCGTTCATGGGCAAGGGCGTTTCCGCCTGCGCGACGTGCGACGGTTTCTTCTATCGCAACAAGCCGGTGGCTGTGGTCGGTGGCGGCAACACCGCCGTGGAAGAGGCGCTGTACCTGGCCAACATCGCCAGCACCGTGACCCTGGTGCACCGCCGCGAAACCTTCCGCGCCGAGAAAATCCTGATCGACAAGCTGCACGCCCGTGTCGCTGAAGGCAAGATCATCCTCAAGCTCAACGCCACGCTGGACGAAGTCCTGGGTGACAACATGGGCGTGACCGGCGCCCGCCTGAAGAACAACGACGGCAGCTTCGACGAGTTGACAGTCGACGGCGTATTCATCGCCATCGGCCACACCCCGAACACCTCGTTGTTCGAAGGCGTGCTGGAAGCCAAAGACGGTTACCTGGTGGTGCAGGGCGGCCGTGAAGGCAACGCAACAGCCACCAACATCGAAGGCATCTTCGCTGCCGGTGACGTGGCGGACCACGTGTACCGCCAGGCCATCACCTCGGCCGGCGCCGGCTGCATGGCGGCCCTGGATGCTGAGCGTTACCTCGATGGTCTGAAAGACGCTTCGTTCTAAGCAGCTCTGCAAAACAAATGTGGGAGGGGGCTTGCCCCCGATTGCGGTGTTTCAGTATCAGATGTACTGACTGACACACTGCCATCGGGGGCAAGCCCCCTCCCACATTTTGTTCCGCGTATGACTCAGGATTTGCGGGTCAGCGGCTGTGCGCTGAATTTCACGCCGGCCAGGCCATGGGCGATCAATGCGCGGATATTTCCGTGGTCAGTGCCTTCAGGCGTCGCGACCACCGAACGGTAATGCTCGCCAAACACCAGCAACCCTTCCAGCAACGCCAACCCCAGGCTCTTGCGCGAACTAAGCGACGCTGCAAAACAAATGTGGGAGGGGGCTTGCCCCCGATTGCGGTGTTTCAGTATCAGATGTACTGACTGACACACTGCCATCGGGGGCAAGCCCCCTCCCACATTTTGCTCCGCGTCTGACTCAGGATTTGCGCGTCAGCGGCTGTGCGCTGAATTTCACACCGGCCAGACCATGGGCGATCAATGCGCGGATATTTCCGTGGTCACTGCCTTCAGGCGTCGCCACCACCGCACGGTAATGCTCGCCAAACGCCAGCAACGCTTCCTGATCGCTCAACCCCTCCAGTAACGCCAACCCCAGGGTCTTGCACGAACCTTCGTTCTGGCCGGCGGCATTTTCCACCTCGCCGTTGGTGAAGGCTTGCGGCTGGTAGTCGTAACCTGCGGCAACAAAAGCCAGAGTATCGGCAAAAACGTGCTCGCCGCTGTTGAGGCTGGCGCGCAGGGTGGTCAGGTCAGTCATGGGGTTTTCCTTTGGCGAACGCGGCCTGCTGGTCGGCGCTGGCTTCTTTTTGATATTGGGCTTTCCACTGCGCGTACGGCATGCCGTACACCACTTCACGGGCGTCATCGAGGCTCAGCTCGATCCGGCGCTCATCGGCCTCGGCCTTGTACCACTTGGACAGGCAGTTGCGGCAGAAGCCGGCCAGGTTCATCAGGTCGATGTTCTGTACATCCTTGCGGCTGTCCAGGTGTGCTACCAGCCGGCGAAAGGCGGCGGCTTCGAGTTCGAGGCGTTGTTGGTCGTTCATAGGGCTCACTTGAGTATCAGCGGCTGGCCGCCAGAGTAATCGAAACCGACTCGGCAAAGCGCAGCGCATGGGGCTTGTCCACTTCGACTTCGGCGTACAGCACCGATTGGTTACTCATCACCAGGTCCAGCAGCTCCTGGGTCAGGCGCTCGAGCAGGGCAAAACGGTTGCCTTCGACATGGGCGATGATCGCCTTGGTGATGGTGCGGTAATTCAAGGCATGGTCGATGTCATTATCGCGCACGGCTTCCTGGGCGGCATACAGGATGGTGAGGTTGATCAGCACATCCTGCTTGTTGAGGATTTCGTCCTCGTTGATGCCGATAAAGGTGCGCAGGCACAGGTCCTTGACCCGGATGCGCGCCATGCCTGGTTGAAGTTGTGGCATTGCTACTTGCTCCGTCCAATCAGTTGCAGGAACTCCATGCGCGTGGTGTTCGACTCGCGGAAGGCGCCGAGCATCACCGAGGTGTTCATGGTTGAATTCTGTTTTTCCACGCCGCGCATCATCATGCACATGTGCCTGGCCTCGATCACCACCGCCACGCCGGCGGCCTGGGTCACGTCCTGGATGGCATCGGCGATCTGTCGGGTGAGGTTTTCCTGGATCTGCAGGCGTCGGGCGAACATGTCGACGATGCGCGCCAGCTTGGACAGGCCCAGCACCTTGCCGGTCGGAATATAGGCCACGTGGGCCTTGCCGATAAAGGGCAGCAGGTGATGCTCGCACAGCGAGTACAACTCGATGTCCTTGAGGATCACCATCTCGTCATTGTCAGAGGCGAACAAGGCGCCGTTGACGATTTCCTGCAGATTCTGCTCGTAGCCATGACACAGATACTGCATCGCCTTGGCGGCGCGCT
Organism: Pseudomonas orientalis; assembly: GCF_002934065.1. NCBI lineage: Bacteria > Pseudomonadati > Pseudomonadota > Gammaproteobacteria > Pseudomonadales > Pseudomonadaceae > Pseudomonas > Pseudomonas orientalis. Next base: position 4,971,074 of record NZ_CP018049.1, on the reverse strand, counting down.
TGGGCGTATCGAGCAGGCCTTCGCGCTCGGGGTCTTCACCCAGGCCCTTGAGGATCTCGCGGTAATGGTGGGGCAGGGACAAAGTCATACAACATCCTCACAAACGGCTTACTTGATGTGCCGCCCGCCGTTGACGGTCAGGGTGGTCCCGGTGACATAGGGGTTGTCCAGCAGGTAACGCACACTCTGGTAGATCACTTGCGGCCCGGGCTCGATGCCCAGTGCCGACTTGGCCAGGACCCTGTCGCGATAGGCCGCGTCGTCGCCTTCATTGAACATCACCATGGCCGGCGCAATGCCGTTGACCTTGATCAACGGTGCGAACTGCGCGGCAAACGACAGCGTGAGGCTGTCGAGACCGGCCTTGGTGGCGCAATAGGCCATGTGCTGACGGCTGCCCTTGCGCACCACATCGTCGCTGATATGCACGATGTCGGCCGGTGTCGAGCGTTGCAGCAGGGGGGAACAATGCAGGTTGATCAGGTACGGCGCAAGCATGTGCACGCTGAACATATCGATAAAGGCGCGGCTTTCGTCGCCCGGCGTTTCCGCGACCCAGGCCGAAGCGTTGTGGATGATCGCACGCAGCGCGTCGGTACGTGACTTCAGCTCAGCGATGAACGCCAGGATTCCCGCCTCGCTGGAAAAATCGGCAAACAGGCCGACCGCGCCGCGTTCGCGCAATTGCTGCACACCCGGACGTTCGCTGCGGTAGCTGAAGATCACCGGTTGCCCTTCGTCCAGCAGGCGCTCGGCGCAATACAGGCCGACACGCCGGCCGGCACCGGTGATCAGGATCGGGGCGTTGGTTGCAGTCATGGGAGGCTCGAGTCGCTGGCAGATGCAAACTATACCAGCGACCCGCCCCCCCTGTACTCAGGCAGCGGCTTCGCCGGCCTTGCGGGACGGCGTCGGGTGCAGCCAGTTCGCCAGTAGATGAGTCGATAACGGGATAAAGAAGTAAACCATCAACGGTGTGAGCGCCAGGGTGCTGACCAGCACCCGGCTGAACAGGTCCAACTCGCCGAGCAGGGGGGCCAGGCCGAAATTGAACAGCAGCGACACCGGGAAAAACGCCAGCCAGATCGCCACCGCCTGTTTCCAGCGCGGCGGGCGTGCGCCGACGGCGCCGAACCAGCCATCGATGCCACTGACACGGTGCTCGGACGGGTCGGCAAACAGCTCGCTGCCACGGCTCAGCCAGGCACTGCGCGACGCGGAAAACTCCCAGGCATGCAGGGTCTTTTCATCGGCGAAGCGGAAGATAATCTGGAATTCATCATCATGGGGAGGCGGTGCGAGCACGCCGGAGCCCAGGTAACCGGGAAAATCGGTGGCCAGTTGCTCGCCTTCGCGCAGCCAGGCCATCAGTTCTTCATAGCGACCTTTGGCCACACGGCGCGCAACCATCAAGGTGACGGGAGAGGTAGACATTGTGTATCTCCAGATAAACGGGTGCGCTTGGCCGGGTAGGCAGCGCACGAGCGCAGCGGCGGGTAGTGCCACTGCGCTGAAAAAACAGGCAAGGATTATTCCTGTTTTGGGAAAATACGCCAGTGACATTGGTCCGAAGTCCAGGGAGCTTGAAAAAGACAGGTTTAAAGGCGTTAAATGCGGCTCCAATCCTGGTGACTTTTGTCAGAAATAACGTGATTACTGCCCCGACTGATAGCACTTTGCAGCTGGCATCGATTGATTCGGCGCAACTGTTCCCCATTCGAGAAGTCGCAAGATTGACAGGCGTCAATCCGGTCACGCTGCGGGCGTGGGAGCGGCGCTATGGTCTGATCCGGCCCGTGCGCACCGAAAGCGGGCACCGCCTTTACTCCAGGGGCGATATCGAGACGGTCAATCGTATTCTCGAATGGACTGAACGTGGCGTCGCGGTGAGCAAGGTAGGCAAACTTCTGGCCCGTGACGCTCAACAGGTCGACGCGCTGCGTGCCGAGCGCGACGCGGTTGCAGACAGCGAATGGCCGCAGTGGCGGGCTCGGCTGCTGCAGGCCATCAGTGCTTTCGATGATCGCCAGTTGGAAAGCGTGTACGGTCAGATTTTCTCGAGCTATCCCTTGAACGTCGCGTTCCAGGACATCCTGATGCCGCTGTGGAACGACCTGCTGCGCCATCAGGGCGGTTTCGGCCAGGCCAGCGAGTGGCTGTTTTTCGACGCTTTCCTGCGCGTGCAGACGCTCCTGCGTCTACAGATAGCCAGCGCATCGGCGGCCCCCCGCGTGTTACTCTGCGCCATGCCGGGTGAGTGCCGAAAACTTGAGCTTTTGGTGGCGGCGCTGCTGATGAGCGGGGAGGATTTGACCGTGAAGGTGCTGGGCCTGGGTCAGCCGGTCGAGGAGTTGACCCTTGTCTGTGAAAAGATCCGCCCCCAGGCGATGGTCATTTTCTCCAACCACGCACACAAGCAGGACCTGGAAGCGCGCTTGAACCGGCTGGCATTGACCCTCAACTGCCCGCTGTTTCTGGCGGGTGCTGCATCGGACCTGGTGCAGGCTGATCTGGCCGGTACGTCCATTGGCTGCCTGGGCAGTGAAGGGCGTCAGATGCAGCAGCTTCTGCAGCAGTTTCTCAGTGGCGGCCTGGATACCTGATCTCATGCATGTACATGCGGATGCACCAGACGATGCTGGTGCAGGATGAACTGGCGCAGGCGCTCGATTTCATCCGAGTCACTCTGATTCAGGCGGTAGGCGAACAATCCCCGGGCGGTTTCCCGCTCCAACGTACCGCGCAGCGCAATGCGTTCGTAACCGGACGGGCTGAACCACAACGAGAAGGTTTTCGGCGGTCTGGCTCGGCCACGCCCTTCTACCAGCACACCTTTGAATGACACTTCATGCACCCACAGGGCGCTGGCGTAGCCCTTGCTGTTCTCCAGGGCCACCGGCTCTTCAAGGGCCAGGCGCCATGGGCGGACCATCGGCCCGTCTTCAAAAATACTCGGCACGCCCAACCGAAGATGCACTGCATGAAATTCATCCTCTACCAGATGCAGAGGGAAGGTCAGTTGCTGATTGTCGAATTGCGCCTGGATGGTGACCTGGTCATGGGCGGCCAACCGGGTCAGCAGGTCGCGAATCTGTGCACCGCCATTGACCGTCAGGCTCGACCCTGCATCCCGCAGGTTGAGCTGCGGGTTGTGCTGCATGTTCTGGATAAAATCCAGCTCGTCCTGAGTCAGTAGAGCATCGCGGTGCATTGATATAGCTCAAAGGTTGCGCATTAAAAGGCCATTATTGCTCTAAAGAAGGCATTTTTTACAGCTTGTTAACGCCGCTCGTTGACTTGAGCGCCGCCAGCTCGGCCTTAAGCTCGGCCACCTGGGCTTCCAGCTGAGCCACGCGTTGCTGCGCCTTTACCTGAGTGGTGACGTCTTTTTGCACACCGACGAAATACGTCTGCTGGTCGGCGGCGTTGTACACCGTGGATACCGAGAGTTCGTTCCAGAAGTGCGTGCCGTCCTTGCGGTAGTTGCGCACGATCTCGCGGCAGGCGCCGCCACTGTCGAGCGCCTCGCGGATCGCCATCAGGGCCGGCTGGTCGCGATCACCCGACTGCAGGAAACGGCAATCCTGATAGAGAATCTCGTCCAGGGTGTAGCCGGTCAGACGTTCGAACGCGGGGTTGACGTAGATCAGCGGCTTCTCGTCGCCCTCGCGTTCGGCAACGACGATGCCGTCGTTGGACGCGTTGACAACCATCTGCAGCAACTTGGGGTTAATCATTGAACGTTCCATGGCGTGTTCCGATGGTGCAAGTTTATGGCAAATTCTGAATGTTGCACGGCAGGCACTGAAACCCTGGTGCAGCTGCTAATATCCTACGCTTTCGTTCAATGACAGGATCAGATTGATGAAAGTCGCCATCCTTTCCGGCTCGGTCTACGGCACGGCAGAAGAAGTCGCCCGCCACGCCCGGGACATCCTCAACGCAGCGGGTTTTGAAGCCTGGCACGATCCGCGCGCCACGCTGGCGCAGGTGCAGGCCTTCGCCCCCGAGGCGTTCCTGGCGGTCACATCGACCACCGGCATGGGCGAATTACCCGACAACCTGCAGCCGCTGTATTCGAGTATTCGCGATCAACTGCCTGCCGCCTGGCGCGGCCTGCCCGGTGCGGTCATTGGCCTGGGCGACGCCAGCTATGGCGATACCTTCTGCGGCGGCGGCGAGCAACTGCGCGAATTGTTCGGTGAGTTGGGCGTACGCGAAGTGCTGCCGATGCTGCGCCTGGACGCCAGCGAAAGCGTGACCCCGGAAAGCGACGCCGAGCCGTGGCTGGCCGAGTTCGTGACGGCCCTGCAGCAGTAACAGGTGGGTGCGCCATCCGTGGACGCGCTGTCCGGCGCGCTTTTATTGACGGCGCTTCTCTGACACCGATTTGTACTATTCTCCTGGCTGACTCGCCCAGTCATCAAGCTGGCTGCGAAGGCAACTCCGCAAGCCAGGGCGTCTGACTAGACTGGCCCATCACTTTAAAAATAATAATAAGTGCGCCAAGGAGGTCGACATCGTGAGCCTAGTTCCGGTTTCATCGTCAAAGGCGATGGTGGCAGCTGTCACAAAAAGTGCCCAAGATATGGTCGGAGCGCTGGCCTGGCCGGCGCTGTTGCGCACATTGGATCACCAGGCCCCCGGGTATAAAAGCTGATGCCACTTGCAGAAATTCCGCTCAGCGTCTGGCGCAAGCGCGGCCAGGACTTCGTCTTTCGCGGCCAGTCCATTCGTTATTGGGTGGCCGGGCAGGGCGAGCCGCTGCTGCTGATTCATGGCTTTCCCACGGCCAGTTGGGATTGGCACTACCTGTGGCAGCCCCTGGCCCAGCACCATCTGGTGATTGCCTGCGACATGCTCGGCTTTGGCGACTCGGCCAAACCGCTGGATCACGGTTACTGCCTGCTGGAGCAGGCGGATCTGCAGCAGGCGCTGCTCGAACACCTGCAGGTGACGAAACCGGTGCACGTGTTGGCCCATGACTATGGCGACAGCGTGGCCCAGGAACTGCTGGCCCGGAATTATGAAGGCCGGTTCCAGATGGCCAGTTGTGTGTTTCTCAACGGTGGGCTGTTCCCTGAAACCCATCGCGCAACCTTGGTGCAGAAGTTATTGCTCAGTCCCCTGGGCTGGATGATTGGCCGGGCTTCTGGACGAAGCAGTCTGGCCAGCAGTTTCAACCAGATATTTGGGCCCCGCACGCGCCCCAGCGAAAGTGCCCTGGATGATTTCTGGAGCCTGATTGAACGCAACGATGGCCCGCGTATCCTGCACAAACTGATCAGCTATATCCCGCAGCGCCGTCGCCTGCGTGACCGCTGGGTGGCGGCGATGCAACGCGACGACGTGCCGTTGCGCGTCATCGACGGTGAGGTCGATCCCATTTCCGGCGCGCACATGGTGGAGCGCTACCGCCAGTTGGTGCCGCATGCCGATACGGTATCGCTGGCCGGCATCGGCCATTACCCGCAGATCGAGGCACCGGTCCAGGTGCTCAGGCATTACCAGGCGTTTCGTGAGCATATTGGCCAGCAGTCGGTGCGTGCGGCTTGTTCCTGAGCCTGGCACCTGCCCCAAGGCATCATCCCGCTGCCTTATCGAGCACCATTCAGCGTCGGGCGTATTTATTGTGACCGGAGGCGCTGTGCCCGACACTCTGGCCATAGCCATTGTCGCCAGAGGAGTTCGGTATGAGTCAGTCAGTGCAGTTGCAGGATAAGGTCGTGATCGTCACCGGTGCCGGCGGCGGATTGGGCCGGGCTCACGCGCTGCTGTTCGCCCGGCACGGGGCCAAAGTGCTGGTCAATGATCTCGGTGGTTCGACCCAGGGCGAGGGCGCCAATGCTTCGGCGGCCGACCGGGTGGTGGCCGAAATCCGCGAAGCCGGCGGCATTGCCGAAGCCAACCATGACTCCGTCACCGATGGTGACAAAATCGTGCAGAACGCGCTGGATGCCTTCGGCCGTATCGACGTGGTGGTGAACAACGCCGGTATCCTGCGCGATAAAACCTTCCAGAAAATGGACGACAGCGATTGGGACCTGGTTTACCGGGTGCATGTCGAAGGCGCCTACAAAGTCACGCGCGCCGCCTGGCCGCATCTGCGCGAGCAGGGGTATGGCCGGGTGATCTTCACCGCGTCCACCTCGGGCATCTACGGCAACTTCGGCCAGTCCAACTACGGCATGGCCAAGCTCGGCCTGTATGGCTTGACCCGCACCCTGGCGCTGGAGGGGCGCAAGAACAACATCCTGGTCAACGCGATTGCCCCCACTGGCGGCACGCGCATGACTGAGGGGCTGATCCCGCCGCAGGTATTCGAGCGCCTCAAGCCGGAACTGGTCAGCCCGTTGGTGGTGTACCTGGGCAGCGAAGCCTGCCAGGAAACCTCCGGCCTGTTCGAGGTGGGTGGCGGCTGGATCGGCAAGACCCGTTGGGAGCGCAGCCTGGGCGTGGGCTTTGATCCAGAAGCGGGCTTTTCGCCGGAAGACGTGGCGGCGCACTGGCAGCAAATCTGCGACTTCGAAGGCGCGGCGCACCCCAAGGACACTATCGAGGCCTTGAAGGAAATGATGGCCAACTTGCAGAAGTTCAGCCTCTGATCGTTACCATAAAATTAGAGAATCCTACGGGGCGTCGATGGCGCCCCGTTTTTATTCCATGCATAAAAAAGGCCGCTGCACAGGCAGCGGCCGAAGTAAGACGTTGGATCAAGGAGCGATAAATCAACGTCAGTGAACACGGGTAACAGATTGAAAATAGTCACAATCCATTGGATTCAAGCTTTTCTCCCCAACTCGGGAGCGGGCTGTTTGCCCTGAGAGCGAGGCAAGAATAATCGGTTGTAACAGAATGAGTAATAGCGGTTCAGGACAAGGACTGTTACCAAAACGACAATAATTGCCGTGCCGTCATCGATTCTTCTGATAATCCGCCATCCATCCAATCCATGACCCGTGCCCAAGCCTCAGGCGGCGGGGCTTGTCATCCTTTCGAGCGACAACACGAATACCTCCTTGGTGCGCTTATCGCTCCCCATGGGCAGCAGTAGGGTGGGGCCTTCTGTCACTCACCGGGGAAGACGCATGACAAAAACAACAATGCGCGCCATCTTCACGCCACAGGCGCTGGCCGCTGCGGTTGCCGTGGGCTGCTGTGCCCAGGCACAGGCTGTTTCGTTCAACATCGGCGAGATCGAAGGGCAATTCGATTCTTCGCTGTCGGTCGGTGCGAGCTGGGGCACGCGGGATGCCGACAGAAGCCTGGTCGGCACCGTCAATGGCGGCACGGGTCAGGCGTCCACCGGAGATGACGGGCGGCTGAACTTCAAGAAGGGCGAAACCTTCTCGAAAATCTTCAAGGGCCTGCACGACCTTGAACTCAAATACGGCGACACCGGTGTGTTCGTGCGCGGCAAGTACTGGTACGACTTCGAGCTCAAGGACGAAGACCGCGAGTTCAAGCCGATCAGCGACCACAACCGCAAGGAAGGCGCCAAATCCAGCGGTGCGCAGATCCTCGACGCGTTCGTCTACCACAACTACTCCCTGGGCGACCTGCCCGGCACCGTGCGCGCCGGCAAGCAGGTGGTCAGTTGGGGCGAAAGTACCTTCATCGGCAACTCCATCAACAGCATCAACCCGATCGACGTGTCGGCATTCCGTCGCCCGGGGGCCGAGATCAAGGAAGGCTTGATTCCGGTGAACATGCTGTTTGCCTCCCAAAGCCTGACCAATCAACTGACCGTCGAAGGCTTCTACCAGCTGGAATGGGACCAGACCGTGCTGGACAACTGCGGCACCTTCTTCGGCGGTGACGTGGCGGCGGACGGCTGCACCAATAACTACACCGTAGGCAGCCCGGCGATCCGACCGTTGCAACCGGTGGCGGCTGCCTTTGGCCAAGGGTTTGGCGTCACCAATGAAGGCGTGATCGTGCGGCGTGCCGGTGACCGCGATGCGCGCGACTCCGGCCAGTTCGGCGCCGCCCTGCGCTGGCTGGGCGATGACACTGAATATGGCTTGTATTTCATGAACTACCACAGCCGCACACCGACCGTCGGTACCCTGACGGCCAACACCAACCTGGCCACTCTCGGGCGCATTATTAACACCGCCAACGCCATTGCGCCGGGTTCCGGCGCCGGTTTGGCTCAAAGCACGATGCTCGGTCGTGGCCAGTACTACCTCGATTACCCCGAAGACATCCGTCTGTTCGGTGCCAGCTTTTCCACCACGCTGCCCACCGGCACGGCGTGGACCGGCGAAATCAGCTACCGCCCCAACGCGCCGGTGCAACTGAATACCACCGACCTGACCCTGGCCTTGATCAACCCGATCGCCGGCCAACTGGCCTCACCCATCCGCAGCAATTTCGGCGATGACAACAAAGGCTACCGCCGCAAGGAAATCACCCAGATCCAAAGCACCATGACCCAGTTCTTCGACCAGGTGCTGGGCGCCGAGCGCCTGACCCTGGTGGGCGAAGCGGCCGTGGTGCATGTCGCCGGCCTGGAAGACAAAACCAGACTGCGTTATGGCCGCGACTCGGTGTACGGCGCCTATGGGTTCCAGGGTGACACCGACGGTTTCGTCACCTCCACCTCCTGGGGCTACCGCGCACGGGCAATCCTTGATTACAACAACGCGATTGCTGGGGTGAACCTCAAGCCCAACCTGTCCTGGTCCCATGACGTCGCCGGCTACGGCCCCAACGGGATTTTCAACAAAGGCGCCAAGGCCATCAGCGTCGGCGTGGACGCGGACTACCGCAGCACCTACACCGCCAGCCTCAGCTACACCGACTTCTTTGGCGGCGACTACAACACCCTGACCGACCGCGACTTCCTCGCCCTCAGCTTCGGCGTGAACTTCTGATTTGGCTTAAAAGAAGGACAAGAACTTATGCGTAAGACAATTGCAGTGCTGGCCCTGAGTCTATTGGCCGCCCACGTAATGGCAGCGGTATCGCCGGAAGAAGCCGCCAAGCTTGGCACCACACTTACCCCGGTCGGCGCCGAAAAAGCCGGCAACGCCGATGGCTCGATCCCGGCCTGGACCGGCGGCATCCCGAAAAACGCCGGCGCGGTGGACAGCAAGGGCTTTCTCGCCGACCCGTTCGCCGCTGAAAAGCCGCTGTTCGTGATCACCGCCGCCACCGTCGACAAGTACAAGGACAAGCTTTCAGACGGCCAGGTGGCGATGTTCAAGCGCTACCCCGAGACCTACAAGATCCCGGTGTACCCGAGCCACCGTACGGTCAACCTGCCGGCCGATGTCTACGAGTCGATCAAGCGCAGCGCCCTCAACGTCAAGGCGATCAACGACGGCAACGGTCTGGAAAATTTCACCGGTAACCGTTACTACGCGTTCCCGATCCCGAAAAATGGCGTGGAGGTGCTGTGGAACCACATCACCCGCTACCACGGCGGCAACCTGCGCCGCATCATCACCCAGGCCACGCCCCAGACCAACGGCAGCTACACGCCGATCCGCTTCGAAGAAGAAGTCGCGGTGCCCCAGGCCATCCCCGATATCGACCCGGCCAAGGCGGCCAACGTGCTGAGTTACTTCAAGCAATCGGTCACCGCGCCGGCGCGGCTGGCCGGCAATGTGCTGCTGGTGCACGAAACCCTCGACCAGGTGAAAGAACCGCGCCTCGCCTGGATCTACAACGCCGGCCAGCGCCGTGTAAGGCGCGCGCCGCAGGTGTCGTATGACGGGCCGGGCACCGCCTCCGACGGCCTGCGCACCACGGATAACTTCGACATGTTCTCCGGCGCGCCCGACCGCTATGACTGGAAACTGGTGGGCAAGAAGGAGCTGTACATCCCTTACAACAGCTACAAGCTCGACTCGCCCACCCTCAAGTACGACGACATCATCAAGGCCGGGCATATCAACCAGGACCTGACCCGCTATGAGCTGCATCGCGTCTGGGAAGTGGTCGGCACCGTCAAGCCGAGCGAGCGGCACATCTACGCCAAGCGCCACATGTACATCGACGAGGACAGCTGGCAGGTCGCCCTGGTGGACCACTACGACGGTCGCGGCCAACTGTGGCGCGTCGCCGAAGGCCACGCACAGTTCTATTACGACCACCAGGTGCCGGCCTACACCGTGGAAACCCTCTACGACCTGATTGCCGGACGCTACCTCGCGCTGGGCATGAAAAACGAGGAGAAGAGCAGCTTCGTGTTCGGCTTCGCGGCCAAGGCGGCGGATTACACCCCGGCGGCGCTCAGGTCTGAAGGCGTGCGCTGATCCTCGACTCAAATGCAATCAATCTGTGGGGGGAGCAAGCCCTAATTAAGCGCAGATCCCCTGTGGGGGGGGGCGGTGCGACTATTCGACTTGCCCCCGATAGCGGTGCGTCAACCAACATCAATGTTTGCTGGGCCGACGTCTTCGGGGGCAAGCCCCCTCCCACATTGGTCTGCATACACATCGGGTTTTGTGCATGGCCCTTAATCACCCTGCTGAATACTTCTTCAACAACCGCCCACCGCAGGACTAGGGTTGCATCACAATAAAAAAGCAGGATGCAGCAATGACCGCCCTGACACGCTGCCTGGACCGTCCCGGATTTATGCCCCGGCTGTCCGCCCACCATGTGCTGCGCCCGCGCCTGGCCGCAGCGTTGCTCGCGGCGTCGGCGCGTGTGAAGTTGTTGTGCGCGCCGGCTGGCAGCGGCAAGAGCGCGCTGCTCGCCGAATGTGCACTGCAGGCGCCGTCCGGCTGCCAGGTGTACTGGTTGGCACTCAATGGTGGCGTGGCGTGCCCTGATGATTTTTCCCGGCGCCTGGCCCACAGCCTTGGGTTGCCCTACACCGATGAAGCCACGTTATTGCTGGATCTGGGGCGCTGGCAACCCACGGCGTGGGTGTGCCTGGATGATTTCTGCCGCCTGCCCGCGCCCGAGCTGGACGCCTTGCTGGACCGGTTGCTCGCCAGCAGCAGCCCGGCGCTGACCTGGTGGCTGGGCGCGCGACGCCGACCATTGTGCAATTGGCCACGGCTGTTGCTTGATGATGAATTGCTGGAGTGCGGCAGCGCTGAACTGGCCTTCAATGCTACGGAAATCCAGGCATTGCTCGGGCCTGGGCAGACTGTCGAGAGTGTCATGCAATTCAGCGCAGGCTGGTGTGCCGGAGCGCGCATCGCGTTACTCAATGACGGCCACGCCGATAAAACCTTGCTCGATTATCTGCAACACGAAGTGTTCAACAGCTTGCCGGCGGAGTTGGCCGAAGCCTGGCGGGTGCTCGCCAACCTGCCGCGCTTCAACACGGGCCTGTGTGAACATCTGTTCGGCTTTGGTGACGGTGCTCAGTACCTGCGCGAGCTGCAAGCGCTCGGTGCGTTTATCCAGCCCTGGGAAGGCAGCACCGATTGGCTGCAGATATTTGCACCCCTGGCGCGCCTGCTGCGCGAAGAGCCTTGGCCGGCCAAGCGCGCCTGGCACCGGCGCGCCTGCCAGTGGTTCAGTGCCGAGCAGGACTGGCAGGCCGCCTTCGAGCAGGCGCTGCTGGCGCAGGAATACGAGGCGGCGGTGAGCCTGTTGCAGCACTTCAGTTTCGAAGACTTGTTTCGCGGGCAAAATGCCGTGTTGCTGTTGCGCCTGCATGAGCAGCATGGTGATGAATTGATGCTCGGCTCGGCGCAATTGGTCGGGCTGGTCACGGCGGCACTGCTGTTTGCCGGGCGCTTCGAGCAGGCGGCGGTGTGCATCGACCAGTTGGCTCGATTCGCGCCGCGACCCACGGCGACGGCGCAGCGTCACCTGGTGGCGCGCTGGCAGGCGCAGGCCGGCTGGCTGCTGCACCTGAGCGGCGATGCCGAAGGTTCCCGCGCGCATTTCCTCGATGCGCTGCAAGCCTTGCCCGAGAGTGCCTGGACATCGCGCCTGATGTGCCTGTCGGGCCTGACACAGCAAGCCCTGCTGCGCGGTGAGCTGGATGTCGCCCAGACCTTCAATCGCGAAGCGCTGTGCCTGGCCCGCGCCCACGGTTCGCTGGTGTTGGAGGCCTTGCTGGAGCTGGATCACGCCCAGTTGCTGGAACAGCGCGGCGCGCCTTACCGGGCGCACAGCCTGCTGGAAGGTGTGCAAGCGATGCTGGTCGAGCAGCGCTTGCAGGCGGGGCCACTGATGGGGCGTATCGCCCTGCGACGCGGGCATCTGGCGTTGCGTCAAGGGCAGGACGCCCTGGCGGGCGAATGTTTCGAGGTCGGTATGAACATCTGCCTGCACAGCCAGGACAAGCGGGTGCTCTACGGATTTCTCGGGCTGGCGCTGCTGGCGGCCAATCGCGGTGATTACGCCCAGGCGTTTATCCAGCTGCGCGATGCCGAGCGGCTGATGCAGCAGCGCCACGTCCCCGTGCTGGTGTACCGCGCGGTGCTGTTGTTGGTCAGCGGGCATTTCTGGTTGCAGCAGGGGCGCGCGGAATTGACGGTGGAAGCGATGCGCCGCGTGCTGCGCCACTTTCATGGGCCCTGCGCCAAGCAGGCGCCGCCGGCCACACTGGAATTGATCCCGCGTCTTGAGTACCTGCTGGTGCTGGCCGAGGTCAGGCTGGGCTGCGCCGAACAGCCGCTTGAGCGTCTCGGCGCCTTGCTCGACAGCACCCGGCAACGCGGCATGCTGTGCCTGGAAACCGAGCTGCAGTTGGTGCTGGGCGAGGTGGCCTGGCGCCTCGGAGAGCCGACCCGGGCGCGACTGGCGCTGCAAGCCGGCCTGGCATTGGCCGCGCGTTGCCAGGTGCAGCAGGCGGTGCGCGAGTTGCGTCTACGTGCCCCGGGATTATTGAGTGAGTTGGGGCTCGAACCGCAAGCGTCGCCCGTCGGCGTCACGCAAAACCCGCTGAGCCAGCGCGAACTGGAAGTGTTGCAGTTGATCGCCCTGGGCAACTCCAATCTGCAAATTGCCGACCGCCTGTATATCTCCCTGCACACGGTCAAGACCCATGCGCGGCGTATCCACAGCAAACTCGGGGTGGAGCGACGCACGCAGGCGGTGGCCAAGGCCAAGACGCTGGGCTTGATGGGCTAGGCGCGAAAGGCCTGGCGATAGTCCCCGGGCGCCGCCCCCATGGCTTGGCGAAAGCGCTGGTTGAAATGACTGGCGCTGGAGAAACCGCACATCAAGGCGATCTCCCCCACGGCCAGGGCGCTGCCGCGCAGCAGGCTCTTCGCACGTGCCAGCCGGCGCGCCAGCAAATACTGGTGGGGCGGCAGGCCGAAGCTTTGGCGGAACATGCGCGCGAAGTGATACTCCGACAGCGCGCACAGGCCCGCCAGTTGGCCGAGGCTGATGGCGTCCTGCAGGTGCTGGTCGATGTACTCCACCAACCGCCGCCGCTGGTGCGCGGCCAGCCCACCTTTTACCCGCAGGCCGTCACGGGCGCCGACCTGGCTGAGCAGGGTGTGACTGAGCATTTCGTGGGCCAGGCTGCTGGTCAGCAGGCGCTCGCCGGGCTCGTGCCAGTTGAGGGCAATCAACTGGTGAAAGCATCCGGACAGGCGGGCGTCTTCGAGGAAGGTGCCTTCGCGCAATTGCAGCTCGCGGGGTTCGCGGTCAAGCAGGGTGACGCAGCCGAGGGCAAATTGTTCGGGGCTGAAATACACATGGGCCAGGCGAATCTGACCATTGATCACCCATGCCGATTGATGCTCGGCCGGCAGGATGCACAGTTTGTCCGGACCGCCCTTGACGCCCGGCTGATCACGGCGAAAAGTGCCGGTGCCGCCGCCGATGTAGCACGACAACGTGTGATGGCTGGGCGCCTGGTAATCCTGGGAATCGTGGTGGTTGCTCCACAATGCTGCGGACAAACCGTCACCGAGCTCGGCGCAGGCTTGCAGGCGTGCGTTGGGCGAGCGGTTAAGGGCTTGAAAGACTTGCAGGGATTCCAGTGCTGGCATGCTGTGTTCTCCGACGTTTTGCATCCTACCGCGCCGTCATGGCGCTGTGAGCCCCGTGTCTTACAAAAGCGCAAGAATGTGCAAGAGAACCGCACGCGGTAAAAGCGACACTGTGGCTCACTTACCGGAGCCCGCTATGAACCTTTCCCTGTATCTACTCACGGTGCTGATCTGGGGCACCACCTGGATCGCGCTCAAATGGCAGTTGGGCGTGGTGGCGATTCCCGTATCGATCGTTTATCGCTTTGGCCTGGCGGCGCTGGTGCTGTTCGTGCTGTTGCTGCTCAGTCGCCGGCTGCAGGTGATGAACCGGCGCGGGCACCTGATTTGCCTGGCGCAGGGCCTGTGCCTGTTTTGCGTCAATTTCATGTGTTTTCTCACCGCCAGCCAGTGGATCCCCAGCGGGCTGGTGGCGGTGGTGTTTTCCACGGCGACCTTGTGGAACGCGCTGAATGCCCGGGTGTTTTTCGGTCAGCGGGTCGCACGCAATGTGTTGATGGGCGGCGCGCTTGGGTTGCTGGGCCTGGGCTTTTTGTTCTGGCCGGAGGTGGCCGGGCATACCGCCAGCCCGCAGACCTTGCTCGGCCTGGGCCTGGCCTTGCTGGGCACGATGTGCTTTTCGGCGGGCAATATGCTCTCCAGCTTGCAGCAGAAAGCCGGGCTCAAGCCGTTGACCACCAATGCCTGGGGCATGGCCTATGGTGCGGCGATGCTGGCGGCCTATTGCGCAGTGCGTGGTATTCCGTTCGAGATGGACTGGAGTGCGCGGTATATCGGTGCGCTGTGGTACCTGGTGATCCCGGGTTCGGTGATTGGCTTTACCGCCTACCTGACGCTGGTGGGGCGCATGGGGCCGGAGCGGGCGGCCTATTGCACGGTGTTGTTCCCGGTGGTGGCGCTGAATGTATCGGCATTTGCCGAGGGCTATCAGTGGACCGCCCCGGCGCTGGCGGGGTTGGTGCTGGTGATGCTGGGCAATGTGCTGGTGTTTCGTAAACCCAAGCCGGTGACCCCGATTTTGCATGCGAAACAGGTCTGATGTGGGAGGGGGCAAGCCCCCGTAGCGATAGGTATCTACACAATTTTGGTGCGACACCGCACCTGTGGGAGGGGGCTTGCCCCCGATGGCGGCCTCAGAGCCGACCAGGATGTTGGATTGGACCGAGTACATATCCATTTCTGCGGTAACGGCTGCTATGGGTTCCGCTTTTACAGCGGCTCACTTTTGAAAAGCGCAAAAGTAAGCAAAACGCTCCTGCCCCACCACTCGGCACCTCGCCTAGGCTCGGTGTGCCCTCTCTCCGGCTTGAATCCGTGGGCCGCCGCAATGGGCCATCCATGGCCCAGTGCGGCTAACCCGGCGTCCTGCCGGGTTACCCACGAATTCAAGCCTGCGTTCGGCCAGCGTGGTTTAACGGGGCGCCTGAGATCAAAAGCAGATCAAGATCAAGGTCAAGAGCGGCTCGCTTCGCATCGTGGTTACGGTTGGGCGCTACAGAGTTGTGTAGCAAGCCCTCTCCCACATTTCGGGTTATTTCAGGCCCAGCCGCCTGGCCATGCGGCCGAGGTTGGCACGGTCCAGGCCCAGTTCGCGGGCGGCGGCGGCCCAGTTGTGTTGATGGCGTTCCAGGCAGGCGCTGATGACCTGGCGCTGGAAGTGTTCGGTGGCCTGGCGCAGGTCGCCAGTGACGTCGGGGGCGCTGGCGAGCGGTGCGTCGAGGGTCGCTGCGCTGACATCCGGCAGGTCGAGGTCTGAAGCGCTCAGGCTGAGAATCTTCGGCCGCTCGCGGCAGTGGCCCAGGGCTTTGAGCGCGCTGCGTCCGATCAAGTGCTCCAACTCGCGCACATTGCCCGGCCAGTCGTAGGCCAGCAGCGCCGCCTGGGCATCGCTGGTCAGGCGCAGGCTGCCCAGGCCCATGCGTGAGCGGTTCTGCTCCAGAAAGAACCCGGCCAGCAACAGTACGTCGCGCCCGCGTTCACGCAGCGCAGGCACTTTCAGTGGGTAGACGCTCAGGCGGTGGTAGAAGTCGGCGCGGTAGCGGCCATTGCGGACTTCTTCCGCCAGGTCACGATTGGTGGCGGCAATCAGGCGCACATTCACCTGATGCTCCTTGTCCGAACCCAGGCGCTGCAACTGGCCGCTTTGCAGCACCCGCAGCAGCTTGGCCTGCACCGTCAGCGACAGCTCGCCCACTTCATCCAGGAACAGCGTGCCACCATTGGCCAGTTCGAATTTGCCCCGGCGTTCATTCAGCGCACCGGTGAAGGCGCCGCGCACATGGCCGAACAGCTCGCTCTCCACCAGGGTCTCGGGCAGCGCGGCGCAGTTGAGGCTGATCAGGGGTTTGTCGGCACGCGCCGACGCGGCGTGGATCGCCTGGGCCACCAGCTCCTTGCCGACCCCGGTCTCACCGGTGATCAGCACGGTCAGGTCACTGCCGCCCACCAGTTTGATTTCCTCCACCAGGTGCTTGTGCGCCTTGCTCTGGCCGATCATTTCCTTGTGCTGCTGGCCGCTGGCCTGACGGTAGATCTCGGCACGCTGGTGCTCGTCTTCGGCGCGCAACGCCAGGCGTTCAATGCGCTCGGCGACGTTGACGGTGGCGGCGGCAAGGCTGGCAAAGGCTTGCAGGGCGTCGAGTTCGACCCGTTCAAAGCGCTCGGTGTCGAGGGCGTCCAGGGTCAGCAGGCCCCAGGGCCGGTCGTCGATAAACAGCGGGCAGCCCATGCAGTCGTGGACTTCCAGGTGCCCGTGCAGGCCGTCCACCAGGCCGTCGTAAGGGTCGGGCAACGGGCTGTCGCTGTCGAAGCGGGTAGGGCCGGGGCTGCTCAGCAACACCTCGAAACGCGGGTGCTCGCTGACTTTGAAACGTCGGCCCAGGGTATCGGCACTCAATCCATCCACGGCCAGCGGCACCAGCCACTCGCCATCCAGGCGCAGCAACGCGGCGGCATCGCACGGCAGCAGGGCGCGCATGGCGTGCAACAGGCGTCGGTAGCGCTCGCCTTCGGGCAGTTCCCGGGACAGGTCGGCAACCAGCGGCAGCAGGGTGGTGAGCAGCGGCTTTGCAGTCATAATGACTCCTTGTAGTCCTTATGACTATAAGTTGTACGAAGTCATACTGACTACATAATATTTAAGTTATTGAAAAGTAAAACTTTATCGATTGGCATGATTAGTGAGTACACAAAGGCATTAGTGAAAAGACCAGGAGTCTCCCATGCTGAGTGCCCAAGATCGTGCCATCGTCAAATCCACCGTGCCCCTGCTGGAAAGCGGCGGCGAAGCGCTGATCACCCATTTCTACCGCATGATGCTGTCCGAATACCCTGAAGTTCGCCCACTGTTCAATCAGGCTCACCAGGCCAGCGGCGACCAGCCCCGTGCCCTGGCCAATGGCGTGTTGATGTACGCGCGGCATATCGACCAGTTGGACCAGTTGGGCGACCTGGTGGCCAGAATCATCAACAAGCACGTGGCCTTGCAGATCCTGCCGGAACACTACCCGATCGTCGGTGCGTGCCTGCTGCGGGCTATTTCCGAGGTGCTGGGCAGCGAGATAGCCACCCCTGAAGTAATGAGCGCGTGGGGCGCGGCGTATGGCCAGTTGGCGGACATCCTGATCGGCGCCGAAGCGGCTATCTACGACGAGAAAGCCCAGGCCCCCGGTGGCTGGCGCGGTGCGCGGCCGTTCGTGCTGGTCAAGCGTGTGGAGGAGAGCGCCGAGATCATCTCGTTCTACTTTTCCCCGGCGGACAACGGCCCGATCCTCAACGCTGCCCCCGGTCAATACATCGGCATGAAGCTGGTGCTCGATGGCGAGGAAGTGCGTCGTAACTATTCCCTGTCGGCCTTGAGCGATGCCGGGGTGTACCGCATCAGCGTCAAGCGCGAAGCCGGCGGGCGGGTGTCCAATTACCTGCATGACCAACTGCACGTCGGCGCAACTGTTGACCTGTTCCCCCCAGCGGGCGAGTTCACCCTGGCCGCCAGCGACAAGCCGCTGGTGCTGATCAGCGGCGGGGTAGGCATTACGCCAACCCTGCCGATGCTCGAAGCGGCCCTGGCCACCCAGCGCCCGGTGCATTTTATCCACTGCGCGCGTAACGGCGGCGTGCATGCGTTCCGTGACTGGGTGGATACGCTGGCGGCCAGGCACCCGCAGCTCAAGCGTTTCTATTGCTATGCCGAGGACGACGGCGTGAGCCCGGCGGCGGACACGGTCGGCCTGCTGAGCCAGGAGCAACTGGCGGCCTGGCTGCCCGAGCAGCGCGATATTGATGCGTACTTCCTGGGGCCCAAGGGTTTCATGGCGGCGATCAAGCGGCATCTGAAGGCGTTGGGCGTACCGCACAAGCAGGTGCGCTATGAGTTCTTCGGCCCCGCTGCGGCGTTGGAATAATCCCTCAGCAGCCATGCTGTCCAATGTGGGAGGGGGCTTGCCCCCGATAGCGGTGGGTCAGTCAGCTTGTCTTTCGCTGACACATCGCATCGGGGGCAAGCCCCCTCCCACATTGGATTCTTCATTTTTCCTGATTAATCCGTTGTTAACCCCTCTCTGTTTTAACGGGTGCCTGTGTGTAAACTTGTTGCCATCAGGCAAACAGACAAAGGAAACCGGAGATGAGTGACGAAATGCGTTTGGGCAGGGAGCGGCGCTTTCTGGTGTTGCTGGGCATCATCTGCCTGGCGCTGATCGGCGGCGCGCTGTACATGCAAGTGGTGTTGGGCGAAGCGCCGTGCCCACTGTGCATCCTGCAACGCTACGCCTTGCTGCTGATCGCGTTCTTTGCGTTCATCGGGGCCGCGATGCGTACCAAAGGGGCCGTTACGTTCTTTGAGGGCCTGGTGGTGCTCAGCGCCGTGGGCGGTGTGGCGGCTGCCGGTCACCATGTGTACACCCAGTTCTTCCCTCAGGTCAGTTGCGGCATCGATGTGCTGCAGCCGATCGTTGATGACCTGCCCCTGGCCAAAGTGTTTCCCCTGGGCTTCCAGGTCGACGGCTTCTGCAGCACGCCTTATCCGCCGATCCTCGGCCTGTCCCTGGCGCAATGGGCGCTGGTCGCCTTCGTGCTGACCGTGATCCTGGTGCCCCTGTGCATCTATCGTAATCGCCACCCCAAAGCCTGAATCCGCGCCACGAAACGCCCCGGTCTCCTTGAGTGAAGGCCGGGGCGTTTTGGTTCGCAGGGATTTGTGAAAGCGCCGTGACGAGCGGCAACAAAAGCGCTGCGCAGCGTGCGACATGTTGTCACACGGAGGCTGTCGCAGGCGGTTCGAAACCGGCCGAACTGGCCTCTGGATTTGCATCCGGTGCGCAAACTGTGCTGTCAGTTCGTGGTTTGAAAGACACCGCCATGTGCGTGGAGTCCGAGCACCGGACGGGTCTGCAAATGCCTTGTTTTATGGGGACTTTACTGCGTTTACCATACCCTTACGGTGCGTAAGGGGAGTGGCAATCTGCCCAATGACAACGCAGTTTTTGTGGTTTTTGTTGAGAATTGAACGCGATAACATCACGAACCGTTGCAGGAATGGTGAAGGATTATTGCTGTAATCGATAAAAATTATTTCTGTATCAGACATGGTTTATACATCGCTAGCTAACTACAATCGCCCGCACTGAATGTCCGGTGCTGTTCAATATTTGAGCATTGGGGCGGTCGAGGAGCAGATGGAAGGCTCTGTGCGATCCCAGGTTCCGGCAGCCTTTCAACTATTCCGCACCAAATGGAATTGGTCTGTAACAAGGCCTTTAGCCACGAAATCGAATAAGAACTCACCGCAGGTCCGTGAAACGTACACCTATGACGTAGCGGGCTGGCTCTTATTCAATCGAAGAGAAATGCCAACCCTTGGCAGGGTGAAGTGTTGGCGATCAAAACCCAACTGCATTGCGCAAGCTGCTTTAGAGGTCGTGAGATGAGTAAAAACAGGTACCCCCGATTACTAGGCTTTTTGCCGCTGCTTGGCATGATGTTAATGCTGGGAGGCTGCAAGTGGACCTTGCTCGACCCAAAAGGACAGGTCGGTCTGGATGAACGAAACCTGATCATCACCGCCACCCTGCTGATGCTGCTGGTCGTGGTCCCTGTGATTATCATGACCTTCGCCTTCGCCTGGAAATACCGCGCGTCCAACACCAGCGCCACCTACGCGCCGAAGTGGTCGCACTCCACCAAGATCGAAATCGCGGTGTGGCTGGTCCCGATCCTCATCATCATTGCCCTGGGTTATGTGACCTACAAGTCCACCCACGCACTGGACCCGTACCGTCCGCTGGAATCGGACGTCAAGCCGATCAACATCGAAGTGGTCGCGCTGGACTGGAAGTGGCTGTTCATCTACCCGGACCTGGGTATCGCCACTGTGAACCAGATCCGGTTCCCGGAACACACTCCGCTGAACTTCAAGATCACCTCCGACGCCGTGATGAACTCGTTCTTCATCCCAGCCCTGGGCGGCCAGATCTACGCGATGGCAGGCATGCAGACCAAGCTGCACCTGATCGCCAACCAGAAAGCTGAAATGGAAGGCATCTCCGCCAACTACAGCGGCGCTGGCTTCACCGGCATGAAATTCAAAGCGATCTCGACGAGCCAGGAAGAATTTGACGCCTGGGTAGCCGAAGTCAAGGCCGCACCTAAACAGCTTGATCAAGCTGAGTACGACGCCCTGACCAAACCAAGCCAGAACAACCCTGTCGCGCTGTACTCCGCGTTTGAACCGAACCTGTTTCAGAAAATCGTCGACAAGTACGAAGGTATGAAGCCAGGCAAGCCGGTCAAGCACGAGAAGAAAGAAGTGGCCGTGGTTGAAGGTTCTGACACAGGCGCGCATTCAACTGCTGGGGCAGAGGAGTAAACGATGTTTGGTAAATTAAGTTGGGACGCGGTCCCATTCCACGAGCCGATCGTGATGGTGACCATCGCCATGATCGCGCTGGGTGGTCTGGCACTGTTTGCGGGTATCACGTACTTCAAGAAGTGGACCTACCTGTGGACCGAGTGGCTGACCTCGGTCGACCACAAGAAAATCGGTGTCATGTACGTCATCGTGGCCATGGTCATGCTGCTGCGTGGTTTTGCCGACGCCATCATGATGCGTACCCAGTTGGCCATGGCCACCGAGGGTTCGCCTGGCTACCTGCCACCTGAACACTATGACCAGATCTTCACCGCCCACGGTGTGATCATGATCATCTTCATGGCGATGCCTTTCTTCACCGGCCTGATGAACCTTGCCTTGCCGCTGCAGATCGGTGCGCGTGACGTTGCCTACCCGTTCCTGAACTCCCTGAGCTTCTGGCTGCTGGTTTCGGGCGTGGTGCTGATCAACGTGTCCCTGGGCGTCGGCGAATTCGCCAAGACCGGTTGGGTTGCGTATCCGCCATTGTCGGGGCTGCAATACAGTCCGGGCGTGGGTGTGGACTACTACATCTGGGCGCTGCAGTTATCAGGACTCGGGACGACATTGACGGGGGTCAACTTCCTGGCCACCGTCCTGAAGATGCGCGCCCCTGGCATGAAACTGATGGACATGCCGATCTTCACCTGGACCTGCACCTGGGCAAACGTGCTGATCGTGGCTTCGTTCCCGATCCTGGCCGCTACCATGGCGCTGCTGTCGCTTGACCGTTACCTGGATTTCCACATTTTCACCAATGAACTTGGTGGCAATCCAATGATGTACGTGAACCTGTTCTGGGCATGGGGTCACCCTGAGGTGTACATCCTGATCCTGCCGGCGTTCGGTATCTTCTCCGAAGTGATCTCGACCTTTACCGGCAAGCGCCTGTTCGGTCACCACTCGATGGTCTATGCATCGGGCGCCATTTCGGTACTGGGCTTCATGGTGTGGCTGCACCACTTCTTCACCATGGGTTCGGGGGCCAGCGTCAACGCCTTCTTCGGCCTGGCGACGATGCTGATTTCCATCCCGACGGGGGTGAAGCTGTTCAACTGGCTGTTCACCATCTACCACGGTCGTCTGCGCATGACCAGCCAGGTCCTGTGGACCCTGGGCTTCATGGTGACCTTCGCCATCGGCGGCATGACCGGCGTACTGCTGGCCATCCCGGGTGCTGACTTCGTCCTGCACAACAGCCTGTTCGTGATCGCTCACTTCCACAACGTGATCATCGGCGGCGCGGTATTCGGCTACATCGCAGGTTTCAGCTTCTACTTCCCGAAAGCGTTCGGCTTCAAGCTGCACGAAGGCTGGGGCAAGGCTGCATTCTGGTTCTGGATCTCGGGCTTCTTCGTCGCGTTCATGCCGCTCTATGCACTGGGCTTCATGGGCATGACCCGTCGTCTGAACGCCACCACCAACCCTGAGTGGGTGCCGTACCTGTACGTCGCCATGTTCGGTGCGGTGATGATCGCTGTGGGCATTGCCTGCCAGCTGATCCAGCTGTACGTGAGCGTCCGTGACCGTAAGCAGAACGCCTGCGAGTCCGGCGACCCATGGAACGGCCACACCCTGGAATGGTCGACCTCGTCGCCACCACCGTTCTACAACTTCGCCGTGATCCCTACCGCGAACACCATTGATGCGTTCACCGAAGCCAAGGAAGACGGTACTGCGTACCAGAAACCTGCGCACTACGAGCCGATCCACATGCCAAACAACACCGCCACTGGCGTGGTGATGGGTGCGCTGTTGACCGTGTTCGGTTTCGCGATGATCTGGCACATCTGGTGGCTGGCAATCGTGGGCCTGGTAGGCACCATCGGTTACTTCATCATTCACGCTGCCCGTGATGATCAAGGCTACATGGTGCCGGTCGAAACGATCGAACGCATCGAAGCCGAGCAGCACGCTCGCCTGGTAGCCGAGAAGAAGATTCCGGCCAACCGTGTAGAAACCTCGTTGGAACAGGCTTAAACCATGTCGAACTTAGTGACCAATGCTGGACACGCCCATGTCGATGACCATGGGCACGATGACCATCACCACGACTCGGGGCCAATAACCGTCTTCGGTTTCTGGCTCTACCTGATGACCGACTGCATCTTGTTTGCGTCGATCTTCGCGGTGTACGCGGTACTGGTAAACAACGTAGCGGGTGGCCCGTCGGGCCACGACATCTTCGAATTGCCTTACGTGCTCGGCGAAACCGCCTTGCTGTTGTTCAGTTCGATCACCTACGGCTTCGCCATGTTGGCCTTCTACAAGGGCAACAAGAAAGGCGTACTGAGCTGGTTGGCACTGACCTTCCTGTTCGGCCTGGGCTTTATCGGCATGGAGATCAACGAGTTCCACCTGCTGATCTCCGAAGGCTACGGCCCGCACCGTTCCGGTTTCCTGTCGGCGTTCTTCACGCTGGTCGGCACCCACGGTCTGCACGTATCCGCCGGCCTGCTGTGGATGGCGGTGATGATGTATCAGGTCAATAAGCACGGCCTGACCAACACCAACAAGACCCGCCTGAGCTGCCTGAGCCTGTTCTGGCACTTCCTGGACGTGGTCTGGATCTGCGTATTCACCGTCGTTTACTTGATGGGGACTCTGTAATGGCTAATGCACACTCCCATGACAGCCACGATTCAAGCCACGGCAGCGTAAAGTCTTACGCCATCGGCTTCATCCTGTCGGTCATCCTGACCCTGATCCCGTTCGGCCTGGTGATGTACCCAACCCTGCCGAAGTCGATCACCTTGATGATCGTCCTGGCGTTCGCGGTAATTCAGGTCCTGGTTCACCTGGTGTACTTCCTGCACCTGGATCGTTCCAAAGAGCAGCGCGAGAACGTGATTGCGTTCGTGTTTGCAGGCCTGGTGATCGTTCTGCTGGTTGGTCTGTCGCTGTGGATCATGTTCAGCATCCACACCTACATGATGGCGAAGTGAGGTAAGACCCGATGTCGCTTAAGCACTTTATCCAAATCACCAAACCGGGGATCATTTTCGGTAACGTGCTTTCTGTGGCGGGCGGTTTCTTCCTGGCCTCCAAGGGACATGTCGATCTGGCCATCTTCCTGGCGGCAATGATCGGCACCTCCCTGGTGGTAGCTTCCGGATGCGTGTTCAACAACTGCATCGACCGTGACATCGACATCAAGATGGAGCGCACCAAGAATCGCGTGCTGGTCCAGGGCCTTATCTCCCTGAAACTGGCACTGATCTTCGCGACCGTCCTGGGTGTTGCGGGCGTGGTGTTGTTGTACAAGGTGGCCAACCCGCTGGCGGCGCTGTTTGCCGTGATCGGCTTTGTCATCTACGTCGGCCTCTACAGCCTCTACCTCAAGCGCAAGTCGGTACACGGCACGCTGGTGGGGAGTCTGTCGGGGGCGATGCCGCCGGTGATTGGTTATGTGGCTGTAACCAATAGCTTCGACATGGCCGCGCTGGTGCTGCTGGTGATGTTCAGCCTGTGGCAGATGCCGCATTCCTACGCCATCGCGATTTTCCGCTTCAATGACTACCTGGCTGCCTCGATTCCGGTTCTGCCGGTCAAGCGTGGCATCCAGGTGGCCAAGAAACACATCCTGCTCTACATCCTGGCCTTCCTCGTGGCGACCTTGATGTTGACCTTCAGTGGCTATGCCGGCATGAGCTACCTCGCCGTCGCCGCGGCCATGGGCATGTACTGGTTGTACATGGCCTGGACCGGCTACAAGGCGGTGGATGACACCGTCTGGGCGCGCAAGCTGTTCGTGTTCTCGATCTTCACCATCACCGCGCTCAGCGTGATGATGTCCCTGGATTTCCAGGTGCCGAAAGAGCTGTTGCTGACTTACGCGCACTGAGTGGTCCGAGCAATAAAGGCCCCGCCTTCGCAAGAAGCGCGGGGTTTTTTATGGTATGCCCTTTATGATCGCGAGCAAGCTCGCTCCTATACCCAAATTCTTCGAATGCAGGAAGCAAAGCAATGAGTAAAAAAGCCGTTATGGTTTTCAGTGGCGGGCAGGACTCGACCACCTGCCTGATCCAGGCATTGAAGCAGTATGACGAACTGCACTGCATCACCTTCGATTATGGCCAGCGCCATGTGGCGGAGATCGAAGTGGCTCGCACGTTGGCCAAGCAGTTGGGCGCTACCGTGCACAAGGTGATGGATGTGTCCCTGCTCAATGAGCTGGCGATCAGCAGCCTCACCCGTGACAACATCCCCGTGCCCACCGTGAACAGCTCAGGCGAAAGCCTGCCGAGCACCTTCGTGCCGGGGCGTAACATCCTGTTCCTGACCCTGGCCGCGATCTACGCCTATCAAGTCAAGGCCGAGACCGTGATCACCGGCGTATGCGAAACCGACTTCTCGGGTTACCCGGATTGCCGCGACGCGTTCGTGAAAGCGCTGAACCAGGCCCTCAAGCTGGGCATGGAATACGACGTACGCCTCGATACCCCGCTGATGTGGCTGAACAAGGCCGAGACCTGGGCCCTGGCCGATTACCACGAGCAACTTGAGCTGGTCCGCGAGCAGACGCTGACCTGCTACAACGGCGTGATTGGCACAGGCTGCGGCAACTGCGATGCGTGCAACCTGCGCGCCCGAGGCTTGGAGGAGTATCTGCAGAATAAAGCGGATGTGATGCAGAGCCTCAAGCACAAGTTGCAGCTGAAGTAACTCGATCAAGAGCCAGGTGAGGTCCAAATGTGGGAGGGGGCTTGCCCCCGATGAGGGAGTGTCAGCAAATGCATTTTTGACTGACACACCGCTATCGGGGGCAAGCCCCCTCCCACAGGGATAGCGGTGAACCAGTGAGTTTCATGCACTGGTCAGATAGCGCTTGAACAACGACCGCGCCCCATACGCCGGCAGGATATTGAAGAACGCAAAGCCGACTTTGATCGCGATCTGCACATAGATCATGCTCAGGATGTCACTGGTCTGCATCACGCCATAGAAGGCGATAAAGCAGAACAGGAAGCTGTCGATAATGACCGCAAAGAACGTACTGAGGAAAATCCGCAGGTACAGGTACCTGGAGTTGGTCAGTTCCTTGATTTTGCACAGCAGATAAGAGTTGATGTTCTCCGACACCAGGAACGACACCGACGAGGCGATCAGCACCGACGAGACTTGCAGGATCACGTCGGTGTACGGTCCATCGAGTTTCCAGCCCGGCAGCCCCGGCAGGAAGGTCGAGCCGTAGAGCAGGATGATGATCATCGCGTTACTGGCAAACGCAAACAGGATCGCTCGGCGTGCCAGGCGCAGCCCGAAGTTTTCGTTCAGCAGGTCCACGATCAGAAAGGTCAGGGGATACAGGAACGTGCCCGGCGTCACGATGATGCCCATCGACTCCAGGTAGATCGGTTTGGTCGCGGCGATACTGGTGAAGATATAAAACGTGAACAGCAGCAGATTCAGGATGATGTAGATCATCCATGAGTTTTCATTGCGGTCGTTCATGTCGTAGGCCGTAAGTGCACCGCCTTGTGAATAGAACTTCTTGTAGAGGTTCCTGATTTCCATCCGGTTGAAGTTGTCCATCATTTCGCTGTTGAGCACTTCACTGAGCTTGATCTTGATGACCTTGCCGGTGTCGATCACCATGATCACCGCCAGGCGCTTGTCATTTTCAAAGCCCAGCAGCTTGTATTTGCTGTTTTCAGCCGGTGCTTCAAGCATGCTCATTGAAACGCTCCTCGAAGATATCGCCGATGACACACAGGCGATCCGAGTTCGCGCAGGGTTCGAGGGTAATGAAGAGTTTTTTGGTGGTGCGGTCGTACACCAGCTTTTCCTTGTCGTCGCTGCAGGCGCCTTTTTGCACGATCAGCAGATCGCCTGGCTCATTGAGACCGGCAATGGCGTGTTCCAGCAGTACGCCAATCAAGTTGCAGGACATGCCGAAGTAGTAAGTCAGCGGGAACAGCGTGGACAGTTCACCGATACGCTTACCCAGGTGCTGTATAACCTGGCTTTCCTTGAGCACCGGCACCGCCGCCGGGTTCATGTTGCCCAGGGGGGAAACATTGCTCTCGATGATTTCCTTGGCTTCAAAATTGATCGTCTCGATTTCTTCGTAGGAGACGCCGAAGAAGTCGGAGATTTTCCGGATGGTCGAATGCTGTACGTTGGCGACCTTGCCTTCCAGGATGTTGTAGATGGTGGTCCTGGTCAGGCCGGCGGCGCTGCTTAACGAAAGCTGGGTCTCGCCGCGACTTTTGATCAAGTACCTGATGTTGCTCTTCAGGTGCTCGGTTTTTTCCCGTCTGTGCATCAAATGCTCACCACTTCCATTTAGTCATAATCGTCCATTCTTTTTTGCGAAACCGTGGATTTAGAGCCTGGCACGCGGCTTTTCAGCGTCGCGATCGCGAGTGTTACATGCGTGCCGCTCAACAATAAAGCGCTAAATCGGGCCGCGTTTTCCTCGTCATACTTCTCTGTACGACCCGTACGAATCCCTCGTCCGTCTACAAGGAGTAGTTGCCATGGTCAGCGTCAGTCGTCGATCTCTTCTCGCCTTGGGCGCGGCCTTGCCCGTGCTGGGGCACCTGGACTGGGCCTTCGCAAACCCTGCGCCAGCGACCGCTGACAAAGTATTGCTCAACTACAACGAAAGCCCCTACGGGCCGTCGACGGCGGCGCTTGAGGCAATGCAGCGGGGCAGTGCGGCAGCGGGGCGGTATCCCTACCGACACATGTATGCATTGGCTGCGTTGTTCGCCCAGCAGCAAGGCATTAGCGAAGAGAACGTGGGAGTGTTTGCTGGCTCAATGGCCGCGCTGCGCTATGCCGTGCTGGCATTCACCCGCCCAACCCGTGGCTTGGTGATGGCCACGCCATCCTACGAAGTGCCGCGCCAGGCGGCCGAATCGAACCAGGCGCCGGTGCGCGAAGTCAGCCTCGATGCCGGGCATGCCCATGATGTACCGGCCATGCTCGCGGCGGACTCTCAGGCTGGCATGCTGTACCTGTGCAACCCCAACAACCCGACCGGCACCCTGACGCCCACCGAGGCCATCCATCAGGCGCTGGCGAACAAACCCAAAGGCAGCGTGCTGGTGGTGGACGAAGCCTATATCGACTTCTGCGATGCCCCCAGTTGCGTGACCTGGACCAGGGACCACGACGACCTGCTGGTGCTGCGCACCTTCTCGAAAATCTACGGCATGGCCGGTGCGCGCCTGGGCCTGGCAATCGGCCACCCGGCATTGCTGGAGCAACTGGCGGTGTTCGGCGGCGACAATGTGCCGGCCGGTGCCAGCCTGCTGGGCGCCCACGCCAGCCTGGAAGACGTCAAGCTGCTGGGCCAGCGCAAGGCCCTCAATGCCGGCTTGCGTGACGAGACTATCGCTTGGCTGAACGAGCGAGGGTTCAGGTGCACGGCGTCGCAGAGCAACTGCTTCATGATCGACGTCAAGCAACCTGCGGAGCCGGTGATCGAGCGGCTGGCTGCGCAGAATGTGCTGGTGGGGCGGGTATGGAGCAACTGGCCGCAATGGGTGAGGGTAACGGTGGGTAACCGGCAGGAGATGGAGCGGTTTCGCCAGGTGTTTGCCACGCAGATCATGGGTGTCGGCTGAACCGCATACAAAAGGTGGGAACGGAGCAAGCCTTAATGCCAGTCAGATAAGCGAACGAAATGCCCAAGGCAGCGAAGATCAAATGTGGGAGGGGCGGTGCGCTAACTGACCTGCATCAGGACTTGCCCCGTCCCCAACTTCAGTCCTGCTGTGTGACCGGCAATGGATTATTGCTGGACGATGCTGTAGCCATCAAAGGCTGTCTGCTGTTGCAGTGCCGCAATCACGTTCTTGCGGCTCAGCGGCTGCTCAGTGCCGGCGTTATCGACAAAGCTTTCCACCTCCGGCTCGGCTTCATCGCCCTCACCGACAAAATTGAACCCCAGGAATTCGAATGCTTCACGGTCGACGTTGAGTTTGGAGCGTGGCGTACGCAGTGGCAGGGTGACGCTGGCGCCATCCTTGCTGATCACAAACACCTCGGCTTCTTTCTTGGCACGCGCGGCCTTGCCCTTGCCGGCGCTCGGGTTGCTGATGGCTTGGTGCGACTGGTTCAGCACTTTGAGGGCCAAGCCGTAGACCAGCTCCTTAAACTCGGGATCGTCCTTGAAGCTGGACAGGATGCGACTGATGGAGAACTTGCTGCTCAAGTCTTCCAGGGCGGCGTTATCGGCCGCTTCGGCGTCCTTCAATTGCTTGAGCCGGCCCATCAGCTCGTACGCCTTGTCATCGTCAAAGGCGTCATGGGCCTGACGGATGGCCAGGCGCAATTCGCGGATCTGGTCGCTTTCCTTGGAGGTGTGAAACGCGTCCAGCACCATTTCGCTGATGATCTTGGCCGCTGGCACATGCTGTGAAAGATTGATGGCGTTCTCGTACTCGGCTTGGGCGTGCAAGGCGGTTACGGAGGCTTCGGCGGAATCAGCGGTGTACGAATCGGACATTGAAATTTCACTACTTCAGTAAACGGGGAGAGACAAAAAAGCGTCGCGCATTTTCAGGGGGCAGGGGAGTCAGGTCAAGGCAACTCATCGAAGGTGAGCCCGCTCAGGTCGTCGGTTTTATTCCGACACGCCATTCTTCCCCGCCGCCTTGGACCGATACAGCGCCTGATCGGCGCGGGTCATCAGGGTTGCCGGTGACTCACCGAGCTGGCGTTCCACCACGCCCAGGCTCAGGGTTATCCTGGCGCCACCCACGGCGGGCATTTCCTGGATTTTATGACGCACCCGTTCGGCCAGTTCCCTGGCCGTCTCCAGCGTACTGTTGGGCAAGACCAGCATGAATTCATCACCGCCCCAGCGCGCCAGCACGTCATCTGCACGCACGCACGCTTCCAGGCCTTCAACCACCCGTATCAACGTCTGATCGCCTACGCCATGGCCATATCGGTCATTGATCGGCTTGAAGTCATCGATATCCATGGCCACCAGCGCCAGTGGCAAGCGAAAGCGTTCGGCGCGGCTGCACTGTTCGAGCAATACGTTTTCCAGGCGATAACGGTTGGCGATGCGGGTCAAGGCGTCCCGTTCGGCCAGGGAGCGGTTTTCGTCCAATTGCAGTTGCAGTTGCTGATTGACGCGCGACAACTCAAGGGTGCGCTCGACCACCAGTGCTTCAAGAGACTGGTTACGCTTTTGCAGGCGTTCCATGGAGCATTTGCGAGTGTGGATGTCGCGGTGCGCACCCACCATGCGCGCGACCGAGTTGTCTGGATTACGCGCGATGACGTAGCCACGGTCTTCGATCCAGAGGTAGCTGCCATCGTATTTTCGACAGCGGTATTCGGCCCGGTATTGGGGCGAGCGTTGGCAGATATAGTCGTCAAATCCGGCCATCACCCGGGGGTAATCCTCAGGATGGATCAGGTTCTCCCAGGTGAATACGCTGTTTTCCAGGGAGTGGCGCGAGTAACCCAGCATTTCGTACCAACCGGGATTGCGGTAGACGAAACCGGTATTGGCATTCCAGTCCCAGATACCGTCGCTGACCAATTCCATGATGGCATGCAACAGGTCGGCGCTGAGGTCGGAAAAGTCATTGCGCGGTATTTCACTGCCGGTTGTATCGTCCATTTACGCGCTTCCTGCGTGAACTGGCTCCCGAGGCCAGCTGTGGTTGACGCCGATACTCCGTGGCTGGCGCTACTGTACAACGCGGCCGGTGTGCTTTGAATAGGGCAGATGTATTGTTTCAGGGGCGTGGCGCGGTCATTTTCGTACGCGGCTTGCCATTCGCGTTGTGCTGAAAAATCGCTTCAGGTTGGCCCTTTTCGTTGAAAAACACCTGACCGATTCCCGCGCAATTCCATAAGCGCTCGCCAGCCTCGGCATGTTCCGGGATATGCGGCACCACCTGCATGGTACGGCGCCGGGTAAACCAGTTGAGCGGTGAGCGCGGGGAGTAGAGCCAGCGGTTGAGACGGTCGAACCATTCCAGCAGACGCGGCGGGAACTCGTTCTTGATGCCGCTGCTGGTGATCTGCCAGATCCTGGGACCCGCATTGCGGTGGCGAATCAGCACTTCGTAGACAAACGAATAATGCACGTCCCCCGACAGAATCACGTAATTACCGGGTGTGCGGGAGTGGCGGAAGATATTGAGAATCACCTGGGCGCTGCCGCGATGGGCCATCCAGTTTTCGGCGTCGACCAATAAGGGGTGGCCGCACCAACTGAAGATTTTCTGCACGGTCTCTATCAGCTTCACGCCAAAGATCGGCGCGGGCGAGACGATAATGGCCGACGGATGATCGAGCAGTTCCTGCTGCAGTTCGCTCAAGGCTTCCCAATCCAGCAGGCCGGAGGGTTGCTTGAGGGTGAACTCGCTGCGCCAGCGGCGGGTGCGGGTGTCGAGCACCACCAGCGCGGGGTTGGTGGGGAGTACGTAGTGCCAGTGCTGGAACTTCAACAGCGCTTGCACCAGGTCATCCTGCGCGCTGGCGTCGAGGTGATTGTGATGTGCCGTGGCCGTCAGGGCCTGGGTTTGTTTCACCAGTTCGCCAAACGCCTGCGGTTGGTTGCCCCAGCCCTGGCACAGCATATAGGCAAGCAAGGCATTGCCGATGATGCGTTTGGAGAAGGGGTGGCCGTAGGCGGTTTCCTCCCATTGGGCGCTGAGGTTCCAGTCATCGGTGATGTCGTGATCGTCAAAAATCATCAGGGTCGAAAGGTGGGCAAACACCCGTGCAACGCCCGGCAATCCGTCACGAAACCGATCAATCAGCCCCTGTTCGCGAGCGTAACGCTGCTGTTCTTCAAGGCTCAATTGCGGCGCCTGGGGCGCGATCAGCGTCCAGGGCATGGGAGACCAGGCCAGCAGGTACATCGCCAGGACCTCGGCGAAGCTCACGAGGTGATTGTCTGCGGTGCTGCTGGTGAAAATCGGCTTCTTCACACCGCCGAAAAACCGTTCGCGCAGGGTCTCGTTGCTGTCCAGCGCCGGCAGCAGGTCGGCCCTGTGGTAATAGCTGGCAGGATGCCCGTAGAGGTTGGCGCTGTCGTCTACCACTGCGCCCTCCAAATACTCGTCGAACAACTCCAGGCGTGCAATCAAGGCATGAATGGCCCGCAACATCGGCCCGGCGACGTCATCGGCGTAGATCTGGTCGCCGCTCATCATCAGCAAGGCCGGGCGGTCGGTGGGGAGTGGCGCAGCCGCCAGCAGACGGTCTACGCACAGCAGGCCTTCGTCGGCACGGTGGTGAGGTTTGCGACACGAACCATGCACCAACTGATGCAGGCGGCTGTGCAACACGAAGTTCGCAGTACCGGCTTCAGGGTATAGAAGATGCCCGGCCCACTGCGCAATGCCCTGGGTGTCGATCAGCAGGTCGTAGCCGATAACCACGTCCTGGGGCAGTGCGTGGTCCAGTGCGATATCGATCAGGTGGATAAAAGCGTGACGCCCGGCGGCAACGACTTGGCACTGGCGTTCGTCCAGGCCGATCTCCAGCGTTTCGCCTTGAGGTACATACAGCTTCAACGTCAAGGTCAGGGCGCGGCTTCCCACCAGCCACATGACCAGTCGCCGGGGTTCCAGGCGGCGAAGAAGGGGGCCCGCGATAACGGCGGGCAGGGTGTCGGGTTGAGGCATCAACAATGCCGCTCATGCAGAGTAGAACGGGAAAGCATAACCCCGAGGATGTCAGTGTTTTGTTAACAGCGTGCAACACAGGGCGTAGCACGCCTTGCAAGGGATCAGCGTCGGTTCACACCAGGAAGCCCTGTCCGAGAGGGTCCAGGTTCGATTCTTTTCTTGCTTGTTTCTGGTCTTGTCCCTGTGGGACGGCGTCAACTGGGGGCGTCGGCTGCGCGGGACTGACCGGGGACTGGGCGTTTTGTACAGATTGATGAAGGTTATAGCTGTGAAACGATTGACCGATGATCATGGACATACCTCTTGCTCAGTTGAAGGAGGGTGGCTCGCACCAGGACGCTCTCTGAGTACGCCATGATCAGTGGCGCTGGCCGGGCAGACGTTCCCGGCCATCGGTATCGCAAGATGTCACAGCGTTTATTTCAGATCGGCTTTGGCACCGTAAACCGGAACTCACTCCCTCGGCCCACCTCACTCTCGGCTACGATCCTGCCGCCATGGGCCTGCACGATGCCCTGGGTGATGTACAGCCCCAGGCCGCTGCCGGTGGGGTTGTTTTCGGTCTGGGTCCAGTAGCGGTCAAACACATGGGGCAATTGTTCCGGCGCAATGCCTTCGCCAGAATCCCGCACCGAGAACACGATTTCTTCGCCATTGCTCATGGCACTGATGCCGATATTGCCCTGGCGTGGGGTGAACTTGATGGCATTGCCGATCAGGTTCGACAGGACCTGGAACAGGCGCTCCGGGTCGGCGTTGATCAGCAGGCCGGGCTCGGCGTTGAACGACAGGTCAATGCCTTTCTCCGATGCCAGCGGTGCGAGCAAGGAGTAGGCCTCTTCGAATATCTGGCTGACATCCAGCGCCACCGGCTTGACCACATACCGCCCCGCATCGATTTTCGACGTGTCGAGCAAGTCCTCCAATAGCACATTCATGCGCCCGGCCGCCTGCTGCATGGTATCGATGGCCGAGGAAATCCGCCGTGACGTATGAGGGCCGTCGGAGCTGAACGCCTTTTGCAGCATGCCGCAGAGCATGGAGATCACGGTCATGGGGTTGCGCAGGTCATGGGACACCACCGCCACCAGCTCTTCACGCGCCCGCACGGCTTGTTGTTCGCGCAGCACCTGGCGGGCCAGGTCGTTTTCCAGGGCCGAGCGGCGCAGGTCATTGGCGGCGAACAGGTCGCCATGGCTCCACTTGGTGGAGATGCCGGCCATTTCGACCTTCCAGATTTCAAATGACGTGCGGGGACGAAGGCGCAGGCCGGCGTCGGAATTTTCCAGGTCCAGCGGCTTTTGCGGGTCGCCGCTCCAGTTGATGTTCTCTTTGACTTCCGGGCGGAACCACAGCACACCGTTGTCCACAGGCTTGGGCAGTTGCATGGCCAGGACGCCGCTGGCCAGTGCCTGGAACTCGGCGGCCGGTGGGTATGACGAAACCAGATTGTGGCTGGCGAACACCGGTTCGTCGCGTTCCTGCAGCCATTTGTGCAGCGCACGGATCTGCGCCGGTTCCGGGCAGTTACCGTAGCGGTGCAATTGTTTGTTATCGATGATCGCCACGCCGCCTGCCCGCGTCAGGTCCATCAGCAACTGGCCCTGTTGGGCCAGGCCATCGAACACATTGTCCTCCGAGGCCTTCATCGCTTGATCAAGCAGCGCCAGCGCCTGAAGTTTTTCCTCGCGCTGACGGCTCAGTTCCAAGGCTTCCATGGCGCTGATCTGCAACGACAGCACCTGGCCGATGGTCTGGCAGGCGGTGCGTAACTCGTTCGGCACCAGCAGGGGTTCCCGATTGCCGCAGCTGATCAGGCCCCAGAGCTTGTCGCCGTCCATCAGCGAGATGCTCATGGATGACAGCACGCCCATGTTCTGCATGTACTGGCAGTGGATCGGCGACACACTGCGCAGGGTGGCAAAGCTCAAATCCAGCGGTTCGCCGGTATCTGGCCGCAGCCTGGGCACCAACGGGACTGGCTCGTAGGCCGCATTGGGAATAATCCGTAGCCAGTTGGTGCGATACAGCTCGCGAGCCTGCTCCGGGATGTCGGACGCAGGGAAGAACAGCCCGTTGAAAAGCTCCATAGACGGCGCCGATGCTTCGGCGATCACCTGGCCATGGCCTTCGTCTTCGAAACGGTAGATCAGCACGCGATCGTAACCGGTCATGGCCTGGATTTCATTTACGCTGATTTCGTACAGCGCCTGCAGGGTTTTCGCCGCCTGCAAACGTTGCAGCATCTTGCCCAGGTTACTGGTGCGGCCGTTTAACGCGCGCGGGCGAAAGTCCTTGAGCCGCGGCTCGAACTCCAGTACCAGCACGTCCTGGTGGCGGTGCAGCAAGCCTTCGAAATCCGCACCGTTGAGGGTGACGTGCAACGGTGGCATGTCGAAAAAGGTATTGGTCCGGGCCATGACCTGCACGGCCTGGGCGTGTTCGGTGCCGATCACGCTGTGCAGCGGCTGGCCGAGCAGCGTTTCGGGCGCATGGCCGAACAAGGTGCCGACGTTGGCGCTGACCTGGATGATATTCAGGCCGGGCTCCGACAGGGTCAGCAGCGCACCGTGGGGCTGGATCGCCCCGGGAAAGCGGATGGGCTCGTTGGCACAGTTGGCAAGCAGCTCTTCAAAATCTTCGGTTTTCATAGCAGTACCTCCTGGCTGTCGAGCCATTGCTCAAAGCAGCTGAATGTCGAGCGGGCGGCGTTCACGGCGCATTGTTTTGCGGGCGCGTCCAGCGGCTGGTCGCCCAGGTAAACAAGAAAGTCTTTCCAGCGCCGCCCGGTCTCTACCCCGTAGATGTCGAGAAAGGCGCCGCCGTTGTCGGCATTGACGCCCAGGCGCTGAGCCATTTCACGACGAAGCACCTGGCCACCCAGCGTCGCACCCTCCAGTACATACAGAGCACCGAGGCAGGCGGCGGGGGTGTCGAGCGTTGGCAGTTGCGTGCAATGGGGCAGGGTGTCGATGGCCTGATCATCCAGGCCCAGCGCGTGGAGGTCACTGACCAGTATCGGTGTTTTCACACGCATTGCGGTATCAAGCCCTTCGGGAATCAAGCCGCTGCCGTACAGTGCAGCCTCCATAGGCTGATAAAACCCGAAGTACGCCTGCAGCAGATGCCGGTACCCCTGCGCATCAAGGCGATCGGAGAAAAACGGCAGGCGTTTTTCCAGCGCGGTATGCAGCGAGGCCGTGCCTGTGCGCAACGCTTCCAGCAGTGGGGGCGCATCGACGTCATGGGCCTGAGAATGCATTCAGTAAGCTCGAACTGTGGGCCTCTCGGCCATGAGTGACGCGCGGAAATGGGCGACGATTCTACACAACTCGCAGTCTGTAACTAAACGCGCAAGGCGAAAAGGCTGACTAACGGATCAGAAATGTCGCTCCTTGCGTCATTAATGGACCGATGGTTTCACCGGGAAGTTCGCTCAAGGTGATATCGCGACGCTATCAATGCATAGCCAAACCCTGCTGATTCAGCGCTGTTTGCACGCAGTCAATCAGATGCTGGGTGCTCCAGGGCTTGGGCAGGAATCGCACCGAGCCGCCCAATTGTGCCGCCAGATGGGCGTTGCCGGACGTCAGCACCACCTGCACCGTCGGCCAGCGGTGCGCCACCACCTTGCTCAGGTCAAAGCCATTGAGCAAACCCGGCATTTGAATATCGCTGACAATCAGGTCCACGGGGTCATCGCCCCGTTCCAGATAAATCATCCCGTCGTCCGCTGAAGGGAACGACGTCACCGACGCGCCGAAGTCCTCCAGCACATCCACCATTAACGCCCGAATGATTTCGTCGTCTTCCAATACTAAAATCGATGGCCGAGCCATGATCCTTACTCCACCATCAGGGTTCAGTAGGGTTGAGTGGAGGCTGCAGGCATAGGTTCGATTGGATGTTTTTTAAACGATGGGTGGTCGTTTGGCGATGTGCAGGAACGTGGCTGAGGGCGTTGCTGTGTAAACAGGCATAATTGGCATCAACACTCGACGCGGAGCTGTCCGATGAAGTATGCCTTGTTGACCCTCGCCCTGATGCTGACCACCGGCCAGGCCGCCGCCGCCGGCGATGCGGAAGCGGGCGGCAAGCTCTTCGCCAAGACCTGCGGCGGTTGCCACAGCATTGGCGAAGGCGCCCGTGGCGGTTTTGGGCCGCAACTGAACGGCATCATTGATCGACCTGCCGGTACCACGGCGGACTATCAGTATTCGGAGGCGATGAAGACCTCGGGAGTGGTCTGGACCCGGGACAAACTGGCGGCCTACATTGAAAATCCGAAATCGGTTGTGAAAGGGACGCGGATGATTTTCTGGGGCATCAGTGATCCGGAGAAGATTGAAAATATATTGGCGTATCTTGAGACGTTTCAGCACGAGTGATGGCGTAGAGGGTTGTCGGCGTATGGCTAGCCTTCAGGCGTTACGTTCTCAACCCTGTGGATCCCGAAATCGTGATGGCCGGACGCGTTGATCGTTCCCACGCTCCGCGTGGTAATGCATCCCATGACGCTCTGCTTCACCTGTACGCATTGAATTGTACGACGGGACGCGGAGCGTCCCAGGCGGCATTACCACGCGGAGCGTGGGAACGATCATGCTCATGCTATGGCCCGAACGACTGCACCGGGATCCCGCCCATATGTGGCTGCGCGATCTCATCGCCTCGACATTGGCGGGCACCTGTACGCGTTGATCGTCCCGGTTCGACTGCGCAGCCGTGGCCTGTGAGTTCGACGTTCTTGACCCGCCTTTGCTCAACATTCAACGGTATACGTATCAAATACGCCCATTGATTCTGTTCGTATCAGTCAAGCGTGTCCTCGTGATCGAATGCGATGAAGTAGTCGTTTTCTGAAAGAACTATCTCATGGGAGAAATGTGCCTGTATCACTGATAGCCACTCCCTTTGCAATTCAAACATGCCGTTATTGACGTCTTCGTCTACCGACAATCCGAGCTCAGAAATCACGGAGTAATCGTTTCCTAAGTCCGCCGAATCCTCAGTTCCGATTAGCCACTCTGTGGTTCTGTCGAACCATTCCAATCTCACTTTGAGTCCCATGTAACCCTCACAGATACTTTCTGATGTTTCGTTTCTTTTTTGGCCCTTTTAGCTGCTCGCCGGTTAGATGGTTGAACGCACCGATATGGCTTCCATCACTTGCTAGATAAATTTCCAGCTCGCCGTGTTGGGAATCCCATTCATAGATTTTTCGACCTTTTTCATCTATCCAGCGCTCTCTCAGGCCGGCACCTCCCTGCTTGGGAGTCATGGGTTTTGCTTTTTTCAGTTTTTCAAAGCCAGTAATTTGTCCAGTATTCGGAGCCTTGTGGTACTTGTGATCCCCCGCCTTAAGACTCACCACCACATACAGCGGCCGAACCCCCGACCCCACCGGGAACACCAGAATAAAATCCCGGTACTCCGGCGGATAAACCGGATTCACCAGAATCTGCGCGGCCTTCTCCGTCGGCGGGTAAATCCAGATCACCGGCGCTTGCGGCGCAGCCTCCAAGGCTGGAATTCCCAGCGTGTCACTGGGATCAACCGCAGGTGTCCAGATCAACTCTAGTCCCTCACCCAAATCCGCCACAAACTGCTCGTCGCGGGCTTGGAACTGCACCACATCGATCATCTGCCAACTCGGATGGTTGCCGGTGTAAAAACCATACCCCTTGAGCGTACCGTCCTCGCGTTGTTCGACATGCAAACGCATCTGCGACCGCGCCCGCGCCATCGAGCGCAACTGCTCCTCACTGTAGAGCGCGCTATCACCCATCTCAGACGGCCAGGCCAGCGCCACCAAACCGGCCAACAGGCCACCGGCGACAGACCCGACGGCAGTCGTCGCCGATTCCCACACTGCAGAGCGCAACGCCAACTGCCCCAAGCCGGCGGGCAACGCGCTGCCGCCGATCCTGCGCAAGGCCACCGCGCCTCGTCCGTCCACCTCGCGCCCGCCCAACAGGCTTAAATGGGCGTACTCCTTGACCAACTCCAGCGGGACATAACCTGTGGGGTCGGCGTAGCGGATGAAACCGTCCGGCAGTTGGCAGGGCTTGATAAAGACGCAGCCGACAGGTTTTGCCGGCGTGGGGGCTGGGGCAGGGAAGGGTTCGTATAGATCAATCGCCGGCGAATAGGGGGCCCGCGACGGTTGCGGTGTCAGGATTCGCTGTCTGCGTAGCGCTTCTTCAGTAGGTGGATAAGAACGTTCTGACATGACCGGCTCACTTCCTTGTGCGAGGGAGTGAGCCTACGGGGGGATATTACGGGGCTGGAATTGGCAGTGTTCGACGGTGGGTGTGGGAAAAGTAGACAGTCACTTGAGCGGGTTTCGAATATTGCGATTTTCGTTTGTTTCGTTTAGCTTGAGCTCAATTGAACTATGTGACGACGGAGCAGCATCATGATCACCCCGCACCTCCCTAAAACAATTCCTCCGCTGGAAAAGGAAGTCGAAGCCGCCGTTCAGGGCCAGCGCGAATTGGCCTCATTGCTGTCGACCAAATTCGACACTCAACGCATCGATATCTTCGACAAAGAAGACAAACCCCACTCCCTTGTACTCCCCACATCCGCGCTACGTCTGCTGGTTGATATTTTGGGTGAGCTGGCGCTGGGCAATGCCGTCAAGGTTGTACCCGTCCATGCTGAGTTGACCTCCCAGGAAGCTGCCGACCTGCTCAACGTTTCACGCCCGCACCTGGTGAAGATGCTGGAAGAAGGCGCCATTCCTTTTACGAAGACGGGTCGCCATCGGCGTATCCGGTTTTCAGATTTGATGGCGTTTAAACAGCAGCGCGATGCAGAAAGCCAAGAGGCGATGGAGGCGTTGGTACGGCAGGCTCAGGAGCTAGGTATGGGGTATGACCTATGAGGTGTTCGCCGTTCACTGCGGTATACGATGCTTGTGTTCTTTACCCGGCAGCACTCCGGGATCTGTTGATGTGGCTGGGATTGTCTGGTCTGTATCGAGCGCGATGGACCAGCCAGATCCATGAAGAGTGGAAGCGCAATGTGCTAAAAAATCGCCCCGACCTTACTTCGGAGCAAGTGGATAGCACTTCAACGATGATGGACAAGGCTATACCTGACGGGCTGGTGACAGGGTATGAGGAGTTATGTTCGAGCCTGGATTTGCCCGATCCTGATGATCGTCACGTACTGGCGGCGGCGATTCGTAGTAAGGCGGAGGTCATCGTTACTTTCAACTTGAAAGACTTCCCATCGCATATCTTGGCTGCTTATGACATTGAGCCAATGCACCCGGATGACTTTATCTCGGATCTTTGGGATTTGGATCAGGCAGCAGTACTGGCCGCGGCACAGAAGCAGAGGCGAGCGTTGAAGCGGCCGCCAATGGATACGCAGAGTTATCTGGAGATGTTGATGCGTCAAGGGCTGGTGCAGACAAGTAAGGTGCTTGGGCCTTATGAGGTGATGCTGTAGTTTTAGACTTCATGGGGAGCCGTTCACGAGCAAACCCCCCATTTTTTTGGTCGGGATGCAGTAGCCGAAGTGTATAGGTAGTAAAAAAGACCTTGGCACATCGAGGTCTCTTTAGTCCGCTGATCAAGTCAGCAGATGCTTTGAAATCAACCGTGAAATCTCGACAATCGAAGTCTTTCCGGTAAATTCAAACTTCACCTTGCCCAACGATGAAAAGTAAATCTCCAGCTCCGAATCCAGATCGAACGTACCCGACGTCTCCACCGAATACGCCACGATGTTCTTGTACGGCAGCGACGTGAAGTCCTTCTTGCTGCCGGTGATTCCCTGAACATTCACCGCAATGATGCGCTGGGTGGTGAACACCACTCCGTCGCGCATGGCCTTGTACGCGTCGACCACTTCCTCGCCGTCCAGCAGCAATGACGCCACGCGTTCGGCGTACTCGTTGTTTTGTTTGAGTTTGAAGAAGCCTTTGTTGTTGAAGTCGATCATGTGCCTGCCCTTGGGTGAATGCTCTGGTTGGTGTATGACGTTTTGATCACGGATCTGTATCTAACGCGCGCATTTTGAACGCTCTACCATGGCGTCCAACGCTACAACGTTGACCAAATGTTTCGCGTCGACGGAACAACCGCCAGGGAGCCCGACCATGCCTGAACTGTCCAGCTGGCTTGCCTATGCGCTGATATCCCTCGGCATGGTGCTGACGCCCGGTCCGAACATGATTTACCTCATTTCACGGTCGATCTGCCAGGGACGCACCGCCGGGTTTATTTCCCTTGGCGGCGTGGCGTTGGGGTTTCTGGTGTATATGCTGTGCGCGGCCCTGGGAATTACCGCATTGGTGATGGCGGTGCCCTTTGCCTACGACGCGCTCCGCTTTGGCGGGGCGCTGTACCTGGCTTATCTGGCCTGGCAGGCGGTCAAGCCGGGTGGGCGTTCGCCGTTTCAGGTGCAAAGCCTGCCCCAGGACAGCCCGCGCAAACTGTTCACCATGGGCCTGGTGACCAACCTGCTGAACCCCAAGGTAGCGGTGATGTATTTATCGCTGTTGCCCCAGTTCATCGACCCGAACGGCCATGGCAGTGTGCTGATGCAATCCCTGGTGCTGGGCTTCACGCAGATTCTCATCAGCGTCAGCGTCAATGCGGTGATTGCCACGCTGGCGGGGTCCATCGCCGTGTTTTTCGTCACCCGGCCGGGGTGGCAGGTGGTGCAGCGTTGGCTAATGGGGACGGTGTTGATGGGGCTGGCGGTGCGGATGGTGGTGGAAGGGCGGCGCTAGTCGCAGGTTACAGAATGGCTTTCAGGTAATCCTTGAGTGCGTCGAGCGGGGCATTGAGGGCTTCCAGTGTCGGCGCCTGACGCATGTCCAGCGCAAGCCGTTGCAGCTCGCGCCCCATCACGGTCGTGGCGCCGCCCAGTGATTCGAGCGCTGAGGTCAGGCACTCATCAAGCTTAAACTGAATCCCCGCCATATCCCCCTGGCGCACCAACAACCCAAACACCTCGCGGTCATACGCCTCCATCACCGGATCATCGCGCAAAACCGGACTGCCGCCGTCCGTCTCGTGCACCAGCTTCAGTGCAAAGAGCGCAACCGCTTCCAGCGTCAATTCCATGGTTTTGGTTCCTGGGGCTTTGGGGAGGGCGATGATCACTGTTCTGCGTGGGAAAAAAAAGACCCCATAGTGTGAACCGGTTGGCTTGCGCAGCCGTTCTGTGCTCTGGCCAAGGAACGATATTAATTAGCCATGTTCCAACTCGCCGTGCCAAGTGCACCCGGTCACCAGAAGGATAGGGTGCAAGATCTAACCCACTACAAGGACGCCAATACCCATGCAGTCATCCCCCACCCAAGCGCCATCCGCCACTGGCGAACTGATCGCCAGTTTTCGCCACGGCAAGGGTTTCCTGATCTTCAGTTTGATATTTGGCGTCGCGTTGCTGGGGCTCGCAGTGTTTGTGCTGTACCTGGGCACCATCCTGCCGGCGGGTAGTAACGGCCCCGTCGTCGGCCAGACTTCGCGCGGCCTGTCATTCAGTTTCAGCAGCCCCCAAACCGTAATCTACTTCACCAGCGCCTTGCTCACCGTTCTCGCATTGGGCGTGTTTGCCGGTTACGCCTGGCACAGAAAACTGCGCGCGCCGCGTTACAACGTTTATGAACACGGCATCGAGCGCTTCATCAACGACCAGCACGACTACACCGCCTTTACCGACATCGAAGACCTGTACCTGTTCGGCTCCGGGCAAACCGTGATGACCGGCATGATCACCAACCTGGCCTATCGCCGTAACGCGTCGGAGCCTTTTCACCGAGTGATTGAAACCCTCAAGGGCTTTTACCAATTCCAGCAATTGGTGCGCGAGCTGCATGTACGCGCACGCATGCCGGCGGTGATTGCGACGCTGGAAACGGGTGGAGCGGTGACGTTCAACTGCATCAGCTCGGGGCAGGTCTGGGGCAAGCGCATGAGCGGCAACTTCCTGAAAATCACCACCTCGCCGATTGTGGTCAGCCGCGCATTCCTGCAATACCAGGGCCGCACAGTGCCGATGTCTTCGCTGCGCACCGTGGACCTCAACGCCTGGACCGAAAAAGTGGTGATCAAGGACGAGAGCGGCACAGCTGTCTTGTCGACCATCGCCACCGGCATCCTGAGCCACGACCTGTTCCTCAACACCCTTGATGCGGTATTGGCGGTCGAAGAACAAACCCGCGAGCTGGCGTGAGCCGGCAGCGTTAAGGATGAGGACTGAACGATGATTTATCGCGGTGCAGGCTGGCTCACCTTGTTTACACCCGTGGCGATGGTGCTGCTGTTAATGTGGCTGTGGCCGGATCCGAGCGTCAAGCCCGGCAATACCTCGCTTATGCAAGTGTTGATCGGGTTCGGGATGGGCTCGGCGATCAATGTTGTGCTGGGCTTCGTGTTGAATCGAAAGGTTCACGCCGACG
The DNA here is from genome assembly GCF_002934065.1 of Pseudomonas orientalis. NCBI lineage: Bacteria > Pseudomonadati > Pseudomonadota > Gammaproteobacteria > Pseudomonadales > Pseudomonadaceae > Pseudomonas > Pseudomonas orientalis. The sequence goes on along the minus strand of NZ_CP018049.1, from coordinate 4,928,201 downwards.
GCGTGCGTCATCACTTCTTTTTCATGCCCATGCAATGGCCGGCACTAGCGATCACGCTGGTGTGCGCGCTGATCGCCCTGTTGAAATAAGCTTACCGACCGCTCGGCAAGGGCGGTCGGGTTTCGACTTGTTCGAGGCTTATACGATACGTGGTGTAAGTGTCGCCATCCCTGAGGTAAAGGTCGCTGTGATAACGGCTGACGGCGCCTTTGAGTTTGATGTGCAGGCCGTTGGCGACGCGCTGGATGACCACGTCTTTCAAGTCGGTGTCCGAGACCAGGAACGGCGGGGTTTTGCCGAGGTACACCTTCATGGTTGCGTCTGTCGATTCACGGTAATCCATATAGAACCTCAGCGTCTTGGGTTCCGAGCGATCCCTGGCTTCCTCGACGATATAAAGCCATTCCCCCGGTATGAAGTTTTGCTTCAGGACTATTTGCGGGGGAAGCTCGGGTTTGTGCACATAGGCATAAATGAGAAACCCCGCAAGGCAGAGCGCGAAGATGATTGCCAGGTACTTTTTAAGCCTGAGCTTGAGGGCTTGCCATTGGGTTTTATTCATAAGCTTCAATGTTAGGGGGAGACGGTGTCATTGCGGTGCGTTGATGATAATCGTGTCCAGACCCAAAGGCAGTGTTCAAATCCACTGATCATTCAAGGCAGTTCGGTCCCCCCCTTCATGACCGGTGTTCAAGATGCCCCGTGGCTCGATCATCATCAGCTTGGCTTCGCCTTCGGCGGCCGTGCGGTGCTCTACGCCGCGAGGGACCACGTAGAGCTCGCCTGGTGCCACATAGACCGGGCCGTCGCCAAGGTCGATACGCAGCGTGCCTTCCAGCACCAGGAAGGCCTCGTCGGTTTCAGGATGGGCGTGCCAGATGAATTCGCCTTCGATGCGCACTACCTTGAATTGGTAGTTGTTCATTTCGGCGACGACGCGCGGGCTCCATTGTTGGTCGATGAGGGCGGCTTTTTGGATGAGGTTTATGGGGGCGGTGGGGGGCTGAACCATGACGGACACTCGGGTAGGTGAGGAAAGTCAGGTTAGCCAGAAGCATGGCGCAGGGCTTGAACGATCATGCAATAGGCGTCATCGCGCGGCTCTGAATTCAAGCCCGCCGCACTTTGCCGGCGAGCCAGGATAGCGCTATCGCCGGAATCGAAAGAAAAGCCGCATACAGGATACCGACACCCAGCAACGGGGAAGCACCCGAGGTAACCAACATCACCGGGATCTGAGCAAGCATTACGACGGCGCCTGCGGACCACTGGGCGCTTTTCAACAGGGCTCCAAGAATCACCGACAGAGCAAGCGCGGCGGGATAGATGAGGGTCCAATAACTGGCCAGGTCCCATGGCTCTTTAGTCCCCGTAACTGCTGAAACAACAGCCCAAAAAAATAGGGAAACAACACAGGTAGCGGTGAATGCCATGATTCTCCTGTTTCACTTTGTCCAAAGACCGTTGGACGCAATCGAAATTTATTATGATCGCAGTGAAGCTCTGCGCTTCACCACGTTGGCAAGCAAACTGGAAAGCGATTCGATTGAGTAAGGTTTCGGCAATAGCTCGAACCGCTGACCACCCGCTTCAATTTTGGCGAACTCGGAGCTGTAGCCTGTGGTGAGGACCACGGGCAACCATGGATAAAGTACTTCGATAAGTTCGAACAACTCGATCCCGCTCATGCCGGGCATCGTGATATCTGAGAAGACGACATGAAAATTTTCCGGATTAGGTGAGAGCGCGATAAGCGCTTCCTGCCCGCCAGATACCCAGTGGACGGTATAACCCAGCTGCTGCAGAGTATCAGAAGTAAAAGTCCCGATATCTTCATTGTCCTCTACAACCAGCACTGCATATCCCTCGCCGCACTCCGTAACTGCAGGTGCGGCATCAATGGTCTTTTGCACGAATGCCTCGACCCGTGGCAGATATAGAGTAAACGTGCTGCCAACACCCTCACAGCTACTGACCAGGACCTCTCCGCCTGATTGCTTTGCAAACCCGAAGACTTGAGAGAGACCGAGCCCAGTGCCCTGCCCAACACCTTTGGTTGTATAGAACGGCTCAAAGATGCGCTCTAATTTGTCTGCAGAAATTCCTGTGCCGGTATCAGATATGGAAACAGTTACGAAATTTCCAGGACGCTCGGGGTGTGAGCGCACTGCGGGGAGCGATGTATTCTTATTAACGTTGATTGAAAGCTCTCCCACACCGCCCATTGCGTCCCGGGCGTTAACGAGCATGTTTACCAGCGCGGTCTCGAACTGGCTTACATCGGCATTGATAAAACACGGCTCATCACAGATATCGATGGTCACACTGATCCGTGACCCAGTGAGTGTGTCCATCATCTCGCCTATTCGCACAACACTCTCGCCAGCGTTAAAGATTTCCGGTTGCAGCTTTTGTCGTCGTGCAAATGCCAACAACTGGCTCGTCAACCGCGCCGCGCGCTCTACCGTACTTGAAATCGCTTTGATGTATTTATCGCGGCGATCTTCTGATAGGACTGGGCTGCTGAGAAGATCTGTACAGGACTTGATAACCGTCAGTAGATTATTGAAATCGTGGGCGACACCACCCGTGAGCTGCCCAATAGCTTCCAGCTTTTGCGATTGCCGCAGCGCCTCCTCTGAAAGCTTCAATGCCTCGTTGGCATCTTCCTCCGCTTGAGTATCCCGGCCAACCGCGTGGATAAAGTCTTTATCCGGCACAGCCGTCCAGGAGATGGTGCGATATGAGTTATCCGAATGCCGGTAGCGATTCTTGAAAGTAGGGAAATGCTCCCCTCGTTTCAGATCGGTCATCGCATCAATCGTCCGCTCCAAGTCATCAGGGTGAACGAAGTCAAGAAACTGGCTATTTATGAGATGTTCTTCAGGCCATCCCAACGTTTTACTCCACGCAGGGTTGACCGCCGAGATTTTCCCATCGAAATGAGCGACCAGCATGAGGTCTGCGGAAAGCCGCCAAATGCGATCTCGGTCCTGGGTTTTCTCGACAACTTGCTGCTCCAACGACTCGTTGAGTTTGGCCAATGCATTCTGGGCATCACGCAGGGCCGTCATGTCGCGAGAAACGCTAAGGATTTTTTCAGGTTTCCCATCCGAGCCAAAAATAGGACTGACTTGAACGTGCCACCATTTCAGCGTCCCACCCATGGTGAAAGCAGATCCCATAAAGCTGGCACTCTTACCTTCGCGAGCAGATTGCACGGCAGCCTTGGCATCCACGTTTCCCTGATCCTGCCAGAAGTCAGGCCATGGACAGCCGCGTATTTCGTTGAAATCGCTGACCTCCATGATCTCTTTACCCAACTCGCTCATGAACGTCAGGCGCGCGTCCAGATCCAGTACCTTGATGCAGTCGTTTATGCTCGCGAGAACACGGTCGGTGAACGCCTCGTTCTCCTCCAGTTTCAGTGCTCCGTGCACCTGCGTCGTGGTTTCGTGGACACGGCAGAACATTCCCTCAGGCTTTCCAGTATCCCCATGCAGTGGCGAAAACGAGAATGACCAGAAAGTCAGCTCGGTCACGCCCTCTCGAACAAGTGTAATCGGATGGTTTTCAAAGCGGCTTGCCTGCCCCTGAAGCGCGCTTTGCGCAATGGTGCGTACTTGCTCCCATGCTTGCCCCCAAACCAAATGAATCGGCGCGCCCAAGGCAGCTTCTGGCGCGCATGGGAGATTGATGAGGTAAGCGTCATTGAAGAACAGTTGTAACGCGTCTCCCCACACGAGGTACATGCTCTCGGGTGAGTTCAACATCAGACTGAGTGAGCTTTTGAGCGCCATAGGCCAAGATTCTCTGGCCCCCAGAGGGGTTGCAGACCAATCCGTTTCGCGTATGAGGCGCCCCATATCTCCGCCGCCGGCAGGGAGGTCAAACGAAACCATGTACTTGAAAGCTCCCTCGGCCAAAAGGTGGCCAATACGCTGCGAGAATAAGAGCGGGCATGATGTCATTTATGCCCGCAGCACAGCCATCTATAAAAAGACCTGGAGGTGCCTTCGGTCGGGTTTGGAGTCAGGCTCTGGTGCTGTGTTCAATGTAATGCTTGAAGTGAATAGTCCCAGGATTTATGACGTCGCCGAGTGAGCGTTTCTGGCCGGTTGCTGCCGGGCGCGAGCGGCAACTCTCAGTTGTTGTTGGCGACCCGAACTATGTGCATACACTGAAACTCTCCGAGAAAGGTAAGATGACGGCCCATCGTAGCTGCGGCTTTGATCATCGAACGTTCCATCCTCGGTTGCGTTGGCTTCCGAGGTATTCACTAAAATCGTGGTGCAGACTAAGGCGATCATCGACGCCGAAAAAGTTGGCGCCGGAGGGGAATTAGAACTTGCTACTGTGGCTGAAAGGTCTAGTGGAATCAGGGGGAGATTACATTTGAAATAATGGTTGTTTGACCTCTGTTTTATTTGCTTCGCTGTGAGATGCGTAACACGGGGGTAAATCACAAATCTTTTTCCGCCCCAACTCTTACCTTACTCCGGCATTTCTACCGGAAACCTTTCGCCACAGATCCAGCCTTCCAGCCCCAACCCCTCCTGCGCTACCTTCCACCGTCGCTTCCAATCCAGCGACCGGACCTGATAATCCGAAAACAATAGGCTCACTTACTTAGGAGCTTATCAATGAGCGTTTCTGATAAATCGTACCCCCGCAATTCCTCAACCCACACCTCCACCCACTTGGGAGGTGCCCAATGATCAACCCACCCCTCAACAAAACCCTCGGCGTCATCACCTTTTCCACCTGCGGCAAACAGCCCAACCTCCACCGCCTATTCCGCGTCAATTCCGGCGTCCCCATCCGTGAAGCCTTGGAACACGCCTCCGAGCTTCTCCACTGTTCAAAAATGCTGGCATTGGATGCAGCGATGGATAACAGCGCAGATCGCTATGCCTGGGCAGCACATTATTTGGGCGAGATGGCGAAGGCGGTGGTGGATGATTTGGCGAACGGGATGTTGCCGAATGGGGTGACGGAGGAGGGGGATTCGGTTGGGGTGTAGGCAGGTGGTTTGAGGGTGTTGGGGCTGGCGCAATCGCAGGCAAGCCAGCTCCCACATTTGGATCGTGTTTCAGGTCGGTAATGGGCGGCAAGCAATGAATCAGCTGTCGCCACTTTTCTACAGACGAAAAAAAAGACCTTGAATTTCAAGGTCTTTTTTTAAGATGGTGCCCGAGGGAGACTCGAGCGTTCCATATACTACGTGGCTTGCATTAGAGTTACATGCTAAGGGATACACGTAGGGATACACGATGCTGAGTGTTGTTTTCAATGCCATCTGTCAGCATTTGGCATTCAGCTTCAGAATGAGAGCATCAAACGCATCTTTATCTATTCCGCGGATTATCCACTTTTTTAGAGTGCCATTCCATTTAGCTCCGGCCTTCTTCAGTTCAGCCTTATGAACCATAGAACTTCCGTTGACTACGTGTCCTTTTCCATATGCCTCTAGCGTTAATGGTACATATGCTTCCTCGACAGGTGCCTGTTCCTCCGATGTGAGCTCAATACTCGGCGAGGTCTCCGGCACGGCGTCTTGGAAGGATTTCAACTCGAGCAGCTTCGCCCTTATCTGCATGCATACAGGATTTGTAGCTGCGAGCCAGTTTTTGTCCCGGCGTCCAGATTCATATTGCCCAGGAGTAATGCCCATAAGGTCAGTCGGTAAGCGGAGGTCACCTGTAACATCGGGAGTGATGAAGAAGCACCGCTCGATACCTAAGCGCCCCACGAACAAACCTAATTCGAAGATTACATTGTCCCTTACTATCGGGTTCTCATTGCCCCGCATTACTGAAAGATCGTCGGGGCTAAAAACAAAAACACCGAAGTCTGATTCCCGCAAGGTTTTTATCAAGCTGTAAATGGTGCTGCCGGAAATTTGGAAAACGCCATTGGCCCACACGGTGCATTCCGCATCACGTGTAAGATTCGAATGAATGGCGTTAGCGATATCTAGGCCCTCGCGCGAAGACCCGATAAATATTTTAGGCTTCATTTTCTCTCCCTGAATCCATGATTAAGTAAAGCTTCCGATGACACCGGTCATAACCGAGCCTGCCAACGCTACTAATTTGCCATCACGGCGTCTACCTTTACCTGGTTTCGCGGTTTTGCTACAGGGGCGTGCTGTCGCAAGCGTGGGAGGGACCCTACAGAGAAATGTCTGGCACGGGGCATGAAACCCGCGGGATCGTGGTAGCGGCAACCACACCAGCTTACTGAAATTTCAATGTTGAAATTGAAAGGATCTTGAAGAAAAAAGGGCATCGTTACCGTATTGGTAACGGTACTCGCAGATGGCTGAAAGGGTAGGGCATATGCACTGGTGAACTGGAGTTCACCAGGTTCACCTGTTCACTAAGCTGGGTGCCCTTCCGCTAACACGATCCGGCGGGTTTCATGCCCCGTCCCTTCAAGAATGCGTCAGGGGCTCCACTATCGAACCAAAGCCAAGATCATGACCCATCTCGCTTCGCTGGAGGAGCATTCCTAATGGGGCTAGGGGGATACCTTAATAAACCGTGTTACGCGCGTTACGCGTGTTACATTTTTCTGTAAGTATATAATTTTAAATGATTTATCTAGTGTTACGCGGCTGTGACTGGTTTGCCGATATGCGTGTTACATGGCAAATAGGTGTTACATCAATGAATGTTCTATGAGGAGCGGTTTGTGATGGCTAAGGCAGGCGTCATCGAGCTGGGGTCTTTCGTTTAGAGGAGCCATGCTACTCTAACCATGGTCATGCTATTCCGCGTAGGCGATCAGTGGTGAAAGCCTGTAACGCATGCCTCATGATCAGAGCTCTATGCTTATTGATCAGATAGTTACTCACGGCGAATCGCTATCCGAATTGTAACATTCCCTCTCAGCTCCCGTGACCGAGGGCAGCTTTTCCTGGCGACGCCGTGATTTTTTACGATGTTTTTATTCCATAAATGGGCCGTAAATTAGACTTTCCCCAATCATGAATCGATTGGGATGAGGGAGCTCCATTTTCTGAGGTGAAGTATGCGGGTTACAGCCTCCCATATCGTCAACTGGGCAAGTACTCAGGCCAAGGAAGCGCAAACTGATCTACCGCGCTGGGTGAGGCGGCTTTGCTTCGACCCCGAAACGACCCGCCAACTTTCATTCCCTGCGGGTGACTCCACCTATGTGCCTGGCTGGGACGGTATTCTTTTCAGTGAGAGGGGGAATGCCTGGGTGCCGTCAGGAGCATCCCGCTGGGAAATCGGATGCGATCAAAATGTGCTTGGTAAAGCTAACGGCGACTACCAAAAACGGACAGAACAAATAAGCGAGGCAGAACGCTCAGCATGTACCTTTGTCTTTGTCACTCCTCGGCGCTGGGCGAAGAAGCTCGACTGGGTAGCGGAACAGTGCAACAAAGACGAATGGGCGGATGTCCGGGCCTATGATGCAGACGACCTGGAGCAGTGGCTCGAGCAAAAACCGGCAGTGGCTTTGCAGTTTGCCGAAGAGCTGGGTTTAAGTGGCTGGGGTGTTGTAAGCCTAGCCCGTTACTGGGATTCGTGGGCGCGGCAATGCAGACCGCCCATCACTCCCGAAGCTCTATTCATGGACCGTACTCAGGTGTTTGAGGCTCTGGGTGAAAAAATCCAGACGACAAATACCTCGTCGAGCTCGGCTCATCCGTTAGTTATACGTGCTGACAGCGTGGAAGAAGCCGTAGCCTTTACGGTGGCGATGGTAATGGCCTCCCGTGACCTGCAAGACCATGCCATGGTTGTGACCGAGCCTCAGGGATGGCGCTATGTGGAAGCGAATCCGCAACTGCGGATTGCCATCGCGGCAAGAACTGAAACGGCCCTTAATCCGATATTGCGCGAAAAATTACGTGTGATCGTGCCCCACGCCACAGGTGATTTGGTCGGTAAACCTGAGGGTGATGAACTGGTATTGGAGCGACCGAACATCTATGAGTTCGAGAAAGCCCTCATTGCTATCGGTATGGAAGAGTCCGATGCCAAACGTTATGCCCTAAGCACTGGACGCTCTTGGACCGTACTTCGCCGGCAAAGAGCCTTAAACCCTGCTATCCAGCAGCCCCCTTGGTTGTTTACCCCACAATCAGCCAGCCTGCCTCTGCTTTGTCTGCTTGGAGCTTGGTCTGCAGACACAGCTGCGGATCGACAAGTAGTCGAGCGAATGGCTGCTCGACCCTATGAAGAAATCGAGCGCGATTTACGCCAGCTAGCCCAACTTGACGATGCCCCAGTGCTGAATATCGGCGCGGTATGGAAAGCTAAATCGCCATTGGAGCTGCTGGACCAATGTGGAAACCGAATCACCAGCGGCCAACTGGATCGTTTTTTCGCCATTGCTCGGGAGATGCTCTCGACACCTGATCCTCAGCTGGAATTACTAGAAGACGATCGGTGGATGGCACAAGTCCATGGCAAGGTTCATCCCCATTCGGGACTGCTGTTTGAGTCGATCTGCGACTCACTTATGAAACTGGCTGTGCGTGGCTCAGAACAAGTGGGACTCAAAGCACTAGACATAGAAGAGCGCGTATCAAGGTTGATCCATGAGTTGCTCGATAAGGCAGATGGCCAACGCTGGCTTTCGTTGGCCTCTTATTTGCCCACCCTAGCAGAGGCCGCGCCAGATGACTTTCTTCGTGTTGTAGAGAGCAGTTTACGGATGCCGGATGCACCGGTGACAAGGCTTATTTCCGAAAACAGTGATTCTGGTTTTGGGGGGCGCTGCTGGCACTCCGGCTTGCTTTGGGCATTGGAAACCCTCAGTTGGGCTCCGCGACGCTTGGCCCCAGTAGCCCTCATCCTAGCCCAGCTCAGCCATGTTCCCATGAGAGGCAACTGGGGCAATAAGCCTAGCGGGAGTTTGTTCGGCCTTTTTCGCTCCTGGCTGCCACAGACCGCAGCTAGCTTGCCGGAGCGTATCAAAGTGCTCAACTTACTGATTGATAGGGATGCTGAAGCCGCTTTTCGTGTATTGAGACAGATTGCAGCAGGCGGCCAACAGGCGGCCTTCCCTGCCCACCGACCAAAGTGGCGTGAAGACGATGCTGGGGCCGGCCGTGGCGTTACCTACGATGAAATGCATGAAATGTTGGATTTCGCCAGGGGAAAGCTTCTCCAACTGAGTGAAGGCAATGCTCCTCGAATCGTCTCTTTGCTGCAAAAAACCACACTTAGAGATATAGAGGAGCTACCCAGGGTGCTGGCACTGATTGAGCCCTTCACCCTGGCAACTGCGAAAGATGAAGATCGGGAAATAATTCGAATTGCGCTACGACAGATTATTCATTGGCATCGTAATTACGACGACGCACCAGCTAACGAGCTGGATGAATGGTTGTCGCCCGCAGAGGCATCCTACGAGCTGCTTGCCCCACGGGGCTTAGTGACTCGCCATCGCTGGCTTTTCGACAGCCATTGGCTAGAGCTACCTAGCCGAGATCGTGATGACGACTCTTGGGAGCGCGGTAATGCCATAACTCAAAAGAGAATTTCGGCATTGACCGAAATTTATCAAGCTCAATGCATGGTCGGTATTGAGAACCTAATCAGGGTGTGCGCTGAGCCCAGTACTGTCGGGGCCACATTGGCTCGGGTTGTTTGGGACGATATTTTCTGGCCTGAGTGGATTACTACGAAGGGTGAGGACTTCTCCGCTGGTATGCCTATGAGTCTGTGTATTGCAGGGTTCCTTCAGACACTCCCTGCACCAGTTTCGGGCGAGCTTCTTCAAGCGGTTATTGGACTAAGTAAACAGGACGCAGGACGACCTGAAAAACTGGCCCGGGTCTTGGCTTTGGCGACACCAAATCAGGAGACCTGGCAACTGGTCGAGGCATGTGGCCCTGAAGTTTCTGCAGCTTATTGGCATGGCGTGCGACTGTATACCCGAGGTGACAACAAGGAACTGAAGTTTGTATTGAAGCGCCTCTTGATGGCTAAACGACCACTGAGCGCGCTTCAATACTGCCAATACTCTCTCGAACACACCGACCCTACCCAGCTCTTTTCAGCTCTTCAGCAGCTGCTACATGGAGAGGTAGAAGATGGCTTGCAACTGGAGTCTTGGCACCTAGAGAAAATGTTAGGACGGCTTGAGGAGTCTGGTGAGATTGACAGGATGGCACTAATACAGCTCGAGTTCGGATTGTTTCCGTTCCTACGATACGGACGAGAAGTTAAGGCCAATGCCTTGTACGAAGGAATTATGTCAGAGCCAGAACTCTTCAAAGAGTTAATTTGTTTATTGTACAAACCAGAGCATGGAGACAGAGAAGAGCCGACTGAAGCATCTAAAGCGACTGCAGAACGTGCATGGAGCATTCTGCACTGTTGCAAGCGCCTACCAGGGACTCAACCTGATGAAAGTATTAATGGGGATATTTTTTACAAGTTCATCAAAGAAGTACGTGACTTATGCCGCGTTGCTGATCGACCAACCATGTGTGATCAAACTCTGGGACAAATCCTTGCTCATGCCCCCGCAGATGAAGATGGTACTTGGCCTTTTGCTCCCGTAAGAGAGCTACTCGATAGTCCTGATCTAGAGGAAATGAGGCGCGGATTCTGCATTGGCACATCGAATAAGCGGGGAGCCACCAGCCGATCACCCTGGGATGGGGGCGATCAAGAGCGAACGTTGGCAACGTACTTCCGTGATCAGGCGAGGCGAATTCAATACTCTCATCCCGTTGTAGCAACAATGTTGGAGGGAATTGCTAAAAGCTACGAGCACCATGGGAAACGTGAAGATATAGAAGCCAATCTCAGAAAGGAGAGTTTCTAGCAGCCCTGCGAATCGTCCCAGATTTCGTAGATACCCCAAACCATAGAGGCCATGACTCGTGAACTCCCGCTTCGGCCCGATTGCTGCCTCTCGTTAAGGGCTGCAATCGGTCAAAAGCGGACGGTCGACATAGCCGTGGCATTATGGTATTGCAGCGGGTAGAAAATTTATTTTTCACGTTTAACGGCTTTTAAGATCGATTGCATCCTATCTGGAGGGGCTGCAACCAGCCTATAAAGAGATGTTCTACCAATGACTGTTGAGACACGGTATTCCAAAGGTAAGTCTCTCAGAAACAAATATCAGTAACCACCCAAATGAGATATGCGAAATGGGCCTCTCAGAATTCAATAGTTCTATATCTCAATTTTGCATAGAGATTTATAAAGCGTTCAATAATTTAAAAGATCCGATAATGACTGCCGCACAAGCAGCAATCACGGACGAAAAGAGTTCGATTTGGGCAACATTAATAACTGATATAATCACTGTAGCCGCAGCCCTAGGCGCACTCGCACTTCCTATATCATTGAATGTTATCGAAACGACTAGGACGCGCTATAGAAGCCCTTCGCTATTAAAAATAACCTCCTCGCTGTCAGGGGTAGATGCCAAAAGGCTAAATCAACATCTATTTATGGTCCTGGGGGCTTCTCTTGTAGCTAAGTTTTTTATTTCAATTCGAGTGTTCGACTTGATTTCCTTGGTTCCGTATTTATTCGGGCTAATGGTCGGATTCTGTGTTGTGGTGTACCGGGTATACCAGCACCTAAAGTTTACCTATACGTTTATGTCTAATATAGAAGCAGTTCATGAGCGTATTTATCTAGATATTAACAAGTATGCAAAACGCAGTTTTTTGTTAGACGATGATAGACGTGGAGCAGTTGGTAGGGGGGTGCTCAAAATAAATAGCTTTTTCTCCAATCGAATAAAAATACAGGACAATATCGCTGCGCTTATGGAGCTTGAATCATATCTGCTCTGCGCAGACCCTATGAGAACTGATTTAGATAGCCGAGTCAGAACTATTTCCTACAAAGCGTTCAACAACCTAGAGAATAACGATGCAAATGAGTTCGTACGTCATTTGCTAGCTTCTCTTCCTTCGGTATTAGCGTCAGTTGAAGTATCTAGAGAGGTAGACGTTTATCAATCCGTCGCTGGCTTTTATTTAAATTTATCCATGGGTGCAATTCTCGCCAAAGAAGAATACCGATCACAGATTGGAGTAATTGAAAGAATCGCGAGATTCAGAGAGGAAAAGCTTCCTTCGTATGGTCGATTTTGCCGCAATGGTCGCTTATTTCTTAGCTTTGCTAACAAAGCTAAATCCGGCAATGAAGCCTATGCATACCTTCAAGCACACTTTAACTTGCTTATCGAAACATCCGCACGCGAGCAGCCGGAAAACATCCCGGAGTTGCTGAGAAATGTTCGTCAAGTAATACAATATAAGGGCAACTACAACAAAGGTGCCTGGGACCTTCCTGAGAGGGTTGAAGAATTGTGGGGATACTCACTGATGCCAGAGCTTGACAAGGATATCAGTGATACTTACGCTGGAAGATTAGCAGTAGACGAGCTTTATAAAAAAATAGAGAAAAAATACAAGCCCGAGATGCGAGCATATATCGACGAAAAGTTTGCAGACAAAATAGTAGCTAGAGAAAAACTTGATAAGATAGATGCGGCCTTAGAGGAGTGCTGGCACGGTATAGAACTGAATAGATTTTCTAGCGAAATAGAAACAGAAACCCTTAGGGTTTTAGCCACCTTATTATCAACTCACCCAGAGATATTCGTAGAGTGCAGGGAGTTACGAAACCCAGCAGGATCGCAATCATTCAATGTGGGGCACTCACCAGTTCCAACCTCAATGAGCGAGTGCGTCGCGGCATTTCTATCCGCGAAGAATTTCTCTGACTTTTATCCAGTTCGCAATGAACTCCAAGAATATAAAATAGTAGATGCAATAGGTGCACTCATAGCTTATGAGCTTTGGAATACTTTTATATTGCGTGCAAGTGGAGCCACGATCAAGCCTGAGATGTCTATTCCGGTGATGCCAAGTTGCCAGCTTAGAGAATTAAAAGCTGCCGCGCAAAGGATCCCCCTACTTCAAATATCACTTCTAAAAGCATTAGCCAATACTCGATTTATAGACCGGTTAGGGATTTTGTCGGAGCAGGCGTTAGCTTTGCGCGAATATGCTTGCGAATTTTGCGAGCTTCTGAGTGGGGCAGTCATAGAGAATACGAAAAATCTGATTGCAAATCAAAAGCTGGATGTTGCATCTCTAGAACGATTCAAGTGCGAAGTTACTGAGGCCTTTGGGGCGTCTGTAAAGAAATATGATTTATTCAAAAGAGTCACACTGGGTGAAGTGTCGCCTATAGTTTCAAATATTAGTCTCCCTCGCGAAGCGTTTCTTTCGGGGAACGATACTTATTACGTTTTCGATACATACGGATTCAATTTTGCTCAAGAGATTCACCACTGGCTAAATGCTCAAATACTATTCCGCAGTCAACTGACTGGAAACGCTGAAATCACATTACCTACTCGCAAAGCTGAATGGATGATTTGCTCTTCTAACGCGCTGAAAAAATTTCAAGCAGCCGGATTTACAACCTCTGGTCGAAAACTTATATGGCCTGACGGGAGGGGGAGTATGAAATTCATTGAGATTAATTGCGATGGTTGTGGATATTACTTGGTTTTCTCTGGTGAGAGTCTGGTTAAAGTTTGCTATGTTCATCGTGAAAGTGCACTGCCAATTAGCATTAGCTTTGCCGATAATGGTGAGTTCGTCGACTTTAAGATTGAATATTATGTTGGTGTTCGGCAATGAGGTGTATTGAATTATCCCATGTTTAGTGACGTGCTCCAGTGACCAGTTTTGGCCGATGCTGTTGAAAAAGTCGGAAGTGGTTCTCAGGGCAAAAAAGTAAGCGCATGAAATTGAAATCTTAAATGGCTGCTCAGGCATTCGACACAGATTTCACGTGGCCGCGCGAAAGTAGGCTACTTCACCGGTCAGCTTCCGGGCAATTCGAGAGAACCGACTGTTTCAATAGAATCGGCCGAAAGCATAAGCCCTCGGCCGCCAAAGATCAGAAAAAAGGTTGAGTCCATTATTTGTAATGGAGGACCTAGCGAAGCGGAAGCAGCTTAAGCTTTCACTTCTTCATCATCCGTCCTTTCTTTTGAGCTGAAGGTCTATGAAATCAAGCTCTGCCTTGATTGCATCATTCGTGAGCGTTTCGACTTTAGTGTTTTTGTTTGCTGCTTCGTTGAGCTTTCTCATATCGGCTATGGCGGCCATTATCCCGTTCAAATGGAGCTTTCGGGCCTTTAGGTAATCAGGCATCTGTGCGCTGTTCTGTGGTGGTTTGTTCATGGTTGGACCAATGGTAGGCCCGAGGCAATCGGCTTCCGCCGGTTGCCTCGGGGAAGGTTTGGGTTAGGCTGCCAATAGGTCAAGCAAGCTGTGTTGGCGCGAGCGATCTACGAGTTCTCGCCAAGTCCAGCTTCCAAAGTGCTCGCCCTGTTCAGGGATCTCCAGCTTCATCAGTGCAACCGGGTCACGACTAATCAGGTTGCGTGCTGCCCACAGCTTGCCGCCGGTCTCCAGCAGTGTTTTCGCGGCCTCATTCCATTGTTCTTCCAGCACAGTGTTCGCCAAGTGAGCCGCTTTATTCTCGATCTCGGTGCGTTCCTTCTGTGCCTCTGTGATGTGCAGATCAATCGTCACCAGCTCTTGTTCCAGGGCGGTGATAAGCAGTTGTTGACGGCGGTGATGCTCAACCGCGGCGGTTAGGTTCTTTGCTGCCTTTTGAGCTTCTGCGTTAGCTGCTTTCTCGCCCTCCACATCGCCCCAGGCGACGGCCTGCGCATAAGCGGTGGCAGCGTCCGTTTCAGCTTGTCGGGCCTTTGCCATGTCTTCCTGATCGTTTTGACGGACCTGCTGCAACCGGGTCTCGATGCTGCTGCGCTTTTCGTTGAGTTCCATCTCGTCAGCTTTCCAGTTCGCCATATCGCTGAGATAGCCCGCAGCCAAGCTCTCACGGTTCGCCAATGTCTCAAGGCGATCAATCTTCTGGTTCAGTTTGCTGATCTCGAGGTTTCGCGAGTCGATGCGTCTTTTGTGATCGTTGATTTCATCCTGCACGGCCCGTTGACGGCCCTGCTGGATGACCTCTGGGCTTTCCAGCGCCTCTTCGAAGGGAGCCAGGTCGCGCTGTATGCTCTCCATTTCGAGGGTCAGTGTGTCGCGGCGGTCTTTCAGTTCTTGGATAGTGTTCATCTGTATTGTCTCTGAGCATTACGTTTGATAGGAGTGGTTGAACGGCTGGCGAGGCCGGGAATGAGCCGGCGCTACCTCGATCAGCAGGCCTGTCGTCAGGCGGCCTTGGCCTCGCCTTCATCCGTTCCAGGGACTGTCTTCACCACATAGCAGCGTTGAGGTCCTAACCCGGGCAGGCGAATCAAGCTGTACGCCTTTCCATCACTTCCCGGCTCGAGCACGCCCCGTTGCAGCAGCTCCTTGTTCACCGCACTGATATTCATGCCCTTGAAGATCTCGGCCCTCCAGGCTTCAGGCAGCACGTAGTAGGTGTTGGTGGTGTGCAGGGCGTCGCCCATGCCGTGTTCCAGGGTCTTGCGAAAGCCCAACCGATCAATCGTGCGTGGGCCGTGCTCATCGATTTTGGCGGCGGCGGATTCCCATCGGGTGAAGCGGCTTTCTCCAAATCGCTCGATGACCTGGCGTAGCCGCGCCAAGATCGCATCACCCTCGAAGTTACCGGCGCCGCCACGTTCGGCCAGCCACGCATGCAGACACACCCGTGCGGCGGTCGTGGCTGTGCCGTCCGGCCAGCCCGTGACGCCGAAGGCGGTGGCCAACTCTCCGGCCGCTGCTGCGAGACCGAAGCGAAGGGCGGCACGTTGCGCCTGACCACTGGCCGAAGCGGGCAGGTTTTGGGTGATAAACTGCTCCACCGTGCGACGAACGATCACCGACCATCTGAGCATTTCCCCAGGCGCGCACAGTGCGTGCAGGAAGGCGGTGAGTGGTGTGCCGTAGTATTTGGCTACACGCGCCTTGAGCGCATCGGAGAGGGCAGCAGCGTCCTCAAAACCGTTCAGCACATCGAACATGCCGAGCCCCTTGCTCGCGTCCGCAGGCACGGCGAGCATGCGTACCTCCATACCGGCTTTCAGCTCCTTGTTAGCATCCGCCATGTGCTGCGCCAACGTCTTCTCGCCGGTCGAGAGAAACAGCAAGCGCCACTCCTGCACCTGTCGGCCCGCTTGCCCTCGATCATTCGCCCGGGCTTTGCCGGTGCCATTGCCGAGCATGTAAACCGTCTCCCCGATAATGCGCGGGTCGCACATGCCGATTTCATCCAGCACCAGGAGGCCGTCTGAGTGTGCAGCGGCGATGGACTCTAGGGCGTTGTCTGTTGAACGCCACGAACGCACCAGTCGCGGCCCGCCATAAACCGAGGCAGCGACTTGTAGGTGAGTGGTCTTGCCACCGGAGCTGTCGCCGTAGAGGTGGAAGCCGCCTGACTCATGCCCCAGCAGGTTCAGCAGAGGCCCTGCAAAGGCCACAGAGACGACAAACGCCAAGCGATGGTTACCAACGCACAGCGCGCCGATTTGCTGTTGCCATTGCTCCAAAGAGCCCGCCTCGCTGATCGGTGGCAACTGCGCACCGGCTTCATAAAAATGCAGGTGTTCGGCATGTGAACCGATTTGTTGTTCGGGCAAAAGGAAGGCGTTGTCGTGCCAACCCAAGCGCGTCACCAAGCGTGCGCGCTGGGCACTGTCGAAGCCGCCGAGATAACTCTGCAGATCATTGCGTGCGTTACGCCCAGATCGGCTTCCTGCAAGGCGCAAACCCATATCTACCAGTGGACCGAGTACGTCTTTGCCGAAGTCGCCGGTCATGGTCCTGGCTGGAATGTTCCAGCGTTTTTTGGCGCCGTCCGGGTCGTCGAATTCGACCAATAAGCCCCAGTTGTGGCCCTTGTCGTCGCGAGTGCGTGCGATGATTTCGAGAGGCGAGCACACGGGACGCGCCTCGCCATCATCGCCGGAATAAAACACCCCTTCAGTCGTCAGGCGAAAGCCGCCTGGCAACAGATCATTTTTCGATTTCGCAGGACGTTTTGCAGGTGTCTTAGCTTTCGGTTCTTGGGGCTCAGTGGGCTCAGCGACAGCGCCGAAAAACTCACCGTTGCGCACCAGCTCGGCGATGTGGCCAGCGGTCCAGCCTTTGGCTAGCGCATCCGCTGCATCGTCGCCGTCTGCCCATTGTCCACCCTTGATGAGCGTCGGCTTGCCGCCTTTGCTGCTCGGCTTGAGCTTGAATACGTCGAGCGAGATCCGTTGTACTGAGGCGGCGCCCAGCTCAATCAGCTTGAGTTCGATGGCGTCCATGCAGGTCTTGCCGCTGGCATCGTTATCCGGCCACAGCACCACCGTGCGCCCTTTGAGTGGCGTCAGGTCGGCCTTGTGCCAAGAGTTGGAACCGTTCGGCCAGCACGTGGCGACGTGATCGGGCATCAGTTCAGCGGCAGCATCAGCGGCCTTTTCACCTTCACACAACACCACAGGCGCATCGGCCCGCTGTGCCAGTTCATCCAGGAGCAGCAATGGCCGAGGTTCCGACAACCCTTGCCAGCGCCATTGTGTGGCTTGCCCATCGGAGCGCTTGCACCAGGTCAGCGGTGCAAAGACCTTCCTCGGTTTGCCGTCTTCATCGGTGTCCAGGTCGAAGCGATACAGCGCCATGACCGGCTGGCCTTGCGCATCCCGATAGATCCACACCTTGGACGGAGCACCGTGTTGCCGGTGTTTGGTTGGACACTTGTTCATGGCCTCGGCCGGGATCGGCTGGATCGCAATCCACTCCGGCGCTGCAGGCTTGGCCGGTGTGCTTTTAGCGTTCGCCGAACCGGCGGAAACGTTGAGCAGGTCCGCCAGCTTTTTGCAGGCATCAACGTCGGTGCCGCCGTCGATGTAGCGCACCAGGTCGATCAGGTCGCCGCCCTTATCGCCGGTGGCAAAATCCGCCCAGGTGCCTTTGCTCAAGTTGACCTTGAGTGAGCCTGCGCGTTTGTCCGTGCGTGTGGGGTTTGGTGCTGTGTATTCCTTTCCACCGTCGACGCGTTTCCCGTTCGGCAGCCAGTGAGTAAGGACGCGGTCGATGTTCTTCAGGGTGGCGCTTTTTACGTCGGAAAAACTCGGACGTTTTGAGTTGTTGTCAGTGCGCGGAGTCATGGTGTGGTCCTCGACTCAAGCAACGCCTCGTTCACGTCGTCGATCAGCGCTTTGGCCATCTCGCCGAGGTAGAACGCAGGCCAACTAAAGCGCTCGCCCGCATCGCTGATGGCGGAGTCGAGGATCAGTTGATTGGCGTGGTGCAGAATCTGGGAGACAGCTTCCAGTGCGTCCTCCAGAGGGATTCCGGCATTCACCCGAAACAGGTTTTGGCCGTTACCGTTGGCGGGGGAGAACTCGGAGCGTCCAAGCGTGCTGGAGTGGGTCACAGCGAACCGCCTTTCTGGCCCATCGGCACAGAGGAGGCATCACCGTACATGGTGAGTGTTTTGATCAAACCCAAGGTGCCGCGCACGTCCCAAATAACAGAGGACAGCACGTGGTTGGAGAGCAGAGGTTTATCCCCGTCTAAGTGGTCTTCCAGCAACATGAGAACGGAGTCGGCCCGGTCGAGCGCACAGGTGATCGCGTCGATAGGCAGACCGGCTTCGGCGTCTGGGCTAACGCAGAGTAGGTCCTCGGGGAGTGCGAATCCTGGGAGCATGCTCATTGGACACCCCCTGCGGCTTCCAGGGCGCGAGCCTTGGACATATGGGCGTTGTAACGAGAAAGGCGTGTAGCGAGGCTGGAGTTGGCATGTAAAGCGGCGAGAGCCATTGCTCGATGAGCAGCGGCGCGAATTTTGGACGGATTGAGGGCAGGCATAGGTGACACTCCAAGTTTGAAGATGGAGCTGCCACTGATCGTCGCCAAACGAATTAGGGTGGCAGCTGTGCGCAGGTTGGCGAACCGGGAACTTGGAACCCGGCAGACCCGAAGGTCTCCCACGCACAGCTGCCATAACACGAAACGGCAGGCACAAAAAAAGCGCCTGCAGTCGGATGGGGCGCCTGTGCGCCAAGTAACTCGGGTCGCCAAACCCGGTCGCTGAATTTGCAGCGACGAGCAAAGAGTAACGTCCGTTTTTTGAAAGTGCAACTGTGCAGATGGCTTGCGGATTTTTTCGGTGGGGCATAAATTGATCAGGCATGTAGATTTACCTCAACGCCTCCGGTTGCCGCCGGGGGCGTTTTCATTTCAGGCATGGACTTCCCAGCGCAGGGAAACAAAGGGCAAGAAGTCGCCATCGAGACGGGCGCGTGCATCTTCGTAGGCTTCGACCTGTTGGCCTTCGTCAACTATGATTGCTCGGGGGGCTTGGCAGGGAACCGACAATGCGCACCAGGTTCCATCTGCCCATCGCATCACCATCACGTCTCGGTTAATGCGTTTTTGCTCAGTACGGTAGCGCTCGAAACGCTGCATACCTCGTGATGAGAAACCCACATTTCTGAGTACAGAGAAGGGCTGCAAAATGGCCTTATTGGCGACACGATTTTTCATGCTGCCACCTGATCGCGGGCAGCGATGCGTGCGCGTGTCCATGCCTGAACTTCCCCCAATACCCACGCAACCGGAGCGCTTCGGGCATTGCTGTTACTCAGCTTCACCGGCAATGGGAATCCGCTTTCAGGTTGACGCATCAGCTTGTAGATAGTCGGGCGTGCGAGCCCTACGATTGAAATGACCTCGGGCATGCGGATGAGCGTCATGGAGGGATCGTGCGAGGGAATTGCTTTTAATACGGTAGTCATAGCGAGCTAACCCTTTGTTAATTGAGACAACGGGTCATACGCTACGCAGGGGAGGAAGAGTGGACTGTGTCCGCTCCCTTTTTTATTTCAGAGGTCTAAGGCCCAGAGCGGTCAAATGCTCTCTAATGGTTTTTTTTGTGCCGTGGCTCTTCCGTTCGGAAAGAATATTGGTCAGTTCAGCATCGGACAGGCTTCGCTTTTCAATTTTCCGACCATTAATGATTTGCTCGGCAGCAGCCTTGATTTTTGCTCGTCTATCCATTGTGTCGGTCTGTATTTTTGAGCTGGGATCACGGTTCCCCTTGCCGGCTTCCTGGCCTCGTCTCGTCGCCTTTGTTGAAAAGGCGTCGTCGAGAATTCGATGCATCAGGCTTGATGTGTTGAAGCCTTTTTTAAACACATCCATCTGCTCCACTTGACGATAAAGGCTCGCCATCAACAAAGCCTGGTTCGCCTCACCTAACAACGTAGCGAAGTCTTCTCGTGCTCGGATTTCGTTTCCGCTACTACGGTCCCGCTCTTTTTCGATCAGTGCAAGGTACTGGCGGGGTGAGTCATGTCTCAGTTGCTCTATCAGGTCTGCATCAATGTCGTAGGTCGCGAGTTCAAGGTCGAATAGCCAATTTGCGAGCGTCTCAACGGCCTGCGTTCCAAGTACCAGGGCGTAGGTAGCCACGAGCTGTGAGTCTGCTGCGGAACGGCTGACCCGAAGGAGCCCTCGAATCACGCTTGGCAACGAGCCTGCTTCCGCAGAGTCGGCATGGTCGTAGATGGCATCACGTAAGGAGTAAAGGGTTCGTGTGATCGATTCTGCACCTGGGGAGTAGGAACCCTCCTCAAGCCAGAACGATGTGGCTGTGTTGATCAGATCGAAGGCACTTTTGAAGTGTTCGTTGAACTGCGGAAACAGCGCAAGACTGCGAACGGCTGCCTCGACATCGTCCTGATCCCACACCAGGCACGTTACGTCGAAACCTGCGATTTCGAGTTCGAGCTCTTCTGCCTCGATGCCCCGCTCAAAGTCCATTTAGATCTCCCCGCCGCCCCGAAGCCGATAGGCTGTTACAGCGATTTGCAGGCGGAGACGCCGATGCCAGCAGGGTTGAGGGCGTGGCTTTTCTGTAACACGACTGCTTGATGTAACACGTGGCGTTCAGAAGCTTTGCAGTGCGTGTAACGCTAAATATATTCAATAAATACAATGGGTTATTGGTGGGCGTAACACGCGTAACACCCGTAACACCATTTTTGAAGGGGTATAGGGTTGACGGCTTCACACGGCCTTTCCAAATTGACCTTGCACTACATTTCCGGCCTCTAGGGAATCAAGGTGATCGGCGTACCATTGCATCATTTTTACGCGTTGCTCAAAGTATTGGGCCTTATTGTATACCCCCGAGATGCCTTCCTCTTTGTGAGCCAACTGCGCTTCAACATGTTCCTTCGGCCAGCCATGTTCTCGAAGTAACGTGCTCGCGGTGTGTCGAGTGCCGTGTCCTACTAGACGCCCTTTGTAGCCGATGGTAGCGAAGACTTTGTTGATTGTGTTTTCGCTGATGGTTGGGTTCTTTGCTCCGACGCCGGGGAAAAGCCAGCGACTCCGTCCCGTTAAACAGTGCAGGTCCCTCAGTGCTGTAACGGCTTGGTGGGGAAGGGGGCATACAAAATCCCGGCGCATCTTCATCTTGGCAGCAGGCGCCGTCCAAATGGCCTTCTCAAGGTCGAACTCTTTCCATTCAGCCAAGCGGACCATGCCTGGGCGGGATGCCGTCCAGATACAAAGCCATGCGGCGGTACGTGCAGTCAGTCTGCTCGGAGTGTTTTTGAGTGCTTGGAGAAACTCAGCGAGTTCAGGCTCCAGCAAGTGTGGATGCTGCTGAGTCTTGGGCGCCTGGGCGGCAATGTCGCGAAGGCGGCTGCCCGGATCGTTTTCGGTGAGTCCTAAACCAATTGCTCGGCCGAAGATTTGGTTGATCCAGGTGCGGCACTTTTCTGCCACGTTGTGAGCGTCTCTAGCTTCGAGGGATGCCTGGAGATCTGCACAGTCGGTGCGGGTGATTTCGTCGAGGGGCTTATCTCCCAATGCCGGGAGTATGTCCTTGTCGAGGTAGGTGCGGATTTTGTGAAGGGTAGAGGTTGCGAGGCCCTTTTCTTCTTTGGCCTTGAGCCAAGCTTCAGCAGCAGCTCGAAACGTTCGAGCCTTGGCCGCATCGATTGCAGCTTTAGCGGATCGTTTCTGCTCAAGGGGATCAGCGCCGCTACTCACCACTTTGCGTAGATCGGCAGCTTTCTCTCTTGCCAGCGCACCACTGACCTCTGGGTAACCCCCGAGCCCCATCCAAGCCCAATTGCCCGCCGGACGTTTGTAGCGTAGCTGCCAGGATTTACCACCATCAGGTTTGACCCTGAAGTAGAGGCCGTTTCCGTCTAGCTCCCGGTATTCTTTTGACTCCGGCTCCAGCCCTGCAAGCGTCGTGTCTGCGAGAGGGCGGCGCTTGATATCTGCGCGCTTCATCCTTGTATCCCAAAGTTCGGTATTTTTCTCAGGATACAAGCAGGGATACAGGGATACAACGGATAAGGGGATGCAGAGGTAGAAAGCCAGACACAAAAAAACCGGCTCAAGTGGCCGGTTTCTCTGGGTCCGAGAGTCTGGTAGAGACTTTCAGATACTGCTATATGGTGCCCCGAGGGAGAATCGAACTCCCACTTCTTTCGAAAACGGATTTTGAATCCGCCGCGTCTACCAATTCCGCCATCAGGGCTCAATGGCGGCGAAGTATAGAGAGGTGATTACCGTTGGTCAATCACGTTTCATGGTCAATTTTGACTATTTCCGCTAGACTTCCCGGCCCTGCTAGACGAACCCCATCATGCGCGTTGCTGACTTTACTTTTGAGCTCCCTGATTCGCTGATCGCTCGCCATCCGTTGGCTGAGCGTCGCGCCAGTCGACTGCTGACCCTGGACGGGCCGAGCGGTGCCCTCGCACACCGTCAATTCACTGATTTGCTTGAGCATTTGCGCCCAGGCGATTTGATGGTGTTCAACAATACCCGGGTGATTCCGGCGCGGCTGTTTGGCCAGAAAGCTTCCGGCGGCAAGCTGGAAGTTCTGGTGGAGCGGGTGCTGGACAGCCATCGTGTGCTGGCCCATGTGCGCTCCAGCAAGTCGCCGAAACCGGGGTCGAGCATCCTCATAGATGGCGGTGGCGAGGCCGAGATGGTCGCGCGCCATGATGCGTTGTTCGAGCTCAGGTTTGCCGAAGAGGTGTTGCCGCTTTTGGAGCGCGTCGGCCATATGCCGTTGCCTCCTTATATAGACCGCCCCGACGAAGACGCGGACCGCGAGCGTTATCAAACGGTTTACTCCCAGCGCCTCGGTGCTGTTGCCGCGCCGACGGCCGGGTTGCATTTTGACCAGCCGCTGCTGGATGCGATTGCCGCCAAGGGCGTCGAAAGCGCCTATGTGACCCTGCACGTGGGGGCCGGGACGTTTCAGCCGGTGCGTGTGGATAACATTGAAGACCACCATATGCACAGCGAGTGGCTGGAAGTCAGCCAGGACGTCGTGGACGCGGTCAACGCGTGCAAGGCGCGCGGCGGGCGGGTGGTGGCGGTGGGCACTACCAGCGTGCGCTCGCTGGAGAGCGCGGCGCGTGATGGCGTGCTCAAGCCGTTCAGTGGCGACACCGATATCTTTATTTTCCCGGGCCGGCCGTTCCATGTGGTCGATTGCCTGGTCACCAATTTCCATTTGCCGGAATCCACGCTGTTGATGCTGGTGTCGGCCTTTGCCGGTTACCCGGAAACCATGGCCGCTTATCAAGCCGCCATCGCCAACGAGTACCGTTTTTTCAGCTACGGTGATGCGATGTTCATCACCCGTAACCCGGCGCCGCGCGGCCCTGAGGACAACTTATGAGTCGTATGTCGTTTGAACTGCTGGCCACCGACGGCAAAGCCCGTCGTGGTCGCCTGACTTTCCCGCGCGGCACCGTGGAGACCCCGGCGTTCATGCCGGTTGGCACCTACGGCACCGTCAAGGGCATGCTGCCCCGTGACATCGTCGCCACCGGCGCCGAGATCATCCTCGGCAACACTTTCCACCTGTGGCTGCGCCCGGGCACGGAAGTGATCAAGAAGCACGGCGACCTGCATGACTTCATGAAGTGGCAGGGTCCGATCCTCACCGACTCCGGTGGTTTCCAGGTGTTCAGCCTGGGCGCCATGCGCAAGATCAAGGAGGAGGGCGTGACCTTCGCCTCGCCGGTGGACGGTTCCAAGGTGTTCATGGGCCCGGAAGAGTCGATGCAGGTGCAGCGCGACCTGGGCTCGGACATCGTGATGATTTTTGACGAATGCACGCCGTACCCGGCTGACGAAGACGTTGCGCGCATCTCCATGGAGCTGTCGCTGCGTTGGGCCCAGCGTTCGAAGAATGCCCACGGTGACAATACCGCGGCGCTGTTCGGCATTGTGCAGGGCGGCATGCATGAAAGCCTGCGCAAACGCTCGCTGGAAGGCCTCGACAAGATCGGCTTCGACGGCCTGGCCATCGGCGGTCTGTCGGTGGGCGAGCCCAAGCACGAGATGATCAAGGTGCTCGATTACCTGCCGGGCCTGATGCCCGCAGAAAAACCTCGTTACCTTATGGGCGTTGGCAAACCGGAAGATCTCGTAGAGGGTGTGCGCCGCGGTGTGGACATGTTCGATTGCGTGATGCCAACCCGTAATGCCCGCAATGGGCATCTGTTCATTGATACAGGCGTGCTGAAGATCCGTAACGCGTTCCATCGCCATGATGATTCGCCGCTCGATCCGACCTGCGATTGCTACACCTGCCAGAACTTCTCCCGTGCTTATCTGCACCATCTGGACAAGTGCGGGGAAATGCTGGGTAGCATGTTGAATACCATCCACAATTTGCGTCACTACCAAGTCCTGATGGCTGGTTTGCGCGAGGCTATTCAACAGGGTACATTGGCCGCCTTCGTCGATGCCTTCTATGCCAAGCGCGGGCTCCCTGTGCCGCCCTTGGACTGAGTTTCCCGACCCTAAGATTCACTATTTGCAACTGGAGTGCTAAATGAGCTTTTTTATCTCTAACGCCATGGCTGACGCCGCCGCGCCTGCTGCTGCCGGCCCGATGGGCGGTGGTTTCGAGTGGATTTTCCTGGTCGGCTTCCTGGTCATCTTCTACCTGATGATCTGGCGTCCACAGGCCAAGCGCGCCAAAGAGCAGAAAAACCTGCTCGGCAGCCTGCAGAAAGGCGACGAAGTCGTGACCACTGGCGGTATCGCCGGCAAGATCACCAAGGTTTCCGATGCTTTCGTGGTACTGGAAGTCTCCGACACCGTAGAAATGAAGTTCCAGAAGGGCGCCATCGCCGCCACGCTGCCAAAAGGCACGCTCAAAGCGATCTGAGTAACAACCTTTACCAATCGACGGGGCGCGCAAGGCGCCCCGCGTTATAAGCGGGCGGCGTGATGCTGAACAAATACCCTCTGTGGAAATACGTACTGATCCTGGCGGTGCTGGCGATCGGTTTTATTTATTCCGCTCCCAATCTCTATCCTGATGACCCGGCGATCCAGATCTCTGGCGCCAGCACTTCGCTGCAGGTCAATCAGGCTGATCTGGAACGCGCGAGCAAAGCGCTGACTGACGCGGGCATCCAGGTTAAAGCGGCAACCTTGGCAGCTGGTTCCAAAGGCGGCTTGTTGCGCCTGACCAAGCAAGAAGACCAATTGCCGGCCAAGGATGTTGTACGCAAGGTCATGGGTGACGACTATGTTGTCGCGCTCAACCTGGCACAGACCACGCCACAATGGCTGCGCAGCATTGGCGCGCACCCGATGAAGCTGGGTCTGGACTTGTCCGGTGGTGTGCACTTCCTGCTGGAAGTCGACATGGACAAAGCCCTCGACGCACGCCTGAAAGTGTATGAAGGCGATGTGAAGAGCCTGCTGCGCAAAGAAAAACTGCGTTATCGCAGCCTGCCGCAGCTCAACGGCGCGATCCAGCTGGGCTTCGCTGACGAAGCTTCCCGCGAACAGGCCCGTGCACTGATCCGCAAGAACTTCAACGACTTTGACATCGTACCGGCCGACCTCAATGGTCAGGCGGTGCTGCGTCTGGCGATGAGCCCGGCCAAGATCGCGGAAATCCGCGAATACTCCATCAAGCAGAACTTGACCACGGTACGTAACCGCGTCAACGAGCTGGGTGTGGCCGAGCCGATCGTGCAGCGTCAGGGCGCCAACCGCATCGTGGTTGAACTGCCGGGCGTGCAGGACACCGCTGAAGCCAAGCGTATCCTGGGTAAAACCGCCAACCTGGAGTTCCGCCTCGCGGCTGAGCCGGGTGCTACCCGTGCGACTTCCGAAGAGTTTGAGTTCCGTGAAGGCAACCGTCCTCCAGCGTTGATCGAGCGTGGCTTGATCATCACCGGTGACCAGGTGACCGATGCCAAGGCCGGTTTCGACTCGCAGCACGGCTCACCTGAAGTGAACATCCGCCTGGATGGCCACGGCGGCGAGCTGATGAGCCGCGCCACGCGCAGCAACGTCGGTCGCAGCATGGCGGTAATCTTCATCGAGCAGCGTCCTGTTACCACCTACACCAAGCAGATGGTCAACGGCGTCGAGAAAGACGTGCCGGTACAGACCTTCAAGGAAGAGAAGAAGATCATCAGCCTGGCGACCATCCAGTCGCCGCTGGGTGCGCAATTCCGCATCACTGGCTTGAACGGCCAGGGTGAATCCTCGGAGCTGGCCCTGCTGCTGCGTGCCGGTGGCCTGGCGGCGCCGATGTACTTCGCTGAAGAGCGCACCATCGGCCCGAGCCTGGGTGCCGACAACATCACCAAGGGTGTCGATGCGGCGCTGTGGGGCATGTTGTTCGTCTCGCTGTTCATCATCGCCATCTACCGCTTCTTCGGCATCATTGCCACCGTGGCCCTGGCGGGCAACATGGTGATGCTGCTGGCGCTGATGTCGCTGCTGGGCGCCACGCTGACCCTGCCGGGTATCGCCGGTATCGTCCTCACCATGGGTATGGCGGTGGACGCCAACGTGCTGATCTTCTCGCGAATCCGTGAAGAGATCGCGGCGGGCATGACCGTACAACGTGCAATCAACGAAGGCTTCGGCCGGGCATTTACCGCGATTCTCGACTCCAACCTGACCACTCTGCTGGTCGGCGGGATTCTCTTTGCCATGGGCACAGGCCCGGTCAAAGGTTTTGCGGTGACCATGTCCCTGGGTATCTTTACCTCGATGTTCACGGCCATCATGGTGACCCGCGCAATGGTCAACCTGATCTTTGGCGGGCGTGACTTCAAGAAGTTGTGGATTTAAGGGGCTGCCATGTTACGTACAATCAACTTCATGGGCGTTCGCAACGTTGCGTTCGGCGTCACCGTGCTCCTTACCGTTCTGGCGTTGTTCAGCTGGTTCCATAAGGGCCTGAACTACGGTCTGGACTTTACCGGCGGTACGCTCATCGAGCTGACCTACGAGAAGCCGGCCGACGTCACCCTGGTGCGCGATGAGCTGGTCAAGGCCGGCTATCACGAGGCGGTGGTGCAGAGCTTCGGCGCCACTACCGACCTGCTGGTGCGCATGCCTGGCGAAGACCCGCAACTGGGTCACCAGGTTGCCGAGGCCTTGCAGAAGGTCGGCGGCGACAACCCGGCCTCGGTCAAGCGCGTAGAGTTCGTCGGCCCGCAGGTGGGTGAAGAACTGCGCGACCAGGGTGGCCTCGGCATGCTGATGGCGCTGGTCGGCATCATGATCTACCTGGCCTTCCGCTTTCAGTGGAAGTTCGGGGTTGGCGCCATCGTGTCGCTGATCCATGACGTGATCGTGACCGTGGGTATCCTGGCGTACTTCCAGATCACCTTCGACCTGACCGTATTGGCCGCCGTGCTGGCGATCATTGGTTACTCGCTCAACGACACCATCGTGGTATTCGACCGGGTTCGCGAGAACTTCCGTGTACTGCGCAAGGCCACGTTGATCGAGAACATCAACATCTCCACCACCCAGACCCTGCTGCGGACCATGGCGACGTCGATCTCCACCTTGCTGGCGATCGCGGCACTGATGATCTTCGGTGGCGACAACCTGTGGGGCTTCTCCCTGGCACTGTTCATCGGTGTTCTGGCCGGTACCTATTCGTCGATCTACATCGCCAACGTGGTACTGATCTGGCTGAACCTCAACAGCGAAGACCTGATCCCTCCGGCCAGCACTGGCAAGGAGGTCGACGACCGTCCTTGATGGGCGTTTGTTGATCGGCGGTACAAAGAAAGGCACGAGATTGAACTCGTGCCTTTTTTTTTGCTCCAAGGCTGGGTATAGCGCGGATCTTTCGGTCCGCTTGTGATGGTCAGGAGGTTCAACGTGAACAAGTCGTTGCTGGTTGGTGCGGTATTGGGTGCTGTCGGTGTGACTGCCGGGGGCGCTGTTGCCACCTACAGCCTGGTAAAAAGCGGCCCTGAGTATGCGCAAGTGCTGGCGGTACAGCCGGTAAAAACCCAGATTAAAACCCCGCGTGAGGTCTGCAAGGATGTCACCGTGACCCGGCAGCGTCCGGTGCAGGATCAGCATCAAATCGCCGGTACCGTCGTAGGCGCCCTGGCAGGCGGCCTGCTCGGCAACCAGATTGGTGGTGGTAACGGCAAGAAGCTGGCAACGGTCGCCGGTGCGGTCGGTGGCGGTTACGCGGGTAACAAGGTTCAGGAAGGTATGCAGAACCGCGATACCTACACCACTACCCAGACTCGCTGTAACACCGTGAATGACATCAGCGACAAGGTTGTGGGCTATGACGTGCGTTACAACCTGGATGGCAAGGAAGGTACTGTGCGTATGGAGCGTGATCCAGGCGGCCAGATTCCGGTGGACAAGGAAGGGCGGCTGATCCTGGGTCAGAACCAGCAGTAATCCAGGGCCTGGCGCAGATTCAAAAAACTGTGCAGTTCAAAATGTGGGAGGGGGCTTGCCCTCGATAGCGGTGGGTCAGTTACAGATTGTTTAACTGATGTACCGCAATCGGGGGCAAGCCCCCTCCCACATTTGATCTGTATTGCTGCTGATAGATGGGCTTGACTCAAATCCCAGGCATAAAAAAAGCACCCCTCGGGGTGCTTTTTTGTGCGCGCTCGCTTAACGCTTCAGCGAAGCCGGCAGGTGCGGCTGGATCGCCGTCAGCACTGCCTTGAAGCATTTGGTGTTGCCGGCAACCACGTGGCCTTTCTCCAGAAAGTCGTGGCCGCCGGTGAAGTCGCTCACCAGGCCGCCTGCTTCCTGGATCAGCAGGGCGCCCGCAGCCATGTCCCACTCGGACAGGCCCGACTCCCAGAACGCATCAAAACGACCGGCGGCCACGTAGGCCAGGTCCAGGCTCGCTGCGCCAGCGCGACGGATGCCGGCAGTCTGGCCAACCAGGGCGCGGAACATGCCCAGGTAGTTTTCCAGGTTGTCCATCTGGTCGTCACGGAACGGGAAACCGGTGCCCAGCAGGGCGCCGTCCAGGCTGGTGCGACCGCTGACACGCAGGCGGCGACCATTGAGCTGGGCGCCACGGCCACGGCTGGCGGTGAATTCTTCCTGGCGGACCGGGTCCAGCACCACGGCGTGTTCCAGGCGGCCACGGTATTTGCACGCAATGCTTACGGCAAAGTGCGGGATGCCGCGCAGGAAGTTGGTGGTGCCATCCAGTGGGTCGATGATCCACAGGTAGTCTTCGCCTTCGCCGCTGCCTTTGTGCAGGCCGGTTTCTTCGCCGAGGATGCCGTGGGTAGGGTAGGCCTTGCGCAGGGCATCGATGATTTTCTGTTCGGCGGCGCGATCCACCTCGGACACATAATCCTTGGCGTCTTTTTCGTCGACCTTGATGGTATCCAGGCGCTCGATGGAGCGGAAGATCAATTCACTGGCGCTGCGGGCGGCGCGCAGCGCGATATTCAGCATGGGCTGCATGGATAGGTCACCTAAGGTTGTTAAAGAAAGCCGGGCAGTTTAGCAGAAACTTTCTTCAGGTGAAGGGCGACGTTAGCTTTCGTGGCATAACCCTAAGCGCTTCTGTAAGATTTGCTCCCCTTTCCCGTGTCCGAGAGCGCCTCCCTTGCTGCAAAACATTCGTGTCGTTTTGGTCAATACCAGTCATCCCGGCAACATCGGTGGGGTGGCGCGAGCCATGAAAAACATGGGGCTGACGCGGCTGGTGCTGGTCGAGCCACGTGTGTTTCCGCACCATGAGGCCGATGCCCGCGCATCCGGCGCCAATGACATCCTGGAAAACGCCCAGGTTGTCGCCACCCTGGAAGACGCCTTGGTCGGCTGCAACCTGGTGCTCGGCACCAGCGCCCGCGACCGCCGCATTCCCTGGCCATTGCTGGACCCGCGTGAGTGCGGTACCAAAGTGGTGGAAGAGGCGGCCGGTGGCGCAGAAATCGCCCTGGTGTTTGGTCGTGAAGACTCCGGCCTGACCAATGAAGAGCTGCAGCGATGTCATTACCACGTGCACATTCCATCAGACCCTGAGTTCAGTTCGCTGAACCTGGGGGCGGCGGTGCAGGTGCTGACGTACGAAGTGCGCATGGCCTGGTTGGCGGCTGAGGGCCAGCCGAGCAAGATGGAGAAGGATGAAGTGGCGTCGACCAAAAGTGGCGAGCTGGCCACGATGGACGAGCTGGAGCGATTCTATGAGCACCTGGAGCAAACCCTGGTGGCCATCGAGTTTCTCGATCCTGAAAAACCACGACACTTGATGGCGCGCCTGCGCCGCCTTTACGGGCGAAGCTCGGTCAGTCGGGCGGAAATGAATATATTGCGTGGCATCCTCACGGAAACCCAGAAAGCGGCCCGTGGCGAGCTCCTTAAGCGGAAGGATTAAAGATGTTCGAGCGTTTGCGAGAAGATATCCAGAGTGTTTTCCACCGTGACCCGGCGGCGCGCAACGCCTTTGAAGTGCTGACCTGCTACCCCGGCATGCACGCGATCTGGCTTCACCGCCTGTCCGGCGCCTTGTGGGGCATGGGTTGGAAATGGCTGGCGCGGCTGGTGTCGAACTTCGGGCGCTGGCTGACCGGGATCGAAATTCACCCCGGCGCCAAGGTCGGCCGTCGCTTCTTCATCGACCATGGCATGGGCATCGTGATTGGCGAGACCGCCGAGATTGGCGATGACGTGACGCTCTATCAGGGGGTCACCCTGGGCGGGACCACCTGGAATAAAGGCAAGCGCCACCCGACGCTGGGCGACGGTGTGGTGGTGGGCGCGGGTGCCAAGGTGCTTGGCCCGTTCACGGTCGGCGCCGGCGCAAAGGTGGGCTCCAATGCCGTGGTCACCAAGGCCGTGCCGCCCGGTGCGACGGTGGTGGGTATTCCGGGCCGGATCATCGTCAAACCGGAAGTCGGTGACGAGCAGGAGGCCAAGCGCAAGGCCATGGCCGAGAAGATCGGCTTTGATGCCTATGGCGTCAGCGAAGACATGCCTGACCCGGTGGCGCGTGCCATTGGCCAGTTGCTCGACCACCTACAAGCGGTGGATGGCAAGCTGGAGGGCATGTGTGGCGCCCTGAAGGACTTGGGCAGCCCTTACTGTGCGAAGGATCTGCCTGAGCTGCGCGAAGAGGATTTCGCCGAGATCAAGGACGAAACCGCCACCAAGGCAAGCTGATATCTCGAAATCACCAGAGATCCCCTGTGGGAGGGGGCTTGCCCCCGATAGCGGTAGGTCAGTTGCCCTATGTGCTGGCTGATCCACCGCCATCGGGGGCAAGCCCCCTCCCACATTTGACCTTCATTGTGTCTGGCGTCGCAGGTTATCCGGTGACGCTGTTCGTCCCCACCCCAGCCTGCTATGATTCGCGCGCCCTTTTTACGGGTAATCCTGACTAAAGTACTAGGTCTTATAGTTGACTTAAATACTCGGGAATCGCATACTTGCTCCCATTCTGAAACACCTTGGTACTTGTCCATGAGACTGACTACAAAAGGCCGATACGCGGTGACTGCCATGCTCGACCTGGCTTTGCACGCGCAAACTGGGCCGGTGTCCCTGGCCGATATCTCCGAGCGCCAAGGCATTTCCCTGTCCTACCTCGAGCAGCTGTTCGCCAAATTGCGCCGCAGCAATCTGGTTTCCAGTGTGAGGGGCCCGGGTGGCGGCTATCAATTGTCCCGCGATATGCAGGGCATCCAGGTAGCCCAGGTGATCGACGCGGTCAACGAATCCGTTGACGCGACCAAATGCCAGGGCCTGGGTGATTGCCATGCCGGTGACACCTGCCTCACGCACCACTTGTGGTGTGACTTGAGCCTGCAGATCCATGAGTTTTTGAGTGGTATCAGCTTGGCTGATCTTGTGACTCGCCGTGAGGTGCAAGAAGTAGCCCAGCGTCAGGACCAGCGCCGTTGCAACACCAAGGCGCCGCGTCTGGACAAGATCGAAGCGTCCGCCGTCGAGTGACAGCCGCAGAGCTAACGGCGCGCCAGCCAGCCTGATTTAGGAGAAAGTCCATGAAATTGCCGATTTACCTTGATTACTCAGCGACCACCCCGGTTGATCCGCGTGTCGCGCAAAAGATGAGCGAATGCCTGCTGGTTGACGGAAACTTCGGCAACCCGGCCTCCCGTTCCCACGTATTCGGCTGGAAAGCCGAGGAAGCGGTCGAGAACGCTCGTCGCCAGGTCGCCGACCTGGTTGGCGCCGACCCGCGCGAAATCGTCTGGACCTCCGGTGCCACCGAGTCCGACAACCTGGCGATCAAGGGCGCGGCGCATTTCTACGCGACCAAGGGCAAGCACCTGATCACCACCAAGATTGAGCACAAGGCTGTCCTGGACACCATGCGCCAACTGGAGCGTGAAGGTTTTGAGGTTACCTACCTCGAGCCCACCACCGACGGTATCGTCACCCCGGCCATGATCGAAGCCGCGCTGCGTGACGACACCATCCTGGTTTCCGTGATCCACGTGAACAACGAAATCGGCACCATCAACGACATCGAAGCGATTGGCGAGCTGACCCGTTCCAAGGGCATCCTGCTGCACGTCGACGCCGCTCAGTCCACCGGCAAGGTCGAGATCGACCTGTCCAAGCTGAAAGTCGACCTGATGTCGTTCTCCGCCCACAAGACCTACGGCCCCAAAGGCATCGGCGCCCTGTACGTAAGCCGCAAGCCGCGCGTACGTATCGAAGCCACCATGCACGGCGGCGGTCACGAGCGCGGCATGCGTTCGGGCACCCTGGCGACCCACCAGATCGTCGGCATGGGCGAAGCCTTCCGCGTAGCCAAGGAAGACATGGCTGCCGAAAACGTGCGCATCAAGGCCTTGAGTGACCGCTTCTACAAGCAGGTCGAGAACCTTGAAGAGCTGTACATCAACGGCAGCATGACCGCCCGTGTACCGCACAACCTGAATTTGAGCTTCAACTACGTCGAAGGCGAGTCGCTGATCATGGCGCTCAAGGACCTGGCGGTTTCGTCCGGTTCGGCCTGCACCTCGGCGTCCCTTGAGCCTTCGTACGTATTGCGTGCCCTGGGCCGCAACGACGAACTGGCACACAGCTCGATCCGCTTTACCTTCGGCCGCTTCACCACTGAAGAGCAAGTCGACTACGCCGCGCAGAAAGTCTGCGAAGCCGTCAACAAGCTGCGCGTTCTGTCGCCGCTGTGGGATATGTACAAAGACGGTGTCGACATTTCCAAGATCGAGTGGGCGGCACACTAACTATAGAAGCCGCCACCCCAGCTCTGTAGCAACGTGGCGGAAAACGCAGGCGTTTCTACAGGGTTCCAGAGCGGCCCTGATGAGTGAGGATTCAGTACCATGGCTTACAGCGAAAAGGTCATCGACCACTACGAAAACCCGCGCAACGTCGGCAAGATGAACGCGGAAGATCCTGATGTCGGCACTGGCATGGTCGGCGCTCCAGCGTGCGGCGATGTGATGCGCCTGCAGATCAAGGTCAACGACGCTGGCGTTATCGAAGACGCCAAGTTCAAGACCTACGGCTGCGGTTCGGCCATCGCCTCCAGCTCCCTGGCGACCGAATGGATGAAAGGCAAGACCCTGGATGAGGCTGTCACCATCAGCAACACCCAGTTGGCCGAAGAACTGGCCCTGCCGCCGGTGAAAATTCACTGCTCGGTACTCGCCGAGGACGCCATCAAGGCGGCCGTTCGCGACTACAAGCAGAAGAAAGGCTTGATCTAAGTATTTGGCGACGAGTAAGGAGTCAACGATGGCTATCAGCATGACAGAAGCGGCTGCGCAGCACATTCGCCGCTCCCTGAATGGGCGCGGTAAAGGTGAGGGGATTCGTCTGGGTGTTCGCACCACGGGCTGTTCCGGCCTTGCCTACGTGCTGGAGTTTGTCGACGAGGTGGTTGCGGAAGACCAGGTGTTCGAAAGTCACGGCGAGAAAGTGATCATCGACCCGAAAAGCCTGACCTACCTGGACGGCACCGAGCTCGATTTCGTCAAGGAAGGGTTGAACGAAGGCTTCAAGTTCAACAACCCCAACGTACGCGGTGAATGTGGCTGCGGCGAAAGCTTCAACATCTGAGGCTTCTTGTGGGTACTCCTTGTCATTTCGCTTTATTCGAGCTGCAGCCGAGCTTTCGGCTGGATCTTGAGCAGCTTGCCACGCGCTATCGAGAATTGGCGCGTGGCGTGCATCCGGACCGCTTCGCTGACGCTTCCGAGCGTGAGCAACGCCTGGCGCTGGAGCAATCGGCCAGCCTCAACGAAGCCTATCAGACGCTCAAAAGCCCCCCGAAACGCGCCCGTTATCTTCTGGCGATGAAGGGCGGCGAGTTGCCGATGGAAGTCACCGTGCATGACCCGGACTTCCTGATGCAGCAAATGCAATGGCGCGAAGAACTCGAAGACTTGCAGGACGAAGCCGATGTGGCTGGCGTCGCGGTCTTCAAGCGTCGTCTGAAGGCGGCCCAGGATGAGCTCAACGAAAGCTTCGCAGCCTGTTGGGATGATGCTGCGCAACGCGAACAGGCCGAACGCCTGATGCGGCGCATGCAGTTTCTCGACAAGCTCACCTACGAAGTGCGCCAGCTAGAAGAGCGCCTCGACGATTAACCCAGTGTGCTGCCCGTGATGCACGCCTGATAGACAGATAAGACCTGATTACCATGGCTCTACTGCAAATCGCCGAACCCGGCCAAAGCCCTCAACCGCACCAGCGTCGCCTGGCGGTCGGGATTGACCTGGGCACCACCAATTCCCTGGTTGCTGCCGTGCGCAGCGGCCTGTCCGAGCCGCTGCCTGACGCCAACGGCCAGGTGATTCTGCCGTCCGCCGTGCGCTATCACGCCGACCGCATCGAAGTTGGCGAGTCAGCCAAGCTGGCGGCGTCGACCGATCCGTTGAATACCGTGCTGTCGGTCAAGCGCTTGATGGGTCGTGGTCTGTCCGACGTCAAGCAACTGGGCGACCAGCTGCCGTACCGCTTTGTCGGTGGCGAATCCCATATGCCGTTCATCGACACCGTCCAGGGCCCGAAAAGCCCGGTGGAAGTGTCGGCCGATATCCTCAAGGTGCTGCGTCAGCGTGCGGAAACCACCTTGGGCGGCGAACTGGTCGGCGCGGTGATCACGGTTCCGGCGTATTTCGACGACGCGCAGCGCCAAGCCACTAAGGATGCGGCAAAGCTCGCCGGCCTGAACGTGCTGCGTTTGCTTAATGAGCCGACCGCTGCCGCCGTGGCTTACGGCCTGGACCAGCACGCCGAAGGCCTGGTCGCCATTTATGACCTGGGCGGCGGCACCTTTGATATTTCGATCCTGCGCCTGACCGGCGGCGTGTTCGAAGTGCTGGCCACCGGTGGCGACAGCGCCCTGGGTGGCGATGACTTCGACCATGCCATCGCGGGCTGGATCATCAGCAGTGCCGGCTTGTCGGCCGATCTGGACCCAGGCGCTCAGCGCAACCTGCTGCAAGCCGCCTGCGCTGCCAAGGAAGCGCTGACGGACGCTGCTGCTGTAGAAGTTCCCTACGGTAGCTGGTCGGCCCAACTCACGCGCGAAGCCTTCGATGCATTGATCGAGCCAATGGTCGCCCGCAGCCTGAAAGCCTGCCGCCGCGCCGTGCGAGACTCCGGCATCGAGCTGGAAGACGTTGGCGCCGTGGTCATGGTTGGCGGCTCCACCCGCGTTCCACGCGTGCGTGACGCCGTCGCCGAAGCCTTTGGCCGCCAGCCGCTGACCGAAATCGACCCGGACCAGGTCGTCGCCATTGGCGCAGCGATCCAGGCCGATACCCTGGCCGGCAACAAACGCGATGGCGGCGAACTACTGCTGCTCGATGTGATTCCGTTGTCCCTGGGCCTGGAAACCATGGGCGGCCTGATGGAGAAGGTGATTCCGCGCAACACCACCATTCCCGTCGCCCGCGCCCAGGACTTCACCACCTACAAAGACGGCCAGACGGCCATGATGATCCATGTGCTGCAAGGCGAGCGCGAGCTGATCAGCGACTGCCGCTCCCTCGCGCGCTTTGAACTGCGCGGTATCCCGGCCATGGTGGCGGGTGCGGCGAAGATTCGTGTGACCTTCCAGGTCGACGCCGACGGCCTGCTCAGCGTGGCTGCGCGCGAACTGGCCTCCGGCGTCGAAGCCAGCATCCAGGTCAAGCCGTCCTACGGCCTCACCGACGGCGAAATCGCCAAGATGCTCAAGGACTCGTTCCAATATGCCGGCGATGACAAGGTCGCCCGCGTACTGCGTGAGCAGCAAGTCGACGCCCAGCGCCTGCTCGAAGCAGTGCAGGGCGCCCTGGATGCCGATGGCGAGCGCTTGCTGGACGCCGAGGAACGCATGGTCATCGACCTGCAGATGCAGGAACTGGCTGAATTGATGAAAGGCACCGATGGTTACGCCATCGAGCAGCAGACCAAGCGCCTGTCGCAAGTGACCGATGCCTTTGCCGCCCGCCGTATGGACCAGTCGGTAAAAGCCGCCCTGGCGGGGCGCAACCTGAATGAACTTGAGGATTAACTGATGCCGCAGATCATTTTTCTGCCACACGCCGAGCATTGCCCGGACGGTATGGTCGTGGAGGCTGAGACCGGCAAGTCCATCCTGGAAGTGGCCCACGACAACCACATCGAAATTGAAAGCGCCTGTGGCGGTGTGTGTGCTTGCACCACTTGCCATTGCGTCATTCGCGAGGGGTTCAACTCGCTCGAGGAAGCCGATGAGCTGGAAGAGGACTTCCTCGATCGCGCCTGGGGCCTTGAAGCCACTTCGCGTCTAAGCTGTCAGGCAAAGGTCGGCACTGAAGACATTACGGTCGAAATCCCGAAATATTCGCTCAACCATGCGGCCGAAGCGCCGCATTGATTCAAGGAACTGTCATGAGCCTGAAATGGGTTGATGTACAAGAAATCGCTATACAACTTGCTGAAGCTCATCCTGAGGTCAATCCTCTTACGGTGAACTTCGTCAAGCTGCGCAACCTCGTAATGGAACTGCCGGATTTTGACGACATCCCGGATCGGGGTGGCGAAAAGGTCCTGGAGGCGATTCAAGGCCTTTGGATCGAAGAAGCAGACTGAGCCGCCTTATTACGCAGTTAGGCAATACCCGATAACCCGCGTATAATTCGCGGGTTTAATTTTTCGTAAATTACCGTTTCTGGAGTTACACCATGGCTGTTCAACGTACTTTCTCCATCATCAAGCCTGACGCTGTTGCAAAAAACGTCATCGGCGAGATCACCACTCGTTTCGAAAAAGCCGGCCTGAAGGTTGTAGCTTCGAAACTCAAGCAACTGTCCAAGGCTGAAGCTGAAGGCTTCTACGCTGAGCACAGCGCTCGTGGCTTCTTCGGCGACCTGGTTGCCTTCATGATCTCCGGTCCTGTTGTTGTACAGGTGCTGGAAGGCGAAAACGCTATCGCTCTGAACCGTGAGCTGATGGGCGCTACCAACCCTAAAGAAGCGGCTGCCGGCACCATCCGTGCTGACTTCGCCGAATCCATCGACGCCAACGCTGTTCACGGTTCGGACTCCGAAGCCGCTGCTGCTCGCGAAATCTCGTACTTTTTCGCTGCTACTGAAGTAACCGCTCGCTAAGCATCGGCTTAAAGAGTGAGGGTGAATCCATGACTACATCGACTGTTAAAACCAACCTGCTGGGTCTGACTCAGCCGGAAATGGAGAAATTCTTCGACTCAATCGGGGAGAAGCGTTTCCGTGCCGGTCAGGTAATGAAGTGGATTCACCACTTTGGCGTCGACGATTTCGACGCCATGACGAACGTCAGCAAGGCCCTGCGCGACAAGCTCAAGGCCATTGCCGAAGTTCGTGGTCCCGAAGTGGTCAGCGAGGACATCTCCAGCGACGGTACCCGCAAGTGGGTGGTGCGCGTGGCGTCCGGCAGCTGCGTCGAGACCGTCTACATTCCCCAGGGCAAGCGCGGCACCTTGTGCGTTTCGTCCCAGGCAGGCTGTGCCCTGGACTGCAGTTTCTGCTCCACCGGCAAGCAAGGCTTCAACAGCAACCTCACCGCCGCCGAAGTGATCGGCCAGGTGTGGATTGCCAACAAATCCTTTGGCAGCGTCCCGGCGACCGTCGACCGTGCCATCACCAACGTGGTGATGATGGGCATGGGTGAGCCGCTGCTGAACTTCGACAACGTGGTTGCGGCCATGCACCTGATGATGGACGACCTGGGCTACGGCATCTCCAAGCGCCGTGTGACCCTCTCGACCTCCGGCGTGGTACCGATGATCGATGAGCTGGCCAAGCACATCGACGTTTCCCTGGCGTTGTCGCTGCATGCACCCAATGACGCATTGCGTAACCAATTGGTGCCGATCAACAAGAAGTATCCGCTTAAGATGCTGCTCGAATCCTGCCAGCGTTATATGGCGACCTTGGGCGAAAAGCGTGTCCTGACCATTGAGTACACCATGCTCAAGGACGTCAACGACAAGGTCGAGCACGCGGTCGAGATGATCGAGCTGCTCAAGAACACCCCGTGCAAGATCAACCTGATTCCGTTCAACCCGTTTCCCCATTCTGGCTACGAGCGGCCGAGCAACAACGCCATCCGCCGTTTCCAGGATCAACTGCACCAGGCCGGCTACAACGTCACCGTGCGCACTACGCGCGGTGAAGACATCGACGCCGCCTGTGGCCAACTGGTAGGGCAGGTGATGGACCGCACCCGCCGCAGCGAGCGTTATATCGCCGGACGCGAACTGAACGCCGCCGACGATTTGCCGCTGATTGCTGTAAATCGAATCTGAGAGAGGATCTCTATGCCCTTGCGCCTTGCGCTGCTTTTGCTTGTTACCGGTCTCGCGGCCGGTTGTGTTTCATCGGGCCATGATAGCCCTTTGCAAACCGACGAGGGGCGTGAAGCGGCGCGAGTGGCGTATGTGCAACTGGGTCTGGGCTATCTGCAGCAAGGCATGAGCGAGCAGGCCAAGGTGCCATTGAAGAAGGCCCTGGAGCTGGATGCCGACGATGCGGATGCCAATGCCGCGCTGGCGCTGGTCTTTCAGGCTCAGGCCGAGCCCGAGTTGGCTGATCGCTATTTCACCACGGCGTTGGCTTCCCGTCCTGGCGACGCTCGGTTGCTGAACAACTATGGCAGTTTCCTGTTCGAGCAGAAACGTTATGCACAGGCAGCGAATTATTTTCGTCAGGCCAGCACCGATACCCTTTATCCCGAGCGTTCGCGCATCTTCGAGAATCTCGGGGTGACGTCGATACACCTGGGTCAGCGCGAGCTTGCGCGCCAGCAATTGGAAAAAGCCCTGCACCTGAACGCTCGCCAGCCACGCGCTTTGCTCGAAATGGCTGAGTTGTCTTACGAAGGCAGGCATTATGTGCCGGCACGCGACTATTACGAGCGTTTCAGCCTGCTCAGCGGGCACAATGCACGTAGTCTGTTGCTCGGTGTGCGCCTGGCGACGGTTCACGAAGAACGCGACACGGCCGCCCGTTTTGGCCAGCAACTCGAACGACTCTATCCCGGTACGCCGGAATATCAGCAATACCTGTCGGAGCAATGATGAAAGCCGCGCACCCGGAAGTTGTAGCCGCTAATCGCGTCAACCCAGGCGAGACCTTGCGTGAGGCCCGCGAAAGCAATGGCTGGTCGCTGGCGCAAGTGGCTCTCAAGCTCAATTTGACCAGCACCTCCCTGGCCAACCTGGAAGCTGGCGCGTTCGACAAGCTGCCTGGGCACACGTTTGCCCGCGGCTATATTCGCGCTTATGCCAAGTTGCTGGGTATCGACCAGACCGTACTGGTCCAGCAATTCGACCAGTTCACCGGCACCGACTCCCAGGGCAGCAATGTGCATGGCCTCGGGCGTATTGAAGAACCGACCCGGGTGTCCCACACGATCCTGCGCATTGTCAGCCTGTTGCTGCTGATTGCCGTGATCGGGGGTGGTTTCGTCTGGTGGCAGGACCAGACTTCCCAGCGCAATAAAGACCTGACCAGCAACGCGCTGGAGCACGTCGAAGTCGAAAGCGCCGACGGCACCACCCAGATTCATCCGCTGGATGAGCCGGAAGACCAGGCGGTCGTCGAAGGGCAAGTCACGCCGCAAGCGCCTGCCACCGCTGAACAACCCGCTCCGCAAGCCGACAGCGCACCTGCAGCGACTGCAACCGTACCCGCGCCGGCTCCCGTAGCGCCCGTGGCCCAGGCTCCCGCAGCGACCGCTCCGGCCCAGGCTCCAGCGCCTGCGACACCGGCTGCGCCTGCCATTTCGCCGCCCACCACCCCCGCGTTGATCGCCGGTGACGGGCGCGTACAGATCACCTTCGTCGCTGACTGCTGGACGCAAGTCACCGACGGTAATGGCAAAGTGCTGTTTAGCGGTCTGAAGCGTAAGGGAGATACTCTTGACCAGGGCGGCAAGCCTCCTTTGACGCTGCGTCTGGGCTATGCCCGTGGCGCGCAAGTGGCCTACAACGGCCAGCCTGTGGACGTAGCGCCGTTCACCAGTGGCGAGACCGCTCGCCTCAAGTTGGGACAATAGTCATGCACGGCGAATCTCCAATCAAACGTCGCGTATCGCGCAAGATCTGGGTCGGCTCGGTGCCGGTGGGCGGCGATGCCCCCATCGCGGTGCAGAGCATGACCAACAGCGACACCAATGACGTGGCCGCCACCGTCGCCCAGATCAATCGTCTGGAAGCGGCCGGCGTGGACATCGTGCGGGTTTCCGTACCGGACATGGACGCTGCCGAAGCGTTTGGCCGTATCAAGCAGTTGGTCAAGGTGCCGCTGGTTGCCGACATCCACTTCGACTACAAGATTGCGCTGCGCGTAGCCGAGCTGGGTGTGGACTGCCTGCGCATCAACCCAGGCAACATCGGTCGTGAAGATCGCGTGCGCGCTGTGGTCGATGCAGCCCGTGACCGTGGTATTCCCATCCGCATCGGGGTCAATGCCGGTTCGCTGGAAAAAGACCTGCAAAAGAAATACGGCGAGCCCACCCCGGCGGCGCTGGTCGAGTCGGCACTGCGCCACGTTGAACACCTGGAGCGCCTGAATTTCCAGGACTTCAAGGTCAGCGTAAAGGCTTCTGACGTGTTCATGGCCGTGGAAGCCTACCGCCTGCTGGCCAAGGAAATCGTGCAGCCGCTGCATCTGGGTATCACGGAAGCGGGCGGTTTACGCTCAGGCACAGTGAAATCTGCGGTGGGTCTCGGTATGCTGCTCGCCGAAGGGATTGGCGATACCATCCGCATCTCCCTGGCGGCAGACCCCGTAGAGGAAGTGAAGGTCGGCTACGACATTCTCAAATCCCTGCGTTTGCGTTCCCGTGGCATCAACTTCATTGCCTGCCCGAGCTGCTCGCGGCAGAACTTCGACGTGGTGAAAACCATGAACGACCTGGAGCTGCGTCTCGAAGACCTGCTGGTGCCGCTGGATGTCGCGGTGATCGGTTGCGTGGTCAACGGACCGGGTGAGGCCAAGGAGGCGCATGTGGGCTTGACCGGCGGTACACCGAACCTGATTTACATCGACGGCAAACCGTCGCAGAAATTGACGAATGACAATCTGGTGGATGAGCTGGAAAAGCTGATCCGCGAGAAAGCGGCCGAGAAGGTCGCCGCTGATGCAGCGCTGATCGCTCGCGGCTGATTGAACGAATTTAAGGATTTGATGTGAGCAAGTCTCTGCAAGCCATTCGTGGCATGAACGACATCCTCCCGGAGCAGACGCCACTGTGGCGCTATTTCGAGAGCACGGTCGCGCGCCTGCTGGATAACTACGGTTACAAGCAGATCCGCATGCCGATCGTCGAGTTCACCGAGCTGTTCAAACGCTCCATCGGTGAAGTGACCGACATCGTCGAAAAAGAGATGTACACCTTTGAAGACCGTAACGGCGACTCCTTGACCCTGCGTCCGGAAGGCACTGCGGCCTGCGTTCGCGCTGTGCTGGAGCATGGCATCACCGGTGGCGGCCAGACCCAGAAACTGTGGTACATCGGCCCGATGTTCCGCCACGAGCGTCCGCAGAAAGGTCGCTATCGCCAGTTTCACCAGATCGGTTGCGAAGTCTTCAACCTGGACGGTCCGGACATCGACGCCGAGCTGATCGTCCTGACCTGGCGCCTGTGGGGCGAGTTGGGCATCCGCGGCGCGGTCAAGCTCGAACTCAACAGCCTGGGCACCAGTGAGTCCCGTGGCCGCTACCGGGTCGCGCTGGTCGAGTACCTGTCTGCCCATCTGGACAAGCTGGACGAAGACAGTCAGCGTCGCTTGAAGACCAACCCGTTGCGCGTGCTTGATACCAAGAACGCCGACACCCAGGCCATACTGGTGGGCGCGCCGAAAATGGCCGACTACCTGGACGAAGAATCCCGTACGCACTTCGAGGGCCTCAAGGCTCGCCTGGATGCGGCCGGTATTCCTTACGTCATCAATCCAAAGCTGGTGCGCGGCCTCGATTACTACAGCAAGACCGTGTTCGAATGGGTCACCGACAAACTCGGCGCCCAGGGCACCGTGTGTGCCGGTGGTCGTTACGACGGCCTGGTCGAGCAAATGGGTGGCAAGCCGACCACCGGCGTAGGTTTCGCCATGGGCATCGAGCGGCTGATCCTGCTGCTGGAAACCCTTGAGCAGGTGCCGGAAGAGATTTCCCGCCAGGTGGACGTGTATCTTTGCGCTTTTGGCGAGGCCGCCGAACTGGCTGCCTTGGCCTTGAGCGAAAAGGTGCGTGACCAGCTGCCGAACCTGCGTCTGCAAGTCAATGCCGGCGGGGGCAGCTTCAAGAGTCAGTTCAAGAAAGCTGACAAGAGCGGCGCGTTGTATGCGCTGATCCTCGGCGATGACGAACTGGCCCAGCAAGTGGTAGGTTTCAAACCCCTGCGTGGTCAGGGCGAACAACAGAACATTGCCTTTGATGCGCTCGCTGCGCACCTGGCCACCTGCGTCGTGCAGGGTTGAAGCTGTCGAACAGCCGAATTTAGCGATTAAGGAGTATTGGGGTGTCGAGTACTGATGATGAGCAACTGGCCGAGTTCAAGGACTGGTGGCAGCGTAACGGCAAGCCCCTGGTGACTGGCGGTCTGCTGGCTTTAGTGGTGGTGTTCGGCTGGCAAGCCTGGACCAAGTATCAGGCCAACCAGTCTCAGGGCGCCTCGATCGTTTATCAGCAATTGCTGGAAACTACCCTGACGCCGGACGGCAAGCCGGATCCTGCGCGAGTGGCAGACCTGGCCGGCAAGCTGAAGAACGAATTTGGCGGTACGACCTACGCCCAGTACGGTAGCCTGTTTGTCGCGAAAGTCGCGGTCGATACCGGCAAGCTGGATGATGCAGCCACCGAGCTCAAGGCCATCGCCGACAAACCGACCAACCCGACCCTGGGTGAAATCGCACGCCAACGCCTGGCACAGGTATTGGCGGCACAGAACAAGGCTGACGAGGCACTCAAACTGCTCGACGGCGATGCTGACAAGGCATTTGTAGCCACTCGCGAAGAGCTCAAGGGCGACCTGTTGGTCCAATTGGGTCGTACCGACGAAGCCAATGCTGCGTACCAAAAAGCCAAGGCGGCGCTGTCTGATGAAGCGGCGGTCGGTGGCTTACAAATCAAGCTGGACGACTTGGCCAAAGGGGATGCGTGACGTGATCCGTTGGAAACATGCAGCATTGCTGGCTCTGGCCGTTCTGGCCGCGGGTTGCAGCAGCAACAGTAAAAAAGAACTGCCGCCTGCGGAGCTGACCAGCTTCAAGGAAGAAGTGGTCCTGCAAAAGCAGTGGAGCCGCTCCATCGGTGACGGTCAGGGCGAAACCTACAACATGCTGGTACCGGCAATCGACGGTGACAACATTGTGGCCGCTGATGTAACCGGCATCGTGACCTCCCTGGATCGCATGACCGGCGACGTGAAGTGGAAGAAAGACCTTGAACTGCCTGTTTCCGGCGCCGTTGGCGTGGGTTACGGCATGGTCATGCTCGGCACGCTCAAAGGCGAAGTCGTGGCGCTGGACTCCGGCACCGGTGAAGAGAAATGGCGCGCCCGCGTGACCAGTGAAGTGCTCGCACCGCCTGCCACCAACGGCGATATCGTCGTGGTGCAGACCCAGGATGACCGCGTGATCGGCCTGGACGCCAGCACCGGCGAACAGCGCTGGTTGTACGACAGCACCCCGGCGGTGTTGACCCTGCGCGGTACCAGTGGTCCGATTGTGACCAACAATCTGGCCGTTGCCGGGCTGTCCACCGGTAAAGTGGTCGCCCTGAATACCCAGAACGGCGTGCCGGCCTGGGAGACCCGTGTGGCTATCCCGCAAGGTCGTTCCGAGTTGGATCGCGTCGTGGATATCGACGGCGGCTTGTTGCTGTCCGGCGAGACCCTTTACGTCGCTACTTACCAGGGCCGTGTCGCGGCACTGGACCTGCAGAGCGGCCGGGTCAACTGGCAGCGTGATGCGTCCAGCTACGCCGGTGTCGCCCAAGGGTTTGGCAGCGTCTACGTAAGCCTGGCGT
Organism: Pseudomonas orientalis; assembly: GCF_002934065.1. NCBI lineage: Bacteria > Pseudomonadati > Pseudomonadota > Gammaproteobacteria > Pseudomonadales > Pseudomonadaceae > Pseudomonas > Pseudomonas orientalis. The sequence goes on along the minus strand of NZ_CP018049.1, from coordinate 4,883,445 downwards.
CCGGCACCGTTGAAAGTGTCGACGAGCGTTCCACCACTGCGCTGTGGAGCAACGACTCCCTGGCTCGCCGCCAACTGTCGGCGCCGGAAGTCTTCTCCAGCTACGTAGCGGTCGGTGACTTCGAAGGCTACCTGCACCTGCTGAGCCAGGTGGACGGTCGCTTCGTGGGTCGCGAGCGTATCGACAGCGACGGCTTGCGTGCGCGTCCGCTGGTGGTGGGTAACATGCTGTATGTGTATGGCAACAGCGGCAAGCTGGAAGCCCTGACCATCAAGTAAGAATCATGCTTGGGGTAACCCCCAGGCGGCCTTGCCTCAATGCTGTTTGTAGGAGCGAGCTTGCTCGCGAAGGACGTCAACGCTAACGCGGGTTTTCCGGATAAACGCGGCGTCCTCTGGTTTTTCGCGAGCAAGCTCGCTCCTGCAGTATTCAGTGTCGAGCAGGGCATGTGGCATTCAAATGCCGCCCCGAGCACCAGCCGCTGCCCTGCAGCGGCTTTTGTATTTTCTGAAATAACGAAGTGGAGAGCCGCATGGTTCCCGTAATCGCCCTGGTGGGCCGACCTAACGTCGGCAAGTCCACCTTGTTCAACCGCCTGACCAGGACTCGCGACGCCATCGTCGGCGACTTGTCCGGTCTGACCCGTGATCGCCAATACGGTGAGGCAAAGTGGCAAGGGCGCTCCTACATTATTGTCGACACCGGTGGTATCTCCGGTGACGAACATGGCATGGACGAAAAAATGGCCGAGCAGTCGCTGCTGGCCATTGAAGAAGCCGATGTCGTGTTGTTCCTGGTGGACGCCCGCGCGGGCTACACCGCTGCCGACCAGATGATTGGCGAGCACCTGCGCAAGCGCAACAAGCGTTCCTATCTGGTCGCGAACAAGATCGATAACATCGATCCTGAAGCGGCCCGCGCCGAATTCAGCCCGATGGGCCTGGGCGACGCGATCCCGGTTGCCGGCGCCCACGGTCGCGGCATCACGCAGATGCTCGAAATTGCCCTCAGCACCTTTCCCAAGGATGACGATGAGGAAGAAGAGGGTGAGGAGGAGATCGTCGCCGAAGGCGAGGAAGCCAAGCGCATTCCTGGCCCGAGCGAAAAAGACGGTATCAAGATCGCCATCATCGGCCGCCCTAACGTCGGCAAGTCGACCCTGGTCAACCGCATGCTCGGTGAAGACCGGGTAATCGTCTATGACGAACCCGGCACCACCCGCGACAGCATCTACATCCCGTTCGAGCGCAACGAGGAAAAGTACACGCTGATCGACACCGCCGGTGTGCGCAAGCGCGGCAAGATCCACGAAGAAGTTGAAAAATTCTCCGTTGTCAAAACCCTGCAAGCGATCAAAGACGCCAACGTGGTGATCTTCGTGATGGACGCCCGCGAAGGCGTGGTGGACCACGACCTGAACCTGCTGGGCTTTGCCCTGGAAGCCGGTCGCGCCCTGGTTATCGCGATCAACAAGTGGGACGGCATGACGCCGAGCGAGCGTGATTTCGTCAAGATCGAGCTGCAGCGTCGCCTGTTCTTCGTTGAGTTCGCCGATATCCACTTTATCTCGGCCCTGCACGGCACCGGCGTGGGCAACCTCTACGCCTCGGTACAGAACTCGTTCAAGTCTGCGGTCACGCGCTGGCCGACCAACCGCCTTACCCAGATCCTGGAAGACGCGGTGGGCGAGCACGCGCCGCCGATGGTCAACAACCGCCGCATCAAACTGCGTTACGCCCACTTGGGTGGTGCCAACCCGCCGATTATCGTGATTCACGGTAACCAGATCGAGAAGGTGCCCAAGTCCTATGTGCGTTACCTGGAAAACACCTACCGCCGTGTCTTGAAGCTGGTCGGCACGCCGATCCGTATCGAGTTCAAGGGTGGCGAGAACCCATACGAAGGCAACAAGAACACATTGACCGACCGTCAGGTGAACAAGAAGCGTCGTTTGATGACTCACCACAAGAAGGCCGACAAGAAGCGCCGCGACAAGAAATAACCGCAGCGTCACGTTGTAAGCTGCAAGCTGCAAGAGAGGGCGCCGTTGGCGCCCTTTTTTGTGCGCCGCGGTTTGCCCCTTGACCCGCTTGCAGCTTGCAGCTTAAAACTTGCAGCTCACCCGAAGGGGGCTCCCATGATCACCAGCAAGCTGCCGAACGTCGGCACGACCATTTTCACCAGCATGTCACAGTTGGCGGCCAACACCGGCGCAATCAACCTGTCCCAGGGTTTTCCCGACTTCAACGGCCCTCAGGATTTGCTCGACGCCGTGGGTCGGCACGTCGCCAACGGCCATAACCAATACGCACCGATGAGCGGTTTGCCCGCGTTGCGCCAGCAGGTGGCGGCCAAGATTGCCCGCAGCTACGGTGTCAGCGTCGATGCCGACCGTGAAGTGACCATCACGCCCGGCGCCACCCAAGGCATTTTCTGCGCGATCCAGGCGGTCATTCGCAACGGTGACGAGGTGATCATCTTCGACCCTTGCTACGACAGTTACGCACCCTCGGTGGAACTGGCCGGTGGGCGCTGCGTGCATCTGCAACTGGGCTTGCAGGATTTCAGCCTGGATCTGGAGCGCATCAAGGCCGCGCTGTCGCCGCGCACGCGCATGATTGTGCTCAATACCCCGCACAACCCCAGTGGCGCGCTCGTCAGTCGTGAGGAGCTGGACCAGTTGGCCGAGCTGATTCGCGGACGCGATATCTACCTGCTCAGCGATGAAGTGTACGAACACCTGGTGTTCGACGACGTGCCCCACGTCAGCGTGCTGGCCCACGAGGAGCTGTACGCGCGCGCCTTCGTGGTCAGCTCGTTCGGCAAGACCTATCACGTCACGGGCTGGAAGACCGGCTATGTGGTTGCACCGCCGGCCCTCACTGCCGAGCTGCGCAAAGTGCATCAATACGTCAGCTTCTGTGGTGTGACGCCGTTGCAGTACGCGCTGGCCGATTTCATGGCTGAGCACCCGGAGCACGTGGATGCGCTGCCGGCGTTCTATCAAGCCAAGCGCGATCTGTTCTGCCAGTTGCTGGCGCCGTCGCGGTTCAGCTTCAGCCCATCGGCGGGGACTTACTTTCAACTGGTGGATTATTCGCGGATCCGCCCGGACCTGGATGATGTCGCCATGTCCGAATGGATGACGCGCGAACACGGCGTGGCGTCGATTCCGATCTCGGTGTTTTACCGCAACCCACCCCAAGGCCAGCGCCTGGTGCGCCTGTGCTTTGCCAAACGCGAGGAGACGCTGCAACAAGCGGCGGAAAAACTATGCGTGATTTGAGTGCCTTGCCGAACCTGAACATCGCCCTGATCCAGACCACCCTGGCGTGGCACGACCGCCAGGCCAATCTTGAGCATTTCGAGCTGCTGCTGGAGCAGGCCAACGGCGCCGACCTGATCGTATTGCCGGAGATGTTCACCACGGGTTTCTCCATGGAATCGGCCGCCCTGGCGGAACAGGAAAACGGCCCGACTCAGCGTTGGCTTCAGGCCCAGGCGGCGAAATACAACGCCGTGATCACCGGCAGTGTGATCATTCAGGCGGCTGACGGCAGCCACCGTAACCGCCTGCTCTGGGCGCGTCCCGACGGTGAAGTGCTGCATTACGATAAACGCCACCTGTTCCGCATGGCCGGCGAGCACGACCACTACACGCCCGGCGAGCGCCAGGTGCAGTTCGAGTTGAAGGGCTGGCGTATCCGTCCGCTGATTTGCTACGACCTGCGCTTCCCGGTGTGGAGTCGCGATGCCCAGGACACCGACTTGCTGCTGTACACCGCCAACTGGCCGGGCGCGCGGCGCCAGCACTGGAACCGTTTGTTACCGGCACGGGCGATTGAAAACCTGTGCTATGTGGCAGCGGTAAATCGGGTGGGGACTGACGGCAAGGGCTTTGCCTACACCGGCGATAGCCAGGTGTTGGATTTCCAGGGTGAGACATTGCTGAGCGCGGGGGAGGCGGATGGGGTATTCCAGGTGATTCTGGATGCAGCGGAGTTGGCGGCGTATCGCACCAAATTCCCGGCGAATCTGGATGCCGATAGTTTTCAGTTTGTCTGACAGACCGCTATCGGGGGCAAGCCCCCTCCCACATTTGAAGGTATTCACAAGTCAAAAAGTGGGAGGGGGCTTGCCCCCGATGAGGCCATCAGCACCACCACCATAGCCCAAAGTAAAAAGGCCCCTGGATTCTCACCCAGGGGCCTTTTGCATGGCGCCGATAAAGCTTACGCCGCCTTCGCTTCCTGCTGGCTCAACGAGCGGTTCAACGCACTGAACAGCGCCTTGAAGCTCGCAGTGGTGATGTTTTCATCAATCCCCACGCCATGCACCGGACGCTCGCCATTCACGCGCAGTTCGATATAGGCCGCCGCCTTGGCGTTGGTGCCCGCGCCGATCGCATGTTCGTTGTAATCCATGATCTCCACGCCAATCGGCAAACCGGCCACCAGCGCTTCCAGCGCGCCGTTGCCTTTGCCTTTCCAGTGCAGGTTGGTTTCGCCCTGGCCCTTGCCGGAGACTTCCACTTCCACATAGCTGTTGCCGTTTTCTTCCTGCAGGCGGTGGCTGACCAGCGCATACGGAGTGTTGGCTTGCAGGTATTCACGCTGCAGCAACGCGTAGATCTGCGGTGCGGTCATCTCCAGGCCCACGCGGTCGGTCTCGGCCTGTACCACCTGGCTGAATTCGATCTGCATGCGGCGCGGCAAGCTGATGTCGTATTCCTGTTCCAGCAGGTAGGCGATGCCGCCCTTACCCGACTGGCTGTTCACCCGGATCACCGCTTCGTAGCTGCGACCGATGTCGGCCGGGTCGATCGGCAAGTACGGCACTTCCCACAGTGCATCGTCTTTCTGCTGGGAGAAGCCCTTGCGGATCGCGTCCTGGTGCGAGCCGGAGAACGCGGTGTGCACCAGGTCGCCGACATACGGATGACGCGGGTGCACTTGGATCTGGTTGCACTCTTCGACGACTTTGCGCACGCCGTCGATGTCGGAGAAGTCCAGCTGCGGGTCGAGGCCCTGGGTGTACATGTTCAGTGCCACGGTGACCAGGTCGACGTTACCGGTGCGCTCGCCGTTGCCGAACAGGCAGCCTTCGACACGGTCGGCGCCGGCCATCAGGCCCAGTTCGGTGGCGGCCACGCCGGTGCCACGGTCGTTGTGGGTGTGCAGGCTGATGATCACGCTGTCACGGCGGTTGATATGGCGACCGAACCACTCGATCTGGTCGGCATAGATATTCGGCGTAGCGCATTCCACGGTGGCCGGCAGGTTGAGGATCATCTTGTGCTCGGGCGTCGGGTTCCACACCTCGATCACCGCGTCACAGACTTCCTTGGCAAACTCCAGCTCCGTGGCGCTGAAGGTCTCGGGGGAGTATTCGAAGGTCCACTGGGTTTCCGGTTGCTGCGCGGCGTATTTGACGAACAGCTTGGCGGCGTTGACCGCGATGGCCTTGATGCCGTCCTTGTCCTGGTTGAACACAATGCGGCGGAACGACGGCGACGTGGCATTGTACAAATGCACGATGGCCTTTTTGGCGCCGCGCAGGGATTCGAAGGTGCGCGCGATCAAGTCTTCACGGCCCTGGGTCAGCACCTGAATGGTGGTGTCCTCGGGGATGTGGTTGTCTTCGATCAGGGTGCGCACGAAATCAAAATCGGTTTGCGATGCGGCAGGGAAGGAGGCTTCGATTTCCTTCACGCCGACCGCGACCAGGGTCTTCCAGAAACGCAGCTTTTTCGCGGCGTCCATCGGCTCGATCAGCGACTGGTTACCATCACGCAGGTCGGAGCTGCACCAGATCGGCGCTTGGGTGATGGTTTTAGAAGGCCAGGTGCGGTCCGGGATATCGATGGTCGGGAACGCGCGGTACTTCGAAGACGGGTCTTTGAGCATGCTCATCGCAAAATCCTTTGTTGTAGGGCCGAGAAGAGGCGGCCTGCCGAGTCACTATTATGGGGGCGACGCTTGGGGCGAGACAGATCGATTCAGCCTGGCAGTCGTGCGCTGACAAGGCACAGGCTGCGGTGCTGGCGGAGCTGAATGAGGGTGTGAGAGGTTTTCATAAGCCCAACCCTAATCGTGGGCACGGCAGATGGCAAGTGATCTTGGAAAATCGATAGGATTTCTCCATTTGTGCATTTTTTGAGAAGTTTATTGTCGCCTTTGTAAATCTTCTTTGGTTTTATTGCTGCGCTGTCTCGAGGTGCACAATTTAAAAAATGGAGCAGAGGGCATGTTCTCAACCGAGTGGCGCAATGGTGAAGGACTCACCATTGCCTGCCGTACTTGCGGCGATGCTCACTCAGGTGATTTTCTGAAAGACTTGATAATCTCCCGCCGTATGGCTGCCCGTCACTGTGCGTCCGGGGTCCCTCGGGATCGATGGACCGCTGATGGCGATGCTTTTGTTATAGGTTGTGGCTGGATACACGCCTATCCCTACGCCACCATTGAGTTCGGCCAGGCCTGGAACGTTCCGGGACGTATTCATGTGAGCCTTGCCAACCAGGGCCAGCACCTTTTCGCCGGGTCTGCGGTTTTGCAGGATGCGTGTCGCGTAATAGTTGAATTCCTGCAAACGAGTCACGCCCTTGTCATTGTCGCCGATATCGCCGTAAAAGCCCGGCATGTCCGCCCGGCGAGTCAAATAGTGATGTTCCAAGGCTCTTATCGCTATACCGTTTTCCTGGGCGAGACGGGATAATTCCGAGAGTGTGGGCGAGGCGCCGGGCGGGCGGCCGCTCCCCATTCCCACGTCCTTGACCTTGCCTGCGGCGTCGGTTTCGACATTTTCCAGATAGATGGCTTTAACGCCGGCGTCTTTGAGGGTTTGCATGTTCTCCTTGAGCAGTTGAAAACTGGTGATTTCATTATGGCTCTCGCCCAGCACCACAACGTCAGTGGTCTGATAGGCGTCCCTCAGGAGTTCAGCGGGCGATGTGTTGGGTGCCAGCTCGAGTCGAGGCGGGCGTGGCGGCATTTGCCCCCCTGCGGTCATAGCCTGGTAGAACTGCTGGGCATCTCTCCTGAACCAGTGTCTGGCCACTGGCAGGGATGTGCGGGTGAAGTCGGCTTCCACCAGTCGACCGTTGTTGCGGCTGAGGTATTCGGTCTTGGGCAAGGTTTTTTTGACTGGCGTTTCTCCTCCCTCAATCGGTGCTCCTCCTCGTAACTCATTCAGCCGCCATTCGCCGTTTCCAGCCGATTGCAGGGACGCTACGATTCGGTTGCCCCTCGGTGCCGTCAATGGAACGTTGGGATCAACGATATTGACCTGCCCGCTGCGGGCGTGAAATACCGAGTCGATCCGGTAAACCCCGTTCGTGCCGGTGCTGTCGGTAAAGCGTACGTACCAGTTGTCCTCGACGTTATAAGTACCATCGGGTCTCAAGGGGCGGCCACTGATGATCTCATTGGGCAGGGTAAACGCGCTTAAGTCACGGTTCGGCACGGCGACGGCGGTGGTGGTGTGGGAACCGACGCTGGCAATGCCACTGCTGGTGGCGGCGAGCGCGGGCGTGGGTATGACTGGAGCAGGTAGCGCCCTGGAGCCCATGTGCGGGGTCAGCGCTCCTGCTGTCGTTGATGCTCTGAACACCGGGCGCATCGGCGCCGCGCGAACATTGTAGATACGCGATCCCGCCAGGGTGAAGTCGCTGTAGATCGCGCGTGCCAGGCCTGGCTTTTTGATCAGGTGCGGCAAGAGTCTGCTATTGACGCGTAACGCGGTGACGCCGGCCTTGCCCAGACGAACCCCGGTGGATATTCCTTTGCCGGCCACCGGTATCAAATCCGCGAAAATCAAGGCCACTTCAATGCCGAACTCGATTTTGTTGAGTTTTGATTGCTCTGCGACCTCGGCGCTGCTCACGGATTGGTGATCAGCTCGGTCGATCATCATCTGTACATGTTGTTGGTACAGATGATCCTGAGCGTTGGCGTCGATGGGCTCGAGGCTCAAAGCACCGCCCAATAGCTTGACCGATGAGATGAGCAGTTCGGGGTTTATTATCTTCATTGGGTTGTAGGCATGCTTTTTAATCGCGCCCTTGAACTCATCAATTTGATCCTTGCTGACCGGCGATTTTCTTTGCGCAATGTAGGATGCCCATTCGCCCTTGGCCAACAGGGTGTCCAGGCTCTTGTGGTCAGCCACTTCACGAAAGGTGATGCCGTCAGGCGCTTTGGGGGTGTACAGCACCAGTGATGCATCGCTCCGGTTGCCGATCACCATCACGCCCTGCACCGCCAGCCCACGGTGGATAAGGCTGTTGGCAACAATGGTTTTCCCGTCCACCTGGGGACGCGTTGCAGGATCGGGGTGCTCCACCACCGCATCCACCCATTGCGCCGCACGTTTGGTACTGGTGTCTTTAATTGCGGGTTCCGTGTAGGCCTCGGGATTGAGCTCTGCGAGAAACGCCTCTTTAATCAGGGTTGCTTTCAGGCTGTCTTTCCACGCCGTACGCAATTGCGCAGCGCTGCCCGATTCGGCATCTGTGGTCATCTCGCGTTTCAGCAGTTTGACGTACTCACCCCCGACGTCAGTGACGTTGACCAGTTTTTTGAGGTCGTCGGTGTCCAGGATAACCGGATTGCCCGCCAGATCCAGAATGGGGTCGCCCTTGGTGTCAACGAGCGGCAGGGTCATTTTTACATCGGTGAACGTGCCTCTTTCCACGCCTGGAAAGCCGCTGGGGTTCTTCAACGCCAAGTCTGTCAGGCTTACGCTTTGCCGGTTCGCGTAGAGAGGCCCGCCGGTTCCCTTGCCGCCTTGAACACCGGTTCGGGTGTGTACCTGAACCATGAGCTTATCTGCATCGACGTGTGCATCCGGGTAGTGCTGCTTGACGGCGGCATTCATCCGCTCACGGGAGAAGCGCGGCAGTGAAGGGATTTTCTCCAGCATCGGAGTCAGCTTGTCCAAGCTTTTTTCTTGCTCCTCTTCCAGGCGCGTAAAAAAGGCTTCTTGCAGCGGATTCAGATTTTTTAACCACTCGGGTTGGTGTTTGTCGGCCAGTTTGGCATCGCGCGCCTGCATGGCGTTGTTGCCATCAAGCAGATAAGACCAGTCGGCCGCATTATCAATGCTCTGGAGTGAGGCGCTGTCGGTGAGTGGATTGACGCCGTCAGCGGGTGCCAGGGCTTTGCCCAGGTGGGTATCGATCTCCGCCTGCTGACGTTTGAGCATCCAGGGTATGGCTTCTGCCAGTACATCCCCTGATGACGGCTCGACACTGCGCATCAGGTCTTCCCCGGTTAACGAACCAGGCCGGTTTTGCAGCGAGGGTGGCAGGGTCTGCAGTAACAGCTGCGCATCGGTTGAGCCTTGATCCAGGCGGTTTGCCAAGGCCTGGCGTGCCTGGGCCGGCGTGGCAAACTCCTCGAAACCTTCTGCGGGTGTGTAAAGCACCACCGGGCCATTAGCCTCGTTGAGCGTAAAGGTGCGCCCGTTCGGCCAAGTCGGTGGGCTGTCATGGGAGCCGTCATTGCGGGTGATGAGAAATGCGCCCGCCAGCATCGCGCCGCGTTCTGTCTTGTTATCAACAGTCACGGGATAGACCCCCAGGCGGGTGCCATGGGCGAATTTCTTTTCCCGGGCGGCCAGGGTGGGGTAGCGCAGCGCGTTGTCGATCAGCTCCTTGCCTTGCGCACTCAGGGTGCCGTCGGCCACACGCAGCGAGGCCAGGATCGACAATTGTCTTTTATGCAGGATCAACAGATGGTCTTTTGGCGACAGCTGCAGTTTCGGCTCCCCCTCCACTGGCCCGGGCGTACTCCAGAACTCTTCAAGTGCCTGGGGATATTGCGTAGCAATGCTTCGGGCAATGGATTGCAATGAACTTGACGTGAGGGCGGGTGTTCCAGGATCGCCAGGGGTTTGTCGCGTAGCAAATTCGGTGCGGACGTTGCGCTCGGGGCGCAGTAGCGCATTCGGATTGTCCAGGATTTTTTTAACCATGCTGGCCAGCGCGGTCATCAGGGGTTCGGAAGATTCCGGCGACTGAGTATCACCCCCGACGCGGTAGCGTTCGTAATACAGGAGGTGGGTATCGAGAGGCCTGACGTCCGGAAACGCTTTTTCAAGCTGTGCCTGTACAAACGTTTCAAACTTTGGCTGTCTGCTGTGTAACCGTTGCATGTCTTCAGTCAGAAGACTGTGTTCAAGGCTCAGCGCTAATTGCTTGGTAGGGTTGTATTGCTTCACTAACCGCGGGTAGCGCATTTTGGCGGGGTTCATGGCATACGAGTTGGGAGTGGCCGGGCTATCTGGGGCGTAGCTTGAGGCGGGCGCAGGTTCTTGTGCAGTGGGGGCGGGCGTAGGTAAAACGGCGGGTGAGACAAGGGGCGCGAGGTTGGCGGGAGAAGTCGGCGGGAATGGCTGATGCCGCTCTGATAGCGCTTGGGTAAGGGAGAACATAAGGTGAGTCTCACTGGATTTGGATGTCCATGTGTCAGTTCATGCTCGTTACGCTCCGTGTAATTCGTTGACTGGGTGAAGATTGGGCATCAGACGGTTCCTGCCAAAAGTGTAAGACGATGGAAATACACCGCGTTGAAAGTCCCGTAGTGGAGACGTCGGACGACGGTGTGCGACGATGTGCGACGTCCAACTGCGGGCGAGCCGGTCAGGGTTGGAACGCACCAATGAAAATTGCCGGGTCAACCCGTGCATCGTTCAGGCTGACGTTCCAGTGCATATGCGGCCCGGTCGCGCGACCTGTCGAGCCGACCTTGCCTACCACCGTGCCGCGCGCCAGCTGGTCGCCAACCTTCACGTCAATTTTCGACATATGGCAGAACATGCTGATAAACCCCTGGCCATGGTCGACGAATACGGTGTTGCCGTTGAAGAAGTAGTTGCCGGTCAGGATCACCTTGCCCGCCGCTGGCGTCTTGATCGGTGTGCCCGCGCCCACGGCAAAGTCCAGGCCCGAATGGGGATTGCGCTCCTCGCCATTGAAGAACCGTCTTACCCCGAACTTGCTCGACAGCGGCCCGTTGACCGGTTTGTCCAGCAGCAGGTTGCTCGGTGTGTTCGGGCTGAAACTGCGGTAGACCTTGAGCTGCACGGCCAGTTCGCCCTCGATGCGCTTGAGTTGCGCCGGTTCCGGGTTGACCTGGCTTTTGTTCTTCAAGGTGATGCGTTGCTCGGGGTATTTCTTGAAGCCCACCACGAACGGCAGCTGGCGCCCGCCACTGGTGATGCGTTCGGTGCCCGGCTTGACCGTCAACGGGATACCCACAATCGCCAGCCAGGTGTTTTGTTCCTTCACCACCAGCACCGGTCTGTTCAGGTAGGTGGCCTTGGGTGCGGCCGCCGCCGTGCCCAAGTCCACGACAGCGACGCCACCGGGCACCGGCTTGTTCAGCAGGCGGGTGATGTAGCTGTCGGCGTGGGCATTGAAGGTCAGGCAAACGAGCATCAACAAGCTGAGAAAGCGTGGCATCGGTCAATCCAGTAGAGATAGGGTGACGGGGGTCAGGTGATTGTCTTCCACCCGCACCTGCAGTTGGCCTTCACCGAGGCGTGCGGTCAGGCGCTGGCCGGTGTGGGTTTGCGCAGCATTGCGAATCGCCTGGCCGCGCTCGTCGAGCAGGATGCTGTAGCCACGGCCCAGGGTGGCCAGCGGGCTGACCACGTGCAGCGTCTGCACCTGGCTTTGCAGTTGCAGGCGCCGCGCCTTGAGGCCTTCGCGCATGGCACGGGGCAGGCGCTCGGCGAGGCTGTCCAGGCGCTGGCGCAGCAAGGCCAGTTGACGCCCCGGATGTTGGCCGGCGAGGCGGGTTTCCAGGCGAATCAGGCGTTCGCGACGGGTATTGAGGCTGCGCTCGAACGCGCGGCGCAGGCGCATGTCCAGGTCGTCCAGGCGCTGGGCCTGCTGGCGCAGGCGTTCGCCAGGGTGGCGCAGGCGTCGGGCCATGCCCTCCAGGCGCAGGCGATCATGGCGCAGGCGGTTGTGCATCAACAGCACCAGGCGGCGCTGCAGGTTTTCGACCTGGCGCACCAGGTGACTGGCGTCCGGTGCCAGCAGTTCAGCGGCAGCGGAGGGGGTAGGGGCGCGCACGTCCGCCACGAAGTCGCTGATCGATACATCGGTTTCATGGCCGACCGCGCTGACGATGGGCGTGACGCAGGCGTCCACCGCCCGGGCCACGGCTTCTTCGTTGAAGCACCAGAGGTCTTCCAGCGAGCCGCCGCCACGGGCCAGGATCAGCGCGTCGAAGCCGCGTGCGTCGGCCAGCTTCAGCGCACGCACAATCTGTGCGATGGCTTCGCGGCCCTGTACGGCGGTCGGGATCAAGGTCAATTCAATGTTCGGCGCGCGGCGGCGGAACACGCTGATGATATCGCGAATCACCGCGCCGGTCGGCGAACTGATAATACCGATGCGCCGAGGATGCGCCGGCAAGGGCACCTTGCGCTCGGCACTGAACAGGCCTTCGGCGCTGAGCTTTTCCTTCAAGGCATCGAAGGCCAGTCGCAACGCGCCATCACCGGCAGGCTCCACGGTGTCGAGGATCAACTGGTAGTCGCCACGGCCCTCGAACAGCGAGACCTTGCCGCGCACCTTCACCGCCAGGCCGTCCTTCAACGCCTGGCGTACCCGCGCGGCGTTGTTGCGAAACAGCGCGCAACGCACTTGGGCGCCGCTGTCCTTGAGGGTGAAATACACGTGGCCCGAAGCCGGGCGGGCGAGGTTGGAGATCTCGCCTTCCACCCAGATATTGGTGAACACGTCTTCCAGCAACACCCGCGCGCGGCCGTTGAGCTGGCTGACAGTCAGGACTTCGCGGTCCAGGCCCAGTCGGGCAAAAGGATCTTTAATCATGGGCGGCAGTTTATAGGCATTCGTGCCAGGTTTGACAGAACTGCTCCACCCGCGTGCGTCTTCGTGCTGGCGCAATGCTCACGGATGACTAAAGTGTCGGCATTCTCTTTCAAGGAATTACCCATGAGTGCGGTTGAGCTGATGAGCCAGTGGTCGTTCGGCGCAGTTGAGTGGCTGGTGATCGGTCTCGGTATCGTTGTGGCCTATATCGTTTTCGGTATCGCCGGCTTTGGGACGGCGCTGGTGGCAGGACCTGTACTCATTCTGTTCATGCCATTGTCAAAGATCATCCCGCTGTTGGTGTTGCTGGATTTTGTCGCCGCCTTTGGTGGCCTGCTGCAGACACGTCGGGATGTCAGCCAGCCGGAATTGCTGCGGCTGCTGCCGTGCATGGCCATTGGTTGCACCTTGGGTGTGGTGTTTTTGCTCAATCTGCATTCGGATCTTTTGCTGTTGTTGATGGGGCTGTTTATCAGTGCCTACGCGGTCTACAGCCTGGCGGTGAAGGCGCGGCCCACGCAGTTGGCGGCGGGTTGGTCGATTCCCATGGGCACGGTCGGCGGCTTGTTTGGCGCGCTGTTCGGCAGTGGCGGCTTTTTATATGCGATCTACCTGAACAGCCGCCTGTCCAAGGAGGCGGCGCGGGCCACGCAAAGTGCGTTGATCAGTTGCAGCACCGTGGTGCGCCTGAGCCTGTTTCTGATTGCCGGGGTGTATGCCGATTTGCCGCTGCTGCTGTTGGCGCTGTGCCTGTTGCCGGCAATGGCGCTGGGCTTGTGGTGCGGGCGCAGGCTGACAATGCGCATGTCCCGCGAGGCGTTTGTGCGGTTGGTGACGTGGTTGGTGCTGGCCAGTGGCATTGCGTTGATTGGACGGTATTTGAGTGCTTGACCTGTGTGGGGCAGGGATTAAGCTGCCAGCCTTTAGAGCGCCATCGGGGGCAAGCCCCCTCCCACATTTTGAATTGTGAACACAGTCAACTGTGGGAGGGGGCTTGCCCCCGATGGCGTCAGCAGCCACACCGCAGGACTCCCATGAATTCCCAAAGCATCCTTGTCCCGAAAATCTCCACCTTGCCCGTCCACGAACCCCGCGCCCGGGCAATCGTGCGCTGGCTGGTGCGCAAGAACATCATCAAGGAGGAACTCACCACCTGCGGGCGCACCGGCAACCGCATGGCCTACGCCCTGGCCGACGGCGCCCGCGCGGTGGTGCTGCACCCGCAAGCGCTGCCGTTCAACGAGCCGGTCAATGGCCTGGAAATCATCTACAAGCGCTGCATCTACACGCCGGCCAAGGGCTTTCTCGAAGAAGCCGGCTGCCCGGAGTGCCTGAAGGAAGTCGGCGAAGCGCTGTTCGAAAGCCTGGAAGACTGGATGCCCGGCCACACCGATAACTTCACCTGCCCGCTGTGTGGGCATGAAGACGATATCAATGGCTTTCTGTTCCTGCAGGAATGCGGGTTTTCCAACCTGGGGTTCATCTTCAACAATTGGGCGGAGGCGGGGTTCAAGCAGAGCTTTATCGATGAGTTTGCCGATTGGCTCGATCAAAAAATGAGTTGGGTCAAAGTCGAGCTTTAACCCCCGACTGATCGTTCCCACGCTCCGCGTGGGAATGCATCCTGTGACGCTGCGCGTCACTATTAAACTGTAGGAGCGAGCTTGCTCGCGAAAATCGTTAACGATGACGCGGGTTGTCTGGTTTTACGCGGTGCCCTGGCGTTCTTCGCGAGCAAGCTCGCTCCTACAGGAAGGCAGCAGGTTTTCTCCATCTATCAGTATTACCAAGTTTGTCAGAGTTTTACATTGAGCCCGACAGGGTGCATGTATATAATGGCGCGCTTCCATTTTCCCGCTCGGGAGCCCCCGCGATGCTGCGTATCAGCCAAGAAGCTCTGACATTCGACGACATTCTCCTAGTGCCCGGTTATTCCGAGGTGCTCCCTAACGAAGTCAGTCTCAAGACCCGCCTAACCCGTGGCATCGAGCTGAATATTCCCCTGGTTTCCGCTGCCATGGACACCGTCACCGAAGCCCGTCTGGCCATCGCCATGGCTCAGGAAGGCGGCATCGGCATCATCCATAAGAACATGACCATCGAGCAGCAAGCTGCCGAAGTGCGCAAGGTCAAGCGTTACGAAGCGGGTGTGGTGAAAGATCCCATCACCATCGAAGCCGACGCCACCGTGCGTGATCTGTTCGAACTGACCCGCCTGCACAACATCTCCGGCGTTCCGGTGCTGCACGATGGCGACCTGGTCGGCATCGTCACTTCCCGCGACGTGCGTTTCGAGAACCGTCTTGAAGTCACCGTCCGCGAAGTGATGACGCCTAAAGAGCGCCTCGTCACGGTCAAGGAAGGCGCCGACAAGAACGATGTGCGCGAACTGCTGCACAAGCACCGCATCGAGCGCGTGCTGATCGTCGACGACAAATTCGCCCTCAAAGGCATGATGACCGTCAACGACATCGAAAAAGCCAAGGCTTACCCGCTGGCCAGCAAGGATGACCAGGGGCGTCTGCGCGTCGGCGCTGCGGTCGGCACCGGTAAAGACACCGGTGACCGCGTTTCGGCGCTGGTCGCCGCCGGTGTTGACGTGGTGGTGGTCGACACCGCTCACGGTCACTCCAAAGGCGTGATCGACCGCGTGCGCTGGGTCAAGCAGAACTTCCCTGACGTGCAGGTGATCGGCGGCAACATCGCCACCGGCGCTGCCGCCAAGGCCCTGGCCGAAGCGGGCGCTGACGCGGTCAAGGTCGGTATCGGCCCTGGCTCGATCTGCACCACGCGTATCGTCGCCGGTGTGGGTGTGCCGCAAATCAGCGCCATCGCCAATGTCGCCGCTGCCCTTGAAGGTACGGGCGTTCCCTTGATCGCCGACGGCGGCATCCGGTTCTCCGGTGACCTGTCCAAGGCCATCGTGGCCGGTGCTTCCTGCGTGATGATGGGCTCGATGTTCGCCGGTACTGAAGAAGCACCGGGCGAGATCGAACTGTTCCAGGGTCGCTCCTACAAGGCTTACCGCGGCATGGGTTCGCTGGGCGCCATGTCCCAGGCGCAAGGTTCTTCCGACCGTTACTTCCAGGACTCCTCGGCAGGCGCCGAGAAGCTCGTCCCGGAAGGCATCGAAGGCCGTGTGCCATACAAAGGCACCCTGAGCGCGATCATCCATCAACTGATGGGCGGCCTGCGTTCCTCGATGGGCTACACCGGCAGCGCCGACATCGAAGAGATGCGCACCAAGCCAGAGTTCGTAAGGATCACCGGCGCCGGCATGGCTGAATCCCATGTCCACGACGTGCAGATCACCAAGGAAGCGCCAAACTACCGCGTAGGTTGAGGCTTCCAGCAAAACGTTAAGTAACCGGGGCTGTTCTTTCAGCCCCGAGTTGTTTCTGATTCATTAGACGAGACTGACTTCATGGCCCTCGACATTCACGCCCACCGCATCCTGATCCTCGACTTCGGTTCCCAGTACACCCAACTGATCGCCCGCCGCGTGCGTGAAATCGGCGTGTACTGCGAACTGCACCCGTTCGACATGGATGACGAAGCGATCCGCGAATTCGCACCGAAAGGCGTCATCCTCGCCGGTGGCCCCGAGTCCGTGCACGAAGCCAACAGCCCGCGCTGCCCGCAAGCGGTCTTCGACCTGGGCGTGCCGGTCTTCGGTATCTGCTACGGCATGCAGACCATGGCCGAGCAACTGGGCGGCAAGGTTGAAGGTTCCGAGCTGCGTGAATTCGGGTATGCGCGCGTCGACGTGGTCGGCAAGAGCCGCCTGCTGGACGGCATCGAAGACCACATCGACGCCGACGGCCTGTTCGGCCTCGACGTGTGGATGAGCCACGGTGACAAGGTCACCAAAATGCCGCAGGACTTCCACATCCTGGCCAGCACCCCGAGCTGCCCGATCGCCGGCATGTTCAGCGACGAGCGTCGTTACTACGGCGTGCAGTTCCACCCGGAAGTGACCCACACCAAGCAAGGCGGGCGCATCCTGTCGCGCTTCATCCTCGACATCTGCGAGTGTGAAGCCCTGTGGACCCCGTCGAAAATTGCTGAAGACGCCATCGCCAACGTCCGCGCCCAGGTTGGCACCGACAACGTGTTGCTCGGCCTGTCCGGCGGCGTCGACTCCTCCGTGGTCGCCGCGCTGCTGCACAAAGCCATCGGCGACCAGTTGACCTGCGTCTTCGTCGACAACGGCCTGCTGCGCCTGCACGAAGGTGAGCAAGTGATGGCCATGTTCGCCGAGAACATGGGCGTCAAGGTGATCCGCGCCAACGCCGAGGAGCAGTTCCTCAACAACCTGGCTGGCGAGTCCGACCCGGAGAAGAAGCGCAAGATCATCGGCCGCACCTTCATCGACGTCTTCGATGCCCAGTCCAACAAACTGGACAACATCAAATACCTCGCCCAGGGCACCATCTACCCCGACGTGATCGAGTCGGCCGGCGCCAAGAGCGGCAAGGCCCACGTGATCAAGTCCCACCACAACGTGGGTGGCCTGCCTGAGGAAATGAACCTCAAGCTGGTAGAACCCCTGCGCGAACTGTTCAAGGACGAAGTCCGCCGTTTGGGCCTGGAACTGGGCCTGCCGTACGACATGGTCTACCGCCACCCATTCCCGGGCCCGGGCCTGGGCGTGCGCATCCTCGGCGAAGTGAAAAAGGAATACGCCGACCTGCTGCGCCGCGCCGACCACATCTTCATCGAAGAACTGCGCAAGGCCGATTGGTACCACAAGGTCAGCCAGGCGTTCGTGGTATTCCAGCCGGTGAAATCCGTAGGCGTTGTAGGCGATGGCCGTCGTTACGCGTGGGTTGTGGCGTTGCGTGCTGTGGAGACTATCGACTTCATGACGGCGCGTTGGGCGCACCTGCCGTACGAACTGCTGGAAACGGTCAGCGGCCGTATCATCAATGAAATCGAAGGGATTTCGCGCGTTACTTACGATGTGTCGAGCAAGCCGCCGGCGACGATTGAGTGGGAATGATTGGGCGTCCGGCATTGCCCGGCACGTTCTAGCAACAAATACCCTGGAGCCCGCGTAATTGCGGGCTTTTGGCTTTTTGGGTCTGGCAAAATTGCGGCAGCTCTGCGCATAGCCATCCCTTGTGTCCTTTTGCCGATGGATTATCGGCGACCTGTCTCTCGCTCCGTCAACAAACGTCTGCACACGCCCTGGTCGTTATTCACTATGCAGTCGTTTGTCCTCGTAATTATTTGAGGGCAGCGACATCTGCAGGGCTCACAGCCACTTTTATCAGGCGCTACGTTCCAAACGGCATTCGCGTAGATGACTGTAAAGATTGCGCGGCGCAGGCCGATATCGCTTTTGCGGCGACTCGCGTCCAGCAGGTTTGCTCCGGGTGCGTTATCTCACTTATTTCAGGTAGTGATCTGCAAAATGAAAATAAAAAACAAGCTCGTCCTGGCTTTTGTACTCGTCGCATTCATCCCCGTAAGTCTGGTGGCCGTGATCTCTGTACTCAATACCCGGTCCGAAGCGGTCAGCCAGTTCATGGATGGCAGCACCCGAGAAATACGCCAGATCGACGGTAATATCCGGCAGTTTTTTGATGGTACGCAGCAAAACGTCGATCAAATGGCTACAGACCCTTTCTACACATCGGTCGCCAGCCTAAAGCACTACGAGGCTGCTGATGCAGCCAGTCAGCCGCTGCCTGCGGCAGCCCGGCAAGTCATCGATGCGTTTGCCCGGTATGGCGCGACGCATCCGGCCGCGGCAATCCTGTCCATTGGCCTGGAAGACGGCAGTTACGCGAAATGGCCGGATGACCCTCAGTTGTCGAAATACGACCCGCGTACGCGCCCGTGGTACAAGGCCGCCATGGCCAGCCCCGGTAAAGCGGTAAGGACCGCGGCGTATTACTACGAAAAGGATGCGGTAGCGCTGGTTGGTAGCGCCAGGGCCATGCTCGATGAAGCAGGCAAGGCCAAGGGCGTGTTTGTGGTAAGCGTATCGCTGACCAACCTCACCGAACTGGTCAAAAGCATCAAGCTCGGCGAAAGCGGCTATGTGATGCTCATCGAAGACGGCACAGTACTGGTCGATCCGCGTGATGCGGGGCACAGCTTCAAGCAGCTCAAGGATCTGGGTGAGCCTTACGCCAAACTGGCCGCCACTGCGCAAGGTTCAACCGAAGTGGAAATCAACGGCGTCCGGTACATGGCAAACGTGTGGACATCGCCGGGTCTGGGCTGGCGTTACGTGGGGTTGATTGAGTACAGCGAAGTCATGGCCGAGGCCACACGCATGACCTACGTGACGGTTGCGATCGTGGTGGTGCTGGTGCTGCTTTTCGCACTGCTGGCGGCGGCTTTCGCCAAGGTTATCGTCAAGCCCATCGGCCAGGTCAGCACCGGGCTGCAGTCGATTGCCGAGGGTGAGGGCGACCTGCGCCGTGATCTTGATGTGCAGGGCAAAGACGAAACCGCCGAGCTGGCAGGCTGGTTCAACAAGTTTCTCGCCGCAATACGCCAGTTGATCCAGAGCATCGGCGCGGCATCGACCAACCTGCAGGATGCTTCGCGTGTGAACAGCGAAGTGGCCACTAACATGAACCAGGCGGCTGGACGCCAGCGTGAGGCGGTGGAGTTGGTGTCCACGGCGTTCAATGAAATGGTCGCCACTGCTAATGAAGTGGCGCGCTCGTGCAGCGCTGCGGCCAATTCCGCCGAGAGTGGTCATCATCGTGTCGCCGAAGGTAAAGAGCAGATTGAGTTGACCACCGACAACGTCAATCGCCTGGGGCGTCGCCTGACCGAGTCTTCACAGGCCATGGTGGAGCTGGAGGAGGGTAGTCGCAGTATCAACCAGATTCTGGGCACCATCCGCGCCATCGCCGAGCAGACCAACTTGCTGGCACTGAACGCGGCAATCGAAGCGGCCCGGGCCGGTGACCAGGGGCGAGGGTTTGCGGTGGTCGCAGATGAAGTTCGAGCGCTGGCCAAGCGTACCTCGGATTCCACTGGGGAAATCGATCAGTTGCTCAGCGCGCTCGGTAGCAAGACTCAAGAAGTGTCGCAGAAGATGGAAAGTTGCCTGGAGCTGTCACGCGCCAGCGTTTCCTCCATTGGAAACGCACGTGAAAGCTTTGAAGGCATCCAGCTGTCGGTGAATGAAATCCGGGATCAGAACCTGCAGATATCCGCCGCCGCCGAAGAGCAACATAGCGTGGCCGAAGACATCAACAAGCATATCCAGCAGATCTACGACGAGGCGCAACTGGTCGAGAGCCTCGCCAGTTCTGCGCAGGAAGACTCGGGGCGGCTTTCGCATCTGTCCAATGAGCTGAACGGGCTG
The DNA here is from genome assembly GCF_002934065.1 of Pseudomonas orientalis. Classification (NCBI taxonomy): domain Bacteria; kingdom Pseudomonadati; phylum Pseudomonadota; class Gammaproteobacteria; order Pseudomonadales; family Pseudomonadaceae; genus Pseudomonas; species Pseudomonas orientalis. The sequence continues at coordinate 4,863,262 of NZ_CP018049.1, read as the reverse complement.
GTAGGGCGCTTCAAGTCGTAAGTACGTGAGGGCCGGGAGGCACTGACTAGCGTGCAGCTCTAGATTCGCATTTGCGCCGGAAGTCGTTTAACCAATGCCAGTCAGTTATCACTGACTGGCATTTTTTTGGATAGAAATCTGCGAAGCAAGAGCCGTTGTTTTTAATAAACGACGTTCCAATCAGTGCCCGAACGTATCCCGTGCGGCTGACACGCCTGGACACGGGGAAATCAGTCCACCCGCATGCCCTAAGACTATCTGACTGATTCAAATACGTTTTTAGCGAAACCTGCGCTGAAAATAACCTGTTACGTACCGTTAATTAACCGTTAACCAACTTATCTTGGGCATTAAGTCATGGGCAGTATCCATATAGCCCGGTGCAACAGCAAGTCCGACCGGGCCTGCACGGAGAGTAAAGACAAAGCGAGGCTATCCATGGCCTCAAAACAATAACAAAAGAATAAATGGCGAGGTACTTACGATGACGATGCATGACATTTGGGAATCAATTGTCGCGTTTTATGAACCGACTCTGGAAATAATGAGCTTGTGGGCCTGGGGTCTTCCTCTGTTCGTTTCAGTGCTTGCGGTGATGTTCATCATCTCGCAAAAGTGGCAGAGCCCCCTGACCATCCGCTCTCTGGCCAATGCCGCCTTTCCCAAGGAGCAATACGACAACCCCTCATCTCGCGTGGATATGTGGAACGGTATCATCCTGTTGATGCTCGGTTTTCCCCTGGTAGGCGTCTTCGCCGTCAATGGCATCGCCATTGCTGACAATGTCGGCGCTTATATCACCGCTGAGTTCGGCGTCCGAGCCCCGTTGATGACGTCAACCTGGCTGATCATCTCCGTTCAGTTTCTGACCTATTTCCTCAGTGTCGACTTCGTCGGGTATTGGATACATCGCTGGTGCCATACCAACGCACTGATGTGGCATCTTCACAAACCTCACCATACCGCCGAGACACTGACGCCCTGGACGCTATTTCGCCAGCACCCCATCGAGTTCTTTGGCCTCAATATCATCCCGGCGGTGGTCGGCGGGGCCTTCACCGGTCTGGTGCTTTATGCGACGGGCAGCCAAATCCACCCAGGCATGGTGGTTGCCGTCACCACAATGGCCTACATCTGCTTCTTTGTTATCGATGTGTTTTCTCACGTCCATCTGCCGATCTCCTACGGGTGGATGAACCGCATCGTTTTGGCCCCTGTCATGCACAACCTTCACCACAGTATGGAACCCCATCACTGGGACAAGAACAATGCAGTCGTACTGACACTCTGGGACTGGATGTTCGGAACACTCTACTTGCCCAAGAAGGGCGAAAGCTGGCGTTGGGGGTGTAACGACGAAGAGTACGGTGCCAACAATCCGCACAATACCTTGAAGGGTTTCTATATCGATCCTTTCAAAACCCTCTGGCGTCACGTGAAGGACGGACAAAGCCCGAATCCGTGATGGGTTCGGAGCACTCGGGAAGCATCCAGGGTTTAAAGCACACCAGGCAATCGCAGGCTCAATTGCGTTAAGGGAATCATCATGGCATTGAAAGACACGCTTCATTGGCGCTATGCAACCAAAAGCTACAACGACGACAAGGTCGCGCAAGAAAAAATTGATTCGATCCTGGAGGCCATACGCCTGGCCCCCAGCAGTTCGGGCCTGCAGCCTTTCAAGGTGTTAATCATCACTAACCCCGAGTTGAAGGCGCAATTGCAGCCGATCTGCGCCAATCAACAGCAAATCTCCACATCGTCACACTTGTTGATTTTTGCAGCCTGGGATGAGTACACACCTGAGCGGATCAATGCATTTTTTGAATACAGCAACGGGATACGTAACTTGCCTGCCAGTGTCACCGATGATTACCGGTTATCGCTGCTCGATTCTTTTGGCAGCATGAGCAAGGAGCAGCAGTATGTTCATGCGTCCAAACAGTGCTACATCGCCTTGGGATTCGCGTTGGTAGCGGCAGCCGAACTGGGCGTGGATGCCACACCCATGGAAGGGTTCGACAACCAGGCAGTGAACGCGCTGCTGAAGCTTCCCGAGCACGGGTTGAACAGTTCCGTTCTCTTGGCCCTGGGCTACCGGGATACTGAAAGCGATTGGCTGGTAAAACTCGAAAAGGTCCGGCGCGACAAGGCGCATATGTTCGTCGAGATTGCGTAGGGTCTACTCCGGATAATTTCCAACAACACAGGTTGTAATCAGCAGGGCAGATAAAATGTGCCTGCATGCCGGTTCAGGCGCCGTTGCCGAGACCCCATGCAGGCCATGCACGTTGCGCAAGGCATTCCCACTCTCAGCTTCTATTGAACGGCCTCGTCTGCCTTGCCGGGGCTTGGTATGGCCTTGTCACTGGCAGGCGGCGCCCGTCTTGTACGCCACATCTGACCGACGTCCAGCGGGCGTGCGATCAGCAGTTCTGCCGATACACTCGACGGACCAAATGTGCGCACCTCATACATCGCTTCGAAGGCGTCGCTATTGCCTAGCACGGTCTTCAAGCGACTCAGCTCGGCACTGTCCGATGCAATTTTCGCGGCCTCAATCAGTGCCGGATCCATAATGCCGGCAACGACGACGATGTGATTGCCTGCGGGTCCCGGAAAGCGAGCAAGGTACGCATAATCACGACGCATGATTCTGTCAGTGGAGGGTTCGGCCCAATCAGATTGAAATTTATCCCCGGTCGCTAGATCCACAAGGGTATCGCCGCTGGCCGACAGCGAAAATCCGGAAAGATCAAAAAACGGCTCCTGCAGATCGCCGAGCGTGTCGAGCAAACCCACATAGACAATATCGTGACCGCTGAGCATTTCATTGGTGAAACGTGAGGTTGTCACATTCTTGATCAGGCTCGAATTTCCGGACCTGGTTGCGACCATGACGGGCATCACCGAAACCAACGCTGATGCGAGCCCACTCGGCAAGTGATAGGCATTCATGTCGACATACTTTTGGCCGGGCACAGGCATCCGCTGTTTGTACTTATTGAGGTCCTCGCTGGAAGCGATGGTGGAATCAGCGACCATACGAACAATAGAACCGTCAGCGCCTTGTTCACCGAACACATAAAAATCACCGGAAACGATGAGTAGCGGCGCCAGATTCTTCGCGATACCACTCCAGAGCGTGCTGTCGATCCGCGAATCACTGGGTGATTTGCCTGTCAACCAGAGCCAGCACAGTGCGTTGAGCGTGAGGAAAAGCGCCGCGCCGGCTAAATACCGCCAATCAAGGAGGCGTCGGCGCACAGGGTCGACGTATTTGTCTTGCTCTTCGGGCACAACGACGACCAGACGATATTCACCACGCGGAAGGATAAGCCGCTCGCCACGCTCATCGACGGGCGCCGCATCGAGTTTTTTTCGCAACCGATGAATATGCACGCGAACCGTTGCATCAGCCGCGAGATCCACGCTGGCGGATCGACCAAACACGACGAGTGCAATCTCGATTTCTTTGGTTGCGGTCGCCGTCAGTGATCGCTCGAGGAGAAACTCGAAAAGACGAATGATCTGTTGCGATTTACCGAGCGCGCCACTCTTCAAGAGTCTGTGCGCGTGCGCTGTGAGCCGATCAACCTGGTCAACTTCCTGCGACTTGTCCATTTCACACCCTGACTGCGCTCGTCGCCATTGAGGATAAGGCGATGAGCTCGACCTAAGCATAGGCGGCAGGTCGTCCGCATCCGTATCCCAAATTGGCACTTGGCCAAGCGCACAACCATTGGCGTTGCGAAAAAGATGTCGGCGCACACTGGGGCAGCGGGTTTCCCGGCTTGCGCTTACCGCCGCGCAATATCCGAAAAGTAAAACTTGTCCAGCGTATGCCGCGACTCGGTGTACTCGAACTGCCGCCCGTCCTGCAAAAACGTCTGGTTACTCACCACGATCACATGGCTTTGCCCGTCAAGGTCCAGGTGCGCCTGGTCGTCCTTGCTGCGCGGCAGGGCTTCGATGGTGCGCTGGGCATAGCTGATCTGCAGCTGCAGCGTCTGCTCGATAAACGCGTAGATCGACTGCTCGGCAATCGAGCGGTCCAGGCCGGGGATCAGGTCGGCGACGAAGTGGTTGATGTCCAGGATCACCCGTTTGCCGCCAATGCGCCGTACCCGCTTGATCCGCGTGATCAGCGTGCCGGGTTCAGCCTCGATGTGCTGTTGCAATGAGCCTTCCAGCGGCACTTGGGTGAACTCGACCACTTCGGTGTGTATGTCATCGCCCAGGTCGGCGTGGGTTTCATGGAAGCTCACGATGCCACCCAGTTGAAACTCGATCGGGTTCGGCGACAACACAAAGGTGCCTTTGCCGTGGATCTTCTGCGCGAAACCGCGTTCCTGCAACTGCTCGATCGCTCGACGCACCGTGCCCCGGCTGGCCTGGTAGCTGTCCATCAGTTCGGTTTCGGAGGGAAGGCGCGTGCCGCGCTGCAGGCGTTCGGTGGTGATGCTGGCAAGCAGATCGGTATAGATCTGGTTGTATTTGCTCATGGGATGGCTCGATGCCCGGCTCTATGAAGGTGAACGGCGCTTTCAAGGCAGGAACCTTAGTGGCACCTGTGGGGTTTGTCCATTCGCCACTGATGCGGGGGGTGGAAATGTCTGACGGATCATTTTCAAAAGTTAAACAAAATTGTAACTCGTATAGACGAGTTGTTGATTTCACTCGTACAGACGAGTAATTTGCCCTCTCGGCGTGCTGCCAATGACTGCCACCCATAAAAACAATCACAGTGGAAAACGAGCATGAGCCACGACTATTCGATGATTGCCCGCGAGATTCTCGAGAACCTCGGGGGGCGCGACAACCTTGAGCAAGCTGCCCACTGCGTGACGCGCCTGCGCCTGGCGCTCAAGGACCCCAGCCTGGTCAACAGCAGTGCGTTGAACCAGGTCGATCTGGTCAAGGGATCGTTCTTTACCGGCGGTTTGTTCCAGGTGGTGATCGGCCCCGGCGAAGTGGAAAAGGTCTACGCCGCCTTGCGCGAAGTCACGGGGCTTGCGGCATCGACCATCGCCGATGTGAAGCGCAAGGGCGCCGACAAGACCAACCCGATGCAGCGCCTGGTGCGGGTGTTCTCCGACGTGTTCATGCCGATCCTGCCGGCGCTGATCATTGCCGGCCTGCTCATGGGCATCAACAATCTGATGGGCGCCAAGGGCATGTTCATCGAGGGCCAGACGCTGCTGGAGGCGTATCCGAACCTGGATGGCCTGTGGAGCCTGATCAACCTGATGGCCAACACCTCGTTCGTGTTCCTGCCGGCGCTGGTGGGCTGGTCGGCGGCCAAGCGCTTTGGCGGCAGTGAAATCCTCGGCATCGTGCTGGGCCTGATGCTGGTTCACCCGGACCTGCTCAACGCCTGGAACTACGGCAAGGCAGTCGCCGGCCTCGACGGCCAGAGCCTGCCGTACTTCGACATTCTTGGCTGGTTCCAGATCGAGAAAGTGGGCTACCAGGGGCAGATCCTGCCAATCCTGATGGCGGCCTACGTTATGAGCGTGATCGAAAAATGGCTGCGGGCACGGGTGCCCAACGCCATCCAGCTGCTCGTGGTGCCTATCACCACCATCGTTGTGACCGGCGTGCTGGCCCTGGCCATTATTGGCCCGGTCACCCGGCACCTGGGCATCCTGATTACCGAGGGTGTGGTGACGTTGTTCGACCTGGCACCGATGGTCGGCGGCGCGATTTTCGGCCTGCTCTATGCCCCACTGGTCATCACCGGCATGCACCACATGTTCCTCGCCGTGGACCTGCAGTTGATCTCGACCCAGGGCGGCACCTTTATCTGGCCGATGATCGTCATGTCCAACCTGGCCCAGGGCAGCGCCGCACTGGCTGTGTTCTACATGAGCCGCAATGCGCGGGACAAGAGCATGGCGTCGACGTCGGCGATTTCCGCCTACTTCGGTATCACTGAGCCGGCGATGTTCGGCGTGAACCTGCGTTTCAAGTTTCCATTCTATGCCGCGCTGCTGGGCTCGGCGCTGGGCAGCATTTTCCTGTCGCTGAACAAGGTGCAGGCGTCGGCCATCGGCGTCGGTGGCCTGCCTGGATTTATCTCGATCGTGCCGAGCGCCATTGCGATGTTTGTGATCGGCATGGTCGTGGCGATTGTCGTGCCCTTTGTTGTGACCTGTGTGTTGAGCATGAAGATTGTTCGGCCTGGATACAGGGTTGCCTGATCAATCGCCATCGGGGGCAAGCCCCCTCCCACATTTGAAATACATTCCACTGTGGGAGGGGGCTTGCCCCCGATGAGGCCCGCACGGCCAGCACCCAATTCTACTGAAGGAACCCACCATGCAAACCTGGCAACACTCGGTGATCTACCAGATCTACCCCAAAAGCTTCCACAGCCACGCGGGTAACGCCACCGGTGACCTGCTGGGCATCGTCGACAAGCTCGACTACCTGCAATGGCTGGGCATCGATTGCCTGTGGGTCACCCCGTTCCTGCGCTCACCGCAGCGCGACAACGGCTACGACATCAGCGACTACTACGCCATCGATCCCAGCTACGGGACCATGGCCGATTGCGACCTGTTGATCAGCGAAGCGGCCAAGCGCGGTATCAGGTTGATGCTCGATATCGTGGTCAACCACACCTCCGTCGAGCATGAGTGGTTTCGGCAGGCGCGCAGCAGCCTCGACAATCCCTACCGCGACTTCTACATCTGGCGCGACCAGCCCAACAGCTGGGAATCCAAGTTCGGCGGCTCGGCCTGGGAATACGAGGCGCAAACCGGCCAGTACTACCTGCACCTGTTCGACCACACCCAGGCCGACCTCAACTGGGACAACCCCAAGGTGCGCGCCGAAGTCTTCAAGATGATGCGCTTCTGGCGTGACAAGGGCGTGGGCGGCTTTCGCCTGGATGTGATCAACCTGATTTCCAAGCCCGCGGATTTCCCCGACGACCACACCGATGGCCGGCGCTTCTACACCGATGGCCCCAACGTGCATGACTACCTGCAGCAAATGCACCGCGAAGTCTTCGAGGGCCATGACCTGATCAATGTCGGCGAAATGTCCTCCACCAGCCTGGAGCACTGCATTCGCTACTCCAATCCGGCGTCGAAAGAACTGTCGATGACCTTCAACTTTCATCACCTGAAAGTCGATTATCCGAACCTGCAGAAGTGGGTGGAGGCCGAGTTCGATTTCCTGCAACTCAAGCAGATCTTCTCCGACTGGCAGTCGGGCATGCAGGCCGGTGGCGGCTGGAACGCGCTGTTCTGGTGTAACCACGACCAGCCACGGGTGGTCTCGCGGTTTGGCGATGACGGCGTCCATCGCGTGGTGTCGGCCAAGATGCTCGCCACCGCACTGCACTTGCTCCAGGGCACGCCTTATGTGTACCAGGGTGAGGAACTGGGCATGACCAATCCGGGCTTCGACAGGATCGACCAATACCGTGATGTGGAGACCCTGAATATCTTTCGCCTCAAGCGCAATGCCGGTGAATCGGAGGCGTCGAGCATGGCCGCGATCATGCAGAAGTCTCGCGACAACGGTCGCACGCCGATGCAGTGGAACAGTCAGCCCGGCGCCGGTTTCAGCAGCGGCGAGCCGTGGATCGGCATCCCGGCCAATGCGGCGCAGATCAACGTCGAGCGCCAACGGGATGATCCTGACTCGGTGCTGCATCACTACCGCGCGCTGATCGCCTTGCGTCGCCGTGAACCCCTGATCCAGGAAGGCATTTACCGCGAACTGCTGCAAGGCCATCCCCAGGTCTGGGCGTACCTGCGCGAAGGCCGGGGCGAGCGCTTGCTGGTGGTCAACAACTTCTACGGCACGCCATGTGAAATCCAGTTGCCCGATCAGCTCATCAACGCCGCGAGCGAGCAACGCCTGCTGATCAGCAATTACCCCGACTGTCCGGTGCGGACCGGCGCGGTGGCGCTGCGCCCTTACGAATCGTTTGTGCTGCACCTGACTGGTTGAAATGCCGCCTGTAGGAGCGAGCTTGCTCGCGAAGATCTCCAACGATAACGCGCCCTTCCAGGTGCAGCGCGGAGCCTGGAAGTGCTTCGCAAGCAAGCTCGCTCCTACAGGCGATCGCGTCACGCAAGACAGTAAGAAAAACAATAAAAATATCGGAGTGCTTTATGAAAACAACAATAAAGCTGGGCCTCGTTGCATCCTGCCTGAGCCTGCCCTTTGGTGCTCAAGCCCTGGAGTTTGGCGGTTACCTGCGCAGCGGCGCCGGCACCTCTACCGGCAGCGGCAAGCAGCAGTGCTTCCAATTGCCGGGCGCGCAAACCAAATACCGCCTGGGCAACGAATGCGAGCAGTACGGCGAACTGGAGTTGCGCCAGGACCTGCTGACCTTCGACGATGGCTCGGTGCTCAGCGTCGATGCCATGGCGTCGCTCTATAACAAGTACGACCGCGCCCTCAAATTCCAGGGCGAGGACAACGGCTCTGCGCGTATGCCGCAGATGTATGCGCAATGGTCCAACCTGCCCAGCCTCAATGGCGGTTCGCTGTGGGCCGGGCGGCGTTACTACAAGCGTAACGACATCCATATCTCCGACTTCTACTACTGGAACCAGAGCGCCACCGGTGGGGGTATCGAGGATGTGTTGATCGGCGGCTTGAAATACAGCTACGCGCTGTCACGCAAAGACAACCTCTACCAGAAGGAATACGCCACCCGGCATGACTTCAACGTGGCCGGTTTCAACACCAACCCGGGCGGCGAACTGGAGCTTGGCTTGAGCTACATCCAAAAGGCTGGCGGGCGTGACACCAACAGCGGCTGGGCGTTGACCGCGCAGCATGTGCAAAGCGCGTTCCTGGGCGGCAAGAACAAATTCGCGTTGCAGTATGGCGAAGGTCCTGGCACCGGCCTGGGCTACACCGGCAATACGCGATTGGACAACAGCAGCAAAAGCTACCGTGCCGTGGAGTTTTTCGACTGGCAACTGACCCCGCGTTTTGGCGGGCAGGTGCAGGCCGTGTACCAGAGGGATGTGCGGCCCGGGCGTCAGGACCTGAACTGGCTGTCGCTCGGCGTGCGCCCGGCGTATGCCATCAGCGAGCAATTCAAACTGGTCACCGAGCTGGGGCACGATCAGGTCGAGGCCACGGGCGGTACGCGCAAGTTGAGCAAATTCACCTTCGCGCCGACCTGGTCGCCCAAGGGCCCGGAATTCTGGGCACGGCCGGAAGTGCGCTTGTACTACACCTATGCCACTTGGAACCAGGCGGCCAAGCGCGCGGCGAATGAGCTGGCGGCAGGTTCGGCGTTGTCCGACACCGGTGCCTACGGCACGGCGCGGCATGGGTCGAACATGGGCGTGCAAGTTGAATACTGGTGGAAATGACCCGTACTGATGAGGGAGGGTGCAAGCCTCCTCCCCCATTTGATCTTTGTTTCCCATGAATTTAAAGAACAACAACAGGTGAAGCCATGAACCCCTCTCAACCCGTAGAACTGCTGGCACCCCTGTCCGGAATGCTGCTGGCGCTGGATCAGGTGCCGGACCCGGTATTTTCCAGCCGCATGATCGGTGATGGTGTGTGCATCGATCCCACCTCGCAGACCCTCTGTGCACCGCTCGCCGGAGTGATCAGCAATATCCAGGACAGCGGCCATGCGGTCAGCGTCACCGACGACAACGGCGTGCAGGTGCTGATGCATATCGGCCTGGACACCGTGAGCCTGGCAGGCAAGGGCTTTACCCGCCTGGTCGAAGAGGGCCAGCGGGTGACGGCCGGCCAGCCGTTGATCGAGTTCGACGCCGACTATGTGGCGCTCAATGCGCGCAGTCTGTTGACCTTGATGCTGGTGGTCAGTGGCGAGCCGTTTGTGGTGCTGGCGGCGCAGGGCGACATGGTTGAAGAGGGCTGTCCGGTGCTGCGACTCTCGCCCGGCGAGGCAGCGGCAGACGCGAATGAACAGCAGGGCTCGGCGCTGTTCTCCAAACCGCTGACCTTGCTCAATGCCCACGGCTTGCACGCTCGCCCTGCGGCGGTGCTGGCCCAGGCGGCCAAAGGCTTCAGTTCGAGCATCTACCTGCACAAGCAGACCCAGAGCGCCAACGCCAAGTCGTTGGTGGCGATCATGGCGCTGCAAACCGTGCAGGGCGACACCTTGCAGGTGAGCGCGGCGGGGGAGGACGCTCAGGCCGCGATCCGGGCGTTGGCGGCGTTATTGGCCGAGGGCTGTGGCGAAGCGGTGGCGGCGGCGTCCGAGCCGGTCGAACCTGTCGCGCTGGTGTCGTCGGCCACGCTGCTGCGCGGCGTGTGTGCGTCACCGGGCTCGGCGTTCGGCCAGGTGGTCCAGGTGGCTGAACCTGAGCTGGTAGTCAATGAAGTCGGCGCAGGCGAAGCCACCGAGCGCGATGCATTGATGCGGGGTCTGCTGGCGGCCAACGAGGCGTTGCAACGCTTGCAGGCCGGCGCCGCCGGCAGTGCCCAGGCCGATATCTTCCGCGCCCATCAGGAGCTGCTTGAAGACCCGACGCTGCTCGAGCAGGCTCACCTGTTACTGGCCAAGGGCAAGAGCGCAGCATTCGCCTGGAACAGCGCCACCGCCGCCACGGCTAAATTGTTCCAGGGCCTGGGCAATACGTTGCTCGCCGAGCGTGCGGCAGACCTGTCCGACGTCGGCCGGCGCGTGCTTGAACTGATCCTGGGTGTCGAGAATCGCGCCTGGGCGCTGCCGGAGCAGGCGATCCTGATCGCCGAGCAACTGAGCCCCTCGCAAACCGCGAGCCTCGATACCAGCAAGGTATTGGGATTTGTCACAGTCGGCGGCGGAGCGACCAGTCACGTCGCAATCCTCGCCCGTGCCCTGGGCATGCCCGCCCTCTGCGGTGCGCCTGCTGACATATTGGCGTTGGCCGAGGGTACGCACGTGCTGCTCGACGCCGACAAGGGCGAACTGCACCTGGCGCCGGATCAGGTCGACATCGACCACTTGCAGGCGGCCCGTGAGCGGCAGGGGTTGCGACGTGAGCGCGAAGTGGCCGAGGCCGCCCAGGCCGCCGTCACCCGCGACGGCCATCACGTCGACGTCACGGCCAACGTTGCCTCGTTGCAGGAAGTGGAGCAGTCCCTGGCGCTGGGCGCAGAGGGCGTCGGCCTGCTGCGTTCGGAATTCCTCTACCTGGACCGCAACCGCGCGCCCAGCCCGGCCGAGCAGGCCGGCACCTATCGTGCGATTGCCCGTGCCCTTGGCGCCGAGCGCAATCTGGTGGTGCGCACCCTGGATGTCGGCGGCGACAAACCGCTGGCCTATGTCCCGATGGAAGCCGAAACCAACCCGTTCCTGGGCTTGCGCGGTATTCGCCTGTGCCTGGAGCGCCCGGAACTGTTGCGCGAACAGTTTCGCGCAATCCTTGCCTGCGCCGGGCTGGCGCGGCTGCACATCATGTTGCCGATGGTCAGCCTGCTTTCGGAACTGCATCTGGCGCGCAAGGTGCTCGAGGAGGAAGCGCGGGCACTCGGGCTCAGCGAGTTGCCCAAGCTGGGCATCATGATTGAAGTGCCGTCCGCCGCGTTGATGGCGGATGTGTTCGCGCCCCATGTAGATTTCTTTTCCATCGGTACCAATGACCTGACCCAATACACCCTGGCCATGGACCGCGACCACCCCCGCCTGGCGAGCCAGGCCGACAGTTTTCACCCGGCGGTGCTGCGCCTGATCGCGGCCACGGTCAAGGCCGCCCATGCCCATGGCAAGTGGGTAGGCGTCTGCGGTGCGCTGGCCTCCGAAACCCTGGCGGTGCCGGTGCTGATCGGGCTGGGCGTGGATGAACTGTCGGTCAGCGTGCCGTTGATCCCGAGCATCAAGGCCACCGTGCGTGAACTGGACCTGGCCGACTGCCAGATCATCGCCCGCCAGGTGCTGGGCCTGGAAGAAGCCGGCCAGGTGCGTGAGGCCTTGCGCCTGTACCACGCCGCCACCGTTGAAACCTCATCTGTCGTGGAGCATTGAGCATGTTCGAGAAATTGCAGCAGGCGTTCTGGAAAGCCCTGACGCCGGATCTGATTGCGGAAACGGTCGCGGCGCCGGCGGGGGAGAGCCTGTTACCGGTCGATGTGTTGAATGCATTGGGCGGCGAGGCCAACCTCACGTCGCAACAACGCGTGGCGCTGACGCGGGTGCGGGTGCAGTTGAAAGAGGCGGGGCGGTTGGATGAGGCTGCGCTGAAGGCAGCGGGCGTACCGGGCGTCATGGTGTTGACGGGAGGCGTCGTCCATCTGCTGACCGGTCTCCAATCCTAGAGCCGATCCAAATGTGGGAGGGGGCTTGCCCCCGATAGCGGTGGATCAGTCACCTTATGCAGTGACTGACACTCTGCTATCGGGGGCAAGCCCCCTCCCACATTGCTCTATGGTGTCTGGAGCATCGGGTTTATAACTGCGGGGTCTCTTCCGGCGGCTTGGTCTTGTCCACACCCGGCACATGCAGATCGCCTTCCACCACCTGGTTACCTTCCAACTGCGGCTGGGTTACCCAGGTCAGAATGTCGTAGTAGCGGCGGATGTTCGCCACAAAATGCACCGGCTCGCCGCCCCGGGCATAACCGTAGCGCGTCTTGCTGTACCACTGCTTCTGCGACAGGCGCGGCAGCATTTTCTTCACATCCAGCCATTTGTTCGGGTTCAGGCCTTCCTTCCTGGCCAGAAGGCGCGCGTCATCCAAGTGGCCGGTGCCGACGTTATAGGCGGCGAGGGCAAACCAGGTGCGGTCGGGCTCGGCGATCTTGTCGTCCAGCTCGTCCTTGATCCTGGCAAGGTACTTGGCGCCGCCCATGATGCTTTGCTTGGCGTCCAGGCGGTTGGACACACCCATCGCCTGAGCGGTGTTCTGGGTCAGCATCATCAGGCCGCGCACGCCGGTCTTGGAGGTGACCGCCGGTTGCCACAGCGATTCCTGGTAGCCGATGGCCGCCAACAGTCGCCAGTCAACCTTTTCTGCCTTGGCATAAGTTCGAAAGTGCTTCTCGTACTTGGGCAGGCGCTGTTGCAAATGCTGGGCGAAGGTATAGGCGCCGACATACCCCAGTACATCCACGTGCCCGTAATAGCGATCTTTCAGACGCTGCAGGGTGCCGTTTTTCTCGACCTTGTCCAGGTAACTGTTGATTTCGTTGAGCAGGCTGTTGTCCTCACCCGCGGCCACGGCCCAACTCTGGTTGCTGGCATTGCCCAGGTCGAAAGCCACCCGCACATTGGGGAAGTACACCTGGTTCATGGCGACTTCATTGGAGTCCACCAGGGTCAGGTCGATTTGGCCTTCGTCGACCATGCGCAGCAGATCGACCACTTCAACGGCGTCGGATTCTTCATATTCGATGGCCGGGTTCTGTTTTTTAAGCGCCGCCAGCTGCTCGGCGTGGGTGCTGCCCTTGAGCACCATGATCTTCTTGCCCACCAGATCCGCCGCGTTGGTCGGGCGCGACTGGCCGTTGCGGTAGATGATCTGCGGCGTGACTTCGAGGTACGGGTGGGAAAAACGCACCTGCTGCTGGCGCTGTTCGCTGCTGACCAGGCCGGCAGCGGCGAGCACCGGGCCGTTGGGCTTGCCCAGTTGGCCGAACAAGTCATCAAGGTTGTCGGCGGTTTCGATTTTAAGCGTAACGCCCAGGTCGTCGGCAAAGCGCTTGACCAGTTCGTATTCGAAACCGGTTTCACCGTTGCGATCCTGGAAATACGTGGCAGGACTGTTCCGGGTGACCACCCGCAATACGCCATCCTCCTTGATTCGCTCGAGCGTGCTGGGTTTATCAACACAGGCGCTGAGCATCAGGAAGAGTCCGGTTGCGATGAGCCATTTGGCGCATCGCGGGCGTAAAGCAGTTGGGGAGAACATCTGCGCAGTATACGCAAACGGCCCACGGCGCCATATCTCGACAGCGGCACACTTGTCTGCTAGTCGCTGCAAAACTGTGCTGTATCCCGCAGAAACGCGGCCTGGCGCGTGATTGTGACGGTTAAAATATCTGCGCCCGAGGCCATGGATTGTCCCTCGTCGCCGCGCAAACCGTGCCAACTGACGTTCGGCAGCGGCCAGCGGTAGCGTTTCGGGTGCCGTTGGCGAAGGTTTACGCTAGAATGCACGGCCTCAAAGCACACCCCTTCCCGAGGCTGTCCCGAAGATGTTGATCCTGCGCGGCGCTCCTGCCCTTTTTGCCTTTCGCCACAGCAAACTCCTTGAGCAACTGAGCCAGAAGGTTCCAGCTGTTACAGGCCTGTACGCTGAATTTGCTCACTTCGCCGACGTAACCGGCGTCTTGACCGCCGACGAACAGCAAGTGCTCGCACGCCTTCTGAAGTACGGCCCAAGCGTTCCCGTTCAAGAGCCGACCGGTCGCTTGTTCCTGGTTCTGCCGCGGTTCGGCACCATCTCGCCGTGGTCGAGCAAGGCCAGCGACATCGCCCGCAACTGCGGCCTGGATAAAATCCAGCGCCTGGAGCGTGGTATCGCGTTCTACGTGGCCGGCCAGTTCAGCGACGCCGACGCCGAGCTGATCGCCAGCAGCCTGCACGACCGCATGACGCAGATCATCGTCAGCCAGCTGGAACAGGCCGCCGGCCTGTTCAGCCACGCCGAGCCCAAGCCGCTCACTGCGATCGACGTGCTGGGCGGTGGCCGCGCCGCCCTCGAGAAGGCCAACACCGAACTGGGCCTGGCCCTGGCCGAAGACGAGATCGACTACCTGGTCAACGCCTTCAACGGCTTGAAGCGCAACCCCCACGACATCGAACTGATGATGTTCGCCCAGGCCAACTCCGAGCACTGCCGTCACAAGATCTTCAACGCCAGTTGGGACATCGACGGCCAGAGCCAGGAAAAAAGCCTGTTCGGCATGATCAAGAACACCTACGTGATGCACAGCGAAGGCGTTCTGTCGGCTTATAAGGACAACGCCTCGGTGATCGTCGGCTCCGTCGCCGGCCGCTTCTTCCCGGACCCGGAAACCCGCCAGTACGGCGCGGTGCAGGAGCCGGTGCACATCCTGATGAAGGTTGAAACCCACAACCACCCGACCGCGATTGCCCCGTTCCCTGGCGCAGCCACCGGTTCGGGCGGCGAAATTCGTGATGAAGGCGCAACCGGCCGTGGCGCCAAGCCCAAGGCTGGCCTCACCGGTTTCACCGTATCGAACCTGCAGATCCCGGGCTTTGAACAACCGTGGGAAGTGCCGTACGGCAAGCCCGAGCGCATCGTTACTGCGCTGGACATCATGATCGAAGGCCCGCTGGGCGGCGCTGCGTTCAACAACGAGTTCGGGCGCCCGGCGCTGACCGGTTACTTCCGTACCTTCGAACAGTCCATCACCACCCCCCGTGGCGATGAAGTGCGCGGCTACCACAAACCGATCATGTTGGCCGGCGGCATGGGCAACATCCGTGAAGAACATGTCAAGAAGGGCGAGATTCTGGTCGGCTCCAAGCTGATCGTGCTCGGCGGCCCGGCCATGCTGATCGGCCTGGGCGGCGGCGCAGCGTCCTCCATGGCCACCGGTACCAGCTCGGCGGACCTCGACTTCGCTTCCGTACAGCGCGAAAACCCCGAGATGGAACGCCGCTGCCAGGAAGTCATCGACCGTTGCTGGCAGTTGGGCGACAAGAACCCGATCAGCTTCATCCACGACGTCGGTGCTGGCGGTTTGTCCAACGCCTTCCCGGAACTGGTCAACGATGGCGAGCGTGGTGGCCGTTTCGAACTGCGCAATATTCCAAACGACGAGCCGGGCATGGCCCCGCACGAAATCTGGAGCAATGAATCCCAGGAACGCTACGTGCTGGCCGTCGGCCCTGAAGATTTTGCGCGCTTCCAGGCCATCTGCGAACGTGAGCGCTGCCCGTTTGCCGTGGTCGGCGAAGCCACGGCCGAGCCGCAGCTGACGGTCACCGACAGCCACTTCGGCAACAGCCCGGTGGACATGCCACTCGAAGTGCTGCTGGGCAAAGCCCCGCGCATGCACCGTTCGGCCGTGCGTGAAGCCGAGCTGGGCGATGATTTCGACCCAAGCACCCTTGAGCTGGCCGACAGTATCGAGCGCGTGCTGCACCACCCCGCCGTGGCGAGCAAAAGCTTCCTGATTACCATCGGCGACCGCACCATCACTGGTCTGGTTGCCCGTGACCAAATGGTCGGCCCGTGGCAGGTTCCGGTGGCTGACGTTGCCGTCACCGCCACCAGCTTCGACGTGTACACCGGTGAAGCCATGGCCATGGGCGAGCGCACGCCGCTGGCCCTGCTGGACGCTCCGGCGTCGGGCCGCATGGCCATTGGTGAAACCCTGACCAACATCGCGGCCTCGCGTATCGGCAAGCTGTCCGACATCAAACTGTCGGCCAACTGGATGTCCGCTGCCGGTCACCCGGGTGAAGATGCGCGCCTGTACGACACGGTTAAAGCGGTCGGCATGGAGCTGTGCCCTGAACTGGGTATTACCATTCCGGTGGGCAAGGACTCCATGTCCATGGCCACCCGCTGGAACGAAGACGGCACCGACAAGAGCGTCACCTCGCCACTGTCGTTGATCGTGACCGGTTTCGCGCCGGTCACCGACATCCGCCAGACCCTGACCCCGCAACTGCGCATGGACAAGGGCACCACCGATCTGATCCTCATCGACCTGGGCCGTGGGCAGAACCGCATGGGCGCCTCGATCCTGGCGCAGACTCACGGCAAGCTCGGCAAACACGCGCCGGATGTCGACGACGCCGAAGACCTCAAGGCCTTCTTCGCCGTGATCCAGGGCCTGAATGCCGACGGTCACCTGCTGGCTTACCACGACCGTTCCGACGGTGGCTTGCTTACCAGCGTCGTAGAAATGGCCTTCGCCGGTCACTGCGGCCTGAACATCGTGCTCGACAGCGTTGCCGAGGATGCCGCCGAGATCAACGGCATCCTGTTCAACGAAGAGTTGGGTGCGGTGATCCAGGTGCGTCAGGATGCTACCCCGGACGTACTCGCGCAGTTCAGCGCTGCCGGCCTGGCCGAATGCGTGGCGGTGATTGGCCAGCCGATCAACAACGGCGAAGTCACTATCTCGTTCAACGGCGACACGGTCTTTACCGGTCAGCGCCGCTTGCTGCAGCGCCAGTGGGCCGAGACCAGCTACCAGGTCCAGCGCCTGCGCGACAACGTCGACTGCGCCGAGCAGGAATTCGACGCGATCCTGGAAGAAGACAATCCGGGCCTGAGCACCATGCTCAGCTTCGACGTCAACCAGGACATCGCCGCGCCCTACATCAAGAAGGGTATTCGCCCACAGGTTGCCGTGCTGCGTGAGCAGGGCGTCAACGGCCAGGTGGAAATGGCGGCGGCGTTCGACCGTGCCGGGTTCAATGCGATCGACGTGCACATGAGCGACATCCTCGCCGGTCGCGTCGACCTCAACGACTTCAAAGGCCTGGTGGCCTGCGGTGGTTTCTCCTACGGCGACGTACTGGGTGCCGGTGAAGGCTGGGCCAAGTCGGCGCTGTTCAACAGCCGCGCCCGCGATGCGTTCCAGGGTTTCTTCGAGCGTAACGACAGCTTCACCCTGGGCGTGTGCAACGGTTGCCAGATGATGTCCAACCTCAGCGAACTGATCCCGGGCAGCGAGTTCTGGCCGCACTTTGTGCGTAACCGTTCCGAGCAGTTCGAAGCCCGTGTCGCCATGGTGCAGGTGCAGGAATCCAACTCGATCTTCCTGCAGGGCATGGCCGGTTCGCGTATGCCGATCGCCATCGCCCACGGTGAAGGCCATGCCGAGTTCGCCAGCGAAGAAGCCCTGCTCGAAGCCGACCTGTCCGGCACCGTGGCCCTGCGTTTCGTCGACAACCACGGCAAGGTCACCGAAAGCTACCCGGCCAACCCGAACGGCTCGCCGCGCGGCATCACCGGCCTCACCAGCCGCGACGGTCGCGTGACCATCATGATGCCGCACCCGGAGCGCGTATTCCGCGCCGTGCAGAACTCGTGGCGCCCGGAAGAGTGGAACGAAGACGGCGCCTGGATGCGCATGTTCCGCAATGCTCGCGTGTGGGTGAACTAAGGCGGTGTACAAGCTCGCGTTCTTCGTACCCGACAGCCACGTGGAGACGGTGAAAACCGCCGTCTTCGCAGCCGGCGGCGGGCGCATCGGCGACTACGACAGCTGCGCCTGGCAAGTGCTGGGCCAGGGCCAATTCCGCGCGTTGGACGGCAGTCAGCCGTTTATCGGGCAGGTCGGCCAGGTTGAAGTGGTCGAGGAGTGGAAGGTTGAGCTGGTGGTGGCGGATGCGTTGATTGTGGCTGTAGTGGCTGCGTTGAAACTGAGCCATCCGTATGAGACACCGGCGTATGAGGTGTGGCAGTTGGCGGATTTTTAATCGGCTGGCTGCATAAACAGGAAACCCGCTGGGCCAGTTTGGTCGGCGGGTTTTTTGTTGCCTTTCAAGGCCTCATCGGGGGCAAGCCCCCTCCCACATTCAACTGCATTCCAACGATGAAACTCGGTCAACTGTGGGAGGGGGCTTGCCCCCGATGGCGTCCGCCCAGGCGCCCCAGACATTTCCGACAAGCCTTTCAGGTTGCCCGTCGGAACCTGTCTCAATAGCCTCCCTGCGACTATCTCGATTGTCGACGGCCCCCAGCGTGATGCAGTGCTGTGGATTCATCGGATGGTGGAGGGCATTCAGTTGATGGTGGATCGAGTGCCGGACCCTCACGAAGTGTCAGCAGCCCCCGCCAACTGATCATTCTCGCGCCGAGCATGGCAACGATCAATCCACGCTTGACGCCATTTCTTTCACATGACACTGTATAAATGTACAGCGTGTGGGGCTGCGGTACTCTCTACGTTCGGTAGGTTGCGCCGCCACTCATCCCACTGTGCACATGACCAGGACGGTCATGTTTCATTCTTGACCCGATCATCGGGTCCCATGTTGAAAGAGAGGGAACTCCTATGTCTTATCCAGAAAGCAAACTGACCGGCATGACCGGCTTCGCCAAAGCCGCTAAAGTCACTGGCGGCTGGTCCGGTCCGGTTGTCAGCATCACTAACCTGGATCAGCTCAAAACCAATATTGCCGGTTCCACACCCCGCGTGCTGGTGATCAATAGCAATATCTCGGCGTCCAGTTTGACCAAGGTCTCCATGGGTTCAAATAAAACCCTGGTCGGTTCGTTCCAGAACCGCACGCTCAACAACATTCACTTGCGTGCGACACCTGAGTCGCAAAACATCATTTTTCAGAACATCGTTTTCCAGCACTCGGCGGGTATCAAGGCCAATGATGATATCCAGCTGTACCTCAACTACGGCAGCAAGTACTGGATCGATCACTGCTCCTTCGTCGGCCATGACTGGTCCGCCAACGATGGCAGCCTCGACAAACTGTTATACATCGGCGACAAGGCCGACTACGCGACCATCAGCAACTGTTTTTTCGGCAACCACAAGTATGGCCTGATCCTAGGCCACCCGAGCGATGACAACAACACAGCCTTCAATGGTTTCCCACGGCTGACTATTTGCCATAATCGCTTCGAGAATATGGAAGTGCGCGCACCGGGGTTGATGCGTTATGGCTACTTCCATGTCTATAACAACTACATCAACAAGTTTCATCTCGGCTTTACCCTGGCGCAAAACGCCAACATTCTTTCCGAGAGCAACCACTTTGGCGAAGGCAGCGCAAGCAACGGCATGTTGGATGATAAAGGCAACGGTACGTTTACCGATATTGGCAGCGTGCCTGCTATCACGAATCAGAAGTCGCCCAAAGCGCAGTGGACCGCGACGTCCAATTACACCTACACCTTGAAGACTGCCGCGCAGGCAAAGGATTTCACCGTCAAGAATGCGGGGGCCCAGTCGGTAAGCCTGGTATTCGGTGGCTAAAGCCTGGAAGCTCAGCCATCCCGATGAGATACCGGCGTGACGTGTAGCAGTTGGCGGATTTCTAATCTGTGGGCTGCATAAACAAGAAACCCGCTGGGCCAGTTTGGTCAGCGGGTTTTTTGTTGGCTGTCAGGGCCTCATCGGCGTCGTGACAGGCGCCCCCGATCTTTCTGACAATACCCAGCGGTTGCCGCTCGGAATCAGCCCCATTAGTTTGATCGACTCATTTAAGCTGAGCCACACCTCATGGACGATACCGAACACCTCAATCGCGAAAGCGACTTTCAAGAAACCCTCAAAGACGCTAGACAAGACGAAACCGTCATCTGGAATAAAGTCCAACAAGTCAGTTCCCACAGCCATGTCGCACTCTGTCTTTTGAACGGCACTGCACGCACATTTGAACTCACTGCTGCCAGCTGGGACATCGGTGCCGCGCCAGAGGAATACCTCCTCCATCCTTGGAGCTATCTGACATTCGTTCTGCGAGCACAAATACCTGTCTTTGCCCGAGGACGAGTGTCTACCCAGGCAACACACCGCTTTACCTATAAAAGTGGTGACCAATCCTTCGAGTTCTCGACCTGGCTCAAGGTCAGGAAAAAATACCAAGCCTTCTCTTTTGCACCGGATACCGTCGCTCAAAGAGAGCACTCAGTTCGCTCCACCGGTAAAGCTCAGTTGCTTTGTTTTTCAGCGATTACCCAAGCCATGGCCAATCGGCCCTATCACTACGCGGTGGCTGTCAGTCTTGGGGGGCAATACTGAGGCTACCGAAATTGTTGATTGGTCGGAGATTGTCGGAACCCGCTAGCCCAGTTTGGCCAGCGGTTTTTTTGTTGGCGGTTCTGGCCTCATCGGGGGCAAGCCCCCTCCCACATTTTGATCGGTGCCTGACTTGGCAATGCGGTCAAGTGTGGGAGGGGGCTTGCCCCCGATGAGGCCAGAACAACCACTACACCTCTAAACCCTGGCGCCGACCTCACGGCCACTGACCAACCGCTCCAACGCCTCACCCAACCCGGATGCCCTGTCGCCCATCAACAGATGCCAAACACCGCTGTCGAGCTGACTTACCCCCTGGCAGCCCAGCGCAGTGAGCTGAGCCTCAGACAACCGCGAATCATCCCCCAACTCCACCCGCAACCGGGTCATCGCCACTGCTTCCACCTGGCGCACATTCTCTCGTCCACCCAGCGCGCTCAGCCATTTCTCGGCCTCCTGCACATGCACCGTCACTGGCTTATCCACAGGCGCAACCGCTACAGGCGCTGCCGCAACAAACCCCGGCATGGCCAAGCGAATTTCATCAGCAATGCTATCGGCCATGGGCCCGACGACCACCTGCAAGCTGCCGCCATTACCTGGCCGTACGACAGCCATGGCGCCCAGCGCTTTGAGTTCAGCATCCACTGCCTTGTTGCGATCCACCATGTCCAAGCGCAGCCGCGTGGTGCAAGCACCCACACTCAGCAAGTTCTCAGCACCGCCCAACGCCTGGATGTAGGCCGTCGCACGCTGGTTGTCGCTCATGGCCTCGGCCTGCACCACCTGGATATCTTCACGACCCGGCGTCTTGAGATTGAAGCGGCGGATGCAGTAGGTGAACACCGAGTAGTAGATCAGCGCGTAAGCCAAGCCAACCGGGAACACCAGCCAGCCATTGGTGGATTTGCCCCAACCGAGCACCATGTCGATAAACCCTCCGGAGAAGGTAAAGCCGAGATGGATATTCAACAGGTTGGTGAGCGCCATCGACAGGCCAGTCAGCAGTGCGTGGATCAGGTACAGGAACGGCGCCAGGAACATGAACGCAAATTCAATCGGTTCCGTCACGCCGGTCAGGAATGAGGTCAGCGCCATCGACAGGAAAATCCCGCCCATCACTTTACGGCGCTCCGGCAGCGCGTTGCGGTACATCGCCAGGCACGCGGCGGGCAGGCCGAACAGCATCACCGGGAACATGCCGGTCATGAATTGGCCGCCTTTCGGGTCGCCGGCGAAGTAGCGGGTCAGGTCGCCGGTCACCACCGCGCCGGTTGCCGGGTCGGTGAAGGTGCCAAACACGAACCACGCCATATTGTTGAGGATGTGGTGCAGGCCGGTGACGATCAGCAGGCGGTTGAACACGCCAAACACGAAGGCGCCCAGGCTACCGCTTTCCATCAGCAATACGCCGAAGCTGTTGATGCCGTGCTGGATCGGCGGCCAGATCAAACCAAAGATCACGCCCAGGCCCACCGCCGAAAAGCCGGTGACAATCGGCACAAACCGTCGCCCGCCAAAGAACGCCAGGTACTCCGGCAGCTTGATGTCCTTGAAGCGGTTATACAGCGCGCCCGCCATCAGGCCACTGGCGATACCGGCGAGCATGCCCATGTTGATGGAGGTGTCCATCACCTTGAGTGTGGAGATCATCACCAGGTAGCCAATCGCCCCCGCCAGGCCGGCCGTGCCGTTGTTGTCGCGGGCAAAGCCCACGGCAATGCCGATGGCGAAGATCAGCGCCAGGTTGGCGAAGATCGCCTGCCCGGCATCGTGCATCACCGCGATGTTGAGCAAATCGGTGTCGCCCAGGCGCAGCAACAGGCCGGCGATCGGCAGGATCGCAATCGGCAGCATCAGGGCGCGGCCCAGGCGTTGCAGGCCTTCGATGAAATGTTGGTACATGGCGTGTCTCCCTATTCTTGTTGTTTTCAGCTCAGCGGCCAGTGGTGTTGACAGGCGTGGCGAACGGCCTTGGCACTGCTCAGGTCGAGCAGCTCAAGGCTCAGTTGCCGGCATTGCGCCGCGTCCAGGTGGCGGACGCGGTCCTTGATTTCTCCGATCTGCGGCGGGCTTACCGACAGCTCGCTGACGCCCAGGCCGACCAGCACCGGCGTGGCCAGCGGGTCGCAGGCCAGGGCGCCGCACACACCGACCCAACGCCCATGCTTGGCCGCACCGGCGCAGGTCTGGGCGATCAGCCGCAGCAAGGCTGGGTGCAGCGCGTCGACGCGGGCAGCCAAGCCTGCGTGGTCGCGATCCATGGCCAGGGTGTACTGGGACAGGTCATTGGTGCCGATGGACAAAAAGTCCGCGTGTTCGGCCAACTGCTCAGCCATCAGCGCGGCGGCGGGCACTTCGATCATCACACCCAGTTCGGGGCGCTGCGTCAGGTTCAGTTCCACGCACAGTTGATCCAGGCGCTGGCGGATCTGCAGCAGTTCGTCCACCTCGCTGACCATCGGCAACAGGATGCGGCAACGCGCCAGCGGCGAGACTTGCAACAGGGCGCGCAGTTGCTGGTCGAGCAGTTCCGGGCGCACCTGGGCCATGCGAATGCCGCGCAGGCCCAACACCGGGTTGGCTTCGACAGGCAGCGGCAGGTAGTCGAGCTGCTTGTCACCGCCCACGTCAATGGTGCGAATGATCACGGACTTGTCGCCCATCGCATCCAGCACGGCCTGATAAGCCTGGCGCTGTTCCTGTTCATCCGGTGCGGTGCGGCGGTCGACGAACAGAAATTCGGTGCGCAGCAAACCGACGCCATCGGCGCCATTTTCAAATGCGTGCCGGGCCTCGCTGCTGGAGGCGACGTTGGCGGCGACTTCAATGCTCACGCCATCGGTGGTGCGTGCCGGTTGTTGCGCTTGGGCGTCTTGCTGCTGGCGACGGAGCTTCTGCGCGTCGCGAATCTGGTGAACTTCAGCATGGCGCGCGTCCGTGGGGGCCAGTTCCAGCCGGCCATTGACGGCGTCCAGCACCACACGCTGGCCCTGAGGCACATCCAGCACCTCGGCGCCCAGCGCGACCACGCAGGGCAAGCCTTTACCCCGCGCAAGAATGGCGACGTGTGACGTGGCGCCGCCTTCGGCCATGCAGATACCCACAGCCTGCTGCTCACTCAACTGCAGCAGATCTGACGGCGTCAATTCATGGGCACTGACGATCGACCCGGCAGGCAGTTCAAAGTGCCAGGCCTCGCCCAGCAAGGCGCGCAGTACGCGTTGTTGCAGGTCGCGCAGATCGTTGGCGCGCTCGGCAAACAACGGCTTGCCCAGTGCCAGCAGCACCGCGCACTGGGCCTGGATCGCATCACGCCAGGCGTGGGTGGCAGCGCTGCCGTGTGTGATGGCGGCGGTGGCCGCTTCCAGCAGCGCCGGGTCTTCGAGCAGCGCGAGGTGGGCGGCGAAGATGTCTTCTTCCTCGACGTTCTTGCGTTGGCGAGCATGGTCGAGGGTGCTGCGGATTTCATCGCGCACCTGCTGCAGAGCCGTGTCGAGGCGCTGCTGTTGGTCGTCGGCCACGTGGTTGCCGGTGTCTTCCGGCAATTCGATGCCGGTCAGGCGAAACAGCGGCCCGCACACCAGGCCGGGCGCTGCACAAACGCCTTGCAACACATCGGCTTCCACACTGGCACGACGGGGCGCAGCAGCGGCCACCGGCGCGTGATGGACTTCGCTGACCGCCACGGACAATGCCGCGATCAACCCTTGCAACGCGGCCTCGGCGTCCTTGCCACGGCAACTCACGCGAACTTCGTCGCCTTCGCCAATGCCCAGGCCCATCAAGCCAATCAGGCTGTCGCACGACGCCGACTTGTCAGCGAAGTGCAGGTGCGACTGGCTGCTGAAACCCTGGGCCGTCTTGCGAATCAAGGCGGCGGGGCGGGCATGCAAACCGCCACGGTGGGTGATGCGCACGCTGGCACTGGCTTCTGAGTCGGCTTTTGAGTTGTAGTTATCCACAGCTGCTTGAACGGTGCTGGTCGCGCGCGCAGCAATCTGCAGCAACGGCTCTCCGACCTTGACCGTTTTCAGCGCCAAAGGCGTCAGTTCAAAGCGATCACTGTTGGTCAGGATGATCAGGCTCACCAGGCTCTTGCACTGACGCGCAATGCGGTCCAGGTCAAACTGCACCAGCGCCTGGCCCTGGCTCACCCGTGCGCCTTCCTTGACCAGCAAGGCAAAGCCTTCGCCATTGAGTTCCACGGTGTCGATGCCCACATGCATCAACACCTCGGCACCGTTGTCGGCGCGCAGGGTCAGGGCGTGCCCGGTGCGGGCGACATGGATGATCACGCCGGCACAGGGTGCATGCAGACAGTCGTTCAATGGGTCGATAGCGAGACCGTCGCCCATGGCGCCGCTGGCGAACACTTCGTCGGGGACGCGGTTCAGGGCCAGCACCGGCCCACTCAAGGGGGCGCTGAGGGTCACTCGGTTATTGTTGTTGGACATGGGCACGGTACTCATCAGGAAAACGCCGCTTCAGTGCGTGCGGGTGACTTTGCTCAGGTGGCGCGGCTGATCCGGGTCCATGCCCCGTGCTTCAGCCAGACCGGCGGCCATCACGTAGAAACTCTGGATCGCCAGGATCGGGTCCAGGCTCGGGTGTTCGGCGCGGCTCAGGGTCAGGTCGCGCTCGGCGATGTCATCCGGCGCAGCCAGGAGCACCCGCGCACCGCGCTGGCGCATATCGGCGGCCAGGGTCAGCAGGCCGGCCTGTTCGGCGCCGCGTGGAGCGAAGACCAGCAAGGGGTAGTTCTCGTCGATCAAGGCCATCGGCCCGTGGCGCACCTCGGCGCTGCTGAAGGCTTCGGCCTGGATCGCCGAGGTTTCCTTGAGCTTGAGCGCGGCTTCCTGAGCGATGGCAAACCCGGCGCCACGGCCGATCACCATCAAGCGCTGGCTACCTTTGAGGGCATCGACGGCCAGGCGCCAATCTTGCTTGGCGGCATCGCGCAGGCCATCGGGCAGGGCCTGGCAGGCTTGCAGCAGGTCGGTTTCCTGGTTCCAGTGGCCGATCAATTGCGCGCTGGCGCTGAGGGTGGCGATAAAGCTCTTGGTCGCGGCCACGCTGAGTTCCGGCCCGGCGCACAGCGGCACGTGGAATTCACACGCGGCTTGCAGCGGCGAATCTTCGGCATTGACCAGCGAGATGCTCAAGGCGCCACGCTTGCGCAACAGGCGCAGGCTGTTGACCAGGTCCGGGCTCTGGCCTGACTGGGAGAAACCGAACGCTACCTGACCGCTGACTTTCATCGGCGCCTGCAACAAGGTCACCACCGACATCGGCAACGATGCCACCGGAATGCCCACATGTTGCATGGCCAGGTAGGCGAAGTAGCTGGCGGCATGGTCGGAGCTGCCGCGGGCGATGGTCATTGCCACTTGCGGCGGCTGGCGGCGCAGGCGGCCGGCCACTTCTTCCAGCAGCGGGTCCAGGCGTTGCAGTTGTGCCGCAACGGCGTCGCAGGAGGCCAGGGCCTCTTCAAGCATTTTTGAAGTCAATGGTTTCTCCTTCGACCATCACGTCGGTGAGTGTCAGTGAGCGGTCCAGGCGCACGCAGTCGGCAAAGCTGCCGGGTTGCAGGCGGCCGCGTTCTTCCAGGCCCAGGTAGTCCGCAGGAAATTGCGACAGGCGTTGTGAGGCTTCGCTGATCGGCAGGCCGATTTTCACCAGGTTGCGCAGCGCCTGGTCCATGGTCAGGGTGCTGCCGGCCAGGGTGCCGTCGGCCAGGCGTACGCCGCCCAGGCATTTGGTCACGGTGTGGCTGCCCAGCTTGTATTCGCCATCGGGCATACCGGCGGCGGCGGTGGAATCGGTGACGCAGTACAGGCACGGGATGGAGCGCAAGGCCACGCGGATCGCGCCGGGATGTACATGCAATAAGTCCGGTATCAGTTCCGCGTATTTGGCATGGGCCAGCGCGGCGCCGACGATGCCCGGCTCGCGGTGATGCAGCGGGCTCATGGCGTTGTACAAATGGGTAAAGCTGGTGGCGCCGGCGGCGAGGGCGGCGACGCCTTCTTCGTAACTGCCCAGGGTGTGGCCGATCTGCATGCGCACGCCGCGTTCGCTGAGGGCGCGGATCAGGCCGTCGTGGCCGGCGATTTCCGGGGCGATGGTGATCACGCGGATCGGCGCCAGGCGCAGGTAGGCTTCGACCTCGGCCATCAAGGCGGTGTGGGCGAAGTTGGGTTGGGCGCCGAGTTTGCCCGGGTTGATGTAAGGGCCTTCCAGGTGCACGCCCAGCACCCGGGCGCTACCTGCCGGGCGTTGCTCGCAGAACCTGCCGAGTTCACCGAGGACGCTGGTGATTTCGTCCACCGGTGCCGTCATGGTGGTGGCCAGCAGCGAGGTGGTGCCAAACCGCACGTGGGTCCGGGTGATGGTCTCGAAGGCGTGCGCACCTTCCATGATGTCCGCGCCGCCGCCACCGTGCACATGCAGGTCGATAAAGCCCGGCAGCAGGTAGGGCAGGTTGTTGTCGGCCGGGTCGCACGGCGTGCCTTCAATGGCAACCACCTTGCCGTGCTCGTGCACCAGGCGGCCACGCATCCAGCCGTTGGGCGTGAGGATATTGTCTTCGGACATGGGCAGTTCTCTAGATTCGCAATTCGGCGGAATAGTCATGACGGCGCAGCTCTGCGACAAAGTCGTAGTAGTCGTTGCGGCAGTAGGTGTCGGTGATTTCAATCGGGGTGTTGTCGGCGGTGTAACCCACACGGGTCATCAGCAGCATGGCGGTGCCGGGGGCGATGCCCACCAGTTTGGCGAACTCGTCCGAGGCGTTGATCGCCTGGATATGCTGCAGGGCGCGCACGATGGGCTTGCCGACGCTTTCCAGGTATTCGTACAACGAATTGCCGATGGCTTGGGGCTGGGGCAGCACGGAGGCGGGCATGGTGGTCATTTCAATCGCCATTACCGTGTCATCGGCTTTGCGCAGACGCTTGAGACGCGCCACTTTGTCGCTGGGCGACAGACCCAGGCGGATCAGCTCTTCGTGGGTCGGCGGGGTGATGTCGCGCTCCAGCCACTGCGAGCTGGGCACGAAGCCCTTGAGCCGGAGCATTTCGCTGAACCCCGACAGTCGTGACAAGGGCTGCTCCAGGCGCGGCGTAATAAAGGTGCCGGAGCCCTGGCTGCGGCGGATCAAACCCTGGGCAAGCAACACCTCCAGCGCTTTGCGGGCAGTGACCCGCGAGATGCTCAACTGCTCGCTGAGGGCGCGTTCCGAGGGCAGGGCCTGCTCGGATTTCCACTGGCCGGCATGGATCGCCGCTTCAAGGCTGCGGGCCAGTTGCAGGTACAGCGGCGTGGATTGCTTGTCGTCGGGGCGCAGGGCCAGGATGGGGTTCATGTGTCAGGTTTCCGATGCGTTATTGGAGTGTTGTCGCCCGGTAATGGCTGGAAATTAATACCACTTAAATACCATGTCAATGCTACCAAAACGGTGCGAGTGCCGGTTTCAGGGCTTCTTAACGGTGCGTGGTGTCAAGTGGTATTAGAGAGGTCTTTGTTTGGCGCACAAGTGCGCAGCCCGCGCAGTGAACTGGTATTCACCGGCAGGCGCTGTCCGGGGCAGGAATTATTTTCGAATTATTTTACCAGCGGTCGCCGATCAGGGCCGAATCTCGATCAGGGTGCCGTCCTTGACCAGGCTCCAGACTTCGCGCATGTCCACATTGCGCATGCCGATACAGCCGTCGGTCCAGTCCAGGGTGTGGAACCACTGTTCCGGGTAGTCCTCGGTGTCGGGCGTGCCGTGGATCATGATCATGCTGCCCGGTTTCACGCCTTCGCGGCGCGCGCGGGCGGCGTCGCTGATATTGGGGTAGGAGATGTGCATGGCCAGGTTGAAACGGTCGCTGGTCTTGCGCCAGTCGATCCAGTAGAAGCCTTCGGGCGTGCGGCGGTCGCCCTCGATCAGTTTGTGGCCTTTCGGATTTTTCCCCAGGGAAATGCGATAGGTCTTGAGCGGTTTGCCGTCGTTGATCAACTGCAACTGGTGGGCGGATTTGAGCACCAGGACCTTTTCGACCGGTTTGCCGCCGAGGGTTTGCACCGTGGAGGCCGGGGACAGGGCAGCGAATGACAGGCAGATCAGAGCAAGCAACCAACGCATTGAAACGATTTCCCTTTGGCGACGAGTGGCCGGCTTGTTATTGGGCGGGCTTGGACTGGGGCGGCACGGACTCGCTGCGCACCGGGAACAGCTGTTGCGCACGGTCAGCGAAGAAGCATTCTAAGGTACGCCCGACCGTGCGGAAAGCCAGCTCGGACCAAGGGATATCGGCCTCGGCGAACAGCTTCACCTCCAGGCTTTCGATGCCTGCGGCAAAGTCCAGGTCGGCCAGCTCGGCGCGATAGAAAATATGCACCTGATTGATGTGCGGCACGTTGATCAAGGTGTAGAGGCTCAGGTCGCGCACGCGGGCGCAAGCTTCTTCCAGGGTCTCGCGCATGGCGGCCTGTTCCACGGTTTCGCCGTTTTCCATGAAGCCTGCGGGCAGGGTCCAGTAACCCAGGCGCGGCTCGATGGCGCGACGGCACAGCAGCACTTTGTCGCCCCATACCGGCACGGTACCGGCGACGATATTGGGATTCTGGTAATGAATGGTCGAACAGTGGTCGCACACATAGCGCAGGCGCGCGTCGCCTTCGGGAATGCGTTGGGTGACCGGTTTGCCGCACTGGCTGCAGAAGTTCATGCTGGGGTTCCTGGAGAGTGGGCACATCTTGGCTTGGTGCCAGGCGTTCCTGCAAGTTGTCGTTTCGCGACACCCCGGTGGTTTTGGGGTTGGGCGCCTGCGCGCTTTGGTGCATGATGCAAGGTAGCCAACAGACCGAGATGACTCATGCTGGACGAGCTACTTCGCCGGGTAAGCAACCACACCCCCCATACCCTGGAGACCGACGGGCGTTTCCCCGAGGCCGCGGTGCTGGTGCCGATTACCCGCAGTGACGAACCCGAGCTGATCCTGACCCTGCGCGCCAGTGGCCTGTCGACCCATGGCGGCGAAGTGGCCTTCCCCGGCGGGCGCCGTGACCCCGAAGACCCGGACCTCATCTTTACCGCTCTGCGCGAAGCCGAAGAAGAAATCGGCCTGCCGCCGGGGCTGGTCGAGGTCATTGGCCCATTGAGCCCGTTGATCTCCCTGCACGGTATCCGTGTCACGCCCTATGTGGGCGTGGTCCCTGATTACGTCGAGTACCTGGCCAACGACGCCGAAATTGCCGCTGTCTTCAGCGTGCCCCTGGACTTTTTCCGCCAGGACCCACGCGAGCACACCCACCGCATCGACTATCAGGGTCGCAGTTGGTATGTGCCAAGCTACAGGTTCGGCGAATACAAGATCTGGGGCCTGACGGCAATCATGATCGTCGAGCTGATCAACCTGCTCTACGACGACGCCAAGATCAGCCTGCATCAGCCACCCAAGAGCTTCATCAATATCTGAGCCATCGTTTGAATGGCGAGCCGTGAGGAACAACCATGAAATACCGCCTGGGCGATGCCCGCGTCGAGACGCATCCCAACAGTTGGATAGCACCCAATGCCACGCTGGTGGGCAAGGTCAAGCTGGAGGAGGGCGCCAACGTCTGGTTCAACGCGGTATTGCGTGGCGACAACGAACTGATCCTGATCGGCAAGAACAGCAACGTGCAGGACGGCAGCGTGATGCACACCGACATGGGCTACCCGCTGACCCTCGGCACGGGCGTGACCATCGGCCATAACGCCATGCTGCACGGCTGCACCGTCGATGATTACAGCCTGATCGGCATCAACGCAGTGATCCTCAATGGCGCGAAGATTGGCAAGCACTGCATCATCGGCGCCAATTCGCTGATCGGCGAAGGCAAGGAAATTCCCGATGGCTCCCTGGTGATGGGGTCGCCCGGCAAGGTGGTACGTGAGCTGACCGAAGCGCAGAAACGCATGCTCGAAGCCAGCGCCGCGCACTATGTGCATAACGCGCAGCGGTATGCGCGTGATCTGGTCGAGCAGGAACAATGAGTGCGGTTGAACGGCCTGTTGCCTCGCCTTGCGTGAGCATTTGCGCGTTGGACGAGGACGATATCTGCACCGGTTGCCAGCGCAACGTGGATGAGATTACGCGTTGGAGCCGCATGGACAATGCCGAACGCCGGCTGGTGTTGGGGTTGTGTCATGAGCGGGCGGTGGCGAGTGGGTTAGTGTTTATGGTTTCTGGTAAATCCGGCGCCTGATAGACCGCCATCGGGGGCAAGCCCCCTCCCACACTTGAATGTGTTCACAGTTCAAAAATGTGGGAGGGGGCTTGCCCCCGATGAGGCCCTCCCAGACTACCTCCCTGTAATTGTGTACTCTGTGCGGCATTACCCACAGGTCCGTCCCCATGCTCTTTCTGATCGCCTACATCAGCAGCGTCGTGCTGATCAACTTCGCCTTTTCCACCGCCCCGCACCTGGACGTGATCTGGTCCGCCTGGGGTGGCCTGGTCTTCATTCTGCGCGACATGGTGCAAACCCGCTTCGGCCACGGCGCGATCATTGCCATGCTGGCGGCGCTGGTGCTGTCGTATATCACCTCCGACCCGTCCATCGCCCTGGCCAGCGCCACGGCGTTCGCGGTGTCCGAATGCATCGACTGGCTGGTGTTCAGTATCACCCGGCGTCCGCTGCACGACCGCCTGTGGATAAGTTCGGCGCTGAGCATTCCCCTGGATACCTTTATCTTTTTCGGCCTGATCGGCGCGCTGACCCCTGCCGTGGCGGGCACAGCGCTGGCGTCGAAATTCGCCGGTGTCACCGTGGTGTGGCTGGTCATGGCCTGGCGCATCCGCCGGCGCGCCATCGCCAACTGAGGCCAATTTTTACAGTTCATGTAAAATGCCGGCCTTTCTCCCCCATGATCCGCTCCCCTGAGGACCTGAGATGACCCGAATCGGAACTCCATTGTCGCCAACCGCGACCCGCGTTTTGCTGTGTGGCTGCGGTGAGCTGGGCAAGGAAGTGGTGATCGAACTGCAGCGCCTGGGCGTTGAAGTGATTGCCGTGGATCGTTATGCCAACGCGCCGGCCATGCAGGTGGCGCATCGCAGCCATGTGATCAACATGCTCGACGGCGCGGCGCTGCGTGCGGTCATCGAGGCGGAAAAACCGCACTTCATCGTGCCGGAAATCGAAGCCATTGCCACCGCTACCCTGGTGGAACTGGAGGCCGAAGGTTTCACCGTGATTCCGACCGCCCGCGCCACGTCCTTGACCATGAACCGTGAAGGCATCCGTCGCCTGGCCGCCGAAGAGCTGGACCTGCCGACCTCGCCGTACCACTTCGCCGACACCTTCGAAGACTACAGCAAGGCCGTGCAGGACCTGGGTTTCCCGTGTGTGGTCAAGCCGGTGATGAGTTCGTCGGGCAAGGGCCAGAGCCTGCTGCGCAGCGCGGACGATGTGCAGAAAGCCTGGGACTACGCCCAGGAAGGCGGCCGCGCCGGTAAAGGCCGGGTGATCATCGAAGGCTTTATCGACTTCGACTACGAAATCACTTTGCTGACCGTGCGTCATGTCGGCGGCACCACGTTCTGTGCGCCGGTTGGCCATCGTCAGGAGAAGGGCGACTACCAGGAATCCTGGCAGCCACAGGCCATGAGCCCGGTTGCCCTGGCCGAGTCCGAGCGGGTTGCCAAGGCAGTGACCGAAGCCCTGGGTGGTCGGGGTCTGTTTGGCGTGGAATTGTTCATCAAGGGCGATCAGGTGTGGTTCAGCGAGGTCTCGCCGCGCCCCCATGACACTGGTCTGGTGACGCTGATTTCCCAGGACCTGTCGCAGTTTGCCCTGCACGCCCGGGCTATCCTGGGCCTGCCGATTCCGTTGATCCGCCAGTTCGGGCCTTCGGCTTCGGCGGTGATTCTGGTGGAAGGGCAGTCGACTCAGACGGCGTTTGCCAACCTGGGTGCTGCGTTGAGCGAGCCGGATACGGCATTGCGTCTGTTTGGCAAGCCTGAGGTCAACGGCCAGCGGCGCATGGGCGTGGCGCTGGCGCGGGATGAGTCGATTGAGGCTGCTCGTGCCAAGGCGACCCGGGCTTCTCAGGCTGTGGTTGTAGAACTCTAAAAGCATCGGGGGCAAGCCCCCTCCCACATTTGAATGTATTCACAAATCTAACTATGTGAACCCGATCAAGTGTGGGAGGGGGCTTGCCCCCGATAGCGGTCTATCAGGCGACCTTGTTCAAATCATTATCCCGCGTCTCTTTCAGGCACAGCACCGCAATCAAACTCAGCAACGCTGCCGCCGACACATACCCCCCGACATAGCTCAGCCCGCCCATCGCCACCAGCTTGGTCGCGAAGAACGGCGCCGCCGATGCGCCCACTATTCCGCCCAGGTTATACGCCGCCGACGCGCCGGTATAACGCACGCGGGTCGGGAACAGTTCCGGCAGCAATGCGCCCATCGGTGCGAAGGTCACGCCCATCAGAAAGAGCTCCAGTGCCAAAAACAGCGCCACGGCCCAGGTCGAACCGTGGGTCAGCAGCGGCTCCATGGTAAAGCCCGACAGAATCGCCAGGATCGCGCCGACGATCAGCACCGGCTTGCGCCCGTAGCGGTCGCTGGCCAGCGCCGCCAACGGCGTCGCCAGCCCCATGAACAGCACCGCGAAACACAGCAGGCCGAGGAAAGTTTCACGGCTGTAGCCCAGGGTCGACACCCCATAGCTCAGGGAAAACGCCGTGGTGATATAGAATAGAGCGTAGCACACCACCATCGACGCGGCGCCCAGCAGCACGGGTAGCCAATGCTGGCTGAACAGTTCCACCAGCGGCACCTTCACCGGCTTTTCATGAGCCACGGCATTGGCGAACACCGGCGTCTCGTGCAGCTTGAGCCGTGCGTACAAGCCCACCATCACCAGCGCCGCGCTGAGGATGAACGGAATGCGCCAGCCCCAGCTGCGAAATTGCTCGTCGTTCAGGCTCATGGCCAAAATCAGGAACAAACCGTTGGCCGCCAGGAAGCCAATCGACGGCCCCAATTGCGGGAACATGCCGAACCAGGCGCGCTTGCCTTTGGGCGCGTTCTCGGTCGCCAGTAAGGCCGCGCCGCCCCATTCCCCGCCCAGGCCCAGGCCTTGGCCGAAGCGCAATACACACAACAGGATCGGCGCCCAGGCGCCAATGCTGTCGTAGCCGGGCAGCAAGCCGATCAGAGTGGTACACACGCCCATCAGCAACAGCGAGGCCACCAGCGTCGACTTGCGGCCGATACGGTCGCCAAAGTGGCCGAACAGTGCCGAACCCAGCGGGCGGGCGATAAAGGCGATGCCGAAGGTCAGGAACGACGCAAGCATCTGTGCGGTGCCTGAGGTCTGTGGGAAGAACACCGGGCCGATCACCAGCGCGGCAGCCGTGGCGTAGATATAGAAGTCGTAGAACTCGATGGCGGTGCCGACGATGCTCGCGGTCGCCACGCGAGCCGTCGAGTTGGTCGGGGCAGCGGTGGTGGCCTCGTTATAGGGGGTGCTCATGGCGGTAATCCCTGACGGTCATTGCGCGTTTGGACGCGGATTATTATTGGTCGTACACCCATGGATCAGGGTTGTGCGCGGAGCGGCTTGGGTAAGCCGCAGGGATTATAGGAAGGGGTTTGGAGTTACAACAAGTAACAGGCGCGCAGCAAATCAAAATGTGGGAGGGGGCTTGCCCCCGATAGCGGTGTATCGGTCACCAGATGCAGTAACTGACACTCTGCTATCGGGGGCAAGCCCCGTCCCACATTGGATTGTGGTTTATCAGAAAGTCAGGCGGCGACGGGCACATGGCTGGTATGCCAGATCAAAACCTTGCTTACCCGATTGTCCTCGGTCTCGAGGATTTCCAGGCGATAGCGGCCAATCTTCAGGCATACCGCGCAGTCCGGAATCGTCTCCAGCGCCTCGGTCACCAGGCCGTTGAGGGTCTTGGGGCCGTCGCTGGGCAGGTGCCAGCCCAGGCTTTTGTTCAGTTCGCGGATCGAAGCCGCGCCGTCGATGATGTAGCGGCCGTCCGGCTGGGCTTCGATGTGAGGGTTATCCACCGTCTGATCGCTTTCGAATTCGCCGACGATTTCTTCCAAGATGTCGTCCAGGGTCACGATGCCCAGTACTTCGCCGTACTCGTCCACCACCATGCCCAGGCGGCGCTGTTGCTTGTGGAAATTCAGCAGTTGCAGTTGCAACGGCGTGCTTTCCGGCACGAAGTAGGGTTCGTGGCAGGCGGCCAGCAGCGCTTCCTTGGTCAGGCTGGCGTCGGCCAGCAGGTGCTGGATCTGCCGTGTGTTGAGCACCGCTTCGACCTGGTTGATGTCGCTGTGGAACACCGGCAACCGTGTGCGCTGGGAATTGCGCAGTTGCTCGATGATGTCCTCGATCGCGTCATCCAGGTTGATGCCGTCCACTTCGCTGCGCGGCACCAGGATGTCATTGACGGTGATGTTGTCCAGGGCATGGATGCCAGGCATGCCGGGCATAGGCTCTTCATCGGCATCATGGTGCGGTTCGTCGTGGTGGTCGGACGAAGGCTCGTCGCTGTTTCTCACCACGGCGGCCTTGCGCGCGAACGGGCGCAGCAGCATCAGGCTGATGCCGTTGAGCAGCCAGGCAACGGGATACAGGATTTTCAGCGGCACGCCCAGCAGCGCATTGCCGAAACCCAGTATGGCGTGCGGATAGCGGGTAGCCAGGGCGCGAGGCAGGTAGTCGGCGAGGATCAGCAGCAACGCGCAGGCAATCAGCCAGCCCAGCCACGGCCCGTTCTGTGCCCAGGCATAGATCGCCAGCAGCGTGCAGAGAATGACCACGGCTGCGCGGCACAGGCTGTTGCACAGGATCAGGCTGTGGCGCGGGAAGCTCAGGCGTGCGGCAGCCTTGTCACCCTGGCGAGTGCCGGGGCGCAGAGCCAGCAGATGCTGTTGTGCTGCTTCGATGGCGGTAAACAGTGCCGCCCATAAAATCAGCAGGGCAATTACGGCGAGCATCGGCCCAAGGGGCAAGTTGTCCATGATCGCCGCTCGTCAGATATGCAGGATGTATTCGCGAACCAGCTTGCTGCCGAAATAGGCCAGCATCAGCAGGCAGAAACCGGCCAGGGTCCAGCGGATGGCTTTGTGCCCGCGCCAGCCGAGGCGGTTGCGGCCCCACAGCAACACGCTGAACACGATCCAGGCCAAGCAGGCCAGCAAGGTCTTGTGCACCAGGTGCTGGGCGAACAGGTTTTCGACGAACAGCCAGCCGGAGATCAGCGACAGCGACAACAAGCTCCAGCCGGCCCACAGGAACCCGAACAGCAGGCTTTCCATGGTTTGCAGCGGCGGGAAGTTCTTGATCAGCCCGGACGGGTGCTTGTGCTTGAGCTGGTGGTCTTGCAGCAGCACCAGCAGTGACTGGAACACTGCAATGGTGAACATGCCGTAGGCAAGAATCGATAACAGGATATGCGCGAGAATGCCCGGCTCTTCATCGATCACCTGTACGGTGCCGGTAGGGGCGAATTGCGCCAGCAGCACCGTGAGCATGCCCAGCGGGAACAGCAGCACGAGCAGGTTTTCGACCGGAATCCGGTAGCACGCCAGCAGTGTCAGTGCGATCACGGCGGCGGCGATCAGGCTGGCGGCGCTGAAAAAATCCAGGCCCAGGCCGACCGGGGTCATCAGGTGCGTAAACAGACTGGCGGCATGGGCCAGCAGGGCGAGGACGCCAAGGCCTGTCAGCAGACGTTTGTCCGCTTTGGCGCCTTGGGCCAGACGAGTGCCCTGATAGAGGGTCGCAGCGGCATACAAGAGGGCGGCGGCGAGACTGGGTAGCAAACTGGGTGACAAGGGGAGCATAAATCCTGATAGACAAGCCCGAAAGGCGCTGAGTTTGGCACACACCCGCGCCGCACGAAAGACTCCCGCACCAGACAGCGGGTGTGCATGGGCGCAGTCTTCGCTATAATCCGCGACCTGCCCACGCCGCAGGCTCGCCGAGCGCTATGTTTAATAGCGATTTACCGCAGCCTGGGCCGCCATTACCTCGGTCTACCAATGCATATCGTTGAATAGGGCCTGAAAGGATCGCGCATGTTTGAAAACCTGACTGACCGTCTCTCGCAGACGCTGCGCCATGTCACCGGCAAGGCCAAGCTGACCGAGGACAATATTAAAGACACCCTGCGTGAAGTGCGCATGGCGTTGCTGGAAGCCGACGTGGCCTTGCCGGTGGTGAAGGACTTCGTCAACTCGGTCAAGGAGCGCGCGGTCGGCACCGAAGTGTCGCGCAGCCTGACCCCGGGCCAGGCCTTTGTGAAGATCGTCCAGGCCGAACTCGAAAGCCTGATGGGCGCGGCCAACGAAGACCTGAACCTCAGCGCCGTGCCTCCGGCCGTCGTCTTGATGGCCGGTCTGCAAGGCGCGGGCAAGACCACCACCGCCGGCAAGCTGGCGCGCTTCCTTAAAGAGCGCAAGAAGAAGTCCGTGATGGTGGTGTCGGCCGACGTATACCGTCCGGCGGCCATCAAGCAGTTGGAAATGCTTGCGGGCGAAGTGGGCGTGACCTTCTTCCCGTCGGACCTGAGCCAGAAGCCGGTCGACATTGCCAACGCGGCCATTAAAGAAGCCAAGCTGAAATTCATCGACGTGGTCATCGTCGATACCGCCGGTCGGCTGCACATCGATGAAGAGATGATGGGCGAGATCAAGGCGCTGCATGCCGCGATCAACCCGGTCGAGACGCTGTTCGTGGTCGACGCCATGACCGGCCAGGATGCGGCCAACACCGCCAAGGCCTTCGGTGACGCGCTGCCGCTGACCGGCGTGATCCTCACCAAGGTCGACGGCGACGCCCGTGGCGGTGCCGCGCTGTCGGTACGTGCCATCACCGGCAAGCCGATCAAGTTCATCGGCATGGGCGAGAAGAGCGACGCGCTCGAGCCGTTCCACCCCGAGCGTATCGCCTCGCGCATCCTCGGCATGGGTGACGTGCTCAGCCTGATCGAGCAGGCCGAAGCCACGCTCGACAAGGACAAGGCCGACAAACTGGCCAAAAAGCTGAAGAAGGGCAAGGGCTTCGACCTCGAAGACTTCCGCGATCAGCTGCAACAGATGAAGAACATGGGTGGCCTTGGCGGGCTGATGGACAAGCTGCCGAACATCGGCGGCGTGAACCTGGCGCAAATGGGCAACGCCCAGGGCGCGGCAGAGAAGCAGTTCAAGCAGATGGAAGCCATCATCAACTCCATGACCCCGGCCGAGCGCCGCGACCCTGAGCTGATCAGCGGTTCGCGCAAACGCCGGATCGCCATGGGTTCCGGCACCCAGGTGCAAGACATCGGTCGCTTGATCAAGCAGCACAAGCAGATGCAGAAGATGATGAAGAAATTCTCCGCCAAGGGCGGCATGGCCAAGATGATGCGCGGCATGGGCGGTATGTTGCCCGGCGGCGGCATGCCCAAGATGTAAAGAATTCGAGCGCGAGCCCAGCTTGCGCTCCGACCCGCAGGGATGCGGGATCTCCAGCAAACCCGCCATTGGCGGGCGCTGACCTGCCGTTTTAACCGACGGCTCTATAGCAGATCTGAATGGCACGCGGGTAGGCGCCGGAAAAAGACATTTGCAAAAGTCCGGATATTCCTTAGAATATGCGGCCTTTCGGGCACCTATGCCCGCTGTGCATTTAGATTTGCAGCACCGACTACAGGAACGATGTTCACATGCTAACAATCCGTCTTGCCCTTGGCGGCTCCAAAAAGCGCCCGTTTTACCACTTGACCGTAACTGACAGCCGCAACCCACGTGACGGCTCTCACAAGGAACAAGTTGGCTTCTTCAACCCGATCGCTCGCGGTCAGGAAGTTCGTCTGTCCGTGAACCAAGAGCGCGTAGCCTACTGGCTGAGCGTTGGTGCACAGCCATCCGAGCGCGTTGCCAAGCTGTTGAAAGACTCGGCTAAGGCCGCAGCCTGAGCAATATGAACGCGACGCCAACTGTTGCTGATGATTTGATCGTTATCGGCAAGATTTACTCTGTTCATGGCGTTCGCGGCGAAGTGAAGGTGTATTCCTTTACTGATCCGACTGAAAACCTGTTGCAGTACAAAACCTGGACGCTCAAGCGCGAAGGCAGCGTGAAACAGGTCGAGCTGGTCAGTGGACGCGGGAGCGATAAGTTCCTGGTCGCAAAGCTCAAGGGTCTTGATGATCGTGAAGAAGCTCGTCTTCTGGCCGGTTACGAGATCTGCGTGCCGCGCAACCTGTTCCCTGAATTGACCGACGGCGAGTACTACTGGTACCAGCTGGAAGGTCTGAAGGTTATTGATCAACTCGGGCAACTGCTCGGGAAAATCGATCATCTTCTGGAAACCGGCGCCAATGATGTAATGGTGGTCAAGCCTTGCGCTGGCAGCCTGGATGATCGCGAACGCCTGTTGCCCTATACCGGGCAGTGCGTGTTGGCCGTCGACCTCGCAGCGGGCGAGATGAAGGTGGAATGGAACGCGGACTTCTAAGCGTGGCTAATTTGCGCATTGAAGTGATCAGTTTGTTTCCCGAGATGTTCTCCGCCATCAGCGAGTACGGCATCACCAGTCGGGCGGTGAAACAGGGGCTGTTGCAGCTTACCTGTTGGAACCCGCGAGACTACACGACGGATCGACATCACACTGTGGACGATCGCCCATTTGGCGGTGGCCCGGGCATGGTGATGAAGATCAAGCCCCTGGAAGACGCGTTGGCCCAGGCCAAGGCAGCCGCCGGGGAGAAGGCGAAGGTAATTTACCTGTCCCCTCAAGGCCGTCAGCTGAAACAGGCTGCGGTAGGCGAACTGGCGAATGAGGAGGCACTGATCCTGATTGCCGGTCGCTATGAAGGCATTGACGAGCGTTTTATTGAAGCTCATGTCGATGAAGAGTGGTCGATTGGGGACTATGTCCTGTCTGGCGGCGAGCTGCCGGCGATGGTCCTGATAGATGCGGTTACACGACTGCTGCCTGGAGCTTTAGGGCATGCGGACTCCGCGGAGGAAGATTCCTTCACGGATGGTTTGCTGGATTGCCCGCACTACACCCGTCCGGAGGTGTATGCGGATCAGCGTGTTCCCGACGTATTGCTAAGTGGCAATCACGCACACATCCGGCGTTGGCGTTTACAGCAGTCCCTTGGTCGGACCTATGAACGACGCGCCGATCTTCTGGAAAGCCGCTCGCTTTCTGGAGAAGAGAAGAAGCTGCTCGAGGAATACATCCTCGCGCGGGACGATAGTTAACAACGTATCGATGGTAGGTCCATTGACTTACCTTAGGAGCACAGCATGACTAACAAAATCATCCTTGCACTCGAAGCAGAGCAGATGACCAAAGAGATCCCTACCTTTGCCCCGGGCGACACCATTGTCGTTCAGGTGAAAGTGAAGGAAGGCGACCGTTCGCGTCTGCAAGCGTTCGAAGGCGTGGTAATCGCCAAGCGTAACCGTGGTGTGAACAGTGCTTTCACTGTTCGTAAAATCTCCAACGGTGTTGGCGTAGAGCGTACTTTCCAGACCTACAGCCCGCAAATCGACAGCATGGCTGTGAAACGTCGCGGTGACGTACGCAAAGCCAAGCTGTACTACCTGCGTGACCTGTCCGGTAAAGCAGCTCGCATCAAGGAAAAACTGGCTTAAGTCCAGCTTCCCGATGCAGAAAAAAGCAGCCTGCGGGCTGCTTTTTTGTGCCTGCGATTTGTGCCGTGCGCCCTCAGGCCTGACCAGGCTGAATGACTGCCAGTAATGTCCATCCCGCCAGCGGTTTCATATCGCTCTCTGGCGTGACCACATGCACCCAGCCGCTGTTGTCGCGGGCAAACAGCAGCGTCGCCCGTTCCCCATGCAGTGCCTGGTAATCGCTCCAGCCAAACCCATCGGTCAGCTGCGTGGTATACAGCTCGGCGCCTTGCCCCAGCAGGCTGGCGAGTTTGGTGTAGCTCAGCGGCTGGCTGCCCAGCAAGTGCCCACGGTGCTCGCCGCTGGCCCGGTGCTTGTCGGTGCGACGGCTTTCCTGGCTGTTGGCCAAGGCGAACAGGCGATGCCCGAAGTCATGACGAAAGCGCATGGTGGCCAGGGTATTCAATTCGCCGGAAGGTGACAGCGCGAGCAAATGCCCGAGACCGACCAGGTCCAGATGGGACTCGGCATGCTGTGATGCCGGGTTGCCGAAGTAGGTCGGCAGCCCTTCCATGCGGCTGGCGCGAATGTTTTCCCAGCTTGAATCGGTCAGCAGCACTCGGCTGCCCAACTGTTGCAGGGCTTTGCCGAGGATGCGGGCCGGGCCGTTGGCGCCGACGATCAGAAAGCCGCTGGGCGCGGGTTCGGCTACTTTCAACAAGCGGGCCAGAGGGCGTGCAGTCGCGCTTTGCAGCACCACCGTGCCGATAATCACCGCAAACGTCAGCGGCACCAGCAACAACGCACCTTCGTGGCCGGCCTCATCCAGGCGAATCGCAAAAATCGCCGACACCGCTGCGGCCACAATCCCGCGCGGGGCGATCCAGGCCAGCAGTGCGCGTTCGCGCCAGCTCAGTTTCGAGCCGACGGTCGACACAGCAACGTTCAGCGGGCGCGCAATGAACTGAATGATCAGCAGCAGAATCAGCACAAACGGCCCCAGGGCGATCAATGCGTTCAGGTCCAGGCGCGCCGCCAGCAGGATAAACAAGCCGGAAATCAGCAGAACGCTGAGGTTCTCCTTGAAGTGCAGGATGTGCCGCACGTCCACGCCCTTCATGTTGGCCATCCACATGCCCATCAGCGTCACCGCCAGCAGGCCGGACTCATGCATGACCTCATTGGAGGCGATGAACACCCCCAGCACCGCCGCCAGGGTGGCCAGGTTATGCAGGTATTCCGGCAGCCACTGGCGGCGCATCACCAGGCCCAGCACCCAGCCCCCGGCAATCCCGAACAGGCTGCCGCACAGGATGACGCCGCCAAAAGTCAGCAGGCTGTGACTCAGGCCATCGCCCGACGCGCTGGCAATGATAAAGCTGTAGACCACCACGGCCAGCAGCGCACCGATCGGATCGATGACAATGCCTTCCCAGCGCAGGATATTGGCGATGGACGCCTTGGGGCGTACCACGCGCAACATCGGCACGATGACGGTCGGGCCTGTGACCAGCGTCAGGGTGCCGAACAGCAGCGCCAGCATCCAGTCGAAACCCAACAGCCAGTGGGTTGCCACGGTAATCACCGCCCAGGTCGTCAGTGCGCCAAGGGTCACCAGTCGGTGAACCACGCTGCCGATCTCCTTCCATTCCGACAGATGCAGCGTCAGGCTGCCTTCAAACAGGATCAGTGCGACCGCCAGCGACACCAATGGCATCAGCAGCGGGCCGAACATTTCCTGCGGGTCGAGCCAGCCGAGTACCGGCCCCGCCAGGATTCCGCTCAATAACAGAAACAGAATCGCCGGCAACTTCAGGCGCCAGGCCAGCCATTGGCAGCCGAGCGCGGCCACACCGATACCGCCGAAAGCCAACAAGATCTGTTGTTCGTTCATTAAAGCTTCCTGTTCCTAGAAGTAGCGGGCTATGAAAGACTAGTGGCCCTTGCCACAGTTCACTAAATAAAAGGGCGCCGAGCCCCGTGCCGCGTCGCTTGAGTAACCAT
This sequence comes from Pseudomonas orientalis, assembly GCF_002934065.1. Taxonomy (NCBI): domain Bacteria; kingdom Pseudomonadati; phylum Pseudomonadota; class Gammaproteobacteria; order Pseudomonadales; family Pseudomonadaceae; genus Pseudomonas; species Pseudomonas orientalis. The sequence continues at coordinate 4,820,981 of NZ_CP018049.1, read as the reverse complement.
GCCCGCCATTGACCACCCCCTGATTGACCGCTTCCTTGACGCCCTTTGGTTGGAAAAAGGCCTCTCCGACAACACGCGCCAGGCTTACCGCAGCGACCTGGCCCTGTTCAACGGGTGGCTGCAGGAGAAAAACCTGGAGCTGATCAATGCCGGGCGCGAGCTGATCCTCGATCACTTGGCCTGGCGCCTCGAGCAACATTACAAGCCGCGATCCACCGCGAGATTTCTCTCCGGTGTACGTGGCTTTTATCGCTACCTGTTGCGTGAAAAGCTCATCGCAGTCGATCCAACTCTACAAGTGGATATGCCGCAATTAGGTAGGCCTCTTCCTAAATCCTTGTCGGAAGCTGACGTGGAGGCTCTGTTAGCCGCGCCGGATCTCAGTGAGGCCATCGGCCAGCGCGACCGCGCCATGCTGGAAGTGCTCTACGCCTGCGGCCTGCGGGTCACCGAGCTGATCAGCCTGACCCTGGAGCAGGTCAACCTGCGCCAGGGCGTGTTGCGGGTGATGGGCAAGGGCAGCAAGGAACGCCTGGTGCCGATGGGCGAGGAGGCGATTGTGTGGGTCGAGCGTTACCTGCGCGATGCGCGTCACGAACTGCTCGGTGGCCGTCCCAGCGATGTGCTGTTCCCCAGCCTGCGCGGCGAGCAGATGACCCGTCAGACCTTCTGGCATCGCATCAAGCACCAGGCCAGGGTCGCCGGAATCGGCAAGACGCTGTCGCCCCATACCTTGCGCCATGCATTCGCCACGCATTTGCTCAACCACGGCGCGGATTTGCGTGTGGTGCAGATGCTGCTCGGGCACAGTGACTTGTCCACCACCCAGATTTACACCCACGTGGCACGGGCGCGCTTGCAGGAAATGCACGCCAGGCACCATCCACGCGGCTGAAAAATCCCAATTTGTCCGGCTGCGGGCTGCCCTGCGGCCCAACTGTGGTAGGCTTTGCCGGTTCGCAAAGGCGACGGTCCGCGCCCCAGTTTCCAATCGGCGTACGTGCACCCGTCCCTGCATCTGCCTTCAGGAGTTCCCATGCGCTTGACCCAGATTATTGCCGCCGCAGCCATTGCGTTGGTTTCCACCTTTGCCGTCGCCGACGATGCGGCCGAGCAGGCCATTCGCAAGAGCCTGGTCAACCTGCAACTCGAGACCCCCATCGAAAGCATCAGCGCCAGCCCCATGGCCGGTCTGTACGAAGTCAAGCTCAAGGGCAGCCGCGTGCTGTACGCCAGTGCAGACGGCCAGTACATCGTTCAGGGCTACCTGTTCCAGCTCAAGGACGGCAAGCCGGTCAACCTGACCGAGAAAGCCGAACGCCTCGGCGTGTCCAAGCTGATCAATGGTATTCCGGTGGCTGAAACCGTGGTGTATCCGGCCATCGGCGAGACCAAGACCCACATCACCGTGTTCACTGACACTACCTGCCCGTACTGCCACAAGCTGCACGCCGAAGTGCCGGCGCTGAACAAGCTGGGTGTGGAGGTACGCTACGTCGCGTTCCCACGCCAGGGCCTCGGTTCGCCAGGCGATGAGCAGTTGCAGGCGGTCTGGTGCTCGGCCGACAAGAAGGCGGCCATGGACAAGATGGTCGATGGCAAGGAAATCAAGGCGGCCAAATGCGCCAATCCGGTTTCCAAGCAGTTCGCCCTGGGCCAGTCCATCGGTGTTAACGGCACACCGGCCATCGTTTTGGCAGACGGCCAGGTGATTCCGGGCTACCAGCCTGCACCACAAGTTGCCAAACTGGCACTGGGTGCCAAGTAAGCATTAATCGTCGAGCCTTTGACGAGCATGATCCGCCGAACCGTCGGCGGGTCGTTAATTGAGAGCCGCAGTTGTGCGGCTGTGTTCCACGGCCGACCTCGCGTCGGCCGTTTCATGGGGAGTTTTCAGTGAAACCGGTCAAAGTAGGCATCTGTGGGTTAGGGACCGTCGGTGGCGGCACCTTCAACGTACTTCAGCGTAACGCCGAAGAAATTTCCCGCCGTGCAGGGCGCGAGATTGAAGTGGCGCAGATCGCCACACGTTCGCCAAAGCCTCAGTTCGAAACGACCGGTATTGCAATTACCAACGATGTGTTCGCCGTGGCCACCAACCCTGAGATCGATATTGTCATCGAACTGGTAGGCGGCTATACCGTGGCCCGCGAGCTGGTGCTCAAGGCCATCGAGAACGGCAAGCACGTGGTCACCGCCAACAAGGCGCTGATCGCCGTGCACGGTAACGAAATCTTCGCCAAGGCCCGTGAGAAGGGCGTGATCGTGGCGTTCGAAGCCGCCGTGGCCGGCGGCATCCCGGTGATCAAGGCGATTCGTGAAGGCCTGTCCGCCAACCGCATCAATTGGGTGGCCGGCATCATCAACGGCACCGGTAACTTCATCCTGACCGAAATGCGCGAAAAGGGCCGCACCTTCGAAGACGTGCTGGCCGAAGCCCAGGCCCTGGGTTATGCCGAAGCCGACCCGACCTTTGACGTGGAAGGCATTGATGCGGCCCACAAGCTGACCATCCTGGCGTCCATCGCCTTTGGCATCCCGCTGCAGTTCGACAAGGCCTACACCGAAGGCATCACCAAACTGACCACCGCCGACGTGAACTACGCCGAAGCCCTGGGCTACCGCATCAAGCACCTCGGTGTGGCACGCAGCACCCCGGCCGGTATCGAATTGCGTGTGCACCCGACACTGATCCCCGCCGACCGCCTGATCGCCAACGTCAATGGCGTGATGAACGCGGTGATGGTCAACGGTGACGCCGCCGGCTCCACCCTGTTCTACGGCGCCGGTGCCGGGATGGAGCCGACCGCTTCGTCGGTAATCGCCGACCTGGTGGACGTGGTTCGCGCCATGACCAGCGACCCGGAAAACCGCGTGCCGCACCTGGCCTTCCAGCCGGATTCGCTGTCGGCCCACCCGATCCTGCCGATCGAAGCCTGCGAAAGTGCCTACTACCTGCGCATCCAGGCCCAGGATCATCCCGGCGTGCTGGCCCAGGTGGCGAGCATCCTGTCGGAGCGCGGCATCAACATCGAATCGATCATGCAAAAGGAAGTCGAGGAACAGAACGGCCAGGTGCCGATGATCCTGCTGACCCATCGCGTGCTCGAGCAGCATATCAACGATGCCATCGCCGCCCTGGAAGCCTTGCAAGGCGTAGTGGGCCCGGTCGTTCGTATCCGCGTCGAGCACTTGAACTAACCGATTGTTCCAGGGGCCCCGAGCGTTCGGCGGCCCCTGTTCGAAAATGTTTCAAAGGAGCCAGTCATGCGTTACATCAGCACCCGCGGCCAGGCACCGGCCCTGAATTTCGAAGACGTTCTGCTGGCAGGCCTTGCCACCGACGGCGGCCTGTACGTGCCGGAAAACCTGCCACGCTTCACCCAGGAAGAAATCGCTTCCTGGGCCGGCCTGCCGTACCACGAGCTGGCGTTCCGGGTGATGCGCCCGTTCGTCACCGGCAGCATTCCGGACGCGGATTTCAAGAAGATCCTGGAAGAGACGTACGGCGTGTTTTCCCACAGCGCCATTGCGCCCCTGCGCCAGTTGAACGGCAACGAGTGGGTGCTTGAGCTGTTCCACGGCCCGACCCTGGCGTTCAAGGACTTTGCCCTGCAATTGCTGGGTCGCCTGCTCGACTACGTACTGGAAAAACGCGGCGAGCGCGTAGTGATCATGGGCGCTACCTCCGGCGATACCGGTTCGGCGGCCATTGAAGGATGCAAGCACTGCGAAAACGTCGACATCTTCATCCTGCACCCGCACAAGCGCGTGTCGGAGGTGCAGCGTCGCCAGATGACCACCATTTTCGGTGAGAACATCCACAACATTGCCATCGAAGGCAACTTCGATGACTGCCAGGAAATGGTCAAGAACAGCTTTGCCGACCAGAGCTTTCTCAAGGGCACGCGCCTGGTGGCGGTGAACTCGATCAACTGGGCGCGGATCATGGCCCAGATCGTCTACTACTTCCACGCCTCCCTGCAGCTCGGCGGCCCGGCGCGTTCAGTATCGTTCTCGGTGCCGACCGGCAACTTCGGCGATATCTTCGCCGGCTACCTGGCGCGCAACATGGGGCTGCCGGTCAATCAGTTGATCGTCGCGACCAACCGCAACGACATCCTGCACCGTTTCATGAGCGGCAACGGGTATGTCAAGGAAACCCTGCACGCCACGCTGTCGCCGTCGATGGACATCATGGTCTCGTCGAACTTCGAACGCCTGCTGTTCGACATGCACGGTCGCAACGGCGCGGCGTTGGCCGAGCTGATGAACAGCTTCAAGCAAGGTGGCGGTTTCAGCGTCGAGCAAGAGCGCTGGACCGAAACCCGCAAGCTGTTCGATTCCCTGGCCGTGGACGACGCGCAGACATGCGAAACCATCGCTGAAGTCTATGCCCAGACCGGCGAGCTGCTCGACCCGCACACCGCCATCGGTGTGAAGGCCGCCCGCGAGTGCCGTCGCAGCCTGGATATCCCGATGGTGATCCTTGGCACTGCGCACCCGGTGAAATTCCCCGAAGCGGTGGAAAAGGCCGGTGTTGGCAAGGCGCTGGAGCTGCCGCAGCACCTGGCGGATCTGTTCGAGCGTGAAGAGCGTTGCACGGTGTTGGCTAACGACCTGAAAGCTGTGCAGGCGTTTGTCAGCCAGCATGGCAATCGGGGCAAGCCGCTGTAAGGCACACCGCGTAGACAAAAACGCCGCTTTCCCTTCCCTGGGTCAGCGGCGTTTTTTGTTTGTGGCAGGCCCGGCAGTCATATCGTTTACGTGAGTAGCTTATGCGCCAGCGCCATTACCGTACCAACAGCGGTAAAGAAGCCTATTGCGATGCCCACGGGGTACCAGAAAATCTCACGGGTTATCTTGTGGACTTCAGCGTTGAACTTGCGTTGTTCGGCATAAATGCGTGATATGTCCGCGTGAATTTTCTCGATCGACGCTTGTTGTTCATTGTGTTCCAACATCATCTTTATCCTTCGCAATAAGGGCCTTATGACATGCACTCTGCCTGCACGGCGGAGTGATCAGCGCTCACCGAGTATAGGATTCACTCTTGGCCTGCGCGCCCGGCGCACCCCAAAACCGCCACCCATTGCGTAAGCAGTTATGTGCCGCCGTTTTTTACCTGTCATGTTGCAAGCGCATGCTGGATACGTCATCCCCGCACAACCCTTGAAAGACGAAAAAGCGAACTTTCCTACGTTAGAACCGGTCACTTAGGAGAGATGCAGCACCCGTTGAAACGATTGTTCCCGAACTATTGAGTGGTGATCGAGATGGAAAGTATCAGCCTGTTGCTCGAAGAAGCATTGAGCCCTTATCTGGTTACGCTGACCACCGCTGGTGTGCAGGGCGAATGCCTGGTGACCGTGAAGAACCCCGGTGGCGCCATCATGGTCGAGCGCGAAGTTAACCGCGCTCAACTGACCGACAAACGCGCCCTGGTGGATGTGGTGGATTGCCTGCTGCGCGATTTGAAAATCGCCGAAGGTCGACTTGAGCCCTCGGTCATCGCAGCCTTGCGCAACGCCGCCATGACACGCACCCCGGTCTGCGCATGAAGAATTATTTATCCTTCGAAACTTCCTACAACACGGCCGGTCAGAGTTTGTAACAGCAAGAGCAAACATTGTGCTCCGGTGTTTGTGGCTTGTTGTACTGGTCTTTGTAGATCACGTTTAACCCCGAGTTGTCTCCCCACTCCTCGGGGTTTCTTTTTGCCTGAAATTTGGCACTGCGGCCCGCTCAGATCGCGCCATCCGCACGCAAGCGGGCGATGGCCGCCGCGTCATAGCCCAGGGCGTTGAGCAGCACACCGTTGTGCTCGCCCAATTGCGGCCCCACCCATTCACAGCTGCCTGGGGTATCCGACAGTTTGGGCACGATGCCCGGCATCTTGAAATCCTTGCCATCCGGCAGTTGCGCGCTGAGGAACATCTCCCGGGCCAGGAATTGCGGGTCGCCCAGCATGTCCTCGGCACTGTAGATGCGGCTGGCGGGCACTTGGGCCTGGTTCAACTGCGCCATGACCTGATCCAGCGGCAGGGTGTTGACCCAGCGATCGATCACCCCGTACAGCTCATCGCGGCGGCTGTCACGCCCGTCATTGCTGGCGAGCACCGGGTCGTTCGCCAGGTCGTCGCGGCCGATGGCGGCCATGAAGCGCTTGAAGATCGCATCGCCATTGGCGCCAATCTGCACATGTTTGCCGTCAGCGCTGGTATGGATCGAGGAGGGCGTGATGCCGGGCATGATGTTGCCGGTGCGTTCGCGAATGAAGCCGAACACATCGAACTCGGGAATCATGCTTTCCATCATGGCGAAGATGGCTTCGTACAGCGCCACGTCGACCACCTGGCCGAGGCCGCCGTTGACTTCACGATGCCGCAGCGCCATCAGCGCGCCGATCACCGCCCACAGCGCGGCAATCGAATCACCGATGGAAATCCCGGTGCGCACGGGCGGGCGGTCTTCGAAGCCGGTGATGTAGCGCAGGCCGCCCATGGACTCGCCCACCGCGCCAAACCCCGGCTGGTCTTTCATCGGCCCGGTCTGGCCGAAGCCCGAGAGGCGCACCATCACCAGCCTTGGGTTCAGCGCGTGCAGGGTTTCCCAGCCCAGGCCGAGTTTTTCCAGCACACCGGGGCGGAAGTTTTCGATCAGGATGTCGGCGTCGGCCAGCAATTGCTTGAGGATCGCCAGGCCATCCGGGTGCTTGAGGTTGAGGGTCAGCGACTGCTTGTTGCGCGCCTGCACGAACCACCACAGCGAGGTGCCTTCATACAGTTTGCGCCATTTGCGCAGGGGATCGCCGCCGTCCGGGGATTCGACCTTGATCACTTCGGCGCCGAACTCGGCGCAGATACGTGAGGCAAACGGGCCGGCAATCAGGGTACCGAGTTCGATGACTTTCAGGCCGGCAAGCGGTTTGGCATTAAGCGACATGGGGATCCTTGAGCGTGCGGGACGGTGACGTACTGCTTTTTAACATAGGCGGGCAGCCTGGATGCAGCGCAGTATTCGTTGATTGGCCTCGCCATCGGTTAGACTGGCCGTCTTTCCCTGTCTCCAGAGCCCGTTCATGGCCCAGCCGTCCACGACCTACAAATTCGAACTCAACCTCACCGACCTTGACCGTTCGGTGTACGAGAGCGTCAAACAGACCATCGCCCGCCACCCTTCGGAAACCGAAGAACGTATGACCGTGCGCCTGCTGGCCTACGCCCTCTGGTACAACGAGCAGTTGGCGTTCGGCCGTGGCTTGTCGGATGTCGACGAGCCGGCCCTGTGGGAAAAGAGCCTGGATGATCGGGTGTTGCACTGGATCGAAGTCGGCCAGCCGGATGCAGACCGCCTGACCTGGTGCTCGCGTCGCACCGAACGCACCAGCTTGCTGGCATACGGCAGCCTGCGGGTGTGGGAAGGCAAGGTGGTGCCGGTGGCGAATAACCTCAAGAACGTGCACATCGCTGCCGTGCCGCAGGAGATTCTGGAGGTGCTGGCCAAGGACATGCCGCGCGTGATCAAGTGGGATGTGATGATCAGCGAAGGCACGATCTTCGTCACCGATGACCGTGGCCAGCATGAAGTGCAGTTGCAATGGCTGGTGGGCGGGCGTGATTGAAAAAAATGTGGGAGGGGGCTTGCCCCCGATAGCGATCTATCAGCCAGCTTATCTGTAGCTGATCCACCGCTATCGGGGGCAAGCCCCCTCCCACATTTGATCTTTGTTGAATTTTGAACTGTTGTTATCCGTTGAATCAGTAGAGAAGTCATCACCCCCGTATGCGTATCGATCCCCGTCCCTTGCCCGCCGTCCTGCCATTCCTCGGTGAATTGCCACCGCTGCTGACCCGTCTCTACGCCGCGCGCGGGGTGCAATCGGAAGCCGAGCTGGACAAGAGCCTGGCGCGGTTGATTCCCTATCAGCAGCTCAAGGGCATCGATGCCGCCGTCGATCTGCTGGTGACGGCGCTGGAGCAGCGCCAACGTATCCTGATCGTCGGTGACTTCGACGCCGACGGCGCCACCGCCAGCACCGTGGGTACACTGGGCCTGCGTCTGCTCGGTGCGGCCCATGTCGATTACCTGGTGCCCAACCGTTTCGAATACGGCTACGGCCTGACGCCGGAGATCGTTGCCGTGGCGCTGCAGCGCGAGCCGCAGTTGCTCATCACCGTGGACAACGGTATCTCCAGCATCGAAGGCGTGGCGGCGGCGAAGGCGGCGGGGCTGAAGGTGCTGGTGACCGATCACCACTTGCCGGGCGACGAACTGCCGGCGGCGGACGCGATCGTCAATCCGAACCAGCCAGGCTGTACGTTCCCCAGCAAGGCACTGGCCGGTGTGGGCGTGATCTTCTACGTACTGATGGCCCTGCGCGCGCGTTTGCGCAGCCTCGGCTGGTATGACAACAGCCCGCAGCCGAACATTGGTGAACTGCTCGACCTGGTGGCCCTGGGCAGCGTCGCCGACGTGGTGCCGCTGGACGCCAACAACCGCATCCTGGTGCATCAAGGGTTGGAGCGTATTCGCGCCGGTCGGGCGCGGCCGGGGATCAAGGCGATCCTCGAAGTGGCCAAGCGCGACCACGCCCGCATCACCTCCACCGACCTGGGCTTCATTCTCGGCCCACGGCTCAATGCGGCCGGGCGCCTGGACGATATGAGCCTGGGCATCGAATGCCTGCTGACTACCGATTTTGCCGCGGCGCGGGAAATGGCCGCACAACTGGACGGCATGAACCAGGACCGCAAATCCATCGAGCAGGGCATGCAGCGCGAGGCCCTGGCGCAACTCAAGGATTTGCCGGTGGAGTCGATGCCGTACGGCCTGTGCCTGTTCGACCCGGAGTGGCACCAGGGGGTGATCGGGATTCTGGCCTCGCGCATGAAAGAGCGCTATTTCCGTCCCACCATCGCCTTTGCCGATGCCGGTGACGGCCTGCTCAAGGGCTCAGGGCGTTCGGTACAAGGCTTTCATATCCGTGACGCGCTGGCGGTGGTTGCCAGCCAGCACCCCAACCTGATCGCCAAATACGGCGGTCACGCGATGGCGGCGGGCCTGACCCTGCCCGAAGCGAACTTCCCCTTGTTTGCCGAGGCTTTCGATGCCGAGGTGCGTCGGCAACTGCGCGAAGAAGACCTCACCGGACGCCTGCTCTCCGATGGCACCCTGGCGGTGGAAGAGTTTCATCTGGAACTGGCCCGCGCGCTGCGCCATGCCGGCCCGTGGGGGCAGCACTTTCCCGAGCCGTTGTTTCACGGTGTGTTTCAGCTGGTGGAGCAGCGGGTGGTTGGCGAACGGCACTTGAAGGTGGTGCTCAAGAGCGAATGCGGGTCGGTGAAGCTTGATGGCATTGCGTTTGGCGTGGACCGTGAAGTCTGGCCTAACCCGACCGTGCGCTGGGTGGAATTGGCCTACAAGCTGGACGTGAACGAGTTTCGCGGGAACGAGACGGTGCAGTTGATGATTGCGCATATCGAACCGCGTTAGATCTTAGCCACACCACAAATCAAATGTGGGAGGGGGCTTGCTCCCGATAGCGGTGGATCAGTCACAACATCATTGACTGACACCCTGCTATCGGGGGCAAGCCCCCTCCCACATTTGGTTTTGTGTACGGCCTGGGATTACTCGGCCTTGGCCTGGTGCTTGACGATGATATCCACCAACCGCTTGGCCAGCGCCGGATAGTTCTCGTCAAAGTGATGCCCGCCCGGCAGCTTCATCGCTTCGCCCACGGCGGTCTTGTCGGTGCAGCCACTCTCGTCGACTTCTTCCGCGCCATAGATGCACACCACTTTCTCTGGCGGCAGCTTGGCCATTTCCGGGCCGGTGGCGGCTTCTTTGCCGGCGTTGCCCAGCCAGCCTTCCACTTCAATCTCGAAGCTGCCGGTGCGGGCGAAGGCCAGCAGAATGATCGCGTCGACCCGTTGCTGTTCGTTTGCTGGCATCCGGTTGTAGATGGCCGGCAGGACGTCGGCGCCGAACGAGTAACCGGTCAGCACGAAGCGTTTGGTGCCCCATTTCTGCCGGTAATGCTGCATCAGTTCGGTAAGGTCCTTGGCGCTTTGTTCCGGAGTTTTGTGCTGCCAGTAGTAGCGCAGGGTGTCGATGCCGACCACCGGGTAGCCGATCTTCGCCATTTCGCCAGCCACGTCACGGTCCAGGTCACGCCAGCCGCCGTCACCGGAGAGGAACAGGGTCACGGTGTCCTTGGCCTGGCCGGCCGGCACTTCCACTACAGGAATCGCCAGGCCGCCGTTGTCCGAACCTACCAGCTGCTTACGCAGCTCGTTGTTCAGCACTTGCGGGTAATGAATGTCGTAGTCGCTGATGCTGGTGGTGGCGCGCGGTGTGTCACGTACGAAGCTGGCGCTTTCATCGTCGGGGTTGTCATTCCAGGCCACCAGCCAGTTGCCATGGGCGGCGGTTTTCGGCAGCGGGTCGTTGCAGCCTTCCTGTTTCAGGGCGAAGCCGACGGAAATGGCGTTGGCCTTGTCGTCGCTCTGTGTGGCCAGCCAGCGCCAGGCGAGCGCCGCGCCAGGGCCGATGCCGCTGACCAGGGTCGCCGGGCCTTTAAGCTGGGCCAGGGCGCTTTGCAGCGCTTGCTCCTGCAGCTTGCAGTCATTCTTGGGCAGGATCACCTGGACGAGCTGCGCCGAGCCACCCTGGCTGAGGGCGATCAGTTGGCTGTCGGTGAGGGTTTCGTCGGCCATCACGGCCACCGCCACGCGGGCCTTGGCGTTGCCGGCCGGGGTTACACGGGTCATCACCGAGCCGTCGGCCTGGGGCATTTGCTCCAGGGTCGGCTGTGGGGCAGGGCGGTTCCAGTACCAGTAGCCGCCGCCCAGGATCAGCGCGAGCAGCACTACAAAAGCCAATACATACCGCCAGGAGCGTCGAATCATCAGCGTTTCACCAATCCAGTCAAGCCGCCCGCGATCAGGGCGGCGGTATCGGCCAGTGCCACCAGCGGATCAAGTCCTGCGGGCACGGCCATGTAACGGGGTTCCCAGTCGGGCTGGAACTTGTCTTTGAAGCGGCGCAAACCTTGGAAGTTATACAGTTGCTCGCCACGGCGGAACACCATCGAGCCCAAGCGCTGGGTCAATGGCGCGCCACGCCGGGGCTGCAGACCCGACAACGGCACCATGCCGAGGCTGAAGCGGGCGTAGCCGTGACTCTTATAATGTTGAATCAGGCCGACCATCATGAACTCCATGGTCAGCTTCGGTGCGTCCGGGTGGGCGCGCATCAGGTCGAGACTGGCCAGGTCATGGTTGTACGTCTCGAGCAGGTTGGCGAAGGCCACCGGGCGCCCTTCGAAGCGAATGATCGCGATACGGAAGTGCTTGAGGTAGTCGTCGCTGAAGCGGCCCAGGGAGAAGCCCTTTTCGCGCACATTCTTACCGGTGAGCCAGGCGTCCGAGATAACTTTTAATTCATCCATTGGCGCGGTGCCCGGCTCGCAGATCTCCAGGGACAGGCCGTCGCGGGTGCCGCGGTTCCAGGTGTAGCGCAAATCCTTCATCTCTTTGCCCTTGGCTTCCAGGTCAAAGCGTTTCAGGTCGACGCGGGCTTCTTCGCCCAGCTTGATCGCGGTGAGTCCGATATCCATGTAGTACGGCAGGTTCTCGGCACGCACTTGATAGAACACCGGCCGTGCGTGGTGAATGTCACACAAGTCGCGGAACTGCCAGATCATCTCGGCGCGCGGTTGGGTCGGGCCGATCGGATCATACAAGGCCACCAGGCTGCGCCCGCGACGGGCATACATCAGGAAGGCTTCGTCATTGGGGTGGAACAGCAATGCCTTGTCGCCGGTCAGCGCCAGGCCGCCGTCGGGTTGGGAGGAGGCCATCAGGATTTTGGAGGCGCGTTCGAGTTCGTCCGGGGTCGGCAGATGGATGACCGGGCGCGCGGTACGCAACAGCCAGGTCAGCGACACGATCACCAGCAGGACGGCGGCGCCCAGCAAAGAACGCAGGCCGCGCGGGGCGTTGGCATCGAGGGTGAACTGCCACCAGAGCTGATGGCTATAGGGGACGTCCTGGTAGGCGAACAGCAGCAGCCAGATCGACGCGCCCAGCACACACACGCTGGCCACCAGGTACAGCGGCGAGAAGGGCAGTTCGGTCAAGCGACTGGCGCGGTAGAACGAGCGTCGGAAGATCGCCAGCAGCACGGCGGTCATGGTCATCAGACTGGCTTCTTCCCAGTCGAAGCCCTTGAGCAGCGAGAGCAGGGCGCCTACCAGCAGCAGCACCATGGTCAGCATCCAGGCCGCCGACAACCGTCGACGCAAGCCTTGGGCCAGCAACAGGCACAGCACGCCGATCAGGCTGGCGCCGAAGTGCGACGCGTCAATCAGGCGGTGGGGAATCAGGAAGCCGATGTTTTCCAGGCGTGAATCGATCTCCGGCGTGGCGCCGGAAAACAGCAGGACCACGCCGGACAAAAAAACCAGTACGGCCAGCACTGGTGCCGCCAGGCCGGAGGCGACGCGCAGGCTTTGCTGGGTCTGGAACAGGCGCTGGGCCTCGTTGACCAGCAGGAAGACACACGCGATCAACAGCGGCAATACCACGTAGATCATCCGGTACAGCAGCAGGGCGGCAGCCAGTGGCGCGGCGCCGAGCTTGTCGGCGAAGGCTGCCAGCAGGATGGCTTCGAACACCCCCACGCCACCCGGTACATGGCTGAGTACGCCGGCGGCCAGGGCCAGCAGGTACACCAACAGGAACGGGCCGAAGGGCGGCGCTTCCGGCAGCAGCAGATAAAGGACGGTGGCTGCGGCGGCGACATCCAGTGCGGTGATGATCAACTGCAGGAACGTCAAGCGTCGGCCCGGCAGGCGCAGGGTGCGACGTCCGGCCTTGACCAACAGGTTATCCGGGTAGGGTTGTTCCGGCAGGCGACGGCGATAGATGCCGATGCACAGCATGGCCGACAACAGCAGCACGGCACCGGCAACACCACCGAGCAGGCTCTGCGACAAATGCAGGTAGGTCGATGCCGCCGGCAGGTTGCTCAGCGTGGCCAATGCGGCCAGGGGGGGCAGCGCGCAGCCCAGCGCCAGGCTGGCGAACACGGTCATGTGGGCGACTTCCGAAGCCCCGATGCCGTGGCGCGCATATAAACGGTAGCGCACCGAGCCGCCCGAGAGCATCGACAAGCCAATGGCGTTGCCGATGGCAAAGGCGGTGAAGCCCCCCAGTGCCAGTGTCTTGGCGGGCAGTTTCACGCCGGCATAGCGTGCGCCGGAGAATTCATAGCCCAACAGAATGATGAACCCGGCCACCGCCGCCGCAAACGCGCCGAGCAAGGCAGGCCTGGGCACGTCCAGGATCGAGTCGTGGAGGGCGTAGAGATCGAGCTCCAACAACAGATGTCGACAGGCGATCAGGGCAATGGCAAACAGCAGCAAGGTCACGGCCAGGCCGATGGGCTGACGGTATTTGCTCAACAGATCCAACCAACGCAAACGGGTGGGAGGAATCGGTTGTTCCGCTGTGACAGTGTCTTGTGGTTCAGACGAGTTGGCGCGCATCAATCACCTCGTGGATTGTGCGCGACAGGATGGGGGTATCCAGCCAAGTTACCAATCCCTATGGACAAAATAATTACAAATATTAACGCGGATCACCGAGTGCGGCGACTGCGGCCATTGGTCGTAGAGGGTAGCGCTTGAGCATTGAGCATAGCGTGCAATGAGATGGACTCTGCAAACCGTGTACGGTTTCATGAAAGATGCCATACCATTGTTTCAGAAGAACTTTTTCATCGCATACAAAAAAGGCCACTCTTTCGAGCAGCCTTTTTTGATGTTTGGTTGCGGGAGCCGGATTTGAACCGACGACCTTCGGGTTATGAGCCCGACGAGCTACCAGACTGCTCCATCCCGCGTCTGTGGGCGGCATTCTACAGTCCAGCGCCGAGGTGTCAACCGTTAATGCGGCAATGGCTCAAATAAGTGGGTTTTATTCAAAATCAAGGCCTTGGCACCGCCCATTGTAGGAGCGAGCTTGCTCGCGAAGAACGTCAACGATAACGCAGTGCTTCAGTAGCCAGCGGTGTCTTGAGTCTTTCGCGAGCAAGGGGAGGGGTAAAAACAGGCGCGCACAAAAAAGGCCACTCTTTCGAGTAGCCTTTTTTGACGTTTGGTTGCGGGAGCCGGATTTGAACCGACGACCTTCGGGTTATGAGCCCGACGAGCTACCAGACTGCTCCATCCCGCGTCTGTGTGTCGGCATTGTACAGAGGAACGCGAGTGTGTCAACCCTAAAATCGAACAAAAGCGCTTGTGGTTCAATCGGTTAGCTCTCAAATGCAGGTGTCGAAAGGGCGCGGAGCCAGTCAGGCCAAGCTTTCAGCTCTATTGGAAGGCTTAATTCGATTGAGAAAATAAATTCATCTGGGATATTTCCTACCGCTTAGACGGAAGATTCAAACTACTGGTGCTATATACAGGGGTGAATGCGATACTGGCCACCCGTAGGTTCACACCCCGTTTATATGACGCAGCGCAAAATCATCCACGTCGACTGTGATTGCTTCTACGCCGCCATCGAGATGCGCGACGACCCGAGCCTGGCGCAAAAGCCCCTGGCTGTCGGTGGCTCGGCGGACCGGCGCGGGGTGATCGCTACGTGCAATTACGAAGCGCGGGCTTACGGGGTGCGCTCGGCGATGTCATCGCGTCACGCATTGAAGCTGTGCCCGGACCTGACGATCGTCAAGCCGCGTATGGATGCCTATAAAGAAGCGTCGAAGGAAATCCAGACGATCTTTCGCGACTACACCGACCTGATCGAGCCGTTGTCGCTGGATGAAGCCTACCTCGACGTCTCCGACAGCCCGCACTTTGGCGGCAGTGCCACGCGCATCGCCCAGGACATTCGCCGGCGTGTGTCCAATCAGTTGCACATCACCGTGTCTGCCGGCGTTGCGCCCAACAAGTTTCTGGCCAAGATCGCCAGCGACTGGAAGAAACCCAACGGCCTGTTTGTGATTACCCCGGACCAGGTCGAAGAGTTCGTCTCGCAGTTGCGGGTGAGTAAATTGCATGGGGTGGGTAAGGTCACCGCCGACAAGCTGGCGCGCCTGGGCATTGAAGATTGTCTGCAATTGCGCGCGTGGAGCAAGCTGGCGCTGGTGCGCGAATTCGGCAGTTTCGGTGAGCGTCTCTGGAGTCTTGCTCGTGGGATCGATGACCGCGTGGTGCAGAACGACAGCCGGCGACAATCCATCAGTGTGGAAAATACCTACGATGTGGACTTGCCGGATCTTTCAAGCTGCCTGGCCAAGCTGCCGGAGCTGTTGGAAACCCTGGCGGGGCGCATGGCGCGTATCGATAGCAGCTACCGGGCAGGCAAGCCGTTCGTGAAGGTCAAGTTTCATGACTTTACCCAGACCACCCTGGAGCAGGCCGGGGCAGGGCGGGATCTGGAGAGTTATGAGCAGCTGATGACCCAGGCATTTAACCGTGGGGGTAAGCCGGTGCGGTTGTTGGGGATTGGGGTGAGGTTGCTGGATTTGAGCAGCGGTAACGAACAGCTCGAGTTTTCCTGGTAGAAACCAGGATAAAAAAATGTGAGAGATTCAAATGTGGGAGGGGGCTTGCCCCCGATTGCAGTGTGTCAGTCAGTACATCTGACACTGACACTCCGCTATCGGGGGCAAGCCCCCTCCCACATTTGGATCTTTGAACGGTCTGAAAACTCAGCGCGCGCCGGGATCTGCGACGAGTCGCCCCGCATCCTTGGCCAGTGCCTGCAAAAACTCCTGCTGCAGTTCCGGATCGTTGCGCGTCAGTTCAATCAGGCTTTGTTCCAGTTCGCTGGCTTCTTCTTCCAGTCCCAGCTCCGAGAGGCGCTTGACCCGGTGCACCCACTGGTTGACTTCGTCGTCTTCCAGATCGTCATAGATCAGGCCATGGGCTTCCAGCATTTTGCCGCGCAGGGTGTTGCTGACCGCCAGCGTCGAATCCGAGTGCACATCGTCCTGGCCGTCTTCCACGCTGATCTTCAAGGTGGTGATGCGGTTCAGGTCCTGCTCGGCAAACGGACTGTCCAACAGGTTCAGGCGCAGCACGCCGTCGCGGTCGGTGGTCAGTTCATGGGTCTGTTTGCCGGCGGTGACCTGTACCGGGCGTTCGCTCCAGGGCAGGCTCGAATATTCCAGGCGCTTGTCACGCTGCACTTCATCGATAGCCGCGAGGTTCTGCTGCGCACGACCGTGGGATTGCACGTTCATGAACGGGTTGATGCCGTCCACGCCGTAGCTCAGCCAATCGCGCGTCATGCTCGCAGGCAGGTTGCCGAGGGCGAAGATATTCGCCACATTGGCGCCCGCGCCGGCCACCAACGCAACGGCACCCAGTGGCATCTCATAGAGTTTGCGCCAGGGCTGGTAAGGCGTGTAGCGGTCGTAACGCCGTGTGACTTCGAATTCGGTGACCTCGAACGTCTTCTGTTCGTGAATCCGAACCCGGCGTTGCGGCAGCTCCAGCACTTTGGGTTCGCCGACATCGATCTGCAGGCTGTGGTCGAGCAACTTTCGCTCGACCCGCTCCTCGTGCTCACTGCGTTGCGACATCTGGTTGGCGCAGCCGCTGACCAGCAGGGCGCCGCACAAGGCGGCGCCCCCCAGGGCTCTGGTGTTTCGCTTGAACATGACTTCTCTTGATCTGGTTTTCAGCGACGAATACGCGCCTGAAGGAAAGACAGCACGTCAGCCACCGGCAACGGTTGGGCCTCGGCTTCGGTCCGGCTCTTGTATTCCAGATTGCCATCGGCCAGGCCGCGGTCACTGACCACGATCCGGTGCGGGATGCCAATCAGCTCCATGTCGGCGAACTTGATGCCCGGGCTGGTTTTCTTGTCCCGGTCATCGAGCAGCACTTCAAAACCGGCGGCCGTCAGTTCGGCATACAGTTTGTCGGTGGCTTCGCGTACTTGCTCGGTTTCATAGCGCAACGGCACCAGCGCCACCTGGAACGGCGCCAGGGCGTCGCTCCAGATGATGCCTTTCTCGTCGTTGTTCTGCTCGATGGCAGCGGCGACCACACGGGAAACGCCAATGCCGTAGCAGCCCATGTCCAGGGTGATCGGCTTGCCGTTCTCGCCCAGCACTTCGCACTTCATCGCCTTGCTGTACTTGTTGCCCAGCTGGAAGATGTGCCCGACTTCGATGCCGCGCTTGATCTCCAGGGTGCCCTTGCCATCCGGGCTTGGGTCGCCGGCCACGACGTTACGCAGGTCGGCCACGGTCGGCACCGGCAGGTCGCGCTCCCAGTTCACACCGAAGTAGTGCTTGTCGTCGATGTTGGCGCCGATACCGAAGTCGCTCATCAGCTCGACCGAACGGTCGATGATGATCGGCAGCGGCAGGTTCAGCGGGCCGAGGGAGCCTGCGCCGGCGCCAATGGCGTCGCGCAGTTCGGCATCGCTGGCCATGACCAGCGGGCTGGCCACGCCAGGTTGCTGGGCCGCCTTGATTTCGTTGAGCTCGTGGTCGCCACGGATCACCAGGGCGATCAGCTTGCCTTCTTCTTCGGCGTGCACGATCAGGGTCTTGATGGTCTTTTCAATCGGCAGATTGAATTTCTCCACCAGGGCCGCGATGGTCTTGGTGTCCGGGGTATCGACCAGGCGCAGTTCTTCAGCCGGGGCTGGGCGCGAGGTTTCGCGCGGTACGGCTTCGGCTTTTTCGACGTTCGCCGCGTAGTCCGAACCATTGCTGAACGCAATGTCGTCTTCGCCGGATTCGGCCAGCACGTGGAACTCGTGGGAGCCGGCACCGCCGATGGAGCCGTTGTCCGCTTCAACCGGGCGGAATTTCAGGCCCAGTCGCGTGAAGATATTGCAGTAGGCCTGGTGCATGCGGTCGTAGGTCGCCTGCAACGACGCCTGGTCGGCGTGGAACGAATAGGCGTCCTTCATGATGAATTCACGGCCGCGCATCAAACCGAAGCGTGGGCGGATTTCATCACGGAATTTGGTCTGGATCTGATACAGGTTCAGCGGCAGTTGTTTATAGCTGCTCAACTCGTTGCGCATCAGGTCGGTGATGACTTCTTCGTGGGTCGGGCCGGCGCAGAAATCGCGGCCGTGACGGTCCTTGAAGCGCAGCAGCTCGGGGCCGTACTCTTCCCAACGTCCGGATTCCTGCCACAGTTCAGCCGGTTGGGTGCTCGGCATCAACACTTCCAGAGAGCCGGCGGCGTTCATTTCTTCACGAACGATGGCTTCGACCTTGCGCATCACCTTCAAGCCCATGGGCAGCCAGGTGTACAGGCCCGAGGCCAGTTTGCGGATCATGCCGGCGCGCAGCATCAGCTGATGGCTGATCACAACCGCGTCGGAAGGCGTTTCTTTCTGTGTGGCGAGCAAATATTGACTGGTACGCATGGTAGGCCGTTGTCGGTTGCTTGGACTTGAAATGACTTGGGATTGTACGGGCGGTTGCCGCTGGAGTACAGGCGTGACATTGCAGGGGATCTGACTGACTGTAGGAGATCCAAATGTGGGAGGGGGCTTGCCCCCGATAGCAATGTGTCAGCTACAAGATACTCGGCTGTTCCACCGCAATCGGGGGCAAGCCCCCTCCCACATTTCAGTCTTCTGCAGGGGGGGTCAACCGGGCGCGCCGGTTTTCCTGGAACCAGTGCAGCGCAATCAGGAACAGCGTCGGCACCCCCATCATGCAGGTGATCATAAAGAAGTTGTGATAACCGAACTTCTCCACCATCACCCCCGAATACCCGCCGATCAGGCGCGGCAGCAACAGCATGATCGAGCTGAGCAGGGCGTATTGGGTGGCGGAGAACTTGAGGTTGGTCAGGCTCGACAGGTAGGCGACAAACGCCGAGGTGGCCAGGCCCGAGCTGAAGTTATCCAGGGAAATGGTGACGATCAGCATCTGCAGGTCGGGGCCCATGTCGGCGAGCATCACGAACAACAGATTGGTGCCGGCCGAGGCCACGCCGCCGATGAACAGGATCGGCAGGATCCCGAACCGCACGATCAACAGGCCACCCATGCCGGCGCCGACCAGGGTCATGATCAGGCCGAAGATCTTGCTGACCCCGGCGATCTGGTCCTTGGTAAAACCCTGGTCGATATAGAACACGTTGGCCATCACGCCCATGACGGTGTCGGACATGCGATAAGTGGCGATCAGTCCCAGCAGCAGCAACGCCTGCCAGCGGTAGCGCAGGATAAAGTCGTTGACCGGTGTCAGCACCGGTGCCAGGCCGCGCCGGCCCATGGCCGAGAGGCATAGCGCGGTAAGCAGGATATAAAGGATTGCGCGCAGGAACGCGCGGTCTTCCATCAGCAATTCCCACAGGCTCACGCCCTGGAACAGCACGCTGGCGAAGTCAGTGTTGTACAGCTGGGTAAACATCGCCGGCACCGACACCAGCAGCACGATCAGCACGAACACCGACACCAGCTGATGCGCGAAGCTGTAGCGCCCGGCCTGCAACTGGGTGCGCAGCGGCACGTTGGGTTCGCGCATGAACAGCGTGGTGAGCAGCGCCGGGACCATCAGCACGCCGAACAGCACATAGGTGCCGGTCCAGGCCGAATGTTTATAGTTGAAACCGGTGGAACCGAAGCCCTCGGCAAAGAACAGCGCACCGGCCGTGGCGAGCAGGGCGGCGATGCGATAACCGGACATATAACTGGCAGCCAGCGCCGCCTGGCGGCTGTCGTCGGCGATTTCCAGGCGATAGGCATCGACGGCGATGTCCTGGGTGGCCGACGCGAAGGCCACGACGACGGCAATGGCGATCAGCCAGGACAAGTGTTTTTGCGGGTCACAAAAGCCCATGCCGATCAATCCGAGGATCACCAGCGACTGGGCGAGCACCAGCCAGGAACGTCGGCGCCCGAGTTTTCCGAGCAATGGCAGGCGCCATTGGTCGAGCAGCGGCGACCAGACCCATTTGAAGGCGTAGGCCAGCCCGATCAGGCTTGCATAACCGATGGTCTCGCGGGCAACGCCGGCTTCGCGCAGCCACACGGACAGCGTCGAGAACACCAACATATAAGGCAGGCCGGCAGCGAAACCGAGCAACAACAGCACTAACGTCGAGGGACTGGCATAGGCGGCGAGCGCGGCGCGCCAGGTTTTACGGGGCATGGGCTGGAGTCTGCCTCAGATTTGCGGAAACAAAGCGCGCACTCTAACCGCTGTGCTCTACCGGGCGCCAGCCATGACGCTGAATATCAACACGATTGTTCAGGATAGTGACGCCTTCGCTGCGTAAACGCGCACGTTGCTCGTCACCGGACGCACTGCCCGGCGGCAGGCTTATCCGACCACCGGCACCCAGCACCCGGTGCCAGGGCAATCGAGTGTCTGCGGGAAGCTGGCTCAAGATACGCCCCACCCAGCGCGCGGCGCGCCCCAGGCCTGCCAGGTGCGCCAACTCGCCGTAACTGATCACGCAGCCCTGCGGCACTTGCGCCAACGTCAGGTAAAGCGCGGTGCGGCGCATGTCGGCGGGGCTTTGCGGGGTGTCGGCGGGTTCAGTCACTGTGAGGCTATCCGTTGAGAACGTCGGTGTTTTGTGAGAAACGTCTGTAAACTTGGGGTTGATCATTGAACTCAATATAAATAGTTGAGTCAGTTCAGGCTATCTAACACGATAGCGTCTTCTTTTCGCCAACCTCGAGCCCCGTATCTGCTTATGTTGTCCAGAACCCTGCTGTGCCTTGCTGTCCTCAGTGCTTCCACGCCCTTGCTCGCCGATACCGTCTGGTTGAAGAACGGTGACCGCCTGACCGGCAAGATCAAAGTCTTCGACGGCGGCAAGCTGCTGATCCAGACCAGCTACGGCGGGGCGATCCCGGTGGACTGGAAACAGGTGAAAACCCTGGAGAGCGATCAGGAGTTGCTGGTCAAACAGGACGCCTATAACGGGGAAAAGGCCAAGTCACTCAAGCCTGCCGAGGATGGCAAAGTCGTACTGGCCAATGGCGAAGCGCCCAAGACCGTGGAGTTGGCCAGCATCCAGCAGATCCTCAAGCCCAAGCCTGTGATCGAGGATCTGGTGTGGAAGGGCAACATCGACCTGGCACTGGACTACAAGCGCGCCGACAAAGACACCAACGACTACGACATCGACTTCAAGACCTCGGCCCGTCACGGGCAGTGGCGCCACACGGGCAAGGGCGAATACAACCGCGAGTTCCAGGACGACGTCACCACCACCGACAACTGGGCCCTGGAATATGACCTGGACCGCTTTTTCACCGAACACTGGTTCTGGCAGGGCCGCCTGACCTACAAACGTGACAAGGTCGAAGACCTGGCACGCCAGCGCACCGTCGGTACGGGCCCTGGCTATCAGTTCTGGGACGATGAACTGGGCGCGTTCTCCCTCGGCTCGCTGGTCAACCGCACCGACTACGAATACGCCGATGGCGGCAAGGACAACTTCTATTCCCTGGCCATGAAGTGGAACTACAACCGCTACCTGGTGGGCAAGACCGTTGAGTTCTTCACCAACGGCGAGCTGGGCAAGCCGCTGGACGGTCCGGCCGAGTACTCCCTGGATGCCGAGATGGGCCTGCGCTACAAAGTCACCGAATGGGCGTCGCTCAATCTCAAGGCTGAGCGCGATGTCATCAGCGGCGACTCCGACAGCAGCTTGAGCAAGACCCGCTACACCGCAGGTTTTGGTGTGGCCTGGTAAAGCGACACGCTGGCAACCTGCGCGTATATTGATTACCTTGTGTTGAGATCCATTCCCATATGCCGTGGGCGGCGGAACAACCCAGGAGTCATACATTGAGCGTGCACGTTGCCAGGAACGCCCGAGAGCTGTTGCTCAAGGAATACCGTGGGGCCTTGGCCACACTGTCCAAAGCCATGCCCGGTTTTCCCTTCGGTTCGGTCGTGCCCTACTGCCTCGACGCGCACGGCCAGCCGCTGATCCTGATCAGCCGCATCGCCCAGCACACGCACAATTTGCAGAAAGACCCCAAATGTTCGTTGCTGGTCGGTGAGCGCGAAGCCGACGATGTGCAGGCCGTCGGGCGCCTGACCTATTTGGCTGAAGCCGAGAAGCTGGAAGACGCCTCCAGCATCGAAGCCGCCGCCGAGCGCTACTACCGCTACTTCCCTGACTCGGCCAATTACCACCAGGCCCACGATTTCGATTTCTGGGTGCTCAAGCCGGTGCGCCACCGTTATATCGGTGGGTTTGGCGCGATCCACTGGGTCGATCAACTGACCCTGGCCAATCCGTTCGCGGGCAAGGCTGAGCGCAGCATGATCGAACACATGAACAGCGATCACGCCAAGGCCATCGCCCACTACGTCGACCTCGCCGGTTTACCGACGACCGAGCCTGCGCAACTGGCCGGCATCGACAGCGAAGGCATGCACCTGCGCATTGGCCAGTCCCTGCACTGGTTGCCGTTTGCCGAGTCTTGCAACACGCCGACACAAGTACGCGAAGCCCTGGTTTCATTGGCTCACGCGCAGACCTGGCCGAAAAAATCAGACATTAGCGCTTGAATTCACGAAAAGGCGACGTCATCTAGGGTGAACTAGCAAGGCATTCTTGCGTTGAGGAACCTTTTGATGCGCCCTTTTTTGTTGCTTTTCCTATTGTTCCCGGTGCTGGAGCTGTTCGTATTCGTTCAAGTCAGCGGTGCGATCGGATTTTTCCCGGCACTGTTACTGATCATCCTCGGCTCGATGCTCGGCGTTCTGGTGCTGCGCGTCGCCGGCCTGGCGACCGCCCTGCGCGCCCGTGAAAGCCTGAACCGCGGTGAGCTGCCCGCCCAGACCATGCTCGAAGGCCTGATGATGGCGCTGGCCGGTGGCCTGTTGATCCTGCCGGGCTTTATCAGCGACATGGTCGGTCTGGTGATGCTGCTGCCGGTTACGCGCAAACTGCTGGCCGGCAAGATGCGCCAGCGTGCCGAAGAAGCGGCCGTGCGCCAGCGCGCGTTTGCCGACGACCTGCAACCCCGTGGCGGCCCGGCCCCGCGCCAGCCTCTGGGGCGAGAAGGTGATGTGATCGAAGGCGAATTCGAACACCGCGACAGTAAATAACCGCTTCACCGGCACGGCATCTTCGGGTGCCGTGTTGCATTCTTCCCTGAGCAAAACACAAAAAAAATCATTCGCTGCCCCTTGTAATAAGCCTGGCCGCCCTTATGTAACGGTCACCGCAAGGTTTCTGGTGGTGACACTAGACAGACTTCCGCGGTTCGCCCTGCGAGCCGCGACCGGCACCGCCGGAATTTAACCCGCCGGAATTGATACCGGCCGATGAAACATACAATTAGGAGAGATCGACAATGAGCAAGCTTCGTCCTCTGCACGACCGCGTCGTCATCCGTCGCAGCGAAGAAGAAAAGAAAACCGCCGGTGGGATCGTCCTGCCAGGTTCGGCTGCTGAAAAAGCCAACCACGGCGTGATCGTCGCTGCTGGCCCAGGCAAGACCCTGGAAAACGGTGAAGTACGTGCGCTGGCCGTGAAAGTGGGTGACAAGGTTGTTTTCGGCCCTTACTCCGGCAGCAACACTGTGAAAGTCGACGGCGAAGACCTGCTGGTAATGGCTGAGAACGAAATTCTCGCTGTACTGGAAGGCTGATTTCCCCGCTCATTTTCCCGTTACTACAAAGTATTTAAGGAATATCGATCATGGCTGCTAAAGAAGTTAAATTCGGCGATTCCGCCCGCAAGAAAATGCTCACCGGTGTCAACGTCCTGGCTGATGCAGTAAAAGCGACCCTGGGCCCAAAAGGCCGTAACGTGATCATCGAGAAGAGCTTCGGCGCTCCGACCATCACCAAGGACGGCGTTTCCGTAGCCAAGGAAATCGAGCTCGAAGACCGTTTCGAAAACATGGGCGCGCAGCTGGTCAAAGACGTTGCCTCCCGTGCCAACGATGACGCGGGCGACGGCACCACCACCGCGACCGTGCTGGCCCAGGCCATCGTCAACGAAGGCTACAAAGCCGTCGCTGCCGGCATGAACCCGATGGACCTCAAGCGCGGCATCGACAAGGCGACCATCGCCATTGTTGCCGAGCTGAAAAACCTGTCCAAGCCATGCGCTGACACCAAGGCTATCGCTCAGGTAGGCACCATCTCCGCCAACTCCGACAGCTCCATCGGCGACATCATTGCCGAAGCCATGGAAAAAGTCGGTAAAGAAGGCGTGATCACCGTTGAAGAAGGCTCGGGCCTGGAAAACGAACTGTCGGTTGTAGAAGGCATGCAGTTCGACCGTGGCTACCTGTCCCCGTACTTCGTCAACAAGCCGGACACCATGGTTGCCGAGCTGGACAGCCCGCTGATCCTGCTGGTCGACAAAAAGATCTCCAACATCCGCGAAATGCTGCCAGTGCTGGAAGCCGTTGCCAAAGCCGGCCGCCCACTGCTGATCGTTTCCGAAGACGTTGAAGGCGAAGCCCTGGCGACCCTGGTTGTGAACAACATGCGTGGCATCGTCAAAGTCGCAGCCGTCAAGGCTCCGGGCTTCGGCGACCGTCGCAAGGCCATGCTGCAGGACATCGCCGTATTGACCGGCGGTACCGTCATCTCCGAAGAGATCGGCCTGAGCCTGGAAAGCGCCACCCTGGAAAACCTGGGTAGCGCCAAGCGCGTGACCATCTCCAAGGAAAACACCATCATCGTTGACGGTGCTGGCGTTGAAGGCGACATCGAATCGCGTATCGCCCAGATCCGTGCCCAGGTTGCCGAAACTTCCTCGGACTACGACCGTGAAAAACTGCAAGAGCGTCTGGCCAAGCTGTCCGGCGGCGTTGCAGTGATCAAGGTTGGCGCCGGTTCCGAAGTTGAAATGAAAGAGAAGAAGGCCCGCGTTGAAGACGCCCTGCACGCAACCCGTGCAGCCGTTGAAGAAGGCGTGGTACCTGGCGGTGGCGTTGCGCTGATCCGTGCTCTGGAAGCCCTGACCAACCTGACCGGCGACAACGCTGACCAGAACGTCGGTATCGCTGTACTGCGCCGTGCCGTTGAAGCACCGCTGCGCCAGATCGCTGCCAACTCCGGCGACGAGCCAAGCGTTGTGGTCAACGAAGTCAAGAACGGCAAGGGTAACTACGGTTACAACGCTGCGACTGGCGTCTACGGCGACATGATCGAAATGGGCATCCTGGATCCAACCAAGGTGACTCGTTCCGCGCTGCAGGCAGCCGCTTCCATCGGTGGCCTGATCCTGACCACCGAAGCGGCCATTGCCGACAAGCCAAAGGCTGAAGGCGCAGGTGGTGGCGGTATGCCGGACATGGGCGGCATGGGTGGCATGGGCGGCATGATGTAAGCCAGCCTTACCCCTGTACTGAAAAACCCCGCCTGCAGTGATGCAGGCGGGGTTTTTTGTTGTTCGGCCTGACCGATGATGCGGATGTACTCGTTCAAAAATGTGGGAGGGGGCTTGCCCCCGATGGCGGTGTGTCAGTAGAACATTTATCAACTGACCCACCCTCATCGGGCGCAAGCCCCCTCCCACATTTTGAATCTTCATTGCAATGGGCGATGATTTTCCCTGCACGGCTGTGGCCAGTTTGTGAAGTCATAGTGAAAATCTCGTTCAATATAAATAACGGTTGAAAAGCTATATCGATGACCTGTGCAGGTCTATCCCTGAACGGCACTTGGCCTTAAGCTGCGCGAGCCAACACGGCTGTTACCGCGTACGGAGCACTGCCCATGCGAATTTTATTGGTTGAAGACAACCGCGATATTCTGGCCAACCTGGCCGATTACCTGGGGCTCAAAGGCTACACAGTGGATTGTGCGCAGGACGGCCTGTCGGGCTTGCACCTGGCCGCCACCGAGCATTACGACTTGATCGTGCTCGACATCATGCTCCCTGGCATCGATGGCTACACCCTGTGCAAACGCCTGCGCGAAGATGCGCGCCGCGACACGCCGGTGATCATGCTGACCGCCCGTGACCAGTTGGACGACCGGCTGCAGGGCTTCAAGTCAGGCGCCGATGACTACCTGCTCAAGCCGTTCGCCCTGTCGGAGCTGGCCGCCCGCATCGAAGCGGTGCTGCGCCGTGCCCAGGGTGGCGGGCGTCGTGCGCTGCAAGTGGGCGACCTCAATTATGACCTGGATACACTGGAGGTGACCCGAGAGGGGCGCCTGCTCAAACTCAACCCGGTCGGCCTGAAGTTGCTGGCGGTGTTGATGCAGAAAAGCCCCCACGTGTTGCGTCGGGAAATCCTCGAAGAAGCCCTGTGGGGCGATGATTGCCCGGACAGCGACAGCCTGCGCAGCCACGTTCACCAATTGCGCCAGGTGATCGACAAACCTTTCGCCAAGCCGTTGCTGCAAACGGTACACGGTGTGGGTTATCGATTGGCCGAGGGCCGTGATGGAGTTTAAGCAAAGCCTTGCCCAGCGGATCATCATCGCCTTTGCCTTGATGAGTGCGTTGGTCGCGGGGGCCTTCGCCATGGGCATTGTCGCGACCGTGCACCTGGTGGAGGAGAAGTTGATTTCAGCGGGCCTGGGCGGCGACCTGCAACGTCTGCTGTTGATGGACAGCATGGAAGACTGGCGACATCGGCCCGAGCCTGACCAATTGTTCTATTTCAGCGGCGGCCCCGGCGATTTCGAGTTGCCCAAGGATTTGCGGCATCTGGACCCGGGCTTTCATGAAGTATTTCGCGAGTCGCTGTCCTACCACGCCATGGTCGAAGTGATCGACGGCCGACGCTATGTGCTGCTGCAGGACCAAAGCGATTTCGAAGAGCGCGAGCGGGTGCTGTTTGCCGTGGTGCTGGTGGGCTTTGTGCTCAGCCTGGCACTGGCGGTGTTCCTGGGTTGGGTGCTGGCGCGCAAGGTGATGGCGCCGGTGGTGCGTCTGGCCCGCCAGGTGCGCCATCGCGACCAGTTGCTGGGGCTTGCGCCACCGTTGGCACCGGACTACGCGGCCGACGAAGTGGGCGAACTGGCCGTGGCGTTCGACGCCACCCTGGGCCGCTTGCGCCAGGCGCTGTCTCGCGAACAGTTGTTCACCAGCGATGTGAGCCATGAATTGCGTACACCCTTGATGGTGTTGGCCAGTTCCTGCGAATTGCTGCTGGAGAATCCGGCCATCGATCAACGCGGGCGCAACCAGGTCCAGCGCATTGCCCGGGCCTGTGAAGAGATGCGCGAACTGGTGCAGACCTTCCTGATGCTGGCTCGCGCCAAGCATGACGATGCCGCCATGTCTGCCCAGGTCAACCTGACCCAGGTTGCCGAGGACCTGCTCGGTATCTGGCGCGGGCCCATCGAGCAAAAGGGCCTTGAGTTGATCTACTGCCCGGGCGCCCCGCTGGATACGCGCTACAACACGACGTTCCTGCATGCGGTGATGGGCAACCTGTTGCGCAATGCACTGCACTACACCGAGCACGGGTTTATTCGCCTCACACTGGAGCCCAGCGGCTTCGTAGTGGAGGACACCGGTGTGGGCATCCCGGAAGACAAACGTGAAGCGATGTTCGAACCGTTCGTGCGTGGCAGCGAGAAGCGTGGCGAGGGTCTGGGGCTGGGCTTGTCGCTGGTGCAGCGTATCTGTGAGAGCCAGGGTTGGAGCGTGACCCTGAGCACCATGGAGCCCAATGGCTGCCGTTTTCATGTCGACCTTGGCCAAGTCAAAACCTGACCGATCAGTCTGTCATTTTGCTGCTGCACGACGTCTGCTTTTCGGCGAAGATGGCCCGATGCTACTGAATGTTTCTGTAAAGTCTTGAAATGTATGGGATTGGACAGGACAAGTTTTTCACAATGAGTTGACCTGTTGATCACAGTTCGCCGCTTAGGGTTGTAGGCATCAGTTACCGGAGACGCAAGATGCCTTCCCCGATCAAGTTGGAATTTTCAGAAAAGTACGATGATCAACACGCGCAGCAATATTTGCTCAAGCATCAGGACAATCTGGCTCGCCGGTTGTCCCACAAGCGCGATGAGCAACTGGCGCGTGGTGCGCTGGCCATGGCCGGTGAGCCGGGCCTGGTGTTGGACCTGCCGTGTGGTGCCGGGCGCTTTTGGCCATTGCTGGCCGAGAAACCCAATCGTGTGATCATCGGGGCCGACAATTCGGCGTCGATGTTGAAGGTCGCTACGGTGGCCCAACCGGCGGAAGTCGTCAAACGGGTACGCCCTTTGCAGACATCCGCCTTTGATATCGATTTGCCAGATAACTCGGTCGACAGTATTTTCTGCATGCGCCTGATGCACCACATCGGTGACCCGGCGCACAGGATGACAATACTTCGGGAGTTTCAGCGGGTTAGCCGTGACAGCGTGATTATCTCGCTGTGGGTCGATGGTAATTTCAAGGCCTGGAAACGCAGGCGCGCCGAGGTACGGCGTCGTAAGAAAGGTGAGCAGGAAGGTTACCAAAACCGGTTTGTGTTACCGGCTGCTACTGTCGAGGCAGAATTCGAGCAGGCCGGTTTCCGGGTTCAGGAATCCCTGGACTTCATGCCGCTCTACGCCATGTGGCGAGTCTATGTATTGCGCAAGAGGTAACAGGATGGCAGTTGAGTGCGTAGTCGGCAGTCATATAGCTCCCGAAGAACGATTTGATTTTTTCTGGCGTCAGCAGGGCGAGTGGGTGGAAGAACCCAATCGTCGGCGTGGCGGTGAAAGTGGCGTACAGCGGGTGATCAGTCCCAATGGGCGATTGCTCTATTGCAAACGCCAGACGGGCCATATCTACCGCAGTTGGTTGCATCCGTTTGGACGTCCGACCGTACTGCGCGAGCGTGATGCCCTCAAGGGCCTGCGCCTGCTGGATGTACGCGTGCCGGAGTTGGTGTTCTGCGAGGCGCGACGCGACCCGCAGCATCAATGGAAAGCGTTGCTGGTCACCGCGTCGCTGGACGGTTTCGACGAGATCGAAAACTGGTACGCCGCCGGTGGCCGTGAGCAATACGGCGAGGCGGTCCACGAGCGCTTGCTCGAGGAATTGGCCGGTACCCTGGCCCGCATGCACAAAGGCCGCTGGCAGCACGGTTGCCTGTATATCAAGCACATCTTCGTTCGGGTAACCGGCGAGGGCGATGGGGTGAACGTTGAAGTGGCGCTGCTGGATTTTGAAAAATGCCGCCAGCGTTTGACCGCTTATCGGGCCGCCTCCCATGACATGCTGCAATTGCGCCGCCATTCGTCGTGGAACGATACCGACTGGAAAAAACTCAGCTATTTTTACGAGACGGCGTTTGGCAGCGCTATCAAGGGTTTAACCAGATGAAGCTAGAAATAGCACGAGGTTTGTTCCTGGTCGGGGCGTTGGCGGTTACGGCCCTTGCCCTGGCTGCATGGGAACAGCCTCGCACACAGGTACTCAGTGCGACGCAGGGCGGTGGGCAATGCCTGCTGCCACGTGTGGCCAAGGTCAGTGTGGCGGCCAAACCCGATCATGAGTTGCTGTTATTCATGTTCGGGATGTCTCAAGCGATGAGGCCGCAGAGTTGAAACGATTAAAACCCCCACAAAAGGGCTTCGCGATGCGAGGCCCTTTTTTATGGCGTTTTTCAGATCAAGTGCAGGTGGTTATCCCAAAGCCCCGCCGGTAATTGCAGGGGTTGCGCGACCAATTGCTTCTGACGGCAATCATAGAATCGACAACGCCCCTGACCTGACGTGACCACGAACCCGTCCGCCACCGCACCCACGCCGGCACAGTCCGGTAAAGGCCCATCCAGGCGCAACTCGCCACTGTCCATGTCCCAGATAAAGAACCGATTACCACGTGGCGCCGTCAGCGCTACCAGGCGCAGCTCGCTGTGCACCGCAACGCTGGCGGTGTAGTGCCCCATCGCCTGCAACTGCGCATCGGCTACTGGAAAGGCCACGAACGGTTGGCCCGGACGCTTGATTGCGAGCAATTCGGAGCGCTCCTGGGACGGTCCCATGAACTGCTGCCCGGTAAGGATGGTGCCATCGCTGGCGATCCCCATATGGCGCACGCTGTTCATCTGCTGGCCCAGGGTTTCCTTGCTGATCAGCCTGCCGTCACGGTGCATCAGCACCAGGCTCGGCTCCATGGCGTTGAGGTTCATCTCCACGCGGCTTTCGGCTTCGGTGCGGATGCCGCCGTTGGCCACCACCAGGGTTTCGCCATCGGGCATCCATGACACTTGGTGCGGGCCGATGCCGTGGGTGGAGATCTCGCCGCTGTGCGCCAGCCGCTCGCCTTCGAACTTATACACACCCAACAGGCCACGGCCAGGGTCGGAGGTGTCGTTCTCGGTGGCATACAGCCAGTCGCCGCTCTTGTGGATCACCGCGTGGCCATAGAAGTGGCGATTGGCGTTCGAGGTAATGGTTTGCAGCAGCGCGCCGTTACGCAGGTCGATCAGGTAGCTCTCGGTGCCCGGGCGGCGGGCGACAAACAACGCAATTGGCAGCGTCGGGTGGTTGATGATGTCGTGACAGCGCTGGCCGACCTGGGTGGCGAACACCTGCTTGCCGTCCAGGCGATAACCGACGGCGTAGTGCTTGCCGTGCGCATCGTCGCGCGCCGACAGCAGCAGCGGGCTCTTATCCTTGTGCTTGAACAGCGTCCAGCCGCCCAAGGTGAGGGCGCTGAGCAGCACGCTGCCCACCGCCAAAGCCTGTCGCCTGAGCATCATCAGTCACCGTCGTTGGCGTTGAAGCCCAGCTGGATGCCGAGCGCCTTGGCCAGCTCGCCTTCGTGCAGGCGATGGACCACGTTGAGGCTGTCGTAGAGATCGTTGAGTTGCTGGCGCCCGGCGTCGTCGTTCAACAGTTCGTTGAGGGTGCGCTGGTTGCTGGCGAACAGTTTGAGTGACGCGGCATAGGCGGCGTCGATTTTGTCGGCCAAGGCTTTCTGGTCCTCTGGCAACAGGCCGCGCAGGCCCTTGTTGTCAACGCCTACCCAGACGGTCCGGGCTGCCGTGAGGCTGGCTTCCAGGCTTTGCAGGGACGACTGGCTGCGCCATGCGTCGGCCTGGAACGGTTGTGGGATGCCCTTGGTCTGGCGGCCCATCGGCGTGCCGAGTTTTTTCTTCAGGGTATCCAGGGCGGTGACCTGCACGCGCAGCAGATCCGCGATGGCTTCGTGGGAATCGGCGTAGCGCTGGTTCGGGAACTTGGTCATTTGCGCGAGCATGCCGTCGGTGCTGTTCCAACTGGCCAGGATCTCTTCGGCCAGGGCTTTCTGGCGTTCGCCGATGGCCATCAGCAGCGGGCAATAGCGGGCTTTCTGGGCCGGGTCGGCGACGTCGGGCTTGGCGTCGTAGAGGATATATTCGTAGGCGGACAGGCCTTGCACCACCACACTGGATTTGGCGAGCGCGTCTGCATCAATTTGCGGCTGGGCGCTGACCAGTTGCTCGACCTGGCGACCCACCAGGTTCTTCTTGTCGGGCCAGAACTGAATCTGCCAGGCGCGGTTGCCCTCGGCCAGCGGGCCGATCAGCAGTGGTTGCAACTCGGCCCAGGCTTTTTGCGCGTGAAGGAAGTCGGCACGGGCGGTGTCCAGGCTCTCTTTATCCTGGCAATAGGCGAGGGCGCTGACGGCCAACTGACGGTCGGCCTCGACCCAGCGGCTGTAGGTCGGCAGGATGACTTGCTTGGCGATCGCCGCCGAGGTCACCGCTTGCGGATCCTGGGGCGAGCAGGCGCCGAGGGCAAGGGCGGCCAGGCTGGTGAACAACAACTTGGGACGGAACATGTCGAGCTCCCTTCTGTAATTGGGGCAAAGCTTATAGAGAATTCAGGAACGCCAGCAACGCGGCGCGCTGCTCGGCGTTGAACGACAACACATGCTGCTGCGCCGCTTGCGCCTCGCCGCCGTGCCAGAGCACGGCTTCGAGCAGGTTGCGGGCGCGGCCGTCATGCAGAAACTGGGTGTGACCACTCACGGTTTGCGTCAGGCCGATGCCCCACAACGGCGGGGTACGCCAGTCGCGGCCGCCGGCCTTGAATTCGGTACGGTTGTCGGCAAGGCCTTCGCCCATGTCGTGCAGCAGCAAGTCGCTGTAGGGGCGGATCACTTGATTGGCCAGTTCGGGTTCGGAGGCAGAGGCGGCCGTGGTGAACGTCGGCTTGTGACAGCCCTGGCAGCCGGCCTGGTAGAACAGGTTCTTGCCGGCCAGCACCTGCGGCGCGTTGACGTCGCGGCGCACCGGCACGGCGAGGTTACGCGTATAGAACAGCACCAGGCGCAGGATGTTGTCGCTCACTTCCGGCTCGCCCTCGGGGCCGTTGCCGTTGGGCGCCCGTTTGCAGGCCGCCTGGGCGTCGGTGCAGTCATCGAAAGGTCTCAAGGAGGTGGTGAGGCCCATATCACCGGAAAACGCGTGAACATTTTGTTGATTGAGGTTGGGTTGCCCGGCTTTCCAGCCGAATCGACCTAAGACGGTTTTTTGCTCGGCGTCATCCCATACCTGATTCGCCCGACCGACGATGGCTTCACGGTCGGCGGTTTTCGGGTCGGTGTTGCGCAGGATATCGGCGTCGCTGATGGCTTCGAGCAAACCCAGGCCGATCATCGGCGGCGCGATGCGCGCAGAAAAGCGCGTGTCGGGGTGCATCGGGCCATAGCCAAGCTGGGTGATCTGCAGCTCGGGCTTGCGCAGCTCGACCACCGTACCGTCCTTGAACCTGACATTGACCGGCGTGTAATCGACGCGCACCTTGCCTTCCGGCGCCACGCCCGGCACAGCCATGTCCTGCAGTTGGCCGCCGTACACCGGCTCGGGCACCACGCCGATGTGCTCGATGAGTTTGGCGTAGGCAGGCGCATCCGGAATTGACAGGCGCACCAGCATCGAGACCGCATTGGGCGCATCGGCCAGCGGTGGGTGGCCCCGGCCGTCCTTGATGTGACAGTTCTGGCAGGCGTTGGTATTGAACAGCGGGCCCAGGCCGTCACGTGCAGTGGTGGTCGAGGGCGCGATCACCCAGGGGCTGCGAAAGAAACTGTTGCCGACGCTGAAGTCCAGACGGCGGGTAGGCGCCAGGTTGGCCGAGGGCAGGGAGAACGCGTTCTGGTCGCGCTTGTTCACGGTCGCCGCGCCGCCGGCCCGCGCTTCACCCGGCTCAGCCTGGGTAAACCTGGGGGCGTCGTCGCAGGCAGTCAGGCCCAGGGCCATCAATGCTGCGCACAGGCGTAGTAGCGAACGGAACATCGAGTTTCCTGAACGAAGGCGAAAAATCCGGTGGCAAAGTCTAACAGGGCAGGGCAGTTTGAATAAGAGCAATTATCGTTTGGTGGCAGCCCGATGCATTCCGCTAGAATGACCGTACATTTTTTTCTGGAGGTGGCCAATGCAGGCTCTCGACGCTTTGCTCAACCGTGTTTCCGTGCCGCGCTTGCTGGAACCGGCACCGACCCAGGAGCAGCGCGATGTGCTGTTCGCCGCCGCCATGCGCGCGCCCGACCACGGACAGTTACGCCCGTGGCGTTTCCTCACCGTGGAAGGCCCGGCCCGTGAGCGCATGGGCACGTTGCTGGCCGAAGCCGCGCGCTTGCAGGATGCCGACGCCCCGCAAGCCGCCATCGACAAGGCCCAGAACGGCCCGTTGCGGGCGCCGCTGGTGGTGGTGGTGATTGCGCGCCTGCAGGAGCATTTCAAAGTGCCGAAGTCCGAACAATTGCTGGCAGCCGCCTGTGCGGCTCACGGCATTCTGCTGGCGGCGTATGCCCAGGGGATTGGCGCGGTGTGGCGCACCGGTGAGTTGTCCTATTCGGCCCATGTGGCCAAAGGGCTGGGGCTGAGCGCAGATGAAGAAGTGATCGGCTTCCTGTACCTGGGCACGCCGCAAAACCCGCCGCGCACGGCGCCGAAGGAGGATGTGGCGGCGTTCGTCCAGGCCTGGACCGGTCTTTAAGCGGTACGCGGTCAACATGTAGGAGGGGGCTTGCCCCCGATGCGGTGTGTCAGCCACCCATTTATTGACTGATACACCGCTATCGGGGGCAAGCCCCCTCCCACATTGGACCTGCTCTGTTTCTTACACCCTGAACTGATCCATCAACTTCATCTGCTGGCTGGCCAGGGCGTTGAGCTGGCTGCTGATGGCCGCCGACTCGGTGGCCTGGCCGGTGAGGGTTTCGGTCACGGTGCGGATCGCCGAGACGTTGCGATTGACCTCTTCGGCCACCGCGCTCTGCTCCTCGGCGGCGCTGGCGATTTGCAGGTTCATGTCGCTGATCACCGTCACAGCATCGCTGATCTTGCCCAGGGCCTTTACCGCTTCGTGGATCTGCCCGGCATTGCTTTGCGCTTGTTGCTGGCTCGAGTGCATGGTCGCCACCACGCCACGGGTGCCGTTCTGGATCCGTTCGATCACCAGGCGAATTTCCTCTACCGAGTCCTGGGTACGTTTGGCCAGGTTGCGCACTTCGTCGGCCACCACCGCAAAACCACGTCCGCTTTCCCCGGCGCGTGCCGCTTCGATCGCCGCGTTCAAGGCCAGCAGGTTGGTCTGTTCGGCAATGCTGCGGATCACTTCCAGGACTGAACCGATCTGTTCGCTATTGACGGCCAACGCCTCGACTTCGCCGACGGCCTTGCTGACTTCCTCGGCAAGCGAAGTGATATCGCGGGTGCTTTGTTCGATGATCGACATGCCTTCGCGTGCCGACTGATCCGCGCCGCGTGCCGCGCTGGCGGCATTGGAGGCGCTGTTGGCGACGTCATGGGCGGTGGCGCTCATTTCATTGGACGCGGTGGCCACCTGGTCGATCTCGCGAAATTGCACCTGCATGCCTTCGCTGGTCTGGCGCGCAATGGCCGAGGACTGGTCGGCCGTGCCGCGCGCTTCGGTGATGCTTTGCTTGATCTGCGCGATGGTCGGTTGCAGCTTGTCGAGGAAGCGGTTGAACCAGTTCACCAACTCACCCAGTTCGTCTTTTTTGCTATAGGCCAGGCGCTGGGTGAGGTCGCCGTCGCCGCTGGCGATGTCCTTGAGCATGGCGGCCACGCTGTTGATCGGCCGGGTCACGCCCGTGGCGGTCAGCCACACCAGCAGCAGGCCCAGCAGGGCAGCGGCGGCGGCGACCAGCAAGGCCTTGAGGGTGCCGGCCGCCTGGGCGTCGTCAAGCACAGCTTGCAGTTTCACGTTATCGGCCAGCATCACCGCTTTGGGCAGCTTGATCACCACCCCCCAGGATTTGGCGTCGGCAATCGGCTTGACGGGGTATACGACACGAATGGTCTCGTCCTGCTCGCGGATCATCGGGCGATCGTTGGCAAGCAGTTGCACGATCTCTTTGCCCTCGGCGCCAAGGGTGTCTATCAGGTTCTTGCCCACTTTGGCCGGCTCACCGCTGTAGGCGGCGATCAGCCCCGTGCTGGAGAGGACCTCCACGTGTGCTGCGCCGTCGAACACGGTTTTCTGCGCGGCATCGGTGACGGCCTGCAGGGTATTGAGGGCAATATCGACGCCGACAACGCCAATCACTTTGCCGTCGACGATCAACGGCAGGGAGATAGTGGTCATCAGCACGGGTTTACCGGCCACCGTGTCTTCGTACGGGTCCAGCAGGCATGTGGTGCGCGTGTCCCGGGGGCAGGTGTACCAAATGTTGTAGGGCGTACCGCTGAGGTTGAGGGTGGTCTTGGTCAGGTCTTCCTCGACCATGACCGTGTTCAGGCCTTCGCCGGCGGCGCGGCTCCAGTAGCTGGAGAAGCGGCCTTTTTCGTTGGAAACGCGGGCCTTGTCGTCAATGAATTCGCTGTCCTTGCCATCCAGTGCGTTGGGTTCGAACGACAGCCAGATGCCCAGCACCTTGGTGTTGCGCTCGAAAGCGGTTTTGACGCTCTGGTTGAGTTCTTCGCGCAGGACGCCGGCTTCCAGGGAACGCTTGGTCCCGAGGGTGCGCAGGTCTTTGATCTGGTCGGCGAGGGCGGTGACCGCCAGCAGGTTTTCGTTGAAGGTTTTCTGCAACTGTACGGCCTGTTCGGCCGCCTTGGCTTGCAGCAACTGTTCCACGCCGGCAGTCAGCATGCGTGAGCTTGAATCACTCACCAGTTGATCGTTCTGGTTGGTGTTGTAAATGTTGATGCCGACCACCAGTGCGATGACCCCCAGCAGGCAGAGGCCGGACAGCAGCACGATTTTCAGGCGGATGGAGAAGGTGTCGAACATAGGTTCACTCACGAATGGACTTGTTGAGATGCACGCAAAAGTGCCAAGTCCGTTCGGCGTCATGCCTGAAACATCGGCGTAACAAATCAATTCATGAGTGGCAGACGATGAGCGGTAGGAAAACGCCTGTACGCAGCGTTATACGGGCGGTGCAAGCTGCTCGGGGCGGGACCAGATCCACAGGTTGCCCAGGCCCATGCCGGCGATGGCCAGGTAGATCGGCCAGCCATGGTCGAGCATTACCAGCATCAGCACGGCGCACAGCACCATGCTCACGGTGGCGCTGACTTTGGCCCGGCGCGCGATGATCTTGCCATTGCGCCAGTTGAACAGGATCGGCCCGAACAGACGGTGGTTTTCCAGCCAGGCGCTCAGGCGCGGTGAGCTTTTGGTCGCGGCCCAGGCGGCCAGCAGGATGAATTCGGTGGTGGGCAAACCCGGTACGACAATCGCCACCAGGCCGATCCCCAGGCTGACGTAGGCCAGCAGGCCGTAGAGGATCTGTGCGATCCTGGAGGTGGATTGGGTTTTGCCGGTCATAGGTAGGGTTATCACAGAAAAACAATGTGAAATGCGTTCCAACTGTGGGAGGGGGCAAGCCCCCTCCCACAGTTGATTGCATTTCAATCAGTAGGTCAGGCCAGTTCAGGGGCCGTAGCGTACGCCTGTTCCAGCAATACGGTGAAGCGTACAAACGCATCGATTGCGCCTTTTTCCACCGCGGCTTCTTCTTCGGCGCTGAACTGCAGGCCGTCGAGGATGCGAGTGAAGCGTTTCCAGCCCTCGGCGCGACCGCCCGCCGGTTCGCCCAGGTGGCGGGCACCGAAGGTTTCGCTCAGGCCCAGGCCCACGGCCCGTTTGATCAGGAAGGCGGCGCCCAGTTTGGAGCCCTCGGAGACGAACAGCCAGCCCAGGGCTTGGGCCTTGTCCGGGTTGCTCACGGCACCGGCGATCGGCGCGGGTACGTCGGTGTCGAGGTCGCCCAGGTCGAGTCTGGCGGCTTCTGCGCGGCAGCGCTCGGCCAGGTCCGGGATGATCCGGTTCAGTTCGGCATCGTTGTACAGCGCGACCAGCTCCGATTGGAACAGGTACTGCGCCACCACGAAGCGGGCGAAGTTGGCCTGGGTCTCAAACGGGGCGTGCGCCTTGACCAGTGCGTCGAGCCTGGTGTGCGGCTCATGGGTGATCTGGTTCAGGCGCTGGGAGCGCAGGGCTGGACGTTCTGCGGTAGGAGATGCGGTCATGAAAAAATCCTTGAGGGGGGTAGCGCCTTGTGGCTCTAAAGAGAGCGGTTATCAACTAGACGAACAGGGAGACGCGGCACAGTAAAAAATCCTCACCTCGCCGCACGATCATCGCGGCGAGGTGCGGCAGGTTTCCTCAGATGTCCCAGATCAGGTTGATCGCAAAGTTGCGTCCCGGCTGGGTCAGCCGATCAAGGTTGGCCGGGCCGGTCACTGCGGCTTCGCCGACGCTGTCGTAGCTGCGCACGTCATCCCAGTTCCAGTACTTCTTGTCGGTGAGGTTGTAGATGCCGCCGTTGACGGTCACGTCGTTGGTGACCTTGTAGTAGGCGGTCAGGTCAAGAATGCCGAAGCCCGGCGTCTTGAACGGGCCGCTGGTGTCGCCGTCGGGGGCGTGGAAGGTGCTGCTGTCGACGCGGTTCTGTTTCTTGACCAGGGTCCAGCTCACCAGGCCACCGTAGTTGTCCTGATCGTAGCCCAGGCCGAATACGCCCTTGAGCGGGTTGACGCTGTTGAGCGGCTCGCCGTTGTCGTCGTTGCGGCCATGGGCATAGGAAATCGCGCCTTGGGCGTACAGGCCCTGCGGCGCGCCGAATGCGTCCAGGTTCAGGCGGCCCTTGGCTTCGGCGCCTTTGATGGTGGCGCGTTTGATATTCACCGCCTGGAACTGCTCGACGGTACCGCCGACCACTGCGTTGTCTTCGTCGATGAAGTCGCGGTATTTGTTATAGAACACCGCGATTTCGAACGAACCTTCGTCGAACTTGCCGCGAAGCCCGGTTTCGATGCCTTTGCTGGTTTCCGGCTTGAGGTCGGGGTTGGGCTCCACGGTGTAGCCAAGGTTGAGGTTTTCGAAGCGGCCGTACAGCGCTTTGGCGGACGGCGTGCGGAAACCTTCGGCGTATTGGCCGAACCAGGTGTATTGATCGGTCAGGGCATAGGTCAGGCCGAACTTGGGCGTGACGCGGTGCCAGGTTTTGTCCTTGCCGTCGACCGCATACTCGCCGGTGGGGTTCACAGTGCTGAGGAATTCCTCGGTCAGCTTGGGCTTGAGCCGGGTGTAGTCGTAGCGCACGGCGGGCAGGAAGGTCCAGTTGTCCCAGGAGATCTGGTCCTGGGCGAACAGCGAATAGGTGTTGATGGTCGGGTCGGGGAAGTCGCTGGATTTTTTCACACTGTCGCTGGCCGACGGGCTGGGCGCGCCGATGGCGGTGCAGCCGCTGCCTACCGCGAGACAAGTGGCGCTGCCTTCACGCGAGCCTGTGACTTTCTGCTGCTTGAGGGTGGTGCCGTAGGTCACCTGATGATCGGTGTCACCGAGGCTGAAGGCCTTGTCCAGCTGTGCATCGAAGACCCACTGCTTTTCTTCGTACAGCGTGTCGCGGGTGCGCAAGACACGGCGGCCGGACTGATAGATTTCAGCGGTCGTCTGGTCGGTCTTGGCGATCTGGTAATTGAGGCTGGTCTTGATGCGGTCGGCGATCGGCGACTCGAGGGCGAAGCTGTTCTCCAGGCCGAAGCGTTCGCGGGTAATGGTGTCGTTGCCGCGACGGTCACGGTACAGGTTGAAACCACGGCCACCAATGAACGGGCCGCCTACCGCATTCTTGAGGTTGACGTCGCGATCATCCTTGTATTTTTCGTAGGTCAGGCCCAGGCGGTTGTCGTCGCCATAATTCCAGCCCAGTTTGGCCAGCACGTTGGTGGTGCGCGCGTCTTCCGGGTTGGCGCCGGTGCGGGCGAGGCCGGTGGCGTTGTTGCCATCATAGGATTCGGTTTCGTGGCCGTTGCGCTGGCTCAGGTGCAGCAAGCCATCGACATCCTGCACGCGGCCGGCGACGGTGGCGGAGGTCAGCCAGCTTTCGTCGGCGGAGCTGTAGCCGGTTTTCAGGCGCGCGCCGACGTCCTGGCCGGGCTTGATGATGTCATCCGGGTCGAGGGTGAAATAACTCACTGCGCCACCGATGGCGCTGCTGCCGTACAGGGCCGACGCCGGGCCGCGCAGGATCTCCACGCGCTTGACGATTTCCGGGTCGACGTAGTTGCGCCGGGTCTTGGCGTAGGGACCGTTGAAGAAGCTGTCCGGCACTTCCACGCCATCGACCTGGGTCAGAATGCGGTCGCCGTCGATACCGCGAATGTTATAGCCCGCGTTGCCCGAGCGGGTGCCGGCGCCGCCCACGGACACGCCCGGTTCGTAGCGCACCAGCTCACGGCTGTTGTTGACGTTCTGGCGGTCCAGTTCCTGGCGGTCGTGCACGCTGACCATGCTCGGTACGCTGTCGACAGCCTGCTCGGTACGGGTGGCGCTGATGGTCACTTGCTGCAGGGTGAGGGCGCTGCCGGCGGCGCGTTTCTCCAGGACGATGTTATTGTTGCCCAGTTTGCGGTAGCTCAGGTTGGTCCCCACCAACAGCCGCTCCAGCGCTTTCTCCGGCGACAACGCACCGCGCACGCCCGGGGACGACACACCCTGGCCCAACTCGGCCGGCAGGCCGACTTGCCAGCCGGTCACGCCGGTAAACGCGTTCAGCGCCGCCACCAGCGGCTGCTGTTCGATGCTGAAGTGGTAGTTGCCGTGGCTGCGCGGCGCAGGTTCGGCGGCAGTGGCGGCCATTGCCGGCACGCCGGCCAGCAGGATGGCGGCGGTCAGCAAGGACAGAACGGGGGAACAAGACCGGCGGTTGAAACGAGAGGACATCGAGAGCGCTCCGCAAATACGAATCTTATAGTTGCGAACCGAAACCAAATAGGAATCAGTTGCATTGGCTATAACGAGACGTATCGCCGGTTAACATCGAGTAAAAATATTTCTCATTCAGTTCAAAATCACCAGAGCCGGGTATTCCGACAGCTTGGCCGAGGTGATGTGGGCCAGGGAACGCACCACGTCCAACGGTTGGTCGAGGCGATAGTTTCCGGTGACGGCGACGCTGGCGAGCTTGTCGTTGGTGTTGACGATCCAGCCCGGGTAATAGCGGCGTAACTCCGCCAGCACTTCGCTCATCGGGCAGTTTTCGAACACCAGTCGGCCCTGGACCCAGGCCAGGTCCTTGCCGGCGTCCAGCTTGGCCGGCTGACTAAAGCCCTTGGGGCCGACGCGAATGCTTTGGCCGGCACTCAGGCGCACCCGGGCGTCGTCGAAGGTATTGCTCAGGTCGACATCACCGCGTTGCACTTGCACCTGGGCTTCGCCGTCCAGATAGCGCACGGCAAAGGCGGTGTCGCGCACGCTGGCGCGCACCGGGCCGGCGTCGATTTCCAGCGGCAGGCCACGGGCGGGGGCGATGTCGAAGAACGCTTCGCCCTGGTAGAGGCGGGCGATGCGCTGGTGATCCTGGATACGGCTGGAAAACGCCGAATTGGTGTTCAGCAGTACGTTGGAGCCGTCATCCAGTTGCAGGCGCTGGCGCTCACCGACCACGGTGAGGTGGTCGGCCTGCAGGCGTACCGGCAGGTTGCTGAAGCTGAACAGGCCGAGCAGCAGCACGGCAGCGGTGGCCAGGGGTTTCCAATGGGGTTTGACCCGGCGCCAGACGCTCGGTCTGCGCGGCGCGGCCAACGCCACGGCGGCGCTGTGCACCGGCGCGCCACCCCAGGCGGACTGGGCCTTGCTGAACGCATGGGCATGCGCCGCGTCCTGCGCCAGCCAGGCCTGGAAGGCGGCTTGCTGGCCGGGTTGCGGGCACTGCAAGGCGATCAGCCAATCGAGCGCTTGGTCCATGGCCGTGTCTTGCAGCACCTCATGAGCCAGCTCTTGGAGGCGCAGTTTATTCGGGTCCGTCACGGTGTTCCTCGGGTCTTCGCCACGTTTTATTCATTATTTCCTACAGCCTGGATCGATACCTCTGTCGGATGGAGCTTAAGGCTGATCCAACCGTTCGGCCACACCTACACAGATGGCCATGATCAATTTCAGTTCCTTTTGCACCGTGCTCAAGGACACCTGCAACTGATCGGCAATCTCCTGGTAGCTGCAACCGTGCAGGCGGCTGAGGATGAAGATGCGTTGCTGGCGTGCGCTCAACTGGCCCAGGCTGACGCTCAGGTGCTCAAGCAATTGCTCGGCCTGGGTGGCGTCTTCGGGCGTGCTGATGGGGGCGGCGACGCTTTGCAGGATATCCAGCGGGACATCTTCCTGCAGGGTGCGGGCCTGGATCCTGCGCGAACGCAGATGGTCCAGCGCCAGGTTGCGCGCGGTCTGGTAGACGAAGGGTTCAAGATGGTCGATCGGCCGTTCACTCAAGGCCCGAGTCACGCGCAGGTAGGTTTCCTGCAACAGGTCCTCGGCGGTGCTGTGGTTATTCACCATGCGCTGCAGCGTGCGCAGCAGGATCACCCGTTGGGCGAGAAAGACGTGGTTGAAGCGAGATTGGCTCACGGTGATACCAGACTGACATGCAGTGAATGATAATGCTTATCATCAACTGAAATGGCAAGTGGCGATTTCTGCGGCCCCGCGCAAAGCAAATGTGGGAGGGGGCTTGCCCCCGATGACGGCGTATCAGCCAGCTTACCTGTAGCTGACCCACCGCTATCGGAAGCAAGCCCCCTCCCACACAAGCGAGATCCCAGAGGGATTACTCGGCGTTACACAGCGCCAGGCAGTTATCCAGCATCCGGTTCGAGAAGCCCCATTCGTTGTCATACCAGGCCAGCACCTTGAGCAGCTTGCCGCTGACCTTGGTGTGGTTGGCATCGAAGATCGACGACAGCGGGTTATGGTTGAAGTCACTGGAAACCAGCGGCAGTGTGTTGTAGCCGAGGATCTTCGAGTGCTGGCTGGCCTGTTTCAACAGCGCGTTGACTTCGTCGGCCGTGGCTTCTTTTTTCAGCTGTACGGTGAGGTCCACCAGCGACACGTTGATCACTGGCACGCGCACGGCCATGCCGGTCAGCTTGCCCGCCAGTTCCGGCAATACCAGGCCGACGGCTTCGGCGGCGCCGGTCTTGCTCGGGATCATGTTCTGGGTGGCCGAACGCGCGCGGTACGGATCGGTGTGGTAGACGTCGGTCAGGTTCTGGTCGTTGGTGTAGGCGTGAATGGTGGTCATCAGGCCGCTTTCGATGCCCAGTTCGCGGTGCAGCACCTGGGCGACCGGCGCCAGGCAGTTGGTGGTGCACGAAGCATTGGAGATGATCTGGTGCGACTGACGCAGAATGTCATGGTTCACGCCGTAGACCACGGTCGCGTCCGCGCCTTTGGCCGGGGCGGAGATGATCACCTTGCGCGCGCCGGCGCTGATATGGGCGGCAGCCTTGTCACGGTCGGTGAACAGACCGGTGCATTCGAACACCACGTCGATCTTGTGCGCGGCCCACGGCAGGTCGGCCGGGTTGCGAATGGCACTCACGGCAATCCGGTCGCCGTTGACGGTCAGGCTTTCCTGATCGTGAGCGACCTCTGCGTCGAATGTGCCATGTACGGTGTCGTATTTGAGCAGGTGGGCATTGATCGAACTGTCGCCCAGGTCGTTGATGGCGACGATCTGCAAATCCTGGCGGTAGCCTTGGGTATACAGTGCGCGCAGGACATTACGGCCGATACGGCCAAAACCATTGATTGCGATACGTAGAGTCATTGGAAGGTGCCTATCGTCGATTTGTTGTAAGAATTACAAGATTATTCGCATAAAAATAGAAAACAAGCCTTTTTAGTGGCAATATTTTGTTCAATCTACAACGAGTGACCTGAATCAACTGGTCCGA
Source organism: Pseudomonas orientalis (assembly GCF_002934065.1). Lineage (NCBI taxonomy): Bacteria > Pseudomonadati > Pseudomonadota > Gammaproteobacteria > Pseudomonadales > Pseudomonadaceae > Pseudomonas > Pseudomonas orientalis. Next base: position 4,777,896 of record NZ_CP018049.1, on the reverse strand, counting down.
TGATCCAAACGACCCCCTGCCATCCCATGAGCCGTGGGCGTTTGATCAGCATAGACTCTCAGGTCGCCACATCCGTTAGCCTGGAGTTCTATACATGCATCCCCGCGTTCTTGAGGTCACCGAACGGCTTATCGCCCGCAGCCGCGCCACCCGCCAGGCCTACCTTGCGCTCATTCGTGGCGCCGCCAGCGACGGTCCGATGCGCGGCAAGCTGCAGTGCGCCAATTTTGCCCATGGCGTGGCCGGTTGCGGCACCGAGGACAAAAACAGCCTGCGCATGATGAATGCCGCCAACGTGGCAATTGTTTCTTCATATAACGACATGCTCTCGGCGCATCAGCCGTACGAACATTTCCCTGAACAGATCAAAAAAGCCCTGCGCGAAGTCGGCTCGGTCGGCCAGTTCGCCGGCGGCACCCCGGCCATGTGCGACGGCGTGACCCAGGGCGAGCCGGGCATGGAACTGAGCCTGCTCAGCCGTGAAGTCATCGCCATGTCCACGGCGGTAGCGCTGTCCCATAACATGTTCGACGCCGCGCTGATGCTGGGCATCTGCGACAAGATCGTCCCCGGCCTGATGATGGGCGCGCTGCGCTACGGTCACCTGCCGATGATCTTTGTGCCCGGCGGGCCGATGCCGTCAGGTATCTCCAACAAGCAGAAGGCCGATGTGCGCCAGCGCTACGCCGAAGGCAAGGCCAGCCGTGAAGAGCTGCTGGAGTCGGAGATGAAGTCCTACCACAGCCCCGGCACCTGCACCTTCTACGGCACCGCCAACACCAACCAACTGTTGATGGAAGTCATGGGCCTGCACCTGCCGGGTGCCTCGTTCGTCAACCCGTACACGCCGCTGCGTGATGCATTGACCCGCGAGGCCGCGCACCAGGTCACGCGCCTGACCAAGGCCAACGGCAACTTCACGCCGATCGGCGAGATTGTCGACGAAAAATCCATCGTCAACTCCATCGTCGCCCTCAACGCCACGGGCGGGTCCACCAACCACACCCTGCACATGCCGGCCATCGCCATGTCGGCGGGCATCATCCTGACCTGGCAGGACATGGCCGACCTCTCCGAGGTGGTGCCGACCCTGTCTCACGTCTACCCGAACGGCAAGGCCGACATCAACCACTTCCAGGCGGCGGGCGGCATGTCGTTCCTGATCCGTGAACTGCTCGAAGCCGGCCTGCTCCACGAAGACGTCAACACCGTGGCGGGCAAGGGCTTGAGCCGTTACACCCAGGAGCCGTTCCTGGTCGACGGCGAACTGATCTGGCGCGACGGCCCCATCGAAAGCCTCGACGAAACCATCCTGCGTCCCGTGGCCCGTGCATTTTCGCCCGAAGGCGGCTTGCGTGTGATGGAAGGCAACCTGGGCCGTGGCGTGATGAAAGTGTCTGCGGTCGCACCGGAGCATCAGGTGGTCGAAGCCCCGGCGGTGGTGTTCCAGGATCAACAGGACCTGGCCGATGCCTTCAAGGCGGGCCTGCTGGAAAAAGACTTCGTTGCGGTGATGCGCTTCCAGGGCCCGCGTTCCAACGGCATGCCCGAATTGCACAAGATGACCCCGTTCCTCGGCGTGTTGCAGGACCGTGGTTTCAAAGTGGCGTTGGTAACAGACGGGCGCATGTCCGGCGCCTCGGGTAAGATTCCCGCCGCGATCCACGTCAACCCCGAAGCCCAGAGCGGCGGGCCGCTGGCGCGGGTCCAGGATGGCGATATCATTCGCGTCGATGGCGTCACCGGCACCCTGGAGCTTAAGGTGGACGCCGACGTATTTGCAGCGCGTACGCCTGCCACTGGCCTGTTGGGCAATAACGTGGGCGCCGGTCGCGAGTTGTTTGCATTCATGCGCTTGGCCGCAAGCTCCGCAGAGCAGGGCGCCAGCGCCTTTACCTCTGCCTTGGAGACGCTTAAGTGAAGTTAGCGCTGGTCGGTGATATCGGGGGTACCAACGCCCGTTTTGCGTTGTGGCGGGATCAGGCATTGCATTCGATTCGTGTGCATGCCACGGCGGACTACGCCAGCCCTGAAGACGCGATCAGGTTCTATCTGGCCGAAGAAGGCTTGAATATCGGCGATATCGGCGCAGTTTGCCTGTCGGTGGCCGGGCCGGTGAGCGGCGATGAATTCAAGTTCACCAACAATCACTGGCGCCTGAGCAAGACCGCGTTTTGCCAGGCGTTGCAGGTGGATGAATTGCTGTTGGTCAATGACTTCTCGGCCATGGCCCTGGGCATGACCCGCCTGCAGCCCGACGAATTCCGCGTGGTGTGCGAAGGCACCCCGGAGCCGTTGCGTCCGGCGGTGGTGATCGGCCCGGGCACCGGCCTGGGCGTCGGCACCCTGCTGGACCTGGGCGCAGGACGGTTTGCGGCATTGCCGGGGGAGGGCGGCCATGTCGACCTGCCCTTGAGCAGCCCGCGCGAAACCCAGTTGTGGCAGCACATCCACAGCGAGATCGGCCATGTCAGCGCCGAAACCGCCTTGAGCGGCGGCGGTTTGCCGCGCCTGTACCGGGCGATCTGTGCGGTGGACGGCCACACACCGGTGCTGGACACGCCCGAGGCCATCACGGCGGCGGGCCTGGCCGGCGATCCGGTGGCGATGGAAGTCCTGGACCAGTTCAGCATCTGGCTGGGCCGGGTGGCGGGCAACAACGTGCTGACCACCGGCGGGCGTGGTGGCGTGTACATCGTGGGCGGGGTGATACCGAGGTTTGCCGACTTCTTTATCAACAGCGGTTTTGCCAGGAGCTTTGCCGACAAGGGCTGCATGAGCCACTACTTCAAAGGCATTCCGGTATGGTTGGTGACGGCACCGTATTCCGGGTTGACCGGGGCGGGTGTGGCGCTTGAGCAGGCATTTGCTTAGGCTGTGAGGGCCTTATCGGGGGCAAGCCCCCTCCCACATTTGAAGGTATTCACAAATCGATAGGTGGGAGGGGGCTTGCCCCCGATGAGGCCCTCAAGAACACCCACAACAACAAGGAGGACCCCGTGAGCGTAATCAGTAAATCGATTCTCCTCGTCGATGACGACCAGGAAATCCGCGAATTGCTGCAGACCTACCTCAGTCGCGCCGGCTTCCAGGTCCGTGGCGTGGCCGATGGCGCGGGGTTTCGCCAGGCGATGAGCGAGGCGCCGTGCGACCTGGTGATCCTCGATGTGATGTTGCCGGATGAAGACGGTTTCAGCCTCTGCCGCTGGGTTCGTCAGCACCCGCGCCAGGCGCAGGTGCCGATCATCATGCTCACCGCCAGTTCCGACGAAGCCGATCGCGTGATCGGCCTGGAGCTGGGCGCCGATGACTATATCGGCAAGCCGTTCAGCCCCCGCGAGTTGCAGGCGCGGATCAAGGCGCTGCTGCGTCGCTGCCAGTTCGGCCAGGAGCGCAGCAGTGGCGGCGAGGTGCTGGTGTTCGACGAATGGCGCCTGGATACGGTCAGCCATCGCCTGTTTCACGTGGACGGCGAAGAGGTGATCCTCTCCGGTGCCGACTTTGCCTTGCTCAAGCTGTTTCTCGACCACCCGCAACAGATCCTCGACCGCGACACCATCGGCAACGCCACCCGTGGCCGCGACCTGATGCCGTTGGACCGTATCGTCGACATGGCCGTCAGCCGCCTGCGCCAACGCCTGCGCGATACCGAGAAACCTCCGCGGCTGATCCGCACCGTGCGCGGCAGCGGCTATCAACTGGCAGCCAGCGTGGTTGCCGGCAATGCCCACTGAACACCTGAGCGAACGCCGCCGCCGTTTTCCCGTGCCCCGCTCGCTGCTGGGGCGCATGTTGCTGCTGACCTTGCTCGCCGTGTTGTTCGCCCAGGCGCTGTCCAGCGTGATCTGGGTCTCGCAGCTGCGTGCCACGCAGTTGGAAGGCCTGGTCACCAGCGCCCGTAGCCTGGCGCATTCGATGACCGCCAGCGTGAGTTACTTCCGTTCATTGCCGGTGGCCTATCGCCCGCTGGTGCTCGACCAGTTGCGCAGCATGGGCGGCACGCGTTTTGTGGTGACCCTCAATGATCGTCCGCTGGACATGCAGGTATTGCCCGAAACCCCGCGCAAGCAGGCGGTGCTGGTGGCTGTGGACGACGTGTTGCGCCAGACCCTCGGCGCCGATGTGCACATCTCGGTGGAGTTCGTCAGCGCCGAAGACCTGCGCATCTTCAATGCCGGCCTCAAGCTCGACGAACTGCCGCGCTCCTGGGCCCACTACGCGCTGACCCTGGAGCCGGTCAACCCGCCGGTGCTGGTCACCCAGATCCAGCTGGCGCAGGGTGAATGGCTGTACATCGCCTCGCTGTTGCCCGAACCCTACACCAGCCTGGAAGAGCAGGGCCTGCCGGCCCAGCAGGTGTGGTTTATTGTGTTGACCAGCGGTTTCCTGCTGCTGTTTATCGGCCTGCTGGTGCATTGGCAAAGCCGACCGCTCAAGCGCCTGGCGCGGGCGGCGCGGGATATGTCCCTGGGCGCGGACGTGGAGCCGGTGGCTGAAGGCGGCGGCAGTGAAGTGGTGGAAGTGGGGCGTGCGTTCAATGCCATGCGTGAGCGCATCAGCCGCTACCTGACCGAGCGCAGCCAGTTGTTCAGCGCCATCTCCCACGACCTGCGCACACCCATCACGCGCCTGCGCCTGCGCGTGGAACTGCTCGACGATGAGAACCTGCAGACCAAGTTCGGGCGTGACCTGGATGAGCTGGAATTGCTGGTCAAGGGCGCGCTGCAGTGCGTGAAAGACACCGATATCCACGAGAACATCCAGCCGGTGGACCTCAACCACGTACTTGAATGTCTGGTGGAGCCATACCTCGCGCCCAACGGCAACGGGCGCGTGACCCAGCACGGGCAGGCCCTGACCACCTACCCGGGCAAGCCGCTGGCGCTCAAGCGCTGCATCGGCAACCTGATCGACAATGCGCTGAAATACGGACAAAACGCCCATTTGCACATCGAGGACGATGGCGCCGAGTTCATCCTGCACGTGGACGACGAAGGCCCCGGCGTGCCGGAACAGCGCCTGGAGCAAGTGTTCGAGCCCCACTTTCGCCTGGCCGGGCAGCAGCAGGGCTATGGGCTGGGGTTGGGCATTGCGCGCAACATTGCCCACAGCCATGGGGGCGAAGTGAGTTTGCAGAACCTGCGCGAAGGCGGCCTGCGCGTCACCCTGCAGCTGCCCCGCGGCCTTGACTGAACATACGCAGGACCAAATGTGGGAGGGGGCTTGCCCCCGATGGCGGTGGGTCAGCCACACATTGGCTGACCCACCGCCATCGGGGGCAAGCCCCCTCCCACATTTTGATCTTCATCAGGTCAGATGCTTTGGCGCAGCCTGGCCAGGTCTCTAAGTGGCGGCGCACCAAACAACCGGCTGTACTCCCGGCTGAACTGCGACGGGCTCTCATACCCTACCCGATACCCCGCCGCCGAGGCCTCCAGCCCTTCGGCAATCATCAGTCGCCGAGCTTCCTGCAGGCGCAGTTGTTTCTGGTATTGCAGCGGGCTCATGGCGGTGATCGCCTTGAAACGGTGGTGCAGGGTCGAGACACTCAGGTTCACTTCCCGGGCCAGGTCATCGATGCGCAGCGGCTGTTCGTAGTTGCCGTTCAACCACTTGATCGCCTGGCTCACCCGATGGCTCTGGCTGTTGGCGACGGCAATTTCGTACAGGCGATAGCCTTGGGGGCCACGCAGCAAGCGGTAGAGAATTTCGCGGTTGATCAGCGGTGCGAGCATCGCGATATCTTTGGGTGTGTCCAGCAGGCGCGTCAGGCGCAGCACGGCGTCGAGCAGTTGATTGTCGATGCGATCGACGTACATGCCACGGGAGGTAGGCCGCGACGGCACGCCCATCGGGCCGGCTTCGGCAATCAATGCGGTGAGTTGGGCCGGGTCGATATTGATGCGCACCGACAGGTTGGGGTCTTCCGGCGTGGCCTCGATAATCCGCCCGGCCACCGGCATGGCCACCGAGAACACCAGATAGTTGAGCGGGTCATAGGCGAAGATTTCGTCGGCCAGGCGCACTTCCTTGCTGCCACTGGCCAGGATGCACAATGCCGGCTCCACCAGCACCGGCATGAAGTCGCGCGGCGTGTTGTGGCGGTTCAGGTACAGCGAGGTGATCGCCGTGCCGTAGGAACCGTCTTCCCAGGTATGGCGGTGCACGATGCTGGCCAGTTCGGCACGCTGCTTTTCCATCTCGGCATCGAGGGGAGTGGGCTTGAGGTCGGGCGACGGCATGGGACGTCCTCTACACGCGAATTTGATGGGCTCAGCTTAGCGGTGGGTTTTTAAAAGTGTTACGTCGATTCTGCACAATCCTTGCCTGATCCTGCGGCCTGTCGTGAATCAGGCAAGCAAAGCGGCTGTCATCTCCCTGAAACAAGCCGTTAGGGCGTGGAATAAAACGCCAGCTCAAACGTCCTGCCTACGCTTTTCGCAGGATTGTGCAATAAGCCGGCAGGAATCGACTAACCGCGCCGACACCGGCGCCGCTATCTTTGATCCTGTGGCAACACGCCCTCACAGTGCTTGCCGAGCATCACTTCTCAACGGGAGAGTCGAACATGTCCACCCCCATTCCCGCGAGCCATATGGCCTTTATCCGTGCCCGTAACGGGTGCAGCACCGAGCTGGGTGCACGCTTGAGCAGTTTGATCGAACCGGGCCGACAGGCTCAGGGTTGCCTGCAATTTTCGTTGCAGCATTCCCAGGTCGACCCCGATGTGTGGTTGGTCACGGGTTTATGGAGCAGCGAGCAGGCGATGAGCGCCTACTTCAATTCCCCGGCCCTGATGATCTTCACCGAGTTGTTGAACGACATGGTCGTGCGCAGCATGGACTTCCAGACCTTCACCGACGCATCCGCCGTCAACGCCTACGGCGAGTACCTGCAACTGGCCGGTTAGGGGTTAGAATGGCCGACTTTTCATTGGCCAGGACCTGCAACATGGCACGTAAACAGTTTGCCCACCACGAAGCCGTTTCCGCCGTCGTACCGGGGGAGAGTGGCTACAGCGCCGCCGTTGCCGTCAAGGCACTCGATGGCATGGGCGCTCCGCGATTTCACAAGATCCTGGAAGGTCAGACCTTCAAGACTGCGTCCGATGCCGATGATGCGGCGGCGGCGCGCCTTGAGTATCTGGTCGATGTGGACGCGGAAGGCCAGCTGATTTGGGACTGAATGTGGGAGGGGGCTTGCCCCCGATAGCGGTTTGTCAGCCAGCAAATTTGCAACTGATACATAGTCATCGGGGGCAAGCCCCCTCCCACATTTGATTGCATTTCAGTCAGGGTTTTGTGGCGCCTGGTCGGTACATCTTGAACAGCGCCTCCGGCCCCAGCTGGAAGTAATCCGCCGGGCCACCCCCGCGCAGAATCGGCTCGGCGGCGGCCGTGTCGTAGATTCCATCCTTGAGCAGCCACTTGGCAATATGCACCGCGACCACTTCGCCCAGCACCAGCCAGCTGGGGACCAATTGCTGGTCAGCGCGTTGCAGCTGGATGATCTGCGTCACCTTGCATTCGAACGACACCGGGCTCTCGCCCACCCGCGGTACGCCGACGACTTTCGAAGCCACCGGCGTCAGGCCGGCCAGTTCGAATTCATTCACGTCCGGCGAAACAGCCGCGCAACTCTGGTTCATCTGCTCGGCCAGCGGGCGGGTCGCCAGGTTCCACACAAACTCGCCGGTCTGCTCGATATTGTTCAGGCTGTCTTTACGCCCGACGCTGGAAAACCCGATGATCGGCGGGACGTAGTTGAACGCGTTGAAGAAACTGTAAGGCGCCAGGTTCAGGCGACCTTCGCGGTCGTGTGACGAGATCCAGCCGATCGGGCGCGGGCCGACGATGGCATTGAACGGATCATGGGGCAGGCCGTGGCCGTTGGCGGGTTCGTAGAAGTGGATATCGTCGGACATAGCCTGTCTGCTCTCAATTCTGGAGCCCACATCATATCCAATGTGGGAGGGGGCTTGCCCCCGATATCGGTGGTTCAGTCACTGTATAGATGACCGATACACCGCCATCGGGGGCAAGCCCCCTCCCACATTTTTAGTCCGTGGTGATCCTGGAATGCTTGCGGGTGTCCTTCATGGTCACATACACCAGCAACGACACCGCAATACACGCGGTCACGTACCAGTAGTAGCCGGTCTCCATGCCGATGCTCTTGAACCACAGGGCGATGTATTCAGCGGTACCGCCGAAGATTGACACGGTCAGGGCATACGGCAGGCCCACGCCGAGGGCGCGGATTTCGGTCGGGAACAGCTCGGCCTTGACCACCGCATTGATCGAGGTATAGCCGCTGACGATGATCAGCGCGGCCATGATCAGGAAGAACGCGCCCCACCAGGTCTGGATGGTGTGCAGGGTGGTGAGGATAGGCACGGTGAACAGCGTACCGAGGACGCCGAAGGCGATCAGGATCGGGCGCCGGCCGATCTTGTCCGACAGCCCGCCCACCAGGGGTTGCAGGCACATGAACAGGAACAGCGTCGCCGCCGAAATGGTGGTGGAATCGGAGATGCTCATGCCGACGGTGTTCACCAGGTATTTCTGCATGTAGGTGGTGTAGGTGTAGAACGCCAGGGTGCCGCCCATGGTCAGGCCGACTACGGTGAGCAGTTCCTTGGGGTGGCGCATCAAGGTGCGCATCGCGCTTTCCTTGGCTTTTTCCTTCTTGGTGAACGACTCGGTCTCTTCCATGCCGCGACGCAGATACAGCGCCACCACTGCACACAGGGCGCCGATGGCGAACGGGATACGCCAGCCCCAGGCATACAGCTGTTCGGTGGTCAGGGTTTGCTGCAGCACGATCAGCACGCCCAGCGCGATGAGCTGGCCGGAGATCAGGGTGACGTACTGGAAGCTGGAATAGAAACCACGACGTTCCTTGGTCGCCATCTCGCTGAGGTACGTGGCGGAGGTGCCGTATTCGCCACCCACCGACAGCCCCTGCAGCAAGCGGGCGAATACCAGCAGGATGGGCGCACCGATACCGATGAGCTCATAACTGGGGCTCAGGGCAATCAGCAGTGAGCCGAAGCACATCAGGTAGACCGAGGCCATCAAGGCTTTCTTACGCCCGACTTTGTCGGCGTACAGGCCCATCAGCCAACCGCCGATAGGGCGCATCAGAAAGCCCACGGCGAAGATCGCGGCGGTGTTGAGCAATTGGGCGGTGGTGTCGCCTTTGGGGAAGAAGGTCTTGGCGAAGTACAGCGAGAAGGCGGCATAGACGTACCAGTCATACCACTCGACCATGTTGCCGACGGAGCCGCTGAAGATCGATTTGATCCGGCTGGAGGTCGTGCGTTCTTTCGCCGGCGCAGCCGCCGACCCCAGAGGCAAGGTATTGGAGTTATCCATTGAAGGATCCTTCATCTAGTTGTTTTTATGAAGCGTGCTTGAGCACTGCCTGGCTTGGGCTATAGCAGAAGCTGTGCCAGGTGGATGAAGGCCCGGGATAGAAGGGTTTCAAGATTTTTTTGAGCGGAAAGTTGCTGATGGTTTTGGGGTAATGAGCGGAAATCCGCTTATGGCTGCGGGCCTCATCGGGGGCAAGCCCCCTCCCACACTTGAATTTGTTCACAAATCAAAATGTGGGAGGGGGCTTGCCCCCGATACCGATCGGAAGGCCGCTAGAGAAACATCTCCCTTGCCAACCCATGCCGCTGCATCTTTTCATTGAAGGTGCGGCGCGGCAGTTGCAGCTCGGCGAGCACCGCCTTGATATCGCCTTTATGCCGGGCCAGCGCAGCTTTCAGGCAATGCGCCTCGAAGGCTTCCTGTTGCGCCGCCAACGATTGCCCGGCCTCGACACCTTCAGGTTCTGGCTCTCCAAGCCCCAGTACCTGGCGCTCGGCGACGTTCGCCAGCTCACGCACGTTGCCCGGCCAGTCATGACTGAGCAGGCGCCCCAATTGCAGCCCGCTCAAGGGCTCGACCTGGCGGCCCAAGCGCTCGGCAGCGCTTTGCGCAAAATGCTCATACAGCAGCGGAATATCTTCGCGCCGCTCGCGCAGCGCCGGCAGGCGCAGTTGCGCGACGTTCAGGCGATACGCCAGGTCTTCGCGAAACCGCCCGGCACGGGCCTCTTCCAGCAGGTCCGGCTTGGTGGCGGCAATGATGCGCAAATCCACCTGGATGCTTTGATTGGAGCCCAACCGCTCCAGCTTCTGCTCCTGCAGCACCCGCAACAATTTCACCTGTTGGGCCAGGGGCATGCTTTCGATTTCATCGAGGAACAGCGTGCCGCCGTGGGCATACTCCAGCTTGCCGATACGCTTGCCCTGGGCGCCGGTGAACGCGCCGCTTTCATGGCCGAACAACTCGGCCTCGAACAGTTGCTCGGGAATGGCCGCGCAATTGAGCGCGACAAACGGCTTCTTCGCCCGTGGGCCGAAATCATGCAGGCAGCGGGCGACCAGTTCCTTGCCGCTGCCGGTCTCGCCACGGATCAACACATTGACCGGCAGCGTGGCCAGGTCCAGCACCTGACGGCGCAGGTTCTGCAGACTGCGGGACACACCCAGCAGGCTGGATTCGAGCTGGGCGCGATGGTCGGCCTGCTGATGCAGGCGGCGGTTTTCCAGGACCAGGCCACGTTTGTCGAGCGCTCGACGCAGGCTATTGAGCAGGGTATCCGGGCTGAAGGGTTTTTCCAGGAAGTCGTAGGCACCATCGCGCATGGCGTCGACGGCCATGGGGACATCGCCATGGCCGGTGAGCAGGATGACCGGCAGGTCGGCATCGCGGCGCTGGACTTCGGCCAGCAACTCCAGGCCGCTGAGACCGGGCATGCGCACATCGCTCAGGATCACGCCGGGGAAGTCCCTGGGCAACTGCGCCAGGCATTCTTCGGCACGGCTGAACAACTGCACCTCGAAACCCGACAGGCTCAACCATTGTTCGACGGCCGTACGAATGCTGGCTTCGTCATCGACCACAATCACCGCATTCAACATAGATCGGGCGTCTCCAGCGCGACAGGCAAGGTCAAGGTAAACACTGCGCCGTCGCCCCGGTTGCCGGCGATCAGGCGTCCGCCCAGTTCGTGCACGATAGCGTAGGACACCGCCAACCCCAAGCCGAGCCCGTCGCCCACTGGTTTGGTGGTGAAGAAGGGGTCGAAGACGTTGTTCAAGTGTTCTTCGGCAATCCCGCCACCGCTGTCGCTGACGCTTAACTGCCAGAGCTGTTGGTCGGCATGCAAACGGATTTCCAGGCGTTTGCGCGGCCTGTCGACCATGGCATCCAGGGCGTTGCGCAGCAGGTTGATCAATACTTGTTCGAGGCGAATCGCGTCGCCGCGTACCCAGGCAGGGCGGGTCAGGTCCAGCGCCAGGCCGATATGTTCATCGCGCAGGCGCGCGTCGAGCAGGTGCAGGGACTGGTCGACCACGGTGGCCAGGTCCAGGCGTTCGCGCAGGCCGCTGGGGCTTTTGCGGGCGAAGGTCTTGAGGTGGCCCGTCAGCGCCGCCATGCGCGTGAGCATGTCATCCAGCGGTGTGAGTGCCTTGTAGGCATCGTCCACGCGGCCGTGGTCGAGCAACAGCCGCAGCGTCGCCAATTGCATGCGTTGCGCGGTCAGCGGTTGGTTGATTTCGTGGGCAAGAGCAGCGGACATCTGCCCCAGCGCCGCCAGTTTGGCCGACTGCACCAGGCCATCCTGGGCGGTGCGCAGGGCCTGGGTGCGCTCCTCGACCAATTGCTCAAGCTCTTCGCGGCTGCGTTGACGCAGGCGCGCCAGGCGCCAACGCTGGCTCAGGAACAGCACAAGAAACACCAGGGCCAGCCACGAACCGGCGGCGGCAAGGCCGGCGTTGCGCTGGTCTTCCAGCGGGAACTGGGGTTTGCGCAGCAGGTGCAGGGTCCAGCCTTCGGACTTGAGCGGCAGCGACTCCCAGATGTAGTTGGCGCTGCCGTCGGGGCCGTTGACGCGCATCAAGTGGCTGTTGTCGTCGAAGCGTTGCAGGGTGCGGGTCTCCAGCGGCTGCAGTTGCTTCTTGTCGTATTGACGGGTGGCCTTGAGTTCAGCCAGGTCGCTCTCTGACAACGGCCGCAGGTTGCGATAGCGCCAGCCCGGCTGGTTGGCGATAAACACAATGCCGCGTGCATCGCTGACCAGCAGCAAGTCATTGCCCTGGGCCCATTCGCGCTCCAGCTCGGGAAACTCCAGCTTGACCACCATGGCGCCAAGGAACTGCTCGTGCTCATCGACCACCGCGCTGGAAAGGAAGTAGCCCGGGATCCCGGTGGTCACCCCCACGGCATAAAAGCGCCCGGTGCCCTGGCTCAGGGTCTGGCTGAAATAAGGCCGAAATGCGTAGTTGTGTCCCACATAACTGCTGGGCAGTTTCCAGTTGCTGGCGGCGATGGCCAGGCCGGTGCGGTCCATCAATTCCAGGGTGGACGACTGCGCGGCGCTGTTGATGCGCTCCAGTTTGCGGTTGAGCAGGTCCTGGGTGCCGGCATCCAGCGGGCCCTTCAAGGCGTTGATCATCTCCGAGTCCAGGGCCAGCACGGCGGGCAGGGCGCGGTAGCGTTCGATCAGGGTGTGCAGCGAGTTGGCATACAGCGCGAGCTGCTGGTTGGCGCGAGCGGCATCGTCCACCAGGGCCTGGCGTTCGGCATGGCGCGTGGCCAGGGCGGCAGCCAGCACGGCACCGGCGATGATCAGCAGGGAATAGAACGTCAGGCGCAGGGGGCGAGGGATCGCGATCATACGATGATGAACAGGCCGGTAAGGGGCGAGCACCATACCATGAGCCATTGGGTAGTGCAGTGAGGGGGCTTGTGTGGGAGGGAGCAAGCCCCCTCCCACATTTGACTGCACTCATCAAAAAAAAAGGCGACTGGGCCTTGGGGCCGCAGTCGCCTTTATCCTTGGAGGGAGGTGCTTACTGCACTTCCACCGCCAGGCTCTCACTGATCTTCTTCTGCCAGATGGCAGGGCCGGTGATGTGTACCGACTCGCCGTTGCTGTCCACCGCAACGGTAACCGGCATGTCCTTCACGTCGAACTCGTAGATCGCTTCCATGCCCAGTTCGGCGAAAGCGACGACGCGCGATTGCTTGATGGCTTGGGCCACCAGGTAAGCGGCACCGCCTACGGCCATCAGGTAGACGGCCTTGTGGTCCTTGATCGCTTCGATAGCGGTCGGGCCGCGCTCGGATTTGCCGATCATGCCCAACAGGCCGGTCTGTTCGAGGATCTGACGGGTGAACTTGTCCATTCGCGTCGCGGTGGTCGGGCCTGCCGGGCCAACCACTTCTTCGCGCACCGGATCAACCGGGCCGACGTAGTAGATGAAGCGACCCTTGAGGTCCACCGGCAGGGTCTCGCCCTTGTTCAGCATCTCGACCATGCGCTTGTGCGCGGCGTCGCGGCCGGTGAGCATCTTGCCGTTGAGCAACACGGTTTCGCCCGGCTTCCAGCTCTGCACTTCTTCCGGAGTCAGGGTATCGAGGTTGACGCGACGGGCCGATGGGCCGGCTTCCCAGACGATCTCCGGGTAGGCGTCCAACGATGGCGCTTCCAGCGATGCCGGGCCCGAACCGTCGAGCACGAAATGCGCATGGCGGGTGGCGGCGCAGTTGGGGATCATGCACACCGGCAGGGAAGCGGCGTGAGTCGGGTAGTCCATGATCTTCACGTCGAGCACGGTGGTCAGGCCACCCAGGCCCTGGGCGCCGATGCCCAGTTGGTTGACCTTCTCGAACAGCTCCAGGCGCATCTCTTCGATACGGTTCTGCGGGCCGCGCTTCTTCAGTTCATGGATGTCGATGGATTCCATCAACACTTCCTTGGCCATCACCGCGGCTTTCTCGGCCGTGCCGCCGATGCCGATGCCGAGCATGCCCGGTGGGCACCAGCCGGCGCCCATGGTCGGAACGGTCTTGAGCACCCAGTCGACGATCGAGTCGGACGGGTTGAGCATCGCCATTTTCGACTTGTTTTCGGAACCACCGCCCTTGGCGGCCACGTCCACTTCCACGGTGTTACCCGGGACGATGGAGTAGTGGATCACCGCCGGGGTGTTGTCCTTGGTGTTTTTGCGCGCACCTGCCGGGTCGGCGAGGATGGATGCGCGCAGGACGTTTTCCGGCAGGTTGTAGGCGCGACGCACGCCTTCGTTGATCATGTCGTCCAGGCCCATGGTGGCGCCATCCCAACGTACGTCCATGCCCACGCGCACGAACACGGTGACGATGCCGGTGTCCTGGCAGATCGGGCGATGGCCGGTGGCGCACATGCGCGAGTTGATCAGGATCTGGGCGATGGAGTCACGGGCCGCCGGCGATTCTTCGCGCAGGTAGGCCTCGTGCATCGCCTGGATGAAATCAACCGGGTGGTAGTAGGAAATGAATTGCAGGGCGTCGGCAACGCTCTGAATCAGGTCGTCTTGCTTGATCACGGTCATGAGTCGCGCTCCTCTATAAGGGAACATTCAATAAAGGTGGCTTCAGTGTTGCATCGGTCGGCTGAAGCCACCTTCCACAGGCACGCCATTGGTGCAGGCGCGACGCTAAAAAGGCGCGGCAGTATAACCCGTGGCGGTGGCCGATACACCCGACTATGGTCAAACTGTCGCAGGCATGATTCCCTGTGCGCGTCCCTTCTGATAGAGCCTTTATATGCCTGAACTGCACGTCGGCGAACGCCACTGGTCGGTCGCCACCGGCAGCAACCTGCTGGATGCCCTGAACCAGGCAGGTGTGGCCGTGCCCTACAGTTGCCGCGCCGGCAGTTGCCATGCCTGCCTGGTACGTTGCCAGGGCGAGGTTCAGGACCGCCAACCTGACGCGTTGAGCCCGCAGCAGCGCCAGCATGGTTGGCGCCTGGCGTGCCAGTGCCAGGTGGTTGGCGATCTGCAGGTCGAAGCCTTTGATCCTGTGCGCGATGGTGTGGCGGCGCAGGTGGTGGGTGCCGATTGGCTGACGGCATCGGTGCTGCGTCTGCGCCTGCAACCCGAGCGCGGCCTGCGGTACAGGGCCGGGCAGCACCTGGTGTTGTGGGCGGGGCAGGTGGCGCGGCCGTATTCCCTGGCGAGTTTGCCGCAGGAGGATCCGTACCTGGAGTTTCATCTGGATTGCCGCTTACCCGGTGAATTCAGCGATGCGGCGCGACAGTTGAACCTGGGTGATTGTCTGCGCCTGGGCGAGTTGCGCGGCGGGGCGCTGCATTACGATCCGGACTGGCAGGCGCGACCGCTGTGGCTGCTCGCCTCCGGTACCGGGCTGGGGCCCTTGTGGGGGGTGCTGCGTGAGGCGTTGCGCCAGGATCACCAAGGTGCCATTCGCGTGGTTCATCTGGCGCATGATGCTGATGGGCATTATCTGGCCGAACCCCTGATGGCGCTGGCCGCGCAGCATCAGAATCTTACAGTGGAGTTGTGGACCGCACATGAGTTGGCCCAGGCATTGGGGCAACTGCGGCTCATATCGCGGCAAACGCTGGCCTTAGTCTGCGGGCATCCTGACAGCGTCGAAGCCTTTTCCAAACGCTTGTTCCTGGCGGGGCTGCCGCGTAATCAACTGCTGGCCGATGTATTCCTGCCCCGTGGT
Source organism: Pseudomonas orientalis (assembly GCF_002934065.1). Classification (NCBI taxonomy): domain Bacteria; kingdom Pseudomonadati; phylum Pseudomonadota; class Gammaproteobacteria; order Pseudomonadales; family Pseudomonadaceae; genus Pseudomonas; species Pseudomonas orientalis. Next base: position 4,762,318 of record NZ_CP018049.1, on the reverse strand, counting down.
TGAACGCTGGCTGTCGAGCACAGGCGTTGCGGGTGTACGCGGTTAACTGTGGGAGGGGGCTTGCCCCCGATGGCGGCCTCTGGGCCGACCAGGATTCTGGATCAGACCGAGTACATATCCGTTTCTGCGGTAACGGCCACTTAGGGTTCCGCCCTGACGGCGGCTCACTTTTGAAAAGCGCAAAAGTAAGCAAAACGCTCTTGCCCCACCACTCGGCACCTCGCTTAGGCTCGGTGTGCCCGTAATCCGCCATGGATTTGGGGGGCCGCCGCCACGCGCCATCCATGGCGCGGGGCGGCTAAACCGGCATCCCTGCCGGTTTACCCCCCAAATCCATGGCGAATTCCGGCCAGCGTGGTTTGACGGGGCGCCTAAGATCAAAAGCAGATCAAGATCAAGGTCAAGAGCGGCTCGCTTCGCATCGTGGTTAGCGTGGGGGCTGCGAACAGCGGTTGTGTAGATAGCTCGCCGCGATGATCCCTTAAATGCAAAAAGCCCCGCCATTCTCATGGCGGGGCTTTTATTTTTTTCAGCGTGTCACTCAGTACTGCGGGTCGCCCACATGCAGGATCTTCATGCCATTGGTGCCACCGGTGGTGTGGTAGCTGTCACCTTTGGTCAGGATGACCCAGTCGCCTTTCTCTACGACGCCGCGTTTGACCAGCTCGTCGATGGCTTTCTGGCTGACTTCGTTGGGTGCCAGCGAGGCCGGATCGAAGGGAATGGTGTACACGCCGCGGAACATCGCCGCGCGGGCCTGGGCTTCGCGGTGAGGGGTGAACGCGTAGATCGGCACCGAGGAACGGATGCGCGACATGATCAACGGGGTATAGCCACTTTCGGTCAGGGCGATGATTGCCTTGACGCCCGGGAAGTGGTTGGCGGTGTACATGGCCGCCAGGGCGATGCTCTGGTCGCAGCTTTCGAAAACCTTGCCGATGCGGTGGCTGGAGGTCTTGCTGGTGGGGTGCTTTTCAGCGCCGACGCAGATGCGCGCCATGGCCTGGACGGCCTCCAACGGGTATGGGCCGGCAGCGCTTTCAGCCGAGAGCATCACGGCGTCGGTGTAGTCGAGCACGGCGTTGGCCACGTCGGACACTTCGGCGCGGGTCGGCATCGGGTTCTGGATCATCGACTCCATCATCTGGGTCGCAACGATCACCGCTTTGTTGTGGCGGCGCGCGTGCAGGATGATCTTCTTCTGGATACCGATTAGCTCGGCATCGCCGATTTCCACGCCCAGGTCGCCACGGGCAACCATCACGGCGTCGGACGCCTTGATCAGGCCGTCGAGGGTTTCGTCATCGGCCACGGCTTCGGCGCGTTCGATCTTCGCCACCAGCCAAGCGGTACCACCGGCTTCGTCGCGCAGTTTACGGGCGTATTCCATGTCGGCGGCGTCGCGCGGGAAGGACACGGCGAGGTAGTCCACTTCCATCTCGGCGGCGAGCTTGATGTCGGCCTTGTCTTTTTCAGTCAGGGCCGGTGCGGTCAGGCCACCGCCGCGACGGTTGATGCCTTTGTGGTCGGACAACGGGCCGCCGATGATCACGGTGCAATGCAGTTCGGTCGGGGTCGCGGTGTCGACGCGCATGACCACGCGGCCGTCATCGAGCAGCAGTTCGTCGCCGACGCCGCAGTCCTTGACCAGGTCCGGGTAGTCGATGCCGACCACGTCCTGGGTGCCTTCAGTCAGCGGATGGCTGGTGGAGAAGGTGAATTTGTCACCGATCTTCAGCTCGATCCGCTTGTTGGCGAATTTGGCGATACGGATCTTCGGGCCTTGCAGGTCACCCAGCAGTGCCACGAAGCGGCCGTGTTTGGCGGCCAGGTCACGCACCAGCTTGGCGCGAGCCTTGTGCTCGTCCGGGGTGCCGTGGGAGAAGTTCAGACGGGCAACGTCCAAACCAGCCAGAATCAGCTGTTCGAGGACTTCCGGCGAGTTGCTGGCCGGGCCAAGGGTGGCGACGATTTTGGTACGACGGACGGACATGCACAGACTCCTGAGTTCAAGCGCTGGGGAAGGCTACTATGCTCTTTCGTTGTAGTCATTGTTCGTTTGCACTACTTATCGACGATCGGCTTGTTTTTGCGGCGGTTGAAAAGGCGAACACCCTTGAAGATTTTCGGCAAGGGGTCGATACACTGCACAAGACAGGAGAACCCCCATGCGAATTTTGCTCGTTGCTGCCCTGGCCGTCAGTGTTGTCGGCTGCACCCGCTGGTCAATGGACCACCATTTGAACAACGCTTACCGTGCCTATGGGGTGGGTGATTGCGCGCGGGTTACCCTGGAGTTGTCCCAGGTCGACCGCGAAAGCCGTACCCGTCGCTATGTGCAACCCGAGGTTTCGATGCTGCGCGGGCAGTGCCTGGAACGGCAGAAACTGTTCGTCGATGCCGCCCAAACCTACCAGTTCATCATCAGTCAGTACCCTTCCAGCGAGTACGCTTACCGCGCCCGTGCGAGGCTCGATACCTTGCGCCAGTTGGGGCACTACTCTGGCGCAAGCGTGGCGCAACCGCGGCCGACTTCTTTGTAATGATATTTGTCGTTTGATAACTGGCCTGTTGCCAGTCTTGAGCTATTCTTTGAATGCATATTTGTACAACTTTCTATTCGAAAGAATGCAACCCGGGTTCGGTAGCTGTCTCGTGACGACGACCGTTTGTCACACCGATATCCAGGGAGGGCGGGCGATGGGCTCGTTCCGAATCACTGGCTTTATGGGATGGCGACTTCACCATGTTTATCGAACGACGGATCGAACGGCATCAACTGCCTTATTTCTTGCAGGTGTTCAATCGGCTTACGGACAAGCCAATCGGTTTTCTGGGCGACGTTTCCGAGGATGGGCTGATGTTGATCAGCCAGTTACCGATGATGATCAACGCTGATTTTGAGTTGCGCGTGAAGATTCCGGCCCCTGACGGCGAGTTCCACGCGGTTGACATCACCGCGACCTGTCTGTGGAGCCGTGAAGACGTCAACCCGCAGCATTACGACTCAGGTTTCCGCGTGCTTCAGGCATGTGAAGGTTATGCACAACTGATCAGCGCCTTGTTGCAGTACTTCAGTTTTGATCCTCTCCAGGCATCCGCCTGAACAGCAGATGCAGTCGGCAATGGCGGCTGCGCATGCGTTCAGAACACGCCGGCTTTTTTCCAGCGCAGGTAACGCGTCACCAGCGCGGCACCCAATGCCGACGGCAAGCTATCCAGCACGGGCAGCCCATGGGCATCCAGGCGGTCATGCAGCTGGTTGCGCCTGTTGAGGTAGTCAATCGCGCCGCTGTAGGCCAATGCTTCGGGCAGGGTTTGCACCGGGGCCTGGCGCAATTGATCGAGTACTTCTTCTCGCAAACTCGCGATCAGCACGCGGTGGTGCCGAGCGATGCGCTTGATCGCACTCACCAGTGCCTCATCGTCTTCATCGCGCAGGTTAGTGACCACGATCACCAATGCGCGGCGTTTTTGCCGAGCCAGCAATTGGCTGGCGGCGGCCTCGTAGTCAGCTGTCTTGCGTGTGCTGTGCAAGTCGTAGACGGCATTGAGCAAGACGTTCAACTGGCCGCTGCCCTTGGCCGGCGCCAGGTAACGCGGCTGGTCGCCGGCAAAGGTACACAGCCCGACTGCATCGCCTTGGCGCAAGGCGACGTAACCCAGTAACAGGCAGGCATCCAGGGCGTGATCAAAGTGGGACAACTCGTCGTCCTGGCTGCGCATGCGCCGGCCGCAATCGAGCATGAATACAATCTGTTGGTCACGCTCATCCTCATATTCCCGGGCAATCGGCGTGCGTTGTCGTGCCGTGGCTTTCCAGTCGATCTGACGCAGGCTGTCGCCGTCGCGAAATTCGCGTAATTGATGAAACTCCAGGCCCGGTCCACGCCGCTGATGCTGGCGCACACCCAGTTGGCTCAGCCAGTTATCCACCCCCTGCAACTGCGCACCGGACAAGCGCGCGAAGTCCGGGTACACGCGAGTGGCGTCCGGGACGTCGAGCCAGCGCCGCGCCGACCACAACCCCAACGGGCTGGGCAGGTGGATTTCGCAGCGGCTGAAGCTGAAATGTCCACGTCGCACGGGGCGCACACGATAGCCCAACTCACCACGCTCGCCCGGGCGCAGCAAAATGGATTGCGGCAGGTTATCCACAACCAGCCCGTCGGGCACGTGATCGAACACCTGCACGGTCAGCGGTTGTGGATAGTCGTGTTCCAGTGACAGGCGCACTTCTCCCCAGCGCCCCAATGCCAGGCTGCCGGGCAACGCCCTGCGCACACGCACCGAAGGGCGGCGGCGTAACCGTATGGCATCGAGCATCGCCAGTACCAGCAGGGCCAATAGCAGGCCCCAGGCGATTGCGTGCAAGGTATCGGGCACCTTGACCTGCAAGGCCATCGACGCGCCCAGCAGGATACTGAGGGCCAACAGGACACCCAGCCAGGTCAGGAACAGACGGGTCGGTTTCATGCTGGCGTTACTGCCTGGGGGCCGCAATCTGGTCGAGCAACTGCTTGATCACCTGGTCCACCTCCAGGCCATCGATGTCCAGTTCGGGCGCGAGCCGTACGCGGTGACGCAGCACCGCCAGGGCGCATCCCTTGACGTCATCCGGGGTCACGAAGTCGCCGCCGCGCAACAGCGCACGGGCACGAGCGCCGCGAATCAGGGCGATAGAGGCCCGTGGGCCTGCGCCGATGGTCAAGCCCGGCCAACTGCGCGTGGCCCGCGCCAGGCGTACGGCATAGTCGAGCACCTGTTCATCCAGGGGCATGCCGCTGGCAATCTGTTGCATCTGCACCACGTCTTCGGCTTGCAGCACGGTACGCAACGGTTGCACATCGAGCATGTCGGCCCTGGACGAGCGGGTCACTTCGCGCACCATGTCCACTTCCTGTTGGGCGTCGGGATAGTCCATGCGCACCTTGAGCATGAAGCGGTCCAACTCGGCTTCGGGCAACGGGTAGGTGCCTTCCTGTTCGATCGGGTTCTGGGTGGCAAGCACCATGAACGGCGCGCCGATGGGCAATGCCTCGCCCTCCAGGGTGACCTGGCGCTCCTGCATGGCTTCGAGCAGTGCGGCCTGGGTCTTGGCCGGGGCGCGGTTGATTTCGTCGGCCAGCAGCAGGTGAGTGAACAACGGCCCCTTGCGCAGCTTGAACTGTTCGGTCTGCAGGTCATACACCGCGTGGCCGGTGACGTCGCTGGGCATCAGGTCCGGCGTGAACTGGATGCGTGCGAAATCGCCGCCGAAGCAACGGGCCAGGGCACGCACCAGCAAGGTTTTGCCAAGGCCGGGCACACCCTCAAGCAGCACATGGCCACCTGCAATCAATGCGGTGAGCACGTCATCGATCACCGCGTCCTGGCCAATGACTGCCTTGCGTAATTCAACGCGCAGGGCCTGGGCCTGTTGACTTGCGGTTTGGATAGTATTTTCTGCGTTCAGGGTTGTGGCCATTGGAGAGTCGCTCATAGGGCATTCCTGAGGGTTTGCAGACACGCCACCTGTTGGCTGAAATCGGCGCTGGAGAGCCGTTTCAGCGCAGGTGCGCCGAGTGCCTGGCGGATGATAGGGGAGGGTTGTCGCGTCAGGTGTTCCAGCACCTGACATTGTTCTGCCATGTCGAGGTGTTCAAAGCCGGGGTGACGGCGCCGGGCGGTGCGCAGTAAATCCTGCTGCAAGGCTTGCAGCAAGGCGCCCTGGCCGCTGCGGCGTAGCAGGAAGTCGGCGCTGGCGCGCAAATGCTCCTGTAGCTGTCGACGCGCCTTGGGTGCGGGTGCCTGGATCGGGCCCTGGCGCAGGCCGGCGTGCCAGAGTGCCAGGGCAAGCAGTGCGACCAGCGCGACGAGGGCCTGGGGGAAGTAACGGGCCAGCAGGGTAAGCAGGTTGTCCGCATCGCTGTTGAACAGCAGGGTGACGTCGGTGCCCTGGTTCAGGTACCACAGCAGCCAGGCATTGTCGTGCTTGCCGATGCTCGGGGTTTTCCACAGGTCGCTGTCGGTGAGCACCGTAACGCGGCCTCGCCCCAGGTCAAGTTGCATCAGATGGCTGGACTTGGCGCTGTTGGCTGAAAACTGCGCCAGGTGCCTGGGGTCGGTAAGGTTGAAGTCGGTGTCAAAACTGAAATAAGCCGGCGCGGTTTCATTGTCGACATACAGTTTCGTGAGGTCCGGCGCGATCTTTTTGCGCGGCGCCGCCGGCTCGTCGAAGTCATCGCTAAGGGTTTGGTGAAGATTGAGACGATCGAGCAGCAGGTCGCCGCTTTTACCGGTCTCTTCATCCCATAACGCCTCGGCCACCAGTAACAGGTGCCCCCCGGCTTTTGCCCACGCCAGCAGTTGTTCGACCTGGCCTGGAGTCATGTTGCCACGCTCCCCCAGCAACAGCAGGCTGTGGCCTGGGGCGGGCAGATCGGCAAGCCGCTCAAGCCCGTTGGCCTGTGTTACCGCCAGGCCTTGCCGGCGCAGGAAATCCTCCGCCGCGAGGTAGGGGTTGGCCAGTGCCTCCGGCGATGGGCCACGATCCACAACCTCCTCATAGGGAATTGCCTTGTGCCAGGCATACAGGCCGCCCGCTCCCAACAGGCAGGCCAGCAGCGCGGCAATCCACAGTAATGGCCGGTTCATTGGCTGGCTCCGCTACTGAAGAGTGCGCGCCAATCGCTGCACAGCTTTTGCTGGGCGGTGCCGGGAGGCAGTCGATGGCCATAGGCGAGGTTTTGCCAGTGAGCGGTCAATTCGCTGCTGAATGCCAGCAACTGCGGTTGCTGCAACTGATGAATACGCTCCAGCACCTGGCCCTCGGTGTCGGCACTTTTGAGTGGCAGGTTGAATTCATGCAGCAGCCGGCTGAGCAGGCCGCGATACAGCAGGCCCAGGGCTTCCCGCGGGCGGGTGGGCCATAGCTGTTCGGCGGCGCTGGCGATATCGTCGGGCAATGTCTCGACCCCCAGTTCCAGGCCGAACAATTGGGCAGGCGCAGGTCTTGCTATGTTGGGTTGAGGTCGCCGTTTGCGGCTGACAAATGTGCGCAGCCATTCACGGTAGCGCCATACCACCAGGGCCAGCCCGCCAATCACCACGCTCCATAACAGTATCTCCAAGCCTTGGGCCACGTGCTTGAAGGTGTTGCTGTTGAGGTTGTCGAGCAATTGCTGGAGCCAGGCAGGTAATTTACCGTCCCCATGGGCTTTGGGGGGCGTGGCGGGTTTTTCCTCGCCAAAACGATAACGGGTGACGGTTTGCGGATTCTTGAACGGCGGTTTTTCCAATAGCGCCTTGATCGATTGGCTGGCCGCCTGGGTGCCGAGGGGCTTCAGATCAGCGGTTTGATCGGCCTGCGCCGATGGGCTCAGTTGCACCAGCGTGAGCCCGACGACCAGCAGCAACAGCGGCGCGACACCGCTCAGGCGTTGGCGCAACCGGCGAAACACCAGTTCCAGGTCCCAGGCTTCCAGAACGGTGCGACGGTTGAGGTACAGGCTGAAACCGCAGGCGACGTAGATGGGCTCCCAGAACACCAGGACCAGCGCATAGAACGCGTTGCTCAGGTGTTCCAGCCATAGCCCCTGCGGGCCTGTCGCCAGTACCAGCCGCTGCCAGTCCCAATCCAGTTCGACCTGCTCCGGGATGAATAGATAGAACAGCGCCATGCACCCGAACCATAGGCCGATCTCCAGATGCACCCCGATAATCGTCAGCCAGCGCGCGGCACCTGCATTGCGCTGTTGCAGTACGCCCAGGCGTTGTTGACGCACTGGCCCATCCAGGCCTTCGAGCTGGTTCACCGGCAGCATGAAGCTGCGGCTCAGGCTCAGCCGGCGCCAGGTCAGGCTGGCGAACAGTTGCCCCTTGAGCAGGCGTGGCCACTGGCGAACGGACTGCTTCAGGCTCGGCGTTTCACCAAACAGGGCCTTGGAAAGAATGTACAACGGTAAGCGCTCGAAGGCAGGCTTGAGCCACCAGAACAGGAATAGGGCGTAAGACGGGTACTGCCACAGCAGCGCGGTGAGCAGCAGGAACACAGGCAGGCTGACCAGCGCCCAACTGCCCATCAGCACTGCACGATGTTCCCGGGCCATCAGTACGCCGAGGTCCATGGCTTCCCAGGAGGTACGCGGGCGGATGACCACACTGGCGTCAGTCAGGCGCATTATGAGTCCGACCAGCGAAGATCAGATAGGCGGCCACCAGCAGCCATAGTGCGCTGCCCACCAGGTATTTGATCCACGGCGCAATGCTCGTGGTGGATGACCAGTAGGCTTCGATGAACGCTGCGATCAGCAGGAACACCATGACTCCGCAGAGCATCTGCACGCTTTTGCGGGCCGCCAGGCGCAGGGATTCGCTACGTGCCAACGGCCCTGGCGCGATCAGTGACCAGCCCAGTTGCAGGCCCGCCGCACCGGCCAGTGCGATGGCGCTGAGTTCGAAGGCACCATGGCCGATCACGAATGACCAGAAGGTCTGGCCGTAGCCGATTTCACTCAGGTGCCCGGAGACCGCGCCGATGATCAAGCCGTTGAAGACCAGGAAGAACACGCTGCCCAGGCCGAACAGCAAGCCTGCGGCAAAGGTCTGGAAGGCGATGCCGATGTTGTGCATCACGTAATAGCCAAACATCATCCAGTCTTCGCTGGAGGCGCGTTCGGCCGCGCGGCCCAGACGACTGGCGGCGGGGTCGTACATGCTTTGCATCTCGGCCACCTGTTGCGGGCTGACGATGCTGTAGATCAGGTCGGGAAACAGGTAGACCAACAGGGCTATGCCCAGCAGGCTGCCAAAGAACAGCAGGCTGGCGATCAGCACGAAGCGCCATTGTTCGCGTACCAGGCGCGGGAAATCGGCGAGGATGAAGGCCACCATGTTCGCCGTCGTTTGGCTGCGATGGCGATACAGTTGCTGGTGGCCGCGCAGCGCCAGTTGTTGCAGGCGGTCCACCAGGTAACTGCTGTAGCCGCGCTCCTGGGCCAGGGCCAGGTGTTGGCACAGGCGTCGATAGTGATAAGGGAAGTCGGCCACCTCGCAGGCTTTGCCGCGCTCCAACTGTTTCAGCTGTTCAGCGAAGGTCTGCCATTGCTGCTGGTGCCGGCTTTCAAAAAGGCTCTGCTTCATGTCGGCCCCAGCAAACCACGGGCCACACCGTTAAGTTGCTCCACGGCGCGAGCCGGAGGCACCTGCAAGGGCGCGGCGAGGATTGCAGCCAGTTCGTGCACCCGCTCGGCAGACAGGTCGGCCTGGCGTTCGGCGAAACCGAGGATGGCCCGCTGTTCGCTCAGCTCCAGCGCGAAGGGCAGGCGCAGGGCGGCTGCCTGAGGTAGGGGGCGGCGGGCCAGCGACTGTTCGCGGTAGACCACCAGCGTTCCCGCCGCCAGGTCGCCAAGCCGCTTGAAGTGCGGATGTTGCAGGCAACTGATGGCGCCGAAGAAGTAGCCGAAGGGCAGCATGTCGACAAAACGCAGCAGGTTCCGGATCAGTGATGCCGACCAACCGATGGCCGTGCCGTCATCCTGTACCACCCGCAGGCCCATGACCTGCTTGCCGGGCGAGCAGCCCTGGTTGAGCACTTCGAACAGCACCATGTACCACCAACTGACCAGGAACAGCAGCAGCGCGCCCAGGCCTAGGCCGAGGTTGCCAAGCAGCGCCAGGGGCACCAGCAGGATGCCCATGATCACGCCGCGCGCGAGCAGATCGAAGGCGTAGGCCAATGCCCTTGGCGCAAGGCCGGCAGGTCGCAAGGGCAGGTCGATACCCTCGGGGGTCTCGATCTGGTAGCAGGTATCCAGAGGAGCTGTTGGCATTGCGTTCCTTGGCAGTGCGAAGCGACTGAGAGACACGGATGCTAGCAGTGTCGAGGCGGGAAGCAACCCTTCAAGATTTTGCTGGATATTTGTCCAGTAAGGTATCGCTGGCCCCTGGCCCCTTGCAGCGCCTAGACTTTGCCGGTCTTCAGCACAGGAACAGCCCGTGACCTCCATTTTCTGGTACGACTATGAAACCACCGGAATCAACCCGCGCAGCGATCGCCCGCTGCAGGTAGCCGGCATTCGTACCGACCTCGAGCTCAACGAGGTCGGCCCGCCGATCAATCTGTATTGCCGGCCCAGCGACGATATCCTGCCCCATCCGGCAGCGTGTGCGATCACCGGTATCACGCCGCAGGTCCTGGCGCACAAAGGCCTTGCCGAAGCGGACTTCATGACCCGGGTGCACGCCGAACTCGCGGCCCCCGGCACCTGCGGCGCGGGTTATAACACCCTGCGCTTTGACGATGAAATGACGCGCTACAGTCTCTATCGCAACTTTTTCGACCCTTACGCACGCGAGTGGCAGGGCGGTAACAGCCGCTGGGACTTGATCGATGTGATGCGTACCGCCTATGCCCTGCGGCCGGAGGGGATTGTGTGGCCCGAGCAGGACGGGCGCGTGACGCTCAAGCTCGAACGCCTGACGCAAGCCAACGGCATCGACCACGGCCAGGCCCACGATGCGTTGTCTGACGTGCGCGCGACCATCGCCCTGGCGCGATTGGTGCGTGAAAAACAACCCAAGCTGTATGAGTGGCTGTTCCAGTTGCGGAGCAAGCAACGGGTGATGGACCAGGTGCGCCTGTTGCAGCCGCTGGTGCATATTTCCGGACGCTTCAGCGCCGAGCGACATTATCTGGGGGTGGTCTTGCCGTTGGCCTGGCATCCGCGCAATCGCAATGCATTGATTGTGTGCGACTTGGGGCTCGACCCGCAGGCCCTGCTCGAACTGGATGCCCAAACGTTGCGCGAGCGCCTCTATACGCGGCGCGATGAGCTGTCGCAGGGTGAGCTGCCGGTGCCTCTGAAGTTGCTGCACATCAACCGCTGTCCGGTCGTCGCGCCCTTGAAAGTGCTGCGCGCGCAAGATCGCGAGCGGCTGCAATTGGATATGGAGGTTTACCAGGCACGGGCGCTGCGACTAACTGACGCACAGGAAGTTTGGCGTGACAAGTTGGCGAGCGTTTACGCCGAGGAGGAATATGCGCCGAATGCCGATCCAGAGCAGCAGCTCTATGAGGGTTTTATCGGCGACCGTGATCGGCGCTTATGTGAACAAGTTCGCATGGCAGAGCCGGTACAACTGGGACGCCAGCAATGGCCGTTCGATGATCATCGATTGCCTGAATTATTATTCCGCTATCGCGCGCGTAACTTTCCTGAAACCTTGAACAATGAGGAGCAAGAGCGCTGGAGACTTTTCTGTCAGCAACGGTTGTCAGACCCGGTATGGGGCGCACCCAATACCCTGGCGGCATTTAAGCTGGCCCATCAGGAATTGAAAAACAGTGCGACAGCGTTTCAGTGCCAGGTACTGGATGAATGGCAAGACTATGCTGACTCTTTAGCGGCCCGCCTGAATCTGTAGCCGAGCAACTGCAAAACATTCAGACAATAAAAAACGCCAGCGAGCTGGCGTTTTCAATGTGTCGCGTATCGGGTGCAGATCCGACCAGGCTTAGCCCAGCAGGGTAGCCCAACCTTCTACCACGTCACCGCCCCACTTGGCTTTCCACTCTTTCAGTGTCTTGTGATTGCCGCCTTTGGTTTCAATCACTTCACCGTTGTGCGGGTTTTTGTACTGCTTGACCTTGCGGGCACGTTTGGTGCCGGTAGTTTTCACAGCGCCACGCGGTGCTTTAACTTTCGATTCCGGATCCAGCAGCGCAATGATGTCACGCAGGGATTTGGAGTATTCGCCCATCAGGGTGCGCAGTTTGCCTTCGAATTCCAGCTCGGTTTTCAGCTTGTCGTCTTGCGACAGGTTCTTCAAACGGGCTTGCAGCTCTTTGATAGCTTCTTCGGTGGCACGGTATTCGTTGATCAGAGACATGTGGACTACCTTATGTAGAACGCTGATTGACAGGGTGAGTGGCCTAATAATAGTCAGGCAATTTCATCAAGTAAACATTTAAGCAGCTATTTACGTGAATTAGATTGAAGTTTTTCGCCGCGGTGTGAAGTCGAGTTAATTATCGGGTACGCGGCTAAAAACAATCAGCTTAATTCTGCTAATTGCCGAGCTTGCCTGTGTAAGGCCATATAACGGTGGTAAAACCTTACGCTGTTAAGGGGTGTTGCCAGCGCCAGGGATCAGAATAAGGCACAAGGAGTACTGCAGTTTTTCTGCGCAATCGCTAGAATGGCGGCCTTTGCGAAGTTCTGGAGTTTCCCCCTAATGCGCACTTTTCGGCTGGTGATTGCTTGCCCGGACCGGGTTGGCATCGTTGCCAAGGTCAGTAACTTTCTGGCTTCTCATAACGGTTGGATCACCGAGGCGAGCCATCACTCGGATGATCTCAGCGGTTGGTTTTTCATGCGTCACGAAATTCGTGCCGATACCTTGCCTTTTGGTCTGCAAGCCTTCCGTGAGGCGTTTGCGCCGATCGCCGAAGAGTTTTCGATGACCTGGCACATCACCGACACCGAGCAGAAGAAACGCGTCGTGCTGATGGCCAGCCGTGAATCCCACTGCCTGGCGGACCTGCTGCACCGCTGGCACAGCGATGAGCTCGATTGCGAGATCGCGTGTGTGATCTCCAACCATGACGACCTGCGCAGCATGGTCGAATGGCATGGCATCCCGTATTACCACGTGCCGGTCAACCCGCAGGACAAGGAGCCGGCGTTCGCTGAAGTGTCGCGCCTGGTCAAGCAGCACGATGCCGATGTGGTGGTGCTGGCGCGCTACATGCAGATCCTGCCGCCGGAACTGTGCCGCGAATACGCGGGCAAGGTGATCAACATTCACCACAGCTTCCTGCCGTCGTTCGTGGGTGCCAAACCTTATCACCAGGCGTCACTGCGCGGCGTGAAGCTGATCGGCGCGACCTGTCACTATGTCACCGAGGAGCTGGACGCTGGTCCGATCATCGAGCAGGACGTGGTGCGCGTCAGCCACAGCGACAGCATCGAAGACATGGTGCGTTTCGGTCGCGACGTCGAAAAGATGGTGCTGGCCCGTGGCTTGCGTTATCACCTGGAAGATCGCGTGTTGGTGCACGGCAACAAGACCGTGGTGTTCTGATCCACACAGTTGGATTGAACAAACAGGGGCCCGGGAGTAAAACTCTCCGGGCCCTTTTTATTTTCAGGAGGCGGCCATGACCGACCCACTCGACAAGGCGACTTCCAGGCCACCCGCTACCCTGGGCGAGGGCTGTCTGAGTCGCTACGACCCGGATGCGCTGGGTGCTGAGGATGGTACTGACTTTCCCGGCGCCGCCCGGTTGTGGGAGCAGTTGCAGGAGGGTGAGAAGCCGCCCGCTGCCCCCGAAAAAGACGCTTGAGCAGCGGTTTGCCCACCATCAACAGAAACACGGGCGCACCGGCCAACAGATAGAAGTAGTAGGTGACCGCCCGCCAGATCAGAATGGCTGCCGCCGCCGTGGAGTTGCCCACCATCGGCGCAAGCAGTGCCGCCGACGTCAACTCCGCCGCCCCGGCCCCGCCTGGCAGCAGGCTGAACTGCCCGGCGGTCAATGACAGCATCTGGATCAAGAAGCTCAAGGCCCACTGCACCTGCCCACCCAGGCCGCGCAGCGCCAGGTACAACACGCTGTAGCGTAATAGCCAATGCAGGCTGGTCAGCGCAAAGACCCCGAGCAGGGTGCGCCGGGGCAATTTCAGCGTTTGGGTGAAGGCCGCGAGGAAGCGCAGCAACCGGCGGGCCCAGCGCCGGCGGGTGCCAACGCTCACCTTCATGGCCTTGAGTGCCCGTCCTGCCAGGCGAATCAGGCGGCGATGAAAGCGCACCACCAACAAGCCGCCGACGACGCCACCGACCATCGACACGGCGCTGAGCCCCAGCAGCCATTCCAGGCGCGGGTTGAGGCTATGGAACAGCGCATACAGCACGATGCCCACCAGTGCGCAGAAAAAGAACAGCAAGTCACTCAACTGGTCCATGGCGAACACCGCGCTGCCATGGGCTGGCCGTATGCCATTGCGTGCCAGCAGGCCCATCAGCGTGAGTGGCCCGCCGCTGCCGCCAGGGGTCGCGCACATGGCGAATTCGGTCGATATCACTACGCCCAGGCTTTTGCGCCATCCCAACCGACTGCGCTGCCGGCCAAGCAACAAGCGGATGCGCAGGCTGTTGATCAGCCAGCAGCCGATGATCATCGCAAACATTCCCAGTAACAGGGGCAGGGGAAACTGGCGCAGGCGCGCAACGGTTTCGCCGCCACCCAGCCACACCGGGATCACCAGCGCGACCAGCAGCGCCAGTCCCAGCCAGATCAGCCGGCGCATGGCAGCGTCGACAGCCACGCGGACTTGGTTTGTGGCGTGCGCCCATTGTCAAGCAGGCGCTTCAGGGTTTGCAGCCAATACTGACGGGAAAATTCGTGACGCATATCGACGGGGTGCAAGCCTAATCTGATCACCGATGCGGTCTGCCAGCGCTGCTCGCGTCGATCACTCAGGACCTTGGACAAGCCTCGGCGCCATGCACTGCGCGCGCTCCACACCAGGCCCGGGGCGTGGATGGGCGTGAAGTCGGGCAGGCGATACAGGTGCTGCGGGTCGCTGGTGTAGCTCAGCGGTAACTGGCGCAACGCCAACCGGGTGCCCTGGCTCATCAGCCAGGCGGGTGCGACAAACCCTTGCAGGGGCCAGTCATTGCGCTGGAATACCTCAATGCCGTCGGTCAGGCGCTGCAACGCTTCGGCTTCGGACAACTGGTAGAACTCGCCCTCATGGGTATAGATGCGCCGCATGAACCATTCCCGGGGTGTACGCGGCCGGGGTTGGTCGTCGCAGTGGTAATACCCGTGCAAGGTGAGTTCATCGCCCCTGGCCACGCGATGGTCGAGCAGGCGCCGGAAGTCGGCATGGGTGGCCAGGGCGTTGTGATGATGAAAGTCCGGAACCACCAGCCAGGTGACAGGGACATTGCCGATGGCATCGACGGCTTCGACAAAGGGCCGGTAATCAGCCCAGGTGCTCGGCGCCACGTCGTGCAGCACCAGCATGACTGAACGTTCAACCATGGGCGAGCATCGGCTTTTGTGTGCCGAGCACGGCGTGGTAGTGCCCCAACAGACTGTCCACCACCGCATCCCATGCGTAATGCTGTTCGACATGGCGCCGCGCCTGTTCCCCGAGACGGCGGCTGTCGGCGCCAAACAGTTCGCGTACCGCATCGGCCATCGCCTTGGGGTTGTTGGGCGCGCAGAGCAGGCCGCAGCGCTCGTCGACAATCTCGGTAAAGGCTCCCGCCGCCACGGCGACCACCGGAATGCCGCAGGCCATGGCTTCCAGAATGACCAGGCCGAAGGTTTCCTGGTCACCGCCATGCAGCAACGCATCGGCGCTGGCCATCAAGCGCGCAACATGATCCGCCGGGCGGAAGCCATCGACTACGGTGACATTGTCCGGCACATGGGCCGGCATGCCGGAACCCACCAGCAATAGGTGATAACCCTCGCCCAGGCGCTTCATGCAGTTGAGCAGCACCGGCAGGTTTTTTTCCTTGGAGCCACGCCCGGCGAAAATCAGCAGCCGGGTGTCTTCATCGATCCCCAGTTCGGCGCGCAGGCCGGGGTCGCGTACCTGTGGCGTGAAGGTTTGCAGGTCGACGCCCAAGGGTTGCACGAAGACGTTTTTTACCCCAAGCCCAATGAGTTTGTCGGCCATTACCTGGCTGGGCGCCAGTACCCGATCAAAATTCCCATAGAGTTTGCTGACATAAGCTTCGACGTTGGGGGTAAACCAGGCGCCCATGCGGTTACGCACCAGCAGGGGGAGGTCGGAGTGATAAAAACCGATGACGGGCACATCCAGCTGGCGCCGGGCGTCCAGGGCGGCCCAGGCGGTCAGGTAGGGATCGCCGACTTCGATCAGGTCAGGCTGCAAATCGTGCAGGACATTTCGCCATGGCGCCAGGCGCAGGGGGAAGCGGTAGCCTTTGCCGAAGGGCAGCGGCGGCGCCGGCACCTGGAAAATACCATCGCGCTCGCTCAAATGGGCGCCCGGCACCAACAGGCTGTGGCGAATGCCGGGCTTGAGCGCCAGGCGCCGGTGCTTGGCGTCCAGATAAGTGCGTACGCCACCGCTGGCCGGGGCGTAGAACATGGTTATGTCAGCGATATGCACGATGAACATCCCTCCGATCCATTGCTCTCCTTAACGTGGACCTGAGGTAAGGATAGATGTTCGATCGGGATTGGGGTCGTGCTGCGTGTTCGAGCTTGAAAGGCTGGCAAATGTGGGAGGGGGCTTGCCCCCGATGGCGGCCTCAGGACCGACCAGGATGCTGGATCAGACCGAGTACATATCCGTTTCTGCGGTAACGGCTGCTTAGGGTTCCGCCCTTACGGCGGCTCACTTTTGAAAAGCGCAAAAGTAAGCAAAACGCTCTTGCCCCACCACTCGGCACCTCGCTTGGGCTCGGTGTGCCCGAACGCAGGCTTGAATCCGTGGGCCGCCGCAATGGGCCATCCATGGCCCAGTGCGGCTAACCCGGCGTCCTGCCGGGTTACCCACGGATTCAAGCCTGCGTTCGGCCAGCGTGGTTTAACGGGGCGCCTAAGATCAAAAACAGATCAAGATCAAGAGCGGCTCGCTTCGCATCGTGGTTACGTTTGGGCGCTACAGAGTTGTGTAGACACCTATGCTCATCCTGGGCAAGCCGCTCCCACATGTTTGCCGAGTACCGCCAAGCCCCTATGTGTATCAGATGCGGAAGCTGCCCACCAATTGCTTCAGGCGCGACGCCTGTTGCTCCAGGTCCGTGCAGGCGCGCAGGGTCGATTGCAGGTTTTCCACGCCTTCCTGGTTGAGGGTGTTGATCTCGGTGATGTCCATATTGATCGATTCCACCACCGAGGTCTGCTCCTCGGTAGCGGTGGCCACGGACTGGTTCATGCCGTCGATCTCGCCAATGCGCTGAGTCACGCTGTTCAAGCGCTCGCCGGCCAGGTTGGCGATTTCCACGCTGTCCTGGCTGTGGCGCTGACTTTCACTCATGGTGCTCACCGAGTCGCGGGCGCCGACTTGCAGTTCCTCGATCATCTTCTGTACCTGTTGCGCCGATTCCTGGGTGCGATGCGCCAGGTTGCGCACTTCATCGGCCACCACCGCGAAGCCGCGACCGGCTTCTCCGGCACGCGCGGCTTCGATGGCGGCGTTGAGTGCGAGCAAGTTGGTTTGCTGGGAAATACTGGTGATCACTTCAAGGATCTGGCCAATGTTCACCGTCTTGCTGTTCAGCGCCTCGATATTGCTGCTGGAGGCGCTGATCATGCTCGACAGCTGGGTCATGGCCTTGATATTGCGCTCTACCACCTGCTGACCGTCTTCGGCCAAATGCCGCGCATCACTGGCCTGGCTGGAGGCCTGCGCCGCGTTACGCGCGATTTCCTGGGCGGCAGCGCCCAGTTGATTGATCGCAGCGGCAACGCTGTTGGTGCGGTTGGCCTGCTCGTCTGAATTGACCATCGACGAGTTGGACGCGCTGACCACCCGCAGTGCCACTTCATTGACCTGCTCGGTGGCCGATGACACTTCGCGGATCGAGGTGTGGATGCGCTCCACGAAACGGTTGAACGCGGTGCCCAGGGTGCCGAACTCGTCGTTGTTCTGGATGGTCAGGCGCCGGGTCAGGTCGCCTTCGCCGTCGGCAATGTCCTGCATGGCGCGGGTCATCACGTGCAGCGGTTGCAACAACACGCGGATCAGCATGCCCAGCAACGCGATGATGATCACCACGGCGATGAGGGTGGCGATGACCGCCGAGGTGCGGAATTCAGTGAGCATGGCGAAGGATTTGGCTTTATCCACCGAAATGCCCAGGTACCAGTTTACCGACGGCAGGCCCTTGATCGGGGTAAACGTGACGATATTGGTCTTGCCATTGGCCTGCACTTCGCTGAAATCAGCGCTGATCTTCGGCGTGTCCTTGGGGTAAACGTCCGACAGGGTTTTCATCACCAGCGCCTTATCCGGGTGCACCAGCACTTTGCCGTCGGCACTGACCAGGAACGCGTAGCCCATGCCGCCCAAGTCCAGCGCGCCAATGTTGTCCACCAGGGTTTGCAGGCTCAGGTCGCCGCCCACCACGCCGATGCTCTGGCCGGCCTTGGCGCTCGGTGTGGCGATGGAAATAATCAGCTGCCCCGTGGCCGCGTCGATATAAGGCTCGGTCAGGGTCGAGCCGTTGCTGGCCTGAGCGCCCTTGTACCAAGGGCGAACACGCGGGTCGAAACCGTCGGGCATCTTGGTGTCCGGGCGGATGGTGAACGTGCCCTGGCTGTCGCCGACGTAGGTCGCCATGAACGACGATGTCAGGGCTTTCTGTTCCAGCAGGCCGGCAACCACGGAAGGCTCGGGATTTAGGGCGATATTCTGCGCAGCGTTTTCAACCAGGGCGATGCGGCCGGTGAGCCAGGTCTGAATGCTGCCGGCGGTGACGTCGCCCATTTCATGCAGGTAGCTATTGAGGTCGTCACGAATCGCATTGCGCTGCAGGTAGTCGTTATAGAGGGTAAACAACGCAAAGGCGGCGATGACGATAAGGGAGGCTGCAAGCAAAATTTTATGGCTGAAGCGCAGGTTTTTATTCATGGCTTGTAGGGTCCGCTAAGGTCTTGATATCCGGTGCGCGCCCTCTAGAGGAGGCGCAAAATGGCAGCGTTAAAAAAGTGTGATATTTCTGGTGAGAGATCCGTTGGTCCATGTCGGAATTATCTGACCGTTTTCTAGTCTTTGTCGGGCTTACATCCGTCTATATCGACCTTGCGGCACTAAAGATTAACCATAGGTGACGAAATGCCTGACTCCACACAACTGCTTATCGGTGCCGGTCCAGACGGCCAGCCCATCGCCCAGCCCATGCGCCTGGCCAACCGTCACGGGCTGATTGCCGGTGCCACCGGCACCGGCAAGACCGTCACCTTGCAGCGCCTGGCGGAAGCGTTCAGTGACGCAGGGGTGGCGGTATTCGCCGCCGACATCAAGGGCGACCTGTGCGGCCTGGGCGCTGCGGCCAATCCCCAGGGCAAAGTCGCCGAGCGCATCGCCGGGATGCCCTTCCTTGATTACGCGCCGAAGGCTTATCCGGTCACGCTGTGGGATGTCCACGGCCAGTCGGGTCATCCGTTGCGCACCACCATCAGTGAAATGGGCCCGTTATTGCTCGGCAGCCTGCTGGAACTCACCGACAGCCAGCAGTCGGCGCTGTACGCGACATTCAAGGTGGCCGACCGTGAAGGCCTTTTGCTGCTGGACCTCAAAGACCTCAAGGCCTTGCTCAACCACCTGCGTTATCACCCTGAACTGTTGGGCGACGACGCGGCGCTGATGACCACCGGTTCCAGCCAGGCGTTGTTGCGGCGCCTCGCGGTGCTGGAGCAGCAGGGCGCCGAGGCGCTGTTCGGCGAGCCGGCCCTGCAGCTCGAAGATATTTTGCAGCCCGCCGGCGACGGGCGCGGCCGTATCCATTTGCTGGACGCCAGCCGCCTGGTGCATGACGCGCCGAAGGTCTACGCGACCTTCCTGTTGTGGCTGCTGGCGGAATTGTTCGAGCAACTGCCCGAGCGCGGCGACGCGGAAAAGCCGCTGTTGGCGCTGTTTTTCGATGAAGCGCACCTATTGTTCGCCGACACCCCCAAGGCGTTGCAGGACCGTCTGGAGCAAGTGGTGCGGTTGATTCGCTCCAAAGGGGTGGGCGTGTACTTCGTCACGCAGTCGCCGGGCGACTTGCCTGACACGGTGCTGGCGCAACTGGGCCTGCGTATTCAGCATGGCCTGCGGGCATTCACCACCAAGGAACAAAAATCCCTGCGGGCGGTGGCGGACGGTTTCCGGCCTAACCCGGCCTTCGATGCCCTGGCGGTGCTGACCGAGTTGGGCACCGGGGAAGCGCTGGTGGGCACCTTGCAGGAAAAGGGCACGCCGGAGATGGTCCAGCGCGTGCTGGTCGCGCCGCCACAGTCGCGGATCGGACCGCTGACCGAGGCCGAACGGGCGGCATTGATCGCCAGTTCGCCGCTGCAGGGCCGTTACGACAAGCCGATTGACCGCGAATCGGCCTACGAGGTGCTGATGGCGCGCAAGGACTTGGGGCCGACCGATGAGACCAAGCCTGCGACGCAAGAGCCCAGCTTCACCGACAAGGCCGGTGCGTTCCTGGGAACCACGGCAGGCAAGGCGCTGAAATCCGCCATGCAGCAGGCCGCCAATCAGATGGGGCGGCAGTTGGTGCGCGGCTTGCTGGGCTCGTTGCTGGGCGGCAGCAAGCGCAAGTGAGGCTCAGGATTTGGGCCTGGCATGGGCGGCCAGCCGTTGCAGTGCCGCGCGCAGACCCGGATCGTTGATCCCTTCAGCCGTGGCCTGGAGGGTTTCGGCGGCATTTTCCGACAGGTCCATCGTATGCCCCGCCGTGCTGCGCAGCACGGTGGGCGGCTGGACCTTGAACTGGATACGCACCAGGCCGGCAAACTCATCGAACACCATCAATTGTCGCTGCAGGCGTTTTTGCTGGTAACGCAAACGGGTCGCCCAATGGCCGTCAGTGACAATTAATAGCAGATTGCCTTCACGCCAGGACGCCACATGACAGTGTTCGCGCGCGGCCGGTTGCAGCTGGCTTTCGAGCAGGCGTTGTAAATGCCCCAGCCGTTTCGCGTGGCCAAAGATGGCTTTCAACGGCTTGGCTTCGCGAAGCAACACGCCGGGAGCGCGGGCTGGAAGAGGGCGAAATGCCATGTATAGACACCTTAGGTAACAGAGCCAGCATCTTATCAGAAAGCGCGTGTGGGCCCCGAAGCCATGCATCGGCAGGGCTTTTCCCGTGAAATCAATAAGTAACTTCTGCGCTTGATGGGTTGAAGTTCCAGCAAAAGCCCTTATTTTAAACAGGCCCTCTCACAGCGCCGTGCCCGCATCCGGGAACAACGCCACTTTCCTCACCCACGATTCCGGGTAGAATGCGCGTTCGCATGCGGCCGTGAGGGCTGCTCGGGCCACTGACGGTGCGCCCTCCATCCCTATGTGTGGAAGAACCTGCCGATATGTTTGCGCCTTTGTTAAAGAAACTTTTTGGAAGCAAGAATGAGCGCGAAGTCAAACGCATGCTCAAGACGGTGCAGCTGGTCAATGCCTTCGAAGAGCAGATGGTTGCCCTGTCGGACGAGCAATTGCGCGCCAAGACCCAAGAGTTCAAGGCCCGCATAGCCAAAGGTGAAACCCTCGACAAGCTGCTTCCCGAAGCCTTTGCGGTCGCCCGTGAAGCCGGTAAGCGCGTCATGGGCATGCGCCACTTCGACGTCCAGTTGATCGGCGGCATGACCTTGCATGAAGGCATGATTGCCGAAATGCGTACCGGTGAAGGCAAGACCCTGGTGGCAACCCTGGGCGTTTACCTCAACGCATTGTCCGGCAAGGGCGTGCACGTTGTGACGGTGAACGACTACCTGGCTCGCCGCGACGCCAACTGGATGCGCCCGCTGTATGAATTCCTCGGCCTGACCGTCGGCGTGGTAACGCCGTTCCAGCCGCCGGAAGAGAAGCGCGCCGCCTACGCCGCCGACATCACCTACGGCACCAACAACGAATTCGGTTTCGACTACCTGCGCGACAACATGGCGTTCAGCATGGAAGAAAAATTCCAGCGCGAACTCAACTTTGCCGTGATCGACGAAGTCGACTCCATCCTCATCGACGAAGCCCGTACCCCGCTGATCATCTCCGGCCAGGCCGAAGACAGCTCGCGCCTGTACACCGAGATCAACAAGTTGATCCCGCGCCTGGAGCAGCACATCGAGGAAGTCGAAGGCGTGGTGACCAAAGAAGGTCACTTCACCATTGACGAGAAGACCCGTCAGGTCGAACTCAACGAAGCCGGTCACCAGTTCGTCGAAGACATGCTGACCCAGATCGGCCTGCTGGCCGAGGGCGAGAGCCTGTACTCGGCGCATAACCTGGGCCTGCTGACCCACGTGTATGCCGGCCTGCGCGCGCACAAGCTGTTCCATCGCAACGTCGAATACATCGTGCAGGACGGCCAGGTCGTTCTGGTCGACGAACACACCGGTCGTACCATGCCCGGTCGTCGTCTGTCCGAAGGCCTGCATCAGGCCATCGAAGCCAAGGAAATGCTCAACATCCAGGCCGAGAGCCAGACGTTGGCATCCACCACCTTCCAGAACTACTTCCGTCTGTACAACAAACTGTCCGGCATGACCGGTACGGCCGACACCGAAGCGTTCGAATTCCACCAGATCTATGGTCTGTCGGTGGTGGTCATCCCGCCGAACAAGCCGCTGGCGCGTAAAGACTATAACGACCTGGTGTTCCTGACCGCCGAAGAGAAATACGCGGCGATCGTCAACGACATCAAGGACGGCATGGCCAAGGGCCGTCCGATCCTGGTGGGTACCGCGACCATCGAGACGTCCGAGCACGTGTCCAACCTGCTCAACAAGGAAGGCATCGAGCACAAGGTGCTTAACGCCAAGTTCCATGAAAAGGAAGCCGAGATCATTGCCCAGGCCGGTCGTCCCGGCGCGCTGACCATCGCCACCAACATGGCCGGTCGTGGTACCGACATCCTGTTGGGCGGTAATTGGGAAGTGGAAGTGGCCTCCCTCGACAACCCGACCCCCGAGCAAATCGCTCAGATCAAGGCTGACTGGCAGAAACGCCACCAGGCCGTGCTGGAGTCCGGCGGTTTGCAGGTGATCGCGTCCGAGCGTCACGAATCGCGCCGTATCGACAACCAGTTGCGTGGTCGTGCCGGTCGCCAGGGCGATGCCGGTTCCAGCCGTTTCTACCTGTCCCTGGAAGACAGCCTGATGCGTATCTTCGCCTCGGATCGGGTGAAGAACTTCATGAAGGCCCTGGGCATGCAGTCCGGGGAAGCGATCGAACACCGCATGGTGACCAACGCCATCGAGAAGGCTCAGCGCAAGGTCGAAGGGCGCAACTTCGACATTCGCAAGCAACTGCTCGAGTTCGATGACGTCAACAACGAACAACGTAAAGTGATCTATCACATGCGTAACACGTTGCTGGCCGCCGACAACATTGGCGAAACCATCGCTGACTTCCGCCAGGACGTGCTCAACGCGACCGTCAGCGCACATATCCCGCCGCAGTCGCTGCCTGAGCAGTGGGATGTGGCCGGCCTGGAAGCCGCGTTGAAAAGCGACTTCGGCGTCGACCTGCCGGTTCAGCAATGGCTGGACGAAGACGATCACCTGTACGAAGAGACGCTGCGCGAGAAGCTGATGACCGAGCTGCTGGCCGCGTACAACGAGAAAGAAGAGCAGGCGAGTGCCGAAGCACTGCGCACCTTCGAGAAGCAAATTGTCCTGCGCGTGCTGGACGACCTGTGGAAAGACCACCTGTCGACCATGGACCACTTGCGCCACGGTATCCATTTGCGTGGCTACGCCCAGAAGAACCCGAAGCAGGAGTACAAGCGCGAGTCGTTCACGTTGTTCTCCGAGCTGCTGGATTCGATCAAGCGCGATTCGATTCGCGTGCTGTCCCACGTTCAGGTGCGTCGCGAAGACCCGATCGAGGAAGAAGCACGTCTGCGTCAGGAAGCCGAGGCACTGGCTGCGCGCATGCAGTTCCAGCATGACGAAGCGCCTGGCCTGGAAGCGCCTGAGGTGTTGGGCGAAGAGGTCGATGTGGCCCTGGCTCAAACCCCGGTACGCAATGATCAGAAATTGGGCCGCAACGAGCTGTGCTTCTGCGGTTCGGGCAAGAAATACAAACACTGCCACGGCCAGATCGAATAAGATTTTCGCCTGACGCTGCAACATCCTGCGCCGCGACCGGCATCAGCCGTCGCGGCGTTTTGCCATTAATTCCCGTCGACAGTGACGGCATACACATCCTCTCTCTCAAGGAGCGCATACATGGCTGTTGGTCTTGGTCCTTTGCCCACATTGCACCCGGTTGCCGGTTTTGAACTCGGTATCGCTTCGGCCGGTATCAAGCGTCCGGGGCGCAAGGATGTGGTGGTGATGCGCTGTGCCGAAGGCTCGACCGTCGCCGGTGTGTTCACCCTCAACGCCTTTTGCGCTGCGCCGGTGATCCTGGCCAAGCAGCGTGTGGCCGGGTCGATTCGTTACCTGTTGACCAACACGGGGAATGCCAACGCCGGTACCGGCGAGCCTGGCCTGGTCGCCGCTGCGCGCATCTGCGCCAAGCTGGCTCAGTTGACCGGCGTAGACGCCAGCCAGGTGCTGCCGTATTCCACCGGCGTGATCGGTGAGCCCTTGCCGGTGGAGAAAATCGAAGGCGCCCTGCAAGCCGCGCTGGATGACCTGTCTGTGGATAACTGGGCGGCTGCGGCCACCGGCATCATGACCACCGACACCTTGCCCAAGGGCGCGAGCCGTCAGTTCGTGCACGATGGCGTCACCGTCACCGTGACCGGTATCAGCAAGGGCGCCGGCATGATCCGCCCGAACATGGCCACCATGCTCGGTTATATCGCCACTGACGCCAAAGTCTCCCGCGATGTGCTGCAGCGCCTGATGCTGGACGGCGCCAACAAGTCGTTCAACCGCATTACCATCGACGGTGACACCTCCACCAACGACTGCTGCATGCTGATCGCCACCGGCCAGGCCAACCTGCCGGAAATCACCTCCACCGAAGGCCCGCTGTTCGCGGCGTTGAAGCAGGCGGTGTTTGAAGTGTGCATGGACGTGGCCCAGGCCATCGTGCGTGACGGTGAGGGCGCTACCAAATTTGTGACGGTTGAAGTCAACGGCGGCGGCAACCACCAGGAATGCCTGGATGTGGGCTACACCGTGGCGCACTCGCCGCTGATTAAGACCGCATTGTTCGCTTCCGACCCGAACTGGGGCCGCATCCTCGCAGCCGTTGGTCGCGCCGGTGTACCTGACCTGGACGTGAGCAAGATCGACGTGTTCCTTGGCGACGTGTGCATTGCCAGCCGTGGCGCCCGCGCCGAAACCTACACCGAAGCCCAGGGCTCGGCAGTGATGCAGCAGGAAGAAATCACCATCCGCATCGAGCTGGGTCGCGGCGAGTGCAGCGAAACCATCTGGACCACGGACCTGTCCCACGAATACGTGAAGATCAACGCGGAATATCGCACCTGAAGGTGGGAGCGAGCTTGCTCGCGAAAAACTCAACGCCATTGCGTTCATCCAGGGTGTACGCGTTATCGTTGACGTTCTTCGCGAGCAAGCTCGCTCCTACAAGGGTTATAACGAGAGGAAGCAGTGGCGGTGAAACGAGTGCATGTAGCAGCAGCGGTGATCCGCGGTGTCGATGGCAGGATCCTGCTGGCACGCCGCGCCGATACTCAACATCAAGGCGGCCTCTGGGAATTTCCCGGCGGCAAGGTGGAGGCGGATGAGTCGGTCCCCACGGCCTTGTCCCGCGAATTGCAGGAAGAGCTGGGTATCCAGGTCACCACCGCGCGGCCGTTGATCCAGGTGCAACATGACTACCCGGACAAACAGGTGCTGCTGGATGTCTGGGAGGTCTCGGCCTTCACCGGCGAACCCCACGGCGCTGAAGGGCAGCCGTTGGAATGGGTGGTGCCACGGGACCTGGTCAACTATGCGTTCCCGGCGGCGAATACACCGATTGTCGCTGCTGCGCGCTTGCCCGCCGAATACCTGATCACCCCTGGCGAGCTGGAAACCCCGACGCTGCTGCGTGGCATCCAGAAGGCTATCGCGGGTGGCATCAAGCTGGTTCAACTGCGCGCACCCAACGGCTACGACCCCAAATACCGTGACCTGGCAGTGGATGCGGTGGGCCTGTGTGCCGGCAAGGCGCAATTGATGATCAAGGGGCCGTTCGAATGGCTGGGGGATTTCCCCGCAGCCGGCTGGCACATGACCTCGGCGCAATTGCGCAAATATGCGAGCAAGGGCCGTCCGCTGCCTGAGGATCGTTGGCTGGCGGCTTCTTGCCACAATGCTGAGGAGCTGGCGCTGGCGGAATTGATGGACGTGGATTTCGTCACGCTGTCACCGGTTCAGCCGACGCAAACCCATCCCGAGGCCCAGCCGCTGGGTTGGGAGCAGGCGGCCGAGCTGATCCGTGGGTTCAGCAAACCGGTGTTTCTGCTGGGCGGAGTTGGGCCTGCGCAGCGGGAGCAGGCTTGGGAGACTGGGGCTCAGGGTGTGGCTGGGATTCGGGCGTTTTGGCCCGGGGATTGATTTTGCTTTGACGGGCGCTATCGGGGGCAAGCCCCCTCCCACATTTTGAAGGTGTTCACAAATCAAGTGTGGGAGGGGGCTTGCCCTCGATGAGGCCCTGTCAGTCACCCGTGAAACATCAGTTTGGCTTGGCCGCCGCCTGCCACAACACCTCGGCAACCCCCTGGCGCCTGGCTATTACCCTGGCCGCCACAAACAGCAAATCCGACAACCGATTGATATACGCCAACCCCACACCCTCCAACGGCTCCACCGCATTCAAATGCTGACAGCGGCGTTCGGCACTGCGCGCCAGGCTGCGGCACACATGGGCCTGGGCGATCAGCGCTGAACCACCGGGGAGGATGAAATTCTCCAACGGCCCCACCTCTTCGTTCCAGCGATCGATTGCCGCTTCCAGCCGATCCACTTCCGCTGCCGTCAACGCTTTGTACACCGGCATCGCCAACTCGCCGCCGAGGTCGAACAATCGGTGCTGGCAAGGTGTGAGCACTTCGATGACATCATTCAATTCGGGGTGCTTGCCGCTCTGTTCCTCCAGATTGGCCAACAGCAACCCCAACTGACTGTTCAGCGTATCCACCTCGCCGATGGCCTCGACCCTGGGGTGATCCTTGGGCACGCGGCGACCGTCGCCGAGGCCGGTTTCGCCTTGGTCGCCGGTGCGGGTGTAGATCTTTGACAGGCGAAAGCCCATGGTCATTGCTCCAGTCGGGTGAGTTCAGCAGGGGATAATTGGCTGCCGGCCAGCGGCAGACGCAAGGTGAAACACGTGCCTTGGCCGAGGGTCGAGTGCACTTCCATCTGGCCCTTGTGGTTATTGGTAATGATGAAATACGACACCGACAACCCAAGCCCGGTGCCCTGGCCTATTTCCTTGGTGGTGAAGAACGGCTCGAAGGTGCGTTTGCGCACGTTTTCGCTCATGCCGATGCCATTGTCTTCCACCTGGATCTCGGCCCAGGGCGGGTTGAGGCGGGTGCGCAGGATGATGCGCCCCGGTTCGCTGTCGTCTTCACGCAGGTGAATCGCCTGGGCGGCATTTTTCAGCAGGTTGAGCAGCACTTGCTCCAGTTCGTTGGCCGTGCCCGGCACCGGGCCCAGTTGCGGATCGAACTGGCGGATGATTGCCTGGCCCTTGAAGTCAAAGCCGATGGCCAGGTCGAAATCGTTACCGGCGATCTCCACGGCCTGGTCGATCAGGGCCGGCAAGTCGCAGGGGGCCATTTGCCGGTTGCTGCGGCGGCTGAAGCTGAGCATGTGCGTGACGATTTTCGCTGCACGCGCGCCCGCCTGTTGAATGCCGTCAAGTAATTGCGGGACTTCGCGCGCTCGCAGGTAACGGTTGACGGTTTCCAGTTCGATACCTGCCTGTTCGGCGTGTTCCAGGTTCCTGGGCAGGTCGGGTGACAGGCGCCGCCGGATGTTTTGCACGTTGTGCAGGATCGCGCCCAGCGGGTTGTTGATTTCATGGGCCATGCCGGCCGCCAGGCCACCGACCGAGAGCATTTTTTCCGATTGCACCATCATTTCTTCCAGGGACAGGCGCTGGGTGATGTCGTCGATGCGGATCACCACGCCACGCCCGGCACCGCCCATCAGCGGGTAGAACGTCAGGGCGTAGTGCTTTGGCTCGTCGTCCTTGACCCAGGTGACCCGCTCGATCCGCTCGACAGTATGCTGTTCCACCGTGGCCTTGATTTGCGGCAGGTACGGCTTGAGCGGTTGGAACGCGAGGAAGATCGGCTGATTGAGGGCTTCATCCAGGCGCGTGCCGGAAAGCGCAGTGGCTTCCTGATTCCACTGGGTGACGTAGAGCTGTTCGTCCAGGGCAATCAGCGCTGAAGGCATTGAGTCGATGATGCTGTTGAGGTAATTCTGAAAACCGGTGAGTTTTTTCTCGATTTTGCTGCGCACCTGGACTTCCAGTTCCAGCTTGCGGTTGGTATGGCGGGTTTCCTCGGCCAGGCCCTGGGCCTGGTCGTAGGCGGCCTGGGAATCATCCCGCGCACGTTTGAGCTGTTGTTCACGGGCCTCGATGCGCGACAGCATGGTATTGAACGCTTCCGCCAGGCTGCCGATTTCGTCATGGTTGCCGGGGCCTGCGCGCAGGGCGTAGTTCTCTTCGCGCGTCACCTGGCGCGACAGTTCTTCAAGCTCATGGATGGGGCGGGTGATCAAGCGTTTGATCTGCCGGGCAATCACCAGCCACAGCAAGACGCTGAAAATCAGGATGCCCAGGCTCGCGGTCAGGGTGCCGGTATAGAACGCCACCGGTAGCTCACTGCTGGCCACCAGCAACAGATGCCCCGAAGGCTGGCCGGGGCGGGGCAGGGTGATGATCTGGTTGCTGCGAAACTCGGTGAGTCGCCAGGCTTCGACATGCCGGTAATTGTCGGGCAGGTGCAGGCGATCGCCGTGTTGCATCTGCGCCAGGCGATTGCCCTCGCCGTCGTACAGGGCAGCGGCGCGCAACGGTGAATAGCTGGTCAGTTCATTGAGCAGGGCATCGGCCTTGTCCGGGGACTGAAGGGCCTCGGCGGCGAGTGCCGGGTTGGACACCAGTCGACCGATGGCCTGCAACGCCTGGGGCGCCATGCTTTCCTGGGAGATCCAGTAGGCGGCGCTGATAAAGGTCAGGTTGGCCACCAGCAATACGGTGGTCAGCAGTACCAGCAGGGCGGCCAGCAATTTCTGCCCTACCGGTAAGTTTTCAAGACGCTGGCGCAGTGGCATCAGGTTTTTCGCAGGCAATAGATATAAGGCAGGGTAGCGCGTGCCTCAGTCGTGGGGCAATCGGCGTGCAACCAAGTGCTCGATCAAACGCGCCTGCACCTGCTGCAGATGCGGCAGCACCCGTTGATGACGAGCCGCCGCCTCGCAGGCGTAGCCCAATAAGTAGCTGATTTCGGTACGCCGCGCGTTGGCCACGTCCTGGTACATGGACGAGTAGTTGGTCGCGGTAGCCTGGATCACCCGTTGCACCTCGCTGAGCAAGTCCTGCGCAGCCGCAGGCTGGCCGCAGCACTCCAGCAGTTCGCTCAATTCGGCGCACAAGGTGGCCACTTCGCATTGATGGGCCTGGAGTCCCCCGTTGCGGCACTGGTAAAGCACGGTCAGTGGGTTGATCGCGCAATTGAGCGCCAGCTTGCGCCACAGGCGCGTGAGAATATCGGTGCTCCATTCATGGGCAATGGCGGCGGCCTGCAAGTCCTCCAGCCACAGCGGCGCGGTGGGGCGCGCCGCGTCCCCCAGCCAGGTGTAGCCGTGGCCGGCAAATACCACGCGCCACTCGCCATCGCGGAACGCGCCTTCGGTGCTGGAGGCAAAGATGCAACGCGCCTGCGGCACCTGCGCGGCGACGGCATCCTGGCTGCCGAGGCCGTTTTGCAGCAGGATCAGTTCCGCGTCAGGCGCCAGGCGATGTTGCAATTGTGCGACAGCGCTTTGGGCATCGTAGGCTTTGCACGCCACCAGCAGGCGGTGGATCGGTTCGGGACTGTCGGGCGTTTCGCCGGTGACCCGGTAGGTGTGCGCGATGCCTTGTTCAACCAGGGTCAGGCCCGCGCCCGACGCATAGCTGGCCAGGCGCGCCTGATCGCGCAGGATCAACCGAACCGGCACGCCCGCCCGCGCCAGACGCGTGGCCCAGAGGGTGCCCAGGCTACCGGCGCCGAGAATATGCCAGGTGGTCGCCATCAGTGTGTGCTCCTTGGGGTCGCCAGCGGTGAACGCGGCGAAAGAACCGCTATAATGCCCCGGCATTTTAGCTCGGGCGCGCTCCATCTCTACTGAGCCCGCCCCTTATATTGGAGAAATGACATGCCTTCGTTCGACGTGGTATCCGAACTGGACAAACACGAAGTCACCAATGCCGTCGAAAACGCCGTCAAGGAACTGGACCGTCGCTATGACTTGAAAGGCAAGGGCAGCTTCGAATTCAAGGAAAAGGAACTGACCGTCAACCTGACCGCTGAAGCCGATTTCCAGCTGGAAGCGATGATCGAAATCCTCAAGCTGGCCCTGGTCAAGCGCAAGATCGACGTGCAGTGCCTTGAAGTCAAGGACGCCTATGCTTCCGGCAAGCTGATGAAGCAGGAAGCCGTGCTCAAGGAAGGCATCGACAAGGAACTGGCGAAGAAGATCGTCGCGCACATCAAGGACGCCAAGCTCAAAGTCCAGGCGGCCATCCAGGGCGAGCAGGTGCGTGTCACCGGCAAGAAGCGCGACGACCTGCAAGAGGCCATCGCGGCCCTGCGCGCCAAGACGTTCGACATGCCGCTGCAATTCAATAACTTCCGCGACTGATGGCAGTTTGGGGAACCAGTGGGCGTTTTTGACGTCCCACGGCCCAGAATCGGCGCCTACAATTGAGCCCTACGGGGCTCAATTGCGTTTTCAGGCAGTCAATCAAGCCGCATATCCGCTAAGACAGGAGAAGCTACATGGATTTAAACGCAGAAGTGGATCACTTGATCAAAACCTCGCAGTCCTGGATCCCGATGATCATGGAGTACGGCAGCCGGGTGCTGCTGGCCGTTATCACCCTGGCCATCGGTTGGTGGCTGATCAACGTGTTTACCCACCGCGTAGGGCGCCTGCTGGCGCTGCGTAACGCCGACCTGGCGCTGCAGCACTTCATCACCAGCCTTGCGAACATTGCGCTGAAAGTCATGCTGATCGTCAGCGTGGCGTCGATGATCGGCGTGGCAACCACCTCGTTCGTCGCCGCCATCGGTGCGGCTACCCTGGCTATCGGCCTGGCACTGCAAGGCAGCCTGGCCAACTTCGCCGGCGGCGTGCTGATCCTGCTGTTCCGTCCGTTCCGTATCGGTGACTGGATCGAAGCCCAGGGCACCTCGGGCACCGTCGACAGTATCCAGATTTTCCACACGGTGCTGCGTACCGGCGACAACAAGACCGTGATCGTGCCGAACGGCATTCTGTCCAACGGCATCATCACCAACACCAACCGCCAGCCGACCCGCAAGGTCGTGTTCGATGTGGGCGTGGACTACGAGGCTGACCTGCAGAAAGCCCGTGAAGTGTTGCTGGAACTGGCCAAGGACCCGCGCGTGCTGGCCGACCCTGCGCCCGTCGCAGTGGTATCGACCCTGGGCGACAGTTCCATCACCGTTTCCCTGCGCTGCTGGACCAACACTGCGGATTATTGGGATGTTGTGTTCATGCTCAATGAACTGGCGCGCGACCGCTTGAAAGCGGCGGACATTGATATTCCGTTCCCGCAGCGCGTTATTCGCGTGATGCAGGAAGCCCCGGTGAAGTGATAAAGCCGTGTTGCGTTTAAGTTGGCCGAAAGGTCAGCTTAAACGCGACGGTTATATGTCATGGGCGAATATAGTTACTTAGCTTGCTAGTTACTTTTCCGTTGACATATAACTGCAATAAAAAAGCCGCTCCCTTGCAAACAGGGGAGCGGCTTTTTATTCAAGGTCGAAACCTTAAGTCATCGTTGTAAGGGCTTTCGCGATTACAGGATGTTCAGCGGGTAGTTCGCGATCAGACGCAGTTCGTCGATCGAAGGCGAACCGTAGTAAACGCCATCACCGGAACGATAGGTCGCTTGACGCAGACGCAGGCTGAGGTTTTTAGCCGGGCCGCTCTGGATCACGTACTTGGCTTCGATGTCACGTTCCCACTCTTTACCGTTGCTGGTGGTGGCCGTGTTGGCGCCGCTACCGGTGACGTAACGGGTCATGAAGCTCAGGCCGGGAATGCCGAAGGTCGCCATGTTGATGTCGTAACGCGCCTGGTAGGACTTCTCGCCTTCGGCGTTGAAGTCGGAACGGGCGATGGAGTTGGCCAGGAACACGGTGCCGCCGCCATCTACGCCGTAGCCGTAGTCGCCGTCGCCGGTAACCTTCTGCGCCGCCAGGGTAAAGGTGTGAGCGCCGATGGTGTACGCACCCTGCAAGCTGAACGCGCGGTTGTCGAGCTTGGTCACGCCATCTTTTTCGGCGCGCTGCAGGCCGGCACCATCGCTCTTGGTGTCGTAGATGTTGAAGTCCAGCGCGAACGACTGGTCATCGCTCAGGGCGTGGGTCCAGTTCAGGTTGCTGTAATACTTGCGGAAGTAATCTTCAGTCTTCGCGTAGTACAGGCTACCGGTAACTTCCGGAGTGAAGGCATAGACGCCGCCGACGAAGTCGGTCTTGGTCAGGCCCAGGCTGTCATGGTAAGTCTGGTTCTGCGCGACGCTGGAAGTGAAGTGACCGCCTTCGAGCTTCAGGCCCTTGATCTCGTTGCTGGTGATCGAGATGCCCTGTGGCAGCTCAGGCAGCAGACGGCTGTCATCGGAGGCGAATACAGGCGCTGTGGTGTACTGGTCACCGATTTTCAGCACGGTATTGGAGATGCGGAACTTAACCGCGCCGCCTCCTTTGGAGTACTCGTCCTGGGAACGACCGTCGGAACCGGTGGGGAACAGACCAGTGCCGGCGCGGCCCTTGCCGCTGTCGAGCTTGAGGCCCATCAGGCCGATCACGTCGACACCGACACCCACGGTGCCCTGGGTGAAGCCCGATTCGTACAAGGCGTTGAAGCCCAGGCCGCTTTCTTCGGCACGGCTCTTGGAGCCTGGGCCCGACGGGTTGTTACGGAAGTCGCGGCTGAAGTACAGAGCGCGAGTATTGATGCTGAACGTGCTGTCTTCAACAAAGCCCTTGGAATCGTCCTGGGCGGACGCCATTGCGAACTGCGAGGTGCCTGCTGAAACAGCCAGGGCGATCATGCTCCACTTCATCACGCGCATCGTGATTTGCTCCTTTGGTTTTAGGAAGAGTACTGCCGTCCCACCTGTATTTTTATCTGGGCGGCTCTTTCTTTATTGTGTCGGCGCAAAGTTAGCTCACACCGGCGTTATTGACGATACTTACCCAACTATCCTTTCAGCTTCTTTACGAGGCTGTCGTAAATTGCTAGCTCCGTGTCGCAAATCACAGCCCGGCGGTGACCGGGCTGACAACTTCAATGTTCTTTTCAGACTTGCAGAAAGTTTGAAATCTATCCTTGGTACACATTGAAACGCTCTGTTACCTATCGCGAAACCCTGGCATTCACCCAGGTGCCGTTGCCGACGATAGTGAGGTGAATGCAACAAGCGTGCACAAAGCGCTGACCGAATGTCATTTTTTCGTGAAAAACGTTACGGCCGTGTAAAAACCGCATAGGCACGGGCTTTTTAAACCGATTGGTTCTCGCTCGATGCGGGGGTGTTACTCCCGTTAGGTGGTCCACAGAACCTGCATCTGAGCAAAACGTTACCGATTGACCCTCCAAGTGGGTAGCGGTTGGATCTCTTTGAGGCACGGCTGGGTCATTTTGGTGCATCCCTAGGGGCCCGACTTAGCGTGGTTCAAGTGTCCAAATGCCTCGAAAGAGTGCGTGCAGGCGATCCATTTGCCTCAAGGCTTCCTCGCATTCGCCGTGAAGCCGTAAGCATTCGGCGTTATGCTGGTCGCCTGAATTGACTGCCGAACGGAGTGTCCACGTGTTCGCTTTAGATCAACGCCTGCAACAAGACACATTGGCCATCGGGGACTTCCCGCTCTGTCGCCTGCTGCTGTCCAATGATTCGAATTACCCCTGGTTCATCCTGGTTCCGCGCATCGACGCTATCAGCGAAGTGTTTCAACTGGATGTCGCCGAACAACAGCGGTTGTGGCAGGAAACCACTGCCCTCGCACAGCTGCTGAACGATGGTCTGGCCGCCGACAAGATGAACATCGGCGCGCTGGGCAACGTCGTCAGCCAGTTGCATGTGCATGTCATCGTGCGCAAGCGCGATGATGCAGCCTGGCCCGCACCGGTGTGGGGCAAGCATCCGGCCCGTCCCTACAGCCCGGAGCAAGTGGTGGCGATCCGCAGCCGACTGCGTGAATTACTGCCAGCCGACTTCATTTTTACCCAGGACTGAACCATGGACCTGCAAGCTCGCGTCAACGATCTGGAAAGCCGTCTGGCCTTTCAGGACGACACCATCGAAACCCTCAATGACATTCTGGTCGCCCAGCAGCAAGCGGTGGAGCGCCTGCAATTGCAGATGATCGCGTTGCTCAAGCGCCAGGAAGAGATGGGCGGCCAGTTCGAAACCTCGGAAGAAGAAGCACCGCCACCGCACTATTGAATGAGCGTGCAATAAAAAACCGCGATCCAGCCTATGCCGGATCGCGGTTTTTTGTGCAGCGCAGGCTGGAATCAGCGACGCGGCAGGGCAGCGATTACATCTTCAGCTTGCAGACCTTTGTCGCGGTTCATCACCGAGAACTCCACACGCTGGCCTTCAACCAGAACGCGGTGGCCTTCACCGCGGATAGCCCGGAAGTGGACGAAGATATCGTCGCCCGAGTCGCGGGAAATGAAGCCGAAGCCTTTGGAGGTATTGAACCACTTGACGGTCCCGGTATCCCGGTTGGTCATGTCGTAGTTTTGCGACGCGGCCGCTGGGGACGAACGGTAGAAGCTGATGGCCAGGTGAAGAACGATGGCGACCACAGCAATCACCAGGCTGAGCAGGATGGCCGGGTGGCCGCCCACTTCAGGCATGGGTGCCAGCAGGGTGAGGGTTTGAACGACTACGGTCAGTACCAGCAGCGCGCTGACCAGGTTTTGCAGTTGATGACGCGTGCCTTTGTTCCAGTAAGGGATTACCGGTGCCAGCGTCAGGTTGAGAAGGCCGAACAAGGCCAGGTATAGAGCGTCGTGTTGTTGCAGGTAGGGCAGGCTTTCAGGCTGCAGGCTCGGGATAAAGGACAGCAGCAAAGCCGCAACGCCCGTCAGCAGGTGGACGATTTTCAACATTTTGATTAACTCACGTTAAGACGGATCACAAGGAAGAGCTGACTGGCACGGTTCGCTTCTGAACAATGGGAGGCGTTGAGCACGTGCGCGGGTATCAGCCTATGTGACGTGCCGCAGAAATGAACGGCAGCCACACGGCGTCTATTTAACAGCAAAGGCTGTGCCTACTCAAATCAAGCATTTCGGGGTGTTGCAATCGCGGCGGCATTTTTGCGCCGAAGGCTTGTCCTAGACGGGTGCAGGTAATTTGCGCGGCCTTCCGAGCGTTTTTCCTACAGGACAACAGGCTCACTGGCCGCTGCCTCGACAGCGGTGCGGGGCGATTTGCCGCACATCGCCTGGATATGCCGGGCTGCACGCAGCCAGCACTCTTGCTAGAGTGATCCTGCGCCTGATCAATGAATGCTCATCAATTGAAGGGGAAAAACATGGCAATCGATATTGGTATCAGTGAAGAAGACCGTAAATCCATCGTCGACGGACTCTCACGGCTGCTGTCCGATACCTATGTACTGTATCTGAAGACCCACAACTTCCATTGGAACGTCACGGGCCCCATGTTTCGTACGCTGCACCTGATGTTCGAGGAGCAGTACAACGAGCTGGCGCTGGCGGTGGATTCCATTGCCGAGCGTATCCGAGCCCTGGGCTTCCCGGCGCCGGGTGCCTACTCGATCTATGCACGTCTGTCTTCAATCAAGGAAGAGGAGGGCGTGCCGAGCGCCGAGGAGATGATCAAGCAACTGGTGGCTGGCCAAGAGGCCGTCACTCGTACCGCGCGTGGCATTTTCCCATTGCTCGACAAGGTCAGCGATGAGCCCACGGCGGACCTGTTGACCCAGCGTATGCAAGTGCACGAAAAAACCGCCTGGATGCTGCGCTCGCTGCTGGAAAATCAGTAACCGTCGAACCGGGTGGCGCCTGCAGGGCGCCACTCACTGGTTTCCCTGTACTTCCTGGCGTTGTCCTACGACCCCCATCTCCCGCGTCTTCTGGCCGCTCTTGGCTTCCTGCTGTTTTATAGACCTACCGTCCAATGGGAGAAACCCATGGACTGCTGTTTGGCAAGGGAGTGTCAGGTGTATGTCGTGTGGATTGAGTAAGGGCGTGGAAACCGCTGGTTTTCACAAGATAAAGGTCGATCCCTTCGCTAAAGGGTTCGACATGGGGCTCGCCAAACCCTTATCGCGGTCGGTGCGCCTCAATGGGTTTTCCACATGCCTGCGGCTTGAACAGATCTATTGGAATATCCTCACGGAAATCGCCAGGATCAATACCTGCTCGGTCAGTGCGCTGTTGTCCTACGTCGACCGCGAAGTGCATTTGCGTTATGGCGGTGTGAAGAACTTCAGCGGGCTGGTGCGGGTGGTGTGCGTGGTTCACCTGTTGAAAGATCGCCTTGGCGCCTTCGGACCAGCGTGACGGGATGGCTCCAGGCCCCGGCCCTTCCTTCTGGCGGGCCGGGCCTCGGGCAGAAAGCCGGCTGCGCTGCCTCGATTTACCAGATATAATCCCGCGCTTTGCTGCGCATGCCGGCTTTATGTACAACGGCAGGGCGTAGCGCAGTAACGATCTGATCGGCGAGACATCTCCATGCCCATGTACGACTATCAATGTGCTTCCTGTGGTCATCAGTTGGAAGCCATTCAGAAGATCAGCGCCGCGCCGTTGGTCGATTGCCCAGCCTGCCAGGCACCTGAGTTGAAAAAGATGCTGTCCATGCCAGGCTTCCGCCTGAGCGGCAGCGGCTGGTACGAGACCGATTTCAAGACCGGCGCCAAGAAGAACCTGGCGGGCGGCGACAAAGCAGACTGAGTTGAACTCTACGCGCAGGCTCCTGCATTATCCGTCCCCTGCTTTAATGTACGGTGGCGAGGCAGTCCTGCCACCGAATTTCGAATTACGAGAAGTGAAACCACTACCATGATGCGCAGCCACTATTGCGGCCAACTGAACGAGACCCTGGAAGGTCAGGAAATCACCCTTTGCGGATGGATTCACCGTCGCCGCGACCACGGCGGGGTGATCTTCCTCGATATCCGTGATCGTGATGGTCTGGCCCAGGTGGTGTTCGATCCGGATCGCGCCGAGAGCTTCGCTGCCGCCGACCGCGTGCGCAGCGAATACGTCGTGAAAATCACCGGCAAGGTGCGTCTGCGCCCGGCCGGTGCGGTGAACAAGAACATGGCGTCCGGTGGCATCGAAGTGCTGGGCTATGAGCTGGAAGTGCTGAACGAGTCGGAAACCCCGCCGTTCCCACTCAACGAATATTCCGACGTGGGCGAGGAAACTCGCCTGCGTTATCGCTTCCTGGACCTGCGTCGCCCGGAAATGGCCGAGAAGCTGCGTCTGCGCTCGCGCATGACCACCAGCATCCGCCGCTTCCTCGACGAGAACGGCTTCCTTGACGTTGAAACGCCGATCCTCACCCGCGCCACCCCGGAAGGCGCGCGCGACTACCTGGTGCCTAGCCGCACCCACCCAGGCAGTTTCTTCGCCCTGCCGCAATCGCCGCAGCTGTTCAAGCAACTGCTGATGGTGGCCGGCTTCGACCGTTACTACCAGATCGCCAAGTGCTTCCGTGACGAAGACCTGCGTGCTGATCGCCAGCCTGAATTTACCCAGATCGACATCGAGACCAGCTTCCTCGATGAAAAAGAGATCATGGGCCTCACCGAACAGATGATCCGCAACCTGTTCAAGGAAGTGCTGGACCTGGAGTTCGGCGACTTCCCGCACATGACCTTCGAAGAAGCCATGCGCCGCTACGGTTCCGACAAGCCAGACCTGCGTAACCCGCTGGAACTGGTGGACGTGGCCGACCAGCTCAAGGATGTCGACTTCAAGGTGTTCAGCGGCCCGGCCAACGACCCTAAATGCCGCATCGCTGCCCTGCGCGTACCTGGCGGCGCGAGCATGCCGCGCAAGCAGATCGACGACTACACCAAGTTCGTCGGCATCTACGGTGCCAAGGGCCTGGCGTACATCAAGGTCAACGAGCGCGCCAATGGCGTTGACGGTCTGCAATCGCCGATCGTTAAAAACATCCCGCTGGACAACCTGAACGAAATCCTCGATCGCGTCGGTGCGGTCGATGGCGACATCGTGTTCTTCGGTGCCGACAAGGCCAAGATCGTCAGTGAAGCCCTGGGCGCGCTGCGCATCAAGCTCGGTCACGACCTGAACCTGCTGACCTGTGAATGGGCGCCGATGTGGGTTGTCGACTTCCCGATGTTCGAAGAAAACGACGATGGCAGCTTCAGCGCCTTGCACCACCCGTTCACCGCGCCGAAGTGCTCCCCGGCCGAGCTGGAAGCCAACCCGGCCGGCGCGCTGTCCCGTGCCTACGACATGGTGCTCAACGGCACCGAGTTGGGTGGCGGCTCGATCCGTATCCACCGCAAGGAGATGCAACAAGCGGTATTCCGCCTGCTGGGCATCAATGAAGCGGAACAGGAAGAGAAGTTCGGCTTCCTGCTCGACGCGCTCAAATACGGTGCACCGCCCCACGGTGGCCTGGCGTTCGGCCTGGATCGCCTGGTGATGCTGATGACCGGCGCCCAGTCGATCCGTGAAGTGATTGCGTTCCCGAAAACCCAGAGCGCCGCAGACGTCATGACCCAGGCTCCGGGTGTGGTGGATGCCAAGGCACTGCGCGAACTGCACATCCGTCTGCGCGAGACGCCGAAGGCTGAGTAAGGCTGCTGCGTGAAAGCGCGATAAGGTTGTAAGCAGTCAAAAAGGCGCATCTTCGGATGCGCCTTTGCGTTTAAAAGAGGGAAATCTCGCCGGCGGCGGGATTGACAGGTTTCTAGAGAATTTCGGAGTTGTGTTATGGCTGGCCATTCCAAGTGGGCGAACATCAAGCACCGCAAAGAGCGTCAGGATGCCAAGAAAGGCAAGATCTTCACCAAGTGGATTCGCGAACTGACCGTCGCCGCCCGCCAGGGTGGTGGTGACCCGGGTTCCAATCCGCGCCTGCGCCTGGCGCTGGACAAGGCGCTCGGCGCCAACATGAGCCGCGACATCATCGACCGCGCCGTGGCCCGTGGCGCCGGTGCCGCCGATACCGACGACATGGTCGAGCTGACTTACGAAGGCTACGGCCCCGGCGGCGTGGCGGTGATGGTCGAGTGCATGACCGACAACCGTAACCGTACCGCCGCAGCGGTGCGCCATGCGTTCAGCAAATGTGGCGGCAACCTGGGGACCGACGGTTCGGTGGCCTACCTGTTCGAGCGCAAGGGGCAGATCACCTTTGCGCCGGGCACGGATGAAGACGCGCTGATGGAAGCCGCGATGGAGGCGGACGCCGACGATGTGGTCACCAACGAAGATGGCTCCATTGAGGTGTTCACCTCATTCGCCAGCTTCTACTCAGTGCGCAATACCCTGGAAGCCGCAGGCTTCAAGGGCACCGACGCGGAAATCGTGATGCTGCCGACCACCAGCGCCGAACTCGACCTGGACGGTGCGCAGAAGGTGTTGAAGCTGCTGGACATGCTCGAAGACCTGGATGATGTGCAGAATGTGTACTCCAACGCCGACATCCCGGAATCCGTGGCTGAACAGCTAGGCTGAAAAAATGTAAATCAAAATGTGGGAGGGGGCTTGCCCCCGATGAGGGAGTGTCAGTAGGCACATTTGTGACTGACCCACCGCCATCGGGGGCAAGCCCCCTCCCACATTGAAACTACGATGTCTCAGAAATTGTATTTATTTAACCCGCAGGCGTTATGACTTTAATCCTAGGTATCGACCCCGGTTCGCGCATCACCGGTTTTGGCGTGGTGCAACAGACCCCGCGCGGCTGCGTGTATGTCGCCTCGGGCTGCATCCGCACGGGCGCAGGCGAACTGGCCGAACGCCTGCAGATCGTCTATCGCGGCGTGCGGGAGGTCATCCAGACCTACGGCCCGGTAACCATGGGCATCGAAAAAGTCTTTATGGCCAAGAATGCCGATTCGGCGCTCAAGCTCGGCCAGGCGCGTGGCGCGGCCATCGTGGCGGGGGCCGAGGAGGGCATGGAGATCGCCGAATACACCGCGACCCAGGT
The DNA here is from genome assembly GCF_002934065.1 of Pseudomonas orientalis. Classification (NCBI taxonomy): domain Bacteria; kingdom Pseudomonadati; phylum Pseudomonadota; class Gammaproteobacteria; order Pseudomonadales; family Pseudomonadaceae; genus Pseudomonas; species Pseudomonas orientalis. Next base: position 4,722,242 of record NZ_CP018049.1, on the reverse strand, counting down.
CAAGCAGGCCGTGGTGGGTACAGGTGGAGCCAATAAAGAGCAGGTGCAGATGATGGTCATGCACATGCTCAAACTTACCTCCAAACCCCAGATCGACGCCTCCGACGCCCTGGCCATCGCCATTTGCCACGCCCACACCCGCTCCAGCCTGCTGCCCCATGGCCTGGGTGCGGCACGCAGTCGTGGCGGACGCCTGCGTCTCTGATAGCATCAGCGCAATCGTTATTTCCGGTCAGGCCTGCTCTGACCTCCAAGCTTTAAGGATTTGAACCGTGATTGGACGCTTGCGCGGCACCCTGGCTGAGAAACAGCCGCCGCACCTGATTCTGGATGTGAATGGATTGGGTTATGAGCTTGAAGTGCCCATGACCACCTTGTACCGCTTGCCGTCGGTCGGCGAGCCGATAACCTTGCACACGCATTTAGTGGTGCGCGAAGACGCGCAACTGCTCTATGGTTTCATCGGCAAGCGCGACCGCGATTTCTTCCGCGAGCTGATTCGGCTCAATGGCGTCGGGCCCAAATTGGCCCTGGCATTGATGTCGAGCCTGGAAGTGGATGAACTGGTACGCGCCGTTTCAGCCCAGGACACCTCGGCCCTGACCAAGGTGCCGGGTGTGGGCAAGAAAACCGCCGAGCGTTTGCTGGTGGAACTCAAGGACCGTTTCAAGGCCTGGGAAGTGGTGCCGAGCATGTTCGCCCTGGTCCCGAACCAGCCGGATATGCCGGCAGGCCAGGTCGCCAGTGCCGAAAGCGATGCGGTCAGTGCGTTGATCTCCCTGGGCTACAAGCCCCAGGAGGCCAGCAAGGCCGTATCGGCCATCAAGGACAAAAACCTGAGCAGTGAAGACATGATCCGCCGAGCCCTGAAGGGAATGATTTAAGTGATAGAAGCTGATCGTCTGATCGCGGCTACCGGCCCGCGCGACCGTGAAGAAGTCCAGGACCGCGCCATCCGCCCCCTGAGCCTGGCCGACTATATCGGCCAGCCCACCGTGCGCGAACAGATGGAGCTGTTCATCCAGGCCGCACGCGGGCGCAGTGAGTCGCTGGATCACACGCTGATCTTCGGCCCGCCGGGCCTGGGCAAGACCACCCTGGCCAACATCATTGCCCAGGAAATGGGCGTGTCGATCAAGTCCACGTCCGGCCCGGTGCTGGAGCGCCCCGGTGACCTGGCCGCGTTGCTGACCAATCTGGAACCCCACGACGTCCTGTTTATCGACGAGATCCACCGGTTGTCGCCGATTGTCGAAGAAGTGTTGTACCCGGCGATGGAGGACTTCCAGCTCGACATCATGATCGGCGAAGGCCCGGCGGCCCGTTCGATCAAGCTTGACCTGCCGCCGTTCACGCTGGTGGGGGCCACGACCCGCGCGGGCATGTTGACCAACCCTTTGCGAGACCGTTTCGGTATTGTTCAACGTCTGGAGTTCTACAGCACGGCAGACCTTGCGACCATCGTCAGCCGTTCGGCGAACATCCTCGGCTTGCCGCTGGACCCGGAAGGCGCGTTCGAAATCGCCCGACGCGCCCGCGGCACACCACGGATCGCCAACCGCTTGCTGCGCCGCGTGCGCGATTTCGCCGAGGTGCGCGCCAAGGGGCATATCACCAAGGCGGTCGCGGACCTGGCCTTGAACCTGCTGGATGTGGACGAACATGGCTTCGATCACCAGGATCGGCGTCTGCTGCTGACCATGATCGAGAAGTTCGACGGCGGCCCGGTGGGCGTGGACAGCCTCGCGGCTGCCATCAGTGAAGAGCGTCACACCATTGAAGATGTACTGGAGCCCTACCTGATCCAGCAGGGCTATATCATGCGCACGCCACGGGGCAGGGTGGTGACGCGTCATGCCTATCTGCACTTTGGGCTAAACATTCCGTCACGATTGGGAGAGATGCCCGTGGTAGACGAATTCCTTGATGCGGTAGACGATTAAAAAACTGTAGGAGCGAGCTTGCTCGCGAAAAGCGTCAACGATAACGCGGTATGTCTGGTTATACGCGGCGTGCTCAGGTTTTTCGCGAGCAAGCTCGCTCCTACAGGGTATTTGCCATGTGGGGTGATTTATCTGAAGTTTGTGCTGTCCCAGTGTCTGGCGTCGTCATTCAGGCGTTGGAAATATGTTCAGGTATTGAAAAAACAGTTGTCCAGCCGGATTGGCAACCTGAGGAGTAAGCACTAGAGTATGCGCGCGCAAAACGGGGATCAGTCGTTCGCACATCGCTGTCGCGTTTATTACGAGGACACGGATGCCGGCGGCATCGTTTATTACGTCAATTACCTGAAATTCATGGAACGGGCTCGAACCGAGCGGCTAAGGGAGCTGGGCTTTGCCCAATCCACGCTGGCCGGGGAGGACCTGTTATTCGTCGTGCATTCCAGCGAGGCGCGTTACCACGCACCGGCGCGACTGGACGATGAGTTGTTGGTCAGCGCTGAAGTCATCGAATTGAACCGTGCCAGCCTGCGATTCAAGCAGCAGGTCAGGCGGGCTACGGATGCAACGCTGCTCTGTGAGGGGCAGTTCCTGGTGGCGTGTGTACGCACCAACAGTTTGAAACCTCGGGCCATTCCCGAAACTCTACGTGCAGCCTTTGCTGCCGTGAGCGGCGCGGGTAAACAATCAAAGCAGGAGATTTAGCGTGGAACCTACCGTCGTCGACCATTCCTCGATGTGGAGCCTGGTCAGTAATGCCAGTATCGTGGTGCAACTGGTCATGCTGACCCTGGTAGCCGCATCGGTTACCTCTTGGGTCATGATTTTTCAGCGCAGCAACCTGCTGCGTGCCGGTCGACGCGCCCTGGAGAGCTTCGAGGAGCGCTTCTGGTCGGGTATCGACCTGTCCAAGCTGTATCGCCAGGCCGGCAGCAATCCGGACCCGGATTCGGGCGTCGAGCAAATCTTCCGCGCCGGCTTCAAGGAATTCTCGCGTCTGCGCCAGCAGCCGGGCGTTGACCCGGAAGCCGTGATGGAAGGCGTGGCCCGAGCCATGCGCGTGGCCATCTCCCGCGAAGAAGAGAAGCTGGAGCAAAGCCTGCCGTTCCTGGCGACTGTCGGCTCCGTCAGCCCGTACATCGGCCTGTTCGGTACCGTATGGGGCATCATGAACTCCTTCCGGGGTCTGGCCCAGGCCCAGCAGGCGACCCTGGCTACTGTAGCCCCGGGCATTGCCGAAGCCCTGATCGCCACCGCGATCGGCCTGTTCGCCGCTATCCCCGCAGTAATCGCCTACAACCGTTTTGCCGCCACCAGCGAAACCTTGATCGGTCGTTACTACACCTTCGCCGATGAATTCCAGGCGATCCTGCACCGTAAAGTGCACACCAGCGAAGAATAAGCAGGTAATTCCCAATGGCTTTAATCGCTCGAGCTCGCAAAAAGCGCAAGCCGGTCGCCGAGATGAACGTAGTGCCCTACATCGACGTGATGCTGGTGCTGCTGGTTATCTTCATGGTGACCGCGCCGATGCTCAACCAGGGCGTGAAGGTTGATCTGCCCAAGGTTTCCAGTGAAGCCTTGCCGCAGGACAACAACACTCAGGTCCTGACCATTTCGATCAAGGCTGACAAGACCTACTACTGGAACCTTGGCAGCGAAGTCGACACACAGAAGCAGCAGGACAAGGCGCTGACCTTGCCGGCGATGACCGATGCCGTGACCAAGATCATTCGCTCCGGCAACGAAGGCGGCAAGCACACCCAGGTGTTCATTCGCGGTGACAAGTCGGTCGACTACGGTTCCGTCATGGGCGCCATGGGCGGGCTGCAGAAGGCCGGCGTGGGTAACGTTGGCTTGATTACCGAGGCGCCCTGATGCAGCAACAGCGAGAGCCGTCCGCCTCGGAAAGCTTCTTCTGGCCTAGCGTCTGGGCAATTGCCCTGCACGTCCTGGTGTTCGGCATGCTGTTTGTCAGCTTTGCCATGACCCCGGACCTGCCGCCAGCCAAGCCGATCGTGCAGGCGACCCTGTATCAGCTGAAATCGAAAAGTCAGGCCACCACCCAGACCAATCAGAAGATTGCGGGTGAGGCCCAGAAGTCGGCTGCGCGCCAGACCGAAGTCGAGCAGATGGAACAGAAGAAGGTCGAGCAGGAAGCGGTGAAGGCTGCTGCGGAACAAAAGAAAGAAGAGGCGGCTCAAAAGGCCGAGGAATCGAAAAAGGCTGACGAAGCGAAGAAAGCCGACGAGGCGAAAAAGGCTGATGAAGCCAAGAAGTCCGAGAAAGCTGCCGAAGCCAAAAAGGCCGAAGAGAAACAATTGGCTGATATAGCCAAGAAGAAGTCCGAGGAAGAAGCCAAGAAAGCTGCCGAAGAAGAGGCCAAGAAAAAGGCCGCTGAGGAAGCCAAGAAAAAGATCGTCGAAGACGCGAAGAAGAAAGCCGCCGAAGACGCCAAGAAAAAAGCTGAAGCAGACGAGGCGAAGAAGAAAGTCGCCGACGACGCGAAGAAGAAAGCTGCCGCCGACGCCTCCAAGAAAAAGGCCCAGGAAGCAGCCCGTAAATCCGCCGAAGAGAAAAAGGCCCAGGCCCTGGCAGATTTGCTTTCCGACACGCCGCAGCGTCAGCAAGCCTTGGCCGATGAACGTGGCGATGAAGTCGCGGGCAGTTTTGACGACCTGATCCGGGCGCGGGCAGCGGAAGGCTGGACACGTCCACCTTCGGCACGTAAAGGCATGACAGTAGTGCTGCAGATCGGCATGTTGCCGGACGGTACGGTGACTTCGGTCAGCGTGGCCAAGTCCAGTGGTGACGGTTCGTTCGACAGTTCGGCGGTTGCCGCAGTCAAGAATATTGGCCGGTTGACCGAGATGCAGGGAATGAAACCAAGCGACTTCGCTCCCTATCGTTCATTCAAGATGACATTCACACCTGAGGATCTAGCCTTGTGAGAAACCTTCTTCGAGGAATGCTTGTCGTTATTTGCTGTATGGCAGGGATAGCGGCGGCGGATGAAAAGAACATCCTGGTTACCAGCGGCAGCGATCGGGCCACCCCGATCGCGGTAGTACCGTTCGGCTGGCAGGGCGGCAGCGTGCTGCCGGATGACATGGCCCAGATCGTCAGCGACGACCTGCGCAACTCCGGCTACTACGCACCGATTCCAAAAGGCAACATGATCAGCCAGCCCAACCAGGCCAGCGAAGTCGTGTTCCGTGACTGGAAAGCGGTGGGCGCGCAGTACCTGATGGTCGGCAACATCACGCCGGCCGGCGGTCGCCTGCAAATCACCTACACCTTGTTCAACGTGGCCACCGAGCAGCAGGTCCTGACCGGCAATGTCTCCGGCACCGCTGAACAACTGCGTGACATGGCCCACTACATTTCGGACCAGTCGTTTGAAAAACTCACCGGTATCAAGGGGGCGTTCTCCACGCGCCTGTTGTATGTGACCGCTGAGCGTTTCTCTGTCGACAACACTCGCTACACCCTGCAGCGTTCGGACTACGACGGTGCGCGTGCAGTGACCTTGCTGCAGTCCCGTGAGCCCATCCTGTCGCCGCGCTTCGCGCCGGACGGCAAGCGTATTGCCTACGTATCGTTCGAACAGAAGCGTCCACGTATCTTCGTCCAGCACATTGATACCGGCCGTCGCGAGCAGATCACCAACTTCGAAGGCCTCAACGGTGCACCGGCCTGGTCGCCGGATGGTTCGCGCCTGGCATTCGTGCTGTCCAAGGACGGCAACCCGGATATCTACGTGATGAACATGGCCTCGCGTCAGCTCTCGCGTGTGACCAGCGGCCCGGGTATCAACACCGAACCGTTCTGGGGTAAAGATGGTTCGACCATCTACTTCACCTCTGACCGTGGCGGCAAGCCTCAGGTCTACAAGGCAAATGTGAACGGTGGCGGCGCGGAACGTGTGACCTTTATCGGTAACTACAACGCCAATCCCAAGCTTTCGGCCGATGAAAAGACGTTGGTAATGATTCACCGTCAGGATGGTTTCACTAATTTCCGGGTTGCGGCCCAGGATTTGCAGCGCGGAACCGTGAAAATCCTTACAGATACCAACCTTGATGAGTCAGCCACTGTTGCGCCCAACGGCACCATGGTAATCTACGCCACCCGCCAGCAGGGCCGGGGAGTCTTGATGCTCGTGTCCATCAACGGACGCGTAAGGCTCCCGCTTCCTACCGCACAAGGCGAAGTCAGAGAACCATCCTGGTCCCCTTACCTGAACTGACGCGGCGCTACAAAAAGAAGTACTTAACACACTGGGGTTCATTAGGAGTTTCACGATGGAAATGCTGAAGTTTGGTAAGTTTGCTGCTCTGGCTCTGGCTCTGTCCGTAGCCGTTGGTTGCTCCTCTAAAGGCGGCGACAATGCCGGTGAAGGCGCAGCTGTTGATCCAAACGCTGGTTACGGCGCTAACACTGGTGCAGTCGACGGCTCCCTGAGCGAAGAAGCTGCTCTGCGCGCGATCACCACTTTCTACTTCGAATACGACAGTTCGGACCTGAAGCCAGAAGCCATGCGCGCTCTGGACGTTCACGCCAAGGACCTGAAAGCTAACGGCGCTCGCGTTGTTCTGGAAGGTAACACTGACGCCCGTGGTACTCGTGAGTACAACATGGCTCTGGGCGAGCGTCGTGCGAAAGCCGTTCAGCGCTACCTGGTACTGCAAGGTGTTGCTCCAGGCCAACTGGAACTGGTTTCCTACGGTAAAGAGCGTCCAGTTGCAACTGGCAACGACGAGCAGTCGTGGGCTCAGAACCGTCGCGTCGAACTGCGTAAGTAATTCGTCATGCGAACGTGCCGTCGTGCTCTGACTGTATTGGCTCTCAGCCTCGCACCGCTTGCGGTGTGGGCTGCGGTTCCTGTAACGGATAGCAACTCTGGCTATAACAATAGCGGCAGCAGTTATCCGCCAGCAGGTTATGGCACGAACGGCGCCTATGCTGGGGGGGCGGCTACGGCCGCGCCCTCGGCACAGGGCGAGCTGTTCAACCAGCTGCAACGCATGCAGGATCAATTGGCCCAGCAACAAGGCGCCATTGAAGTTCTGCAGAATCAAGTAAACCAGCTCAAGCAAGAAGGCCTGGAGCGTTACCAGGATCTTGATCGACGTATTGGAGCCGGTGTTGCACCTGCCGCTACTCCTGATAATTCTTCTGCCGGTGGCGCGCCCAGTGCCGCTATCGGTGGTGCCGCTGCCGGTGGCGCAGCAGCGGGGGCCGCAGCAACTGCCCCTGCCGCGAGCAGCGAACCGGGCGATCCGGCGAAGGAAAAACTGTATTACGATGCAGCCTTCGACCTGATCAAGGCCAAGGACTTCGATAAAGCCAGCCAGGCCTTTACCGCGTTCCTGCGCAAGTACCCGAACAGCCAGTACGCGGGCAATGCCCAGTACTGGTTGGGTGAGGTCAACCTGGCAAAAGGTGATTTGCAGGGGGCGGGCCAGGCGTTTGCCAAGGTCAGCCAGCTGTACCCCAAGCATGCCAAGGTGCCTGACTCGCTGTACAAGCTGGCTGACGTAGAACGCCGCCTGGGTCATACCGACAAGGTCAAAGGCATTCTGCAGCAGGTGGTTGCCCAGTATCCGGGCACCTCCGCCGCGCAGTTGGCCCAGCGGGATCTGCAACGCTTGTAGGCAATGCAGCCCGTTTAGAAGAAACCCGCGCCTGGCGCGGGTTTTTTCGTTAGAATCCACGCCCTTTTATGAAACACGCTTCCTGGGGTTGACGCGTTGGCGCAATCCCTTGAAGTGCCTGACGGAGGCGGACAGCCTGTTTAGCTGTTACGCCCGTGGCGACTATGCAAGACACATTACGTATTACCGAAGTTTTTTACTCGTTGCAGGGTGAAACGCGCACTGCCGGCCTGCCCACCGTATTCGTACGGCTCACCGGCTGCCCCTTGCGTTGCCAATACTGTGACAGCGCCTATGCCTTCAGCGGCGGCACCGTACGCACCCTGGATGACATCCTCGAGCAGGTTGCCGGTTACCGGCCGCGCTACGTCTGTGTAACGGGCGGCGAGCCGTTGGCGCAACCCAATGCCATCCCCTTGCTCAAGCAGTTGTGTGATGCCGGTTACGAGGTCTCCCTGGAAACCAGTGGCGCCTTGGATATCTCTGCGGTCGATCCGCGAGTCAGCCGAGTAGTCGATCTGAAGACCCCCGACTCCAAGGAAGCCCATCGCAATCGCTACGAGAACATGGACTTGCTGACGGCGAACGATCAGGTCAAGTTCGTCATTTGCTCTCGCGACGATTATGACTGGGCGACTTCCAAGCTGATCCAGTTCGGCCTTGAGCGTCGAGCGGGGGAGGTGTTGTTTTCCCCGAGTCATCACGACCTCAACGCCCGCGATCTGGCGGACTGGGTAGTGGCGGATAACCTGCCGGTGCGTCTGCAATTGCAGTTGCACAAATACCTGTGGAATGACGAGCCGGGTCGCTGATACGGCTGATGAGACGCCTATGGAAGGCCTTCAAACCGAACCATTTTTGTCTTCAATGCGTTTTTTCTGATTTATTTCAAATAAGGTGTTGAATAATCCTTAGAAATCAGTATTATACGCGCCACCACACAGCGGGTCGTTAGCTCAGTTGGTAGAGCAGTTGGCTTTTAACCAATTGGTCGTAGGTTCGAATCCCACACGACCCACCATTTTTGGCGGTTTAGAAAATCCGGAAGGCCCACGCAAGTGAGGATTTCCGGGTTTTTTTTTGCCTGTCATTCTGGTATTCCCATATAGAAGCGGCTTGCGTCGTGATCAATTCATCTCGCTGGTCAGCCGTAAACCTTCCTTTTCTCTCGCGTCTCTCCCGTCCCATCCAGGTTATTGCTATTAAAGTAGCCAAGCTGAAGGAATCTACCAATATTTTTATAGATATTGGTTTTTTTATGTATTTTTCTTCACGTTGTCGACTCAAATACGCAATTCATGCCAAGCTTTCTTTGTTTAGTATTGGATCCAATGTCGAGCGTGGTCAGCAAGTCTGCCTAGGCAACCGACGATCAGTCTAAAAAGGAGAAGCCACATGATGCTCAAGGATCCTTCCAGCAAATACCGCCATTTCACCACCGTCGATCTGCCGGACCGCCAATGGCCCCATGTCGTGCAGGCTGCGGCACCGACCTTGTGCAGTATCGATATGCATGATGGCAACCAGGCGCTGATCGAACCCATGAATGCCGAGCGCAAGCATCGCTTCTTCTATCTACTGGCCAGGGTGGGTTGCAAGGAAATCGAGGTGGGGTTTACTGCCGAGTCCCTCAAGGGGGTGACGAGTGCCGTCAATCGCGCATCGCGTCTGGGCCTGCTCAGCGTGATGAGTGCGGCGGTGCCTTCCTGAGATGAATGCACATACCGCATTGGCGGCGCTCACCGGTAACTATGGCCACGGTGACATCGTTGCTTCGCATCGACATGAAGAAGGCCAGTTGGTGTATGCCATCAACGGCGTGATGCTGGTATCGGTGGTGGGCACCACATGGGTGGTGCTCTCCGGCCACGCGCTGTGGGTACCTTCGGGGCAGGAGCACCAGATCCGCATGACCGGCGAGGTGCGCATGCGCACCTTGCTGATCACCCCCGGCGCCCACCGCGCCTTGACCGAGGAGTGCCACGTCATCCGCGTGTCGCCACTGCTGCGTGAGCTGATCATCGCTGCGGCCGAAACGCCCGACAGCGAGCCGGCCGTGGTGCGTCATGTGCAGATTGTCGACCTGATCTTCTCCGAACTCGACAGGGCGCCAAGGGTCTTGGCCCATGTGCCGATTCCGGATGAGCCGCGGCTCAAGTCGCTGTGCGCCGACTTTATCGACAACCCTTCACAGGAATCGAAACTGGAGAGCTGGGCGGTGCAACTCAATATGAGTTCGCGCACCCTCGCTCGGCTGTTCCAGAAAGAGTTGGGCATGAGCTACGGCGAGTGGCGCAAGCGTACACGGCTGCTGCTGAGCATGCAGCGCCTTGCCTGCGGTGTGTCCATTCTGGAAGTGGCGCTGGAGCATGGTTACCAAAGCCCGAGCGCTTTTACCGCGATGTTCAAACGCACCATGGGTTATACACCGAGCAACTGCCGTCTGGTCTGAGCCGCACCCGGCGTTCACCCCCCTCCCACTGGACATGGCCCGCGGCTGCGCAGGGCCATGTTTGCGTCTGCGCGGCCGACGGTTGCTCAGGATTCAACGGTGGCACGCAGGTTGTCCCAATCGAAACGATGGTTGTCTGGAACTCGGGAGATGCGCAGCGCTGCGCTCTCTTAACCTGCGTCTCTACTTAGCACTCTGGATTTCTGCGATGGGTTCGCCTTCTTTTTCCGCGCGGCACTGCCGTCTTTCGCTCCTGGGCGCGGCGGTTGTCTGGTTGGCGGGGTGTTCTTCCTGGATCGCCCATACGCCGGCGCAATCGCATCCCCAGCGAATCGATGCCTTGAGCCGCCTGCCGCAAGGCGTATCGGCCCAGGCGCTGCCCGACCGTTGGTGGCAGTTGTACAACGACCCCAGGCTCGATGCGCTGGTGCAGCAAGCGTTGGAACACAATCGCGATCTGGCGGCGGCGCAGGCCCATGTGCAATCGATGCTGGCCGGGATCATGCAGGCCGACGCCGAGCGTTGGCCGTTCACGCAGGCCTCACTGGGCGCCGCTTACGGCAAGACGGCCGACGATCAGACCCTGGCCGAGGCCATCGACAGTCACGCACCGTCGCAGTGGTCCTTCAACCCAGGCTTCGAATTGGCTTACCAGGTGGATGTGTGGGGCCAGGTCCAGCGCAGCATTGAACGGGCGCAGGTGCAGGCGGCGGCGGCTCAGGACGCCGAAGACCTGCTGCGTATCACGGTTGCCGCGCAAACCACGCGTGCCTACGTGAATGCCTGCGCCCTGGGCGCACGCGCCAAGGTGCAGCGTCATTCGCTGGAAGTGGTCGGGCACAGCCTGGCGCTCACCGACCGCCAGCGTCAGGCAGGCGTGGTCACAGATCTTGAATACAGCCGCATGCAGGCACTGCAAGGCGAAACCCTGGCCTTGCTGCCGATGCTGGAGGCGCGTCGCCGGGCCGCGCTGTACGAGCTGGCGATGCTGACCGGCATGGCGGACCTGGAGCAAGGCTCAGGCGCGGCGACCTGCGAAGTGGTGCCGCAACTCGCCGCCGCACTGCCGGTGGGGGATGGCTGGCAATTGCTGGCGCGCCGACCCGATATTCGTCAGGCCGAGCGGGCTTTGCAGGCGTCCACGTTGCAAGTGGATATCGTCCAGGCCGACCTTTACCCCAAGGTGACCTTTGGTGCATCAGTGTCTTCCTCGGCCATCAATACCCATGAACTGGGCGACAGCAGCGCGGTGATGTTCGGCATCGGCCCGCTGATCACCTGGCAGTTCCCCAACTGGCGTGCCAATCGCGCACGGGTCAACCAGGCCCGGGCGCTTGAGCAGGTGCAGGTCGCGCAATTCGAGGCCAGCGTGCTCAACGCCCTCAAGGACGTGCGCCAGGCACTGGTGTTGTACGACGGCGAGCGCCAGCGCCACGCCGCCCTGAGCCAGGCGCTGGAGAGCAGTCAGCACGCCTACAGGCTCGCGCAGTTCAATTACAACGCCGGCTCCATCGACTTTCTCGACGTGCTCGACAGCGAGCGTGAGCTGATCCGCCTGCAAGCCACGCGCGCCGACGCCGATGGCCAGTTGCTGCAGCGCCAGATCAGTCTGTTTCGCGCCCTGGGCGGCGGCTGGCAGTCCGCTTCCAGCCAGGCCCCGACCGCTGCGCTTACCCATGCTTCCGTCAATTCTTCCGGTACCCAGCCATGAATATCGCTGTTGATGAAAAAAACACTGTGCAGGATGAGCAGGAGCAGGTGGTCGAGCAACTCATGCACGACCGCAAGCAACGCCGCAAACGCAACCTGATCCTGCTCGGTGGTGCTGTTTTATTGATCGCGGCAGTGGTGTTCGGCGTGTATTGGATGACCATCGGGCGCTACCTGGAACAGACCGATGATGCCTACGTGCGCGCCGACTGGATTCCCATCAGTCCGCGGGTATCGGGCTACGTGGCCCAGGTGCTGGTCGAGGATGACCAGCCCGTCAAGGCCGGCGATGTGCTGGTGCGCATCGAGGACCGTGACTACCAGGCGAGGTTGGCCCAGGCCCGTGCGGAGTTGGCTGAAGCGCAAGCCTCGATTGCCGCCCAGCAGGCCAACCTGCAAGTCACCGACAGCCTGATCGCGCAACAAAAGGCCGGCATTGCCCAGGCGGAGGCGCACACGCGCAGTGTGGGAGCGGAGTTGCGCCGCGCCGGTCTGGATCAGCGTCGCTATGAAGGCCTGGTCCGTGAGCATGCCGCCAGCGCCCAGCGTCTGGAAAGCGCAGCCGCCAGTTACACCCAGGCCAGCGCTGCGGTGGAAATTGCCCGGGCGATGCAACGCCAGCAGGAAACCCGGCTGAATGTCGCCATTACCCGGCGCCAATTGGCCGATGCCTCGCTCCAGCAGCAAATAGCCCGGCGCGGCCAGGCCGAGGCGCAGTTGAAACTGGCGACCAACGCGCTTGAAGACACCTTGATCCGCGCGCCGATCGACGGGGTGGTGGGGCAGCGCAAGGTGCGCACGCGCCAGTACGTCGCACCGGGCCTGCCGTTGCTGGCGGTGGTGCCTTTGCACCAGGCCTACGTGGTGGCCAACTACAAGGAAACCCAACTGCGCGATATGCGCGCCGGGCAACCGGTGGATATCAGTGTCGACAGCTATTCGGGACGCAAGCTCACGGGGCATGTGGTGAGTTTTTCGCCGGGCTCGGGGGCGGTGTTTGCGCTGCTGCCGTCGGACAACGCCACCGGCAATTTCACCAAGATCGTGCAGCGCTTTCCGGTGAAGATCGTGATCGATCAGCACGATGAAGGTGGCCCGATTCTGCCGGGCATGTCGGTGATTACCACGGTAGATACCCGTCCTGCCGTCCAGGACGCCAAGCATGACTGAGGCCGGAGAGAAAAACGTCTCCTTTCGCGCCTGGGTGGCTGTGATCGGCGGGCTGTTCGGTTGTTTCATGGCCGGCATGAACGTGCACGTGACCAGCGCCGCGCTGCCTGAAATCGAAGGCTCGCTGGGCGCGACCTTTGAGGAGGGCTCGTGGATTTCCACGGCGTATCTGGTCGCCGAAATCGTCATGATCCCGCTGACCGCCTGGCTGGTGCAGGTGTTTTCCCTGCGCCGGGTGATGTTGGTGGGCTCGTTTGTATTCCTGGTGGCTTCCATCACGTGTTCCTGGGCGCCCAACCTGGAAGTCATGATCATCATCCGGGTCATCCAGGGCGCCGCCGGCGCGGTGCTGATCCCGCTGTCGTTCCAACTGATCATCACTGAACTGCCGCCGAGCAAGATCGCCATGGGCATGGCCCTGTTCGCCCTGTCCAACAGCGTGGCCCAGGCTGCCGGCCCGTCCATCGGCGGCTGGCTGACAGATGCCTATTCTTGGCGCTGGATTTTCTACCTGCAACTGGCCCCGGGTATCCTGCTGTTGCTGGCGGTGGCGTGGTCCATCGATGCCAAACCGATGCAGTTGAGTTTGCTCAAGCGCGGCGACTGGGGCGGTATTTTGGCCATGATCGTCGGCCTAGGCGGTTTGCAGATCGTGCTCGAAGAAGGCGGACGCAAGGACTGGTTCGGCTCCGATTTCATCTTGTGGATGTCGTTGATCGCCGGCGTCGCTCTGGTGTATTTCGTGCTGTCACAGCTGTACGGCAGCCGCGCCTTCATCAACCTGCGCTTGCTCAAAAGCTACAACTTCGGCGTGGCGAGCGCGGCGATGTTCATTTTTGGCGGGGCCACGTTCGGCCTGGTCTTTCTGGTACCCAATTACCTGTCCCAGTTGCAGGGCTACAACGCGCGCGAAATCGGGATCAGCCTGATTGCCTACGGGATGGTGCAACTGGTGCTGGCACCGTTCATGCCGCGCCTGATGAAGTGGCTCAACCCGAAGTTGATGGTTGCCAGCGGGTTTTTCATCATGGCCCTGGGGTGCTATCTCGGTGCGCATCTGGACGTGGACAGCGCCGCCAACGTGATCATCCCGTCCACCGTGGTACGGGGCATCGGGCAGCCATTGATCATGGTAGCGCTGTCGGTGTTGGCCGTGTCCGGGTTGGCCAAGGATGAGGCCGGTTCGGCTTCCGCCTTGTTCTCCATGCTGCGCAACCTGGGGGGCGCCGTGGGCACAGCCGGGTTGACCCAGATCGTTGCGATGCGCGAACGCTTTCATTCCGAGCGCGTCGGCGAGTCGATCACCCTGTTTTCCCCGTCATTGCAGGAGCGCCTGCGCGCCAGCATGGCAGACAGTGAAGCATTCATCTTCAACCAACTGGTGCCCGCTCAACAGCAAATCCTTGAAGGCCTGATGCACACGGTGCGTCGCGAGGCCTACCTGATGGCCTACAGCGATGCGTTTTACGTGTCCTGTGTCGCCTTGATCCTGTGTGGTGTGGCGGCATTGGCGTTACGTCAACAAGCGAAGTATTGAATGCACGCAGCTCGCGATATTCGCAACGGCTACAACCCTTCCAACCGGATGACAGAGCGCATCACCTGGTGGTGTTTCGCGCCACTGGTCACGATTTCCAGTGGGAGCAGGTGACACAATGGTGGCGGCACCTGTCGACGATCGACGGTGACAATGCGTTATTCGTTGTCTGTCGGCGTCTCCCCAAGGGTGTTGAGGCAGGCATCGGCGATATCGCTCTCATTAAAGCTAAAAAAAGGAGCTGTTCATGCTACATCTGGAACCCGATACCCTGGTGCGCAATCCCGTGGGCAACCCGGTGGTCGCCAGCGTTACCGTCAACGGCGACGCGCGCAACGTGTGGAATATCGTCGGAGACTTTTCCGGCTTCGCCAAATTCATCCCGGCGTTGTCTCACATCGAAATGACCGGGGAGGGTGTGCGCTCGGTACGCAAGAAGCTGTTCAAGGACGGCAACGTGGTGATCGAGCAACTTAACAGCCATGACAACGAAGGCATGACCATGACCTGGTCGCTGATTTACACCTCGCTGAATATCGGCAACCTGTGGGCCGTCATGCAAGTGGAGCCGCAAGGTGCGAATCAAAGCCAGGCGACCTGGACCATCATTGGTCAGCCTTACACCGGCGGCCCGGAGGACGTGCCGGCGTTCGAGGCGTTCCTGCAAGGGTTTGCCGATGATGCGATGAAGAACGTGCAGGCGCTGTTCAACTGATGAACAACAGGTGACGGGGCGCCCAACGCCCCGGCACCGCCGGGATTGTAAAATGCAAAAGGCCATTCGCATGAATGGCCTTTTTTTGTACGAGCCTATAATCAGCCTCCCGCTGATTGCTCGTTCAACAGGAAGGCGTGCAGCGCCTCCATCGTCATGCTTCCCAAGTCTTCGCCTGCGCGCGAGCGAACGGTGACGGTACCGTTTTCTTTCTCTCGCTCACCGACCACGAGCAAGTAAGGCACCCGTTGAATAGTGCTTTCGCGAATCTTGTAGCCGATTTTCTCATTGCGCAGATCAGCTTCCACCCTGAACCCCAGTTGGACCAGGTCATTGCGTGTCTGGTCGGCATAATCGTTCTGTGCATCGGTGACCGTCACGACGATGGCCTGCACCGGCGCAAGCCAGAGCGGGAACTGACCGGCATGGTGTTCGATGAGAATGCCAAGAAACCGCTCCAGAGAACCCACGATTGCGCGGTGCAGCATGACCGGCTTGCGTCGTTGCGAATGCTCGTCGACGTATTCGGCGCCCAGACGATCCGGCATGTGATAGTCGACCTGCATCGTGCCTACCTGCCATTCACGGCCGATGGCATCGCGCAGGTGATATTCGATCTTGGGGCTGTAGAATGCGCCTTCGCCCGGCAGCTCTTCCCACTCCACATCACACTCGGACAGGGCCTCACGCAACAGGTTTTCGGCCTTGTCCCACACTTCGTCGCTGCCCAGGCGCTTGCCTGGCTCAGGGCGCAGTGCGATTTTGACCGCAATGTCAGTGAAGCCGAAGTCGGCATATACCTTGACTGCCTGGTAGTGGAACGCCTTGATCTCGGCCGCGATTTGCTCTTCGGTGCAGAAAATGTGCCCGTCATCCTGGGTGAATGCGCGTACTCGCATGATGCCGTGTAAAGCGCCCGAAGGCTCGTTGCGGTGGCAGCCGCCGAACTCGCCGTAACGGATCGGCAGTTCACGGTGGCTGCGCAGGCCATGCTTGAAGATTTGGATGTGGCCGGGGCAGTTCATCGGCTTGAGTGCGTACTGGCGGTTTTCGGACTCAGTGACAAACATGTTTTCTTTGTAGTTGTCCCAGTGTCCTGATTTCTTCCACAAGGTACTGTCGAGCACTTGCGGCGACTTGACTTCACGGTAGCCGCCATCGCGGTAAACCCGGCGCATGTACTGTTCGACCGTCTGCCACAACGACCAGCCCTTGGGGTGCCAAAAGACCATGCCTGGCGCTTCTTCTTGTTGGTGAAACAAGTCGAACTGTTTGGCCAGTTTGCGGTGATCACGCTTTTCAGCTTCTTGAAGTTGGTTCAAGTAGGCCTTGAGCTCTTTTTCGGTGCCCCAGGCAGTGCCGTAGATACGGCTGAGCATGATGTTGTTGGAGTCGCCGCGCCAGTAAGCGCCAGCCACTTTCATCAGTTTGAAGGCGCCAAGCTTCGCTGTGTTGGGCACATGCGGCCCACGGCACAGGTCGGTGAACTCGCCCTGGGTATAAAGCGAGAGGATTTCTCCGGCGGGTATGGAGTCGATGATTTGGGTCTTGTAGCTTTCGCCCAGTTGTTCAAAAAACGCCAGTGCTTCATCCCGTGGTAATTGCGTACGGGTAACCGGTAGTTGTTCTTTGACGATCCTGGTCATTTCGGCTTCGATGAGCGGCAGATCGTCCATTGTGAAGGGACGAGGTGCCACGAAGTCGTAATAGAAGCCATTGTCAATAACCGGGCCTATCGTTACTTGTGTGCCGGGGTACAGGCGTTGAACCGCCTGTGCCATCAAGTGAGCCGTCGAATGGCGTATCAGCTCCAGCGCTTGCGGACTTTTGGTCGTGACAATCTCTACGGTGGCGTCTGTGTCCAGAAGGTAGCTGGCATCGACCAGCGTGCCGTCGACTTTGCCGCCAATAGTCGCGGCAGCGAGGCCCGCGCCGATGGATTGGGCCAGTTGTTGCACAGTCAATGCTTCTGGAAAATCTCTGCGACTGCCGTCCGGTAGAGCGATAGTGACCATATGTAAGGGTGCTCGAATATTAAAAGTTTCTAACGGGTGAATGCGTCGTGTATAGGCACATGAGCTTATAAGCAACACATCCTGTGTTTGCTGTCTGAGCGTCTGGAACTGCGGTGTGCAACCATATCACGATATGTTCCATACATATTCATTGGCGAGATAGGGTTTCATTTTGTTGCTGGTCTCCAACCATTCCCGGTAGGGATCACTGGCCTTGACGATGCCGCTGCCGGCGTAGACATGAATATGCGATTCGGTGAGCTTGACCGTGCGAATCGCCAGCGCGAAGTTGGCATCATCACCCAGGGTGAAGTAGCCAAGCCCACCGGTAAAAAAGCCGCGGTCGATTTGCTCATAGCGACGAATACGTTCGCCGCAGACGGCCAAGGGTTTACCCCAGATCGTGGCGGGTGGATAGACCGCCGCCAAGGCATCGAATACGTTAAGCCCTGCTTTTACCGTGCCACTGATCAAGCTTTTGAGATGCTGTACGTAACCCAGGTCGATTACGCTGCGCGACTCGCGCAAGTCCAATGAGCCGTTCTCACAGACCGTTGCGAGCTGTTCAAGAAAGAGCCCGGCAGCGGTTTCATGCTCCTCGAGCTCCTTCAGGTCGCTGGTGAGTTCGTGCCGATAGCGGGCGTTTTTTTCACCCTCGCTCGAACCCTTGCGAGTGCCCGCCAAGGGCTCGACAACCAGGAGGTCGTTGTCCTTGCGCAGCAGTGTCTCGGGTGAAATACCGACCCAGGCCACCTGGTCGGCCCATCGGAAGACGAACTCGTAGTGCGGGTTGGGGCGCGGTGCCACCAGGCGCAGCAGCAGCGCAGGTGAAATTGGCCGTTCGAGGGTTAATTTGACTTCACGGCCAATGACCACTTTGTCTGCATCGGTGCAGGCAAGCTCGTTCAACAAACCGACCAGATCATCGACGTAGTCGGCACACGCTGGAATATCTTCGCGTTTGATAATGCGCGGGTTGGCCGTTGGCGTGAAGTCTGCCGCAGAGGCGATGAGGCGGTCGTCGATGGCGTACCAGATATCGTCGTGCAGACAGCTGAACGTCAACTGCTCGTCGCTGATCCGGCAGAATAGGCGAGGCAGGGTGAAGACCAACGGTTCGCTCAAGTGTTCGGGATGGGTTGCGCAACGCCAGCCGCCCAGGAAAGTCGCGCAAGCGGGCAAGCCATGCTTTTGCATCAGCCATGGGCATAGCTGCTCTACGAAGCGCGCCACCGCATCAAACAACTGTTCATGGAACAATCGCGAAGCGTCCAGTGCCAGCGTCTGCGCCAGGCACACCGCCTGCTCGTGCTGCAACTGCAGGGTCAGGTGCGTCCCATCATGGGTGACCACTACGCGAAACTCACTGCCCAGGCCGACCATCGACGTTCGTACGCCGTCAGTATGCTGGCTGAACAAGCCCATGAACTCAGCGGCCAACTGCGGAAAACGCCGCTCCAATACCGGCAGCAACGCGGCGCCCAGTTCATGTGCGTTCAGGTTTGGATAAGGATTGGCGTAGCTCGACTGTTTAAGGGTATTCATCGAGACTCCCGATAGGCATGGGCCAGATGACTGCATAGCTGCAAGGTTTTTTGAAAATCGAAGAAGGGTGCCGCGTCTTCATGACGTTCAGGGGCCAGAAGACTGGAGACGTGGCTGCGAACTTCCAGGGCAATGCCACTCAATCGGCTGTCGAGGGTCCTGTGCAAACTCAGGGTCTGATCCCATTCCCGGGCGACGTCCTGGGTCAGGCTGCTGGTCGCCGGGTGCGCGGTGTACCTGTTCAGCGGGTCACATAACCAGATCACGGGCGATCGCTGTGTCTGCAGGGCGCGGATCGCTTCGCCCAATGCTTGCGTGCCATCCGCGGTATTGGCAATCAGGAGGATTTTGCCTGTTTGACGCTCAGGGTTGAGGCGCTCCACGATGTTGACCAGCCTGTGCGTATCGAACTGCCGCCCGAGGCGAAGGGCGATAGGGTTGTCCAGGCCACGGGCAAAT
This sequence comes from Pseudomonas orientalis, assembly GCF_002934065.1. Lineage (NCBI taxonomy): Bacteria > Pseudomonadati > Pseudomonadota > Gammaproteobacteria > Pseudomonadales > Pseudomonadaceae > Pseudomonas > Pseudomonas orientalis. The sequence goes on along the minus strand of NZ_CP018049.1, from coordinate 4,703,039 downwards.
TCCACATAGCAACTGTCGCTGAACAGATTGCACGCGTCGATCCACAGCAACGATGCGCTGGCGGCGTAGAAACCCGAGCGACGGGTACGACGTACCAGGGCTTCTTCATAGTCCAGATGCGCGCACTCATGGCTGGTATGGATCGCCGACGCCTTGGCGCGCAACCGCTGCATTGCCGCCTCAGTGGCCTCGTAAGCCCATAGCAGGCGATTGGCGTCCGGGCGCCTGGCCCAAGGCGTTGGCGCCTGGCAGTTGACCATATCGCCAAAGTAGCGATCCAGTGTGATGCCGTCGACGAGTTCCGTGGCGTCAGGTTGGGTGTGCGCATAACTGCCGGCGACCGAGCCGATTGCCAGTACCGGCAGGCCCAGCATCAATGCGAGGTAGCGGCTCAACGATTCAACCGTCTTGAAGCGTTGATCGAACGTGGCGTGGGTAACATCGTTCAGGCTTTGCTCACGCTGACCCATGAGCTGCACGAATGTGTGCCCGTCCGCTGCGTGCGCAAGTGCCCGCCGCAGCCGGACAATGTCGTCCTCACTGACAAGACCGGGCAGCCGTGACAGTTGCTTGAGCACGGCCGGCAGCTGCTTGCCTTGATAGTCAGGCATGTGCCGGCGCTCTTTATCACGCCAGCTTCCCGGTCGCCAGGATTGCGACGCGTATACCGAATCGAGATTCAACATTTCAAGCCTCCAGGCAATACTCGACATCAATGGCGATGGGTGACTCACTCAAAGGTGGCCCCACCGTCAACGACCAGGTTTTGCAGGGTTATATGGTTCGCATCGCCAGACAGCAGAAAGGCAACTACTGCAGCAATATCCTGTGGCTCGGCGATTTTTTGCAGCGGAATACCGAGTCGATATTGCCCGGGGTCACCTGCGATGATGCGCTGCTCGGTCTGCGGTCCTTCACCGGCAATGTTTGCCAGCATGGACGTGCGGGTCGAGCCGGGCGATACGACATTGCAACGAATGCCCTGAGCGGCGAATTCCAGGCCTATGCACCGGGTGAGCATCGCTGCCGCGGCCTTGGACGAACAGTAAGCACCCATGTTGATGCGCGGCGTGCTGCCGGCATTGGAGGCGACCGTAACAATTGCGCCTTGACCCCGTTCGGCCATACGAATGGCCACGGCTCTGGAGACGAAGAAGGTACCGTGGACATTCACCTCGAAGGTCGTCTGCCATTCCTCGGCTGACGTAGTGGCAATGCTTTTGGGGACCAGCACACCGGCATTGTTGACCAGTCCGGTCAGCGGGTACTGGTTGTCAATGGCGGCAATGGCCAGTTCCACTTCCTGGGGCCGGGTGATATCGACCACCTTCGGATGCAGCCTGGGTGAGCGTTGTTCATCTGCCAGCGCTGCCAGTGCCTGGGCGTTGTTGTCTAGCGCAAACACATCGGCGCCTTCCTGGAGCAGCAGGCGGGTGATGGCGGCTCCGATACCCTGGGCCGCTCCGGTAACGACAATCGACTGATGCTCGAAACGGCTCATGGATGCTCGCACTCCGTCACAGGCATCCGCGCGCTGAGCAGTTCCCACCAGGCGGTAAAACCGGGCCGTTCGGCAAGTTCCATGAAGCTCACGTCAATGCCGCGCTTGCGCCATTTCTCACTGAGTGTCAGCAGGCGAACCGAGTCGACTCCAGCCTCTTGAGGCGACTCGAATTCGGCGAGCTCCTCGGTGGTGATGCGCAGTATCGCGGCAATCTCGGCATAAAAATCCGCTATGTCGTAGATCAGCTTGCCCTGGCTCATCGTGCCTTCCCCAGGTCTGCCAGCATGTCATCGCAGGACATGATTTTGCTCGAGCAACTGGCCATATGACGTATCGCCATTTCATGCAAATCCAGAGAGAAGTCGCCCATGGCATCCGCCACCACGAAGGGCTGGATATCGCACATGAATGCTTCGGTCGCCGTGACCAGGCAACCGATGTGGGCATACACACCGCAGATAATCAGTTGGTCGCGCTGACCCTCCTGCAAACTTTTGAGAAGCGGCGATTTGGCAAAGGCGCTGTAGCGATGCTTGACCAGCACCTCATCGCGCTCGGCGGTGGGTTCAAGCCCTGCGACAATGTCCTTTGCGTTGCCTTCCTCGGGCATGCCCGGCCCCCAGAAGTCCGTCAGCAAACCGCGGTCGTCCTTGGATTGGTTGCCCGGCTGGGCGGTGTAATACACAGGAATATCCAGCGCATGGCAGCATTCCTTGATGGCGGCGATACGTTGTACGACGCCATCGATGAACGCCTTGGAGGCGTAAGGCGCCAGGAAGTAATTCTGCATATCGTGGATCAGCAGCGCCGCACGGGACGGTTCGACGGTCCAGTCCAACGGTTTGCGTTGCAGTGCCACTTCGCTCGGGGCGCGGTATTCCATGATTTTCGGGATTGCCATCATTTAATCCTTGTAGGTTCAGGTGCCAGTTAAGCCTTGGGTTTATTGGCCCAGTTGTACTCGCAGTAATTTCTTGTCGATCTTGCCCAGCGTGGTCTTGGGCAACGACGGGACCAGATGAACCTGATCCGGGACTTTGAAGGCCGCTATGCCTTGCTGGCGAACGAACGACTTGAGGGCGCTGGCAGTCAGCTGCACGCCGGGCGCCAATACGACCACGGCGCACGACACCTCACCCAGGTACTCGTCCGGCAGCCCGATGATCCCGGCCTCCAGAACGCCTGGATGAGCAAGCAGATAACCTTCTATTTCTTCTGCGGCGATTTTTTCGCCGCCGCGGTTCACCTGGTCCTTGATGCGGCCGGTGACCACCAGGTAGCCGTCATCGCGGAACACCACGACATCCCCCGTGCGGTAGAAACCATCTGGCGTGAAGGCCCTGGCATTGTGTTCCGGCGCGTTCAGGTAGCCGCGAATGGTGTAGGGGCCGCGTACCAGCAATTGCCCGGCGACACCATTGGCTACCGGCTCATCGTTCTCGTCGACGATCAGGATTTCATCGCCACTGCTGATAGGACGTCCCTGGGTACGCAATACATGCTCCTCGGTGTCGCCCACTGCCGTGTAGCAAACCAGACCTTCGGACATGCCGTAGACCTGCTGCAGCTGGCAGTCGAACGAGGTGGCAAGCCGCTCGGCGACGTCATCGCTCAGGCGCGCTCCTCCGACCTGCAGCAACTGCAGGCTGGACAGGTCATGGTCGCGGGAGGCATGCAGCCAGGCCTGGGCGAGGCTTGGAACCACCGACGTCAGTGTCACGCGCTCGCGCTCTATCAGGGCAAAGGCGGCTGAACCGCTGGGGTCTGAGGTCATGACGACGCGCCCACCGGCATATAGCACGCCCAGGAAGCCCGGCGAACTGAGCGTGAAGTTATGCCCGGCAGGCAGCACGCACAGGTAGACACTCTCGCTGTCCAGTTGGCAGATCCGGGCGCTTGCCTTGAAGCTGTAAAGGTAATCGTCATGACGGCGCAGGATGAGTTTGGGCAGTGCCGTGCTGCCGCCGGACAGGGTGATCAGCGCAGGCTCGCGCGAGCTGCGCTGCGGCCAGGCGGCGGTGCGTCCGTACAGGTTGGCGAAAGGAACGAAACCTTCGGCATCACCGACCACGATGACCTGCTTGATGGCTGGAATGTGCTGCGTGAGCTCGGTTGCGATACGCCGGTAATCAAACCCCAGCGCCTGGTCCTTGATCACGTAGGCGATCGCGCCTGAAATCTCAAAGATATGCGTGATTTCATTCAAACGATCCGAAGGCAGCGCAAACACCGGAATCGCGCCGAGGCGAAACAGGCCGAAAATGGTTTCTATGAACTCCAGGGAGTTCGGCAATTGCACAACCACTCGGTCACCGGCCTTCAACCCGAGGGTGGCGAAGCCATCGGCAATGCGGTCGGCATTGCTGTCCAGTTGCGAATAGCTCAGGTTCCGATCGCCGTCGGTAACGGCTATTCGCTGCGGGGCGAGCAGTGCGTGGCGGGTGAGGATGGCGCCGAGGGTTTCCCCGGTCCACCAGCCACTGGCGCGGTAGCGAGATTCGAACGCTTCGGGCCAGTAAGGTGCATCGAGCCCTTCGGTCGGTACAGGAGGACTGATGAGCGCCTCATGATCGTGGGCTTGCGTGCGGGCCAGGCATTCGCTGTGACTGGCCGGGCCGAACAGGGCAGTCCAGCCTGCCGGCGTGGGCGCAAACTCAGGCCACAAGGAAAGCTGGCGGGCATCGTTGGCGAGTAGGCTGAAGCGGCCCTCGACATCATCGAACGGGTTATGAAACGCGCGCAGGGCACGGGGCGCACGCACGGGCACAACCGGGTTGAGTTGCTTATAGTTCGCCAGCAACACCTGCGCCAACGGTTCGGCAAGATCGGTCACGAAATAATGCCCGCCGCCTTCGATCACTGACAGCGTCACGTCCGAGGAGTACATCTGCCAATCCTTGTAGCGCTCCTCATAGTCGGGCGTCAGGGGGTCCATGTCGCCGACGATTACATGAATGGGGGCTTGCAGCGTTTGCCGGTTCAGCGCTTCCTCGGCGAAGAAGCGCGCCGTCTGGGTGGCGTCATGCTTGGTCATGCGCGCGATGCTTGCCATGCTGGCATCGTCGAGGACTTCTTTGAATCCGCCGATCTGCTGCAGGAAATCAATAATGCTTTCACCGCTCTGGTCGGCAACCCTGGCCTGCACGTCGACCGGGTCCTGGTCCAGCAGCATGCCGCCAATGACCAGGGCCTTGAGGTCGGCGCCGGCCTGTTCGAGGCGGCGTGCGATTTCGATGGCGGTGGCGTTACCGGCGCAGTGCCCGTAGACGATAATCGGCCCGCTCAATGTGGCGAGGATTTCCTGGGTCGCGGCATCAGCGACGACTTCCAGCGCTTGCATGCCTTCGTCCGGGCGCATGATGTCGTGCCCAGGCAAGTTCACCGAGACACAGTTGAAGACACTCGACAGCTGGTTGACCAGGTTACGGTAGGCAAACGCATTGCCGCCGGCAAATGGAACGCAGACCAGGTTCAAGCGCTCTTTCTTTGCGCTCTTGTCGAACGCATGCAGCCAGTTGACCGCGCCTTGCGCCTCGTTGTCTTGATGATCGCGCAGGTAGTCTGCGTTGGCCCGGGGGGTGGGGTGGTCGAACAGTTCGGTGACCGGCAGTCCCAGGTCCCGGCAGATCCGAATGGCTTTGATTGAATCGCCGCCGATATCGAAGAAGTTGTCATCGATGCCGAGGGTGTCTATCTCCAGCTGCTCACTCCAGGCGGCCAGCACTCGCTCGTCCAACTCATCGCGTGGCGCTTGGACCTGGCGTGCGCCCGACAGGGCAATGGTCGGCAGGGCCTTGCGATCAACCTTGCCGCTCAAGGTGACGGGCAGGCGCTCTTGCACGCCGATGGCGCCGGGCACCATGTAGGACGGTAACCGCTCGCGCAGGTAGTCGCGCACCTGTGCGGTGTCGATATCCTCGCAACGGCAGGTGGCTTTGGGGACGACGTGCGCCACCAGCTTGGGATCGCCCGAGGCGTCGGTCACCACCAATGCAATGGCGTCGGACAACAGCGGGTGGCCACGCAATTGGGTTTCGATTTCGCCCAATTCAATGCGATAACCGCGGACCTTGACCTGCTGGTCGGCCCGCCCGATGTATTCCAGTACGCCACCTTCCTGCAATGCCGCCACGTCACCGCTGCGGTACATGCGCTCACCGGGAGCACCGAAAGGGTCGGCCACAAAGCGCGTGGCATCCAGATCCTGGCGATTGAGGTAACCACGGGCGAGGCCTGCGCCCCGTACGTACATCTCGCCATAACCGCCCACGGGTACCGGACGCAGCGCGTCATCCAGCACCTTGATGTCCAGGTCATCGTAGACCGTGCCGATCAGGCTGCCCTGGTTGGTCTGCACCTGTTCCAGCGTGACGAACTGGTACGTCGCGTTGATGGTCGTTTCGGTGATGCCGTACAGGTTAAGCAAGCGGGTCCGGCTGTGACCGTAGTGTTCGAACCAGGGTTTGAGCCGGCTCAAGTCCAGCGCTTCGCCGCCAAAGCACTGGTAGCGCAGATTCAGTCGAGCGGCCAGCGCTGGCTGATCGGCCTGGGCCTCCATGAAACGGTAGAACGCAGAGGGGATCTGGCCGAATACCGTCACCTGCTCCTGCACCACCAGTTCCAGCAGTTTTTCCGGGTCGCGGGTCGTGTCCACCGGTACCAGCACCAGGCGGCCGCCATGCGCGAATGCGCCCCACATTTCCCACACGGAAGCGTCGAAGATGTAGCCGTGACAGGCCGTCCACACGTCGCTGCTGCGGTAATCAAACCAGTGATGGGTGTTTTCGAACAGGCGCACGACGTTGTGGTGGGTGATGCACACGCCTTTGGGTTTGCCCGTCGAACCTGAGGTGTAGATGATGTAGGCCAGGTCGTTGGCGCGAGGGCCCGATTGCAGGTTGTCGATCGATTGCTGTTGCACTGCATCCATGCACGATGGGGTGTCGATCACCATGACCTTCACGTCGCTGCCCGAGACCAGCGCCTGGCTGGACTGGTCGCAGATCACCAGTGTCGGGCAGGTGTCCTCAAGGATGGTGGTGATGCGTTCGGCGGGTGCATCCGGGTCCAGTGGCACGTAATGCGCGCCGGCCTTCAACACGCCAAGGATGCACACAAAGGTTTGGACCGAGCGCGCCAATAGCAGCGCGACCGGTTGGGGGCTGGTTTGCCCGGTCTGGTCCTGGATCAAATGGGCAAGACGGTTGGCGCGTTGGTTCAGCGCCTGATAGGTGAGGTGTTCGCCGTTGAAGGTCAGGGCGATGGCATCCGGAGTCGCGTGCACGGCGCGCTCAAAGCGTTCGACCAGGGTCTGCGCCAGCGTATGCGCCTGGTTGACCGGGCTGAAGCAGGCATTGCCTTGGGCGTAGCCCGGGTCTGTTGCATCGTAGGCGTCCAACTGCCCCAATGGCGTGTCGCTGGCCGCGGCGAAACGTTCGACAAAGTCGATGAACCGTTGCACGTGCCGTTCAAGGGCATCGCGGCTGTACAGCGCCGGGTTGGCCATGGCAATGATGTTCAGCGTTTTATCGTCGGCCGGGGTTTGGATCAGCAGCGAGAGATCATCGGCCGGGCCTGCGCTGAGCACATGGACCTCGCCGGGAACGCCGTCGAACGACAGCTTTGCGGAGAAGAAATCGATGTTGATTTGCGGTCCGGTCAGGCGTCGGTTGTCCCCCAGCAGGTTGCAATCGCGGCGGATGTCTTCGGCCCGATAGCGCTGATGAGGGCGCATGCGGTCCAACTGTGCCTGCACGCTGGCGACCAGTTGCTCAACGCTTTGGCCGGGTTTGATGTCCAGGCGCAGCGGCAGCACATTGGCCAGGGTGCAGGGCACGTTGATTGCGCCCGTGGCGAAGCGGTTCATCATGGGGACGCCAACGGTCACCTGCCGGTAACCCGTGCTACGCCCGACAAACGCGCCAAAGGCCGCCAACAGCACGTTGACCCATTGCGAATCCATGGCCTCGGCGCGTTCGCGCAAGCTGGCCATGATGGATTCGTCCAGCCCCCGGCGATGTTGGATGGCCTGGTAGGACGGCTGAGCGACATCACTGTTGAGGCTGGCCACTTCGGCCATGTCCTGGCAGTGCTGCTGCCAGAATGCACGGTCCTGTGCAAAGGCCGGCGATGTGCGCCAGGCCTGCTCGTTCTCCAGCACCTGCCGAACGCTGCCGAAAGGCGATGGCGAGCAGAGGTCCGGGGCTTGCCCGTAGAGGTCGGCAACGCGTTTGAACAGCATGGAGAGCGCAACGCCATCCATGGCGATATGGTGGGTTTTGAAGTACCAATAGTTGACGTTGGGCGCCACCTGTAGCAGCGCGCTGGAGAAGATCGGGCCGCTCGACAGGTCAGTGGGACGGGCCAGGTCGCTCTCCATCCAGCTGCGCGCTTGCTCGGCATCCACTGCAAGCACGTTGAGCTCGACGGCCACTTGGGCGAGGATGGTCTGGGTCAGCGCGCCGTCCTGAGTCTCGTCTTCATGAAAGCGCGCACGTAGTGCTTCGATGTCGTCCACCGCCCGCTGCAGGGCGTACTGAAGTCGCTGGGGATCGATATCGCCGCTCATTTCGATATAGCTGGCAACGTTGTAGGCAGGGCTTTGCGGATCGAATTGATGCCCCATCCAGATCGACTGTTGGGCAGATGTCAAAGCAGTGGTGAATGAGGCTGACATGCCAGTTTAACTCCGGTCGGAAATGGTAAATGCAAGAGAGGTCATGCCTTGGGCAAGTGCTGCTGGCCTTTCACCGCGTCGAAAAAACGCTCGCACAAATAGCTGCGCTTGGACGGGTCGACTTGAGCGTCGATCAGCACCGGTCTGTCCATGTTCAAGGCTTCTTCCAGGTGCTGGCGCAGTTCGCGGCCCGTGGTGGCGGTGAACGCCTGGACTTGCAGGAATTGCCCGGCTGCCGAGAAGCTCATGGGCATCTGTTCGGTCAGCGCAATATCTGCCGCATCCGAGGAAAGCGAGGCCCAGCGTTGGTTGTTGAGCACAATCACGATAGGACTCAGGCCGAATTTGGCGGCGCGCATCAGCTCGTTGCCGGTCATATGAAACGCACCATCGCCCACCAGCACGATAGGCCGCTTGCCTGTACCCAATTGGTAGCCCATGGCGCCCGGCACGGCGATCCCCATGCTCATGTACAGCGGCGAGGTCAGAACGTCGGCAGGGAACATACCCAGGGACATGAAGAACACGTCGCCGCAGTCGACCACCAGCTGGGTATCCGGTTGGGTGACGAAATGACGGTTGAGCTCGTTGATGATGTCGAAGGGCGTCAACGGGCTTTCTTCTGAGGGGTAGAGGCTGGCCGGCGTCGGTACGATGAAGTCCTTTTGCGTCTCAGTCAGTGGTGCCAGCGGTGTCTTGGCGTTGTGGATCACATCGCTGAAGGCAATCAGGAACTCGGCGGTGGACGCGTTGAAGTGCTGACGCCCGACGCTGATCTTGCCGTCATCGGCGTGGATCAAGCGGCCCTTGGCGATATGACTGGCGATGCCCATGTTGACGTCAGAGTTGGGTTCGCCGATGAGCATCAGTACATCGCATTTGGCCAACAGCTCACGGGTAACCCGAGAGGGTGACGCAGGCCCGGCATAGATGCCGCGGTAGTTGGGGTGCGAAACGGGGATGCCGCCTCGGGACATCGGCGTGGCCACCCACGGCATGGCCAGGCGCTCGCAGACGCGCATGGCCAGGTCCGTCAGCCCGCGCCGCTTGAGATCAAGCCCGGGCACGAACACCGGATCCCGGGCTTTGCGCACCAGCGCGTAAGCCAGCTCCGCGGCCTGGCGAGCGGCCTGGCTATAGCGCGTCGAGGGTTCCAACGGCACCCGACGGGCAGGGCTGTAGCGCACCCGCGCCTGGAACAGGTCTCGGGGAATTTCGATATACACCGGCCTGGAGTGAAGCACCGCCAGGGCCACGGCTTCGCGCAGTTGCTCCAGCACCTGGTGCGGGTCGGTCACACAGACCTGGTGCACCGTAATTTCCTTCATGATGCGATATTGGGTCTGGTGATCCACGATCGTGTGGTGCAGGAATAACGGCGCCTGACGCTCACGGGTACCTGGGGAACCGGAAAACACCAGCAATGGCACGCGCTCTACATAGGCCTGGGCAATGGCGTTGGTGGCGTTCAGCACGCCTACGCCGTAGGTGAAGCACACGGCGCCGGGCACCCCTTTGCCGACGGCATAACCCAACGCCGCCAGCGTGGTGCCGTACTCATGGGACATCGTCCTGAGTGCAAGCCCCGGCGTGGTCAACAGCTCACGTGACAGCTGCATGGTGAAGTCGCCGGGAATGCAAAACAGGTCATCGATCCCGCTTTCTACCAGCACTCGACCCACCAAGTCGCCCAGACTGACCTCCTCGGAGGCCAGGTTGATGTGGGTGGATGGGAGGTCGGTCATCGTTGGGCACCCTGATAGACCGCCGCCAATAATTCCTCATCCAGGTAGTTATCGAAGGAGTAGGCCAATGGCGCGAGGGGGAAAGCCTGGAGGAACTCCTTGATCTGCTGCGCGACCTTGGCCGGCTCGGTTTTCTTGAAGTACAGGTCGGCGATGAAGCGTGCGACCACTTCGAAATCTTTCTCTTTCATGCCACGGCGTGTCATCGCCTGAACACCCAAACGGATGCCATGCACGCCCGGTTTTCCGGGGATTTCGATATTGGTGGAACGAATCCCGCCGGCATGCAGGCTGTTGACGCACAGGTCGAGTGCTTTTTGCAGATCACCCACGGCAAAGTGCACTTGGTGGGTCTGGGTGAAACCGAACGACTCTCCGGTCACATCCAGCCCCAACTCATGCAGGTGACGGGCCAGAGTCTTGGCATTGCTCACGATCTGCGCGGCATAGTCCCGGCCGAAGAGTTCCATCTCCTTGAATGCCACCCACATCGGCGGCAGTTGTTCGGCGTGGCAGTTGCTCTGCAAATGCGGGCAGACCCACAGCGAGGTGTCTACCAGCAGGGGATGCTGAGCCGACTTGAAGCCGATATAGCCTTTTTGCGGGCCGGGAATCGTCTTGTGCGTGTTGCCATGGACGATGTCGGCGCCACAACTGAGGGGAGAATCAAATACGCCGCCCATGATCAGGCCGCCGTCGTGGCTCATGTCGTACGTCAGGGTGCAGGAGTCGGGCAGCACGCTGCGGATCTCGGCCAGCGGCTGCCAGCGCAGCTTGAATGATTGATCGAGAATGACGATACGGATATGCGGGTTGCGCCGCACCATCTCATCGAGTTTGGCGACGTCAATCAGCAGGCTGGTCGGGTTCACCGGCAGGTGGAAAATCTCGATGCCCATTTTCTGTGCCAGGCTCTCCAGCGCAAAGTGGCCGCCGTCGCGGTGGGCAAAATGGACAAAACCTTCACCCGGTTTGCACGCCGCGAGCATCAGAGCCTGCTCGGCCGTAGAGCCGCCGTTGGGGCGCCAGTCGAAGGCCTGCGCGCCTATCAGTGTTTTACCCAGGTCGCGCACTTGATCGGCGATGGCATTCATGTGACCCGGTTCCGGGAAATGCCACTCGCCTGCGGGTACTTCAAAGGGAAACGAGCAATGGTAGAACGCACCGGCTGTAGAGCCGGATGTCAGGCGCACCAGGGCGCTGGGATAGTTTTCGTTCGCCGTGAGGCTCAGGCTGTCCTCACGGTACTGGTGGTCCTTGCCCAGGGTTGAGCTCAACCAATCGACGATCTGGGCGGTTTGTTGTTTGACATTGCTCATTGGGTTTTCTCTGCGCTTGAGGTGAAGGCGGATGGGCTGGCTTCGTAAAGCGACTCGCGGGGGCCGCCAATCACGTCGTATTCGATCTGGCAGGCTTCATCGATGATCAGCCCGTAGAGTTGCTCGATCAGGGATTCGCGGATGTGGTGCCGGCGACCCCGCACCTTGCAACGTTCGACGACCTGGACCACGCGGTTGGGCTGCATGACGGCGGTCTGGTGATCTTTTTTGCTTTGCGCTACCTCTCGAATGAGGCCCAGACGCTGGCCGAGCAAGTCCACCAGTTGATCGTCGATGTGGTCGATCCTTTGGCGGTAGTCCGCCAGGCTTTCAGGGGCCCCCTCAATCGCCTTCGGCGCCTGGTCAAGCTGTTCAAACAGGTGACGACTGGTATTTTCAAGGCCCGGATTCAGTGGCTTCAACGCGTTTCTCAGCATCGCCATCGACAAGTGATAATCCAGGCGCGAGTCGGTATTGACCACGTCGTCCAGCTTGCCCAGCTGCGCCAGCATGCGACTGCGTATCTGCTTGGAGTAGGGGTTGTTCGATTGGATTTCCCAATACACATCGGGATGGTTTTTAGTCATGCGTGCCAGCAGCGCGAGCATGACCTTGAAGGGGGGCGGGGCGAGTTCGAACAAATCCGTCAGAGGGGCGGCGGACTCCTCCAGCGTCAAACCGAATCCCATGACCAACGCGTGGCCAAGGGTCTGCAGGTATGCCATCGTCCGGTCATGCTCGCTGGCGGTCATCTGGAAAACATTCGCTGGCCAACTGTGCAACCACTCGACAAGTCGTGCCACGGCGTCACCGTCGCGATAGGTCACCACGGCTACAGGTCTGCCGGCAGGATCCAGGTCGCCGGAAAACATCGGGTTGATGCCGACCATGGGTTGCGCTACATCCAGCGTCGCGACGAAGTCGGCGAATTCGCTCTTGATCGACAGGGTGTCGACGATCAGGCAATCGGAGCGTAAAGAGGGCAACAGCTGCGGCAGCGCTTCGCTCAGGACGTTCTGGGCCAGCGCCAACACGAGGATTTGAGCATCACCCAGTCGCTGCTTCATTTCATTGCCGGGACGCAAGACATCGCCCTGGATAACCGTGTGGGGCTGCGCCGATTGATCATCGACGGCAATATCAATACCGGTGACGCAGTACCCGGCAATGCTCAGTTGATTGGCCAGTAACTGGCCGATTGAGCCGAGTATGCCGACGACAACGGCATGACGCTGCGGGGAAGGAAGGCTCATACCGATGTACTCCTCAACTGTGTGACGGCCTCGACAACGCCGCTGGCCTTGACGATGGTCTCGATGTATTCGCCCAGTGGGTCAGAGAGCGAGGTAATTGCGCCGCCGACGCCGAAGCGGGCGACCTGGGCGTGGACGGTGATGGAGCGAATCATGATGTTGAGATCGCAGGCGCCGCCCAGGCCAAACCAGCCGAGCGAGCCGGAATAGGCGCCACGTGGGCCCTCTTCGAGGCGGTCGATGATTTCCATCGTGCGTTTCTTCGGCGCGCCGGTCATCGAGCCTCCCGGAAACGTGGCCCGCACACAGTCAACCGCGCAAAGTGATGGTTTGAGCTGCCCGCTGATGGTCGAGACCAGTTGGTGCACATGGGAGTAGGTTTCGACCGCAAACAGCGCTGGCACCCTGACCGAACCGATGGTGCAGACCTGCCCCAGGTCGTTGCGCAACAGGTCGACGATCATCAGGTTTTCTGCCCGGTCTTTTTCGTCACCGCGCATCTGTTCGATCAGTTCCTGATCTTCCTCGGCGCACCGCCCGCGCGGCCGGGTGCCTTTGATCGGCTTGGCTTCCACTTGGTGATGCCGGTCGATTTTAAGAAAACGTTCCGGTGACGAGCTGATGATCTGAAAGTCGGGGATCGAAAAATAACCGGCGTGAGGAGCGGGCGTCAGCTCGCGCATTACGCAATAAAGGTCGAAGGATGAGTCGGCGAACGCAAACTCGATCAAGTTGGTCAGGCAGACCTCATAGGTCTCACCGTCAATGATCTCGCGCTGGGCCTCGTTGATCTTGTCGATATAGCGCTGCTTGGAGTGCCGTATGCAGGCGTGCTCTTGTATCCACGCTTCAACCTGAGGCAGTGACAGCTTGCGTTGACGACTGACAGGCTCCGCCACCCGGGGTTGCTCGCGCAGTCGCGCCTGGACCTGATCGAACCAATGGGCCGCATCTTGCCGGTCTTCGTCATGTTCAACGAGGTACAGCAGGTAACAGCGCTGCTCGGCGTGGTCGAAAGCAATCATCCGGGTTGCCAGGATGAAAGCGGCATCGTGTGAGTCGGATGTGTAAGCCTGAGCGCCGAGGGTTTCGCACTTGAGTTCGTAGCCCAGCAGGCCGACGTACCCGAGGTTGAAGTCAAATGGCAACGAGTGCGGCTGTTCGCAGTGGTAATGGTTGAGGCGCGCGGCCATCAACTCAAGAAAGTCCGGTGTCGACTCCCAGGTGATGCCGTTGCTGCGTTCAACGCGCGCGCTGTGAGCGGACGTGTCATAGGTGATCGTTTCGGCAAGGCGGCCATGGGAATCGCCCATAAAGGAGAAACGCGAAAAACCTGGTTTCACCACGCTGCTTTCGAGAAAGAAATGACGCGGCGAAGCAAGAAACTCGCTGCGAAATACACGCAATGGATCGGGGTTGTAATCAAGCGCTCTGACTTCGACATCAAAGGTCGTCATTGCCCACTCCTGATAGTTGTGATGCCGGCATCCGGCAGGTTTAGCGGGGTAGACGCTCGAGCTTGTGCCGATGCGCGATGTCTCGAAAGTTGCGCAGCAGGTCGAGCCCGGAATCGGTACAGATGGATTCGGGATGGAACTGGATGCCGTAGAGCGGTCGTTCGGTATGGCGGATACCGTGGATCATTCCGTTTTCATCCCACGCGCTGAGTTCGAAGGGCCCCTTGAGCGCCTTCACGACGAGGGAGTGATAACGAACCACTGGCATATCCACGGGGAGGCCTTTGAACACGCCTTCATTGTTGTGGCGTATCTGTCTGACCCTGCCATGCATGGGCTCCGGCGCATGGTCCACGTCCATACCGTGCACGTGCGCCATGCACTGATGCCCGAGGCAAACCCCCAGCAAAGGCACATGTGCATCGCGGATCACGTCTTCACTGATCCCCACGTCTTGTCGGCGCTTGGGTGTGCCCGGGCCTGGAGATACGATGATGCAGTCATAGCGGCCCAAGTCGATATCATGGGGCGACGCATCATTGGTAAAGACATCAGGTTCTTCCCCCGTTACTTGCCCCATATATTGATAGAGGTTGTAGGTGAAAGAATCGAAGTTATCGATGATCAAAGTCTTGAACATGGGGCCGGCTCTCGTTTCTTAACGCTCAAATCGTGACATAGTTACGATCTGAAAAAGCATCTTTAACGCTGTCCAGTTCTAATACGCCGATCTGGTTGAGCAGTCGGTAGATACGTTGCAATATCGATTTTTTCATGCGTGCCTGATCCGTCGAGAAGTGCGGATCGGATTCATGAATCACTTGTTCTGCCTGTGCCTCGGACAAACCGCAATGAGCGAGTATCTTGCGTTCGAAACCACGGCTGAGGTCGGCCCCGAGAAAATCATCCAGGTAGGCCGGTAGCATGAGACCGAAGTGTTCTTGAGTTTCACGAGGAAGCTGTGGCCAGCGCTCTTTCATCAGATCCGCGAAAAATCGAGAATGGCGGCCTTCGTCGCGTACATGGTCCATCATCAGTGTAGTAAACGACTGAGCCAACTCCCGCTCACGGCCCAAGTTGGCAACTTCATCGGTCAATACGTTCTCGGCGAGCGTGACGGCCAGCAATTGAAAGTCCATGCGCATACTTTCCGGCAGGCTGGCATAGGCGCGCGCGGTGGCATCAAGTTTTCGATTGGTTTGCGGCACTTCCAGGGGTTCAATGGCGCTTTTTTTCTTCATCTGAATGATATAGTCAAGCGCAACATGAGCATGGTAGCCCTCGTCAACGATCACCGTCAGCGCCTGCAATTTGGCCGCATCATTGATATCTTTAATATTGTTGTGAAGCATGTCCAGGCAGCACTGGATAACGAACTTTGTTTCGAGTAAGCCGACGCCGTACAAAAACTGATAAGCCGCCTGAGTCAAGATATACGAGCGTACCTGCGGGCCCAGCTCCAGCACCAAGGGGTGCTCGCAAATAGAGCAGCGCGCCACTGGATAAATAAGCTGTTCGCTGCTGTAGTCGGGCACGAGAATGCGCGGGGTTGAGCGCACGGTCGCTTTGGCGTACCACGTGTCGGTAATTTTATTCAGCAATTGAGATTCAGGCATGACGGCCCTCCAGGGAATGAGACACGAGGCGCGACCAGAGTCGCGGTCGACAGTGGTGTGTCTGTCAGCTAATAAAAAAGGGGCGAATCACGAGACTGTTATCCACGACGCGAAAATCTTCTTTCCGTCGGAGTGCGTGACCTTCCCGACACGGCTGGCATGTATGCCGACATTGCGCAGCAGCCGTTCAACGCCCAGGGGCGACACGGTAATTAACTTGTTTGCGCCCTGGCTGGCGGCGCTCGCCAGTGTTTCGCGCATCAAGTCGATGGCGATATCGGAAGAAAACTGAGACGCCACTTTTTTATTTCGCACGTCGAAATCCATTGCCGCGAAGCGCGACAATTCCAGGACAGTTTCCGAATGGGGCGGTGTTTCGCCGCTTAACAACTCGGGAAACACTTCGCTCAATAAGTAGGGGCGGGTGGTGCTGAGTAACCGAGCAGTGCCGATGATGTGGTCATCGTCGTTCTGAGCAACCACATAGACGGTGTCGTCACGATCAAACTGATCATATTCGAGACCGTCGGTGCAATTAAGCTTCCAGCCCAGGTGTTCAACGAACACTTTGTGACGATAGTGTCCTATCGCAGTCATTACAGCGGGCGGCAGTGTGGATGATGTTCCGGTAATGAAGTGCACTTTTTATCACCTGGCGAGAATCTGCCGGGCAATTAGATATAAAAATGGCTCGCGGGCCACCTACCATAAATCGTAGGTTGCCCGAATTCACACAGCGTGCTAGTTTCGTTCCTGCCATGATTCTGGCGCTGGAAAACGCTGTTTTATTGACACGCCGAGTATTCGATCACGGATGTCACACTAATAAACCCAGCATGGCCGCACGCACAACGGCAGCGGTTTTATTGCAGGTTTTCAGCTTGAGAACGGCATTTTTAATATGAAAGTCGATCGTGTTTTTAGACACGGTAAGAATGTCTGAAATCTCGCCCGCTGATTTTCCATCGGCGGTCCATTTGAGGACTTCCAATTCACGAAACGTCAGGTTGGGATCTTGTTCTTTTCGATGACGATGGGTAATCGCTCTCGACAGCGAAGAATGAGCAATGGACACCAGCCAGATAAGTTTGCTTTGAATATCCGCCAGTTCTGATGGGCTCAGTGGCTGCGCGCACCTGGACACGCTGAGCATACCGCCGGCGCCAACCAGATCGATGTGCGACTGCGACCAACCTACTTTAATGCCATAAGCATTCGCCTCCTCCCACAGTTCTGGGGCGAGACGAAAACTTGACGCACTCCAGACCAGCGGATCCTGCGTGCGCCGCCCATGCAGTACAGCGGGATCACTCTTGATGTAGTGAGCGGCGCTGTAGCGGGCTCTCCACGCATCAGGGTAATTGTCGAGGATAATGACCTTGGGCGCGGTCAATGGCAGAGGCAGTTGCAGTCCATAAGCGCAGTGGTCAAAGCCGAGTTGCTGCGCAGTGGCGGTAATTTTTTTGAAGATGCTTTGTTCACATATGTCGAACTCAAAAATGTTCCACATATCGCCTTTCCATGTATTCATCAGACCTCCTTGTCTCTTTGCCTCAACGGCAAGTCACGTTTTCTGGGACTGTGCCTTGCTCCGCGTTACCTGGTGGAGGCGCCGGGAGCGGCATTGTGAGCGACCGTGCATGCAGCCGATTAGCCCATCCTTATTTTTTTTCAGCAGCGCCCGAATGGCGCAGATCTGACCCAGCACCCATGCAGCTTTGAAATGTTTAGAAACATCGCGGCGAAGATACTATCAACGGGCTGTGCGCACTAGTGAAACTATAGAGTCAGGCAAGTGATGCGCCCGGCGTTGGCCCACGTGTGTTTGTGGCAGACCGGTACTGCTTCGTGCACGAGATTAGGCTTTTGAATCCATTCGATATTCTGTAGCCTTGCGCAGCTTCAGCTTTACCCGTGCTTGATGAATACACACTTCGTCCGGCGGCGCCCGAAGGGCTCCAGAGCCGGTGGTACACTCGACTTTCGCGCTACTGCGCCTGCAGGTCTTGCGAACATGACGCATATTTCCGAACGCCTACTGGTTCAAGCCCACTTAGACGCCAAGCAGCCCAAGGCCCTCAGCGTCGACGAAGAAGCGAGCCTGCGTGCCGCCATTGCCGCCGAGCTGAAAGCCCAGGACGCGGTGCTGGTTGCCCACTTCTATTGCGACCCGGTGATTCAGGCCCTGGCCGAAGAGACCGGCGGCTGTGTTTCCGATTCCCTGGAAATGGCGCGCTTCGGCGCTGCCCACCCAGCCAAGACCGTGCTGGTGGCGGGGGTGCGGTTCATGGGCGAAACCGCGAAAATTCTGACCCCTGAAAAACGTATCCTGATGCCGACCCTGGAAGCCACCTGCTCCCTGGACCTGGGTTGCCCGGTGGATGAATTCTCCGCGTTCTGTGACCAGCATCCCGAGCGCACGGTGGTGGTCTACGCCAACACCTCGGCAGCGGTCAAAGCCCGTGCCGATTGGGTGGTGACGTCCAGTTGCGCGTTGGAAATCGTCGAAAGCCTGATGGACAACGGCGAGACCATCATCTGGGGCCCGGACAAACACCTGGGCACCTACATCCAGCGCCAGACCGGTGCCGATATGCTGCTGTGGGACGGTGCGTGCATCGTCCACGAAGAGTTCAAATCCAAGCAGCTCGAAGACATGAAGGCGCTGTATCCGGACGCCGCGATCCTGGTGCACCCGGAATCGCCGACTTCGGTGATCGAACTGGCGGACGCCGTCGGTTCCACCAGCCAGTTGATTGCGGCAGCGCAGCGCCTGCCGAACAAGACGTTCATTGTCGCCACTGACCGCGGCATCTTCTACAAGATGCAGCAGTTGTGCCCGGACAAGGTCTTCATCGAAGCGCCTACCGCCGGCAACGGCGCGGCGTGCCGCAGTTGCGCGCACTGCCCGTGGATGGCGATGAATACGCTGGAGCGTACATTGCAGTGCTTGCGCGAGGGCAGTAACGAGATATTTGTGGAGCCTTCGGTGATCCCGCAGGCGGTGCGGCCGCTCAAGCGGATGCTCGACTTCACCCAGGCTGCACGCCTCAAACTGGCCGGCAACGCATAGCCTGAGGTCAACTGGGTAAAAATGTGGGAGGGGGCTTGCCCCCGATAGCGGTGGATCAGTCAAGATATCGGGTGACTGTCACACCGCCATCGGGGGCAAGCCCCCTTCCACATTTTGGTCTTCACTTGGCCGGCGGTTACTTCTTTTGCTTCGGGATACGCACCAGTTGCGTGTCCGAATAGATGTCATGCCAACTGCGCTTTTGCTTGTCGAACAGCGACCAGATAAAACCCAGCCCCACGCACAACCACGACGCAATCGACACCACGAAACGCAACAGCGCCTGCCACAGGCTGATGCGCGTGCCGTCGGCGTTTTGCACGCGTACGCCCCATACCTGCATGCCCAGGGTCTGCCCGGAATGGGTCCAGAACTTGGCGAAAAAACCAAACAGCACAAACAGCAGAATCGTCGACAGCAACGGGTCACCGTCCAGTGCGCCGGACTCGGTAAGTGCGCGCATCTTCGCCTCACCCACGAAGGCGATCCACACCAGCTTGTAGATAAAGGCGGTGACGATCAGCAGCGCGGTGCACAGCAGGAAGTCATAGAACATCGCTGCCAGGCGGCGGCCCAGGCCAACGGCGGGGAACTCGCCCTGAGGGCGCAACAGGGGTTTGGACATGGCAGGGCTCTCTGCTGAAAACCTGCAGTTTACGCAATGATCCCCATAAAAAAGCCCCTGACGTCATATCAGGGGCTTTTTGTCGCAGGAAGGATCAGGCTTCTGCTTGTACTTCGTCAGCTTGCATGCCTTTCTGGCCTTGCACAGCAACGAAAGTCACTTTCTGGCCTTCTTTCAGACTCTTGAAACCGTTGCCCTGAATGGCGCGGAAATGCACGAACAGATCCGGGCCGCTTTCTGGAGTGATAAAACCAAACCCTTTCTCGTCGTTGAACCACTTGACGGTACCGCTCTGACGTTCAGCCATTTTCTTCTTTCCTTTGACGCTAAAAATTAATGACAGCCCCTTTCACATGAAAGAGTACTGGGCTGGGTTGCAGGAAAGTAAGAGACGTCGAACGGGTTGTAGCGTTACTACTTCAGCTACTGCCCAGGTCCAGGTTCCAAGCGACCCATGCAAACACAGTGGAGAAACTCTACGCCAACTAATATGAAAAAAACAAGCCCTGCCAGAAAGCCCGATTTTGCTTGGGCTGATGACAGTTTTTTGAATAAAATGGCGCTGGCATATTCGATAGGTAGACTCACTTGTTATAGGAGGATCCCCATAACAAAGACTATCGGCTGTGCACTGTTATATGGCGATCGCGTTACAGTTTAGTGCACGCAACGCAATCGCGTTACTTATGGAAACAGTCAGTCAGCCACGGAAGTAACGTTGCGGCACAAATGGCATTTTACTTACACGTAATGGCACCTTTTTCCCACGCACCAGCGCAGAAACCTCGGTATCCAATGCCACAAATGCACTGTCCAGGTAACCCATGGCTAACGGGGCGCCCAAGGTTGGACCAAACCCTCCACTGCACACGCTACCGATCACGGTGCCGTGCGCGTCGACAATCTCTGCACCTTCACGCACCGGCGTACGTTCCTGGGGCAGCAAGCCGACGCGTTTGCGGCTTACGCCGGTTTGTTGCTGGGTGAAGATCCGGTCTGCGCCGGGGAAGCCGCCGGCACGGGCGCCATCGGCACGCCGAGCCTTGGAGATCGCCCACAGCAGGCTGGCTTCGATCGGGGTGGTGTCGGTGTACATGTCATGACCGTACAGGCACAGGCCGGCTTCCAGGCGCAGGGAGTCGCGAGCGCCCAGGCCGATCGCCTGCACTTCGGTCTCGGCCAGCAGGCTGCGGGCCAGGCTCTCGGCATTTTCAGCCGGCACGGAAATTTCGAAGCCGTCTTCACCGGTATAGCCGGAGCGGCTGACGTAGCAGTCCACACCCAGCAAGCGCAGGGTGGCGAATTGCATGAAGGTCATCTGGGTGACTTGTGGTGCCAGGCGCGCCAGTACCTTCACCGCCGCCGGGCCTTGCAGGGCCAGCAGGGCGCGCTCTTCGAACAGCGGCTCGACGCTGCACTGATCGCCGATGTGTTGACGCAAGTGCGCCAGGTCCTGGTCCTTGCACGCCGCGTTGACCACCAGGAACAGCTCGTCGTTGCCCAGGTTGGCCACCATCAAGTCGTCGAGAATGCCGCCCTGTTCGTTGGTGAACATCGCGTAGCGCTGCATGCCCACCGGCAGGTCGATGATGTCGACCGGTACCAGGGCTTCCAGGGCCTTTGCGGCATTGGCGCCGGTCAGGCGGATCTGGCCCATGTGCGACACATCGAACAAGCCCGCCTGTTCACGGGTGTGCAGGTGCTCTTTCATGACGCCCAACGGGTATTGCACCGGCATGTCGTAGCCGGCGAAGGGCACCATGCGCGCGCCCAGTTCGAGGTGCAGGGCGTGCAATGGGGTTTTCAACAGGGTTTCGGTGGACATGTTCAGCTCCTGAAACTTATTTTTCGAGGCCGACTCGGTCAAGTGTGGGAGGGAGCAAGCCCCCTCCCAGATTTTTTGACCCCTTTCAGTCAGGCGGGTTACGCGTAGCTCTCGATCGACGGGCACGCACACACCAGGTTGCGATCGCCAAACACGTTGTCGACCCGGCCCACCGGCGGCCAGTACTTGCCTTCGATCAACGAGGCTACCGGGTACACCGCCTGTTCACGGCTGTACGGGTGCGTCCACTCGCCCACCAGTTCCGCTGCGGTATGCGGGGCGTTCTTGAGGGGGTTGTCGTCCTTGTCCAGGGTGCCGTTTTCCACTGCGCGGATTTCTTCGCGGATGGCGATCATTGCGTCGCAGAAGCGGTCCAGTTCTTCCCTGGATTCACTTTCGGTCGGCTCGATCATCAAGGTGCCGGCCACCGGGAACGACATGGTCGGCGCATGGAAGCCGAAGTCGATCAGGCGCTTGGCCACGTCGTCCACGCTGATGCCGCTGCTGTCTTTGAGCGGGCGCAGATCGAGGATGCATTCGTGCGCGACCAGGCCGTTGCTGCCGGTGTACAGCACCGGGTAGTACTCTTCCAGGCGACGGGAGATGTAGTTGGCATTCAGGATTGCCAACTGCGACGCGCGCTTGAGGCCCGCGCCGCCCATCATGCTGATGTACATCCAGGTGATCGGCAAAATGCTTGCGCTGCCGAACGGTGCGGCACACACCGCGCCTTCCTTGCGCTCCATGGCCGCATGGCCTGGCAGGAAGGGCGTGAGGTGCGACTTGACGCCAATCGGGCCGACGCCTGGGCCGCCACCGCCGTGGGGGATGCAGAAGGTCTTGTGCAGGTTCAGGTGGGACACATCGCCGCCGAACTTGCCCGGTGCGCACAGGCCCACCATCGCGTTCATGTTGGCGCCGTCGATGTACACCTGGCCGCCGTTGTCATGGATGATCGCGCAGATGTCGCGGATGCCTTCCTCGAACACCCCGTGGGTGGACGGGTAGGTGATCATCAGCGCGGCGAGGTGCTCGCGGTGTTCAATGGCCTTGGCGCGCAGGTCTTCGATGTCGACATTGCCGCGTGCATCGCAAGCGGTCACCACGACGCGCATGCCGGCCATGTTGGCGGTCGCCGGGTTGGTGCCGTGGGCTGACGACGGGATCAGGCAGATGTCGCGACGTTCTTCGCCACGGCTTTGGTGATAGGCGCGGATGGCCAAGAGGCCGGCGTACTCACCTTGGGAACCAGCGTTCGGTTGCAGGGAAATGGCGTCGTAACCGGTGGCCGCGCATAGCATGGCCTCCAGTTCGCTGGTCAGTTGCTGATAGCCGGCGCTTTGTGCGGCCGGGGCGAACGGGTGCAGGGCACCGAATTCGGCCCAGGTCACCGGGATCATTTCGCTGGCGGCGTTGAGTTTCATGGTGCACGAACCCAGCGGGATCATGGTGCGGTCCAGCGCCAGGTCCTTGTCGGCCAGTTTGCGCAGGTAGCGCATCAGCTCGGTTTCCGAATGGTAACGGTTGAACACCGGGTGGCTGAGGATCGGCGACTGGCGCAGCAGGGCGCTCGGCAGGGTGCTTTGGGTGGCGGCAAAGGCGGGCAGGGCCTTGCCGTCGGCGAAGATGGTCCACAGGGCTTCGATATCGGCCTGGGTGGTGGTCTCGTCGATCGACAGGCCAACGCGTTCGCCGTCCACTACGCGCAGGTTGATGCGCTGGGTGCGCGCCTTGTCGTGCAGGGCGGCAGTATTTGCGCCGGTGTTGAGGGTGATCGTGTCGAAGAAGTGTTCCTGCTCGACCTTCAGGCCCAGGGCGGTCAGGCCCTTGGCCAGGATCGCGGTCAGTTGGTGAATGCGCTGGGCGATCTGGGTCAGGCCTTCAGGACCGTGGTAAACCGCGTACATGCTGGCGATGTTGGCCAGCAGCACTTGGGCGGTGCAGATGTTGCTGGTGGCTTTCTCGCGGCGGATATGTTGCTCGCGGGTCTGCATGGCCAGGCGCAGGGCCGGCTTGCCGAAACGGTCCACCGACACACCGACCAGACGGCCTGGCATGTCGCGCTTGAACGCATCCTTGGTGGAGAAGTACGCCGCATGCGGGCCGCCAAAGCCCAACGGCACGCCGAAGCGTTGCGCGCTGCCGATGGCCACGTCGGCGCCGAACTCGCCCGGCGGGGTCAGCAGGGTCAGGGCCAGCAGGTCGGCGGCCACGGCGACCAGCGCATTGGCGGCGTGGAAGCGCTCGGTCAACTCGCGATAATCGAACACATCACCGTTGCTCGCCGGGTATTGCAGCAGGGCGCCGAAGAATGCGCTGACGTCGCTCAGTTCGCGCTCATCGCCCACTACCACGTCGATGCCCAGCGGCTCGGCGCGGGTGCGCAGAACGTCGAGGGTTTGCGGGTGGCTGTGCACCGAGGCGAAGAACGCGTTGCTGCCTTTGTTCTTGCTCAGGCGCTTGCAGAAGGTCATGGCTTCGGCGGCGGCGGTGGCTTCGTCGAGCAAGGACGCGTTGGCGATCGGCAGGCCGGTGAGGTCGCTGATCAGGGTCTGGAAGTTCAGCAGCGCTTCCAGGCGGCCCTGGGAGATCTCCGGCTGGTACGGGGTGTAGGCGGTGTACCAGGCCGGGTTTTCCAGCAGGTTACGCAGGATCGGCGACGGCGTATGGCAGTTGTAGTAGCCCTGGCCGATATAGGTCTTGAACAGTTGGTTCTGGCCGGCGATGGTCTTGATCCTGGCCAGGGCCTGGGCTTCGCTCAGGCCGTCTTCCAGGCCGAGCACGCTGGTGCCCTTGATGCTTTCCGGGATCACGCTGGCGCTCAGGGCTTCGAGGGAGTCAAAACCCAGGCTGGCGAGCATGTGCTGCTCGTCTTCCTGGCGCGGGCCGATGTGGCGGGCGATGAATTCGTTGGCGGTGGTCAGATTAACGGTCATGGCGCGCTCCTCAGGCTTCAGCGTTGGCTTTGATCAGGCGGTCGTACGCATCCTGATCCAACAGCTTAGCCACTGCATCGGCGTCGGCTGGTTTAAAGCGGAAGAACCAACCTTCGCCCATCGGGTCTTCGTTGACCAGTTCGGGGCTGCCATCGAGTTTGTCATTCACTTCGAGGACTTCACCGTCCAGAGGCATGTAAACGCCGCTGGCGGCCTTGACCGATTCCACGGTGGACGCTTCGGCGCCCTTGTCGTAGGCCTGCAGCTCAGGCAGTTGCACGAAAACCACATCACCCAGCGCGTTCTGCGCAAAAGCGGTAATGCCCACGGTGACGCTGCCATCGGCTTCGGCGCGCAGCCATTCGTGATCTTCAGTGAAACGCAACTCGCTCATGGAAACTCCTCAGGGCCAGATTCGTCTGGTGGACGGGATTGGGATAATGGGGAGTTGCTTAGCAATATCGCGGCCAAGGTTATTAAAGTGTTACAAAACAATGGGTTATAAAAACTGGCAGTGATGCTGTGTGTTTTGCCTGTAGCGATTTCGCTACAGTTCGACCTGAGAAAAAAAGACTATGTGGATCAAAGCCTTGCATGGCGCGCGAAAAGCAGGGTTGTAGCGATATCGTTACGCTGTAGCGATTTCAGGACAGCGGACGTCGTTCTCAGACCAAAACCTGGAATGCCTTTCAAATGTGGGAGGGGGCTTGCCCCCGATAGCAGTGGGTCAGTGAAAGATAAGTTGGCTGACACACCGCAATCGGGGGCAAGCCCCCTCCCACATTGGTTTTGTATTTCACATTGAGCTAGGGTTTGTTGGGAATGCCGTACTTGCGCAAACGATGGGCAATCGCGGTATGGGAGGTTTGCAGGCGGCTGGCCAGTTGGCGGGTCGAGGGGTAGCTGGTGTAGAGCTTTTCCAGCAGGTCGCGCTCGAAGTGTTCCACCGCTTGTTCCAGACTGTCGATTTCGCCGTCGCTCTGGCGGGCGACGGACGTGCCGGCGATGTCCAGATCGCCGATGTCCACCAGGCTGCTTTCACAAATGGCGGCGGCGCGGAAGATCACGTTTTGCAGCTGACGCACGTTGCCCGGCCATCGGTTGCCCAGCAGTGCCGGGTAAGTACCGGGCGCCAGGCGGCAGACGGGGCGCTGGATCTGCGCGCAGGCCTGCTGCATGAAGTAGCGCGCCAGCAGCAGGATGTCCTGGCCGCGTGCGCGCAACGGCGGTACTTCAACGTTGAGTACGTTGAGGCGGTAGAACAGGTCTTCGCGAAAGGTGCCTTCGCTGACCATCTTTTCCAGGTCGCGGTGGGTGGCGCTGAGGATGCGCACATTGACCTTCACTTCGCGGTCGCCGCCCACCCGGCGAAAGCTGCCGTCGTTGAGAAAGCGCAGCAACTTGGCCTGCAGGTACGGCGACATTTCGCCGATTTCATCGAGGAACACCGTGCCTTGGTTGGCCAGTTCCATCAACCCGGGCTTGCCGCCGCGTTGGGCGCCGGTAAAGGCCCCGGGGGCGTAACCGAACAATTCACTTTCGGCCAGATTCTCCGGCAATGCGGCGCAGTTCAGTGCCAGGAACGGTGCACTGTGACGGGCGCTGATCGCATGGCAGGCACGCGCCACCAGCTCTTTGCCGGTGCCGGTTTCGCCCTGGATCAACAGCGGGGCATCCAGCGCCGCCACGCGTTGCGCGCGCGCCTTCAAGGTGCGGATCACCGGGGACTCGCCCAATAGCGCGTCGAAACCTTCGGCATGGTCGTGGTGCAGCGCCGACAGTTGCTCGCCGATGCGGTTGGGCGGGTAGAGGGTGAGCAGGGCGCCGGCATCGGTGATCGGCGTGGCGTCCAGCAACAGGGTCTGGCCGTTGACGCTGATCTCGCGCAACGGCAGGCGAAAGCCATGTTCCAGCAAGGTGTCCAGCAGCCCTGGGTCATTGAACAGCGCGGCGATGCTTTCGCCGGCCGGTTCGCGCCCGTACAGGGCGATCAACGCCGGGTTGGCCAACAGGATCGTGCCCGCGCTGTCCAGGGCCAGCACCGGGTCGGTCATCGCCGCCAGCAGCGCGTCGAGTTGCAGGTGGCGGCGCTGGCCGGGAAGGATGTCGACCACCGTCACCGCCTGCACGCCCTGCACGCTGAACAACGCATCGCGCAGTTCCTCGAGCACCTCGGCGCTCAAGGTCGGTGCGTCGATATAGACGTTGGGCGGCACCATCTCCACCGCATCCAGGTTGAGGTTGCGCCCACCCAGTAGGGCCAGGACTTCCTGGGTGATGCCGACGCGGTCGATGAAGCTGACGTGGATACGCATGGGGCGATTGCAATTCTGGGGAGCAGAGGCGGCAAGTATGCCTGAGCGGTGATGGAGATCAAAAATGTGGGAGGGGGCTTGCCCCCGATAGCAGTGTGTCAGCCAAAAATCTATCACTGAGCCACCGCCATCGGGGGCAAGCCCCCTCCCACATTTTGCACAGCAGTGTGTCAGTGCAAGGTGTTACTCCAGGTGTTCGGGCTTGACCGGGTCGCCGGATTTCACATCCAACTGATGGCGCACATCTTCGAACATCAAGTCGTACTGCTTGTGCATCGACCCGTTCAACACTGCGACTTTCGGCATGCCATATTTCTGCGCGATGTTCATCGCATGCCGGGCAAAGTCGAACGCCTGGTCCTTGGGCAGGAAGAACTCTTCCTTGAGGTCCTTGCCCTGCACCGAACCGTGCAGCTTGAACAACATGCCCTTGCCTTCCTTGGGGTCCTGGCTGACTTCATAGTCGATGCACAGGTTGTAGCTGTAGTCATGCTCGTTGAGTGCGTGACGTTCGACGTGCAAGTGTCCCGGTTCAAAGGTAGCCATAGGCAAATCTCCTCTACTTCACAGATAGGTGATGCCAGGTGTCGCCGTGCTGATGCGGGTGCCGGCGTGGCCCTGGACGATGGCTTCGATGTCCGAGAGTGAACCGATCACGGCGGTTTTGCCAGTCTGGCGGGCGAACTCGCAGGCCGCTTGCACCTTGGGCCCCATGGAGCCGGCGGCGAAGCCGAGGTTTTCCATTTCGTCCGGGTGGGCCTGGCCGATGGCCTTCTGGGTGGGCTTGCCGTAGTCGATAAAGGCGGCTTTGACGTCGGTAGCGATCACCAGCAGGTCGGCGTCCAGTTGCGAAGCCAGCAAGGATGAACACAAGTCTTTATCAATCACGGCTTCAATACCGCGCAGCTTGCCGTCTTCGCCATACATCGTCGGAATGCCGCCGCCGCCGGCGCAGATCACGATGGCGTTTCTTTCCAGCAGCCACTTGATCGGGCGGATTTCAAAGATGCGTTTCGGGCGGGGGCTGGCCACCACACGGCGGTATTTGTCGCCATCCGGGGCAATCGCCCAGCCTTTTTCAGCGGCGAGTTTTTCGGCTTCGGCTTTGGTATACACCGGGCCGATGGGCTTGGTCGGGTTCTGGAAGGCCGGGTCCCTGGCGTCCACTTCAACCTGGGTCAGCAGGGTGGCGAAGGGCACTTCGAAGTCCAGCAGGTTGCCCAGCTCCTGTTCGATGATGTAGCCGATCATGCCTTCGGTTTCGGCGCCCAGCACGTCCAGCGGGTAGGGCGAGACGCTGGTGTAGGCCGCCGCCTGCAACGACAGCAGGCCGACTTGCGGGCCATTGCCGTGGGCGATCACCAGCTCGTTGCCGGTGTGGATCTTGGCGATCTGCTCGGTGGCGATGCGGATATTGGCGCGTTGGTTGTCCGCGGTCATGGGTTCACCACGGCGCAGGAGGGCGTTGCCGCCCAGGGCTACGACGATGCGCATAAAGAATGTCCTTCTGAAATCCATCGTTGTGAGCACTGGTCTAAATGTGGGAGGGGGCTTGCCCCCGATGCGGTGTGTCAGCTACAGATTTGTTGGCTGATCCACCGCCATCGGGGGCAAGTCGAATCGTCGCACCGCCCCTCCCACATTTTTGAGCTCTGTTCCGACAGTGAGAGTTAGATATCCGCCAACGCCGACACCAGGATCGCCTTGATGGTGTGCATGCGGTTTTCCGCCTGCTCAAAGGCAATGTTGGCCGGCGATTCGAAGACTTCCTCGGTCACTTCCACGCCATTGGCCAAGTGCGGATAGCGTGCGGCGATGTCCTTGCCGACCTTGGTTTCGCTGTTGTGGAACGCCGGCAGGCAGTGCATGAACTTCACCCGTGGGTTGCCCGAGGCCTTCATCATCCTGGCGTTGACCTGGTAAGGCAGCAGTTGCTCGATACGCTCGTCCCAGGCTTCCACCGGCTCACCCATGGAGACCCAGATATCGGTGTGGATGAAGTCCACACCCTTGACCGCCTCGGCCGGGTCTTCGGTGATGGTGATGCGTGCGCCGCTTTCTTCAGCGAAGGCCTGACACTGCTTGATGAAATCGTCGTGTGGCCACAGCGCTTTTGGCGCGCCGATGCGCACGTCCATGCCCAGCTTGGCACCGATCATCAGCAACGAGTTGCCCATGTTGTAGCGCGCGTCCCCAAGGTAGGCGTAGCTGATGTCATGCAGCGGCTTGTCGCTGTGCTCGCGCATGGTCAGGGTGTCGGCGATCATTTGCGTGGGGTGGAATTCGGCGGTGAGGCCGTTGAACACCGGCACGCCGGCGAACTTGGCCAGCTCTTCGACGATCTCCTGCGCAAAGCCACGGTACTCAATGGCGTCGAACATGCGGCCCAGTACGCGGGCGGTGTCTTTCATGCTTTCCTTGTGGCCGATCTGCGACGACACCGGGTCGATGTAGGTGACGTGGGCGCCTTGGTCGTGCGCCGCCACTTCGAACGCGCAACGGGTGCGAGTCGAGGTTTTTTCAAAAATCAGTGCGATGTTCTTGCCTTTGAGGTGCGCACGCTCGGTGCCGGTGTACTTGGCGCGCTTGAGGTCGCGGGACAGGTCCAGCAGGTAGTTCAGCTCGCGGGTGGTGTGGTGCATCAGCGACAGCAGGCTGCGGTTGCGCATATTGAAAGCCATGATGGAATCTCCTTAATAGTCGATAGGGTCGCGGATGATCGGGCAGGTCATGCAGTGGCCGCCGCCACGGCCTCGGCCGAGTTCACCGGCGCTGATGGTGATGACTTCCACTCCGGCCTTGCGCAGCAGGGTATTGGTGTAGGTGTTGCGGTCGTAGCCGATCACCACGCCAGGTTCCACGGCCACCACGTTGTTGCCGTCATCCCACTGCTCGCGTTCGGCGGCGAAGCTGTTGCCGCCGGTCTCGACCACACGCAGGGCCTTGAGGTTGAGCGCTGCGGCGACGGTCTCGAGGAAGTTGGTTTTCTCGCGTTGGATATCGATACCGTGGGGCTTGCTCTCGTCGGGGCGCAGGGTGAAGGGCACGATCTGGTTGACCACTTCGGGGAAGACGGTGACCAGGTCGCGGTCGCAGAAGCTGAACACCGTGTCCAGGTGCATCGCCGCGCGGGATTTGGGCAGGCCGGCGACGATCACCCGTTCCACCGCGTTGTTCTTGAACAGATTGCGCGCCAGTTGGCCGATGGCCTGGTGCGATGAGCGCTCGCCCATGCCGATCAACACCACGCCGTTGCCGATTGGCATCACGTCACCGCCTTCCAGCGTGGCGGCGCCGTGGTCCTGGTCGGGGTCGCCGTACCAGATCTGGAAGTCGGCGTTGGTGAACTCCGGGTGGAATTTATAGATGGCGCTGGCCAGCAGGGTTTCCTGGCGTCGCGCCGGCCAGTACATCGGGTTGAGCGTCACGCCGCCGTAGATCCAGCAGGTGGTGTCGCGGGTGAACTGGGTATTGGGCAGCGGCGGCAGGATGAAACTGGCGTGGCCGAGGAAGTCGCGGAACATCTCGATGGTCCTGCCGCCGAAGCTGCTCGGCAGATCATCGGCCGACACGCCACCGATCAGAAACTCGGTGATCTTGCGCGGCTCCAGGCTGCGCAGCCAGGAACCGACCTCTTCGACCAGGCCCAGGCCAACCGTATTGGCGGTGATCTTGCGCTGCAGAATCCAGTCCAGGGCTTCGGGGATGGCGACGATGTCGGTCAGCAGGTTGTGCATTTCCAGCACATCAATGTCCCGCTCGCGCATCTTGGTGACGAAGTCGAAGTGGTCGCGCTTGGCCTGGGCCACCCAGAGCACGTCATCGAACAGCAGCTCGTCGCAGTTGTTGGGGGTCAGCCGCTGGTGGGCAAGGCCTGGGGAGCACACCATGACTTTACGCAGTTTGCCGGCTTCGGAATGGACGCCGTATTTCACTTTTTCCGTGGTCATTACAGATCCTCCAGTGAACAACAATTACAGGGTCAGGAAGCCGTCGTAGAGACCATAGGCCGCCACCAGGGCGCCAATGACCACTGCGGTAAAAATCAGCTTCTCGACGTTGGTGAATATCGGTTTGCCCAGCTCACGCTTGGCCTTGGCGAACAGGATCGCGCCGGGGGCGTAGAGCAGGGCCGAAAGCAGCAGGTATTTGGTGCCGCCGGCGTAGAGCAGCCAGATCGCATAGATCAGGGCGAGGGCGCCGATGAACAGGTCTTTGCGCCGCTCCTTGAAGGCGTTCTCGTAGGTTTCGCCACGTACCGCCAGCAGCAGGGCGTAGGCCGCCGACCATAGGTAGGGCACCAGGATCATCGAGGTGGCGAGGTAGATCAGCGACAGGTAAGTGCTGGCGGAAAACAGCGTGATGATCAGGAACAGTTGCACCATCGCGTTGGTCAGCCACAGGGCGTTGACCGGCACGTGGTTGGAGTTTTCGCGGCGCAGAAACGCCGGCATGGTGTGGTCCTTGGCGGCGGCGAACATGATCTCCGCACACAGCAGCACCCATGACAGCAACGCGCCCAGCAGGGAAATGATCAAGCCGACGCTGATCAGCACTGCGCCCCAGTGGCCCACCACATGCTCCAGCACGGCGGCCATTGACGGGTTCTGCAGCTTGGCCAGTTCCGGCTGGGTCATGATCCCCAGGGACAGCACGTTCACCAGCATCAGGAACAGCAGCACGGTGATAAAACCGATCACGGTAGCCTTGCCGACGTCGCTGCGTTTTTCCGCCCGGGACGAGAAGATGCTCGCGCCCTCGATACCGATGAACACCCACACGGTGACCAGCATCATGTTGCGCACCTGGTTCATCACGCTGCCCAGGTCCGGGTTTTTCACGCCCCAGATGTCAGCGGTGAAGATGTCCAGCTTGAACGCGAACAGCGCGATCAACACGAACAGCACCAGTGGCACCACCTTGGCGACGGTGGTCACCAGGTTGATGAACGCCGCTTCCTTGATCCCGCGCAGCACCAGGAAATGCACGGCCCACAGCAACACCGACGCGCCAATCACGGCGGCGAGGGTGTTGCCTTCGCCAAAGATCGGGAAAAAGTAACCGAGGGTGCTGAACAGCAGTACGAAGTACCCGACGTTGCCCAGCCAGGCACTGATCCAGTAACCCCAGGCGGACGAGAACCCCATGTAGTCGCCGAAGCCGGCCTTGGCGTAGGCGTAGACACCACCGTCCAGGTTTGGCTTGCGGTTGGCGAGGGTCTGGAACACGAATGCGAGGGTCAACATGCCGATGGCGGTAATCACCCAGCCAATCAACACCGCGCCGACGTCGGCACTGGCGGCCATGTTTTGCGGCAATGAGAAGATCCCACCGCCAATCATCGAGCCCACCACGAGTGCAACCAGTGCGCCAAGCCTTAGTTTTCCGGGTGAATCAGACATTGTGTGACTCCAATGCAGGAGAGAGAGATCACAGAATAATTCCGTGGGCTAATCAAATAGCTGACTCAGATCACTTCATTGGCACATTCCATTGTAAATTAATGACTTGGCATGGAAGTTCGTGGGACGATGAAAATCCCGAAGAAGCGCTTTGCAGAGCGCTTCTTGCGTGTTGATTAATCATTTGGTGTGACGTGGATGTATGACGCTAGTTCGTATTCGCGAATGTGCAAACTTTTTAATGAAGTTTGACGACTGCGTCATGTCGCGCTTATTTAAATTCTAAATACGCCTGAACTTGCTGTGTTTACATGCCTTTATGTTATGAGTGCGCTGCATGCATTAATTGAATTGATAGTGTGCCCAAGTGTCTGCTGAGAAACTTATTCGAGGAACTTCAATGTCCCACCCTGCGCACAAACTTCGGCTCAGTGCCCTGATCGCCCTGGTGGTGGGTTCGATGATCGGCGGTGGGATCTTTTCCTTGCCGCAGAACATGGCCGCACGGGCTGGCGTGGGCGCCGTGCTGATCGGCTGGGCCATCACGGCGGTCG
This sequence comes from Pseudomonas orientalis, assembly GCF_002934065.1. Taxonomy (NCBI): domain Bacteria; kingdom Pseudomonadati; phylum Pseudomonadota; class Gammaproteobacteria; order Pseudomonadales; family Pseudomonadaceae; genus Pseudomonas; species Pseudomonas orientalis. The sequence goes on along the minus strand of NZ_CP018049.1, from coordinate 4,670,739 downwards.
GCATGCTGACCCTGGCCTTTGTGTTCCAGACCCTGGCCAACCGCAAGCCCCAACTGGATTCGGGCGTGTATGCCTACGCCAAGGCCGGGTTTGGCGATTACATGGGGTTCTCATCCGCCTGGGGTTACTGGATCAGCGCGTGGATGGGCAATGTCGGCTACTTCGTCTTGCTGTTCAGCACCCTCGGCTACTTCTTTCCGGCGTTCGGCCAGGGCAATACGCCGTTGGCCATCGGCTGTGCGTCGGTATTGCTGTGGGCCGTACATTTTCTGGTGATGCGCGGGATCAAGGAGGCGGCGTTCATCAACCAGATCACCACGGTGGCGAAGATTGTGCCGCTGCTGATGTTTATCGTGATTGCCGCCGTGGCGTTCAAGGCCGATATCTTCAGCCGCGATATCTGGGGCCTGGGCAATCCGCAAATGGGCAGTGTGACGGACCAGGTGCGCCACATGATGCTGGTGACCGTGTTTGTGTTCATCGGTATCGAAGGCGCCAGCGTTTACTCGGCGCGCGCCGAGAAACGTGCGGACGTGGGCCGGGCCACCGTGATCGGGTTTCTCGGTGTGCTGGCGCTGCTGGTGCTGGTGAATGTGCTGTCCCTGGGGATCATGAGCCAGCCGGAACTGGCGCAGTTGCAAAACCCTTCCCTGGCCGGGGTGCTGGAGCATATCGTCGGATCCTGGGGGGCGATATTGATCAGCATCGGCCTGGCGGTTTCGTTGCTGGGGGCGCTGCTGTCGTGGGCGTTGCTGTGTGCCGAAATCCTCTACGCCACCGCTCAGGACAAGACCATGCCGGCGTTCCTGAAGAAGGAAAATGCCAACCAGGTGCCGGTCAACGCGCTGTGGCTGACCAACGTGATGATCCAGGCGTTCCTGGTCATCACGCTGTTTTCAGCCAGTACCTACACCACCCTGATTTACCTGGCATCGTCGATGATTCTGGTGCCGTACCTGTGGTCGGCGGCCTATGCGGTGCTGTTGAGCGGGCGTGGGGAAACCTACGAAGGCGCTCAGCGTCGGCGCATCAAGGACTTGCTGGTGGGCCTGATTGCCCTGGCTTACGCCGTATGGCTTTTGTATGCAGGCGGCCTGAAGTACCTGCTGCTGTCGGCACTGTTGTATGCGCCCGGTGTGATCCTGTTCGCCCAGGCCAAGCGCGAGCAGGGCCAGGCGTTGTTTACTTCGGTGGAAAAAGGCATTTTCGGCTGTGTGGTCGCAGGTGCCGGAGTGGCGGCCTATGGGCTGTACAGTGGGGTGTTGTCGTTGTGACATGTCGGAAATTGATAGTGGGTGTACTGGCCTCATCGGGGGCAAGCCCCCTCCCACATTTTGATTTGCGAACACATTCAAAGTGGGAGGGGGCTTGCCCCCGATAGCGGTTTTGAGGTCACCACTGCGCCCGGTGCGACCCCAATTCCCCAGCCGGCAAATCCCATTGCAGCGGCGTACCGCTGATGGCCAGCGGCGCCAGCAGCCGATGTGCCTGGCCCCAGGCGGTCTGCTCCGCCACCAGACCTTGATCACCCGCTTCTTCGGCCCGCAACGCCGGTTGCTCCGGCACCTGCCCCGCATCCACCAGTAACTTCGCTGTACGCGCCAGCGACAAGCGCGCCGAACCACCCCGCCCGGACGTCAAGCGTTCGCTCAACGCCCGGATCGCGCTCGCCGCCATCAAATACCCGGTCGCGTGGTCCAGCGCCTGCACCGGCAGCGGCGACGGCTTATCCACCTGTTTCCAGGCCATGCCGGCCTCGGCAATCCCGCTGCTCATTTGCACCAGGCTGTCAAAGCCGCGCCGATTGCGCCATGGGCCGCTCCAACCATAGGCATTGAGGCTGATGTCGATCAGGCCTGGTGCGATGCGTTGCAACTCGTCGCCCGCGTAGCCCAGTTGCTCTAACGCATCGGCACGGTAACCGTGGAGCAGAATGTCGGCGTCCCTGAGCAAGGCTTCGAAAGCCTGCCGACCTGCGGCGCTTTTCAGATCCAGGCGCGCGCAGCGCTTGCCCAGGGTCATTTCCGGCACCACGCCGGGTTCGTCCCAGGTGGGCGAATCGATGCGCAATACGTCCGCCCCCAGACCCGCGAGGAAACGACTGGCGACGGGGCCGGCCAGGACGCGGGTCAAATCCAGCACCTTGAGACCGGCCAGCGGGCGGGCCGCGGTGCCTTGCCAGGGTTTGTCGCCGGTGGTGTCGAAGGCCTGCCGCTGTATCAGTGGCTCGGCATTCACCGCCAAGCCCTGGGGGTGGCCCTGCCAGGCTTGCCATGTGCGCATTTGCGCCGCGCAACCGCCCTCGTCGACCACCGCCTGTTCCAGTTCGGCGCCGTTCCACTTGGCGACATTACGCGCCATTTGCGCGCGTTCAGTCACCTTGCCCAGCACCCGTTCAGCGGCGGCGCGGTGATGGGGCGCGTTGGTGTGCAAGCGAATCCAGCCGTCGGCGCTGGCGTAGTCACCGGCTATCGGGTCCCACAGCGGCGGCACTTGCCAGCCCAGTGGACGAATCGATGAGGAAAACCACAACGAGGCGAGGCGACGGTCTACGCTGATGCTCGGCAAGCGTGCGGTCTGTTGACGGATAAGCTCGGCAACGGCCTGGCCGGCGGCGCCGACACTGGCGGCGGCCAGGTCAGTCACGGCGAAGGCCGAGGGCAGGGCGCCGGGCTCGTTCAGGGTCAGTGGAGTAGGCGGCAGATCGAGTGCGGCTTGGATGGGTGTCAGCAGGTCAGTCATCGAAGGCCCTCCATAAGAGAAGGGCCACTATAGAAGATCATCAGGCCGGTGTGGCAACCCCGGGCACCAATGGCAGTTCGATACTGGCTACAAAGCCGCCGCCGGGATGATTGGCGAGGATCAGGTGGCCGCCATGGCGCTCGGCGGCGCGACGTGCGATCGCCAGGCCCAGGCCGTGGCCTTGGGCGGTCTGGCCGGGTGCGCGGTAGAACGGCTCGCCCAGTTGACTCAGGTGCTCGGCTTCAACGCCGGGGCCGTGATCGCGCACGCTGATCAGGATCCGTTCACCGTGCCGCTGCGCATGCAACTCGATGGCTTGGCCGGCCGGGTTGAAGCGCTGGGCATTGCGCAGCAGGTTGTCCACGGCGCGTTCGATCATGGTCGGCCAGCCCTTGAGGCGCAGGTTGGGCTCGGCCGTCAGTTGCACCTCTTGCTCCGGCGCGCTGAGCTGGGCGTCCTTTTGCAGCGTGTTGAGCAGCGGGTTGAGGTCGATCTCTTCGGCGCTGGCATTGTCGGCGTCCACCCGGGCCAGTACCAGAATCTCACTGATCAGTGCTTCCAGGCGGTCGCATTCGCGGGTCAGGCGCGGCCAGAGTTTTTCCCGCTCTTCGGGGCTGGCGCGCTCGGCCAGGGCCAGGGCGATACGCAAGCGGGCCAGGGGCGAGCGCAGTTCGTGGGAGACGTCGCGCAACAGTTGGCGCTGGCTGCCGATCAGGCTTTGCAGGCGGGCGCCCATGCGGTTGAAGTCGGTGGCCAGGACGCCGAATTCATCGCGGCGGTTGGCCAGTTGCGCCAGGCTGTTCTGTTGATACGTGGCCTGGCCCAGGTCATGCACCGCGCCGCGCAGTCGGCTGAGCGGGCGGGTGATGGACAGCGTCACCAACAGGCTGAACAGCGTCAGCACCACCAGGGCAATGGCCAGGGCGCTGAACGGCCATAACAGGCTGCTGCGGTGCCAGGCGTCCAGCTCCGGATGAGGAATGCGATAGATCAGCAGGTAGGTGTCGCCGGTTTTTTCGCTGGTGTATTCGGCGGTCAGGCGCCGCCAGGGCAGGTGGCTGTCCTGGCTGTCATTCTGCCGGGCTTCAAGGGCGGCGGCGCGGCGCGGGAAGGTGCCGCGTACCACCGGCTCGCCGCCCTCGTTGAGCACTTGCACGTCAATGTGGTACTGGCGCTTGCGTTGCTGCAGCAACTCCTGGGCAGCCTCTTCGCCCTGGGCTTCGTAGAGTTGCGTCCACTCTTGCGCCAGATTGTTGAGGCCGGGATGGCGGCTGAGAATCCAGGCGTCCTGATTCAGCATATGCCCGAGCAGGATCGACAACCCCGCAACCAGGGCGATGGCCAACCAGAAACTCGCCAGGATGCGCCAGAACAATGACCGCACAGGAAACCCTCAAACAGGAAAAGCCCAGCGGCGGGGAGCCACTGGGCTGGGAGCATTAACGCTGGGGCATTATTGCGCTTTTTGCGGCTGTTGCGCTTTCCAGGCCTGGAATTCCTTCCATTCGGCACGACGCTGCTCTTGTTGCTTGACGATCTCGTCGAACTTCTTCTGCTGGTCGGGCTTGAGGATGGCGCGAATATCGGCCTGGGTTTTCTGCTTGCCGGCGGCGATCTCGTCCTGCATGGCTTTCTGGTCGGCGGCCGGCAGTTTGTCCAGGTACTTGCGGGTCAGGTCTTTGCGAGCGTGCCATTGGTCACCCATCAGCTTGCGGATCTGCTCGTGTTGTTCCGGGCTCAAATCCAGCTGGCGGAACGGGCCGCCTTTACCACGTGGGCCGTGTTCACCGTGACCCGGGCCACCCATCATGTGGCCTTCCGGACCGCCCATCGGGCCTGGGCCTGGGCCTTCCGGCATGGCGGCCATGGCGACGGTAGGCAGTGCAGCGGCGAACATCAAAGCGATAAGGGTCTTGCGCATGGTGATTCTCCTGTCTCTATTCCGGTGAGTCCGGATGTGAGTAGATTACCCAGGGCAAGGTCAGCCGCCGTCAGCGGAGCGTAAAGGTTTGGTAAGGGTGAGGCGGCGGCTCCGATCAAGGTGCGTAGTAGTAACCACGGCTACGCAGCGCCACGATCCGCGGCCGGCCGTCCGGGTGCGGGCCGATTTTCTTGCGCAGGTTACTCACGTGCATGTCCAGGCTGCGATCGTACAGGGTCAACTTGCGGCCCAGGGCGATCTGCGCCAGTTCCTGTTTATCCAGCGGTTCGCCGGGTTGGCGCAGCAAGGCTTCGAGCAGGCGGCTTTCGGAGACCGTCAGGGTAAATTCCTGTTCGTCGATGCTGACCACCCCGCGCACCGGGCTGAAGCACAGGTCGCCCAGCTCCAGTTGGGTCGACACGGCAGCCGGATGACTGCGGCGCAGTACGGCGCGCAGGCGCGCAGTGAGTTCGCGCGGGTCGCAAGGCTTGGCCAGGTAATCGTCGGCGCCCAGTTCCAGGCCGAGGATGCGGTCCAGGGGTTCGCCCCGGGCCGACAGCATCAGCACCGGCAACTCCGGGTGGTCATTGCGCAATTGCTTGAGCAATTCCAGGCCACTGCCATCGGGCAGCATCACGTCGAGCACCACCGCCGCCGGGGCGGCTTCGGCCAGGGCCTTGCGGGCGCTGGAGCCGTCGTGGCAGGCGCGCACCTGGAAACCTTCCTGGCTCAGCCAACTGACCAGCAGCTCGCAGAGCTCCTGGTCATCATCTATCAGTAACAGCTCGCTCATGACTCACTCAATTTAGCCATTGTCGACGACGACGGTGCCCACCGCTGGCGAAGATGCCACACAGCAGGGCGATCAGTGCGACGCCCGCACCGGTGACAAACCACTGCTGCTGCTCGGTCAACCATCGGGTCAAGGCGCCGTCCTGTGTCTCTTTGAGTTGCTGGGCCAGGCGTTGGTTCTCCTGGCGCAGACGACTCAGTTGCGCGCTTTCGCGGGTGGCTTGCGCGCTTTGCAGTTGCTTGCTCAGCTCTTCGCGCAGCCCTTCGCTTTCTTTCAAGCGTTGTTGCAATTCGGTGACCTGGCTGTGGGGACTCAAGGACAGCGGCGTGGCGCTGCCGCTGTTGGAGGTCTCTTCAGCCTGGGCCGTCGCCCCGAGGGTTAACACTGCCAACAGACACAACTGACGTAAGCGCATCGGAACTCCTGATTCCACACGAATATTCAGAACGTTGTCGGCAGGTTACCGGGAATAATGAGCCATCGGGTTGCGCCGAACCGTTCAGGGTCGGCGCAACCGGACTCAGGGCAGGACTTGCTTGAACGGCTTGATCACCACATCTGCGTAGACACCCGCCGCCACATACGGATCAGCCTTGGCCCACGCCTGGGCATCGGCCAGGGACGCGAACTCGGCAACGATCAGGCTGCCGGTGAAACCCGCGTCGCCCGGGTCGTTGCTGTCGACGGCCGGATGCGGGCCGGCCAGTACGATGCGGCCTTCGGTTTGCAACTGCTTAAGGCGTTCGACATGGGCGGGGCGCACGCTCAGGCGTTTTTCCAGCGAGTTGGCAACATCGGTGGCAATGATGGCGTAGAGCATGTCAATCCTCGGTTTTCGGCGTGGTGGCGGCAGTGTCATGCAGGTGGCGCGACAGGTAGATACCCTGGCCGACCAGGAACAGCAGGGTCATGGCCAGGCTGCCGAACACCTTGAAGTCGACCCAGTAGTCTTGAAAGGTAAACGCCACGAACAGGTTGGCGGCACCGCAGAAGATGAAGAACACGATCCAGGCCACGTTCAAGCGTACCCAGATCGGCTCCGGCAAGGTCAGCGCGTGGCCCATGATCCGCTTGATCAGCAGGCGATCACCAATGAAGTGGCTGCCGATGAAGACCAGGGCGAACAGCCAGTTAACCACCGGAGCTTTCCACTTGAGGAAGGTTTCGCTGTGGAAGGCCAGGGTAAGGCCGCCGAACACCAGGCAGGCGACGAGGGTCAGCCACTGGCTTTTTTCCAGCTTGCGCTGGGAGATGAAGATGGCGCCGTAAACCACGATGGAGCTGATGATCAGCACGGCGGTGGCACTGTAGATGCCGCCGAACGAGAGCTCGTGACCGGCGATGTCGATGACCCTGGGGTCGAGTTTGGTAACGATGAAAAACAGCAACAGCGGGATGAAGTCGATGAATTGTTTCACAGTAAGAGCCAGAAGCTGGATGTGGCGGCATAATAACAAACATCCTTGGTTGCGATAGCGCCAGCTGACTTGAGGTTACACACTCCCGTGAATGTTGATTTGCACTGCCACAGCACGGCCTCCGACGGCGCCCTGGCGCCTGCGGTACTGGTTGCGCGTGCGTTTGAAAAAGGCGTGCGAGTCCTGTCGCTGACCGACCACGACACCCTTGAAGGCCTCGACGAGGCCCGCACGGCGGCCCATGCACTGGGCATGCAACTGGTCAACGGCGTGGAATTGTCCTGCACCTGGGGCGGCGCCACCATTCATGTGCTCGGCTACGGTTTCGAGCAGAACGCCCCAGCGCTGGTGGCCGCCATCGCCCAATTGCACGATGGCCGCTGGCTGCGGTCCGAAGAAATAAGCCGCAAGCTCAGCCTCAAAGGCATGCCTGGCGCGCTTGACGGCGCCCGCGCCATCCAGCAGGAACTGGGCGACAGCGGTAACGCGCCGGCCCGTCCGCACTTTGCCGACTGGATGGTGCGTGAGGGGTTCGTCAAGGATCGCGCCGAGGCCTTCCGTAAATGGTTGGGCGCGGGCAAGTTGGGCGATGTGAAGCAACACTGGCCGACCCTGGAAGACACCGTCGGCACCCTGCGGGGCGCCGGGGCCTGGGTCAGCCTGGCGCATCCCTGGCATTACGATTTTACCCGCAGCAAGCGCCGCAAGCTGATCGGCGACTATATTGGAGCGGGTGGTCACGCGATCGAAGTGGTCAACGGGCATCAACCTGCCGAGCAGGTCGGTAGCCTGGCGATCCTGGCGCGCGAATTTGGTCTGCTGGTCAGTGCCGGCAGTGATTTTCATGGCCCAGGCGGCTGGTCCGAGATCGGCGAGTATCGCCAGGTCCCGGAAGATCTGCCGCTGTTGTGGGGGCGATTCAAGCATGACCCCATTATTGCCACCGTCTGAACAGGTAGAACACGTGAGTCAATTCTTCCAGATTCATCCGGAAAACCCCCAGGCGCGCCTGATCAAGCAGGCGGTCGAGATCATTCGCGCCGGCGGCGTGGTGATCTATCCAACTGATTCGTCCTACGCCATCGGCTGCCAGATCGGCGACAAGGGCGCGGTCGAGCGGGTCAGACGTCTGCGTGAGCTGGACAAGAATCATAACTTCGCGCTGATTTGCAGCGACTTGTCGCAGTTGGGGCTGTTCGCCAAGGTCGACACGGGCACCTTCCGCTTGCTCAAGGCGCACACGCCGGGGCCCTACACCTTTATTCTCAACGCCACCCGCGAAGTGCCGCGCCTGCTGCTGCACCCGAAGAAGCGCACCATCGGCCTGCGCGTGCCGGAACACCCGATCGCCCTGGCGCTGTTGGCCGAGTTGGGCGAGCCGCTGATGAGCGTGTCGTTGATCATGCCGGGCGATACCGAACCGCTGGAAGATCCGTATGAAATGCGCCAGTTGCTGGAGAAGCAGGTGGATCTGATCATCGACGGCGGCTTCGGGGGCGGCAAGGCGTCTACCGTGATCAACCTGGCCGACGGCGAGCCTGAAGTGATCCGTGTGGGCTGCGGCGACCCTACGCCGTTTATGGTCGAGGCCTGAATGTCGGTCGTGGAAACCGTCGATCCCCAGGCGGGCGCCCAGCAGGAACTGCCATTTGCCATGGTCTATGGCCAGGCGGTCATGGAAATGCCGCTGGATTTGTACATCCCGCCCGACGCCCTGGAGGTCTTTCTCGAGGCCTTCGAAGGCCCGCTGGACTTGCTGCTGTACCTGATTCGCAAACAGAACATCAACATCCTCGATATTCCCGTGGCGGAAATCACCCGCCAGTACATGGGCTATGTCGAATTGATGCAGTCGGTGCGCCTGGAACTGGCCGCCGAATACCTGGTGATGGCCGCCATGCTCGCCGAGATCAAGTCGCGCATGCTGCTGCCGCGCTCGGAAGCGGTCGAAGCCGAAGAAGATGACCCGCGCGCCGAACTGATTCGTCGCTTGCAGGAATACGAGCGCTTCAAGGCAGCGGCCGAAGGTATCGACGGTTTGAGTCGGGTCGGCCGCGATGTGGTGGTGCCCAAGCTGGACGCGCCCGAGGCACGCGCGCGCAAGTTGTTGCCTGACGTCAGCCTGGAAGAATTGCTGATGTCCATGGCCGAGGTGCTGCGCCGTGGCGACATGTTTGAAAGCCACCAGGTCAGCCGCGAAGCCCTGTCCACCCGCGAGCGCATGAGCGATGTGCTGGAGCGCCTCAAGGGCGGCGGGTTTGTGCCGTTTGTCGAGCTGTTCACCGCAGAAGAAGGGCGCCTGGGCGTGGTGGTGACTTTCATGGCGATCCTGGAGCTGGTCAAGGAATCCTTGGTCGAGCTGGTCCAGAATGAGCCGTTTGCGGCTATCCATGTGCGGGCGCGAGCCGAATAACGAGCTGAATCGATGAATCTGACTGAACCCCGCGAACTGGCGCCCTTGCTGGAAGCTTTCCTCCTGGCCTCGGGCAAGCCGCAATCCCTGGAGCGCCTGTTCGAACTTTTTGAAGAGGCCGAACGCCCCGAACCGCCTGTGTTCAAGAAGGCGCTGGAGATCCTGCGCAAGTCCTGCGACGGCCGTGCCTTTGAGTTGCGTGAAGTGGCGTCGGGGTATCGCCTGCAGATCCGCGAGAAATTTTCCCCGTGGGTGGGACGCTTGTGGGAGGAACGCCCGCAGCGTTATTCACGGGCGATGCTGGAGACCATGGCGTTGATCGCCTATCGCCAGCCGATCACCCGGGGCGAGATCGAAGATGTGCGGGGCGTGGCGGTCAACAGCCATATCGTCAAGACCTTGCTGGAGCGCGAGTGGATCCGCATCGTCGGCTACCGTGACGTGCCCGGCAAACCGGCGATGTTCGCCACCACCAAAGTGTTCCTCGATCACTTCAACCTGAAAAACCTCGACGACCTGCCGCCGTTGGCCGAGCTGCGCGAGATGGAAGCCGAGCCGGTGCTGGATTTCGACGACGCGCCCGTCCCGGCTGGCCTTCAGGAGCTGGCCGACGCCAGCGCCGAGCCGGAAGAACCGAAGGACGAGACCAGTTTCCATACGCTGTTGCTGGAACTGGACGACATGGAGCAGGGGATCAAGACCGACTTTGATGATTTGCTGCGTGATGGCGTCGCTGAGCCGCAAACCGAGGTGAACGTTGAGCCCGAGCTCGGCGTCGAAGAAGATATCCTCGGTGTCGCCGATGCCCGCGAAAAACTGCTGGCCGCCGTGGCGGCCCTTGAGCAGCCGCCGCTGAGCGATGAGGAAGACGAAGCCCGGGCCCTGGCCGAGGCCATCGAAAACGAACGCCGCCAACTCGAAGACTGACAAGATCCAATGTGGGAGGGGGCTTGCCCCCGATTGCAGTGTGTCAGTCAGTACAACCATCACTGATACACCGCAATCGGGGGCAAGCCCCCTCCCACATTTTGATCGCCGTTGTCCGAGAGCAACTATGACTTCGACCAAAGACCCCTGCATCAGCATCTGCAAGTTCAGCGACGACATCTGCGTCGGCTGTGGCCGCAGCAAGCGTGAAATCCGCGCCTGGAAGAAACTCGACAAAGTCGACAAGCGCACCGTGCTGGCCGAAGCCGAACTGCGCTTGCTGGCGTTGGGCGCCACCGGTCGGCGGAAAAGCAAATGACTTGGGTGTTATCGACTACTCTCTGATGCGCAACACGCGCCATGCGCGTATGATTCGCGACCCTTTGCCGACCTATTCGGCCAAAGCCCCGCTTTCAACACTCTTCAGGCCACGCCTGAATCGACCCACCGGGAGGTGCTTAAGATGAACGACAAAGACCAGAACGACAGCCAGGAAATCGGCCCAGCAGGCGAAAAACTGCAAAAGGTGCTGGCGCGTATCGGCGTGGGCTCGCGCCGCGACGTCGAAGCCTGGATCACCCAGAAGCGCATCAAGGTCAACGGCGTCGAGGCCACCCTCGGCCAGCGCGTCGACCTGCATGATGCAATCACCATCGATGGCAAGGTCATCAAGCGCGAAGAAGCCGCCGAATCGGTACGCCGCGTGATCATGTACAACAAGCCCGACGGCGAGATCTGTACCCGTGACGACCCGGAAGGCCGTCCGACCGTGTTCGACAAGATGCCCAAGCCCAAGGAAGGCCGCTGGATCAACATCGGTCGCCTGGACATCAACACCACCGGTTTGCTGATGTTCACCACCGACGGTGAGTTGGCCAACCGCCTGATGCACCCCTCCTACGAGATGGACCGCGAATACGCCGTGCGTGTACGTGGCGAAGTCGATGACGAGATGATTGAGCGCTTGAAAGCCGGTGTGGTCCTTGAAGACGGCCCGGCCAAGTTCACCGACATCAAGCAGGCGCCGGGTGGCGAAGGGTTCAACCACTGGTACCACTGCGTGGTGATGGAAGGCCGCAACCGTGAAGTCCGTCGCCTGTGGGAATCCCAGGGCCTGGTGGTCAGCCGCCTGAAGCGCGTGCGTTTCGGCCCGGTGTTCCTCAACTCCGACCTGCCGATGGGTCGCTGGCGCGAAATGAGCCAGTACGAAGTCGACATCCTCAGCGCCGAAGTCGGCCTGACGCCGGTCGCGATGCCGCAGATGAACGCCAAGAGCAAAGACAAGCTTGAGCGTATGCAGCGTAAATCGTCGCGCCCTGTGCCGCGTACCGAGCGCGTTGCCCGCACCCTGCGCCCGGCGTTGAATGCTCCGGCAACCGGCGGGCGTATTTCCCGCGAGCCGCAGATTGAAGGTGAGCGCCGCCCCACCGCGCCATCGCGCCAGGAAGGCGAGCGTGCTCCACGCGCCCCGCGTCCAGCCCCGTCGGGTGGTCGCAGCAACCGTGGTGAAGCCGACCGTCCGGCCGACAACGCCAGCACCAAGCGTCCGGCCAAGCCAGCGGCGAACAAGCGCCCTGGCCCGAAGCTGGTCGCCGACGAGCCGTCGGGCAAGCGCCGTGGCGCGCCGGCGGGTTCCGGTCAGCGTCCGGGTTTTGGTCGCAAGAAGCCGCAGTGATGCCGTAGCCGCTGCATAAAAAGCCAACCCTGGGGTTGGCTTTTTTTTTCTCTAAATTTGAAATGCAATCAACGGTGGGAGGGGCTTGCCCCCGATGACCATAGGTATCTACACAATTTTGGTGCTACACCGCACCTGTGGCGAGGGAGCTAACGCGTATCTACCTGACGCTCCGAGGTCCAAATGTGGGAGGGGGCTTGCCCCCGATGGCGGCCTCTGGGCCGACCAGGATGTTGGATCAGATCGAGTACATATCCGTTTCTGCGGTAACGGCAACTTAGGGTTCCGCCCTGACGGCGGGTCACTTTGGAAAAGCCCCAAAGTAACCAAAGGGCTCTTGCCCCACCACTCGGCACCTCGCTTGGGCTCGGTGTGCCCGAACGCAGGCTTGAATCCGTGGGCCGCCGCAATGGGCCATCCATGGCCCAGTGCGGCTAACCCGGCGTCCTGCCGGGTTACCCACGGATTCAAGCCTGCGTTCGGCCAGCGTGGTTTAACGGGGCGCCTGAGATCAAGATCAAAGGCCAGATCAAGATCACGAGCGACTCGCTTCGCATCGTGGTTACGGATACCTATGCCCCGATAGCAGAGTGTCAGTCGGTCAATTCTTGGCTGATACACCGCTATCGGGGGCAAGCCCCCTCCCACAGTTGGATCTCCGGTGTTTTCGAGTGCTTTGCTCAGAAGGCAAACGTCCCATCAAACACCGGCTTGTCATCCAGCGCCAACACCCCGCTGGCAAAGATCAGGTCCAGGTGGTGACTGCCTTTCTGCCCGCCGCCCAAGCCTAGATGCAACCCGCAATGGCGTTCTTCAAAGCCCGCATTGCGCGCGTATAAATCCTTCACGCCTTCATTGGTGCCGATGCCCAGTTCTTCTACGCGGCGGTTGGACGGGTTGGCGTTGAGGTACTTGTTGAAGTCATCCACCAACCCCGGCACGTCGCTGGCCACGCTGCAGATGGTGGAGTTCTCGATCCACAGTTCCAGGGGTGACTCCAGCACGCCGTATTTACGTGCAAAGGGGATGGTGCTGAGGAAGGTCCCGACAAACCGCACTTGCCCGTTGATGGCTTCACTGTGGGTGGCGATCTCGCCAGGGGCCAGGTCGTGGTTGCCGACGCCGTTGATATTGGTCCACTTCTTGATGCTGCTCATGGGGGCTTCAAGGCGTGAGCCGTGCTTGTCGGTGAAGCTCAGCACGGTGGCCTCGGACATGCGCCGGATCAAGGTGGCGTTGAGGTCGGCTATGCGCTGCGGTTCGACGCTGAAGGTGTCGTAGAAGTAGTCGCCATAATCCTTGAACAACAGAGATTTCTTCCAATGTTCGGCCATCACGCCCTGCAATGCGCGGATAAAATCCGGTCCTTCGGCGCGGGGGTTGGGCAGGGTCGAGGAATCGTAGAGGAACAGGTACAGGTCGCAGGCTTCGATGGCCTGGGCCAGGGATTCACTGGCGCTCAGGTCCAGGCGCTGCACCTGGAAATTGAAACGGGCGGCGCTGCCGTGGGTGATTGCCTGGGCGATGGCGTCGTAGCGTTCGGTATGGCCCAGCAGTACGGTAGGGCGGCTCAGGCCCTGGAGGGCCGGGTGATGAGCGAGGTAGTAAAGAAAGTGTTCGACGGCGCGGGCCTTGTCCATGACGGGAGTCCTTCGGTGCCTTGGGTAAGGGGGCAGGTGCCGTGCACGGCACCTGCCGGATGCCTGCCGGGTGTTAGAACGGCCACATCGCGGTGCCAAATGGCACAACGGCATCGGCTTGCATCATTTCAACGGCGGCCTCATGGGTCGGCGCTTCAAACCAATCGTCGAGTTGCAGTTCGGTTTCCAGGTCTTTTTCCAGTGCTTGCATGGTGTATCTCCTAGAGGACGTTGTTTGAGAACGGCTTGCCAGCGGGCTTCGCAGGCAAGTGCAGAGAACCTAGGAGAGAGTGTTTCAAAATGCAAAATATTTATTGACACGGTCTCATTTGGATTTTTTCTTCGGTTTTTTTGGCGTTATTTTTTATCGAGGAAAAACAGGTGATTGGCTGAACCGATTGTGCAGTCAGGCTTGACTGACAATTTTCCGTAAACCTCCGTTTGAGCCTGACCGTAACGCCAGGTTTCCGGCTTGTAACGTTAGATTTACGCTGTCGGCCCGATAACTCTCGTAGGAAAGCCCCTGTAAGGAATGCCTGACAGATTGTCGGGTGCGCGCTCATGGTGCGTGCCGAACCTGTCGAGCGGTGTACAATGCGCCGCGTTTTACTGTGACCCCCTTGCGTATCCACGCAAAGGCCAAGACCTCAGGGGTTCAATCGCCCTGATCACTCCGCCCGGTCACGAGCCAGGCGGGTTCGATTTCGTCACAGATAAAAACAAACAGGTGACGCATGACCGCTAGAAAGACGCTGTACTCCTGGTGCCTGCGCTGGGGTTTGAGCGGCGCTGCTTGAGACGGTATTCAAGGCAGCAACCTGCATTCAACCTCTTCAAACCTTGCGTGAGACCCTTTTCATGAGTGGACCCCATTCCTCTTCAGGCGAGCTGAAACGCGGCCTGAAAAATCGGCATATCCAGTTGATCGCCCTCGGTGGCGCCATCGGCACCGGCTTATTCCTTGGCTCGGCCGGGGTACTCAAGTCCGCCGGCCCGTCGATGATCCTGGGCTATGCCATTTGCGGTTTTATTGCCTTCATGATCATGCGCCAGCTCGGCGAAATGATCGTCGAAGAACCGGTCGCCGGCTCCTTCAGCCATTTTGCCCACAAGTACTGGGGCGGCTTCGCCGGTTTCCTGTCGGGCTGGAACTGCTGGATCCTGTACATCCTGGTGGGCATGTCGGAGCTGACGGCCGTTGGTAAATACGTGCACTTCTGGTGGCCGCAGATTCCGACCTGGGCCTCGGCAGCGGCCTTCTTCGTACTGATCAACCTGATCAACCTGGCCAATGTCAAAGTCTTTGGAGAAGCCGAGTTCTGGTTTGCGATCATCAAGGTGGTGGCGATTGTCGGCATGATCGCCCTGGGCAGCTACCTGTTGGTCAGCGGCAGCGGCGGGCCACAGGCTTCGGTGACCAACCTGTGGGAGCACGGCGGCTTCTTCCCCCACGGCGTGGGCGGGTTGGTGATGGCCATGGCGATCATCATGTTCTCTTTTGGCGGTCTGGAAATGCTCGGCTTTACCGCTGCCGAAGCGGACCAGCCACGCACCGTGATCCCCAAGGCGATCAATCAGGTGATCTACCGCATCCTGATTTTCTACATCGGCGCGTTGGTGGTGCTGTTGTCGTTGACCCCGTGGGACAGCCTGCTGGTCACCCTTAACGCCTCCGGCGATCCCTACAGTGGCAGCCCTTTCGTACAGGTGTTCTCGATGCTGGGCAGTAAAACCGCCGCGCATATCCTCAACTTCGTGGTGTTGACCGCAGCACTGTCGGTGTACAACAGCGGCACCTATTGCAACAGCCGTATGTTGCTGGGCATGGCCGAACAGGGCGATGCGCCGAAGGCCCTGGCGAAGATCGACAAGCGCGGTGTACCGGTGCGTTCGATCCTGGCGTCGGCAGCAGTGACCCTGGTGGCGGTGCTGATGAACTACTTCATCCCGCAGCATGCGCTGGAACTGCTGATGTCGTTGGTGGTGGCCACGTTGGTGATCAACTGGGCGATGATCAGTTATTCCCACTTCAAGTTCCGCCAGCACATGGACCGTACCGGCCAGGTGCCGTTGTTCAAGGCGTTGTGGTATCCGTATGGGAACTGCATCTGCCTGGCATTCGTGGTGTTTATCCTGGTGATCATGCTGATGATTCCGGGGATTCAAGTGTCGGTGTATGCGATTCCGGTATGGGTGGCGTTCATGGCGGTGTGCTACTGGATCAAGAACAAGCGCAAGGCGCGGCATTGCTTGACGACGGCGGCCTTAACGGCAAAGTAAAAGCCGCATCCAGTGCCAAGTTGTGGGAGCGGGCTTACTCCCACAATTGGAACGCGTTCGACTTAAAGGCGCGTATCCTTGAACGCCCACTCTGCCAAGGCCCCCGTTCTCCATGCTGGTGATTTCCAACAACGTCCACTTGCCCGATGCTGAAATAGAGCTGACCGCCATTCGCGCCCAGGGCGCTGGTGGGCAGAACGTCAACAAGGTGTCGAGTGCGGTGCACCTGCGTTTTGATATTCCGGCGTCGTCGCTGCCGGAGTTTTACAAGGAGCGGCTGTTGGCATTACGCGACAGCCGTATCACCAGTGATGGCGTGCTGGTGCTCAAGGCCCAGCAATACCGCACCCAGGAACAGAATCGCGCCGATGCGCTCGAGCGCCTGGTGGAGTTGATCCTCAGTGCCACCAAGGTGGAGAAAAAACGCCGCCCGACCAAGCCGACCCTGGGCTCGAAAAAACGTCGTCTCGAATCCAAGACCAAGCGCGGCAGCATCAAGGCTGGGCGCGGCAAGGTCGACTTCTAGTCCTGGCGCGCTTCGCGGGCCTTGGGCGCCTGGCGATACAGGTACACACTCAGCAGCAAACCACCCAGAGCGGCGAGGGCGGCGAACAGGAAGATCGACCCAAAACCGAAGCCTGCCGCCACGGCCCCGGCCAAGGGCCCGGTGATACCCAGGGACATATCAATAAACAGCGAATAGGCCCCCACCGCCGAACCGCGGCTGGAGGCGGGCACCAGGTTGACCGCTTCCACCCCCAGCGCCGGAAAGACCAGGGAAAAGCCAAACCCGCTCAACGCCGCGCCCGCCAGGGCCAGGTTGGCGTCCGGCGCCAGCCACAGCAACAGCAGTCCGAGGATCTCCACTGACAGGCAGGCAATTGCCACGCGAAATCCGCCGATACGGTTGATCAGGTTGCCGAACAGCAGGCGTGCGCCGATAAAACTGGCGCCAAACAAGCTCAATGCCCACACCGCGTTATCCCAGTGCTGGGTGGTGTAATACAGCGTGATAAAGGTCGCGATGGTGCCAAAGCCGATGGAACCCAACGCCAGCGCGCAGCCATGGGGCAATACCCGGCCCAGTACATTCATGAACGGCAGGCGCACGCCGCTGACGATTGGCGCGGCGACTTTGTTCCAGGCCAGCAACAGGCCGACTGCGGCCAGCAGGACAATGCTGACGCCCATGCTCCACAGTCCGAACTGTCTGACCAGTAATACGCCCAGCGGCGCACCGACCGCCAGCGCGCCATAGCTGGCGATGCCGTTCCAGGAGATGACCTTGGCAGTGTTCGCCGCACCGACCCGGCCGATGCCCCAACCGATGGCGCCCGAGCCCACCAGGCTTTCAGCGCTGCCCAATACCAGGCGGCCGATCAGCAGGCTGCCCAGGCTCAAGGCTGGCAGGCTTGAACTCCAGGCGGCGAGCAGCATGAACACACCGCTCAAGCCACACCCGGCCAAACCGATCAGCACCGCGCGCTTGCTGCCCAGGTTATCGATGATTTTGCCCGCATACGGACGACTCAGCAGGGTGGCCAGGTATTGCACGCTGATCACCAGGCCGGCAACCACCGCGCCATAGCCCAGCTCACTGTGGACATAGCCTGGCAATACGGCCAGGGGGATGCCGATATTCAGGTAGCCGATAAAAGTGAACAGCACGATGGAAACAACTTGCAGCGTGACCGCCATGGGGCGCTGGGTATCTGGCATGGGGAGAGGTCCACTGTCGCAGCAGGTAAAGATAGGCTGCTAATGATACCGGTGGTTTGGCTCGCGCAGGGCGCTAAAGCGCAAAAACCTCAGCGCAGGAACGCTTCAGGCGTGCTCAGGGGCCAGCAATTGGGTGGTGACCAGGGCGGCCAGGGCGTTTTCCTGGGTGCCGAAGCGCTTGAGCAACACGGCTTGTTTGTCCGCGCTGAGGCGGTTCCAGACCTCGACCATCTGCAGGGCAGCGTCGAGTACGGCGGTATCCGGGGTATCGGTCATTTTTACAGGGGTCTCGAATGATTCAGGCAGTGTGGAAAGCGCTCAAAGCTGCGCTTTCCACACGGTCTGGTACGGCGTCAGTCCTGGCTTTTGCTGTCGACTGGTTTTGCTTCTTTGGCTTCGGGCCGTGTGTCGCTGGCCTGTTGCGGTGCTGGCTGCTCTGTAGGCTGCAGGCTTGGGAAGGGGAGATTAGGTATCTCGTGCATCGTCGTCGCTCCTCGCAAGGTCTGTTTCAATCGCAGGTGATTGCGCGCTCTCAAAAAGCCTTGGCAGGATACAGCACTATAAATGACAAATAGACTTTTATATCGACCGTGACTAGAACGGCACTTTGCCCAGGATCATGTCGCGATACATCACAAAATCACCGAGCAGGCTGTAAAACGGGTGCTGGAAGGTGGCCGGACGGTTCTTCTCGAAGAAGAAATGGCCGATCCAGGCGAAGCTGTAGCCGGCGATCGGCACGGCCAGCAACAGGCCCGGCGAGCCTCGGCCGATGGCGTAGGCCAGGATGCCGATCACCAGCGTAGTGCCGATAAAATGCAGGCGCCGGCAGGTGCTGTTGCCGTGCTCCGCCAGGTAGTACGGGTAAAACTCGGCGAAGCTGTTGAATCGCTTGACGTTTTCCACGGTGACACGCCCTCTGATTGTTGTGCGGCCCAACAGATGTTCGGCGGGGAGCTTATTTGAGTCTAGAGTGATCAGTGATGACAGCCAGTGACAATAGATGCCACTTTAGTATCCTTGGCCTCCTGGCTACCGTTTAAGCCTGCCAGCACAAGAAGACGCCATGAGCGAACGAACAACGTCTGCAAGCTGGGCGATGGGGATAGTCAAGGCCCTGGAAATGGACGGCCTGGATTGCCGGGCCCTGTTCAAACAACTGGGATTGGACTATGCCGATCTCAGTAACCCCGACGCGCGTTTTGCGCAGGATGCCATGACCCGTTTATGGCAGCGCGCAGTGGAGTTATCGGGCAACCCGGCCATTGGCCTGAACATGGGCAAAGTGGCGCGTCCGGCCTCGTTTCATGTCGCCGGTTATGCCTTGATGTCCAGCAACACCCTGGCCGACGGCTTCAGGCGCCTGGTACGTTACCAGCGCATCATCGCCGAAAGCGCCGACTTGAGTTTCCGCCTGCTACCCGAGGGCTACGCGCTGATCCTGACCGTGCACGGCGATCACCTGCCGCCCACCCGACAAAGCGCCGAGGCCTCGCTGGCCAGTGCGTTGGCGCTGTGCGGCTGGCTCACAGGACGAACCCTGCAACCGCACAAGGTGATGCTGCAGGGCGATCAACCGGTCGATCTGGCGCCCTACAAAGAGGTGTTCCATGCGCCGCTGGAATTCAATGCGCCGTATGACGCGCTGATTTTCGAGCAGGCCGACATGGATGCGCCATTGCCCACGGCCAACGAGGCCATGGCGCAGTTGCACGATCGTTTTGCCGGTGAATACCTGGCGCGCTTTTCCGAAAGCCGTGTGACCCACAAGGCACGGCAGGTATTGTGCCGCCTGCTGCCCCAGGGCGAACCCAAGCGCGAAGTGGTGGCGCAGACGTTGCATCTGTCCCAGCGTACCTTGCAGCGGCGTTTGCAGGAGGAGGGCACCAGCTTCCAGGCCCTGCTTGACGACACCCGTCGTGAGCTGGCCGAGCAATACCTGGCGCAGCCGAGCATGACCTTGCTGGAAATCGCCTACCTGTTGGGGTTCGCCGACCCCAGCAACTTCTTTCGCGCGTTTCGCCGCTGGTTCGACGCCACGCCCGGCGAATACCGGGCGCGGTTGCAGCATACGTCGACCGTCAGTGACGCCAGAACGCCGGAATACAGAGCACAAACACCGTAATGATTTCCAGCCGTCCCAACAGCATGCCCAGCGACAGAATCCACTTGGCCGCATCCGGCAGGCTGGCGAAGTTGCCGGCCGGGCCGATGGTTTCACCCAGGCCCGGGCCGACGCCGGATACGGTACTGGCCGCGCCGGTCAGCGCGGTCATCCAGTCCAGGCCCAGCAGTGACAGGGCCAGCGCGATGGCGCAAATGGTGATGGCGAAGAAAAACGAAAAGGTCAGGATCGACCGCACGATTTCCTCGTCGAGACGGTGACCGTTGTACTTCTGTTTGATCACCGCGCGCGGGTGAATCAACTGGTTCAGGTTGGCCTTGAGCAGGATGTAGGCGACCTGGAAGCGGAAGATCTTGATCCCGCCGGCGGTAGAGCCCGAACAGCCGCCGATAAAGCCCAGGTAGAAGAACAGCATCAGTGAAAAGTTGCCCCAGAGGCTGTAGTCCCCCAGCGCAAAACCGGTGGTGGTCACCACCGAGGTGACGTTCAGCGCCACGTGGCGCAGGGCATCCAGCCAGTGCAGGTTGGTGGTCCACCAATACCAGGTGCCGAGCACCAGCCAGGTCACCACCAGCAGACCGAGCAAGCCCTGCACCTGCTGGTCCCTGAGCAGCGCGCGACGGTTGCCGCGCAAGGTCGCCACGTACAGGGTGAACGGCAGGCTGCCCAGGATCATCACCACCACCGCCACCCAGTGCACCGCCGGTTGCTTCCAGTGCGCCAGGGATTCATCGGAGGTGGAAAACCCGCCGGTGGAAATCGCCGACATGGCGTGGTTGATCGCATCGAACAGCCCCATCCCGGCCCACCAGAACGCCAGGCTGCCAAGGATGGTGATGCCCACATACGCCGCCACGATCAGCCGCGCGACCATATGGGAGCGCGGCATGACCTTTTCCGAACGGTCCGACGACTCGGTCTGGAACAGGCGCATGCCACCGATGCGCAGCAGCGGCAGGATCGCCACCGCCATGCCGATAAACCCGATACCGCCGAGCCAGTGCAACAGCGAGCGCCACATCAGGATGCCCGGCGACATGTTGTCCAGCCCGCTCAACACCGTGGACCCGGTGGCCGTGATACCGGACATGCTTTCAAAAAACGAGTCGGTGTAGCTGATGTGCTGAGTCAGCAGGAACGGCAGCGCGGCGAAGACGCACACTACCACCCAGCTGGTGACGGTCAGCAGGTACATGTCCCGGGGGCGCAGGTGCACATGTTCCGGGCGCCCGGGAATGACCAGGGCGAGGCCGGCGATAAAGGTGATCATGCTGGCCCACAGGAACGAGGGCAGGTCGCTGGTGCGTTCGAAGATCACCAGGGTGGCCATGGGCACGACCATGGCGATCGCAAGTGTGATCAGGAAGATGCCGATGATGAAACCGATGATGCGCAGGGTCGGCAACGCCATGAAATTCGCTCGGGTGGTTTGGGCAGAGGCGCCATTCTACCTGCGGTGGAGGTCTTGTAAACCAAGGGCTGGGGCAACCTGTGGGAGGGGGCTTGCCCTGATACCGATCAGTTAGCGCAGAGCCCCTGTGGGAGGGGGCTTGCTCCCGATGGCGGCCTCAGGACCGACCAGGATGTTGGATCGATCCCGGTCCAAATGTGGGAGGGGGCTTGCTCCCGATGGCGGCCTCAGAGCCGACCAGGATGTTGGATCGATCCCGGTCCAAATGTGGGAGGGGGCTTGCCCCCGATGGCGGCCTCGGGGCCGACCAGGATGTTGGATCGATCGCGGTCCAATGTGGGAGGGGGCTTGCTCCCGATGGCGGCCTCTGGGCCGACCAGGATGTTGGATCAGATCGCGTACATATCCGTTTCTGCGGTCATGGCCACTTAGGGTTCCGCCCTGACGGCGGGTCACTTTGGAAAAGCCCCAAAGTAACCAAAGGGCTCTTGCCCCACCACTCGGCACCTCGCTTAGGCTCGGTGTGCCCGAACGCAGGCTTGAATCCGTGGGCCGCCGCCACGCGCCATCCATGGCGCGGGGCGGCTAACCCGGCGTCCTGCCGGGTTACCCACGGATTCAAGCCTGCGTTCGGCCAGCGTGGTTTAACGGGGCGCCTGAGATCAAGATCAAAAGCCAGATCAAGATCACGAGCGACTCGCTTCGCATCGTGGTTACGGATACCTATGCCCCGATAGCAGAGTGTCAGTCGGTCAATTCTTGGCTGATACACCGCTATCGGGGGCAAGCCCCCTCCCACAGGGGATCTGCGGTGTTTGAAACAGGTATGAAAAAGGCGACCCGAAGGTCGCCTCGTTCAACTGCGCCTTGATCAGAACTCGTGATCGGCGCTGTCCGGGTTCAGGTCGCTGATGCCCAGCTTGCCTGCGGCGGCTTCGATCGAACCGGTCTGCTTGACCAGCGCAGCGATGGCGTCACGCACGATCTGGTTGCCTGCATCGTTACCGGCCGCGATCAACTGATCGTAGTGCTCGCCCTTGCCGGCGTGGTCGACCATCACCTGGATCTTCGCTTCGGTCGCCGCCAGGTCAGCCTTGAGGACTGCATCGGCCGCCGGGTCGGCTTTCGCGACCAGGGACGAGAGGCTCGGGCCGGTCAGCTTGTTACCGTCGACGCGGGTGTACTCGCCCAGGTAGACGTTACGGATGCCCTTGGCGTCATAGAAGTGTGAGTAGTGGGTGTTGTCGCTGAAGCAGTCCTGCTCGTCTTCCGGCGAGTTGGCTTCCAGAGAGACCTTCATGCGTTCGCCGGCCAGTTCGCCGAGGGACAGGCTGCCCATGCCGAACAGCATCTTGCGCAGGCCGTCGGTAGCCGGTTCCGACTCGAGGGTGGCGCGGTAGTTGTCTTCGACGTTGGGCTTCCAGTTGCCGACCATTTCCTGCAGATCGCTGACCAGCAGTTGGGTCACGGCGCGCAGGTAGGTGCGACGACGCTCGTTGTGGCCGCCGGTTGCACCGTCACCGGTCATGTAGTCCGAGGCCGGGCGGTTGCCCGCGCCTGGGCCGGTGCCGTTGAGGTCCTGGCCCCAGAGCAGGAATTCGATGGCGTGATAGCCGGTGGCGACGTTCGCTTCGGAGCCGCCCAGCTCATTGAGGCTGGCGAGTTTTTCCGGGGTGATTTCCTTGACGTCGACCTTGTCTTCGCCAACCTGGATTTCGTTGTTGGCGATGATGTTGGCGTTGGCGCCCGGGTTGCCCAGTGCGTGTTCGTAGGATTTGTCGACGTAGTCGATCAGCCCCTCGTCCAGAGGCCAGGCGTTCACCTGGCCTTCCCAGTCGTCGATGATGGTGTTGCCGAAGCGGAACACTTCACTCTGCAGGTAAGGCACGCGCGCGGCGATCCAGGCGGTACGAGCTGCCTTGAGCGTGTCGTCGTTGGGGTTGGCCAGGAAGGTGTCGATGGCGGTCTGCAGGGTTTTCGCGGTGGACTCGGCGTCGCTGTACACCGCAAATACCATGTCGGCGTAATGCGCGACCACGGCCTTGGCGGCCGCTTCGTCGACCTGGCCTGCAGGCGTGGCAGCCGCTGGAGCGGTAGTGCTGGCAGCGGCAGGCGCCTGAGGCGCGGCGGCCTTGTCTTTACCTTCGCCGCAACCGGCGAGAGAAATAGCAATGGCCAGCAGACTGGCGGTGGCCAGGGGCATACGAATCATGGCGAACATCCTGCTTCGGTTGTTGATAGGGCGCGCGGGGGGCGCAAAAGCTGCGACATAATGCGAAAGATTTGCATTTTGTGTAAAGGCTTATACGCGGGAAATATTTGGTATCGTTCTGCCCGCTCAAAGAATCGCCGCGTTATCGCGTTCCGATTGCTTCAGGAAAGCCGCCAACTCCCGGGCCTGCAGCGGTTTGCTGTAGTGGTAGCCCTGGCCTTCATGGCAACCCTCGGAGATGATGTAGGCCTCTTGCTCGGCGGTCTCCACGCCCTCGGCAATCACCTGCATGCCCAGGCTTTTGCCCAGTTGGATGATCGCTCGCACGATGGTCGCGTCGTCGTCATCGTCCAGCAGGTCCTGGACGAAGCTCTTGTCGATCTTGATCTTGTCCAGCGGCAGGCTTTTGAGGTAGCTCAGGGATGAGTAACCGGTGCCGAAGTCATCGATGGCGATCAGCGCCCCCGAACGGCGCAGGCTCAACAGGTGCTGGGCGGCGGTGCTGATGTCTTCCATCAGGCCGGTTTCGGTGACTTCCAGCTCCAGGCTGCGCGGTGGCAGGCGGTAAATCTGCATCAGGTTGTTGACCACGCGCGGCAACTCGGTGTGGTGCAGTTGCACCGTGGACAGGTTGACCGCCATGCGCAGTTCGGTGAAGCCCAGGTCATGCCATTCGCGCAGTTGGCGGCACGCCTGATCCAGCACCCATTCACCGATGGGAATGATGGTGCCGTTCTGTTCCGCCAACGGGATGAACAGGTCCGGTGGAACCAGGCCGTGTTCCGGGTGCTGCCAGCGAATCAACGCCTCTACACCGACCACGCGGTGGTCGCGATAACTGATCTGCGGTTGATACACCAGGTGAAACTGGTCGCGGCTCAAGGCATCGCGCAGGTCTTTCTCCAGTTCGCGGCGCCGACGTATTTCGCTGTCGACGCTGGCGATGTAGAACTGATAGCGATTGCGCGAGCGGCTTTTGGCCAGGGTCATGGTCTGTTCGGCTTTTTGCAGCAACTTCTCGGTGCTGTCGCCGTCTTCCGGGAACAAGGTGATGCCGATGGTGGCGCGCAGGCGAATCTGGTCCTGATCGAGGGCGAACTCCGCTTCCAGGTCATCCAGGATACTTTGCGCCAGTTCGGCGGCTTCGTAGGGCTGGTCGATATCGGCTTGCACCAGGGCGAACTGATCGCCACCCAGGCGGGCGAGCGCGCCCAGGCGGCCGCTGTGGGCGCGCAAGCGATCGGCCAGGGCCAGCAGCAGTTTGTCGCCGTTCTGATAAGTGAACTGTTCGTTGACGCTCTTGAAGTCATCCAGCCCAACGCACAACACTGCCACGCGACGCTGGCGCCGGCCGGCATCAGTCAGGATCCTGTCCAGTTGCTCCTGCAACTTCTGGCGGTTCGGCAGGCCGGTGAGAAAATCATACTGGGCCATGCGCAACAGGCTGGACTCGGCCTCGTGGCGCAGGTGGGTATTGCGTTCGATGGATTCGAGCAACTGGTTGGCGGTGTTTATCCACAGCCCCAACTCGTTGCGCTCATGCCCCTTGAGCTGCGGGATCTTGTGCTCGCTGGGCCGGTCCGGATTGATCGACGCCAGGTGCTCGATAATCCGCGACAACGGTTTGGTCAGCAGCCAGTGATACACCAAGTACAACACCAGGCCCAGAGCCAGGGCGCGCAGCACACCGGAGATAAAAATGATCACTGAGCTGACAAGGAAGCCTTCGCCGTATGTGGCGGTGTCGAGGGTAATGCTCAGGTCGCCGTAATACTCGCTGTAGGGGCCCTTGCCGACCAGTGGGGTGGTGAAGCTGCGTTCCTGCCCAAGAATCAGGTCGGTCAACCAACGGCTGGAAGAGGGCTGCAAGGCGCGGCTTTTTTCCGCGAGCATGGTTTCGTTGGGATGACCGATGGAGGCCACGCGCACGGCGTCATCCTGAAACAGACCTTCGATCACCTGCATGCCCATTTCGCGGTCCAGGCTGTAGACGGCCTGGGTCGAGGGGTCGCGAAACATGTCGAGGATACGTTGGGCATCTCCGGCCACGGCCTGGCGCGTCTTGTAAGCGTCGAACACGATCTGCGCCACGCTCAGTGCCACGCCCACGATCAGTGCCGAGAGCAAGACAACCCGTAGCAACTTCACCGACAAGCTGTTTTTGAGTTCCAGCTTCAAAGGGGCATTCCTTGTCTCATGCGGGTGGCCTTCAATATGCCATGAGTATTGGCAATCTGGTGAGGGCAGTCAAAGGAACATTGGAACGCGAAGCGCCTTCAAGGCTGGCAGGGAGAAAAAATTAAAAAAAACGGCGGAGTTGCTCCGCCGTCTGACTGTTCGACTAGCGCGCTGCATGCCAACGGCTACTTGGCATTTCAAACGCATTGATCAACTGACTGAAAAATCAATCTTCGGCGGTGGCGGTGGCATGTTGTCCTCACCGGGGCGTTCCGGCGCTTTCGCGCCACCTTCATCGCCGCCGCCACCTGCACCACCGGCGAGACCTTTCATCAGGCCGCTGATGAGTTGCATCGCCATCTGCCCGCCTGCTTTTCCGATTTCTTCCATCTTTTTTCTCCAGAAGAGCGCGAGAGGGTTATTCCTCTCACTCACTGCGTGGCACATTCCCTGCTGGGAGTTCCACGATTCTAGATGGCTTGCTGCTTGTGAGCGCCCATGAAAAAGCCCGGCAATCGCCGGGCTCTTTTTACTGCAAGCGTTGCTTAGGCAGTGAAGGTCTTGCCTTCGAACTGCTCAGCCACGAACTTCCAGTTGACCAGGTTCCAGAACGCTTCCACATACTTTGGACGCACGTTGCGGTAGTCGATGTAGTAGGCGTGTTCCCAGACATCGCAGGTCAGCAGCGGGGTGTCGCCGTTGGTCAGCGGGTTGCCGGCGCCGATGGTGCTGGCCAGGGCCAGGGAACCGTCAGCCTTTTTCACCAGCCAGCCCCAACCGGAACCGAAGGTGCCGACCGACGTCTTGGTGAACTCTTCCTTGAACTTGTCGAACGAACCGAACGCAGCGTTGATGGCTTCAGCCAATGCGCCGGTAGGTTGACCGCCGGCGTTTGGCGCCAGGCAGTTCCAGTAGAAGGTGTGGTTCCAGACCTGAGCGGCGTTGTTGAAGATGCCGCCCGAGGAAGATTTGACGATTTCTTCCAGGGTCTTGCCTTCGAACTCGGTGCCTGGCACCAGGTTGTTCAGGTTCACGACATAGGTGTTGTGGTGCTTGTCGTGGTGATACTCCAGGGTTTCCTTGGAGATGTGCGGCTGCAGGGCATCGTGTGCGTAGGGCAGCGGCGGCAATTCGAAAGCCATGATGATTCTCCTAATCAGGTCAGTTGCGGTGAGCGCAAGGCCGATCACGGGCGGCCAAACAAGCGCCGGCGAGTCTGTACTCTTTGCGGCGCAAGTCCGGGATCATAGCACCGGGGGTGCGGCAAAACCACGCAACAACTGTGTGGGATAGAGGTTCCAGAGCCTTTTGGAATAAGTTCATGGCGCACTGATTAATTGGTAGGCCACGCTGAACATCATCACGGCCACCAACAGGTCGAGCAGGCGCCAGGTGGCCGGGCGCGCCAGCCAAGGCGCCAACCACGCCGCACCGAGGGCCAGGGTGGTAAACCACAGCAACGACGCACTGGCCGCGCCGGCCACGTAGGCCCCCGGCTCCGTTTGTTGCGCGCCGAGTGAGCCGATCAGCAGCACGGTGTCCAGGTAAACATGGGGGTTGAGCAGGGTCACCGCCAGCGCGCTCAGCAGCACGGCGCGCAATGAGCGGGTCTTGAGGCTGGCGTTCTGGTCCAGGCTTTGTGTCGAACAGGCCCTGCGCAGCGCGCACGCGCCGTACCACAGCAGAAACGCCGCTCCGCCCCAGCGTGCCACCGCCAGCAGTATCGGGCTCTGCGCCAGCACAGTGGCCAATCCGAACACTCCGGCCGCCACCAGCAGTGCATCGCAGATTACACACAGGGCTGCGACCGGCAAGTGATGCTCGCGGCGCAGGCCCTGCGCCAGAACGAACGCATTCTGCGTGCCGATCGCCATGATCAGCCCCAGGGCTACCAGCAACCCGTTCATATAGCTTTGCCACATAGCGAAAAATCCTTAAGTCATGCTCAAACGTTGCTGGCTATGGTGCCGGCCGGCCCTGTATAAGAAAAACCAATATTGCTGATCGCTCATTAGGAAAACTGATGTTCGACTATAAGTTGCTTTCCGCCCTGGCGGCCGTGGTGGAACAGGCTGGCTTCGAGCGCGGCGCGCAGGTGCTCGGGCTGTCGCAGTCAGCCGTGTCCCAGCGCATCAAGTTGCTGGAGGCGCGCGTCGGCCAGCCGGTACTGGTGCGGGCGACACCACCGACCCCCACTGATATTGGCCGACGCTTGCTCAACCATGTGCAACAGGTGCGCCTGCTGGAGCGTGACCTGCAAAGCCAGGTGCCGGCGTTGGACGAAGAGGGCATGCCCGAGCGCCTGCGCATCGCGCTGAATGCCGACAGCCTCGCCACGTGGTGGGCGCTGGCGGTCAGCGACTTTTGCGGCGAACAGCACCTGCTGCTGGACCTGGTGGTGGAGGACCAGACCGTGGGCCTCAAACGCATGCGCGCCGGTGAAGTGGCGGCCTGTATCTGCGCCAGCGAGCGCCCGGTTGCCGGCGCCCGCAGCCTGGCACTTGGCGCCATGCGTTACCGCGCATTCGCCAGCCCCGGGTTTATAGCGCGGCATTTCCCGACTGGCGTGCAAGCCGATCAATTGGCCGGTACGCCGGCGCTGGTATTCGGGCCGGATGATTTCCTGCAACACCGTTACCTGGCTTCGCTCGGTGTAAATGGCGGTTTCGAGCACCATTTATGCCCGTCATCCGAAGGCTTTATCCGCCTGATGGAAGCCGGCCTGGGCTGGGGCCTGGCGCCTGAATTGCAGGTGCGCGCCTCGCTGGAAAAAGGCCTGCTGGTCGAATTGCTGCCAGATAAGCCCATCGATGTGCCGCTGTACTGGCATCATTGGCGCAGTGGCGGGCACTTGTTGGGCCTGTTGACCGAGCACCTGGCCCGGGTCTGTGGGCAGTGGTTGGTGCCGTTGAAGTGATGGCGCGCGTCAAGGCAATAGCGATGAAAAACGAAAGAACATGGGGTAGTGCATGAAAATTCTGGTCACCGGCGCAAGCGGCTTCATCGGCGGACGCTTTGCGCGTTTCGCCCTGGAGCAGGGCCTGGATGTGCGGGTCAACGGGCGACGCGCGGACAGCGTGGAACACCTGGTACGGCGCGGTGCCGAGTTTATCCAGGGTGATCTGAACGATGCCGACCTGGTGCGCAACCTGTGCCGTGACGTCGAGGCCGTGGTGCATTGTGCCGGTGCAGTCGGGCTGTGGGGCAAGTATCAGGATTTCCATCAAGCCAATGTGCTGGTCACCGAGAACGTCGTCGAAGCGTGCCTCAAGCAGCGGGTCGGGCGACTGGTGCATCTGTCGTCGCCTTCCATCTACTTCGATGGGCGCGACCACGTGGGGCTGACCGAAGAGCAGGTACCCAAGCGCTTCAAGCATCCCTATGCCGCGACCAAATACCTGGCGGAGCAGAAAGTGTTCGGCGCCCAGGAGTTCGGCCTGGAAGTACTGGCCCTGCGCCCGCGTTTCGTCACCGGCGCCGGTGACATGAGCATCTTCCCGCGGCTGTTGAAAATGCAGCGCAAGAACCGCCTGGCCATCGTCGGTGACGGCCTTAACAAGGTCGATTTCACCAGTGTGCACAACCTTAACGAGGCGTTGCTCAGCAGCTTGCTGGCGCCAGGTTCCGCGCTGGGCAGGGCCTACAACATCAGCAATGGCACGCCGGTGCCGGTGTGGGATGTGGTCAACTATGTGATGCGACAAATGGACCTGCCTCAGGTCACCCGCTACCGGTCCTATGCCTTGTCCTGCAGTGTGGCGGCGTTGAACGAGGCGTTTTGTGCGGTATGGCCGGGGCGGCCGGAGCCGTCGTTGACGCGCCTGGGCATGCAGGTGATGAACAAAAATTTCACCCTCGACATCAGCCGGGCGCGGCATTATCTCGATTACGACCCCAAAGCCAGTCTGTGGAGCGCCCTCGACGAGTTCTGCCTGTGGTGGAAGGCCCAGGCGCCGGGCCACCCATAAGCTCACAACCTGCAACACATCGGGAACCGAACGGCGGACGGCATGTCGACCCATGCGCCGGGAGCACGGTTTATACTCCCGCCGCTCGGCTCCTCGGCTGGCCATCTTATTGATTCAGGATAGATTCATGCGTAACGATGCTAAAGACGATTTCGACAACGTTCCCAGCCTGCGGGCAGATACAGGGGACGATGATGATTTCGTGCCGACAGCCGCCACCTCGGTGCGCTCGCGCACAACGCCTGTGGTCAAGGTTAAAAGAGCCAGCACCGGCCCGCTGTGGGCGCTGGTCGGCGCCTTGCTGATCGCCTTTGCGGGCCTGGCCTGGTGGAGCTTCCAGCAGATTTCCCTGATGGGCCAGCAATTGGTCGCCACCCAGGAAAGCTTTGCGCGCATCAGCGAAGAAGCGGCGGGGCGCCTGCAGGATATTTCCGGCAAGGTCGTGGCCAGCGAGGCCAATGTAAACAACGGCAGCGAAGCGCTGAAATTGCAGATCAAGCAGCTGGAAACGCAGTTGCTTGAGCAGGGCAAGCAACAAGTGGGCGTAGCCGGCCAAGCCACCGAACTGGATCAGCGCCTGGCGCAGATGAGTGCGAGCACCGCGGAGCTGACGAGCGCGAATGCCAAGTTGCAGGGCCAGGTCCAGGCGCTGACTGATGCTGTCGCCACGCTCAAGGCGGCGCAGGGCGAGATCAAGGATCTGGCCAATGAGGTAGCGACCTTGAAGAAACAAGGCAATCCGGCTGCCGCCATCGCCCGACTCGAGCAGGACGTGCTGGTGCTCAAGAGTGCACAGGAAAACCAGCCCGCCAACACCGATGCGCCGACCAATAAAGAGTTCGACGTATTCCGCATCCAGACCACGCGCAATATCACCACATTGCAGAGCCAGGTGCAGAATTTGAACCAGCGCCTCAATGCGCCGGCGGCGGCTACACCGCTGGGTCAATGACCCGTTCTGTGGACTGTGAATGCAATCAAACTGTGGGAGGGGGCTTGCCCCCGATTGCGGTGTGTCAGTCACGAAAATATTGACTGATTCACCGCTATCGGGGGCAAGCCCCCTCCCACATTTGAACTGTATTAGTCAGGTAAATCGCTGTTGCTCGAAGCTTTGTCACCGCCCGGTGACATTTATTGTCCCCTTCGTTACTTGCCACTCCCGCGCCCTTGTTTAGACTCCGGTCACCCCACAAAAAACAATAAGGGCCCCCCATGACCATGCAACCACTGCCTCCCAGCAGTTGGCTGAACGCGCCTGCCCACCACGCCTGGCTCGCGGCCGAAGGCCAGCGCCTGTTGACCTTTGCCAAGGCGTCGCGCCTGCCGGACGGCTTCGGCAATCTGGATGACACTGGCCAACTGCCGGCCGGCGCCCGCGCCGAAACCATGAACACCGCCCGCATGACCCACAGCTTCGCTATGGCCCATGCCATGGGTTTGCCGGGCTATGCCGATTTAGTCGCGCACGGCGTTGCGGCCCTGAGCGGCCCGTTGCACGATAGTGAACACGGTGGCTGGTTCGCCGTGCCCGGTGCGCTTGATGGCAATACCGGCAAGGCCGCTTACCTGCATGCCTTCGTGGCCCTGGCCGCCAGCTCTGCCACAGTGGCCGGTGCACCCGGCGCGCAAAGCCTGTTGAACGATGCTGTTCATATCATCGAACAGTTCTTTTGGAGTGAGGAGGAGGGCGCCATGCTCGAATCCTTCGCCCGGGACTGGAGCGGCGTCGAAGCCTATCGCGGTGCCAACAGCAACATGCACGCCACCGAGGCCTTCCTGGCCCTGGCCGATGTGACGGGCGACACGCGCTGGCTGGACCGCGCGTTGCGTATCGTCGAACGTGTCATCCATGCCCACGCCGCCGGTAACCGTTTCATGGTGATCGAGCACTTCGATACCCAGTGGAATCCGTTGCTCGCTTACAACGAAGACAACCCGGCCGACGGCTTCCGTCCCTACGGCATCACCCCCGGCCATGGTTTCGAATGGGCGCGGCTGGTGCTGCACCTGGAAGCGGCGCGCGAGCAGGCCGGGCTGGCTACGCCGGACTGGCTGGTGACAGATGCCCAAGGGCTGTTTGCCAGTGCCTGCGACTACGCCTGGGCGGTGGATGGTGCGCCGGGCATTGTCTACACCCTGGACTGGAACCTGCGCCCGGTTGTGCGTGAACGCCTGCACTGGACCCATGCCGAAGCCAGCGCTGCTGCCCAGGCGCTGCTCAAGCGCACCGGCCAGTTGCATTACGAGACCTGGTACCGGCGGTTCTGGGAGTTTTGCGAAACCCAGTTCATCGACCACCTCCAGGGCAGTTGGCACCACGAACTCAGCCCGCACAACCAACCCAGCAGCAGGATCTGGGGTGGCAAGCCGGACCTGTACCATGCGTGGCAAGCCGTGTTGCTGCCTGCATTACCCTTGGCACCCAGCCTGGCCAGTGCATTGGGCGGCGGACTTTATGTCACCAAGTGGTGACATTTGTACGTCCCTTTGTTACCTGCGCCTGGAAAATCCCTGTTTAAACTCCGTGCAGCGCAAGCTCTAGACTTGCATGCATAACAACAAGAAAAGGTACTCAGATGAACGCGATTAATCGCCTCGCCGTTGCTATTTCCATGGCCTCGTTGTTTCCCCTCAGTGCATTTGCCGCCGACTCCAAAGGTACGGTTGAAGTGGTGCATTGGTGGACCTCGGGCGGTGAAAAGGCGGCTGTGGATGTCCTGAAGGCCCAAGTCGAGAAAGACGGCTTCACCTGGAAAGACGGTGCGGTCGCAGGTGGCGGTGGCGCCACGGCCATGACCGTGCTGAAAAGCCGTGCGGTCGCCGGTAACCCGCCCGGTGTTGCCCAGATCAAAGGCCCCGACATCCAGGAATGGGCGTCCACTGGCCTGCTCGACACCGACGTACTCAAAGACGTCGCCAAAGAAGAAAAGTGGGACTCCCTGCTCGACAAGAAAGTCTCCGATACCGTGAAGTACGACGGTGACTACGTGGCCGTTCCGGTGAATATCCACCGTGTGAACTGGCTGTGGATCAACCCGGAAGTCTTCAAGAAAGCCGGCATCACCAAGAACCCGACCACCCTCGAAGAATTCTATGCCGCCGGCGACAAGCTGAAAGCGGCGGGCTTCATTGCGCTCGCTCACGGCGGCCAGCCTTGGCAGGACAGCACCGTGTTCGAAGCGGTGGTGCTCTCGGTGATGGGCGCTGATGGCTACAAGAAAGCCCTGGTCGATCTGGATAACGCTGCGCTGACCGGCCCGGAAATGGTCAAGTCGCTGACCGAACTGAAAAAGGTCGCGACCTATATGGACGTCGACGGCAAAGGTCAGGACTGGAACCTGGAAGCCGGTAAAGTCATCAACGGCAAGGCCGGCATGCAGATCATGGGTGACTGGGCCAAGTCCGAATGGACCGCCGCCAAGAAAGTCGCCGGCAAGGACTACGAGTGCGTAGCCTTCCCAGGCACCGACAAAGCCTTCACCTACAACATCGACTCCCTGGCGGTATTCAAGCAGAAAGACAAAGGCACCGCTGCCGGTCAGCAGGACATTGCCAAGGTCGTGCTGGGTGAAAACTTCCAGAAAGTCTTCAGCATCAACAAGGGTTCGATCCCTGTGCGCACCGACATGCTCACTCAAATGGACAAGCTGGGTTTCGACTCCTGTGCTCAGACAGCTGCCAAAGACTTCCTGGCAGACGCCAAGACCGGCGGTCTGCAGCCAAGCATGGCGCACAACATGGCCACCACCCTTGCGGTACAGGGTGCCTTCTTTGACGTAGTGACCAACTACATCAATGACCCGAAAGCCGACCCGGCCGACACCGCCAAGAAGTTGGGCGCTGCGATCAAGTCTGCCAAGTAACGCAGCAACTGCAGGAGCGAGCTTGCTCGCGAAAAACTCAAGGTCACCGCGTTCATCCTGTATGCACGCGCTATCGTTGAAGTCCTTCGCGAGCAAGCTCGGCTCCTACAGGGTTCGGTTCACCTGCTAGCCCTTTTTCCCTGTACTGGATTTTCCCATGAGTTCTGTTGCTGTGTTCAGCAAGGCCTCGCCGTTCGATGCATTGCAGCGCTGGCTCCCCAAACTGGTGCTGGCGCCGAGCATGTTCATCGTGCTGGTGAGCTTCTACGGCTACATCCTGTGGACGTTCGTGCTGTCGTTCACCACCTCCACGTTCCTGCCCAGCTACAAATGGGCGGGCCTGGCTCAATACGAGCGGCTGTTCGACAACGACCGTTGGTGGGTGGCGAGCAAGAACCTGGCCGTGTTCGGCGGCATGTTCATTGGTATCACCCTGGTGATCGGTGTGACGCTGGCGATTTTCCTCGACCAGAAAATCCGCCGCGAAGGTTTCATTCGCACCATTTACCTGTACCCGATGGCGCTCTCGATGATCGTCACCGGTACCGCGTGGAAATGGCTGCTCAACCCGGGCATGGGCCTGGACAAATTATTGCGCGACTGGGGCTGGGAAGGCTTCCGTCTCGACTGGCTGATCGACCCCGACCGCGTGGTCTACTGCCTGGTGATCGCCGCTGTGTGGCAAGCTTCGGGCTTTATCATGGCGATGTTCCTGGCCGGCCTGCGCGGTGTTGATCAGTCGATCATCCGCGCCGCGCAGATCGACGGCGCGAGCCTGCCGCGCATCTACTGGAGCGTGGTGCTGCCAAGCCTGCGCCCGGTGTTCTTCAGTGCGGTGATGATCCTGGCGCACATTGCGATCAAGAGCTTCGACCTGGTGGCGGCGATGACGGCCGGCGGCCCGGGCTATTCGTCCGACCTGCCTGCCATGTTCATGTACTCGTTCACCTTCAGCCGCGGCCAGATGGGCATGGGCTCGGCCAGTGCAATCCTGATGCTCGGTGCGATCCTCGCGATCATCGTGCCGTACCTGTATTCCGAGCTGAGGACCAAGCGTAATGACTAGTCTCGCCGCCAAACCTGCCGTCAGCCTGAGCCGTATCGCGATCTACGCGGTGCTGATTCTCGCGGTGCTGCTGTACCTGGTGCCGCTGGTAGTGATGCTGCTCACCAGCTTCAAGACCCCGGAAGATATCAGCACCGGCAACCTGCTGAGCTGGCCGACCGTGGTCAGCGGTATCGGCTGG
Organism: Pseudomonas orientalis; assembly: GCF_002934065.1. Lineage (NCBI taxonomy): Bacteria > Pseudomonadati > Pseudomonadota > Gammaproteobacteria > Pseudomonadales > Pseudomonadaceae > Pseudomonas > Pseudomonas orientalis. Next base: position 4,636,204 of record NZ_CP018049.1, on the reverse strand, counting down.
GTCAAGGCCTGGGACACCGTGGACGGTTACTTCTGGAACTCGATCAAGATCACCGTGCCCGCTGTACTGATCTCCACCGCCATCGGCGCGCTGAATGGCTACGTGCTGTCGTTCTGGCGCTTCCGTGGTTCGCAGCTGTTCTTCGGCCTGTTGCTGTTCGGCTGCTTCCTGCCGTTCCAGACGGTGCTGCTGCCGGCCTCGTTCACCCTCGGCAAGATGGGCCTGGCCAGTACCACCACCGGCCTGGTGTTTGTGCATGTGGTCTACGGCCTGGCGTTCACCACGCTGTTCTTCCGTAACTACTACGTGAGCATTCCGGATGCGCTGATCAAGGCGGCCCGCCTGGACGGTGCCGGTTTCTTCACCATCTTCCGTCAGATCATTCTGCCGATGTCGACGCCGATCATCATGGTCTGCCTGATCTGGCAGTTCACTCAGATCTGGAACGACTTCCTGTTCGGCGTGGTGTTTTCCAGCGGCGACTCCCAGCCCATCACGGTGGCGCTGAACAACCTGGTCAACACCAGCACCGGCGCCAAGGAATATAACGTGGATATGGCGGCGGCGATGATCGCCGGTCTGCCGACCCTGCTGGTCTATGTGATCGCAGGCAAGTATTTCGTGCGCGGCCTCACGGCCGGCGCGGTCAAGGGGTAATCATGGCTACGCTTGAACTTCGCAATGTAAACAAGACCTATGGCGCCGGCCTGCCCGACACCTTGAAGAACATCGAACTGTCGATCAAGGAAGGCGAATTCCTGATCCTGGTCGGCCCTTCGGGTTGCGGCAAGTCCACCTTGATGAACTGCATCGCGGGCCTTGAGACCATCTCCGGCGGCGCGATCATGATCGGTGATCAGGATGTGAGCGGCATGAGTCCCAAGGATCGCGACATCGCCATGGTGTTCCAGTCCTACGCGCTGTACCCGACCATGAGCGTGCGCGAGAACATCGAGTTCGGTCTGAAAATTCGCAAGATGCCCCAGGCCGACATCGACGCCGAAGTGGCACGCGTGGCCAAGCTGCTGCAGATCGAGCATCTGCTAAACCGCAAGCCGGGCCAGCTCTCCGGCGGCCAGCAACAGCGCGTGGCCATGGGCCGTGCATTGGCGCGTCGGCCGAAGATCTACCTGTTCGACGAGCCGCTGTCGAACCTCGACGCCAAGCTGCGCGTCGAAATGCGCACCGAAATGAAGCTGATGCACCAGCGCCTGAAAACTACCACTGTCTACGTGACCCACGATCAGATTGAAGCGATGACCCTGGGCGATAAAGTGGCGGTGATGAAGGATGGGATCATCCAGCAATTCGGCACGCCGAAAGAAATTTACAACGACCCAGCCAACCTATTTGTGGCAAGCTTTATCGGTTCACCACCGATGAACTTCGTTCCCATGCGCCTAAAACGCCAGGACGGTGGTCTGGTGGCGGTGCTCGACAGCGGCCAGGCCCGTTGCGAGCTGGCGCTGAACATGAATGACGCAGGTCTGGAAGATCGCGATGTGATCCTGGGCCTGCGCCCGGAGCAGATCGTGCTGGCGGCGGGCGAGGGCAATGGTTCGTCGAGCATTCGTGCCGAAGTCCAGGTGACCGAGCCGACCGGCCCGGACACCCTGGTGTTCGTGCAGCTCAACGACACCAAGGTCTGCTGCCGTTTGGCGCCGGACGTGGCACCGCAGGTAGGCGAGACCCTGACCCTGCAGTTCGACCCGGCCAAGGTGTTGCTGTTCGACGCCAAGACCGGTGAGCGATTGGGTACCGCAGCTGCATCGCCGGCACAGGGGCATGCCGGCAACGTGACCCAGTTCAAGGGCCGTTGAAGCATTTGTAGGAGCGAGCTTGCTCGCGAAGGTCGTTAACGATGACGCAACGCTCCTGGTTTAGCGTGGCACTCTCGGGTTTTTCGCGAGCAAGCTCGCTCCTACAGTACTGTGATTAATGGTTAACTTGTTGTTTTAGCTAAAAAATGTAACCCGCGTTAGATAAAAACAGTTTAATAACAATAAAGACGAGGATGTAGGGATGAAAAAGCAACACAACAACACTCGGCTGTTCTGCCAACTGTCAGCAGCAGCAGCCCTCGTATTGTCCGCCAATGCGATGGCGGCCGATGCATTCAGCGCCGATTCCAAGTGGATGACCGGCGATTGGGGCGGCGAGCGTACCAAGCTGATCGAGCAAGGTATCGACATCAAGGCCGATTACGTCGGGGAAATGGGCTACAACGCCCACGGTGGCTACAACGACGACAAGACCGGTCGTTACTCCGACCAGTTCGGTCTGGGCGTGGCACTGGACCTGCAAAAGCTGTGGGGCTGGGATAACACCCAGGCCAAGATCCAGTTTACCAACCGTAATGGCCAGAATATCTCCAATGACCGCATTGGCGACCCGCGTGCCGGCACCTTGAGTTCGTCTCAGGAAGTGTACGGCCGTGGCCATATGGTGCGCCTGACCCAGTTCTGGGTTCAGCACCAGATGTTCGACAACAAGCTGGACGTGAAACTCGGTTACTTCGGCGAAGGCGAAGACTTCAACACCTTCCCGTGCGACTTCCAGAACCTGTCGTTCTGTGGCTCCCAGGTCGGTAACTATGTAAACACCTGGTACAACTGGCCGGTCGCCCAGGCCGCGATCCGCGTGAAGTACAACATTACGCCTGAGCTGTATGCGCAGATTGGTGCCTACAACCAGAACCCGTCGCAACTGGAGCACGGCAACGGCTTCAAACTCAGCGGCAGCGGTACCAAAGGCACCGTGATCCCGGTGGAGTTGGTCTGGTCGCCGAAAGTCAACAACCTGCCAGGCGAGTACCGTGTGGGTTACTACAAAAGCGCGGCCGATGCTCCGGATGTACGTGAAGACGTCAACGGCAACGATGCGGTCCTCACTGGTGCAAACTTGCGTACCCGCAGCAGCAAGAAAGGCTACTGGTTCGTTGCCCAACAGCAACTCACCACGCATAACGGCGACGCTACCCGTGGCCTGAACATCGCGGCCAACGCGACCTTCCACGACAAGGAAACCAACCTGGTCGACAACTACCAGTCGTTGATGCTGGTGTACAAGGGCCCATTCGACGCACGTCCAAAAGATGACGTCGGCATTGGCGTCGCGCGCCTGCACGTCAACGATGACGTGAAGAAGAACTCGGAGCTGCTCAATGCCGCCAACGGCATCAGCGACTACGATAATCCGCTGTACACGCCGATTCGCGAGACTGAGTACAACGTCGAACTGAACTACGGTTTCCACGTCACCAACTGGCTGACCGTGCGTCCTAACCTGCAATATGTTGTCCAGCCCGGTGGCGTGGACAAAGTCGACAACGCGCTTGTAGCGGGCCTGAAGATTCAGTCTACGTTCTAACGCTGTTGCGATAAGCTCCTCTCTCTGTGCGCATTTTGCGGATAGCCATGGCTATCCGCTTTTTTTTGCGTGGCACTGTGATATTCAGGACTGTGGCACATGCATGAGCAACCGCTGCAACGCTTTTTCAAGTCCCTGCGCGAGCGTCCGGTGTTCGCCTGGGAGCGCTTTCAGATGCGCGATGTGTTGGTGATCGACCATCCGCTGTGCCAGGCGGTATTCAGTCGCCAAGGCGCGCAATTGCTGCACTTTCAGCCCGCTGGCCAGAAACCCTGGCTGTGGTGTGCGGCCAAATGGCCCCAAGTCGGCGCGATCCGCGGTGGCGTGCCGGTATGCTGGCCGTGGTACGGCCGTCACCCCAGCGAAAACGCCTGGCCTTCCCATGGCTGGGCACGCTTGATCGACTGGAAACTGCTCGACAGCAGCACCGATGACGACGGCGTGCGCCTGCATTGGCAGTTGCAGTTGTGCGACTGGCAGGTAGACCTGCATGCGCAATTGGGCGAAACCCTGGAGTTGCGCCTGAGTACCGAGCATCAGGACGAGCTGCCGTGCCAATTGAGCCATGCGTTGCACGCTTACTGGCGTATTGGTCACGTTGACGAGGTAGCGCTGTCTGGGCTTGACGGTGCGCAGGGTTATGACCAGCTCAATCGCCAGGTCTGCCAGCAGGAAGGTGAGCTGCGGGTCGATGGTGGGTGCCAGCGGGTGTTCCAGCACGAGGGCGAATTGCAGCTCAAGGACCATGCCTGGCAGCGTGAACTGTGCATCGACACCGGCGACAGCGCCGACACGGTGGTGTGGCACCCGGGTAGCCGGCCGCTATTGGGCGTGAGTTTTAACGAAGCGTCAGGATTTGTGTGTGTGGAATCGGCGATGGCCGGTGCGAGCCTGGCGCCCGGGGAGCGGGCGCATTTGAGTCTGCAGGCCAGGGCAGGGGTCTAGTGGTGTGGCTGATGGCCTCATCGGGGGCAAGCCCCCTCCCACTTTTGAATGGGTTCACAAATCAAAATGTGGGAGGGGGCTTGCCCCCGATGAGGCCAGTAAAGCCAACATAGATGCCGGCTTAGTTGAACTCATCCCCCACCGGATACCGGCTGTCATTCAGGCTCTCCTTGATCTTGCGCAAGTGCGGCTGGAAATCCACGCCACGGCGCAACGTCATGCCGGTCGCCAGCACATCGAGTACCGTCAGCTGAATGATCCGCGACGTCATCGGCATGTAGATATCGGTGTCTTCCGGCAGCGGAATGTTCAGGCTCACGGTACTGGCCTTGGCCAACGGCGAGTTCTCGGCCGTCACCCCCAGCACCGATGCACCGTTTTCCCGCGCGATACGCGCCACTTCCACCAACTCACGGGTACGCCCGGTGTAGGAAATGATCACGAACAACTCACCCGTATGTGCCACCGAGGCGATCATGCGTTGCATCAGCACGTCGGCGTGGGCAGTCACCGCCAGGTTGAAACGGAAGAACTTGTGCAGCGCATCCATCGCCACCGGTGCCGAGGCGCCCAGGCCGAAAAAGTGGATCTGCCGCGCCTGGATCAACAAGTCCACGGCCTTGCTGATCAGGGCCGGGTCCAGGGCCTGGCAGGCGCTGTCCAGGGAGGCAATGGCGCTGCCAAAAATCTTCTGGGTGTAGGCCTCGGGGTTATCATCGGCTTCCACGGCGCGGCTGACATACGCCGCGCCACTGGCCAGACTTTGCGCCAGCTGCAATTTAAGTTCAGGGTAACCGCTGACGCCGAACGAACGGCAGAAACGGTTGACCGTCGGTTCACTGACCGAGGCGGCCTGGGCAAGGGCGGCGATCGAGAAGCGGGTGGCCTGCTGCGGGTTGAGCAGGATGACCTCGGCGACTTTTTTCTCGGCCTTGTTCAATTCTTCGAGGCGGTTCCGGATTTGTTCCAGAAGATTTCGCACGCGGTCCATTCAGTCTTTCCTTCGGGCGACGATGCAAATAAAAAGGCGGTAACCAATCGATGAGTGGCTTTTCGCGGTGGCCTATCCTACTGAGGGTAGCCGAACACCACCACACGCAATGCGTATTTGCGGAAAATGTTGTGGTTATTACTACATTTTTCCTTGAGTGATGCCTTGAAAAAAGGTATTTGTAGCTTAACTTGATAAAAGAACAAACATCATGCCTTCGATAACCGTGGAACCCTGCACCTTTGCCCTGTTTGGCGCCTTGGGTGATCTGGCGCTGCGCAAGTTATTTCCTGCTCTCTATCAACTCGATGGCGCCGGCCTCCTGCACGATGACACGCGCATCCTGGCCCTGGCCCGCGAAGCCGGCTCCGAGCAGCAGCACCTGGCCCATATCGAACAAGAACTGCGCAAGTACGTCGGCAAGGAACTCGACGAAGCCGTGGCCCAGCGTTTCCTGGCGCGCCTGGCGTATTTGCATGTCGACTTCATGAAGGCCGACGACTACGTCGGGCTTGCCGAAAAAGCCGGCAGCGAACAGCGCCTCATCGCCTACTTCGCCACCCCGGCCGCCGTATATGGCGCGATCTGCGAAAACCTGTCCAAGGTCGGCCTGGCAGAAAACACCCGCGTGGTGCTGGAAAAACCGATCGGTTCGGACCTCGAATCCTCGCGCAAGGTCAACGACGCCGTGGCGCAGTTTTTCCCGGAAAGTCGCACCTATCGCATTGACCACTACCTGGGCAAGGAGACGGTACAGAACCTGATCGCCCTGCGTTTTGCCAACAGCCTGTTCGAAACCCAGTGGAACCAGAATTACATTTCCCACGTGGAAATTACCGTGGCCGAGCAGGTCGGCATCGAAGGCCGTTGGGGCTACTTCGACAAGGCCGGCCAACTGCGCGACATGATCCAGAACCACCTGCTGCAGTTGCTCTGCCTGATCGCCATGGACCCGCCGGCCGACCTGTCCGCCGACAGCATCCGTGACGAGAAGGTCAAGGTGCTCAAGGCCCTGGCGCCGATCAGCCCGGAAGGCCTGACCACCCAGGTGGTGCGCGGCCAGTACATTGCCGGCTACAGCGCTGGTAAAGCGGTGCCGGGCTACCTGGAAGAAGAGAATTCCAACACCCAGAGCGACACCGAGACCTTTGTTGCCCTGCGCGCCGATATCCGTAACTGGCGTTGGGCCGGGGTGCCGTTCTACCTGCGCACCGGCAAGCGCATGCCGCAAAAGCTGTCGCAGATCGTCATCCACTTCAAGGAACCGTCCCACTATATTTTCGCCCCCGAGCAGCGCTTGCAGATCAGCAACAAGCTGATCATCCGCCTGCAGCCGGACGAAGGTATCTCCTTGCGTGTGATGACCAAGGAGCAGGGCCTGGATAAGGGCATGCAACTGCGCAGCGGTCCGCTGCAACTGAATTTTTCCGACACCTATCGCAGCGCACGCATCCCCGATGCCTACGAGCGTTTGCTGTTGGAAGTGATGCGCGGCAATCAGAACCTGTTTGTTCGCAAAGATGAAATCGAAGCCGCGTGGAAGTGGTGTGACCAGTTGATCGCCGGGTGGAAAAAATCCGGTGATGCGCCCAAGCCGTACGCGGCGGGTTCCTGGGGGCCGATGAGCTCGATTGCACTGATCACGCGGGATGGGAGGTCGTGGTATGGCGATATCTGAATTGAAACTGCCTCAGGGCGTTACTGCCCATGAGTATCGTACGCCGGTGTTGCTGGCCGAAGGCCTGGCCACTGAAGTGGCCGAACAATTGCGCGCGGCCATCAGCGCTCGTGGCGCGGCGACGTTGGTCGTGTCCGGCGGCCGCAGCCCCGTGGCGTTCTTCCAGAACCTGGCCAGGCAGGTCCTGGACTGGTCCAAAGTCACCATCACCCTGGCCGATGAGCGCTGGGTGCCGGTAGAACACGCCGACAGCAACGCCGGCCTGTTAAAGCAGCACCTGTTGCAAGGCCCGGCGGCCGAGGCCCGGTTCCTCAGCCTGTACAGCGCTGCCGCCAACCTGGAAGACGCTGCCGAGCAGGCCGATCGCCTGCTGGCCGAGTTGCCGGCCATCGATGTGCTGGTGCTGGGCATGGGCGATGACGGCCACACCGCATCGCTGTTTCCCGACAGCCCGAACCTTGCCCAGGCCTTGCAGGCCGACGGTACCCGCCGTTGCTGGCCGATGCTGGCGCCGACCGTGCCGCACCAGCGCCTGACCATGAGTCGCGCATTGCTGGCGACGGCCCACTACACCGTACTGTCGATTTCCGGCAGTTCGAAGTTGACCACCTTGAGCGCCGCGCTGGCCGGTGACGATGTCGCCGCCATGCCGATTCGCGCGTTTTTGCAACCTACATTAGAGATTTACTGGTGCCCATGAGCCAAGGATCAGCCGCTATGAAAAGCCCTCAACCGACCGTGTCCATGGCGGATAAAGTTGCCCTGATCGACAGCCTCTGCGCCAAGGCGCGGATCCTGCCGGTGATCACCATCGTCCGTGAACAGGACATCCTGCCGCTGGCCGATGCCTTGGCCGCCGGTGGCCTGACCGCATTGGAAGTGACCCTGCGTTCCGAGTTCGGGCTCAAGGCTATCCAGGTGCTGCGCGAGCAGCGCCCTGAACTGTGCACCGGTGCCGGCACTGTGCTGGACCGTCATATGCTCGAAGCGGCAGAAGTGGCCGGCTCGCAGTTTATCGTCACCCCCGGCATCACCCGCGACCTCCTGGAAGCCTCGGTACACAGCCCGATCCCGCTGCTGCCCGGCATCAGCAATGCGTCCGGCATCATGGAAGGCTATAGCCTGGGTTATCGCCGCTTCAAGCTGTTCCCGGCCGAGGTCAGCGGCGGTGTGGCGGCGATCAAGGCCTTGGGTGGCCCGTTCGTTGAAGTGAAATTCTGCCCGACCGGCGGCGTCGGCCCGGCCAACATCAAAAACTACATGGCGTTGAAAAACGTGATGTGCGTGGGCGGTAGCTGGATGCTTGATCCCGAGTGGGTCAGGAACGGCGACTGGGCGCGCATCCAGGAAGTCACCGCCGAGGCGCTGGCGCTGCTGGATTGATCTGATTTATCGAATCGTTGTTGCTGTGCTTAACGGCATTTTTGCGGTGCACTTGGTCGGTGTACCGCTTTTTTTTGCCTGTAGATCCAGGCCACCACACATTCCAATGTGGGAGGGGGCTTGCCCCCGATGACGGCCTCAGAGCCGACCAGGATGTTGTGTCGATCCTGACCCAAATGTGGGAGGGGGCTTGCCCCCGATGACGGCCTCAGAGCCGACCGGGATGTTGTGTCGATCCTGACGTGTGGGAGGGGGCTTGCCCCCGATGGCGGCCTCTGGGCCGACCAGGATGTTGGATCAGATCGAGTACATATCCGTTTCTGCGGTAACGGCCACTTAGGGTTCCGCCCTGACGGCGGCTCACTTTTGAAAAGCGCAAAAGTAAGCAAAACGCTCTTGCCCCACCACTCGGCACCTCGCTTGGGCTCGGTGTGCCCGAACGCAGGCTTGAATCCGTGGGCCGCCGCAATGGGCCATCCCTGGCCCAGTGCGGCTAACCCGGCGTCCTGCCGGGTTACCCACGGATTCAAGCCTGCGTTCGGCCAGCGTGGTTTAACGGGGCGCCTAGGATCAAAAGCAGATCAAGATCAAGAGCGACTCGCTTCGCATCGTGGTTACGGTTGGGCGCTACAGAGTTGTGTGGATACCTATGGCCATCGGGGGCAAGCCCCCTCCCACATTTTAATCTGCGTTTAGTTGGGTAATTGCGTGGACCAACACATCGATGTCCGCAGCGGTAGTCACCAGCCCCGGCGTCACTCGAATACAGGTGCCAAACGCCGCGCCCGAGCGGGTTGTGGTGAACACGTCATACTCCTTGAGCAACCTGTCGACCATCACCTGCTGATCGCGCCCAATGAACTTGAACGCAGTAATCGCGCAATACAGCCTCGGGTCATCCGGCGTCAGCACCTCAATGCCCGGCAACTCGCGCACCTGGCTCACCCACATGTCCCGCAGATAGTTGACCCGCGCACCTTTGGCCGCCGCGCCACCCAGTTGCAGATGCTCGTCAAGCACCAATGGCAAGGTCATCAACGCCGGAAAGTTCGGCGTGCTGTAGGGCGTACGTGCCCGTACATCCGTGGCGGGGTAGTGGAATTCGCCCATGTCCGGGTCGATATCCGGCAGGCGTTCGGGGGCAATGTAGAGAAAGCCCAGGGTCAGCGGCGCGCCGATCCATTTGTGCAGGTTGAAGCCGGCGAACTGAATGCCCAGTTCGCCAAGGTCGAAATCGATCTGGCCCAGGGCGTGGGCGCCGTCGAGGATCACGTCGACCCCCTGATCACGTGCAGCCCTGGCAATCGCCGCCACCGGCATCACCAGGCCGGTACGGTGGGTGACATGGGTCAGCGCCATCAGCTTCAGGCGCGGGTATTGATCGAAGGTGTCGCGATAGGTCTGCACCAGGCTGTCGAAACTGGCCGGGTGTGTGTGGGAGATTTCGATCACTTCGACACCGCGTACGCCGGCCAGCCAGCGCATCGCACCTTTGACCGTGTCGTACTCCAGATCACTGATCAGCACCTGATCGCCCGGTTGCAGGCGGTTGTAGTTGCGGATCAGCGACTGCAAGGCTTCGGTGGCGTTGCGGGTGAAGGCCACCGAGTCGGGGTCTGCATTGATCAACGCGGCCAGTTGGCGGCGAATCTCGATATTTTCCCCTTGTTCGAAGCGCTGACGCACATACACCGAGTTGCTGCGGTTGATAAACGCCACGTGCTCCAAGTACTGCGCCTGGACTGCACGGCTCATGCGCCCGAAGTAACCATTTTCCAGATTGATCGGGCCCGGCTCCAGTTCGTAGCGCTGGGCGATGGCCCGCCAGTGAGGTTCGTTGTTTGCATTCCTTGGCATGGCGTGACTCTCAATTAATGGCGAGGGGCGGGTTTACCGTGTTTGACGCGCAGCGGCTCGAGCAATTCGGCCAGGCCGTTGTGGTCGATTTCCTGCATCAAGGCCAGCAAACCGCCCAGTTCTCCATGGGGAAATCCCTCGCGGGCGAACCAATTCAGGTAAGGGCCGGGCAGGTCGGCGATGATTCGGCCTTTGTATTTGCCAAAGGGCATTTCGCGTGTGATCAGCAATTCGAGTTTTTCGGGGTTCATGGTTTTGAGCAGTGAAAGCGAGACCTTCGAAAATACAGGCATTCTGCATGAAGGCCAAATGACAGATCATGCAAATAACATACATACAGATGGTTCAATTATTATTAACTTATTGAATTTAAAGATAAAAGTGATTTTTCAAAACCTGGCACGGGCGCTGCAATCATTAAGGCAACCTTCCTCAATCCACACAAGGAATTGAAAAATGACTGACATCAACAAAGAATCGATCTCTGTACTGAATGACCTGATCGAGACCAGCATCGATGGCCAGAAAGGTTTTAAAGAGTGCGCTGAAGACATCAAGCACCCTGAACTCAAAGCCCTGTTCGCCAAGCGCTCCGCCGATTGCGCCACTGCCGCCGCCGAGCTGAAGACCGCCGTGCGTGCTCTGGGTGGCGATCCGGAAGACTCCGGCAGCATGGCCGGTGCACTGCATCGCGGTTGGGTTGACGTGAAGTCGATGGTGACCGGCAAGGACGAAGAGTCCGTGCTGAACGAAGCCGAGCGCGGTGAAGACCACGCACTGAAGGCTTATCGTGAAGCGATCGAGAAGATCAACAAGCACAACCTGCTGGGCATTCGTGACCTGGTTGAGCGTCAGTATCACGGCGTGCAGCGTAACCATGATCAGGTCAAAGCCCTGCGTAACCAGGCACGTGCTCAGTCTTGATTTGAACGCTGTACGGCTGCATGCCCGTTGACTGATAGGCAACGCGTAACAAAATCCGAGGTCCCTTTGGGCCTCGGATTTTTTTTCGCCTGCACGCAGCGCCGCCAGTCCTCAAGGTTCAAGAGATACCACGTTGTCAGGTTTTGATAAGCGTGACCTCGGCGCTTGCGGCTCAGCTCCTGTGTTTTTTATAGGCGTACACGGGGTGGAAGTCTTTGGAGATCTGGTCGATTGGCGAGGGAAGCGTGGCGGTGCTGATGGGTTTGAGCCGAAACTTGTTCCTGATTTGAAACATTTCCCTCTCCTTGTCATCCGGTGCAAATAAAAACACCATGCCCTCAATGTCGAGTACTCGGCCTATTTCATCCGCAACGCGTTCGGTAATAGGCGCCCCCATCAAGGTAATGATTTTAACTTGCTCGCAGGCGATGGGAAAATCAGGATCATCGTAAGTAGCGACCGGCATGATGTTCGGGATTGCACTGTGGCGGTTGACGCCATTGGAGACGGGCTGACGGTATAAATTCAGATTAACGGCCGCGTCGAAACCGGATATCAAGGTACCTGCGTGGATGCGTCCTTCTCCCCAGACATCGAGTAGAGGCACGGTTCGGTTAATAATTTGATAATGCTGAAAGGCGTACGACAGGGAGTGGTCATTATTTCGATAGAAGCAATAAAGCAGCCCTTCGTATTCTACCAGGCACGGACTGTTTGAGATGCCGTCCTTCACGATAATCTTGTCAGGGCACCACGTTCCATTGTCCAGATAGTTGACACAGAGACTGGTGTGTTCGGACTTTACGGTACGTGCGCTGAAGAGGCTGTCGTTGTAAACATAAAGGGAAGGGCTTTCCGAAACATTGGCAGACAGGCTCATTTCGTGAGACCACTGTATACCGTCAAATTTAATACACCAGGCAGTTTTGGTATTTGCCTTGTGATAGGCGCAGTAGAGTTCGCCCTTGTACACGGCAAGGGTCGGTGATTCAGTTATCTCAAGGTTGCGGATATGCTGATCCTGGTCCCAGTCGGTGCCATTGAATGTCGAATACCACAGGGTGCCGCGGTCTTCCTCCCAGCCTTGATGGAAGCAATATAATTTATCCTGATAAACCGCCAGGGAGGGGGAGGTCAAGATGCCTTTCTTCGTGGTAATGACGTTTGACCAGGTGTCTCCGTTAAAGGTCGTGTACGTTAACTTTTGCGAGTCGCCACCGGGCCGAAATGCGCAATAGATTTTATTGTCGTACACCGCTACTGCAGGCGTACCGGTGACATAGATATGAGGGATGGTGTGTTTGGCAGTGTTTTTCAGTTGGCCCGAGGGCGTGCGCTGGAAGATCAGGTAATCGACTTTACCGTTGTCGATGCTGCCATAGTGTTGAATAAAGACATATAACTCGCCTCTGAAGACCACCGCGCTGATACTGGCCGACGATCTATCAGGCAGGTGCGTACCGCTGAACCAAGTTCCCGATTCCTTGAACGTGTTGTTTTCATAAACCACATTGTCGAGTGGGTTCTTCATTGTATAGTTTCCTGGCGTGTTCTAGATACGTTGTCAGTCGTACAGTGGAAAGGGCGACTGAATAGGCAACCGGCAATACATATTGAAAGCCTGTTGATTTTTATCGAACGTACAGAACCGGGCCAGTCCGTATTGCGGGCGCTGGACGTGGGACAACGCCCTGTTCACTGAGGGTCGTTGCGTGGGGATTACCCGCGGGCAAGTGTATGTGTACTAGGTTAGTTGCACGGTATGAATAAGACGGGTGTAAAGCAGGTGCCGGACGTGAAGTACGGTTATCGATCAGGACGGCCAATGGAAGGCCGTCCCTTACCCGATGCCATGGGTCAGCCAATGCTGATCGGCGGCAGTTCGGTCAGCGTCACAACCTGCTGCTTACGCGGCGCAAGGATCTCCGCTTCGCCATCCACTACCAGCTCATCACGCTGATTGAACACGCGAGTGGCGATGCGTACACGGAACTTGGGCAGCTTCTCCAGGATTTCCAGGCGCACCGTCAGGGTGTCACCGATTTTGACCGGCTTCTGAAAGCTCATCTGCTGGCCAATATAAATCGTGCCCGGCCCAGGCAATTCGCAGGCCACGGCCGCGCTGATCAGCGCACCACTGAACATGCCATGGGCGATACGCTCCTTGAACATGGTCGCCTTGGCATAGTCGGCATCCAGGTGCACCGGGTTGTGATCGCCGGACATGGCGGCGAACAACTGGATATCGCGCTCTTCGACGGTCTTGCTGAAGCTGGCGGTCTGGCCGACTTCGAGGGCCTCGTAGGGAGTGTTGGTTACCTGGGTCATCTAAACGTGCATCCTGTGGCTAATCGGTAATTTAATGGGTTGATTTTAAACGTAAAGTCATTCGCAGCGGGTGGGCCTGCGCAAGGTCAGGGCGTGTTCGAGCCACGTCAGTACATCTGCCGTGACGTCGTCGCGGTTGGTTTCGTTGAACACTTCATGACGTGCCTGCGGGTAGATCGTCAATTGCAGGTGCTGGCAGCCGGCCTCACGCAGGGCATGGGCCAGGCTTTTGAGACGCTTGCCTTCACTCACCGGATCACATTCACCGCCGATTACCAGAATCGGCAGGCCCGGATCGATCTGCGCGAGATTGGACGCTTTGCTGATGTGCTGCAAGCCGCCGAGCAGGTCGATCCACAGTTGATTGGTGCAGCGGAAACCGCACAGCGGGTCATGGATGTACTTGTCGACTTCATCCGGGTCGCGGCTGAGCCAGTCGAAGGCGGTGCGATTGGGTTTGAACGCCTTGTTGAATGAACCGAACGACAGGAACTCAATCAACGCACTGCGCCCACGCAGGCCCTGGCGTGCGCGCTCGATACGAGCAACCAGCCGCGCTGCGCGGTACAACGCCACCGGCTGGAAATTCGAACCGCTCAGAATTGCGCCGTGCAGGCTGGCACTGTGATGCAGCATATACGCCTGGGCGATATAGCTGCCCATGCTGTGGCCCAGCAAGATGATCGGCAGTTCCAGGTGCTGCTGGCCGATGTGCTGGTTGAGGCTGGCCAGATCGCCCACGACCTTGTTCCAGCCATCGCTCTGGGCATAAAGCCCCAAGGTGCCCTCATCGGCGGTGCGGCCATGTCCGCGCTGGTCCAACGCATATAAACCGTAGCCGGCGCCGCACAATGCCTGGGCCAGGCGTGCATAGCGCCCGCTGTGCTCGGCCATGCCGTGGGACAGCATCACCAGGGCCTTGGGGGGAACGTCAGGCATCCATTGATTGACGAACAGGCGGCTGTGGTCGTTTGCGGTCAGCCAGAAAGTGCGGTGGTTCATGGCGGTTCCTTTGCTCAGGGTCGTTGCAGTGTATAGCTCATCTGCCGCAGGGCGGGGTATCTGCCTATGCCTTAGCAACAAGATTCATACAATCAATGACACAGTTCAGCGTATTTGCCTGTTTGGCCATTACTGCTAACGTCCTCCAAGCTCCGCTCTTTATAGCTGCACCGAGAAGCGGCCGGACCTGTTCAGGTAAAGAGGACAAGAATAATGCAACCTGATTTCTGGAATGACAAACGCGCCGCGGGCGTTCCCAACGACATCGACCTCACCAGTTACAAATCGGTGATCGAAGTCTTCGAGCGCTCCTGCAAGACCTTTGCCGACCGTCCGGCCTTCAGCAACATGGGCATTACCCTGACCTACGCCGAGCTCGAGCGCCACAGCGCGGCGTTCGCCGGTTACCTGCAGCGGCACACCGATCTCAAGCCGGGCGAGCGCATCGCGGTACAGATGCCCAACGTGCTGCATTATCCAATTGCCGTTTTTGGCGCACTGCGCGCCGGGCTGATCGTGGTCAATACCAACCCGTTGTACACCCCGCGTGAAATGCGTCACCAGTTCAAGGATGCCGGCGTGCGCGCACTGGTGTACCTCAACCTGTTCGGTTCGCGGGTCCAGGAGGTGTGCACCGACACCGAGATCGACTACCTGATCGAAGCCAGAATGGGCGACTTCATGCCCGCCGCCAAGGGCTGGCTGGTCAACACAGTGGTCGACAAGGTGAAGAAGATGGTTCCGGCCTACCACCTGCCGCGCGCGGTGTCGTTCAAGCGCGCCCTGGGCATGGGCGCCGGCCTGGGTGTGACCCGCCACCCGGTCACCCTCGGCGATGTCGCTGTGCTGCAATACACTGGTGGCACCACCGGCCTGGCCAAGGGCGCGATGCTCACTCACGGCAACCTGGTGGCGAATATGCAGCAGGTACGGGCGTGCATGTCCCAGACCGGCGACGATGGTCACCCGTTGATCAAGGAAGGGCAGGAGGTGATGATTGCGCCGCTGCCGCTGTACCACATCTATGCGTTTACCGCCAATTGCATGTGCATGATGGTGTCCGGCAACCACAACGTGCTGATCACCAACCCTCGGGACATTGGCGGGTTCATCAAGGAACTGAAGAAGTGGCGTTTCACCGGGTTGCTGGGGCTCAACACACTGTTTGTGGCGCTGATGGACCATCCGGATTTCAAGAGCCTGGACTTTTCCCATCTCAAGCTGACCAACTCCGGCGGCACGGCGTTGATCAAGGCCACCGCCGAGCGCTGGCAGCACATCACCGGTTGCGCGATCGGCGAGGGCTACGGCCTGACCGAAACCTCGCCGGTGGCCAGCACCAACCCGTATGGCAATAAGTCGCGACTGGGCACCGTCGGCATTCCGGTGCCGGCCACGGCCATGAAAGTAATCGATGACGAGGGCACCGAGCTGCCGCTGGGCGAGCGCGGCGAACTGTGCATCAAGGGCCCGCAGGTGATGAAAGGCTATTGGCAGCAACCGCAGGCCACCGCCGAAGCGCTGGACGCCGAAGGCTGGCTCAAGACCGGCGATATCGCTGTGATCGATGCCGATGGCTTTATCCGCATTGTCGATCGCAAGAAAGATCTGATTATCGTGTCGGGCTTTAACGTGTACCCCAACGAAATCGAAGACGTGGTGATGGCCCATCCAGCCGTGGCCAACTGCGCGGTGATCGGCGTGCCGGACGAGCGTACCGGGGAGGCGGTGAAGCTGTTTGTGGTAGCGCGGGCCCAGGGGGTGAGCCTTGAGGAGTTGAAAGCGTACTGCAAGGCCAACTTCACGGGGTACAAGGTGCCCAAGCATGTTGTGCTCAGGGATTCGCTGCCGATGACGCCAGTCGGCAAGATTCTGCGCAGGGAGCTGCGCGACATCGCCTGATTTGAAATAGGGTCAAAATGTGGGAGGGGGCTTGCCCCCGATGGCAGTGGTTCAGTCAACACAGTGGGTGACTGACACACCGCCATCGGGGACAAGCCCCCTCCCACATTTGTTATTTGTCGCTCAGTAAGCCCATTCCAGAGCGGATTTCAGTGGTATAGAATCTTTGCTCTAAAAATGACCATTGGATATTCTTGAGTCATGTTTATGACTGTAGGGCCCGCTTTTGGCTCTAGGCGGCCCTTGGCAAAGCTGCTACTCTCGGCGCGCTTTGTGACGTCTAGGCCTGCTTGAAAGCGCCAGATTCACCTTAAAACACACACCAATAATAATCGCATCAAATGCGATGATGAATTCGCGTCGCTGAGGAGTGGGCTTCCATGAACGAAGACTTTTGGAAGGATAAGTACCCCGCCGGGATTGCTGCACAAATCAATCCGGACGAGTATCCGAATATTCAGGCGGTACTGAAGCAGTCCTGCCAGCGCTTCGCCAACAAACCGGCTTTCAGCAACCTGGGCAAGACCATCACCTACGGTGAACTGTACGAATTGTCCGGCGCGTTTGCCGCCTACCTGCAACAGCATACCGACTTGAAGCCCGGCGATCGAATCGCCGTGCAACTGCCCAACGTCCTGCAGTACCCGGTCGCTGTATTCGGCGCCATCCGTGCCGGGCTGATCGTGGTCAACACCAACCCGCTGTACACCGCGCGGGAAATGGAACATCAATTCAACGACTCCGGAGCCAAGGCCCTGGTCTGCCTGGCCAACATGGCGCACCTGGCTGAAAAAGTCGTGCCCAAGACCGCCGTCAAGCACGTGATCGTGACCGAAGTGGCCGACCTGTTGTCGCCGTTCAAGCGCCTGTTGATCAACAGCGTGATCAAGTACGTGAAGAAATTGGTCCCGGCGTATCACCTGCCGCAAGCGATCAAGTTCAATGACGTGCTGGCCAAGGGGCACGGCCAAGCGGTCAGCGATGCCAACCCGGCCAGCGGCGATGTGGCGGTGTTGCAGTACACCGGCGGCACCACCGGCGTGGCCAAAGGCGCGATGCTCACCCATCGCAACCTGGTCGCCAACATGCTGCAATGCAAGGCGCTGATGGGCTCCAACCTCAATGAAGGTTGCGAAATCCTGATCACGCCGCTGCCGCTGTACCACATCTATGCGTTCACCTTTCATTGCA
Source organism: Pseudomonas orientalis (assembly GCF_002934065.1). NCBI lineage: Bacteria > Pseudomonadati > Pseudomonadota > Gammaproteobacteria > Pseudomonadales > Pseudomonadaceae > Pseudomonas > Pseudomonas orientalis. The sequence continues at coordinate 4,618,634 of NZ_CP018049.1, read as the reverse complement.
TGGCGATGATGCTGATCGGCAACCACAACATCCTGATCAGCAACCCGCGCGACTTGCCCGCGATGGTCAAGGAACTGTCTAAGTGGAAGTTCAGCGGCTTTGTCGGCCTCAACACGTTGTTCGTGGCACTGTGCAACAACGAAGGTTTCCGCAAGCTGGATTTCTCCGCGCTCAAGGTCACCCTGTCAGGCGGCATGGCGCTGCAACTGGCGGCGGCCGAACGCTGGAAGGCCGTGACCGGTTGTGCCATCTGCGAGGGCTACGGCATGACTGAAACCAGCCCGGTGGCCACTGTGAACCCGATCCAGCATATCCAGATCGGCACCATTGGCATTCCGGTGCCTTCCACCGTGTGCAAGGTGATTGCCGACGACGGCACCGAGTTGGCGCTGGGCGAAACCGGCGAGCTGTGCGTCAAGGGCCCGCAAGTGATGAAGGGCTATTGGCAGCGTGAAGACGCCACCGCCGAGATGCTCGACAGCGAAGGCTGGCTGAAGACCGGTGACATCGCGATCATCCAGCCCGATGGCTACATGCGTATTGTCGACCGCAAGAAGGACATGATCCTGGTCTCGGGCTTCAACGTGTACCCCAACGAACTGGAAGACGTGCTGGCAGGCCTGCCGGGTGTGTTGCAGTGCGCGGCCATCGGCGTACCGGATGAAAAGTCCGGGGAGCACATCAAGCTGTTCATTGTGGTCAAGCCGGGGGCTACCCTGACCAAGGAGCAGGTGATGGAACATATGCGCGCCAATGTCACCGGCTACAAGGTGCCCAGGGCGGTTGAGTTCCGCGATGCGTTGCCGACCACCAACGTGGGCAAGATCCTGCGGCGTGAATTGCGCGACGAAGAACTCAAGAAGCTCGGCCTTAAAAAGTAACGCAAACCAAATGTGGGAGGGGGCTTGCCCCCGATAGCAGTGGTTCAGTCAACACATTGAGTGACTGACACACCGCCATCGGGGGCAAGCCCCCTCCCACATTTTTTGATCGCGTTCTTACAGAGCGAACTGGGCGAAGCCGATTCCCGCACCCGCCGGTCGCACATCCTTGAGGAACGAGTCCTTGTCGGCGCTCAGTTCCAGGGTGATCTCCGGCTTGCGTTTGCCGGCATTGCGCACCACCAGCCCTTCGAGGTTTTCGCGCAGGAACAGGGTCGGCACCTTCAGGTGCAGCAACTGGTCGGTGTCGGCGTTGTGCATCAACAGGTGGATCCACTCGTACTGGCCCACGCCGATCCGCACCAGGGGCAGGTCGAACCACCAGATGTTGCGTTTGCGGTCCAGGTCGGTGAAATGACAGTTGTTGACGCCGAGTACGGCACCCCCCAGTTCCTGGTTTCTGCGGGCGATGGCCTGTGCTTTATCGAGTTTCATAACCTTCCTACGGGAGCTGTTATTCAGCGTGTGAGCCTGAATGTGCCGGGCATTCTCGTGGGTTGGCTGCAAAACATAAAGGCAAACCTGCCCCTTTCGATGAAATGCCTGCTGAAAATAATTGAAACTCTGGCGCGTGGCGTTGAGTCAACCGCAGCGTAGTGACCAAAAACCATTTGATTGTTATCAGGAGTAATACCATGGGCAGCACTTCCGATAAGGTAAAAGGCATGGCCAACGAAGCCGTCGGTAACGTCAAGCAAGGCGTCGGCAAGGCTACCGATAACGACAAGCTGCGTGCTGAAGGCGTGATCCAGGAAAAGAAAGGTGAAGCACAGCAGGCAGTGGGCAAGACCAAGGATGCGGTGAAAAAAGCCACCGAGTAACACGGCTTGACTGGCTCCCCTCCAGCAGCCCGACGGCCATCCACGGATGGCCGTTTTTGCAGGTGCTGGCGCAACTAAACTTCAGAAATTGTTTCAAAGTCGCCAAATGGGCTACTTTGATGTAGAAAACGGCCCCTGAGTCGCCCACGACTTCAACTCTTTGCGGCGAAAGGAGACGCTAATGATTTTTCCGGTCCTCGATGGTCTCAAGCTGCACAAGGTGCTGGTGCGCACCGTCACCGAATTCGTCGACGACGAGATGCCCACCTATGCCTCGGCACTGGCGTACCAGATGCTGTTCTCGCTGTTTCCCTTCCTGCTGTTCCTGATTGCGCTGATCGGTTTCCTGCACCTGCCGGACTTTTTCACCTGGCTGCGTCTGCAGTCGGAGCTGGTATTGCCGCCCCAGGCCCTGGAGCAGGTCAACCCGGTGATCGACCAACTGCAGCAATCCAAGGGTGGGCTGCTGTCGGTGGGTATCGTGATCGCCCTGTGGACCGCCTCCGCCGGTGTGCGCCTGATGATGAGTGCGATGAACGCGGCGTATGACGTGGTGGAGGGGCGGCCGATCTGGAAGCGTTTCCCGCTGTCGATTTTCTACACCGTCGGCATCGCCGGCATGCTGCTGGCCGCCGCCGCGCTGATGGTGCTCGGCCCGCAAGTGATGGAGTGGCTGGCAGGGCAGATCGGCATGCAGGAGTTCGTCGTCACCCTGTGGACCATCCTGCGCTGGCCGCTGATCGTGATCCTGCTGATGTTTGCCGTGGCCCTCATGTATTACGTGATGCCGGATGTGGAGCAGGAGTTTCGCTTTATCACCCCCGGTTCCGTGCTCGCGGTGGTGGTGTGGATCGTCGCTTCCCTCGGCTTTGGCTACTACGTCAAGACCTTCGCCGACTACAACGCCATGTACGGCAGCATCGGTGCGATCATCGTCCTGCTGCTGTACTTCTATATTTCTGCCGCCGTGCTGCTGCTCGGCGCGGAGATGAATGCCGTGATCGAACACATGTCCGCCGAAGGCAAGGACCCCGGTGAGAAGGAAATCGACGGACCCGGCAATACGACTGAAAAACAGCATGTCTCAGGCTTAGGCCGCGACCACTCCAAGCCCCTCATCGAGCCTGATCAATGATTCGTGAAATCCTCAAAATGGGCGATGAACGTCTGCTGCGCGTCGCCCCGCCAGTGCCGCCGGAAATGTTCGACAGCCCCGAACTGTGGCAACTGATCGATGACATGTTCCAGACCATGGAACACGTAGGCGGCGTCGGCCTGGCCGCGCCGCAAATCGGTGTAGACCTGCAATTGGTGATCTTTGGTTTCGAGGCCAGCGAGCGCTACCCGGACGCGCCGCCGGTACCGCAGACTATCCTGATCAATCCGTTGATCACCCCGCTCAGCCCGGTGCTGGAAGAGGGGTATGAGGGTTGCCTGTCCGTTCCGGGCCTGCGCGGGGCCGTGGACCGTTACCAGCAGATCCGCTACGAAGGTTTCGACCCCAAGGGCGAGCCGATCGTACGTTTTGCCGATGGCTTTCATGCGCGGGTGGTGCAGCATGAATGCGACCACCTGATCGGTCGCCTGTACCCGTCGCGGATTACCGACTTCAGCAAATTCGGCTTTATCGAGGTGATGTTCCCGGAACTGGCCCCAACCACGGACGAATAACCAGCAGACTACAGCAGGTCCAAATGTGGGAGGGGCTTGCCCTTTGTAGGAGCGAGCTTGCTCGCGAAAGAAGTCAACGATAACGCGTGCTTCCTGAATGAACGCGGTGCCTGTGGGTTTTTCGCGAGCAAGCTCGCTCCTACCCACCGCTATCGGGAGCAAGCTCCCTCCCACATGGGTTGTGTGTCATCCAGGTTATTGCAGTCCCATCGCAATCATCGGCTTGTTGCGCTTGTAACGCATCAACCGCTCACTGAGCGATTGCGGCAGCACCGTGTCTTGAGAAAACCCCATGCGCTGGTACAGCGTTTCAAGGTCCGGATGGCACAGCAACCAGACAGTGCCGTCCCTATCCGCCACTGCCTGTTGAACCAATTGCGCTGCCAGCCCCTGGCCGCGATAGGCCGGATCAACGAACACGCCCGTCAGCCACTGCCCACCGGCCACGGGTGTCAGGCACAACCCGGCCACAATCTCGCCGTCTCTTGCCACCCACAACTGCCCACCCTTGAGCGCCTTCATTGATGAGTTGTGGCTGCGGTAAAACTTGTTCAGCAACGGCCATAGCGGCGCTGCCAGCCGTTCGATGTGCATGGTCAACCAATTAAAAGGGGCGAGGCGCGCATTGTAACTGTTGCTGGCAGAGCGCAAACAGCGGCTGCCCTCATCGTGCATAAAGTTATAAGAAGATGAATTTTAAATATTTTTAAAGAATAAGTGGGCTTGTTAGGATCGCTCCCATCCGCACCCGCCGCCAAGCCCAAGGAAGCGCTCTTATGCTGAAAATGATTGCTGTCGTCGTTCTTTCACTGGTCGCTGCCAACGTACTGGCCGCCGATCCCTCCACGCTGCGCATTGGCTATCAGAAAAGCTCGGTGAGCATGGTGCTCGCCCGTGAGCACAAGCTCTTCGAAGCCGCGCTGCCCGGCACACAGGTGCAGTGGACCGAGTTCCTCGGTGGCCCGCCGCTGATCGAGGCGCTGAACGCCGGCAGCCTGGACATCGGCAATATCGGTGACATCCCGCCCATTTTCGCCCAGGCCGCCGGTATCGAGTTGCAGTACATTGCCGTCGAGCCCAATGACGGCAAGACCGAAGCCGTGCTCGTGCCCAAAGCCAGTACGATTCAGAGCGTGGCCGAACTCAAGGGCAAGCGTGTGGCCCTGCTCAAGGGGTCCAGCGCGCACAACCTGTTCCTCAAGAGCCTGCTGCGCGCCGGCTTGCAGTGGAAGGATGTGAACGTGGTGTACCTGTCGCCGTCCGACGGCCGCGCCGCATTCGAGCAGGGCAAGGTGGACGCCTGGGTCGTGTGGGACCCGTATTACTCGGCCGCCGTGGTCGACGGTGCCGCCCGTGTGCTGGGCACCGGCGAAGGCCTCAATCCGGCCGGCAGCTTCTTCGTGACCAGCGGCGCGTTTGCCCGGCAAAATCCCTACGCCATCGCTACCATTATCCAAACCCTCGGCAAGGCACAGCGCCTGTCGCTCGACCAGCCCGAGGCCAGCATTGCGCTGATGGCCAAGACCCTGGGCCTGCAACCGGCCGTGGTCAAAAGCTACTTCGAGCACCGCTCGCCGGCGCCGATCCGGCCGCTGCAGGGGGGCGACATCGCCACTCAGCAAGGCACCGCCGACCTGTTTTTCGCCAATGGCCTGATCCCGAAAAAGATCGATGTGCAGCAGGTTGTGTTCAAGGGGCCATAGGCCACTGGAGAAGCTGCTTTCAGCGCCCTGCAGGCGATAGACAGCCAGGTGGAAGAAGTGAGGCCTCCGGCGTATGGGCATTGCATGGTTGCCTCAAACGCTGCTGATCTCATGTGAAAGATATTCAACATGTGGGAGGGGGCTTGCCCCCGATGCGGTGTGTCAGCCACGACTTATTGACTGATCGACCGCTATCGGGAGCAAGCCCCTCCCACATTGTTTTCAGCGGTGTGGCTTAGATGGCTGCCAGGGTGTCTTTCATTGCCTGCGCCTGTGGCGCAGCCGTCTTCGCCGCGACCTGCTGCTGTTGCTGCTCCTTCAAGCGCTCAGCCACTTGCCTGGCAATGGCGTCTTGCTTTTCCTGTGGCAGTGCCTGTACCTGCTCCTCGGTCAAACCTTGCTCCTTGAGCATTTGCTCACGAATGCGTTCGGCCGGGGATTTGCTCATATATTCGGTGAGTTCAGCCCGTGCCCCCGAGGTCGGCGCATTGGCCTGCAGCTGCACGCGAGTCTTGGCAAAGGCCTCATCGATGCGGTCGCTCGCCTTGTCCAGTTCCTTCTGCGCGGGCGGCATTGTCACGCTTTGCTGTGCAGCCTGCAGGGCGCCGCTGTACAACGCGCTGGCGGCGGCATTGGCCGGGTCCATGTCGGGCCGCTTGATCTGTTGAGCCGTCGAAGCGGCTTGGGTGGAGTTGTTAACCAGCATGATCGGTCACCTGTGCAAATATGCGGTGTGACAGCTGGAGCAATTAGCATGCCGGGCGCACGGTGCGCGTTTTTGCTGGGGGGCAAGCAGCCGTCGCGGCAAACTCTGTCCCGTCGACGGCCAAGCGTTGCCGTCAGTGGGCGATATGCTCCAACGCCAGGTTACGCGTACGCGGCCCGAACCAACTGATGGTGATCATCACGATCAACATGCTGCTGGCAATAAATGCCAGCACGCCCGGCGTGCCCAGGTGTTCAAGGATAAAACCGATCAGCAGGCTGCTGAATACCGTGGACAAGCGGCTGAACGAATAACAGAACCCCACCGCGCGCGCACGGATATTGGTGGGGAACAATTCACTCTGATACGAGTGATAGCTGAAGCTCAGCCAGGCATTGCAGAAGGTGATCATCACCCCGCAGAAAATCAGTCCCACCGCCGTGGTTTGCAGGGCGAACAGGCTGCCGAAGATCACCGCGCCCATGGCCGAGCCGACGATCTGCCATTTGTTTTCAAAACGGTTGGCGACCTTCACGAACAGCAACGGGCCCAGCGGGTAGGCGAGGGTGATGATAAAGGCATAGAGCAGACTGTGGGTCACGCTGACGCCCTGGCCCGACAGCAAGGCCGGCAGCCAGTTGCCAAAGCCGAAGAAACCAATCGCCTGGAACACGTGGAACACGATCAGCATCAAGGCGCGGCGACGGTAGGGCGGCTGCCAGATATCGGCGAAACGGCCGCTGCCCTGCACGCTGACAGCCTCCGGCTCTGGCGCATCCAGGGGTTTGCCGTGATCCTTCAGGCAGCGCGCCTCCAGGTTGTCCATGATCGCGCCGGCTTCCTCGAAACGACCTTTCTGTGCCAGCCAGCGCGGTGACTCCGGCAGGCGCTTGCGCAGTTGCCAGATAAACAGCGCAAACACCGCACTGCTGAGCACCACCCAGCGCCAACCGGAGATGCCGAACGGCGCCTGGGGCACCAGCCACCAGGACATCAGCGCCACCGCCGGCACCGACAGGAACTGGATGAAAAACGCAAAGGCAAACGCCGAACTGCGCATGCGCTTGGGCACCAGTTCCGACAGGTAGGCGTCGATGGTCACCAACTCGATGCCCAGGCCAATGCCCACCAGAAAGCGCATGCCGATAATGCCCACGGCCGACGTCTGGATGCCCATCAACACCGTGGCGACGGTGTACCAGATCAAGGCAAAGGTGAAGATCGCCCGGCGCCCGAAACGGTCCGCGATGGGGCTTAGCAGGCTGGCACCGAGGAACAGGCCGAGGAAGGTGGCCGAGGCGAACGCTGCCTGGTCAGAGAAGCCAAACACGCCCTCGTTGCCGGTGTGGAAGATCCCGTCGCTGATCAGGCCGGGGCTGATATAGGCGGTCTGGAACAGGTCATACAGCTCGAAGAAACCACCGATCGACAGCAAGGCCACCAGGCGCCAGATGCTGGCGGCTGCGGGGAGGCGGTCGATGCGTGCGCTGATATGGGCGGCGCGGGTCGGGTCGATGCCGTCGGAGGCAGAAAATGAAGGCATGGCGGGAAAACTCAATAGGTAATGGGGATTTCAAAGGCTTGAAACGCATCATCCACAGGACGGTAGCCCAGCACCCGCGTGGTTTCGCTCAGGTCCAGGCGCTTGAAACGGTTATTGGAAATGCCATGGGCGACCAAGTGTTTCACGCCCTCGGCCTCTACCGAACGCTGCAACAATTGCACGGCATCGCGGGGGCTGAGCCAGGCGCTGAGGTCGCGGGCGTTGTTCAGGCCGTGGGTTTCGGGGAATTCAAAGGCGCCAATGCGCAGGGCGATGGTCGACAGCGATGTCTTGGCTGCGTAGTAGCCACACAGCGCCTCGCCGTAGCATTTGGTCACGCCATACAGGTTGGCGGGCATCACCGGCATGCCAGGCGTGATCTGGCGATCCACCGGGTAGCCTTCGATGGTTTGCGCGCTGCTGGCAAATACCAGGCGCTGCACGCCGGCGTTCACGGCGGCTTCGAACAGGTAGGTCGTAGCGAGGATATTGTTGGGCAACAGGTCGTCGAACGTGGCGTCGGCGTTGGGAATGCCCGACAGGTGCACGATTACATCGATGCCTTCGAGCAGGGTGGCGAGGCCGGATTTATCACTGAGATCGGCGTGTACGAAGCGGTGATCGCCCCAGTCGAAGTCCGGCGTGATGCGGTCAGTGAGGCTGAAACGGTAGCGATCTTTCGAGGCCTGGAAAAATGTCTTGCCGATTCTGCCGCAGGCGCCGGTAAGCAGTACGTTGAGTCCGTTCACGAGGTTGTCCCTGTGTTCAGTTGTGGCCGTCGAGAGCGAAGGTCCTGAAACCGGCGTGCTGGCTGAGCCGCTGGTAGTAGGCGGCAACGGCCGGGTAGGGCGGACGCTCCATCGGCGTCACCTGCCAGCGGTGTACCGAGAGACCGATCAGGATATCGGCAAGGGTGAACTCATCGCCGGCCACATACGCACCGGTCCTGGCCAACTGCTGTTCGAGAATGCCCATCTTGTCGTTCCACACCTGCACGGCGGCGGCAATCTGCGTCGCGTCCAGCCCATCGGGATTGTTACGCACCAGCGCGGTGAACGCGTCGCCCCAGGCACGGTTGAGTTCGGTGGCTTGCCAGTCGATCCATTGCTCGATGCGGGCCCTTGGCGCGGGCTCGAAGGGCAGCAGGTCCGTGCGTTGATACAGGCCGACGAGGTAGCGGCAGATGGTATTGGACTCCCACAGCACGCCGTGGTCGTCGATCAGCACCGGAACCTGGGCGTTGGGGTTCAGGGCGAGGAACTCGGTGGACTGGGTAGGCTTGAAACCGATGCCCCAGTCCTCGCGCACATAGTCGATGCCTAGTTCCTGGCAGGTCCAGAGTACTTTGCGCACGTTGATGGAGGATGCACGACCCAATATTTTCAGTGAATGTCCCATGGTGCTTCCCTGCGCTTGTGAATGGCAGAGGCAATTTAACAGACGTTTGGTGACGATAGCGAGGTGGTGCCGTCAGCAAGAAAAGGCGAGCAATTGTCCGTTCACGGAAAATGTCGCCTTGATATGGGAAGAGGCTCAGCGGGTGATTGGGCTATTTGCTGCATTTATAATTCAGATATCGTGCAGTCGTGTGGTCATCAATAGCAGTGCTCCTAACTGCCCGCCCTTGCCGAATGAAACAGAAGGACTTAAACAGCATCATGTCAGGCACTCGGTCCGGTGATTGTAAGGACGCCGTTCTGCACCGCCATGGGTTGTTCGTCGGGTGTATTTGTTGATGTGAATGCAAACGTTGCGTCTATCTCAAGCTTTTCAAAATCAACGCTCTTCAACACAAACTTCCCTTCCTCGGCATGGTAATACCATCCAAAGTTTTCATGTGCGTGGTAGTAATAAGCAAACACTTCCGGGTTTTCCGGGTTGATTTTAAAGTCATAAGTGCCTGGGGTAATTTTTTTATTCATCCTGATATACACCATGCGGGGATTTGCCTTTCCATCATATGCCACGATGCTATAGTCGGTCGCGCTTGCGTCGTAAAAATTCACGCTATCTGAAGTGAATGGAGTCGCCGCGAATGATACGTTGCAACCTACTACGCCTTTGGCAAATATAGTTTTTTGCCCTTTTTTTGATGTGTGCATGACGAGGTCCTTTTTAGTAGGGATTGGTGGAAGACAATGCAGCCAACAACTCACTTATAGGACATTGCCATGCACTCGCCTACTGTCAAAGTTGACAGGTATGGGGGGCTGCACTTTCGACAGTGTGTAGAGAGAGCACTTTTCGCTCATGATTAAGCCAGCGGTGCGTGTTGGTCCATTGCCTTACCTACCATCAAGACGCTCAGTTCACTCAATTGATGAATGGCGAGTGCTATATCGCGGTGCTTGCCAGTGAGGTCATCGGACAGGTCGAGCAGCAAGGTACTGACGGAGCATATGGTTTCGTAGCTGTTGATCAGCAGGGTTTCGGTGGGGGTGTTGGGGATGACAGTGAAGAGCGTATGCATGGGGATGCTTTGCATTATTGAAGTACCTGATCTGGGCTGATACCTCATCGCTACTAAACGAGGGTGGCAGCTGCACGCAGGTTAGTAGACCGGTATCCCACACAAACCCGGCGCACCCGAAGGCGCCCTACGCACAGCCACCGTCAAGCATCGGCAGGCTCATGCATCTTGTGTGGAGACGTTCGGGCTACTAAACCCGATCACCGAGAAATTCAGCGACCGGCCAACCTTAGAGACCGCCACCCAGGCGCACAAGCCGGCGGATTCTGACGTAAGCGTAGGTAACGGAGCAAGGCGCTTGGCCTAATGTCAGCCGCTTCCTACAGACGTCCTACGTACTCTCGCGCACCTGCAACTCAAACCCCATATCCACCACCGGCTTGGCGATCCGGTTACCCGCCATGATCGTCAGCAAATGCTCCGCTGCACGCCGGCCAATGGCTTCGCGTGGCGTGCTGATGCTGCTCAGGCGCGGCACCATGAACGAGGAGGCGGGCAGGTCGTTGAAACCCAGCACGGCGACACGCTCCGGCACTTTGATGCCGTGGCGCAGGGCTTCGAGCAAGGCGCCCTGGGCCAGGTCGTCGTTGCCGAAGAAAATCGCGTCCACATCCGGATGAGTGGCCAGTAGTTGCAAAAACAACTCGCCACCCAGGCCCACCGAAGAAGGGCGGGGCGTCAGCAATTCCAGCGCCGGGTCGTATAGGCCGGCCTGCTGCAAAGCGCGCCGAAAGCCTTCGCCGCGCAACAAGGTGCGCTGGTCCAACTGCGCGCCGATATAGGCCAGGCGCTTGCGGCCGCGCGCGAGCAAATGCGCCGCTGCCGTTTCACCGGCGGCCAGTTGGGAAAAGCCCACGCAGTTCACCCCGGCGTTGGGGTCCAGGTCCATCATGTACACGCAGGGCACGTTACTGGTCTCGACCATCCGCCGCGCGCTTTCGGTGCGGTCGAACCCGGTCAGCAGCAAGCCCCGTGGCTGGTAGGCCATGTAGTTGCGCAGCAGGTTTTCTTCTTCGTCGCGGCAGTAGTGGGAGTTGCCGATCAGCACTTCAAAGCCCTTGGGCCGCAGTACTTGGTGAATGGCTTCGAGGGTTTCGATAAACAGCAGGTTGGACAACGACGGCACCAGTACCACCACCGAATGGCTCTGGGCCGACGCCAGGGCGCGGGCGGCGGGGTTGACCACGTAGCTCAGTTCGGCGGCGGCCTGCTGCACTTTCTCCACCAGCTCGGTGGCGACCGTGCTGATGCCACGCAGGGCGCGGGAGGCGGTGATCGGGCTGACGCCGGCCAGACGGGCAACTTCATTCAAGGTGGGGCGACCGGTGGTGCGGGTATTTTTATCGTTCTTGGAGGTCATCAGGCGGCTTGCCAAACAAAAATCGAGGCACTAAGGTAGCGCTGTCTCCAAACGGCTGCAAATGCTTGAACGTTGGGTTGCCTGATCCCGTTCAAATGATTGGAGCGGATGCACGCGTCACTCCATAAAAAAAGACAAGACGGCGCGGGAAAAGCCTGTTTTTGCACTAGCCTTACGCTGTGCAAAGGTAGCGCTATCTGCGTCCTGAGGTGTTTATGAGTCAACCTGTTACTGCCCTGGTCATCATGGGTGTTGCCGGCTGTGGCAAAACCAGCGTCAGCGAGGCCCTGTGCCGGCTGAACGGCGCCACCGCCATTGAAGGCGACAGCTTTCACCCGGCCGCGAACATCGAAAAGATGAGCGCCGGCCACCCCCTCAACGACGACGACCGCGCCGGCTGGCTCGACATCCTCTGCGATGAACTGCGCCGTTCGCTCAAGGCCGGCGAGCACCCCGTATTGACCTGTTCAGCCCTCAAGAAGAAATACCGCGACCACCTGCGCGAAGCCGCGCCGGGCCTGGGCTTTGTATTCCTGGAGCTGACCCGTGAAGTGGCCGCTGACCGCGTGTCCCATCGCCCCGGCCATTTCATGCCGGCCAGCCTGATCGACAGCCAGTTCGCCACCCTCGAGTCGCCCAAGGGCGAGCCGCTGACCCTGGCCCTCAATGCCAGCGAAGACAGCGTCGAGGAATTGGCCGAGCAGACCAATGCCTGGTGGCGCGAGCACGGCTTTGAACCAATCCATTAATTTTTTGCCGGAAAGATAGCGCTATCCCCGGCAGGAAGTTCATCACCCGCTTTAATAACAACAACAAACAGGAGAGACCCCCCATGTTTGGCATGTCCCACGAGTCGTACCTGCTGCTGGACGCAGTCGTCACTATCATCGGGTTGATCGTTCTGATCACCAAGTTCAAGGTGCACCCGTTCATCGCACTGATCATCGCGGCCGGCTTTCTCGGCCTGACCTCGGGCATGCCCGTGGACAAGATCATCAAGGCGTTCCAGGACGGCTTCGGCGGGGTGCTCGGCTTTGTCGGCATCATCCTCGCGCTGGGTACCATGCTCGGCAAGATGATGGCCGAGTCCGGCGGTGCCGATCAGATCGCCCAGACCCTGATCCGCGCCTTTGGCAAGGAAAAGGTCCAGTGGGCCATGATGTTCGCCGCGTTCCTGGTGGGCATCCCGCTGTTCTTCGAGATCGGCTTTGTGCTGCTGATCCCGCTGGTGTTCATCGTTGCGCGGCGTACCGGTGTGTCGCTGATCAAGATCGGCATCCCGTTGCTGGCCGGCCTGTCGGCGGTGCACGGCCTGGTACCCCCGCACCCGGGCCCGCTGCTGGCCATCGGCGTGTTTGGCGCGGACATCGGCAAGACCATCCTGTATGGCCTGATCGTCGCACTGCCGACCGCCATCATTGCCGGCCCGATCTTCGGTACCTTCATCGCCAAGTACATCCCGGGCAATCCGTCCCAGGAGCTGGTGGATCAACTGGCCCGCGAGACCGATAACAAGTCGCTGCCCAGCTTTGGTATCACCCTGGTCACCGTGCTGTTGCCGGTGTTCCTGATGCTGCTCAAAACCTTTGCCGACATCGCCTTTGCCGAAGGCAACGTGGTGCGCAACTGGATGGACATGATCGGTCACCCGATCACCGCGTTGCTGCTGGCGTTGCTGCTGTCGCTGTACACCTTCGGCCATCGCCAGGGCATCCACTCCAAGCAGATCCTCAAGTTGCTCGACGCCAGCCTTGCGCCGACCGCCGCGATCATCCTGATCATCGGTGCCGGTGGCGGCTTCAAGCAGATGCTGGTGACCAGCGGCGTGGGTGACGTCATCGGCCACATGGCGGTGAACGCCCAGATCAACCCGATCCTGCTGGCGTGGCTGGTGGCGGCGGTGATTCGGATCGCCACCGGTTCCGCGACCGTGGCGACCATTACCGGTGCGGGCATCGTGGTACCGGTGGTCGGCATGATCCCAGGGGTTAACCGCGAGCTGCTGGTGCTGGCGACGGGCGCCGGGTCGTTGATCCTGTCTCACGTCAACGATGCGGGGTTCTGGCTGGTCAAGCAGTACTTCAACATGACCGTGGCCGAGACGTTCAAGACCTGGACGGCGATGGAGACCATTCTGTCGGTGGTGGCGCTGATCTTTATCATGTTGCTGTCGTTGGTGGTCTGACAGACACACCGCAAGACAAATGTGGGAGGGGGCTTGCCCCCGATAGCAGAGTGTCAGTCACTGTATTTGGTGACTGATACACCGCTATCGGGGGCAAGCCCCCTCCCACATTTTGACCGAGTCAGACGCTGGTTTTCGGTACTAGCCCATCGGCCCTGAACATCCCGCGAATCCCGCGCACCGCCTGGCGAATCCGGTCCTGGTTCTCGATCAGCGCAAAGCGCACGTGATCATCCCCATACTCACCAAAGCCGATCCCCGGCGACACACACACCTTGGCTTCCAGCAGCAGCTTCTTGGCAAACTCCAGCGAGCCCATGGCGGCATACTGCTCGGGGATTTTCGCCCAGACGTACATCGACGCCTTGGGATTTTCCACCATCCAACCCAGCTCATGCAGGCCCTTGACCAGCACATTGCGGCGCTGGCGGTACTGCTCGGCGATGTCTTTCACACACTGCTGATCGCCTTCCAGCGCCGCAATTGCCGCCACCTGCAACGGGGTGAAGGTACCGTAGTCGTGGTAACTCTTGATCCGCGCAAGGGCGTTGACCAGTTCCGGGTTGCCCACCATGAAGCCGATGCGCCAGCCCGCCATGTTGTAGCTCTTGGACAGGGTGAAAAACTCTACCGCAATGTCCTTGGCGCCCGGCACCTGCATGATCGACGGGGCTTTCCAGCCGTCGTAGACGATATCGGCGTAGGCCAGGTCATGCACCACCAGCACGTCGTACTGCTTGGCCAGGGCGATCACCCGTTCGAAGAAATCCAGCTCCACGCACTGCGCAGTGGGATTTGACGGAAAGCCCAGGATCATCATCTTCGGCTTGGGGATCGAACCGCGAATCGCCTGCTCCAGCTCTGCGAAGAAATCCACGCCGGGCACCAGCGGCACCGAGCGCACCTGTGCGCCGGCAATCACGGCACCGTAGATGTGAATCGGGTAGCTCGGGTTCGGCACCAGTACGGTGTCGCCCTGGTCGAGGGTGGCCAGCATCAAGTGCGCCAGGCCTTCCTTGGAACCGATGGTGACGATGGCCTCGGTTTCAGGGTCGATATCCACTTCATAACGGTCCTTGTACCAGCGCGAAATTGCCCGGCGCAGGCGCGGAATGCCTTTGGAGGTGGAGTAGCCGTGGGTGTCTTCGCGCTGGGCGACGGTGACCATCTTCTCGACGATGTGCGGTGGTGTGGCGCCGTCGGGGTTACCCATGCTCAAGTCGATGATGTCTTCGCCGCGCCGACGCGCAGCCATCTTCAGCTCGGCAGTGATATTGAACACGTAGGGGGGGAGTCGATCTATGCGCGCAAAGCGGCGCGGCGAACCTTGGTCTGCCATTGTTGCCTCGAGGTACGTAAGCGCCCGGAACCGTCCGAGCGACGTCGGCCACTGCGGTGGCCTGCGGGGCAGACAATACGGTCGATGATGGCAAGTTGTCCAGATGCGTAGGAAAAATTTCTACATGGAGTACGGCGCGGATATGCCCCTATACTCGATGCGGGTTTGTTCCCTCATAAGAAGGAGACTGTTCGTATGGATCAGCAGACAAGACAACCGTTGGAACCACGCATGGAAGCTGGCAAGGCCCTGGTAATCGCCGGCGTCCAGGGGCGTTATTCGAAAGCCACCGTGGGTGATATTCCGCAGCTATGGGAATTGTTCAACAGCTGTATCAAGGACATCAAGAAGCGCATCGGCGGTGTGACCTATGGTGTTTGCCATAATCCCAGGCAGGGCGAATTCGACTACATGGCCGGTGTGGAAGTCCCCAGCAAAAGCGATGTACCGAGCAATTTCCAGTTCATTGAAATTCCGCCCCTGAACTATGCCGTGTTCCCTCATCACGGGCCGGTGCAGGCGCTTGAGCAAACCTACGAGCGCATCATGTTCGAGTGGCTGCCGCACTCGGGCTACAAGGTGATGGGCGCGGATTTCGAGCGCTACAGTGCGGATTTTGATGCAAGGAAGGGCACCGGGACGGTGGAGATCTGGTTGCCGGTTGGGCAGAAAGTCTGAGCGCCAAGTCCGGGGGCGATTCAGCCCCCGAAGCTGGTTTGAAACCCCTGAGCGGATTGGCGTATGGCGCCCGCCACCTCAGGCGCCAACCTGCAGTAGTCGTCTTCGCGCTTGAGCACCACTTCAAGGGTCTGGAGCAGCGCCTGAATACGCCTTTCGGGATGTTCGACTTCGCAGGTCCTGGCAAATTCGAGAATGCCCAGGCGCGAGGCGAATAACGATTTATTTCCGCTCAGGTCCAGGGCCAGTGAGTCCTCGCGCAGGTAAGCGGTGGTGTTGACGATGTCGTAAGTCGGTGCCAGCCGCGTATCTGATTTAAGTGGATCGCTATAGAGCACGCCGAAATTCTTCAAATGGGCATCGCCATTACCCACGATGCAACTCAACGCCACGCTATCGAATAATTGCTCCAGCGAACTGCGTTGATAGGCCGGGGCGCAGAACACGCGTACAGCCTTGGCGATGGCGGCGTAACTCTTGGTGTACTTTTGCTCGGCGGACAGTCCCATCAGTGCGGTCATGTCTTCGAAGCCCAGTGGGTTGAGCTGTGCGTCCCGATCAAAGCGCCGCATGATGAACAGCTTATGGTTGCGCGACAGATAAAACGGCGGTACGGGCAGGCCCGCATCCCTGGCAATGGACATGCACAGGTATTCATTGATCGCCAGCCCGGGAAACTCGTCCCGCCCGCTTTTAATGATCAGGTCGTCGGTTTTCGAGGTGAATTTCTGTTCGGGGGTTTGTGGTTTCTCCGGCACCAGTACTTTGGGTTGCACACCGGAAATACCCGCTCGCAGGATATAGCGATCTACCAGTTCGACGAACAGATCCTCCGTGCCGTCCCAGGCAAGAATTTCGTCGAGGTTTTCTCCGCTGGTGTGAGGGCTGTTGCGATGGATCAGATTGTTCACTTGTTCAGAAGACACGAAAACCCTACCAATTGGCGCGCTGCGGCCCGATAGCGCCAGCAATAGCATCGGGTCTACCCTGACCGTTTTGGCGAGGCGATTGCGCAATTGTTCAAGCACATAACCTTCCGGCAAATTCATCTGAAAGATGGGATGCAAGTCCCGGCGCCGGTATTCGTCCGCGCGTACGGGCATCGTCAGGCTAATTGCACTGGCGGCCTTTGCCTCATCGCTGTAGCGAAACAAATAGTCTTCAGCACCAAACCGCACGCTGCCGCCGTCTCCTTGAGGCGTATGAACGCGTAGCGTGGGGCTATTCATCGAACACGTCCTCCAGTTCCTCCAGAGTCGGCAAGGTCACGGGCACCAGCTTGAATTCGCTGCCCAAGGCGGCTACCACCCGAGCATAGGCATTCATCGAGACCGAGAGGCTGCCTTTTTCTATTTCGATCAGTTTTTGCCGAGTAACCCCGGCCAACTTCGCCAGATCCGCCTGTTTATAGCCGCGATTGGAGCGCATGGTGCGCAGGTGCACGCCGAGACGTTGGGTGATTACGGTAGGGTCCATGTCTTATATAGGTTACTTTTCTGATTTTGGGTTATGTATACGTTACATTTAGACGATGTCAACGGCGTCCTGATCAAACGCCCGCCTGAACCTGCGCTCATACCCAATCCGTCCTCTGTAAGCTTCACCGCTGTCCACCCAACCAGCCCCCAGATACAACCCCATCGCCGCCACATTGTCCGCATCCACCGACAATTCCAGCGCCTTGATCTGCGGCCACGCTTGCAGTGCCGCTTCCGGCAACGCCTGCAGACAGGCCTTGCCGAAGCCATGGCCCTGATGCTGCCGATCCACCTGCAAGGCATGCAAGGTGGCGCTATGTTCATCCGCCCAATGGGGCATGCACGGCGGGCGTTTGAGCAGCAGGAAGGCGACCGGCACGTCGCCCGCGAGCAGGGCAAAGCCTTTGACGCTGTCGGGGTTGGGATTGACCAGCAGGCTGTTCAGCGCGCAGTAGATATCACCGGAGTACGCCAGTTGTTCTGGATTGACTTCCAGACCGTCCAAATGCTGTTTTTGCAGCGCGTTCAACATTTCATAGGGGACGAGGCGGGTTTGCATGAGCGGCGTATCCTAAAATCCTACGAAGAAACGGGATTCTACCTCATCCGCTTACAGCGCTTGCGCCCCTTGCATACGTCGGTCCTCATTGCTCACTCAAGCATCTTCGCCAACAACCAACTTCCCGCCGGCCCCGGCGGTTGTTGGCGCGACCACAGCGCATCCACTGCCACCGAGCGTGGCCAACCGCGCACCTTGAGTTCGACCAACTGGTCCCCGCCAAAGCGCTCCACCAACCAGCGCGGTATGGGGGCCCAGCCAAAGCCCAGTTGCGCCATCTCCATCAGCATCAGGTAGCTCGGCGCCGACCATACACGTTGTGCGCCACGGTTTTCGTCAGGGTTGATGATGCTTGCCAGGCGCAGTTCCCGATGGTGTTGCAGGGTGTGCGGATCAACGCTGGCCAGGCTTGCCAGCGCGTGTCTGGGCGAGACGAACAGGGCGATCTCGGTGCGTTCTTCAACCGGCGAGCAGCTGAGGTCCGGAGGGTAAACCTGCTGCTGCTCGATAAACGCGATCTGCGCCCGGCCACTTTGCACCAGGGCGATCAGGTCTTCGCATTCGGCGATCAGGCATTCCAACTCAAGGTCCGGGTAGCGTTGTTCAAAGGCGCTGAGGGCGACCTCGAAACGGTCGGACTGATAGGTATCGGACATGGCGATACTCAACCTGGGCTCCAATCCCTGGGCCAATTGACTGGCCGCCAGCTCCAGCCGGCTGCTGGCCTCCAGCACCTGCTGCGCACGCTGCAACAGCACATGGCCGGCCGGGGTCAGCGTCGGCTTGCGGCTGCTGCGATCGAACAACACCACATCCAGATCGATTTCCAGGCCCGCCACGGCCGCACTCACAGTGGATTGGCTCTTGCCCAGTTTGCGTGCGGCGGCGGAAAACGAACCCTGGGTGGCGGCCTGAACAAATGCCTGGAGCACTTCATGGGAAGGCATGACTATCGCCTTAATCGATGGTTATTGGTTAGGAAGTATCGGTCCGGCGCGTGATCATGGCAACCATCGTCACTCACGGAGCCGGCTCATGAACCCCACCAAATCAATGACTGAACGCGTTTTCCAAGCCTTGGGCTTCGAAGGTTTGGCCTTAGTGATCTGTACGCCTTTGCTGGTCTGGGTGACCGGTCGACCGGCCTTGGAAATGGGCGCGGTGACCTTGGGCATCAGCTTGCTGGCGCTGAGCTGGAACGTCATTTTCAACAGCCTGTTCGATCGCCTTAAAGTGCGCCTGCAGCTGTCCAATGGAGGCCGGACGCGGGTGCTGCACGCGCTGCTGTTCGAAGGCGGGTTGATTCTGCTGGCGGTGCCGTTGATTGCCGCATTGATGAAGATCAGCCTGGTGGAAGCCTTCATCCTCGACATCGGCGTGCTGCTGTTCTTCCTGCCGTACACCTATGTGTACCACTGGGCGTATGACGTGATCCGGGAAAAAGTCACCCGCAAAACGCCAATCGCCCTGTAGCCGCCAGCCGCTTAAAGAAACATGCCGCCCGAGGCCTCGATCCGCTGGCCGGTGATCCATTGGCCACCCTCGGCCAGCAGCAGCGCGATGGCCCCGCCAATATCGTCGGGCAAACCGGCGCGGCCCAGGGCGGTGTTGTTGGCGACCATGGCATTGAGGTTGGCGTTGTCGCGTACCGCACCGCCGCCGAAGTCGGTTTCAATCGCGCCAGGGGCGAGGATATTCACGCTGATGCCGCGCGCGCCCAACTCCTTGGCCTGGTAGCGGGTCAGCACTTCCATCGCGCCTTTCATCGCCGCGTAGGCCGCGTAGCCCGGCAGGCTGAAGCGCGCCAGGCCGCTGGATACATTGAGAATGCGCCCGCCGTCGCGAATCAACGGCAACAGCTTCTGGGTCAGAAAAAACGGCCCCTTGAATTGGATAGCGACCAGTTGGTCGAACTGGGCTTCGGTGGTTTCGGCAAAGCTTGCGTGAATACCGATACCGGCGTTGTTGACCAGAAAATCAAACTGATCCTGTGCGAATACATCCTTGAGCGCGTCAGTCACTTGATCGGCAAAGCCTGCAAACGTCGCGCTCTGGCTCACATCCAGTTGCAACATCGCCGCGCGGCCGCCCAGTTGTTCGATTTGCGTCACTAACGCCTGCGCCTCATCGGCCCTGCTGTGGTAAGTGCCGAGGATATCGACACCCTGGGCGGCAAGGTGCAGCGCAGCGCTTTTGCCCAGGCCACGGCTGGCGCCGGTGATCAGTGCGATTTTACGTGGGGTCATGGTGCAGTCCTCTTGGGTGATGATGGGACTGAGTGTATTTGTCCGCCCATAACGTGATAAACAGCGCTATACCGGAATCACTGGTCGGACAAGGCGAACAATCCCATGAATAAACTTGAGCTGCTGCGCACCTTCGTGCGCGTGACCGAACTGTCGAGTTTTACCCAGGCCGGTGAAAGCCTCGGCTTGCCGCGCTCCACCGTGTCCGAACAGGTGCGCGCCCTGGAAGAACTGCTCGGCGCCCGCCTGTTGCAACGCACCACGCGCAAGGTGCAGGCCACCCAGGACGGCCAGGTGTTGTATGAGCGCAGCAAGGATTTGCTGGCACACATGGAGGAACTCGAAGGGCTGTTTCGACAGGACGAAACCCAGTTGGCCGGGCGCATACGGGTGGACATGCCCAACGTGATAGCGCGCACGCTGATCGTGCCCAACTTGCCCCCGTTCATGGAGCGCCACCCCCTGATCGAGATGCAAATCGGCAGCTCGGATCGCCAGGTCGACCTGATTGCCGAAGGCTTCGACTGCGTCGTGCGCGTGGGCGCCCAGCCCGATCAGAGCGTGGTGGCGCGGCGGGTGTGCAGCATGCCGATGGTCAACTGCGTGAGCGCGGGGTATGTGCAGCGCTACGGCATTCCGCACACTCTGGCTGACCTGGAACAGCATCGGCTGGTGCATTACGTACGGCCGCTGGGTGCACGCTCGGCGGGGTTCGAGTACCTGCAAGGCAACAAGGTACTGCGGCTGCCAATGGCCGGGCGGGTGACCGTCAACAGCACCGATGCGTACCAGGCGGCGTGCCTGGGCGGCTTTGGCATTATTCAAGTGCCACGGCTCGGCATTCGCGACTTGCTGGCCAGTGGCGAATTGGTCGCGGTGCTGGCCGATTACCCGGCGCCGCCTTTGGACGTGTCGCTGCTCTACGCCGGCCAGCGGCATTTGCCGTTGCGCGTGCGGGTGTTCATGGAGTGGCTGGCGGCCACGCTGCAGGCCCATCTTTAACTGTACGCCGGGAACAAGGTGGGTGGGGGCTTGCCCTAATAACGCTTTTGTAGGAGCGAGCTTGCTCGCGAAAAACGTCAACGATCACGCGTGCTTTCTGAATGAGCGCGGTGCTTGTAAGTTTTTCGCGAGCAAGCTCGCTCCTACATTATTCGATTGAGGGTGGGTCAGAACAGTTGGGTGAACAGCCAGTAAAGGCTGCCCGACAACACAATCGCCGCCGGCAACGTCAATACCCAGGCCATCAACAAATTGCGGATGGTGCGCATCTGCAGGCCGCCGCCGTTGGCCACCATGGTCCCGGCCACGCCCGATGACAACACGTGAGTGGTCGATACCGGCAAACCGAACATGTCCGCCGCGCCAATGGTCAGCATCGCCACGGTCTCGGCCGAGGCGCCCTGGGCGTACGTCAGGTGGGTCTTGCCGATCTTCTCGCCCACCGTCACCACGATGCGCTTCCAGCCGACCATGGTGCCAAGCCCCAGGGCGATGGCCACCGCGATCTTGACCCACAGCGGGATAAAGCGCGTGGCGCTGTCGATCTGTTGCTTGAACAACTGCAGCTTGCCCTGGGTGTCGGCGTCGAAATTGCCGACCTTGCCCTTGTCCATCAGGCGAATGGTTTCGCTGGTCAGGTACATGTCGTTACGCACGTTGCCCACCGCTTCAGCCGGTACCGCGGCAAGGGAGCCATAGCCTTTGACTTCGGCGCCGATGTGCCCGGTGATGGCGGCAAGGGCGGGCACCAGTTCCGGGGTGGCTTCTTTGGTGCGCACGTAAGTGGATAAGGTTGCTCGTGAATCGCCGGGAGCCGGCTGCGGTGCGGATTTCACCAATGCGGCCTGGGTGACTTCCGCCACCGCTGCAAATTGCAGTGACTGATCGGCCGGCATGGTGCGGTTCAGCGCGTAGGCCATCGGCAGTGTGCCCACCAGGATCAGCATGATCAGGCCCATGCCTTTTTGCCCATCGTTGGAGCCGTGGGCGAACGACACTCCGGTGCAGGTCACGATCAGCATGCCGCGAATCCACCACGGCGGCGGGGTGTCGCCCTTGGGCGCTTTGTACAGCGAGCGATTCTTCACAAAGGCGCGCAGCGCCAGCAACAGCAAGGCGGCAAACGCAAAGCCGATCAGCGGCGACAACAGCAGCGCGTAACCGATCTTGGCCGCCTGGCTCCAATCCACTCCACTGGTGCCATCGCGACCATGCATCAACGCATTCGCCACGCCGACGCCAATGATCGAGCCGATCAGTGTGTGGGACGACGACGCCGGCAAACCCAGCCACCAGGTGCCGAGGTTCCACAGGATCGCGGCGATCAGCAGGGCGAAGATCATGGCGAAGCCGGCCGAAGAGCCCACCTGCAGGATCAGCTCCACCGGCAGCAGGGCAATGATGCCGAACGCCACCGCGCCGCTGGACAGCAGCACGCCGAGAAAATTGAAAAAGCCCGACCACACCACCGCGAAATGCGGCGGCAGCGAGTTGGTGTAGATCACCGTGGCCACCGCATTGGCGGTGTCGTGAAAGCCGTTGACGAACTCAAAGCCCAGGGCGATCAGCAGCGCCACGCCGAGCAGCAGGAATGGCGTCCAGGTGGTGAGTTGGGCGCCCATTTCGTGCATGTCGTGCATCAGGCTGTAAGCGGTGAACAGCAGGCCCATGGCGAGCACGGCGAAGAACATGATCACCGTGACCAGGCCGGGCTTGGTGTCCAGGCGCGGTTTGGGGGCGGAGGGTGAGGCTGTCAGGGAAGGGGTGGCCATGCCGGAGCATCCAGTGTGAGGAGGATGGCGTTCATGATCATTGCAAATTGTTACAGAGATGCTGCGGCAGGTCAGTGTTCAGGTGGGGAGTGCGTTTCAATTCATCAAGTCCTTACGCTTTCTGAATGCCCAGCGCCCGGCAATCAGGGTGAAGGTCGCCACCAGCGCGACCAATATCCAAAAGCCTTCAGGGTCCTGGGACAGCGGTACCCCACCCACATTCATGCCGAAAAAGCCGGCGATGATGTTGATCGGCAGCGCCAGCACCGTCACCACCGTGAGGGTGAACAGCGTGCGGTTGCTCTGCTCGTTGAGATTGGCGGCGATCTCTTCCTGCAACAGCTTGATGCGTTCGCCCAGGGCCGTCAGGTCGTTGATGATCAGCGCGAACTCTTCGGTGGATTTGCGCAACTCCTTCACGTCTTCCTTTTGCAGCCATTGCGGCGGCCGGTTGAGCAGGCGCAACAGCGAGCCCGGCTCCAGCGCCAGCAGGCGTTGCAAGCGCACCAGCACGCGGCGCGCGGCACCGAGTTCGGCGCGGTTGGTGGACAGGCGCGAGGACAGCAACTGGTCTTCGATATGATCGACGCTGAGGCTGGTCTTGCGCACGATCTGCGTCAGCACTTCACCCTGGTCGCGCAGCAAATGCACCAGCAATTCCAGCGGCGAGCGAAAACGTTCACCGGCCTTCACCGACGAGCGCAACTTATCCACCGAGTGCAGCGGTTGCAGGCGCGCACTGATCAGCAAGCGACTGCGTGCGCACACCCACAAGGTGGAAATATCCGACGAGACCATGCTGCTGAAGTTGAACACCACATCGTTGACCACCGCCAGCAGGGCCGAATCAACGTGCTCGATGCGCGTGGAGCGCGAGCCCTCGTGCAACGCTTCGAAGAACTCCTCGGGCAGTTCCAGGTGCGCTTGCATCCAGCGCTCACAGGCGGCATGGGCCAGGTTCAGATGCAGCCAGAGAAATTCCTGCGGATCGCCGGGTTGTTGCAGACACTGGAGTGCGGTAGCTGAGTCAATCTGCTGGCCTTTTTCGCCGGGCAGAAAGCGGAAACCGTAAAGCAGGCCAAACAGGTCGGGGTCCTGATGGGCGTGGTCGATGCTGTGATTCATGGAGGCTCGCAGAGAAAGCGCCTGTAGGACGTTTCACAGGTTCGCATGCGCGAATCATTGCAAGGCGTGATGACGATTATGTGACGATTGAACGTGCGCCCACAAAAAAACGCGCCACCCGAAGGTGGCGCGTTTTTCGGCAGTTCAACTCAGCTGACTCAGGTATCGAGTTTGTCTTCCAGCACAGCGCCGGTTTTGGCGTCGAGCTTCACTTCGTAGTTCTTGCCGGCGGTGTCGGTCAGGTCAACTTCATAGACCAGTACGCCGCTGTTGTTGTGGTCCAACTCGGTGTCGTTAATCGTTGCGCCAGCGTGTTTGGCCACGGCCGCAGCGTTGAGTTTTTCGAATGGCATCACGGCATCGGAATTGAGCAGGCCTTGAATCTGGTCCGGACGAACATCCGCCTGGGCCAGGCCGGCAGTCAGCGTCAGGGCAGTGGCAGCGAACAAAGCGGTCAAGGTTTTCATGGTGTGTGTCCTTCTGGTTGAGCTGTTTAAGTGGCGCCAGATTAACCGGCGCAACTTAACTCATCCTTAATGGCTCACTGACACCAACGCCTCAGTATTTATGATCGCTCAGCAGGTCCTGCACGCTGGAGGACGGCCAGCGCTTGTAGAACTTCAACAGTTCGGCGGCACGGTTGGTGAAGATGCCATCGACACCGGCCTTCATCACCTTGTCGAAGTCGACCGGCTCATCCACGGTGTACACGTGCACCAACAGGCCCTTGTCGTGGGTCAGCTTGTTCATCTCAGGCTTGACCAGGTCGGTGTAGCTCTGGTCGCCATGGTCGGTCAGCTCTGCCGAAGGGCCGGTGCCGATGGCGCCGAGGCTTTTGGCCTGGTCGACCCATTTTTCGAATTCGGCCGCGTCTTTCGGTTCCTGCTTGGCGTAATAGGCGGCTTTGGTCGCCTCGCCGGATTCGGCGAACGTCACCTTGGACTTGGGCTCAATGCTGCCTTCACCGACCCACAACAGCAGGATCTTCGGCGTGTTGGGCATTTCTTTCTGCAGTTCTTTCAGGCTGGCCACCTCAAAGGTTTGCAGCACCACACGGCCCTTGCCCTGGCCGACGCCGGTGTTGCTCTTGCCCAGCTTGGAGCCGGCGGAGCTCAACCAGCCCTTGTCGAGCAACTTGTTTTTCAGGTCGGCTTCGATGCCCGGGAATTGCTTGGGCTCCTTGGTCTCGATGTACAGGCCTGGCTTATGTTGCGGATTGCCTTCGGCGATCTTGATGATGTCATCCAGGCTCTGGATTTTCAGGCCGACGAAACCCGGGCGTGCACGGTCCGGGTAGGCGGCGTTGAACCAGCTGCCGGCGTCCAGGCTTTGCAGTTCTTTCCAGGTGAATTCGTTGGCCGGCGCGTCTTTGCGCTCGGGGAACTTGGTCGCCACGTCGGTGGTGCGCTGCAGGTTGTTGTCGTGCAGGGCGAACAATACGCCGTCCTTGCTGCGCTGCAGGTCCAGTTCCAGGTAGTCGGCGCCCAGGTCCCGCGCGACCTTGTAAGCAGCGGCGGTGGACTCGGGAGCGTCATAGGACGCGCCACGGTGGGCGATCACCGCAGGGTAGGGGATGCCTTCGTTTGTCGCCAATTCAGCCGGGCTGATCGGGTCGGCAGCCTGTGCGGGCGCAAGGCCGAGCATCAGCGCCAGCAGCACGGCACTCCCTATCGTGGTGCGCACCAGGCCGTTGGTTAACGTGACAGGCATATGGGAAGTCCTTTCGTGGAGGTAACTTTGAGAAGGCGTCCTTTTTAACAATTGATTGCGAAAGGCGCTATCACCAAACCGACATTAACCTGCGCGCGGACCAACTTTTAGGGTTTTTCTGTGATGTATTGCAGTACTCTTGGCCGCAACTGCCCCGTCAGAGGGCGGTATTTTTTGCCACGCGTGTAAACCATCTTTCCAGTCCCTGTGGGACTTTTCAGTGAGGTTTACCATGCGCATCACTTCCGAGCTTATCTGCCAGGCCGCCGACCAACTCCACGGCTTTGTCGGCCTGAACCGCAAGACGGGTCAGTACATCGTGCGTTTCAGCGAAGATGCCTTCGGCATGGACGTGGCCGATGACGGCATCATTCCCACCGCCGAGTTCGTCTGGGTCCCGGCTGCCGACCACAGCATGATCCTGTCGCGCGCGCGCATTCAGTTACTGCTGGAGCAGAATATCGACGACCGGCTCAACATCAGCGAACCGTTGCGGGTGTATATGCGTCGGGTCGAGATCGCGCAGATCAGTGCGTTGCGTAGTCTGGTCAGCTAGGCCTGTGTGATCGCGCTACCCTGGTCGCCATCGGTGTGCAGTGAGCTGAAAATCACTGCGTAGTGAGGCGCTGCCGGTGTCTTGGCGATCATGCCGAGGCCTCCTGGCACGCCTTGAGCAGGGCTATCGCCAGTGGCGGCGTGGTGCCTTTGAGGGCGGCGCGTTCGGGCTGGAACAGGGTGGCGAGGAAAAATGGATGGCCCAGCAGCTCTATCGCGCGAAGCTCGCCAGCCGCGTCATGGCCGCTTGGAATCATCTCCCCGTCGAGCAGTGCGTGAGCGAACTGCGGATTGATACCGTAGCTGCAACGATAACCTTCGTGGATATCCAGGCTGCCGTAGGCTTGGGCGATACGCGTATTGGGTAGCAGGCGCACGGTGTCGCTGGCTTCCACCAGCGCACAGCTCAATGGCGTGATGACCGCGCGTTCGGCGTCCGGTACCAACTCGCCGTGTTCGGCATCCGCCCATCCCAGCACGTTGCGGGCATATTCGAGTACCACGTGCTGAAAACCACCGCAGGTGCCGAGGAAAGGTCGCCGCTGTTCGCGGGCAAAGCGGATGGCTCGCAGCGCGCCTTCGATGTCGCGATAAGGGCTGGCAGGCACGCACCAGAAGCCGTCAAACCTGTGCAGCGAGGCCGGGGAGGTGAGGGTGTCGGTGCCGAGCCAGTGCAGGTTGATGTCAAGCTTCAGGGCTTGGGCCGCTTGTTGCAGCGCTACCGGGATGGCCTGGTGCGCAATCACGTCGGGGTTGTAATCGCCGATCAGAGCGAGGTGCAGCGGGGTGTCGTTCATCGTGTGCATCCCATGGCTTGTGGTGTCCTGGTGGGCACTATAGATTGGCGCTCACGCAATCGATATTGGCGTTTTCCCACATGGTCAATGCAGTCACGCACTATCAGCTCGACTATAACGACC
Source organism: Pseudomonas orientalis (assembly GCF_002934065.1). Lineage (NCBI taxonomy): Bacteria > Pseudomonadati > Pseudomonadota > Gammaproteobacteria > Pseudomonadales > Pseudomonadaceae > Pseudomonas > Pseudomonas orientalis. The sequence continues at coordinate 4,591,850 of NZ_CP018049.1, read as the reverse complement.
TGTCGCTGGTCCTCGCTCTGGTGCGTGGCGGCACGCTGGCGCGGGCGGCGGGGTTGCTGCGCGTGGATGTGTCCACGGTGTTCCGCGCGGTACGGCGCCTGGAGGCAGCCCTGGGCCAACCGCTGTTTGAAAAAAGCCGCGCCGGCTATCTGCCCACCAGTCTGGCCAACCACTTGGCGCAACAGGCCGAGCGCGCAGAGCTTGCCCTGGAGGCTGCACGCATCGGTGTGGAGCAGGGCGGTGAAGTGATCAGCGGCACGGTGCGCCTGACCTGTTCCGACTCGGTGCTGCAAGGTCTGCTGCTACCCGCCCTGGCCAGCTTCATGGCGGACTATCCGGCGTTGATCCTGGAGCTGAGCACCTCCAACGATTTCGCCAACCTCAGCCGCCGCGATGCGGATATCGCGCTGCGCCTGACCAGGAACCCGCCGGAGCATCTTGTCGGACGTTGCCTGGGCACGGTGACGTATCAGGTGTGCGCCAGTGCCGACTATGCCCGTCGGCATGCAGGCCATGAACTGGCCGACCTGACCTGGATCGCGCCGGATGACTTCTTGCCTGACCACCCCACCGTGACCTGGCGCCGCGAGCATCTGCCGGGCGTGCGTCCCGGTTATCGCTGCAACAGCATGCAGTCGGTGACGGAATTGGTACGCGCCGGGCTTGGGGTGGCGGCGTTGCCGGATTTCCTGATCGACGATGGCTTGCAACGGCTGGGCCCCGCTTTGGCAGGACATGACACGGCGCTGTGGCTGTTGACGCGCCCTGATTGCCGGGCGTTGCGTTCGGTGGTGACGCTGTTTGATGAGCTGGGGCGACACGTGCGCTGGCTGCGCCGTTAGGTTTTGCGCACAAAGTGCTCATGCATTTCACTGGTCAGGGTTTCGATACGCTCGGTCAGCTGTTTGGTCATTTGCGTCAACCGCGTGTTCTGCTCCAACAGTTCCAGCAGCTGTTGGGTGGTCTGTTCGGCCTGGGCCTGGCGTGCGGTATTGGCGGAGGCCAGGGCTTCGCGGTGCTGCGCGTCGGCGTCGGACTGGGCTTTGTCGCGTGCTGCCTGGCGCGTCTGGGCCAGCAGGATCAGCGGCGCGGCATAGGCCGATTGCAGGCTGAAGGCCAGGTTGAGCAGGATGAAGGGGTAGACGTCGAAGTGGGTGATGCCGGTCGCGTTCAGCACCACCCACAGCACTACAATGGCGGTTTGCGCGCCAAGGAATGTCGGCGTGCCAAAGAAGCGCGCGAAGGCTTCGGCCTTGAGGGCAAAGGTATCGTTGCCAAAGGTCGGCGCCAGGTGAGCGTGGTGGCGATGGAAGCGCAGGTGGTCGACAGGGATCGGGTCGGGTTTATCTGAGGTCATGGCAGGCTCGAGTCGAGGGCGTAAGGCTTACGCACTATAGACCGAGCCTCCCGGCCAGGCACATGAAGAAGCCGTCAGCGATTGCCCCGCTCGTTGGCGAACGCGCTCACCGCCTGCACCGCCTCGCTGGTGCCTTCACGAATCTGCAGGATTACCGTACCGGCCTGGTTGGCCAGCTCCACGCCCTGGGCCGCACGGTCGCGGGTGGCGTCCATGCTGTCGATGGCCTGGCGGGTTTCGTCCTGGATCATGGCAATCATGCCGGAAATTTCCGTCGTGGAGCCGCTGGTACGCGCCGCCAATTGGCGGACTTCATCGGCGACCACGGCAAAGCCACGGCCTTGCTCGCCTGCGCGGGCGGCCTCGATGGCGGCGTTGAGGGCCAGCAGGTTGGTCTGGTCGGCGATCCCGCGAATGGTGTTGACGATGGTGGTGATCTGTTGCGAGCGCTCGCCCAGCTTGGCGATCAGTTGCGAGGAAGCGTCAATATCCACGGCAATGTCGCGCATGCCGGTGGCGGTTTTCTGAATCACGTCGGCGCCTTTTTCGGCCATGTCCTGGGTATTGAGCGACAGGTGATACGCCTGCGCAGCGCTTTGCGCGTCAGCGGCATGCTGTTGCACACGTGCGGTGACGTCCGACGCAAACTTCACCACCTTGCACAGACGCCCGCTGGCGTCGTACACCGGGTTGTAGTTGGCTTCGAGCCACAGCGTGTTGCCGTGTTTGTCCACGCGCTCGAACTGGCCGTTGAACAGTTCACCCTGGTTCAGACGTTTCCAGAATTCGCTGTAGGCGGCGCTGCCGGCCAGCTCTGGTGTGCAGAACAGGCGGTGATGCTTGCCCTGGATCTGCGCGAGGCTGTAGCCCATGCGCTGCAGGAAGTTCGCATTGGCGGTGATGATGGTGCCATCGAGGTTGAACTCGATCATCGCCATGGCGCGGTCGATGGCTTGCAGCTTGGCGTTGGCTTCACTTTCGGCCTGCAGGCGCGGGGTGACGTCCATCGCGTATTTCACCACTTTGATCACGCGGCCGGCTTCATCCTTTACCGGGTTGTAACTGGCTTCCAGCCACACCGATTGGCCATTGGCGCCCACTCGCTCAACGGTGCCCGACTCGAATTGGCCGTTGCGTAGATGCGTCCACAGCTGGTTGTACTCGGCGCTGCGGGCGAACGCCGGTGTGCAGAACAGGCGGTGGGGTTGGCCCAGGATCTGTTCGGCGCGATAGCCCATGGTCTTGAGGAAATTGTCATTGGCGCGCAGCACCGTGCCCTGCGTGTCGAATTCGATGACCGCCATGGAGCGCTCGATCGCGTCCAGCAGGCTGGCTTGTTGCGCATTGGTGTGTTGCAAGGCGCTGATGGTTTTTTTGTAAGCATTGAATAGCATGGTCGGAAGCTCGAGCAGGCATGCGGATGAGGATTCCATGTAGATGCGCCTGACCCCGTAGGGCATCTGGGCCTCACGGTTGACTTGCTCATTGCCAGCTTCCTTGTGCTGACAGAGGGGTGGAACAACGGGTTCAGAGTGATTGGCCAGCCAGGAAGTTCGCCGCTTGGGAAACGTATTTTGTGTTGGGCGACCAATGGCGGCATTATGCTATCGCGGCGGGCTTGCGGAAGAAGATTCAGACGAGGAGTTGTAAGACAACCCAGGCCGACCGCTTACCGGGAGCGGCGAGAGTCGACCTCATAACCTGCGAGGAACAGATCGATCGCCGATTCGATCACATGGACCTGGGAGGCTGCGTCGAGGGTCGGTTGGCCAAGGGTAATCTGCGGCCAGAATGCGAAGGCCTTGAGCAGGCTTTGTATCTGGTGAGCGGCGAACGCCGGGTCGTCGCCACTCAGACGGCCGTCTTCCTGGGCGGCGCGTACCCATACGGTAAAGCCTTCTTCGCGCGCGCTCAGGCGGTTGACCATGTCCTGGGCGCGCTCCGGCGAATGGATCGTGGCCGCGATGGCCACGCGCGCCAGGTCGAGGAAGTTGGCATCCAACATCATCTTCATTTTCGCTTCCAACAACTTGCGCAGTTGATCGCGCAAGGGTTGCTCGCTGCTGTACGCCACATCCAGCTGCGCGGAGCTGCTGGCCCACAACTGGTGCAGGATTTCGGAGAACAGCTCTTCTTTACTGGGGAAGTGGTTGTAGACCGTACGCTTGGAAACACCGGCAGTGGCGGCGATCCTGTCCATGCTGGTGACCTCGAAGCCATTCTCGCGAAACTCGGCGATGGCCGCCGTCACGATGGCTTCGCGTTTACGGTCGGTGAGGCGTGGGGAGGCATTCATGGAGGAAGTTAGGCTCAAGGATGAAATTACACTTGGCAGTTTACTTGTTCAGGGTTTTGTTGCAATGTAGAAACTACACTGTGCAGTGTAATTTATCAGCGGACGCAGGAGTCACTCTGTAATGGCCACCCTTTCAACCCGTCTTGATCCCGCACCCACTGCGCTCAAGCCTGCCGAGCGGGACCAGGGGCATTTCAATAACGATGCGCCGGTGCCGCACGGTGGTGTTGGCAAGACCTTGCGTATCTTTTGGAACATGTTGTTCAACAAGCCGCGCACTACCCGGCCTGTGGGCGACATCCCGGTACAACGCCTGACCCGCGAACACCTGCTGGCGGCTTCTGATCACAGTGTATTCCGCCTGGGCCATTCAACCGTGCTGCTGAAAATGCGCGGTAAGTTCTGGATCACCGACCCGGTGTTCGCCGAGCGCGCCTCGCCGTTCAGCTGGGCCGGCCCGAAGCGTTTCCATCAACCGCCTATCAGCCTTGAAGAGCTGCCGCTATTGGAAGCGGTGATCCTGTCCCACAATCACTACGACCACCTCGACCGTACGGCTGTCGTCCAATTAGCCGACAAGACGCAGTACTTTCTTGCGCCTTTGGGGGTAGGAGACACGCTGGTCAAATGGGGCGTGGATGCCGGCAAGGTGCGGCAACTGGATTGGTGGCAAGGCACCGAAGTCGATGGCATTCGTTTTGTTGCCACACCGGCGCAACATTTTTCCGGGCGTGGCCTGTTTGACGGCAACCAGACCCTGTGGTGTTCCTGGGTGATGATCGATGATGCGCGGCGGATCTTTTTCAGCGGCGATACGGGGTATTTCGACGGTTTCAAGCGGATCGGCGAGCAATACGGACCGTTTGACCTGACCCTCATGGAGACCGGTGCCTACAACGTCGACTGGCCTCACGTGCATATGCAGCCGGAGCAAACATTGCAGGCGCATATCGACCTCAAGGGCCGTTGGCTGCTACCGATTCACAACGGTACGTTCGACCTGGCGTTCCACGCCTGGCACGAGCCGTTCGACCGCATCATGGCGCTGGCCTGGGAGCGCAATGTGTCGATCACTACACCGGCCATGGGGCAGGCGTTCAGGCTCAACCAGCCCGAGCGAGGGCATGCGTGGTGGCTGGACGTAGAGACGCATGATGCCAAAGAACACGCTGCCGGCTAATTGACGGGCGTGTGGAAAAAGGTATTTTCAGGGTGTTTCAACGCTGCGACAAACGTCGGAAGGGAGTGCGATGATCCCTCGGAAATTTAATTTCGGGGGATACGTTGTCATGAACGACGACTGCAAGAAACTATGGCGATTGGGCATACCCTGCTTTTCAGCGTCGCCGCATGCCTTTGCGCAGGAGGGCGCCGAACCTGGCTCTTCCACGACTCCCAAGGCGCGAACCGATAACGCCAGCCCCGGTGCTATCGTCTTCGCTGCCGGACGCGCCGAGGGAGCGGTGCTCATACCCGGCTACAATGCTCTGGCGCCCATGATCAAACCCACGCGAGACCCCGCTTTATCACTGGTGGCCATCAGTGGTGTCGACCCTACTGAGCCCGTGATGGTTGAAGTCCCCCTGGTGCAAAACAACAGTGCTTTTGGTGTCGCCCCGGTGCTGGATGGCTGGCGTATCGGCTACGCCGGCCGGTATGTACGCGGTGGTCATAGCGAACCCACAGAGCATAGTGCAACCTTGCGCCGAGCCTTCGCCATCCTGCGCCAAGCGGGGGTGGAGTTGGTGGCAGTGGACGCGCGGCGTACGGATGACCCGCTTGAGTCCGGCACTGCCATCGACGAGCTGGTGGCCAGCCATCGTTTGGATGCCTTGGTGTCAGACGAGCAGAGTCAGGCGTTTCATGCCGCTTGCAGAAGCGGATACCCCAGTGGCTGCCAGGCACTCGAAGAGGGGACTTGGCTCTGGTTTTATGGGGCCCGCTGGGCGGGCGACCGCGTGAAGGTTCTACTGCGTACTTACGCGCAACTGGTACTACTCGGTGTGCCTACAACGGGTATGGAATGATCATGCCGGGCAGCAGGATCAGTCTGTAAAGAGGCCCGTTAGCAGCCTCTTAGACTAGTGTTGGGCTATCGGCCGATAGCTCTCATTCAGTCAGTTACAGGGGTATTTCATGATCGGACCCGTTTCGGCAGGTGGGTGGGCATCAGGCTTGCTCCAAGAACTTTCAAATCCGCCGCAGGGCTTCAAGGGCGCCTGTCAAATGGCAGGGGAAATGGCCAGCCGCGGCGGGGTCACCTCAGAGTCACTGGTGAAAGACTCATTCAGACAAATCGCCAATATTGATCGTGGACTGCAGGGCGGTAACGCATTCGTGGAAACCAACCCGGATGCACTGAAGGATGCCAGGGCGCGCGATCTGGAGCGTAAAAAGGGCCATGTGCGCGGGTATTTGCACGGTGTTCCCATTGCGCTCAAGGACGTATTCGAAACCAGGGACCGTATGCAAACAAGCTCGGGCTCCAAGGCTCTGGTGGGGAAGGCCGCCTCAAAGAATGCCAAGGTCGTGGATAACCTGCTAAGGGCGGGGGTGGTAGTTGTAGGTAAAACGAATATGAGCGAACTGTCCAACTTCCGCTCTGAACTGCCGCTGGATGGCTGGAGCTCGCGAGGTGGTCAGACGCTCAATCCCCATCGCCTGGGAGGGCAGGTGGCAGGATCGAGTTCCGGTTCTGCCGTGGCGGTTGCCCAAGGGCATGTACCGCTGGCACTGGGGGTAGAAACCAGCGGCTCGGTTATTACGCCTGCGGCCTACAACGGCGTTTTTGGCTTGAAAACCTCCGTTGGCTTGCTGAGTACCGAGGGGGTCATGATCAGTTCACGCATGGATACGATTGGCACATTCACCCGCAATGTCTGCGATGCTGCAGAAGCGCTCAACGCCATGACCGAGACCCGTGCCTACACCGAAGGCCTGCGGTCCGATGCCTTGAAAGGTAAGCGGATTGGCTACACGCCTGTGCCTGAGTTGTCTGCAGAGGAGGCCAGCGACCCCGCGAAGCGGGCCGACCGCGAGCATTATTCGCAGGCGCTTGAGGTGTTGCGGTCTCAAGGTGCGATCCTGGTGCCCGTGGGAACGCTTGAGGATGGTGTCGAAGAGGGAACCTACACCGATTACAACGAAGCGTTGTTTTCAGACGTCAAACATCATATGGAAGAGTACCTTGCCGGACGCGAAGGCTTGCCTGTCAAATCGCTTACGGAGCTGATTGCATCCATTAAGCGTCACCAGCAACCCGGTGAGCCTGATCACAAGGTGCTGGAACTTATCAATGGCCTGGAAACGACTCAGGAGCAGCGCGATAAGCTGTGGGAGGCCATCCTGCCCGTTTTTCAGAAAACCATCGATGATCCGATGAAAGAGCACAAGCTTGACGCCATGGTGTCGAACTTTCTCTCAAACAATTATTTTTTCAGCGCTGCGGCAGGCTACCCGGGAATGTCCGTTCCATCGGGCATGGATGATGAGGGTATGCCAACGGCACTTTATCTTTACGGCGCGGCTGACAGCGAGGCCACATTACTGTCGGCTGCGTATGTTTATGAGCAAGCGACACAGGCGATCAAAGAGCCGGCTTTCCTGCCTGGCACTCCGTTTAAGCCAGCACCGGTAGCGGCAGATAACACGGCCGAGGTAACTGCCGGCAAAGCCTGACGCAGATCCAACCTCTGCTGAACCACGTGCAGCAGAGGTTGCCTCTGTGCGCAAACTCCGCACATCATGCGTGGAATCGCACCGTTGCGGGCCTGATGCCGGCATGGCTTAAACTCGACGTCATGGAGAGGAACCATGGCTTATAGAATTCACATCCTGGGTGCTGCGGGCGTAGGTGCCACCACCCTGGGCAAGGCGTTGGCCGAATACCTGAATGTGGCCTTTTTCGACTCGGACTTCTATTACTGGCAGCAAACCCCGGAGCCGTTCTCTGCTGCCCGACCCAAAGGTGAGCGCATCCGCCTGCTGCAGGAACACACCGCACGCCATGAAGGTTGGGTGTTGTCCGGCTCGCTATGCGGATGGGGGGATGCCCTGATCCCGCTGTTTACCCACGTGGTTTTTCTGCGCCTGGGCCCCGACGTCCGCCTGCATCGCCTGCGCGTGCGAGAACAACAGCGCTACGGCGACCAGATACTCGAAGGCGGCAGCCGCCATGCAAACAGCGCCGCATTTCTTGCCTGGGCTGCGCGTTACGACGATGGTAACCACAGCCTGCGCAGTTTGCGTCGGCATGAAAGCTGGCTGAAACCACTGAGTTGCCCGGTAATCCGGCTGGACTCTACGCACCATTCGGTTGAGGCGTTGTTGAATCAATTGATGCAGCGGGTGAGCCCAGCAACCGGGAAATAATCCCAGGTGCGGCAGGCTCGGCCGATACGACGTCGAACCGGCGTTTGCTCATTCCCCATCCGGGTGCAAACCCCGGGAAAAACACCAGCCCTTGGGCCTCCAGACAAAACGCCAGGGCCAGTCGAGTTTCATCCTCGACATCGCCATGGCTCTCCAGTTGTTGAACGGCCTGCACCGCCACGCCAGCCTGGCGGGCCAGTTCTTCGCGGCTCCAGCCCAACATGACACGGGCCTGGGCGCTGTGTTTGGCGGTGAATTGATGAAGGACGATCTGCTGTTCTACGAAAGAGCTCATTGCCAGAGAGGACATGGGGATTTCTCCAGGTTCGACAGGGGAGGCACAACTATACTGTGTTTTTATACAGTTGTTCCTACCGCTCATCAACTCAGGGCAATGGCTGGCGTTCCAGCCTGCGCCTACTCCACGCCGGGCGCCTCGCGAATGATCAGGTGATCCAGGTTTTCAATATTGGCACTGAATACCCCGAACGTCTGCTCGGGGTTCTTCTTGCTCGGCACGTGCTTGAGCTGCGGCGTGACGCCGTAGAAAAAGCAATACAGCGCGTGCTCGCTGGCTGCTGCGGCCTTGATCTGCTCCAGGAATGCCGTGCGCTTGCGATAGTTCTCGATGAGCTTTTTGCTCAGGTAGACGTTGACGGCGTAGGGCTTTTTGTCGAGCCATACCTTCTTTTCGAAGTCGATGCGAAAGCTGCTGGTGTAGTCCTTGATGGCCTTGATCCTGCCCCAGTAGATCAGGCCCTTGTTGTCCTGCAGGTATTCGATTTTTTTGAAGAGCGTCCAGTACGTCGCTGTGTGCTCGCCGATTTTCAACGGCATTGATTTGAGCTTGTCCTTGTCATCGATATTCGACACGTAGCACTCCACCGGGTGGGCGAATACGCTGGTTTTGTCCGGGGTGGTGTCGTTATTGCCGTGGGATGTGGCGACGCGATTTGAAGGGGCTTTCGTTGGTTCTTGCAGGGCGACGTTCTCGGTGCCTGTCAGGTGGCTCTTACGTTCGTATTGGCGCCGTGTCAGCACAAACTCTGACGGGAAGTTTTCCTCGCGATCGTCATCGCTTTCTCCGGTCGCGTTCCGGTGCGCGCTGGCGTAGCGGCAACCTTCGATATGCCGGGTGCCGGTCTTGTTCTTGAAGTGGGGCGTGCGCTTGTAGTTGACGTTCTTTGCGTTGAACGTACTCAGGGCATTGCCGGTATCGAACGCCGCGCGGCAGACATCGTTGGGGCAGAGAAAGTGGTCTGTGTCGGAATCGAAATCGGTGGTTTCGTCGAAATTCAGGTCTCGTACGTCATAGATTGACAGCTTGTCATCGAGACTCAGGCTGTAGGCCGTATCGAATTTCATGGGGCTCGGGTCCGTGAGAGGTTTGGCTATTAATAGCGAGAACCTGCGCAAATATCAGCAAGAACTTGCAACCCGTCGCCCACTCAGGAAACACAGGGTTCCGCCGGCTGCGGTCAATGCCGCCAGGGCATAAAACATGCTGGCCGGCGTCGCATTGATCAGCAGGTACCCACACATCACCGGGCTCATCGCTCCGCCGAACGCCGCCAGGTTCTGCGCGCCGTAGTAGCTGCCCCGCAGTGCATCGGGGGCGATGGTGTCGATAAACAGAAATTCTGCGGGGTAGATAATCATCTCGCCCAAGGTGAATACGAACATCGCCAGGCACCAACTGACCAGGCTGTCGGCCAGGCTGAACCCCATCAACCCGAGAATAAACAGCAAGGTGCCCAGCGCAATCCAGTGGCGTAACTGCTCGCGTTTGAGAAAACGGCCAATCTGGTACTGCAGCAAAATCACCGTGATGGCGTTGCAGGCCAGCACGGCGGACAGAATCTTTAAGGCGGCTGCGGGCTTGTAGGCAACCAGTAGAAACTGCGACAGATACAGGGTGTAGCGCCCGTGGACAATGGTGCTCAACAAACTGCCGCTGGTGAAGAGGATCAGCGTGCGGTCGCTGCGCAAGGTCTGCAGGGTGCGCAGAAAGCTTTGCGGTTTATGACGGCTATCCCGTGCGGTCGGGGCAATGCCGACCATCAGGAACAGGCTGCCAAAAGCAATTGCGCTGGCGATCAGGAATGGCGCCCAGGGCAGTTGGCCGGCGATCACCACGCCGACCATGGGGCCGGTGGCATAGCCGACGTTGGTCAGGGTGTAGCGCAGGGAAAACACTTTGGCGCGCTCACCCACCGCGAGGTTTTCGCTGATGATCGCCTTGGAACCGATCAGGAACAGCGCCGACGCGGCTTCAGTGATCACCAGGGTCAGCGTGGTGAGGTAGAGGTTGCTGGCAAACGTCAGCAACAGAAAACCGATGGAGCTGGAGAGCATGGCCAGGATCAGCAGCTTGCGCTTTTCCAGGCGGTCGATGATGTAGCCGCCGTACAGACCGAGCAACGTGGCGATAAACACGGCAACGCCCATCAGCAGACCGATGTCCTGCTGGTTGAGGCCCAGGCGGGTGCTCAGCCAGAGGGCCAGCAGTGGGCTGGTCATGGAACGGCTGACCACGATGGTCACCGAGCAAATCAACAGGCGGCGAATTACCAGGGAGTAGGTGGCCACGGCGGGGGAGAGCATCCTTGTTGTTGCTTAAGATCACACAGATCCAATGTGGGAGGGGGCTTGCCCTCGATGAGGGCGTGTCATTAAACGGATGTATAGCTGACCCACCGCAATCGGGGGCAAGCCCCCTCCCACATTTTCAGACCTCGTTTCTACTGGCCCGCATTGATGCTGATCTTCTCGACCGCACCTTGCTCCAGATCCCACTTCTTCAAAATCTTGCCGTAGGTCCCGTCATCGATCATGCCCTGCAATGCTTCACTGATCGCGGCGACCAACTCAGTATTGCTCTTCTCGATCCCAAGCCCGGTGAACTGCTTGGAAATCGCCAGCCCCACCGGCTTGTACTTGCCCTTGTCCAGCGACATCAGATAAGGAATCGTCTCGCTGCCCTGCATCGCCGCATCCAGGCGGTTCTGCTGCAACTGCGCACGCGCATCGGCCGAGCCTTCAGTACCGATTACCACGATCGCCGGCTTACCCGCCGCTTCGCAGTTTTCCTTGCTCCACGCGGTAATTTCCGACGGCCAGGTGGTCCGGCGGCTGGTGCCGACTTTTTTACCGCACAGGTCAGTCAATTCCTTGATCTCTTCACGCTTGGCCAGGGTGTACAACTGCGGGCCGCTGGTGAAGTAGTCGATAAAGGTCACCGATTTCTGACGCTCGGCGGTATCGCTCATGCCCGACAGCACGATGTCGACACGCTTGGTGGTCAGGCCGCTGAGCATCTGCTCGAAGCCGGTTTCCTGCCACTTGATCTTCACACCCAGACGTTCGGCCAGGGCGTTGCCCAGGTCGAAGTCAAAGCCGGTGAGCTTATTGGTGGCCGGGTCCTTGAAATCCATCGGCGGGTAGTTCGGCACGATGGCCGCGCTGATCTCACCCTTGTCCTTGATGGCTGCGGGCAAGGCCGCGAACACCGCGCTGGAAGCCATCAGGCCGGCGAGCAACGAAGGAATAAACATCTTTTTCATGGGGGCGTTCTCGTTAGTTTTTTAGTTAAGTGCGAACGGCAGAAATAAAGCTTTGGGTACGCGGGTTTTGTGGGCTTATTAGAATGTCTTCGGGGCTGCCGGCTTCCACAATCTGGCCGGCATCCATAAACACCATGCGGTTGGACACTTCGCGGGCAAAGCCCAACTCATGGGTGACCACGATCATGGTCATGCCGGTGGTGGCCAAATCGCGCATCACCGACAGCACTTCGCCTACCAGCTCCGGGTCGAGGGCTGACGTGGGTTCGTCAAACAGCATCAGCTTGGGGCGCATCGCCAACGCGCGGGCGATCGCCACACGCTGCTGCTGGCCGCCGGACAACTCCACCGGGTAGGCATTGTGCTTGTCCGCCAGGCCCACGCGGGCCAGCAACTCCAGCGCATCCTCGGTGGCCTCCTTGGGCGAGCGCTTGAGCACCTGGCACGGGCCTTCGATGATGTTTTGCAGCACGGTCATGTGCGGGAACAAATTGAAACGCTGGAACACCATGCCGGTGGCCAGGCGCTGCCGGGCGATCTGCACTTCGTTCATCTCGTGCAGCTTGTTGCCGACCACCCGGTAACCGACCAGTTCGCCGTCGACCCACAGGCCGCCCTTGTCGATTTTTTCCAACTGGTTGACGCAACGCAGCAGGGTGCTTTTACCCGAGCCGGACGGGCCGATGATGCACATCACTTCGCCTTGCTCGACCTCGATATTGATGTCGCGCAGCGCGTGATACTGGTCGTAATACTTGTTCAGGTTGACGGCCTTGACGATGCTTCTCATGGGGGCAAATCTCCTCAACCCAGACTTACGAACGCTTGCCGGCGCCGCGGGCAAAACGGCGCTCGAGGCGGCTTTGACCAAATGAAAGAACCGTCACCACCGCCAGGTACCAGATGCCGGCCACCATCAGCAGCTCCATGACCCGCGCGTTGGCGTAGTAGATGTTTTGCGCGTTGTGCAGCAGCTCCGAATACTGGATCACGCTGGCCAGGCTGGTCATTTTCACCATGCTGATGAACTCGTTGCCTACCGGCGGAATGATCACGCGCATGGCCTGCGGCAGAATGATCCTGCGCAGCGCCTGCAGGCTCGGCATGCCGATCGACTTGGCCGCTTCGTACTGGCCGGTGTCCACCGACAACAGCCCGGCGCGCACCACCTCGGCGGTGTAGGCGCCCTGGTTGATGCTGAGGCCGAGCAGGGCGGCCACGAACGGCGTCATCAGGTCGACGGTGTCGAGGCTGAACAGGCCGGGAATGGCGATCACCGGGAAGATCAGCGCCAGGTTGAACCACAACAGCAGTTGCAGAATCAACGGCGTACCGCGGAACAACCAGGTGTAAGTGATCGCCACGTAGCGCAGGATCGGGTTGGCCGACATGCGCATGATCGCCGTGATTACCCCGATGACCACGCCCAGCGCCATCGCCAGGATCGACATGATGATGGTATTGGCCAGGCCCCAAAGAATGGCTTCAGACGTCAGGAACTGCCCGATGTAGGACCATTCGATCTGACCATCGGCAAACGCACGCAACAGCGCCGCCAACGCAATCACGATCAACGTGGCAAAAAACATCCGCCCGTAATAACGCCGCGGTACGTGCTCGTACTGCGTGATATCGAACTGATTCTCGGACAACTTGCGCTCTATCTCCAAGCGCTCGGCCGGGGTTTGGTTCATGGTGATTCTCCAAAAATTTTGCTTGATGCTGATCGTTCCCACGCTCCGCGTGGGAATGCCGCCCCGGACGCTCCGCGTCCCGCGCATAATGTGGCGACGCGGAGCGTCACGGGATGCATTTCCACGCAGAGCGTGGGAACGATCGTCAAATCCTGAATCCCTGATAACTCTCAGCCCATACCTGCTGCTCAGCCAACGCCACCTTCAACCGCCCAATCTGCTCCTTCACCCGCTCCGGCGCCGTTCCGCCCCACCCATTGCGCGCCGCAATCGCCGCCTCCAGGGTCAAGCAATCGCGCACCTCAGGTGTGAGTCGCGCATCCACCTGCGCCAGCATCGCCGGCGAGGCTTCCCACAACTCAATCTCATGCTTCTCACAGGCCTGCACCAACGCGCCGGTAATCTCATGCGCTTCTTTAAACGGCACGCCCCGGGTGGCCAGCCAATCCGCCACCTCAGTGGCCAGGGTAAAACCCATCGGCGCCTGCCGCCGCAGCTCTTCGACCTGCACCTTCATGGTCGCGACCATCCCGGCCATCGCCGGCAACACCAGCAGCAAGGTGTCCACACTGTCCAACACGCTGTGCTTGTCTTCGCTCAAATCACGGTTGTACGACAGCGGCAACGACTTGAGTGTCGACATCAACCCGGTCAGGTTGCCAATCAAACGCCCGGCCTTGCCGCGCGCCAGTTCGGCAATGTCCGGGTTCTTTTTCTGCGGCATGATCGAGCTACCGGTAGCGTAGGCATCATCCAATACCACCCAGCGAAACTGGCGCGACGACCACAGGCAAAATTCCTCCGACAGCCGCGAAATATTCACCCCGAGCATGCCCGCCACAAACAGAAACTCCGCGACATGGTCGCGGCTGGCGACAGCGTCGATAGAGTTTTCGCACGGCCCGGTGTAACCCATTTCCTTGGCCGAATACTGCGGCTGGCGTGCAATCGCCGAACCCGCCATCGCCGCCGCGCCGAGGGGCGACAACGCCGTACGCGCGTCCCAATCCACCAGGCGCTGCACATCGCGCAGCATCGACTGCGCATGGGCCAGCAAGTGGTGGGCGAACACAATCGGCTGCGCCTGCTGCAGATGGGTGAAGCCGGGGCAGATGCTCTCAATATGCTGCTCGGCCTGCTCGACCAATGCCTGCTGCAACCCCAGCACCTCGGTGGCGATGGTGCGCGCATGGTCACGCAGGAACAGGCGCAGGTCGTTGGCCGTCTGGTCATTGCGCGAACGCCCGGCGCGCAGCTTGCCGCCCAGGGCGCCGAGGCGCTCGGTCAATACGCGTTCGATAAAGGTGTGAACGTCTTCGTCATCCAGGGTTGGATGCAGGCAGCCGGCGGCGAAGTCATCGCCGATACGGTCCAGGGCTTCCAGCGTGCGCAGGGTCTCCGACTCATCCAGCAACCCGGCGCGCTGCAACTCACGGGCATGGGCACGGGAGCCGGCCAGGTCGTAGGGTGTGAGGCGAAAATAACGCTCGGGGCAGCGTGACAACGCGGCCAATGCCGCAGACGGACCGGTCTTGAAACGAGCGCCCCAAAGGCGGTCGGTGGGCTGGGACATGGGTATTCCTCACGCTTGTTTTTAGAAGAGTCGGAGGCAGTAACAAGAAAATTTCAACGCGTTGGAACCGGCGTCTGACGCGCCGTATTCAAGGTTGCCAAGGGCGGATGTTTATGTTCATTATCGCCGCCTGGCTATGTTCAAGGATTGGGTTCAAGCCTGTTGAATATGGCACTCGAGGTCAACGCGCATTATGGAAACCCCACTTTCCACTTCTGGAAACCTGCCCCCCAAACCCGGCACAAGACCACCACTGCAACTGAGCGGGCTGGACTTCAAGTTGCTGCGGGTATTCATGGCCGTGGTCGAGGCCGGCGGTTTCAGTGCCGCGCAAAACGAACTGAACGTGGGCCTGGCGGCCATCAGCAAACAGATCTCCGACCTCGAGATTCGCATCGGCATGCGCCTGTGCACACGCGGCCGGGAAGGCTTCGGGCTGACCGAAGAAGGCAAGTTGGTGTATCAAGCGTCCATTGAGTTATTTACCTCAGTGGACAGTTTTCGCGACAAGCTTAGTTCAGCGCAAAACGAGCTGATTGGTGACCTTAGTGTGGGCGTTATTGATAACACCGTCTCCGACATTAACTCGCCGCTTATTGCCGCCTTGCGCACCTTGCACAGCGAATCGCCAAAGATCAGATTGCGCCTGCACGCCTCGCAATTGGATGAAGTTGAACGCGGCGTCGTGGAAGGGCGCCTGGTCGCCGGCATCGTCCCGGTGTACCAACGCCGCGAAGAGTTCGACTACTTCCCACTCTACGAAGAAAAGGCCCACGCCTACTGCGCCGTAGGACATCCGCTGTTCACCGCAAACGACATCCCGCCCGAGGTACTGCGCCAATACGAAGTGGTCAACCACCGCTACGCCATCCACCGAGACAAGCCCAACTTCGTCAACCACGACAGCCAGTCGGCCTCGGCCTCCCAAGTGGAAGCCGTCGCCATCCTGATCCTCACCGGCCGCTTCCTGGGCTTTCTACCGGAACACTACGCCGCGCCGTTGGTAAGGGAAGGGCGCCTGCGCGTACTGTGCCCGGAGCGGGTCCACCTGAGCACCGCGTTCAACCTGATCCTGCGCCACAACGCGCCAAGAAGCCCGATGGTGAAAGCCTTCGCCACGGCGCTGGGCGTGGACCTGAAGACGCCGCTCTAAGCCCCGCCAAAGATCAAATGTGGGAGGGGTGGAGCTTTAGCGAGGCTGCGATGGGATCACCGCGTTCTAGCTGGCGAGCGCGCTATTTGTAGCGACATATTTTCTGCATAGGCGGCAAGCCTATTGTCTTCAACATCCCGTAGGAGGGTGTCTATGCATCAAACAAAAATCACTTCAAGGAACCTCTCCGTCAGCCGCTTGTGAGTAAGCGAAAAAAAGACCAAAATAACGACCTGTTTTAAAAGGAGAGATCTCCATGCAACTTGTTTTGGCTGACGTGGCCGTCAGCGTATCCGAACTCAAAAAGAACCCTTCATCCGTCATGAACGGAGCCAACGGCTCGGCGGTGGCTGTCCTCAACCATAATCGCGTGATGGGTTATATGGTCCCGGCTAGCGTATACGAGGCGATGGTTGAGCGCCTTGATGAGCTGGAACTGGTGCAATTGGTCAAGGAGAGGCTGGACGCCAAGGAGGCACCGATTCGGGTGTCCCTTGATGAGCTGATTGCTGAGGCAGAGGCGGATATCGCCAATGGGCATTGAGTTTAGTATTGAGTGGGATCCGAAGGCGTTAAAGGAACTCAAGAAACTGGACGGTACAATTCGTCATCAGTTTTTGCGCAAACTTCAGGAGCGCCAAGATCACCCGCGGGTTCCAGCTGACGCGCTTTATGGAATGAAGGATTGCTACAAAATCAAATTACGTGGTGCCGGCTTTCGGCTGGTCTACCGTGTTGAGGACGATCGAATAGTCATCCTCGTATTAGCGGTGGGTAAGCGGGAACGTAGCACTGTCTACGATTCGGCCAAGAGCCGATAAGCAACCGACGAGGTCTGTTTCACAGCCCCTCCGTACGCTACGTAACCCGGTGGTAGAGTTCACCCGGCTATTTCAGAAAGTTGAGGGGCCGGAAAGCTTTTCGCTGTTCGTCTAGACGGCGCATCACCGCTGCAACCGAGCCCGCCTTTTCTTCTTCGCATGAAAATGCCGAAAATGCGCATCCTGCGCCGCCGCCAGCAACTCCCGATCCCCACGAGTATCGCCCCAGGCCCTGAGCCGATACTCCCCCAGGTCCCCATACACCGCTTCAAGCCGCAGCACCTTGTTCTCACAGCGGCAATTATTCCCCGTGAGCTTACCGGTCAGCACCCCGTCCACCACCTCAAGCTCAGTCCCGATCAAGCGGATCCCCAGCCGATCGGCAAACGGCTGCAACACCAACGCCGGCGACGCCGAACACAGCGTCACCACCGCGCCCGAGCCCAACTCCTGCTCCACCGACAACACCCCCGCCGGACGCATCAACCGCGCCCAATTGCGCTGGCAATACTCCTCGGCCTTCTGCTGCACCCACGCCTTTTCCACCCCGGTCATAAAGGTGCGGATCAACTGCGCCTTCAACTCATCCCGGCTGATCTGCCGCACCAAAAAACGCAGCCCCGGCACGGCCAGCTTCACCATCCGGCCATAAAACGCGCCAGTGCCAAAGGCAAACTTGAGGAACGGCACGAAACTGTCGTGGTGGGTGAGGGTGCCGTCGAAGTCAAAGACGGAGAGTACTTTGGCGTCGATGGGGCCGGCTTCGAGCATGTCTGGGTTCACGGGTTGGCCTCGGTCCTATCTAGTATTTTTTCGAATGTGCATCAGGTGTGACAGCAGGAGTCTACTCCCGTGCCAATCTTCCGACTTTGGCGTAAAGCCCCTCGGTGAAGGCATCCCGATCGCTCGACCGGTGACAACGCTGATGGCAATTGGGGCACAAGGCTACAGCATTGGTGATGCGATCCGAACCCTTCTGGGCGAGGTGCTTGACGTGATGTACTTCAAGAAATGGCTGGCCGTTGTCTAGCGTGAACGGTGCATGTAGGCCACAGCCTTCACAAACACCTGCTGCCTGCTGACGTACCCAAGCCCGCACTTCCGGATCGCGCACGTAGGATGTGCTGGCGGTACTGACTTGTTGCGGCGTAGTGATGCCTTCGGGCTTGGTCTTGATAGGTTTGCTTTGAAGCTTCGCTGCACGCCGCTCAAGTAACTCTTCGTCAAACGTTGGGGCGCTGTCTTGAGATTCAACGACTCCCCGCTGCGCAAGTATTCGGACGATACGAGAGACGATTCTTGAGCCGACATTATTTGCAGCTGTGTAACCAGCAATCGGTTTCTGATTCAGGGTTTCGAATACGGCGGAAATATTGCGCATGCGATAGTCGACTGACGCTGAAGACCTCGCGCTCAGCGCACCGGAACGTAAAAGCTCGTGTTCGACTGATTTTTTATAAGGCTGGCCAGCATCCTCCAGCTTCAACATCTTGAGATAAGCATCGACGGAAGCTTCAAGCTCCTCGTCGCTCCATCCGGTATTACCTTTTTGCGTATCCATACAGCCGCCGAGGGTAGAAAACCCTCGGACGATACTGAGTAGCCATTACTGCGTCTACGAAATTTCCTACGGATTGGTCGGAGTTGACTGTCGTGTTCGTCAGCAAATTCGCTGCTTAATTCGGAAAGGCTGCATGAGCTTGCGCCACCACGGAGTTTTTGAGAACTGTAGCCGATGGGTCCGGTTGACCAACAGGTAAGGCATATCCCGCAGCCTAATCCAGCCTTCGTCCTGCCAATGCAGCAAGTTCAAAGACATCTCCGGCCAATCCAGCATGCTCAGCAACGGTCTCTCTACCGTTCGTGGCTGACGCTCATCTCGCAATGTTGGAACCACTTCATGAGTGAGCCAGCTGCGTAACAGGCGATTCCCCGGTGTGTAGTGATAGACCAGCAGCGCGTAAGCGCCGGATTCGCTGATCATCAGCATTTCTTCCGGTTGACCGTGGAACAGTAGGGTTACCGTTCTTCGCTGGTCTTCATCGAGCTTGCGAGTCGTTCGCTCATCCAGATACCAGCCCATCAACCGCCCAAGATCGCGGGCACAAAACCAAGGCTGGTTTTCTAAAAGAAGGGCATGTAATGGATGGGTATAACGAGTGAAGACGGTGGCAATGAATGGATCAGGTATCACTACCCTCTCGTTGGCAGATGAGTCGAGCAGGTATTGACTACGCATTTCTATGACCTCTACGTGTTTTATGGAAGGGCTTGGCCCAACGTAGAGCGTGGATTAAAGAAATTCCAACGGGCATCGCCTCAACGCAGTATGAGTTCCGCAGGAGCTGAGGCCCGCCGGATTGTTGACTGTGCATGAGGGTTGCTTCTACGTTGGGCGTTTCTTAGGCACCTGAGATGAGGCTAGCTGTAAACCAAGACTACAAACAACTCCCCACGGGATGCAAATAAGTAAGAAATTTCCTTTTTTCTGCGCAGACGTGCAATACGTGATCTATGATCTAGCGGCCATTTGCCACTTTTTCAGATCGTGTTCTCAACGAATTGCTGTGTAACGAGGAATCTATGGAAAGTAGTACTGCGTCAGCAATTGATAATATATATAAAGAGACAAAGAATTTTCTCATAATTGGCTTGACTGGTCGTACAGGATCCGGATGTACTACCGCAGCTAAAATATTATCTTCTGGTGAGATAAATGTTCCTGCTGAAGGTTATGAAGGGTTAACTGCCAATGAATTAAAAAAGCATAGGATCATAAAAAGATATATTGATGGAAGCGGCTGGCAACCATTTTATAGAATTGAGGTGAGCTGTATTATTACATATCATTTATCTATTCTCTCAGTTCGTGCATTTAGCAGTTATTTGGCGAATTTTTTCCCCGACTTTTCTAGGCAAGATATAGTTGCGGCATCCAAGATTTTTCATGCGGTAAGAAAAAAGGTGGTTAAACTTAATTTGACCTATGGGGTGCTTGCTTCAAATCACGTTTTAGATTGGTTTGATCTTTACCTGGAAGAGTTGCCGATAATAACTGATAAGTTGAGAGTTGTTTTAGGTGGCGCAAATTTTACTCGGCTTTACCAAAAGACTGGCGACAATATAAGAGCGTCAGCGCGAGCTGATGAATCGAGATTTTTTGCGGGGGAAATATTTAATTTTCCTAAACATATTAATTTTATTATTAAGGTTGTTCGAGCTAAAACGAAATTGGATGGTTTGCCTTGCCGCATCGTGATTGATGCGATTAGGAGTCCTTACGAGGCATTCTTTCTAAAGCGCAGATATGCGAATTTTTATTTGTTCTCTATTAATACGACAGATGTTGAAAGGCGTCGTAGTTTGCGAGAATTTCGAAAGCTTTCAATTGAAGTGATTGCTGAGATAGACGCTAAAGAATATCCCAGTAAGCTCTCAGGAGCAGAGAGATTCATTGCGCAAAATATGCAGGAATGTATAGAAAATTCTGATGTTCACATTCATAACTCTAAGGGCAGTGAATTTAATCACAATGATTTAGTGAGTCAGTTGGCTTGGTATGTAACGCTGATGGCTAGGCCGGGAATTATAATGCCTACGTCTTTAGAAAACTGTATGCAGATAGCGTATACGGCAAAGCAAAATTCTGGCTGTATATCTAGACAAGTTGGGGCGGTTGTAACAGATGAGTCTTATAGTATTAAATCAGTCGGTTGGAATAGCACGCCTCAGGGGCAGACACCCTGTATATTGAGAAGTGCAGAGGACTTATTGCTGGGGTTAAATAAAGAGGACTACAGTGATTACGAGCAAAAGGATCCTAAGTTTAGAGCTGCATTGAGTAATAAGTTTTCCAAAATAATCGCCAGGAGTGGACAGGGGGATAGGAATCTATCTTACTGTTTTAAGGGTATACAAAATGAGATAGAGGGTGAGAAAAACCAAGTTCATACCCGATCTTTACATGCTGAAGAAAACGCATTTATGCAAATATCTAAGTTTGGAGGACAAAGACTTTCGGGCGGAATATTGTTCACTACAGCTAGCCCGTGCGAACTTTGTGCAAAAAAGGCATATCAGCTTGGGCTAAAGAAAATTGTTTATATAGATCCCTATCCTGGAATTGCTACTGACCATATTTTATCAGCGGGATCAAAACGTCCAGAACTCGAGCTCTTTAGAGGAGCGGTGGGACGAGCTTTTTACCAACTATACCAGCCTTTAATGCCCTACAAAGATGAGGTGGAGTTGGTTTTTGATTTGGGTGTGTATCATGACCCTAAAAAGCCATCGAAAAGTTTTCTGTTAGGTGAAAATTCTAAATTGGCCGAGCGAAATGACTTTCTTGAGAGTGAGTTGGTTCGGCTGAACGCTATTTTGAGTGGTGGAGGGGTGGTTTAAAGTCTTTTGAATTCGGGTAAGTAAGCCCTGGTAATCAGGGCTTACCAACCTCATTGGTCAGCATTGGCCAAATGCTATTTTTCTTTATAACTAATCCCAGCTCAACGCCCCACCCGTCTGATACTCAATCACCCGAGTCTCAAAGAAATTCTTCTCTTTCTTCAAGTCCATAATCTCGCTCATCCAAGGGAACGGATTCGTCGTCCCCGGATACTCTTCCTTCAACCCAATCTGCGACAGGCGACGGTTAGCGATGAACTTGAGGTAATCCTCCATCATCGCCGCGTTCATACCGAGAACACCGCGAGGCATGGTATCCCGCGCATATTCAATCTCCAACTGCGTGCCCTGCAGAATCATCTGGGTCGCTTCTTCCTTCATCTCGGCATCCCACAAGTGCGGGTTTTCGATTTTGATCTGGTTGATCACATCGATGCCGAAGTTCAGGTGCATCGACTCATCGCGCAGGATGTACTGGAACTGCTCGGCCACGCCGGTCATTTTGTTGCGGCGGCCCAT
The DNA here is from genome assembly GCF_002934065.1 of Pseudomonas orientalis. Lineage (NCBI taxonomy): Bacteria > Pseudomonadati > Pseudomonadota > Gammaproteobacteria > Pseudomonadales > Pseudomonadaceae > Pseudomonas > Pseudomonas orientalis. Next base: position 4,570,102 of record NZ_CP018049.1, on the reverse strand, counting down.
GGACAGGATCTGGGTGAAGCCGCAGTAGAAGAAGATGCCTTCCAGCACGCAATAGTAGGCAACCAGGTTGCGCAGCAGCTCTTTGTCGGTGTCGACGGTGCCGGTTTCGAACTTCGGATCGGAGATCGAGCGGGTGTACTTCAAGCCCCAGGCGGCCTTTTTAGCGACCGATGGGATCTCGTGGTACATGTTGAAGATCTCGCCTTCATCCATGGCCAACGATTCGATGCAGTATTGGTAGGCGTGGGTATGGATCGCTTCTTCGAAGGCCTGGCGCAGGATGTACTGGCGGCACTCGGGGTTGGTGATCAGGCGGTACACGGCCAGCACCAGGTTGTTAGCGACCAGGGAGTCGGCGGTGGAGAAGAAGCCGAGGTTGCGCATGACGATGCGACGTTCGTCGTCGGTCAGGCCTTCGGGGTTTTTCCACAGGGCGATGTCGGCGGTCATGTTGACCTCTTGCGGCATCCAGTGGTTGGCGCAGCCGTCGAGGTATTTCTGCCAGGCCCAGTCGTACTTGAAGGGTACGAGCTGGTTGAGGTCGGCGCGGCAGTTGATCATGCGCTTTTCGTCAACGGCGACGCGGGCGGAGGCGCCTTCGAGTTCGGCGAGGCCTTCGGCGACGTCGAGTTTGTCCAGTTCGGCCTTGGCGCGTGCGATGGCGGCCGAATCACTGGCGGTGACGGCGCGGGCTTCGATGGCGGCGGCGGCGCCGGCTCCGTCGAGGCGGTCCATGTTGGCTTCGGTGGCGTGGCCGGCGTTGGCGCCTTTAGCGGCTACTTCGCCTTCTTCTTCTTTGTCGAATTCGTCCCAGCTCAGCATGACGTGTCGTCTCCTGCGTGAGGGCTCAAAGGTGCCCGTGTGAAACCGGATGGTGGGGTGTTCACACGGCCCTGAGGCCGCGGTGGATCTTAAGGAATCGTTTGTTGCAGCAGCTCGCGCAGGCAAATAAACGGAAATTGCGTAACGGGTACTGCATGAGGCTTGAGGTGCGGAGCGGTAGGTGCAGGCTCCAGCGGAGGCCTCAGGTCTGGCTCTTCATCCCTGTGTAAAGGGATATTGCAGGCCCGATTTACCCGCGCATTATAGGGAAAAAAACGGGTTTGTGTTGCGGCGGATGGTCACTTGCAGGCGCCAAATTAGCGTGGTTTACGGCCAAAGCGTGTGTTTGCGAGGCTTTGCCGGGATTGGATTTTTTTGACGGGCGGTGTGAGGGTTTTTATAGGGGGGCGCAGGCAGGGCTTTATAAGGTGGGTGCGGCGGCTGACGCTATCGGGAGCAAGCCCCCTCCCACATTTTGATCGCGGTGTTTCAACGGTCGGGCCTTGGCCGCAAGAGCGATTTCTTGCGGCATTAAGCATCCAACTTGAAAACCGATTATCCGTTAGAGCAACCATTGCCCATCACATGATAATTAAGAATATGACGCTGACCTTGCGAGTCTTCATATTCCATCTTCACCGGTACAACTTCACACACTTGTGGAATATCACTCATGGACACTACTTTGGCGACGTCCAGGTGGGTGCTGTAGGTGTAGTCCTCGACAATCGGCGCGTTGCCGCCAGCCAGCTCCGTCGGGGCTTCGTCGGCCAGGGCGGCGGTGGCGCACAGGCTGCTGAGGGCTAATACTACTAAAGCTTTCATTTCTCTATTTACCTTCTTCAGGGCGAAAGGGGTCACGGGCCCTTGTGAGGCCACGTGTGTCACTTGAAAGTTGGGAAGTTCGGATTAACGTTGCCTTCGTGGGGGCTGTTACGGTGTTAATCAGAGTGCCTTGGTTGGCGGAGTTGATTTTAGGCGCCCGGGTTATATTCATATACCCGTGGTTTTGATAAACACTTTTGACGGTTTTTGTAACAATCCCTCGATGGAGGTTTTTTCAGCAGGCCGCCAAGCGCCACAGGACCCGGGCCAGAGCGGGATACCGGCATAGCTGGGCAATTTGTAGGGTCTTGTTACTACCATCGTCGAATGGTTCTATAGGCCTACCCCGGCTACAACAGGGGCCATACAACAACAACTATTGTCACCGAGGTAAGAAAGATGAGTGCGGCTTCCCTGTACCCCGTTCGTCCCGAAGTAGCAGCCAACACGCTGACCGACGAGGCGACCTACAAGGCGATGTACCAGCAGTCGGTGGTCAATCCCGATGGTTTCTGGCGCGAGCAAGCCAAGCGTCTCGACTGGATCAAGCCTTTCACCACGGTGAAGCAGACCTCGTTCGACGATCACCATGTCGACATCAAGTGGTTTGCCGATGGCACCCTGAACGTTTCCTACAACTGCCTGGACCGCCACCTCGCCGAGCGTGGCGACCAGATCGCGATCATCTGGGAGGGCGATGATCCTGCCGAGAGCCGCAACATCACCTACCGCGAACTGCATGAACAAGTCTGCAAGTTCGCCAACGCCCTGCGCGGCCAGGATGTGCACCGCGGCGATGTGGTGACTATCTATATGCCGATGATCCCCGAAGCCGTGGTCGCCATGCTGGCCTGTACCCGCATCGGGGCGATTCATTCGGTGGTGTTCGGTGGTTTCTCGCCGGAAGCCCTGGCCGGTCGTATCATCGACTGTAAGTCGAAGGTGGTGATCACTGCTGACGAAGGCATTCGCGCGGGTAAGAAGATTCCGCTCAAGGCCAACGTCGATGACGCCCTGACCAACCCGGAAACCAGCAGCATCCAGAAGGTCATCGTGTGCAAGCGCACCAATGGCGCGATCAAGTGGAACCAGCATCGCGACATCTGGTACGAAGACCTGATGAAAGTGGCGGGCACCGTGTGTGCGCCCAAGGAGATGGGCGCCGAAGAAGCGCTGTTCATCCTCTACACCTCCGGCTCCACCGGCAAGCCCAAGGGCGTGCAGCACACCACCGGCGGCTATCTGCTGTATGCAGCCCTGACCCATGAGCGCGTGTTCGACTACCGCCCGGGCGAAATCTACTGGTGCACCGCCGACGTCGGCTGGGTCACCGGCCACACCTACATCGTTTATGGCCCGCTGGCTAACGGCGCGACCACGCTGCTGTTCGAAGGTGTGCCGAACTACCCGGATATCACGCGGGTGGCGAAGATCGTCGACAAGCACAAGGTCAACGTCCTCTACACCGCGCCGACCGCGATTCGCGCGATGATGGCCTCGGGCACCGCCGCCTGCGAAGGCGCCGACGGCAGCAGCCTGCGCCTGCTGGGTTCGGTGGGCGAGCCGATCAACCCGGAAGCCTGGGACTGGTACTACAAGAATGTCGGCCAATCCCGTTGCCCGATTGTCGACACCTGGTGGCAGACCGAAACTGGCGGCAACATGATGAGCCCGTTGCCGGGTGCCCATGCGCTCAAGCCGGGTTCGGCCGCGCGTCCGTTCTTTGGCGTGGTGCCGGCGCTGGTGGACAACCTGGGCAACCTGATCGAAGGTGCGGCCGAAGGCAACCTGGTGATCCTCGATTCGTGGCCGGGCCAGGCGCGTACGCTGTTTGGCGACCATGACCGTTTCGTCGACACCTACTTCAAGACCTTCCGCGGCATGTACTTCACCGGTGACGGTGCGCGACGTGACGAGGACGGTTACTACTGGATCACCGGGCGTGTGGACGACGTGCTCAACGTGTCCGGCCACCGCATGGGCACCGCCGAGATCGAAAGCGCCATGGTCGCCCACCCGAAAGTCGCCGAAGCGGCGGTGGTGGGGGTGCCGCATGACATCAAGGGGCAGGGCATTTACGTCTACGTCACCTTGATCGGCGGCGAAGAGCCCAGCGAGCAACTGCGCCTGGAGTTGAAGAACTGGGTGCGCAAGGAGATCGGCCCGATTGCTTCGCCGGACGTGATCCAGTGGGCGCCGGGCTTGCCGAAGACGCGCTCGGGGAAAATCATGCGGCGGATTCTGCGCAAGATTGCCACGGCTGAATATGACGGGCTGGGGGATATCTCCACCCTGGCCGACCCGGGTGTGGTTGCGCAGTTGATTGAGACGCACAAGACCATGAACGTCGCATAAAGCGGGGTAGGTGGGACAGAGCCCCATTCGGCGCAGGCCGGGTGGGGCTTTTTTATGGGATCCTGCACACAGTGAAGGTCCCTTGTGGGAGGGGGCTTACCCCCGATGGCAGTGGGTCAGTGGAGCATGTATCAGCTGGCACACCGCTATCGGGGGCAAGCCCCCTCCCACATTTGGATTGCATTTCAAGGCATGTGCAGAGGGTGGTCTGGCAGACCTGCATAACCAACAAGCCAATAAATATCGATTTGCGCAGTAGGACATTTCTGAATGTTACCGTCGAACGCAAATGTGTAACCCTGCGCCCTGGCATGAGGCGAACGGCTACGTCCGTGCCTCGAAAAACCGCGTTTCAGACACCCCCGCAAATAAGATTAAACGCCACACTTGCCGTGCCAGAAGGGTTTGCGAATAATAGGCCCGCAATTTGCAGCATTAGCTGGTTTAATATCTTTTGTCTCTGCATAAAATCCAGAGGCTGTCAATGGGCTGGAACCGCTTTCTCGATGCTTCTGTAAATTGTTGTCGCATTGAGGAAATATCGGCTTTCCGCCTGTCGTTAGAATGCCGATCACTCGCTCGTCGTCGCTGGCACTCTCTGGCGCAGGACGCTGCAACGCTATTCGGTTTCACCTTCGCCGCATCGTGGGCCATGGCTCATACTGCTGTTTTGCCCTATACCGATGGAGTCCCAAGATGAAGAAACTCGTGCTGTTGGGCGCCCTGGCGCTGTCCGTGCTGTCCATGCAGGCTTTCGCCGAAGGCAAGCCACTGAAGATTGGTATTGAAGCCGCTTACCCTCCGTTTGCCTCGAAGGCGCCGGATGGCAGCATCGTCGGTTTTGACTACGACATCGGCAACGCCCTGTGCAAGCAGATGGACGTGAAGTGCACCTGGGTCGAGCAGGAATTCGACGGCCTGATCCCGGCGCTGAAAGTGCGCAAGATCGACGCGATCCTGTCGTCCATGTCCATCACGGAAGACCGCAAGAAGTCCGTTGACTTCACCAACCGCTACTACCTGACGCCGGCGCGCCTGGTGTTGAAGGAAGGCACCACGGTCAGCGACAGCCTGGATGAACTCAAGGGCAAGAAGATTGGTGTGCAGCGCGGTTCGATCCACGATCGTTTCGCCAAGGAAGTGCTGGCTCCCAAAGGTGCCACGGTTGTGCCTTACAGCTCGCAGAACGAAATCTACCTGGACGTGGAAGCCGGTCGCCTCGACGGCACCGTGGCTGACGCCACCCTTTTGCAGGAAGGTTTCCTCGACACCCCCGCCGGCAAAGGCTACGCGTTCACTGGCCCATCGTTCACCGACGTCAAATACTTCGGCGACGGCGTAGGCATCGCGGTACGCAAGGGCGACCAGGAAAACCTGGACCGTATCAACGCCGCTATCACCGCGATCCGTGCCAACGGCGAGTACAAGAAAATCCAGGACAAGTACTTCAACTTCGACATTTACGGGCCTGAAGCCAAGTAAATCGTCGCAGCTGTCTGTCTGAAATGGCGCAAGCAACAGAACACTCTGAAGTTTGCGCCATTTTTTCATCCCCCTTTTCGAGGACCTGAATCATGTTGAAAGGCTACGGGGCCGTTATCCTCGATGGCGCATGGTTGACGCTTCAGCTCGCCTTGTCGTCCATGGCCCTGGCCATTGTTCTGGGTCTGATCGGGGTCGCGTTACGCCTGTCGCCGGTGCGCTGGTTGGCCTGGCTGGGTGACTTGTACTCCACGGTGATCCGCGGGATCCCCGACCTGGTGCTGATCCTGCTGATTTTCTACGGCGGTCAGGACCTGCTCAACCGCGTCGCGCCGCTGCTCGGCTACGACGACTATATCGACCTGAACCCCCTGGCCGCCGGTATCGGCACCCTGGGTTTCATCTTTGGCGCCTACCTGTCGGAAACCTTCCGCGGCGCCTTCATGGCCATTCCCAAGGGGCAGGCTGAAGCCGGCCTGGCGTATGGCATGAGCAGCTTCCAGGTGTTTTTCCGGGTGATGGTGCCGCAGATGATTCGGCTGGCGATCCCCGGTTTCACCAACAACTGGCTGGTTCTGACCAAGGCGACTGCGCTGATTTCAGTGGTGGGCCTGCAAGACATGATGTTCAAGGCCAAGCAGGCGGCCGACGCCACCCGCGAGCCTTTTACCTTCTTCCTCGCAGTGGCAGCGATGTACCTGGTGATTACCAGCGTGTCGTTGCTGGCCCTGCGCTACCTTGAGAAGCGCTACTCGGTAGGCGTAAGGGCGGCTGATCTATGATCTTCGACTACAACGTCATCTGGGAGGCCATGCCGCTGTACCTCGGCGGCCTGCTGACCACCCTCAAACTGCTCGCCATCGCGCTGTTCTTCGGCCTGCTCGCTGCCTTGCCCCTGGGCCTGATGCGCGTGTCCAAGCAGCCGATCGTCAATGGTGCGGCGTGGCTGTACACCTATGTGATTCGCGGCACGCCGATGCTGGTGCAGCTGTTTTTGATCTACTACGGGCTGGCCCAGTTCGAAGCGGTGCGGGAAAGCTTCCTGTGGCCGCTGCTGTCCAGCGCTACGTTCTGTGCGTGCCTGGCGTTTGCGATCAACACCAGCGCCTACACCGCCGAGATCATCGCCGGTAGCCTCAAGGCCACGCCCAATGGCGAGATCGAAGCGGCCAAGGCCATGGGCATGTCGCGCTACAAGCTGTACCGCCGCATCCTGTTGCCGTCGGCCCTGCGCCGCGCGCTGCCGCAGTACAGCAACGAAGTGATCATGATGCTGCAGACCACCAGCCTGGCCTCCATCGTCACCCTGATCGATATCACCGGTGCCGCGCGCACGGTGAACGCCCAGTATTACCTGCCGTTCGAAGCCTATATCACCGCCGGCGTATTCTACCTGTGCCTGACATTCATCCTGGTGCGCCTGTTCAAGTTGGCCGAGCGCCGCTGGCTGAGCTACCTGGCTCCACGGAAGCATTGATATGGAACGTATCGATCACCTGTTGCCCTGGGGTCACCTGGGCTGCGAACGCCAGCTGAGCGTGTTTCGTTTCGGCAGTGGCGAGCGCAAGGCCTATATCCAGGCCAGCCTGCATGCCGATGAATTACCCGGCATGCGCGCGGCCTGGGAGCTGAAAAAGCGCCTCACCGAACTGGAACAGCAAGGCGCGCTGAACGGCGTGATCGAGTTGGTACCGGTGGCCAACCCGATGGGCTTGGGCCAGTTGCTGCAAGGCAGTCATCAGGGCCGTTTCGAGGTGGGCAGCGGCAAGAATTTCAACCGCGATTTCGTTGAGCTGAGCGAACCGGTGGCCGAGCGGCTGCAAGGCAAGCTGGGCGATGACCCCCACGCCAATGTGCGCATGATTCGCCAGGCCATGAGCGATGTGCTCACGGCCTTGCCCGCGCCAGGCAGCCAGTTGCAAGGCATGCAACGTATCCTGCTCAGCCATGCCTGCACCGCCGACGTGGTGCTCGACCTGCATTGCGACGCCGAGGCCGCGCTGCACATGTACGCACTGCCCCAGCACTGGCCGCAGTGGCGCTCGCTGTCGGCGCATTTGAATGTGAAGGTCGGCCTGCTCGCGGAAGATTCCGGCGGCAGTTCGTTCGATGAAGCCTGTTCGTTGCCCTGGCTGCGTTTGTCGCGCGCGTTTCCCGACGCACAGATTCCGCTGGCCTGTCTGGCGACAACGCTGGAGTTGGGCGGCCAGGCTGACACCGGCCGCGATGAAGCGGTCTTCCACGCTGAAGGCATCCTGGCGTTTCTGGCCGAGCAAGGCCTGATCAAGGGCGAATGGCCGGCGCCGCAACACGAAGCGTGCGAAGGCATGCCGTTCGAAGGCACCGAATTGCTGTTCGCGCCCCACGCCGGGGTGATCAGTTACCTGCGTAAGGCCGGTGACTGGGTAGAAAAGGGCGAGCCGATTTTTGAAGTGATTGACCCCCTGCAAGACCGCGTGAGCGTGATTCACGCCGGTACGTCGGGGGTATTGTTTGCCGTTGAACGGCTGCGTTATGCCCAAGCGGGTTTCTGGCTGGCCAAGGTGGCGGGGCGCGAAGCGCTGCGTCACGGGCGCTTGCTCAACGACTGACCACCTGTTTTTGTGAGAACCGACCGCATGTACAAGCTTGAAGTCCAAGACCTGCATAAACGCTATGGCAGTCATGAAGTGCTCAAGGGCGTGTCCCTGGCCGCCGCAGCTGGTGATGTGATCAGCATCATCGGCTCCAGTGGTTCGGGCAAAAGTACGTTTTTGCGCTGCATCAACCTGCTGGAGCAGCCCCACGCCGGCAAGATCCTGCTCAACAACGAAGAGCTGAAACTGGTCGCGACCAAAGACGGCGCGATGAAGGCCGCCGACCCCAAACAACTGCAGCGCATGCGTTCGCGCCTGTCCATGGTGTTCCAGCATTTCAACCTGTGGTCGCACATGACCGCGATTGAAAACGTGATGGAAGCGCCGGTGCATGTGCTGGGCGTGTCGAAGAAAGAAGCCCGTGAAAAGGCCGAGCACTACCTGGCCAAGGTCGGCGTGGGCCATCGCAAGGATGCGTTCCCCGGCCACATGTCCGGCGGCGAGCAGCAGCGCGTGGCAATCGCCCGTGCCCTGGCGATGGAGCCTGAGGTGATGCTGTTCGACGAGCCGACTTCGGCGCTCGACCCTGAGCTGGTGGGCGAAGTGCTCAAGGTCATGCAGGACCTGGCCCAGGAAGGCCGCACCATGGTGGTGGTCACCCACGAAATGGGCTTTGCTCGTGAAGTGTCGAACCAGTTGGTGTTCCTGCACAAAGGCATTGTCGAAGAGCGCGGCAACCCGAGGGAAGTGCTGGTGAACCCGCAGTCCGAGCGGTTGCAGCAGTTCCTCTCCGGTAGCTTGAAATAATCAAGACTGCCACTCAACCCCTGTAGGAGCGAGCTTGCTCGCGAAGATCGTCAACGATAACGCGGGAAGCCTGATACCCCGCGGCGTTCTAAGGTTTTTCGCGAGCAAGCTCGCTCCTACAGGAGAGCAGGTCTTCATTGTTTTTGAGATTTGTGTTGGTTTACGGGCTAGCATTGGCCCACGGCTTCTTTCACTGTTTTCGCTTCGGATAGCACTCCATGACCGCCCACAAAATTGGTTTCCTGATTTGGCCCAGCACAAAAGCACTCACGCTTGCGCTGGCTGAGGAGGCCTTGCGCGTCGCCCAGCGGGTGCATCCGGAGGTGGTTTACGAGCTGTCTTTTTTGCTCGCCGAGCCGGCTACCCCGGGTGCCTGGCAACTGCCCGGCGAGCCATGGGCCGGTAAGCTCGAAGGTTTCCAGAAGCTGTTCCTGCTGGCGGACGAACCCCCCACCATCATTGCGTCCCAGCTCAGCACCGCACTCAAGCAGCTGGTTCGGGCCGGGTGTGTGATCGGTGGTTTGTCGGCCGGTGTCTACCCGCTGGCCCAGCTGGGTTTGCTCGACGGCTACCGCGCCGCCGTGCATTGGCGCTGGCAGGACGATTTTGCCGAGCGCTTCCCCAAGGTCATCGCCACCAGCCATCTATTCGACTGGGACCGTGATCGCTTGACCGCCTGTGGTGGCATGTCGGTGCTCGACCTGCTGCTGGCGGTGCTGGCCCGTGACCACGGCGCCGAGCTGGCCGGTGCGGTGTCGGAAGAACTGGTGGTCGAGCGCATCCGCGAGGGCGGTGAGCGCCAGCGCATCCCGTTGCAAAACCGCCTGGGTTCCAGCCACCCGAAGCTGACCCAGGCGGTGCTGTTGATGGAGGCGAATATCGAAGAGCCGCTGACCACCGATGAGATCGCCCAGCACGTGTGCGTGTCGCGACGACAACTGGAACGGATCTTCAAGCAATACCTCAATCGCGTCCCCAGCCAGTATTACCTGGAACTGCGCCTGAACAAGGCGCGCCAGATGTTGATGCAAACCAGCAAGTCGATCATCCAGATCGGCCTGTCGTGCGGCTTCTCCTCGGGGCCGCATTTCTCCAGCGCTTACCGCAATTTCTTCGGCGCCACGCCGCGGGAAGACCGCAACCAGCGGCGCAGCAGCAGCCCCTTCGAGTTGTCGTCGGTGCCCTCAGAGCGCGGCTGATTAAACAGTCAGTCCTCGTCTGGTACAGGCAGGCCCACCACCAGCGCCCTGCCTTGGGAGTCCAAGGTGGCGGCTGTGACCTGGAAGTCCACACCTGTGCGTTGGTAGTACTGACGCAAGCGCTCCATGCTTTGCGCCGACAGTGGGTTGCCGCTCAAGTCGCTGTCGCCATTGAAGGTTGCTGACGTCTCCAGCAAGTCCTGGGGTATCTCTCGGATTGCGTTATCGCTCAGGTCCAGCGTTTGCAGTTGATCCAGGCCAAATACGCCCTCTGGAACTTCGCTCAGTGCCGCGTTGCTCAGATACAGCGCAGCCAGTTGGTTCAGCGAGCTGACGTCAGGGGCGTGACCCAGGGGGTTGTTGCTCAAATTGATAAACTCAAGTTCGGTCGCCCCCGTCAGCACGCCCCGGGTTTCGGGTGTCAGTCGGATTGCGCACTCCGTTATCTCCAGTGTGGAGAGCTTGGGCATCCGCTGGATCGCTTTCGGCAGGGTGCCGAGGGAGCACTTGCTCAGTTTGAGGGTTTGCAGATGGATGAAGCTGCGCAACGTATCGTCGACACCAGTCGTGGTGCCGTTGCCGTCCAGTTGGAACGAGGTCACGTGGTCGAAGTTGGCGTTCAACTCCGGTAAATCGCCGAGTATCGGTGTGTCGAGTAGGACCTGGTGGGTCAGCTCATCGTCCAGGCTTTCTTCATCTTCGGGGGCTTCTCGCCGCCACGCCTGCTCCAGCAGTGCCTTGAAGTTGCGCCGCCTCAGTTGATCCTGGGCGCGGGTTTGTTCGTCAATAGGCACATCCAGGATGGGGTGCCGATCCGGTACAGCCTGCACCCACACCTGCAGGTCGTTGCTCAGTCGCTCGTACTCAGCTTCCAGGCGCGCCAACGTAGGTTCGATTGCCGCCATGTCGCCGGGCAGGCGGAAGATGAAACGGTCTGCCTCATTATCCAGAAACGAGGGGTATAGCCGCTGCGTGCGTATGCGTTGTGATTCGGATGCCTGGGCGGCGAAGCTTTCCCCGGTGCGCTGGCAGTAGCGTTTGATCGACTCCAGGGTTTGGGGTGTCAAGGGGTTTGCGGAAAGGTCCAGGCTACTGGTGGTTGAGGCCGGCATGGAAAAAAGTGTCTCGGGCAGTTCCTCGATGGCGTTCTGGCTCAAGTTGACTGACTGGCGTGGCGTGTCGCCCAGCAGGCTAGGGGGTACCTGCATCAATCCGGTGTCTTTGAGCGAGATCTTGCTCAGATTGGGCAGGTGACTGAAATCCGGAGTGCGTACCAGCGCGTTGTGCGCCAGGTTCAGGTATTCGAGGCGGGTCATGCCTTGCAAACCCGTTACGCTGGTGGGGCTCAGTTCTATTGAGCAGCGTGGCAGCGCCAGGATGGATAGTGCCTGCTGGCTGAACACCTGAGCAGGGATGTCGCCGAGCGTCACGTTTTTGATGTCCAGGATACTCAGGGCCGGGAAGCTTTCGATAAAGGCGGTTGACCCCATCGGGCTACCGTTGCCTTTGATGGTCAGTGAGCCAACATGCTTAAAGCGCGCGTTCAGCGTGGGTAGCTCGCCCGCGAGCGTTGCGGGGATTTCCAGCGTATGGACGAATTGAGTGTCTTGGTGGCGGGGGTCCCTGCGCCAGCTCTGCTCAAGCAATGCGCTGAGCTCACTCCGCCGGGTGGCTTCCAGTGGCGGCAGCTGCGGTTGTTGTGCCCAGTGCTTGAGCTCGGACTGCAGCGTATCCAATTCACCGGCCAGCCTTGCCAGTTCGCGCTTACCCGCTTCCAGGTCGCCTGGGAGGCTGTAGATAAACTGGTTGATCTGGTTGGTGTCCAGTGAGGGATACAGCATTTTTGCGTCGCGCGTATCCACTGCCGGAGCATCGACCTCCCAGTAGGTGCCGTGCTGCTGGTAATAGGCTTTAACACGCTCAAGGGTGGCCGATGACAGAGGGTTGTCAGACAGGTCGAAGGCAACGCTGATATGCGACGGCAGGTCGAACAGTGGCTGCGGTAATTCTCTGATCTGGTTACCGCTGAGAAAGGCCGCGCTAAGGTCGTTGCGAGTGAGCAAGCCAGGAGGGAGGCGATCGATGCCGGTTTCGGACAGGTCCAGGGTGTTCAGCTCGTTCATCGCGTCCACGCTGGGCACCCGACCCAAAGGGTTTCTATGCAGGTCCAGGGTTTGCAATTGGGTCATCGAGGCGAGCTGGGCCTGGCTGTGCGGCGTCAGGGCAACTGCGCAGTCGCTCAGGCTCAGTACGTTCAAGCCGCGCATTTGAGGTACGGCTGCTGGCAGGTTGCCTAAGGGAATGCCGTCAACGCTCAAGTGACGCAGTCGGGGAAAGTGGCCCAGGAACGCCGCTGCTCCTTGTGTGTGATTGCTGCCTGACAGAGTCAGCATTGATACGTGATCGAAGTTGGCGGACAGTCGCGGAAGTTCTCCACGAATATGGTAGTGCAAGTTCAGTCGATAGCCGTCGCGCGTCGGGTCTTCAAAGTAATCATCGACGGACGACTCCCTGCGCCAGCAGCGTTTGAGTTCGCGGGCGATGTGTTCGCGATTGCGTTGCTCGTACTGACGCTGGCGTGAGCTGAGTAGGGGGCCGTTACCGGGGTCCTGAAGCGGAATGTTGCGTTGCCAGGCATTGAGGTCACGTTCCAGTTGGCTGTATTCGATGCTCAGTGCCGCCAGGCCGGCGCGTGCACCGCCAGGCTGTGAGTGCAAGTGGTTCACCAGGGTCATCAATTGTTGTTCGCCAAGTCTGGGGTACAGGTGGTGCGCGCGATCAAGCAAGTTCGTAGGGCCTAGCGGCGCGGGCGCCCGGGCACGATAGCCGTTGTCGCTGCCCAACAGGCGCAGGGTTTCAGTGACGCTTTCCGGCTTGCTTTCAGGGGTGAGCAGTGTGCGCAGTTCACTGCGGGGCAGTGGCGCTTGCCGCAGGCGCTGCTTGAGTTGTGCGCCGTCGTGGATGCCAAGGCCAAGCTGGTCGCGCTGCTTATCGGGTAGGGCACTTAGCACGGCTGAGTAGAGGTCGGTCTCGCTCCAAAGGGCTCCCTGTTCATTGTGGGGCTGGTAGCGGCCGGCTTCAGTACGCACCAACGTGCGTTGGATCGGGGCGTCATCTGGACCGATCCGCAGCCAAGTCGGCCCGGTCAGCGAGTGGTGACGAGCCTCTAGCTGTACCTCGCCAGACCAGCCTGGCAGTGTGCGCAGGGAGTTCAGTGCCAGGCGATCAGTGTCCAGGGAGGGCGGCGCATTCAGGTGCTGACCTTCATAGGCGCGGTTGAGCCGTACTTCATTCAACGCGGTGCGTGCCAGTTCGGCCAGGCGCGGGGGCGTGTTTCGTTCGTGCAGTGCTTCAAGTTCTGCACCGCTGGCCTCGCTCACAAGTGTTTTCGCAACGCTTATAGGCAGTTCAGGCGTGATGGTGAGCAATTGCTGGGTAAGCGGTTCGGTGGTGGCTTGCAACGTCCCATAACGCGAGTCGAACAACGCGCTGCGCTGGCTATCGGCAATGTCCGCCAGCTTATGGCGTAGCAGGTGGGCGCGGCGATCCAGGCTGAGTTCGGGATCGCTGGCGCGCTCACCGAACTGCGCACGGATTTCTTCGGCGCTCATCCCACGCAGGACGGTTTTCAGCAAGTCGCCGTTCTCCAGCTGGGCCTCAAATACCTGAATCACTGGCATGCGCTCATCACCGAACTCCCAGGCTGTTTGCCCCTTGTCGTTGACGATGCGCAAGGCTTTGGTGGGCGGCCACGAGCCGTGGGTGGTCAACACTTGCAAGGTGTCTTGTGGGTCAATCAGGTGGTACACCGCCGGGTCGTCGCTGCGTAGCTGATCGATCAGCCGCTGGATGCTGCGGTCGATGCGCAGACGACTCAAGGTATCGTCCAGTAGCGGTGATAGAGGCTCGCTGTTGACGTGCATTTTGCGCACGACACCCTCATCCACGCCGCTGATGTGCAAGGCCAGTTCCCGGTCAGCTTCGCTTAAATCCTGCACGCTGTGCCCCAGTCTGCGCAGCAACGTGTGCTTGTCCCACTGCAAGGGCTGTTCGAGTTCGGTGTGCCACGCGCCGGCGCCGTTGTGTCGCACAATCGGGCGATAGGCGTCAGGGCGGCTGGGGTGTTTGATGTAGTAAAACTCACCGTCCGGACTTTCTTCCACGGTGTACAGCTTGTTTTCCAGTGGCAGGATGGTTTCCTTGCGTACCTCGTGCAGGCCCAGCTCGTTGATACCCAAGCGCGTTGGCAACGATGATGGGTACTCATAGGGCGCTAGGTCCGGTTTCCAGTAGCGTTTGGCGCCGTTGGCCAGGCTCACCGGTTTGAAGCTGTCAATGTACGCGAGGACGTTTTCGGGCAGCACTTTGCGCAGCTCGGCCGGGCCAATTTGAGTGCCCGCAGCGAAAGCACCCATCTGCACCAGGGATTCCAGCACGCTCATCAGATGACCGAAGGCTTCCTTGCCCAAGCCTTCAGCCCAGTCGATCACGCCTTCAAACACGTCATTGAGCAGTTGATAAGCCATATAGCCCAGCATCAATTCGCCCAGGCCCGGCACAAAGGGGGCGACCACCATCAGTGCGGCGTTGAGGATCGAGGAAGCCACATCGACGAAAGAGTCCCAAAGCCGCCAGCGCGCCTCACGATCGACGCTGGCGGTAGAGACGGCCAGTGTGCGGGCGTCGTTGAGAATCTTGTCGAGTTTGCGACGGTACAGATGCAACCAGGGGTCGCCCCAGACGGGCTGCGCATCAAACTGTAGCTTGGGGTCTTCGATGGGAGTGCTGCGCCAGGGCGATTGGCCGCTGCCCCCGACCGGTGGGTGCCAGGTGATGCGTGCCAGGCGCTGGCTCAAGCCGGAAAAAAACACCCCGCGTTGGGCGTGGGGTACAAAGCGGCTGAAGAAGGTTTGGTAGTCGCGGTCGCGCAGTTGCCGGGTCAGTTCCTGTTTGAATGCCAGGGGCGAGGCGTATTCCTTGAGCGGATGCTGCGGATCATCTGGAACGTATGCCACCAGGCGTTGCGGCGAGCGGGGTCTCTCAAGGTCGGGAGAGAACAGTTGAATGCCGGTCAGCGCAATGTCCATCATGCGCAGCTCCTGGCAGCGCAACGGTTGGCCGTTGAGCCTGAGGTTGGGCGTGCCAGCTATCAGCCCTTCGATCAAGTCAGCATAGTCGTCGCTGATATCGTCCTTGATACGTGCCAGTTGCACGGCTGCATGCAGGGCTGCTTTCTGGCTGGCGTCGACCTTCAGGCGCAATACCGCAGCGGCAACCGGGTTGGACATGCCCAGCTCATCGTTGAGGTAGCGGGCGTAGCGGGCACCCATGTCCAGGTCACGGCACAGGCTGGCGAATGCCTGGATCGATAGCACGCGTTTGATCTGCGGCAACGTGTCGAATTGCCCGCTGGCCGAAGGCTGCGTGATAAAGGTCGAGGCAGGCTCGTAGGCGTCGGCCAGGGTTTCCTTGTGTTCAAAGTTATGCAGGGCGGCGTCGAGCAGCGAAACCGTCCAGGTGCGCGCTGCACCGGAGCGTATCGGGAACCAGGGAGTACGATCAGGGATATACAGGCGTAAATAGGTTGTCTCGACGTTCAGGCCCAGGCCGTAATCGGCTTTCAATGCCTGTTCGAGGATCGGCTTGGCGAACGCCTTGGCGTCCTGCAGGTGCTGCAATGCCCGATCTACGCTGTTCTGTGCCTCCCAGTGGGCACCGGTCAGTCGCGCGAGCGCGGCGCGTTGTTCGGCACTGCCCGGCAGCTCTTGTGGCTGGGTGGCGGCAAGTGCCTGGCGTTTGTCGGCGCAGGCATTGCCGAGCCAGGAGGGCAGGGTGTCGGTCAACAATTGATAGTGGCTGTCGGGCAGGCGGGTATCGGAATAATCGAGGTTCGTCATGGAGCGGGTCCGTGCAAGTCATGAAGCCCGCAGTAAACCAGCCGGTTACAGAGGGGGGACTTTAGATAGTTAGGGGGCGCAACCCTTTCACTGGATAACCCTGACGCAAACCTGGCGCAGCGTTTAAACTGCGCCATTGCGACGCTATTTGTCGCATTGGCGTAAACCCGCTAAAAACGCGGGTTGGCGCTATAAGAAGTTGTCGCTTGGCGGCAAGGCCCTACTGAAAACTGTCCTTACAATCCCTGCATCGCCCGCCAGTTCCAGGCAGGCGTTCCTCTTCAGGAGACTCCGATGTCCGTTGAGCAAGCCCCGGTGCAACGTGCCGATTTCGACCAAGTGATGGTGCCCAACTACGCACCTGCTGCCTTTATCCCTGTACGTGGCGCAGGTTCGCGCGTGTGGGACCAGGCCGGTCGTGAGCTGATCGACTTTGCCGGCGGCATCGCGGTCAACGTATTGGGCCACGCCCACCCGGCGCTGGTCGGTGCACTGACCGAACAGGCCAACAAGTTGTGGCATGTGTCCAACGTCTTTACTAACGAGCCGGCGCTGCGCCTGGCTCATAAGCTGATCGATGCCACCTTTGCCGATCGCGTGTTCTTCTGCAACTCCGGCGCCGAGGCCAATGAGGCTGCGTTCAAGCTGGCCCGTCGTGTGGCCTTTGACCGTTTCGGCAGCGAGAAATACGAGATCATCGCCGCGCTGAACAGCTTCCATGGCCGTACCCTGTTCACCGTCAACGTCGGCGGCCAGTCCAAGTACTCCGATGGTTTCGGGCCGAAAATCACCGGCATCACCCACGTGCCTTACAACGACCTGGCTGCACTGAAGGCCGCTGTGTCGGACAAGACGTGCGCGGTGGTGCTGGAGCCGATCCAGGGCGAGGGCGGTGTGTTGCCGGCCGAACTGGCTTACCTGCAAGGCGCCCGCGAACTGTGCGACGCCCACGACGCGCTGTTGGTATTTGACGAAGTGCAAACCGGCATGGGCCGCACCGGCCACCTGTTCGCCTACCAGCATTACGGCGTGACGCCGGATATCCTTACCAGCGCCAAGAGCCTGGGTGGCGGTTTCCCGATTGCCGCGATGCTTACCCGTGAAGACCTGGCCAAGCACTTGGTGGTCGGCACCCATGGCACCACCTACGGTGGCAACCCGCTGGGCTGTGCGGTGGCTGAAGCGGTGATCGACGTGATCAACACCCCCGAGGTGCTGGCCGGCGTGAATGCCAGGCATGAGCTGTTCAAGGCGCGCCTGGAGCAGATCGGCAAGCAGTACGGCATCTTCACCGAGGTGCGCGGCATGGGCCTGCTGATCGGTTGTGTGCTCAGCGATGCGTTCAAAGGCAAGGCCAAGGACGTGTTCAACGCCGCCGAGAAAGAAAACCTGATGGTCCTGCAAGCTGGCCCGGACGTGGTGCGTTTTGCGCCAAGCCTGGTGGTCGAAGAGGCGGATATCAAGGAAGGGCTGGATCGTTTTGAACGCGCTGTAAAAACGCTGACGCAAGGCTGATACACATTTATCGGCCGGACCGGATCAAATGTGGGAGGGGGCTTGCCCCCGATGGCGGTGGATCAGTCACCTGATTTATCAACTGACAAACTGCCATCGGGGGCAAGCCCCCTCCCACATTGGATCTAAACGCAGATCCCGTGTCCGGTATTTTTTCTATGAGTTTTTCGAGTTAAGGAGTGACACCATGCTGGTGATGCGCCCCGCGCAAATGGCTGACCTGGGCGAGGTACAGCGTCTGGCTGCGGACAGCCCGATTGGTGTCACTTCCTTGCCGGATGACGTTGAACGCCTGAGCGACAAGATCGCCGCCAGCGAAGCGTCCTTCGCGGCAGAGGTAAGTTTCAACGGTGAAGAAAGCTATTTCTTCGTACTTGAGGACACCGAGACGGGCAAGCTCGCCGGCTGCTCGGCCATCGTTGCTTCAGCCGGCTACTCCGAGCCGTTCTACAGTTTTCGTAACGAAACCTTCGTGCACGCCTCCCGCGAGCTGAAGATCCACAACAAGATCCACGTGCTTTCCCAGTGCCACGACCTGACCGGCAACAGCCTGCTCACCAGTTTCTACGTGGTGCCCGAACTGGTCGGTTCGCCCTGGTCGGAACTTAACTCCCGTGGCCGCCTGCTGTTCGTCGCCAGCCACCCCGAGCGCTTTGCCGATTCGGTGGTGACCGAGATTGTCGGCTACAGCGACGAAAACGGCGACTCGCCGTTCTGGGACGCCATCGGTCGCAACTTCTTCGACCTCAATTACGCCGCCGCCGAGCGCCTGTGCGGGCTGAAAAGCCGCACCTTCCTCGCCGAGCTGATGCCGCACTACCCGATCTACGTGCCGCTGCTGCCGGACGAAGCCCAGGAAGCCATGGGCCAGGTGCATCCGCGGGCGCAGATCACCTTCGACATCCTGATGCGCGAAGGCTTCGAAACCGACCATTACATCGACATCTTCGACGGTGGCCCGACGCTGCACGCACGGGTGTCGGGGATTCGCTCGATTGCCCAGAGCCGCGTGGTGCCGGTGAAAATCGGCGAGATGGTCAAGGGTGTCGGCCGCCAGTACCTGGTGAGCAACGCGCAGTTGCAGGATTACCGTGCGGTGATGCTGGAGCTGGACTATGCGCCCGGCAAACCGGTGACCCTGGACCTGGCGGCAGCCGAAGCGCTGGGTGTTGGCGAAGGCGCCAGTGTGCGCCTGGTTGCGGTTTAAAAAGAGAGTTTCGCGGGTGGCTGACAACAGCGGCCCGTTCGAGGAGATAGCATGATCGTTCGTCCCGTACGCAGCAGCGATTTACCGGCCCTGATTGACCTGGCGCGCAGCACCGGCACCGGCCTCACCACCTTGCCGGCCAACGAAGAGCGCCTGACCCATCGCGTGGGCTGGGCCGAGAAAACCTTTCGCGGCGAAGCCGGGCGCGGCGATGCGGACTACCTGTTCGTGCTGGAAAACGATGAAGGCCGCGTGGTGGGCATCTCCGCTATCGCCGGCGCCGTCGGCCTGCGCGAGCCCTGGTACAACTTCCGGGTGGGGTTGACTGTCAGCGCCTCCCAGGAACTGAATATCTACCGCGAAATTCCGACGTTGTTCCTGGCCAACGACCTCACGGGCAATTCCGAGCTGTGCTCGTTGTTCCTGCACGCCGATTACCGCAACGGCCTCAACGGCCGCATGCTGGCCAAGGCGCGCCTGCTGTTTATCGCCGAATTCCCGCAATTGTTTGGCAACAAGATCATTGCCGAGATGCGCGGCGTGTCCAACGAGGCAGGGCGCTCGCCGTTCTGGGAGAGCCTGGGCCGCCACTTCTTCAAGATGGAGTTCAGCCAGGCCGACTACCTCACCGGCGTCGGCAACAAGGCCTTTATCGCCGAGCTGATGCCGAAGTTTCCGCTGTACAGCTGCTTTCTCTCCGAAGACGCGCGCAACGTGATCGGCAAGGTGCATCCGGACACCGAGCCGGCGCTGAGCATGCTCAAGAGCGAAGGCTTCAGCTACCAGGGCTACGTGGATATTTTCGACGCGGGCCCGGCGGTGGAGTGTGAAACCAGCAAGATTCGTGCGGTGCGCGACAGCCAGTCGCTGGTGCTGGCCATCGGCACGCCGGGGGACGACGCCACGCCGTTCCTGATCCATAACCGCAAACGCGAAGACTGCCGCATCACCGCCGCGCCGGCCCGTCTGGCCGCAGGTACCCTGGTGGTCGATCCTCAGACCGCCAGGCGCCTGCAGTTGGTGGTCGGTGATCAAGTGCGCGCTGTTGCGTTGTCTGCTGCTCGGGAGTCGAAATAATGAATTCGTTGTACATCGCAGGTAGCTGGCTGGCCGGCCAGGGTGAACTGTTTGAATCGCGTAACCCGGTGACCCAGCAGGTGCTGTGGAGCGGCAATGGCGCGACGGCCGAGCAGGTCGAGTCCGCCGTGCAGGCTGCGCGTCAGGCGTTTCCAGGCTGGGCTCGGCAGTCGTTGGAAGAGCGCATCGGGGTGCTCGAAACCTTCGCCGCCACGCTGAAAAGCCGCGCTGATGAAATTGCTCGCTGCATCGGTGAGGAAACCGGCAAGCCGCTGTGGGAATCGGCGACTGAAGTCACCAGCATGGCCAACAAGATCGCCATCTCGGTGCACAGTTATCGCGAGCGTACCGGCGAGAAGAGCGGCCCTCTGGGCGACGCCACCGCTGTGCTGCGCCACAAGCCTCACGGTGTGGTGGCGGTGTTCGGCCCCTACAATTTTCCCGGTCACTTGCCGAACGGGCACATCGTCCCGGCGCTGCTGGCGGGTAACACCGTGCTGTTCAAGCCGAGCGAGCTGACGCCGAAAGTCGCCGAGCTGACCGTGCAGTGCTGGATCGAAGCGGGTTTACCGGCGGGCGTATTGAATCTGCTGCAAGGTGCGCGGGAAACCGGTATCGCCCTGGCCGCCAACCCAGGCATCGACGGTCTGTTCTTCACCGGTTCCAGCCGCACCGGCAACCACCTGCACCAACAGTTCTCCGGGCGTCCGGACAAGATCCTGGCCCTGGAAATGGGTGGCAACAACCCGCTGGTGGTGGACGAAGTGGCCGACGTGGATGCGGCGGTGTACACCATCATCCAGTCGGCGTTTATCTCCGCCGGCCAGCGCTGCACCTGCGCCCGTCGCCTGCTGGTGCCCGAAGGCGCCTGGGGCGATGCGTTGCTGGCGCGTCTGGTGGCGGTCAGCGCCGCCATTGAAGTGGGCGCGTTCGACCAGCAACCCGCGCCGTTCATGGGCTCGGTGATTTCCCTGGCTGCCGCCAAAGCCTTGATGGGCGCCCAGGAACTGATGTTGGCCAATGGCGCTGTGGCGCTGCTGGAAATGACCCAACCCCGGGACCAGGCCGCCTTGCTGACCCCGGGCATCATCGACGTGACCGCAGTGACCGAGCGCGAAGACGAAGAACTGTTCGGCCCGCTGTTGCAGGTGATTCGCTACGCGGATTTTGCCGCGGCGATTGCCGAGGCCAACGACACTCAGTACGGCCTGGCCGCCGGCCTGCTGTCGGATTCCGAGGCGCGTTACCAGCAGTTCTGGCTGGAAAGCCGCGCCGGCATCGTCAACTGGAACAAACAACTGACCGGCGCCGCCAGTACTGCGCCGTTTGGTGGAGTAGGGGCCTCGGGCAACCATCGCGCCAGTGCGTATTACGCGGCCGATTATTGTGCGTATCCGGTGGCGTCGCTGGAGACCCCGAATTTGGTGGTTCCAGCCACGCTAACACCTGGCATTACGCTTATTTGAATGTGGGAGGGGGCTTGCCCCCGATGGCGGTGTATCAGTCACCTGATTTATCAACTGACAGACTGCTATCGGGGGCAAGCCCCCTCCCACACTGAATCTGTGGTGTGTTGAAGATTGCCTATAAGAACAGATGTTCGTGGAGCCTCGCCGATGAAATCCTATGAAGTCAATTTTGACGGTCTAGTGGGGCCGACCCATAACTACGGCGGCTTGTCCTTCGGCAACGTCGCGTCCCAGAGCAACAGCCAGCAGCATTCCAACCCCAGGGAAGCGGCGTTGCAGGGGCTGCAAAAAATGAAAGCGCTGATGGACATGGGCTTTGTGCAAGGCGTGCTCGCGCCCCAGGAGCGCCCGGATGTGGCCGCTCTGCGCAACCTCGGTTTCAGCGGCACCGACGCTCAGGTCATCGAGCAGGCGGCCAGGCACGCCATGCCGTTGTTGGTGGCGAGCTGCTCGGCGTCGAGCATGTGGGTGGCCAACGCCGCCACCGTCAGCCCCAGCGCCGACACGGCGGATGGCCGCGTGCATTTCACCGCGGCCAACCTCAACTGCAAATACCACCGCAGCATCGAACACCCGACCACCAGCCGCGTGCTGGGGGCGATGTTCGCTGACCAGAAGCACTTCGCCCACCACGCGGCATTGCCGGCGGTGGCACAGTTTGGCGATGAGGGCGCGGCCAATCACACGCGCTTTTGCCGTGAATACGGTGAGGCCGGCGTCGAGTTCTTTGTGTTTGGCCGCAGTGCGTTCGATGCTCGCTACCCGGCCCCGCAAAAATATCCGGCGCGCCAGACCCTCGAGGCGTCCCAGGCGGTTGCACGTCTGCACGGCCTGAAGGATGACGGCGTGGTCTACGCCCAGCAGAACCCGGCGGTGATCGATGCCGGTGTATTCCACAACGACGTGATCGCGGTCGGCAACGGCGAGGTGCTGTTCTACCACGAGGACGCGTTCCTCAACACCGAACAGATGCTCGCCGAACTGCAGGGCAAGCTGGGCAAACTGGGCGGTAACTTCCAGTCCGTGTGCGTGCCGCGCTCCCAGGTCAGTGTTGAGGATGCGGTACGGTCCTACTTGTTCAACAGCCAACTGCTGACACGTCCCGATGGCTCGATGCTGCTGATCGTGCCGGAAGAATGCCGCGCCAATCCGCGCGTCTGGGAGTACCTGCAACACCTCACGGCCAGCGGCGGCTTGATCCGCGAAGTGAAGGTGTTCGACCTCAAGCAAAGCATGCAGAACGGCGGCGGCCCGGCGTGCCTGCGTTTGCGTGTGGCGTTGAACGAAACCGAACTGGCGGCGGTGAATCCAGGCGTTATCATGACCGCGCCCCTCTACGACACCCTGACCCAATGGGTCAACAGACACTACCGCGACAGCCTGCGCGAAACCGACCTGGCTGACCCGCAACTGTTGCTTGAGTGCCGGACGGCACTGGATGAACTGACGCAAATCCTTAAACTGGGCTCGGTTTATCCTTTCCAGATCAATTAACGCCTTACCGCTGAGATATTTTATTTATGACCGACACCCTGAAGCTGATCCTTGAAGACACCGACGGCACCCAGCTGGAAACGTCCTGCACCCGCGTTGCCGTGGTCTGGCAGGGCAAGGAGATCTGGATCCAGCACGATGGCCGTGGCCAACTGCTGATCGGCGTAGATGTGGAGGAGGGCGACGCCGAGTACGCCAATCTGCTGATGCGCCCACTGGCCACCAACCTGATGAGCCTGCAACTGGAAATGGAACCGGCCGACGTCGAAGGTGATGACGATGATCACGTCCACGGCCCAGGCTGCAACCACTAAGGAAGCTGCTTATGCTCGCCCTTGGCAAACTGCTTGAACTGACCCTCGCCGGTCGCGAACCGGCGCAAAAAATTCAACTGACTGTCGACGGCGTGCAGATGCGCTGGCTCAGCGAGGGCGCGCTTGAAGTGCGTCCGCCGCAGGCTGCAGACAATGGCAGCGACCTGCTGTTGTCCTCCGGCATCCACGGCAACGAAACCGCGCCGATCGAACTGCTCGACCGCTTGTTGCATGGCATCGCCCGTGGGGAGATCAAGCCCCGCACCCGTATTCTGTTCCTGTTCGGCAATCCCGAGGCCATGCGCCGCGGTGAGCGTTACCTTGAACTGGACATCAACCGGCTGTTCAACGGCCGGCATGAAAGCAACATTGGTCCCGAAGCCATGCGCGCCGCCGAACTTGAACAGTTGGCCCGCAGTTTTTTCAGCCAGCCGGGCCGTTCGCGCCTGCATTACGACCTGCACACCGCGATCCGTGGTTCGAAGATCGAGCAGTTTGCGCTGTATCCGTGGAAAGAAGGGCGCCAGCATTCGCGCCGTGAGCTGGCACGCCTGCGCGCTGCCGGAATGGAGGCGGTGCTGCTGCAGAACAAGGCCTCTATCACGTTCACGGCGTTTACGTATGAACAGTTGGACGCCGAGGCTTTCACCCTGGAACTGGGCAAGGCGCGGCCGTTTGGGCAGAACCAGGGCGTGGATGTTTCCCGCCTGGAGCAGCGCCTCAAGCACATCATCGAAGGCACCGAGCCTGAGTCCGACAGCCTCGACGGCTTGAAGCTGTTCGCCGTTGCACGCGAAATCATCAAGCACAGCGATGCTTTCCTGCTGCATTTGCCGGCTGACGTGGAAAACTTTTCGGAGTTGGATAAGGGGTATCTGCTGGCCGAAGATGTGGCCCAAACCCGCTGGGTGATCGAGGAGGAGGGTGCGCGCATTATCTTCCCTAACCCGAAGGTGAAGAATGGTTTGCGCGCGGGGATATTGATCGTGCCGACCACGGATGCCGACCTGGCCTAGCTCTCAAGCCTTGCCTGGGCCCAAATGTGGGAGGGGGCTTGCCCCCGATAGCGGTGCTTCAGCTACAGATGAACTGACTGATACACCGCCATCGGGGGCAAGCCCCCTCCCACATTGGTTCTCTGGTGTTGCTTAGACCGCTACAGCACGAGGCTCGCTACGACGGATCGCCCGCACCTTATGCAGCGTATCGGCGCACGTACGCGCAGCTTCCTGGCCTTTGTGCACGAAGTGCTCGTAGAAGAACGTGGTGTGTTCGCTGCCCCCGTGGAAGTGGTGTGGGGTCAGGGACACCGAGAACACCGGCACTTCAGTTTCCAACTGCACCTGCATCAGGCCGCTGACCACCGATTGCGCGACGAATTCATGACGGTAGATCCCGCCATCCACCACCAGCGCGGCGGCGACGATACCGGCGTAACGGCCAGTCTTGGCCAGCAGCTTGGCGTGCAGGGGCATCTCGAAGGCGCCGCCGACTTCGAAGAAATCGATGTCCGATTCCTGATAACCCTGGGCGATCATTTCGGCGAGGAAGCCTTTGCGCGACTGGTCGACAATATCCTTGTGCCAGCAGGCCTGGATAAACGCGACACGCTCGCCGTGATGGTTTTTGCTTTTGCTGTCGATTGCGGTGGGTTGCATGTTCTGACTCCTGTTTAAGAAAAAAACAGGGCGTTATGAATCGAATGGGATTTAAGGGGACGCGTGCGCGAACAGGCGCGCGGGCCCTTAGGTGCCAATCCCGTTCTCTCTTCATCCGGACTATGACCGTCGGCCCCGGGATCACACCGGGTCTGCTGACCTTGTCGCCGTCCTGCCTGAGCAGTTCGAGGCGCCAAGCGCTCGCGGGCTATGCACATTGCGCGCAATTACCGCCGGTGGGGAATTGCACCCCGCCCTGAGAACGTTGCCACCAGAACCCTGGCGGCGCAGAGTTTTTAACATGGTTTTTCAAAAACTGCACGGTTGCCGTATCGATAAGCTATATCGGTTTGTTTGGTTGGTATTCGATTGAATGCAGTGGGGGCTTGATATTGCGTGGCTTTGCCCGCAGTAATCACTCACAAAAGGACTTATCCATTCCGTTAGAGGCCCCCTTCATGACCGTGATCGACCTGCGCAGCGACACCGTGACCCAACCCACCCCCGGTATGCTCGATGCGATGGCCAGCGCCGTCAGCGGTGATGACGTCTACGGCGAAGACCCCAGCGTCAACCAACTGGAGGCTGAGCTGGCCAGGCGCCTGGGGTTCGACGCTGCGCTGTTCGTGCCCACCGGCACCATGAGCAACCTGCTGGCGTTGATGGCCCACTGTGAGCGCGGTGAGGAATACATCGTCGGGCAACAGGCCCATACCTACAAATACGAAGGGGGCGGGGCGGCCGTGCTGGGTTCGATCCAGCCGCAGCCGCTGGAGGTGCAGCCAGACGGTTCCCTGGACCTCGACCAAGTGCTGGCGGCGATCAAACCCGATGATTTCCACTTCGCCCGCACGCGCTTGCTGGCGCTGGAAAACACCATGCAAGGCAAAGTGCTTCCATTGGCATACCTGGCCAGGGCGCGGGCGTTTACCCGTGAACACGGCCTGGCGTTGCATCTGGACGGCGCGCGGCTCTACAACGCAGCGGTCAAGCTGGGCGTGGACGCGCGTGAAATTGCCGGGCATTTCGACTCGGTGTCGGTGTGCCTGTCCAAGGGACTCGGCGCACCGATCGGCTCGGTGCTGTGCGGTTCCACAGCGCTGATCGCCAAGGCGCGGCGCCTGCGCAAGATGGTCGGCGGCGGCATGCGACAGGCCGGTTCCCTGGCGGCGGCGGGCCTGTATGCCCTGGATCACCAGGTACAGCGATTGGCCGATGACCACGCCAATGCGCAGTGGCTGGGGGATGCGTTGCGCCAGGCCGGTTATACGGTGGAGCCGGTGCAGACCAACATGGTCTATGTGCAGATGGGCGACCGGGCGCAGGCCCTGAAGGGCTTTGCCGCCGAGCGCGGGATCAAGTTGAGCGCCGCGCCGCGTCTGCGCATGGTCACGCATCTGGATGTCAGTCGGGCGCAGATCGAACAAGTTGTGCAGACATTCGTCGCATTTTCGCAGAAATGACAGTGCAGGCCGTCTAATTGACTGTTTCTATCACATAAACACGCTGTACCACCGGCAAAGGGCCGATATAATGCGGCCCTTTGCCGTCGCTTCGTCTGATGATGTTGCGCACTGGCCTTTGGCCGCAGCCTCCGTGGAAGAACCTAATGAAAAGCGCAGAAATCCGTGAAGCCTTCCTTCGCTTCTTCGAAGAGCAAGGCCACACCCGTGTAGCTTCAAGCTCCTTGATCCCAGGCAATGACCCCACCCTGCTGTTCACTAACGCGGGGATGAACCAGTTCAAGGACTGTTTCCTGGGTCAGGAAAAGCGCGCCTATACCCGCGCCACCAGCAGTCAGAAATGCGTACGCGCCGGCGGCAAGAACAGCGACCTGGAAAACGTCGGTTACACCGCGCGCCACCACACCTTCTTCGAAATGCTGGGTAACTTCAGCTTCGGCGATTATTTCAAGAAAGATGCGATCACCTTCGCCTGGACTTTCCTGACCGGCGTGCTGAAGCTGCCCAAGGAAAAGCTCTGGGTGACCGTCTATGCGACGGATGACGAAGCCTATGACATCTGGACCCAGCAAATCGGCGTGCCCGCCGAGCGCATGATCCGTATCGGCGACAACAAGGGCGCGCCTTACGCTTCCGACAACTTCTGGACGATGGGCGATACCGGCCCGTGCGGCCCCTGCACCGAGATTTTCTATGATCACGGCGCCGACATCTGGGGCGGCCCACCGGGTTCGCCGGATGAAGACGGCGACCGCTATATCGAAATCTGGAACAACGTGTTCATGCAGTTCAACCGCACCGCCGATGGTGTGCTGCATCCGTTGCCGGCACCGTCGGTGGACACCGGCATGGGGCTGGAGCGGATCAGTGCGGTCATGCAGCACGTTCATTCCAACTATGAAATCGATCTGTTTACCAACCTGTTGAGCGCCTCGGCTGCGGCCATCGGCTGCGCCAATGAAGGGCAGTCTTCGCTCAAAGTGGTCTCGGACCACATCCGTTCCTGCGGTTTCCTGATTGCCGATGGTGTACTGCCGTCCAACGAAGGCCGTGGGTATGTACTGCGCCGCATTATCCGTCGCGCCTGCCGTCACGGTAACAAACTGGGTGCGACCGGCAGCTTCTTCTACAAGATTGTGGCTGCGTTGGTCGCCGAGATGGGCGACGCCTTCCCGGAACTCAAGCAGCAACAAGCCAACATCGAGCGGGTGCTCAAGGCTGAGGAAGAGCAGTTCTCCAAGACCCTGGAGCATGGCCTGAAGATTCTGGAGCAGGATCTGGCCGAACTCAAAGGCACCGTGGTGCCGGGCGACGTGGTGTTCAAGCTCTACGACACCTACGGGTTCCCGATGGATCTGACCGCCGACATCGCCCGCGAACGCGAGCTGACCGTCGATGAGGCAGGTTTTGAGCGCGAGATGGAGGCCCAGCGTGTGCGCGCGCGTTCGGCCAGCTCGTTTGGCCTGGACTACAACACCTTGGTCAAGGTTGATGTACCCACCGAGTTCATCGGCTACAAGGCAACCGCTGGCTCCGCCAAAATCGTTGCCATTTATAAAGACGGCAAGTCAGTCGATGTGCTGAACGAGGGCGATGAAGCGGTTGTGGTCCTGGACCAGACGCCGTTCTACGCTGAGTCGGGTGGTCAGATCGGTGACTGTGGTTTCCTGGGTTCGACGTCCGGTCGTTTCGAGGTGCGCGACACCACCAAGACCGGTGGTGCGTTCCTGCACCATGGTGTGTTGGTACTGGGCAACCTGGTCGTGGGTGCGCCGGTCGATACTCAGGTCGATGCCGATGTACGGCATGCAACCGCGCTGAATCATTCGGCCACTCACTTGCTGCACGCTGCGTTGCGCCAGGTGCTCGGTGAGCATGTCCAGCAGAAGGGGTCGTTGGTCGATAGCCAGCGCCTGCGTTTCGATTTCAGCCATTTCGAAGCGATCAAGCCTGAGCAGATCAAGGCGCTGGAAGATATCGTCAACGCGGAAATTCGCAGGAACAGCCCGGTTGAAACCGAGGAAACGGATATCGAGACCGCCAGGAACAAAGGCGCCATGGCGCTGTTCGGCGAGAAATACGGCGACCAAGTGCGCGTACTGAGCATGGGCGGCAGTTTCTCGGTGGAACTGTGTGGCGGTATCCACGCCAATCGCACCGGTGACATCGGCCTGTTGAAAATCATCAGCGAAGGCGGTGTGGCCTCGGGTGTACGCCGTATCGAAGCGGTGACCGGCGCTGCGGCGCTGGCCTACCTCAATGCCGCCGAAGAACAACTCAAGGAAGCGGCCGGCCTGGTCAAGGGCAGCCGCGACAATCTGATCGACAAGCTGTCCGCCGTGCTTGAGCGCAACCGCGCGCTGGAGAAACAGCTGGAGCAATTGCAGGCCAAGGCAGCCAGTGCCGCAGGCGACGATCTGTCGGCCTCGGCGGTTGACGTCAAGGACGTAAAAGTCCTTGCGGCGCGCCTGGACGGTCAGGACGGCAAGGCATTGCTGGCCCTGGTCGATCAGTTGAAGAACAAGCTCGGCCGCGCAGTGATCCTGCTCGGCAGTGTCCATGAGGATAAGGTCGTTCTGGTTGCCGGTGTAACCAAGGACCTGACTGGCCAACTCAAAGCCGGTGATTTGATGAAGCAGGCTGCTGCGGCAGTGGGCGGCAAGGGCGGTGGTCGTCCGGACATGGCGCAAGGCGGTGGTGTGGATGCCGGCGCCCTGGACGCGGCCCTGGCCTTGGCCGTGCCGTTTGTCGAGGCAGGTATTTAAGGCGCTGTTAATGAGCCCATGGTTTAGTCGTGGGCTCGCTCGGTTGCTGGAAGATTCGTTTATTGGGCGCCCCTTTACGGGCTGAGGCGGCTTAGAAATGGCTTTGATCGTACAGAAATTCGGAGGCACCTCGGTCGGTTCTGTCGAAAGAATCGAGCAGGTCGCTGACAAGGTTAAGAAGTTCCGTGATGCTGGCGACGACCTGGTGGTGGTGCTGTCGGCCATGAGCGGCGAGACCAATCGCCTGATCGACCTGGCCAAGGCCATCAGTGGTGATCAACAGCCGCTGCCGCGTGAGCTGGATGTCATTGTGTCCACCGGTGAGCAGGTGACTATCGCGTTGCTGGCCATGGCGTTGAACAAGCGCGGTGTGCCGGCGGTGTCCTACACTGGTAGCCAGGTGCGCATTCTTACCGACAGCGCGCATACCAAGGCGCGCATCCTGCAGATCGACGATCAGAAGATTCGTGCCGATCTGAAGGCTGGACGCGTGGTGGTTGTAGCCGGTTTCCAGGGGGTGGACGAGCAGGGCAATATCACTACCCTCGGGCGTGGCGGTTCGGATACCACGGGCGTGGCGCTGGCAGCGGCTCTCAAGGCTGACGAATGCCAGATCTACACCGATGTGGATGGTGTCTACACCACCGATCCGCGCGTTGTGTCCGTGGCCCAGCGCCTGGACAAGATCACCTTTGAAGAGATGCTGGAAATGGCCAGCCTCGGTTCCAAGGTGTTGCAGATCCGTGCGGTGGAGTTCGCCGGCAAGTACAACGTTCCGCTGCGCGTACTGCACAGCTTCAAAGAGGGTCCGGGCACCCTCATTACTATTGATGAAGAGGAATCCATGGAACAGCCGATCATTTCCGGCATCGCTTTCAACCGCGACGAAGCCAAGCTGACGATCCGTGGCGTGCCAGACACTCCAGGTGTGGCCTTCAAGATCCTCGGCCCTATCAGCGGTGCGAATATCGAAGTCGACATGATCGTGCAGAACGTTTCGCACGATAACACCACCGATTTCACCTTCACCGTGCACCGCAACGAGTACGATGCGGCCGAGCGTATCCTGCAGAACACGGCGAAGGAGATCGGCGCCCGTGAAGTGATCGGTGATACCAAGATTGCCAAGGTATCGATCGTGGGCGTGGGCATGCGCTCCCACGCCGGTGTTGCCAGCCGCATGTTCGAGGCGCTGGCCAAGGAAAGCATCAACATCCAGATGATCTCCACATCGGAGATCAAAGTCTCGGTGGTGATCGAGGAGAAGTACCTGGAGCTGGCTGTGCGTGCGCTGCATACCGCTTTTGAGCTGGACGCTCCGGCCCGACAGGGCGAGTGATGCGATGCCAGAAAGGCGCGGCTTACCGCGCCTTTCATTTTTTTGTTGAGCGCATGTTCTTTTGCGTGGGCTCGACAATACTTAGGCGGTAGGGCTATGGCCGTCTGGTTGTAGGTCCAATGCCTTTTTTTTGCAGACTGTTGTTCCTGAAATGAATTGCGTGAGGTGAAAGGTATGTTGATTCTGACTCGTCGTTGCGCAGAAAGCCTGATTATCGGTGATGGCGAAATCACCGTGACCGTGCTCGGCGTCAAAGGCAATCAAGTGCGTATCGGGGTTAACGCTCCGAAAGAGGTAGCGGTCCATCGCGAGGAAATCTACCTGCGGATCAAGAAAGAGAAGGACGAAGAACCAAGCCTTTAATTTTTATCGTTTTTTATGTTTGCAAACGGGGAGGAACGTGGTTAATATACGCCCCGTGTTGCGGAGAGCTGGCCGAGTGGCCGAAGGCGCTCCCCTGCTAAGGGAGTACACCTCAAAAGGGTGTCGGGGGTTCGAATCCCCCGTTCTCCGCCATTATTTGCTTAGTACGTTGCAATCTGGTTTTTTCGGTAAGTTGTTGAAAATACTCGAAAAAATAGCTTTACATAGAGATTGAACGGCCTATAATGCGCGGCAACAAATGCACTCGTAGCTCAGCTGGATAGAGTACTCGGCTACGAACCGAGCGGTCACAGGTTCGAATCCTGTCGAGTGCACCATTTAAGAGTTGGTTGCAGTAATGCAGGTGACTTGGCTCCAACCAGTTGTGATCTGGTCTAAAAAGCACAATCTGCACTCGTAGCTCAGCTGGATAGAGTACTCGGCTACGAACCGAGCGGTCACAGGTTCGAATCCTGTCGAGTGCACCATACAAACAAAAAGCCCGCCTAGTGCGGGCTTTTTGCCGTCTGGGGTTTGTGTAGGTTTTATCCTGGCGTAGGCCTTTTTCGATTTTCCGTGTGTTTTCCCTTCCGGCTGTGTCGTCGCAGTTCATGGATGCAGCCAATACTCAACTTTGGCTTGCAAGCGCTTGTTCTTTCCAGTTTTTTGACGTTAAAAGCGGTTGGTCGGTGTATCATGCGCCGGTCAGCCCCGCCGGGGCTTATGGACCGCCTCCATGGACTTACCCAGTAGTTACTCAGTACCCCGCTTTACCAATCATGAATTGACTGATTGATCCTTCCGGCGCGCTCCGCTGCTGGGAGTGGAG
The DNA here is from genome assembly GCF_002934065.1 of Pseudomonas orientalis. NCBI lineage: Bacteria > Pseudomonadati > Pseudomonadota > Gammaproteobacteria > Pseudomonadales > Pseudomonadaceae > Pseudomonas > Pseudomonas orientalis. Next base: position 4,538,646 of record NZ_CP018049.1, on the reverse strand, counting down.
TTCGCCTATGACCGAAGTAGAAGTAAAGAAAACACAAGAAAGCCTGCAGGATCGTCTGGCTCAAGTTATCGAGCTGCTGCAGCGCCAGCGCGTGGTCGAAGACCTCACGCACCGCCAGGAAGGTCCGCACCATGACCGCGTCGAAAACCTGGTGCACCGGCAAAATCTTGTCGAGTTGCAACGTAAGCTGGATGACCTGCACTCCGCCGACGTCGCTTACATCCTCGAAGCCTTGCCGTTGGATGATCGGCTGACGCTATGGCAGCTGGTCAAGGCTGATCGCGACGGCGACATTCTCCTCGAAGTATCCGATTCGGTTCGCGAAACCCTGATTGCCGACATGGACGATCATGAGCTCCTGGCCGCGGCCAAGGAGATGGACGCGGACGAACTGGCCGACTTGGCGCCTGAATTGCCGCGTGATGTTGTTCATGAGCTGATGGAGGCGTTGGACACTCAGCAGCGTGAGCGTGTGCGTTCGGCGTTGTCTTATGATGAAGACCAGGTCGGCGCGCTGATGGACTTCGAGATGGTTACCATCCGCGAGGATGTCAGTCTGGAAGTGGTGCTGCGTTACCTGCGTCGTCTCAAGGAGCTGCCGGGCCATACCGACAAGCTGTTTGTGGTCGACTACGAAGGCATCCTCAAGGGCGTATTGCCCATCAAACGCCTGCTGGTGAATGATCCGGAGAAGAGAGTTGCTGACCTGATGGCCAGCGATACCGTGAGCTTTCATCCGGATGAAGATGCCTACGACGCGGCCCAGGCGTTTGAGCGTTACGACTTGATCTCGGCCCCGGTGGTCGACAAGAACGGCAAGCTGATCGGCCGTCTGACAATCGATGAAATCGTCGACTTGATTCGTGAAGAGAGTGAAACCGAAGTCCTCAACATGGCAGGTTTGCGTGAAGAGGAAGACATTTTTGCGTCAGTCTGGCGTTCGTTGCATAACCGCTGGGCGTGGCTGGCCGTCAATTTGATTACCGCGTTTATCGCGTCCCGCGTGATCGGGCTGTTTGAAGGCTCCATCGAAAAGTTGGTGGCCTTGGCAGCATTGATGCCAATAGTGGCTGGCATCGGCGGCAATTCCGGTAACCAGACTATTACCATGATCGTACGTGCCATGGCCTTGGATCAGGTCAGTACCGCTAATTCTTCGCGTCTGTTGCGCAAGGAATTGGCGGTGGGCCTTATCAATGGCCTGGTATGGGGCGGAGTGATAGGGGTGGTGGCTTACTTGCTATATGGCAGTTGGTCGCTGGGCGTGGTGATGACCGCCGCCATGACCCTCAATTTGCTGTTGGCTGCCTTGATGGGGGTTCTGATCCCCATGACCTTGGCGCGTCTGGGACGCGACCCTGCCATGGGGGCCAGTGTGATGATTACGGCCATGACCGACAGTGGGGGATTTTTCATCTTCCTGGGCTTGGCCACCATCTTCCTGCTCTGACCTTCCCTGCGAGGGCAATTCTGCCCTCGCTCCCCTTGCTCAAATTCCAGGCAAAAAAAGCCAGCATATAGCTGGCTTCGGCTTTCAAGTGTAAATCAATTGGCTTCTGCGGCCGCCTCTACGTCGTGCGCGATCAGCGAAACGAGAGCATTTTGCTGGCGGTGGGAAAGCTGACGAAAACGCTGCAGCAGTTCGCGTTCGTGCAGTGACAGCTCTGGGCTGTCCAGGCGCATGCTCAACTCGTCACCCAAGGCACCTTCCTGAATAAGGCTCTGTTCCAGGCGAGCGATGATTTCGGAGTTCATGCTGCGATGATGATTGCGAGCCACCTCGGCAATGCGTTCCCGCATTCCGTCTGGCAGACGTACGACGAACTTGTCAGCCGTACGGCTGGAATAAATTGCCTGTTTCAATGGGCGCATATATTTAACCGGTTAGTTCAGGGGAGCGGTTTTTGGAATTGGCCGCAAGATGAGTGTTAAGACAAGGCTCACGACCAAAGTTCAACCCGAATTGCAAAGAGGCCGCATCATGCCTCAGATTTGACATTTCCTTGGCGTCAATTCTGTGACAAATATTGAACCGCCTACAGGCTTTATGCCAGCACTGATTTGCATTTTTGCGGACTGGTTGGAAAAGTTTCTGCTCGGATCGGACATTCCTGATCTTCACGCAAACCTGTCCTGCATCGGGTTGAAGAGCTTGTGCCGGAAGCAGTATGGCCTTTTGCCCTCATCTATAAGGGTAGTGGCAGTTTGCTCTTTTACTAGCGCGGGGCGACGTAAGGTAGGGGAGGGGCTTGAGGCGGGGAGGGCTAGCGCAGCACTGGGTCGAATTTGATCCGGCGACCAATGGCGAGCGACACGATCAGCAGGCAGCCGAACACAGCGCTGGCGATAAATGCGAGGGTCGCGCTTTCTCGCATACCGTTACTCAAGCCCAGTAGGGCGGTGAGAAGCATCAAGCAAAGAAATAACCATGCAGATTTGGACATGAGTAGCGCTCTCAAAATACCCAGTGTTCAGATGCTGGGGCGTCTTGCGTGCCTTGGGCCAAGCGAATGGGTGATTGGGCGTTGGCAGTCATCACCGCCAACTGTGGACGTTGCTGCAGATGGTGGGGGACGGGTTGATTGATCTGAGCGGTGTCTTGTAAATCGGCAGGCTGGAAGTGAAAGGTTGCCAGCGCGGCCAGTGCCAATGCGTTGAGGCCGAGCAAAAGGGCGCTGTTCATGATTTCTTCTCCGTATGCCTGTGTCAAATCGGGTTGGTAGAAGAACTATTGCAGCTCTCGTGCCAACTATTAGTTCAATATAAACAACGGCTTGCGGGTCATCCGAGGTTGTGGTGCATTGCAATTTGCAATGATGGCAATTTGCTGGGATGCAATCTGCACGATAGGCGGGGCGAGCGAATGTAGTGGCGGCACCACATATATGGCTGCAGGATTGGCCTACGATCAAAAAGCCAACGGATGACATGACAAACTTTACCGTGGCCGTTAACATGCACGCCGTCCGTCGCTGAGCCTTTGACTCGACGACCGCGACACGTCCCAGTAGCTCAATTGGATAGAGCATCCCCCTCCTAAGGGGAAGGTTGGCCGTTCGAACCGGCCCTGGGACACCACCTCCTTAGTCCTCCGTATAAATGACCTCCGCTACCTTGGCTCGCCATACTCTCTCCCGAAAGGGATGTATTCAGCTCGTTGAGCAGTAAGCCAACGCTTCCAATACGCTCCGTTTGTTCGTCTTCTATATAGAAGGACAACGACCTTGAAAGAGATTTCCTTTTTTTGATTTAATTGCTTGACGCCCTTGAGGGATTCTGTAGAATTCGCCTCCCGCTTACGAGAGATCGCAAGCGCAAGTGGTTGAAGTTGTTGAAGAATTCTTCGAAAACTTCTGAAAATAACCACTTGACAGCAAATGAGGCTGCTGTAGAATGCGCGCCTCGGTTGAGACGAAACATCTTAACCAACCGCTCTTTAACAACTGAATCAAGCAATTCGTGTGGGTGCTTGTGGGGTCAGACTGATAGTCAACAAGATTATCAGCATCACAAGTTACTCCGCGAGAAATCAAAGAATAACCAACGATTGCTGAGCCAAGTTTAGGGTTTCTTAAAAACCCAAAGATGTTTGAACTGAAGAGTTTGATCATGGCTCAGATTGAACGCTGGCGGCAGGCCTAACACATGCAAGTCGAGCGGTAGAGAGAAGCTTGCTTCTCTTGAGAGCGGCGGACGGGTGAGTAAAGCCTAGGAATCTGCCTGGTAGTGGGGGATAACGTTCGGAAACGGACGCTAATACCGCATACGTCCTACGGGAGAAAGCAGGGGACCTTCGGGCCTTGCGCTATCAGATGAGCCTAGGTCGGATTAGCTAGTTGGTGAGGTAATGGCTCACCAAGGCGACGATCCGTAACTGGTCTGAGAGGATGATCAGTCACACTGGAACTGAGACACGGTCCAGACTCCTACGGGAGGCAGCAGTGGGGAATATTGGACAATGGGCGAAAGCCTGATCCAGCCATGCCGCGTGTGTGAAGAAGGTCTTCGGATTGTAAAGCACTTTAAGTTGGGAGGAAGGGCAGTTACTTAATACGTGATTGTTTTGACGTTACCGACAGAATAAGCACCGGCTAACTCTGTGCCAGCAGCCGCGGTAATACAGAGGGTGCAAGCGTTAATCGGAATTACTGGGCGTAAAGCGCGCGTAGGTGGTTTGTTAAGTTGGATGTGAAATCCCCGGGCTCAACCTGGGAACTGCATTCAAAACTGACTGACTAGAGTGTGGTAGAGGGTGGTGGAATTTCCTGTGTAGCGGTGAAATGCGTAGATATAGGAAGGAACACCAGTGGCGAAGGCGACCACCTGGACCAACACTGACACTGAGGTGCGAAAGCGTGGGGAGCAAACAGGATTAGATACCCTGGTAGTCCACGCCGTAAACGATGTCAACTAGCCGTTGGGAGCCTTGAGCTCTTAGTGGCGCAGCTAACGCATTAAGTTGACCGCCTGGGGAGTACGGCCGCAAGGTTAAAACTCAAATGAATTGACGGGGGCCCGCACAAGCGGTGGAGCATGTGGTTTAATTCGAAGCAACGCGAAGAACCTTACCAGGCCTTGACATCCAATGAACTTTCCAGAGATGGATGGGTGCCTTCGGGAACATTGAGACAGGTGCTGCATGGCTGTCGTCAGCTCGTGTCGTGAGATGTTGGGTTAAGTCCCGTAACGAGCGCAACCCTTGTCCTTAGTTACCAGCACGTAATGGTGGGCACTCTAAGGAGACTGCCGGTGACAAACCGGAGGAAGGTGGGGATGACGTCAAGTCATCATGGCCCTTACGGCCTGGGCTACACACGTGCTACAATGGTCGGTACAGAGGGTTGCCAAGCCGCGAGGTGGAGCTAATCCCACAAAACCGATCGTAGTCCGGATCGCAGTCTGCAACTCGACTGCGTGAAGTCGGAATCGCTAGTAATCGCGAATCAGAATGTCGCGGTGAATACGTTCCCGGGCCTTGTACACACCGCCCGTCACACCATGGGAGTGGGTTGCACCAGAAGTAGCTAGTCTAACCTTCGGGAGGACGGTTACCACGGTGTGATTCATGACTGGGGTGAAGTCGTAACAAGGTAGCCGTAGGGGAACCTGCGGCTGGATCACCTCCTTAATCGACGACATCAGCTGCTCCATAAGTTCCCACACGAATTGCTTGATTCATTGAAGAAGACGATAGAAGCAGCTTTAAGCTCCAAGCTGATAGCTCTTAGCTAATCAGTTACGCGCTCGAAATTGGGTCTGTAGCTCAGTTGGTTAGAGCGCACCCCTGATAAGGGTGAGGTCGGCAGTTCGAATCTGCCCAGACCCACCAATTTTGTTATGGGGCCATAGCTCAGCTGGGAGAGCGCCTGCCTTGCACGCAGGAGGTCAACGGTTCGATCCCGTTTGGCTCCACCATTAACTGCTTCTGCTGTTAGAGTTTAGAAATGAATATTCTGAAGTGAATATTGATTTCTAGTCTTTGATTAGATCGTTCTTTAAAAATTTGGGTATGTGATAGAAAGATAGACTGACCGTTACTTTCACTGGTAACGGATCAGGCTAAGGTAAAATTTGTGAGTTCTCTTAAACGAGAAATTCGAATTTTCGGCGAATGTTGTCTTCACAGTATAACCAGATTGCTTGGGGTTATATGGTCAAGTGAAGAAGCGCATACGGTGGATGCCTTGGCAGTCAGAGGCGATGAAGGACGTGGTAGCCTGCGAAAAGCTTCGGGGAGTCGGCAAACAGACTTTGATCCGGAGATGTCTGAATGGGGGAACCCAGCCATCATAAGATGGTTATCTTACGCTGAATACATAGGCGTAAGAGGCGAACCAGGGGAACTGAAACATCTAAGTACCCTGAGGAAAAGAAATCAACCGAGATTCCCTTAGTAGTGGCGAGCGAACGGGGACTAGCCCTTAAGTGGCTTTGAGATTAGCGGAACGCTCTGGAAAGTGCGGCCATAGTGGGTGATAGCCCTGTACGCGAAAATCTCTTAGTCATGAAATCGAGTAGGACGGAGCACGAGAAACTTTGTCTGAATATGGGGGGACCATCCTCCAAGGCTAAATACTACTGACTGACCGATAGTGAACTAGTACCGTGAGGGAAAGGCGAAAAGAACCCCGGAGAGGGGAGTGAAATAGATCCTGAAACCGTATGCGTACAAGCAGTGGGAGCCCACTTTGTTGGGTGACTGCGTACCTTTTGTATAATGGGTCAGCGACTTATTTTCAGTGGCGAGCTTAACCGAATAGGGGAGGCGTAGCGAAAGCGAGTCTTAATAGGGCGTCTAGTCGCTGGGAATAGACCCGAAACCGGGCGATCTATCCATGGGCAGGTTGAAGGTTGGGTAACACTAACTGGAGGACCGAACCGACTACCGTTGAAAAGTTAGCGGATGACCTGTGGATCGGAGTGAAAGGCTAATCAAGCTCGGAGATAGCTGGTTCTCCTCGAAAGCTATTTAGGTAGCGCCTCATGTATCACTGTAGGGGGTAGAGCACTGTTTCGGCTAGGGGGTCATCCCGACTTACCAAACCGATGCAAACTCCGAATACCTACAAGTGCCGAGCATGGGAGACACACGGCGGGTGCTAACGTCCGTCGTGAAAAGGGAAACAACCCAGACCGTCAGCTAAGGTCCCAAAGTTATGGTTAAGTGGGAAACGATGTGGGAAGGCTTAGACAGCTAGGAGGTTGGCTTAGAAGCAGCCACCCTTTAAAGAAAGCGTAATAGCTCACTAGTCGAGTCGGCCTGCGCGGAAGATGTAACGGGGCTCAAACCATACACCGAAGCTACGGGTATCACGTAAGTGATGCGGTAGAGGAGCGTTCTGTAAGCCTGTGAAGGTGAGTTGAGAAGCTTGCTGGAGGTATCAGAAGTGCGAATGCTGACATGAGTAACGACAATGGGTGTGAAAAACACCCACGCCGAAAGACCAAGGTTTCCTGCGCAACGTTAATCGACGCAGGGTTAGTCGGTCCCTAAGGCGAGGCTGAAAAGCGTAGTCGATGGAAAACAGGTTAATATTCCTGTACTTCTGGTTATTGCGATGGAGGGACGGAGAAGGCTAGGCCAGCTTGGCGTTGGTTGTCCAAGTTTAAGGTGGTAGGCTGGAATCTTAGGTAAATCCGGGATTCTAAGGCCGAGAGCTGATGACGAGTCATCTTTTAGATGACGAAGTGGTTGATGCCATGCTTCCAAGAAAAGCTTCTAAGCTTCAGGTAACCAGGAACCGTACCCCAAACCGACACAGGTGGTTGGGTAGAGAATACCAAGGCGCTTGAGAGAACTCGGGTGAAGGAACTAGGCAAAATGGCACCGTAACTTCGGGAGAAGGTGCGCCGGTGAGGGTGAAGGACTTGCTCCGTAAGCTCATGCCGGTCGAAGATACCAGGCCGCTGCGACTGTTTATTAAAAACACAGCACTCTGCAAACACGAAAGTGGACGTATAGGGTGTGACGCCTGCCCGGTGCCGGAAGGTTAATTGATGGGGTTAGCTAACGCGAAGCTCTTGATCGAAGCCCCGGTAAACGGCGGCCGTAACTATAACGGTCCTAAGGTAGCGAAATTCCTTGTCGGGTAAGTTCCGACCTGCACGAATGGCGTAACGATGGCGGCGCTGTCTCCACCCGAGACTCAGTGAAATTGAAATCGCTGTGAAGATGCAGTGTATCCGCGGCTAGACGGAAAGACCCCGTGAACCTTTACTATAGCTTTGCACTGGACTTTGAATTTGCTTGTGTAGGATAGGTGGGAGGCTTTGAAGCGTGGACGCCAGTCTGCGTGGAGCCAACCTTGAAATACCACCCTGGCAACTTTGAGGTTCTAACTCAGGTCCGTTATCCGGATCGAGGACAGTGTATGGTGGGTAGTTTGACTGGGGCGGTCTCCTCCTAAAGAGTAACGGAGGAGTACGAAGGTGCGCTCAGACCGGTCGGAAATCGGTCGTAGAGTATAAAGGCAAAAGCGCGCTTGACTGCGAGACAGACACGTCGAGCAGGTACGAAAGTAGGTCTTAGTGATCCGGTGGTTCTGTATGGAAGGGCCATCGCTCAACGGATAAAAGGTACTCCGGGGATAACAGGCTGATACCGCCCAAGAGTTCATATCGACGGCGGTGTTTGGCACCTCGATGTCGGCTCATCACATCCTGGGGCTGAAGCCGGTCCCAAGGGTATGGCTGTTCGCCATTTAAAGTGGTACGCGAGCTGGGTTTAGAACGTCGTGAGACAGTTCGGTCCCTATCTGCCGTGGACGTTTGAGATTTGAGAGGGGCTGCTCCTAGTACGAGAGGACCGGAGTGGACGAACCTCTGGTGTTCCGGTTGTCACGCCAGTGGCATTGCCGGGTAGCTATGTTCGGAATAGATAACCGCTGAAAGCATCTAAGCGGGAAACTAGCCTCAAGATGAGATCTCACTGGAACCTTGAGTTCCCTGAAGGGCCGTCGAAGACTACGACGTTGATAGGTTGGGTGTGTAAGCGCTGTGAGGCGTTGAGCTAACCAATACTAATTGCCCGTGAGGCTTGACCATATAACACCCAAGCAATTTGACTACTCTAACGAGCATCAGATTGCGGTGTGTGAAGACGAGATGAACCGAAAGTTCGACGCTCACAAAACACCGATTGCTGTCACATACCCAATTTGCTGAAGCGAGGCCATGTGGTCACGACTCAGTACCCGAATTTCTTGACGACCATAGAGCATTGGAACCACCTGATCCCATCCCGAACTCAGCAGTGAAACGATGCATCGCCGATGGTAGTGTGGGGTTTCCCCATGTGAGAGTAGGTCATCGTCAAGATTAAATTCCAGAACCCCAATTGCGAAAGCAGTTGGGGTTTTGTTTTGGGCGATCGAAAAAATTGCCTCTGTCGAGCATGCTCAACATCTTATGGACCGCTCTATTCAGGGCTTTTATGGCAGATATCCAGACACCAGTCGAACCTTGCGCATGATCCAGGTTCACAGGTGGTGCGCTGTGTATTTATCTCCACTCTATGTACCTCGCAGCTATGCAGTCAGCGTCTGAGCTGGTAAGCAAAATAATCCCCGGAAATGGCCCATGCCGTCTGTCCGGACCCGACCACCGCGGACTATCATGCGATAGCCCTGTCCCCTCACTGCAAGGAGCCGCTCGGAACGCCGATGCGCCAGATCTGGAAATCTTTTCGAGCCCTTTATTTCGCCTCCTTGATGATGCTGATCGGCTCCGGCCTGCTCAGTACTTATTTGGCCTTGCGCCTGGCCGCCGACCATGTCGACAGCCTGTGGGTGGGTGCGCTGATGGCGGCCAACTATTTTGGCCTGGTGCTGGGCGGCAAGATCGGGCACCGTTTGATCGCTCGTGTCGGGCATATACGGGCCTACGCTACATGCGCCGGGATTGTCGGCGCGGCTGTGCTGGGCCATGGGTTGATCGATTGGCTACCTGCCTGGATCGTGCTGCGGATGATTGTGGGCCTGGGGATGATGTGCCAGTACATGGTCATTGAAAGCTGGCTCAATGAGCAAGCGGATGCCAAGCAGCGTGGCGTAGTGTTCAGCGGCTATATGATCGCTTCCTACCTCGGTCTGGTGCTGGGTCAACTGATACTGGTAATGCATCCCCATCTGGGGCTTGAACTGCTGATGCTGGTGGCGCTGTGCTTTGCCCTGTGCCTGGTCCCCGTGGCTATGACCCGGCGTATTCACCCGGCGCCGCTGCATCCGGCACCGATGGAACCGCGTTTCTTTATCAAGCGTGTGCCACAGTCCCTCAGCACGGTGTTGGGTGCCGGCTTGATAGTCGGCTCGTTCTATGGCCTGGCGCCGCTCTATGCCTCCCAGCAGGGGTTGACGACTGAGCAAGTCGGTCTATTCATGGGATCCTGTATTTTTGCTGGACTGCTCGTGCAGTGGCCACTGGGCTGGTTGTCGGACCGCTATGACCGCGCTCTGCTGATCCGCTGCTTCGCCTTGTGCCTGGCGGTGGCGGCGTTGCCCTTGGCGATCATGACTCAGGTACCTTTGGAAGTGCTGTTCGTGGCGGGCTTTTTTTGTTCGCTTGTGCAGTTTTGTCTTTACCCGTTGGCCGTGGCTTTTTCCAACGATCATGTGGAAGGTGATCGTAGGGTATCGCTGACCGCTATGTTGCTGGTGACTTACGGAGTGGGTGCCAGTATCGGCCCGCTTCTGGCGGGTGTGGTAATGAAGCTGTTCGGCAGCCAGATGCTGTACGCGTTTTTCAGCCTGTGTGCGTTGATCCTGGTATGGCGTATACGGCCCAAGGCGGTGACCAACTTGCATCAGGTGGACGATGCGCCGTTGCACCACGTCGCAATGCCTGACAGCATGTCCAGTTCGCCGCTGGTGGCCGCGCTTGATCCGCGGGTGGATGAACAGGTGGTACAGGAGCAGATGCAGACCACTGTTCCTGACCTGGAACCCGAACCTGCCGTCGACGAGCCGGCTGCCGAGATTGCGCCTGAGTCAACCGACCCGGAAGAACATCCCCATGACTTGAGTCGAGCGCGGCCCTAACGAAAAACGGGCAGATCCTATGAGGGTCTGCCCGTTTTCTACAGAGTGTTCAAGGCTTAGAAGTCGTCGTCTTTGTCGAAGCGTCGAGCTTCACGTTGCAGCTGATACACAAAGCGTTCTACTTGGCGCTGCACTAAACCGCTCATGTTATGAAAGCGCACGCCGGCAAAAGTGGTGTTGATCCTGTCTTCGAAATGCAGGTAACGCAACTCGACAGAGGTGGTCATGCTGCCGAATGGCAGCGCGGCGATGAAGCGGTCATAGACCTGGCCCAGTTGCAGGCGTTCGGTGATGTCGCCTTCAAAGCGCAATTTGCACCCAGTGGCCGAAATGTCGAGCAACTTGCCGTTGATCGGAGCCTTAAGCTTTTCGCCACCCAGTTCAATATTGACCAACTGCGCCAACTTCAAGGCCGCGCGGAATGCATCACGACGCTGATGATAGACCACCTCGCTGGGCATGCTGCCCCTGTAGATACGGTGACCGTCCTTCTCGCTGATGCTCAGCGTGCCATTACTGTCCCAGGCAACCCTAACGCCATCATGGAAACCTTCGATGCGGAACGGTTCGCCATTTTCGAGGTGACGCTCACCGTCACGTGGAATCATCTCGTCCAGTACCAACGTCTTGCTGTCTTTGTCGATATCTACAAGATAGCTTTGGAAGCGTTGGCTGCGTTCATGGAACGTAATGATCAAAGGATCATGGCTGTCTTGAAGCATTCGCAGCGTGCTGGCGATTTCCAAAGGCGTAGTAAGGACCTTCGGTGGCTGCGGTGCATCTTCCGCATTAGGGGCGTTGAACACGGTTGTTCCATCTCCAGGCAAAATACGACTACACGCAAGAATGGGCATTTTGCCAGTATGTAGCGCACCTTGGATAGGTCACGCTTTAAACCGGCGTCAGGCTTGGCTGCGGGTGCTTGGCTTGACCAGGCGCGAAGTGGAGCCTTGGGCGTTATACAGGGCCGGGGGCTCGCCGCCGTGAAGAATACGTAACTGATTGGCCGTGGTGGCTTGCTGAAGCTGAATCGACTGGCCGTTGAGCAGGTTGGCTTCCTGGCACTGGGTGAGCAGCTGATTGAGTGCTTTGCTTTGCGTCAGCAACTGATCGCCGACCGAGGAATGACTTGCCAACTGTGCCAGGCCGTCGTGATCGGCGGGCAGGCCCAGGCTGTTGAGGATCTCGCTGCGCTTCGTGCCGTGCTGTTCGAGCAGCACAATCAGCGATTGTTTGCGTGCGAGTATTTCTTCGAGCAAAGGCATATCCCGGCCATACAGGGCCAGGGACTCTTCTTTTAGCAGCTCGAGCAGTTGTTGCGTCGGCGCCAGATCATCAATGATCAGTTGAAGCAAATGTTCGTCGTGGTGCATGGCTGGCCTTGGGTTTTAAGCGTCCAGAAGCCCAGCGCAGGCCTTTGCCTAGCGCTCGGCTTCGAAGTTAAGCAGCTTGCTGGCTACACGGTTGCTGTCGACTGTGTAACTGCCATCGGCGATAGCCTGTTTCAACTCGGCCACGCGGGCTTTATTGACAACCGGTTGATCGCGCAGCGAGTCAGTGACCTTCTGCAACTGCTGAGCCTCATTACTCAGGTGAACCGACTCCCCACTCTGGCTCGCACTCGCCTGCTCTGCCTTGGCCGGCAGGGGCTGGGACTTGGCTTCTACGTTTTCCTTGCCGGCAGTACGCGTAGTGCCTGACGTCGTCGGGGTGTTATTTAAACGGCTGAAATCAATGACCATGATCAAAAAACCTCTGGGTATTTGGACGCTTGCCATGTTTTCGGCAATACCCGGACAAACTTTAGGCGCGAATGACAATAAATCTCCGCACGGAGCACTCTATGCACAGTGTAGGAAAACCTGGCGCCCCGTACCAGTCATCTATAACGCCACCTCGACTTGGCCCGGAGCTGTCACTCGCGCCTTGATCACGCGGTTGGAGTTGAGGTTCTTGACGCGAATCTGTTCGCTCATGCCACCGTTGGACAGCGCTTCCCCCGGCATTTTTACGTTCAACCCGCCGCTGCTGGCGGAAATCACGACCTGGTCACCTTTACGAATGACTTCAGCCTGCTCCAGGTGAACCAGGGTAATCACTTGGTCGGTGACCACTGGTCGGGTGAGCCGCTGCCCGATCGCCTGGTCCAGGGAGGTCAGGTAACCCTGGTTGATCAGGCTGATATCCCGTTCACGCAGTGCAACGTCGTCATCGCCAATGATGCCGGTGCGCTTCAATGGTCGCGCCACCACGACAACGTCGCGGAACAATTTGACTTGAGCCGGCACAAAAACAGTCCAGGGCGAGGCGCCCTCACACCGTACCTTGACGGTTACACGGCCAATAGGCTGGGCCGGGCTTTCCAGCGTGGCTGTCAATTCCTTGTCACACATCGGCATGCGCAGGCGCGGGTCCAACTGATTGACCTGGATCTCATAGCGCCCCGGTGTCTGGGTGGTCTCCAGATAATCTTCTACAGTGTATTCAAGAAAGCCCTGGGTGACGCCGATAAGGAGATCAGGCAGGGTGACGTTGTCGGCGCGAGCGGTGACGCCCACGCCCCAGACAAGCAGCGCCATCGCGGCGCAGAGCAATCTGCGATACTTTGGGCGGCAAGCGCGTCGGGAAACTGTCGTTTTAATATCCATAGCCAACCAAATAGCAAAGCTCGTGCCGTTTAGTGTTGGGTACGCATCGTACCTCTGGGATTTAGGAGTCTGGGCATGGCAGGTGTAATGGATTCAGTAAACCAGCGCACACAGCTGGTAGGGCAGAATCGCCTGGAGTTGTTGCTTTTTCGCCTGGACGGCAAGCAGCTGTACGGGATCAACGTGTTTAAAGTGCGCGAAGTGTTGCAGTGTCCCAAGCTGACGATCATGCCCAAGTCCAGTCCGGTGGTGTGCGGCGTGGCCAATATACGTGGCGCGACCATCCCCATTCTTGACTTGGCGATGGCCACCGGGTCCTCTGGTTTGCAGGACCGCGAAAGCCCGTTCGTGATCATTACCGAGTACAACACCAAGACCCAGGGGTTCCTGGTGCGCTCGGTGGAACGTATCGTCAACATGAACTGGGAAGAGATCCATCCACCGCCCAAGGGCACCGGCCGCGATCACTACCTGACGGCCGTGACGCGGGTGGATAACCAACTGGTGGAAATCATCGACGTGGAGAAGATCCTCGCCGAGGTAGCGCCCACGTCGGAGACCATTTCCGTCGGGGTAGTGGATGCCGAGACGGCGCACAAGGCGGTGTCCCTGCGCGTGTTGACCGTGGATGATTCATCTGTCGCGCGCAAGCAGGTCACGCGCTGCCTGCAAACCGTCGGCGTCGAGGTGGTGGCCCTCAATGACGGTCGCCAAGCCCTGGACTATTTGCGCAAGTTGGTGGACGAAGGCAAGAAGCCGGAAGAAGAATTCCTGATGATGATTTCCGACATTGAAATGCCGGAAATGGACGGATACACCCTCACGGCTGAGATACGCAGCGATCCACGCATGCAAAAATTGCACATCATCCTGCATACTTCGTTGTCGGGGGTATTCAACCAGGCGATGGTCAAGAAGGTCGGTGCAGACGACTTCCTGGCCAAATTCCGGCCTGATGACCTCGCATCCCGGGTAGTCGACCGGATCAAGGCAGCAGATCACGGCTAGGGGCGTTTCCTCTGGCGATCACACGATTTAAGAGGCGGTATCAGTGTCTACGGGTAATTTGGATTTCGAACAGTTCCGGGTTTTCCTGGAAAAAGCCTGTGGCATATTGCTCGGTGAAAACAAGCAGTACCTGGTATCCAGCCGTCTCAACAAGCTGATGGAACAGCAGGGCATCAAGTCCCTGGGTGAGTTGGTCCAGCGGATCCAGGGGCAGCCGCGCAGCGGGCTCAAGGAGATGGTGGTCGATGCCATGACCACCAACGAAACCCTGTGGTTTCGCGATACCTACCCCTTTGAGGTGCTCAAGAACAAAGTGCTGCCGGAAGCCATCAAGGCCAGCCCTGGCCAGCGCCTGCGTATCTGGTCGGCGGCATGCTCCTCGGGGCAGGAACCCTATTCGATCTCCATGTCCATCGACGAATTCGAACGGACCAACATGGGCCAGTTGAAAGCCGGCGCGCAAATTGTGGCGACGGACCTGTCCGGCAGCATGCTCACCAACTGCAAGACTGGTGAGTACGACAGCCTGGCCCTGGGCCGAGGCCTGTCCCAGGAACGCCTGCAACGCTTCTTTGACCCGAAGGGGGCAGGGCGCTGGGCGATCAAGGCACCGATCAAGAACCGCGTCGAGTTCCGCTCGTTCAATTTGCTCGACAGCTACGCCAGCCTGGGCAAGTTCGACATGGTGTTCTGCCGCAACGTGCTGATCTACTTCTCGGCCGAAGTGAAGAAAGACATCCTCTTGCGCATCCATGGCACGCTCAAGCGCGGCGGGTATCTATTCCTCGGGGCTTCAGAGGCCTTGAACGGATTGCCCGATCACTACCAGATGGTCCAATGCAGCCCGGGAATCATCTACCAGGCCAAATAACAACAGTTACGCGGTAAAGATTTGGGAGGGGGCTTGCTCCCGATGGCGGTGGGTCAGTCAGCTATTCATGACATGACACACCGCTATCGGGGGCAAGCCCCCTCCCACATTTGTTTCGCGGCAATTTCAACGGGGAGCGGCAATCCTTCCATTGCCGCTTTACTGGCGCCACGCGGAAAGCACTTGCCGCTTTTCTGGCATCGCCACTGGCATTTCTCCCGCAAACCCATGATATACGGGGCTTGAGCATATTGGCATGCACCTTGCTATAACCCTGCTAACGAACAGCAGGTCAGCCTAAAGGTCTCCGCCATGAGCATCAGCTTCGATAAAGCGCTCGGTATCCACGAACAAGCCCTGGGCTTCCGCGCCCAGCGTGCCGAAGTCCTGGCCAACAACATTGCCAACGCCGACACCCCGAACTACAAGGCTCGGGACCTGGACTTCTCCGCCGTGCTCGCTGCACAGCAGGACAAAACCAAAAACGGCACCTTCGCCTTGAACATGACCAACAACCGTCATATCGAAGCGCAAGGCCTGAGCAGTGGTGATGAGTCGCTGTTGTACCGCACGCCGATGCAACCGTCGATCGACCAGAACACCGTCGATGCTCAACTGGAACAATCGAACTACGCCGAAAACTCGGTGAACTTCCAGGCTAGCTTTACCCTGCTCAACAGCAAATTCAAAGGGCTGATGTCAGCCCTGCGTGGAGAATAAGCCATGTCCCTGTCCAGTGTTTTCAATATTGCCGGCAGTGGCATGAGCGCGCAGACCACGCGTTTGAACACCGTCGCCAGTAACATCGCCAACGCCGAGACCGTGTCCTCGAGCATTGACCAGACTTACCGTGCCCGCCATCCGGTGTTTGCCACCATGTTCCAGGGCGGCCAGAGCGGCGGCAGCGATTCGCTGTTCCAGAACCAGGATGCCGCAGGGCAAGGCGTGCAGGTGCTCGGTGTGGTCGAAGACCAGAGCAACCTCGAAGCGCGTTACGAGCCCAACCATCCGGCCGCGAACGAAAAGGGTTATGTCTACTACCCCAACGTCAACGTGGTCGAGGAAATGGCCGACATGATCTCCGCCAGCCGTTCGTTCCAGACCAACGCGGAAATGATGAACACCGCCAAAACCATGATGCAGAAGGTCCTGACCCTGGGTCAGTGATAAGGGGCGCCAAATAATGGCCATCGTTGATACCTCGAACAACTCAGCGGTCCAGGACCTGTTCAATTCCAAGGTCAAGGACGCGTCAAACAATGTAGCGAATGTTTCCAAGGCCGCCACCGGCAACCAGGCGTTGGGCAAGGATGCATTCCTGCAACTGCTGGTCACCCAGCTGAAAAACCAGAACCCGTTGTCGCCACAGGATAACGGTGCGTTCGTGGCCCAGTTGGCGCAGTTCAGCAGCCTGGAAGGCATCAACACCCTGAACGACTCGGTAAACAACATCTCTAGCAACTTCAGCTCTTCGCAGGCGTTGCAGGCTTCGTCGCTGGTGGGACGTTCGATCATCACCCAGACCGACAAGGCGCTGGTCGATACCAGCAAGAGCATGACCGGTTCGGTGGCGGTGACGGCGGCGACGGGCAACGTCTCGGTCAAGATCACCGACAAGGACGGCAATGTGGTGCGCACCCTCGATATGGGCGCCCAGAGCGCGGGTTCGTCGGACTTTATCTGGGATGGCAAGAACGACAACGGTGAGGTCGCTCCAGCGGGTACTTACACCTTCGCGGCCTCAACCAAAAACGACAAGGGCGACGCGGTTGCCCTGGCCACTTCGCTGCCGGCCACGGTAACCAGCGTAACGCTGAGCAAGACCGGCGGCGAAATGCTGCTCAACCTTGCAGGCGGCATGGGCAGCGTCAAGCTGTCGCAAATTCAGACTATCGGTACATAGAGCCGGCTAACGACGGCAGAGGGAGAGAAACATGTCTTTTAATATCGGCCTTAGCGGCCTCTATGCGGCCAACAAACAACTGGACGTGACCGGCAACAACATCGCCAACGTGGCGACCACGGGCTTCAAGTCGTCCCGTGCGGAGTTCGCGGACATCTACGCGGCGTCCAAACTGGGCACCGGGCAGAACAGCATCGGCAATGGCGTGAACCTGGCGGCGGTGTCGCAGCAATTCACCCAGGGCGATGTGAATGGCAGCGGCGGCATTCTGGACATGGCGATCCAGGGCGGCGGCTTCTTCGTGCAGAAAGGCAGCGACGGTTCGCTGGAGTACACCCGCAGCGGTGCCTTCCGTGCCGACAAGGACGGCTACATCACCAACAACACCGGTACCTCGCGCCTGCAAGGTTACGCGGCGGATGATGACGGCAAAATCATCAAGGGCGGCCTGACCGACCTGCAACTGAACCTGACGAACTTGCCGCCCAAGGCCTCCACCAAAGTGGACTCCACCAGTAACCTGAACTCCTCGGAGCCGGTGATCGATCAAGCGGCCAAGCCGTTCGATCCCACCAAGACCGATACCTTCACCACGCAATACAGCACCACCTTGTACGATTCCCAGGGCAACGCTCACCCGATGGTGCAGTACCTGGTGAAAACCGACGGCAACAAATGGAATGCCTACACCCTGATCGACGGTCGCAACCCCGATGGTTCGGCTCCAACCGGTACGCCCTCGACGCCACCTGTGGCGTCGACCCTGACCTTCGATGGCGCAGGCAAGCTCACCAGCGTCGTGACCGGTGGTGTATCCGATAAGACCCTTACCGTTGCCGGCTGGGTCCCGGGTACGGTGACCAATGGCGTGTGGAAGGCTAACGGTGCGGACGCCAACCCAGGTGGGATTGCCGTCAACATGGCCAACATTACCCAGTACAACTCGGCCACCTACCGCAACCCTCCGGTCACCGACGGCTATGCCACCGGCCAGATCACCGGCCTGAAGATCGACGGTAACGGCGTAATGTTCGCCACCTTCAGCAACCAGCAGAGCAAGGCCATCGGCCAGATTTCGCTGGCCAGCTTCAACAACGAACAAGGCCTGCAACCTGCCGGCAGCACCACCTGGAAAGAGACCTTCGCTTCAGGCCAACCGGGTTACGACACCCCGCAAGCGGGCACCCTGGGCTCGATCGTGGCCAACTCCCTGGAGAACTCCAACGTCAACCTGACCAACGAGTTGGTGGACCTGATCAAGGCCCAGAGCAACTACCAGGCGAACGCCAAGACCATCTCCACCCAGAGCACCATCATGCAGACCATCATTCAGATGACGTGATTCGCCAGCGTTTCACAGGAAGCCCCTCTTAAGAGGGGCTTTTTTGTGGGCGTAAGAAAATAGCCTGATGTGCATCAGGTTACTCATTGAAATGCTGGAGGAAGGAACGCGGTATCCCCGTTCTGCCACTGATCGGCCAGGACCTGAGAGGTTCGCCAATCAAGGGGACGGGTATGTGGAGTTCAGGTGTTTTCGGGCCCGGCGCTGGAGGCGCAGTGTTTGGGCGCGAGGAGGTGCGTGGGGGTTCAACCCCGGTCACGCCAGGCGGCGAAGTGATCGCGGTCAAAAAGTTGCTGAACGAAATGTTCGATGCGCAGCAAACCGGAAAAACGCAAGCGGTTCAAGACGCGCGCGATAAATTGAACAAGCTGCGCGAGCAACTGGGCGATGAAAAATTCAAAGAGATTCTCAACAAGCTCATCAATGATGCTGATGACAAGTTTCTCGAGTTTCTTCGGCAGTTGTTGAAGGAATTGTTTCCCGATGAAGATGTAACGCCACCCGCGCCATCACCCACGCCGCCTGGTGGCGGTGGTGGCCGAGGGGGTGGGCGAGTAAGCCCGGGCGGGTTCGGCCCCAGCGAGTCCATGAGTAACAAGCCGATCACCGAAGGCTCAAAGCATTTCAACTACAAGCCTGACAAAAGCAATCCAGGGAAAAAACCAGACAACATCTGGAGTGGTTTCAGCCAAGGACCTGATGGTAACTGTGTCACCGTTTCCGCCATAAAAGCCGCAATGATGCAGTTCGGTCAAAAACCCACAGATGTCTTCAAGGATGTCAAGGAGACGAGCAGTGGTTATGACGTCACGATGCGAGATGGCTTCAAGCTTTCATTGACCAAAGACGAAGTGAGGCAGGCTGCGACACACGCTCGTTTCAAGGGCGATGATCCAGCGATGATGACGGATGCCAATTTTATGTACGCCGCGAGTGCCAAGCGGGCGCAGATGGAAAACAATGATGGCACCGCAGGTCGCAGTTTCCAGGCTGCGATGAACAGCCTCAACGACGGTGAGTATTCTCGTGAAGGTCTTGATCGGCTGGGTCTGAAAGGTCACTACAGGCCGGCCACGGATTCCGACTTGAGAAGCAGCAAGGTGGGGACGGTGGAGTACGGCGGTCATTCGATGGCCGTGATCAACGGTCGGATTGAATTGTGGGGGCAGCGGGGCGGTGTGCCTCAGTCGGGCATCGCGACCGTATTGTTCTAAGGCACAGACACGTTTTTTTTGAGCAAAAAAAAGCCCCCGATACAGTGTGTCGGGGGCTTTCCAGCCTCGGGCGGTTAACCCCAAGTCGGGCTCAGCTTACTGGCAAGCCTCACAATCCGGCTCATCAATCGCACAAGCCTTAGGCACTGGCGCAGGTCCGGCCGGAGCGGCGAGAACCGAGTCATCACCATGGTTGCCGCTGGACACAGCGTTCAGCTTGCCGGTGTTGATGGTCGACTTCTCGGTGCTGGTCGCGGCCAGGGCACGGAGGTAGTAGGTGGTTTTCAGGCCACGGTACCAGGCCATGCGGTAGGTCACGTCCAGCTTCTTGCCCGAAGCGCCGGCAATGTAGAGGTTCAGCGACTGTGCCTGGTCGATCCACTTCTGACGACGGCTGGCGGCATCAACGATCCACTTGGTGTCCACTTCGAACGCAGTGGCGTAGAGCTCTTTGAGTTCCTGCGGGATGCGTTCGATCTGCTGCACGGAACCGTCGTAGTACTTCAGGTCGTTGATCATGACCGAGTCCCACAGGCCGCGGGCTTTCAGGTCGCGGACCAGGTACGGGTTGATCACGGTGAACTCGCCCGACAGGTTCGATTTCACATACAGGTTCTGGTAGGTCGGTTCGATCGACTGCGACACGCCAGTGATGTTGGCGATGGTTGCGGTCGGTGCGATGGCCATGATGTTGGAGTTACGAATGCCTTTCTGCACGCGGGCACGTACCGGCGCCCAGTCCAGGGATTCGTTCAGGTCAACATCGATGTACTTCTGGCCACGCTGTTCGATCAGGATCTGTTGCGAGTCCAGCGGCAGGATGCCCTTGGACCACAGCGAACCCTGGAACGTCTCATAGGCGCCGCGCTCGTCGGCCAGGTCGCAGGAAGCCTGGATCGCGTAGTAGCTGACCGCTTCCATGGACTTGTCGGCGAACTCGACGGCAGCATCGGAACCGTAAGGAATGTGCTGCAGGTACAAGGCGTCCTGGAAGCCCATGATGCCCAGGCCGACCGGACGGTGCTTGAAGTTGGAGTTCTGCGCCTGTGGCACCGAGTAGTAGTTGATGTCGATAACGTTATCGAGCATGCGAACGGCGGTGTTGACGGTGCGTTCCAGCTTGGCGGTGTCCAGCTTGCCGTTGACGATATGGTTCGGCAGGTTGATCGAGCCCAGGTTGCAGACGGCGATCTCGTCCTTGTTGGTGTTCAAGGTGATCTCGGTGCACAGGTTCGAGCTGTGGACCACGCCCACGTGCTGCTGCGGGCTGCGCAGGTTGCACGGGTCCTTGAAGGTCAGCCATGGGTGGCCGGTTTCGAACAGCATCGACAGCATCTTGCGCCACAGGTCTTTGGCCTGGATGGTCTTGAACAGCTTGATCTTGCCAGGGTACTGGGCCAGGGCTTCGTAGTACTCGTAACGCTCTTCGAAGGCCTTGCCGGTCAGGTCGTGCAGGTCCGGTACTTCGGACGGCGAGAACAGAGTCCACTGACCGTCATCGAAGACACGCTTCATGAACAGGTCAGGGATCCAGTTGGCGGTGTTCATGTCGTGGGTACGACGACGGTCATCACCGGTGTTCTTGCGCAGCTCGATGAACTCTTCAATGTCCATGTGCCAGGTTTCCAGGTAGGCACATACAGCGCCTTTGCGCTTGCCACCCTGGTTCACGGCAACGGCGGTGTCGTTCACCACTTTGAGGAACGGCACAACGCCCTGGGATTTACCATTGGTGCCCTTGATGTACGAACCCAGTGCACGCACCGGCGTCCAGTCGTTGCCCAGGCCGCCGGCGAATTTGGACAACATGGCGTTGTCGTGGATCGCGTGGTAGATGCCCGACAGGTCATCCGGCACGGTGGTCAGGTAGCAACTCGACAGCTGTGGACGCAGGGTGCCGGCGTTGAACAGGGTCGGGGTCGACGACATGTAGTCGAAGAACGACAGCAGGTTGTAGAACTCGATTGCACGGTCTTCTTTCTGCTTCTCTTCGATCGCCAGGCCCATGGCCACGCGCATGAAGAACACTTGCGGCAGCTCGAAGCGGATCCCGTCCTTGTGGATGAAGTAACGGTCGTACAGGGTTTGCAGGCCCAGGTAGGTGAACTGCTGGTCGCGCTCGTGGTTGATCGCCTTGCCGAGTTTTTCCAGGTCGAAGGTGGCCAGGATCGGGTTGAGCAATTCGAATTCGATGCCCTTGGCGATGTAAGCCGGCAGGGCCTTGGCGTACAGGTCGGCCATCTCGTGGTGGGTGGCGCTGTCGGCCACGCCCAGGAAGCCCAGGCCTTCGGCACGCAGGGTGTCCATCAGCAGGCGCGCGGTGACGAACGAATAGTTCGGCTCGCGTTCAACCAGGGTACGGGCGGTCATCACCAGGGCGGTGTTGACGTCGGTCAGGGCCACGCCGTCGTACAGGTTCTTCAGGGTTTCGCGCTGGATCAGGTCACCGTCGACTTCTTCCAGGCCTTCGCAGGCCTCGGTGATGATGGTGTTCAGGCGGCCCAGGTCCAGTGGCGCAAAGCTGCCATCGGCCAGGGTGATGCGGATCGACGGGTGGGCTTGCACGGCTTCGGCGGATGGCGCGTGTACGGCACGTTCCTTGGCGCGCGAATCGCGGTAGATCACGTAGTCACGGGCAACTTTCTGCTCGCCGGCACGCATCAGGGCCAGTTCAACCTGGTCCTGGATTTCTTCGATGTGGATAGTGCCGCCCGATGGCATACGACGCTTGAAGGTGGCGGTGACTTGTTCGGTCAGGCGGGCAACCGTGTCGTGGATGCGCGACGAAGCGGCAGCGGTGCCGCCTTCAACTGCAAGAAACGCTTTGGTGATGGCGACGGTAATTTTGTCATCGGTGTAAGGAACGACAGTGCCGTTACGCTTGATCACACGCAATTGGCCAGGTGCGGTGGCGGCCAGATCCAGATTCGAATCAGCGGCCTGCGGCACGGAGCCCTGCGGGTTCTCGCGAGTTGTGTCGGTTTGCATGGGGGGTTGTCTCCACGTTCTATATTTGATTGCGAGTGCCAGGCTTTCCTGCAACACCCGTACCGTTTTCCATGTCTCGGATGAAAAACAGCTGCCATCCGCGTGAGCGGTTTGGTCTACTGAAAATCGGTTGGTTCCACGTTGCGCCAGCAATAAAACGCTTGAATTTCGAGTCGCTTATGTGGTTGGGCAGTTTTCTCAAAAACCCTACATGTAGGGTCTCTTGAAGTGCCGAGGTACAAGATAATGCGTTTTACGGGTGTTAGCAACGCACTAACCTGTGGATAACACTGTGAGTAAAATGTGTAAGAAAGGGTGAATGGCTGTGTAGGCCGCATTACTACTGGATTGCGCCGTTTGTCATTAAATGTTTCGACGCCAAAACAAGCTGGCCATTTTCGGAGGGCGCGAACCCTATCACAAAAAAACGCCATGACCGAATCGATTTCCCGACTTGTGCTTATGGGTTGGCCCATGGCTACAATCGACCCTCGTTATGCCCTCAATACATGACAAACAGGCTGTGCCTGGACCGTCTCGGCCGGAAGAATTTCCTATAACAATGAGGACAACCCATGGGACAGGATCCCTGGCAGGTATTGATCGTCGAGGATGACGAACGTTTGGCCGAGCTGACCCGCGAATACCTGGAGAGCAACGGCCTGCGCGTGTCGGTGGAGAACGACGGTGCCCTGGCGGCGGCGCGCATCATCGCCGAGCAGCCTGACTTGGTGATCCTCGACCTGATGCTGCCGGGCGAAGACGGCCTGAGCATCTGCCGCACGGTACGCCAGCGCTATGACGGTGTGATCCTGATGCTGACGGCGCGCACCGATGACATGGACCAGGTGCTCGGCCTGGACATGGGCGCCGATGACTACGTGTGCAAACCCGTGCGCCCGCGCCTGTTGCTGGCACGTATCCAGGCCTTGCTGCGGCGCAGCGAACCGGCGGCAGCGGTGGTGGTGGAGCACCAGCGCCGCCTGCAGTTCGGCCCGTTGGTGGTGGACAACGCCTTGCGCGAGGCCTGGCTGCACCAGGGCGGCATCGAACTGACCAGTGCCGAGTTCGACCTGCTGTGGCTGTTGGTGGCCAATGCCGGGCGTATTCTCACGCGTGAAGAAATTTTCATCGCCTTGCGCGGCGTCGGTTACGACGGCCAGGATCGGTCGATTGACGTGCGCATCTCACGTATCCGCCCCAAGATCGGCGATGACCCGATCCACCCGCGCTTGATCAAGACTATCCGCAGCAAAGGCTACCTGTTTGTGCCCGAAGCCGCTGCCGACATGCCACTGTGAACTCGATCTTCCTGCGCATCTACGGCGGCATGTGCGCCGCGCTGATCCTGGTCGCGCTGCTGGGGGTGCTGGCCCTGCACTTGCTCAACGATGTGCGCAGCGGCCAATACCGCGAGCGCCTGGCCCATGGCACGTTCGCGTTGATGGGCGACAATCTGCGGCCCATGAGCGCCATCGAACGCCAGCGCGCATTGGCGGTGTGGGAGCGATTGCTGGGCATTCCGTTGCAGTTGCGCACCTTCGCCGACGCGCAGCTGGACATGAGCCAGCGCAAGCGCCTGCAACGTGGCCAGGTCCTGGTGGAGCAGACGGGGCCCCATGCTGCGCGGGTACTGCGTCTGGTCAGCGAACAGGAGCAATGGGTGCTCACCGGCGAAGTGCAGCAGATCAGCGAGCAATTGGCCCGCGCCACTATCTACCTGCTGGCCGACGAACTGGTGCGGTTTCCGGTGGCCGAGCAGCCGCAACGCCTGGCTGACCTCAAGCAGGCCAAGGGCTTTGGTTTCGAGATGCACCTGATGACCCTCGACCAGGCCGATATGGACGACGACCAGCGCCGTCGCGTGGCCGAAGGCGATACGGTGATGGCCCTGGGCAAGGGCGGTGATTCGATCCGTGTGTTTGCCGGCATGGTCGGCACGCCGTGGGTGCTGGAGATCGGCCCGCTGTATCAAATGAACCCGTACCCGGCGCAATGGCTGATCCTGATCGCGCTGATCGGCCTGACCCTGATCGGTCTGATCGTCTACCTGTTGGTGCGCCAGCTCGAGCGCCGGCTCAAGGGGCTGGAGGCGGCGGCCACGCGCATCGCCAAGGGCAACCTGGAGGTTCGCGTACCGGCGCGAGGCGTCGACTCGGTGGGGCGGTTGGCGGCGGCGTTCAACGGCATGGCCGAGCACTTGCAGCAGTTGCTGGCGATTCAGCGTGAACTGGTGCGCGCAGTGTCCCACGAGCTGCGCACGCCGGTGGCGCGCCTGCGCTTCGGCCTGGAGATGCTGGGCGACGCCACCACCGCCGAGGCCCGGCGCAAATACCTGGAGGGCATGGACGGCGATATCCAGGACCTCGATGGCCTGGTCGATGAGATGCTCACTTATGCCCGCCTGGAACAGGGCGCGCCGGCGTTGGACTTCCAGCGCGTCGACCTCGATGCGTTGCTTGATCAGGTGATCGGCGAATTGTCGCCACTGCGCCCGCAGGTCAGCGTCACCCGGGGGATTTACCCGTCATCGGCGCATCGGGAGGACGCCTGGGTCGATGCCGAGCCCCGCTACCTGCACCGCGCCCTGCAGAACCTGGTCAGCAATGCCATGCGCCACGCCAAGGGCCAGGTGTTGATCAGTTATCAGGTAGGCCAGGTGCGTTGCCGTATCGACGTGGAGGACGATGGCCCCGGCATACCGGAAAGCGCCTGGGAACGTGTGTTCACCCCGTTCCTGCGCCTGGACGACAGCCGCACCCGCGCCTCGGGCGGGCACGGCCTGGGGTTATCGATTGTGCGGCGGATTATCTATTGGCATGGCGGGCGGGCGTTGATCAGCAAGAGCAACAACCTGGGCGGGGCGTGTTTCAGTCTGAGTTGGCCCAGAGAACAGGGGAAACCCTGAGACCGCCATCGGGGGCAAGCCCCCTCCCACATTTGGAATGCATTCCCCTGTGGGAGGGGGCTTGCCCCCGATAGCGGTCTATCAGGCGCCAACCGCCACCAGACTCAACAACTGCTCCCCCGCCACCCCAAATTGCCCCTCCAATTCCTTGCCATGGCACCACTCACTGGACAGCTCCGTGAGCAACCGCAGCCGCACATGCCCGGCCTGCGACCATTCCACCACTTCGGCATGCTCAAAATAAAAGCGCTTGTGCACGAGCGGGTAGAGCGCCTTGAACAGACTCTCCTTGATCGAAAATGTCAGCGTCACCAGCAGGGCGGTGTGCTCGCGCGGCAGGCTGGCCATTCGTTGCATTTCATCGGGAGTAAGTATCTCACCCGCCAGGCGTTGCGCCCGTTCCAGCGTCAGCAGGTTCTCCAGGTCCATTCCCAGCCCGCGCCACTGCGCCTTGTGCGCGACGATCGCCGCGGCGTGGCCGGTGCTGTGGGTAATGGAGCCACTGATGTGCGCTGGCCAGATCGGCGCGCGGTCTTCGCCGATGGCCGGCACGCAATCGAGGTTATCGAGTCGCCGCAGCGCTTCGCGGGCGCACAGGCGGCCGGCGAGGAATTCCGCCTGGCGCTTGGCCACCGAACGCTGGATGCTCGCCGGTGGCGGCACGGCGCTGCGCTGGAAATCACCGGGGTTCAATAAGGCCGGGTCGAATCGCGTGCTCAGGAACACCGTGCCCGGCAAGGGAGCAGGCAGCGGCCAATGGGCATCGAGTGGGGTACAGCAGGCGGGTAGGGGCGTCATGCGCGACATTTTGCCGAGTTGGCGCGTCAGTGCATAGTCCGTGGTGCATAGCAGGTTGCGGTTCAGTCCGGGTTCAGAGCCCGTTCAGGGGGAGTTCAGGGGCGCTTGCGTAGTGTGGACCCCACAGCCTGAACGCTTACGAGGTAACCACCATGACTGCGATCAAGAAACTGCTGTTGGCGTTGACCATGCTCAGTGCCACCGCCGGTGTGCAAGCCAGCGATAGCACGTTTGCCGGCTTTGGCCGAGAGAAAAGCAAAAAAGCCAGCAACCTGATCCATCGTGTCAGCTTCGAAGAGATGAACGTTCAGGCCGCACCGTGGGGCCAGTCGTTGGTTACAGCGCCTCAACCGGGTTACCGCATCGGTTACGCGCCTCAGTCTGGCCACTACAATGGCATTAAACTGCGCCCGCAAGACCTGCAGGGCCGCTATGATATCCCTCGCTCGGACTGTTGAATTGCCTTGGAGAGCCTTATGAAATTGCTGGTGGTGGAAGATGAGGCGCTGTTGCGTCATCACCTGTTTACCCGCCTGACCGACAGCGGCCACGTCGTCGAAGCCGTGGCCAATGCCGAGGAAGCCCTGTACCAGACCGGCCAATTCAACCACGACCTGGCGATCATCGACCTGGGGCTGCCCGGCATGGGCGGCCTGGACCTGATCCGGCAACTGCGCACCCAGGCCAAGACCTTTCCGATCCTGATCCTGACCGCCCGCGGCAACTGGCAGGACAAAGTCGAAGGCCTGGCTGCCGGTGCCGACGACTACGTGGTCAAACCGTTCCAGTTCGAAGAGCTGGAGGCGCGGATGAACGCCTTGCTGCGCCGCTCCAGCGGTTTCACCCAGTCCACCATCGTCGCCGGGCCCCTGCTGCTGGACCTCAATCGCAAGCAAGCCTCGCTGGACGAACAACCGCTGGCGCTGACCGCCTACGAGTACCGCATCCTCGAATACCTGATGCGCCATCATCAACAGGTGGTGGCCAAGGACCGTTTGATGGAGCAGCTCTATCCCGATGACGACGAGCGCGACCCGAACGTCATCGAAGTGCTGGTCGGCCGCTTGCGCCGCAAACTGGAAGGCCCGGCCGGGTTCAAGCCGATCGACACCGTGCGCGGCCTGGGCTACCTGTTCAATGAGCGCTGCCGTTGATTCGCTCGCTCCGTGTGCGCCTGATGCTGGCCGCCGCCACCCTGGCGGTGCTGTTCATGCTGGGCTTGTTGCCCGCCATGCAAGGTGCTTTCAGCCTGGCGCTGCAGGATTCCATCGAGCAGCGCCTTGCGTCGGATGTCACCACACTGATCTCTGCGGCACGCGTGGAAAATAACCGGCTGCTCATGCCGGCGCAGTTGCCCGATGAGCGTTTCAATCTGACCGACAGTCGCCTGCTCGGCTACATCTATGACCGGGAAGGCCACCTGGTATGGCGCTCGCGGGCGACCCAGGAAGAAAACATCAATTACAAGCCGCGCTACGATGGGCGCGGCAACGAATTTGCGCGCATTCGCGAAGCCAACGGCCAGGAGTTCTTCGTCTACGACGTCGAGGTCCGTCTGTTGGGCGGCAAGAGCGCGGCTTTCAGCATCGTCGCCTTGCAACCGGTGCGTGAATACCAACTGACCCTCGAAGGCCTGCGCGAGAATCTCTACCTGGGGTTCGGCGCGGCGTTGCTGGTGCTGTTGACGCTGCTCTGGCTCGGCCTGACCTGGGGGCTGCAGGCCCTGCGGCGCCTGAGCCAGGAGCTGGACCAGATCGAAGGCGGCACCCGCGAAAGCCTCAGCGAAGAGCATCCCCGGGAACTGTTGCGCCTCACCGGTTCCCTCAACCGTTTGCTGCACAGCGAGCGTGAGCAGCGGGCGCGCTACCGCGACTCCCTGGATGACTTGGCCCATAGCCTGAAAACCCCGCTGGCGGTATTGCAGGGTGTGAGCGAAGACATGGCCCAGCGCCCCGAAGAACGCAGCCAGGCGTGGGTGCTGCAATCTCAGATCGAGCGCATGAGCCAGCAGATCGGCTACCAATTGCAGCGCGCCAGCCTGCGCAAGAGCGGCCTGGTCCGCCACCAGGTCCGCCTGGAGCCGGTGCTGCAAAGCCTGTGTGACACGTTGGACAAGGTCTACCGGGACAAGCGCGTCACCGTGTCCCTCGACCTGCCGGACGCGTGCGACGTGCCCATCGAGAAAGGCGCCCTGCTCGAGATGCTCGGCAACCTGCTGGAAAACGCCTACCGCCTATGCGTCAAGCAGGTCCGTATCAGCCTTGTGGAACACCTGGACGGCAGTGAACTGTGCATCGAAGACGACGGCCCCGGTGTGCCACCGGACCAGCGCGCACGGATTCTGCAGCGTGGTGAGCGGCTTGATCGTCAGCATCCGGGGCAGGGCATCGGGTTGGCGGTGGTCAAGGACATCATCGAGAGCTATCACGCGCGGTTGACCCTGGGTGATTCGGCGCTGGGGGGCGCGGCGTTCAGGATTCACTTTCCGGCCTTGTGAGGGGCTGGCAAGCTTCCCTTTTAACCTTCCTGCGCGCGATACGCCCCCGGCGTCAAACCGGTCCACTTCTTGAACGCCCGATGAAACGCCGACGGTTCCGAAAACCCCAACTGTTCTGCAATGTCCTGCAAGGATAAGTCCGCTCGCCCCAGGTGGTAGATGGCGATATCGCGCCGTAGCTCATCCTTCAGCGCCTGAAAACTGCTGCCTTCTTCACGCAAATGCCGGCGCAGTGTCTGTGGACTGATATGCCAGTGCTCGGCGACCGCCTCCAGGTCCGGCCAGGGCGTGCGATCACGGCTCAGCAAGCGGCGCAGTTGACTGCTCAGGCTGTCGCCCTCATCCGGTCGAGACAACAAGTCGGCGGGGGAGCGCTGTAAAAAGTGTTTGAGGGTGCGTTCATCCTGCAGCAGCGGCAGGTTCAGGTAACGGCTGGGAAACACCAGGCTGCTGCTCGGCGCCGCAAATACCTGGGGGCATGGAAACAGCAGGTCGTATTCACCGGCGTGGGCCGGCATCGGATAACTGAAGGTGACCTGATGCAGCCGAATACGCTGGCCGATCAACCAACTGCCCAGGCGATGCCAGATCACCAGCATGCATTCACTGAGAAAGTGGTCCGGGTCCCACAGGGGGGAGTCGTCCAGGCTCAAGCGAACGCTGTCGCCTTCGCGTGTCAGTTGCCAGCGTGGGCCGTGGGGGAACAGGCTGTAAAATAACAGGCCGCGTTCCAGTGCCTTCCCCAGCGTGCGGCAGTGAATCAGCGCGTGACACATCATGGCGAAGGTGCCGCGCTTGCTCGGCGCCTGGGCGAAACCCAGGTATTCGTCATCCAGCGCCAACCAGAGCATTTGCAGCAACCGGGTAAATTGCTCCGGAGCGATACGCGCACGGGGTTCGCTCAGCAGGTCGGGCGTGATACCCACCTGCTGCAGCAGGCCCGAGTAGTCGTAACCGGCGCGACGCGCGCCCCCCAGGGCAGCGCGGGCGAAGTGACTGGCGATGGTGCGTTCACGCATGACAGGGCCTCGTCCATGGAGTGGCCGAGGGTAGCCATCACCCCGGCGGGGTCGCAAGGCGGATATCCGCCAAATTGTAGGACGAGACAGGGTGGGTCGGCGGAAATCCGCCACTTGGTTTCGCGCTCGCCAAGTATCGGCCAGCCCCCAGCCCTGATGTCCAAAGGCTTTCATCGCTTTCATGCAAAGTGGCACGCTGTTTGCGATAAGGATCATAGCGCAGGATTGTTCCTACAGGCCTCGCCAACAACAAATCCCTCCAGTGCAGGAGGGTTCGCAATTCAAGTGTCGTGGGCAATGGCGGATATTTGCCACACGGTGCGATTGAGGAACTTTGCAATGACGACTCGTCAGCCAATCTACAAATCCCTGTATTTCCAGGTGATCGTCGCAATCGTTATCGGTATTTTGCTCGGTCACTTCTACCCGCAGACCGGCGTGGCCCTAAAACCACTGGGTGACGGCTTTATCAAGCTGATCAAAATGGTCATTGCCCCGATCATCTTCTGCACGGTGGTCAGCGGTATCGCCGGCATGCAAAGCATGAAATCGGTCGGCAAGACCGGCGGTTACGCGCTGCTGTACTTCGAAGTCGTTTCCACCATTGCGCTGCTTATCGGCCTGATCGTGGTCAACGTCGTGCAGCCGGGCGCCGGCATGCACATCGACGTGGCCACCCTGGACGCTTCGAAAGTCGCGGCCTACGTGACCGCCGGTAAAGACCAGAGCATCGTCGGCTTTATCCTCAATGTCATCCCCAACACCATCGTCGGCGCCTTCGCCAACGGCGACATCCTGCAAGTGCTGATGTTCTCGGTGATCTTCGGTTTCGCCCTGCACCGCCTGGGTGCCTACGGCAAGCCGGTGCTGGACTTCATCGATCGTTTCGCCCACGTGATGTTCAACATCATCAACATGATCATGAAGCTGGCGCCCATCGGTGCCCTGGGCGCCATGGCGTTCACCATCGGTGCCTACGGCGTAGGTTCCCTGGTGCAGTTGGGCCAGTTGATGATCTGCTTCTACATCACCTGTGTCCTGTTCGTGGTGGTGGTGCTGGGCGCCATCTGCCGCGCCCACGGCTTCAGCGTATTGAAGCTGATTCGCTACATCCGCGAAGAGCTGCTGATCGTGCTGGGTACTTCGTCTTCGGAATCCGCACTGCCGCGCATGCTGATCAAGATGGAGCGCCTGGGCGCGAAGAAATCCGTAGTTGGCCTGGTCATCCCGACCGGTTACTCGTTCAACCTGGACGGTACGTCCATCTACCTGACCATGGCCGCCGTGTTCATCGCTCAGGCGACCGACACCCATATGGACATCACCCACCAGATCACCCTGCTGCTGGTGCTGCTGCTGTCCTCCAAGGGCGCTGCAGGTGTGACCGGCTCGGGCTTCATCGTGCTGGCTGCCACCCTGTCGGCCGTCGGCCACCTGCCGGTTGCCGGCCTGGCGCTGATCTTGGGTATCGACCGCTTCATGTCCGAAGCCCGCGCGCTGACCAACCTGGTCGGTAACGCCGTTGCCACCATCGTCGTGGCCAAGTGGGTCAAGGAGCTGGACACCGACAAGCTGCAAAGCGAGCTGGCATCCGGCGGTACCGGTATCTCCGAAACCCGCGAAATCGACGACCTGGGCGTGGCCGAAGGCCCTGCACCTGTGGTCAAGTAAGCTGCAGATGGCGTGAACTAACGCCGACTGCAACACACAAACGCCCCGACTGGTTCGGGGCGTTTGCGTTTCTGCGCGTCACGGCAGTGGCTTTTGTTTTACAGTGAATGAATCGGTTGAAACGCTTGCGGGAGGTTTTGTGGACAGTGTGGATCTGAATGTCCTGCGCAGCGTGCTTGAATGGCGCCGCGCCGGGCAACGTGTGGTGTTGTACAGCGTGGTGCAGACCTGGGGCAGCGCGCCGCGTCCACCGGGTGCGATGTTGGCCTTGCGTGGCGACGGGGTGGTGATCGGCTCGGTGTCCGGCGGCTGCATCGAGGATGACTTGATCGCGCGCTTGCAGGATGGCCGTTTGCCCGATAACGGCTCGCCCGTGCAGTTGGTGACCTACGGCGTCACCCGCGATGAGGCCGCGCGCTTTGGCCTGCCCTGCGGCGGCACCCTGCGCCTGACCGAAGAGCGGGTGGACGATTGGGCGTGGGTCGCGCAATTGCTGGCACGCTGTGAGGATCATCAAATTGTTGCGCGGGAGCTGGACCTGGCCACTGGCAAGGTGACCCTCAGCGCCGCGAGCAAGACCGATGTAGTCACCTTTGACGACCAGCGTCTGCGCGCCATCTATGGGCCACGCTGGCGCCTGCTGTTGATCGGCGCCGGGCAACTGTCGCGCTACGTCGCGGAAATGGCGCGCTTGCTCGATTTCGAAGTACTGATCTGCGACCCGCGTGAAGAGTTTGTGTATGGCTGGGAGGAACACCACGGCCGCTTCGTACCGGGCATGCCCGATGAAGCAGTGCTGAATATCCAGACCGACGAACGCACGGCGATTGTTTGTCTGACCCACGACCCACGCCTGGATGACATGGCCTTGCTCACGGCGTTGAATTCCAGCGCGTTCTACATTGGCGCCCTTGGTTCGCGGGTCAACAGTCAGAAGCGAAGGGAAAATCTGGCGGCGTTGGGATTGTCGGCAGAAGCCATTGCACGTTTGCATGGGCCCATCGGCTTGCACATCGGCAGCCATACGCCGGCGGAAATTGCCCTGTCGCTGATGGCGCAAATCGTCGCGATCAAGAACGGCGTGCAGCAGGCACATAAAAGATCGGATGCGGTGGTGGCCGGTTGATCGCCGCAATTATCCTGGCAGCGGGGCGCAGCAGTCGTTTTCGTGCCGTGACGGGACAGGACAAACTGTTGGCCTCTTGCGTGGGCCGTGACGGGGTGACGCGCTCGGTGCTCGACCACGTGCTGGTCAACTTGCCCCCCAGTGTGGGCAGGCGCTTGGTGGTAACCGCGTATGACCAGGCTGAAATCATACGTCTCGGACAAACACGTGGTTGCCAGGTGCTGACACTGAGCTCCACAGGCATGGCTGACAGCATCGCGCAAGCCGTTGCGGCCAGTAGCGACGCTGAGGGTTGGTTGATAGTGCTGGGAGATATGCCATTCATTCTGACCTCCACGATTGAAAGCGTGGTCGCCGGACTGACCGTCGATACCATCCGGGTGCCCGTCCATACGGAAAAGTATGGGCATCCTGTGGCCTTCGGAAGGGGGTGCGCTCAAGCACTGATGGAATTGTCCGGGGATGGCGGAGCCAGGCCTTTATTCGCTGCTTTTCAGGTTACGCCGGTGAATGTGATAGACCCCGGTGTGTTGTGGGATGTTGATGTGCCGACTGGCCTGCAATGGGAGCAGGTACGTGTGCCTACGAGGTGAGGTGGCGTCTTCCGATACTCAATTGCATGCGGTCTGATGGTTGCAATGCAGGGGCTCGCACTTAAATAAGGGCCTCTGGAGTAAGGCTCCAGAGCTCTTTAATTGCAAGCACGGAGTAATAGCCATGAAAGTCAGTCCAGGCTCTTCACAGCCCTTCATCCCTCCAGCGACTCAGTCCACGTCTGCTTCCAGCACGTCGAATAATTCAAAACCCGAAGTCAAGGAAGAATCGAAAACTCAAGGGCACTCTTCGGAAAAAAGCAGGCCTATGATGCCGCTCAGTTCTGGGCAACGACTCCTTGAACAAGCGTCAAATCGTTACGATAAGATGTCGGGAGGCATGGGATGGTGAGTGCACATCGAATGTGATCATTCAGTTTTTCCTTTTTTCGATTTGAATAAAAAGCCCCGCCTGATCACTCAGGCGGGGCTTTTTAATGGCTGATGGAATCAGGCGAGTGGTTTAGGCTCGTGCTCTTCTTCCTGGGCCTTGTGCTCTAACGCTGCAGCAGCAGCGGCAGCCTCGGCTTCCTTGCGACGACGACGCACTTCACGTGGATCGTTCGGCGCACGGCCGTTTTCAGTCAGGGCGCTTGCCGGTGCAGCTTCAACCACCGGAGCAGCGACTTCAGCCACTACCGGCGCTTCAACCACGGGTGCAGGCTCAACGACTGGAGCGGGCTCAGCCACGGGGGCAGTCTCGACCTCCGGGGTCGGCTCGGACACTGCGACATCAGCAACCGGAGCCGGAGCCTCTTCTACCACGGGGGCAGGAGCGGGCGCGTCAACCGGAGTGGCAGGTTCGGCAGTCCATTGGAAGGCGGTCTGCTCTTCGCGAACTTCACGCACGGCCGGGGCAGCTTCTTCGACAACCGGTGCTTCAACAACGGCTTCAACCACTGGCTCAGGCTCGACGACCGGGGCGACTTCAACGGCAACCACTTCGGTCACAGGTTGAGCGTCGCGAACCGGTGCCACTTCCACTTCCGGAACCACTGGGGTTTCGATTGGGGTAGTAGCTTCAACCACCGGTGCTTCAACCAACGGCGTCTCGGCAACGGGCGCTTCTACCGCGGCGGTCTCTTCGACGGCTGCGGTGGCGCGCTCGGCCTGTTCGTGAGCCTGGGCTTCAGCTGGGGCGCTGATGACCGAGCTGGCAACGGCAGCGGTAACGGCCAGGCCGGCAGCCAGGTCGGCACCGGTAGGTTTGTTGTTGGCAGCTTCTGCATTCTCGCTGGTTTCTTCCGAGCCTTCGATCACGTTGCCGTTGGCATCACGCTGACGCTCACGACGGTTGCTGCGACGACGCTGACCACGGGAGCGACGGCGTGGGCGATCGCCTTCGGCGTTGTCCTGGCCCTCTTCCTGCAGTTGCTCTTCGCCGGTCAGCACTTCTTCTTCACTGGCGGCAGCGGCCTGTTCGGCGCGTGGTTGACGCTCTTCACGCGGGGCGCGTGGTTGACGTTCCTCACGTGGCGCGCGCTCTTCACGCGGCTGGCGAGCCGGGCGTTCTTCGGTGGCAGTGGCAGTAGCAGCGGCAGCGGCGACGGCAGGCGCTGCGTCCAGAGGCTCGCGCAGCTCACGTACACGCTCTTCACGCTCGCCACGCGGCTTGCGATCTTCACGTGGGGCGCGCGGGGTGCGCGCACGTTCCTCGCGTGGTGCGCGTTCTTCGCGGGCTACGGTCGGGGTTTCTTCACGGGCTTCGCGAGGGGCACGCTCTTCACGTGGCGCGCGCTCTTCACGCGGGGCTCGTTCTTCGCGCGGCTTGCGCTCTTCATCGCGACGACCGTTGCGGTTACGGCTCTGCTGACGACCATTGCGACGCTCTTCGTTACGCGCAGGGCGTTCGGTGGCGGCTTTTTCAACCACAACCGGAGCGGCGGGCTCTTCCTTGGTGGCGAACAGGCTGACCAGCGACTTCACCAACCCTTTGAACAGGCTTGGCTCAGGCATGGCGGCCGGCGCGGCAACCGGAGCGGCAGCTTCGGCCGGTACCGGTGCATTGGCGCGGGCCGGTGCGGTTTTCACGGCGGCTTCCTGGCGGACCAGGGTGCGAGTCGCAGCGGCTGGCTGGACTTCTTCCACTTCGGCGGCCGCTGCGGCGATTTCGTAGCTGGACTGGCCGCTGTGGGCTTCCGGGCTGTCATCACGCAGGCGCTGCACTTCGAAGTGCGGCGTCTCGAGGTGATCGTTCGGCAGGATGACGATACGGGCGCGGGTGCGCAGTTCGATCTTGGTGATCGAGTTGCGTTTTTCGTTGAGCAGGAACGCGGCAACCGGAATCGGCACTTGTGCGCGGACTTCGGCGGTGCGGTCTTTCAGGGCTTCTTCTTCGATCAGGCGCAGGATCGCCAGGGACAGCGACTCAACGTCACGGATGATGCCGGTGCCGTTGCAACGCGGGCAGACGATGCCGCTGCTCTCGCCCAGGGATGGACGCAGGCGCTGACGGGACATTTCCAGCAGGCCGAAGCGCGAGATACGGCCCACTTGTACGCGGGCGCGGTCGGCTTCCAGGCATTCGCGGACTTTCTCTTCCACGGCGCGCTGGTTCTTGGCCGGGGTCATGTCGATGAAGTCGATCACGATCAGGCCGCCGATGTCACGCAGGCGCAGCTGGCGGGCGATTTCTTCAGCCGCTTCCAGGTTGGTCTGCAGGGCGGTCTCTTCGATGTCGCTACCCTTCGTGGCGCGCGCCGAGTTGATGTCGATGGACACCAGGGCTTCGGTCGGGTCGATCACGATGGAGCCGCCGGAAGGCAGTTCGACCACACGCTGGAAGGCGGTCTCGATCTGGCTTTCGATCTGGAAACGGTTGAACAGCGGAACGCTGTCTTCGTACAGCTTGATCTTGCTGGCGTACTGCGGCATCACCTGGCGGATGAAGGTCAGGGCTTCGTCCTGGGCTTCAACGCTGTCGATCAGCACTTCGCCGATGTCCTGGCGCAGGTAATCGCGGATGGCGCGGATGATCACGTTGCTTTCCTGGTAGATCAGGAACGGCGCGGAACGATCCAGCGAGGCTTCTTTGATGGCGGTCCACAGTTGCAGCAGGTAGTCGAGGTCCCACTGCATTTCTTCGCTGCTGCGGCCCAGGCCGGCAGTGCGCACGATCAGGCCCATGTCGGCAGGGGCGATCAGGCCGTTCAGCGCTTCACGCAGTTCGTTGCGCTCTTCGCCTTCGATGCGGCGGGAGATGCCACCGGCACGCGGGTTGTTCGGCATCAGCACCAGGTAGCGGCCAGCGAGGCTGATGAAGGTGGTCAGGGCAGCGCCCTTGTTGCCACGTTCTTCTTTTTCGACCTGGACGATGACTTCCTGGCCTTCGCTCAGGACGTCCTTGATGTTCACGCGGCCTTCAGGGGCTTTCTTGAAGTACTCGCGGGAGATTTCCTTGAGGGGCAGGAAGCCGTGGCGCTCGGAGCCGAAATCGACAAAGGCAGCCTCAAGGCTTGGTTCGATGCGAGTAATACGGCCTTTATAGATATTGGCCTTCTTTTGCTCGCGTGCACCGGATTCGATATCCAGGTCGTAGAGGCGTTGGCCATCTACCAGCGCAACACGCAACTCTTCGGGTTGAGTTGCGTTAATCAGCATTCTTTTCATGTTGTACCGTCGGTTTCCGGGCTGCCGGAAACGGCGTTCGGCACACACGACTTCTCACGGTCGGTGTCAGGTGCGTCAAGAGTGGTTGGCCACTCCAGTGTCCAGCAAAACCTGCCAATTGGGCGGGTATCGCGACGGACGCGTCCTGCTTGTTAGCGGTGGTGACAAAGGCACCACTTCAACAAAAGCTAAGGTCAGGAGGAGGAATCAACCGGCGACTGTGGACGAGATGAAGCGTCTAAATATAAGCCTAGTGCTACACGGTCCGACGGTTGTGCATCTCCACCCTACACGTATCCCTGATAATTCGGGTGCTGCCGCGCGCAGAATCCGCAGCGGGTTGGCATTTACCGTGTTCTCCAAAGGGGAGTCCACGCTCATGGCTAAACAAGACTAGGTGTGGGCGATTGCGCTCTCACTCAGCTCTTAACAGGCGTTGTTTCCGAAGCATTCGCCATGGTCTGGCTCGGGACTGACTGCACTTTGTGAACTGGCCGTAAATATCGGCGCAGGACGCGAGTATTCACTCTGCGTACCGCACTCGCTTCAGGCCTCATGTCACCTGCGCTTGTTACAATCTCAAGCCTTCCAGGGTGGCGAACGCCCCGTAGGACGGCCTCGCGTCCTGATGAATTGCGATGGTCAGGGCCGGCAGTTTGCCGCAAGTCCTCTGTCCAGGCCGCTTTTGGCGGCGTTCGCGACTATAGCAGCAATGATTAAGTGCTTCAATTCCATAAAAAATTGTTATCATCGCCGCCATGACCACTACCGCCCCCCAGACCCCCAGCGTCCAGCTGCTCGAGGTCTCGCCGGAATATGCCGGCCAACGCATCGATAATTTTCTCCTGGCCAGGCTCAAAGGCGTGCCCAAGACCTTGATCTACCGCATCTTGCGCAAAGGCGAAGTGCGGGTGAACAAGGGTCGGATCAAGCCCGAGTACAAGCTGCAGGCGGGCGATATCGTCCGTGTGCCGCCGGTGCGCGTGCCTGAGCGCGACGAGCCCGTGCCGCTGGCCCAGGGCCTGTTGCAGCGCCTGGAAGCGTCGATCGTGTTCGAAGATAACAAACTCATCGTGATCAACAAACCCTGCGGCATTGCCGTTCACGGCGGCAGCGGTCTGACGTTCGGCGTGATCGAAGCCTTCCGCCAGTTGCGCCCGGATGCCAAGGAGCTGGAGCTGGTTCATCGCCTGGACCGCGATACGTCCGGCCTGTTGATGATCGCCAAGAAGCGCAGCATGTTGCGCCACCTGCACACCGCCCTGCGTGGCGACGGTGTGGACAAGCGCTATATGGCGCTGGTGCGTGGCAACTGGGCCAGTTCGATCAAGAGCGTGCGTGCGCCGTTGCAGAAGAGCAACCTGCGCTCCGGTGAACGCATGGTGGAAGTGGACGAGGAGGGCAAAGAGGCCCTGACCCTGTTCAAGGTGCTGCGCCGCTTCGGCGACTTCGCCACGCTGGTCGAGGCCAAGCCGGTCACCGGGCGTACCCACCAGATTCGCGTGCACACCCTGCACGCCGGTCACTGTATTGCCGGTGACACCAAATACGGCGACGAGGATTTCTCCAGGGAGATCCGCGACCTGGGCGGCAAGCGCCTGTTCCTGCATGCCTACATGCTGACCGTGCCGCTGCCCGATGGTGGCGAGCTGAAGTTGCAGGCGCCGGTCGATGAGATGTGGGCCAAGACCGTGGAGCGTTTGAGTGTCGCACCGTGATTACAAGCTGCTGATTTTCGACTGGGACGGCACCCTGGCCAATTCCATTGGCCGCATCGTTGAGTCGATGCACAGCGCCTCGAACCGCTCGGGCTTTGAGTTGTGCAGCGACCTGGCAGTCAAGGGTATTATCGGCCTGGGTTTGCCCGAAGCGATTCGCACGCTGTATCCGCAGATATCCGACGCCGAGCTGATCGCTTTTCGCGAGCATTACGCCGAGCACTATATTGCACTGGAGGCCGAGCCTTCGCCGCTGTTTGAGGGTGTGGTGCAGTCGCTGGAGGCGTTCCGTGCCGAGGGTTATCACCTGGCCATCGCCACAGGCAAGGCGCGTCGCGGGCTGGATCGGGTGCTCAAGGCGCACGGCTGGGAAGACTATTTCGACATCACCCGTGCGGCGGATGAAACTGCCAGTAAACCTCACCCTCTGATGCTGGAGCAGATCCTGGCGCATTGCGGCGTATCGCCGCGCCAGGCGTTGATGGTGGGCGATGCATCCTTCGACCTGATGATGGCGCGCAATGCGGGTATGGACAGCGTGGCGGTCAGCTACGGCGCCCAGTCTGCGGATGCTCTGCAGCCATACGAGCCCAGGGTCACGATCGATCATTTTTCTCAATTGCAGGCCTGGCTCAGCCGGGCTCGATAAGTCTTTGCTGGGGTTGATGGCATGAGTGACGAGTGGAAAGCGCCGGAAAAAGCGCAAAACGCTGATGACAAAAGCTGGAAGCTGCTGGAGAAAACCCTCCTGGCCAGCGTCCAGGAGCAACGCCGCGCGCGCCGCTGGGGGATTTTCTTCAAGCTGCTGACCTTCACTTACCTGTTGCTCATACTGGCGCTGTTCAGCCCGTTGATGGACATGGAAAAGAGCGCCACCCGTGGCAGCCAGTACACCGCCTTGATCGAGGTGCGCGGGGTGATCGCCGACAAGGAGCCCGCCAGCGCCGACAATATTGTCAGCAGCCTGCGCGCGGCGTTCGAAGACCCCAAGGTCAAGGGCGTGATCCTGCGTATCAACAGCCCCGGCGGCAGTCCTGTGCAGTCGGGCTATGTGTATGACGAGATTCGTCGCCTGCGCGCGCTACATCCGGACACCAAGCTGTATGCGGTGATCTCCGACCTGGGGGCTTCGGGCGCTTATTACATCGCCAGTGCCGCCGACCAGATTTACGCTGACAAGGCCAGCCTGGTGGGGTCCATCGGGGTGACGGCAGCCGGTTACGGGTTTGTCGGCACCATGGAGAAGCTGGGCGTGGAGCGTCGCACCTACACCTCGGGCGAGCACAAGGCGTTCCTCGATCCGTTCCAGCCGCAGAAGGCGGATGAGACCGCGTTCTGGCAGGGCGTACTCGACACTACTCATCGCCAGTTCATCGCCAGCGTCAAGCAAGGGCGTGGCGATCGGCTCAAGGACAAGGAGCATCCGGAGCTGTTCTCCGGGCTGGTGTGGTCGGGCGAGCAGGCGCTGCCGCTGGGCTTGATCGACGGCCTGGGCAGCGCCAGTTCGGTGGCGCGGGATGTGGTTGGCGAGAAGGAGTTGGTGGATTTCACGGTTGAGGAATCGCCGTTTGACCGCTTCTCCAAGAAGCTCGGTGCCAGCGTGGCCGAGAAGCTGGCCCTGTACATGGGCTTCCAAGGGCCGAGCCTGCGCTGATATCCCAAGCCAGCTGCAGATCAAAATGTGGGAGGGGGCTTGCCCCCGATGACGGTGTGTCAGCGCTAGATAAGCTGGCTGACCCACCGCTATCGGGGGCAAGCCCCCTCCCACATTTGGTCGGTGTGTACTCAAGGAATTAGTACGCCTTCGGTCAGCAGCATGTCCACCAGTCGAATCAGTGGCAGGCCAACAAGGCTGGTGGCATCCGGGCCGTCAGTGCTCTGGAACAGGCTCACACCCAGCCCTTCGGCCTTGAAGCTGCCCGCGCAGTCATAGGGTTGCTCGATCCGCAGGTAGCGCTCGATGCGCTCCGCGTCCAGTTCACGCATCTGCACGGTAAACGGTACGCAGTCGACCTGGCAGTGCCCCGTCTCGCTGTTGAGCAGTGCCAGGCCTGTAAGAAAGCTCACACGCTTGCCGCTGGCCGCCAACAATTGCTCGCGGGCATTTTCAAAGGTGTGGGGCTTGCCGATGATCCGGCCTTCCAGTGCCGCTACCTGATCAGAGCCAATGATCAAATGCCCGGGATGGCTGGCGGCGAGGGCGCGCGCTTTCTGTTCGGCCAGGCGCTTTACCAGCTCAAGGGCTGACTCACCCGGGCGATGGCTTTCATCGATATCCGGCGAGCTGCAGGTGAACGGCAAGTGCAGGCGGCTCAGCAATTCCCGACGATAAACCGAGCTGGACGCGAGTAATAAAGGCAGCATATACGTCTCCTCAAGACAGCCGCAGATTCTAGCGGCGTGACCGGCTGACGCACAGGGCTGAATTTCCTTTGACATGGCCGGGTGCATCCCTATAATGCTGCGCCTATGTTGAATGACCCGATTCCACCTCACGTTGACCCGCGCAAATTGGCTGATCGTGGCACTTCCCTTCAAGGTGAATTGCCGCTGGCCGATTTGGAGAGACTCTGCGACTCGCTTTCCGACACTGTCGGTGCGGTCCAGGCCAAATTCGTTTTTGAACGAGATGAACGTAAATCTGTGGTAATTCACAGCCTTATCGACACCGAAGTCAAAATGGTTTGCCAGCGTTGTCTTGAGCTGGTCACCCTGCCGATCCACAGCGAATGCAGTTATGCCGTGGTGAAGGAGGGTGCGAATACCCAGTCGTTGCCGAAAGGTTATGACGTGCTGGAACTGGGCGAAGATCCTTTGGATCTGCATGCACTGATCGAGGAGGAGCTTTTGCTCGCCTTGCCCATTGTGCCTGCTCATCATCCGGAAGAATGCCAGCAGCCGGCGGGCCTCGATGACGAGCCCGAACCGAGCGAGGACGAGGTAACGCGGTCCAACCCGTTCAGTGTATTGGCGCAGTTAAAGCGTGACCCAAACGTTTAGGAGTTAATCAATTATGGCTGTTCAGCAGAACAAAAAATCCCGCTCCGCCCGTGACATGCGCCGTTCGCACGACGCTCTCGAGGCTAGCACCCTGTCCGTTGAAAAGACCACCGGTGAAGTTCACCTGCGTCACCACGTATCGCCAGAAGGCGTTTACCGTGGCCGTAAAGTGATCGACAAGGGCGCTGACGAGTAATCACTTGTCTGCTCAAGTCATCGCGATTGACGCAATGGGCGGGGACTTCGGTCCCCGCAGCATTGTTCAGGCCTGCATTGCCAGCCTGTCTGCTACGCCCTCGCTGCACCTGACCCTTGTCGGTCAACCTACCCTTATTGAAGAACTGATTGCCAGCCATCCGGCGGTGGATCGCGCGCGCCTGACGGTTACGCCGGCCAGCGAAACCATCACCATGGACGAAAAACCGGCAGCGGCCCTGCGCGGCAAGCCCGACTCCTCCATGCGCGTGGCCCTGGAGCTGCTGCGCGACGGCAAGGTGCACGCCTGTGTCAGCGCCGGCAATACCGGCGCGCTGATGGCCCTGTCGCGGCATGTGCTCAAGACCCTGCCGGGCATTGATCGGCCGGCGATGGTGGCGGCGATTCCCACTCAGAAAGGTTATTGCCAGTTGCTGGACCTGGGGGCGAATG
Source organism: Pseudomonas orientalis (assembly GCF_002934065.1). Classification (NCBI taxonomy): domain Bacteria; kingdom Pseudomonadati; phylum Pseudomonadota; class Gammaproteobacteria; order Pseudomonadales; family Pseudomonadaceae; genus Pseudomonas; species Pseudomonas orientalis. Next base: position 4,496,550 of record NZ_CP018049.1, on the reverse strand, counting down.
TCGATTGCAGTGCCGAACATCTGTTGCAGTTCGCCGTGATGGGTTCGGTGGCCGCCGAAGCGCTGGGCGTGGTCCGGCCAAGGGTGGCCCTGCTCAATATCGGCACCGAGGACATCAAGGGCAACCAGCAGGTCAAGCTGGCCGCGACCTTGCTGCAGGGCGCGCGGGGTTTGAACTACGTAGGTTTTGTCGAAGGTGACGGCTTGTACCGTGGCGAAGCCGACGTGGTGGTGTGTGACGGCTTTGTCGGCAACATTCTGCTCAAGTCCAGTGAGGGCTTGGCAACCATGATTGCCATGCGTATCGAAGCCTTGTTCAAGCAGAACCTGGCAGCGCGCATGGTCGGCGCCCTGGCGCTGCCGTTGATGCGTCGTCTGCAGGCCGACCTGGCGCCGGCTCGGCATAATGGCGCGAGTTTTCTGGGGCTGCAGGGCGTCGTGGTGAAAAGCCATGGCTCGGCGGGTGTCGAGGGCTTTCAGAGCGCGATTGCACGGGCCGTGATCGAAATTCAGGACAACCTGCCGCAACGCCTGCGCGGCCGCCTGGAGGACTTGTTGCCTTAGGCGAATCGGCCCGGGAGTGCTTAAATGTGACCGGCCAGTTCAATTGACCATCCAATCTGTCAGTTTCGCGCGCTCCCATCGTAGGTGTGCGCATTTTGACGACCAGATCATTAGGGGCTTGTTACATGTCTACATCCCTCGCATTCGTCTTTCCAGGGCAGGGTTCGCAGTCCCTCGGCATGTTGGCCGAGCTGGGCGCGCAATACCCCCTGGTCCTGGATACTTTCAAGGAAGCTTCCGACGCCCTGGGTTATGACCTCTGGGCGCTGACCCAGCAGGGGCCGGAAGAGCAACTCAATCAAACCGACAAGACCCAGCCGGCCATTCTGACCGCTTCGATCGCCCTGTGGCGCGTGTGGCTGGCCGAAGGCGGCGCACGCCCGGCATTTGTCGCCGGTCACAGCCTGGGCGAATACAGCGCCCTGGTCGCGGCGGGCAGCCTGACCCTCGGTGAAGCGGTCAAGCTGGTCGAGCGTCGTGGCCAGTTGATGCAGGAGGCCGTTCCGGCCGGGCAGGGCGGCATGGCCGCGATCCTGGGCCTGGACGATGCCGTGGTGATCGAAGCCTGCGCCGAGGCGGCGCAGGGCGAAGTGGTCAGCGCCGTGAATTTCAACTCTCCTGGCCAAGTGGTCATCGCGGGTGCCAAGGCAGCGGTCGAACGCGCCATCGAAGGCTGCAAGGCCCGTGGTGCCAAGCGCGCGCTACCGTTGCCGGTCAGCGTGCCGTCACACTGCGAGCTGATGCGCCCGGCGGCCGAGCGTTTTGCAGAGTCCATCGCCGCGATCAACTGGCAGGCGCCGCAGATCCCGCTGGTGCAGAACGTCAGCGCGGCGATCGCCCCGGACCTGGACACCCTCAAGCGCGACCTGCTGGAGCAACTCTACAAGCCGGTTCGCTGGGTTGAATCGGTCCAGACCCTGGCCGCCAACGGTGCCACCGAACTGGTTGAGTGCGGCCCGGGCAAAGTCCTGGCCGGCCTGAACAAGCGTTGCGCCGACGGCGTATCGACTGCCAATCTCAATACCCCGGATGCCTTCGCTGCCGCTCGTGCGGCGCTGGCCTGATCCCCGAACTTAGGAGAAGCCTGCATGAGTCTGCAAGGTAAAGTTGCACTGGTTACCGGCGCAAGCCGTGGCATCGGCCAGGCGATCGCCCTGGAACTGGGCCGTCAGGGCGCCGTCGTGATCGGCACCGCCACGTCCGCCTCGGGTGCCGAGCGTATCGCCGCGACCCTGAAGGAAAACGGCGTGCAGGGCACCGGCCTCGAGCTGAACGTGACCAATGATGAGTCCGTGGCGGCCGTGCTGGCTGAGATCACCGCTCAGTTCGGTGCCCCGGCAATTCTGGTGAACAATGCCGGTATCACCCGCGATAACCTGATGATGCGCATGAAAGACGACGAATGGTACGACGTGGTCGATACCAACCTGAACAGTCTGTTCCGCCTGTCCAAGGGTGTTTTGCGCGGCATGACCAAGGCGCGCTGGGGTCGAATTATCAATATTGGCTCCGTAGTGGGTGCCATGGGCAACGCCGGCCAAGTAAACTACGCTGCGGCCAAGGCCGGTCTGGAAGGTTTCAGCCGTGCACTGGCGCGTGAAGTCGGCTCGCGGTCGATTACGGTAAACTCGGTGGCCCCAGGGTTCATCGACACCGATATGACCCGCGAACTGCCCGAAGCACAGCGTGAAGCCTTGCTGACGCAGATTCCGCTGGGCCGTCTGGGCCAGGCCCAAGAGATCGCGAATGTGGTCACTTTCCTGGCATCCGACGGTGCGGCATACGTGACCGGGGCTACAATTCCGGTGAACGGCGGGATGTACATGAGTTAAATTGTGACGGATCGCTTCAAAAATATGTCATACGAGCTGTCTAAAATCCGTTATAAAGCTGCAACTTAATTTATAGGCAGGTGGTCGAGCGGGTACAGGGTGAAGCTTTCGGTTGAAAAACCGAAATGGCTTTCTATACACTTACCCACTGGCCAGCTGCCTGAATTTGTCCATTAGGAGTTAAACAAGGTATGAGCACCATCGAAGAGCGCGTCAAGAAAATCGTCGCCGAGCAACTGGGCGTTAAGGAAGAAGAAGTGGTCAACACTGCTTCCTTCGTAGAAGACCTGGGTGCCGATTCCCTTGACACCGTTGAGCTGGTGATGGCTCTGGAAGAGGAATTCGAGACCGAAATCCCGGACGAAGAAGCTGAAAAAATCACTACTGTTCAAGCTGCCATCGACTACGTTACTAGCCACCAGGCGTAATAGTTTGTAGTCGTCGCCTGCTGTCAGGGAAAAACCGCACTGCTGTAACGGCGTGCGGTTTTTTCTTTCAGCGGTGACGAAAAGTACGCTGCGAAGCAAAGTGTCGTCATTAGAAAAAGGAGAGTGCTGTGTCGCGTAGACGCGTCGTAGTCACCGGTATGGGTATGTTGTCGCCACTGGGCACGGATGTGCCAAGCAGTTGGCAGGGCATTCTGGCTGGCCACAGTGGTATCGGTCTGATCGAACACACGGACCTTTCTGCCTATTCCACCCGTTTTGGCGGCTCGGTAAAGGGTTTCAATGTCGAGCAATACCTTTCGCTCAAGGAATCGCGCAAGCTCGACCTGTTCATTCAATACGGCCTGGCAGCCGGTTTTCAGGCAGTGCGTAACGCCGGCCTGGAAGTCACCGACGCCAACCGTGAGCGCATCGGCGTGGCCATGGGTTCGGGGATAGGCGGCCTGACCAATATCGAAGAAACCAGTCGCACGCTGCACGATTCCGGTCCCCGTCGAATTTCACCGTTCTTCGTGCCGGGCTCGATCATCAATATGATTTCCGGTTTCCTGTCCATCCATTTGGGGGCACAGGGGCCTAACTACGCCATCGCAACGGCGTGCACCACGGGCACTCACTGCATCGGCATGGCGGCGCGTAACATCGCTTATGATGAAGCTGACGTGATGATTGCCGGTGGCGCCGAGATGGCTGCCTGCGGCCTGGGCATGGGCGGCTTCGGCGCGTCCCGTGCGCTGTCGACCCGCAACGATGAGCCTACCCGTGCCAGCCGTCCGTGGGACAAGGGCCGTGACGGTTTCGTGCTGTCCGACGGTGCCGGTGCCCTGGTATTGGAAGAGCTGGAGCATGCCAAGGCGCGCGGTGCCACCATCTATGCCGAGCTGATCGGGTTTGGCATGAGCGGCGACGCCTACCACATGACCTCGCCACCGTCCGACGGTGCCGGTGCCGCGCGCTGCATCACCAATGCCCTGCGCGATGCGAAGGTCAATGCCGACCAGGTGCAGTACATCAATGCCCATGGCACGTCGACGCCGACCGGCGACCTGGCGGAAGCCGAAGCCATCAAGTCGGTGTTCGGCGAACACGCCTACAAGCTGGCGGTCAGCTCCACCAAATCCATGACCGGCCACCTGTTGGGCGCGGCGGGTGCGGTCGAGGCGATCTTCAGTGTGATGGCCATCAAGGACCAGGTCGCTCCGCCGACCATCAATCTTGATGAGCCGGACGAAGGCTGCGACCTGAACTTCGTGCCGCACGAAGCGCAACCGATGCCGATCGACGTGGTGATCTCCAACTCGTTCGGGTTTGGTGGCACCAACGGCTCGCTGGTGTTCCGCCGGTTCGCCGAGTGATGCACAGCTGGGTCGACGGTCAGCCAGCGGACAGCGTGCCTCTGAAAGATCGCGGCCTGGCGTATGGCGACGGTGTGTTTGAAACCATCGCGGTCAAGGCCGGGCAGCCGCTGCTGTTCGACCGTCACCTGCAGCGCCTCGATGAGGGCTGCAGGCGCCTCGCATTGGCGGTGGATCACGCTCTGGTCCGCAGCGAAGTGCTGACCTATGCCGCAGCCCTTGGCGATGGCGTGCTCAAGTTGATCCTGACCCGTGGCGACAGCCAGCGAGGTTACGGCATCAATCCCGATGCCGTTGTACGCCGTATCTTGCAGGGTGGTCCGCCCGCCCTTTATCCCGAAAGCCATGGAACCGACGGCATCCGCCTGTTCCCGTGCGCCACCCGCTTGGCCGAACAACCGCTGCTGGCCGGGCTCAAACACCTGAACCGCCTTGAGCAGGTCATCGCCCGCGCCGAATGGCGGGATGCCGAGCATGCCGAAGGCTTGATGCTGGATATATCCGGGCGTGTCATTGAAGGCGTGTTCAGCAACCTGTTTCTGGTGCGCAACGGCGTGTTACTTACCGCTGATCTGAAGCGTTGCGGCGTTGCCGGGGTGATGCGTGCCGAGATCCTGGCCCAGGCGCAAGCCCTGGGCGCCCCGGTGGCCGTGGCCGATATTGACATCGAGCAGTTGCGCCAGGCCGACGAAGTCTTTGTGTGCAACAGCATTTATGGCATCTGGCCGGTACGCGAGTGCGCCGGGATGAGCTGGTCGGTTGGGCCGCTCACCCGTAAACTGCAGGGCATTGTTCGCGCACTATTGGATATCTGAGTGATACGAAAACTGGTTGTACTGCTGCTGATCGGTCTGTTCTCGGCGGCTTTGCTGTTAGGCGTCTGCGCCTGGAAATACAACGCTGCCTTGAAGCAGCCGTTGCATTTGACCCAGGAGCAACTGCTCGATGTACCGGCCGGGGCGACGCCCACCGGCACCTTCAATCGTCTGGAAGCCGATGGCGTGCTCGACGGCGCCTTCTGGCTGCGTCTCTACTGGCGCTTGAACCTCGAGAACCAGCCGCTGCACAGCGGCGAGTACCGAATGACCCCGGGCCTCACCGCCGAAGGCCTGATCGGTCTTTGGCAACGTGGGGAAGTGGTTCAGTACAGCCTGACATTGGTTGAAGGCTGGAACTTCCGCCAGGTACGCTCGGCCCTGGCCAAGCATGACAAGATCGTGCAGACCCTCGCGGGCCTCAGTGACAGCGAAGTGATGGACAAGCTCGGCCATCCTGGCGTGTTTCCTGAAGGGCGCTTCTTTCCGGATACCTACCGCTTCGTGCGTGGGATGACGGACGTCGAATTCCTGAAGAAAGCCTACAACCGCCTGGACGATGTGCTGGCCCAGGAGTGGAGCCGGCGCGCCGCTGATGCGCCTTACACCGAGCCCTATCAAGCGCTGATCATGGCCTCCCTGGTGGAAAAGGAGACCGGTGTGCCCGAAGAGCGTGGGCAGATTGCCGGTGTGTTCGTGCGTCGCATGAAGCTGGGCATGATGTTGCAGACCGATCCCACGGTGATCTATGGGCTGGGTGAGCGCTACAACGGGAAGTTGACCCGCGCCCATCTAAAGGAAGCCAACCCTTATAACACCTACATGATCGCTGGCCTGCCGCCGACCCCCATTGCCATGGTGGGCCGCGAGGCGATTCATGCCGCGCTGAACCCGGTGCCGGGCAGCAGCCTGTATTTCGTCGCCCGTGGCGATGGCAGCCATATTTTCTCGGATGACCTGGATGCGCATAATGCCGCCGTGCGTGAGTTTCAACTCAAGCGCCGCGCCGATTACCGCTCCAGCCCGGCACCACAGGCCAAGCCGCTGGAAGACACGGTGCCACCGGTTGATGTACCGGTAGAGCCCGCGCCGGACACCAACGCCCCGCAAAGCCCGCAATGACTCTGACTAAGGACTGCCTGTGACTGGCTTGTTTATGACCCTCGAAGGCCCGGAAGGCGCCGGCAAAAGCACCAACCGCGATTACCTGGCCGAGCGCCTGCGCGCCGCAGGCATCGAAGTGGTGTTGACCCGTGAGCCCGGCGGCACGCCGCTGGCCGAGCGCATCCGTGAAGTCTTGCTGGCCCCGGGTGACGAGCCGATGAATGCGGACACCGAGCTGCTGCTGGTGTTCGCCGCCCGTGCCCAGCATCTGGCCGAGGTGATCCGACCGGCCCTGGCCCGCGGCGCCGTGGTGATCTGCGACCGTTTTACCGACTCCACCTACGCCTATCAAGGCGGTGGTCGCGGCTTGTGCCTGGAGCGTATCGCTGCCCTGGAAAGTTTCGTACAGGCCGACCTGCGCCCCGACCTGACCCTGCTGTTCGATCTGCCAGTGGAGGTGGGCATGGCCCGCGCCAGCGCGCGCGGTCGCCTGGATCGTTTCGAGCTGGAAGGCCAGGCATTTTTCGACGCCGTGCGCACTGCGTTCCTCGAGCGTGCCAAGGCAGAGCCTGCGCGTTATCACCTGCTCGACGCAGCGCAACCGCTGGCTCAGGTGCAGCAAGCCCTTGATGCGCTGTTGCCCGCCCTGCTGGAGCGCGCCCGTGGCTGAAGCCTACCCGTGGCAGGACGGCCTCTGGCAGCAATTGGCCGGCCGTGCCCAGCATGCTCACGCCTATTTGCTGCACGGCCCGACAGGTATCGGCAAGCGTGCCCTGGCCGAGCGCTTGATGGCCAGCCTGTTGTGCCAGCGCCCCGTTGACCTGCACGCCTGCGGCGCATGCAAATCCTGCCTGCTGCTGAAGGCCGGCAGCCACCCCGATAACTATGTGCTGGAACCTGAGGAAGCGGACAAAGCGATCAAGGTCGACCAAGTGCGCGATCTTGTCAGCTTCGTGGTGCAAACCGCGCAGATGGGCGGGCGCAAGGTGGTACTGATCGAGCCGGTGGAGGCGATGAACATCAACGCCGCCAACGCGTTGCTCAAGAGTCTGGAAGAGCCGTCCGGCGACACCGTGCTGCTGTTGGTGAGCCATCAATCCAGCCGCTTGTTGCCGACCATTCGCAGCCGTTGCGTGCAACAGGCGTGTCCGTTGCCGAGCGAGGCCATGAGCCTGCAATGGCTGGCGCAGGCGCTGCCCGATTGCGCCGAGCAGGAACGGATCGAATTGCTGACCCTGGCCGCAGGCTCCCCGCTTGCGGCGGTGAAGCTGCACGCCCAGGGCGTGCGCGAGCAACGGGCACTGGTCGTAGACGGTGTGAAAAAGCTGATCAAACAGGAACTGTCCGCCACGCAATTGGCCGAAAGTGCGTGGAAGGACATTCCCCTGCTGCTGCTGTTCGACTGGTTCTGCGACTGGTCCAGTCTGATCTTGCGCTACCAGTTGACCCAGGACGAAAACGGCCTGGGTTTGCCGGACATGCGCAAGGTGGTGCAATACCTTGCGCAGAAAAGTGCGCAGGACAAGGTGCTGAGCATTCAGGACTGGATTCTCGCCCAGCGTCAGAAAGTGCTCGGCAAGGCCAACCTCAACCGCGTGCTGTTGCTTGAAGCATTGCTGGTCCAATGGGTCGGCTTGCTCGGCCGACGTTAATTTCCTTGGCCGACGGGTGTATCGTCGGCCAGACACTACTCAAGTTGTAATTGCCCATGCTCGTAGACTCCCATTGCCATCTCGACCGCCTTGATCTCGCCCAGCACAACGGCTCCCTGGACGCCGCCCTCGACGCTGCGCGCCAGCGCGGGGTAGGGCACTTCCTGTGCATCGGCGTCAGTGCCGAAAACGCCGCTGATGTCAAAGCTCTCGCTGATCGCTACGCCGATGTGGATTGTTCGGTGGGCATCCACCCGCTGGACCTAAAGCCCGGCCAGGCACCGGCCCTGGACTGGCTGCTCGGCGAACTCAATCACCCGCGCGTCGTCGCCATTGGCGAGACCGGCCTGGATTACCACTACGAACCCGAAGCCGCCGACCTGCAGCAGGCCTCATTCCGCCTGCACCTGCAGGCTGCGCAACACACCGGCAAACCGGTGATCGTCCACACCCGTGGGGCCCGCGCCGATACCCTGGCGCTCTTGCGCGAAGCCGCGTTGCCGCAGGCCGGTGTGCTGCATTGCTTCACCGAGGATTGGGAGATGGCCAAGGCCGCCCTGGACCTGGGGTTCTATATTTCCTTGTCGGGCATCGTTACCTTTCGCAATGCCGACGCGCTGCGTGATGTGGCCCGCCAGGTGCCTGCCGACCGGCTGCTGGTGGAAACCGATTCACCGTACCTGGCACCGATCCCCCATCGCGGCAAGCCGAACCTGCCGGAATATGTGCGTGACGTGGCGGATTATCTGGCGATGCTACGCGGCGAATCCTACGAGCGCTTCGCCGAGCAGACCACTGAGAACTTCAGGCGGCTGTTTCCATTGGCCCATGTGGCCGGCGTTACTACTTCTGCGACGTAGCGCGCTTGCCTTGCACTGTAGGAGCGAACTTGCTCGCGAAAAACGTCAACGATAACGCGTGCATCCTGGATAAACGCGGTGTCTATGAGTTCTTCGCGAGCAAGCTCGCTCCTACAGGAGAAAACCGCAGGCAAAAAAAACCCGGGTTCTGGGGGGTGAATCCGGGCTAAGACCATTAGGAGTAAACAAGGGCACACAGTCCGTCGGTACCCAGGTCGACGCTTCACTTGGGGGAGATGTCGCGCCGACACTTGAAGTATTGATCACTCTCGGATTCAGTCCAGTCTCGATTGATCGTTTTTTAAACAGATTTGGAATACGCGCGCTTTCCTTGAGTTCTCATTGAACGGATGTGCGCGTTGGAATCTCGCGTATTGTTTCTGACTGATATTCCATAAATCGTTGGCGTACTGAAAGTAAAGTGCATGCCGGGTTCACATAGGCGTTGCCCAACGACCGTTCAGTCGGGATAATCCCTCGCATCGGGTAAATCGTATCGCCACGTATCCGTGGCCTGCGCAACCCTTCCTATTTCCGACCTTTGCAGACCTCTTCCTCATGCATAAAGAACCCCGTAAGGTCCGTGAGTTTCGCCGCCGTGAGCAGGAAATTCTCGACACCGCACTCAAATTGTTCCTCGAACAAGGCGAAGACAGCGTCACCGTCGAGATGATCGCGGATGCCGTGGGTATCGGCAAAGGCACGATCTACAAGCACTTCAAGTCCAAGGCCGAGATTTACCTGCGCCTGATGCTCGACTACGAGCGTGACTTGAATGAGCTGCTGCATTCGGCCGATGTCGACAAGGACAAAGAGGCCCTGTCCCGTGCCTATTTCGAGTTCCGCATGCGCGATCCGCAGCGCTACCGCCTGTTTGACCGCCTGGAAGAAAAGGTCGTCAAGGGCCACCAGGTACCGGAAATGGTCGAGGAACTGCACAAGATCCGCGCCTCGAACTTCGAACGCCTGACCTTGCTGATCAAGGGCCGTATCAGTGAAGGCAAGCTTGAAGACGTGCCTCCCTACTTTCACTACTGCGCCGCCTGGGCCCTGGTGCATGGCGCCGTGGCGCTGTACCACTCGCCGTTCTGGAGCAATGTGCTGGAAGACCAGGAAGGTTTCTTCCAGTTCCTGATGGATATTGGCGTGCGCATGGGCAACAAGCGCAAGCACAGTACCGAGCCGCCGGCGGTGGAGTCGCCCTCCACCTGATGATTTACTGCCACGCGCAGGACCCCGGGAATATACTCAGGCAAGGCCCCCTTGCTAAAAGTTGATTTATCAGTCAGCTTTTAGCGCGCCCCGATTCATCCTCTGCCGGAGTGGTTCATGATCGTCGATCGTCAAGGCAGGCGATTTCGCAATTTGCGGATCAGCCTGACCTCAGCCTGCAATTATGCCTGTACCTATTGCGTGCCCAATGGCAAGCGGCTGGTGGCTGCCCAGGACGAACTCTCGGCCCAGGCCATGGCGCGGGGCGTGGCGTACCTGATCGAAGCGGCCGGCATCGATCGCCTGCGGATTACCGGGGGTGAGCCGCTGGTCAGTCCCAAGCTGGAAGCCTTCATGGGCGCCGTGGGGCAGATGGGGCTCAGCGATATCAGCCTGACCACCAACGGCCAGTTGCTGGCGCGCAAGCTGCCGCTGCTGGTGGACGCCGGTATCCGGCGCATCAACGTGTCCCTGGACACCCTGGATGCCGACGCCTTTCGCAGCATCGCCCGTGGTGGCGACCTGGCCACTGTGCTCGACGGCATGGACCAGGCCCGCGCGGCTGGGATCAAGATCAAGGTCAATATGGTGCCCTTGCGCGGCCAGAACCTGGACCAGGTGCTGCCGTTGCTTGATTACTGCCTGGAGCGGGGCTATGAGCTGCGCTTTATCGAATTGATGCGCATGGGCCACTTGGCCAAAGACTCCAACGCCTTCCTGCAGCAATTCGTCAGCCTGCAGCAATTGCTCAGCCTGATCGGCGAACAGCATGAATACCTGCAAGCCAATGCGCCCGTCGACGCCACGGCCGTGCGCTATGAAGTGCCGGGCAAGGGCTTCTTTGGCGTGATCGCCAATGAGAGCGTGCCGTTCTGCCGCACCTGTTCGCGGTTGCGGCTGTCGTCCACGGGGTGGTTGCATGGTTGCCTGTCTTCGAGCAATCGTCACTACGTCGGCGACCTGCTGGACAAACCGCGCCATCAGGCACTGCCGGCGCTGCAAGGGCTGCTGATGAAGGCCTTGGGCGACAAGCAGGAAGTGGCCTTCTCGGGAGGCGCGACGGTGATGAAGATCATTGGCGGCTAACTTGTGGATGCGGCCTGTAGGAGCGAGCTTGCTCGCGAACAACGTCAACGATAACGCGTGCCTTCTGAATGAGCGCGGTGCCTGTGGGTTTTTCGCGAGCAAGCCTGCTCCTGCAGGGCATCAGGGCTTGCCCCCTCCCACATTTAAATCAAGCTGGCGCAGATTCTGCATCTCACGCCCATTCGCCGGTTTTCCGTCACCGGCTTCTGGAGGATAGGATGCGTAGTCTGGTTTTGTTGCTGGCGTCGTTGGCACTCAGTGGTTGCATGACCGTCGGCGATATGGCCGAAGGCACCCGCTATCAGATGAGCGACGCCGGCTTGCTCGACCACAGTGATACGCGCCGCACCGCTTCAATTCGTGTGCAGCCGGACTCCTTCATCTTTATCGCCCAGGGCGCTTTCGTGCCGCCCGGCAGCGCGTATCCGCGCCCCAACGTGGTGGCCGAGGAAGCCTTCAACGGCTTCGTCGAATATTTCCCCATGGTGCGTCGCGCCCGTCAGCCCGAAGGCCTCGAACAGGCCATGGCCGAAGCGCGCGGGGTGGGGGCTCATTACTTGCTGTATTGCCGTTTTGCGGCAGCCGACGACCGTATCGGCAACGCCGATGAGTGGACCGACCAGCAAGCCCTGGACCGCCTTGGCCTGGACAGCGGCGTGATCCAGATCATGTTGATCGAGACCAGCACCCAGTATTTGATTGATACTGCACGCATTCGCAGTCGTGGCGGTTTACTGACGTTCCACGACAATACGCCACAAGATCTGATTGCCCGGCCGCTGGCCCAGTACGCCCGAAGCTTGCTCGGCATGAGCAATCAGTAAGCCTGAGGAGACCCCCATGACCGATACCGCCAAGGCCAATGATCTGTTGGCGCAACTGCCCAAAGGTAAAGGGCCGGCGCCGGTGCATCTGTGGAACCCGGATTTCTGCGGCAATATCGACATGCGCATCGCCCGTGACGGCACCTGGTTCTATCAGGGCACGCCTATCGGGCGCAAACCCATGGTCAAGTTGTTCTCCAACATCATTCGCCGCGATGGCGATGATTATTTCCTGGTCACGCCGGTGGAAAAGGTCGGCATCACTGTCGATGACGCGCCCTTTGTCGCGGTCACGCTTGAGGTGCAAGGGCAAGGCGAAAGCCAGGTGCTGCGCTTCTCCACCAACGTAGACGAACAGATCGAGGCCGGCCTTGAGCACCCGCTGCGGGTGGTGATCGATCCGCTCACCGAGGAACCGGCGCCTTACTTGCGTGTGCGCAGCAACCTCGAAGCCATGGTGCACCGCAACGTGTTTTATCAATTGGTCGAGCTGGCCGTAAGCCGTCCGATCAACGGTCAGAACTGGCTTGGCGTATGGAGCAATGGGCAGTTTTTCCCGATTGGCCTGGAGCCCTGAGGCCGGTTTTTTATCGTGCAGTAATAATTTGCTTGCTGGAGACAGCGCCTTTCGGGTATCAATTTGTACATGATTAGACATGTTCGATTCGATAAGAAAAAACGCGTCGTCGACGAGCTCATCCGCCGTATCGAGGGTGGGGTGATGGCCGACGGTTTCCTGTTGCCGGGTGAACACCAATTGGCCGAGGAGTTTGCGGTCAGTCGTGGCACCCTGCGCGAGGCGCTGGCCGAGCTCAAGCGGCGTAATTACATCGCCACCCAAAGCGGTGTCGGCTCCATTGTCACCTTTGACGGCATGGGGCTCGACCAGCGCCACGGGTGGGCCCAGGCCCTGGCGGACACCGGCGCGCAAGTCAGCACCGAGGTGCTGCGCTTCGAAGCGGTGACACGCCCGGACCTGTCCAGCCGTTTCGGCAGCGAGCAGTTTATCGCCCTCGACCGCCTGCGCCGCACCGCCGACGGTACGGCGGTGTCACTGGAGCGCTCGCTGATGCCGGCCACCGGCGACCTGGAAAGCCTCCCGCGCATCGGCCTGATCGACCATTCCCTGACCATCACCCTCGCAGCCTACGGCTATGTGGGCGCCACGGGCGACCAATGGATCGGCGCCGAGGCCCTGAGCGATGAAGACGCCCAATTACTCGGCCGTCCGTCCGGCACGGTATTTCTCAAGGCCTCGCGCACCACCTATGACCGTCGCGAGCGTTTCATGGAGCATGTCGAAAGCTTGCTCGACCCCGTGCACTTTCGTTTGCACCTGCAATTCGGGGCGTCCAAATGACTGCTGAAAACCGCGCGCTTGGCGCGTTTTATGGCCTGGCCCTGGGCGACGCGCTGGGCATGCCCACCCAATCCCTGAGCCGTGAGCAGGTCCGGCAGCGTTTCGGCGCCATCACCTCCCTGCAAGATGCTGGCCCCGACCAACCCATTGCGCCAAATATGCCCGCCGGTTCCATCACCGATGACACCGAGCAGGCGATCCTGGTGGCTGAGTTGTTGGTGGAAGGCCGCGGTGCGATCGAGCCTGGCGTACTCGCCCGACGCCTGATCGACTGGGAAGCGGCCATGCGCGCCAAGGGTTCCCAGGACCTGCTCGGGCCCTCCACCAAGCGTGCGATCGACATGATCCTCGCGGGGCACACCCCCGAAGAATCCGGGCGCTACGGCACCACCAATGGCGCAGCCATGCGCATCACACCGGTGGGCATCGCCGCCGATGTCAGCGACCCTGCACGGTTTATCCAGGCGGTGATCCAGGCCTGCCAGGTCACCCACAACACCAGCCTGGGCATTGCCAGCGCGGCGGCGGTCGCGGCGGTGGTCTCGGCCGGTATCAATGGTGTCGACCTGGGCGAAGCGCTGAACATCGGCACCCAGGTGGCGCAACAGGCCGAACACCATGGCCACTGGGTTGCCGGCGGACGCATGTCGACCCGCATCAGTTGGGCACGCACCCTGAGCGTCGGCAGCGGCGACAACGCGCTGTTCACCGACTTGCTCTATGAATTGATTGGCACCTCCGTCGCCTCCCAGGAGTCGGTGGTGGTGTCGTTCGCCCTCGCGCAGCAAGTGGCATCGGGCGACATGAACGCGTTCGAAGCGCTGTGCCTGGCCGCGAGCCTGGGCGGCGACACCGACACCATCGCCGCGATCCTCGGCGCCATGCTTGGCGCGTGTCTGGGGATGCAGTGCTGGCCCGGGCCGTTGATCGAGCAGGTCAAGCAGGTCAATAGCCTGGATGTGCAAGTGCTGGTTCAAGACCTGCTCGCCTTGCGCCAGGCATCACGTTGATCCGCCATTGAAGCGTTGCCACAACCATAACAATACAGGCACCAGGAGCCCCACCCCATGAGCAGCACCTCTTCCGGCCAAAGCGCCGGGCAATTGGAAACGCGCGGCATCGAGCCGGTCCCGGAAGGCGAGTGCAACGGGCATCCGCTGCAACTGTTCTGGGTCTGGTTCGCGGCCAATATCAGCATCCTCGGCTTGCCGCTGGGTGCCACCCTGGTTGCGTTTCGCGGCCTGGCCATCTGGCAGGCGATCATCGTCGCAATCCTGGGCGCTGCCGGTTCCTTCGCAGTGGTGGGCATCATTTCCATCGCCGGTCGCCGTGGCCGCGCGCCCAGCCTGACCTTGTCCCGCGCCATCTTCGGCGTACGCGGCAATATCGGGCCGACCCTGGTGTCGCTGATGTCGCGCCTGGGCTGGGAAACGGTCAACACCACAACGGCCGCGTTTGTGTTGCTGTCGCTGTGCTCGATCCTGTTTGGTTCCCCGGTGGAAGCGAAAAGCGCGCCGTTGCTCACCCTGATCTTCATCGCCGTTTTCGTGCTGCTGACCCTGGCCGTTTCCGGCCTGGGCCATGCCACCTTGCTGGTGATCCAGAAATGGGCGACCTACGTGTTCGGCGCGCTGAATATTCTGGTGGGCGGCTTCCTCTGCGCCACCATCGACTGGAGTGCGGTATTCAACGCCACGCCGGCGCCGCTGAGCGCCATGATCATCGGCATCGGCACCATGGCGGCCGGTACCGGTATCGGTTGGGCCAATGCCGGTGCCGATATGTCGCGTTACCAGCACCGCAGCGTCAAGGCCGTGCGCCTGGTGGCCTCCGCCGCGTTCGGTGCGGGCATCCCGCTGGTGTTGCTGATCACCCTCGGTGGCTTGCTGTCGGTGGGTAACAACGACCTGGCCTCGGCCACGGACCCGATCATTGCGATCCGCGACATGCTGCCGACCTGGATGGCAGTGCCGTACCTGATCACCGCGTTCGGCGGGCTGCTGTTGTCGAACAACCTGTCGGTGTATTCAGCCGGCCTCACCACCCTGACCCTGGGCCTGAAGGTCAAGCGCGTGCATGCGGTGATCGTCGACATCGTGGCGATTTTTGCCGGCTCCATTTACTTCATGCTGATCGCCGACAGTTTCTACGGTCCGTTCATCACCTTCATCTCCTTGCTGGCGGTGCCGATTACTGCCTGGGTGGGGATTTTCGTGGTCGACCTGATCCACCGTCACTACTACAGCCCCAAGGATTTGCTGGATGTCAGCCCGAGCAGCGCCTACTGGTATCGCGGCGGTGTGGAGTGGCGCGCATTTGGCGCCTGGGCGCTGGCCATCGTGCTGGGGTTCAGCTTCACCACCATCGGCACCACCGCCGAAAACATCTGGTTTGCCGGGCCGCTGTCCGATTCCTGGCTGGGCCATAACGGCCTTGGCTGGATTGTCACCTTCCTGGTGGCCGGCGGCGTCTATGCCGTACTCGGCGGCGCTGCCGATCGACGTCCCGCGTTAGTCGAGCGTCCCAATGTCTAGATTGCTGCACACCGGACAGGTCATCGTCGACCTGGTCATGGCCCTCGATACCTTGCCGCCGAGCGGGGGCGACGTGTTGGCCAGGTCGGCCAGTTTCGAAGCCGGCGGTGGCTTCAACGTCATGGCCGCCGCGCGGCGCAATGGTTTGCCGGTGGTTTACCTGGGACGTCACGGCAGCGGCCGCTTTGGTGACCTGGCCCGTGCTGCGATGCAGGCAGAAGGCATTGAAATGGCACTGCCGGCCAGCAGCGGCCAGGACACCGGCCTATGCGTCTCCCTGACCGAAGCCACCACGGAGCGCACGTTCATTTCCCACCTCGGCGCCGAGGGGGAATTGAGTGCCGATGACCTGGCCCAGGTAGCGCCGCGCGGCGATGACTATGTGTACGTCAGCGGTTACAGCCTGCTGCTTGAGGGCAAGGCGCAGGCGCTGATCGACTGGTTGCTGGCGCTGCCGCGCGAGATCGGGGTGGTGTTCGATCCAGGCCCGCTGGTCAAGGCGCCGGACTCGGCCTTGATGCGTGCGCTGCTGCCGCGTATCGATATCTGGACCAGCAATGGTCCGGAGGCCCTGGCTTTCACTGGCGCCATGGACATCGCCGCCGCGTTGCCCGAATTGGGCCAGCACCTGCCTGCCGAGACCCTGCGGGTGGTGCGCGATGGGCCGAATGGATGCTGGGTAGGGCAGGCGGGCGACATCAGGCATGTGCCGGGTTTCAAGGTGCAGGCGGTGGACAGCAATGGCGCGGGGGATGCGCATGCTGGGGTGTTTATTGCGGGATTGGTGAACGGTTTAGCGCCGGCCGTGGCAGCACGGCGGGCAAATGCGGCGGCGGCGTTGGCAGTAACGCGCTGGGGCCCGGCTACCTCTCCCGGCACCTCTGAAGTTGACGCATTGCTAGCTGAGTAAACACGGACAAAAATGTGGGAGGGGGCTTGCCCCCGATAGCGGTGGGTCAGTTATAGATGAGCTGACTGATACACCGCTATCGGGGGCAAGCCCCCTCCCACATTTGAAGCTATGTTCAACCGGCCTTGCGCAGCGCTTGGATTAGCTCATCCTTGCGCATGGAGGAACGCCCGGGAATATTCCTGGCCCGCGCTTCCTTCATCAGGCTTTCCTTGGTTTGCGTACCCAGCGACGCACGACTGCCGCGAGGATGTCCCTCACGGCTGGCTGCCGCGCGCTTGGCTGAATCCTGCTGGTCCTGTTTCTTCTTGGCCGGCGCCTTGCGCTGACCGGACCCGCCGGCTTTTTCGCCACCGCCGGATTGCTTGTTGACGGTGGCCCAGGCACGGGCTTCGGCTTCGTCCTTGGACAGGCCCTTGTGCTCATAACCGTCTTCGATATGAGCGGCCTTGCGTTTCTGTTCGGTGGTGTATTTGGCTTTGCTTCCACGAGGCATCGCTAAACTCCTTCCGGCCCCAGCGGCGGGGCCAGACCACAAATGAAATCACTGCAAGCCTTGACCCTCGAGCTTGCGCGCCTCATCCACACCCGACGCGGTCAATTTGATCGGCAGGTTCAACGAATATTCACCGGCGTCGTCGGTGGTCACATGTCCATCCTTGATCAGCCCGCGGTCCTGCAGGAACGCCAAGACACTGGCGACTTCTTTTCCGCCGCGGTAGTTATCCAGCACCTCCTTGCCCAAGCCTTGCGGATGAGCGTGCAGCAGGCGGGTGAGGACTTCTCGTTCAAGGTTTCTATCAACGTTCATGTGTACCTCTTCACTGGGAAATGATCGGGTGTCGAGCGTGTCAGGCAGGGATCAAGGTGCAGGCTGTTTTGGTGCGCCTGGCAGGTTCGAATCGTCGCCTTTATTGATCTTCGGTTCATTCACCGATGAGCCCATTTTGCCGTTGCCGACGGCAGCAGGTGCCTGGCGCTGGGTATCGTGACCCTGGGTGTGCGGGTCGGCGGCATTGGTGTTGTCGATGATCGCGCCGCCATTGGTGTCGAGACCGGTGCCCATGGACTTCTGCGATTCGGTGGTGGCGTCAGGCGTTGGATCGGTCGGGCCGGTCGCTGCGGTGGCGGCAAACGCGCTCAACGATGCAGCAGACAGCAGGCCGGTGAGGGCGAGGGCAGCAAATTTGGAATTTTTCATGAGGGTGTCTCCATATGATTAATGTCCTTACCCTTGATTGGTCAGCCGCACTTTGCTGTTGGTGCCTTGATGGCGACGAACGGTCTTACGCGGCCTGTAAGAATTTGTGTACCCGCCATAGGGAAATTGCGCTGCAATCAGTCATCAAAGCGTCTTAGTATGTGGGCTTTGAACTTGCCCAAGGCGCGCCCATGACCATCGAGATTCGCCCCGCCGTACCCAGCGATGCTGCGCAGATCCTGACTTTCATCACTGAACTGGCCGAGTATGAGAAAGCCCGGCACGAAGTGGTCGCCAGCGTGGTGGATATCGAACGCAGTTTGTTCAGTGAGGGCTCCACCGCCCACGGCCTGATCTGTTCGCGCGACGGCCTGCCGATTGGCTTTGCGGTGTTCTTTTTCAGCTACTCCACCTGGCTTGGCAGTAACTGTCTGTATCTGGAAGACCTTTATATCAACCCGGAACAGCGCGGCGGCGGGGCGGGCAAGAAGTTGCTGCGCCACCTGGCCAGGATCGCCTGCGACAACGGCTGCGGGCGCTTCGAGTGGAGCGTGCTGGACTGGAACGAGCCGGCGATTGCGTTCTACAAGTCCATCGGCGCGCAGCCCCAGGAAGAGTGGGTGCGCTACCGCATGGAAGGCAATGCGCTGAGGGATTTCGCCCAGGGCTGACAGGCGCGTGGAACCGGCCCTATACGGCCGGTTTTTTTTATAGGTTTGTTCACATTGTGGGATGTAAATTTATATATTGAGATGTTTCAAGCTGTGGGTTTATAGTCGCCTGCATCAGCACTCACTGCCAAAAATAAAACAGGTGAAGCGATGCAGGCACAACCGTTGTCCCTACCCGCCGTGCCCGAGCCCACTTACGGCGAGCGACTCAAGCATAAGGTGGTGATCATCACCGGCGCTGCGCAAGGCATTGGCGAGGCCATCGTGGCGTGCTTCCAGGCGCAGCAGGCGCGGTTGGTGATCGCGGATATCCAGGCCGACAAGGTCGAGAAAGTCGCGGCCCATTGGCGCGAACGCGGCGCCGAGATTGTCGCGCAGGCCGTGGATATCACTTCCACAGAGCAATGGCAGGCACTGGTCAATGTGGCCATCGAGCGCTTCGGCCGCGTGGACGTGCTGGTCAACTGCGCCGGGGTCAATGTGTTTCGCGACCCGCTGCAAATGACCGACGAGGACTGGCGCCGCTGCTTCGCCATTGACCTTGACGGCGCCTGGTACGGTTGCCGCGCGGTGCTGCCGCACATGATCGAGCAGGGCATCGGCAACATCATCAACATTGCGTCCACCCACTCCAGCCACATCATTCCCGGCTGCTTTCCCTACCCTGTGGCCAAGCACGGCCTGCTCGGCCTTACTCGCGCCCTTGGCATCGAATACGCGCCCAAGGGCATCCGCGTGAATGCCATCGCCCCGGGCTATATCGAAACCCAACTCAACGTCGACTACTGGAACGCGTTCCCCGACCCCCACGCCGAGCGCCAGCGCGCGTTCGACCTGCACCCGCCCAAGCGCATCGGCCAGCCCATCGAGGTGGCGATGAGCGCGCTGTTTCTGGCGACCGACGAGGCGCCCTTTATCAATGCCACCTGCCTGATGATCGATGGCGGGCGGTCTGTGATGTACCACGACTAAACCGTTTTCCAATAACAACAATGAGGTGGTCCATGTTCAAGAAGACACTCGGTGCTGTGGCGCTTGCGTTGGCGTTCAGTGGGTTCGCATCCGCTGAAGAAGTGAAGATCGGCTTCCTGGTCAAACAGGCCGAAGAACCCTGGTTCCAGACCGAATGGGCCTTCGCCGAAAAAGCCGGCAAGGAGCACGGTTTCACTGTGATCAAGATCGCCGTGCCGGATGGCGAGAAAACCCTGTCGGCCATCGACAGCCTGGCCGCCAACGGCGCCAAGGGCTTTGTGATCTGCCCGCCGGATGTGTCCCTCGGCCCGGCCATCGTCGCCAAGGCCAAGGTCAACGGCCTCAAAGTGATGGCCGTGGACGACCGCTTCGTCGATGCCAAGGGCAACTTCATGGAAGACGTGCCGTACCTGGGCATGGCCGCGTTTGAAGTGGGCCAGAAACAGGGCGCCGCCATGGCCGCCGAAGCGAAAAAACGCGGCTGGGACTGGAAGGACACCTACGCGGTGATCAACACCTTCAACGAACTCGACACCGGCAAGAAACGCACCGACGGCTCGATCAAATCCCTGGAAGAAGCCGGCATTCCCAAGGACCATATCCTCACCGCCGCGCTTAAAACCCTCGACGTGCCCGGCAGCATGGACGCCACCAATTCGGCCCTGGTCAAGCTGCCCAGCGGCGCGAAAAACCTGATCATCGGCGGCATGAACGACAACACCGTGCTCGGTGGCGTACGTGCCACTGAAAGCGCCGGCTTCAAGGCCGCCAACGTGATCGGCATCGGCATCAATGGCACCGACGCCATCGGCGAATTGAAGAAAGCCGACAGCGGCTTCTTCGGCTCGATGCTGCCAAGCCCGCATATCGAGGGCTACAACACCGCGCTGGCGATGTACGAGTGGGTCACCACCGGTAAAGAGCCCGCCAAATACACCGCCATGGACGAAGTGACCCTGATCACCCGCGCCAACTTCCAGGAAGAACTGACCAAGATCGGGCTGTGGAAATGACCGCTGCGGCCCTGCGTTTTGACGGTATCGGCAAAACCTTTCCTGGGGTCAAGGCGCTCGATGGCATCAGCTTCACCGCGCACCCGGGGCAAGTGCACGCCCTGATGGGCGAGAACGGTGCGGGTAAATCGACGCTGCTGAAGATCCTCGGTGGTGCCTATATTCCCAGCAGCGGCACGGTGCAGATCGGCGAGCAGGTCATGGCCTTCAAGAACGCCGCCGACAGCATTGCCAGCGGCGTGGCGGTGATTCACCAGGAGCTGCACCTGGTGCCGGAAATGACCGTGGCCGAGAACCTGTTCCTCGGGCATCTGCCGTCGCGTTTTGGCGTGGTCAACCGCGGTGTGCTGCGCCAGCAGGCGCTGGCGTGCCTCAAGGGCCTGGCCGATGAAATCGATCCCCAGGAAAAGCTAGGGCGCCTGTCCCTGGGCCAGCGCCAACTGGTGGAAATCGCCAAAGCGCTGTCCCGTGGCGCCCATGTGATTGCCTTCGATGAGCCGACCAGCAGCCTGTCCGCCCGCGAAATCGATCGCTTGATGGCGATCATTGCGCGCCTGCGCGATGAGGGCAAAGTGGTGCTCTATGTCTCCCACCGCATGGAAGAAGTGTTCCGTATCTGCACTGCGGTGACGGTGTTCAAGGACGGGCGCTTCGTGCGCACCTTCGAGGACATGAGCGCGCTGAGCCACGATCAGTTGGTGACCTGCATGGTCGGCCGCGATATCCAGGACATCTACGACTACCGCCCGCGCGAGCACGGCGAAGTGGCGCTCAAGGTCGACGGCCTGCTCGGTCCCGGCCTGCGCGAGCCGATCAGTTTCAACGTGCGCAAAGGCGAAATCCTCGGCCTGTTCGGCTTGGTGGGGGCAGGGCGCACGGAACTGTTCCGCCTGCTCAGCGGCCTGGAGCGTGCCAGCGCCGGCCACCTGGAGTTGTGCGGTGAGCCGCTGCAATTGCGCTCACCGCGCGATGCCATCGCGGCCGGCGTGCTGCTGTGCCCGGAAGACCGCAAGAAGGAGGGCATCATTCCGCTGTCCAGCGTCGCCGAAAACATCAACATCAGTGCCCGGGGCGCGCATTCGGCGTTCGGCTGGCTGTTGCGCGATGGCTGGGAAAAGGGCAACGCCGAGCATCAGATCAAGGCGATGAAGGTCAAGACGCCCAGCGCCGAACAGAAAATCATGTACCTGTCCGGCGGCAACCAGCAGAAAGCCATTCTCGGCCGCTGGCTGTCGATGCCGATGAAGGTGCTGCTGCTGGATGAGCCCACGCGCGGTATCGACATCGGCGCCAAATCGGAGATCTATCAGATCATCCACAACCTGGCAGCCAACGGCATCGCAGTCATCGTGGTGTCCAGCGACCTGATGGAGGTCATGGGTATTTCCGACCGCATCCTGGTGATGAGCGAAGGCACCCTCACGGGCGAGTTACCTCGCGACCAGGCAGATGAAGCACGACTGCTGCAACTGGCACTTCCGCGTACGCGGGCTTGAAGAACAAGAGGACGCAGGTATGTCTCAGGTAAAAACGGCAAAAGGCTTCTGGCCAGGGTTCAATCAACGCAAGTTTCTCGACGACTGGGTGATGCTGTTGGCCGCCTTGGGCATCTTCGTGCTCAGTGCGCTGTTCATCGACAACTTCCTTTCGCCGCTGAACATGCGCGGGCTGGGCCTGGCGATTTCCACGGTGGGCATCGCCGCATGCACCATGCTGTTCTGCCTGGCGTCGGGGCACTTCGATTTGTCGGTGGGCTCGGTGATCGCCTGCGCCGGCGTGGTGGCGGGCATCGTGATCCGCGACACCGACAGCGTGATGCTCGGCGTGTCGGCGGCCCTGGCCATGGGCCTGGTGGTGGGGCTGATCAACGGCATCGTCATCGCCAAGCTGCGCATCAACGCGCTGATCGCGACCCTGGCGACCATGCAGATCGTGCGCGGCCTGGCCTACATCTTCTCCAACGGCAAGGCGGTGGGGGTGATGGATGAAGGCTTCTTCGTGTTCGGCAACGGCCAACTGATGGGCGTGCCGGTGCCGATCATCATTACCGTGTTGTGCTTTGTGTTCTTTGGCTGGCTGCTCAACTACACCACCTATGGGCGCAACACCATGGCCATCGGCGGTAACCAGGAAGCGGCGCTGCTGGCGGGGGTCAACGTTGATCGCACCAAGATCATCATCTTTGCCGTACACGGCCTGATCGGCGCACTGGCCGGCGTGATCCTGGCTTCGCGCATGACCTCCGGCCAGCCGATGATCGGCCAGGGTTTCGAGCTGACCGTGATATCGGCGTGCGTGCTGGGCGGGGTGTCGTTGAGCGGTGGTATCGGCATGATTCGCCATGTGATTGCCGGGGTGTTGATCCTGGCGATCATCGAGAACGCGATGAACCTGAAGAACATCGACACGTTTTACCAGTACGTGATTCGCGGTTCGATCCTGTTGCTGGCCGTCATCATCGACCGCATGAAGCAACGCTGATCCCAAGCCATATGAGGATCAACATGTGGGAGGGGGCTTGCCCCCGATGGCGGTCTATCAGGGGGCAGATGTGCAAGCTGACCCACCGCTATCGGGGGCAAGCCCCCTCCCACATTGGATGCCCTGTGTTCAGACGGGCAGCTTTTGCCATAATGGCGCCGTTTTCGTACTTCCCAATAGGCCCGATATGCAGGAAAACGCTCACTCCCCCGTCAAAGACACCGCCCCCACCGGCACCCAGACCCTGCTGCGTGGCCTGGGCGTGGTGCAGGCGGTGGCGGCCGGTGCGCGGGATCTGAAAGAGATCGCCCGCCGTATCGGTACCACCCGCAGCACCACTCACCGCCTGGCCAGTTGCCTGGTGGAGGAGCGTTACCTGCGGGTGGTTCCGCAAGTCGGTTACCTGCTGGGCCCCAAGCTGATCGAACTGGGGTTCCAGGCGCGCGAAGAACTGCCGCTGGTAAACCTGGCCGTGCCCTACCTGGACGAGTTGTCGGCCCTCACCGGCGACACTATCCACCTGGCGATTCGCGAATACGACGAAGTGCTCTACCTGCACAAGAACCCCGGCCGCAACGGTCCGGAAATGCGCTCGCGGGTGGGCCATCGCATGCCACTGGCGCGCACCGGCATCGGCAAGGCGTTGATGCTTGATGACAGCGTGGAGGAATGGCAGCGCCTGTACGACGTCAGCCTGCCGGCGGGGGGCAGGAACCTGCAATGGCCGCAGCACCCCGAGCAGTCCTGGGCGCAGTTCGAGCAGCGCATGCATGAATACGTGGTGGGCGGCTATGCGTTCGATCTGGAAGACAACGAACCGTCGATCCGTTGCGTCGCGGCACCGGTGCGCGATGCCAGCCGGCGAATCGTCGCCGGCATCAGCATCGCCAGTACCGTGCCCTACAT
Organism: Pseudomonas orientalis; assembly: GCF_002934065.1. NCBI lineage: Bacteria > Pseudomonadati > Pseudomonadota > Gammaproteobacteria > Pseudomonadales > Pseudomonadaceae > Pseudomonas > Pseudomonas orientalis. The sequence continues at coordinate 4,472,753 of NZ_CP018049.1, read as the reverse complement.
GCCGCTGGAGAAAATGGCCGAGCTGATCCCTGTGATCAAACAGGTCGCGGCCCGGCTCTCGGCGCAACTGGGCGCGAAGGCCTGATCAGGCCTTCAGGGTCGCCATGTCGATGACGAAGCGATACTTCACATCGCCGGCGATCATGCGGGCGTAGGCCTCGTTGATCTGGCGGATGTCGAGCATCTCGATGTCGCAGGTAATTCCATGCTCGGCGCAGAAATCCAGGACTTCCTGGGTTTCGGCAATGCCGCCGATCAACGAGCCGGCCAGCACTTTACGGCCCAATACCAGTTTGGCGGCATTGACGGGCGGGTCCACCGGCTCGATCAGGCCGACCAGGATATGCACGCCGTCAAAGCGCAGCACGTCGAGGTAGGGGTTCAGGTCATGCTGCACCGGGATGGTGTCGAGCAGGAAGTCGAAATGCCCGGCGGCGGCTTTCATCTGTTCGGCATCGGTGGACACGATCACATGGTCGGCACCCTGGCGACGGCCTTCTTCGGCCTTGCTTGCCGAGCGCGTGAACAGCGTCACTTCGGCGCCCATGGCCTTGGCGAACTTGATACCCATATGGCCCAGGCCGCCCATGCCGAGAATCCCGACCTTGTCGCCGGCCTTCACACCATAGTGCTTGAGCGGCGAATAGGTGGTGATGCCCGCGCAGAGAATCGGCGCAGCGCTGGCCAGGTCGAGCTTGGCCGGGATCTTCACCACGAAGTGTTCGCTGACCACGATGCTGTCGGAGTAACCGCCCATGGTGTTGCTGCCGTCCACGCGGTCCGGGGTGGCGTAGGTCATGGTCGGGCCTTCGAGGCAGTATTGCTCCAGATCCGATTTGCAGGCGTCGCAGTGGCGGCACGAATCGACCATGCAGCCCACGCCCACCAGGTCGCCGACTTTATGGGAGGTGACGCTGGCGCCGACGGCAGTGACCTTGCCGACGATTTCGTGGCCGGGCATCAGCGGGTACACCGCGATGCCCCATTCGTTGCGCGCCTGGTGGATATCGGAGTGGCACACGCCGCAGTAAAGAATCTCGATGGCCACGTCATCGGCGCGCGGGCTGCGGCGTTCAAACGACATGGGGGCGAGGGGAGTGGTGGCCGACTGGGCGGCGTAACCGATCGCTGTGTACATGAGGAAACCTCGCAAATGCATTGAAAAGTGAGGCGGGCCATTTTCCTCACTGACCCTGTGGACGGCCATGGCGATTGCTCCGAGTCTCATGCCTATTCGTCCGACAGTGCCCCTTGTTTGGATGCATGTGGCGCCAGACCTGCGATGATGTTCTTATCCCTTTTTCGCGAAGTTTTTTGCCATGCTGTTGACCCGCCATCTCGACGCTAACGCCACCCTGGTTTCCCTGATCGAGGGGCTTGCCTCCCGCGACGGCTTTTCGCCGACTCACTTGCCTGGCGTAAAGGTGTTGCGTGCCAGTTGCGACGTGGCGCGTGGGCCGCAGATCTACGAGCCGAGCCTGATGTTCGTGGCTCAGGGCAGCAAGGTCGCCTATCTGGGCCCGCGTACGCTGGAGTACGGCGCCGGGCACTACCTGATCCAGGCCATGCCGGTGCCGTTCGAATGCGAGACCTTTGCCATGGCCCCCGGGGCGCCTTTGCTCGGCGTGACGGTGGGGATTGATCGCGTGGTGCTGGGGGAATTGGTCATGGCGATGGGCATGCAAGCCGGACCGCCGCCGGCGGCGCAGACCCTGGAGTCGATGAGTTCGGTGGTGCTCGATGACGCCATGCGCGGGTGTGTCGAACGGCTGTTGCAGTGCCTGCACGATCCGCTGGAGAGCCGGATCATGGGCCCTGCGCGGGTGCGCGAATTATTGTTCACTGCACTGCGCGGTCCCCAGGCCGATGTGTTACGTGCATTGGTGGAACAGCAAGGGCAGTTTTCGCGGATTGCCACGTCCCTGAACCACCTGCATGCCCATTACGCCGAACCGCTGAATATCGAGACGCTGGCCGGTTTTGCGCACATGAGTGCGTCGACCTTCCACGAACACTTCAAGCGCTGCACCTTGTTGTCGCCGGTGCAGTATCTCAAGCGCCTGCGGCTATTGAAGGCCCAGCAACTGCTGCTGGTGGAGGGGGTGAGCGTGGCGCAGGCGGCGCATGGCGTGGGGTATCAGAGTACGTCGCAGTTCAGTCGCGAGTACAAACGCTACTTCCTGCGTAACCCCGGCGAAGAACGGGCCGCTTGAGCGTCCCTGACACAATCAGGTTAAAAATGTGGGAGGGGGCTTGCCCCCGATAGCGGTGGTTCAGCCACAGATAGGCTGACTGACACACTGCCATCGGGGGCAAGCCCCCTCCCACATTTGATTTACATATTCGGGTAAGTCGGCCCGCCCGCACCTTCCGGGGTTACCCAGGTGATGTTCTGCGAAGGGTCCTTGATGTCACAGGTCTTGCAGTGCACGCAGTTCTGGGCGTTGATCTGGAAGCGCTTTTCGCCGTCTTCTTTAGTCACCACCTCATACACGCCGGCCGGGCAGTAACGCTGCGCCGGTTCATCGTAGAGCGGCAGGTTGGTGCCGATCGGGATACTCGGGTCTTTGAGCTTGAGGTGGCACGGCTGTTCTTCTTCGTGGTTGGTGCCGGAGATGAACACCGAGCTCAGTTTGTCGAAGCTCAGCTTGCCGTCGGGTTTGGGGTAGTCGATCTTCTGGCTGTCCTTGGCCAGCTTGAGGCAGGCGTAGTCCGGCTTGGTGTCGTGCAGGGTGAAAGGAATTTTGCCGCCAAAAATGTTCTGGTCGAGCCAGTTGAAGCCGCCGCCGACGATGGCGCCGAATTTGTGCACCGCCGGGCCGAAATTGCGGCTGGCGAACAGTTCTTCGTACAACCAGCTGGCTTTGAAACCGTCGACATACGCGGTCAGTTCGTCACCGCCTTCGGACTCGGCAAACAGGCGGTCGGCCACTGCGTCGGCGGCGAGCATGCCGGACTTCATCGCGGTGTGGCTGCCCTTGATCTTGGCGAAGTTCAGGGTGCCGAGGTCGCAACCGATCAGCGCGCCACCCTTGAAGACCATCTTGGGCAGCGAGTTCAGGCCGCCTTTGCAGATCGCGCGGGCGCCATAGCTGACGCGCTTGCCGCCTTCCAGGTATTGGGCCAGCACCGGGTGATGCTTGAGGCGCTGGAACTCATCGAACGGCGACAGGAAGGTGTTGCTGTAGGACAGGTCGACAATCAGGCCTACCACCACCTGGTTGTTTTCCAGGTGATACAGGAACGAGCCACCGGTGTTCTCGTTGCCCATGATGTCCAGCGGCCAGCCGGCGGTGTGCACCACCAGGCCCGGCTGATGTTTGGCCGGATCGATTTCCCAGATTTCCTTGAGGCCGATGCCGTAGTGCTGGGCATCGGCGTCGCTGTCCAGGTTGAAGCGCTGGATCAGTTGCTTGCCGATATGCCCGCGGCAGCCTTCGGCGAACAGGGTGTACTTGCCGCGCAGCTCCATGCCCGGGGTATACAGGCCTTCTTTGGGCTTGCCTTCGCGGTCCACGCCCAGGTCACCGGTGATGATGCCGCGCACCACGCCGTTTTCATCGAACAGCGCTTCCTGGGCGGCGAAGCCTGGGTAGATTTCCACGCCCAGGTTCTCGGCCTGCTGGGCCAGCCAGCGGCACAGATTGCCTAGGGAAATAATATAGTTGCCTTCGTTGTGCATGGTCTTGGGCACAAAGAAGTCGGGAACCCGGGTGGAGGTATCGCCGCTGCGCAGTACATAGATGTCGTCACGCACCACCGGCGTGTTGAGCGGGGCGCCGAGTGCTTTCCAGTCCGGGAACAGTTCGTTCAGGGCGCGTGGTTCGAACACGGCACCGGAGAGGATGTGTGCGCCCACTTCGGAGCCTTTCTCGACCACGCAGACGCTGATTTCCTTACCGGCTTCGGCGGCCTTCTGCTTCAGTCGGCAGGCGGCGGACAGGCCCGCCGGGCCGGCGCCGACGATGACCACGTCGAATTCCATGTATTCGCGTTCCACAGGCTATCTCCTACTCAAGGCTCAACAGGCTTTTTTTCTAATGGGTGGAGGTTCGGTAGTGGTCATGCGGCAACGGCACGACCCACCTTTCTCTCTAGGTGGCGCATTATATCTACACCACTGGCAGCGTCCAATACAAACGTTTGTTTGAATTGCCCGCAGGCTAGGTAAATCAAAGCAACGCGGCTTATGACTGACCATTTTGCCGTATTGACCAGAATAGGCGTTCCGGTCAATATACGGTCGGTTTTGCGCTGACCGTAGGCAGACTGCAGGTTTCAAGAGCACGTCCAAAAGCAAGACAGGTGACGCGTGCCCAGACACTGGCGCGCAGTTTACATGCTGCGATAAAGAATGACCTCTCAGTCACCCCTGACGAACGGTCATCACTTCCCGTGAGCAAGGTCATCCGCCGAGGTTTTTGGAGGTGCCCTTGTGTGCCGATGAGCATCAACCGCCAGGTTCGCCTAGGCGACTTTCTTTTCACCGGAGAGTAACGAGGAATCCATGAAGGTTCTTGTAGCTGTCAAACGCGTTGTCGATTACAACGTGAAAGTTCGCGTCAAGGCGGACAATTCCGGCGTCGACCTTGCTAACGTCAAGATGTCGATGAACCCATTCTGTGAAATCGCCGTGGAAGAAGCCGTACGCCTGAAAGAGAAAGGCGTGGCGACCGAGATCGTCGTGGTTTCCATCGGCCCCACCACTGCCCAGGAGCAATTGCGTACCGCCCTGGCACTGGGCGCCGACCGCGCCATCCTGGTCGAGTCCGCCGAAGAGCTGACCTCGCTGGCCGTTGCCAAGCTGCTCAAAGCCGTTGTCGACAAGGAACAGCCGCAGCTGGTGATCCTTGGCAAACAAGCCATCGACAGCGACAACAACCAGACCGGCCAGATGCTGGCTGCACTGACCGGTTACGGCCAGGGCACCTTCGCGTCCAAAGTGGAAGTGAGCGGCGACAGCGTTGCGGTCACCCGTGAGATCGACGGCGGCGCGCAGACGGTTTCGCTGAAACTGCCGGCGATCGTCACCACCGACCTGCGTTTGAACGAGCCGCGTTATGCGTCCCTGCCAAACATCATGAAAGCCAAGAAAAAGCCGCTTGAAGTGCTGACTCCGGACGCTTTGGGCGTTTCCACCGCCTCCACCAACAAGACCGTCAAAGTCGAAGCGCCGGCTGCACGCAGCGCCGGCATCAAGGTCAAGTCGGTGGCTGAACTGGTCGAGAAACTGAAAAACGAAGCGAAGGTGATCTGAACATGACTATCCTCGTAATCGCCGAACACGATAACAAGGTGCTGGCCCCGGCCACACTGAACACCGTGGCCGCTGCCGCTAAAATCGGTGGCGACATCCACGTACTGGTAGCCGGTCAGGGCGCTGGCCCGGTGGCTGAAGCCTCCGCGAAAATCGCCGGTGTGAGCAAAGTGCTCAACGCCGACAACGCTGCTTACGCGCACCAGTTGCCGGAAAACGTTGCGCCGCTGGTTGCAGAGCTGGGCGCCGGCTACAGCCACATCCTGGCTGCCGCCACTTCCAACGGCAAAAACATCCTGCCACGCGTTGCCGCGCAGCTGGACGTTGACCAAATCTCCGAGATCATCTCGGTCGAAAGCGCCGACACCTTCAAGCGCCCGATCTACGCCGGTAACGCCATCGCTACCGTGCAGTCCAACGCTGCGGTCAAGGTCATCACCGTCCGCGCCACCGGCTTCGACCCGGTGGCCGCTGAAGGCGGTTCGGCTGCCGTTGAAGCCGTCGCCGCTGCCCACGACGCCGGTACTTCCAGCTTTGTCGGCGAAGAACTGGCCAAGTCGGATCGCCCGGAGCTGACCGCTGCCAAGATCGTCGTTTCCGGCGGGCGTGGCATGCAGAACGGTGATAACTTCAAGCACCTGTACGCCCTGGCCGACAAGCTGGGCGCAGCGGTCGGCGCGTCCCGCGCAGCCGTTGACGCAGGCTTCGTACCCAACGACATGCAGGTCGGCCAGACCGGCAAGATCGTTGCGCCGCAGCTGTATATCGCGGTCGGTATCTCCGGCGCGATCCAGCATCTGGCCGGTATGAAAGACTCCAAGGTGATCGTTGCGATCAACAAGGACGAAGAAGCACCGATCTTCCAGGTGGCCGATTATGGCCTGGTGGCGGACTTGTTCGAAGCCGTTCCCGAGTTGGAGAAGCTGGTCTAATCCAGTCGCTTCACTTATAAAGAGCCCGGTCTTGTGACCGGGCTTTTTTTTGACGTGTAGGAGCACCTCGCCATGCAACTGCGTTCCCTGATCCCGCTGCTGGGCCTTACGCTGCTGCCGACCTTGTCGCTGGCGGCCGGCAAGTGCGAGCGCCTGGTCATTACCGGCAGCCCGGATGCACCGCCGTTGCTGTGGCGCGACCCGCAGGACCCGACTCACCTGATCGGCGCCACCGCCGATGTGCTGCAACAAGTAGCCACGGACCTGGGCCTGAAAATCGACCTGCTTTACGGCGGCAAGCGCACCATGGCCCTGGAGGAAGTGCGCAGCGGGCGCATGGATGTCCTCGCCGATGCGCCGTTGAACCTCGGCGAGCTGGAAAACCTCGACTACATCCACCCGGCGTTGATGCAGATCGATTACCTGGTGTGGACACGCAAGGACTCGCCCCTGGTCTACACCACTGCTGCCGACTTGCACGGCCATAAGGGCGCCGCCTCGGAGCGCGCTCGCCTGAGTGCCGGGTTTGATGCCTTTGCCGGCGAGCAGTTGACCTTGCAGCGTCTGCCCAGCCTGACGCCAGCCTTCCAGAAGCTGTTGCTGGGGGAGGTGGACTATGTGCTCGCCAGCCGCTATTCCGGCATGGCCATGGCCCAGACCCTGGGCATGAACAATGACCTGGTCGCGCGCGAAGTGCCGATCGACCAGCCCGGCCTGTACCTGGCCATCTCCCACAATTCGGCCTGCAATGATCCGTGGCTGCGCGGACAGCTGGCTAAAAAGATGACAGAATTGCCCGCGTCCGGTGCCGCGGAAGCCGCGTTGCAGCGCAATCTCGAGCGCTGGAAGGCGCAATTGCAACAACCCGTCGGTACCCCAACAAAGTAGGGATTTTCAGTGACTCTTCGACCTCTTTTCGCGGCCCTGGCCGTTGTCGCCCTGGCGGGATGTGCCACCGATCCTGCGCCGATTGAACAAATGCGCCTGACCCAGCAAGCCCTGGAACAAGCCAACGCCGTCGGCGCCAATACCGATGAATCGCCCGAGCTGAAACTGGCTGAAGAAAAATTTGCCAGAGCCCAGGGCAACATGGCCGACCAGTCCTACAAACACGCACGCATGCGCGCCGAACAGGCTGAGCTGGATGCGCGTCTGGCCGAGGCCAAGGTGCTGACGGGCAAGAGCCAGGAACAATTGAACGTGATCAACACCCGCATCGCGCGCCTGCGCAAGCAGTTGCAGCTGGGAGAAGCCCAATGATCCGCGGTGTGAGTGTGGCGTTACTGCTGAGCAGCGCGGTGCTGGGCGGCTGTGCCAGCCAGCCCAGTAGCGAGCAGGCGTTGCGACAGGCCGGCAATGACTTTCAGTCGGTCAAGGAAGACGCCAATGTATTGCGCTTCGCGCCCAAGGATGTGATCCGCGCCGGGGAGTCCCTGGCGCGTGCCGATCGCCTCTCCAGCTACTGGGGCAGCGGCGCCGACGTGGTGCATTACGCCTACCTGAGCCAACGCTACAGCGCCATCGCGCGGGAACACACCGAGCAGGGGCTGAACGCCGAGCGCCTTGCCAAGCTCGAGCTGGAACGCCAGCGCCTGCAATTGGCCTTGCGTGAAAGCAAGTTGGCCAGCGTGCAGCAGCAGGGCAAGTGGGTCGAACAGCAAATCGCCAGCCTGACCACCCAGACCGAGCGTGGCCTGGTGATGACCCTTGGCGATGTCTTGTTCGATACCGGCGAAGCCGAGTTGCAGAATTCGGCCAACCGTACGGTGTTGAAGGTCGTGCAGTTCCTGCAACTGAACCCCAGGCGCAAGGTGCGCATCGAGGGCTACACCGATGATACCGGGGGCGAACGTGACAACCTGAACCTGTCCCGTGACCGTGCCCAGTCGGTGGCAGATGTGCTGATTGACCTGGGGATCGACGAAAAACGCATCCAGGTCGAGGGGTATGGCGACAAGTACCCGGTGGAGGCCAATGCCTCCGAGCGTGGCCGTGCGCAGAACCGTCGGGTGGAAATTGTGTTCTCCGACGAAAAAGGCCAACTGGGCGCCGCTCGCTAAGAACCAGGCCCGGATCAAAATGTGGGAGGGGGCTTGCCCCCGATTGCAGGGGTCCAATCACAGATGTGTCTACTGACACTCCCTCATCGGGGCATAGGCATCTACACAACTCTGTAGCGCCCAACCGTAACCACGATGCGAAGCGAGTCGCTCTTGATCTTGATCTTGATCTGCTTTTGATCTTGATCTCAGGCGCCCCGTTAAACCACGCTGGCCGAACGCAGGCTTGAATCCGTGGGTAACCCGGCAGGACGCCGGGTTAGCCGCACTGGGCCAGGGATGGCCCATTGCGGCGGCCCACGGATTCAAGCCGGAGAGAGGGCACACCGAGCCTAGGCGAGGTGCCGAGTGGTGGGGCAAGAGCCCTTTGGTTACTTTGGGGCTTTTCCAAAGTGACCCGCCGTCAGGGCGGAACCCTAAGTAGCCGTTACCGCAGAAACGGATATGTACTCGATCTGATCCAACATCCTGGTCGGCCCAGAGGCCGCCATCGGGGGCAAGCCCCCTCCCACATTTGGACCGGGATCGACACCAACATCCTGGTTGGCCCAGAGGCCGCCATCGGGGCAAGCCCCCTCCCACATTTCGTCAGGTGTACGCCCTTACAGTTTTTTCTGTCACTGCGGCCCGTGCTCGACTATTGTGGCAACTGTCCCCGTACACTTCTAAACTGTGCCGGTATGTTTCACACAAAAATAAAATACCCCGTGAAATCGAGTGCTGCGTCATGACCAATCTGTTGCTCTACCAACGTATTGCCCAGCAATTGGCTGAGGACATCCGGCGTGGTGTCTATCAGCCGGGGGAGCGTGTGCCTTCGGTGCGCAAGATGAGCTCTCAGCTCAATGTGAGCCATGCCACGGTATTGCAGGCCTATGCCAACCTGGAAGACCAGGGGCTGATCCGGGCGCGGCCACAATCGGGCTATTACGTGCACCAGACACCGGCACTCACGGCGCCGACGCCGGACATCGCGCGGGTTGAACGCCCGGGGCTGGTCACCCGCAGCAGCATCATCCAGCAAGTGCTGGTCGAGTCGCGCCGCGAAGGCGTGTTCCCCTTGGGCGCGGCGGTGCCGAGTGTGGATTACCTGCCGGTACGGGCGCTGCACCAGCAACTGGCCAAGGTCACGCGCTTCCAGAGCCCGCGTGCTTTCAGCTACATGTTCAGCCCGGGCTTTGAACCGCTGCGTCGTCAGGTGGCGATTCGCATGCGCGATGCCGGTGTAGTGGTGGACCCCTCCGAAGTGGTGATCACCCACGGCTGCGTCGACGCCTTGCAGATGTCCCTGCGGGTGCTGACGCGCCCCGGCGACTTGATCGCCGCCGAGTCACCGACCTATTACGGTTTGCTGCAACTGGCCGATCTGCTGGGCCTCAAGGTCATCGAAATTCCCAGCGACCCGGCCACCGGAATGAGCCTGGAAGCCCTGCAACTGGCTGCCAATCAGTGGTCGATCAAGGCGCTGGTGCTGACCACGCGCCTGAGCAATCCGTTGGGCGGCACCATGCCCGAAGAGCGGCAGAAGCAGTTGCTGCGCCTGGCCTCGGATTTCGATATCCAGATCGTCGAGGACGATATCTACGGCGAGCTGATGTTCGAACTGGGTCGCACCAAGGCCCTGAAAGCCTATGACCGGCTTGACCGGGTCATCTATTGCTCGAGTTTTTCCAAGACCTTGTCCCCCGGCGTGCGCATCGGCTGGATGATCGCCGGCAAATACCAGCAGGAAATCCAGCGCCTGCAGATGTTCAGCACCCACTCGGCGTGCAGCGTCACCCAGATGGGCGTTGCGGCTTACCTGGAGAATGGCGGTTACGACCGGCACCTGCGTTACATTCGCCAGGAATACCGCAAGAACCTCAGCGCCTTCCAACTGGCAGTGCAGCAGTATTTCCCCGAAGGTACACAGATGACCCGCCCGACCGGCGGCTTTATCTTGTGGGTCAGTTTGCCGGGGAGGGTCAATACCCAGGAACTGCACGTGCGCGCCCTGCAACAGGGCATCAGCATCGCCCCAGGGCTGATTTTCAGTAATACGGAGCAGTTCAACCACTGTATCCGGCTCAATTGCGGCACCCCGTGGAACCGCGAGGCAGAGCGTGCGCTGATGACCCTCGGCATGCTTGCCAGCCAGTTGTGCCAGGAGACGGCAACGGGCTTTTGAGCGGGGCAATGGGGACAAGATTGATCTGCGTGCTTGTCATGCCACGCACAACAAGCGAGCATATGGCCTTCTGCCGTTAATGCTGTTGGCGATATGACATCTATTTTTCGCGCTGTCTGGATGATTGGCTTGTTAAGCCTGTGCAATGTTGGCACTGCGCTGGCGGCATCGCCCGTCACGCAATCCCATACTGCCGCGAGTGCCGAGCAGAACACCGCTGCGCAAAAACCGGCCGCGGTAAAGAAAGCGCCGCAGACGAAGAAAAAAACCGCCAAGTCTAAAAAACGCGCACCGATAGCGAGCAAGTCCAAGTCCGCCCGCGAAGTCGCCCAGACCAAGCTGCCACCGGCACAGTTGGACCTGTCTTTGCCATCGGACATGGTCAGGCTGTTGCAACCCATCGGCACCATGCCCAAGCCCAAGAGCGTGCCGCTATTGCCACCGATGTTCAGTGAAAGACCTTCCGACAACAGCGCATTCCAGATCAATGGCCGCTTGCTCAGCAACGAGATGAAGCTGCAATTGCGTAACGAAGAGCGGCGTGACGTGGAAGGTGCCGCGCTGGATTTCGAATTCAAGCAATAAACGTCTGACTCTCAGTGACTCACGCTCCCGACCATCTGTCGCAGACTGGTCGGTCACCTGTGTTTTGTACGAAAAACCCCTGTTGGACCATTTTAAAACGGCTGTTTAAGGGCGTACTCTAGCCCGGCCATCCCATTGAGTCGTCGAGGACCTGCTGGTCATGAAATGCCGTGAAGGCTGTGGCGCTTGCTGCATCGCTCCCTCCATCAGTTCGCCGCTGCCGGGAATGCCCCAGGGCAAACCCGCGGGAGAACGCTGCCTGCACTTGTCGGTCGAACACCTGTGCCAACTGTTCGGCCAACCGGAGCGACCGGCGGTGTGCAGCGATTTCAAGGCAGATATCGACGTCTGCGGCAGCAACCAGGCCGATGCCATCCGCTTGATCGGCTGGTGGGAGCAGATGACGGCGGCTTGATGGGCTTTACTATCGGAACTTCAACAATAAGGAATACATCGATGGGTTCGCTGAAACGAATGGCTGTGGTCTGCGGTTTTACAATGATGTTCGCGGGCGCTGCCCAGGCCGAGGATTGGCAAGTGGCCAAGGACGAGGACGGGATCAAGGTGTCCCTGAGCGAAGTGGCCGGTTCCAAGTACAAGGCCTATCGCGGGGTGACGGTGATCAAGGCGCCAGTGGCAAAGATCGTTGCGCTGCAGGAGGACGTAGCGGGTGCCTGCAAGTGGATTCATGAGTGCAAATCGCAAAAGCTCGTCGACAAGAAAGGCGATGAAGCCTGGACCTACACCCAGTTCAAGGCGCCGTTCCCGGTGACGGACCGTGATTCGTACATCCATGTCACCACCACCCGGTCCGCTGACGGTACCGTCACCCGTAAACTGGAGGGTGTGCCGACCTACAAGCCTGAAGAGAAAGGCTATGTGCGGGTGGCCCAGGTGGAAGGTTCCTGGACGCTGGTGCCCAAGGGTGCCAACGAAACCGAAGTGACCTATCAGGTGCACACCGAGCCGGGCGGCAGCGTGCCGTCGTGGTTGGCCAACAAGTTTGTGGTGGACGCGCCGTTCAACACCTTGAAAGCCTTGAAGGAACACGCCGAGAAGTAAGCGCGGCGAATCCTGTGCCTCCTGCCTTGAGTGGAACGTTTGGTGAAGCCTCAAGGTCCAGATAGATGTGAGCCCACACATGGGTTTTATCGAGGAGGCACCGATGCCGAAGTGGAACATTTCTTTCATCAATGACCGTGGTGAGCCGGTAGTCGAGCAATTTGACTGCGATCATGAGCCGACGCTGGAAGAGGCTGCACAGCTGGTGCGTGTACGCGTGTCGCCGGTATTGGAAAAGCTGGACCTCAACGATCTTGCCGATCGTGTTCCCGATCCTACGGTCAAGAGCTTGCACGACCAAAACGGTATCAAAGACCTCAGGGTCGAACCCGCCGCCTGAATATTCCCTGCACGGCATCCTTGCGCCTCTGGTGCAGGTGGTAGCTTCGCGCTACTCTGCAATCGAGATCAGCGAATCAATCGCTCAGGTCTGGTCTTGTCAGCTACATGCTTGTTTTCCTGCGGTGGTCATTGCCGTGGTACCCGCGCCAGTAGCGCGCGGGCTTCAGCTTCAGGAAGCACGGAAAGTCTATCCATCAGTCTGAGGAGGACGTTTCATGAGCACAGCCTATCAAGAAGACATCAGCACCAACGTTCTGCGCCGCATGAAAGAAGGCGGCTTCGACTTCTCACGCTTTCACCCCATCGAGTTCTACGCCATTTTTCCTGATGAAGAACGGGCGCGCAGGGCTGCGGGTCGATTTCGTGGAGAATCGCTGAACGCCCAGGTCAGCGCACGCGACGATGGTGCCTGGTACTTGGAGTTGAGCAAAATCATGTCTGCAACCTACGACGGTATAGGAGACTTCGAGCAGGACTTTGAGGCAGTGGTAGAGCCGCTTGGCGGGATCATCGAAGGCTGGGGCGTCAAGCAGGAGGTGCGTGGGTTACCCATGTAGCGTTTATGAGCAACACAGCACATCGGCTGACCTTTGGGTCGGCCGATTTTGTTTGGGCTGCCCGCCAATGTTCGCAACGTGCCGCGCGCTTTGTGTGCGCCCAAAAAAAAGCCACCCGAATAGGGTGGCTGAAAGGGAAGATCGAGGAGCCGATCAGTACACGAGCTGACACGGTACTGGCTGTGCAAAGGGTTTAGCTGTAGGACATGTCCTTTTCAGCCGATGGAGATGATTATCCGCAGGTGCGGGCGGGCAGTGAAATCAACTCTGACTATGCTGGTGATAGTCAGAGGTCGCATCGCCATGAAGCGTGCGGCGAAACTCCGGTGATTACGCGCACCAGGACGGTGCAGTGAGAATCCCCGGGTTGTCCAGGTTTTTGATTTTCAAGTGTTTATGCCGCTGGCACGGGCCTTGCGAAGGTCCTTGCGTCCGGGTGACAAGGAGTACGGCATGATCCGCACTTACGATGAAATGTACGATGGGGCAGGGCAGGTCCGGCCCCATTACCGCCAGTTCGCCCGTTGGTTGGCCGATACCCCAGCCGAACTGCTGGCCCAGCGTCGGCGCGAGGCCGATTTGCTGTTCCATCGTGCAGGGATCACCTTCACGCTTTATGGGGACGAGCAAGGGACCGAGCGCTTGATTCCCTTCGACACCATCCCCCGCAGCATCCCGGCGAGCGAATGGCGAATGGTCGAGCGCGGCTGTATCCAGCGGGTCAAGGCGCTGAACATGTTCCTCGCTGACCTGTATCACGAACAACGCATCATCAGGGCCGGGATCATTCCCGCCGAACAGGTGCTGGCCAACGAGCAATACCAGTTGGCCATGCAGGGCCTGAACCTGCACCGTGATCTGTATTCCCACGTCTCCGGGGTCGACCTCGTTCGCGATGGCGACGGCACCTACTACGTACTGGAAGACAACCTGCGTACGCCGAGCGGCGTCAGCTACATGCTTGAAGACCGCAAGATGATGATGCGCCTGTTCCCGGAGCTGTTCGCGGCCCAGCGTATTGCTCCGATTGATCATTACCCCAACCTGTTGCTCGACACCCTGAAAAGCGCCAGCCCCCTGGATAATCCGAGCGTGGTGGTGCTGACCCCGGGGCGCTTCAACAGTGCGTTTTTCGAGCATGCCTTCCTCGCCCGGGAAATGGGCGTGGAACTGGTGGAAGGCGCCGATTTGTTCGTGCGCGATGACCGCGTATTCATGCGCACCACCGACGGCCCCAAAGCGGTGGACGTGATCTATCGGCGTCTCGACGATGCGTATCTCGACCCGCTGGCCTTCAACCCTGCTTCGATGCTCGGTGTGCCGGGCCTGCTGGCCGCCTACCGCTCGGGCAATGTGGTGCTGGCCAATGCCATCGGCACCGGGGTGGCGGATGACAAATCGGTCTATCCCTTCGTCACTGAGATGATCCGTTTTTACCTGGGTGAAGAACCGATCCTGCAGAACGTTCCGACGTTTCAATGCCGTAAGCCCGACGAATTGTCCCACGTCCTGGCCCACTTGCCCGAGTTGGTGGTCAAGGAAACCCAGGGCTCCGGCGGCTACGGCATGCTGGTGGGCCCGGCGTCCACGGCGGCGGAAATCGAGGCGTTCCGCGCACGCATCAAGGCCAAGCCCCACGCTTATATCGCCCAACCCACCCTGTGTTTGTCCACCTGCCCGACGTTTGTTGAAAACGGCATCGCGCCGCGGCATATCGACCTGCGCCCGTTCGTGCTGTCCGGCAAGGACACCCGCGTGGTGCCCGGTGGCCTGACCCGCGTTGCGCTGCGCGAAGGTTCGCTGGTGGTCAACTCGTCCCAGGGTGGTGGTACCAAAGACACTTGGGTGGTCGAGGACTGACCTATGTTGAGTAGAAACTGTTCCTACCTGGAGGCGGCATGAGAATTTCCATCAGCCACGAAACCACCTACCGCTACGAAGACCAGGTGCGCGCCAGCATTCAGTATCTGCGCCTGACGCCCCACGACAGCGAGCGCCAGCACGTGCTCAGCTGGCAGCTTGACCTGCCGCGCCCTGTGCGGGCGCAAGTGGACCCGTTCGGCAACATCCTGCATGTGCTGACGCTGGACGAACCTCACGACTCCATCATCATCGGCGCCCGTGGCCAGGTGGATATCGACGAGCTGCGCGAGGCCGAACATGAGAGCCAGTCGGCCTTTCCGTTCCTGCGCTGCACGCGCCTGACCGAGCCCGACGAAGCCCTGCACGGTTTTGCCCGGCAGCACTGCCACCAGCGTCGTGACCGCACGGCCCTGATCGACCTGATGCAGGCCTTGAACCAATCGATGCGCTACACGCCGGGCGCCACCCAAGTCGACACCTGCGCGGCTGAAGCCTTCGCCGGCCACGCGGGCGTCTGCCAGGACCATACCCATGCGTTCCTGGCCTGCGCGCGCAGCCTGGGCATTCCGGCGCGGTATGTATCAGGGTATTTGTACACCGAAGACACTACGCACCTGGCCAGCCATGCCTGGGCCGAAGCCTGGCTGGATGACGCCTGGTACAGTTTTGATGTGACCAACCAGTTGGCCCGGCCGGAGCGGCACCTGAAGCTGGCCGTGGGCCTGGACTATCTGGATGCCTGCCCGGTGCGCGGCATGCGCCGTGGGGGCGGGCATGAGCAGATGCATGCCAAGGTGTTCGTGGCGCCGACCCCGGTGATCTCTGTCCAGCAACAATAATCAGCGACTGAACGCAGTTCAAATGTGGGAGGGGGCTTGCCCCCGATGGCGGAGTGTCAGTCACAGCATCTGTGTCTGACCCCCTGCCATCGGGGGCAAGCCCCCTCCCACATTTTGATCTGCGCAAGCCTCAAGGCTGTTGCTTGCGCCCCGCCATATGCCGCAAGTACCCCACCAGCAGATCCAACTCGTCGTCCGGCAACACACTGGCCGCAAACGCCGGCATCTTCGCCTGCGGCCAGTGCCGCAGGCTCTGCGGGTCGCGAATGTACCGCTTGAGGAAATCGCCGCTGAAATATTCAGTGGGGTTGTAGGGAATATTCAGATCCGGCCCCACCTGTGCATCGCCGGCCCCATTAAGGCGGTGGCAGGCCAGGCAGTTCTTCTGAAACAGCGCAAAGCCGTGATTGATCGGGTCATCCGCCGGCAACGTCGGGTCGGGTAACAAGGCGGGGAAGCGCTCGGCGACCGTCTGTAATTGCTTGATCCTGGAGATCTGGAAGGGCCACTGCTCCGGGCTGACATGCCCTGCCTGCGGGTCGGTCCACACCAGATAGAACGGCCCGGCGCTCGGTTTGCCTGGCGTCAGGGCGGGCCAGGGATGGGCCGGGTCTTCCACTGCCAGCCAGGCGCGCGCGCCGTTTTTTTGCAGCAGGGGCGCGGCGGCGAGTTCAGCGGCAAAGCCGTCAAGGGCGATCGCTTGCAGATGGCTCGCAGGGTTCAAGCCCTTCAGGAGAACCGCCAAAGGCACCGCGCGATAGGTCATGGTGCGCTTGTAGGAAACATCATCGACAACCTGCACCGTCTGCGCGTCGGGGTGCTTGAGCAGGTCCGAGGTCTGCCAGGTCTTGCTGGCGTGGTCCAGTTCAATGGTCAATTGCGCGGCCCAGGCGGGCAGGGCCAGCAGCAGGGCAACGAAGGCGAGGATCAATTTCAAGGGATAGCCCGGGTTCGCAGTGGCAGAAAACGCACGATAGCGCAAATCCGCACGCAAAAAGACAGCCCCCGCAACGGGACCGCTATTCGCAATGTCCCGGCAGGTGCTGCCAAAAGCTGCAGTCCCGATACTGTGGGTGCGCGCAACAGGTCGCTCGCGTCGTCACCCGATAACCTTGGTTAAATTGGGCAAGATCAGAATCAGTGTGGTGGCGAACAGAATAAGTCCCGCCTGACGTACTTTCGAATGTTTGAACATGGCTGACTGCCTTTTGTTGTTATTCCTGAGCGTCAAATGCGTGCCGGTTAATCCAGTATCGCGATCTGGCGTGACACTTTTCTTACAACCGCTCCAGCAAAACCCGGCAGCAGCTTCTTACAGATTCAACCTTAGAGCCCTCGTTCTTCGGCGCTTAGATCCATTTCATATCAACTCATCACGTTTTCTGCTTAAAACGGCATGAGGCCTAGTGCCATCTTGGCGCCAACCCCAAGGCTAGACAGCTAAAACGATTAACCCGGGGTTTCCCATAGCTGCCTACCGTTCGTCCGAGCGAGGGGGTCAAAAGCATTGAGCGCATCCGTCATTGAAACCGTGTCAATCGGGCCTAAGGTAAGGGCATACGCCCACTGTGGTTCGAGGACATCATGACCCAAGCTTTGATCTTTGATGCGATACGCACGCCCCGTGGCAAGGGCAAGGCCGACGGCGCCCTGCACAGCGTCAAGCCGGTAAACCTTGTCGCCGGCTTGCTCACCGCGCTGGCGCAGCGTAGCGATCTCGACACTCGCCAGGTGGACGATATCGTCCTCGGCTGCGTCACCCCGGTGGGCGATCAGGGCGCCGATATCGCCAAGACCGCCGCGCTGGTCGCGGACTGGGACGTCAGTGTTGCCGGCGTGCAGATCAACCGCTTCTGCGCCTCGGGCCTGGAGGCGGTCAACCTGGGGGCGATGAAAATACGCTCCGGATTTGAAGACCTGGTGGTGGTCGGCGGTGTCGAATCCATGTCCCGCGTGCCGATGGGCAGCGACGGTGGCGCCTGGGTACTCGACCCGCAAACCAACCTGCACAGCCACTTCACGCCTCAGGGCATTGGTGCCGACCTGATCGCTACCCTGGAAGGCTTCACCCGCCAGGACGTGGACACTTTTGCCCTACAGTCGCAGCAGAAAGCCGCCAGGGCGCGGGCAGACGGTTCCTTCAACAAGTCGCTGATCGCGGTGCAGGACCAGAACGGCATCGTGCTGCTGGACCATGACGAATTCATTCGCGGCGACTCAACCCTCGAGGGCCTGGGCAAGCTCAAGCCCAGCTTCGAAATGATCGGCCAGATGGGCTTCGACGCCACTGCACTGCGGGTCTACAGCCATGTGGAACGCATCGACCATGTGCACACGCCGGGCAACAGCTCCGGCATCGTGGATGGCGCCGCGTTGATGTTGATCGGTTCCGAGGCCAAGGGGCGCGAACTCGGCCTGCAACCACGGGCGCGCATTGTCGCCACGGCCGTCACCGGCACCGACCCGACCATCATGCTCACCGGCCCTGCACCGGCCACCCGCAAGGCGCTGGCCAAGGCCGGCCTGCGTGTTGAAGACATCGACCTGTTCGAGGTCAACGAAGCGTTTGCGTCGGTCGTGCTCAAGTTCATCAAGGACATGGGGATCGACGCCACCCGCGTCAATGTCAATGGCGGCTCGATCGCCATGGGCCACCCCTTGGGCGCCACCGGCTGCGCGATCCTCGGCACCTTGCTCGACGAGCTGGAAGTACGTCGGCAGCGCTACGGCCTGGCCATCCTGTGTGTCGGCGGTGGCATGGGCATCGCCACCGTCATCGAACGTCTCTGAGCCAAAGGAACCTGTCATGACCGACGCCATTCGTTACGAAAAAGGCCAGGACCAGATCGTGGTGCTGACCCTCGACATGCCCGGCCAGAGCGCCAATACCATGAACGCGGCGTACCGTGAAGCGATGGCGGCCACCGTTGCGCGCCTGGAGGCGGAAAAAGACACCCTGGCCGGGGTGATCATCACCTCGGCCAAGAAAACCTTTTTTGCCGGTGGCGACCTCAATGAGCTGATCCAGGTCGACAAAGCCCACGCCAAGGCTTTCTACGCCGACGTAGGCGTGTTGAAGGCCCAACTGCGCAGCCTGGAAACCCTCGGCAAGCCGGTGGTGGCCGCGATCAATGGCGCGGCGCTTGGAGGTGGCTGGGAGATCTGCCTGGCCTGTCATCACCGGGTCGCGCTGGACGACACGTCCGTGCAGCTCGGCTTGCCGGAAGTCACCTTGGGCCTGCTGCCGGGAGGTGGCGGGGTGGTGCGCATGGTGCGCCTGCTGGGCCTGGAAAAAGCCCTGCCGTATCTGCTCGAAGGCAAGAAAGTGCGGCCGGCGCAGGCACTGCAGGCGGGCCTGATCGATGACGTGGCGGCAGACCGCGACGAACTGCTGACCAAGGCGCGCGCCTGGATCCTCGCCAACCCGCAGGCCAGGCAGCCGTGGGATAACAAGGGCTATCAGATTCCCGGGGGCACGCCGTCGAACCCGAAAGTCGCGCAGATGCTCGCCATTGCGCCGTCGATTCTGCGCAGCAAGACCCAGGGCTGTTTCCCGGCACCGGAGAAAATCCTCTGCGCCGCCGTGGAAGGCGCACAGGTGGATTTCGACACCGCACACCTGATCGAAACCCGCTATTTCACCGAGCTGGTGACCGGTCAGGTGGCGAAAAACATGATCGGCACGTTCTGGTTCCAGCTCAATGAAATCAACGCCGGCCGCTCGCGACCACAAGGTTTTGCGCGGTATGTGACGCGCAAGGTCGGCGTACTCGGCGCCGGCATGATGGGGGCGGGCATTGCTTACGTCAGTGCCTGTGCGGGCGTTGACGTGGTGCTCAAGGACATCAGCCTGGCCGCTGCCGAGAAGGGCAAGGCCCATTCGGCGGCGTTGCTGGACAAGAAAGTCAGCCGTGGGCAACTGACCGCCGAGCAGCGGGAAACCATCCTGGCGCGGATTCACCCTGCACAGGATGACGCCGACCTGGCTGGCTGTGATTGGGTGATCGAAGCGGTGTTCGAAGACCGCGAACTCAAGGCCAGGGTATCGGCCGCCGCACAACGCGTGGTCGGTGCAGACGCGGTGATCGCCTCCAACACCTCGACATTGCCCATCAGCGGCCTGGCGAGTGCGGTGCCCGACCCTGGCAAATTCATCGGCCTGCATTTCTTCAGCCCGGTGGACAAGATGGCCCTGGTGGAAATCATCAAGGGCGCCCACACCAGCGACGAAACCCTGGCTCGGGGTTTCGACTTCGTACTGCAAATCAAGAAAACCCCGATTGTGGTCAACGACAGCCGCGGCTTCTTCACCTCGCGGGTATTCAGCACGTTCACCAATGAAGGCATCGCCATGCTCGGCGAAGGCGTGGCCGCGCCGATGATCGAGACCGAAGCGCGCAAAGCCGGTATGCCGGTAGGGCCGCTGGCGGTGTCCGATGAAGTGTCCCTCAGCCTCATGAGCCATATCCGACAGCAAACCGCCAAGGACCTGCAAGCGCAGGGCAAGGCAGCGCCGACCCATCCGGCGACGGCGGTGATCGATCTGCTGGTCAACGACCACAAGCGCACGGGCAAAGCTGCGGGTGGCGGTTTCTATGACTATCCGGCAGGCGCCCAGAAGCGCCTGTGGCCCGAACTCAAGACGCGGTTCGAACAGCCCGATAAACAGATTTCGCCCCAGGATGTGCGCGATCGCTTGTTGTTTATCCAGGCCATCGAAACCGTGCGCTGTGTGGAGGAGGGCGTGTTGATGTCCACCGCCGACGCCAATATCGGTTCGATCTTCGGCATTGGCTTCGCGGCCTGGAGTGGCGGCGCGCTGCAGTTTATCAATCAGTACGGCCTGGACGACTTTATCGCCCGGGCGCGCTATCTGGCCGAGCAGTACGGGGAGCGTTTCGCGCCACCGGCGTTGTTGCTGGAGAAAGCGGCACAAGGCGCAACCTTTTGCTGATCAACCAGGGGCTTGCTTTGCAGATACCTTTCAAGGCACGCTCTGGGGTGTTCAATATTCCCATCGCCGTGTCAGGTATTTTTTATGTCGCTACGCGTCTGCATCCTGGAAACCGATATCCTGCGTCCGGGCCTGATCGATCAGTACCAGGGCTACGGGCAGATGTTCAAGCGCCTGTTCGCCAAGCAGCCGATTGCCGCCGAGTTTGTGGTGTACAACGTGGTGCAGGGTGAATACCCGCCGAATGACGAAGTGTTTGACGCGTACCTGATCACCGGCAGCAAGGCCGACTCGTTCGGCACCGATCCATGGATCCAGACCCTCAAGACCTACGTGCTCCAGCGCTATGAACGCGGCGATAAGCTGCTGGGTATTTGCTTCGGCCATCAGTTGCTGGCGTTGCTGCTTGGTGGCAAGACCGAACGCGCCAGCCAGGGCTGGGGCATGGGCATCCACGATTACAAGCTCGATGCCAAGGCGCCTTGGATGAGTCCTGAAGTACCGGAACTGACGCTGTTGATCAGTCATCAGGACCAGGTCACCACCTTGCCGAAAAATGCCACGGTCATCGCCTCCAGTGAGTTTTGCCCCATCGCGGCGTATCACATCGGTGACCAAGTGCTGTGCTTCCAGGGCCACCCGGAATTCGTTCAGGACTATTCCCGCGAACTGCTAGAGATACTTCAGACAACTCTGGGCGAAAAGGTCTACACCAACGGCGTGGCCAGCCTTGAGCGCGACCACCACGGTGCGACCGTGGCGGAATGGATGATGCGCTTTGTGGCGCAAAAACCTAAAGCCAACCCGACCGTTTGAAGCTCGCCCACAGGCTGGTGCAGCCCACCGCAATAAACCCGAGCACTGCAAAGTAGCCGTAGTGCCATTGCAGCTCGGGCATGTTCTGGAAATTCATCCCATAAATCCCCGCCACCGCGGTGGGGAACGCGAGGATCGCCGCCCAGGCGGCGAACTTGCGCTGCACCACACTCTGGCGCGAGGCCTCCAGCAGCACGCCGAGCTCGATGGTCTGGCTGGCAATGTCGCGCAGAGTCGTCAAGTCTTCCATCTGCCGCGTGACGTGGATCTGCACGTCACGGAAGTAGGGGCGCATGTTCTTGTCGATAAACGGAAAGCTCAGCTTCTGCAACTCCTGGCTGATCTCCACCATCGGCGCCACATAGCGCTTGAGCCGCAGCACGTCGCGGCGCAGGCCGTGGAGGTTCTGGATATCGCGCTCGCTCAGGGAACTGCACAGCACATTGCGCTCCAGTTCATCGATCTCGGCGTGGATCGCTTCGCTGACCGGCTGGTAGTTTTCGGTGACGAAATCCAGCAAGGCATAGAGTACGAAATCTTCCCCATGCTCCAGCAACAACGGACGCGCCTCACAGCGCTGGCGCACAAAACCGTAGGACGCCGAATGCCCGTTGCGGGCGGTGATGATGTAGCCATTGCCGGCGAAGATATGGGTCTCGATAAACTCCAGCTTGCCGTTCTCGCGCACCGGTGAGTACGTGACGATAAACAGCGCGTCGCCGAAGGTTTCCAGCTTCGGGCGACTGTGTTTTTCCATGGCGTCTTCGATCGCCAGCTCATGCAGGTTGAACTGGTGCTGCAGGTTGGTCAGTTCCTGGGCGCTGGGCTCTTCCAGGCCGATCCACACAAAGTGGCCGGGTTTGGCGGCCCAGGCTGCACCTTCGTCGAGGGTGATATCCGTGACTTTCTTTCCGGCGCTGTAGACGGCGGCGGCAACGACTCTACCCATGGTGCTGATCACTTCTTATCTGGATGACAGGTGTTGGGCAGCTTAGCGTGAATGGCGTTCCCTGAAGTGATCGTTCCCACGCTCTGAACTGATCGTTCCCACGCTCTGCGTGGGAATGCCTCCCGTGACGCTCCGCGTCGCCCGCACGGCGCAGGCGTTCAAGCGCCTTGCAGTTCGCGATCCATCTGCGCAATGCACGCATCCATCTGCGCCTGACACGCCTGCATCAACGCCGGAACGTCGTCCGCCGTCATCCCCACAGTAGGAATCGGCGCCAATGAGCGTATGAGCACCTCGCCACTGTTCCAGCGATTAAGGCGCATCTGTATGACGTAGTTGCTGACACACACCTGCACGATCGGCACACCGGCCGCAATCGCCATATGGAACGCGCCCTTTTTGAACGGCAACAACCCTTTGCCCAGGTTGCGCGTGCCTTCCGGAAATACCCAGATGGACGTGTCTTCATGCTGCAGGGTACGGGTGGTGGTGAGCATGGCCCGGCGTGCCTTGTGTGCATTGCCGCGGTCGATCAACACATTGCCGGCCAGCCAGAACAACTGGCCGAACAACGGCACCCATTTCAGGCTTTTCTTGGCGATGCACACCGTACGGTGCGGCACCACGGTACCGAGCACAAACAGATCGTAGTTGGACTGATGGTTGGCGATCACCACGCAGGTGCCGGGCTTGTTGCGCAGCGAGTCGACATCCGTCCGCACCTTCAAGCGCAGTATCCACATGGCGGGCAGTGCATAGAGGCGGGCGCAGAGGCGACTGTTGTCAGGATTGAACGGGCGGCATACCCCTATGAGCACGCCCACTATCCCGGCGAGCATAAAGTGCAGGCCCATCAACAACATACGTAACAGAAAAAGCATCGACACGGCCCATCGAAACAAAAGGTGGCGCAGTGTACGGATGTGCACTGTATTCGGCAATTGCCCCTAAAGACGTAGGAGATAGGCGATGTTTAAGCGCATGTTTCAACATGGGCCGATAAAGCCTGTCTAGAGCGGCGCAGGCTGTTTCGGCTTTGGCTGTAAGAAAAAGCCCGCCTCGAGGTCGTAATGTCGTTCAGTTAAGTAAGGCTTTTTGTAGGAGCGAGGGGGGCGCCTAGCTCTTGCTCGCGAAAAACCACAGGCGCCGCGTTCATTCAGGAAGCACGCGTTATCGTTGACGTTTTTCGCGAGCAAGCTCGCTCCTACAGGGGGCGATGTACGCTTAACTGAACAGCATTACGACTCAAGGTCGGGCTTTGGCACAGCAGGTTCAGGCATTACATCAGCACATGACCTTGATCCTGGATAATTGCATCGTCCAACGCCTCCAGCAGCGCCTTGCGCACCTTCAGCTTGGTCTGCTTGTGCGCGTTCATATTGATCTTCTTCAACTGCCGCGCCGCTTCCAATGCCGCCGCGTGCAATGCTTCCGGCGCCACCACCTTGTCGAGGAAGCCCGCCTGCAACGCGCCTTGCGGGTCGAACATTTCGGCATTGATCACCGAGCGATGAAACGCCGACTTGCGCAGACGATCCCGCGCCAACTCGATCCCGGCGTGGTGCATGGTCATGCCGATCGCCACCTCATTCAGGCCAATGCTGAACGGCCCTTCAACCCCAATCCGGTAATCCGCCGACAGCAACAGGAACGCCCCCTTGGCCACCGCATGCCCAGGGCACGCCACGATCACCGGGAACGGGTGCGACAACAGGCGCCGCGCCAGCGTCGAGCCAGACGTCACCAGGCCGATGGCCTCTTTGGGGCCGGCCGTCATCACCTTCAAATCATAACCACCCGACAGAATCCCCGGTGTGCCCGTGATGACCACCACCGCCCGATCCTTCTCCGCCTGGTCCAGCGCCGCATTGAACGCACTGACCACCGCTGGAGAAATGGCATTCACCTTGCCGTTGCTCAGGGTCAGGGTCGCGATACCGTCTTCGAGGTGGTAGGCAATCAACTCACTCATGACGCGATTCCTTATAGGGCTTGTTATAGAAGAATGCAGCAGACGTTACCCACCGCGCCCGCGCCGGTAAAGCGCCGTGACTGACTGCCCAGTCAGGCTTTTGCTTCACAGCTGGCAGCAGAGCGCCTGAAGCAGGGCACAAC
Source organism: Pseudomonas orientalis (assembly GCF_002934065.1). NCBI lineage: Bacteria > Pseudomonadati > Pseudomonadota > Gammaproteobacteria > Pseudomonadales > Pseudomonadaceae > Pseudomonas > Pseudomonas orientalis. The sequence continues at coordinate 4,448,255 of NZ_CP018049.1, read as the reverse complement.
AGCCAGCGTAGACCATCCCGATTCATGCCCGAGATTGGCACAATCACCACCGTACACCGAGCATGTTCCGGCATACCGGTCTAAGCGCATGAAAATTCTGAAAAAAACCTTTGCCATCAGAAAGGCTTTCGACTACATTAGCGCGCCTCGACAGACTGAACTGGTTTGCCGAGATACGGTGAAGTGTCCGAGTGGCTTAAGGAGCACGCCTGGAAAGTGTGTATACAAGAAATTGTATCGAGAGTTCGAATCTCTCCTTCACCGCCACATTGTTACGAAAAAGCCCCGTTTTACGGGGCTTTTTTGTGCCTGCTGATTTTGTTCCATCTTCTGCACCCAGTCGGAGTCTGGAAGGCTAGCCTCGCCGTCAGGTGACGCTCGCGGTAGCGCTTTATCCAGGCATACAGGCTATGCGTCGACACACCCGGACGAGCCGCTACATCAGCAGCTTCTGTCTCAACGCTGCGACGCCCTGGATCGTCTTCGCCAATACCGCACCACTGCCGCCAGGGACACCAGTGCTACCACCGCAAGGAAGATCGGCAGGCGATAGGGCTTCAAGTCGCCAAAGAAGTGCTGCAATGCTTCGCCGGCCCAATAGCCGGCGCCGACGAACAGGGTGGCCCAGATTGCCGCACTTGGCACATTGATCAGGGCGAACTTCCAAGGCGATAGCCCACTGGCACCGATCACGATGGGCCCCACCAGGCGCATGCCGTAGAGAAAGCGCACGGTGAATACCGAGATCGTCGGATAGCGATGGATGAGGTTTTCTACCCGTTCGATGGCTGACTGGTGACGCTTGAGTTTGGGCAGCAGACGCTGCCCGGAATAACGTCCGGTCCAAAATAGCAGTTGATCACCGAGTATCCCCCCGGCGGTGGCCCACCCGATCACATGCAGCACTTGCAAGGTGCCCTGGTGCGCAGCCATTCCGCTCAGGATAAGAACGGTCTCGCCTTCGAGCAGGCAGCCCAGGAAGATGACCCAGTAGCCGTAGCCAGCGATCAGCGCATTTAGATCAAGATGTTCGAGCACGGGTTGGTCCTTGTCACTTCACACGGAAAAGCCGTGCCGGGATTCTTTGCGCTTGCTTTGAGGTATCCGCGACAAAAAGGTTTCGACAATATGGCTGGCGCTTATGGCCGGCGTTTTATTCAGGTCCACTACCTATGGCGAAGTCGCGTTCAGTGCACCCGTCTTGGGGCGGTACCTTCCAATGATTGCAGCTACCAATTGCCGTTACAGGGATGACGAACGTGCTCACCTTCAAGTCATCGGCTTTTTGAGATGACACCACCTATATATTCATTCAAATCGCGAAAGTCCTTAACGCTCCAGGCGTGCGGCGGTAGCTTCACGCCATTCTCCCGCAAGGTTTTCGGAATCAAGTCTCCATTTGGACGAAGTATTATCGACGACACGATAACGCCCGGGTAATCATGCAGCCGCTTTTTGAATGTGGGCGTTGTGAGATCCGGAGTAGGCGGTGTGCTTTTAGTCGCCAGCGGCCCCGTGCCTTTGATATCGGCTCCGTGGCACATGGCGCACCTTTGCAAATAAAGGGTTTTGCCATTGGTATTGTCTGCGACAGATAGCGTGGTGTAAGACAGTAGAACTAGAAGCATGGAGATGTATAAGGCTTTCATTTTTATAGGTTTAACCGAAGGGCGAGTCTTGATTTTCTGCACCTTGAGCTGAAAAGTAAAACAAACCCCTGATTTTGCGAAAAATCATGGGTTTTGTTATTTCTGCGGTTTGAAAATGTGGCGATCTAGGTCATGCGCAAGGCATGTCCATCCGCCGCCCAATGACGTCCAGCAAATCGCATCCGTCGCGTAGTGGTATTGAGCAGAGCAACGCGAAATCGCTGAGTACGACAGCATCACTGCTGATGTCACTGCGTAGTGCGAGGTTTTCAAGGACTTGGGTAACGGCGCGGAGTCGATAGGTTGCAGCGTCGAGAAGTATTTCCAGCGGCGCGGTGGTGTCGACAAAAAGTGCAGGGGGGGCGCTGTCGTTGTTGGTGAGGGCGATGTATTGGTTCATCTGTAACTCCGGTTGTCAGAGGAAAGCAGCCACACATTTGTCGCCAAACAAAAGGGTGGCAGCTGTACGCAGGTTGGCGAACCGGGACAATCGGAAACCGGCAGACCCGAAGGTCTCCCGCGCACAGCTACCGTCGAGCAGCTTATTGCGCGCAGAAGCATCCCGCAAATATGCGGAACATTTCTGTCGATTTATCGTCGAGTCGCCAAACCCGGTCACCCTATGAGTGACCGAGTGACTATAGGCATCGTAATTTTGAAACGGGAGCCCCCCGTTTCTGCGCGGCGTGTAGGACGTTGCCCAAATCCGTCATCAACAAGCGTGTTAATCGTCATCAATGCCTATGCCGATGATGCACATCCGGAAAATGCGCATGGCTATGCCTCATCACCCCATGTACATGCACATGACTGTGGGGCACCTTCGGGTCCCACTCAAACCCATGTTCATGCTGATGATGTTCATCATGCACATGCCGATGCCCATGTTCCGTCGCGTCATGCAGATGCTCGTGGGCATGTCGCTCCGTCAGGTGCAGCCACACCCCCACGGCCATCAGCGCCGAGGCAATCCAGAAGGCCACGGTTAAGGATTCTCCGAAACCCAGCAACGCCACTGCGGCGCCGAGGAAGGGCGCCGTCGAGAAGTAGGCGCCGGTGCGCGCGCTGCCCAGCCCGCGCAGCGCCAGCACGAACATGACCAGGCTGACTCCATACCCCAGGAACCCAACCGCCAGGATAGGCGCCAGTTGTGCGATGCCCGGAACCTGCGCGCCGAGGTAAAGCGCCAGGCTGCAATTGACCAGCCCCGCAATCAGGCCCTTGGCGCCGGCGATAAACAGCGCATCGGAGGCGGACACCTTGCGCGTCAGGTTGTTATCAATCCCCCAGCACAGACACGCCAACGCTACGGCAAGTGGCCCGGTCCAATCCTGGCTGGCGCCGCCAACGCCGGTCCATGACAATGCCACGCCGCCGAGCACGATGGCGAGCATGCCGAGGATGATGCGGCGGTCTGCATTTTCCCTGAAGACGACCCAGGCGATCACCGCGGTGAGCACCGATTCAAGATTGAGCATCAGCGAGGCGGTAGCGCCAGCGGTGCGGGTCAGGCCGAACATCAGGGCGACGGGACCGAGAATACCGCCGAAGGCGATGGCGCCGAGTAACCAGGGCCATTCCGAGCGGGTCAGGCCGGTGGGTGCCCAGCCGCGATCGCGGATCAGGCGTACGCCGGCCAGGCCAATGCCGCTGCCGAGGTAGAGCAGGCCGGCGAGCAGTACGGGCGAGAGGCCCAGGCCGAGGCTTTTGGCGAGCGGGGTGCTGGCGCCGAACAGGGCGGCGGCCGCGAGGGCGTAAAGGATACTGAGGTTCATGGGCCATCCTCTGGAGTCAGGCCCATGATACGTCGCTTGCCAGGCTCAGCGCTCTGGCAGCCGGATACTTATTGCGCGGTTTTCAACTTGATCACATCACCGGAAATCTTGGTGGTGTAGCCATTGAGGACCCAGGCCCAGAACCATTTTTCCTGGACTTGGGTGTTGATCATCGCGTCGCCGCCTTTGGCCTTGATGGCTGCATCCTGAGCGCGCACGAAGCGGCTGTTCTGGCCGATCGGGATAACGCCCAGCAGCATGATGCCGGTGGCGCTGGCTTCGCTGTGGCCCAGCACGGTGTATTGGCTGGCGTCGTATTGCTGGGTTTTCATGGCGGTGCCGGTGCAACCTGCCAGGGTGAGACCAAGAACGGCTGCTGCAACTACTTTACTGACGTACTTCACGCGTAACTCCATGGGCTGAATCTCGAGACTCAATTCTCGAGGCGCGACACTTTAATCGCTCAGATGGCGGATTGAAATCAGTGCGCCAAGGTTTGTGTAGACGATCAGGCCGCCATCCGGGGGCAAGCCCTAATGCCAGTCAGTTAGGCTTTTTGTAGGAGCGAGCAAGCTCGCTCCTACAGACGGTATTAGGCCAAGCCCCGCCCACCGTCAGAGATGCAGCCAGGCCAGGCTGCCGAGTACCATGGCCACGCCGCCGGCCGTGTACGCCATGCGCTTGAGCCATTCCTTGCGCGTGAGCAAGGTAATTGCCGCCAGTGAGATCGCGATCTGAATCGCCGTCATCGCCTGGGCCCAGCGATGGTGCTGGTGCAGCGCTTCCTCGGATTTGCGGTCCCATTCCAGGGAGGTGGCTTCAAGCTTCTCGGCTTGCTTGCGCACGTCTTCTTTCTGGCTTTTATAGCGCTGGATTTCGTCGTTGTAGTGGGCGGCATCCACACCGGGAATATGCGTGGCCAGTTCCGCCAGGTTCTGGCGGCTGGATTTGGCCTGGTAGTAATTCCACTGGTTGGCGGCTTCGGTCTTGATGATCGCGGCGTTGTTCTTGTCCATCGCCGCCTCACTTTCGCTGGAGCCGGCCTGGTAGCTGAGCATGGCGCCAACGGTGGCCATGATGGCGGTCATCACCGCGATACGGCTGGCAAAGGTGTCGCCCTGGCCGTGGGCGTATTCGGTGGTGTGTTCGAGGTGTTTTTCGTGGGGGCTGGGGACTTCGAAGGCTTCGGACATGGCGGCGTCTATGAAGAGGGCAGAGGGAGCCTGATTCTTCACCAGTGCGGCTGTCTCAAGCCTGTCGATGACGCTGGATCAGGCGCCCATACACCACAATGTTGATCAACAGCACCAGCGCGCCCAGGCCCAGCTGGATCTGCGGCGTGAGCCCGGCCGGGTAAATCAGCGCGAGGATGTAATGTTCGATGAAGCCTGCGCCATAACCCTCCTGCCCAGCCATGTGGCGCAACAGGTTTTCCCAGCGGGTGAGCGGGCAGGGCAGATGAAACACCTCGACGGCAACGCCCCAGGCGGCTGCGGGCAGGTGCAGCCAGATCAGCGGTCGCCATTTGAGCGCCAACAGGCCACCGAACAACACGAACAGGATGAAGCATAAATGGAACAGCACCAGGCTGTCGGCGGCTAGACGGTAGAGCATGCTTGGGTTCGCTTTGAGGGCGTCGAAGGCGCGGGCTTTGGGGATGAGGTTATAACTCAAGTTGACAGGCGTTTATGCCAAAGGCCTTGGCGATTTTTTCCCGGGTGGTTCGACGTGGTTTGGTGACCGCTTCTTGCTGGGCGAATGCCGATTGTGAAATGCCCAGGCGCTTGGCAACTTCATCCTGGGTGAGGTTCAAGTGCTCGCGCCAGGCCCGTATGGGTGTCGCTCCCTCTACCAGGCGGCTGACGACAGCGTGGGGAATCAGGTTCGGGTCGTTTTGCCGGGCCAGGTAATGTTCATAGGGGATCACCACAAAGGCTGGCTTGCCCTCGATATTGTGGATGATCTGTACGGCAGTAGGTTCGTTCGTCACGTTTCTTGACCTCTTGAATGCTGACCACATGGATGTCGCCGTCCCAGTCGAAAAGGACGCGGTAATTACCTACCCGCAACCGATAGCCGTGTGGGTGGTTAACCAACGCCTTGACGTTGACTGCATCGGGCATGCGCTCAAGCGCTGACACCGCATTGCGTACCTGTTGCTGATGGTAGGTATGCAACCGAAGCAGTTGTTTGACCGATTTGCGGGTCCAGTGGATCTAATTCATTGGAGGTTAATAAGTCTTTTATAAGGTTTGCAAGGTGCATTTTCAGATTGTAGTCAAAGGCAGATCACTGTTCACTCACAAACCCTAGACGGCCGCGGGCGCGCCAGCGGATAAAACTGTTGCTTGGTATGAATGCCTTATCGGGGCTTCACCAAGGTTGCTTGCAGGCAACCAGGGCCGCTATTGTGCTGAATCCTTTTAGTCTTCCCCCCAGGGTTTCTGTTGTGATGAACGCACCGCGTACCGCTGTCCCGATCAAGGCTGTGATTTTCGACATGGACGGGTTGTTGCTGGATACCGAAGGCATCTACACCGAAGTCACGCAAATTATTGCCGAACGCTACGGCCGCACCTATGACTGGAGCATCAAGCAGCACATCATCGGGCGCGGTGCACAGGACCTGGCCGACTACGTCGTCAAGGCGCTGGACCTGCCGATCACACCGGCCGAGTTTCTCGAGATTCGCGAGCCGCTGATGAGCGAGCGTTTCCCCAAGGCCCTGGGCATGCCTGGCGCCGAGGCGTTGGTGCGGCATTTGAAGGCGCATCACATTCCGATTGCCGTGGGCACCAGTTCGTCGCGCAATTCGTTCGGCCACAAGACCACCTTGCACCGCGAGTGGTTTGGCCTGTTCGACACCATCGTCACCGCCGACGACCCGGAAGTCGGCGCCGCCAAGCCTGCGCCGGATATCTTCCTCACCGCAGCGCGTCGCCTGGGCGTGGCGCCTGAGGATTGCCTGGTGTTCGAGGACTCGCCGTTCGGCGTGACGGCGGCGAAAGCGGCGCACATGACCGCCATCGCCGTGCCCGATGAAGCCATGGCTGACAGTAAATATCAGCATGCCGACCAGATCATCCGCAAACTGGCGGACTTTGATCTGGCGGCCTATGGCTTGCCACCCATGTCCTGATTCAGCACAGGGCTGAAAATGTGGGGGGCTTGCCAGTTGGTTAAGCGTACACCGCCCTTTGTAGGAGCGAGCAAGCTCGCTCCTACAGACGGCATTAGGGCAAGCCTATGCAGTGTTGTAAAAATCTCAGGCGCTGAACCCCCCATCGATGGTCAGGCTGGCACCGGTGATATAGCCCGCTTCCGGCCCGGCAAGATAGGCCACAAAACTGGCAATCTCCTCCACATGGCCATAGCGCCCCACCGCCATTAGCCCGATCAGGCTCTCGGCAAACTCACTGTTCGCCGGGTTCATATCCGTATCCACCGGGCCTGGCTGCACGTTGTTGATGGTGATACCTCGTGGCCCCAGGTCTCGCGCCAACCCCTTGGTCAAACCTACCAGCGCCGCCTTGCTCATCGCATACGGGCCGCCACCGCCAAACGGCATGCGCTCGGCGTTGGTGCTGCCGATATTGATTACGCGGCCACCTTCGCCCATATGTCTGGCGGCTTCCTGGGTGGCAATAAAGACGCTGCGTACATTGACCGCCAAGGTCTGGTCGAAGTCTTCAAGCTTGAAATCTTCCAGCGGGGCGATAGCCAGCACGCCGGCGTTGTTCACCAGGATATCCAGGCGCCCGAACGCCTCGACGGTGGCGTTGACCGCCGTGCGAATCGCTGTGGCATCGGCGCTGTCGGCGTGGATTGCCAGGGCTTTGCCGCCTGCGCTGATCACGCTGTCCTGCAAGGCTTGCGCCTTGGCGGCCGAGCTGACGTAGGTAAAGGCAACGGCAGCGCCCTGCGCAGCCAGGCGCTTGACGATGGCCGCGCCGATGCCACGGGAACCGCCTTGAACCAAGGCGACTTTGCCAGTGAGGGTTGCAGTAGTCATGTCGATCTCCAAGTAGTTGATGAGCCGAGTATCGGCCTCACGCGACCAGGCCGGTAGAGCGTGATTGCTATAGTCTGTGTAAACCAAAAGTTTAGAGTGGCGGGTCATGGAGAGCTTTGGCAGTATCGAATGCTTTGTGCGCAGCGCCGAGGGGGGCAGCTTCGCCGAGGCTGCGCGACACCTCAGCCTGACGCCGGCGGCGGTCGGTAAAAGCGTGGCCAAACTGGAAGCGCGCCTGGGCGTCAGGCTGTTTCAGCGCAGCACCCGGCGCCTGACCCTGACCGAAGCCGGCAAGCTGTTCCTGGGCGAAGTCAGCGGGAGCCTCACGACGATTCAGAACGCCGTGGCCAACCTGGCCAGCGCCGAGGGGCGACCGGTGGGCACGCTGAAGGTGAGCATGGGTACGGTGTTTGGCAATCGCTATGTGATGCCGTTGCTGGGTGAATTCATGCGGCGCTTTCCGGCGATCAGCCCGGATTGGCACTTCGATAACCGCCAGGTGGACTTGATCGGCCAGGGCTTCGACGCCGCCATTGGCGGTGGCTTTGAACTGCCCCAGGGCGTGGTGGCGCGCACGTTGACCCCGGCGCACCGGGTACTGGTGGCGTCGCCGGCTTATCTGGCGCAACACCCCGCAGTGCGTGCGCCCGAGGATTTGTCGCGCTGCCACGGCATCCTGATCCGCTCGCCGCAGACAGGCCGGGTGCGCTCATGGCAACTGACCCACCGCGAGCGCGAGCACAGCCCACTGCTGCTCAAGCCCGCCATGACCATGAGTGATTCCGAGGCCGCCTGCTGCGCCAGCGCCCAGGGCCTGGGCATTGCGCTGGTCAGCCTGCCGATGGCCGTGCCGTTCCTCGACAGCGGCGCGGTGGTGCGGGTGTTGCCGGACTGGTATGTAGATGACGGCAATATCTCCATCTACTACGCCGAGCACAAGTTGCTGCCCGGCAAGACCCGGGCGTTTGTGGATTTTGTGATCGAGCAGTTTTCCGAGCAGCAATTGGGCCGCAGATTCAGTGCGGTCGCAAAGTAAACAGAATTCCAAGTGTGGGAGGGGGCAAGCCCCTCCCACAGTTGATCTTCAGTGGCCGAACTTGCCGGGCCAGCCCAGGATTTTCTTCGGCCTTGGCGCCGCATAGGTCCTGACCTTGGACGTCGACAACCCCAACCGCACCAGCGACTCAGCGATCGTCACCGCCGCCGTCACCCCGTCCACCACCGGCACCCCGGTGCGCTGGCGAATCTGCTCGTCCAGCCCGGCCATGCCGCCGCAGCCCAGGCAGATCACTTCCGCCTTGTCCTCAAGGATGGCCAGTTCCGCCTGGCGCACGATCGCTTCCATGGCCGCCACCGGGTCTTCTTCCAACTCCAGCACCGCCATGCCGCTGGCCCGCACCGAGGCGCAGCGCTGGTACAGGCCGGCGAGTTTCAGTCGGTCTTCGATCAGTGGCACGGTGCGGTCCAGGGTGGTCACCACCGAGTAGGCATGGCCCAGGAACATCGCCGTGCTGGCCGCGGCCTCGGTGATATCCACCACCGGCACGTTGAGCAATTCCTGCAAGCCTTCGCGGCCATGCTCGCCGTAGCCGGCCTGGATCACTGCATCAAACGGCTGGTCGTAGGCCATTACGCGGTCCATTACGGCGATGGCGGCCAGGTAGCTTTCAAAGTTGCCCTCCACCGACTCGGCCCCGAAGTAGGGGGTCAGCCCCACAATCTCGGTGCCCGGCGAGGCCACGCTTCTGGCCTGCTCAGCGATAGTCTGGGTGATGGATTCGGTGGTGTTGACGTTGACCACGAGGATTCGCATGGAATGTCCTTGTTTAATGACTGACGTTATCGACGGCAATGCTTTCGCCGCTGACATCGGCGTAGAACGGCTGGCGCTTGGCGATCAGCAGGTAGAGCAACCCTGCAATACCAGCGCCAAACAGCCAGGAGAACGGCGAAACGCTGGCAAACCCGGGCAACAACGCCAGCAGGATGGCAATCACCGCTGCCGGAACGAACGCCGCCACCGCGCGCAGGTTCACGCCCCGGCTGTAGTAATAAACCCCCTGCGCGTCTTCGCTGTAGAGTTGCGGTACATCCACCTGGCTTTTGCGGATCAGCCAGTAGTCGACCATGATCACCCCATACAACGGCCCCAGCAGTGCGCCCAGGCCGGACAGGAAATACACGATCACCAACGGGCTGTTGTAGAGATTCCACGGCAAGATCAACACCGCGACGGTGGCGCTGATCAGCCCGGCGCGACGGAAGTTCAGGTACCTGGGCGCCAGGTTGCTCAGTACAAACGCCGGGGCGACGAAGTTGGCCATGATGTTCACCGCCACCGTGACGATCAGGAAGGCCAGGCAGCCGAGCACAAGAAAGAAGGTATTGGGAATGGCGGCGATGATTTCGGTCGGGCTTTCGATCACCCGGCCATTGAGCTGGAACTGCCCGCCGCACAGCAGCACGGTGATGGCGGCGAACACCAGAATATTCACCGGCAGGCCCCAGAAATTACCCACCAGGATCGTCCTGCGGCAGGGCGAAGAGCGTGCGAAGTCGCAGAAGTTGAGGATCAGCGTGCCGTAGATCGCCAGCCACAGCGCGCCTCCGGCAAAGATATTGCGCCACATCTCGCCGCCGCTCAGCGGTTCGCGGATCGACCAGGCAATGTGGCCGCCTGCCTGGAAGTACATCCAGCCGGCCAGCGAGGCCACGGTGAGCAGAATCACCGGTCCGGCGAATCCTTCATAGCGACGTACCATTTCCATGCCATAGGCCAGGATCACCAATTGCACCAGCCAGATCGCCACGAAACACGCCCAGCCGAGCGATGACAGGCCGAGAATCGAGTTGTGGTCGTAGTCGGCAAACCCTGGATGAATCGCCGTCAGCAGCACCCGGAAAACCACCGATGCCAGGTAGGTCTGGATGCCGAACCAGGCAATCGCAATCACCGCACGAATCAACGCCGGAATCTGAGCGCCATGGATACCGAAGCTGATACGGCTGATTACCGGGAACGGCACGCCGGTCTTCTGGCCCATGTACCCCGACAGGTTCATGAAAAAGTACACCAGTGCCGCGCCTATCCCCAGTGACAGCAGAATCTGCCAACCGCCCAGGCCCAATGCATACAAGCCTATGGCGAATGAATAGTTGGCGATGTTGTGCACGTCATTGGTCCACAGCGCAAAGATGCTGTAGCGCCCCCAGCGACGCCCTTCGGCCTTGGTCGGCGCCAGGTCCTTGTTGTGCAGGCGTGGGCTGAGAACCAGCGGGCCGGGGCTGGCTGCCTCGGGATTGAGGGCGGAGGAGGGCAGATCCAATGCGATGTTATTCGAGAGGCTTGTACGCATTCCGGCGGGCTCCAGCACATCCGCAGCAATGCGGCAGATGGCAAAGTGTATGTAGGTTTTGTATTTATTGTATACAAAGCGTAACTACCCTTAAGCCACATGCGTGCCAGTTTTCGATCTATGAACGGCGTGGTTAATTTCGTTTTTATTGGATATTAAATAAATGGCTGAATTTAAAGCGATATAAATTGACCGTTCGAACAGCTATTTATTTTCTCAACGAGGGGGATTGAACCAGGGGAGCGGAAAAATTTAGAAAGGAAGTGTTACGTTTTGGTGCGCTTCGAGTTCGATTGCACACATAAATGGCACCGATGGTTACAGGTGTGTGTACATTCTAATCGCCAACGCGAATCCAATGTGGGAGGGGGCTTGCCCCCGATTGCAGGGGGCCAGTTACAGATGTGCCTACTGACACTCCCTCATCGGGGGCAAGCCCCCTCCCACATGTTTTACCGCATCAACTTCAAGCCTTGCTGATGATGTTCCCCGCATGCAGCCCGCATTCCTTCTGCGTGGCCTCTTCCCACCACCAGCGGCCCTCACGCTCGTGCTGATTGGGCAATACCGGGCGGGTGCAGGGCTCGCAGCCGATGCTGATAAAGCCGCGTTCATGCAAGCTGTTATAAGGCAGCTCCAGCATGCGGATGTAACCCCAGACTTCCTCACTGGTCATCTGCGCCAACGGGTTGAATTTGTACAGCGTACGTTCCGGGGTCGAGAACGCCGTATCAATTTCCAGCGCGGCCACCTGACTGCGGGTGCCCGGGCTCTGATCGCGGCGCTGGCCGGTGGCCCAGGCGCGTACACCTGCGAGTTTGCGGCGCAACGGTTCGATCTTGCGAATGCCGCAGCACTCGCCATGACCGTCCTTATAGAAGCTGAACAGGCCTTTCTCCTTGACGAAGGGTTCCAGCTTGCTCTGGTCCGGCGAGATCAGTTCGATGTCGATCTTGTAGAAGTCACGCACCTGTTCGATAAACCGATAGGTTTCCGGGTGCAGCCGGCCGGTGTCGAGGCTGAACACCTTGACGTTCTTGTTCAGTTTCCAGGCCATGTCCACCAGCACCACATCTTCGGCGCCGCTGAAGGAAATCCACAGGTCGTCACCGAACTGGCTGAACGCCAGCTTGAGGATGTCCTGGGCGGACTTGTTGGCATAGGTCGTGGCGAGTTCAACGACGTCGAAGGCTTGGTTCATCAGGACGGTTCCTACAGGTCAGTGGCGCTGAGCGCTCTATAGGCGGCGATGGTATCAAAATCCGCCCTGCGTTGCGGCGGCGTGCTTGAATCGCTAGAGTTCGGCAGTCCTTTTGCTCGCTCAACTTGAATAATACGAACGGAGTGTCTTGTGGAAATTGCCTGTCTCGACCTGGAAGGGGTGCTGGTTCCGGAAATCTGGATCGCCTTCGCCGAAAAAACCGGTATTGAATCCCTGCGCGCCACCACCCGTGACATTCCCGACTACGACGTGTTGATGCAGCAGCGCCTGCGTATCCTCGACGAGCATGGGCTCAAGCTTGCCGATATCCAGCAGGTGATCGCGACACTCAAGCCATTGGACGGCGCCATCGAGTTCGTCAACTGGCTGCGCGAACGCTTCCAGGTGGTGATTCTCTCCGACACCTTCTATGAGTTCTCCCAGCCGCTGATGCGCCAGTTGGGCTTTCCGACCTTGCTTTGCCACCGCCTGATTACCGATGAAAGCGACCGGGTGGTCGGTTACCAACTGCGCCAGAAAGACCCCAAGCGCCAGTCGGTGCTGGCGTTCAAGACGCTGTATTACCGCGTGATTGCCGCCGGCGACTCCTACAACGACACCACAATGCTGGGTGAGGCTGATCGCGGAATTCTGTTCCATGCGCCAGACAATGTGATTCGTGAATTCCCGCAGTTTCCGGCCGTGCACACGTTTGAGGATTTGAAGCGGGAGTTTATCAAGGCGTCGAATCGGCCGTTGAGCCTGTAAGTTATCCGGCGCGGCTGATGGCCTCATCGGGAGCAAGCCCCCTCCCACATTCGACCGTGTCCCAACAGGACGCACGCGGGTAAATGTGGGAAGGGGGCTTGCCTCCGATGACGTCGGCTCCGTCACCGCCTAACCCCCGGAAGGGACTGCGCTTTTACAAACTTTCCAGGGTGTGTAACAACACCCGTACCTTGGTCAGCGACTCCTGATATTCCGCCTCCCACTGGGAGTCCGCCACGATCCCGCCGCCGCCCCAGCAGCACACCTGCCCGTCCTTGACCAGCAGGCTGCGGATGGCAATGGAGCTGTCCATTTCGCCGCGCACGTCCAGGTACATCAGTGAACCGCAGTACAAGCCACGTCGGGTCGGCTCCAGTTCGTCGATGATCTGCATGGCGCGGATCTTCGGCGCGCCGGTGATTGAACCGCCGGGGAAGCTGCCTTCGATGAGGTCGAGGGCATCCTTGTCGTCGGCCAGCGTGCCGGTGACGCTGCTGACCAGGTGATGCACGTTGGGGTAGCTTTCCAGGCTGAACAGCTCCGGTACGTTTACCGAGCCGATTCGGCAACTGCGGCCGAGGTCGTTGCGCAGCAGGTCGACGATCATCAGGTTTTCCGCGCGGTCCTTGGGGCTGGCCAACAGTTCGTCGGCGTGCGCGGCGTCTTCCTGGGGTGTCAGGCCACGGGGGCGGGTGCCCTTGATCGGGCGGGTTTCGACATGGCGCTCGCTGATCCGCACGAAACGCTCGGGCGACAGGCTCAATACCGCACCGTGATCCGGCAGGCTCTGAAATCCGGAGAACGGCGTCGGGCACGCTTGGCGCAATGCGCAGTAAGCCACCCAGGGATCACCGGCGCACGGCGCGCGAAAACGCTGGGCGAAGTTGACCTGATAGCAGTCACCGGCCTGGATGTAGTCCTGGATGCGCACGATGGCCTGGCGGTACGCCTCGGCCGTGAGGTCTGGCGCCATGGGGCCTTGCAGCGTGAAGCTGGCCGTTGACGCAGTGAATGGCCGACTGAACAAGGCAATCAGGCGCTGCCGCTCACGGTCGCCCAGTGTGGGGTGAAACACCAGCTGGCTGGTCTGCGCCTGGTGATCACTGATCAGCGCCCAGGCATACAGGCCCAGGCGCGCGTCCGGCAGGTGCAAATCGTCTACCGCCAAGTGGGGCATGTGTTCCAGGTGGCGGCCGAAGTCATAACTCAGGTAGCCGATCAAACCACCGGCAAAGGGCAGCTCTGCACCGGCGGGCAGCGCCGCTTCGCCCAAGTTCGTCAGGCTATCGCGCAAGCGTTGCAGGAAATTGTCGCCGCGCTCCTCAGGCTCAACCGCGAAGGTCGCCTCCGGCCAGGCGCTGAGCAGGTCGTAACGGCCACGCTCGGCAGCCGGCCGGCCGCTGTCGAGCAGCACCGCGCCAGGGGCATGGCGAATCGCCGAAAAGTACTCGGCGGGGTTGGCCCGATAGGGCAGCGGATGTACGGAACAGGTCGACATGCGGGGGTGGATCAGCCAGTGGCGCGAGGGAGAGGATTGTAGTCCCCTGTAGGAGTTGCTCCTAGAGGGGATGTCGGGGATAGACAGTTTGAAGACCGGATCAGCCTTCCACCGGCGGAATATGACCGAACATTTCCTGTACGAACTTCACCCGCTCTTCCACGGTTTCCGTCACGCCGGCGGCTTTCAGTTCTTCCAGCCGCGCCTCCACCGCATGGGTGCGCAGGGTCAGGCCGCAGTCGTTGGCAATCTGGATATTCAGCCCCGGCCGCGCATTCAGCTCCAGGATCAGCGGGCCTTTTTCCTGGTCGAGCACCATATCCACGCCGATATAGCCCAGGCCGCACAGCTCGTAACAGCCGGCCGCCAACTTCATGAAGCCGTCCCAGTTGGGCAGTTGCACGCCATCCACCGCATTGGTGGTATCGGGGTGCTTGGTGATGATGGTGTTCAGCCATGTGCCACGCAGGGTCAGGCCGGTGGCGAGGTCCACGCCCACGCCAATCGCGCCCTGGTGCAGGTTGGCCTTGCCACCGGACTGACGGGTCGGCAAGCGCAGCATCGCCATCACTGGATACCCCATCAGCACAATGATGCGGATATCCGGCACGCCTTCGTAGCTGATGCTCTTGAAGATCTGGTCGGGCACCACGCGGTATTCGATCAAGGCGCGGTCGCGGTGGCCGCCCAGGGAGTACAGGCCGGTCAGGATGCTGGAAATCTGATGCTCGATTTCTTCATGGCTGATGATCTTGCCGGACACCGTGCGATAGCGCCCTTCAAAACGGTCCGCCACCACCAGGATGCCATCGCCGCCGGCACCCTGGGCGGGCTTGATCACGAAGTCGCTGCGCCCGCCGATAATGTCGTCGAGCTTGTCGATTTCTTTCTCGGTGGAGATCACCCCGTACATTTGCGGCACATGGATGCCGGCCGCCATGGCCCGCTCCTTGGTGATGATCTTGTCATCCACGATCGGGTACAGGCTGCGCTTGTTGTACTTGAGCACGTAGTCGGCGTTACGCCGGTTGATGCCCATGATCCCGCGCGCCTCCAGGGCTTTCCAGGTCTTCCAGAAGCCGAACATTACGAGTCTGCCTTCAAGAACGCCTTGAAACGGACCAGCTCGGTCAGGCGATAACCGCGATAACGCCCCATGGCCAGCATGAAACCTACCAGGATCAGCAGGATCGCCGGGAAGGTGAACACGAAGTAGACCAGCTCCGGCACGCTCATGATGATGTGCGCCAGGGAGGCCGCGAACAGCGTGCCGATCGCGACTTTCAGCGCATGGTTGGCGCCGCGCTCTTCCCAGGTGATCGACAGGCGTTCGATGGTCATGGTCAGGATCACCATCGGGAACAGCGCCACCGACAGGCCTCGCTCCAGGCCCAGCTTGTGGCTGAACAGGCTGATGGCGGCAATCAGCACCACCACGAAGGTCAGCACCACCGACAGGCGCGGCAGCATCTGCAGCTTGAGGTGTTCCAGGTAGGACCTGAGCGACAGCCCCAGTGCGGTAATAATGGTGAACAGCACAATGCCGAAGCCCAGTTGCGTCTCGCGAAATGCCAGGGCAATCAGCACCGGGGTGAAGGTGCCGAGGGTCTGCAGGCCGATCAGGTTGCGCAGGATCAGGATCACCAGCACGCCAATCGGGATCATCACCATGATCATGAACGTCTGCTGGGTTTGCAGCGGCAGGCCGTACAGCGAGTATTCGAGAAAGTTGGCGTCGGTGTTTTCGTCGGTCAGCTTGGCCAGGCGAATGGCATTCATCTCGCTGTTGTTCAGGCTGAAGGTGACCATGGCTTTCTTGCCGCCATCGACCGTGATCAGGTTTTCGTCGCCGGTCCACCACAGCAGGCGGTCCGCGGGCAGGCCTTGTTCACCGGTTTCCGGGTTGAAGTACAGCCAGTCGTTGCCGTTGAAGCTGCGCAGCCACAGTTCAGGCGATTGCGGCTGGTCGGCGACGAGGCGGATGGTGTGGACCTTTTCCACCGGAACGTGGGCGATGGACAACAGCAATTCGACGATCTTGGCCTTGTGCGACGTCGACGGGTCGCCCGCCAGCAGCAGTTTCACATTGTCGTCGCTGAGGTTGTTGGTGCGCTTGATGGCTTCGGTGATGAACGTTTCGACGTCTGCCGAGTGCTGGCGAATCGGCGCGAGCAGGGCTTCGGCAGCGATTTTTTCCGGGCCTTCCACGGCAATGCTGTCGCGGAAGGTCGGGCCCTTGATCTTGACCTTTTCACCGCTATAGCGCTTGGTCAGCACCAGGCGGTAATACAGCGTCTGGTTACCCTTGGCGCGGCGCGCCGACCAGGTGACCTTGCGGTTGCCGTCGGCGCGGTTGACGCTCACCCCGTAGTTGTTCGAGATAAAACTCTCATTGAGGCTGACGAAATCGCGGCTCAACGGCGGCACGAACATCGAAATCTTCACCGGGTCCTTGGGATTGGCGACGAACTCGACCTTGGCGTCGATGTTCCACAAGTCGTCGGTGGCGTCCTCGGTGACAGGGATGCCCAGCACGAAGATCTGGTAGGCGGTGACCGAAATGCCCAGCACCACCAGAAGGGTGATCAGGATTTTCAGGTGCAGGGTCAAAGAGCGCATTCGGTTTACTCGGCGGTATGAGCGTCGGCGGCGCAGGCAGGTTTGCCTGCTGCATATTTAAGGCTGGGGTCGATCAGCGCATCAAAGCGCTTGAGCGCTTCGGAGCCGATCAGCAGCGGATATTGGAAGGTGCTGCGGTCGGTCAAGTTCACTTCGATACTGCGTAAAGCGCTGCCCATGCAGATATCCAGGGCAATCACCGGACGAGCGGTGTACTGCTTGTCCTCATCGGGGTCGTAGTCATCGGCGCGGCGCTTGATTTTGCTGACGCGGGCCAGGGGACGTTCGATGGGGTGGGAGTGGGCGGTATCGATGGCCAGGTAGAAGCGTACCCAGGATTCGCCGTTGCGCTTGAAGCGTTTGATATCGCGCGCACTCAGCGAGGCGGTCTTGGCGCCGGTGTCGAGTTTGGCCGCGACTTCCAGGTCGATGCCCGCCAGCTTGGCGTATTCGTTCAGGCCATACACCGTCTTCTCGGCGGCAACGCCAAGGCTCGGTATGGACAATAGGCATAACAATAGGGGGAAGGGCTTGAGTCTCATAATTCCTGAGGCGATGCAGTGCGAAATTCAAGGCGACTGGCATTACTGCGCAAGCTCCCTCGTGCGCCATTTCATCTTGAGATGTCAGGCAAAAGCGGCGGGCATTCTAACATGATGCTTTTTTGGCGCCAGCGCTGGCAGGCGGCCATGCTCATCAACGGCCAATAAGGTTATTAGAAGATTGTCGACAATGTTGATTTATTCTTTGACTAAGTAGTGAGTATTAGCTAGTTTTTGCCGCATTGCTTTTAAAGGTGTCGACAATATGCTGAGTCAATCGGAATTTCCGTCGGCGCTGTCGGATGAATCCCAAACCATGTCGGAAAACGTCTTCCGGCGCATCCAGGCCGCCATCGTCAAGGGCGAGATCGCCCCCGGCACGAAGATTTCCGAACCGGAGCTGGCGCGTACCTACGGCATCAGCCGTGGCCCGTTGCGCGAGGCGATTCACCGTCTGGAAGGCCAGCGCCTGCTGGTGCGGGTGCCCCATGTCGGCGCGCGGGTGGTGTCATTGAGTCACGCCGAGCTGATCGAGCTGTATGAAATCCGCGAGTCATTGGAAGGCATGGCTTGCCGGCTGGCGGCCGAGCGCATGACCGACGCGGAAATCGAAGAACTGCGCCAGGTATTGCACACCCATGAACGGGATGCCGCGTTCCAGGCCGGTGTCGGCTACTACCAGCAGGAAGGTGACTTCGATTTTCATTACCGGATCATTCAAGGTGCCGGTAACCGCACCCTGACCCAGATGCTCTGCGGTGAGCTGTACCAACTGGTGCGCATGTACCGCATTCAGTTTTCCACCACCCCCAACCGTCCCCGCCAGGCCTTTGCCGAGCATCACCGCATTCTTGACGCGATTGCCGATCGTGACGGTGAACTGGCCGAACTGTTGATGCGTCGGCATATCGGCGCTTCGAAACGCAACATCGCCCGTCACTTTCCGGACGGTGCTCCCCAATAAATAGAGGTGAGTCATGAGTTCCACGAACAAGAGCACCCCAGGCCAGCGTTTCCGTGACGCGGTCGCCAGTGAACAGCCGTTGCAGGTGGTTGGCGCAATCAATGCTAACCACGCCTTGCTGGCCAAGCGCGCCGGCTTCAAGGCAATCTACCTGTCAGGCGGCGGCGTGGCCGCCGGCTCCCTGGGCGTACCGGACCTGGGCATCACCGGCCTGGATGACGTGCTGACCGATGTACGCCGTATCACCGATGTGTGCGACCTGCCGCTGCTGGTGGACGTGGACACCGGTTTCGGTTCCTCGGCGTTCAACGTGGCGCGCACCGTCAAGTCGATGATCAAGTTCGGCGCCGCCGCCATCCACATCGAAGACCAGGTCGGCGCCAAGCGCTGCGGCCATCGCCCTAACAAGGAAATCGTCTCCCAGCAGGAAATGGTCGACCGCATCAAGGCCGCCGTGGACGCGCGCACCGATGACAGTTTCGTGATCATGGCGCGCACTGACGCCCTGGCCGTGGAAGGTCTGGAGTCCGCCCTGGAGCGCGCCGCCGCCTGCATCGAGGCCGGCGCCGACATGGTGTTCCCGGAAGCCATCACCGAACTTGAGATGTACAAGCTGTTCGCCTCGCGGGTGAAAGCACCGATCCTGGCCAACATCACCGAATTCGGCGCGACCCCGCTGTTCACCACCGAACAGTTGAAATCTGCCGATGTTTCCATCGTGCTGTACCCGCTCTCGGCCTTCCGCGCCATGAACAAGGCCGCCGAGAATGTGTACACCGCCATCCGCCGCGACGGTACGCAGCAGAATGTGATCGACACCATGCAAACCCGCATGGAGCTCTACGATCGTATCGACTACCACACCTTCGAGCAGAAGCTCGACGCGCTGTTTGCCGCGAAAAAATAACGGCTCTCTGAACAACTATAAAATGGGAGAAGAACCATGGCTGAAGCAAAAGTATTGAGTGGCGCCGGCCTGCGTGGCCAGGTGGCCGGGCAGACCGCACTGTCGACCGTGGGCCAGGCCGGTGCCGGCTTGACCTATCGCGGCTATGACGTGCGTGAACTGGCCGCCGATGCACAATTTGAAGAAGTCGCCTACCTGCTGCTGCACGGCGAACTGCCGACCCAGGCCGAACTGGCGGCCTACAGCGCCAGGCTGGGCAAGCTGCGCGACTTGCCGCAAGCGTTGAAGGAAGTGCTCGAGCGCATCCCCGCCGACGCCCACCCGATGGACGTGATGCGCACCGGTTGTTCGTTCCTGGGCAATATCGAGCCGGAAAAAGACTTCAGCGTGCAGCATGACGTCACCGACCGCCTGCTCGCCGCGTTCCCGGCGATCATGTGCTACTGGTACCGCTTCAGCCACGACGGCAAACGCATCGACTGCGTCACCGACGAGCCGAGCATTGGCGGGCACTTCCTGCACCTGCTGCATGGCAAGAAGCCGAGCGACCTGCATGTCAAAGTGATGAACGTGTCCCTGATCCTCTACGCCGAACACGAATTCAACGCCTCGACCTTCACCGCCCGGGTCTGTGCGTCGACTCTGTCCGACCTGTATTCCTGCGTCACCGCGGCCATCGGTTCCCTGCGCGGCCCGCTGCACGGCGGTGCCAACGAAGCGGCGATGGAGATGATCGAGCGTTTCGGTTCGGCCGAAGAAGCCGTCGAAGGCACCCTCGGCATGCTGGCGCGCAAGGACAAGATCATGGGTTTTGGCCACGCGATCTACAAGGACAGCGACCCGCGTAACGAAGTGATCAAGGGCTGGTCGAAAAAACTCGCTGACGAGGTGGGCGACACGGTGTTGTTCCCGGTGTCCGAAGCCATCGACAAGACCATGTGGGACCAGAAGAAACTGTTCCCCAATGCCGATTTCTACCATGCCTCGGCGTACCACTTCATGGGCATTCCCACCAAGCTGTTCACGCCGATTTTCGTCTGCTCGCGGCTCACCGGCTGGGCGGCGCACGTGTTCGAGCAGCGCGCCAATAACCGCATCATCCGTCCAAGCGCCGAGTACATCGGCGTTGAGCAGCGCAAGTTCGTGCCAATCGAACGTCGCTGAATGAGAGGGCCCACGGACCCGGGACTGGAATGCGATCAACGTGTGGGAGGGGGCTTGCCCCCGATAGCCGTGTGTCATGCAGCACATGTGTCGACTGATACACCGTCATCGGGGGCAAGCCCCCTCCCACCTTTTGGATTGCATTTCAATTTTCCGACCGGCGTAGGTCTTCCTTTTGCAATCACCGTGACCGAGTCCTGACGATGAACACTGAATTTCGCAAACCGCTCCCCGGCAGCCGCCTGGATTTCTTCGACGCCCGTGCGGCTGTCGAGGCAATCAGCCCCGGCGCCTACGCCACCTTGCCGTATACCTCACGCGTGCTCGCGGAAAACCTGGTGCGCCGCTGCGACCCGGCCACCCTCAACGCGTCCCTGAGCCAACTGATCGAACGTCGGCGTGACCTCGATTTCCCCTGGTTCCCGGCCCGCGTGGTCTGCCATGACATCCTTGGCCAGACCGCACTGGTGGACCTGGCCGGTCTGCGCGACGCCATTGCCCTGCAAGGCGGCGATCCGGCGCAGGTCAACCCGGTGGTGCCCACCCAGTTGATCGTCGACCACTCCCTGGCCGTCGAAGCCGGTGGTGCCGACCCCCAGGCGTTCGAAAAAAACCGCGCCATCGAAGACCGCCGCAACGAAGATCGCTTCCACTTTATCGAGTGGACCAAGAAGGCCTTCAAGAACGTCGACGTGATCCCGCCCGGCAACGGCATCATGCACCAGATCAACCTGGAGAAAATGTCCCCGGTGATTCAGGTACGTGACGGCGTGGCGTTCCCCGACACGTGCGTCGGCACCGACAGCCACACCCCGCATGTGGATGCCCTGGGCGTGATCGCCATCGGGGTCGGCGGCCTTGAAGCCGAAAGCGTGATGCTCGGGCGTGCTTCGTGGATGCGCCTGCCGGAAAGCGTCGGCGTGGAGCTGACCGGCAAGCTGCAGCCGGGTATCACCGCCACCGATATGGTGCTGGCGCTGACCGAGTTCCTGCGCCAACAAAAGGTCGTTGGCGCGTGGCTGGAGTTCTTCGGTGAAGGCGCATCGGCGCTGACCCTGGGCGATCGTGCGACGATTTCCAACATGGCCCCGGAATACGGCGCCACTGCGGCCATGTTCTACATCGACCAGCAGACCATCGCCTACCTGAAACTCACTGGCCGGGAAGACGAACAAGTCGCCCTGGTCGAACAATATGCGCGTCACACCGGTCTGTGGGCCGATGATCTCAAGGCCGCGCACTATGAGCGTGGCCTGACATTCGATCTCTCCAGCGTTGTGCGCAACATGGCCGGCCCGAGCAATCCGCATGCCCGTGTCGCCACCCGCGACCTGGCGTCAAAAGGCATCAGCGGGCAGTGGGACGAAGTGCCAGGGCAAATGCCCGACGGCGCCGTCATCATCGCCGCCATCACCAGCTGCACCAACACCAGTAACCCGCGCAACGTGATCGCCGCCGGCCTGCTGGCGCGTAACGCCAACAGGCTCGGGCTGACGCGCAAGCCGTGGGTCAAGTCGTCCCTGGCGCCGGGCTCGAAAACCGTGGCCATGTACCTGGAAGAAGCAGGCCTGGGGCATGAGCTGGAACAACTCGGGTTTGGCGTGGTGGCTTTTGCCTGCACCACTTGCAACGGCATGTCCGGCGCACTAGACCCGCTGATCCAGCAGGAAATCATCGACCGCGACTTGTACGCCACTGCCGTGCTGTCGGGCAACCGCAACTTTGATGGGCGTATTCATCCGTACGCCAAGCAAGCCTTCCTCGCTTCGCCGCCGCTGGTCGTGGCCTATGCGATTGCCGGCACCATTCGGTTCGATATCGAGAAAGACGTGCTGGGCCTTGATACCGACGGCAAGGAAATCCGCCTGCAGGACATCTGGCCAAGCGACGAAGAGATCGACGCGGTGGTCAAGGCGTCGGTCAAGCCGGAGCAGTTTCGCGCGGTGTACATCCCGATGTTCGCCATTCACGAAGACACCGGCCCCAAAGTCACCCCGCTGTACGACTGGCGCCCGCAAAGCACCTATATTCGCCGCCCGCCGTATTGGGAAGGTGCATTGGCCGGTGCGCGTCCGCTCAAGGGCATGCGCCCGCTGGCGGTGCTGCCGGACAACATCACCACCGATCACCTGTCGCCGTCCAACGCGATCATGCTCGATAGCGCCGCCGGCGAGTACCTGGCGAAAATGGGCCTGCCGGAAGTTGACTTCAACTCCTACGCGACGCACCGGGGCGATCACCTGACTGCGCAACGCGCCACCTTCGCCAACCCGAAACTGTTCAACGAAATGGTGCAGGAAAACGGCAAGGTCAAGCAGGGCTCCCTGGCGCGTATCGAGCCGGAAGGCAAGGTCACGCGGATGTGGGAAGCCATCGAAACCTACATGGAACGCAAGCAGCCGCTGATCATCATCGCCGGTGCCGACTACGGCCAGGGCTCGTCGCGCGACTGGGCGGCCAAGGGCGTACGCCTGGCCGGGGTGGAAGCGATCGCCGCCGAGGGTTTCGAGCGTATCCACCGCACCAACCTGGTCGGCATGGGCGTATTGCCCCTGGAGTTCCTGCCGGGCACCGACCGCCACACACTCAAGATCGACGGCAGCGAAACCTATGACGTGCTCGGCGAACGCACGCCGCGTGCGCAACTGACCCTGGTGATAAACCGCAAAAATGGCGAGCGTGTCGAAGTGCCGGTGACCTGCCGCCTGGACACCGCTGAAGAAGTGTCGATCTACGAGGCGGGCGGCGTGTTGCAACGTTTTGCCCAGGACTTCCTGGAATCGGCGGCGACCGCCTGAAGAGGATAACCATGGCACACGCAGCGCAAATCAAGATCCCCGCCACCTATATGCGTGGCGGCACCAGCAAGGGGGTTTTCTTCAGCCTTGAGGACCTGCCGCCATCGGCCCAGGTGCCGGGTCCTGCCCGTGACGCCTTGTTGTTGCGGGTGATCGGCAGCCCCGACCCCTATGACAAGCAGATCGACGGCATGGGCGGCGCCACGTCCAGCACCAGCAAAAGCGTGATCCTGTCCAGGAGCACCCGTGCCGGGCACGACGTGGACTACCTGTTTGGCCAAGTCTCCATCGACAAGCCATTTGTCGACTGGAGTGGCAACTGCGGCAACCTGTCGGCGGCGGTCGGTTCGTTCGCCATCAGCGCCGGCCTGGTCGACCCGGGCCGCGTGCCCCACAACGGCGTGGCCGTGGTGCGCATATGGCAGGCCAATATCGGCAAGACCATCATTGCCCACGTGCCCATCACCGACGGTGCGGTGCAGGAAACCGGTGATTTCGAACTCGACGGCGTGACCTTTCCCGCCGCCGAAGTGCAGCTGGAATTCATCGACCCGGCGGCGGAAGAAGAGGGCGGTGGCGGCTCGATGTTCCCCACCGGCAACCTGGTTGACGAACTGGAAGTGCCGGGTGTCGGCACCTTCAAGGCCACCCTGATCAATGCCGGCATCCCGACGATTTTCATCAATGCCCAAGACCTGGGCTACACCGGCACCGAGTTGCAAGGCGCGATCAACGGCGACCCGCAGGCCCTGGCGATGTTCGAGACCGTGCGCGCCTATGGCGCGTTGCGCATGGGCCTGATCAAACACCTGGACGAAGCGGCCCAGCGCCAGCACACGCCGAAGGTTGCGTTCGTGGCCAAGCCTGCCGATTACGTGGCCTCCAGCGGCAAGGCGATCAAGGCTGGCGATGTGGACCTGCTGGTGCGGGCCCTATCCATGGGCAAGTTGCACCACGCCATGATGGGCACGGCGGCGGTGGCGATCGGCACGGCGGCGGCGATTTCCGGCACCCTGGTCAACCAGGCGGCAGGTGGCGTGGAGCGCAACGCCGTGCGCTTCGGCCATCCGTCGGGCACCTTGCGCGTCGGTGCCGAGGCGACGCAAGTCAACGGTGAGTGGGTGGTGAAGAAAGCCATCATGAGCCGCAGTGCGCGGGTGTTGATGGAAGGTTTCGTTCGCGTCCCCGGCGACGCTTTCTAAATGTGGGAGGGGGCTTGCCCCCGATTGCGGTGTGTCAGTCGACATATTCATCAACTGACCCACCCCGATCGGGGGCAAGTCCCCTCCCACAATGGATTTCTATTCCAAGGCAGGCAACCAGACCTGCCCTGATGATCAACCGTGACCCTGAGGAATAAACCACCCATTTGGAGAACTGCCATGAGCGCCAACGTCGACCAGAACAACCGCCCCGACTACGACCAGGTCTTGCAGGACATTGCCGACTATGTCCTCACTTACCGGATCGAGTCCGAAACCGCCCTGGACACCGCACGCAACTGCCTGATGGACACCCTCGGCTGCGGCCTGCTGGCGTTGCGCTTTCCCGAGTGCACCAAGCACCTGGGGCCGCTCGTCGAAGGCACCGTGGTGCCGTTCGGCGCACGGGTGCCGGGCACTTCGTTGCGGCTGGACCCGGTCAAGGCCGCCTGGGACATCGGCTGCATCGTGCGCTGGCTCGACTACAACGACACTTGGCTTGCGGCTGAGTGGGGCCATCCTTCGGACAATCTGGGCGGCATCCTTGCGGTGGCTGATCATTTGTCGCAGAAACGCGTGGCCAATGGCGACGCGCCGCTGAGCGTACGCACGGTGCTGGAAGCGATGATCATGGCCCACGAGATCCAAGGCGTGATTGCCCTGGAAAACGCCTTCAACCGCGTCGGCCTCGACCATGTGCTGCTGGTCAAAGTCGCCTCGACGGCAGTCACCGCCAAGCTGATGGGCGCCAACCGTGAACAACTGCTCGCTGCCTTGTCCCATGCGTTTGTCGACGGGCAGGCGTTGCGTACGTACCGCCATGCGCCCAATGCCGGTTCGCGCAAGTCCTGGGCGGCGGGCGATGCGTCGAGCCGCGGGGTGCGTCTGGCGGATATCGCGATGCGTGGCGAGATGGGCATCCCCGGTGTACTGAGCGCGCCGCAGTGGGGCTTCTACGACGTTTTGTTCAGCCACACCAACAAGGACCTGGCCCTCAAGCCGGAAGAACAGCGCAGGTTCAGCCTGTCCCAGCCCTACGGCACCTACGTGATGGAAAACGTGCTGTTCAAGATCAGCTTTCCCGCTGAATTCCACGCGCAGACTGCCTGCGAAGCGGCGGTCATCCTGCATCCGCAGGTCAAGCAGCGCCTGCATGAAGTCGAACGTATCGTGATCACCACCCATGAGTCGGCCATTCGTATCATTTCCAAGGTTGGCCCATTGGCCAACGCCGCGGACCGTGACCATTGCCTGCAATACATGACCGCCGTGCCCCTGGCCTTCGGTGACCTGGTGGCCGAACAGTATGAAGACCCCTTCCATGCCGCCCATCCGATCATCGATGAGCTGCGCGGGAAAATGGTCATCGTTGAAGACCCGCGTTACAGCCGCGAATACTTGGAGGCCGACAAGCGCTCCATCGCCAACGCGGTGCAGGTGTTCTTCACCGACGGCACCTGCACCGAGCAGGTGGCGGTGGAGTATCCGATTGGCCATCGCCGTCGTCGGGTGGATGGGATTCCTCTGCTGGAAGCCAAGTTCAAAGCCAGTCTGGCGACGCGCTTCCCCGCGCAGCGCAGCGCCGAGATTTTTGCCCTGTGCAAGGACCAGGCACGGCTTGAGGCTACCCCAGTCAACCGTTTCATGGACCTGTTCATGATCTAGAAAACAACGCGGTCAATGTGGGAGGGGGCTTGCCCCCTCCCACATTTCAGCCTTCAAACCGCAAAATCACCCTGCGGTTATGCTTGCTCTTCTTTTCCATTTTCTCGCAGAACACCCGACCGATTTCCTCGGTATTGAGCACGTGGGTGCCGCCGCATGGCTGGATATCAATGCCGGGAATTTCAATCACCCGCACCGAACCCTGGATGACCGGCGGCGCAACGGCCTGGGTGCGGGTGATCTGCAGCAGGGTGGCGTACTCAGTGGCGGCCATCGACAGAGTTTGCACCGGGTGCGCCTGCTCGATCAGTGCGTTGAGGTCGCGGGTGATGCTGTCTTTGTCCAGGGTCATTTCCGGCAGGTCGAAATCCAGGCGGCCCTTGTCCGCGCTGATGCTGCAACCGGTGACGGGCGCGTCGATGATGGAACACAGCAAGTGCAGGCAAGTGTGCATCTTCATGTGCTGGTAGCGCCGCTCCCAGTCCAGGCCGGCGTCTACCTGGGCGCCGGCAATCAGTTGCGCCGGGCAATGGTCCACCTGATGCCAGATGATCGAGCGCAGCACCGGATCGCGCACCGTGCCGGTGACTTCCACGCGCGTGCCGTCGGCCAGGGTGAGGTGCCCGGTGTCGCCCGGTTGCCCACCGCCGGTGGGGTAGAACAAGGTGTGCTCCAGCGCGACGCCGTGCTCGCCGACGGCAAGCACCCTGGCGTTGAAGGCGTTTTGATAGGGCGCGCTGTCGAACAGCGTCAGGGTTTCCATGGTGTGCACGGACATGTTCAACCTCCAACGATCAATGGGCTGGCTTGCAACAGGTGACGCACCATCGCACTCAAGCCAGGGGGAGAGAGCAGGGTGATTTCGAACGCCGGTCCGCAGACTTTCAGGTTCAGCGGCAGGCGTGGCAGTTGTTCGCCGACGCCCTGGCGGTGCAGGCGAAATTGCAGGTGATGACGCTCCTTCACCGTGGGTTCGAGCATCAGCCCCGGCAGCGGATGAAAGTCGGCGTCCAGCACCGTGACCTTGTGCCCCGCGTCGACCTCGCCGACCACGTGCAGGCGCTCATCCAGGGCGAACGCACCGAGGTAGTTGCTGTGCTCCGATTCATCGTTTTTCTGCAACTGGATCTGGTTGACCACTTTGACCTTGGTGCCCGCCGGCACGTCCT
The DNA here is from genome assembly GCF_002934065.1 of Pseudomonas orientalis. Lineage (NCBI taxonomy): Bacteria > Pseudomonadati > Pseudomonadota > Gammaproteobacteria > Pseudomonadales > Pseudomonadaceae > Pseudomonas > Pseudomonas orientalis. The sequence goes on along the minus strand of NZ_CP018049.1, from coordinate 4,420,966 downwards.
GGGTAATGACGCAGGCCGGGCTGATAAACACGTTGTCACCGATCTGCACGTAGCCCAGCACCCGCGCCCCGGCGCCGACCTCGACATGGTTGCCCAGGCGTGGATGGCGCTTGCCGTCCGGGTTGTTGGCAATACCGCGGGCGCCCAGGGTCACGCCGCAGAGGATGTAGCAGTCGTGACCGATCTCGCAGGTTTCACCGATGACCGTGCCGTAGCCATGGTCCAGCACAAAGCGCCGGCCGATGCGCGCAGCCGGGTGAATCTCGGCCCCGGACAGGATCTTGCCCTGGTTGCTGAGCTTGAGCGCAATGCGGGTGAATACGCCGTGGGCGGGCTCCGGAAAATGCCACACCAGGTGCGCAAGCCGGTAGAACAACACCGCCTTGAACGAGGCATAGGATTCCAGGATCAGCTCACCGCGTCCGCGCGACGCCGGGTCGCGATAGGCGTAGGCGATCAGGTCTTCGGCTACCGCCTGGGCGGCGTTCTGGACCAGCGGCGCCAGGTGCGGTTCCAGCTGCTTCATCTGCCCAGGCGTCAGGGTCTGGATGAGGTGGGTCAGCAACTCATCGTGCAGCTGTTGCATGTCGATAAAGCCTCCCATGGAGGCACCCCCGCATTCTGGTTGGTTGGGTAACCGGCTATTCGAAACTGGGCAGGTAGCTGTCGGCATTGTCGTAGACCATGGTCAGCACCACCGTTTCGGGCGGCAGTTCCGGGGCGAGTTGGGCGATGGCGACCATGTTGGCGGCCGAGGACAGCCCCAGGCTGATGGCGTCGGTGCGCATGATGCGTTTGATCATCTCCAGGCACGCCCCATGCGACACCTTGAGCATGCCGTCCAGTACGTCGAGGTTGAGAATGCTCGGGATCAGGCCAATCGACAGGCCCTGGATGGCGTGCGGGGCGTGCCGGTCCTTGAGCAAGTCGCACTCCTCCGGCTCCACGCCCATGATGCGCAGTGCCGGCCAGGCGGCCTTGAGGGTTTCGCCGATACCGGTGATATGCCCGCCGGTGCCGATGCCGCTGACGAAGTAGTCCACCCGCCGTTCGCCGAAGGCGCGGAGGATTTCCGGCGCGGTGGTGTCGCGATGGGTTTGCGGGTTGGCACCGTTGCGCTGCTGGTTGAGCATCACGTAACTGGGGTTTTCCAACAGCAGTTCCATGCACTTTTCGCCGTGGGAATTGTTGCCCAGGCGGCTGTCCGAGAGCACCACCCTGGCGCCATACAAGCGCAGCAGCTTCTGTTTTTCGGGGCTGTAGTTGTCCGGGATCACCAGCACCACTTTGTAGCCGAGCACATTGCCCGCCATCACCAGGCCGATGCCGGTATTGCCGCCGCTGGGTTCAATGATGGTTTGTCCGCAGTCGCGCATCAGCACGCCCCGGCGCTCGGCGTCGAGGATCATGCCCAGGGCGATGCGCGCCTTGTGGCTGCCGCCCGGGTTGAGGGATTCCAGCTTGGCGTAGACCTCGATGCCGAGGTCTTCGGAAAACTGCGCCAGCCGCACGATCGGGGTTTGGCCGATCACGTCGAGAATGGAGTTATGCAGCATCAGTGGGCCCCCGGTCAGTACAGCGGCATGTCGGGTTCGACGTCGCGCACCCAATGTTTCATGCCGCCCTGCAGGACTTTGGTGTTGGCGAAGCCTGCCGCCAGCAAGGTGCTGGCGGCCTGCTCGGCACGCGTGCCGGCATAGCAGATCAGGTAGTGGGTGTTGTCGCGGCTCAGGCTGTCGAGCTGCTCATCCAGCTCGGCCAGGGGGATGTGCACCACGCCCGGCAATTTGCACACTTCCAGTTCGCTGGCGTCGCGCACGTCGAGCAACACGTCGGCGCTGCGGGGGTTGTCGATCACTTGCTTGAGCACGCGGGGCTTGATGTAGCGTTCTTCGGCCAGGGACGGTTGGCTCGGCACGGCATCCGCGCACGCCGCTGGCATGGCGGTCTCGCTGTGGCGCCGGTCGGAGCAGCACGGGCAGTCGGGGCGGCGCTTGAAGCGAATCTCGCTGAATTTCATGGCCAGCGCATCGAAGCGCATCAAGCGGCCGGATAGGGGTTCGCCAATGCCGATGAGCAATTTGATCGCCTCGGTCGCCTGGATCATGCCGACCACCCCCGGCAACACGCCGATGACCCCACCGGCGCTGCAATTGGGCGCCAGCTCTGCGGGCGGAGCGCTGGGGAACAGGCAGCGGTAGCACGGCCCGCCTTTATGGTTGAGCACGCTGATTTGTCCGTCGAAGCGATAGATGGCGCCGTATACCAGGGGCTTGCCCAACTGCACGCACGCGTCATTGATCAGGTAGCGGGTATCGAAATTATCCGTGCCGTCGATCACCAGGTCATAGGCGCCCACCAGTTCCAGGGCGTTGTCGGCAGTGAGCGCGGTATTGTGTGTGTTGATCTGGATGTGGGGGTTCAGATCCTGCAAGCGTCGTTTGGCGGACTCGACCTTGGGCATGCCCAGGGTGCTGTTGCCATGCACGATCTGACGTTGCAGGTTGCTGCTTTCCACCACGTCGAAGTCCACCAGACCCAGGGTGCCGATGCCGGCCGCCGCCAGGTACAGGCTGATGGGTGAGCCCAGGCCGCCGGTGCCGATGATCAGCACCCTGGCTTTTTTAAGGTTCAACTGACCTTCACGGCCGACGCCGGGCAGGGTGATATGGCGGACGTAGCGTTGCACTTCCTCATTGCTCAGGGTGTCGACGTCGATGCCGCCGGAGGTGGCGAGCAGTACTTCGATCCGGGCCTTTGCTGGCAAGCTGTCGTCAGCGTCGATCAGCTCCTCCTCGGCGGTGAACAGGAAGTGTTCCTTGAGCTGGTTGTTCTTCTCGTGAAACAGATGCGGGCGCAACTGTGGGTGACTGTCGCAGAGGTTTTCAATGACTTCGCGCAATGTCGATCCGGCGCCCTCGAGGGTCGATTCCGGCAGCTTTGCCACGCGAACCAGAATGTCGGGGAAAGAGACAGCGTTCATGGACAACTCCGTGTGCAGGTCGTTGAAAGGTTGAAGGGCGAACTGTTTGCCATCCCAGGCAAACAGCTTGGACCCCAGTGCCTGGCCCTGGCGAACATCCACCACCAGGTAGCTGACGGGGTAGATCGGCTCGCCCAGGAACAGCGCCTTGTCCTGGTCCTCATCACTGAAATAGGCACCGACATCCGGGTGCGAGTGGTAGATCACCACTACCGGGTTGTCGCTGCGAAACGCCTTGTTCAGCAGCAGTGTATCGGCGACCGAAAAGGTGTAGCCGTTGGCCGCACTGCGCGGGTACATCTGCGGATTCCTGTGGTGTAACTCGTTCTGGATATTGCTGCCCAGGTACACACTGCCGTCGGCAAAGATGAAACCGCAGCACTCCTCGGGATAGCTGCGGCTTGCGTGGGCGTAGATCTGTTCCAGGGCCTGGGGGCGGAGGACTTCCATGTTTCTCTCGCTTGGGTTGAGGGTCAATTTTTCTTCGCCAGCAGTTTTTCGATGGGCAGCTTGGTGATCGCAAAGCCGGCCAGCAGGATCGCCGAGTACAGCATCAGGTCACGGGAAATCTCCACGCCTTCGTACCAGGCGCCGATGATCACCGCGAACACGGGGAAGATGATGAACACGAAGGACAGGATGATCGGGCTCAGGCGCTTGAGCAGCATGAAATACACAATGAAACCACCCACCGAAGCGACCAGCCCAAGGTAGAACAGCGCGCTCCAGGAGCGCAGGGTGATGGCGTCGAAGGTCGGGTTTTCAAACCACAGGCCGGCCACGAACAGCATCAGCCCGGCAATGCCGATGGGCAGGGTGTTGTAGGTGATGACACTGATGGCGCTGCCTTTTTGCTTGGTAATCACGTAGCACAACGCGTGCATGATCGCGGCGGCCAGAATCGCCAGCACGCCGAAGAATTCGGCATGGTCCAAGTGCAGGCCCTGGCTCTTGATAATCATGTAGAGGCTGCCGAAACCGATGCCGATGCCGACCACCTGGGACAGGTAGATGCGCTCACGCAGGAACAGCGCGGAGAAGATCAGGATGAACACCGGCATGCAGCTGAACAGCAGGGCAGTCAGGCCGGACGAGACGTGCATCTCGCCGTAATTGAGCAGGTAGTAGGGAACGCTGAAGTAGGACAGGGTCACGAAGACGAAGAACCAGCGGCTTTCGCGTGGGAACAGAATCGGCTCACGGCGTACCAGGGCAAAACACAGGAACAACGGGAAGGCGATCAGGAAGCGCAGGCCTGCTGACGTCAGTGGCGGCACGCTTTCCACCGCAATCTTGATGCCCAGCCAGGTGGTGCCCCAGCTCAGGCACACGATCAGGAACATCACGCTGGTGATCAACCCGGCCAGCCACTGTTTGCGGGTTTTGGTTTTTGCGGTGTTTTCAAGAATGGCGGACATTGGCATCGTTTATTGCTTCCCTGAGCCGGAATTGAACTCTATATTGGACTTGTTATAAGTGATTCAATCCGGTGATTGAACCCGCAAAAGCACACTATTAGGGCGAATGATGACTGTCAAAACAAATATTGACATGGTGTCAATTATGCGTGAGGGGTTGTCCAACGGTCAGGGCGTGAAGTACAAGCGCCTGTCCGATGTCATGGAAAGGGGCATCCTTGAAGGCACGATTGAACCGGGAAGAAAACTGCCGCCCCATCGGGTGCTTTCCGACAATCTGGGTGTCACCATCGGCACCATCAGTCGGGCCTACGGTGAGCTGGAGCGGTTGGGGTTGGTGGTGGCGCGTGTGGGGGACGGCACCTTCGTGCGCAAGCGTGGGATGGAGCGCCAGCGTGACGAAGGCTTTCGCAACGTCAGCGAGGAGCCACGCCAGTATTTCGACATGAGCCGCAACATGCATATTCCGGGGCAGGAAACGGTATTCCTTGCCCAGAGCTTCCAGACCCTGTCGACCAACGGCAAATTTCTCCAGGACATCAGCGCCTATACCCCCGATGCGGGTCTGCCGCGCTATCGGGAAGCCGGTGCGCAATGGCTGGTACAGCGCGATTTCCATCCGATTCCCGAGCAGGTCATCTGCGTCAATGGCGGCCAGCACGGCTTGCTCTGCGCGATGATGGCGTTGCTGCGCGCCGGCGACACGGTGGTCACCGAGCAACTGACCTACCCGGGGCTGATCACCGCCGCGCGTATGCTGGGTGTGCGGCTGATCGGGCTGGAGATGGATGAAGAAGGCGTGCTGCCGGGCGCGCTGGATGAAGTCTGTCGAAATCACCGGGTTTCGGCGTTGTATTGCACGCCAACGATCCAGAATCCTACGACCGCCGTGTTGTCAGTCCCGCGCCGTGAAGCGTTGGCCAAGGTCTGCCGTGAACATAATCTGCTGATTCTTGAGGATGAGGCCCACGGGGTGCTGGTAGAGGATCGTCCTGCGCCCCTCAGTTATTTCGCCCCCGAGCGTACGATCCTGATCAGCAGCCTGAGCAAGGCGGTATCGGCAGGGTTGCGCGTGGGCTATGTGCATGCGCCGCCGGCGCTGGTCAGCCGGATTTCAGCGGCGTTGCGTTCGACCTGCTGGATGGCCACCCCGGTGACCCTGGAACTGGCGACCCAATGGATCGAAAACGGCACGGCGCAATACCTGCTGCGCCAGCAGATCAACGAGATAACCCGGCGCAAGGCCTTGGTCGAGGGCTTATTGAGCGGCCTGCAGTACCGCACTCACCTCAACAGCCCGCACTTCTGGATCGAAGTACCCGAACCCTGGCGCGCGTCGGAAATCGAGGCGGAACTCAAGCAGAACAACTACCTGATCGCGACCGCCGAAGCCTTTGCAGTGGGGCAGACGGCGGTGCCGCAGTTCATCCGGGCGAGTATTTGCAATACCTCAGGGGATGATCAGTTGCTGCGGGCGGGGTTCGATGCGCTGGCGACGGCGCTGGGGCAGGGAGGGGGAAGGTTTCACCTGTAGCCAGACTGACACAATTGGGTCGTGTGGGAGGGGGCTTGCCCTAATGCCAGTCAGTTAAGCGAACGAAATGCTCAGAGCAGCGAAGATCAAATGTGGGAGGGGGCTTGCCCCCGATAGCTGAGTGTCAGTCAGTGCATCAGGTGACTGATCCACCGCCATCGGGGGCAAGCCCCCTCCCACAGGTTCAGCGGCGTACCAGAAGTTTCGTTCGCACCGATAGGGCAATGCCGTTCACTTGAACCGCCGCTCCACACCTTTCTCCACAAGAATTTTCGCCGAAATCTCTTCCACCGAAAAATGCGTGGAATTGATGTGCGCAATATTCTCGCGACGGAACAGATTTTCCACTTCGCGCACTTCGAACTCGCACTGGGCGTAACTTGAATAACGGCTGTTGGGCTTGCGTTCATTGCGGATCGCAGTGAGGCGGTCCGGGTCGATGGTCAGGCCGAAGAGCTTGTGCGAGTGCGCGCGCAGGGCAGCGGGCAGCGTCAGGTGTTCCATGTCGTCTTCGGTCAGCGGGTAGTTGGCCGCGCGGATGCCGAATTGCATGGCCATGTACAGGCAGGTCGGCGTCTTGCCGCAGCGCGACACGCCTACCAGGATCAGGTCGGCCTTGTCGTAGTAGTGCGTGCGGGCGCCGTCGTCGTTGTCGAGGGCGAAGTTCACCGCTTCGATACGCTCCATATAATTGGAATTATGACCAATGGAATGGGACTTTCCGACGGAGTAAGAGGAATGTTCGCTCAGCTCCTGTTCCAATGGCGCCAGGAACGTGGAGAAGATGTCGATCATGAAACCATTCGACGTTGCGAGAATCTCACGAATGTCCTGATTGACGATGGTGTCGAAAATGATCGGGCGACAACCGTCTTTTTCAGCCGCCAGATTGATTTGTTGTACCATGGCCCGCGCTTTATCCACGCTGTCTATGTAAGGCCGCGTGAATTTGGCAAAGGTAATGTTTTCGAACTGCGCGAGCAGGCTCTGGCCCAATGTTTCGGCCGTGATGCCGGTGCCATCGGAAATAAAGAAAGCAGATCGTTTCATTTGAGTCCTGGGCCTTAAGCTGATGGCGAATCTTGGATATGATAGGCGCGATTTTGCCGTCCCGCAGTGGGCCGCATTCTCACTTATTTTCCAGGTCCAGGCCACAAGCGCTGGCGTTCGCTCCTACTGAGCAAGCCGCGTCCTGAGCTTTTCCAACACAGAAAGTGGAGAGATCACCTTGGTAGAGTACGTAGTTTCCCTCGATAAGCTCGGCGTCCATGATGTAGAGCATGTGGGGGGCAAGAACGCATCCCTCGGCGAGATGATCAGTAATCTTGCAGGCGCCGGTGTCTCGGTGCCGGGTGGTTTCGCCACCACGGCCCAGGCTTACCGTGATTTCCTCGAGCTGAGCGGCCTCAACGCCCAGATCCACGCCGCGCTGGACGCTCTGGACGTCGATGACGTCAACGCCCTGGCCAAAACCGGCGCCCAGATCCGCCAATGGATCATGGAAGCCGAGTTCCCCGAGAAGCTCAACGAAGAAATCCGCACCGCCTTCGCCACCTTGTCCGCCGGTAACCCGGACATGGCCGTCGCCGTGCGCTCCTCGGCCACCGCCGAAGACTTGCCGGACGCCTCGTTCGCCGGTCAGCAGGAAACCTTCCTTAATATCCGTGGCGTGGAAAACGTGATCCGCGCGGCCAAGGAAGTTTTTGCCTCGCTGTTCAACGACCGCGCCATTTCCTACCGCGTGCACCAGGGTTTCGACCACAAGCTGGTGGCCTTGTCTGCCGGTGTGCAGCGCATGGTGCGTTCGGAAACCGGCACCGCTGGTGTGATGTTCACCCTGGATACCGAATCGGGCTTCCGTGACGTGGTGTTTATCACCGGCGCCTACGGCCTGGGCGAAACCGTCGTACAAGGCGCGGTGAACCCGGACGAATTCTACGTGCACAAGCACACCCTTGAGGCCGGTCGCCCGGCCATCCTGCGCCGCAACCTGGGCAGCAAGGCGATCAAGATGATCTACGGCGACGAGGCCAAGGCCGGTCGTTCGGTCAAGACCGTTGAAGTCGACAAGGCCGAGCGTGCGCGTTTCTGCCTGAGCGACGCTGAAGTCAGCGAGCTGGCCAAGCAGGCGATGATCATCGAGAAGCACTACAAGTGCCCGATGGACATCGAGTGGGCCAAGGACGGTGACGACGGCAAGCTGTACATCGTGCAGGCCCGTCCCGAGACCGTTAAGAGCCGTACCTCGGCCAACGTCATGGAACGCTACCTGCTCAAGGAAACCGGCACCGTGCTGGTGGAAGGCCGCGCCATCGGCCAGCGCATCGGCGCCGGCAAGGTACGCATCATTAAGGACGTGTCCGAGATGGACAAAGTCCAGCCGGGTGACGTGCTGGTCTCCGACATGACCGACCCGGACTGGGAACCGGTGATGAAACGCGCCAGCGCCATCGTCACCAACCGTGGCGGGCGCACGTGCCACGCGGCGATCATCGCCCGTGAACTGGGCATTCCCGCAGTCGTCGGTTGCGGCAATGCCACCCAGCTGTTGAAAGATGGCCTGGGTGTGACGGTGTCCTGCGCCGAAGGCGACACCGGCTTCATCTTCGAAGGTGAGCTGGGCTTCGACATCAAGCAGAACTCCATCGACGCCATGCCGGACCTGCCGTTCAAGATCATGATGAACGTCGGCAACCCTGATCGCGCCTTTGACTTCGCGCAGCTGCCGAATGCCGGGGTAGGCCTGGCCCGCCTGGAATTCATCATCAACCGCATGATCGGCGTGCACCCCAAGGCCCTGTTGAACTACGACGGCCTGCCGCTGGACATCAAGGACAGCGTCGACAAGCGCATCGCCGGCTACAACGACCCGGTGGGCTTCTACGTCGAGAAGCTGGTGGAAGGCATCAGCACCCTGGCGGCGGCGTTCTACCCGAAAAAGGTCATCGTGCGACTGTCGGACTTCAAGTCCAACGAATACGCCAACCTGATCGGCGGCAAGCTTTATGAGCCGGAAGAAGAAAACCCGATGCTGGGCTTCCGTGGCGCCTCGCGTTACATCAGCGAGGCCTTCCGTGACTGCTTCGAACTCGAATGCCGCGCCCTCAAGCGTGTGCGCAACGAGATGGGGCTGACCAACGTCGAAATCATGGTGCCGTTCGTGCGTACCTTGGGCGAGGCGAGCCAGGTGGTCGACCTGCTCGCCGAAAACGGTCTGACCCGCGGCGAGAACGGCCTGCGTGTGATCATGATGTGCGAGCTGCCGTCCAACGCCATCCTGGCCGAAGAGTTCCTGGAGTTCTTCGACGGTTTCTCCATCGGTTCCAACGACCTGACCCAGTTGACACTGGGCCTGGACCGCGATTCCGGGATCATTGCTCACCTGTTCGACGAGCGAAATCCTGCCGTCAAGAAGCTGCTGTCCAACGCCATCCAGGCCTGTAACAAGGCTGGCAAGTACATCGGTATCTGTGGCCAGGGCCCTTCCGATCACCCTGACCTGGCCAGATGGCTGATGGAACAGGGTATCGAAAGTGTCTCGCTGAACCCCGATTCCGTGCTGGAAACCTGGTTCTTCCTCGCCGAAGGCCAAGCGTCCGCGTAAAGCCGCTACGTCAAAAGTGCCGGTCACCTGTCGAGGGTGACCGGCATTCTTATCTGTACAGGGCGGAATTCCTGCCTGACGCCGCCCTTTTTTGTGCAAGAGCATTATGCAAAGCAGCAGCAACCTGTTTCCCGTCGCCCTGATCAGCGCTGAACGTCGTGGCGACCTGAGTGAAGATGTGTACCGCCTCAAACCCGGCAACAGCCCCGACGCGACCGTCGAGCTGGCGGTTACCCGGTTGGGCATGGCCGATGTCCCGGAAAACCGGGGCACGCCGGTTATTTTCCTGCATGGCAGTTTTTCCAATCGGCGCTTCTGGTATTCGCCCAAGGGCATCGGCCTGGGGGCGCATCTGGCGCGGCGGGGATTTGATGTGTGGATTCCGGAAATGCGCGGCCATGGCCTGTCCAAGCGCAATCACGATTACGTGCGCAATCGTGTCGCCGATTACGCACGCTACGATCTGCCGGCCATTGGCGCCTTTGTGCACGAGCAAAGCGGGCAGGTGCCGCATTGGGTCGGGCATTCCCTCGGCGCCACGACGTTGGCTGCGGCGCTGGGTGGTCAATGCTTGAACGCGCAGTCAGTGGCCTCGGTGGCGTTATTTGGCTGCCAGGTCAGCCGCACGCATTGGCCGTTGAAAATTCCACCGGTGGAGTGGGGCGCTCGATTGATCCTGAAGCGTCTGGCCCAGGTGTCCGGTCCACGATTCAAGCGCGGACCGGAGGACGAGCCAGCCGGTGTGATGATCGAAGCGCTGCGCTGGAATGGCCTGTTCGGCCGCTTTGGCGATGCCGAGCGCGATTGGTGGAAAGGCCTGGCAGAGGTCGACGTGCCGCTGTTGGCAGTCAGCGCTGCGGGCGATCGGCAGGATCCGGACTGGGCGTGTCGCAAGCTGTTCGAGCAAGTCGGCAGCGAGCATCGCCAGTACCTGTGCCTGGGACGTCGACAGGGTTTTACCGACGATTTCGGGCATGTACAAATGCTGGTCAGTAAAGCCGCACAGGCCCAAGTCTGGCCCTTGGTGGAACGCTGGTTGAGAGACCCGTTGACACCTTTGGCCGGCACCCGGCCCGAGGTGGCTGTGGCAGTGTGAACACGCGCACTTGCGAGGCCGTTTCACTCTTGAGTGGTTGCGGCTAAGATATGACGCCTCAGGCGCTTCTGGTCATATTCAGTCGCGTAACGGCTATTGCGTTGCGTTGATTGTGGTTTGATCATGGCCGGCGCCAGTGGCTGGGCATTTAAAGAATGCCTGCTGCAGCACGTTTTTCCTGATGTAGCCGTGAGCTGTTCGACCCCTTCTTTGACGACAGGAGTTTCGCGATGGACCATTACGTGACCCCCGACCTGTGCGACGCCTATCCGGAGTTGGTACAGGTGCTCGAGCCGATGTTCAGCAATTTCGGTGGCCGAGACTCCTTCGGCGGCGAGATTGTCACCGTCAAATGCTTCGAGGATAACTCTCTGGTCAAGGCACAGGCCGAGCAGCCGGGCACCGGCAAGGTGCTGGTGGTTGATGGAGGCGGTTCGCTGCGGCGTGCGTTGCTCGGTGACCTGATCGCCGAGAAGGCCGCCAAAAACGGCTGGGAAGGCATGGTGATCTACGGTTGCATCCGCGATGTCGATGTCATTGCCCAGACCGACCTGGGCGTGCAGGCCCTGGCCTCCCACCCGATGAAAACCGACAAGCGTGGCCTGGGCGACCTGAACGTGGTGGTGACCTTTGCCGGCGTGACGTTCCGCCCGGGTGAATACGTGTACGCCGATAACAACGGGGTGATCGTCTCGCCCACCCCACTGAAAATGCCGGAATAAACCGCAGTAGTCGAAAGGGATGAGGATGTTCGAGGAAGACAACGCGCAGTGGGGGCTGGTGCATGCCCTGGTGCTGGACGGTAAAGGCGGTGCGCGTTCGATTGCCCGGACCGAGCTTGACGAGTTGCAACTGCAGCCCCAGGAAAGCCTGTGGCTGCATTGGGACCGCAGCCATCCGCAAACCCAGACCTGGCTGCGCAAATCCAGCGGTTTGAGTGAATTTGCCTGTGACCTGCTGCTGGAAGAAAACACCCGTCCGCGGCTGCTGCCGTTGCCCGATGCCGAATTGCTGCTGTTTCTGCGCGGTATCAATCTCAATCCAGGCGCGGAACCGGAGGACATGGTTTCGGTACGTATATTCGCGGCAGCCAATCGTGTGATTTCCCTGCGCTTGCGCCCGTTACGCGCCACCGATGAGCTGCTGGTGCAGTTGGCCGAGGGCAAGGGCCCCAGGACCGCGTCTGAACTGATCCTCTATATGGCGCAATACCTGACCAACAAAGTGCAGGATCTCGTCACTGGGCTGTCTGAAATCGTCGATACGGAGGAAGAAAAACTCGACGCCGACGAACGGTATACCCCCGAGCATGGCAGCGTCCTGCAGATCCGTCGGCGAGCAGCCGGGCTCAAGCGTTTCCTGGCGCCGCAACGGGATATTTTTGCGCAGCTGACGCGGATCAAATTGGCGTGGTTCTGCGATGACGATGCCGACTATTGGAACGAGTTGCACAACAGCCTGACCCGCTACCTGGAAGAGTTGGAATTGGCTCGGGAGCGCGTGGGGCTTGTACTTGAGGCCGAAGACCGGCGCCTGAGCCTGCGCATGAACCGCACCATGTACCGCTTCGGAATCATCACCGGCATTTTCTTGCCGATGAGTTTCCTGACCGGCTTGCTGGGTATCAATGTGGGGGGCATCCCGTTTTCCAGCAGCCCCTATGGATTCATGATTGCGTGCCTGCTGATGGTCTCGGTGGCGCTGGGTCAATGGTGGCTTTTTCGACGGTTACGCTGGGTTTGAGCTGAATATGAGCTGAACGTAGGAAAGGGTCGATGTGACCCGATGAATTTTACCCTCGTCTTTTAAATCACTTGCGAGAGGTCTCTATGCACGATCCGTTCGAACAGTCTTTGCGTGACATGCTCAATGCTTCGCCATCCAACCGGGATGACGATGCCTGCCTGGGCCGCGTACTGAAAACCGCCAACCGTCAGGTTGGGGCGGGGTCCCTGTTCGGTCTGCTCGGGCGTTGGGTACCGGCGTTGATGATGGCCCTGAACAACGGTTCGGCCCATGTATCGCCTGTTTCCCGGCATAAACCTCTTGCTCGCACTGCTGATAAGGCTGATTGAATATGGAACTTGATCTCTGGACCCAGAGCCTGGTCACTGCAATGACCGCATTGTGGACCAAGGTGGCGAATTTCATTCCCAACCTATTTGGTGCCCTGGTCCTGGTACTGCTGGGCTTTGTGGTGGCCAAGCTGCTTGACACCCTGTTGTCCAAATTGCTCGCCAAGCTCGGGCTGGACCGCCTGATGGCCGGTACCGGGCTCACCAAGCTGCTGGGCCGTGCCGGGTTGCAGGTTCCGATTTCGACGCTGGTCGGCAAGATCGTTTATTGGTTCGTCCTGCTTATTTTTCTGGTTTCTGCGGCTCAGTCCCTTGGACTTGAGCGAGTTTCAGCTACGCTCGACATGCTGGCACTGTATTTGCCGAAAGTTTTCGGCGGCGCGCTGGTGCTGCTGGTAGGCGTTTTACTCGCGCAACTGGCCAATGGCCTGGTACGCGGAGCCGCCGAAGGGGTCGGCCTGGACTATGCGGCTGGCCTGGGGCGAATTGCCCAGGGGCTGGTGATCATCATCAGTATTTCGGTCGCGATCAGCCAGTTGGAGGTCAAGACCGACTTGCTGAACCACGTTATTGTGATTGTTTTGATTACCGTTGGTCTGGCCGTTGCGCTGGCCATGGGCTTGGGAAGCCGGGAAATTGCCGGTCAGATTCTTGCGGGAATCTATGTGCGTGAGCTGTATCAAGTTGGGCAACAGGTGCGTGTGGGCGAGGTCGAAGGGCAAATCGAGGAGATCGGCACAGTCAAGACGACCGTGCTGACCGATGACGGAGAACTGGTTTCGCTGTCCAACCGGATTCTCCTGGAGCAGCAGGTCAGTAGCCGCTAAACCGGCAAACCCTGCTAATGTACGCCGCCGCGAACCCGGCTGACCGGGTTGCAGCGGACATTGACCTGACTGCCGGCACGACTTGTTTTGAATAAAGCCCAAACGCTGTCCACGCGCTATGACCCCCGTGAGCTCTCTGATGAGGAGTTGGTCGCGCGTTCGCACACGGAGCTGTTTCACGTAACACGCGCGTACGAAGAATTGATGCGCAGGTATCAACGCACTCTGTTCAACGTTTGTTCAAGGTATTTGGGGAACGATAGAGATGCGGACGATGTCTGTCAGGAAGTGATGCTCAAGGTGCTGTACGGCCTGAAGAACTTCGAGGGCAAATCGAAGTTCAAGACCTGGCTCTACAGCATCACGTACAACGAGTGCATCACGCAGTATCGTAAGGAACGGCGAAAGCGTCGCTTGATGGACGCGTTGAGTCTGGACCCCCTCGAGGAAGCGTCTGAAGAAAAGGCGCCGACACCCGAGGAAAAGGGCGGACTCGATCGCTGGTTGGTGCATGTGAATCCGATCGATCGTGAAATTCTGGTGCTACGTTTCGTCGCAGAATTGGAATTTCAAGAAATCGCTGACATCATGCACATGGGTTTGAGTGCTACAAAGATGCGTTACAAACGTGCTCTTGATAAATTACGTGAGAAATTTGCGGGCGAGACTGAAACTTAGTGCGTAGCAAATATCTCTTACGTGTAGGCAAGTTCTGTTAGACTTGTCGCCGAGTTGTCCCCCGGTTTGTGGGACTGCTTTACAATCACCAGATGGGGATTTAACGGATGAAACTGAAAAACACCTTGGGCTTGGCCATTGGTTCTCTTATTGCCGCTACTTCTTTCGGCGTTCTGGCACAAGGCCAAGGCGCAGTTGAAGGCGAGCTGTTCTACAAGAAGCAGTACAACGATAGCGTCAAGCACATCGAAGACGGCTTCAATCCTGGCGCTCGCATCGGTTACTTCTTGACCGACGACCTGTCCTTGAACCTGTCCTACGACAAGACTAACCACACCCGTTCGAACGACGGCACTGGTAGCCAGAAGATCAAAGGTGATACCGGCAGCCTGGTTGCCCAATACCACTTCGGTCAAGCTGGCGTTGACAGCCTGCGTCCATACGTTGAAGGCGGTTTCGGCCACCAGAGCCGTACCAACGTTCAGGCTGACGGCCACAGCGGTCGCGACCAGACCACTTTCGCTACCATCGGTACCGGCGTGAAGTACTACTTCACCAACAACCTGTACGCTCGTGCTGGTGTTGAAGCTGACTACGGTCTGGACAACGGCAAGTGGGATTACTCCGCACTGGTTGGCCTGGGTGTGAACTTCGGCGGTAACGCTGGCGCAGCTGCTCCAGCTCCTACCCCAGCACCAGCTCCAGAGCCAGTTCCAGAGCCAGAAGCTCCGGTTGCTCAGGTTGTTCGTGTTGAGCTGGACGTTAAGTTCGACTTCGACAAGGCCGTTGTTAAGCCTAACAGCTACGGCGACGTCAAAAACCTGGCCGACTTCATGGCTCAGTACCCGTCCACCAACGTAGAAGTTGCTGGTCACACTGACTCCGTAGGTCCAGACGCTTACAACCAGAAGCTGTCCCAGCGTCGTGCTGACGCTGTTAAGCAAGTCCTGGTTAAAGACGGCGTGGCTCCTAGCCGTGTAACTGCTGTAGGTTACGGCGAATCGCGCCCAGTTGCTGACAACGCAACTGAAGCTGGTCGCGCTGTTAACCGTCGCGTAGAAGCGTCGGTTGAAGCTACCGCTCAGTAATTACTGAGTAGTAAAGAAAAGCCCGGCTTAGGCCGGGCTTTTTTTCGCCTGCGATTTGTCTCAGGCGCTGGCAGCTGTCGCGACGTAAGCCAAGTGTGCCGCGCCGGCAACACGGCCAATCACCAGGATTGCCGGGCTCTTGAGCGCGAAAGCCTGCGCGTCCTCATGCATGGCGCACAGGTGGCTACGGCATTCACGCTGTCCGGGCAACGATGCATTTTCGATCATGGCCACCGGCATATCCGCAGCCATGCCGCCCTCCAGCAGCTGTTGCCGGATTTCCTCGAGCTTGGCCACGCCCATGTACACCACCAGCGTTGTCCCGCCTTCGGCCAGTGCGCGCCAGTTCAGACTGCTGTCATCCTGGGTATGCGCAGTGACCAGGGTCACGCCACGGCTCACGCCGCGAAGGGTCAACGGGATATCGCAATTCGTCGCTCCAGCCAGCCCCGAAGTAATGCCGTTGACCAGCTCCACCTCGATCCCACGCTCGCGCAGCCACGTCGCCTCTTCGCCACCGCGACCGAAAATGCATGGATCGCCGCCTTTAAGCCGCACCACACACTTGCCCTGGCGTGCATGGCGCAGCATCAGGCGGTGAATAAAGTCCTGCGGCGTAGAGCGACAGCCGCCGCGCTTGCCGACGGTGATCACGCGCGCGTCGGCGCAGTGTTCCAGCACTGCCGGGTTGACCAGATCGTCAATCAAAACCACATCGGCTTCATGCAGGGCCCTTACTGCCTTGAGGGTGAGCAATTCCGGATCACCGGGCCCGGCGCCTACCAGCCACACTTTTGCGCTCATGTTTTTTCCCTCACACACTGATTGCGATTGGCTGCGGGCTGGCGGCCAGCAGACGTTTGATTTCCGGCACGCAGGAGCCGCATTGCGTACCGCATAGCAATTCCTGTTTGAGCCCGGTCAGGTCCAGACCACGGGCAATCCCGGCGCACACCGCGACTTCGCTGACATGCTTGCAATTGCACAGGATCTTGCTGCTGCCGGCCGCTGCCCCCGGTGGCGCGCTCAGGGGCGCCAGGAGCCAGCGACGTAGTTGATCGTCGGTGCGGCCCTCCAGCCACAGGCTTTGCAGCCAATGCCGGGCCAGGGTTTCACCGGCCAGGCGAACCGCCGTGATACGGCCTTGTTCGATTTTCACCCGCTTGCCGATAGAGCGGCGCGGATCGTCGTAGGCCATCACCGGACCGTCGTGCAGGCCCAGCAACTGGTCGATGCGGGTGAGTATCTGCAGGTCGGGCGCCTCGGTATGGGCTGCACGTACCAGCAGCGCCGGCCGTTCACGTCCTGTCAGGCTTAGACTGACGTAGGCAAATGCTTCGCACAGCGGGCGCAGGACGTCGAAGTGTCGTTGCACGTCACCCTCGATCAGCGCAAACAGCTGCCAAGGCAGTTGCACCGCTTCCAGGCGCACACCGCTGTGTTTGAGTTCCGGCTGTTTCGACAATGGATCGAACGCCGGTTGGGTAAGCACATTCACGCCACCTTTGAGAAAACGGTCGCCCCAATGCATCGGCAGGAATGCTTGACCGGGGCGTACGCTATCATCGCTGGTGACCGCGACCACCACATTGCCCCGACGACTTTTCAGGTTGACCAGGTCGCCCTCCTTGAAGCGGTGACGGCGCATCTCGTCAGGATGCAGGCTCAACAGCGCCTCGCTGACATGCCCGAACAACTGCGCTGCGGTGCCGGTGCGGCTCATGCCGTGCCACTGGTCGCGCAGACGACCGGTGATCAGGGTCAAGGGAAAGCGTGCGTCACGCTGCTCCTTGGCGGCGCGATACGGGTCGGCGACAAACTGCGCGCGGCCGTTATCGGTGGGGAAAATCCCGTCGACGTAGAGGCGTGGCGTCCCGGCCTGTGCGTCCACGGGAAACGGCCACTGTTGCGGCCCGAGTCGGTCAAGCAGGGCATGGCTGAGGCCTGAAAAATCCAGGTCGCGCGTTTGAGTCAACAGCTTGAACTCGTCAAAGATCTGCGCCGGTTGCTCGAAGGCAAACAGGCTATCGAGCCCCGGCCGCAGATGGCGCTCCAGGCGCTGAGCGAAATCCACGGTAATCGCCCAGTCCGGTCGCGCTTCGCCCGGTGGAGTGATGGCACGGCGCACGTGGGAAATACGCCGTTCGGAGTTGGTCACCGTGCCTTCCTTTTCGCCCCAACTGGCGGCGGGCAGCAGCAGGTCGGCGTAGGCGGCGGTTTCGGTGGTTCGAAAAGCCTCCTGCAACACCACGAACGGACAGACCGCCAGGGCGGCACGCACGGCATTCTGGTCCGGCAACGATTGGGCGGGATTGGTGCAGGCGATCCACAGCGCCTTGATCTTGCCCGCCTGCACCTGTTCAAACAGTTCGATCGCGGTGAGGCCGGTGGCTGCGGGCAGTTGATCGACACCCCAATAGGCGGCTACTTCTGCGCGGTGTTCGGGGTTGGCGGCGTCGCGGTGCCCAGGCAGCAGATTCGACAAGCTGCCGGTCTCGCGCCCGCCCATGGCATTGGGTTGGCCGGTCAGGGAAAACGGCCCACAACCTGGGCGGCCAATCGTACCGGTGGCCAGGTGCAGGTTGATCAGCGCGCTGTTTTTTGCGCTGCCCGAGGTCGATTGGTTAAGGCCCATACACCACAATGACAAGAAGCTGGCGGAGGTGCCCACCCACTGCGCACACAGGCGCAGTTGCTCGACGCTGATGCCGCACAGTTGCGTGACCATTTGCGGCGTGTAGTCATGCACCAGGCGTTTCAGCTCGGCGAGGCCGTCGGTATGTGCCTGGATAAACTCGCGGTCGATCCAGTCTTCCCACAGCAGCAGATGCAAAATTCCATGGAACAGCGCGACATCCGTGCCCGGCAGGATCGCCAGGTGCAGGTCGGCCAAGTCGCAGGTGTCGGTACGCCGTGGGTCGATCACCACCACTTTCATCTGTGGCCGTCGCGCCTTGGCCTCCTCCAGGCGTCGGAACAGTACCGGGTGCGCGTAGGCCATGTTGCTGCCGACGATCATCACACAGTCGCTGGTCTCCAGATCCTCATAGCTGCACGGTGGTGCATCGGCACCCAGGCTGCGTTTGTAGCCCACCACTGCCGAGGACATGCACAGCCGTGAGTTGCTGTCGATATTGTTGGTGCCGACCAGCGCCCGCGCCAGCTTGTTGAAACTGTAGTAGTCCTCGGTCAGCAGTTGCCCGGAGATGTAGAACGCCACGCTGTCGGGGCCGTGTTCGGCAATGGTGCGGGCAAATACGTTGGCCGCATGTTCCAGGGCGGTGTCCCAGTCGGTGCGGGCGCGGGCCAGGTCTTTGCCCAGACGCAGTTCCGGGTATAAGGCACGGGCGTCGAGGTTTCCGGTCAGGTGCAGGCTGGCGCCCTTGCTGCACAGTTTGCCGAAGTTGGCCGGGTGGTGCGGGTCGCCTTGCACGCCGAGGATGCGGGTGCCGTCATGCTCGATCAGCACGCCGCAGCCCACCCCGCAATAACAGCAGGTGGACGCCGTAACCTCGCGGTTCATCACCCTGCATCCCGCAGGGCCAGCATCACTCGGCCGTTTTCCACGCGGGCGAGGTGATGATGGGCGCAACCGATATCCGGCGCCTGGGCTTCACCGGACGCCAGGTCGATCTGCCAATTGTGCAGCGGGCAGGCCACGCGTTTGCCATAGATCAAGCCCTGGGACAGCGGCCCGCCTTTGTGCGGGCAACGGTCATCGAGTGCGAAGACTTCATCGTCGCTGGTGCGAAAAATCGCAATGTCGCCCTTGGGCCCGTTGATGATGCGTGAGCCCAATGCGTTGATTTCTTCCAGGGCGCAGATATCCAGCCAGTTCATGCCGGCACCTCCAATTGCTTGACCGGGATCACATCGAATTCTTTTTTCAGCAGCGGCTGTTCCAGGCGTTCTTTCCAGGGGTCTTGCTCGAACGACAGGGAAAACTGCAGGCGCTCGTTGAGGGCCTGGCGCCGGGCCGGATCTTCCAGCACGGCTTTCTTGATATGGTCCATGCCGACCCGCTGCAGGTAGTGCACGGTGCGCTCCAGGTAGAAGGCTTCTTCGCGGTACAGTTGCAGGAATGCGCCGTTGTATTCGCGCACCTCTTCGGCGGTCTTGAGCTTGACGAAGAACTCCGCGACTTCGGTCTTGATCCCGCCGTTGCCGCCGATATACATCTCCCAGCCTGAGTCCACACCGATAATGCCGACGTCCTTGATGCCTGCTTCCGAGCAGTTGCGTGGGCAGCCGGACACCGCCAGCTTGACCTTATGCGGCGACCACATGTTGAACAGGTCGTGCTCCAGCTCGATGCCCAGTTGCGTGGAGTTTTGCGTACCGAAGCGGCAGAACTCGCTGCCCACGCAGGTCTTCACGGTACGGATGGATTTGCCGTAGGCGTGCCCGGACGGCATGTCGAGGTCCTTCCACACGCCGGGCAAGTCCTGCTTCTTGATCCCGAGCAAGTCGATGCGCTGGCCGCCGGTCACCTTGACCATCGGCACGTTGTACTTGTCGGCCACGTCGGCGATGCGGCGCAGTTCCGACGGATTGGTCACGCCGCCCCACATGCGCGGGACCACCGAATAGGTGCCGTCTTTCTGAATGTTGGCGTGGGCACGCTCGTTGATCAGGCGCGATTGCGGGTCGTCCTTGGCTTCGCCCGGCCAGGTGGAAATCAGGTAGTAGTTCAGCGCCGGACGGCAGGTGGCGCAACCGTTGGGCGTGCGCCAGTTCAGGTAGCTCATGGTGCCGGCGATGGTCAGCAGGTGCTGCTCGCGGATGGCCTGGCGGATCTGCCCGTGGTTGAGGTCGCTGCAACCGCAGATGGCTTTTTCGCTCTTGGGCTTGACGTCGGCGGCCCCGCCCACGGTGTTGATCAGAATCTGTTCCACCAGCCCCACGCAGGACCCACAAGAGCTGGCCGCCTTGGTGTGCTTCTTCACGTCATCGACGCTGAACAGCCCCTGTTCCTGGATCGCTTTTACGATAGTGCCCTTGCACACGCCGTTGCAGCCGCAGACTTCGGCGCTGTCGGCCATGCTCATGGCCTTGTCCTGGCCTTGATGGCCGACGTCGCCCAGCGCATTTTCGCCAAACATCAAGTGATCGCGAATCTCGCCAATCGCGTGGTTCTCACGGATCTGGCGGAAATACCAACCGCCGTCTGCGGTATCGCCGTACAGGCAGGCGCCGACCAGGATGTCATCCTTGATCACCAGTTTCTTGTACACCCCGCCGATGGGGTCGGAGAGGGTGATGGTCTCAGTACCTTCGCCGCCCATGAAGTCGCCTGCGGAGAACAGGTCAATGCCGGTGACTTTGAGCTTGGTGGAGGTGACAGAACCTTTATAGGTGGCGAAGCCCAACTGGGCGAGGTGGTTGGCGCACACCTTGGCCTGTTCGAACAACGGTGCGACCAGGCCGTAGGCAATCCCACGGTGGCTGGCGCATTCACCGATCGCATAGATGCGCGGGTCGTAGGTTTGCATCGTGTCGTTGACCAGAATCCCACGGTTGCAAGGGATGCCGGACTTTTCCGCCAGTTCGGTGTTGGGCCGGATACCGGCGGCCATCACTACAAGGTCGGCGGGGATGATGTCACCGTTCTTGAACTGCACCGAGCCGACGCGGCCATTGCCGGCGTCGTGCAGGGCCTGGGTCTGTTCGCACAGGCGAAACACCAGGCCCCGGCTTTCCAGCTCGGTTTGCAGCAGTTGGCCACTGGTCTTGTCCAGTTGCCGCTCCAGCAGCCATTCGCCGATGTGCACCACGGTCACGTGCATGCCGCGCAGCATCAAGCCGTTCGCCGCTTCCAGGCCGAGCAGCCCGCCACCGATGACCACCGCGTGTTTGTGGGTCCTGGCGGTGTCGATCATGATCTGGGTGTCGGCGATATCGCGGTAGCCGATCACGCCCTGCAAGGTGTTGCCCGGAATCGGCAGGATAAACGGCGTGGAGCCGGTGGCGATCAGCAGGCGATCGTATTCGGCTTCGCTACCGTCCTCGGCGATGACGCGGCGCTTGACCCGGTCGATCTGCACCACCTTGCGGTTGAGCAGCAGCTTGACGTGGTTGTCGAGGTACCAATCCAGATCGTTGAGTACGATCTCTTCGAAGGTTTGCTCGCCGGCCAGTACCGGCGACAACAGGATGCGGTTGTAGTTGGTGTGGGGCTCGGCGCCGAACACCGTGATGTCATACAGGTCGCTGCTGAGCTTGAGCAATTCTTCCAGGGTGCGAACCCCGGCCATGCCGTTGCCGATCATCACCAGTTTGAGTTTTTTCATGTCGCTCTCCGACCAATCACGCGCAAACAAAAAAAGGCGTCCCCGCTAGTTACCTAGCGAGGACGCCTTTGTCCTGGTCCCGTTCTCTCGGGAAGCTCGATCCTTCGACGTTGAAGGCGCGGCTATATGTGGGTTGTTGGGAAGGCTGATGCACCAGCTGTGCCAAGTGTCGATATCCCGGTTTTATTGCGCGTTAAACCCCAGGAAACGGAGGATTTTGCCCGTTAGTGGTGCAATAGCCAGAACAGCAGCACCACATTGATCAGCAGCGAAACCGTCGCCAGGGTCTGCCAGACCTTGAGCGGTTCACGCTCCAGCAACGGGCGCGGACGCACGCTCAGTTCGTGGCGGTCGGCCTGTTCCAGCACCAGCAGCCATTCTTCGGCGGTCTCATAGCGATGCTGCGGTTGCGCGGCGACGGCGCGTTCCAGGCTTGCGGGCAACCAGTCCGGCACATCGGGGCGGTAGCGGCTGGCGCTGACCGCTTGAGTGAAGCGCGGACGTTGGAAGGCCTCGATTTCGCCGTAGGGATAGTGGCCGGTCAGCAGGTAATAGAGCGTGACGCCGACGCTATACAAATCCTGTTGGGGTGTAGGACGCTCACCGCTGAACGACTCCGGCGCGATAAAGCTCGGGGTGCCGGGCAGCACGCTGGCGCGGTCTTGCGACAGCCCCGGGCAGTAGGCCAGGCCGAAATCCAGCATGCGCAGTTCGCCGTCGTCCCCCAGCAACAGGTTTTCCGGCTTGATATCGCGGTGCAGGATCTGCCGCCGGTGCAGCAGGCCGACCGCGCGCAGCAAGCGTTCGGCGATGGACTGCCATTGCGCCAGGGGCAACGGACCGTGGCGCTTGAACAGTTCGGCGAGGGTTTGCCCCTGGTATTCGCGCATCACGTAGTACAAATGCTGGCGCTCACCGGCGGCATGCACTTCAGGGAACGCGCGGCCGGCGACCCGGCGCAGAAACCATTCTTCTGAGAGCAGGGCCTGGGCGGCGTCAGTGTCGTTGTCGCGGCTTGATGCCAGGGTTTTCAACAGCCAGGGTCGCTGCTGATCATCCCGTACCCGATACAGCAACGACTGTCGGCTCTGCGCCAGCAGGCTTTGCACCTGCCAACCCTCAAAGCGTTGCCCGGCCTTGAGCGGTGGCGGCAGCGGCCACTGCTGCAACTGCACCAGTGCGTCGCCCAGCGTGGCGGCGCCGAGGGCGTCGATGCGCACCAGCAAGGCGCTGGCATTGTCCTGGCTTCCCGCCAGATGCGCGGCGTTGACCAAAGTGTTGACCGCCAGGTCCAGGTCGGTCTGCTCACGCAGAATCGCGCGGATGCTGTGGTCGCCCAAGGTGGCCCAGACACCATCACTGAGCAGCAGGAAGCACTCACCTGCGCGCAGTTCTCCATCGAGAAAATCCAGTATCAGGTGCTGGTCCAGGCCGAGGGCACGCTTGAGCACATGCTGCATGCCCGGCTGTTCCCACACATGGTCCTCACTGATGCGCTGCAGCTCGCCGTCCAGCCAGCGATAGGCGCGGCAATCGCCAACGTGGGCGAGGGTGAAACGCTGGCCGCGAAACACCAGGGCGCTAAGGGTGGTCAGCAACGGCTGACCGCCACCATTGGCTTGCAGCCAGCGGTTCTGTGCCACCAGCAAACGTTCCAGCGCCTGGGCCACGCCCCAGGTCTGCGGCGTGGCGTAGTAGTCCAGGGCCAGCGCCTGCAAGGTCGAACGTGCGGCCAGGCCACCGTCGGCGCATTGGCTGACGCCGTCGGCCAATGCGCACAGGTAGCCTTTGCTCGCGGCCAGTTCCGCCACGGGCGTGACCACCCGCAACGCGTCCTGGTTTTCTGCCCGTGGGCCGATCGCGCTGGCCTGGGCGATGCTCAGTTGCAGGCTCATCAGACGCGTGCGGCGGTCACGGCGGCCGAGCCCCAAGTGGTTCTCCAGCGGCGTTTGACGCCGTGCAGGCCAAACCAGGCCAGCACGCCAAGGCTGGCGAACAGCCACAGGGCCAGTTGGTAACTGCCGGTGCTCTGTTTGATCGCGCCCATGCCGGCGGCCAGTGCAAAACCGCCGATGCCGCCGGCCATGCCGATCAAGCCGGTCATGACGCCGATCTCACTGCGAAAACGCTGGGGCACCAGCTGGAATACCGCGCCATTGCCGGCGCCAAGACCGAGCATGGTACAGACGAAAAGCGCCAGCGCAGCGTAGGAACTGGGCAGATTGAAACCCACCGCGGCAATGCAGATCACCGCCACGCTGTACATGCCGAGCAGGGTCTTGATCCCGCCGAAACGGTCCGCCAGGGCGCCGCCCAGCGGGCGCATCAGGCTGCCGCCGAAGACACACGCCGCGGTGTAGTAGCCGGCGGTCACCGGGCTCAGGCCGTACTGGTCGTTGAAGTAGCCGGGCAGGGCGCTGGCCAGGCCGATAAAGCCGCCAAAGGTCACGCTGTAGAAGAACATGAACCACCAACTGTCGCGATCACCCAGGGCCTTGAAATAATCGGCCATCGCCTTGGCTTTCGGGCGTTGCGGGGCATTGCGCGCGAGCCAGGCGAACACGATCAGGGTGAGAATCAGTGGAATCAACGCGAAGCCGAATACATTGCTCCAGCCAAAGGCCGCCGCCAGCACCGGTGCCAGCAAGGCGGCAAACACGGTGCCGGAATTGCCGGCGCCGGCGATGCCCATGGCTTTGCCCTGGTGCTCGGCCGGATACCATTGCGAGGCCAGCGGCAGGGCGACGGCAAAAGAGGCACCGGCCATGCCCAGGAACATGCCCAGCAACAGGGCTTGCTCGTAGCTGTGAATGCCCAGTTTCCAGGCGCAGAACAACGCCACGATGACAATCACCTGGCCAATCAGCCCGGCGGTCTTGGGCGACAACTTGTCGGCCAGCATGCCCATGAGAAAGCGCAGCACCGCGCCCGCCAGGATCGGCGTGGCGACGACCAGCCCGCGCTGTTGAGTGCTCAGGTGCAAGTCGGCGGCAATCTGTACCGCCAGGGGGCCCAGCAGGTACCAGACCATGAAACTCAGGTCGAAATACAGGAACGCGGCAAACAGGGTCGGGGTGTGCCCGGATTTCCAGAAGCTTGATTTCATCACGCACCTCAACGGTTGGGGGGGGCTTGTCGGAAGACCTGGTGGCTCCATGCGCTGGGGCCGAAACGAAAAAAAACGCCGCCACCGGGTTCGCGTGGGCAAACCGGGTGTGCGACGTCTTTGTCGTTGATGGGGCAACCGCCGTTGGCTACCTGTAACGGTTCTTTAGCAAGAGCCGCGCCAGATCAGCCGAGCAGTTCGCTCATGGCAATAATCTGTTCGGCCACCTGAATCAGTTTCTGCTGGCGGCTCATGGCCTGGCGGCGCATGAGGGTGTAGGCCTCTTCCTCATTGCAGTCCTTCATTTTCATCAGCAGACCCTTGGCCAGCTCGATGCGCTTGCGTTCCGCCAACTGTTGATCGCGGGCGTGCAGCTGGGCACGCAGGGCCTGATCGCTTTCAAAGCGTGCCATGGCCACCTCGAGGATCGGTTGCAGGCGCTGGGCCTGGATGCCTTCGACAATATAGGCACTGACCCCGGACTTGATCGCCTGGCGCATGACAGTCGGGTCATGTTCATCGGTGAACATCACGATAGGGCGGGGCTGGTCCCGGCTGACCAGCACCACCTGTTCCATCACATCGCGGCCGGGTGACTCGGTATCGATCAGGATCACGTCGGGGCGCACTGTTTCGACGCGTGCGGGCAGGTCGATGGTCAGGCCGGATTCATCGATCACCTCAAAACCGGCCTCGGTCAGCGCGGCCTTGAGTCGGCCGACCTTGCGCGGGGTGTCGTTGATCAACAGGATTCGCAGCATGGTCGTGCTCCTAGCGCAGCGCTTGGCGGCTGATGTCATCCGCCAGGGCGTGCAGGCGGAAGCTGCGGGCATAGCCGGCGGGATCGGAGCCGTCCCAGATCCTGCCGTCGATCAACTGGCTGCTGCGCATGTCCTGGGCATGGGGCGGCACGCCCACGGCGCTGGCGGCTTGACGATACACATCCAGTTGTTGCACCTGGCGGGCAACGGCGAGGTAATCCGGGTCTTCGCGCAGCAGGCCCCAGCGGCGAAATTGGGTCATGAACCACATACCGTCGCACAGGTAAGGCAGGTTGACCGCGCCATCGGCGAAGAACCGCAGCGCATGCGGGTCCTGCCACTGGTTGCCCAGGCCATCTTCGTAGTGGCCCAGCAGGCGCGGCTCGATACAGTCCAGCGGTGCGTCCAGGTACTCGCCGGCGCTGAGCAGTTGCGCAGTGGAACGACGGTTTTGCGTGCTCGCTTCGATAAAGCGACTGGCCTCCAGAATCGCCATTACCAAGACGCGCGCCGTATTGGGGTACTGGTCGACGAAGGCTTGGGTACAACCGAGGACTTTTTCCGGATGATTCGGCCAGATCGACTGGCTGGTCGCCAGGGTGAAGCCCTGGTTCTGCTTGACTGCGCTGGCGCACCAGGGCTCACCGACACACAGGCCGTCAATACGACCCGCTTGCAGGTGCGCAACCATCTGCGGCGGGGGCACCACCACGCTGTCCACATCCCGCAGCGGGTGGATGCCCTGGCTCGCCAGCCAGTAATACAGCCACATGGCGTGGGTGCCTGTCGGAAAGGTCTGAGCGAAGGTGAGTTTTGTGCGGCTTTGGTGCACATGGCGGTCCAGTGCCTCAGGAGTGACCACGCCCTGCTGTTGCAGCCCACGGGACAGGTTGATGCTCTGTCCGTTCTGGTTCAACCCCATCAGCACCGCCATCGGGCTCGGCGCAACGCCACCAATGCCCAGGTGCACGGCATAGATCAGGCCGTAGAGACTATGGGCGGCGTCCAGTTCGCCGCTGACCAGTTTGTCGCGCAGGTTGGCCCAGGATGATTGGCGCTTGAGGTTCAGTGTGAGGCCGTAGGGTTGTGCAAACCCCTGGGTGGCGGCGACCACCAGCGAGGCGCAATCAGTCAGGGCCATGAAGCCCAGGTCCAGGCTGCTCTTTTCCGGGGCATCACTGCCGTTTACCCAGGCCAGCGCGGGGTTCAACGGGCTGCTGTCGACCGAATCGTTCATCAACACCTACCTTTTCTCGCAAAAAAAAGCGTCGCTCCCTCGGATGGTGGTAACAGCCATTGGAGGGAAACGACGCCTTTGTCCGTAGGCCCATGCCGTCGTTGGCGCGCGCCCTGATAGAGAGTGCGTAGCAAGGCACATGCCACGGGGCAGCCGTCAGCTTTTCATCATGATTGAACCTCGTCTGCCTCTCAGTATGGCCGCTCTTTTGCGTCCTACCGCCCCAGGAAAAATCCACGGTGCATGCTGATTCCCCCCTTACGACGAACCGCCACCGCCTCGGCAGCACGCTGCTGTGGCTCGCGCTGTTGCTGGTCAGCTGTGTGGCCCGGGGCGAGCCGTATCAGGCCAGGGATGAGAGCCTGGACAGTTTTTTCACGGCGTTGTCGGTGCCTTTGGGCATGCCCGTCGTGGTCAGCCAGAACGCGGCGCGCAAGCGTGTCAGCGGGACATTCGATTTCGACACGCCGCAGCAGGTCCTCGAGGCGCTGGCCCGGCAGGAAGGCCTTATCTGGTACAGCGACGGGCAAGCCGTGCACCTCTACAACGCGAGCGAAGCCAGAACCTCTGCGGTGTCGCTGCGCTACATCTCGGTCAACCGGCTGCGCGGCATCATGCGCCGCACGGGCATGGACGAGTCGCGCTATCCCTTGCGTGACAGCGGGGTGCGTACGTTCTACGTGTCCGGGCCGCCAGGCTATGTCAGTCAGGTACTGCGACTGGCGCAATTGACCGACCGGCAACGCAGTGAACTGCGTGTGGGGGCGCAGGCCTTTGGTGTGGTGCAGGTGTTCAATACCCACGTCGAGGATCGGCAACAGGGGAGCGGCGCAAACAAGGTCACGGTGCCGGGCATGGCCTCTGTCATTCAAGGCCTGCTGGCCAGTGAGCAGAAGGGCCTGCTGGCGGACAAGAACCTGACGCTGATCGCTTATCCGGACACCAACAGCCTCCTGATCAAGGGCAAGCCTGCTCAGGTCAGCCTGATCGAAAAACTGGTGGATGAATTGGATGTGCCCAAGCAAGTCAATGAAATCTCGTCATGGCGTGTGGAAGCTGGCCGTGACGAATCGAAGCCCCCGGCCGGGCCGCCGCCGTTGACGGCCGCGCAATATGACCTTGTGCAACGTGCGTTCGTAAGGCCGGGCCGCGAGCGCTCTCCCTGAATAAAGGCATTAGTCCATGTACCTGGAAATACTGCTGCAGGAGCAACTGATCAGCCGCAAGCGTCTGGCTGCTTTTGCGCCTGGGAAAGTCTTGCCGTTGGCGCCCGAGGTCATCCATTGCGTGGAAGTGCGAGTCAATGGGCAACTGATGGCGGTGGGTGAGCTGGTGCAGTTGGAGGACCGATTAGGGGTTGAACTGCATGAGGTGTACCAGGAGTGGTTGCCTCATTTGGGTTGAGTAGCGAATTGCCTTACGGCAAAACGCTTAAAGACGCTGACTGAATCGGGTTTTTCCTAGCGTGATACGCGAGTCAGGTTTTTATAGTCATGGCACCGGGCAAGTGAGCCATCACAGGAAGAATGGATTGAATGTCAGCAGTCGAGTATGCAGGTGTCCTATGGCCGTCATGATTGAAAAATCGACAAAGTTCTACGTTTTCGCGGGTTGGACCTTGCATGACGATGGTCGGCTGACAGGCAGGGAAACCGATATTCAACTGCCGCCCAAAGAGAGCAGCGTGCTTCGATTGTTGCTGGTTTCCGCAGGTGCCTTGATGACCAAGGATCGCCTGTTGGCGCTCGCCTGGCCTAGGGGCGAGGTGGCCGATGAGTCGTTGACACGTTGCATTTATGCTTTGCGCAAACACTTGAGCGCCGATAAGGGGTTTATCAAGACCGTGTATGGCAAGGGGTATCGTTTTACCTGTCCCGTGCAGGTGCAAGACGTTGAGTCAAGTCAGGTCATGCATGTGTGCGCGTCGTGCGGACAGATCAGCAGTGTCTAAGACGTGGGGCAGGGGCCTGCTAATCAGCCTGCTGCTGGGCAGCAACCAGGCCCTGGCCTACTGCTGGGATGAAGTGGCGCGTCGCTACGACTTAGAGCCCGAGTTGCTGCAGGCTATTGCGGCGGTGGAGTCGGGGTACCGTGCGCAGGCGATCAACTCTGCCAACGCCAATGGCACCCACGATATCGGTTTGATGCAAATCAACAGCAGTCAACTGCCTCGCCTGCTCAAGCTGGGCATTACCGAGGAACGACTGCTGAACGACCCGTGTCTGTCGGTGGAGGTCGGCGCCTCGATTCTTGCCGAGTTCGTCCAGCGTTTCGGCTATAACTGGACCGCAGTGGGCTCCTACAATGTGGGGCCGGGCGCCGGCGCGGAGCGTGACGCGTTGCGCCTGCGATACGCCGAAAAAGTCTGGGCACGTTATGAGGCGTTGATGGCCCATCGTAATTGAGGAGTGGGCGGCACGCCTCGCATGCAGCCCGTCTCCCCGGCTATAATCGCGCCACCTTTCGCCGCCATCCGAGTCTAGCCCGCCCATGTATACCCTGGCCCGCCAGCTGTTGTTCAAACTCTCCCCGGAAACCTCCCACGATCTGTCCCTGGACCTGATCGGCGCCGGTGGCCGTCTGGGGCTCAATGGCCTAGTGTGCAAGGCTGCGGCGAAAGTGCCGGTGTCGGTGATGGGACTCGACTTCCCCAATCCGGTCGGGCTGGCTGCCGGTCTGGACAAGAACGGCGCGGCCATCGACGGGTTTGCGCAGCTGGGTTTCGGTTTCGTCGAAATCGGCACCGTGACCCCCCGTCCGCAACCGGGCAACCCCAAGCCGCGGATTTTCCGCCTGCCGGAAGCCGAGGCGATCATCAACCGCATGGGCTTCAACAATCTGGGCGTGGACCATTTGCTGTCGCGGGTTCAGGCGGCGAAGTACAAGGGCATCCTGGGTATCAACATCGGCAAGAATTTCGACACGCCGGTGGAGCGTGCGGTGGACGATTATTTGATCTGCCTGGATAAAGTCTACGCCCACGCCAGCTACGTCACCGTCAACGTCAGTTCGCCCAACACCCCGGGCTTGCGCAGCCTGCAGTTCGGTGACTCGCTCAAGCAATTGCTCGAAGCGTTGCGCCAGCGCCAGGAAGACCTGGCGGTGCGCCACGGCAAGCGGGTGCCGTTGGCGATCAAGATCGCGCCCGATATGAGCGATGAAGAAACCGTGCTGGTGGCCCAGGCCCTGGTGGACGCGGGCATGGATGCGGTGATTGCGACCAATACCACCCTCAGTCGTATGGGCGTCGAAGGCCTGGCCCACGGTGACGAAGCGGGTGGTCTGTCCGGCGCGCCGGTACGGGACAAAAGCACCCATATCGTCAAGGTGCTGGCCGCCGAACTGGCAGGGCGCTTGCCGATCATCGCGGTGGGCGGGATCACCGAAGGCAGGCACGCCGCTGAAAAGATCGCGGCGGGCGCAAGTCTGGTGCAACTGTACTCGGGCTTTATCTACAAGGGCCCCGCGCTGATTCGCGAATCGGTGGACGCGATCGCCGCGTTGCGCTAAGGGTTCCAGAACGCTCGTTCCCGCGCGCCCCGAAGATCGTTCCCACGCTCTGCGTGGGAATGCCGCCCAGGACGCTCCGCGTCCAACTTTCAGCGCGCAAAATCCGACACTTGCGCAATGGTGACGCGGAGCGTCACGGGATGCATTCCCACGCAGAGCGAGGGAACGATCAGTTACAGGCAATAAAAAGGGCTCCCTGAAGGAGCCCCTGGGCCGAAGCCCGCCGCCCGGATAGGACGTGCGTGGTTAAGTCGCTATCTATCTATTCAAGTTGATGTGTCGGATTGTAAGTGCCCTGATTAGCCGACGGCGTGAAGTTCGTTGAGTCTGTGGATGCCCGCAGTGCCAGTCATACCGTCCCAGTTGTCGCCACGTCCTTCTCGCCAGCCATTGATCCAGGCTTGGCGTACCGACGGTAGAGTAAATGGGCAAAGCTCACGGGATTTTCCATGAACGCCATATTGATATCCGCGTAAAAATGCTCTTTCCAACGGATCACGCTTAAGTCTTCTCATAGGGTGTTTCCCTCACTTGTTGACTGTCTAGATATCCTTCGGCCTCGTCTGAGGCCGGGCAGAGTTTTTCTGCCGTTGGTGGGCTCGCTGCCGGCGTGGCGAGCCGATGTGTCGGCGTCGTTACGGCGCCAACCTGTGTTGAGTTCTAACCAATAGGTCACATGGATTCAATGATCGTTTTGTCATAAGCACGTAACGATAACGATGCTATAGCCATAAGCTGGGATGGCTTTTCGCCCCTTTTTTCAAGCAAAGCCAGCTATGATGTGCCCTGCGAAGGAAATGTGATTAATCCTTTGGTGAGAATGACCCCCTGTTGCAGTCGGTTATTATTCGACGAAGGGTAGGGATATTTCTTTTTGTTGCTTCAAATTCTTTTTCTGCACCGTCGATAAAGGCCCGAGGGCCCGTCAGACGGGGTGGAACGGCACATTCGTGCCACGCGAGCGCTCTTCAAGAAAAGTGCTTGATTGAAAACCGAGCCGGCGATGCGTCGCCCGTTCATTTATTGCTGAAAAGCCTGGAATGCCCCATGTCGGACCGTTTTGAACTCTTCCTCACCTGCCCCAAGGGCCTCGAAGGCCTGCTGATCGAGGAAGCCGTCGGGCTTGGCCTTGAGGAGGCCCGCGAGCACACCTCGGCCGTGCGCGGCATGGCCGACATGGAAACCGCCTACCGCCTGTGCCTCTGGTCGCGCCTGGCCAACCGGGTGCTGCTGGTCCTCAAGCGCTTCCCGATGAAGGACGCCGAGGACCTCTACCACGGCGTGCTGGATATCGAGTGGGCCGACCACATGGTCAGCGACGGCAGCCTGGCGGTGGAGTTCAGCGGTCACGGCTCGGGCATCGATAACACCCACTTCGGCGCGCTCAAGGTCAAGGATGCGATTGTCGACAAGCTGCGCACCCCGACCGGCGAACGCCCGTCCATCGACAAGATCAACCCGGACCTGCGCATCCACCTGCGCCTGGACCGTGGCGAAGCCATCCTGTCCCTCGACCTGTCCGGCCACAGCCTGCACCAGCGCGGCTACCGCCTGCAGCAGGGTGCCGCGCCGCTGAAGGAAAACCTCGCGGCGGCGATCCTGATCCGCGCCGGCTGGCCTCGCATCGCTGCCGAAGGCGGCGCATTGACCGACCCGATGTGCGGCGTCGGCACCTTCCTGGTTGAAGGCGCCATGATCGCCGCCGACATGGCCCCCAACCTCAACCGCGAACTGTGGGGCTTCACCACCTGGCTCGGACACGTCCCGGCGCTGTGGAAGAAACTGCACGCCGAGGCCACTGAACGTGCCGCTGTCGGCATGAACAAAACCCCGCTGTGGGTGCGTGGCTACGAAGCCGATCCGCGCCTGATCCAGCCGGCCCGCAACAACATCGAGCGCGCAGGCCTGAGCCACTGGATCAAGGTGTACCAGGGCGAAGTCGGCACGTTCGAGCCGCGCCCGGACCAGAACCAGAAAGGCCTGGTGATCTGCAACCCGCCGTACGGCGAGCGTTTGGGTGATGAGGCCAGCCTGTTGTATCTATACCAGAACCTCGGCGAGCGTCTGCGCCAGGCCTGCATGGGTTGGGAGGCGGCCGTGTTCACCGGCGCGCCGGACCTGGGCAAGCGCATGGGCATTCGCAGCCACAAACAGTATTCGTTCTGGAACGGCGCCTTGCCGTGCAAATTGTTGCTGATCAAGGTCAACCCCGATCAGTTCGTCACCGGCGAGCGTCGCACCCCGGAGCAGCGCCAGGCCGAGCGTGAGCAAGCGGCCTACGACCAGGCTCCGACCGAACCGGCAGAGCGTCAGTACAACAAGAACGGCAACCCGATCAAGCCGGCCCCGGCGCCGGTGGTCGAACAGGCGCGCCTGAGCGAAGGCGGGCAGATGTTCGCCAACCGCCTGCAGAAAAACCTCAAGCAGCTGGGCAAGTGGGCCAAGCGTGAGGGCGTGGATTGCTACCGTGTGTACGACGCCGACATGCCGGAGTATTCCATGGCCATCGACCTGTATCACGATTGGGTGCATGTGCAGGAATATGCCGCGCCCAAGTCCATCGACCCGGAGAAGGCCTCGGCGCGCATGTTTGACGCGCTCGCGGCGATTCCCCAGGCGCTCAACGTCGACAAGAGCCGCGTGGTGGTCAAGCGTCGCGAGCGCCAGAGCGGTACCAAGCAATACGAGCGCCAAAGCGCCCAGGGCAAGTTCACCGAGGTCAGCGAAGGTGGCGTGAAGCTGTTGGTCAACCTCACCGATTACCTGGACACCGGCCTGTTCCTTGATCACCGGCCGATGCGCATGCGCATTCAGAAGGAAGCGGCGGGCAAGCGTTTCCTCAACCTGTATTGCTACACCGCTACCGCCAGTGTGCACGCAGCCAAGGGCGGCGCGCGCAGCACCACCAGTGTCGATTTGTCCAAGACCTACCTGGACTGGGCGCGGCGCAATTTTTCCCTCAACGGGTTTTCCGACAAGAACCGCCTGGAACAGGGTGACGTGATGGCGTGGCTGGAAGCCAGTCGTGACGAGTTCGATATGATTTTCATCGACCCGCCAACCTTTTCCAACTCCAAGCGCATGGAAGGCATCTTCGACGTCCAGCGTGACCACGTGCAGTTGCTCGACCTGGCCATGGCGCGCCTGGCGCCGGGGGGCGTGTTGTACTTCTCGAACAATTTTCGCAAGTTCCAGCTGGAAGACAACCTCAGCGAACGCTATGCGGTCGAGGAAATCAGCGACAAGACCATCGACCCGGATTTCGCGCGTAACGCGAAGATCCATCGGGCGTGGAAAATCAGCGCACGCTGAGTAGCCAATGTGGGGAGGCAAGCCCTAATGCAAATCAGGTAGGAGCGAGCTTGCTCGCGAAAAACGTCAACGATAACGCGTGCTTCCTGAATGAACGCGGTGCCTGTGAGTTTTTCGCGAGCAAGCTCGCTCCTACAGACGGTATTAGGGCAAGCCTCCTCCCACATTTAGCGTGCGCATTTTTTACACTGGTCAAACCCCCGACGGATGGCTATAACTTAACGTCCAGCCAAAGTGACACCCCGCACGCTGGCGCTGTGAGTGTTGCCTATGCCGATGCAAGCCGTACGCCCGAAAATCCTTGGTTTTATCAGTGAACAGGCATCGGCTTGGCTGGTGGCATTGGTGGTCGTGGCAACGGGTAGCGCGCTGACCCTGGTCATCGCGTGGGCCGCTGCCGACCTGTATCAGCAACAGGTGCGCCAGCGCTTCCAGTTGCTGGTCAGCGAGCGCTACAGCCGGATTCAGGAACGCTTCGAAGACCAGGAGCTGCGCCTGGATAGCCTGCGGCGTTTTTTCGTCAATTCCGACGACGTGTCCCGCGCCGAATTTGACGGCTTCGCCCAGTCCCTGTTGTTGCACGCGCGTGCCTATGCCTGGGCGCCGCGGGTGTCCGGGGATCAGCGCAGCCAGTTCGAACAGGCCATCTCGCGCCAGCGTGGCGCACCTTTCACCATCCGCGAATTGAATTCGGCAGGCGAGCTGGCGCCGGCGTCCGAGCGCGATGAATACGTGCCGGTCTTATATAGCCAGACCCAGAGTCTGTTGGGCTCGCCAATGGGTTTTGATCTGCTGGCCCAACCCCTGCGGCGCGCTGTTGTCGAGCGCGCGCAAGCCAGCGGCCAGGCGGCGGTGTCCCAGCCCATGCAACTGGTGGGCCTGGAGCCGGCGTATGCCGCCGGGGTGCTGCTGGTGGCGCCGGTGCGCAAAACGGCCGATCCCCAGCCGTACGGCTATGTCATGGCGGTGATCAGCATGCGCCAGCTGGTGGCCGAGGGTTTGCCCAAGTCCAGCCGGGATAACCTGGTGATGCAGATCGTCGATACCTCCGACACTGAGCAGCGGGTGCTGTATGCGTCGAGCAATGTGCCGGGCGACAGCGATCTTGTCGCTGCCCGACGACTTACCCTCGGTGACCACGTCTACGCGCTGAGCCTGCGCGCCAGCGAGGTATTCGACAAGGCCAACCATTCTTCGACCCACACCATATTGGTCATGGGCGTGCTGCTGAGTGCGCTGCTCGCGGCTCTGCTCTATGTGCTGGTCAGCCAACGCCAGCGGGCGCTGGCACTGGTGGAGCAGCGTACCGCGCAGTTGCGCCTGCGTGAACAGGAACTGCGCGGCGCGCACGGCCAATTGCGCAGTGTGCTGGACGCGGCAACGCACGTCGCAATCATTGCCACTGACTTGCGCGGAGTCATCAACATGTTCAATGCCGGCGCCGAACGGATGCTGGGATTCAAGAGCGAACACGTGGTGGGCCACCTGACGCTGGAAAGCCTGCACCTGGCCTCGGAGCTTGAGGCCCGCGCCACGCGTTTGAGCGCGGCGCTGGGCAAGCGTATTACGCCGAGCCAGGCGATGCTGGTGGAAAGCCCGGACAGGCAGCACGACGCCCGCGAGTGGACGCTGGTGCGTGAGGACGGCAGCCCTTTGACCGTGAATATGCTGGCCACAGTGTTGCTGGATGACCATGGGCTGTGGGTCGGGCACCTGGCCATTTACCTGGATGTCACTGAGCAGAAACGTGCCTACGAGGCCTTGGCCGCACGGGATCGCTTGCTGAAAAAGCTCAGCGCCCATGTACCTGGCGGCATCTTCCAGTTCACCCTGGAGCCCCACGATCGCTGGCGCTTCATTTACACCAGCGAAGGCATGCGCGATATCTATGAAATCGAGCTTGGCGTGTTGCAGCAGGATGCGGGCAAAATCCTGGAGCGCATTCACCCCCAGGACCTCGAGCGGGTACGCGCGTCAATTCGCTTGTCGGCGCTGCAATTGAGCCATTGGCGCGAAGAATATCGCGTGCAGTTGCCCCAGCGGGGCCTGCGCTGGATTCGTGGCGAAGCGACCCCGGAAGAATTACCCGGCGGCGGTACGTTGTGGCACGGCTATGTGTCGGATATTTCCGATCTAAAGCGCGTGGAAGACGAATTGCGCACGCTGTCCATCACCGACTCCCTGACCGGCATCCACAATCGTCGCTATTTCCAGGACCGCATGAAAGTCGAACTGTTGCGCCTGAACCGCACATCGGGAGCGCTGTCGGTGATCATGCTGGATATCGACCACTTCAAACGGATCAACGACCAGCACGGGCATGGTATCGGCGACGACGTATTGCGCGAGCTGTGCAAGCGAATCAGCCAGCGCCTGCGCCGCACCGACGTGTTCTGCCGACTGGGTGGAGAAGAGTTCGTGGTGCTCTGCCCGCATACCGATAGCGCCCAGGCCTATTGCCTGGCGATGGAGTTGTGGCAGTCGTTGCGCAGTGTGCCGATGGCACCGGTGGGCGTCGTCACCGCCAGCTTCGGGGTCGCCAGCTGGCGGATCGATGAAGGCATCGATGGCTTGCTGCTGCGCGCGGATTCGGCTGTCTATGTCGCCAAACAGGCGGGCAGGGACCGGGTGGAACCCGCTCCCACAGACTGAACCGGTGCTCTAGAGCACCGGCGCGGCTGCCACTGCTTTCGGCTGGCGATACAGGTCAAGCAGCACCTGGTCCAGCACCGACGACGCGCCCCACGGCTTGGAATCGTTGAGAATCGCCACCACCGCCCAGGTGTTGCCATTGTTGTCGCGGCTGAACCCGGCGATGGCGCGCACGGTGTTCAAGGTGCCGGTCTTCACATGGGCTTCGCCGCGCATGGCGGTGGTCTTCAGGCGTTTACGCATGGTGCCGTCGGTGCCGGCGATCGGCAGCGAGCTGATGTATTCGGCGGCGTAGGGGCTTTTCCAGGCCGCTTGCAGCATGGCCGCCATCTCACGGGCGCTGACCCGTTCGGCGCGGGACAGGCCGGAGCCGTTCTCCATCACCAGGTGTGGCGCGGTAATGCCTTTTTTCGCCAGCCACTGACGCACCACGCGTTGCGCTGCCTTGGCATCGTCGCCGTCGGCATCGTTGCGAAACTGCGCACCCAGGCTCAGGAACAGCTGCTGGGCCATGGTGTTGTTACTGTATTTGTTGATGTCGCGGATGATTTCCGCCAGGTCCGGCGAGAAGGCACGGGCCAGCACCTTGGCATCCTTGGGCACCGGCGCCTGGATATCGCGGCCCTGGATGGTGCCGCCCAATTCCTTCCAGATCGCACGCACGGCGCCGGCGGTGTAGGTGGCATGGTCGAGCAGCGACAGGTAGGTCTGCGAGCTGCAACCGTCCGCCAACTGGCCACTGACGGTCACGGTCACACTGCCATCGGCGGCGGTCACCGGGCTGTAGCGCACGTCGCCGGTGCACTGTTTGGCGTTGGACACTTTCACCTGGTTGTCGATGCGAATGCTCGCAATCGGCGGCTCGACCGACACGATCACCCGCCCGGCATCATTGCGCGTCACGAAGCGCAGGGCCTTGAGGTTGACCAGCAGGGCGTCCGGCTTGACCAGGAACGGCTTGTTCTCGTCGTTGCCGTCATCATTGAACTCCGGCAATTGTGGCTGCTGGAAGAAGTTGCGATCCAGGACCAGGTCACCGGTAACCTGCTGTACGCCGTTGGCGCGCAGGTCGCGCATCAACAGCCAGAGTTTCTCCATGTTCAGCTTGGGATCGCCGCCGCCCTTGAGATACAGGTTGCCGCGCAACACGCCGCCACTGAGTACACCGTCGGTGTAGAACTCGGTTTTCCACTGATGGTTGGGGCCGAGCATTTCCAGGGCCGCGTAGGTTGTCACCAGTTTCATGGTGGAGGCCGGGTTCACCGAAACGTCGGCATTGAAGACGGTCGGCGTACCGGGGCCGTTCAAGGGCAACATCACCAGGGACAGGGCGGTATTTTGCAGTTTGGCCTTCTGAAGGGCCTGGGCAACACTGGGGGGCAGGGTGTTATTGACGGGGGCGGCGGTGGCATGCAGGGCCAATGGCAGAAGAACACCGGCGAGGAAAACGGAACGCAACGATTTGATCATAAAAAATAAGACCCTACTGCTGAGAAGGGTGAAAAAGGCGAGGGGTATACAAGAAAAATCCCTCATTGGTCATGAAAGTGTCGGCATTATGCCCCAAGCCGAGCTTACTTGTAGCTGAACGATAGCGGGTAATCCGGGTTTTTTTATCGGCCAAACGCCGCCCGTCCCAGAGAGTCGGGCAATTGCCGCCTTAAACTGCTAAAGTGCCGGCCGTTATTACTTAAGAGGATTGTTCCAATGGCGACTAACCGTTCCCAGCGTCTGCGCAAAAAACTGTGCGTTGATGAATTTCAAGAGCTGGGTTTCGAACTGAACCTGGACTTCAAAGAAGGCCTGAGTGAAGAAGCTATCGACGCTTTCCTCGAAGCATTCATCAAAGAAGCCATGGAAGCCAACGGTCTGGGTTATGTCGGCGGCGATGACTACGGTCTGGTTTGCCTGCAGAAGCGTGGCTCGGTCAACGAAGAGCAGCGTGCTGCCGTTGAAGCCTGGCTGAAAACCCGTTCCGAGCTGACCAAGGCTGAAGTCAGCCCGTTGCTGGACGTGTGGTATCCGGAAAAGCCGATCAACGCGGCCAAGTGATACTAAACAAAACGGCGACCTGAGGGTCGCCGTTTTTTTATGCCTTGCGCCCGTTCAGAATCAGCAGCGTCAACACTCCCGCCACAATCCCCCAGAACGCCGAACCAATGGAAAACAGCGTCAGGCCTGACGCGGTGACCATGAAGGTGATCAACGCCGCTTCCCGTTCCCTGGGCTCACTCATGGCGATGCTCAGGCCATTGATGATCGAGCCAAACAACGCCAGCGCCGCAATCGACAGCACCAGTTCCTTGGGCAACGCGGCGAAGAGCGCCGCCAATGTGGCGCCGAACACCCCGGCAATCCCGTAGAACACCCCGCACCAGACGGCAGCTGTATAGCGCTTGTTGCGGTCTTCGTGAGCGTGCGGCCCGGTGCAGATTGCCGCGCTGATGGCCGCCAGGTTGATGCCGTGGGAGCCAAAGGGCGCCAGCACCAGCGAGGCGAGCCCGGTGCTGGTGATCAATGGTGAGGCCGGCACGGTGTAGCCGTCGGCGCGCAGCACGGCGACCCCCGGCATGTTCTGCGAGGTCATCGCCACCACGAACAGCGGGATACCGATGCTGATGGTCGCCGCCAGCGAAAAGTGCGGCGTGGTCCATACCGGTGTCGCGACTTCCAGATGAAAGCCGCTGAAATCCAGCAACCCCATCAAGCCCGACAGCAGGGTGCCGCTCACCAGTGCGGCCAGCACCGCATAACGCGGCGACAGGCGCTTGATGATCAGGTAAGTGAAAAACATCCCCAGCACCAGGCCGGTGCGATGCTGCGCGGCGACGAAGATTTCACTGCCGATCTTGAACAGAATCCCCGCCAGCAACGCCGCCGCCAGCGACGCGGGGATACGCTTGACGAGTTTTTCAAAGCTGCCGGTCATCCCGCAGATCGTCACCAGCACTGCGCAGGTGATGTAGGCACCGATGGCCTCGCCGTAACTGACGCCGCCCAGGCTTGTGATCAACAGCGCCGCGCCGGGTGTCGACCAGGCGATGGTGATCGGCGTGCGATAACGCAGGGACAGGCCGATGCTGCACACCGCCATGCCGATGGAAATCGCCCAGATCCACGAGGAAATCTGCGCCGTGGTCAAACCGGCGGCCTGGCCGGCCTGGAACATCAGCACCAGCGAGCTGGTGTAGCCGGTCATCATCGCGATGAAACCGGCGACGATGGCCGAAGGTGAAGTGTCGGCCAGCGGGCGCAGCGGCGCTTGGGTGGCATCGGTCATGAAAGGGTGTTCCTTTTATCTGACTCCGCACGCGGTAGGAGCGAGCTTGCTCGCGAAAATCGCCAACGATAACGCGGGCAATCAGATTAAACGCGGCGCCCTTGGGTTCTTCGCGAGCAAGCTCGCTCCTACAGTGGGATGTCGTTCATGGGAAATCGTGGAATCAAGCCTAAACTCAAACGTAACGACCCATTGCAATACAGCCGGCGCCGCAAACAGCCGTACAGTGTGTTGGCGCATTGGGTTGTGTACAATGTGCCGTGTTTTCAGGCGATACTTGCCAGCGACTCCCTGTTGCCGTATTACCTTAAAGTTGTCGTATTACCGTTAATTCGCCGCCGTTCTCCCTACCCGAGTGCCCATGAACGAACAGTTGCAACCTCTCAAGAAACAACCGCGCGCCGGCAAGACCGGTCGCAGCGGAACCCAGGACGATATCGTCTACGCGCATATCTTCGAGGCGATCCTCGAACAACGCCTGGCACCTGGCACCAAATTGAGTGAAGAGGCACTGGGCGAAATCTTCGGCGTGAGCCGTACCATCATTCGCCGCGCGTTGTCGCGCCTGGCCCATGAGGGTGTGGTGTTGCTGCGGCCCAATCGTGGCGCGGTCGTCGCCAGCCCGAGCGTCGATGAAGCCCGCCAGGTGTTCATGGCGCGGCGTCTGGTGGAGCGGGCGATCACCGAGTTGGCGGTGCAGCACGCTACCGCCGAGCAACTGGCCGAGTTGCGCCAGATGGTCAACGACGAACGCGACAGTTTCTCCCGTGGTGACCGTGGCGCCGGTATTCGCCTCTCCGGCGAATTTCACCTGAAGCTGGCCGAAGCGGCGAAGAATGCGCCGCTGATCAGCTTCCAGCGCAGCCTGGTGTCCCAGACCTCATTGATCATCGCCCAGTACGAAAGCGGCAACCGCTCGCACTGTTCCTACGATGAGCACACCCAGTTGATCGACGCGATCGAAGCACGGGATGCGGGACTGGCGGTGGATTTGATGATGCATCACATGGATCACATCGACAGCAAGCTCAACCTCGATGAGGAAAGTGCGTCGGATGATTTGCATGCGGTGTTCTCGCATCTGTTGCAGACCAAGAAAGCGGGGCGCTCTTCGGTAAAACTGTAGTTTCCCTGATTCACCGGGGATAAAAATGTGGGAGGGGGCTTGCCCCCCGATAGCAGTGTGTCAGTCAATGCATAGGTTGGCGGATCCACCGCAATCGGGGGCAAGCCCCCTCCCACATTGGTTTTTTGGTGCCTCTGAAATTAGCGTTGGTGCACCAGATTGCCGGCCGCGTAGGTCTGCAATACCGCTCGATCATCCCCCAGTGTCATCAGCACAAACAGCGTCTCGGCAATGTTATTGGCCTGCTTCAAGCGGTAGCTGAGCAGCGGCGTGGCGTTGTAGTCCAGCACCAGGAAGTCCGCGTCCGTGCCCGGCTGCAAGGTGCCGATCCGGTCTTCCAGGCGCAACGCCCGCGCGCCGCCCAGGGTGGCCAGGTACAGCGACTTGAACGGGCTCAACCGCGCGCCCTGCAATTGCATGACCTTGTAGGCTTCATTCAGCGTTTGCAGCAGCGAGAAGCTGGTGCCGCCGCCCACGTCGGTGCCCAGGCCGACATTCAGTGTGTGCTTCTCGGCCATCGGCAGGTTGAACAGGCCACTGCCGAGGAACAGGTTCGACGTCGGGCAGAACGCCACGGCCGAGCCGGTCTGCGCCAGCCGGGCACACTCGTCGTCACACAGATGCACGCCGTGGGCAAACACCGAGCGTTCGCCCAGCAATTTGTAGTGGTCGTACACATCCAGATAGCCTTTGCGCTCCGGGAACAACTCCTTCACCCATTCGACTTCCTGCTTGTTCTCACTGATGTGGGTCTGCATGTACAGGTCCGGGTACTCGTCCAGCAGTTGCCCGGCCAGCGCCAGTTGCTCCGGCGTGCTGGTCGGCGCAAAGCGCGGCGTGACGGCATAGTGCAGGCGGCCCTTGCCGTGCCAGCGCTCGATCAGCGCCTTGCTTTCCTGGTAGCCCGATTGCGGCGTGTCGGTCAGGTAGTCCGGCGCGTTGCGATCCATCATCACCTTGCCGGCGATCATGCGCAGGTCGAGTTTTTCGGCCGCTTCAAAGAACGCGTTCACCGACTGCGGATGCACACTGCCGAACACCAGCGCGGTGGTGGTGCCGTTGCGCAGCAGCTCCTTGATGAAAATGTCCGCGACTTCCTCGGCGTGGGCCTTGTCGGCGAACTGGCTTTCACAGGGGAAGGTGTAGGTGTTGAGCCAGTCCAGCAACTGCTCGCCATAGGCGCCGACCATGCCGGTCTGCGGCAGGTGGATGTGGGTGTCGATCAGGCCGGGGGTGATCAATGCATCCTGGTAGTGAGTGATATCGATGTCAGCGGGCAACGTCGGCAGCAGGTCGCTGGCGTGGCCGAGCGCACTGATCTGGCCGTTATCGATCACCAGCAGGCCGTCTTCGAAATATTCGTAGGACGCTTCAATGCCCACGATGGCAGGGTCGTCGATGCTGTGCAGGATGGCGGCGCGGTAGGCTTTGCGGGTCAAAGGCATGGTGATCTCAATTGATAGCTTGGCTGCGGCGTGACACCGGCAGCAATTTGGCAATGGGTTCGGCGCTGGCGGTGTGCTGGCCGAAATTGGCGTTATAGGTGGCGATGATTTCGCCGGCGATGGAGATGGCAATCTCCACCGGCAATTTGCCCTTCACCTCGGTGAGGCCCATGGGGCAGCGCATGCGTTGCAGTTGCGCGGCATCGAAGCCGCGATCGCGCAGGCGGTGTTCGAACTTGACGCGCTTGGTCCGGGAGCCGATCAGGCCGAAGTAGGCAAAGTCATTGCGCTTGAGCAGGGCGGCGGTGAGTTCCAGGTCCAGCGCGTGGTTGTGGGTCATGACGATGCAGTAACTGCCCGCCGGCAAGTCGGCGATTTCGTCGACCGGCTCTTCGCTGACGATTTTACGCACGCCTTTCGGGATGTTCTCCGGGAATTCCTGCTCACGGGCATCGATCCAGCGCACCCGGCACGGCAGGCTCGCCAGCAACGGCACCAGTGCACGCCCCACGTGGCCGGCACCGAATACCGCGATGTGCGCCTGCACCTGGCCCATCGGTTCGAACAGCAGCACGGTGACGCCACCACAGCACTGGCCCAGGCTCGCGCCGAGGCTGAAGCGCTCCAGGTGGGTGTTCTGCTGGCCACGGGCGAGCATCTCGCGGGCGATCTGCATCGCCTTGTATTCCAGGTGCCCGCCGCCGATGGTGTCGAAGGTCTGCGCGGCACTGATTACCATCTTCGAACCGGCGTTGCGCGGCGTGGAGCCGAGCTCTTCGATGATGGTCACCAGTACGCAGGGCTCGCCCTGGTTCTGCAGGTCGGCGAGGGCGCTGATCCAGTTGTTCATAGTCACCTCTTGTGGTGTCTGTCAGGCCGTCATCGGGGGCAAGCCCCCTCCCACACTTGAAGGTATTCACAGTTCAAAATGTGGGAGGGGGCTTGCCCCCGATGGCAGCGCCTCGGTCTAGAGCGAAGCCAACTCGGTTTCGGTATCCACCGCCACAGCGGCGCTCAACTTGCGCATCTGCTCACACCCCCACAACACCCGCTCGGGCGTGGCCGGCGCGTCGATCTTCGGCTGCTGGCGATAATCACCCAGGCTCGCCACCGCATCCTTGATCGCGCACCACGAAGCAATCCCGAGCATGAACGGCGGCTCGCCCACGGCCTTGGAATGGAACACCGTGTCTTCGGGGTTCTTGCGGTTTTCCACCAGCTTCACCCGCAGGTTCAGCGGCATGTCGGCCACCGCCGGGATCTTGTAGCTGGCCGGGCCATTGGTCATCAGCTTGCCCTTGTTGTTCCACACCAGCTCTTCCATGGTCAGCCAGCCCATGCCCTGGATAAACCCGCCTTCCACCTGGCCGATGTCGATGGCCGGGTTCAACGAAGCGCCCACGTCGTGGAGGATGTCAGTGCGCAGCATCTTGTATTCGCCGGTCAGGGTGTCCACGATCACCTCGCAGCAGGCCGCGCCGAATGCAAAGTAGTAGAACGGCCGTCCGCGCGACTGGCTGCGGTCGTAGAAGATCTTCGGAGTCTTGTAGAAGCCGGTGCTCGACAGCGAGACCTGGGCGAAATACGCCTGCTGGATCAGCGCCTCGAAGCTCAGGATCTGCTCACGCACGCGCACATGGCCGTTGCGAAATTCCACATCCGCTTCG
The DNA here is from genome assembly GCF_002934065.1 of Pseudomonas orientalis. Classification (NCBI taxonomy): domain Bacteria; kingdom Pseudomonadati; phylum Pseudomonadota; class Gammaproteobacteria; order Pseudomonadales; family Pseudomonadaceae; genus Pseudomonas; species Pseudomonas orientalis. The sequence continues at coordinate 4,377,277 of NZ_CP018049.1, read as the reverse complement.
CTGACGTCGTACTTGCGTGCGGCAAATTCCACCAGGCGCTGCTTGATGGTTTCGGCGGCGTTCTGGGCGGCCTTGCCGTTCAGGTCGGCACCGCTGGACGCTGCGGTTGGCGAGGTGTTCGGCACTTTGTCGGTGTTGGTCGCGGTGATCTGCACGCGGTCGATGTCGACCTGGAACACTTCGGCCACCACCTGGGCGACCTTGGTGTTCAGGCCCTGGCCCATTTCGGTTCCGCCATGGTTCAGGTGAATGCTGCCGTCGGTGTAGATATGAATGAGCGCGCCGGCCTGGTTGAGAAAGCTCGCGGTAAACGAGATGCCGAATTTGACCGGGGTCAGCGCCAGGCCTTTTTTCAGGATCGGGCTGTGGGCGTTGTACAGGCGAATCGCTTCGCGGCGCTCGGCGTACTGGCTGCTCGCCTCCAGCTCGGCGGTCATTTCTTCGAGCATGTTGTGCTCGACGGTCTGGTAGTAGTGGGTGACGTTGCGCTCGGTCTTGCCGTAGTAGTTGGCCTTGCGCACGGCCAGCGGGTCCAGCGCCAGGTGGCGGGCGATGGCGTCCATCACTTCCTCGATGGCGACCATGCCCTGGGGGCCGCCGAAGCCACGATAAGCTGTGTTGGAGGCGGTGTTGGTCTTGCAGCGATGGCCGTTGACCGTGGCATCGCCCAGGTAATACGCGTTATCGGCGTGGAACATCGCACGGTCGACAATCGAGTTGGACAGGTCCGGCGAACAGCCGCAGTTGCCGGCCAGCTCCAGGTTGATGCCGTGCAAACGGCCGTTGTCGTCAAAGCCCACGTCATATTCGATGTAGAAAGGGTGGCGCTTGCCGGTCATCAGCATGTCTTCGACCCGCGGCAGACGCATCTTGGTCGGCTGCCCGGTGAGGCGCGCCACCACCGCGCACAGGCAGGCGGGGCTGGCGGCCTGAGTTTCCTTGCCGCCAAACCCGCCGCCCATGCGGCGCATGTCGACGACGATCTTGTTCATCGACACATCGAGCACTTCGGCCACCAGTTTCTGCACTTCGGTGGGGTTTTGCGTGGAGCAGTACACGATCATGCCGCCGTCTTCGGTAGGCATCACCGAAGAAATCTGCGTCTCCAGGTAGAAATGCTCCTGGCCGCCGATATGCAGCGTGCCCTGGATACGGTGTTTCGCGCTCGCCAGCGCGCCGGCCGCATCACCGCGTTGATGGGTGTGGCTGTCGAGCACGAAGTGTTTGTTGCGAAACGCCTCGACCACATCCAGCACCGGCTCCAGGTCTTCGTATTCGATCACCGCCGCCATCGCGGCTTTACGCGCGGTCTCAAGATCGCGGGCGGCCACGGCCAGCACCACCTGGCCGACGAACTGCACGGTGTCGATGGCCAGCAGCGGATCGCCGGGCATCAATGGGCCGATGTCCTTGAGGCCCGGTACGTCTTCGTGGGTAATCACGATGCGCACGCCGTCGAAGGCGTAGCAGGGCGCGGTGTCGATGCTGAGGATTTTCGCGTGGGCGCGGTCGGACAGGCGCGCATACAGGTGCAGCTGGTTGGGAAATTCGAGGCGGTCGTCGATGTACTGCGCCTCGCCGCTGACATGCTTGGCGGCGCTGTCATGCCTGACGCTGCGGCCGACGCCGGAGGTCAGGTCCTGGGCAAACAGCTCGGCCAGTTCGGCCTGGGTTTTTACCACGGCGTGATGGTTAGACATAAGCGGTCACCCGAGTCTCGATGTGCGGCGTTTGCAGTTCGATGAAGTATTTGCGCAGCAGGTTCTGCGCGCTGAGCAGGCGGTATTCCTTGCTGGCGCGGAAGTCCGACAGCGGGGTGAAGTCCTCGGCCAGGGCGGCGCAGGCTTTTTCCACGGTAGCGGCGTTCCAGGTGGCGCCGACCAGTACCGTTTCGCAGTGCCTGGCGCGCTTGGGGGTAGCGGCCATGCCGCCGAAGGCGACGCGGGCCTCGCTGATCACACCGTTGTCGAGCTTCAGGTTGAAGGCGGCGCAGACGGCGGAAATATCGTCGTCCAGGCGCTTGGACACCTTGTACGCGCGAAACAGTGAATGGCCCTTGGGCACGATGATCTTCTCGATGAATTCGCTGTCCTGGCGGGCAGTGACGCGGTAGTCGATAAAGTAGTCTTCCAGCGCCAGGGTGCGGCGGGTCTGGCCCTTGCACAGCACAATCTGCGCACCGAGGGCGATCAGCAGCGGCGGGGAGTCGCCGATGGGCGAGGCGTTGCCGATATTGCCGCCCAGGGTGCCCTGGTTGCGGATCTGCAGGGAGGCGAAGCGGTGCAGCAAGTCGCCAAAATCGGGGTATTCGTGGTGCAGTGCGGTGTAGCAGTCGGAGAGGGCGGTGGCGGCGCCGATTTCCAGGCGGTCGTCGAAGGATTCGATGCGCTTCATCTCTTCGATATTACCGACGTAAATCATCACCGGCAGGGTGCGATGGAACTGGGTGACTTCCAGCGCCAGGTCGGTGCCGCCGGCCAGCAGGCGGGCTTGCGGGTAGGCGTCGTAGAGATCGGCCAGGTCGACGACCGTCAACGGCACCAGGCAGCGTTTGTCGCCGCTGTTGAGTTCGCCGGTTTGCGTTGGTGCAATCGCCTTGAGCTGCGCGATGGTCTGGGCTTCACGGCTGTCGAACTGGTCCTGGGGCTTGTTGCAACAGGCCTGTTCGGCCGCCGCCAGAATCGGGCGGTAACCGGTGCAGCGGCACAGGTTGCCGGCCAGGGCTTCGTGGGCTTTCTGGGTGTCGGGCGCGTCGCTGTTCTTTTGCAGGGCAAACAACGACATCACGAAGCCCGGGGTGCAGAAGCCGCACTGCGAGCCGTGGCACTCGACCATCGCCTGCTGCACGCTGTGCAGTTGGCCCTGATGCTTGAGGTCTTCGACACTGATCAGTTGCTTGCCGTGCAACGACGAGACAAAGGTCAGGCACGAATTGAGGCTGCGATAACGGATCTGCTCAACGCCTTGATCGTTGCGGTGCAACTCGCCGACCACCACGGTGCACGCACCGCAGTCGCCGCTGGCGCAGCCTTCCTTGGTTCCGGATTTGCCCACATGCTCACGCAAATAGTTGAGCACGGTCAGGTTGGGGTCCAGGGCGTGCTCGCTACGGAGTTCCTGGTTAAGTAAAAACTGGATCACGGAAGGCCTCGCAGACTCATTATTGTTGTTAACCGCTTTGCGCCGAATCTAGTCATGTCTGACTTTTCGGTCAATGGTTTTCTGACCTAAGGGTCAAGAAAATCCGGTCACAACACATTCAATTATGGTCCAGTCTTCTGGAACCGGTGTTTTCAGGGGCTTATGGCGGTTCAGACTTGCGTGTTTCATGCCAAATTCGCCGCCGTGGGCGTAGCGCCATCAGCGGGCCAATGCGCTACACTGCCGCGCTTGTACCGATAGAAGATTTTGAAGGGAAAACATGACGTTCAAGGCGCCGGACAGTCTCGCCGAGCAAATCGCTCACCACCTCGCCGAACGTATCATTCGCGGCGATCTCAAGCCTGGGGAGCGGATCCAGGAACAGAAGGTCACGCTGGCGCTGAATGTCAGCCGTGGTTCCGTGCGCGAAGCCTTGCTGATCCTCGAACGCCGGCACCTGATCGCGATCCTGCCGCGCCGTGGCGCTCACGTCACCGAACTCACCGCACACAAGGTGCAGAGCCTGTGCACGTTGATGGGCGAGATGTACATCCTGCTTGGCAATGCAGTGGCCGAAGGCTGGCAGACCCAGGCCGACATGGCGCCATTCCTGCAAATCCAGCAGCGCCTGATGGGCAGCTACGAGCGCCAGGACATCCGTGCCTTTGTCGAAGAAAGCTTCAATGTGATGCGCGCCGCGTACCCCTTCGCCAACAATCCGTACCTGCAGGAGACCGTCGAGAACCTGCAGCCGGCGATGAACCGCGCCTATTACCTGGCCCTTGACCAGCGCAAGGCGGAAATGAGCGAGTACCTCGCGCTGTTCGAACAACTGCTCGCGGCCGTGCTGGCCCGCGACCTGGCGCAGATCCGCCTGGTGCTGTCGGCCTACTGCCAGCGCAGCAGCTCGCTGGTCATCGCAGCGTTGGCGGACGCCTAAACGTGCGGCTCAAGTGCATCAAACTGGCGGGGTTCAAATCCTTCGTCGACCCGACCACGGTGAACTTCCCCAGTAACATGGCGGCGGTGGTCGGGCCCAATGGCTGCGGCAAGTCGAATATCATCGACGCCGTGCGCTGGGTGATGGGCGAGAGTTCGGCGAAAAACCTGCGCGGCGAGTCGATGACCGACGTCATCTTCAACGGCTCCACCAGCCGCAAACCGGTGAGCCAGGCCAGCATCGAACTGGTGTTCGACAACTCCGACGGCACCCTGGTCGGCGAGTACGCGGCCTACGCGGAAATCTCCATTCGCCGTAAAGTCACGCGCGACAGCCAGAACAGTTATTTCCTCAACGGCACCAAATGCCGTCGACGCGACATCACCGATATCTTCCTCGGCACAGGCCTGGGCCCGCGCAGTTACTCGATCATCGAGCAGGGCATGATCTCCAAGCTGATCGAAGCCAAGCCCGAAGACCTGCGCAACTTTATCGAGGAAGCGGCCGGCATCTCCAAATACAAGGAGCGCCGCCGCGAGACCGAAAACCGCATCCGCCGCACCCATGAAAACCTCGCCCGCCTGACCGACCTGCGCGAAGAGCTGGAGCGCCAGTTGGAGCGCCTGCACCGCCAGGCGCAGGCGGCCGAGAAGTATCAGGAATACAAGGCCGAAGAGCGCCAGCTCAAGGCACAACTGTCGGCCCTGCGCTGGCAGGCGCTGAACGACCAGGTCGGCCAGCGCGAAGCGATCATCGGCACCCAGGAAGTCAGCTTTGAAGCGCTGGTGGCCGAGCAGCGCAACGCCGACGCCAGCATCGAACGCCTGCGGGACGGGCACCATGAACTGTCCGAACGCTTCAATCTGGTGCAGGGCCGCTTCTATTCGGTGGGCGGTGATATTGCTCGGGTCGAACAGAGCATCCAGCACGGCCAGCAACGCCTGCGCCAGTTGCAGGACGATCTGAAGGAAGCCGAACGCGCACGCCTGGAGACCGAGTCGCACCTGGGCCACGACCGTACCTTGCTGCTGACCCTGGGCGAAGAGCTGGACATGCTCACCCCCGAGCAGGAAATCACCAGCGCCGCCGCCGAAGAAGCCGCCGCCGCCCTGGAAGAAGCCGAAACCGGCATGCACGGCTGGCAGGAGCAGTGGGACACGTTCAACCTCAAATCCGCCGAACCGCGTCGCCAGGCCGAGGTGCAGCAGTCGCGTATCCAGCAACTGGAAACCAGCATGGAGCGCCTGGCTGAACGTCAGCGCCGCCTGCAGGAAGAGCGCGTGTTGCTCGCCGCCGACCCGGAAGATGCGGCGATCATGCAGTTGAGCGAGCAACTGGCCGAAAGCGAAATGACCCTCGAAGAGCTCGAGGCCAGCGAAACGCAGCAAGTGGAACGCCTCGAGCAATTGCGCCAGCAATTGCACACCGCGACCCAGGCGCAGCAACAGGCCCAGGGCGATCTGCAGCGCCTCAACGGGCGGCTGGCTTCATTGGAAGCCTTGCAGCAAGCCGCGCTGGACCCCGGCACCGGCACCGCCGAATGGCTGCGCGACCAGCACCTGGCCGAGCGCCCGCGCCTGGCCGAAGGCTTGAAGGTCGAGGCCGGTTGGGAGCTGGCGGTGGAAACCGTGCTGGGCGCCGATCTGCAAGCGGTGCTGGTGGATGATTTCGGCGGCTTCGACCTGGCCGGTTTCACCCAGGGCGACCTGCGCCTGCTCAGTCCCGCAGCCGATGGCACGCGCGTGCCGGGCAGCCTGCTGGACAAGGTCGAGGCGGCGATTGACCTGTCGCCGTGGCTGGGCCAGGTCAAACCGGTCGAATCACTGGAGCAGGCCCTGGCCCAACGCGGCCAGCTAGCGGCCGGCGAGAGCTTGATCAGTCGCGACGGCTATTGGGTCGGCCGCCACTTCCTGCGCGTGCGCCGTGCCAGTGAGGCCGAAAGCGGCGTATTGGCCCGTGGCCAGGAAATCGTCAACCTGAGCGCCGAGCGTGAAGAGCGCGAGGCCACCCTGGAAAGCCTGGAAAGCGAACTGCAAACCCTGCGCGCCACCCAGCGCCAGCAAGAGACCGGCCGCGAGCATCTGCGCCGCCTGTTGCAGGACGAGGCGCGCCAGCAAGGCGAATTGAAAGCGCAACTGTCGGCGAGCAAAGCCAAGGTCGAGCAACTGACCCTGCGCCGCACCCGCCTTGACGAAGAAGTCGCCGAAATGGGCGAGCAGCGTGCCCTGGAGCACGAACAGATCGGCGAAGCGCGCCTGCTGTTGCAGGAAGCCCTCGACAGCATGGCCCTGGACACCGAGCAGCGCGAACTGCTGCTGGCCCAGCGCGACAGCCTGCGCGAACGCCTCGACCGCGTGCGCCAGGAAGCCCGCCAGCACAAGGACCACGCGCACCAACTGGCGGTGCGCCTCGGCTCGCTGCGCGCCCAGCACACGTCCACGGCCCAGGCCCTTGAACGCCTGGAGATGCAATCGGAACGCCTCTCCGAAAAGCGCGAGCAACTGAGCCTCAACCTGGAGGAGGGCGAAGCGCCGCTGGAAGAACTGCGCCTCAAGCTTGAAGAGTTGCTCGACAAGCGCATGAGCGTCGACGAAGAACTCAAGACCGCGCAGATCGCCCTGGAGGACGCCGACCGCGAACTGCGCGAGGCTGAAAAGCGCCGCACCACGGCCGAACAGCAATCCCAGCTGATTCGCGGACAGCTCGAACAACAGCGCATGGAGTGGCAAGCCTTGACCGTGCGTCGCAAGACTTTGCAGGACCAGTTGCTCGAAGACGGCTACGACCTGCACGGCGTACTCAACACGCTGACCGCCCAGGCCAACGAAAAAGACGCCGAAGAAGAACTTGAGCGCATTGCCGCGCGTATCCAGCGACTGGGCGCGATCAACCTCGCGGCCATCGATGAGTACCAGCAGCAGTCCGAGCGCAAACGTTATCTGGATGCCCAGAACGCCGACCTGGTCGAAGCGCTGGACACCCTGGAAAACGTGATCCGCAAGATCGACAAGGAAACCCGCAACCGCTTCAAGGATACCTTTGATCAGATTAATGGCGGTTTACAGGCGTTATTCCCAAAAGTTTTCGGTGGTGGCAGTGCCTACTTGGAACTGACGGGCGAAGATCTACTCGATACAGGGGTAACGATCATGGCGCGGCCACCGGGCAAGAAGAACAGCACCATCCATTTGTTGTCCGGCGGCGAAAAGGCCCTGACGGCCCTGGCCCTGGTATTTGCCATCTTCAAGCTGAACCCGGCGCCGTTCTGCATGCTCGACGAGGTCGATGCACCGCTGGATGACGCTAACGTTGGACGCTACGCTCGGCTGGTCAAGGAGATGTCCCAGACGGTGCAGTTCATCTATATCACCCACAACAAGATCGCCATGGAAATGGCCGATCAATTGATGGGCGTGACGATGCATGAGCCGGGCTGTTCGCGTTTGGTCGCCGTCGATGTGGAAGAAGCGATGGCGATGGTGGAATCCTGAGGTCTGTCAGGAAGGAATTTTACAGCACGCTGTAGGATGGTTTACCAGTCTGGGAAAAGTGGCAAATGGACATATTTGCTCAAGGCATTTTGACAGACGGTGTAAAGTTATCTTTGGTCGTGCTAGTTTAATGTCAATTTTTCGTATGCGTGGGCAAAACGTCAGTCAGAACATAGAGTTGGCGCCACGTTTTAAAGCGGTTTGCACGGTGCTAAACCCCTTATTTTTCAGCATTTTTTATTAGAGGCACGGGATTACATGGAAATCGGTCTGCGCGAGTGGCTGATCGTCATCGGCATCATTGTCATTGCCGGTATTCTTTTTGATGGCTGGCGCCGCATGCGCGGTGGCAAGGGCAAGCTTAAATTTCGCCTGGACCGAAACCTGTCCAACTTACCTGACGACGACGGCAGCGCCGAGCTGCTGGGGCCGCCCCGTGTGCTGGATACCCACAAGGAACCGCAGCTGGACGAGCACGACTTGCCGTCGATGAGCGCGCCGGTGCGTGAGGCCCGCGAGCCTTCGTCCAAGCGTGGCAAGCGCGGCAGTGCGGGCGTGGCCGAGCCGCATCAGGGCGACCTGAACCTGGACGTCGACGAAGGCCCGAGCTTCAGCAGCCGCGATGATGATTTCCCGGATGAAAACGGCGGCAAGGCCCCATCGCGCCAATCGGTCAACGATCAGCCGGCCGCCGAAGAAGTGCTGGTAATCAGTGTGATCTGCCGCGATGCCGGTGGCTTCAAAGGCCCGGCCCTGTTGCAGAACATCCTTGAGAGCGGCCTGCGCTTTGGCGAGATGGATATTTTCCACCGTCACGAAAGCATGGCCGGCAACGGCGAAGTGCTGTTCTCCATGGCCAACGCGGTCAAGCCCGGCACCTTCGATCTGGACGACATCGACCTGTTCAGCACCCCGGCGGTCAGTTTCTTCCTCGGCCTGCCCGGCCCGCGTCACCCCAAGCAAGCGTTCGACGTGATGGTGGCTGCGGCCCGCAAGCTGTCCCAGGAACTCAACGGCGAGCTCAAGGACGATCAACGCAGCGTCCTCACCGCCCAGACCATCGAGCATTATCGTCAGCGCATCGTCGAGTTCGAGCGTCGCGCCCTGACACAAAAACGCTGAGGATTACGCCTCGGCGTTGTCGGATAGAATAAGCGCACTACCATTTGAGCAGCTTCGGCTGCTCTTTTGCTTTTTGAGAGAACACCATGACCGCCGCCCATACCCGCATCCTCGAACTGCGCGCTGAACTGGATCAGCACAATTACCGTTACCACGTCCTCGACGAGCCGAGCATTCCGGACGTTGAGTACGACCGCTTGTTCCGTGAGCTCAAAGCCCTGGAAGCCGAACATCCGGAGCTGGTGACGCGTGATTCGCCGACACAGCGGGTCGGCAGCGCGGCGTTGTCGGCGTTTACTCAAGTCAGGCATGAAATCCCGATGCTCAGCCTCGGTAACGCCTTCGATGAAGCGACCATGCTGGAATTCGATCGCCGGGTGACCGAGGGCCTGGATCTGCCGGCCGGGGACTTGTTCGCCAGTGTCGAATACAGTTGCGAGCCAAAGCTGGATGGCCTGGCGGTCAGCCTGTTGTATCAGGATGGCGAACTGGTGCGCGGCGCCACTCGTGGCGACGGGACCACCGGCGAAGACATCAGCGTCAATGTGCGCACCGTGCGCAACATCCCGTTGAAGCTGCACGGCAGCGGCTGGCCGGCCACCCTGGAAGTGCGCGGTGAAGTGTTCATGTCCAAGGCCGGTTTCGAGCGCCTGAACGCTTCGCAACTGGAAGTCGGCGGCAAGACCTTCGCCAACCCGCGCAATGCAGCGGCCGGCAGCCTGCGCCAGCTGGATTCGAAGATCACCGCCAGCCGCCCGCTGGAATTCTGCTGCTATGGCATCGGCCAAGTGACGGCGGATATCAGTGACACCCATATCGGCAACCTCAAGCAGTTGCAGAAGTGGGGCATGCCGATCAGTCATGAACTGAAACTGGCCAAGGGCATCCAGGAATGCCTGGACTACTACCGCGACATCGGCGAGCGGCGCAACAGCCTGTCGTACGAGATCGACGGTGTGGTGTTCAAGGTCAACAGTATTGCCGCCCAGCGGGAACTGGGCTTCCGCGCCCGCGAGCCGCGCTGGGCCATTGCGCATAAATTCCCTGCCATGGAAGAACTGACCGAGTTGCTCGACGTGGAATTCCAGGTCGGCCGTACCGGCGCCGTCACGCCCGTGGCGCGGTTGAAACCGGTCAAGGTCGCCGGCGTGACCGTGTCCAACGCCACCCTGCACAACATGGACGAAGTGGCGCGCCTGGGCCTGATGATCGGCGACACGGTGATCATCCGCCGCGCCGGGGATGTGATCCCGCAGGTGGTCTCGGTGGTTACCGAGCGTCGTCCGGAACACGCGCGTGCGGTGCAGATCCCCAAAAGTTGCCCGGTGTGCGGTTCCCACGTGGAACGCACGCAACTGGTCAAGCGCAGCAAGGGCAAGGAAACCGTCAGCGAGGGCGCGGTGTACCGCTGCGTCGGGCGGCTGGCCTGTGGCGCGCAGCTCAAGCAGGCGATCATTCATTTCGTCTCGCGCCGCGCCATGGACATCGACGGCCTGGGCGACAAGACCATCGAACAACTGGTGGATGAAAAACTGATCGGCTCGCCGGCCGACCTCTACAAACTCAAGTATGAGCAGATCATCGACCTGGAAGGCTTTGCCGATATTTCCAGCAAAAAGCTGATCGCCGCCATCGAAAACAGCAAGACGCCGACCCTGGCGCGGTTTATCTACGCCCTGGGCATTCCCGATGTGGGCGAGGAGACCGCCAAGGTGCTGGCGCGCTCCCTGGCGTCCCTGGAGCGGGTGCAGAAGGCCTTGCCGGAAGTGCTGACGTACTTGCCGGACGTGGGCCTGGAAGTGGCGCACGAAATCCACAGCTTCTTTGAAGACAGCCATAACCAGGAGGTGATTGGCGCGCTGCTGTCGCCCGATGAATGCGCCCTGCAAGTGCAGGAGCAGGGCGACCTGAGCGCCGAGTTCGCCGCCAGCACCACCCTGGGCGGCCTGCTCGACAAGCTGCACGTGCCCTCCGTGGGGCCGGGCGCGGCGCAGAAACTGGCGGACAAGTTCGGCAGCCTCGAAGGCGTGATCAAGGCCGACTGGCTGGACATGCGCCAGGCCCTGCCCGAGAAGCAGGCCAAGGCCGTGCGCGACTTTTTTGATAGCGAAGACAACGCCAGCCGCGCCCTGGCCATCGAGCAGCAGCTCAAGGACTTCGGCATGCACTGGCAGAGCGAGAAAAAGGTCGTCGAAGGCCTGCCGGAAGCCGGCCACACCTGGGTGCTCACCGGCTCCCTGGAGTTGATGAGCCGCGACGTGGCCAAGGACAAGCTCGAAAGCCTGGGCGCCAAGGTGGCCGGTTCCGTTTCGGCCAAGACCCACTGCGTAGTGGCCGGGCCGGGCGCCGGTTCCAAATTGGCCAAGGCCAGCGAACTGGGGCTCACAGTGCTCGACGAAGAGGCGTTCGTCGCTTTCCTCGCCAAGCACAACATCTCCGTCTGATGATCGTTCCCACGCTGCGTGGGAACGATCCTGCGAGGGAAATGATCTAGTCTCAGTCACCCCTGGGAGAGATCGCCATGTTTCGCTACTTCGAGCAACTCAGCACGCGCATCGCCGCACCGTTCATGGCCGGATCCTCGCGTAACAGCAAGGTATGGCAATGCCGCTGCGGCCAGTCCTTGTTCTTTCGCAACAGCCAGTGCCTGGCCTGCTCGGCGCTGCTGGGCTATCACCCGCAGCAAAGCCGCTTGTCTTCACTGCAACCAGGTCCGGTGGCTGACACCTGGCTGCTGGACGCCGACCTCGACGCCGGCGCCTTTCGCCGCTGCGCCAACCTCCAGACCCCGGCGGCCTGCAACTGGCTGATTCCGGCGCACAGCACCTCGGCCCTGTGCGTAGCGTGCAGCCTGAACCGCACCATCCCGGACTTGTCCATCGCGGAAAATCCCGAGCGCTGGCGCAAGGTGGAAACCGCCAAGCGTCGACTGGTGGCCCAACTGATCAGCCTGGGCCTGCAGGTGGTGCCCAAAAGCGTCAACGAAGACACCGGCCTGGCGTTCGACTTCGTCGGCATCGACCTGCAGGGCAATGCGCCCACGACCGGTCACGCCAACGGCCTGATCACCCTCGACATCAAGGAAGCCGACGACGCCCATCGTGAAAAGATTCGCGTACAGATGCACGAGCCCTATCGCACCTTGCTCGGTCACTTCCGCCATGAGGTCGGCCACTATTACTGGGACCGCCTGATTGCCAACAGCCACTGGCTCGAGCCGTTTCGCAATCTGTTCGGCGACGAACGCGCCAGTTACGCCGACGCGCTCGATCAGCACTACCAGAACGGCCCACGCCCGGACTGGCAGCAAACCTGCGTCAGCGCCTACGCGACCATGCACCCCTGGGAAGATTGGGCCGAGACCTGGGCGCACTACCTGCACATGATGGACGCGGTGGACACCGCCCTGGGGTTTGGCATGAGCGCTCGGGAGATGGATCTGGATTACCAGCCGTTTCCCCTGACCACCCTGTACGACCCCGAACACCCTGGTGGTGCGGCATTCCTCTCCTTCGTCAACGCCTGGATCGAACTGGCCGGCATGCTCAACGAACTGTCCCGCGCCATGGGCCAGCCGGATTTCTACCCCTTCGTGCTGCCGCCAGCGGTAATAGCCAAGTTGCACTTTATCCACCTGGTCATCCAGGAAGAGGGCGGCAGGGCCGATGAGGTCCTGCAGGCACAATGATGAAAATGTGGGAGGGGTCAAGCCCCAATGCCAGTCTGTAGGAGCGAGCTTGCTCGCGAAAAATTCACAGGCACCGCGTTCATTCAGAAAGCACGCGTTATCGTTGACGTTTTTCGCGAGCAAGCTCGCTCCTACAGAGTGGCTGGGAGAGCGTCATCGTTGAAGGCCATGGCAAGTACTTGAAGCTTCTCATTTTTTACGGTTGTAACTTCCGATCAGATCGGTACAATGGCCCCGCTTGCCGAGAGGCCAGCGTCGTTATGGTGACCCCATCGGTCCCCCCGCAACGATTACCCGTGAACCTGGTCAGAGCCGGAAGGCAGCAGCCACAGCGGGAACATTGTGTGCCGGGGTGTGGCTGGTGGGGTTGCCTCCATAACGCTCCCCCTGAGCTCCCTTCTCACAGTCAAATCCAAAAAATGCTTTAAAGCCGTCTGCCATCTAGCAGTCCATGGCGGCATACTCTATTGCCTTGCATTTGGAGATAGCACACGTGGAACAAGTCGATGACCTCACTCGCGAAAAATTGCGGGAGTGGCAGATGCGGCGCTTGGAAATCAAGGACCGTATTCAATCGCACCCTGAGCAGACTCTTGAATTGTCGAGGGTGCTTGATCTCATGGACGATGAGCACGCAGAGATTCTCAGCCGGTCCGAAATAATCCGAACCGCAGAATCGGCTTCTGAAGTCGCTACTGCCGGAGAGATACCGCCTCCTTTGCAAACCGACTACAAGGTGGAGCTTAAGATATCTGCATGCAACGCTCAGGATTTAAGAAGACTGCTCGACATCGCCTTCTACGAATTGCAGCAGCAGATTGAAGCAAAGAAGACATTGGTGGCCAGTGACCGACGGCGATACGGGGGCGGCATGTCGGGCACATTAGGCGACTATAACTTTGAGCTAAGCATCGGAAAGGAATAGCCACGATGGTTGATTCGTTTGTTCCAAAGGTGCCGAACTGGATGGATGCTCGGACCCTGGCAGAGCATCTGGTGCCTCTTCTTGAATATTACGACGTGAAATGGCGGGGACACGGTTTTATTTATGTCAACCATGAAAGCTACAACATCGTTACCGCCCAGCAGATTTTGGCTGACTTGAGTACTGATCTCGGCGTATCGGTACACGAAGTGCATTCCAGATTAATTGCTTTAGGGTGGCTTAACGACGTGCGCTACATCGTAGTGAATGAGCAGCACTGACCGCACAATGCGCCTGACCCCGAGGAAGTATGCAACCGGAACATTTCGATTTATCTAGCCCGGTCTTTTTGCCTGTTACGGAAGAAACCTGTGCAGCCCTGCTGGGTTCCGAAAGCGCAAATGTATTGGCTGGGCTGACGGATCCGGAGCTAGCCGCGGTGCTGGTCATCCAGAATTTGGCGCAGGCTCCGGAGAAAGAGCTGACCTGTACTGGCGCTGAGCGCATCCTGGCCAAATTGATCGGCTGGGCGGTAGACGCTTCCACCTCCAGCGCACCGACGTTGCTATCCGAAGCCCAACGACTATTTGATCCTCGCAAATTGTATTTCGGCCTCAACGTCATCAAAGACTTGAAGCTGCGCCTGCTCTTGGCTGAAGAAATCGCGGCGCGTGATTATTTGCTACCCACCGGCAAATGGGATTTTGATTACAAGGTCCGGCATTTGCGCGGTAATGACCCGTTCAGCCAGCAGATGATTACACCCAAGCACCGTGAGCACTGGCTTAGTTCGGCCCAAGACAAACTGGTGAGAACTTTTCGCGCAAATTTGAATGAAGACTTGCACGTTCAGGGGTACGCAGGGATCGGTAAAAGTCACTTGCTTGGAGCGTTAATGGAGTGTCTGCGTCCTGAAAAAACGCTGGTATTGGCGCGCACTGGCGCAAAATTGGCGACACTGCGCGAGCGTATGGGCCTGGCACCGGACAGCAAGACCGGATCAACATTTGCTGCTTTTGCTAAGGCCCTGTTGCATGGCTCTCGGCCAGTCGACGTTAGCCCGCCGCTCAAGTCACCCAGCAAGCAAGCCGTGGCAGAGGCCTTGGATATCCACGGTTGGCGTAGTCATGATGGCCAAACGACTCTCGACGTTTGTCTCAAAGTACTCGAAAACTACTGTCAATCAGGTCATCACAGCCTGTCCGCCCGGCATTTCCCTCACTTCAAGCAAGCCTTGTCCAACGTGGATGCTCAGGTGTTATTGGAGTATTCCAGTCGCGTGTGGACCTACCTTGAGCGTAATACACAATGGGCCTCCCAGATTGACTTCCCGGCACTGCTTCTGATAAAGCGTGCCTGTCTGGCAGGCAGCGCAGTGCCACCCCGGTATACCCATGTGCTGATTGACGAAAGTCAGGATATTCCTTCCTCTTTATTGCAGATCATCGAGCGCGGCAGGCAGGTATTGATCACGCTGGGCGACGAGTATCAACTGGCCAAGGGAGAGATGGTCAGAAGAAAGCGTGAAGTTCGGCACTGCGATATCAGCTACTCCGTGCGTTCGGGTCGCAATGTGGAGCGCTTGGTCAATCCGTTGATCAGTGTGCATTCTGAGAAGAGCAAGATCCCCTTCGAGGGCGCTCGTGATGCCGACGTCGGCATCGAGCATTACCCTGAGGGTTTTGTGCCGCCAGAAGGTTGCGTGGTGTTGACTGCCTCCCACTGGGACACAATGAAATGGGCCATTCAGCTGCATCAGGCCAACTGCCCGTTCGGGTTCCCTGACAGAAGAACGCAGCAGGATCTCGCGAGCTTCATGACCAGCGTCGTTGCGCTCTTCAAGCCGGACTTTTACAGCTCCGAACACAGCTCCGAGGGCCTGCATGCTTATTTTAATGACATGGATGACTGGCAGCAGGTACGCAAAGCAACTCAGTTCGATGAGTCGTTTCTATGGATCGAGAACGAATTAGAAAGCGGTTTCAACGCCGCAGATATCACGCGCTTGAACCGCCTCAGCGGTCATTCCGGTAAACACTGCATGCTGATGCTGGCTCAAGACGCGGGTGGCATGGAGTTCGACCGGGTGCTGCTTACTCCCGAGTTGTTGACCAATGTGAGGTTCAAGGATGCCTATGCATTCGATCAGCGACTCTGTGAGGTATATATCGCGATTTCCCGTGCCAAGATGCAGCTATATCTTCCCTATGATGTAGTCGAGTGGATTGACTACCAAAAAGAACAGAAAACTCGTGAATTGCATGGCTTTTGAATGCCTTGAGCTAATTGAAGTCAACGGAATTTTGTTCCAGGACTTCCTCTGCAATTTCCCCGAAAAACATCCGTGTGAGGCTGAAGAAAGGACTTAGCTGTTTGCCGCGAGGAATGAGGTCTATACCTGCAAGGCAATGTAGGCTCATATCTTGGTCAATATGATCCTCGAATAACAACTGCAATTCGTCCCACCATTGCTGACGCAGGTTCTGAAGGAAGGGGCTATTCAAATTGAGCAGACCGATGCTGTATACAGCTCGGTCTTCGTCCTGTGCGGATAACTTATCGGCGGGCACTATGCGGCCATCGGACAGATAGGAGAAAAAACGGCCGCAGTCGGGTTGATGGCAGGAAACAAAGCGGTTGATATCAACGGCATCCGATTTTCCGAGGGCGTGTCCGCCGAATACCTCTGATGCCCGACCCTTGAATGCATGTAAATCTGTCCCACTGTCCAGAGCGGAAGAGGCGAGGTTGCTATAGTCAAAAGTACGCGCAGGGTTCTGACTCTTGTTTTCGACGTGTTCTATATGAACCCCCAGGCCGATCTGGTCGGGTCGAATCTCGCTGTAGCAACAGAGGCCATACTGCTCTTCCAACAGATAGGCTAGAACCTGCTGTTTATACCCAAACCCTGACCATCGACTGTCCGCCTCTTTGGCTGAGGCAGGTGGATTTGCATGGGAGTGGTTCAATTGATAGGGACCATGGCCACGTTTGCGTACAGCTCTCATCTTTTAAGCGCTCTCTGCCGTTTGATGCTGCGCTGTAGACGCTGAAGCTGGGGGTGCTGGGGGCTCAATGCTTCTGTAAGCCGTTCCATCAATTCAATGGCAGACTCTTCGTCGTATCGCCCCTTGTCTACCCATTCGGTAAGTAGTAACAACTCAGGCTTTTCAATGACCGGCGGCTGAGGATCTACTTGCATTACGCTGTGCAGAACGCTGCTGCTCGGTTCCCCATAAGTCATCGCCAGGGGAGGGGAGGCGACCAGATTGCCTTGTACATCCTTGCCAATCACTCGAATGTTTTCGCGCCGCACTGTACTCAAAACTTGCGGACTGTGTGTGGTAACAATGAATTGCATGGCCGGAAATGCCTCACGCAATGAACTCAGGATGGTTTGTTGCCAATGAGGGTGGAGGAACATGTCAACCTCATCGATTAAAGCGATGCCGTGCGTTTTCAAAGGTGCTTCAGCCCCCAGGTGCGGATTCAGCTTGCAAGCCCGAAAGGCGAGGTCCGCAACCATAGCGATGGCGTTACGCAGGCCATCGCTCAGCATTTCCACGGGCAATATGCCTTGTTCAGGATGATGCATGATCAACTGTTGTTGATGGCTCTCGCTGTACTCCAAGCTGTGCCAACCGGTTGGAGTTTGAATTAAGCGATCAATCGCCTCTTTGATCGATTTGATGATCTGCCCGAATCGGACGCCAAGTTCAGACAACCGTGCATTGCGTTCAAGGGCGACCACTTGAGCTTCCCGGTAGCTGCGATAGATCCAGCTATACCATGCTGTAAAGGTTTTGAAGCTTGACGAATAAGAGAGGCAATTCAGATAGCCCGATGTTCTGGAGTATTCGGATTTATCCAGAGTGGTTTGGGCCGCAGCCGAGGTAAAGCGCCCCTCAAACCAGAGCCGCGAGGTTCCCAGATAAGTGACTAGCGGTAATACGACAAGCTCATCACGACGTACTTTTTCCTGAAGTAATTTGCCGTACCCCGTCAGAGCTTTAGAACCGGCGCCTGCGAGCGTGTTGGTCGATTTTTTCAAGCTCGTGCGTTGTTGTAACCAATGACGTTCCGGTTTGCCATCACCCCACGGGCCCGACGCCTCTATGATACTGGGTATTTGGGGTTCCATATTGTCGTTGGTAAGGCGGGCTAGGCGTACGTCATCTATCTGAATTGTCGCGGATTTTCCGGTCTGGCTGCCGAGGTCAAAACCTTTCACAAAAGGCCATAAGGCAACCCTGGCGGCATCCAGAATTGTGGTTTTTCCGCCTCCGTTGGAAGCAATCAATACGGTCAGATGGGGGTCGAAGTCGATCTCGAACTCTCCAAAGCAGCGGTAGTTCTGCACGCGCAGTTTGTCGAGCCTCACAGTCGTTTCTCCGATTTGATTATCTGACCAGGCATAGGGTCGTCCTTATGCATTCCTGGGTGGTACAGCATACTAGAGGGGAGAAAGAAAACGCTAAGTAAAGCCGGGTGGAATAACCGTTTATTCTTGAATGTCTGCGGGCTTTCTTTGGCCGTCAGACGAAACTGCCGCCAGTGATGTCCCCGATCGATAGCTGTCTCACAACTTTTCCAAACCTCTCTGGACAACCCCCAGGCACCTTGTTAGCTTGCGCCGGCCACTTGTTTCAGAGTACGACAAGGGCGTGGACTTGATATCGAAGCGCAATCGCTTCTTTAACGCACAAGGATGTCCGTCATGAAAAGCCTGCAAGGGTTGCCTCGTCTTATCAGTGCCTCGGTCGGTACGCCCGGTAAAGCCCGCAACTTGCCTGCCGATGTTCAGTGCATCCAGTATCTATTCAACCTGATCATTCCCAAGCTGGGTTTCGCCCTGCCCGAAAACGGCAAATGCGACGGCCAACTGGTGCAGTGCATCAGCCAATACCAGTTCCGTCATCTCAAGTACGCCCACCCCGATGGCGTGATCGACCCTACCGGTCGTACCTTCAACAGCCTGATCGAAGAGGCGCTGAAGGTGCCGGTGACGGCCTTCCCGACGATGCGCATTCCGAGCTTCCTCAATGCCTTCGGCAATAACAATGCCGATGCGGTGCAGGCCACCGTCAATGTCTACCTGAATCAGGTGCGTGCGGTGATCGAGGCCGAACGGCGTAACCGGCAGTTGATGATGCAGTCCACCTGCGATGGCGGTATGACGCTCAGTGACACTGACTTTCAGAACGCCGCCAAGCAGTTGGGCAACGGGATTTCGGTGAATGTCATCAAGGCGTTCGCCACGATCGAGTCGGGCGGGAAGGTGGGGTTCGGGCCGGCAAAGTTGCCGATCATCGCCTTCGAGGGCCATCACTTTCGCAAGTACACCAAGCACATTTACGACCAGTCGCACCCGCTGCTGTCGTACGTCTACAAGAAAAAAGCCGGCCCGCAATGGCAGGCCAACAACAAGGACCAGGTCAAGGCCTGGGAAACCATGGCTACCGCGTTTGCCCTGGACCAGGAAGCGGCGTTGCTGTCGGCCTCGTGGGGCATGTTCCAGATCATGGGGTTCAATTTCGCGTCTTGCGGATTCAAGACCGTGTTCGAGTTCGTGGCGGCCTTGAAGATCAATGCCGGCAATCAGCTCAAGGCTTACCTGAGCCTGTGCGGCAAAAATACCGCGTTGATGACGGCCATGAAAAACAAGGACTTTACCGCCATGGCGCGCAACTACAACGGTGAGGACTACGGCAACTACGACGTGCTGATGAAGCAGGCCTACGACGTACTGGAAGGGAAGAAATAAGATGATGCGTTTACTGGCGATGGGTGTGTTGTCGTTATGCGTCGTGGTGCCTGTGTTTGCAGGGCCTGCCGCGTTGCAGTCGGGCAAGTACGAGGGGCTGATGCTGGCGGTGACGCCGCAGCAGCAGGTCGAGGGGTTCTATTCGGAGGCGATGGGCGAGGGCGTGACGCGGGGGTGCAGCTTCTTTCTGCAAGGTAAGCCCGAAGCGCTGACCACCTGGCGCGACGCGGCTTATCCCGGCAGCGTAGCGGCAGCGGCCGACGGCGTGACCCTGACCGTGGAGCAAGGTCGCCAGCATCCAGGTTGCATCAACGTGTTGATGCCGGACATCGCGACGGGCCTGGCGTTGAGCCAGACCGCGCGGAAAAAATGGATCGGCCTGGTGACGATATCGGCGCAGAAGGCTTACCTGTTGAAAACGCCGGGCGCCAAAGCGACAAAGCGGCCCTACATCGTCAAACATGATGTGGTGGGGGTGCTGGCGTTCAAGGACGGCTGGGCGCAGGTGGAATTTATCAATGCTGACGAGCGTTCGTTCACCGGCTGGATCAGCCAGGACCAATACGCACGGTTGGCTGCGCCGCAGCTCTAAAAAATGTGGGAGGGGGCTTGCCCCAATGCCAGTCAGTCAAGGCTTTTGTAGGAGCGAGCTTGCTCGCGAAAAACTCACGGGCACCGCGTTCATTCAGGAAGCACACGTTATCGTTGACGTTTTTCGCGAGCAAGCTCGCTCCTACAGGGGGCGGTGTACGCTTAACTGACTGCAAGCCCACTCCCACATTTGGACTGTGTCAGCCGAAGGTTTCGCGCAGCAGTCCGGCGAACGCGTCCCGTGCCAGGTGCCGCTGGGTGTCCGTGTGCCAGAACAGCAGGTTGTCCACGGGCGCCAGCGCTTCAAAGCGATAGGACGCCAACGGGTTGGCCTGCTCATAGCGCGCCAGAATGCCCTCGGGCGCCAACGCCACGCCAATCCCCGCGCTGACGCAACCGATGATCGTGCCCCAACTGGCATAGCTGGCAATCGCCGGCTTGAAGTCCTGAGGCTTGAGCCAGTTTTCCAGGGCGGCGCGGTAGGGGCAGCCGGGCGGCCACACCAATAATGTGCGGCCGGCCAGGTCTGCTGCGCCGGTGATGGGCGCGCTCGACGCGCTGGCGATCAATACCAGGCGTTCGCTGTAAACCACGCTGTGTTCCAGCTTCGGGTGTTTGCCACTGGCGGCTACCAGCGCCACATCGAGGCGATGGTGCTGCAGGTCGTCCAGCAACTGCGCCCAGGCGCCGGTGACCAGTTCCAGGCTGACCTCAGGGTAGCGCCGGTGGTACTCGGCCAGCAGCGGCGGCAGGCGCCCGCTGGCGCTGGACTCCACCGCGCCGATGCGCAGCGTGCCGCGAGGCGTCGCCGTGGCATCCAGCGCGCGTTTGGACTCCTCCACCAGCGCCAGGATGCGCTCGCAATAATCCAGGAAAATCTCCCCGGCGGCGCTGATCGCCAGCCCGCGTCCGGCACGGATGAACAAGGGCGTGCCCAACTCGCTTTCCAGCTGCTTGATGCGCGTGGTGATGTTGGACGGCACGCAGTGCAATTGCAGGGCGGCCTGCGCCACGCTGCCGGTTTGCGCCACGGCTCGCACCATTTTCAGTTGGGCCAGTTCCATTGCTCAGTTCCAGTGATCTCAGAAGTCAGAAACGCTTAATTGTGCTGCGCCTGGCGCGGGCCAAGACTGATGGCATTCCTTTCCTGTGCCCCGGATGCCGTCGATGAATGCCCCATCTCCTGTGAAGCTTACGCTAGTCGTTGCCGTCGTGATTCTCTGTTGGGCGTATTCGCCGATTGGCGTGCACATCGGCTTGCGCAGCTACAGCCCTGGTCAACTGGCGTTGCTGCGTTTCCTGATCGCCTCGGTGTTCATGGGCGCGGTGGCGCTGGTGGCGGGCATTGGCCGGCCGCGCCTGCGGGATTTGCCGTGGCTGCTGGTGCTGGGTTTTTTCGGGGTGTTCCTGCACCACACCTGCCTCAATAGCGGCCAGCAATGGGTGACCGCGTCGGCGTCCAGCGTGCTGGCGCAGTCGGCACCGCTGTTCAGCGTGTTGATTGCGTTTTTCTGCCTGAAAGAGCGGGTCAGTGCCTGGCGCTGGGGGTGTGTGCTGTTGGGCTTGTGGGGTGTGCTGGTGGTGATCCGGGGCGATCATGGCATGGCCGAGATGGACCCACGCGGTTTGCTGATCCTGCTGGCGGCCCTGTCCTGGAGCGTGTATTTCGCTGTCCTGCGACATTACGCTTACCGCTACAGCCCGCTGACGCTGGCCTGCTATATGGTCTGGTCCGGCACCTTGATGCTGTGCGTGAACCTGCCAGGTCTGCCCGCTGCAGTGGCACGGGCACCGCTGCCGGACAACATGGCGGTGCTGGTGCTCGGTATTTTCCCCAGTGCCCTGGCCTATCTGGCCTGGGGCTACGTGCTCAAGCACGTTGAAGTCAGCCGCGCCTCGGTGGCGATGTACCTGATCCCACCCGTAGCGATGATCATGGCGGCGATGCTGCTGGGCGAGCGCATGACCCTGCAGGTGTTGATGGGCGGGCTGATGGTGCTGGCCAGTGTCGCTGCTATCGGCCTGGAGGCGCGCTGGGCGCGTTCTTTGCGGCGTACAGCCGGTGCAGGATCAGGCCTCTGAGGAGCGCTTAGTCAGATAAGACGAGCGTGCCGGATGCAATTTCCCCCTTGCTCCGCTAGCATTACCGCCTCCCGCTTCCCAGTTGCGACGGTTTTCGATGAGTTATCAGGTTCTTGCACGTAAATGGCGTCCGCGCTCGTTCCGCGAAATGGTCGGCCAGACCCATGTGCTCAAGGCTCTGATCAATGCCTTGGACAGCCAGCGGCTGCACCACGCCTACCTGTTCACCGGTACCCGCGGCGTGGGCAAGACCACCATTGCGCGCATCATCGCCAAATGCCTGAATTGTGAAACCGGTATCACCTCGACGCCGTGCGGCACCTGTTCGGTGTGCCGCGAGATCGACGAAGGGCGTTTCGTCGACCTGATCGAGATCGACGCCGCGAGCCGCACCAAGGTCGAAGACACCCGCGAACTGCTCGACAACGTGCAGTACGCACCGAGCCGTGGCCGCTTCAAGGTCTACCTGATCGACGAAGTGCACATGCTGTCCAGCCATTCCTTCAACGCGCTGTTGAAGACCCTGGAAGAGCCGCCGCCCTACGTCAAATTCATCCTGGCCACCACCGACCCGCAGAAACTTCCTGCGACGATTTTGTCGCGGTGCCTGCAATTCTCCCTGAAGAACATGACCCCCGAGCGGGTGGTCGAGCATTTGACCCACGTGCTGGGTGTCGAGAACGTACCGTTCGAAGACGACGCACTGTGGTTGCTGGGCCGCGCTGCCGATGGCTCGATGCGGGATGCCATGAGCCTCACCGACCAGGCCATCGCCTTTGGTGAAGGCAAGGTCCTGGCCGCCGATGTGCGCGCCATGCTTGGCACGCTGGACCACGGCCAGGTGTTCGACGTGCTGCACGCGCTGATCGAGGGCGATGCCAAGGCCTTGCTCGAAGCCGTGCGCCACTTGTCGGAGCAGGGGCCGGACTGGAATGGCGTGCTCTCGGAAATCCTCAACGTGCTGCACCGCGTCGCCATCGCCCAGGCATTGCCTGAGGCGGTCGACAACGGCCATGGCGACCGCGACCGCGTGTTGGCGCTGGCCCAGGCGCTGCCGGCCGAAGACGTGCAGTTCTATTACCAGATGGGCCTGATCGGCCGTCGCGACCTGCCCCTGGCGCCGGACCCGCGCGGGGGCTTCGAGATGGTCCTGCTGCGCATGCTGGCCTTCCGGCCCGCCGACTCGGCAGATGCGCCGAGACAGCCGCTAAAGCCAGTGGGGATCAGCCAGGCCACAGCTGATTCCGCCAAACCAGTGGCTGGTGCGGCGGTCGTCGCGCCAGTGGCGGTTGCACCCCCAGCGGTTGCCGAGCCGGTGGTTGCCGCCCCGGTGGCCGAGCCTGAAGCGCTGATCGAGGCTGAGCCTGAGCCGCAAATCGCCCCGGTGGTGGATCTGCCCTGGAACGACCCGGTTGAAGCGCCCGTCGAACCCGAGCAACAGCCCGCCGTGGAGCCGGTACTGGACACCACCGGCGAGCAGCCCGAACTGACGCCAATGCCCGCGCCGACCCCGGACAGCGTAGTGCTGGATGCGCCGGAGTGGGTATCGGCGCCGGTGCCGGAGCCGACTGTGGCCCAGGTCGAGGCGGCCACCCCCGGTATCGACCTCGACGACGAACCGCCGCTGGACGAAGACTACATCGAGCCGGACATGGATTCGGCCTACAGCTACCTGGACGAACTCGCCAGCGAACACACCGCCGAGCCCGCGCCCGAGCCGGAAGTGGAGCCCGCTGCGGCCCCGGCCACCGGCCTGGCCCTGCAATGGCTGGAATTGTTTCCAAAGTTGCCGATCTCCGGCATGACCGGCAGTATCGCCGCCAACTGCACGCTGATTGCCATCGACGGCGACCACTGGCTGCTGCACCTGGACCCGGCCCACAGCGCCCTGTTCAATGCCACCCAGCAGCGCCGGCTCAACGACGCGCTCAACCAGTACCATGGGCGCACGCTGACCATCGCCATCGAGCTGATCAAGCCCGAGCAGGAAACCCCGGCCCAGGCTGCGACGCGTCGACGCCTGAACCGCCAGCGCGACGCCGAGGCGTCGATCCAGGCTGATCCGCTTATCCAACAAATGATGCAACAGTTCGGTGCGGTCGTCCGTCACGATACTATTGAACCTGTCGAAGCCCCGGCGCCCCAGGCGTCATGAACCGGGCGACTCTTTTGATCCACGTACTTTTGAGGTGATTCCCATGATGAAAGGTGGCATGGCCGGCCTGATGAAACAGGCGCAGCAGATGCAGGAAAAGATGGCCAAGATGCAGGAAGAACTGGCCAACGCCGAAGTCACCGGTAAAGCCGGTGGCGATATGGTCAGTGTGGTGATGACCGGTCGTCACGACATCAAGCGCGTCAGCATCGACCCAAGCCTGCTCGAAGGCGTCAGCGATGACGACCGTGAAGTGCTGGAAGACCTGTTCGCCGCTGCCGTCAACGACGCGGTGCGCAAGATCGAAGCCAGCAGCCAGGAAAAAATGGGCGGCATGACCGCCGGCATGCAACTGCCACCGGGCATGAAGCTGCCGTTCTGATCGGCAGGCTTTAGCTGCACTCCAATGCCAGGCCTCGTGCCTGGCATTTTTGTTTGTGCCTGGTGATCGTTCCCACGCTCTGCGTGGTAACGCCGCCAGGGACGCTCCGCGTCCCGCCGGGTGACGCGGAGCGTCACGAGGATGCATTCCCACGCAGAGCATGGGAACGATCTGAACCCCAACCGCCTCCCGATGGTCTGCACCCTATACCGATGCATTCGCTAAAGGAGCCCCTTCATGCCTCAAGAATCCACACTGAACCAACGCATTGTGCTGGTCTCACGCCCTCAAGGCGCGCCGACCCCGGAAAATTTCCGCCTAGAACGCGTAAACCTGCCAGAGCTGGCCGACGGCCAGGTGCTGCTCAAGACACTCTACCTGTCGCTGGACCCCTACATGCGCGGACGCATGAGCGACGCGCCGTCCTACGCAGCGCCCGTGGAAATCGACGATGTGATGACCGGTGGTGCGGTCAGCCGTGTCGAGCAATCACGCAACCCGAAATTCGAGGTGGGCGACCTGGTGGTCGGTTCTACCGGCTGGCAAAGCCACAGTATCTCCGATGGCCGCAACCTGATGCCGGTGCCCAACGGCCTGGCCAGCCCGTCGATGGCCCTGGGGGTGCTGGGCATGCCCGGTATGACCGCCTACATGGGCCTGATGGACATCGGCCAGCCCAAGGCCGGTGAAACCCTGGTCGTGGCTGCGGCCTCCGGCGCAGTGGGCTCGGTGGTGGGCCAGGTGGCCAAGCTCAAGGGCTTGCGCGTAGTCGGCGTTGCCGGTGGTGCGGAAAAGTGCCGCTATGTGGTCGATGAGCTGGGTTTCGATGCCTGCATCGACCACAAGAGCGAACACTTTGCCGACGAGCTGGCCCAGGCCTGCTTCAATGGCGTCGACATTTATTTCGAGAACGTCGGCGGCAAGGTGTTCGATGCCGTGATGCCGTTGTTCAACCCCAAGGCGCGGGTGCCCCTGTGCGGGCTGATCGCCGGGTATAACGCCCACGAGGCGCCAAGCGGCCCGGATCGTCTGCCGGCGCTGCAGCGCACCTTGCTGACCAAGCGTGTGCGCATCCAGGGCTTTATCGTGTTTGACGACTACGGTGATCGCCAGCCGGAGTTCCTCAGCGCCATGGCGCCCTGGGTTCGCGAGGGCAAGATCAAGTTCCGCGAAGACGTGGTCGACGGCCTGGAGCAAGCGCCCGAAGCGTTTATCGGGTTGCTCGAGGGGCGCAACTTCGGCAAGTTGGTCGTGCGCGTCGCGCAGGATTGAGCATTTGACGCTAATCCGAGGCGCGGGTATAAACCGCGTCTCGTTGTTTTGTCGGACCCTTCGCCCATGAGCTTCAGCCCCCTGATTCGCCAACTGATCGACGCCCTGCGTACCTTGCCGGGCGTCGGCCAGAAAACTGCCCAGCGTATGGCGCTGCAACTGCTGGAGCGTGATCGCAGCGGCGGCACCCGCTTGGCCCAGGCCCTGAGCCAGGCCATGGAAGGCGTGGGCCACTGTCGCCAATGCCGCACCCTGACCGAAGAAGAGCTCTGCCCGCAATGCGCCGACCCACGACGCGACGACACGCTGCTCTGTGTGGTGGAGGGGCCAATGGACGTGTATGCGGTGGAGCAGACCGGCTACCGCGGGCGTTACTTCGTGCTCAAGGGCCATCTGTCGCCGCTCGATGGCCTGGGGCCGGAAGCCATCGGCATTCCGCAACTGGTGGCGCGGATCGAAGAACAGGGCACCTTCACCGAGGTGATTCTGGCGACCAATCCTACCGTTGAAGGCGAAGCGACGGCGCACTACATCGCCCAGTTGCTGACCAACAAGGGGCTGATCACCTCACGTATTGCCCATGGCGTGCCACTGGGTGGCGAGCTTGAACTGGTCGACGGCGGCACCCTGGCGCACTCGTTCGCCGGCCGCAAGCCAATCGCCCTCTAAAGCCACAGCAGGACAAACTGTGGGAGGGAGCATAGGCATCTACACAACTCTGCAGCGCTCACCCGTAACCACGATGCGAAGCGAGCCGCCCTTGATCTTGATCTTGATCTGCTTTTGACCTCAGGCGCCCCGTTAAACCACGCTGGCCGAACGCAGGCGAGGTGCCGAGTGGTGGGGCAAGAGCGTTTTGCTTACTTTTGCGCTTTTCAAAAGTGAGCCGCCGTCAGGGCGGAACCCTAAGTAGCCGTTATCTAAATAATGGATATGTACTCGCTCCAATCCAACATCCTGGTCGGCTCAGAGGCCGCCATCGGGGGCAAGCCCCCTCCCACATTTGATTTGTGAACACAGTCAAAACTGTGGGAGGGGGCTTGCCCCGATGAGGCCCGTCCTGACAACGACTACCGCTCGGTCAACCCAAACTGCGTCAGGCAGAACGTGGCAATCCCCATATCCTCCAACCGCTGCGACCCACCCAGCTCCGGCAAATCAATAATCGCCGCCGCTTCAAAGATCTGCGCACCCATGCGTCGCACCAGGTTCGCCGCCGCAATCAGGGTGCCGCCGGTGGCGATCAAGTCATCGAACATCAACACCGAGTCACCTTCGCACAGGCTGTCGGCGTGCACCTCAAGCAGCGCTTCGCCATATTCGGTCTGGTAAGCCTCGGCCAACACGTCAGCCGGCAATTTGCCTTGCTTGCGAAACAGGATCAGTGGCTTATTGAGCTGGTACGCGACAATCGAGCCGATCAGAAAGCCACGGGCATCCATCGCGCCGATATGGCTGAAGTCGGCTTCGACATAACGCTGGGCAAAGCTGTCGGCGACCAGGCGCAGGGCGCGGGGCGACTGGAACAACGGCGTGATGTCACGGAAGATCACCCCAGGCTTGGGGAAGTCGATGACGGGGCGAATCAGGGATTTGATGTCGAACGAATCGAAAGTCATCGTCGAAGGGTCCTGGGCGGAAAACGGACCCGAAGTATACCTGCGGCCTTGCCGGTTCGCTCGGCCGCAGAGCGCTGATCACCCTTCCAGGGCACCACCGGCCAGGGCGCACAACTGAATGGGATCGAGGATATGCACCTCTTTGCCCTCGGCGGCAATCAACGCGTTCTGCTGGAAGCGGGTAAACACGCGGGACACGGTTTCCACCGCAAGGCCCAGGTAATTGCCGATTTCATTGCGCGACATGCTCAGGCGGAACTGGTTGGCCGAAAAACCACGGGCGCGAAAGCGCGCCGACAGGTTGACCAGGAAGGTCGCAATGCGCTCGTCGGCGGTTTTCTTCGACAACAGCAGCATCATCTGTTGATCGTCACGAATCTCGCGGCTCATGACGCGCATCAACTGACGGCGCAGCTGTGGCAGTTGCAGGGCCAGTTCATCAAGGCGCTCGAAAGGAATTTCGCACACGGATGTAGTCTCCAGCGCCTGCGCCGACACGGGATGCATTTCGGTGTCCATCCCCGACAAACCGACCAATTCGCTGGGCAAGTGGAAGCCGGTGATCTGCTCTTCGCCGCCGTCACTGAGGCTGAATGTCTTTAACGCGCCCGAGCGTACTGCGTAGACGGAATCGAACTTGTCGCCTTGGCGAAACAGAAACTCGCCTTTTTTCAGCGGGCGGCCACGTTTAACGATGTCGTCCAGCGCTTCCATGTCTTCCAGATTCAGCGAAAGTGGCAGGCAGAGGGGGGCCAGGCTGCAATCCTTGCAATGGGCCTGGCTGTGAGCGCGCAGTTTGACTGGCTCGGACATTTCTTAAATCCTTGTGGGAAAACACACATAAGACGTAAGGGTAACGCACTGGGGGTAGCTGAGGCCAGCGTGTACGAAAAGCCTCGGCGTTATAAAGGTTCGTGTGTCGTGGCCGATACAAAGTAACGATACCTTTTGAATTCGGAGCCAGACCCATGATTTCCATCGGTGCAAATACCCCGGCAAGCCTCAGCGCGCTGCCTTTGCCGGAGCCGAAAGACCAGGTGGCAGAAGCGAAGTCGGCGGCGGCTGCCAAAGAGTTGAAGGACGCCACGTCGGCGCCCCTCAGCACCAAGACGGAAGAAGGCGTGAAAGTGACGTTTTCCGGCGCTGCCTTGCTGGCGATCAGTGACACCAAGAAATCCAACAGCGATATCGAGGAAAGCGGCCTGCCCGACGATGTCCAGCAGGTCTTGAAGATGATCCGCGAGATCAAGAAACAGATTGCAGAAAAGCAGGCCGAACTGGCCGCCGTCATGGCCGATAAAACCCTTTCTCCGGAGCAGGCCAGGGTCAAGGTCAATAATCTGCAAAGTGCACTGGCTGCGTTGAACGCGAGCCTCGTCACGGCGCAGGGTTCGTTGAGCAAGGCCATGAAGGGGCTCAGTGGCGACGACGCAATGAAGGCCGCCTCACTGGCGATGGCGTAGGTATTCTCAGATCACCCGCGAGAAACGCTGCCGATTCTGGTGCTCGAGGTAGGCATCGAACACCATGCACACCGAACGCACCAACAAACGCCCGGCCGGCAGTACACGAATGCCCTGGGCGTCCAACTCGATCAGACCGTCGGTGGCCATCGTCTCCAGTTGCGGCCACAGCTCGGCAAAATAACCGCGAAAGTCGATGTTGTACGCCTGTTCGATCCCCTCGAATCCCAGGCTGAAATTGCAGATCAATTGCTGGATCACATCCCGCCGCAAACGGTCATCCGTGGTGCAGATCAAGCCTCGGCTGGTCGCCAATTGCGCGCCCGCCAGGGCGTTCTGGTACGCGTTGAGGTCACTGCTGTTCTGGCAGTACAAATCGCCGATCTGGCTGATCGCCGACACGCCTAACCCAATCAGATCGCAGTGCCCGTGGGTGGTGTAGCCCTGGAAATTGCGTTGCAGCCTGCCTTCTTCCTGGGCGATGGCCAGTTCGTCGTCCGGCAGGGCAAAGTGGTCCATGCCGATATAGCGGTAGCCGGCCTGGGTCAGTTGTTCGATGGTGGTTTGCAGCATCAACAGTTTTTCTGCCGGCGAGGGCAGATCATCGGTATTGATCCGCCGCTGGGGCATGAAACGCTCGGGCAGGTGTGCGTAGTTGAACACCGACAGGCGGTCGGGTTGCAGGCGGATGACTTCCTCCACGGTGCGCGCAAAATTCAGCGGCGACTGCTTGGGCAGGCCGTAGATCAGGTCGATATTGATCGAGCGAAATTGCAGGGTGCGCGCCGCGTCGATCACCGCGCGGGTTTCTTCCAGGCTTTGCAGGCGATTGACCGCCCGTTGCACCTCGGGGTCGAGGTCCTGCAACCCGATGCTGACGCGGTTGAAGCCCAGTTCGCGCAGCAGGCCCATGGTCGCCCAGTCGGCTTCGCGAGGGTCGATCTCGATGCCGTAGTCGCCCGAATCGTCCTTGAGCAAATTGAAGTGCTGGCGCAGGTGTGCCATCACCTGGCGCAATTCGTCATGGCTGAGAAAGGTCGGCGTGCCGCCACCCAGATGCAGTTGTTCCACCGGCTGTTTGGGGTCGAGGTGGCAGGCGACCTGCTGGATCTCCTGCATCAGGCGTTGCAAATAGGCCTGGGCGCGACCACGGTCCTTGGTAATCACCTTGTTGCAGGCGCAGTAGTAGCAGATGTTCGCGCAGAACGGCACGTGCACATACAGCGACAATGGCCGGGTGGCTTTGCGACTGTCGCGCAGCGCATGGAGCAGGTCGAAAGTGCCGACCTGGCTGTCGAATTGTACGGCCGTGGGGTAGGACGTGTAGCGCGGCCCCGCCAGGTCGTAGCGATGAATCAGATCGGTGTCCCAACGAATGGCGTCGAGCATGCGGGCGGTCCCCCGGTTTGGCTGGTGGGCCGAGTCTAGGGGCTGGGTGGGGCGGGCATGTTGATTTGCATCAACGGGGAGCGGCGCTATGCCACAGGGCCGGTCAATGCCCCATCAGCCAATGCTGGTGCGGCCCGGGCAGGGTCCAGAGCCCGAACAGCACCACCAGCAAGCCACCGGCCATGCGCACGCTGCGCCTGCGCAACAGCGCGGTGACACGTTCGGCGGCCAGCCCGGTCGCCAGCAATACCGGCCAGGTGCCCAGGCCGAACGCGAGCATCAGCAGCGCGCTGTCCAGCGCATTGCCCTGGCTTACGGCCCAAAGCAGGGTGCTGTAGACCAACCCGCACGGCAACCAGCCCCACAGCGCGCCCAGCAGTAGAGCGCGGGGCAGGCTGGACACCGGCAGCAGGCGGTTGGCCATCGGCTGGATATGTCGCCAGAGGCCGCGACCGAGGCTTTCGAGACGGGTCAGGCCGCTCCACCAGCCGGCCAGGTACAGGCCCATGCTGATCAGCAGCAGCCCGGCGAGCACCCGCATGAACATCGCCGCCGGGCTGTTGGCCACGGCCCAGCCGGCCAGGCCGATCAGCAACCCCGCTGCGGCGTAACTTAAGATGCGTCCCAGGTTGTACGCCAGCAGCAGGCGAAAACGGCGGCTGCGCTGTTCCCTGGGAATCGCCAGGGTCAGCGCGCCCATCAGCCCGCCGCACATGCCCAGGCAATGGCCACCGCCGAGCAGGCCGAGGATCAGCGCAGAGGCCAGCAACGGCGCCAGCTCAAGCATGCGGCGGTTCCTTGGGCGGCTGTTCGGCGCGGTTGGCTTCGTCGATGGCGGCCAGGTGATTGGGGTCCTGGTCGTCGAACAGCACACTGTGGGCCGGGCCGTCGAGGTCTTCGTACTGGCCGCTGTCCACAGCCCAGAAGAAGATGTAGATGGCCACGCCCACTAACAGCAGCGCCGCCGGAATCATCACGTATAGAGCTGGCATCTGCACTCCATGCCCGCGCGGCTCACGCCGGCAGCGGGCGATTGATCAAGGGGGCGCCAGCGGCCGGCGCGCTTGGCAGGCGCGTCAGGCGCAGGGCATTGAGCACCACCGTCAACGAACTGAGGGACATGCCGATTGCCGCCCAGATCGGGGTGATCCACCCCAGGGCCGCGAACGGCAGCATCAGGCCATTGTACAGACCGGCCCACAGCAGGTTTTCGATGATGACTCGACGTGTGCGTCGCGCCAGGGAGAACGCCTGCACCAGCGCCTCCAGGCGGTTGGACAACAGCACCGCATCGGCGCTGGTCTTTGCCAGGTCGGTGGCCGAGCCCATCGCCACGCTGATATCCGCGGCGGCCAGCACGGGCACGTCGTTGACGCCGTCGCCGAGCATCAGCACTGTGCGGCCCTCTTGATGCAGGCGTTGCAGCACCTGCAGCTTGTCGTCGGGACGCAGGCCGCCGTGGGCTTCATCGATGCCCAGCTCGGCAGCGACACTGGCGACCATCGGCGAGCTGTCTCCCGACAGCAGCAAGGTGCGCCAGCCGCGCACCTTGCACGCCGCCAGCAGCGCAGGCGCGTCGCTGCGCAGGCGGTCGTCGAGCACGAACCAGGCGAGCGCGCCGCGTTGATCGCCCAGCAGCAGCCATTGCCCGGCTTCGTCCGGTGACGCCGGGATCGGGCCGGCGCTGAGTTCACAGACAAACCCGGGTTGGCCGATGCGCAACAGGCGTTCGCCCACACGTCCTTGCAGACCGAGGCCGGGGCTGCTCGATACGTCATGGGCCGCCAGGGGCGCTCGGCCAAAGGCGCGGGCAATCGGGTGTTCGGAGCGGTTTTCCAGTGCGGCGGCGAGGCCCAGGCACTGGTCGCTGTCCAGTTCGCCCAGGGGCCGGATGGCGCGTAACGCCAGGCGTCCTTCGGTGAGCGTACCGGTCTTGTCGAAAATCACCGTGTCGATCTGGTTCAGCCCCTCCAGCACATGGCCGCGGGTCAGCAGCAACCCAAGGCTGTGCAGGGTGCCGGTGGCGGCAGTGAGGGCAGTGGGTGTCGCCAGGGACAGCGCGCACGGGCAGGTGGCGACCAGCATGGCCAATACAATCCAGAACGCCCGTGATGCATCCAACTGCCACCACACCAGGCCGATCACTGCAGCCGCAATCAGGGACGCCAGCAAAAACCACTGTGCGGCGCGGTCGGCGATCTGCGCCAGGCGCGGTTTCTCGGCCTGGGCACGCTCCAGCAAGCGCACGATGGCGGACAGGCGCGTGTCGTGGCCGAGGGCGCGCACCTCGACGGTCAGCACGCCTTCCACGTTGAGGGTGCCGGCGGTGACCGCATCGCCGACATGCCTAGGCTGCGGCAGGTATTCGCCGGTGAGCAGGGATTCATCGACGCTGGACTGGCCTTCGACAATCACACCGTCCGCCGGCAGCACCGCGCCAGGGTGCACCAGCACCCGGTCACCCACGGCCAACTCGCCCAGCAGGATGCGCTCGCTCTGGCCGTCCGCGCCCAGGCGCAGGCACGAAGCGGGCAGCAGGTTGACCAACTGCGCGGTGGCGGCGGCGGTGCGCTCGCGGGCACGCCGTTCCAGGTAGCGTCCGGCCAGCAGGAACAGCGCGAACATGCCGACCGCGTCGAAGTACAGCTCACCCACGCCGGTGATCGCCGTCCAGATCCCCGCCAGATAAGCCCCGCCAATGGCCAGGGACACCGACACGTCCATGGTCAGGTGACGCGTGCGCAGATCGCGCAGCGCGCCTTTGAAAAACGGTGCGCAGCTGTAGAACACGATAGGAGTTGTCAGAAACATCGCAACCCAGCGCAGGATCACATGCAGTTCGGGGCTGAGGTCGATATTGAATTCCGGCCAGGTGGCCATGGTCGCCATCATGGCCTGGAACCACAACAGCCCGGCAACACCCAGCTGGCGCAGGGCCAGGCGATTCTCGCCGGCCAGTTGTTCGGCGGCACGGTCCGCTTGATAGGGGTGGGCGGCATAGCCGATATGGCGCAGTTCACTGAGCACCTGGCTCAACGGTAACTGCCCGTCGGCCCAGCGCACATGCAGGCGGTGGTTGGACAGGTTCAGCCGTGCCTCGGCCACGGCGGGCAGGCCGCGCAGGTGTTTCTCGATCAACCAGCCACAGGCCGCGCAACTGATGCCTTCCATGAGCAGGGTGATTTCAGCGAGTTCGCCTGTGTGGCGCACGAAGGGCTTTTGCACGTCGGCGCGGTCGTACAGCGCCAATTCATCGAGCAGTTGCACCGGCAAGGCCTCGGGGTTGGCCGAGGCTTCGCTGCGGTGCCGGTAGTAGCTTTCCAGCCCGCCCGCCACAATCGCCTCGGCCACCGCCTGGCAACCCGGGCAGCAGAGTTCGCGACGCTCGCCGAGGATGTCGGTGGTGAACCGGCTGCCGGCGGGGACGGGCAGGGCGCAGTGGTAGCAGGGGGTGGTCATGGTCGGGATCTTTGGTGGCTGGAAGGGCCTCATCGCGGGCAAACCCACTCCCACAGGGGTACGCGTTCCAATGTGGGAGTGGGCTTGCCCGCGATGTGCGAAGCGCGATTTTTTACTTTTCCAGGTCTTCGGCACCTTGCAACGGTTCGTCTCCGAGCAGCAAGTCCTTGTCGTGGCTGACCTCTTCTTCTTCGAACAGACGCCAGGTCTTGTCGCCTTCCACGCCGAGCAATTCCACGAAGCGCCGGCCTTCGACCTTCTCGGTGACCTGGCCGATATAGCGGCCGGGCTCGCTGTCGCTGCGGGTCAGGTTGATCTTGCGATCCTTCTCTGGCTGGGTCGGGGAGATCAGGTTCAGTTCCAGCGTGTTCGGGTTGCTGTAGCCGGTCAGGCGCAGTTCGACTTCACCGGTCAGTTCGTCCAGGTGCAGCTTGCCGCGCAACTGGAGGGTCTGGGCCAGGCGTTCGCGGTCCAGGGAGCGGTTGATGCCTTTGCCGGCCTCGTAATAATTGTCGTTGACCAGGTTGTCCGGGTTATTCACCGCGATGGTCACCATGGACAGGGTCAGGGTCACCGAGCAGGCAAGGATGCCGATGATGATCCAGGGCCAGAGGTGCTTGTACCAAGGGCTTGCGGCAGTGGTTGCGGGCATTCTTGTATTCCCTGTCTAACGAACTTGTGGGCCGATGAATCGGCTCTTGGCTTCAATGTGAACGCTGGTGTCGTCGGCATCCTCGAGGATGAACGTCACCTCGTTGGTGCTCGACGGCAATTGCTCGGGGGCGCTCGATAACTCCACCGGCATGCTGACGATGTCGCCGGCGGCCACCTTGATTTCGCGCCGGCCTTGCAGCTTGAGGTCGGGCAGGCCGGCGGCGTCGAGCACGTAGGTGTGGTCGCGCTGGTCCTTGTTCATGATCTTCAGGCTGTAGACGTTCTCGATGCGGCCTTCGGCGTTTTCGCGGTACAGCACCCGGTCCTTGCTCACGTCGAAGCCCACCAGCGAACGCATGAAGAAGGCGGCCACCAGCAGGCTGATCATCGCCAGCAACACCAGGGCGTAACCGATCAGGCGCGGACGCAATTTATGGGTTCTCTGCCCGGACAGATTGTGCTCGGTGGTGTAGCTGATCAGGCCGCGCGGGTAGTCCATCTTGTCCATGATGGTGTCGCACGCGTCGATACAGGCGGCGCAGCCGATGCATTCGATCTGCAGGCCGTCGCGGATGTCGATACCGGTTGGGCACACTTGCACGCACATCGTGCAGTCGATGCAATCGCCCAGGCCCTGGGCCTTGTAGTCGACCCCCTTCTTGCGCGGGCCGCGCACTTCGCCACGGCGTGGGTCGTAGGACACGATCAGCGTGTCCTTGTCGAACATTACGCTCTGGAACCGCGCATACGGGCACATGTAGATACACACCTGTTCGCGCAGCCAGCCGGCGTTGCCGTAGGTGGCGAGGGTGAAGAAACCGACCCAGAAGTACGACCAGCCGTCGGCCTGGCCGGTGAAGAAGTCCAATACCAGTTCGCGGATCGGCGAGAAGTAGCCGACGAAGGTCATACCGGTGACAAAGCCGATCAGCAGCCACAGCGTGTGCTTGCTGAACTTGCGCAGGAATTTGCCGGCGCCCATGGGCGCCTTGTCGAGCTTGATACGCTGGTTGCGGTCGCCTTCGGTGACCTTTTCGCACCACATGAAGATCCACGTCCACACGCTTTGCGGGCAGGTATAACCGCACCACACGCGTCCGGCGTACACCGTGATAAAGAACAGGCCGAATGCCGCGACGATAAGAATGCCCGAGAGCAGGATGAAATCCTGGGGCCAGAAGGTGGCGCCAAAAATGAAGAACTTACGCTCCGGCAGGTTCCACCACACCGCCTGGTGACCGCCCCAGTTCAGCCACACGGTGCCGAAGTAGAGCAGGAACAGTGCGGCACCGCCGAGCATGCGCAGATTGCGGAACAGGCCGGTGAAGGCGCGGGTATAAATCTTCTCTCGCGAAGCGTAGAGGTCGACGCTTTTGGCAGGCGGGGTAACGTCGTGTACCGGTATCTGGTCGCTCATCATTGCATCCCACGGCGGTGGAGATTTGCCTCGGCCAGTACGTGCCAACCGCGGTCAAATTGGGGGTGTTGCAGTGGCCTAATGATACGCCCCCGACGGTGCGCAAAGGGTGCGACCTTTGGTCGCGTTGGGGCAAATCAATTGATGGTGTAAGTGACCTGGATCAATTGACTTGTTGAGTATGGACGGTTTTTGCTGTTGTGTTGGGCGGGCAGCCCCTGAAACCGTTCACTCAAGAGACCCGGTCTTCATAACAAAACAGGTCGAATGTGTCGCGGGCAAGCCCGGCTCCTACATTTGATCTTTGGTATTTTCAGAATGGGGGCCGCTTAAGTGAGTCACTGATCGAACTGCTGCCTGGCAATAATGGTTGCACGCTCAGGGGTGAATTCGATGTTGTCATCAGGCATTTGCAGCATGTCGGCAATATTTGCAGCACCCGCTTCGTTTACTTCTTCCTGATTACTTTGCTGGAGTATGGCGTTGTCTTCGTTCATGCATCAGTCTCGATTGAAAAAGTCGCCTTCAAACTTAACGCCTGTCGCTTGTCGTAGCAATAAACAACAAAGCCCCGACAGTTTTCGCTGAGCGGGGCTTTGTTGTGTTCGAGGACTTACTGCTCTTCAGCCTTCTTGTCCCCGTGGGACAAGCTGTACACATACGCCGCCAGCAAGTGCACCTTGTCATTGCCCTGCAGTTGCTCCTGCGCCGGCATCTGGCCCTGGCGACCGTAGCGGATGGTCTGCTGCAACTGGGCGAAGCTTGAGCCGTAGATGAACGCACCCGGGTGCGTCAGGTCCGGTGCGCCCATGGCGGGGGTGCCTTTACCCGCCGGGCCGTGGCAGGCCACGCAGTTGGCGGCGAAGAGTTTCTCGCCGTTGGCCACGTCGGCCTTGGCGCCTTCCGGCAGTTTGCGGCCGTCGAGGTTGGTCACCACGAACGCCGCTACGTCCGCCACGCCTTGTTCGCCGATCACTTCAGCCCAGCCTGGCATGACCGCGTGGCGGCCTTGCATGATGGTCTGCTTGATGGTTGCCGGGTCGCCGCCCCAGCGCCAGTCGGCGTCGGTGAGGTTGGGGAAACCGTAGGCGCCCTTGGCGTCGGAACCGTGGCACACCGAGCAGTTGGAGGCGAACAGCCGACCGCCCATCTTCAGGGCTTGCGGGTCCTTGGCGACCTCTTCAATCGGCATTGAGGCAAATTTGGCGAAAATCGGCCCGAACCTGGCCTCCGACCTGGCCATTTCCTTTTCCCACTCGTGCACGCCGGTCCAGCCGGTCTGGCCGTTGGCGAATGGGGTTTGCTTGTCGTTGTCGAGGTAGTTGTAGCCCGGCAGCAGGCCTTTCCAGTTGCCCAGGCCGGGGTACAGCGCTAGATAACCCAGGGCGAAGATGATGGTGCCGACAAACAGCATGAACCACCATTTGGGCAGCGGGTTGTCGTATTCCTCGATACCGTCGAACGAGTGGCCGACGGTCTCGTCCGTCTGCTCGGCGCGCTGGCCCTTGCGGGTCGACAGCAGCAGCCAGGTCAGGGCGAAGATGGTACCCAGACTGAGGACTGTGACGTACAGGCTCCAGAACGTAGTCATTCTTTGTTACTCCTAGACGCTTGCTCGACGTGCTTGATGGCTTCGGGATCATCTGCAAAGGGCAGCATGGTCGCGTCGTCGAATTCCGATTTGCGCCGGGGGCTGAACACCCACAGCGCCAGGCCGATAAAGGCCACCATCACCACAACGGTGCCCAGGCCACGAATCATGCCGATATCCATGCCGGTCACCGTTTGCTTTTGATGAGGGTGCCAAGGCCTTGCAGGTAGGCCACCAATGCGTCCATTTCGGTCTTGCCTTTTACGGCTGCGGCCGCACCGGCGATGTCTTCGTCGGTGTAGGGCACGCCCAGGGTGCGCAAGACTTCCATCTTCTTCGCGGTGTCCTTGCCGTCGAGCTTGTTTTCCACCAGGAACGGGTACGCCGGCATTTTCGACTCAGGCACTACGTTGCGCGGGTTGTACAGGTGCGCACGCTGCCAGTCATCGGAGTAACGCCCGCCGACACGGGCCAGGTCCGGGCCGGTGCGCTTGGAGCCCCACAGGAATGGGTGGTCCCACACGCTTTCACCGGCCACCGAGTAGTGGCCGTAGCGTTCGGTTTCGGCGCGGAACGGGCGGATCATCTGCGAGTGGCAGCCCACGCAGCCGTTGGCGATGTAGACGTCGCGGCCTTCCAGTTCGAGGGCGGTGCGCGGCTTCATGCCTTCGACCGGCTTGTTGGTCACGTCCTGGAAAAACAGCGGGACGATCTGGGTCAGGCCACCGATGCTCACGGCGATGACCATGAAGAAGGCCAGCAGGCCGATATTCTTCTCGACGACTTCATGCTTCATCAGTGGGCTCCCACAACGGCGATCTTGGCGGCGGCTTCAGCTTGCGCCGGGTCGGAGGCGCGTACGGTGCGCCAGACGTTGTAGGCCATGAACAGCATGCCGGCGGCAAAGAACGCACCGCCCAGGGCGCGGACGATATAGCCCGGGTGGCTGGCTTGCAGCGCTTCGACGAAGGAATACGTGAGGGTGCCGTCATCATTGATCGCACGCCACATCAGGCCCTGGGTGATGCCGTTGACCCACATCGAGGCGATGTAGAGCACGGTGCCGATGGTGGCCAGCCAGAAGTGCGTGTTGATCAGCCCGACGCTGTGCATCTGCGCGCGGCCGAACAGCTTGGGGATCATGTGGTACAGCGCGCCGATGGAGATCATTGCCACCCAACCCAGGGCCCCGGCGTGTACGTGGCCGATGGTCCAGTCGGTGTAGTGGGACAGCGAGTTGACGGTCTTGATCGCCATCATCGGCCCTTCGAAGGTCGACATGCCGTAGAACGCCAGGGACACCACCAGAAAACGCAGGATCGGGTCGGTGCGCAGCTTATGCCAGGCGCCCGAGAGGGTCATCATGCCGTTGATCATGCCGCCCCAGCTTGGCGCCAGCAGGATGATCGACATCGCCATGCCCAGGGACTGTGCCCAGTCCGGCAACGCGGTGTAGTGCAGGTGGTGCGGACCTGCCCAGATATACAGGGTGATCAGCGCCCAGAAGTGCACGATGGACAGGCGATACGAGTAGATGGGGCGTTCGGCCTGTTTCGGCACGAAGTAATACATCATTCCAAGGAACCCGGTGGTCAGGAAAAAGCCGACGGCGTTATGCCCGTACCACCACTGGATCATCGCATCCGTCGCGCCGGAGTAGGCCGAGTAGGACTTGAACAGGCTCACCGGCAAGGACGCGTGGTTGACGATATGCAGCATCGCCGTGACCAGGATGAACGCCCCGTAGAACCAGTTGCCGACATAGATGTGCTTGGTCTTGCGCTTGACGATGGTGCCGAAGAACACCACGGCATAGGTCACCCACACGATGGCGAGCAAAATGGCGATCGGCCATTCCAGCTCGGCGTATTCCTTGGTCGTGGTGTAGCCCAGAGGCAGGCTGATGATGGCGCCGACGATGACTGCCTGCCAGCCCCAGAAGGTGAAGGCGGCGAGGCCATCGGAGATCAAGCGCGTCTGGCAGGTGCGCTGCACGACGTAATAGGAGGTGGCAAACAATGCACAGCCACCGAAGGCGAAGATCACCAGGTTGGTGTGCAGCGGGCGCAGGCGGCCGAAGGTCGTCCAGGGCAGGTCGAAATTCAATTGCGGCCAGACCAGTTGCGAGGCGATGAACACGCCGAGCCCCATGCCAAGAATTCCCCAGACCACCGTCATGATGGCGAACTGGCGAACCACCTTATAGTTATAAGCAGTCGGACTGATTGCTGTGCTCATTCTAAGGTTCCACGGTTTAAGTATTTTTATAGGTAAAATCGGCCGCAAGTATGTAGAAAGCGAGGGGCCATTGCAACGCAATGACTGACCTGTATCAAGGCGTTCCACGCCAGATTCTGCGCACTTTCCCTGTTTTGTGTAAGGACAAAGTCATAAATCCAAAGCTGATCAAGTGGACAGGAATTTTCGAGGGCGCAACGGATACCGTCGCGTACGCCAGGATTGGCCCACTGCAGGAACAAGCGTAGACCCGAAAGCGAGGAGGGGACAGTTGGGTTTTGGTGGGGTGTGACACTTGGTCGCGAATGTTGCGACACGGTAGGAGCGAGCTTGCTCGCGAAAAACGTAAAGGCAACGCGATAGACCAGACTGACCGCGTTATCGTTGACGTTCTTCGCGAGCAAGCTCGCTCCTACAGGTGCTAGTGGGTCAGGCTATACACATAGGCCGCCAGCAGATGCACCTTGTCATTGCCTTGCAGTACGTCCTGCGCCGGCATCTGGCCCTGACGGCCATGGCGGATGGTCTGCTGCAATTGCGCCAGGCTGGTGCCGTAGATAAAGCCGCCTGGCTCGGTCAGGTTTGGCGCGCCCATGGCTTCCACACCATGCCCTTGTGGGCCGTGGCAGGCGACGCACGTGGTGCTGAATGCGGCTTGGCCGGCGGCCAAATCGGCGTTGTTGTCCGCCGGCAAGGGCAACTTGGCCAGGTCGTGACGCACATAGGCGGCGACATTTTTCACCCCATCCTCGCCCAGCACTTCGCCCCAGGCCGGCATCGCCGCGTGGCGACCGTTCATGATGGTGGCCTTGATCGCTTCGGCCGAACCGCCCCAGCGCCAGTTGTTGTCCGCAAGATTCGGGAAGCCATACGCGCCCTTGGCATCCGAGCCGTGGCACACCGCGCAGTTGGACGCGAACAGGCGACCGCCCATCTTCAAGGCTTGCGGGTCTTTGGCGACTTCTTCCACGGGCATGGCCGCGAATTTGGCGAATATCGGCCCGAACTTGGTGTCGGCCCTGGCCATTTCCTTGTCCCACTCCTTGGCCGACGTCCAGCCGTCTTCATAGCCCGGCAGTACGCCTTTCCAGTTGCCCAGGCCCGGGTAGAGAATCAGGTAGCCGACGGCAAATATCAGGGTGCCGACGAACAACATGAACCACCACTGGGGCAGCGGGTTGTCGTATTCCTCGATTCCATCGAAGGCGTGGCCCATGGTCTGGTCGACGCTGCCTTTGGTTTCGCCCTTGCGGGTGCCGATCAGCAGCCAGGTCAGGCCAATCAGGCTGCCGAGGGTCAGTACGCAGATCCATGTACTCCAAAACAGGGTCATGGCTGGTCGCTCCTTGTTGCAGGCTCTTCTTGAGCATTGTGTGGAGAAGGCTCATCGGCGAACGGCAGCAGGCGCGCCTGCTCGAACTCCGCGTTGCGCCGGTTGTTGAACACCCACAGCGACAGGCCGATAAAGGCGATGGCCACCACCAGCGTGCCGAGGCCGCGGATAGTGCCCGCATCGAATTCAAATCCCATGGCTCACCTCTTGCTCTTGATGGCAGTGCCGAGCACTTGCAGGTAGGAAACCAGCGCGTCCATCTCGGTCTTGCCCTTGAGGCTGGCGACCGCGCCTTTGATGTCGTCGTCGGTGTAGGGCACGCCGAGGGTGCGCATCACGTTCAACTTGGTCTCGGTGTGGCTGCTGTCGACGGCGGCGGTGACCAGCCACGGATAAGCCGGCATTTTCGACTCCGGCACCACGTTGCGCGGGTTGTACAGGTGCGCGCGGTGCCAGTCGTCCGAGTAGCGCGCGCCGACGCGGGCCAGGTCCGGACCGGTGCGTTTGGAGCCCCACAGGAAGGGGTGATCCCACACGCTTTCACCGGCCACCGAATAGTGACCGTAGCGCTCGGTCTCGGCGCGGAACGGGCGGATCATCTGCGAGTGACACTGCACACAACCTTCGCGGATGTAGATGTCGCGGCCTTCCAATTGCAACGCGGTGTAGGGCTTCATGCCTTCGACCGGCTTGTTGGTCACGTCCTGGAAGAACAGCGGGACAATCTGGGTCAGGCCACCGATGCTCACGGCGAGCACCATCAGCAGCATCAACAGGCCGACGTTCTTTTCAATCGTTTCGTGTTTCATCACAGACTCCTCAGGCCAGCTGCGCGACAGGGACGGCTTCGACAGGCTGCACCGAGCGCACGGTGCGCCAGGTGTTGTAAGCCATCAGCAGCATGCCGCTGAGGAACACCGCGCCGCCCACCAGTCGCACGATGAAGCCAGGGTGACTGGCCACCAGGGTTTCGACGAAGGAGTAGGTCAAGGTGCCGTCTTCGTTGACCGCACGCCACATCAGGCCCTGGGCGATGCCGTTGACCCACATCGAGGCGATGTAGAGCACGGTGCCGATGGTGGCCAGCCAGAAATGCGCGTTGATCAGGCCGAGGCTGTACATCTGCTCGCGACCGAAAACTTTCGGGATCATGTGGTACAGCGCGCCGATGGAAATCATCGCCACCCAACCCAGTGCCCCCGCGTGTACGTGGCCGATGGTCCAGTCGGTGTAGTGGGAGAGGGCGTTGACGGTCTTGATCGCCATCATCGGGCCTTCGAAGGTCGACATGCCGTAGAACGCCAGGGACACCACGAGAAAGCGCAGGATCGGGTCGCTGCGCAACTTATGCCAGGCGCCGGACAGCGTCATCATGCCGTTGATCATGCCGCCCCAACTCGGGGCCAGCAGCACCAGCGACATCACCATGCCCAGCGACTGTGCCCAATCCGGCAGCGCGGTGTAGTGCAGGTGGTGGGGGCCGGCCCAGATATACAGGGTGATCAGCGCCCAGAAGTGCACGATGGACAAGCGATAGGAATACACCGGGCGTTCGGCCTGCTTGGGCACGAAGTAGTACATCATCCCGAGAAAGCCTGCGGTGAGGAAAAAGCCCACAGCGTTATGGCCGTACCACCACTGCACCATGGCGTCCGTCGCACCGCCGTACAGCGAGTAGGACTTGGTCAGGCTGACCGGGATTTCCAGGTTGTTGACGATATGCAGAATGGCCACGGTGATGATGAACGCGCCAAAAAACCAGTTACCGACGTAGATATGCTTGGTGTTGCGCTTCATGATCGTGCCGAAGAACACGATGGCATAGGCGACCCAGACGATGGTGATCAGGATGTCGATCGGCCATTCCAGCTCGGCGTATTCCTTGGAGCTGGTGTAGCCCAGCGGCAGGCTGATCGCAGCCAACAGGATGACAAGCTGCCAGCCCCAGAAGCAGAACGCGGCGATTTTCGGCGCGAACAGCGTTGTCTGGCAGGTGCGCTGCACCGAGTAGAAGGAGCTGGCGAACAGCGCGCAGCCGCCGAAGGCGAAGATCACTGCGTTGGTGTGCAGCGGGCGCAGGCGACCGAAGCTGGTCCAGGGCAAATCGAAGTTGAGCGCAGGCCAGACCAATTGGGCCGCGAG
The DNA here is from genome assembly GCF_002934065.1 of Pseudomonas orientalis. NCBI lineage: Bacteria > Pseudomonadati > Pseudomonadota > Gammaproteobacteria > Pseudomonadales > Pseudomonadaceae > Pseudomonas > Pseudomonas orientalis. Next base: position 4,334,419 of record NZ_CP018049.1, on the reverse strand, counting down.
AAAAACCCCGAGCCCCATGCCGACGATGCCCCACACCACCGTCATAATGGCGAATTGGCGGACCACCTTGTAGTTATAGGCGGTACTTAAAGTAGTGTTCATGGTTCCCCATCCACGGTTCAACCCAAGCAGATGCGGCACTTGGGCTGGAGTTATAGGCAGACTAAAAAGCGAGGCAAGCATGGGCAAAGAGCACAAGGCCAGTATTGACGGGGATCAATGGGCGCACTGTGTGCGCGAACGCGGCTGGCTGTGGGATGCCGCCACGGGCATCCCATCGGGCCAGCCCGTCACCTTGATCCTGGCCCACGGCGCCGGTGCGCCGATGGACTCGGCATTCATGAACCACATGGCTGCGCGCCTTGCCGGGCATGGTGTGAACGTGGTGCGCTTCGAGTTTCCCTACATGGCCCAACGTCGATTGGACGGCGGCAAGCGCCCGCCGAATCCGGCGCCGAAACTGTTGGAATGCTGGCGTGAGGTGTATGCGCAGGTGCGACGTCATGTCGCTGGGAAACTGGCGATTGGCGGTAAATCCATGGGCGGGCGCATGGCCAGTTTATTGGCCGATGAACTGGGCGCCGCCGGGTTGGTGTGCCTGGGGTATCCGTTCTATGCGGTGGGCAAGCCGGAGAAACCCAGGGTCGAGCATTTGGCTGCGCTTACGACGTCGACGCTGATTGTGCAGGGCGAGCGGGATGCGCTGGGTAATCGGGCGGCGGTGGAGGGGTATGCGTTGTCGCCGAGCATCGAGGTGATGTGGTTGGTGGCGGGGGATCATGACTTGAAGCCGCTGAAGGCGTCGGGATTTACCCATGAGCAGCATCTGGACGCGGCGGCGGTGCGCGTGGCTGAGTTTCTGGGTGCCTGTTAGGGACCTATCGGGGGCACGCCCCCTCCCACATTCGACCGAGTTCCAACTTTGGAATGTGGTCAACATGTGGGAGGGGGCTTGCCCCCGATAGCGATTTACCGGTTAAAACGCTCTACCAGCGAATACTGGGTATTGGCGGTATGCGTCAGCTCTTCACTCAACTGCGCCGAGTTCATCGCCTGTTCCGAGGTCTGGTCCGCCAACAGCGCAATCGTGCTGATATTGCGGCTGATCTCTTCAGCAACCGCGCTTTGCTCTTCGGTCGCAGCGGCGATCTGAGTGGTCATGTCGGTAATATTGGCCACCGCCTCACTGATGCCCACCAGCGCCTGATCCGCTTCCATCACCCGTGCCACACCTTCTTCGGCCTGGCGATGCCCGGCGTCCATGGTTTGCACGGCAGCGCTGGCGGTGTGCTGCAGCTTGGCGATCAGGGCATGGATCTGCCCGGTCGACTCGGTGGTGCGTTGCGCCAACTGGCGCACTTCATCAGCCACCACCGCAAACCCACGGCCCATCTCGCCGGCACGCGCCGCTTCGATGGCGGCGTTCAACGCCAGCAGGTTGGTCTGGTCGGCGATACCTTTGATCACATCCACCACACCGCCGATTTCGTCGCTGTCCTTGGCCAGTTGCGTGACGGTCACGCCCGTCTCGCCCACGGCCACCGACAGGCGCTGGATCGCCTCGCGGGTTTCCCCGGCAATATCGCGGCCACGGCCGGTCAGGCGATTGGCTTCCTGGGTGGCGTCCGCCGTGCGCTGCACATGGCTGGCGACTTCCTGGGTGGTCGCCGCCATCTGGTTGACCGCCGCGGCCACCTGCTCAGTCTCAACGCGTTGGCGCTCCAGGCCGCTGGAGCTGTTGTGCGCCAGGGTGTTGGATTGCGCAGCCTGGTCGTTGAGGTGTTCGGCGGTGTCCTGCAGGCGGGTAAGGCAGGTCTTCAGACGCGCCTCCTGGCTGAGGATCGACATCTCCAGGCGCGCCTGGGCGCCACGGCTGTCGGTGTACATTTGCGCGATCAGCGGGTCGGAGGTGGTCTGCTCGGCCAGGCGCAGCAAACGCTTGAGGCCGCGCTGCTGCCAGCTCAGGCCGAGCAGACCCAATGGCACCGACAACCCTGCCGCCAGGGCAAAGCCCCACTGGGAGGTGAGGGTGGCACCGATCATGAAGCTCAACTGGCTGACCAGGATAAACGGCAGCCAGTCCTGCAGTACCGGCAGCCACTTGTCCCGCTGGGGAACGGCCGACTTGCCCTGGTTGATGCGTTGATAGAGCGCTTCGGCCCGGCGGATCTGCTCGGCGGTGGGCTTGATGCGCACCGATTCGTAGCCGATCACCTGGTTGCCGTCGAAAATCGGTGTCACATAGGCGTTAACCCAGTAGTGGTCACCGGTCTTGCAGCGATTCTTGACAATGCCCATCCATGGCAAGCCTTGTTTGAGCGTCGACCACATGTGTGCGAACACCGCCGCCGGAACATCCGGGTGACGCACCAGGTTGTGCGGGGCACGGATCAGTTCGTCGCGGGTGAACCCACTGATTTCGACAAAGGCGTCGTTGCAGTAGGTGATCACACCCTTGGCGTCTGTGGTGGAGATCAACCGTTGCTGAGCGGGGAAGGTACGTTCGCGCTGGGTAACGGGTTGGTTATTACGCATGATTGTTCAATCCGCAAGGCTTTCACGGGTTATCGGCCATGCAGGGCGTTTATTTAACTTATTTTTGCAACAATCCTGCGAACGGCGTTGCCCCTGTAGAAGCGAGCTTGCTCGCGAAACACTCAAGGGCAACGCGTTCATCCAGGATGCCCGCGTTAGCGTTGAAGTCCTTCGCGAGCAAGCTCGCTCCTACAGTAAGGCAGGTTTAGCCGGCGAGCATCGGGTAGGTGAACAACCCGAAGTGCAGCAGATTCAAGCCAAAATGCGTGGCAATCGCCGCGCCCAAACCACCAAAGCGATAGGCCAGGCCGTAACCCACGCCGGCAATACTCGCCAGCAGCATCCACTGCCAACCCGCAGCAAAATGCACCAGGCCGAATAACAGCGAGGCCAGCAGCAGCGCGAGGTTCTCGCCGTAGGGCAGGTGTTTGAAGCGCCGACTTAGGCCGCCCTGGATATACCCGCGAAACAGCGCTTCTTCGACCAGCGTCACCAACAGCAGATTATTCAACACCCACAGCCACGCCTCGTCCGGCCATTTCGGCGCCCAACTGATCATCCCTAGCAGCGCTGCACCACCCAGGGCGGCGATGGCGGCCAGGGTCAGGGCCACGGCCGTGACGCAGATCGACAGGCGCAATGAACGCCGCGCCACGATCCATGGGCAGGCCAGCAATAACCAGAAGCCGATCAGGGGTTTGTCCTGGTTCAGGTACATCGAGAACGGCACGGCGTCCGGAGTGAAGCGCTGGGGCGCAATGCCGCGGCCATTATGGAAACCCGGCAGCCAATGCATCGCCAGGCCCAGGGCCAGGACGATAAACAAGCCGTGGCCCAGGTAGCGTGCCCAAGGGTTGCGTTGCTGGCGTACGGCATACCCGGCCACCAGCAACAGCGCCACTGAGACCGCCGCCAGCACGCCCAGTTGGCCGTAGCTCAAGGCCAGGACATAGCCAATGGAAAGCAGCGTGAGGTACAGCCAGGGCAGAGCAATCATGTGAAGTCCTTCGAAAAAAACGGCCGGCATTATAGCGAGCGGTCCGGCTCGACGGAATGAAAACGCCTCCATGGCCTGAAGTATCCGGGAGCCGCGCGTGCATTCAGGCTGCTCGTGGCTCGCGCCTACTTTTGTGTGGCCGCAGCACCAGCCACAGCGCCCCTGCAATCAGCACCCCACCGTACAGGTGAGCCATGGACAGCGGCTCATCCAGCCACAGCGCGCCCCACAACACGCCGAACGGCGGGATCATGAAGGTCACGGTCATCGACTTGACCGGACCGATGGATGACAGCAGGCGAAAGTACAGAATGTAGGCAAAGGCCGTACACACCAGGCCCAACCCCAGCAACGACATCCACACCTGCCACCCACCCCAGCTCACCGGTGGCTGGCTGATAGCGCTGTAGGCAAACAACGGCAGCAAGAACAATGTGGCGCCGAGCATGCTGCCCAAGGCCGACAGGCGGCTGTCCAAACCGCCGCGTTGATCCAGCCAGCGCCGTGCCAGAAAACCGGCAAAGCCATAGCAGGTGGTCGCCAGTAGGCACGCCATCGCGCCCATCAACAATTCCATGTCAAATGCCACCGGCCCCGCACGTGTGAGCACGGCTACGCCAAACAGCCCCAAGGCTACACCCGCGATTTTCGACGGTGTCAGGCGTTCACTGAAGAACAGCCCGCCAATCAGCACGCCCATCAAGGGGGTGGTGGCGTTGAAGATCGCTGAATAACCCGCCGGCAATACCTGGGCCGCCACCGAGTACATGGTTGCCGGAATTCCGGAGTTGATCACGCCCAACAGCAGGACGGTCTTGAACTTGCCCTGGAAATCCCAGCTCACGCGCATCAGTGCAAGAATCACCAACAAGCCGGCGGCAGCGATCGATACGCGGAAAAACGCGGTCGGCACGGTGCCGATTTCCGGCGCGATGATGCGCATGAACAGGAAACTCGCACCCCAGATGGCGGCCAGTCCCAGCAAGTAGAGGGTGTCGACAGGTTTCACGGAAAACTCCTACGCAATCAGGCGGGGGAGTGTTGCCCAGCGTCCCGGTCGACACAATCGCTAAGTAGCGTCGCCGATGAAAAATCGGCCTTCTCCTGCCTCGCTTCACTGGCTAAGCTCAGGGCTTCCCGCAACCCGTTCGAGGTTTTCCGCATGTCGCAGCCCGCCCTTGCTATCGCCCGGATGATCCTCGACGGTTTCGACGACTACCGTGAGCACTTTCGCCAAATTACCGATGGCGCGCGCGAACGCTTCGAAAAAGCCCAGTGGCAGCAAGGGCAGGCCGCTTCGGCGGCGCGCATCAACCTCTACGAAGATAAGGTGGGGGAGGTCACGGCGCGTCTGCGCGCCGCTTTCGATGCGGGCACGTTGCAGGACATCGACCTGTGGCCCCTGGTGAAAAGTGCCTACATCGGCCTGATCGACCTGCGCTTTGACGATGAGCTGTCCGAAACCTGGTACAACTCGGTGTTCTGCGGCCTGTTCAGTCATGACCTGATCAGCGACGGCTGCATGTTCATTCATACCACGCGGCCCAGCCAGCAGCGGGCGCGGGCTGCGCAAACCCGCACCTACACGCCTGCGGGCAAGATGGCGGACATGCTCGCGCAGATTTTCGCGGACTACCGCTTCAGTGAGCCCTACGCCGACTTGCCTGCCGACCTGCGACGCCTGGAAGCGCAACTGCGGGAAAACCTGCCGGACTGGGTGTGCAAAGACCCGGACCTGAACGTCGAGCTGTTTTCCTCGGTGCTCTACCGCAATAAAGGCGCCTACCTCGTCGGACGTATCTACACCCGCGACGAACAGTGGCCGTTGGTGATCCCGTTGCTGCACCGCGAAGAACGGGGAATCCAGATCGATGCGTTGATCACTGATGAAGCCGACGTGTCGATCATCTTCTCCTTCACCCGGTCGTACTTCATGGTCGATGTGCCGGTACCTGCGGAGTTCATCGGCTTTCTCAAACGCATCCTGCCCGGCAAGCACATTGCCGAGCTATACACCTCCATCGGTTTTTATAAACACGGCAAGTCGGAGTTCTATCGCGCCCTGATCAACCACCTGGCTACCACCGATGACCAGTTCATCATGGCCCCGGGTGTGCGCGGCATGGTCATGAGCGTGTTCACCCTGCCGGGCTTCAACACCGTGTTCAAGATCATCAAGGACCGTTTCTCACCGTCGAAAAACGTCAACCGCGCCACGGTGATCGAGAAGTACCGGCTGGTCAAAAGCGTCGACCGGGTAGGGCGCATGGCCGATACCCAGGAGTTCGCCGACTTCCGCTTTCCCTTGAGCAAGTTCGAGCCCGAGTGCCTGGCCGAGTTGCTGGAAGTCGCCGCCGGCACGGTCCAGGTAGACGGCGACACAGTGCTCATTCGCCACTGCTGGACCGAACGGCGCATGACCCCGCTCAACCTCTACCTCGACAACGCCAACCCCGCCCAGGTGCGCGAAGCCCTGGAGGACTATGGCCTGGCGATCAAGCAGTTGGCGGCGGCGAATATCTTCCCTGGCGATATGCTGCTCAAGAACTTCGGCGTCACCCGTCACGGCCGTGTGGTGTTCTACGACTACGATGAAATCTGTTTTCTCACCGAAGCCAACTTCCGCCACATTCCCACGCCGCGCACTCCCGAGGATGAAATGGCATCGGAACCCTGGTACTCCATCGGTCCGCTGGATGTGTTCCCCGAAGAGTTTCCACCGTTCCTGTTCGCCGACGCCGGCCAGCGCAGGTTGTTCGATGAGTTGCATGGCGAGTTGTACAACGCCGATTACTGGAAGGGCCTGCAGGAGGCCATTCGGGTTGGGAAGGTGATTGATGTGTTTCCATATCGGCGCAAGTGGGAAGGCATGTCTTGAGTCACCGGGTCTGCGCGATTGAGCCAGCGCTACGGCGTGGCCCAAACAGTCCGCATGGGAGACTGATTTTTTTTGCCCATTCGACAAGGCGGATAAGGCCGTGCGGCCCCATTTGATTGACCGTCTCAAGGCCGCACGACGTCTGCGCCAACCTGTTCCTCTTCAATCGATCCAGGCGGGCCTGGGTGTATCAGGCATTTTCTCTATCGCGTTATTGATGTGAAGCGGTCATGCCATGAAGGGCCAGATTGTTAGCCAGATCTGTATAGATATTGCGCAAGTCGGTGTTCAGTTCAGCCACCAGCGCTCGCTGTTTATTGCTTTCTTTAAGTTGACTGATAGCCGCCTGCTTGACGTGCATGCTGGTATTGGAATGAACCAGTGACTTGAACTGCGCGCGCTCCTGGGCACTGTCAGCTTGTTCCGTGCGGGGCACTGCGTTCAGTTGTACAAAGCCCTTTTCGATGACGGCCAGTTCCAGTTTGATTCGGCGGTTGTTTGGCGCAGTCAGCAGCAGCGCGGGGTTCATGCCCTCGATCGAGCTGCCATCAAGATTGCCGTTGCGCCAGGCATCGCGCAAATTCACCAAGGCGCCCCGTGCGGCATCGACTGCCTGGGACGAGAGTTTATCCCCCAGGCCGTTGCGCTGTGCGGTATCGACGGTGCGGTCCAGTCGGTGGAGTGTCAGTTCCACCGATGCCAGTTGCTTGTGCCGCTCGAGATTCTGCTCCAGGCGTTTGCGCTCCGGAACCAGGCCGATGGAGGATTTGAACTGGCTGCTGCCTTTCAAACGGCCCGTCGCCCATGCATTGCGATAATCGGTCATGGCGTTGCGTTGTTTGAGAAAGAGGTCTTCCTCGGCGTGAGAGAGGGGGAGCGGCTGTTGCTGGATGTGGCTATCCAGCAGCGCAATCTCTTTGTCCAGGACGTTGATATGTTTGACCGCCTGTTCCAGGCCGTGCCCACTCAACTGCTTGCTCAGTGGTGCAGGCTGCAGGACGGCAACCGTTATCGGGTCCAGCTCGCAGGGCGGTGGCGGGGCGGCGGTGGCCCACGCTGCGCGTCGATCCAGCAGGGCAGTGCGTTGCTCCACGCGAGCTGCCAGTTGCGCGTAGCGTTGCTGGAGGACTTGCAGGCTTGTCCTGTCATCTGGTTGCACGGCGAAATGGCTGCGGCTTTGCTGGTCGAAGGTTGCAAGCGCGTCATTAATCCTTGAAATATGCATCCAGGCTTGAAGCTGATGGCCTCTGTCCTGCGGTGCACTCTCCGGCATGGGACTGACAGGGCTGAACAACGTCTGTTCAAGCCGCCGGGCGTTGTCGAGTATGTGTCGGTGCCCTTGCCCTACCAGGCTGTTGACCACCGCTTCATGGATAGCGCGGGTCTGCTGGAACAGCTGGCCCACGGTGGAACCAAGTGGGTTGGAGGGAAATACTTCTGGTCTGGTCATAATGGCATCTGCGCTACGGTTGAGTGGTAGTGGGCCTCAAATGTCTGCGTTCTTCAGTTCTTCAGCCAATCTGTAGACCTGTGCCAGGATTGGAGATGCGCTCAGCGGGTCGGGCAGGTAAACGTCTCGGTATTCGGCTTGCGCAATATTCCACAGGTTGTCTATCGCTGCTTTCAGGTCGTTCTCCTTCAATGCTCGCGGAACAGTGAGGCACTGGCCGGCCAATTGAGTGACCAGCTGCGATGACCCAGCGAAAGCGCCGTTGGCCCAGGAATTTTTGAGGCTACCTATCTTGCGCCAGAGATTCCCGACGGTTTCCAGATCAATCGATGTTCCCTGCTCCTGGCCATGGCTCATCAACAATACGCCCAGTTGTTCAGCCCGCTCGAGCAGGCGGTCGAGGCGGTGCACATGTTTGACTGCCTGGGACAGCGCCCTTCCTGACAAATGGGGAGAAAACTGTGTTGCATCCTGATGGGTGGAGGTGTTGGCTGTGTCTTGCTCGTCGTTTGCGTCACGTGCGGGTTGAGGGCTGATGCTGTTCGTCGCCTGCCAGTAGCTGGGCGGGAGCGATGCAGGTCGTTGTGATTCGAGCTGCCTGACCGAGTCCGGGTGCGTATCTTCGGCGTACATTTGCAGCGTGTTGAAATAGGCCTGAGCACTGCGAGCACGCTGTTCCAGGGCGGGGTCCTGCTCCTCCGTATAAGCGGGGACCGTATGCAATGTCCATGTCGTCGGGAAAGTGGGCGATTCCGCAATGGGTGTGGGCATCAGGTTTTTCCTTGGCGAGCAGCGGAGAGTGGGAGTGCAGGTGTTGTCGCAGTAAAGCGCGCCGGACTGTGGCCAAGCCATATGAAGAGCTCTGATAGCCCTGTATGAAGAGTCTGATGAGGGGGTGGGGTGGGGCGTGCTCGTCGGGCTCAGAATAGCCTGCTGCACGCCTAGGAAACTGCCTTGTTACGGTGATGAAAGAGCCTGGTTCGTTCACAAGGTCAGAAATCTGCGACAATTGCCGCCTTACGATCATGTCACCGCAGGCTCACCTGCCTCACTATAAAGACCTTTGCGTACCTGATGACTGACCAAGCCCCCACCCTCGACCAACTGCTCGACACCCTCGATCACGCCATGCTCGCCGACCGCCACCGTTTGCGCCGGCAGTTGCTTGAGCTGCGCAAAAAGCCCGACGAGCAAAAGCTGGCGCAGTGGGTGGCGCGCATGCAGGCATCCTGCGCCCAGGTCACGGCGCGGCGTGCGAGCCTGCCGGTGATTCGCTACGACGACAGCCTGCCGATTGCGGCCAAGCGTGACGAGATCAAGGCGGCGCTGAACAAGCATCAGGTGCTGATCATTGCCGGCGAGACCGGCTCGGGTAAAACCACCCAGTTGCCGAAGATCTGCCTGGAAATCGGCCGTGGCCAATACGGCCTGATCGGCCATACCCAGCCACGCCGGATCGCCGCGCGCAGCGTTGCCAGCCGTGTCGCCGAAGAACTGGCCACCCCGCTCGGCGCGTTGGTCGGCTATCAGGTGCGCTTCGAGGACCAGAGCGATTCCAATACGCTGATCAAGCTGATGACTGACGGTATCCTGCTGGCGGAAACCCAGAACGACCGGTACCTGGAACGCTATGACACGATCATCGTCGACGAAGCCCACGAGCGCAGCCTGAACATCGACTTTCTGCTCGGTTACCTCAAGACGCTGTTGCCGCGCCGGCCCGACCTGAAAGTCATCATCACCTCGGCCACCATCGACCTGGAGCGTTTCTCCAAACACTTCGACGACGCGCCGATTGTCGAGGTCTCGGGCCGCACGTTCCCGGTCGACACCTGGTACCGCCCGCTGACCCTGGAACAGGACGAGGAGGGCAACCGCGTCGAGGACGACCTCACCGTCGACCAGGCGATCCTCGCCACCCTCGATGAAATCGCCGCCTATGAACGCAGCGCACGGCGCAGCCCTGGCGATGTGCTGGTGTTCCTGCCCGGCGAACGCGAGATTCGCGACGCCGCCGAGATGCTGCGCAAGGCCCAGCTCAAGCACACAGAGATCCTGCCGTTGTATGCGCGCCTGTCACCGGCCGAGCAACAGCGTATTTTCCAATCGCACCCGGGCCGCCGCGTGGTACTGGCGACCAACGTCGCGGAAACCTCGTTGACCGTGCCGGGCATTCGTTATGTGATCGACAGCGGCACCGCGCGCATCAGCCGCTACAGCTACCGCGCCAAGGTGCAGCGCCTGCCGATCGAGGCGATCTCCCAGGCCAGTGCCAACCAGCGTAAAGGCCGTTGCGGCCGGGTCGAGCCGGGCATCTGCATTCGGTTGTACAGCGAAGAAGACTTTATCGGGCGCCCGGAATTTACCGACCCGGAAATCCTGCGCACCAACCTCGCCGCTGTGATCCTGCAGATGCTGCACCTGCGCCTGGGCGAAATCACCGACTTCCCGTTTATCGAACCGCCGGATGGCAAGGCCATCAGCGACGGTTTCAACCTGCTGCAGGAGCTGTCGGCGGTGGACCGCAACAGCCAGCTCACGCCGTTGGGCCGCCAGCTGGCGCGCCTGCCGGTGGACCCGCGCATGGGCCGCATGCTGCTCGAAGCCGCCAAGCTGGGCAGCTTGCAGGAAGTGCTGATCGTGGCCAGCGCCATGTCGATCCAGGACCCGCGCGAGCGTCCGCCGGAGCGCCAGCAGGCCGCCGACCAGGCCCATGCGCAGTGGAAAGACGCGGATTCGGACTTCGCCGGGCTGGTCAATCTGTGGCGCGGCTTTGAAGAACAGCGCCAGGCACTGACCGCCAGCCCGCTGCGCAACTGGTGTCGAAAGAACTTCCTCAACTACCTGCGCCTGCGCGAATGGCGCGACTCCCATCGCCAGTTGAGTTTGATCTGCCGCGACATGCAGTTGACGATCAACAAGGAACCGGCCGATTTCCCGAAATTGCACAAGGCGGTGCTGTCCGGCTTGCTCAGCCAGATCGGCCAGAAGACCGAGGACGGCGACTACCTGGGCGCACGTCAGCGGCGCTTCTGGATTCATCCCTCCTCGGGTATCGGCAAGAAACGCCCGCAGTGGCTGATGACCGCCGAACTGGTGGAAACCACCAAGCTGTATGCGCGCATGGTGGCCAAGATCGACGCCGACTGGATCGAACCGCTGGCCGGGCACTTGATCAAGAAAAACCATTTCGAACCGCATTGGGAGAAAAAGCGCGGCCAGGTGGTGGCGTTTGAACAGATCACCTTGTTCGGGCTGATCGTGGTCGGACGCCGGCCGGTGCATTACGGGCCGATCGATCCGGTGGTGTCGCGCGAGCTGTTTATACGCGAAGGGCTGGTGCGTGGGGAAATCCAGTCGCGAGCCAAGTGCCTTGCGGCCAACCAACAACTGCTGGAGCAGCTCGACGAACTGGAAGCCAAGGCGCGCCGACGCGACATCCTGGCCGACGAAGAAACCCTCTACGCCTTCTACGATGCGCGCCTGCCGGCAGAGATCCATCAGACGGCGACCTTCGACAGCTGGTACAAGGTCAACAGCCAGAAAGACCCGCAACTGCTGATCATGCGCGAGGAAGACGTGCTGGCCCGCGAAGCCAGTGAAGTCACCGCCGCGCATTACCCTGACACCTTGCACCTGGGCGACCTGGCCCTGGCCTTGAGTTACCACTTCGAGCCCAACCACCCGCGTGACGGCGTCACTCTGCGCGTGCCTGCGCCATTGCTGCCGGCATTGCCCGCCGAGCGCCTGGAATGGCTGGTGCCGGGGGTGATCGAAGCCAAGTGCATCGCTCTGGTGCGCAACTTGCCCAAGGCGCTGCGCAAAAACTTCGTGCCGGTGCCGGACTTCGTTAAGGCGGCGCTGCAGCGCATCGAGTTTGGCCAGGGTTCTCTGCCCCAGGCGCTCGGCCGCGAACTGCTGCGCATGACCGGTGCTCGGGTCAGCGACGAAGCCTGGGCCGAGGCGGCGCAACAGGTGGAAAACCACCTGAAGATGAACCTGGAAGTGGTCGACGGCCAGGGCAAGTTCCTTGGCGAAGGCCGTGATTTGGCAGAGCTGACGGCGCGTTTCGCCGAGGCCAGCCAGGCGGCACTGGCGGTTCCGCAAACGGCGAAAAGCCAGCAGCCGGTGGAGGCCAAGGTGTTTGCGGCGGTCGCTGAGAAGACCCAGCAGAACATCGCCGGCCTGTCGATGACGGTATACCCGGCGCTGGTGGAAGAAAACGGCACGGTCAAGGAAGGGCGTTTCTCCACGGCCGCCGAGGCCGAATTCCAGCACCGCCGTGCCTTGCAGCGTCTGTTGATGCAGCAACTGGCGGAACCGGCGAAATTCCTGCGCGGCAAATTGCCGGGGCTGACAGAGTTGGGCCTGATGTACCGCGAACTGGGGCGCATCGATGCGCTGGTGGAAGATATCCTGCTCGCCAGTCTTGATACTTGCGTACTGGAAGGCGAAGCCACTTTACCGCGCGATGGTGCCGGGCTGGCCGCGCTGGCCGAGCGCAAGCGTGGCGGCTGGACCGAACACGCCGAGCGTCTGGCGCGCCTGACCCTGGACGTGTTGAAACTCTGGCATGGCCTGCAAAAGCGCTTCAAGGGCAAGATCGACCTGGCCCAGGCGGTGGCTTTGAACGATATCAAGCAGCAACTGAGTCATCTGGTGTACCCAGGGTTTGTGCGCGAGACCCCGGCGCAGTGGTTCAAGGAACTGCCGCGTTACCTCAGGGCCATCGAGCTGCGCCTGGAAAAACTGCCGAGCCAGGTGCAGAAGGACCGTGTGTGGAGCACCGAACTGAGCGGCCTGTGGACGCAATACCAGAACCGCCTGAACAAACACACCCAGGAAGGCAAGCGCGACCCGCAGTTGGAGCTCTATCGCTGGTGGCTGGAGGAATATCGAGTGTCGTTGTTTGGCCAGCAATTGGGCACCAAGGTGCCGATTTCCGATAAGCGTCTGAGCAAGCAATGGAGCCAGGTAGAGCCCTGAAATATCCCCGGTTTCCAGCACTGAGCAGGGTCAAATGTGGGAGGGGGCTTGCCCCCGATGACTGAGTGTCAGCCACTGATGCCTTGACTGATAAACCGCCATCGGGGGCAAGCCCCCTCCCACATTGTGAGCTGTGTGCAGCCGGACTATCGAGGAAATTTCCGACAAGGATCTGGGTCCAGTACCGCAGCAAGCAACTGGTAACACGGTCCCACTGTGGGAGGGGGCTTGCCCCCGATGACTGAGTGTCAGCCACTGATGCCTTGACTGATACGCCGCCATCGGGGCAAGCCCCCTCCCACATTGTGAGCTGTGTGCAGCCGGACTATCGAGGACATTTCCGACAAGGATCTGGGTCCAGTACCGCAGCAAGCAACTGGTAACACGGTCCCACTGTGGGAGGGGGCTTGCCCCCGATGACTGAGTGTCAGCCACTGATGCCTTGACTGATACACCGCCATCGGGAGCAAGCCTCCTCCCACATTTAACGGTGTCTGTCCGGGAAGTGGCGCCAAACCCCGGTGTTTGTGGCAAACTTCGCGCCCATAAATGCCGGGATCGTCGTAGCAGCGACGCGATGGAATAAAGCGTTGCCAGTTTGATGCCTGCTGGACGGAATCAAACGACCTAAAGTTTGGTACGACGGTACCAATATCTTCTGCCTGACAGATTTAGAGGAACGACCGTGCATAACGTCGTCATCAGCGGCACTGGCCTGTACACCCCGGCCAACAGCATCTCCAACGAAGAGCTGGTGCAGTCTTTCAATACCTATGTGCAGCAGTTCAACAGCGAAAACGCTGCGGCCATCGAGCGCGGCGACGTGCAGGCGTTGACTGAGTCCAGTGCGGCGTTCATTGAAAAGGCCTCGGGCATCAAGAGCCGCTTCGTGATGGACAAGGACGGCATCCTTGACCCTCGGCGCATGGCCCCACGCTTGCCCGAGCGCAGCAACGACGAATGGTCGGTGCTCTGCCAGATGGCCGTCGGCGCCGCCGAACAGGCCCTGCAACGCGCCGGCAAGACCGCCGCCGATATCGATGGCGTGATCGTCGCCTGTTCCAACCTGCAGCGTGCCTACCCGGCCATCGCCATCGAGGTGCAGGAAGCCCTGGGTATTGAGGGCTTCGGTTTTGATATGAACGTGGCGTGTTCCTCGGCCACCTTCGGGATCCAGAATGCCGCCAACAGCATCCAGCTGGGCCAGGCCCGGGCGATCCTGATGGTCAACCCGGAAGTCTGCACCGGTCACCTGAATTTCCGTGACCGCGACAGCCACTTCATCTTTGGCGATGCCGCCACGGCGGTGATCCTCGAGCGGGCCGACCTGGCGACCTCCGAGCACCAGTTCGACGTGGTGAGTACCAAGCTGCTGACCAAGTTCTCCAACAACATCCGCAACAACTTCGGCTTTCTCAACCGCACCGCGGAAGAGGGCGTCGGCGCGCCGGACAAACTGTTCGTACAGGAAGGCCGCAAGGTGTTCCGCGATGTTTGCCCGATGGTGGCCGAGTTGATTGGCGCGCACCTGGCGGAAAACCAGCTGGGCGTCACCGATGTGAAGCGCTTCTGGCTGCACCAGGCCAACCTGAGCATGAACCACCTGATCGTGAAGAAACTGCTGGGCCGCGAGGCCTCGGTGGAAGAGGCGCCGGTGATCCTCGATACCTACGCCAATACCAGTTCGGCAGGCTCGGTGATTGCGTTCCACACGTATCAGGACGACTTGCCCAAAGGCGCCGTGGCGGTGCTCAGCTCGTTCGGGGCGGGCTACTCCATCGGCAGCGTGATCCTGCGCAAACGCTGATGGCGGAGCGGGTCTGCGGGTTTACAGTGAGGTGTTGAATGGCAGCAGCGGACGACACGCATCTGCTTGAACGCCTGCTCAAGGGCGAGCAGCGGGCCTACAAGGAGTTGGTCACCACGTACCAGAGTGCGATGCGGGCGGTGGCCTATGCCATCGTCGGCCAGCGGCATGCCGATGAAGTGGTGCAGGACGCCTGGCTGTCAGTGGTCCGCAACCTCGCCAGGTTCGAAGGGCGTTCCAGCCTGAAGACCTGGCTGCTGACGATCACCGCGAACGCCGCCAAGGGCCGCTACAAGCAAAGTCGTCGGGAGGTGTTGCTTGACGACCTGCCTTCTCCCCATGGAACCATCGGTGATGAACGCTTTACGCCTGACGATGGGCACTGGGCCGTAGCCCCGTATGCCTGGCACCAGGACACGCCGGAAGCCTTGCTCACCGAAGAGGAATTGCGCGACTGCCTGGAGCACACCCTGCTGAGCCTGTCCGAATTGCAAAGCAGTGTGCTGGTGCTACGTGAACGCCAGGGCCTGGAGCTGGAGCAAATCTGTAATCTTCTGACGCTCTCACTCTCCAATGTGCGTGTGCTGCTGCATCGGGCACGGCTTAAAGTCTTTGCCACAGTGGAGCATTTTGAGGAAACGGGCGAATGTTGACGTGTAAGGAGCAAGTGGCACGTTCCAGTGACTACCTCGATGGGCAATTGACCTTCCGAGAGCGTCTGCTGGTGCGTCATCACTTGATGTTCTGCCCGAACTGCCGGCGCTTTATCCGTCAGATGCGCCTGATGCAGGCGACGTTGCGGATCATGCCGGACGAGCCGGTGAAGGATGCGGATGCGCTGGCCGAGCGGCTCGCTGCCGAGCGGCGTAAAGATGTGTAGGAGCGAGCTCGCTCGCGAAAAACGTCAACGATAACGCGGGTATCCAGGATAAACGCGCTGCCTGTTCGTTCTTCGCGAGCAAGCTCGCTCCCACAGGGTGAGGTTAGAACTTGGCTTCAGCATCCAGCTGCAGGGTGTTGGTGTTGGCATCACGCTGGGTACGGCTGGCGTAGTCAGCCTTGGTCAGGAAGTACGTGGCGCCCAGGGCGAAGTTCTTGTCGATGTCGTAGCTGACCTTCATCTTGTGACCGCGCGAACCGGTGGTGCCGTTGGCGAAGTCCGAATCGGTGAAGGCGCCTACCACTGCGTCACGTTGCGTATCGCGGTAGTTGTAGTCGAGGTTGAAACCGAACACCTTGGACTTGGCACCCACCAACCAGGCGGTGTCCTGATCGGTCACGGCATCGTTGTTTTTCACGTATTGGCCGTAGAAGGCCAATGGCACTGCCAGGCCGCCGATGTCGGCCTGGGCAAAGCCTTCATACAAGCGGAATTCGTTATTGGCCGAGTTGCCGTTGACCGCCAGTGCGCAAGGCGTGGTGGTGGTCGTGCAGCGGCTGTCCTTGTCGTTCTGGTAGGCGTAGACACTGCCGCCCAGGGTCATTTTCAGGTTGTCGGTCAGCGAGAAACGCGTGCCCAACTGGCCGGATGTCAGGCGCAGGTCGTGGCGAAATTGCACGCCGTCGCCGTCGACGTTGTCCTTGAGGTTGTAGTTGCCCAGGCTGCCGAACAGCTCGGCGCTGCCGCCAAGCGGGTATTTGTAGGTGACGGCCAGGCCTTCGGGGTTGATATCGCTGTCCCAGATCACATCGCCCATGCTCACCCACGGTTGCAGCATCTTGCCGCCGATCACGTGCAGATTCTTGATCTGGTCCGGGTGGTAGTCGATATAGCCGAGGTCCAGCCAGATCGATTTCTTATCGAAGTAACCATCCTGGTCCTGGTTGGTGGAACGCGCATCGTCACCGCCGCCCGTGGCGATACGGATACCGGTGTCCACCTGCGGGTTGATCTCGGTGTAGGCACCCAGGCGCGCGCGGATACGTTGACGGTCCTTGTCACGCCCACCGTTGTTGGGCTCGCCATCGATCTTGATGGTTTCCTGGCGAAAGCGCACATCGCCCTTGAACTGAGTCTTGGCGGCCCAGGCCAGCTTCTGGTCGAAGCTGCTCAGCTCGTTGGTCTTTTTCGCGGTGGCCGCGATCTGTTCGTTGGTTTCCTGTTGGGCCTGGCGTGCGATCTGCTGTTCTTTCTGGTCCTTGGCCAACTCGTTCTGCAATTCGGTGTACTGCGAAGCAGTGATCTGGCCGTTGGCCTTGAGCATGTCGAGCAACTTAGCGTCGACTGCAGCGCTGGCCGGAACGCTCAGGGCCAGTAACAGGCCGCCGCACAGGACCGCCGCAGTTTTAGTGGAAGCAAGACGCATATCAATCTCCGAAAGTGAGGAGGGGTAACAAACCCTCCAGGACACAACCGACCGATGACGGACGGAAAAAAGGCCACCTGGCAAACCCGGGTGCTCTAAAAACAGGCGTCAGTATCGCGACGGTTTATGACGGAGTAGTGGCTAAGTGATTTCATCTCCATGACAATTGGTTTGCCCACGGAACTATTGATTTGGAGTTGTGTCCTGGGTTTTTTCCGGGTGTGCACTCGGCTGTGATAGGCGATACTCGCCAGGCTTTCACGCCCAAGACACAGAGAAGATGCCGATGCCGCTGCAACGCCTGGACAGCCTGTCCGACATCACCCCGCAGGCCTGGGATGCCCTGGCGCCGCAGGCCCAGCCATTCGTGCGGCATGCGTTCCTGAGCGCGCTGGAAGACAGTGGCAGCCTGGGGGCCCATTCGGGCTGGCAACCGGAGCATTTGCTGCATTGGGAAGGCGAGCGGCTGGTGGCGGCATTGCCCGGTTATCGCAAGTGGCATTCCTATGGCGAGTACGTGTTCGATCACGGGTGGGCCGACGCCTGCGCACGCGCCGGCATCGACTACTACCCCAAGCTGCTGACGGCCGTACCGTTCAGTCCGGTCAGCGGCCCGCGTTTGCTGGCAGCCAATGCCGAGGACGGCTTCGAACTGTTGAACAGCCTGCCCGGTTACCTGGAAATCGAAGGGCTATCCAGTGCCCATGTCAATTTCACCGACGCGCTGGCCGATGACGCACTGGCCCGGCAACCTGGCTGGTTGCAGCGCCTGGGCTGCCAGTTCCACTGGCAGAACCGTGGCTACCGCGACTTCCAGGATTTTCTCGACGCCCTGAGTTCACGCAAGCGCAAACAGATGCGCAAAGAGCGCGAACAGGTGGCGGGGCAGGGTATCGAGTTCGAGTGGTTGCAGGGCCATGAACTGAGCGAAGCCCAGTGGGATTTTGTTTACGCCTGTTACGCCAACACCTACGCGGTACGCCGCCAGTCGCCCTACCTGACCCGGGCGTTTTTCAGCCTGCTGGCCGAGCGCATGCCCGAGGCGATCCGCGTGGTCCTGGCCAAACAGGGCTCACGCCCGGTGGCGATGGCGTTCAGCCTGATCGGCGGTGACAGCTTCTACGGCCGCTATTGGGGCTGCCTGGCAGAGTTCGACCGGCTGCATTTCGAGACCTGTTTCTACCAGGGCATGGACTATGCCATCGCCCACGGCCTGCAACGCTTCGATGCCGGTGCTCAAGGCGAGCACAAATTGATTCGTGGCTTTGAACCGGTGATTACCCGCTCGTGGCATTACCTGCGCCATCCGGGACTGAAAAACGCCGTGGAGGATTTCCTCGAGCGCGAGCGAGTGGGCATCCTGGCGTATGCCGAAGAGGCGAGGACGGCGCTGCCTTATCGGCAGGCTTGAGCCACCGGTCTGGCAGAACTGGTCAAAGAAGCCGAAATCGCTATTCTGTATGTACAAAAGTACATACAGGACGTGCCATGCATTTTGAGTGGGATGATTCAAAAAACAAGGCCAACATTGCTAAGCACGGCATCGATTTCAACGACGTTCCGGATATCTTCAGACATCCAATGCTGGCCTTGCGCGATGATCGAGCGGATTATGACGAAGAGCGTTGGATCAGTATTGGCTGGATCAAATTATTGATTGGTGTTGTCGTATACACCGAGCGGTGTGGTGATGTGATCCGTATCATTTCCGCCCGAAAAGCAACCAAGAAGGAGGCCAAATATTATGACGCAAACATCGAAAACTGATTGGGAGCGCCTGGCCAAGATGAGCGACAAAGATATTGATACCAGTGAAATTCCTGAACTGGATGCTGAGTTTTTTCGACGTGCTGAACTGCGTGTTCCTGTGAAGCAGGCGGTCACCATTCGACTTGATGCGGATGTTTTAGAGTGGTTCAAAGGTCAAGGCACTGGCTACCAAACCCGCATTAACCAGCTTTTGCGCCAGTACATGCAGGCTCATCAAGGCTGATCAATACGTCAAAAGTTCCGCCCTGCCTTATCGGCAGGCCTGACCGTAAGATCGTTCCCACGCGGAGCGTGGGAACGATCAAGGCCCGCTCTCATTTTTGAGTCTTGTGGGTCTCGATGCCTTCAATCGATGCCAACGAACCCACCCGTCTGGTGCTGCCACAACCGCGCATACAGCCCGCCATGGGCCAGCAGTTGGGCGTGGCTGCCGCTTTCGGCGATCTGGCCTTTCTCCAGCACGACCAGGCGGTCCATCCGTGCGATGGTCGACAGTCGGTGCGCAATCGCAATCACGGTCTTGCCCTGCATCAGGGTTTCCAGGCTCTCCTGGATCGCGGCTTCCACCTCGGAGTCCAGTGCCGAGGTGGCTTCGTCCATGATCAGAATCGGCGCATCCTTGAGCAGCACGCGGGCGATGGCGATCCGCTGGCGCTGGCCGCCGGAGAGTTTCACCCCACGCTCGCCCACATGGGCATCCAGCCCGGTACGGCCTTCGGAATCCGACAGCAGCGGGATGAACTCGTCGGCGCGCGCCTTGTGCACGGCGGCCCAGAGTTCTTCGTCGGTGGCCTGCGGCTTGCCATACAGCAGGTTGTCGCGGATCGAGCGGTGCAGCAGCGAGGTGTCCTGGGTGATCATGCCGATCTGCGCACGCAGGCTTTCCTGGGCAACTTCGGCGATGTCCTGGCCGTCGATCAGGATGCGGCCACCTTGCAGGTCGTAAAGGCGTAGCAGCAGGTTCACCAGAGTCGACTTGCCTGCGCCGGACGGCCCGATCAGGCCGATCTTCTCCCCGGCCTTGATCTCAAGGTTCAGGCCGCCAATGATCCCGCTCTGCTTGCCGTAGTGGAAATCCACCTGCTCGAAGCGCACCAGGCCGTGGGGCACTTCCAGGCGCGGGGCGTCGGCGCGGTCGACCACCGCGAGCGGCTGCGCGATGGTCTTGAGGCCATCCTGCACGATGCCGATGTTTTCGAAAATGCCGTTGACCACCCACATGATCCAGCCGGACATATTGACGATGCGAATCACCAGGCCGGTGGCCAGGGCAATGGCGCCGACGGAAATCAGCGACTGCGTCCACAGCCACAGGGCGAGGCCTGTGGTGGTGACGATCAGCAGGCCGTTCAGGACGGTGATGACCGCGTCCATGCTGGTGAGCACGCGCGCCGCCAGTTGGGTTTTTTCGGTTTGCTCGACAATCGCTTCCTTGGCGTATTCCTGCTCATTCTGCGTATGGGCAAACAGCTTCAAGGTGGTGATGTTGGTGTAGCCGTCGACGATGCGGCCCATGAGTTTGGAGCGTGCTTCGGAAGAGATCACCGAACGCTCCTTGACCCGCGGTACGAAGTAACGCAATGCCAGGCAGTAGCAGACGATCCAGATGATCAACGGAATCATCAGTCGCCAGTCGGCCTCGGCAAACAACACCAGCGAGGTGATGGCATAGATCGACACGTGCCAGATGGCTTCGGCCGTTGCCACCGCAGAGTCACGCAACGAGTTGCCGGTTTGCATGATGCGTTGGGCAATGCGCCCGGCGAAATCATTCTGGAAGAAATTCAGGCTCTGTTTGAGCACGTAGCTGTGGTTCTGCCAGCGGATCAGGCTGGTCATGCCGGGGTTGATGGTCTGGTGCACGAGCAAGTCATGCAGGCTGTTGAAAATCGGCCGCAGCAGCAGGGCGACCACGGCCATCCAGATCAGCTCGGTGCTGTGCACCTGGAAGAAATTCGCGGGCGGCGTGCCCTGGGCCAGGTCGATGATGCGGCTCAAGTAGCTGAACAGCGCGACCTCGATCAGCGCACCGACCAGGCCCACCACCAACAGCGCGGCAAAACACGGCCACACCTGGCGCAGGTAGTAGAGGTAGAAGGGCAGGACTTTATCGGGCGGGGCCGCGCTGGGAGCATCGCGGAAGATATCGATCAGTTGTTCAAAACGACGATAGAGCATTAGGCTTGACGCCCGCCGTGCGGGCTCTCCTTTCAAATGCGCACGTCACCTTGTGGGCAACGTGCGGAAGTTCCCGCTGACCTCAGTCGATGCGCTTGGCCGACTTGATCAAAACAGGATCGATTGGCACGTTCTGCATGCCTTGCTTGGTGGTGGTCTGGGAGTTGACGATGACATCCACCACGTCCATGCCCTTGACCACCTTGGCAAATACCGCGTAACCGGCATCGCGGCCCGGGTCGAGGAAGGCATTGTCGGCCACGTTGATGAAGAACTGGCTGGTGGCCGAGTTCGGGTCATTGGTGCGGGCCATGGACAAAGTACCGCGCACGTTGTGCAGGCCGTTGCTGGCTTCGTTCTTGATCGGTGCTTCGGTCGGCTTTTGCGACATTTGCTGGGTGAACCCGCCGCCCTGGACCATGAAGCCAGGGATCACACGGTGAAAAATCGTGTTGGTGTAGAAACCCTTGTCGACATAGGCGAGGAAATTCTTGGTGCTGATCGGTGCCTTGACCGGGTCGAGTTCGATTTCAATGTCGCCGTTGGTGGTGGAAATCAGTACGTGGGGCGCCTTGGCCGGTTCGGCCGCCATCAGGTTGGCAGCGAACAGAACGGAACCGGCAAGGAAGGCGATTTTTTTCAGCATGGGTCAGTGATCCTGGGTAATGGCGTCGACCGTCTTTAGAAAGTCGAGCAGGCTAGCGTTAAAGACTTCGGGTTGATCCAAGGGCGCGGCATGGTGGGAAACATCGATCACCACCAGTCGCGCATTGGGCAGCAGTTTTACATAGATTTCTTTCTGCGCCACGGGATGTAGTCGTGGTCGGCGTTGACGGTCAGGGTTTGGACAGATGATTCTGGAACGTTGTTCCTGTCGCCACAGCCCACAATCGCGTCGAAGCGCGCGGGATTGAACCAGGCCATGGATGAACTCCGTTTCAGGCTTGCCGGGGGGCCGCGAAGGGCGCATCCAGCGGAGCGGTATCAAAGGTGCGCAGCAATTCCACGAGGATCTGCGTCGCCGGCCCCAGGGGTTTGTCCTTGTTCGAATACAAATAGAACGTGGGGTGGCGGCTGCCGCCCTGTTCCAACGGCAGTTGCTTGAGCACGCCTTCGGTAAGTTCGCGCTCGATCATGTGCCGGGGCAACCAGGCAAAGCCCAAGCCGCTGCCCACAAACGCGGCGGCGGTGGCCAGGCTGCCGACGGTCCAGCGTTGTTCGGCGCCCAGCCAACCCACATCCCGCGGTTGCTGGCGCCCGGAGTCGCGGATGACCACCTGCATCTGGCTTTCCAGGTCCTGGAAGCTCAACTCGCGGTTCATGCGGTGCAGCGCATGCTCGGGATGGGCCACGGCGATGAATTCCACATCGCTCATTTCGGTGCCCAGGTAACCGGGAATGCTGAAACCGCAGATCGCCAGGTCAGCCACGCCTTCTATCAAAAGCTCCTCGACACCGGACAACACCTCCTCACGCAAGCGTACCCGGCACCCTCGGCTCTGCGGCATGAAAGCGGTCAGGGCACGTACCAGGCGCGCGTTGGGATAGGCCGCGTCCACGACCAGGCGCACTTCGGCCTCCCAGCCTTGTTCCATATGATGGGCGAGGTCTTCCAGCTGGCTGGCGTTTTTCACCAGTTGCCGCGAGCGGCGCAGCAGCACTTCACCCGCGTCGGTGAGGACCGCCTTGCGCCCGTCGATGCGCAGCAGCGGCACGCCGAGTTGGTCCTGCATGCGCGCCACGGTGTAGCTCACCGAGGACTGCGAACGGTGCAGCGCTTCGGCCGCCTGGGCGAAGCCGCCATGGTCGACCACGGCCTGCAACGTGCGCCATTGATCAAGGGTAACGCGGGGCGCTTTCAAGATGAGCTCCTCTTGTCCTAAGCTGGCGGTCCTTATTGGAGACTGCCGAATGAGAAAATTGTGTTGTGTGTGGCTGGCGCTGCTGCCGATGAGCGCGTTTGCGTACCCTATCGACGTGACCAAAAAGATCGACGGCGTGAGCATCGACTACACCGCGTCCGATGTGGACGGCGATATCAGCTCGATTCAGCTGAATAACTACGGCACCCAAGATGCGCTGTGCTCTGTAACCTTCACCAACGGCCCTGAAGCGCCGCGTCGGCGCACCGTCACCGTACCCGCCGGCAAAAGCACCAACACCACGGTCAAGTTCAACCGCGCGATCATCAAGATGCGCATCGCCCTGGGGTGCGCGCCGAAATAAAACGAAAGCGGAGCACGCCTGTAGGCATGCTTCGCTTATAAACAAATTTATAGATGGTTTATAGCAGTTTTTTGCGCTTTTTAATCGAAACGGCCATGGTTAATCTTTTCTGCATCGACTTACAGCATTTACCGATGGAGCCTACATAACCATGTCCAACGTTCTGATCATCGAGAGCAGCGCCCGCCAGCAGGATTCGATTTCCCGCCAATTGACTCGGCAGTTCGTCAGCCAATGGCAGGCCACTCACCCGGACGATCAGATCAGCGTGCGCGACGTGGCGCTCAACCCGGTGCCTCACCTGGATGCCAACCTGCTGGGCGGCTGGATGAAACCTGCCGAACAGCGCAGCCCGGTCGAACAGGCCTCGCTGGACCGCTCCAACGAATTGACCGACGAACTGCTTGCCGCCGACGTACTGGTGATGGCGGCGCCGATGTACAACTTCGCCATCCCCAGCACCCTCAAGGCCTGGCTGGACCACGTCTTGCGCGCTGGGGTGACCTTCAAGTACACCGCCACCGGGCCCCAGGGTTTGCTGACTGGCAAGCGCGCCATCGTGCTTACCGCTCGTGGCGGCATTCACACCGGCGCCACCTCGGACCACCAGGAACCTTACCTGCGCCAGGTCATGGCCTTTATCGGGATTCACGACGTCACCTTCATTCATGCCGAAGGGGTGAACCTGAGCGGCGATTTCCAGGAAAAGGGCATCAACCATGCCAAAGCCCTGCTCGCGCAGGTGGCTTGATCCTTTAATCGCCAGATAATCCCCCGGTGTTTATCTAGCGCCACGCAACCCCTTCATGTACGCGTACCGAACCTCCCTTTGCACTTGTTGCTCCTGAGTGCTCCCGCCCGACTGCCGCTTCAGCGAGGTCGGGTTTTTTTTGCCTCGAGTTTCTTCGCGCATCGAAAAGCTTTAATGTCGCGCCCATTCGGAACGAGGCGCACATGGGCTATCTACTGGTTGTCACCCTGATCCAGGCATTTTCCTTCAGCCTGATCGGCGAATACCTCGCCGGTCACGTCGACAGCTACTTCGCGGTACTGGTGCGCGTGGTACTGGCCGGGTTGATCTTTCTTCCACTGACCCGCTGGCGCTCGGTGGCACCGGCGTTCATGCGCGGCATGTTGGTCATCGGTGCGCTGCAATTCGGCGTGACCTATGTGTGCCTGTACCTGAGCTTCCGGGTACTGACGGTGCCGGAGGTGCTGCTGTTCACCATCCTCACGCCGTTGCACGTGACCTTGATCGAAGATGTGCTCAACCGGCGGTTCAATCCCTGGGCACTGGTCGCCGCACTGGTGGCGGTGGCGGGCGCGGCGGTGATTCGTTTCGACCAGATCACCCCGAACTTCCTGATGGGCTTCCTGCTGCTGCAACTGGCCAATTTCACCTACGCCGCCGGGCAAGTCATGTACAAGCATCTGGTGGCACGCTATCCGAGTGATCAGCCGCACTACCGGCGTTTCGGTTATTTCTACCTGGGTGCCTTGCTGGTGGTGTTGCCCGCGTTCCTGCTGTTCGGCAAGGCGGACTTTCTGCCCCAGGCGACGCTGCAATGGGGCGTGCTGGTATTCCTGGGGCTGGTCAGCACCGCGCTGGGCATGTACTGGTGGAACAAGGGCGCTTGCCTGGTCAATGGCGGCACTCTCGCGGTGATGAATAACCTGCACGTGCCGGTGGGGTTGCTGTTGAACCTGCTGATCTGGAACCAGCATGAGCCGCTGGGAAGACTGGCCCTGGGCGGCCTGGTGATTCTGGCGGCGGTGGCGGTCAGTCGATTGGGTATCAAGCCCGCCGCTGGCGTAAAGTCTGCGACCTGAGGTGCCAGCGATGTGTGAGCGGTAGTGAAAGTGTGTTATCGAAAGGAACGGTGTGGGGGTGGCAGAGTGGACAAGGTTGATGAACTGATAATAGCTGCCTTGAAGGATGACTCCCGCGTCAGCCTGGCGGAACTCGCGCGCCAGGTCCACAAGTCTCGAACCGCCGTGGAGTCGCGGGTTCAGAAACTGATCGAAAAGGGCATCATCCTGGGCTTCACCATCAACGTCGCTGACGATGATCAAACCCTGCAATCGGCATTCTTGATGCTCAAGCTCAACGGTAGCAGTTGCCACCTGGTGTTTCCGAAAATCCATCAGTATCGCGAGGTGGTGCAGGCCTATTCATTGTTTGGCGACGTGGACATGATGCTCGAGGTGCGCTACCGCAATTTCGAAGAGTTGATGGTATTCAAGGAAAGCCTGCTCAAGATCGAGCATGTGAACGAGGTGGTGGTCAACCCGGTGCTCAAGGCCTGGCGCCAGCCGCTACCGTCGCGAACGGCAGCGGCTGGCGCCCGATCAGGCTGACGCGTGGTGGTGGACGGTTTCGAGAAAGTAATGATTCAGGGCGGGCATTGTCTGGCGCAGGGTGTCCACGAATTCTGCGATGACCGTCTGGTTGAACTCAAGCGTGGTGTCGTCATGCCCCAGTACCACCACCAGCAGGCTGGATGATGCGTCGGTCAGTCTGAAATCATGGGCATCGGCATCGACTTTGCCGATGCTCGCCAGGGGCACGTCGCCGCAGGTGTAGACGATGTCGCCTGCGGGGATCATCACGTCCTTCTTGGCAAACAACGGGCGAAAGGCCCGCGGTTGCGGCGAACGCATGACGTGAATATCGTCCCGCTGATGATAGGTGTGTACGCCTATGCTGACGCCGTGCCGGATCGCCACGGCATTATAGGCATCGACGACGTTATTGATGGGGCGCACACCGTTGGCGATGAAGCGGCGCAGCAGTTTTTCGTTGGCGCTGACTGTGTTGGTGTAGCCGAGCTTTTCAAGCTGACGGGCAAAGCCTTCGTAAACGGGATTCGAATCCAGTTCGTTGAGGTGTGAGGCCACGTGGTTCAAGTTGCTCTGCAGGAGACTGACGAAACTCTGGTCGTCAGACACGCTGATGTTTTCGACAACGGCGGCGCAGGCATTATTGAGGCCCAGGTCGAGGGCTGACTGCTGGATGATCAAACGACTTTTCATGCTCTTAGCTCCATAGCTTCTTGCGCAGAAGATCGGTGCTGGCATCCAGCTGTTGCAGGCTTGGGTGCTGCAACCAGAACAGCCCGGGGCAGGTGGCGAAGTCGATTGTTACCGGCGTGGTGTCCCCCGGGCTGATAAAGAAGCGATGGCCGCAATAGGCTTCATCCTGCATGGCGCTCTGCAGCGCCTGCGGGGACGGGGCGGTAAAGGTGCGGCGCTCGTCGGAACAGAAAAAGCCGATACGGCCATGGCTGATTTCACGTGCGGCGCCGGCCGGCGGGCGGGGCCGGCCGAGGTAGCTGTCGATGGCCAGCGACAGCAGGTCCGGCTGGTACACCTGTTGAAACAGCAAAGGGGCGATGCCGCCATGCAAGCGGCCGCCTGCTTCAATCATCACCGGTCCCGTGTCCGACCAGATGATTTCCATATGAATCGGCCCGATCTCGATGCTCAAGGCCGCCGCTGCCAGGCGGGCGTAGTCGATCAGCGGTTGCAGCGCTTGTGCCTGGGGATCAAGGGTGTCCAGGCTTTCGTAGACAAACTTGCTGCCGTTTTTGTGGACCTTGGTGTATTTGCACACCGTGGCGATGGTGTACTCGCCGTCAAAGGCGACCATGTCCACCACGTATTCCGGGCCCGATACGAACGGCTGCACGATGAACCCGAGGTTGAACTCTCCAAGGTCGTTTTTCTGCCGCCAGGCTGCATTATTCAAGGCGGTTTCCACTTCGTGCCTGCCCTGGGCGAACACCACGCCTTCGGTGGCGGCCGAATTCAGTGGCTTGACCACATAGGTGGCCGCTTCCTCCAACGAGTCGACCACCTCGCGAATGCGGCTTGGCGAACTCAGTAGTTGGGACGCAATGTTCGCCAATCCCTTGTTCTTGAGCGCTTGCTGCATGGAAAATTTGTTGCGCCGCAGGTCGCTGGTGATGCGACTGTTGCCCGCAATACGCAGCACTTCGGTGAGGTAGTCGGTGAGGTAGATTGCGGTTTCGCAGCCTGCGATTACCGCGCTCAACGACTGTTTCTCCAGAGTTTCCAGCAAGCTCTCTTCCCAGTGGTAAACCTCTTCGAAATTTTCCCTGATCAGGTCATCGGTGAAGTGCTTGGGCAAGGTGTCGGTGGAAATCACCGCGATACATTTCACGCCCTGGGCCCGGAGCAACGGGGCGTAGAGTTTGCCGGTGGAGAACGGATCGACGATCAGTACGGTTTGCAATTGAGGCATTCCTTATTCAAGGGTCGCGGTGGCCGGGACCGCCGGCGTGAGGTTCCACGCCAGCACGGCGGCAGCCAACAGGCCGGCGGAGACGATCATCAGCAGGCGCGCACCTTCCAGCCCGAGGAATCCCGTAGTGGTAAAAAACGTCAGGATCATTGGCGCCGAACCGCTGACCAGCAGGTAGTAGAGCGAACTTTTTGCCGCGATCACGTCGGCCACCCGAGCGTTGGGCGCCGACTCGATCAGGTTTTTACGCAACTGGATGCGCAGGCTGTTGATGCAGAAGCCCAGCAGGAACGCGGCCACCATCATCACGTAGAGGTTCTGGAAATACACGATTGCCACGTCGGCCAGCAGCACCAGGAGGATGGCGCTGTAGCTGTTGAGCTTGATACGTGGCAGCACCGCCGCACTGAAGGCACCCAGGCCCGCCAGGCCGCTGGCCACGCCGAACAGGGTGGCGTTCCACTCGTTTAGCTTTTGAAACACGATTGGCACCAGGCTGTTGAAGGCGCCGATATGGAACCCGATCATGCTTAACACAATGATCAGCACGTAGAGGTTTCGCGGCAGGTTCAGCGCCTGGACCACGGGGCTGTCGCCGGCCTGCTCGGTGGTGTCGGCGCCGGGCGTGGCCTGTACGAACAGGATCGCCGCCAGCGAGACAATCGCAGCCAGGCTGATGATCTGGAGGGTCTGGCTGACGGAGAACACGTCCACGATCACCCCGCCCAGCAGTGCGCCGCCAAAGGCGCCGATCTGGATGGACGTTTGCATCAGCCGCGCCGAGGTGTCGCTGTCGGTGGCGCCGGCCAGTACCAGCTTGGTATTTTTCGACTCGAGGGTGCTGATGGTGAAGTAGTCGGTGACACCGACCACAAAGGCGATTGCCAAAAAGCCGATGGGCAACACGGCGGCGTCGGTGAACGACAGGCCAAGCACGGCGGCGAACGCGGTCAGGCGGATGTACAGCAGGCGTCTCATGCTCAGTTCAATGGTGAAGAATTTGCCGATGTATTGTTCGCACACATACGGCACCACGGTCGCCACGCACAGCGTAGCCCCCACCAGGAATGTCGAGCCGGTGGTTTCCAGGCCGAACCAGACCATGGCAATCACAATCGCCATGTCCAGGCCGGTAAACAGGGTCACGATCGAGTAGAACGCTGTCAGTGTTGATTTAGTGGTCATAGGGCTCAGTCGTAACGAGAAAGTTTGAGTAAAGGCACGCACCGTTCGGTGTCACCGACGACGGTACTGAACTGGTTTCTGACGCGAACGGTGGGGGGCGACTTCTTTTCCAGGTTGCACACCTTGTAAGCGTTGTCGTGCCAGGGGCAGATCACACTCTGCCCGTCGCCGCTGGTTTCACCCATGTGCAACGGGCCGCCGCGATGGGGGCAAGTGGTCGGCAGCAGCTGCGTCGAATAGGTATGGCGCTTGAGAAAATAAGTGGTGTCTTCCACGGCCACGTAGTTGGCGTCGGTCAGGTTCAGGCGGATAGCTTTCATGGGGTGCCTACTCAAAGTGCCGTGACGGTATAGGTGCAGGATGGGCTGATGACGCGCGTGCCATGCAGCATGCCCTTGGGAATCACCACGCCTTCCCCGGCCTTCAGGCGCACGCTGAGGTCCGGGCTTGCGACAAAATCCAGCTCGCCGGTTTCAACCCAGAACAGCTCGTCATTGGGGTGGGTGTGGGGCACCGAGAGTTCGTGCTCGGCCTCGGTAATGCGCAGGTCCACCGGCTTCTGGCCGTGGTGGGCGGCAGCCAGTGCACGGTGTTCATCCAGCTCGTCATGCCATTTGATATGGGCGTAGAGCTCTTCATCGGCGATGTCCTGCAGCAATCTGAACTCTTCGAAACCGCGGACCAGGTCGGGAATGATCTTGCTGCCAAATTGCTTGATCATCGGCAGGATGAGGCGCTGCAGGGCCATTCTTCCGTGATGGACATCGATGTGTGAATGTTCATCGAAATAGTCGGTGGAGACGCTGTCGCCGAAAATCGCCTTGATGGCGCTCGACTGATGCTTGGTGGTGAGGGCCAGGGTGGCCTCGGTGTAATACATCGCGCCGATGTAGCGGAACAGCTCGCCATGGTTGGCGGACACATAATGGAAGTAGTTGGTCAGCGACAAGGAACCGGCGGTGTAGAACTGCCAGTAATGGTGCACATGATGAGACATGCCCATGTCTTTGAGCATGTCTTCAAAAATGGTGCTGTGCTTCTTTTTATCGACGCCGTAGCCATATTCATCAATCAGGATCTTGAACAACTCGCTGGTGTACACGCCGCAGTTGCCCAGCACATTACGCGCCATCGCCGAGGCTTCACTGAGGAAGTCGCCGGCGCATTGGGTCATGAAAAAACGCGCGGCACGTTCAGGGTTGCGGCTGCTGGTCAGCACCTTGTGCAGCTTGGACTCCGACTGAGCAACATCCTCCAGGACCTTGTCGGTGTGTGCGACAAATGAATCCAGGCACCACGAACCGTTGATATGCACTTCTTGCTTGAGCCAGTCATACAAGTACTGTTCGAGCAATGGACGGATCTTCTTGCCGCTGGCGGCGTGGTCGGGGTTGTAGAACTGTTTGAACGCCTTGAGATCAAGTTCCATGGGCGGCTTGGGCAGAAACACCAGGTCCTGCTCATAGATATTCAATAACAAACGTTGTGCCAATAAATGATGGCTGTCTGAAAGTTGATCGCTTGTTAGACGAGTACTGATAATGACGTCTGATATGTCCTGCGGCCGAGAAGGGCGCTGGAAGGGGCTGTTGGTATAAAAGCTGCGCGGCTGAGCAAACGCGTGGGCATTCCCGTAGTGGTTGAGCGCCTCGGCATCCGAACTGAGTGCGAAGTGGGGCGCATCATCTGACAGCTTAGTTGTCCATAACATAAGAAATGCCTTTTGGCTGATTTGTTCGATGGCCAGATGCTATAGATTTGGTTTTTCTAAAAACAGATTGAAAATTGGGTGCGTAGATAGTGAATTTCACTAAACCAATAGGTGGAGTCTGCTTTGTGTTTTGAGTGAGTTGATTTATTTCAGGGCGAC
Source organism: Pseudomonas orientalis (assembly GCF_002934065.1). Classification (NCBI taxonomy): domain Bacteria; kingdom Pseudomonadati; phylum Pseudomonadota; class Gammaproteobacteria; order Pseudomonadales; family Pseudomonadaceae; genus Pseudomonas; species Pseudomonas orientalis. The sequence continues at coordinate 4,303,967 of NZ_CP018049.1, read as the reverse complement.
GACTAGACATGTTCGCCAGCTTTTTTCAGGCATGCGGGCTAATAGGGTCTTGAGGGAGAGGGAAGATGACAGTCAGCGTTTTGGTCCTGCCGGGCCTGTTCAACTCCGGTGAAGCCCATTGGCAATCGCAATGGGAGCGTCAGTTCCAAGGGTTGCAGCGTGTCGAGCAGCAGGACTGGCAAACGCCGGTCGCTGCCGATTGGGTGGCGCGCCTGAATCAGGCGATAGAGGCGGCTGACAGCGAGGTTGTGCTGGTCGCGCACAGCCTGGCGATTACCCTGATCACGCGCTGGGCGGCGCAGTATCCGCAGTCGAACAAGGTGAAGGGGGCCTTGCTGGTGGCACCGAGCGATACCGAGGCGGACTCGTACCCGGCGGGCACCACCGGTTTTATCCCGATGTCGATGCAGCGCCTGCCTTTTCCCACGATCGTGGTGGCGAGCACCAACGACCCCTACGTCACCCAGGAGCGGGCGAAAGCGTTCGGCGAGGCATGGGGCAGCGAACTGGTGTGGGAGCAGGACGCCGGCCATATCAACGGCGACGCGGGGTATGGGCCTTGGCCGAAGGGCTTGGAGTACCTTTACCAATTGACCGGTGACCCGCAGTTCCAGCTGAAGTAGCGGCCACTGCGAGGCGGCGGTCAAGCCCCTCGCCGCTCACCTGTCAGTGTTCCAGGGTTTCCACGGCCTGGGCATTCTGCGTCATCGCAAACAGCCCGCCGCGCAGGTCCGTGCCGCTTGGCTGCTGATACAGGCTCAAGCCGAACTCCGGCAACACCGCCAATAAATAATCGAAAATATCCCCCTGGATGCGCTCGTAGTCCGCCCACGCCGTGGTGCGGGTGAAGCAGTAGATTTCCAGCGGCACGCCCTGGGCGGTGGTCTGCATCTGGCGCACCATGCAGGTCATGTTCGGCTGGATGTCCGGGTGGCTTTGCAGGTACGCCAGGGCGTAGGCGCGAAAGGTCCCCAGGTTGGTCATGCGGCGGCGGTTGGCCGACAGTTGCGCACTGTGGCCCTGGGCCTCGTTCCAGGCCTTGAGTTCGGCCTGCTTGCGCCCGATGTAGCCGGTGAGCAGGTGCACCTGGGTCATGCGTTCTTCTTCGTCATCGCGCAGAAAACGCACGCCGCTGGCGTCGATGAACAGGCTGCGCTTGATGCGCCGGCCGCCGGAGGCCTGCATGCCGCGCCAGTTCTTGAATGACTCGGACATCAGGCGCCAGGTGGGAATGGAGACGATGGTCTTGTCGAAGTTCTGCACCTTGACCGTGTGCAGTGTGATATCCACCACATCCCCGTCGGCACCGACCTGGGGCATTTCGATCCAGTCGCCGACCCGCAGCATGTCGTTGCTGGTCAATTGCACGCTGGCGACGAACGACAGCAGCGTGTCCTTGTACACCAACAGGATCACCGCCGACATGGCACCCAGGCCCGACAGCAGCAACAGCGGCGAACGGTCGATCAGGGTGGCGACGATGATGATCGCGCCAAACACGAACAGCACCATCTTTGCCAGCTGCACATAGCCCTTGATCGAGCGGGTGCGCGCATGTTCGGTGCGCGCGTAGATATCCAGCAGCGCGTTGAGCAGGGCACTTATCGCCAGCACCATGAACAGAATGGTGATCGCCAGGGCCACGTTGCCGATGAACAGGATGGCGGTCTTGCTCAGGTCCGGCACCAGGTACAGGCCGAACTGGATCACCAGAGACGGCGTCATCTGCGCCAGGCGATGGAAGACTTTGTTATGCCGCAGATCATTGAGCCAATGCAGCGCAGGCTGCCGGCCGAGTAATTTGACCGCGTGCAGGATGAGGTAACGCGCCACACGCCCCACGACGAAGGCCACCACCAGCAATACCAGCAAGCCGAGGCTGGAATGCAGGACCGGGTGTTCATCGAGGGCGCCCCAGAGGTCTTGGACGTTGAGCCAGAGCTGTTTGATATCCATGGATTAACCGATTCTTCTGTAAGACAACACGGGCCGATTAGAGCATTTAAGTGCAACAAAGTTGACGCCACGGACAAAATCGCTGACAAAAAACCAGCTGATTAGCACCGTTCGCGTAAAGAAACTCGGTTTGGACGCCCGAAACCGGTAACCTATGCAGCTGATATTTTGTATTTCTTCGAGGTAGCACCCGTGTTTTCCCAATTCGCCCTGCACGAACGCCTGCTCAAAGCCGTGGCCGAGCTTAAATTTGTCGAGCCTACGCCTGTGCAGGCAGCGGCCATCCCGCTCGCGCTCCAGGGGCGTGACCTGCGGGTGACGGCGCAAACCGGTAGCGGCAAGACCGCTGCTTTCGTCCTGCCGGTGCTCAACCGCCTGATCGGCCCGGCCAAGGTCCGCGTCAGCATCAAGACCCTGATCCTGCTGCCGACTCGCGAGCTGGCCCAGCAGACCCTGAAGGAAGTCGAGCGCTTCTCGCAGTTCACCTTCATCAAGTCCGGCATCATTACCGGTGGCGAAGACTTCAAGGTCCAGGCCGCCATGCTGCGCAAGGTCCCGGATATCCTGATCGGCACCCCGGGCCGCATGATCGAGCAACTCAATGCCGGCAACCTCGACCTCAAGGAAGTCGAAGTGCTGGTGCTTGACGAAGCCGACCGCATGCTCGACATGGGCTTTGCCGACGACGTGCAGCGCCTGGTGGCCGAATGCGTCAACCGCCAGCAGACCATGCTGTTCTCCGCCACCACCGGTGGCTCGACCCTGCGCGACATGGTCGCCAAGGTGCTGAACGACCCCGAGCACCTGCAGGTCAACAACGTCAGCGACCTGAACGCGACCACGCGTCAGCAGATCGTCACCGCTGACCACAACGTGCATAAAGAACAGATCCTCAATTGGCTGCTGGCCAACGAGACCTATCAGAAGGCTATCGTCTTCACCAACACCCGCGCCGCTGCCGACCGGATCTACGGGCGCCTAGTGGCGCAGGAATACAAGGCGTTCGTGCTGCACGGCGAAAAGGACCAGAAGGACCGCAAGCTGGCCATCGATCGCCTCAAGGCCGGCGGCGTGAAGATCCTGGTTGCCACCGACGTTGCCGCGCGCGGCCTTGACGTGGATGGCCTGGACCTGGTGATCAACTTCGACATGCCGCGCAGCGGCGACGAATACGTGCACCGTATCGGCCGTACCGGGCGTGCCGGCAACGATGGCCTGGCCATCTCGCTGATCTGTCACGGCGACTGGAACCTGATGTCGAGCATCGAGCGCTACCTCAAGCAATCGTTCGAGCGCCGCACCATCAAGGAAGTCAAAGGCACCTACACCGGGCCGAAGAAGGTCAAGGCCTCGGGCAAGGCCGTCGGGGTGAAGAAGAAAAAGACCGACGCCAAGGGCGACAAGAAGAAGGCCGGCGCCAAGTCGCCGACCAAGCGCAAGATCGCCAACCGGCCGAAGACCGACAACCTGTCGCTGGTCAGCAAGGACGGCATGGCCCCGCTCAAGCGCCGCAAGCCGCAAGCGCCGGCTGCCGAGTAACATCCGTCTGACCGATCGTTCCCACGCTCCGCGTGGGAACGCCTCCCGGGACGCTCCGTGTCCACGCCTGCATTCAGCTTTTGGCTTTAGCCGCCGCTTCCTTGAGTTCCTTGAGCCGCGCATCAATCAACTGGCACTTGTCGGGAAATTCCGCGCTTTCGGTGTCCAGGTCCATTTTCTGCAACTCGTCATTCATCTCTTTGGCCTTGGTCGGGTTTTGCTCGGTGAGCTGGGTGACTTCCCGCGCCAGTTGCTCGCGCTTGGCGGTGGCTTCCTCAGGCGTGCAGGCCCAGGCGGGCACGCTGCTCAGCAGCGTAGCGGCGACGGCCAGGTTCATCAGGGTTTTCATGGGCGACCTCCTTGGCGATTGTGTACGGTTGAGGGGGCGAACGTCGGGAAAGTTCAGCGAAATGACGCCCGTCGATCAGGCTGAACGGCGGCTGACCTGGCGTGTCACACCTCCAGACGGGCTACTTTTCCGTGGGCCTGCAGGAGGAATCAGGATGACGACTTACAACTGGGATCTGATCGAACGTCTGCTGCATGAAGTGCAAAACGGCGAGGGTAGCTTTGCCCCGCGCAAATATGCCGAGCAGGAAGCGGCAGAGAAGGCTACGGCGGGCGAATCCGTAGGCAACCTGGATGCGCTGAAAAAGACGGCTGCCGATTACGAGGCGCTGTTGCTCAAGCGTGGATTTATCGAATCGCGTCCGCAGGAAGAAGGCGGCAATGGTGAGAACTTCATTTTGACCCCGCGCGGTTCGAGCCTGCTTTCCCTGATCGACAGTTCCATTCCAGGCGAACACCATCCACGTCATGTGCTGGACCAACAGGAAGATGCGCTGGACGAAGCGACCTTTGATCAGGTGGCCTCAAAGGCCGCAATTGCCGGCGGCGCCATCTGAAGACCGCGCATTACCCTATGGGAAGGGGCTGTCAGTGTAGGAGCGAGCTTGCTCGCGAAAAACTTACAGGCACCGCGTTCATTCAGACAGTGCGCGTTATCGTTGATGTTTTTCGCGAGCAAGCTCGCTCCTACAGACGGCGGTAGAGCTTGCCCCGATAGCGGTTTGTCAGTTACCAAAGATAATTCTGGCCCGCCGCTATCGAGAGCAAGCCCTCTCCCACATTTAAACCGAGGCAGCCTTGAGGCATTTGAGGGCCTTGAAGTCGTTGCGTACGCTGTCGATTTTCTGAATCAGCTTCATGCGCTGTTGCTCAGTGCTCTGCGCCATCAAATCCACAATCAGGCTACGCGCCGCAGCTTCGGTCTGTGCATAGGCAGTCCGGTACTCGGGTGTCCAAAGGCTTTCCCGGTCCACCAGTAACTGCTGCATTTTTTGCGCAAAACCAGGACCGTTGCGCTGCTGCACCGCCTCGCTGAATTGCGCCTGCCAATGGGCACGGTTGCCGATCCACGCGCTGTTCTGGTCTCCCAGCGCCACAGACCAGGCCATCACCCGTTGCTGCTGGCTGGCGCTGAGTGGGCCGATCCAGGCGTCCAGACGCTTGCTCATGCGCTCGGCGCGCTCCTTGATCTGCCGGGCCAGCGGTGGCTTGAGGTATTCGTCCTGGCGCTTGCGCAGATCCTTGGCCAGGGCCTCATTCATCTCTTTGACCTGCTGATCGTCCAGACCTTGCAGCAACTGAACCGCAGACGGGGTAATTTCACGCGCGATCTCGGCGATTGCCTGTTTGGCTTCGACGGTGCGGGCCTGCAAGGCGGCGTCGGTGACCTGATTGCTGTCGACCATCTGTTGCAGACGGTCCAGCCAGTCCAGGTAACCCGGCAATTGCGTGGTGCAGTGCCAGGCCAGGTGTTCCTTGAGCGTGTCGTTGAACCAGCTCTTCTGCCCGGCGTTCATGTCCAGGTAGTCGTTGAGGGTCCAGGGGATGATCACGTCAAGGTTACGGTAGGCCAAGCCCACCCGATTGCAGCCGGCGAGCGCCAGGCTCAGGGTCAGCATTAACACCAGAAGTTTGAGCCGACGCAACATGGGCGGGTCCTTGCACGGATAGGGTTAATGCATGTGAACCTGCGCAGGGTGCGACAGTTCAGCCCATCAATAAAACGACCGGACAGCCTTCAGGGTCAACAGGCCGTCACATTGCGAATTGTGTCCGGAGTAGGCCGAGCAGTCACCGCCACTGAGGCTGGAGTTGCTGTAGATCAGGTCCAAGTCCACTCCTTTCCAGGCTCGGGACAGTTGCACCGACCAGTCGCTGAAGCTGCTGATAGCGCCGTTCTCCACCGACACCGGTGTGCCCAGTTGATGGGTGGTGTATTTCATGCTGACGCCGATGCCGAAAGGCTGGGTGCCACCGAGGTCGGCGAACAGCGTGCTGTCCTGGCGGTCCGGGTCGTTGCTGAAGGACACGCCGAAACGGTTGCCCAGCAAGTTCAGGCCACCATAAAACGCTTGGCTGTCGAGGGGGCTGACCTTGGGGTAGCTGTAGTGAATCAAGCCCACTTCGTAGCCCAGGGTCTGGTCGAAGGGGTGTTTGAAGCCCATATAGGAATCGACTTCAAGGGTGCTGGGCGAGGACAGCCCCATGTTCGGTGAAAACTGGCCGAAGTACAGGCCGCTGTCGTGACTCAGGTCCAGCCCGCCATGGAACGCATCGCTGCCGGGGGAGGTCGGCTTGACCAGGCCCTGGGCCATGGTGCGGCTGGGGGTGGTACCCAATTTAATGTCGAAGTCGCCCAATTCGCGCTGGAAAATCTGCGCTTCGGCGAGCGGACAAGCGGCAAGCGCGCTGACCAGGAAAATGCAGGATTTGAGCATGCTTCACTCCATGAAAAGCGAGGAGCAGTGGGGAGGAAATTTGAGCAGATGCCCGTGCTAGACGTGTGCAAGGATACCGGCGAATGCCCGCAGGTGAGGCCCGTTCGTCGATTAGCGCGAGGATCAAGGTGCTGCGAAGGTGTCTCGGGCTCTAGTCCTAGCGCCTTGAAGGCAAGACGCTTAGGGACCAGGTGCGTTGCGCGGGGATTACTTTTTGCCCAGGCTGATCTGCTTGGACGGGCCAAAAGTCTGACCACTCACGCCCTTGGCAATTTGCTGGATTTCGCCACCGGATTTGAGAAACGCAGCAATCTGGCTGTTGATCGATTCGCTGGTTTCAACGGCGGGAGCTGGCTTTGCTTTGCTATTGGATGCTTTTACGCGCATGGCGGCCACTAACCTGTAGAAAATTAACTTGGCCAGGCATCGTACAGGAATTACTTGACAATTGCTTGGCAAATATCCTCTGGGAATTAAATGTCGCCTCTGCAAAAGACCGAACTTGAGCAACCCAATAACCCGCTAACTGACTGTTTTAACTCGAAAGCTTGAAACGTGCAGGCGCTGGCGACGGGTAAAATTCGCAGGATTGATCAGACGAGCGGGGCACTGCCATTGCATGGCCACGTCGGCCTGCGGATTTTGCAGGCGCGCGCGCGTGTCTGGCTCAACTCGGGTAGAATGCCGCCCACGCAATGAGGGTATCTGGAAATGGCTTTAGTCGGGCGCTACAACAGCTTGCAAGTGGTTAAACACACTAACTTTGGTTTGTACCTGGATGGTGCGCAAGACGGTGAAATCCTCTTGCCTAATCGGTATATCCCCAAGGACATTCCCAGTGAAGATGAAGACTGGCTTAACGTTTTCATTTATCTGGACAGTGATGACAAACTTATCGCCACCACTGAAAAACCCAAAGTTCAAGTGGGCGAATTTGCCAGTTTGAAAGTGGTGGAAGTCAACAGCATCGGTGTGTTCCTCGATTGGGGGCTGCCCAAGGATCTGTTGCTGCCTTATTCGGAAGAAAAACGTCAGCTGAGCGCCGGTGAATACTGCGTGGTGCATGTCTATCTCGACAAGCACACCCGGCGCATCACCGCCACCGCGCGCCTTGATCGCTACCTGGACAAAACGCCGGCCAATTACCAGGTGGGTCAGGAAGTCGACCTGTTGGTGGCCGAAGCCACGGACATGGGCTTCAAGGCGATCATCAACAACAAACACTGGGGCCTGATCCACAAGAACGAAGTGTTCAAGTTCCTGCGCCCGGGCAAGGAGGAGAAGGGGTTTATCAAAGAGATCCGCGCCGATGGCAACATCAGCCTGAGCCTGCAGCCGGTTGGTCAGGAAGCGGCTTCCAGCCTCAACTCCAAGATTCTTGCCAAATTGCGTGACAACAACGGCACCTTGCCGGTCAGTGATAAAAGCGATCCCGCCGTCATCAGCAGCTTGTTCGGCGTGAGCAAAGGCAACTTCAAAAAGGCCATTGGTGCGCTCTACAAGCAGGGGCAGATTGTGATTCATGCCGATCGCATTGAACTAAGCTGAGTGCGGTTGGCTCTGCTGTAGGAGCATGCTTGCTCCTACAGTGGATCGGTCAGATGTCGAAGAAAACGTTGTTTGCCTATCTCGGTACCCTGGTCGCATTCCTGGTGCTGGACGGTCTCTGGCTGGGCGTCCTCATGGGGCCTGCCTACAAGAGCCTGCTCGGCTCGCTGATGCTCGATCAGCCCCGGCTGTTGCCTGCCGTCGTGTTCTATCTGCTGTATGTCCTCGGTTGCGTGATATTCGTTGTCTTGCCCAGCGCGAGTTGGCAACGCGCTGCGCGTTTGGGGGCCTTGCTGGGGTTGGTGGCCTATGGCACTTACGACCTGAGCAATTGGGCCACGCTGCAAGGCTGGTCCGCCGGCCTGGCGGTAATGGACATGGCGTGGGGGACTGTGCTGACAGCGATCTGCTGCACAGTCGGCTATTTGTGTGCACAACGAGTGCGCCACTGATTGTGTACAGGATTTTCGTGCACCGTTGTTGCGCATAGCTGTCTTATCTAAACCTTTATAGTGTCTTTGGAACGCCGTTCCACGGGTATTGTGTGCCATTGGCACGCATTCTGCTGACTGCCTCGTATACAACCCATATCGCCTACCGTATGCATATCGCTACGGCAACGCAGGGCGATATTTCGAGGAGTCCCGCGATGACCGACCAATTGCCCAAAGGCTACAGCTGGCGGCTGTATAACCAGGACCTTGGCCCACTGCCGCAAAAATGGACCTGGTACAACATCTTCGCCTTCTGGATGAGCGACGTGCACAGCGTCGGTGGCTACGTGTTCGCCGCCAGCCTGTTCGCGCTGGGGCTGGCGAGTTGGCAGGTGTTGATTGCCTTGCTCGCGGGCATTTGCATTGTGCAACTGATCGCCAACCTGGTGGCCAAGCCGAGTCAGCAAGCGGCGGTACCTTATCCAGTGATCTGTCGGCTGGCGTTTGGCGTATTTGGCGCGAATATTCCTGCGGTGATCCGTGGCCTGATCGCGGTTGCCTGGTACGGGATTCAGACGTACCTGGCGTCGAGTGCCTTGATCATTGTGGTGCTGCGCTTTTTCCCGTCGATGGCTGTGTATGCCGAGCCGCATTTTGCCGGTTTGTCTTACCTGGGCTGGTTCGGGTTTCTCACCCTGTGGGTCTTGCAGGCCGCTGTGTTCTGGGCCGGCATGGAGTCCATCCGCCGTTTTATCGACTGGGCCGGCCCGGTGGTGTACGCGGTGATGTTTGCCCTGGCCGGCTGGATCGTCTGGAAAGCGGGCTGGGCGAATATCAGCTTTACCCTGGCGGAAAAGTCGCTGTCGGGCTGGCAGGCGTTCGGTCAGGTGATCGTGGCGACAGCGCTGGTGGTGTCGTACTTCTCCGGGCCTACCCTTAATTTTGGCGATTTCAGCCGCTACTGCCGCAGTATGCAGGACGTGCGCCGTGGCAACTTCTGGGGCCTGCCGGTGAACTTCCTGGCCTTCTCCCTGGTAACCGTGGTGATCGTCTCGGGCACCCTGCCAGTATTTGGCGAAATGTTGCATGACCCCATCGCCACGGTGTCGCGCATCGACAACAGCATGGCCGTGCTGCTGGGCGCCTTCGCGTTCGTGACCGCCACTATCGGCATCAATATCGTCGCCAACTTTGTCTCGCCGGCGTTCGACTTCGCCAACATTGCGCCGAGCAAAATCAGCTGGCGTGCGGGTGGAATGATCGCCGCCGTGGCGTCGATCTTTATCACGCCGTGGAACCTGTTCAATAACCCGCTGATGATTCACTACACCCTGGACATCCTGGCCGCGTTTATCGGGCCGCTGTTCGGCATCCTGCTGGTGGATTTTTACCTGGTCAAAAAGCAGCAGATCGACGTGGATGCGCTGTTCGATGACAGCCCGAGCGGACGCTATTACTTCGACGGCGGGGTGAACTGGACGGCGGTCAAGGCCTTGGTACCGGCGACGCTGGTGGGCGTCGCCATCACCTTCACGCCGGCGTTGCAAGGCATGGCCAATTTCGCCTGGTTTACCGGCTGCTTCCTGGGAGGGCTGTTTTTTCTGCTACTGGCACGGCGTGAGCAGGTGCGCTTGCCGACCCCTCTGGTCGCTGGCTGAGCACGACACCGCCGGCCACCAGCAGGCCGCAACCGGCAATCACCAGTGCCGGTTGCAGGCCGCCGCTCAGGTGGCTGCTCACCGAGGCCAGCAGCGGCCCGCTCAATTGGCCGATGGCAAAGCTGGCCGTCAACAAGCCGGTGCTGCGCTGGTAGCCGTGGGGCGCTATCTCGCGCAGGCGCGCCATGACCAATTGCATGCACGCCAGAAACGGTGCGCCGCACAGCAATACTCCCAGCGCCAAGCCCCAGGCATTGCCCAGCAGGCACGTGAATACGCCGGCCGCCTGCAGCCACAGCGTGGTCATCAGCCAGCGCCGGGTGGTGTTCGGGTCCTTGCGGCGCAGGCTGGCTATCACAACGCCCATCGCTGCGGCCAGGCCAAAGCACGGCCAGAACAAGTCGGCCTGCCAGGCGCCCTTGAACTGCGCACTGGCCATCTGCGACAGGAAAGTTGCTGGAATGATGTAGCCCAGGCCGAACAAAAAGTAGATCCAGCCCAAGTGCGCGATGCTGCCGTTATTACCCGCGTTGGAGGCGGGCGCAGCCAGCGTGGTCGGCGTTGGCAGGAAGGGCAGGATGGCCAGCAGCATCACCAGTGCCACCGCGCCATACACCAACCACAGCGTCGCGGAGCTTTGCCCCAACAGGTTGGACCCCAGCGCCAGCAGTCCGGTGAGCACAATGCCCAAGCCAGGTCCTGCGAACACCAACGCTCCCAGGCGTGGCCTGCCGGCAGCAATCGCCAGCGGCTGGCTCAGGCTGGTAATCATCACCAGGGCCCAGGCGCTGGCGACACCGGTGCCGAAACGCAGCAGCAGGTGCGGCCAAAAGCCGTGGGCCCAACAGGACGCCAGGGTCAGCAGCACGCAGAGCCACAACCCGCCGTACAACCGCCCCTTAATATGATGATGACTGCGGGCGAAGATCGAGTCCACCGCACCGACGAAGTAACCCAGGTAATTGGCGGCCGCGATCAACCCGGCGCCGGTCAGGTCGATCTGACCTTCGCTGAGCAAATGCGGCATCTGCGGGGTAAGGGCAAAGCGGCCGATGCCCATGGCCATCATCAGGGCGACAAAGCTGGCGGTTAAGCGAATCAGCGGTGACATGTGCACGTGTCCTGCGGGAAAGCGAAGACCGTCAGGCTAAAGCGGATTGACTTTCTGTAAAAATGAATAATAGTGAGCAACTTGTTCAGTTTTGGAGAAAGGCTATGGAGTTCAGTCAACTGCGCATCTTCCAGGCGGTAGCGGAAGAGGGCTCCATCACCCGCGCCGCCGAGCGCCTGCACCGTGTGCCGTCGAACCTGTCGACCCGGCTCAAGCAAATGGAAGAACAGCTTGGCGTCGAGCTGTTCGTGCGTGAACGCCAGCGCTTGCAGCTTTCTCCTGCGGGTAAAGTGCTGCTGGACTACAGCACCCGCTTGCTGGCGCTACATGACGAAGCTCACGGCGCCGTGCAGGGCGGGCAACCGGCCGGTGATTTTGTTCTCGGCAGCATGTACAGCACGGCGGCAATTCACTTGCCCAAACTGTTGGCGCGTTATCACAAGGCCTACCCGATGGTGAACCTGCAGGTGCAATCCGCGCCGAGCGGGGAACTGCTGGAAGGCTTGATCACCGGACGGCTGGATGCGGCGCTGGTGGATGGTCAGTTGACGATTGCCACGCTCGATGGCGTGCCGCTGTGCGAAGAGCGCCTGGTGATCATTTGCGAGGCCGACCACCCACCGGTGCGCAGCCCTCAGGACGTGGTCGGCCGCTCGGTGTTCACCTTCCGCCGCAGCTGCGCCTATCGCACCCGCCTGGAGACCTGGTTTTCCCACGAGCGCGTGGCCATGGGCCGCGCCATCGAGATCGAGTCCTACCAAGGCATGCTCGCCTGCGTCATCGCCGGCTCCGGTGTGGCGTTGATGTCCGAATCGATGCTCGACAGCCTTCCCGGCAAGGACAGTGTGTCCGTTCATCCGCTCACTGGGCCTTTTGCCACTGCTACCACCTGGTTGATGTGGCGAAAGGGTATGCTCGGCGCTAACCTCAATGCATGGATCGAGCTGCAGCAGTCGAGCCAGGCAGAGAGTGCGCAGGACAGGCGCGAGATTGCTTGAACGATCCGACAGGATTCAGATCCATTCAGTAATAGTTCGTTGTGGTTTTGCGCAAGCAATACCTAGGACTTAGGGCTACCATAAGTGTAGGAAAAGGCGACAGAACAGGCGCCTACTCGTATTACCCTCAAAGGGGGCAAATCATGAAAGAGAAAATCCAAACCTGGCTCCATGACCTTGGTGTTGCGCTGGGCTTGATCGAGCCTCCACTGCAGCCGGTACCGATTCGTACCGACGATGAGCAGCGCCGCCCTCGTCGGCGTTGATCCCAGCCAACCCAGGATTCCTGTGGGAGCGGGTTTGCTCGCGAATACGTTGAGTCAGTCGATAAATAGTTGACTGATTTAGCGCATTCGCGAGCAAGTCCGCTCCCACATTTGTTTCAAGCCACCCCTGCCGCCACCGCCCCCGGTTTACGCGACACCACACTCACCAGCACAAAACTCACCAACGCCACCGCGAGGCTGTAATAAATCGGGGTGTTTGCATCCAGCCCATCCTTGAACATGAATACCAGCGCGGTCACGAACCCCAGGGTCATTGACGTAATCGCTCCGGCGGTGGTCGCGCGTTTCCAGAAGATCGCGCCGATCAGCGGAATCAGCATGCCGCCCACCAGCAGGTTATAGGCCAGGGTCAGGGCGCTTATTACATCGTTCACCACCAGTGCTATGCCCAGCACGGCGATGCCGGTCAGCAGGGTGAACAAGCGGTTGACGCCCAGGCTCGACTGCTTGCCGCCGCGCAAACGTGGCAACAAGTCTTCGGTCAACACAGTGGACGCGGCAAGCAAGGCTGCGCTGGCCGTGGACATCATCGCCGCCAGCGCTGCGGCAATCACCAGGCCGCGAATGCCGTCCGGCAGCGAGGCTTTGACGATGGCCGCGAACGCGTTGTTGACGTTGTCCAGGTCCGGGATCAGCACATGCGCTGCCATGCCGATCAAGGCGCACACCAGGCCATATACAATGCAATAGAGCCCGGCGAAGGTGCCGGCATACCGGGCGACTTTTTCGTCGCGGGCGGTGAATACGCGCTGCCAGATATCCTGGCCGATCAGGATGCCGAAGAAGTAGATCATGAAGTAGGTAATGATTGTGTCCCAGCCGATTGCGGTGAAGCTGAAACTCGATGCCGGCAGCTTGGCCAGCAATTCATCCCAGCCGCCGACCTGGTACAGGCAGATCGGCAGCAGAATGAACATCAGCCCCACCGTCTTGATCACGAACTGCACACTATCGGTCAGGGTCAGCGACCACATGCCGCCGATGGTCGAATACACCACCACCACACCACCGCCCAACAGCACCGAGATCCAGAATGGCAGGCCGAACAGCACCTGCAGCACAGTGCCGATGGCCAGGATCGAAGTCACCCCGATCATCAGCGCGTAGGCCAGCATGATCACTGCGCTGGCCTGGCGCGCCATGGGGTTGTAGCGTTTCTCCAGGACCTGGGTGACGGTGAAGATTTTCAGCTTCAACAGCGGCTTGGCCAGGAACAGGTTCAGCGCAATGATCCCCGCGCCCAGTGCGGCGCACAGCCAGAAACCGGAAATACCGTGCACATAACCCAGGCGCACGGTGCCGACGGTAGAGGCACCGCCCAATACGGTGGCGGCCATGGTGCCCATATACAGTGATGGTCCCAGGTTGCGGCCGGCCACCAGGTAGTCTTCATGGGTCTTGGCGCGGCGCATGCCGTAGTAGCCGAGCACGAGCATGCCGGCGGCGTAGATGAGTACGACGAATAGATCCAAAGCCATGACGGTGATTCTCCGATTATATTTTTTATGGACGATCAGGCGGCAGTCGGCTCGGCAAACACGCGAGCCAAGGTCAGGTACATCCGGGAACCTGTGGATCCCCAGGATTTCAGTGTGCAAATACCGTTTTTATTCTGTTGAAAGCACGTTCGCGCTCATCAGCGATGCGTCACGCCGGGCAGTACACAAAGCATTTCATACAGCAGGTTGGCACCCAGCAACGAGGTGTTGCCGGTGGTGTCATAGGGCGGCGACACTTCCACCAGGTCACAACCAATCAGGTCCAGGCCCTGGCAGCCACGAATGATTTCGATCGCCTGAATGGTGGTCAGCCCGCCGATTTCCGGCGTGCCCGTGCCCGGTGCCCAGGCCGGGTCGATGCCATCGATGTCGAAGCTCAGGTATACCGGGCCGCCGCCGACCTTTTCGCGCACTTGGGTCATCAGCGGCGCGAGAGAGTGATGCCAGCATTCTTCGGCCTGGACCACCCGGAAGCCCTGCTTGCGGCTCCAGTTGAAGTCTTCAGCGGTGTAGCCCTGGGCGCGCAGGCCGATCTGCACCACACGGTCGCAATCGAGCAAACCCTCTTCCACGGCGCGGCGGAAGGTGGTGCCGTGGGCGATTTTCTCGCCGAACATATGGTCGTTGACGTCGGCGTGGGCGTCGATATGCACCAGCCCGACCTTACCGTGTTTCTTGTGGATCGCCCGCAGGATCGGCAGGGTGATGGTGTGGTCGCCACCCAGGGTCATGGGGATGACGTCGTGCTCGAGGATTTCATCGTAGGCCTCCTCGATGATGCGCACGGCGTCCAGCAGGTTGAAGGTGTTGATCGCCACGTCGCCAATGTCCGCAACCGACAGCGAATCGAACGGCGCAGCGCCGGTGGCCATGTTGTACGGGCGGATCATTACTGATTCGGCGCGAATTTCCCGAGGCCCGAAGCGGGTGCCGGCGCGCAGCGAGGTGCCGATGTCCAGGGGCACGCCTATAAAGGCCGCGTCCAGGCCCCTGGCGGTTTGCAGGTGGGGCAGGCGCATCATGGTGGCAATGCCGGCGAAGCGCGGCATTTCGTTGCCGCCCAGTGGTTGGTGGAAAATCTTGTCCACGGGATAGCCTCATCGTTGTTGTGTTTGTTGGCGGTCGATTCTGCAAAAAGCCACGGGTGGGAAGAATCGGCGGGGGCAAATACTTAGTTCAGGTTTTTCTAAACTAATGCAGGCGGGTAGACTGCAGGCATTGATATCCGGAACCTGCCATGGCCAACGCCTTGCCCGACCTCAAACTTCTGCGCATTTTCGTCTGCGTCGTGCGGCACCAGGGGTTCGCCAATGCCCAGCAGGCACTCAACCTGTCGACGTCAGCCATCAGCACCTACATGAGCCAGCTCGAATCGGCGTTGGGGCTGGTGCTCTGTCACCGTGGGCGGGGTGGCTTCAGCCTGACCAGCAAGGGCGAGCTGTTTCATCAGGAAACCTTGCGTTTATTAGGCGAACTGGAAGGCTTCGAACAATATGCCGCCGCGTTGAAGGGCGAATTGCGCGGCACGCTCAAGCTCGGCGTGCTCGACTCCACCGTCAGCGACAAAGCGCTGCCGTTCGCCGAGGTGATCGGCGCCTACAGCCTCGAGCATCCGGCGGTACATTTGCATCTGTCGGTGATGAGTCCGTATGAGCTGCAACTGGGGGTGCAGGACAATCGCCTGGACCTGGCCATCGGCGCGTTCTCCAACCGCATGAGCGGGCTGATCTATATGCCGCTGTATCGCGAGCAGCACTGGCTGTATTGCAGCACCCGGCACCCGTTGTTCAACGAGCGGCGTATCCCTGAGCAGGTCATCACCCAGCAACGTATGGTCGGGCGTGGTTACTGGAGCCAGGCCGAACTGGCGCGCCACGGCTTCAAGCACAGCGCCGCCACCGTGGAAAGCATGGAGGCGCAGTTGATCCTGGTGCTGTCCGGCGCCTACATCGGCTACCTGCCCGAGCACTACGCCCAGGCCTGGGCCGACAAGGGCGACCTGCGCGCCCTGTTGCCGGCCACCTTCGGCTACCAGGCGCCGTTTTCGATGATCATGCGCCGCGGGCGAAGCCGCGAGCCGCTGATCCAGACCTTCCGCGATCTACTTAAAGCCCAGCTCAACCAGGCCTGAAAAACATGTCCAGACCCCAGTGTTCCCGTTGTCTCAGGCCCCTCAGCCACTGCTTGTGCTCGCTGATCCCCAGCCTCGACAGTTGCACTCGCGTGTTGCTGTTGCAGCATCCGAGCGAGGTCAGCCATGCGCTCAATACCGCGCGACTGGCGGCGTTGGGGCTCACCCATGCGCAACTGGTGGTGGGGGAAGTGTTCGATGATCTGGAGACGTTATTGAATCCGCCCGGTTATCAGGCGCGTCTGTTATTCCCGGCCGATGATGCGCAGTCTTTGCAAGCCTATGAGCCTGGTGATCAGCCGCTGCTGCTGGTGGTGCCCGACGGCACCTGGCGCAAGGCGCGCAAACTGCTGCACCTCAACCCTTTGCTGGCGGCCTTGCCCCGTGTGACGTTGCCCGCCGGCGGCGTTTCCCGGTATCGGCTGCGCAAGGCGCCCGGGCCTGGCGCTTTGTCGACGATAGAGGCGATTGTGCAGGCATTGCAGGTGTTGGAAGCACCGGTATCGTTTGAGCCGCTGCTAAAACCCTTCGAGGCGCTGATCGAAGGGCAGATCTCGGCGATGGGTGCAGCGGTGTTTCAGCGAAATCACGCGCAATAAGAAGCCTTATTCCGACACGAGTTTTGAGTAGGCAATCGGTTTTTTTGCCCCTGTTTTCAGGATCGAACTGTTGTCATGTTGATCATCAGGTCGATAGAAATAAAACGCGTCGCCACCCTCCGGTGTTTTTTTATACAGCATCTGAATGCCTACACCGCCCAGCAAGATGCTGGATTCCAGCAAGACTTTCCGCGCGTCATCAACGTTGTCACATTTGAAAAACGTTTCAGCTTGCTTGCTCAACTCGAGGAGTACGTGGGAAAAGTCGCGATTGTCGCCGTATTGCCTGAAGTCTGAAGTGGAGGCGTGGATGGCCTTCTTCCCTGACGCGGCAAGTTCGACGATCGGCGCGCGCAAATCCCACAGGATCCCGTCGTAGCCTTGAAACCCATTGCCCTCCACCAGACTGCGCAGATTGTTCGTGGCGTTGGTTTGATACTTCGCGTTGGGATCTTTGAGGGAGAAGTCCTCCTTCATGTTTTCTTTGCCGAACAAGTCCGCTGTTTTGATGCCGGGAGCGATGTTTATTCCGCTCAAGCCACGCTGCTCGGCCTCAGCTTTCAACTCCTTGAGCGCCTCGTGTTTGAACGAACAGAAAATGATGCTTTCCGGGGCAAGTTTCTGCATGTTCCGCCCACCCTGTTCCACGAGATCAAGCATGGAAGACACGGCGGTTTCATCTTTCAGTTCGATATTGAGAATGACCGGTTTTTTGCCGTACGCAATAAGTGTCTGGTTCGCATCGTTGACCAGTTCGATAACTGACGACAGCGTAGGTGTGACTTCACCCTTGCGTCCAATAGGGATTTTTTGCAGTTCATCGGCTGTCTTTTGCCCAACCAGATAGGACGCCTTGGTTTCGCCCTCGGGCAGTTTGGCGCCGCTGCGATCAGCGCCGAACGCGTTACGCCAGATCTCATCGTCATGGGTGACCATCACGGTGCCGTCTTTGGCTTTGAAAATATCGATTTCAACCGCATCGGCGCCTTGGACAATCGCAGCTTTGATTGCTTGGAGGCTGTTCTCAGGATGAAGTCTCTGCGGAAATGTCGAGCCAAACACGCTTGTTGGGCCCGTTCCGCGATGGGCGGTCAGCATCAGGTTGTGTCCCGTGCGTTCTTTGAGAAGTTCGCTGTGGCATCGAGATTGAAGCATCTGCTGTACGTCATCGGCACTCAGACGGGTCAGGGCGCCGCTATCAACTGCGGAGCCTGGCGACGCTCGCAGGCTGACGGCATCAGACGTTGCGGGCGGGAGTTGAGACCTTGCGAGGAGAGTCATGGTTTCACCCTGTCTTTGGATAGTTCACATTCCTGTCGGCGTGATCAACCTGGCTGCCCGTGATGGCCAGCGTCCTTGTTGCCTCGGATAAGTGGTTGGCAGGGGCGCTCAGTTCCTTGGCCCGACTCGGGTGAAACACAAAGCGTTATAGCTTTACCTTATAAGCACCACACTTTGCGTGATATGGCCTGCCGACCTTTCCCGGTATGATGTCCGCCCCCGCAGTCTGGATTGCGAATACGCCATGACCTTGCAGTACCCAACAATCGCCGATTGCGTCGGCAACACACCCCTGGTCCGCTTGCAACGCATGGCGGGTGACACCAGCAATACCCTGTTGCTCAAGCTTGAAGGCAACAACCCCGCCGGGTCCGTCAAGGATCGTCCGGCGCTGTCGATGATCACCCGCGCCGAACTGCGCGGGCAGATCAAGCCGGGAGACACGCTGATCGAAGCCACCTCGGGTAATACCGGGATCGCCCTGGCCATGGCCGCCGCGATCAAGGGTTACAAGATGGTGCTGATCATGCCCGACAACGGCAGCGCCGAGCGCAAGGCGGCGATGACCGCGTATGGCGCCCAGTTGATCCTGGTTACCCAGGAAGAGGGCATGGAAGGCGCGCGCGACCTCGCCGAACGCCTGGCCGCCGAAGGCCGTGGCCTGGTGCTGGACCAGTTTGCCAATGGGGATAACCCCGAAGCGCACTACACCAGCACCGGCCCGGAAATCTGGCGCCAGACCCAGGGCACCATCACCCATTTCGTCAGCTCCATGGGCACCACCGGCACCATCATGGGCAATTCGCGCTACCTCAAGGAGCAGAACCCGGCGATTCAGATTGTCGGCCTGCAACCGATGGAAGGCGCGGCCATCCCCGGTATCCGCCGCTGGCCCGAAGAGTATTTGCCCAGGATCTACAACGCCACGCGCGTGGACCGCATCATCGACATGGCCCAGCGTGAAGCCGAAGACACCACCCGCCGCCTGGCCCGTGAAGAGGGCATCTTCTGCGGTGTGTCGTCCGGTGGTGCGGTGGCCGGTATGTTGCGCCTGTCCGAAGAAGTGGAAAACGCGGTGATCGTCGCGATCATCTGTGACCGAGGCGACCGCTACCTGTCGACCGGCATCTTCGACGAACCCAACTGATGGCCAAGCACGAGAGAGGCCTGCGTTTCCAACCGACGGGCGGCAGCCGGGCCCCTCAGATTCCCGTGGGCAAGAAACAACGCCTGACCATCGAACGCCTGGCCAACGACGGGCGCGGCATTGTGTTCTTCGAAGGGCGCACCTGGTTCGTCAACGGTGCGCTGGCCGGTGAAGAAGTCGAAGCGCGGGTGCTGGGCGCCCACGGCAAGGTGGTCGAGGCGCGCACCGAACGTGTGTTCACGGCCAGCGAACTGCGCCGTCCGGCGCCGTGCCCACATTTTGGCCGCTGTGGCGGCTGCAGCGTGCAACACCTGCCCCATGCCGAACAACTTGCGCTGAAACAGCGCATGCTCGCCGAGCAATTGTCCCGTGTGGCCGGTGTCGAACCGCAAGCGTGGGCTGCGCCTTTGAGCGGGCCGGAATTCGGCTACCGGCGCCGCGCCCGTGTGGCCGTGCGCTGGGATGCCAAGGCGAAGCAGCTTGAAGTAGGCTTCCGCGCCGTGGCCAGCCAGGACATCATCGCCATCGATGATTGCCCGGTACTGGTACAGGCCTTGCAACCGATCATGCAGCGTCTGCCGAACATGCTGCGCCGTTTGAGCAAGCCTCAGGCGTTGGGGCACGTGGAGTTGTTCAGTGGTACGGCCATCGCCGTGTTGCTGCGGCATATGGCACCGCTGTCCGAGGCGGACATGCAGGTGTTGAAAGAATTTTGCACCTTCCATGATGCCCAGTTGTGGCTGCAGGGCGAGGGCCAGCCGGAGCCGGTCGAGCCGGGTAACGCGCTCGGTTTCCGCCTGGAGGCGTGGGACCTGGAGCTGGCGTACCGGCCGGGTGATTTTGTGCAGGTCAATGCCGGGGTCAACGAGGCGATGGTCGCCCAGGCTCTGGAATGGCTGGCGCCGCAAGCCGATGAACGGGTGCTGGACCTGTTTTGCGGGCTGGGCAATTTTGCCCTGCCACTGGCCAGGCAGGTACGCGAAGTCGTTGCCGTGGAAGGCGTGCAGACCATGGTGGAGCGTGCGGCACAGAATGCCCTAAGCAACAATTTGCATAATGCACGGTTTTTTCAGGCCGATTTGTCCCAGCCCCTGACTGACGCGGAATGGGCCAAACAGGGCTTTTCTGCGGTACTCTTGGACCCACCGCGCGACGGTGCCCAGGAAGTTGTGCGCAGACTTGCCACCCTGGGGGCCAGGCGCCTGGTGTATGTGTCCTGCAATCCGGCGACGCTGGCGCGGGACACGGTTGAGTTGGTCAAGCAAGGCTACCGGCTAAAGCGTGCCGGGATCCTCGACATGTTTCCGCAGACAGCGCATGTCGAGGCCATGGCGTTATTTGAAGCGGGCTAGGATGCCCGTTTAATCCGACTGGCCTGCAGTCTCCAGGGCCGTGAACTGCCAGGGAATCTGCAGCAAGGTCGGCGATGATTTTTGGCGCATCCAAGGTGCGTCGTAGGGAAGGTAAGCAAGATGGTACAGGTGAGAGCACACCAGCCGATCAACACCGACGGCAGTATCAATCTCGAGGCATGGCTGGATCATGCCGTCAGTGTCGACCCGGCACTGGACCGTGAAGCCTTGAAAGCAGCCTGCGAGTTCGCTCGTGAGTCTGAACAGCAGGACAATGCGGCCAAGAACCTGTGGGCGGAGGGCACTTCAAGCTTTCGTACCGGGTTGGAAATCGCCGAGATCCTCGCCGATCTCAAGCTGGACCAGGATTCGCTGATTGCCGCCGTGCTCTATCGCGGCGTGCGCGAAGGGCATATCCCGTTGCCGACCGTCAGCCAGCGTTTCGGCGCAGTGGTGGCCAAGCTGATCGACGGCGTGCTGCGCATGGCGGCCATCAGTGCCAGCCTCAGCCCGCGCCAGTCCATGGTGCTGGGGACCCAGGGCCAGGTGGAAAACCTGCGCAAGATGCTGGTGGCGATGGTCGACGACGTCCGCGTCGCGCTGATCAAGCTGGCTGAACGTACCTGCGCGATCCGTGCGGTGAAAACCGCCGACGACGAAAAACGCAACCGCGTTGCCCGCGAAGTCTTCGACATCTACGCGCCGTTGGCGCACCGCCTGGGCATCGGTCATATCAAATGGGAGCTGGAGGACCTGTCCTTCCGCTACCTCGAACCCGATCAATACAAACAGATCGCCACGCTGCTGCATGAGCGGCGGCTCGACCGCGAGCGCTTTATCAGCGACGTGATGGGCCAGTTGCGTGCCGAGTTGCAGGCCACCGGCGTCGATGCCGACATCAGCGGCCGCGCCAAGCACATCTATTCGATCTGGCGCAAAATGCAGCGCAAGGGCCTGGCGTTCAGCCAGATCTACGACGTACGGGCCGTGCGTGTGCTGGTGCCGGAAATGCGCGATTGCTACACCGCGCTGGGGATCGTCCACACGCTGTGGCGCCACATTCCCAAAGAGTTCGACGACTACATCGCCAACCCCAAGGAAAACGGCTATCGCTCGCTGCACACGGCGGTGATCGGTCCTGAGGGCAAGGTGCTCGAAGTGCAGATCCGCACCCACGCCATGCACGAAGAGGCCGAGTTGGGCGTCTGCGCCCATTGGCGCTACAAGGGCACCGACGTCAAGGCCGGGTCGAACCAGTACGAAGAGAAGATCTCCTGGCTGCGTCAGGTACTGGAGTGGCACGAAGAACTCGGCGACATCGGCGGCCTGGCCGAACAGCTGCGCGTGGATATCGAACCGGACCGGGTCTACATCTTCACCCCCGACGGTCACGCCATCGACCTGCCCAAGGGCGCCACGCCGCTGGACTTCGCTTACCGCGTGCACACCGAAATCGGCCACAACTGCCGTGGCGCCAAGATCAACGGGCGCATCGTGCCGCTCAACTACAGCCTGCAAACCGGTGAGCAGGTCGAGATCATCACCAGCAAGCACGGCACGCCGAGCCGCGACTGGCTGAACCCGAACCTGGGGTATATCACCACCTCACGGGCACGGGCGAAGATCGTCCACTGGTTCAAGCTGCAGGCCCGCGACCAGAACGTCGCCGCCGGCAAGACCCTGCTCGAACGCGAACTGGCGCGCCTGGGCCTGCCGCAGGTGGACTTCGACAAGCTGGCCGAAAAGGCCAACATGAAGATCGCCGAAGACATGTTCGCCGCCCTCGGTGCCGGCGACTTGCGCCTGGCCCAGTTGGTCAACCTGGCCCAGCAACTGGTGGAGCCGGAGCGTGGCAACGAGCAGTTGGAACTGATCCCGCGCAAGGCCACCGGCTACAAGCCCGGCAAGCGTGGCGATATCCAGATCCAGGGCGTGGGCAACCTGATGACGCAAATGGCCGGCTGCTGCCAGCCGTTGCCCGGCGACGCCATCGTCGGCTACATCACCCAGGGCCGCGGCGTGAGCATTCACCGCCAGGACTGCGCCTCGGTGCTGCAATTGGGCGGGCGCGAGCCGGAGCGGATCATCCAGGTCAGCTGGGGCCCGGTGCCGGTGCTCACCTACCCGGTGGACATCATCATCCGCGCCTACGACCGTTCCGGTTTGCTGCGTGACGTCTCGCAAGTGCTGCTCAATGAGCGGATCAACGTACTCGCGGTCAACACCCGCTCGAACAAGGAGGACAACACCGCGCTGATGTCCCTGACCATCGAGATTCCGGGGCTCGACGCGCTGGGGCGGTTGCTGGGGCGGATTTCCCAGCTGCCGAACATCATTGAGACGCGGCGCAATCGCACCCCTGGGTGAACGCAGTTAAATAATGTGGGAGGGGGCTTGCCCCCTCCCACACTGGATCTTCAGTGGAAAGAGATCGATGTATTCACTAGACGACCTGCTACACCTGATGAACCGCCTGCGCGACCCGCAATACGGGTGCCCGTGGGACATCAAGCAGACCTACGCCACTATCGTGCCGCATACCCTTGAAGAAGCCTACGAGGTGGCCGATGCCATCGAGCGCGGCGACTTCGATCATCTGCAAGGCGAGCTGGGCGACCTGCTGTTCCAGGTGGTGTATTACAGCCAACTGGCGCGCGAAGAAGGGCGCTTCGAATTTGCCGGCGTGATCGACAGCATCACCCGCAAGCTGATCCGGCGTCATCCCCATGTGTTCCCTACCGGCGATCTTTACGCACCGCTGGATATCCCGCAGTTGAGCGAAGAGCAGGTCAAGCAGCGCTGGGAGCAGATCAAGGCCGAGGAACGCGCGGAAAAATCCGACGCGCCTGAGCAACTGTCCCTGCTTGATGATGTGCCCACCGCCTTGCCGTCGCTGTCCCGTGCCGCCAAATTGCAAAAGCGGGCCAGCCAGGTGGGTTTCGACTGGCCGTCGGCGTTGCCGGTGGTGGACAACGTACGCGAAGAGCTGGATGAAGTGCTCGAAGCCATGGCCGATAACGACGCGGCGGCGATTGCCGATGAGGTGGGTGACCTGTTGTTCGCAGCGGTCAACCTGGCCCGTCACCTCAAGGTCGACCCTGAAACCGCGCTGCGCGGTGCCAATGCCAAATTCGAGCGACGTTTCCGATTTATCGAACAGGCATTGCGCGACACGCACCAACCCATAGAAGATTGCACCCTCGAAACGTTGGACGCCCTGTGGGGCGAAGCCAAACGCCACGAAAAGAATGTATCCAGCTGCGGTTGAGCAGTTGCCCAAGTGAGTAAGTACCATGAGCCTTTCCCTTCGCGACCAGTTGCTCAAAGCAGGTCTGGTCAACCAAAAGCAGGCCAAGCAGGTCGGCAAAGAGAAGCAGAAACAGCAGCGCCTGGTCCACAAGGGCCAGGCTGAGGTCGATGACACCCAGGCGCGCCTGGCCGCCGAGGCGCACGCCGAGAAGGTCAAGCGCGATCAGGAGCTGAACCGCCAGCAGCAGGAAAAAGCCGAGGCCAAGGCCCGTACGGCCCAGGTCAAGCAATTGATCGAAACCTCGCGGCTGCCAAAGTTGACCACCGAGGACTACTACAACTTCGTGGATGACAAGAAGGTCAAGCGCCTGTCGGTCAACACGCTGATGCGCAATAAGCTCAGCAATGGCTCCCTGGCCATCGTGCACCACGGCGGCGGCTACGAAGTGATCCCGCGTGAAGCCGCGCTGAAGATCCAGGAGCGCGCGCCGGAACGTATCGTGCAGCTCAACCTCCTGACCGAAAGCCAGGTGCCGGATGAGGATGATCCGTACGCCGCCTACCAGATCCCGGATGATCTGATGTGGTAAGGCCGTAGAAACAACAAACCCCGCCAACAGGCGGGGTTTGTGTTTTTAGCGTGCAGCGCCTGCCGGATTACCAATCCACCGCGTAGCTCAGGCTGAAGGTGCGACCTTCGGCATTCGGGTACGGTGCGCGGGCGTTGGCCTGGGCGAACATGTTCTGATAGTTGCGGTTGGTGAGGTTGTACACCGCACCTTCGAGGCGACCGACCGGCAGCCTGACCGAGCCCAGCAGGTCAACCAGGGTGTAGCCCTGGATATCGCGACCATTGTTGTCCTTGAAGGCAGCGTCATAATTGGCCAGGCGCATGCCCTGCAGGCGCAGGCTGTAGTCGTCACGCTGATAGCCGACAAAGGCGGTGGTCTTGGCCGGGGAAATACGCGTGGCGGGCAGGTCGATCCATTTGCCGTTCTGCTGGGTTTCGCCTTTGGAATATGCGTAGGTGCCGCCTACCGACCACTGGTCGGTGACGTTGTACGTCAGGCTGGTTTCGATACCGCGCACGCGCTCTTTCTGATTGATCAGGCGCAGCACGCGGTCATTGGCGTCATAGAACTGGGTGACATCCGAGGTGTTTTCATACGCCGTGACATTGGCCAGCCACTTGTCCCAGTTGCCACGCCAGCCCAGCTCATAGCTGTCGACCTTCAGCGCCTGGGCGTTGAGGTCCTGGATGTTGTAGGTGCTGTTGACGTCACGCAGGAAACGCTGGATATCCGGCAGGGAGAAACCCTGGCTGAAGTTGGCGAACACGTCCTGGTTTTCACTCAGGTGGTACACCGCGCCGAGGTTGTAGAGGGTGTCGTCATACTTGAGGGTGCCGCCCGGCAGTGTTGCACGGTTGCCCGTCTGAACGATCTCGCCGTAGGCGATGCTGTCGTCCACATCGCTCTCGATCCATTCGCGGCGCACGCCACCGCGCAAGGTCCAGTCGCCGATGTCATAGGACAGTTGGCCGAAGATCGCCTTGGTGGTGGTCTGGATGTCCGGGCCCAATTCGAAGGTGGTACCGGTCTTGGTATACGTCAGGCCGTTGACGCGGTATTGGTCGCCGCGTTGGCGCGAGGTTTCGTGATCATAATCGGCACCCCACACCAGGTTGCCGGTCGCGGGGCCGATGTCCGGCATCTGTGTGTCGATGGCTGCGCGCAGGCCATATACGTCCTGCACGCTGTTGTTGTCCGAGACGCCGGCCCGGCCCCGGGACAGGTCAGGGAAGAACAGCGCATCCGCGCGGCGCCAGTAACTTTCCACCTGCAGGCCCTGGCCGTAGAAGTCCTTGTCGGCGTAATTGAGGTTGACCGCCTGGTTGTGGGTGGACGGCTGGTCATCCAGGTCCAAACCCTTCACCGCGACGGCCTCGCTGGTGATGCGCGGGTTCTTGGTGTAGCGGGTGTCCTGTTCGTCTTTGTAGTCCTGCAGCGACAGGCTGATCTTCTTGTCGTCATCGAGCGCGTAGCCGAAGCGACCCTGCAGATCGTAGGTGTCGGTGTCCATGTTGCTGCCCTGGGACGTGTCCTGGGGAATGCGCTTGCCATTGCCGTCGAACTGGTCGTTGCGTTGCACGGTGTTGCCCGACACGTACCAGTCCAGCGGGCCCTGGCGGCCTGTTGCGCTCTGGAACGCCTGGTAGGCAAAGCCCTTGCGGCTGAGGTTGTCGCCGGCCGTCATGCCGATCTTGCTGCTGAAGGCCAGGTCTTCACCTGTGTTGCGCTTGGTGATGATGTTGATGATGCCACCCGATGCGCCGGCGCCGTAGACACTGCTGGCGCCGGAGATCACTTCGATGCGCTCGATACTTTCCGGCGCCACGCTGTTGAGCTGGCGGAAGTTGTCGCGCGTGGCGTTCTGGGAGACCCCATCGATCAGGATCAGCGTATTGCGCCCGCGCAGCGTCTGGCCGAAGTTGCTCATGCCGCCACTGGAGGGGGCAATGCCGGGGACCAGTTGCCCGAGAATATCGGCAACCCGGCGTCCCGCCGACGTCTGCTGGCGGATCTGTTCTGCGTCGATCACCTGCACCGAGCCCGGGATCGCCGCGATGCTGGTTTCACTGCGCGTGGCCGAGACCACCGTGGCCTGTAATTGCAGGCTGGTGGCCGCTGGCGTTTCTTCAGTCTGATCGGCCCAGACGGGGGCGCTGATCGACCCGAGCAGGGGCAACAGAATCGCCCATTGTGTTGTATTCATGACCTTGCCTTTGAGTTATTAGTATTGACAGAAAAATCGGACATTTGAGGTGTGCGGGTGAACGCACGAATCGCGCGGATGCCCACGGCAGCCAGGGCGTACGTCAGTGCCACCAGCCAGAAGCTGTGCGCCAGGCCCACCATTGCCATGCCGATGCCACCCAGCAGCGCACCGCACAACGCACCGGCCTTGGCGGCGCTGTTGCCCATGCCCAAGGCAAATCCCTGCTGGCTGGGGGCAACGGTGTTGGCGATCAAGGTGTAGGCGACCGGCAGCAACGCACCCTGCCATACGCCCCACAGCAGGCGGCTGGCAAGGAACCCCAACCATTCCCCGGCCATGGCCGTGAAGGCCAGGGTCAGGGCGCAGAACCAGGTGACCCATTCGATGATGTGTAGCGTGCGCGCGGGTGAGTGCCGGTCAAACAAGCGCCCCCACAACGGCGCGGACAGCGCCAGGGTCAGCGCGCTGGCGGCGTAGCTGGCGCCGATCAGCCACGCGGGCGCGTGCAGAACATCGGCGACATACAAGGCATAGAACGGTTGCGGCATCATCTTGGCGGCCTGGATCAATACGATGATTCCCAGCATCGCGCCAAGCCAACCTTTGGGAAGTGCAGCGGGCTTGGACGTGAGCGCAGGTCTGGAGCGTGGTGAATCGCTGGGCAGGAACACGCTGATTATTGCGCACATCAGGCAGACTGCGGTGGCGCTGTAGCACAGCAAAGCGAAACCGGATATATCCATCAGCCAGCCACCCAGCACCGGCCCGGCCAGGGAGCCCACGGCGGTGGCTGATTGCAGCCGTGCCAGAATATGTCCGCGGCCGCCGTCGCCGCAGCACGCCAGCGCATAAGCCTGGGCCGCCGCGATGAAGCCGGCCAACGCGCCTTGCGCCACACGGATGAGCACCAGCAGCCAAGGGTCGTAGGTGACGGCGGCCAGCGCCTGGCATACCGCCAGCGCCAGCAACGCGCGGATGATCATCGGCTTGTGGCCGGTACGGTCACCCAGGCGCCCCCACATGGGCGTGAGGATCATCGCCGCCATCATCGGCCCGGCGTACACCAGCGAAGAAAGCAGGCCGGTGTAGTGGGCGTTGGCAGTGCCGAGCAGCTTCTGGATCTGCAAGGGCCAGAAAGGCCCGCTCATTTCCATGGCGCCCATCGACACCAGCTGAATCACCACCAGCAAGCGCAGCGCAGTGCTGTTAGCCGACATTGGCGGCAGTGCTCAACGGGTTGGGCAGGCGCCCGACGATGTCGGCATGGCTTTCCATCAGCCGCATGCGCATAAACGACTTGGCCGGCCAGTCCTGTTCCAGCAAAGCGGCCCGTTCGGTCCGCCAGCGTTGCGGTTCGACCTGGCTGCGCACGTCATCGAAGCACTGGCTGACCTGTGCTGACAGTTCGTCCCACAGCAGCGCCTGGGCAATATCGAAGTGGCGGGCGCAGAGCAATACCAACTCGCCCAAATGGCACATGAACACCGTGTGCAGCAACTTGTCACGCACGAAACCGGCGTCGTCGTACAAGGTCATCTTCGGGTCGTGCAGTTCGATGTCCAGGCCTTGGGCGTGCAAGGTCTTGCGGTCGATGCGGATATCGCCGAAATCGCGCAGCAGCAGGCGACTCACGTTTCCGTCAGCGCCCATCACCATAAAGGAATTCTGTTGATGGGCCTCGAAGGCCACGCCATAGCGCAGGTACATGCCCAGCAGGGCGGGCACTGCGATGGAGGCATAGTCCCTGAAGAAGGCGCGGATGGCCTCTGCGTCGTCCGTGCCTTTGCTCAGGCGCACCCACTGGCGGAGCAGCGGCTGACCATGCTGGTCGGTGGCGAACAGGCTGCCTACCGGAATGGCCATCTCGCCCGTTTCGAGCAGGCTTTGCGGGTTGTCGCGGTAGAGCACGGCCAAGTGGCGGGAATGTTCGTCATTCACCGGTTGTGGCTTGAAATGCATGCCGAGGCGTTCGGGCACGATGCTGAGCAGGCGCTGGATGTCGGGCTCGCGCGCCAGGATCGTCTGCAATAGATGGCTGATCCGCGGGCCCATGCGTGCCGAGCGGGGTGACACGGTGCGCTGCACGCTGGTCAGGCGCAGTGACACCGGCAGCTTGACCATGGGCGCGTCGCTGCGGCCTTCAGGTAGGACGGTCCTGAACGACATGGTCGGGTGCGCCGTGAAGGCCACGATGTCGGTCAGCACCAGCAGCCGGTCGGCAATTTCATTGGCGAACAGGTGTGGTAACTCCTGGCGAGCTTGCCAGGGGTGGGCAGGCAGCGGCAGATAATCGCTGGCCTCAAGGCCCTGGGCGGTCAGTTGCGCCGTCAGTTGGCGAGCGGCCTGGGGGAACTGGTGTTGCCACCACTGCCAGTAGTCTGCGGTGCCGACCAGGCTTTCGACATGGGCGTACTGGCGGTGCAAGGCACACAGCAGGACCGGGAAGCGTGCTTCGAACTCCGGTGAGAAATCGATCACCTGTTCGGTGCCCAGGCCCAGCTTCGTCTTGTAGTTGGGGTGCCAGGGATGGCCGAGCGTGCCCCATTGCTCAAGCACTGACGTCGGGTTGCCAACGCCTGGGTCATTCTTCAGATAGACGAGCAGGTTGTCTTGATGCACAGGGTCCATTGCGGCATGCAACTGGAGCGTCCATTGCTCGTGAAAGGCCAGGCACAGGGTATCGTTGATGAAGCTGTCGTCGATCTCCGTGTTGAGACGGTCCAGGACCTCGGGGTCGGCAGGCGACTCGAGGCGGGTGTTCAGTAAGCTCAGCAACTGCGACGGAAACTGGACCCTCTGTTCGGGCTGCCCAGCCCGCACCACGCTGACGTTGCCGCGCAAATCCCAGCTGGCCATGCGGCCGGGGCGCAGATGTTCGAAGCGCACGCGGGTCTGATCGGGCAGCGCCAGCCAGCAGTGGCCGTGTTCGTCATGACTGAGTGTGTCTGGATCAAGCAGGCCTTCACGAAACAGTGCCTGGATCAGACGCTGGAAACTGCGTTCGCAGGCTGGCGCCAGGGTGGCGACCAGCGTATCGATCGTTATGTGTCTGGCTTGGAATTGACGTGTGGCGAGTGCTTCACCCCAGCGGCCAAGCAGGGATTTTTCCGGTGTGGTGACATGTCCGTGCATCAAGTCAAACTCCGTTTCCGTGGGGTCGAGTAAAAGCGCAGCGATACTATCGAGAATCATTACCAAATGTCTATTTGTTGTTACGCTTTTTGCGGAAACGATTATTCAGGGGGCGAACGGCGTGTTTTAAAAACGAAAACCCCGCTCAAAAGGCGGGGTTCTCGTTTGCAGGCGGCCCGGCTGCGTGGGCCGGACGTCTACGCGATTTCGGAATTTCAGGAGCCTTGTGCCTGGCGTTTCATCTCGAGCGATTCAAGTTCGTTTTTATAATTATGAGCATCGCTCTCGTTGTGAAACATGCCGACCAGCAAATCTTGTTGATGTACATCCCAGATGTGAATCCCGTGGCCTACCGCTTCATGGGACATATGTTCATCGTCGCGTTCAGTTACTTTTACAGTCATCTGCTTGCTCCAATCTCTGGTTGATCTGCGGCAAGTCGTCGCAGGCCTTTGTTATATGATTTGTTAGCTTGCTAAGTAAACCGGTTTTGCGTGCAACAATTCATTGCAGGAAACGCAACAGTGCTGCAGGCCATGTAAACCGTGGCATTTGGTCGCAGGGGTGTGGGTTAGATGACAAAAGTTTCATGTTTTTGGGGGCAGGCTGCTGACGCCATCGGGGGCAAGCTCCCTCCCACATTTGAAATGCAATTGAATGTGGGAGGGGGCTTGCCCCCGATGGGGCCAGAAGCTTCACAGCAAATATCCAGGCGAAAAAAAGCCCCGCATTCAGCGAGGCTATTTTCAACTCATCAGGCCAATCAGCTACCTTTGACAGCCTTACCGTCAACAGTGCCATCCTGCAGCATGATGTTGTATTCCTTACCGTCCGTCTCAACCTGACGCAAGGCAACCAGAATGCCGCCCTGGTCCTTGGCAAACCACATCTGCGTGATGCGCTTGCTCTGGGAAGGGTCACGTACGCGTTCAACCTTGATCGCGTCGATGGCGCCGACCTTGGTCTGGACCTTTTCCGGGCCGATGACGCGGAAATCGTAGGTATCGACATCAGTGCCTTCGGCCACTCGGTAGCTCATACTTTTCTTGCCGGCCGCCACGTCGCGCTGGAGGGCGAGTTGATAGGTGGACTTGTCGAGCATGCCGCTTTCGAGGGTGACGTTAACCGGGTCCTTGTTTTCAAAGCCGGTGATTTTCTTGGTTGCCTGGTCGAAATCCAGGTTGATCTTCTTGGCTTTGCCCAGGCCGCCGCGCTCGAAGCTGTAGCTCTTGGGTTGCAGGGTGTCCTTGTCGAACAGGATCACGCTGGTTTCGGTCAGGCTGGCAATCATCATCGAGGCCTTGAAGTTCAAGGTCCACGTGCCGTCGCCGTTCTTGGTCAGGCTGCGTTCAGCCGAACCGCTCATGGGCAATTGCTTCCAGTCGGCGGTGTAGCTGACGGAGAAGGGGTGAAGGTCTGCCGCTTGCACGGCAGGCAGAGCGAACAGCGCAAAAGCGAAAAGCAGGGCGCGACGCATAAAATCTCCTAGGTTCGAATCAAGTGGCCGCTGGCCGCGAGTAACTGACCGTCCAATAATGCTCCCTGTTCACCAAGAATCAACCGACCCTCGACAAACCAGCGAACGGCCAGCGGGTAAATCCTGTGTTCCTGGGTGTGAACCCGTTGCGCAAGCGTCTGCGCCGAGTCGCCTGACTCTACCGGAACCACTGCCTGTACGACCAGAGGCCCGCCATCGAGTTCCTCGGTGACAAAGTGCACGGTGCAACCATGCTCGCTGTCACCGGCATCAAGGGCGCGCTGATGGGTATGCATGCCTTTGTACCTGGGCAGCAGGGACGGGTGGATATTGAGCAGGCGCCCTTCGTAATGGCGCACGAAATCCGCGCTGAGAATGCGCATGAAGCCGGCGAGCACCACGAGCTTGGGGTCGAAGGCGTCGATCAGTTCGATCAAGGCCTGGTCGAAGGCCTCGCGACCTTCGAACGCCTTGTGATCCAGCGAGCGGGTCTGGATACCCGCGTCCCTGGCACGTTGCAGGCCATAGGCGTCGCTGCGGTTGGAAATCACCGCAGCGATGCGCACCGGACTGTCGCCGGTCAGTGTGCTGTCGATCAGGGCCTGCAAGTTACTGCCGGTGCCGGAAAGCAGCACCACGACATCACCTGTCGCGTGCATCCGCGCTTGCATCAATGGGCCTTGAGGTTCTTCAGTTCAACCTGGGCTGCGCCTTCGGCAGCCGTGGCGATCTGGCCGATGACCCAAGGTTGTTCGCCGGCTTCACGCAATACGTTCAGCGCGGTTTCAACGTGTTCCTGGGCCACGCAGATGACCATGCCCACGCCGCAGTTGAGCACGCGGTGCATCTCGGTTTCGTTGACGTTGCCTTTCTCTTGCAGCCAGTCGAAGACTGCAGGGCGCTGCCAGCTGGCCACGTCGACAATCGCCTGGGCGCCTTTTGGCAGCACGCGTGGGATGTTGTCCAGCAGGCCGCCGCCGGTGATGTGGGCCATGGCCTTGACGGCGCCGGTGTCCTTGATCAGCTTGAGCAGTGGCTTGACGTAAATGCGCGTCGGGGCCATCAGCAGGTCGGTCAGTGGCTTGCCGTCGAGCTGGATGTTCTCGATGTCGGCGCCGGACACTTCGATGATCTTGCGGATCAGCGAGTAGCCGTTGGAGTGCGGGCCGGAGGACGGCAGGGCGAGCATGGCGTCGCCGGCAGCCACTTTGGAGCCGTCGATGATCTCGGCTTTTTCCACCACGCCGACGCAGAAGCCTGCCAGGTCGTAGTCTTCGCCTTCGTACATGCCTGGCATTTCAGCGGTTTCGCCGCCCACCAGGGAGCAACCCGACAGTTCGCAGCCGGCGCCGATGCCGGTGACCACCTGGGTCGCGGTCTCGACATTGAGCTTGCCGGTGGCGTAGTAGTCGAGGAAGAACAGCGGCTCGGCGCCGCATACCACCAGGTCATTGACGCACATGGCAACCAGGTCGATGCCGATGCTGTCGTGCTTGTTCAGGTTCAGGGCAAGGCGCAGCTTGGTGCCCACGCCGTCGGTGCCGGAGACCAGTACAGGCTGCTTGTAGCCGGCCGGGATTTCGCAGAGGGCGCCAAAACCGCCCAGGCCGCCCATGACTTCGGGGCGCGCAGTGCGCTTGGCGACGCTCTTGATGCGTTCGACCAATGCTTCACCGGCGTCGATGTCTACACCGGCGTCCTTGTAGCTCAGGGAGGGTTGCTTGCTCATGATCCAGGCCTTTAGGGGGGATTTCTGGGTAACGACCGGGCGGGTGGGCACTTTTGGCAAAGGCCCAGCCGTTGACGGTCTGCGAAGGCGCGCGATTTTATCAGGCTTGAGGGGCAGCGGCCATCCTCGGGCCGACGGGCAGGGCATATGTGCTTAAAAAAATCCCGAATCGGCGCGCTAATGGGCCGTATTAAGGTATAGCCTTGAACCCGCTATCGTTATGACAGTATGAAAACTTGCCGAGACCCGTGAATGTTTTACCGGTCGCTGGGTCACAGCCTTGCCAAACCGAGATCACGCGGTCTGTTCCAGCCGCTAAATTTGTCGTTCGGGAATCTTCCATGCGTCTGTGTAAATTCTTTTTTGTAGGCTGCTTGTCGTTGGTCAGCCTGGCGAGTCATGCCGAAACCCTCAATGGCCTCTATCAAGTCCTCGAACCGGTCAGCAGTCAATCGCCCCAGGAGCGCGACCAGGCCACCCAGCGCGCCGTGCAGACCCTGGTCATCCGCCTGACCGGTGATGCCAAGGCCGCCGAAGGCCCGGGCCTGGCGGCGATCCGCAAGGACCCGCAGCAAATCATCAGCCAGTACGGCTACGACGCCGGTCCGCCGGAAAGCCTGCAAGTGGATTTCGACCCGGTCAGCACCGATCGCGCCCTGCGCGACGCCGGGTTGGCGATCTGGGGCAGCAATCGACCTTCGATCCTCGGCTGGTGGCTGAACGACTCCACCGACGGCAGCAGCCTGGTCGGCGACGGCCAGGCCGTGGCGCAGGCGCTGCGCCGGGCGGCCCAGCACCGTGGCTTGCCGCTGCGCCTGCCGCTGGGTGACCTGGACGAACAGGTCGTCGCCACCGCGCCGAATCTGGAAAGCGCAGATGCCACGCCGCTGCGCGCCGCCTCCGAGCGCTATGGCGCCGATGCGTTGCTGGCGGTTCATGCGCGCCAGGAAGGCAGCCAGTGGCAGGCCAAATGGCGTTTGTGGCTGGGCGACAAGACCGAGCAGGGCAGCGTGCAGGGGGCTGATACCGCCGCGGTCGCCGATGCCGTATTGCTCGCCGTCAGCCAGACGCTGGCACCGCGCTTTGCGGTCAAGCCGGGGGTCAGCTCCGAGCAGTTGCTTGAGGTGCAAGGCATGAACCTGGAGCGCTATGCCGCGCTGGGTCGGTTGCTCGAGCCCTTTGGTGGTCAGCCGCAGCGGGTGGAGGGCGATCGTATTGTGTATCGCGTCAATGGCAGCGCCGACCAGTTGCGCACCCAGTTGAGCCTGGCCAAATTGCAGGAAGTGCCGGCCGGTGAAGCCCCGGTCCAGCAACCGCCGGCCGACGGCGCACAACCGGCCGCGGCGCCGGAGCCTCAGGCGCAGTTACGTTTTCATTGGTAAATGAATAAGTGGGTAAGCGGTCTTCCTTCTATATAGAAGAGGGAAGCCAATAAAAGAGGAAGTGATTCATGGCGGATACGCGTCGTTGGGTGTGGCTTGGCGGGATTGTCCTGCTGTGCGTTTTTGTGTTCTTGCTGCATTCGATCCTGACGCCATTTCTGGTGGCGTTGTTGCTCGCCTATCTGTTCGATCCCGTGGTGGATCGCCTGGAGAAAGCCGGCCTGTCGCGAACCTGGGGTGTAATCGCGGTGTTTGCCTTGTTTACCCTGATCATCACCGCGCTGGTGCTGGTGTTGGTGCCGATGCTGGCCAAGCAGCTGTATCGGCTTTACGAGCTGGCACCACAGATGCTCGACTGGTTGCAGCACACGGCTATGCCGTGGGCCCAGGCCAAGCTGGGGCTGTCGGACGGGTTCTGGAAGTTCGACAAGGTCAAGGCGGCAATCAGTGAGCACATGGACAAGACCACCGATATCGTCAGCATGGTGCTCAGTCAGGCAACCGCCTCCAGCCTGGCGCTGATCGGCTGGTTGACCAACCTGGTGCTGATCCCGGTGGTAGCGTTCTACCTGCTGCGTGACTGGGACATCATGATGGCCAAGATCCGCAGCCTGCTGCCGCGCGACCGCGAGGAACGCATCGTGTCCCTGGCCGGCGAGTGCCATGAAGTCCTGGGCGCGTTCGTCCGCGGGCAACTGCTGGTGATGCTGGCGTTGGGCATCATCTATGCCGCCGGCTTGATGGCGATCGGCCTTGAACTGGGTCTGTTGATCGGCCTGATCGCCGGCCTGGCCGCGATCGTGCCGTACATGGGTTTCGTCATCGGTATCGGCGCGGCGCTGGTGGCGGGGCTGTTCCAGTTCGGCGGCGACCTGTACCCGATGCTCGGGATCGTCGCGGTATTCATGGTCGGTCAGGCGCTCGAAGGCATGGTATTGACGCCGCTGCTGGTGGGCGACCGCATCGGCCTGCATCCGGTGGCGGTGATCTTTGCGATCCTGGCGGGCGGTGAGCTGTTCGGCTTTACCGGCATCCTGCTGGCGCTGCCGGTGGCGGCGGTGATCATGGTGCTGGTGCGGCACGTTCACGATCTGTACAAGGATTCGGATGTGTACACGGGGGTTGAAGACCCCGATCTGTAAGCGCAGCATCACAAACCCGGCTCATCGCCGGGTTTGTTGTTTATGGGGGTGGGTGCGTCAAACAATTCGCGTAAAACCAGCAGGTTAACGCAAACCTTTGATTTTGCTTATGGTCTGCTGCATTGTGCGCCCGGCGCCACGCGTATAAACTTTGCAAACTTTACACAGAGGCCACTCACGGTTCGATGGGAGCCGTTCAGTCAGCATGAAACCGATTCAGCTGCCCCTAGGTGTGCGTCTGCGTGACGACGCTACCTTTATCAATTACTACCCAGGCGCCAATGCTGCTGCACTCGGCTATGTCGAGCGCCTCTGCGAAGCCGACGCCGGGTGGACTGAAAGCCTGATCTATCTGTGGGGCAAGCATGGCGTAGGGCGTACCCACTTGCTGCAGGCTGCGTGCCTGCGCTTCGAGCAAATGGGCGAGCCGGCGGTCTACCTGCCGTTGGCCGAACTGATGGACCATGGTGTGGGGATATTCGACAACCTCGAACAATATGAACTGGTGTGCCTGGACGACTTGCAGGCCATTGCGGGCAAGGCGGATTGGGAAGAAGCGCTGTTTCATCTGTTCAACCGCCTGCGCGACAGCGGCCGGCGCCTGTTGATCGCCGCATCCACCTCGCCGCGTGAACTGCCGGTGAAGCTGGCCGACCTCAAGTCGCGCCTGACGCTGGCGTTGATCTTCCAGATGCGCCCCCTGTCCGACGAGGACAAATTGCGCGCCCTGCAACTGCGCGCTTCGCGTCGCGGCCTGCACCTGACCGACGAGGTCGGGCATTTTATCCTCACCCGTGGCACGCGCAGCATGAGCGCCTTGTTCGACCTGCTCGAACAGCTCGACCAGGCCTCATTGCAGGCCCAGCGCAAGCTCACCATCCCGTTCCTCAAGGAAACCCTCGGCTGGTAGCCAGCCCTTGCGTTTCCAGGCTTTCGGCAAGTTCCAGGCGCCAGAAAACCTGCGTTGGTGCCGGTTTAGCCACGCAAAAGACTGGTATCAGGGATCAAGGGCTTAGATGGCATAGTCCAAACAAGAAGTCACAAAGAACTCGATTGAATTTGCAAATCGATGTGATAGCGGGCATAGTCTCGCCTTCTTTACACATCAGCCACGGTCGTGCCCATGCTAAATCGCTTCGCACCCCTCGTGCCTCTCGCACTCGTTACCCTGTTGTTTGGTTGCGCCTCCCACCCCCAGCAGGTGGTAGAACAGCAAAAACCACAGGTTCAAAATCAGGCTAAATTCGTTGCTGCACAGTCTGCTTCTGTTTATGAAGAAGAGCTGGCAACCGAAAAAGAACTTGCCGATTTCTCCGGCAGCAAGCCTTACCAGCTTCCCGTTCTGGCCGACAGCATTCTCGAACGCGGCATGTCCCTGATCGGTACCCGTTACCGTTTCGGCGGCACCTCCGAGGCCGGTTTCGACTGCAGCGGTTTTATCGGCTACCTGTTTCGTGAAGAGGCCGGTATGAATCTGCCGCGCTCCACACGCGAAATGATCAACGTGAAAGCACCGTTGGTCGCGCGCAACAACCTCAAGCCCGGTGATCTGCTTTTCTTCAGTACAGCCGGTCGCGGTCGTGTCAGTCACGCCGGTATCTACCTGGGCGATAACCAGTTTATCCACTCCAGCAGCCGCCGTAGCGGTGGGGTGCGGGTCGATAGCCTGGGCGACAGCTACTGGAGCAAAACCTTCATCGAAGCCAAGCGAGCACTCGCCATGGCCCCGTCTACGGTGACCGCCAGTAAGTAAAGTTAAAGTGATACTTGAAGTTTGACGCGTAAGCGCTAGAATCCCTGGACATTGCTGTAATCCGTTCGCGCGAGCCCTGCTTGCGCGTTCTGGTTTTCAGCGTTCGGCAGCGAAAGCCGCATCCAGTCCAGGATTGTTCTGCACATGTCGACCTCGGCCCGCCTCATTCTGCTTGTTTGCGCCGCGCTCCTCAGCGCCTGCGCGAACCGTCCACCGCCGCCCGCTCCCGTAGCGGTCAAGCCCAAGCCGGTGTTCAACTATTCGACCCAGAATTTCTCGCCTGCCGCTGAAGACGTGCTCTTCCGCGCGCTGGGCCTGGTGGGCACGCCGTATCGCTGGGGCGGCAACACCCCGGACTCGGGCTTTGATTGCAGCGGGCTGATTGGTTTTGTCTACCGTGACGCAGCCGGTATCACCTTGCCGCGCACTACCCGCGAGTTGATCGTGATGCGTGCTCAGGACGTCAGCGAGCAGAACCTGCAAACCGGTGACCTGTTGTTCTTTGCCACCGGTGGCGGTTCGCGGGTCAGCCACGCCGGGATCTACGTGGGCGAGGGCCGTTTTGTGCACGCACCGCAGACCGGCGGTACAGTGAAGCTGGACACGCTGTCCAAGGCGTATTGGCAGAATGCTTACCTGAGTGCCAAGCGCGTACTGCCGGCCAACCTGGCACGCAATCCCTGAATCAGACATAGACCCGATTCAAATGTGGGAGGGGGCTTGCCCCCGATGAGGGAGGGTCAGTTGATAAATTTTCAGCTGACCCACCGCCATCGGGGGCAAGCCCCCTCCCACATTGGTTTTGTATCTGTCTCGGAAATATTTATTTGGCAGCAGACACCCGCCACACCTTGTTCCCCACATCATCCGCCACCAGCAAATCCCCTTGCTGATCGATCACCACGCCCACCGGCCGGCCCATGGCGTTCTCATCTTTATCGAGGAACCCGGTCAGCACATCCACCGGCTTGCCCTTAGGCTGCCCGCCCTCGAACGGCACGAAAATCACCTTGTAGCCGCTGTGCGGCTTGCGATTCCACGAGCCATGCTGGCCGATGAACGCACCGTTGCTGAACTGCGCAGGAAGTTTGTTGCCGGTGGCGAAGGTCAGCCCCAGCGACGCGGTATGCGGGCCGACCGCATAGTCCGGCGCAATGGCTTTGGCCACCAGTTGCGGGTTTTGCGGGGTGACGCGCACATCCACATGTTGGCCGTAGTAGCTGAAAGGCCAGCCGTAGAAGGCGCCATCCTTGACTGAGGTGATGTAGTCCGGCACCAGGTCACTGCCGATCTCATCGCGTTCGTTCACCGCCGTCCACAGCTTGCCGCTCTGGGGTTCCCAGGCCATGCCGTTGGGGTTGCGCAGGCCGGAGGCGAAAATACGATGCTGGCCCGTGGCGCGGTCCACTTCCCAGATCGCCGCCCGGCCTTCTTCGGCTTCCAGGCCGTTCTCACCGACGTTGCTGTTGGAGCCGACGCTCACATACAGCTTGCTGCCATCCTGGCTGGCCACCACGTTTTTGGTCCAGTGATGGTTGAGGCTGCCACCCGGCAAGTCGACGACCTTGGTGCCGGCCGCCTTGATCGCGGTTTCGCCAGGCTGATAGGGGAAGCGCAGCAACTTGTCCGAGTCGGCCACGTACAGGTCGTTGCCGACCAGGGCCATGCCGAACGGTGAGTTGAGGTTTTCCAGGAACACCGTGCGCGTTTCGGCAACGCCGTCGTGGTCGGCGTCGCGCAGCAGGGTGATGCGGTTCGGGCTTGGCACACCCGCGCCGGCGCGGCCCATGACTTTTTCCATGACCCAGCCGCGCACGCCTTTGCTGTCATCCGGCTTGGGCGGTGCGTTGGTCTCGGCCACCAGTATGTCGCCGTTGGGCAACACATAGAGCCAGCGCGGATGCTCCAGGCCCTCGGCGAATGCAGCCACCTGCGTGCCGGCAGCGGCGGTGGGCCTGGCGCCGTCGGGCCAGCCGACCGCCGGCGCGATGTTCACGGTGGGGATCAGCGTCTTGTTCGGTTCCGGCAGCTTGGGCGAGGGCCCGGTGCCATCGGTCACTTGCAGGGTTGAGCTTTCTCCGCAGGCGGCGAGGGTGCCGGCCAGCATGATCAGTAAGGCAAGTCTGGTTTTATGCATGGTGTTCTCCTGAATACCTGTAAGGGTAGAGAAGCACATCACCTTGATGGTTCAAGTGCAGGGCCAGCTTTAATTGACGCTCCACCCCCAACCCACTAACCTTCGCGGCTTGTTCCAGGTGCTCTGTGGCGTTTGCGTCGACGGAGTGAAACAGGGAAGCCGGTGAGTGAGCGCACTTGTACACAGTGCTGCCGCAATTCCGGCGCTGCCCCCGCAACGGTAAATGAGTCAAGACGGCGTTGTTAGCCACTGTATCGCAGGCGATATGGGAAGGCGCGCCGTCGGCCTGCACGGTCTTTTACACAGACAGAGCGCCACTCATGAGCCCGGAGACCGGCCTGAAACATTCAACAGCATCACGGTGGGCGATGCTTGGCTGTCTGTTTTTCTTTTTTCCTGCCCGCCGTTTTTGTCCAGCCCCAACGGAGAGCTGCCATGACCGATACCCCCGACCGCGAAGAACGCCACCTGGCGCGCATGCTGCGCAAAAAAGCCGTGATCGATGAACGCATCGCCAATTCGCCCAATGAGTGCGGTTTGCTGCTGGTGCTGACCGGCAACGGCAAGGGCAAGAGCAGCTCGGCCTTCGGCATGCTGGCCCGGGCCATGGGCCATGGCATGCAGTGTGGCGTGGTGCAGTTCATCAAGGGGCGTCACAGTACCGGCGAAGAGCTTTTCTTCCGCCGTTTCCCCGAACAAGTGCGCTTCCATGTGATGGGCGAAGGCTTTACCTGGGAAACCCAGGATCGCCAGCGCGATATCGCCGCCGCTGAAGCGGCCTGGGCGGTGTCCAGGGCCATGCTGAATGACCCCTCCATCGGCCTGGTGGTGCTGGACGAACTGAATATCGCCCTCAAGCACGGCTACCTCGACCTGGACCAGGTGCTCAGCGACCTGCAAGCCCGTCCGCCGATGCAGCACGTGGTGGTCACCGGCCGGGGCGCCAAGCCTGAACTGATCGAAATGGGCGACACCGTCACCGACATGGGCATGCTCAAGCACGCGTTCCAGGCCGGTATCAAGGCTCAGAAAGGCGTCGAACTTTGAATCAGCCCCGTCATTGCCCGGCCGTATTGATCGCCGCACCGGCGTCCGGCCAAGGCAAAACCACGGTCACCGCCGCGTTGGCGCGCTTGCACCGCAACCTGGGGCGCAAGGTCCGCGTATTCAAATGCGGGCCGGACTTCCTTGACCCGATGATTCACGAACGCGCCAGCGGTGCGCCGGTGTATCAGTTGGACATGTGGATGGTCGGCGAGCAGGAAAGTCGTCGCTTGTTGTGGGAAGCGGCGGGGGAGGCCGACCTGATCCTGATCGAAGGCGTGATGGGCCTGTTCGACGGCACCCCGTCCAGCGCCGACCTGGCGCGGCATTTCGGTGTGCCGGTGCTGGGGGTGATCGACGGTACGGCCATGGCGCAGACCTTCGGCGCGCTCGCGTTGGGCCTGGCACGCTACCAGCCGGACCTGCCCTTCGCCGGCGTGCTCGCCAACCGCGTCGGCACGCTGCGCCATGCGCAGTTGCTGGAGGGCAGCCTGACCGAAGGGTTGCGCTGGTACGGCGCGTTGTCGCGCGAAACCGGCATAGAACTGCCCAGCCGGCACCTGGGCCTGGTGCAGGCCAGCGAACTGAATGACCTCGACGCGCGCCTGGACGCCGCCGCCCAAGCCCTGGGCAGCAGTTGCGAAGTGGCCGTGCCGCCGCCGGTGACGTTTGCCGCGCCCGCCGTCATCGCGGCCGAGCCGCTGCTCGCCGGGGTGCGCATTGCGGTAGCCCGTGACGAAGCCTTCGCCTTTACCTACGGCGCCAGCCTCGACCTGCTGCGGGCAATGGGCGCGCAGCTCACATTCTTCTCGCCCATTCACGATCATGCGCTGCCTGACGTCGACAGCCTGTACCTGCCGGGTGGCTATCCGGAATTGCATCACTTGGCGCTGGCGCAAAATACCGCGATGCTTGAGGCAATCCGCGCCCATCACGCCGCCGGCAAGCCATTGCTCGCCGAGTGTGGCGGCATGCTGTACCTGCTCGACTCGCTTACCGATGTCGACGGCAACCGCGCCGAACTGCTCGGCCTGCTGCAGGGCGACGCCGTGATGCAAAAGAAATTGGCGGCCCTGGCGCTGCAAAGCGTGGAGCTGCCCGAGGGCACGTTGCGCGGGCATACCTATCACCACTCCCTGACCAGCACTGAGTGCGAGCCGATCGCCCGCGGGCTCAGCCCCAATGGCGGGCGCGGGGCCGAGGCGGTGTATCGGCAGGGGCGGATGACGGCCTCCTATGTGCACTTTTACTTTCCGTCGAACCCGGCGGCGGTGGCCGCATTGTTTGCGCCAGGTCCCGACACCGCTATCGGGGGCAAGTCGAATCGTCGCACCGCCCCTCCCACAATTGACCGAGTTGAAACCCCATCCAATGTGGGAGGGGGCTTGCCCCCGATGAGGCCATGACTGACCACGCCTTCCCCGAGGCCGACCGCCAAGCCGTCTACCGCGCCATCGCCGAGCGCCGCGACATGCGCCATTTCAGCGGCGGCAGCGTCGCGCCTGAATTACTGCAACGCCTGCTCCAGGCCGCCCACCAGGCGCCGAGCGTCGGCCTGATGCAGCCGTGGCGGTTTATCCGCATCAGCGACCGTCAATTGCGGGGCCGGATTCAACAACTGGTGGAAGAAGAACGCATCCGCACCGCCGAGGCCCTGGGCGAGCGTTCCGACGACTTCATGAAGCTCAAGGTCGAAGGCATCCACGACTGCGCAGAGGTGCTGGTGGCGGCACTGATGGACGATCGCGAGCGGCACATCTTTGGCCGGCGCACCTTGCCGGAAATGGACATGGCGTCCTTGTCCTGCGCGATTCAGAACCTGTGGCTGGCCGCCCGCGTCGAGGGCCTGGGCATGGGCTGGGTTTCGTTGTTCGAACCCCAGGCCCTGGCCGACCTGCTGGGCTTGCCGGCGGGCGCCAAACCTCTGGCGGTGCTGTGCCTGGGACCGGTCGCCGCATT
This sequence comes from Pseudomonas orientalis, assembly GCF_002934065.1. Classification (NCBI taxonomy): domain Bacteria; kingdom Pseudomonadati; phylum Pseudomonadota; class Gammaproteobacteria; order Pseudomonadales; family Pseudomonadaceae; genus Pseudomonas; species Pseudomonas orientalis. The sequence goes on along the minus strand of NZ_CP018049.1, from coordinate 4,261,859 downwards.
CTATCCGGCACCGATGTTGCAACTCGAAGGCTGGACCGAACCTCGGCCATTGAGTGACATGCTGTATGAAAACCTGTGGGGAGTGAGTCAATGAGTGTGGCCTTGCTGTGTGTCGCCGCCGTGGCGCTGGATGCGCTGCTGGGCGAGCCCAGGCGCTGGCATCCGCTGGTGGCGTTCGGCAATTTTGCCGGGCGCATCGAGCAGCGTTTCAACACGGGGGGCCGGGGCTGGCGCAGTCATGGCGTGACTGCATGGTTTATTGCGGTGGTGCCGCTGACCCTGCTGGCCACCGCATTATCCTGGGCGCCTTATATCGGTTGGGTGCTGGAAATCCTGGCGCTGTACTGCGCCTTGGGCATGCGCAGCCTGGGTGAGCATGTCAGCCCGGTCGCCCAGGCCTTGCGCAGCGATGATCTGGAAGAAGCGCGCAAACGCGTGAGCTATCTGGTCAGCCGCCAGACCAGCGAGCTGGATCGCACCGAAGTGGCTCGCGCCGCCACTGAGTCGGTACTCGAAAACGGCAGCGACGCCGTGTTCGCCGCACTGTTCTGGTTTGTGGTCGCCGGCGTGCCGGGCGTGGTGCTCTATCGCCTGAGCAACACCCTCGACGCCATGTGGGGCTATCGCAACGAACGCTTTGAGCGCTTCGGCTGGGCGGCGGCGAAGATCGACGACGGGCTCAACTATATTCCTGCACGTCTGGTGGCATTAACCTACGCGCTGCTGGGCAAGACGCGGCTGGCGCTCAGATGCTGGCGCACCCAGGGGCCGACCTGGGACAGCCCCAACGCCGGCCCGGTGATGGCCGCTGGCGCCGGCGCGTTGGGCGTGGAACTGGGTGGCGCGGCGATCTATCACGGCGAGGTGCACCAGCGCCCGCCGTTGGGCGAAGGCCCGCCGGCCGACGCTGACGCCATCGACCGCGGCTGGCAACTGGTGCAGCGCGGCGTTTGGTTGTGGCTGCTGATCCTGTGCGCGGGGGCGCAATTTTATGCTTGAACATGGTGGTCGGCTGCGTAAGGCCGCAATTGAATACGGGATCGCCGAAGCGGATTGGCTCGATTTGTCCACTGGCCTGGCGCCCTGGCCGTGGCCGATCCCGGAGATTCCTGTGCGCGCCTGGGCGCGGTTACCCGAAGCCGATGACGGCCTGGAGAAAGTGGCCAGCGACTACTACGGCGCCGCCCAAGCGTTGCCGGTGCCAGGCTCCCAGGCCGCGATCCAGTTACTGCCGCGCCTGCGCCGTTCGGGCAAGGTCGGGGTGCTGTCGCCGTGTTATGCCGAGCACGCCGAGGCCTGGCGGCGTGCCGGTTATGTGGTGCGCGAAGTGCAGGAGCAGGAAGTCGACTTCTTTCTCGACGGCCTCGACGTGCTGGTGGTGGTCAACCCCAATAACCCCACCGGCTTGAACCTGGCCCCTGAGCGCCTGCTCGACTGGCATGCGCGGCTGGCCCAACGCGGCGGCTGGCTGGTGGTGGACGAGGCCTTCATGGATGTTACTCCGCACTTGAGCCTGGCCAGCCACACCCATCAGGTCGGCTTGATCGTGTTGCGCTCGTTCGGCAAGTTCTTCGGCCTGGCCGGGGTGCGCCTGGGTTTTGTGCTGGCCGAGCGCAAGTTGCTCAAGTTGTTGGCCGAACAGGTCGGACCGTGGGCGGTCAGCGGGCCCACACGGGTGATTGGCCAGCACTGCCTGCGCGACAACGCCGGGCACACCCGCCAGCGTACCCGTTGCCTCGAGGCCGGCCAGCGACTGTTCGACCTGCTGGAACGTCAAGGCTTTGAACCCCACGGAGGCTGCGCCTTGTTCCAGTGGTTGATCACACCGCATGCCGAACGCTTGCATGAATTCATGGCCCAGCGCGGCATCCTGCTGCGCCTGTTCGTGCACAACAGCAGCGTGCGTTTCGGCCTGCCCGACAGCGAGGCCGACTGGCAGCGCCTCGAGACGGCCCTGGCCGCCTACAAGGACGCGACATGAGTACGCTGATGGTGCAGGGCACCACCTCCGACGCCGGTAAAAGCACGCTGGTGACCGCGCTGTGTCGCTGGCTGGTGCGCCAGGGCATTGCAGTGGCACCGTTCAAGCCGCAGAACATGGCGCTCAACAGCGCGGTGACCGCCGAAGGCGGCGAGATCGGCCGCGCCCAGGCCGTACAGGCCCAGGCCGCCCACCTGGCGCCCCACACCGATATGAACCCGGTGTTGCTCAAGCCCAACAGCGACACCGGTTCTCAAGTGATCATCCATGGCCGCGCCGTGACCAGCATGAATGCGGTCGCCTACCACGACTACAAGGCGATCGCGATGCAGGCGGTGCTGGCCTCCCACACACGGTTGAGCCAGGCCTATGCGGTGGTCATGGTCGAAGGCGCGGGCTCGCCGGCCGAAATCAACCTGCGCGCCAATGACATCGCCAACATGGGCTTCGCCGAGGCCGTGGACTGCCCGGTGCTGTTGATCGCCGATATCAATCGCGGCGGGGTGTTCGCCCATCTGGTCGGCACCCTGGAGTTGTTGTCCCCCAGCGAGCAGGCACGGGTTCGGGGGTTCATCATCAACCGTTTTCGCGGTGATATCGCGCTGCTGCAGCCGGGGCTCGATTGGCTGGAGGCGCGCACCGGCAAGCCGGTGGTGGGTGTGCTGCCCTATGTGATGGACCTGCACCTGGAGGCCGAGGACGGCATCGATCAGCGCCAGATCGACAAGGCCGCCCAGGTGCTCAAGGTGGTGGTGCCGGTGCTGCCGCGCATCAGCAACCACACGGATTTCGATCCGCTGCGCCTGCATCCCCAGGTGGACCTGCAATTCGTCGGGCCGGGCCAGCCGATCCCGGCCGCCGACCTGATCATCTTGCCGGGGTCGAAAAGCGTGCGCAGTGATCTGGCGTATTTGCGTGCCAATGGCTGGGATACGGCAGTGGCGCGGCATTTGCGTTATGGCGGCAAGGTGCTGGGCATTTGTGGCGGGTTGCAGATGCTTGGCGAGCAGGTGCACGACCCGCTCGGTCTGGAAGGAGCCGCCGGCTCCAGCGACGGGTTGGGGCTGCTGGCGTTCAGTACCACGCTTGCGCAGGAGAAGCAGCTGCGCAATGTGCGCGGACGGTTGTTGTTGGAGGATGCCGAGGTCAGTGGGTATGAGATCCATGCGGGGGTGACGAGCGGCGGGGCGCTGTCGAATGCTGCTGTGCGGCTTGATGATGGGCGCAGTGACGGTGCGCAGAGTGCCGATGGGCAGATTCTCGGGACGTACCTGCATGGCTTGTTCGAAACCCCGGCCGCGTGCAGTGCGTTGTTGCGCTGGGCGGGGTTGCAGGAGGTGCAGGAGGTGGATTATCACGCGCTGCGTGAGCGGGATATCGAGCGGTTGGCGGATTTGGTGGAGCACCATCTGGATACGGACTTGTTGCGCAGACTGTGCGGGCTTTGACGGTGTGTACGCGGACAGAATGTGGGAGGGGGCTTGCCCCCGATGGCGGCCTCAGGGTTGGCCAGTATTTTGGATCAGATCAAGTACATATCCTTTATTTAGGTAACGGCCACTTTGGGTTCCGCCCTTACGGCGGCTCACTTTTGAAAAGCGCAAAAGTAAGCAAAACGCTCTTGCCCCACCACTCGGCACCTCGCTTTGGCTCGGTGTGCCCTCTCTCCGGCTTGAATCCGTGGGCCGCCGCAATGGGCCATCCATGGCCCAGTGCGGCTAACCCGGCGTCCTGCCGGGTTACCCACGGATTCAAGCCTGCGTTCGGCCAGCGTGGTTTAACGGGGCGCCTAAGATCAAGATCAAGAGCGACTCGCTGCGCATCGTGGTTAGGCTTGGGTGCTACTGAGTTGTGTAGACAGCCGCGGACAAAATGTGGGAGGGGGCTTGCCCCCGATGGCGGTGGGTCAGTTATCGATGTATTCACTGTTACCCCCTCATCGGGGGCAAGCCCCCTCCCACATTGTTCGGTGGCGCGGGCCTTGGAAGGTATGTGCTCATGTATCAATTGATTCTTGGCGGCGCTCGCTCGGGCAAGAGTCGTCTGGCTGAAAAGCTCGCCGTCGACAGCGGTCTCTCCGTGATTTATATCGCCACCAGCCAGCCGCTGGACGGTGAGATGAATCAGCGCGTTGCCCTGCACCGTGAACGTCGTCCCGATCACTGGGGCCTGATCGAAGAACCCGTCGAGCTGGCGCGTGTGTTGCGCGAAAACGCCGCTGCCGGCCATTGCCTGTTGGTCGACTGCCTGACTTTGTGGCTGACCAATCTGTTGATGCTCGAGGATGCCGAGCGCCTGGCGTTCGAGCGCGATCAGTTGCTGCAAACCCTGGCGTCGCTGCCGGGTGAAATCATTTTTGTCAGCAACGAGACCGGACTGGGTGTCGTGCCGCTGGGCGAATTGACTCGCCGTTATGTGGATGAAGCCGGTTGGCTGCATCAAGCCTTGGCCGAGCGGTGTCAGCGTGTGGTGCTGACGGTGGCCGGCCTGCCCCTGACTTTGAAAGGTACTGCGTTATGACCGATTCCTGGTGGCTCAACCCCTGCAAGGCCATCGATGCTTCTGCGCAGGAACAGGCGCGGGACCGTCAGCAGCAGTTGACCAAGCCCGCCGGTTCCCTCGGCCAGTTGGAAGCGCTGGCGGTGCAATTGGCCGGTTTGCAGGCCCGGGTCAAACCGTCGGTGGATCAACTGTGGATCGCGATTTTTGCCGGCGACCATGGCGTGGTCGCCGAAGGTGTGTCGGCATTTCCCCAGGAAGTGACCGGGCAGATGCTGCACAACTTTGTCAGCGGTGGCGCGGCCATCAGCGTGTTGGCCCGGCAACTGGACGCGCAGTTGGAGGTGGTCGATCTCGGCACGGTGACGCCCTCCCTGGCGTTGCCCGGCGTGCGTCACCTGAATATCGGCGCGGGCACGGCCAACTTCGTCAACGGCCCGGCGATGACCCAGGCTCAGGGCAATCAGGCCCTGCAGGCCGGGCGAGACAGCGCACACCGCGCCCTGGAAAACGGCGCACAGCTGTTTATCGGAGGCGAGATGGGCATCGGCAACACCACCGCCGCCAGTGCCTTGGCCTGTGCGCTGCTCGATTGCCCGGTGAGTGAACTGACCGGGCCGGGAACGGGTTTGAATGCCCAGGGTGTCAGTCATAAGGTGGCGGTCATCGAGCGCGGCCTGAGACTGCACGGGGCCCAGCGCGACGACGCGCTGCAGACGCTGTTCAACCTGGGGGGCTTTGAAATCGCCGCGCTGGTCGGTGCCTATCTGGCCTGCGCCCAGGCGGGCATCGTGGTGCTGGTGGACGGGTTTATCTGCAGCGTCGCCGCAGTGGTCGCCACGCGCTTGAACCCGGCATGCCGTGACTGGCTGGTGTTCGGCCATCGTGGCGCCGAGCCGGGCCATCGCCACGTGCTGCACAGCCTTGACGCGCAGCCTCTGCTCGACCTGGGCCTGCGCCTGGGCGAAGGCAGCGGTGCGGCGTTGGCGGTGCCGCTGCTGCGCCTGGCCTGTGCGTTGCACGGGCAGATGGCGACCTTCGCCGAAGCGGCCGTGGCGGACCGCCCGGCATGACGTTGCACCTGGATGTGCTGCGCCACGGCGAAACCGAGTTGGGCGGCGGCCTGCGCGGCAGCCTGGATGACTCCCTGACGGCCAAAGGCTGGGAACAGATGCGCGCCGCAGTCGCAGGGCGGGGGCCGTGGGACCGGCTGATCAGTTCGCCGTTGCAACGCTGCGCGCGCTTTGCCCAGGAGCTGGGCGAGCGCCTCAACCTTCCGGTCAGCCTGGAAAAAGACCTGCAGGAGCTGCACTTCGGCGCCTGGGAAGGGCAGAGCGCGGCGGCGTTGATGGAAACCGATGCCGAGGGGCTGGGCTTGTTCTGGGCGGATCCCTACAACTTTACGCCGCCGGAAGGTGAGCCGGTGGACGCGTTCTCCGAGCGGGTGCTGGGTGCTGTCTCACGTCTGCGCCAGGCTCATGCCGGTGAGCGCGTGCTGTTGATCAGCCACGGAGGGGTGATGCGGCTGCTGTTGGCGCGCGCGCGCGGCTTGCCTCGTGAACAATTGCTGAATGTCGAAGTCGGCCATGGCGGGCTGTTCAACTTGCAAGTCGCGACCGATGGCACGTTGAAGGAAGGAGGCTGACCATGCTGCCATTCTGGATCGCCCTGCAGTTCCTGAGCAGCCTGCCGATTCGCCTGCCGGGCATGCCGCAGCCGCAGGAACTGGGGCGTTCGTTGCTGTTTTATCCGCTGGTGGGCCTGCTGTTCGGCCTGCTGCTGTGGGGCCTGAACGGTGTGTTGACGGGCACGCCACTGCTGCTGCACGCCGCGCTGCTGTTGAGCGCCTGGGTGCTGCTCAGCGGCGGCCTGCACCTGGACGGCCTGGCGGACAGTGCCGACGCCTGGCTGGGTGGCTTCGGCGACCGCGAACGCACCCTCACTATCATGAAGGACCCACGCAGCGGGCCCATTGCCGTGGTCACTCTGGGCCTGGTGCTGCTGCTCAAGTTCACTGCGCTGGTGACGCTGATCGAGCAGCACAATGGCGCTGCGCTGATTCTCGCGCCGCTGATCGGCCGGGCGTCGATGCTGGCACTGTTTCTCACCACGCGTTACGTGCGCGCGGGTGGTTTGGGGCAGGCGCTGTCGGATCATTTGCCCAGGGTAGTCGGCCAGCAGGTGCTGATCCTCAGCGGACTGGCCTGCATCCTGATCGGCGGGTTCAACGGTGGGCTGGCGGTGCTGCTTGCTGCCGTGTGTTTTATCGGCTTGCGCCAGGTGATGATCAAGCGCCTCGGCGGCACCACCGGCGACACCGCCGGCGCCCTGCTGGAACTGCTGGAAACGGCTGTGCTGATCGGGCTGGCGTTGTAACACTTTCTTGCATTTGCACAACTCCGGGTATATACACGCTCCATGCTTGCCTCCCAATGTTTATGCACCAACCTGCGACGTGCCGCCCGTGGCGTCAGCAGGCATTACGACGGCGCCCTCGACGGCTTCGGGATCAACGTTGCGCAGTATTCCTTGCTGTGCAACCTGCAACGTCTCGATCAGCCGAGCATTTCCAGCCTGGCCGAAGCCATGGGCCTGGACCGCAGCACCCTGGGGCGCAATCTGCGCGTCCTGGAAGGTGACGGCCTGGTGCGGTTGGTCGAGGGTGATGACCTGCGCAATCGCCTGGTGGTATTGACCGAGGCGGGCCAGCAGCGTTTGGCGGCGGCCCTGCCGGCATGGGAAGCGGCACAACAGAAATTGATCGATCAGCTTGGCGCGCAAAAGCGCGAAACCCTGTTGGCCTTGCTGGATGAACTGGCCTGAACGGCGGTTTGTTCGGCTACAAGCGGGTATATACCCGCGATGGAGAATAAGAAATGACCTCGATGTGGCGCACCAGTGGCTGGGTTCTTTTGGGGAGTGCGCTGATCCTGGCGTTGTCGTTGGGCGTGCGGCATGGCTTTGGGCTGTTCCTGGCGCCGATGAGCAGCGAATTCGGCTGGGGGCGTGAGACGTTCGCTTTTGCCATTGCCTTGCAGAACCTGATCTGGGGCCTGGCACAGCCGTTCACCGGGGCCTTGGCCGACCGCTTCGGCGCGACCAAGGCGGTGTTTGTCGGCGGCGTGTTGTACGCCGTGGGCCTGGTGTTGATGGGCATGTCGGATTCGGCGTGGTCATTGTCCCTGAGTGCCGGGTTGCTGATTGGCATCGGCCTGTCCGGCACTTCGTTTTCAGTGATTCTCGGCGTGGTTGGCCGCGCCGTCGCACCGGAGAAACGCAGCATGGCCATGGGCATCGCCAGCGCCGCCGGCTCCTTTGGCCAGTTCGCCATGGTGCCTGGCACCCTCGGCTTGATTGGTTGGCTGGGCTGGTCGGCGGCGCTGCTGGCACTGGGCTTGATGGTGGCGTTGATCCTGCCGCTGGTGGCCATGCTCAAGGACAAACCGCTACCGGTGACGGTCGGTCAACAAACCCTGCGCGAAGCGTTGAAGGAGGCGTGCTCCCATTCCGGGTTCTGGCTGCTGGCCTTCGGCTTTTTCGTTTGCGGATTCCAGGTGGTGTTTATCGGTGTGCATCTGCCGGCGTACCTGGTGGACCAGCATCTGCCGGCCACGGTGGGCACCACGGTGCTGGCCCTGATTGGCCTGTTCAATGTGTTCGGCACCTACACCGCCGGCTGGCTGGGTGGGCGCATGTCCAAGCCGCGCTTGCTCACCGGCCTGTACCTGTTGCGTGCGGTGGTGATCGTGCTGTTCCTGTGGGCGCCTGTCACCGAGGTCACGGCTTACCTGTTTGGCATGGCCATGGGGTTCCTCTGGCTCTCCACCGTACCGCTGACCAACGGCACCGTTGCCACCTTGTTCGGCGTGCGAAACCTTTCGATGTTGGGCGGGATTGTGTTCCTGTTCCATCAGCTCGGCTCGTTCCTCGGTGGCTGGCTGGGCGGGGTGGTCTATGATCGAACCGGTAGCTATGACCTGATCTGGCAAGTGGCGATTGCGCTCAGCCTGCTCGCGGCGGCGTTGAACTGGCCGGTGCGTGAACGACCGGTGGCGCGTGTGCAGGCGCAACTGGAGGCGGCATGAGTGCAGCACTGCGCTGCTTGATCCTGGCGACGACGCTGGGGTTGCTGCTGCTGGCCTGGTGGGGCTGGCAGCAAGGCGGCCTGGCGTTGATGCAGTTGGGCATGGCGATCTGTTAAGTTCTGTGTCTGAACCGAATCAAGGACCTTTGATATGTTGATGCGCTGGCTCGCTCTACCCGTCCTGATGGCTGCCGCAAGTGTGGCCCTGGCCGCCAACTGCCCGCCGCTGCTGGAGGGCCAATTGCCCAAGCTGCGGGCCAAGGAATCCATTGACCTGTGCCAGCGTTTTGCAGGCAAGCCTTTGGTGATCGTCAATACGGCGAGCTTCTGCGGCTTCGCTCCTCAATTCAAAGGCCTCGAAGCCTTGTATCAGCGTTATAAGGGCGAAGGGCTGGAGGTGATTGGCGTGCCTTCCGACGACTTCAAGCAGGAGGCCAAGACCGGTGAGGAAACCGCCAAGGTCTGCTACGTCAATTACGGCGTGACCTTCACCATGACCGAGCCGCAGAAGGTCAAGGGGCCGGACGCGGTGCACCTGTTCAAGAGCCTGGCGCAGCAGACCGACACGCCGCCGAAGTGGAATTTCTACAAATACGTGGTGGATCGCCAAGGCAAGGTGATCGCCAACTTTTCCAGCCTGACCAAGCCTGACAGTCCCGAGCTGATCAAGGCGGTGGAGCAGGCGATAGCTTCCAGGCCCTGATACAGGATCGTCCATTGAAAAGCCCCGCCTCCTTTGCAGGAGAGCGGGGCTTTTTTATACCGCCATGAATCAGAAGCGGTAGGTCATGCCCAGGCCGAAACCGTTGGCACTGTTCTCATACTTGGCGTTGTAGCTGGCCAGTTGGTTGGAGCGTGCAACCTTGACGTCCTCTTCCTTCAGGTAAGAGTAAGCCACGTCGATGGTCATGTTCGGCATGACCTCGTAGCCCAGGCCCAGACTGAAGATGGTGCGGTCGCCGGTAGGAATGCGCGGCGAGCGGTCAGTGTTGTTAGTCGGCGACTGGTCGAACGTCAGGCCGGTACGCAATACCACCTGCTTGGTCAACTGATACGAAGTACCCACGGCATAAGCCCAGGTGTCGTGCCAGTTCTGGTCTTCCTTGATGGTGCTGACCAGGCCGGGGGCCAGCGCGCCACCCGCTGCGGCAGTCACGCCTTCGTTCTTGACGGTGATGTCTTTCAGGCGGCTCCAGCGGGTCCAGGTTGCACCGGCGTAGAGTTTCCACGCATCGGTCAGGTCCTGGGTCACCGACAGGTCGTAGGACTCAGGCGTGTCGATCTTCAGCGAGGCGTCGTAGCGATTGCTGCGCAGGAACGGCGACGTCGCGGTCGGTGCGGTGACTTCGGTGTGGCCGTCCAGCTTGTAGCTGACCTTGGAGTGGTAGGTCAGGCCGACGCGGGTGGTATCGGTGGCTTGTACCAGCACGCCGATGTTGAAGCCCAGCGCGGTGTCGTCACCCTTGATCTTGATGTTGGTGTCGGGGGCGCGAGGGTTCAGCGTCAGGTCCGATTCCAGGGTACCGGCAATGCGGTTGATGGTCGGGCCAAAACCCACGGAAACGCGATCGTTGAAGGCGTAGCTGACCGTCGGTTGCAAGGTCATGACTTTCACTTCGCTTTTGCTGCCGAAGCCACGGCCCTGGAAGCCGCTTTCGTAGTCAGTTATCAGGCCGAACGGCGCATAGACGCCGAAACCCACAGACCACTGATCGTTGAGTTTATTGGTGTAGAAACCGAAAGGGACGGCGGTGAATGGCACCATATCGCCTTTGTTGCTACCGGCGGAGCGACCGCTGGTATCGCTCAGGTCGGTGGAGGCATCGATGGCTGCGACACCGCCGGTGATCTGCTGGCCGTTCAGGCGAGCCATACCGGCAGGGTTGCCATAGACCGTGCTTGCATCATCGGCAGAAGAAGAGCGACCCGCGAAACCGGTACCCATCCCGCTGACGCTCTGTTCGTTCAGGGCGAAGCCGCTGGCGAACAGTTGGGAGGAGGCCATGGCAACGGCGAGGCTAAGTGTGGTCTTGAGCATTACTTTTTTCATTATTAGAACTCCGTGTGATCACCGCTGCGGAAAGTATCAATAAATTTCACATCGCGCTATAGGCTGTAATGCGGGAGATAGAGCGGCTTTGTAGGACAATCCGACCAGATTTGTGCTTTTTTGACGAATCTTGCAAATTGCCCGGTCAGCAGGTCACCTGTTTCATGGGCGAGACACAGGTTTGCCAGGCCTGGGAGAAATCTCGCAATTGGCTTTGAGGGCGAAATATTTCTAATGAATGACGGGCCCGAGAAGGCGGGCTTGGCAGCGGTGGATCGGATCTCAGGCCCGTCGCAAGCGGATCATGCCGCTTGAGTTGAAGTGTAGTGTCAAATTTATCCTGTAAAGGGCTGTTTTTAAAACATCTTCTTTATCCAGTTATAACGGTTATATCTATTTGTGATTAGTAAAAAACTGCCTGGCTAAATTCCAGGCAATAAAAAACCCTGTTTTTCAGACAGGGTTTTTTTGTGTTTCAGCGACTCGGGTCGATCAGGCAATCAATGCCTGGCGGGTACGCTCGATCACGGCCTGCAGCGGTTCTGCGCTGGAGTATTGATCGGGGTACAGGCGTTCGCTGTGACGAGCGATGCCGTGTTCGTTGACCAGGGTGAAGCTGAAGCAGCCTTTGCGAGCGGCCATGATCAGGCAATTCATTGGGGCAAAAGCGTTGGTGAGGGTGCGGATGGCATCCTGAGTATGGATTTGAGCGTTCATATTATGGGTGTTCCTACAAATGACACAGATAAGAACCGTGCCGTATTAAAACGTTCCAGTGACGTTGATCACCATTGATCAAACGAAGAACCCGACTGGAACAAAGCAGCCAGTTTGAAGCGCTATTGAATAAGGCGCGCTTGGGCTGGCAGGTAGGTACTTAGGAGGGCAGGCAACACAACAGGGGCAAAGGTTCTGGGCCCGGGGTGAAGATCCTGATCAATTTGCAGGTTGGTTCGGTCAGAGTATGGAGACTTCGCGACACCCTTTGCTTGTTCAAAGGCCGTGTCGTCGCAAGTGATACCTGGAAACCATCGAGGTGGTCGATCCCATGTGGTTCAAGGGATATGTTCGACCAGAATTGACTTTCAGCTTGGTACTAACGCCGCGGATAGTAACGGATCGAAACAAGGAAGGGAAGTGGTCGGATAAAAAAAACCGATCAGCCCCCCAGCAGCCCGCGCCAGACCAGCACGGTAATGGACGCGGCCAAGGTACAACCAAGCCCGTAGGCGGCGAGAGTCAGCCTCAAGGACTGGCCGGTCTCGATGACCCGCATGACATCGCGCATGTCGTCGATCCTCCCTTCTCCCAGTTCAATGCACAGACTTATCGCGGTCAGCGCGGCGGATACCAGGATAGCGATGGCAAACAGCGCGCCGTCCGGAGACGGTAGCAGCGCATTGATGCCCAGTGCCGTCGCGCAGATGGCCAGCAGCAACGCGGCGAATAACAGAATTCCTTTCATCGGCCCTGCACGGTTGCGTTGTCGGTGGGGAAGTGTGGCGAGCCGCGATCGCTTTGAAAAGTCCCCAGGCTTGCTGGCGGTAACATTTTCCGAAGGTGTCGGATCAAAAAAGCCGGCAATATGACCTTTGACGGGGTAGTTGTGCACATTAGTCGCAGCGCGTGTAACTTCATTGGTCACCGCCCTGAAGCCTGTCCATTTGCCTGTAATCAAAATTTAAGTCAATGAAAAATCTCGCTTTTTTTTATTGGTGAAAAAATCGTCAGTTTGACTGCGGCCCCCGTTCCATGGGCCTTTGCGCGAGTTAAAGCCGGGTTGTCCACTGAGTTATCCACAGCTTCTGTGGATTGTCCCAAGCGCTTGCTCTAGAACGGGCGTGCAGGCATTTTTGAGCTTTACCTGTACGAAAAAAAGAGTAGAGTGGCGCGCCTTCCGTTCTGTCCCACAGTGCTTTATGAAGTTTCGCTCAGTATCACCTTCTGTTACCGACACTCCTCAAACTGTTACCGCGCGCAAGCGCTTCTCTTTGACAGTCGCCTTGTGGCTGCTCGACAGCCCGCGCCTGGGGCAGAGCACCAACATCAAGCACTTGGCTGGCCGTCTGCTCAAGCAGCCTGCCCGCGAAGGCGTGGTGGCCGCGCAGAGCCGCCTGGGCCAATTAATGTGCCGTGAATGCGGAAATGCCCGCGACCGGCGTATCGGTCAGGATCTGCTGCGGTCGGCGGCCCGTGCCGGCGACCGTCGCGCCCAGCGCGAATTGGGCCAGGGCGAAGACTGAGCTGTCCTCCCGTGCCTTGCTTGGTTAACCTTGCTCTTTTTGGGTAATGGCAGAAATGGCTATGGTGTTTGACTGGACCAGTGTCGCCCTCGGGTTTGCCGGCGCAGCGCTGCCTTTATTGGCGTGGTGCTGGCAGATTCAACGGCGGCTGACCGCGCGCACCGTCGGCTGGGAGTTGCTGCAAGAGCGCCTGGCCACCGCGCAACTGGCCCAGGAAGGGCTTGCCGCGCAGTTGGACGCCAGCCGCGACGAGATCAGCGATCTGAGCCAGGCCAACGCGGCCAAGCAGGCCGACCTGGCTGCGGTACGCCGCGAAGTCGAGCTGTTGCAGATCGACCGCGATAACGCCCGCGACGCCGCCCACGCCTGGAATATCGACCGCAGCGCCAAGGAAACCGAACTGCGCCGCCTTGACGCCCTGGCCGCGGCCTTGCGCGCCGAGCTGCGGGAACAGCAGGACAGCCATCAACAACGCCTCGCCGACCTGCAAGGCTCCCGGGATGAGTTGCGCGCGCAGTTCGCCGAACTCGCCGGGAAGATTTTCGATGAGCGCGAACAGCGCTTTGCCGAAACCAGCCAGGAGCGGCTCGGGCAGTTACTCGACCCGCTCAAGGAGCGCATCCAGTCCTTCGAGAAGCGCGTTGAAGAAAGCTACCAGAACGAAGCCCGCGAGCGTTTTTCCCTGGCCAAGGAGCTTGAGCGCCTGCAGCAATTGAACCTGCGCCTGTCGGACGAAGCCACCAACCTGACCCGCGCCCTTAAAGGCCAGAAAACCCAGGGTAACTGGGGTGAACTGATCCTCGAGCGAGTGTTGGAGCATGCGGGCCTGGAAAAAGGTCGCGAGTACCAGACCCAGGTCAGCCTCAAAGGCCCGGATGGCGAACGCTTCCAGCCGGACGTGCTGATCATGTTGCCGGGCGACAAGCAGGTGGTGGTGGACTCCAAGGTCAGCCTGACCGCCTACCAGCAGTACGTCGCAGCGGATGACGAGGTGATTGGCCAGGCGGCGTTGAAACAGCATGTGCTGTCCTTGCGCAATCACGTCAAGGGCTTGGCCGGCAAGGATTACAAACGCCTGGAAGGCTTGCACAGCCTGGATTTCGTGCTGTTGTTCGTGCCGATCGAAGCGGCGTTTTCCGCAGCGCTGCAAGCCGAGCCGAACCTGTTCCAGGAAGCCTTTGATCGTCATATCGTGATTGTCAGCCCGACCACCTTGCTGGCCACCCTGCGGGTGATCGACAGCCTGTGGAAGCAGGAGCGCCAGAGCCAGAACGCGCGGGAAATCGCCGAGCGCGCCGGTTGGCTCTATGACAAGTTCGTACTGTTCATCCAGGATCTGGACGAAGTGGGTAATCGCCTGCAGCAGTTGGATAAAGCCTACAGCGCGGCGCGCAACAAGCTGACAGACGGACGTGGAAATCTGGTCAGCCGTACCGAGCAGCTAAGATTGCTCGGCGCCCGAGCGAGCAAGAGCCTGCCGGCGGATCTGCTCGAAAGGGCGATGACCGATTCTGACGGCGTAGCGCATCTTCCTGAGTAAAACACAGGCCAAAAATGTGGGAGGGGGCTTGCCCCCGATTGCGCAGTGTCAGTCGCCAGATCTATTGGCTGATGCACCGCCATCGGGGGCAAGCCTCCTCCCACATTTTGTGCAGAGTACACTTGAATTAAAGGGGCAAATGCCGACTCAACAGCGCCCGCAACGCCGCCGGTTTCACCGGCTTGGCCAGGTAATCCAGTCCCGCCGCATGCACTTTGGCCACCATCTCCGCACGGCCATCGGCACTGATGACCACGCCCGGAATCGGCTCGGCCAATTGGGCGCGCAGCCAGCCCATCAATTCAGTTCCGGTCTCGCCGTGGTCCAGGTGGTAATCCACCAACGCGATTTGCGGGCGCATGCCTTCAGCCAACAGGGCTGCGCACTGTGCCTGATCAGCAGCGGTCCACACCTCGCAACCCCAGCGGGTCAGCAAGCTGCGCATGCCGATCAGGATGCTTTCTTCGTTATCCACGCACAGTATTTGCGCGCCGCTCAGTGGCAGGCCATTTTCCTGCGCGGCCTTGACCGGTGCAGCGGTTTGGTTGCGCGCCAGCGGCACGCGCACACTGAACACGCTGCCCTTGCCCGGCCACGAGCGTACGCTCAGGCGATGGCCCAGCACGCGGCACAGGCCGTCGGCGATCGCCAGGCCCAGGCCCAGGCCCTTTTCGGCGCGGGTCTGGTGACTGTCCAGGCGCTTGAACTCTTCGAAAATCACTTTCTGTTTATCCGGCGGGATGCCAGGGCCACGGTCCCAGACTTCCAGGCACAGTTGGCCCTGGCGGCGACGTACGCCCAGCAGCACCGGCCCGTCAGCATAACGAAAAGCGTTGGTCAGAAAATTCTGCAGGATCCGCCGCAGCAACTTGATGTCGCTGTCCACCCGCAGGCGACTGCCGCGCAAACGAAAGCGCAAGCCTTGCTCATGGGCCAGCGCCTTGAATTCGGCGCCCAGGGTGTCGAACAACTCGTTAAGGACGAACGGCTGGCGTTGTGGATTGATCTTGCCGTTCTCCAGGCGTGAGATATCCAGCAAGTCGCTGATCAGATCCTCAGCCGAGCGCAGCGAACTGTCCAGGTGCTGCACCAGTTGCCGAGCCTCGCTGGAAAGGCCTTCGTGCTGGTGGGACAGGGCAGCGGAGAACAGGCGTGCGGCGTTCAGCGGTTGCATCAGGTCATGGCTGACGGCTGCCAGAAAGCGGGTCTTCGACTGGCTGGCGGATTCGGCCACGCCCTTGGCCTCGGTCAGCGCGACATTGAGCTGCGACAGCTCATGGGTGCGCTCGGTCACCCGCTGTTCCAGACCCTCATTGGCCTCGGTCAGCGCCTGTTCGGCTTCGCGGAACGCGGTAATGTCGGTGAAACTCATGACAAAACCGCCGCCTGGCATCGGATTGCCGATCAGCTCGATCACTCGACCGTTGGGAAACAGCCGCTCGGACGTGTGCGCACGGCCCTGGCGCATCCAGTGCAGGCGTCGCGCCACATGCACCTGCGCCTCACCGGGGCCGCACAGGCCGCGCTCGGCGTTGTAGCGGATGATGTCGGCAATCGGCCGGCCAACGCTGATCAGGCCGTCGGGGTAGTTGAACAGCTCCAGGTAGCGCCGGTTCCAGGCCACCAGCTTGAGCGACTGATCCACCACGCTGATGCCCTGGGTAATGTTTTCGATCGCACCCTGCAGCAGGGCGCGGTTGAATTGCAGCACTTCGGAGGCTTCGTCGGCGATCCGGACCACGTCCTCCAGTTGCATGTCCCGCCCTTCAATGGCGGCTTTGACCACGGCGCGCGTTGAGGACGCACCCAGTACGCCCGCCAGCAAACGCTCGGTGTGGGCGATCCAGTCGTTGTCGGCATTCTGGTTGGGGTTGAAGCCTTTGCCCTGGCGATAGGCAAACCGGATAAAGCTCTGCTGGGCCCGTTCTTCACCGACAAAGCGCGCCGAGAGGCTGAGCAGGTCGCTGATCTGTACCGACAACATGGAACGGGCGCTGGCGCGCTGGCTGATTTCCTGACCGATAAAGCGCCCGGCCTGCCAATGCTCCGAGACCCGCGTGCGCGACAGCATCGACACCCATACAAACAACGTGAAGTTACCCGCCAGGGAGAACACGGTGCCCAAGGTCAGCGAGGTCACGGAAAAGCCGAACGGATGCGAGTGCATCCAGGTCAGGCCGGGGAACAGGCTCAGCGACCAGCCCAGGCTTTTCGCGGTAACCGGCAGGACCAGGGTGTAGAACCACAGGAACGTACCCGCCGCCAAACCTGCAAATACCCCGCGTCGGTTGGCTTGTTTCCAGTACAGCGCACCGAGCATCGCCGGTGCCAGCTGGGTCACGGCGGCAAACGCGATCTGGCCGATGGTCGCCAGGCTCGCGGTGGAACCCAGCAGTCGGTAGCTCACATAGGCCAGCAGCAGGATGATCACGATGCTGACCCGGCGCACCGACAGCATCCAGTGGCGGAACACTTCGAAGGGCCGTTCGGCGCTGGAGCGGCGCAAGAGCCAGGGCAGCAGCATGTCGTTGGAGACCATGGTCGACAAGGCAATGCTGGCCACGATCACCATGCCGGTGGCCGCCGAGGCGCCGCCGATAAAGGCCAGTACGGCGAGGGCCGGGTGGGCTTCGGCCATCGGCAGGCTGATCACGTAGGAGTCCGGCAGCACCGAACCGGGCAACAGCATCTTGCCGCCGAGGGCGATGGGGATCACGAACAGCGCGGCAAGGATCAGATAAGCCGGGAACACCCACTTGGCCAGGCGCAAGTCCTGCGGGTCGATATTCTCCACCACCGTCACATGAAATTGCCGGGGCAGGCAGATGATCGCCATCATCGCGACGCCGGTCTGCACCACCATCGACGGCCAGTTGATGGTCTCTTTCCAGTATTCCTCCAGGCGCGGTGCAAGCATTGCCTGGCTGAACAGGTCGCCAAAACCGTCATACAGCCCGTAGGTCACAAACGCACCGACCGCCAGAAACGCGAACAGCTTGACCAGCGCTTCAAAGGCAATTGCCAGTACCATGCCCCGGTGGTGTTCGGTAGCGTCGAGGTTGCGCGTACCAAACACGATGGTGAACAGCGCCAGCACCAGCGACACCACCAACGCAGTATCCTGGGCCCGCGTGCCGGTGGTATCGGGCCCGGCGCCGATCAACAGGTTCACACCGAGCACGATGCCTTTGAGCTGCAGGGCGATATAGGGCAATACGCCGACCAGGCAGATCAACGCCACCACCACCGCCAGGGACTGGGATTTGCCGTAGCGTGCGGCGATAAAGTCGGCGATGGACGTGATGTTTTCCTGCTTGCTGATCAGAATCATCTTCTGCAGCACCCAGGGCGCCAGCACCAGCAACAGCACCGGCCCCAGGTAGATCGGCAAAAATGCCCACAGCTGTTCGGCCGCCTGGCCCACGGCACCGAAGAACGTCCAACTGGTGCAATACACGGCCAGCGACAGGCTATACACCCACGCTCGCATACGCGGTGGCAGCGGCGCATGGCGGCGGTCACCGTAAAAGGCGATGGCAAACATAATGGCCATATAGGCCAGGGCAACGGCGGCGATCAGCCCGCTGGACAGCGTCATGGTAACTCCGAGCATAGGGACACCCGGGCGGTGCGGGCCCGGTCGGACAGTCTCGCATGATGCCTGGGGTTAGTCAGTGTCGACCAAGGTCTGAGCGCGACGTGATGTCGCGGCTTATCGAGGCGGCAGGGTTTTCTGGCGCAGGATGTAAATCGTCACCAGCACCGCGCTGGTCAGCATGAACCCGCGTGCCCACGGCAATGGCACCAGGTAGCAGGACACGGCGATGCTCAGCCACATCAGCCCGATGGCGTAGACCTTGCCCTTGAGCGGGATGCCATTGCCGTCCAGGTAATCACGGATCCAGGGGCCCAGGCGCGGGTGTTCCACCAGCCAGTGGTAGAAACGCGGAGAGCTTCGAGCGAAGCAGGCGGCGGCCAGCAGGAGAAAGGGTGTGGTCGGCAGTACCGGCAGGAAAATGCCGATCACCCCGAGCGCTACGCTCAGCCAGCCAACGGCCAGCAGCGCGTAACGCAGGAGCGGCGAGCGCTTGCCCATGGGGTCCACGGGCAAGCGACTCAGTGGTGACGTGGCTTGAGGATCGCCGGTTTTTCGTCAGGCGCGTTGCACAGCAGGTACAGCGCGGTGAGGGCTTCCGGGATCTGCACGATCATGTCGTCCATCAGGTTGGCGTCGGCGGCGATATCGGAAAACTCGGCTTCTTCTTCAAACAACCCCGAACCGACCATGATCGGCAGCAGCATTTCGCTGACTTCTTCCTCGGCGGTTTCGAACCAGGCGGCTTCGCGCAGGAACACGCCTTCCATGAAGCCGATGCACCAGCCGCGCAGGTCGGAGTCGTCCGGATCGTCGCCCAGGTCCAGTTCGCACGGCAGCTCGAACTCTTCATCGGAAGCCAGCTGGCGACTGATGTGGGCCTTGAGCGCCAGCAGGGTGGCTTCGATTTCTTCGCGCTGAGCGTCGTCGGCGTAATGAGGTTCTTCGGCGAACAGCGCGTCGATCCACTCACGGTCGGGGACGACTTCGGAGCAGATCGACAGCGCGGTCAGGTAGCCGTGGGCGGCCACATAGTCCAGCGCCTCGTCATGCAGCTCATCGGCGTCGAGGAAGGCTTGCAGGCGGGTTAGTTGCTCAGCGAAGGACATTGAAGAATTACCTTGGGAATAAACGATGCTGAATTCTAGGCGTTCTTGCGCGCCCAAGCCAGTCGCCATGCAGATTTGCCGGGTTTTAGAGACGGGCTGCAATTCGTCAGTGGTGTCCTTTGGCGGATGGCGCTCGGGTATACTGCCGCGTTTTGTGATGCCCGTGCAGGCCAGGCGCCAGTCCGCGAAAACTTCGCTTACGGATTATTTTCCGTGAAGGCGTATTTTTTCGGCCAGCCTGTACAGAGGGTTTCGGGACTATTTTTTGGAGTTATACATGCTCGAGCAGGCTCAACGCGTCCTCAAGGACATCTTCGGCTACGACAGTTTTCGTGGCCGCCAGGGTGCGATCATTGAGCGCGTGGCCAGCGGCGGTGACGCGCTGGTCCTGATGCCTACCGGTGGCGGTAAATCGTTGTGCTTCCAGGTGCCGGCGCTGTTGCGCAATGGACTGGCGGTGGTGGTGTCGCCGCTGATCGCGTTGATGGACGATCAGGTCGCCACCCTGGAAGAATTGGGTGTCGCCGCCGCTGCCTTGAACTCCACCCTCAGCGCCGAGCAGCAGCGCGACCTGGCCGCGCGAATCAAGCGCGGCGAAGTGAAGATGCTCTACCTGGCGCCGGAGCGGTTGGTGCAGCCGCGCATGCTGGCGTTCCTGCAGAGCCTGGAAATCGCCCTGTTCGCCATCGACGAAGCCCACTGTGTGTCGCAATGGGGCCACGATTTTCGCCGCGAATACCTGCAGCTCGGTCAGCTGGCGGAGCTGTTCCCCGATGTGCCGCGTATCGCCCTGACCGCCACCGCCGACAAGCGTACCCGCGAAGAGATCGTCGAGCGCCTGCATTTGCAGAGCGCCGAGCGTTTCCTGTCGAGCTTCGACCGACCGAATATTTTCTACCGCATCGTGCCCAAGGAGCAGCCGCGCAAGCAGTTGCTCGCGTTTCTCTCCGAGCGGCGCAGCGATGCGGGTATCGTCTATTGCCTGTCACGCAAGAAGGTCGATGAAGTCGCCGCGTTCCTCTGTGAACAGGGTTACCCGGCGCTGCCTTATCACGCCGGCTTGCCCAATGAAACACGCTCGGCGCACCAGAAGCGCTTCCTCAACGAGGAAGGCCTGATCATGGTGGCGACGATCGCGTTCGGCATGGGGATCGACAAATCCAACGTGCGTTTCGTGGCACACATGGACCTGCCCAAGTCTCTTGAGGCCTATTACCAGGAAACCGGCCGCGCCGGCCGTGACGGCCTGCCGGCGGATGCCTGGATGGTCTACGGCCTGCAGGATGTGGTGATGCTCAAGCAGATGCTGCAGAACTCCGAAGGCGATGAGCGCCACAAGCGTCTGGAGCAGCACAAACTCGACGCCATGCTCTCGCTGTGTGAAGAGACCCGCTGCCGCCGCCAGACGCTGCTGGCGTATTTCGATGAAGACATGCCGCAACCGTGCGGCCACTGCGATAACTGCATCGATGGCGTGCAGACCTGGGACGCCACCGAGCCGGCGCGCCAGGCGTTGTCGACGATCTACCGCACCGGCCAGCGCTATGGCGTCGGTCACCTGGTGGATGTATTGCTGGGCAAGGACAACGAAAAAGTCCGCAGCTTCGGCCACGAGAAACTCTCGGTCTACGGCGTCGGCAAAGCGCGTGCCGAAGGCGAATGGCGTTCGCTGTTCCGCCAGATGGTGGCGCGCGGGCTGGTCGACATCGATATCGAAGGCTACGGCGGTCTGCGCCTGAACGACAGCTGCCGGCCCTTGCTCAAGGGCGAAGTCAGCCTGGAGCTGCGCCGCGACCTCAAACCGCAGACCGCCGCCAAGACCAGCACCAGCCAGGCCAGCCAACTGGTGCGTGGCGAGGAGCGCGAACAGTGGGAGGCCTTGCGGACCCTGCGGCGCAAGCTGGCGCAGGAGCACAGCGTGCCGCCCTACGTCATCTTCCCCGACTCGACCTTGCTCGAGATGCTGCGCGAGCAGCCCACCAGCATGGCCGAAATGGCCAGGGTCAGCGGCGTGGGCGCACGCAAGCTGGAGCGTTATGGCCAGGCCTTCCTCGAGGTGCTCGGCGGCCAGGCCGAAGCACCGAAGGAAATCGCCGATATCCGCCACGAACTGATCAGCCTGGCCCGCGCCGGCATGACCCCGATCCAGATCGCCGGCCAACTGCAATGCTCGGAAAAGAATGTGTATACGTTGCTGGCCGAAGCCATCGGCAAGCAGCAATTGTCCCTGGAGCAGGCCCTTGATTTGCCGGAGGATTTGCTTGGCGAAATCCAGGATGCCTTTCTCGACGGGGAGGGCGAATTGCCACCTGTCGCGGAGATCGCGCCGCTGTTTGCCGGACGGGTTCCCGAGGGTGTTTTGTACTGCGTACGTGCCGCTTTGCAGTCGGAATTCGAAATTTAGTGTGGCGATTACGACAATGTAACGAATCAGTACATACCGGGCCTTGCCTCCTGGCATGGCTCATGCTTAGCTGACTAATAATTAGCCACACTTTATTTTCAGTCTAAATCATGAGTTTTTTATGCCGTTAACCGATCAACACCGTTTTGGCATGCAGTTGGCGCAAATGTCCCGAGGTTGGCGCGCCGAGCTGGACCGCCGTTTGGCGGGGCTGGGCTTGTCCCAGGCGCGGTGGCTGGTGCTGCTGCACCTGGCCCGCTTTACCGAAGCACCTACCCAGCGTGAGCTGGCACAAAGCGTCGGCGTGGAGGGGCCGACCCTCGCGCGTCTGCTCGACAGCCTGGAAGGCCAGGGCCTGGTGCAACGCCAGGCGGTCGTGGAAGACCGCCGCGCCAAACGTATCCTGCTGTGTGACACCGCCCGCCCGTTGATCGACCAGATCGAGACCATCGCCACGCAACTGCGTCATGAACTCTTCGTTGGGGTGGACGAAGCGGATCTGCGCGTATGCATGCGTGTCCATGGGCACATCCTGGCGAATCTGGAAAAGTCCTGATTCCAAGTCCATTGAAGATCAAAAGGTGGGAGGGGGCTTGCTCCCGATGGCGGTGGTTCAGTTAGAGCATTTTTGACTGACCCACCGCCATCGGGAGCAAGCCCCCTCCCACATTTACTCTGCGCTGTGTCAGAAAGTCTGCCCGAGGTTCAGGTACACCGCCTTCTGGTTGTCATCATTGAACCCATAGCTGAAATTCAACGGCCCCAGGGGCGTATCAAAGCCGAGGAAAATGCTCGCCGCGTTGATATAGCCGCTGTCGAATTCGTTGTCATTGTTCCATGCCCGGCCGCGTTCCACCGAGGCGCCGAGGTACAGCGGAAAATCCAGCGGCAGGTACGAGCGTGGCGTCAGGCGGCGGTAGTACACCGCGCGCATCAGGCTGATGTTCTGGGCCGAGATCGCGTCCTGGCGAAAGCCTGACAATTGTCGCGCGCCGCCCAGCAGGAAGCTGGACACCACCACATCCGAATCATCCAGGGTGCGTCCGTAGCGGCCACCGAGGATCAGGGTGTCGGGGCCGTGGCTCATGGCTTTGTCCAGCTTGAACTCCCATTGGCGGTAGCGCTGGTCCGAACCCAGTCCGGGCGCGAACTCACGGAAGGCCAGGCCGATGTCTTCGCCGGTGTGCGGAAAGTAGACGTTATCGAAAGAATCGAACGAGTATTTCAACTCATAGAAACCTTCGCTGAAGCTCACGCTCGGCAGGTCGCGGTCGCCGATGCGCACGTCCGCCTTGCCCCAGGCTTCTCCCACGCCGAAGCGGATCTCGCCGCTGTTGCCGATCTGCCGCCCGACGTTCAGGCCGAAACCGTAGCGCTCCAGCCGGTATTCGGAGATGGGGTCGTTGTCCAGGGTCAGCTCGACGTTCTGCGCCTGAGCCCGGATATAGGGCGCGATGAAGTAGCGCGAGCCGGTGTCCATTGGTTGGTAAAACTCGCTGTACAGCTCCTGCCGGTCGCCGATCTGCACCCGCGTCAGCCATTCGGCGCCGAGGTGGTTGATCCCGTTCACCCGGTAACTGGCGCCGAGGTTGAAGGCGCTGTCGCCGCGCATGTCATCCGACAGGTTCAGCCCCAGACGCAGGTAGTCGGTGCCGCTGCGCTTGCCGCGCGCGCTGATGACCAGGGTATTGTCCTTACCCTTTTTCACCACGCGGTATTGCACCTGCTCGAAGTAATCCAGGCCGTACAGCGTGCCCATGTCCGATTGCAGGCGGCCAAGGTTGAGCGGTTCGCCCAATCCTTGGCGAATGTAGTAGCGGATCACGTCGTCGCTGACCTTGGAGTCGTTTTCCACGTCGATTGCGGTAATGATCGGGGTGCGCTCGCCCGGCGTGCGGGCGGCGGTCAGTTGCGGGTCGACAGGCTCGGCGGGGCGCAGGTGCGCCAGGCGCAGGTCAAGGGCGCGAGTGGCGCGGTAGCCGGCGTCGATCATGTCTTTGGCGCGTCCGAAATCGGTCACTCCGTAGGCCGCCAGGGGCGGTTGGATCAACACGTCCCTGGGGTGCAAGGCCTTGAGTTGTTCCTCGGAATTACGCCGGGTCATCAGAGTGATCGACTGGTTGAGCACATCGACCACGGTCGCCAATTGCTTGCGTGAGCGCAACGGCGTGCCGATGTCCACCACGATGGCGATGTCCACGCCCATTTCCCGCGCCACGTCCAGGGGGATGTTGTCGGTCATGCCGCCGTCGACCAGCAGGCGCCCGTCCAGCTCAACCGGAGCGAATACCGCGGGGATCGACATGCTGGCGCGTATCACCTGGGGCAGGTGGCCCTTGCTGAACACGACTTTTTCGCCTGTGGTGATGTCGGTGGCCACGGCGCGGAACGGAATCGGCAGCTTGTCGAAGTTACGTGTGTTGCTGCTGTGGGCGAACATGCTTTCCAGCAGCAGCGCCAGGTTCTGGCCCTGGATCACGCCCAGTGGCAGGCCGAGGCTGCCGTCGTCGCGGAAGCTGAGTTTCTGCTTGACCAGGAAATCGCGGTCATCCTGTTTGCGCCTGAACGGCACGTCTTCCCGGGGCGGTGCGTCGGACAAGGCCTGTTGCCAGTCGATACCGAGGGCGAGCTTTTCCAGCTCGTCGATCTTGTAGCCCGAGGCGTACAACCCGCCAATCACCGCGCCCATGCTGGTGCCGGCAATCGCATCGACCTGGATGCCTTGTTCTTCCAGCGCCTTGAGCACGCCGATATGCGCCAGGCCACGGGCGGCGCCGCCGGACAGCACCAGGCCGATTTTCGGGCGCGGGCTTTCAACGGCGTCGGCGAGAAGGGGAAGCAGGCACAGGAACAGGCAGGACAACAGGCGGCGCATCATCAATCTCGAGGCTGGGCGATAAAGGCCGGTATTATAGCCACTCGATCCGCCCAAGCCGTCACCCAGGAGCCTTTCACGTTATGTCCGCCAGCAGACCCGAGATAGTGATCACCTATTGCACCCAGTGTCAGTGGCTGCTGCGTGCCGCGTGGCTGGCCCAGGAATTGTTGAGTACGTTTGCCGAGGACCTGGGCAGGGTGTCGCTGGAGCCGTCAACCGGCGGCGCGTTTCGTATCACCTGCGACGCTGTACAGATCTGGGAGCGCAAGGCCGATGGCGGTTTTCCGGAAGCCAAGGTGCTCAAGCAGCGTGTGCGCGATCAGATCGACCCGCAGCGCGACCTGGGGCATAACGACCGCACGCAGTGACGTCAGGTCGCCTGCGGCTGCCTGCCCTGGCTCGCGCTGCCCATCAGGCCGGACAGCACTATGGCGACGATGATCAACGCGCCACCCAGCAGCATGCGCAGGGTGGGCGTTTCGGCAAACAGCAGCCAGGCCACCGTGATGCCATAGACCGGTTCCATGGCAAACACCACCGAGGCGGTGCGCGCCTTGATCACGGCCAGGCTGGCGACGAACAGGCTGTGGGCAAGGCCCGTACAGAACACCCCGAGCAGGCCGATCCACAGCCAGTCCAGGGCGCGCACATCCGCCAGCCCCGGCGCCGCCACGGGCAACAGGCAGACCGCGACCACCACGTTCTGGCACAGCGCGGCCTGTACCGCTGGAATGCGTCCGGAGCTGGCGCGGTTGTTCAATGACAACAAGGCGAACAGCAGCCCTGATGCGATGCCCCAGAGCAAGCCGCCCGTGGCTTCGCTGGCCAGGTTGAAGTCCGGGGTCACCAGCACCAGGCCGATGCTGACCAGCGCTACCAGCACCATTTCATTGGCGCGAATCCGCTCGCGGAAGATCAGCCCTTCAAGCACCACCGTAAACGCCGGGAAGGCAGCAAACCCCAGGGTCGCCACCGCCACCCCGGCGACCTTGACGGCGATGAAGAAGGTCACCCAGTGCGCGGCAAGCAGCACGCCGCTGACCAGCAGGCGGCGCCAGTCGCGCATCTGCAGTTGTTTCCACGGCGCATTGCTGGCAAAGCGCGCGAACACCGCCAGGGCAATCACCGCAAACGCGGCACGCCCGAATACGATGATGGCCGGCGAGGCGGCCGCCAGTTTGCCGAACACGCCGGTAAGGCCGAACATCAATGCGCCGATATGCAGGGCGCCGAGGGCTGAGCGGGGAGTCATTGCGATCCTTGAACCAAGGGGTAACAGGGGCGCAGTCTACAACGCCTGCCGGGCAATGCGCTGTCATCAGACTGACGCGCCGCTGTCATGGGCTATTCACCGCCAGGGCGCAAGCTCGCGAAAACAGCGTCGAGGGACTCCCATGACCCGTGCCGAATTCGCCAAGCCCAGCCGCAAGCAACGGGTGCGAACCCTGTGGATTTCCGACGTGCATCTGGGCACTCGGGACTGCCAGGCCGAGCATCTATCGCAGTTTCTCAAGGGTTACCACGCCGACAAGGTGTACCTGGTGGGCGACATTATCGATGGTTGGAAAATGCGTGGCGGCATGTATTGGCCCCAGGCTCACACCAACGTGATCCGTCGCCTGCTGACCATGGCCAAGCGCGGCACCGAGGTGATCTATGTCACCGGTAACCATGACGAGTTTCTAAGGCGCTACTCCAAGCTGATCCTGGGCAATATCCAGTTGGTGGACGAGGCGGTGCACGTGACCGCAGACGGCCGCCATCTGCTGGTGATTCATGGCGATCAGTTCGATGTGATCACACGCTATCACCGCTGGCTCGCCTTCCTTGGCGACTCGGCCTACGAATTCACCCTGACGCTGAACCGCTGGCTCAATCACTGGCGCGCGCGCTATGGCTACGGTTATTGGTCGCTGTCGGCGTACTTGAAGCACAAGGTGAAAACCGCCGTGAGTTTTATCAGCGATTTCGAAGAGGCCATCGCCCACGAGGTGACCAAGCGCGAGTTGCACGGCGTGGTGTGCGGGCATATCCATCATGCCGAGATTCGCAAGGTGGGCGAGGTGGATTACCTGAACTGCGGGGATTGGGTGGAGTCGTGCACGGCGTTGATCGAGCACTGGGATGGGCATATCGAGCTGTATCGGTTGGCGGATGCGCAGGCCAAAGAGGCACTGCTTAAGGCTGAGAGGGTCACAACCTGAAGTCTTGACTGGGTCAAATGTGGGAGGGGGCTTGCCCCCGATAGCGGTGGGTCAGCTAAATATAAGCTGGCTGATCCACTGCCATCGGGGGCAAGCCCCCTCCCACATTTTTAATTCCTGTGTCTTCAGCTTGAGACGTCGGCGATGGCTTGGGCCAGTAGCGTCAGCCGTGTGGCATCAACCCCGGCCACATTGGCCCGGCCCGAACTGACCATGTACACACTGTGCTTCTCCCGCAGTTGCCTGACCTGCTCGGCACTCAAGCCGGTGTAGGAAAACATCCCGCGCTGGGTGCCGATATGCGCAAACCGCTCAGCCAGGCCGTGGGGCGCCAGCGCGTCCACCAGCCCGACGCGCAATTGCGCAATGCGTGAACGCATGGCTTCGACTTCGTCGCTCCACTGCTGTTTGAGCCCGGCATCGCCAAGGATGGTCGCCACCACAGCTGCACCATGATCCGGCGGCGTCGACCACAGGTTGCGCGCCGTATTGGCGAGCTGGCTGCGCACGTCCGTGAGCTTCTCGGCATCCGCCGCACACACGATCAATGCACCCACGCGGTCGCAATACAAACCGAAGTTCTTCGAGCACGAACTGGTGATCAATACTTCCGGCAGCTCGGCGGCAAACAGGCGCACCGCCCAGGCGTCCTGCTCCAGGCCGTCGCCGAAGCCCTGGTAGGCAAAGTCGATCAGCGGCAGTAAATGGCGCTCGCGCACAATCTGCAGCACCTGGCGCCAGTCATCCCGGGACAGGTCGAACCCGGTCGGGTTGTGGCAGCAGGCGTGCAGCAGCACCACATCGCCCTTGGGTACAGTGTTCAGGGTGGCGAGCATCGCCGCCACGTCCAGGCGATTGTCGCTGCTCACGTAAGGGTAATGGCTGACCTTGAGCCCGGCCTTGGCGAAGATGGTTTCGTGGATCGGCCAGGTCGGATTGCTCAGCCAAACGCCACGGCCAGGCAGGCTGTGGGCGATAAAGTCGGCACTCAGGCGCAGGGCGCCGGTGCCTCCTGGTGTCTGGGTGGCGCCGGCACGACGTTCGGCGATCAACGCCGAATCGGCGCCCAGCACCAATTCGCTGATCAGTCTGCCAAACGCTGCGTCGCCGTGACCGCCGATGTAAGTCTTGGTGACCTGGGAATCGACCAGGCGCTGCTCGGCACGTTTTACCGAGTCTGGAATCGGCGTCAGGCCCTGATCGTCCTTGTAGACACCCACGCCCAGATCGAACTTGTTCGGGTTGGCATCCTGGGCATACAGGTCCATGAGCCCGAGGATCGGATCGCCAGGTACGCGGCCAATCGCATCGAAGTGCATTACTTGCGGCCCTCGGCGCTCTTGGCCACTTCATCGGTGCGCGCGGCCATGATGAAGTCGTTGCGGTGCAGGCCCTTGATGGAATGGCTCCACCAGGTCACGGTGACCTTGCCCCATTCGGTGAGCAGGCCAGGGTGATGGCCTTCGGCTTCGGCGATTTCACCCACGGCGTTGGTGAAGGCCAGGGCGAACTTGAAGTTCTTGAACAGGAAAACCTTTTCCAGTTGCATCACGCCGTCGCGCACTTCGATGTTCCAGTCCGGGATCTGTTTGATCAGCACCGGCAGTTCTTCATCGCTGACTTGCGGGGCGTCGGCGCGGCAGGCTTCGCAATGGGCTTGGTTCAAGGTGGTCATGAAGGTGTCCTGAATTCGAATGATTGAAGGTCAGTGGGCGTTACCCTAAAGCAACGCGGGGCCAGGGAACAGACTCACCTGGCCTGAAAATGCACAGCTCAAGCAGCCTTGGGCTTTGGCGGAAATTTCGGTGCGTGCAGGCCCAACTGCTTACCACGCTCGACCATGCCCATGATGTCTTCCTGCGCCACGTCGAACAGGCGCTTGAGCTCGGGCAAAACGAAGTACAACGGCTGCAGGATGTCGATGCGATAGGGCGTGCGCATCGCCTCCAGCGGATCGAACGCCTGGCGTTCAGGCTCATCCGACAGGCAATACACACTTTCCTTGGGCGAAGACAGAATGCCGCCACCGTAGATGCGCAGGCCTTCGGGTGTGTTCACCAGGCCGAACTCGATGGTCATCCAGTACAGGCGCGCCAGGTACACCCGTTGCTCCTTGGTGGCCGCCAGGCCGAGCTTGCCGTAGGTGTGGGTGAATTCGGCAAACCAGGGGTTGGTCAGCAGCGGGCAGTGGCCGAAGATCTCGTGGAAAATATCCGGCTCTTGCAGGTAGTCCAGTTCTTCGCGGGTACGAATAAAGGTTGCCACCGGAAACTGCTTGCTGGCGAGCAACTCGAAGAAGGTCTGGAAGGGGATCAGCGCCGGCACGCGGGCGACTTGCCAGCCGGTAGTATCGGCCAGCACTGTGTTGATCTCGCCCAGCTGCGGGATGCGATCCAGGGGCAGGCCGAGCTTGTCGATGCCATCCAGGTATTCCTGGCAGGCACGGCCCTCGATCACCTTCAACTGGCGCGTGATCAGGGTCTTCCACACCGCATGTTCTTCTGGCGGGTAGTGGATAAAACCTTGCGCATCGGGCTCGCGGGCCACGTAGTGCGTCTGCTTCATACGGCTCTCCTGCTAGGCATTCGTTCTTGTTATGTCCTGCTGTGTGTCTATTGATAACCCGCGCGCGGCGAGTTTTCACCGGGTTCAAAAGTCTATGGGTAAGAAAAGTTACCGCATTTCGTAAACTATTCGTTACGGATGTGTGACTCTTCGCGGCATTGGGCTGGGAAAAGCTTGCGCACTGTCACATAATCTTGACGACTATCTGCGTCCAGCGGCAAAAAGACACGGCGCCTACTCACCTTCGGACCTTTTCATGCGTATCAAAGTGCACTGCCAGAACCGCATCGGCATCCTGCGGGACATCCTCAACCTGCTGGTGGAGTACGGCGTGAACGTCGCCAAGGGCGAGGTTGGCGGCGAGCATGGCAATGCCATCTACCTGTTCTGCCCGAACCTGGTGAACATGCAGTTCCAGGCACTGCGCCCGCAGTTTGAGGCGATCGGCGGGGTGTTTGGCGTGAAGAGGGTAGGGCTGATGCCCAGCGAGCGCCGGCACATGGAGCTCAATGCGCTGCTGGGCGCCCTGGAGTTTCCGGTGCTGTCCATCGACATGGGCGGCTCCATCGTCGCGGCCAACCGGGCGGCGGCGCAGTTGCTGGGTGTGCGTGTGGACGAAGTGCCGGGTATTCCGCTGTCGCGCTACGCCGAGGACTTCGACTTGCCGGAACTGGTGCGGGCGAGCAAGTCGCGGATCAATGGCCTGCGGGTCAAGGTCAAGGGCGATGTGTTCCTGGCCGACATCGCGCCGCTGCAGTCCTCCGAACACGATGACAGCGAAGCCATGGCCGGCGCGGTGTTGACCCTGCACCGCGCCGATCGGGTCGGCGAGCGTATCTACAATGTACGCAAGCAGGAACTGCGCGGCTTCGACAGCATCTTTCAGAGTTCCAGGGTGATGGCTGCCGTGGTTCGCGAAGCCCGGCGCATGGCGCCTTTGGATGCGCCTCTATTAATAGAAGGCGAAACCGGTACCGGCAAGGAATTGCTGGCCCGCGCCTGTCACCTTGCCAGCCCGCGTGGCCAATCGCCATTGATGGCGCTCAACTGCGCGGGCTTGCCGGAGTCGATGGCCGAGACCGAGTTGTTCGGCTACGGCCCCGGTGCATTCGAAGGCGCCCGGGCCGAAGGCAAGCTGGGGCTGTTGGAGCTGACGGCGGGCGGTACGTTGTTTCTCGACGGCGTAGGGGAAATGAGCGCACGCCTGCAGGTCAAATTGCTGCGCTTTTTGCAGGACGGTTGCTTTCGTCGCGTGGGCAGCGATGAAGAGGTGTACCTCGACGTGCGGGTGATCTGCGCGACCCAGGTCGATCTGTCTGAACTGTGCGCGCGCGGCGAATTTCGCCAGGACCTGTATCACCGCTTGAACGTACTTTCGTTGCATATTCCGCCGTTGCGCGAATGCCTTGATGGGCTGGCGCCGTTGGTCGAGCATTTTCTCGATCAAGCCAGCCGGCAGATCGGTTGCCCGTTGCCCAGATTGGCGCCTGCCGCGATGGACAAGCTCAGCCACTATCACTGGCCGGGCAATGTGCGGCAGTTGGAAAATGTGCTGTTCCAGGCGGTGTCGTTGTGCGAAGGCGGGACAGTCAAGGTTGAGCATATTCGCTTGCCCGATTATGGCGTGCGTCAGCCGCTTGGCGATTTTTCGCTGGAGGGTGGGCTGGACGCAATCGTCGGGCGGTTTGAAAAGGCCGTGCTCGAAGCCCTGTACGCCGAGCATCCCAGCAGCCGACAACTGGGCAAACGCCTGGGCGTTTCCCACACCACCATTGCCAACAAACTGCGCGATTACGAAATCCTCAAGACCGACAAATAACCAATGTGGGAGGGGGCTTGCCCCCGATGGCAGTAGGTCAGTTATAGATGAGCTGACTGATACATCGCTATCGGGGGCAAGCCCCCTCCCACAGTGTATCTTCGAAGGTTTGAGCATTTTGTTCGCTTTACTGACTGGCATTAGGGCAAGCCCCCTCCCACATTAATTTGCGCCGTTGCCGTAAGCGGCAGTAGTCCGCCGTTTTTTCGACTATCCCTCCCTCCCTGTTTTCAAACACCTTCGAGCAAACCCCCGCCGCGCCTGGACTTCACCCTCTTTTTAAAAGTTGGTTCGCAAATTGCTTAAGCCTCCTCAGTACAACGGTGGGCGGCAAGCGTCCGTCAGAAAGAGGATAGAGCGTGGACAAGTACCTTTATGTGGCAATGACCGGCGCCAGCCAGAATGCTCTGGCGCAGAAGGCCCATGCCAACAATCTGGCGAACATTTCCACCAATGGTTTCCAGCGCGACCTGGAGCAGGCGCGCTCGATGCCGGTGTTCGGTGACAGCTTTCCGGCGCGGGCCTTTGCCCTGACCGAGCGGCCCGCCACTGACTTCACCCCCGGCGCGATGATCGAAACCGGGCGTGACCTGGACGTGGCCGTCAGCGGCGACGGCTGGATGGCCGTGCAAACCCCGGATGGCGGCGAAGCCTACGTGCGCAGCGCCAGCATGAACGTGGATGCGCTGGGCGTACTGCGGGCCGGCAACGGTATGCCAATCATGGGCAACGGCGGCCCGATTGCCGTGCCGCCGCAGCAGAAAATCGAAGTGGGTTCCGACGGCACCATCAGCATCCGCGCCATGGGCGAGGGGCCACGGGTGATGGCGGAAGTGGACCGCATCAAGATGGTCCAGCCCGACCTCAAGAACATGACCAAAGGCCTGGACGGCACCATCCACACCAAGGATGGCCAGCCGGCCCAGGCCGACGCGAACGTCAAGCTGACCTCGGGCTTCCTGCAGGCGAGCAACGTCAATGCCGTTGAGGAAATGACTGCGGTACTGGCGCTTTCCAAGCAGTTCGAGCTGCACATCAAGATGATGAACAGCGCTAAAGAAGACGACCAGGCCATGACCCGCGTCATGCAGATGAGCTAACAGCCTTAGCCAGCTTTTACATAAACAGTGCAGCACGGCGCCAACAAACAGGCGCACAGAGGAGAACAGCATGCTTCCGGCTCTATGGGTTGCCAAAACAGGTCTGTCCGCCCAGGACACCAACCTGACGACCATTTCCAACAACCTGGCGAACGTGTCGACCACCGGTTTCAAACGTGATCGCGCCGAGTTCCAGGACTTGCTCTATCAGATCAAGCGCCAGCCAGGCGCCCAGTCGACCCAGGACAGCGAATTGCCGTCGGGTCTGCAACTGGGTACCGGTGTGCAGATCGTCGGCACCCAGAAAAACTTCAGCGCCGGTAACCTGCAACAGACCGGTCAGCCGCTGGACATGGCGATCAACGGCCGTGGCTTCTTCCAGATCCTGCAACCGGATGGGACCACGTCCTACACCCGTGACGGTACCTTCCACCTCGACTCCAACGGCCA
This sequence comes from Pseudomonas orientalis, assembly GCF_002934065.1. Classification (NCBI taxonomy): domain Bacteria; kingdom Pseudomonadati; phylum Pseudomonadota; class Gammaproteobacteria; order Pseudomonadales; family Pseudomonadaceae; genus Pseudomonas; species Pseudomonas orientalis. The sequence continues at coordinate 4,229,338 of NZ_CP018049.1, read as the reverse complement.
GATCGTGACCGCCAACGGTTTTGCCCTGGAGCCTGCCGTCGTGGTTCCGGCTGACGCCAAGACGTTCACCGTCGGCAACGACGGTACCGTGTCCATCACCGTGGCCGGCAACCCGGCGTCGCAAGTGATCGGCAACCTGCAAACCGCTGACTTCATCAACCCGGCCGGCCTGCAGGCCATGGGCAACAACCTGTTCCTGGAAACCGCCTCCAGCGGCGCGCCGCAAATCGGCACCCCTGGCCTGAACGGTTTCGGCACCACGCTGCAGAGCACCCTGGAAACCTCCAACGTCAGCACGGTCGAGGAGATGGTCAACATGATCACCACCCAGCGCGCCTACGAGATGAACTCCAAGGTGATCTCCACCGCCGACCAGATGCTTTCGTTCGTTACGCAGAATCTGTAATCAGTCTATGGGGCGCCTTCGAAAGCGCCTGCAACACCGTGAGGTTAGGGTCATGAATCGCTTTGTTTCTGTTCTGGCATTGAGTGGGATCGCCGTACTTGCGGGCTGTGTCGCCCCGTCGCCGAAACCCAATGACCCGTATTACGCGCCGGTGTTGCCGCGCACGCCGTTGCCGGCGGCGGCCAACAATGGCTCGATCTACCAGGCCGGTTTCGAGCAGAACCTGTACAGCGACCGCAAGGCGTTCCGGGTCGGTGACATCATCACCATCACCCTGAACGAGCGCACCCAGGCCAGCAAGAACGCCAACTCGCAGATCGGCAAGACCAGCAAGGCCAGCCTGGGCCTGACGTCGTTGTTCGGCGGCGTGCCCAACACCAATAACCCGCTGGGCAGTGGTGACCTGAGCCTCGACGCCGGTTACAGCGGCGACCGTGCCACCAACGGCAAAAGCGCGGCGGCCCAGGGCAACACGCTGACCGGTTCGATCACCGTGACCGTGGCCGACGTCTTGCCCAACGGCATCATCGCCGTACGCGGTGAAAAGTGGATGACCCTCAACACGGGCGATGAGCTGGTGCGCATTGCCGGCATGGTGCGCGCCGATGACATTGCCACCGACAACACCGTACCGTCGACGCGGATTGCCGATGCGCGCATTACCTACTCGGGCACGGGTTCGTTTGCCGATGCAAGCCAGCCGGGCTGGTTCGACCGTTTCTTCCTTAGCCCGTTGTTCCCTTTCTAGGTGGCCATCTTGAACTTCAAACACCTGCTGGTGGCGGCATTACTGCTTTGCGTGAGCGCCGTCGCCCAGGCCGAACGCCTGAAGGACATCGCCAGCATTTCCGGCGTGCGCTCCAACCAGTTGATCGGCTACGGGTTGGTGGTTGGTCTCAGTGGTACGGGTGACCAGACCACCCAGACCCCGTTCACCCTGCAGACTTTCAACAACATGCTGTCGCAGTTCGGCATCAAGGTGCCTGCGGGGTCGGGCAACGTGCAGCTGAAAAACGTCGCGGCGGTGTCGATCAGCGCCGACTTGCCGGCGTTTTCCAAGCCGGGGCAGGTGGTGGACATCACTGTTTCGTCCATCGGTAACTCCAAAAGCCTGCGTGGCGGTACCTTGCTGATGACGCCCCTCAAGGGTATCGACGGCAACGTCTACGCCATCGCCCAGGGCAACCTGGTGGTGGGCGGGTTCGACGCCGAAGGCCGCGACGGTTCGAAGATCACCGTCAACGTGCCGTCGGCCGGTCGCATCCCCGGTGGCGCCACGGTTGAACGCACCGTGCCGAGCGGGTTCAACCAGGGCAACAGCCTGACCCTGAACCTCAACCGTTCCGACTTCACCACCGCCAAGCGCGTGGTCGACAAGATCAACGACATGCTCGGCCCTGGCGTGGCCCAGGCCATCGATGGCGGTTCGGTGCGCGTGACCGCGCCCCTGGACCCAAGCCAGCGCGTGGACTACCTGTCGATCCTGGAAAACCTGGAGGTGGACCCCGGCCAGGCGGTGGCCAAGGTCATTATCAACTCGCGCACCGGCACCATCGTGATCGGCCAGAACGTCAAGGTCTCGCCTGCGGCGGTGACCCACGGCAGCCTGACCGTGACCATTACCGAAGACCCGATCGTCAGCCAGCCCGGGCCATTGTCCAATGGCCAGACTGCCGTGGTCCCACGTTCGCGGGTCAATGCCCAGCAGGAAGCCAAGCCGATGTTCAAGTTCGGCCCCGGTACCACCCTGGACGAGATTGTCCGCGCGGTGAACCAGGTGGGCGCCGCCCCCGGCGACTTGATGGCGATCCTCGAAGCCCTGAAACAGGCCGGCGCCCTGCAAGCCGACCTGATCGTGATCTGAGGCCATGGTCATGGATATGCGCAAGAGCGGTCTTACCAGCACGGCGGACTCGGGGTCCTACTCCGACCTGAACCGGCTTAACCAGCTCAAGGTCGGCGACGACAAGAACAGCGACGGCAACATGCGCAAAGTTGCGCAGGAGTTCGAGTCGTTGTTCTTGAGCGAGATGCTCAAATCCATGCGTTCGGCCACCGAAGTCCTGGGCAAGGACAACCCGATGAACACGCCGGCAGCCAAGCAGTACCAGGAGATGTACGACCAGCAACTGGCGGTATCGATGTCCCGCGAAGGCGGCGGTATCGGCCTGGCCGACGTACTGATGCGCCAGATGCAAAAGAACAAACCGGTGGACGCCCAGGCGGCCACCTTGCAGGGCCCCGCCGCGGTTGAAGCGGTGAAGAAGGTCGAGGTGCCGACCGAAATTGCCGCCGGTACCCAGGCCGAGGGGCCGCTGGGGCGCTCCAATGGGCAGCGTCCGTTGTGGGCTTACCGCGTCGCCGAGCCACAGCCCGGTGCCGTTGCGTCCCACAGCAACGATATGGAGCTGATGAATCAGCGCCGTATCGCCTTGCCGAGCAAACTGACCGACCGCCTGCTCGCAGGTATCGTGCCGAGCACCCAGGTCGAAGCCAAAGTCGCGCCACTGCGCAACAGTGCCGCCGATGACAACGTGATCAACAGCAGCGCGCGCAGCGTTGCCGTACCGAGCGGCAAGATGCAGGTCTACGGCCGCGCCATTGCCCAGCCACCGCTGGCACCGGCGAAGAAGGCCTTCAGCTCGCAGGATGAGTTCGTCGCCACCATGCTGCCGATGGCCAAGGCCGCCGCCGCGCGGATCGGTATCGATCCTAAGTACCTGGTGGCCCAGGCCGCCCTGGAAACCGGTTGGGGCAAATCGGTGATGCGCGCCGAAGACGGCAGCAGCAGCCACAACCTGTTCGGCATCAAGGCCGGCCAGAGCTGGCAGGGCGGTCAGGCCCGCGCGATCACCAGCGAGTTTCGCGACGGCGCGATGGTCAAGGAGACGGCGCAGTTCCGCTCCTACAGCTCCTATCAGGACAGCTTCCATGACCTCGTGACCCTGCTGCAAAGCAATGATCGCTATAAAGAAGTTGTGAAATCAGCCGATAACCCGGAACAGTTTGTACGCGAGTTGCAAAAAGCCGGTTATGCAACCGATCCGGCCTACGCCAGCAAGATTTCGCAGATCGCCAGAAACATGAACAGTTACCAGAATTACGCTGCCGCTGGCGCAACCACACATTTATAAGGTCTGAACCATGAGTTTGCTCAGTATCGGGATGTCAGGGCTCAATGCCGCTCAAGGATCGCTGTCGGTCTTGAGTAATAACATTGCCAACGCCAACACCTCGGGTTATTCGCGTCAGCAGACCACGCAGAATGCCAATGCCAACAACCCCTACGGCGGCGTGTACATCGGCAGCGGCACCACCCTAGCGGATGTGCGTCGGGTGTATAACGAGTTCCTCGATGCGGCCTACCAGAACAGCACGGCGCTGAGCAACGATGCCAAGGCGTATGCCAGCCAGGCCAGCGCCATCGACAAGACCCTGTCGGACAAGACCACCGGCATGTCGTCGGTGCTCAGTGCGTTCTTCGCCGCTGTGCAGACCTCGGCGGCCAACCCCAGCGATGTGTCCGCCCGGCAAGTGCTGCTGACCAGTGCCCAGACCTTGAGCAATCGTTTCAACTCGATCGCCGGCCAGTTGAACGAGCAGAAACAGTCGATCAACGGTCAACTCGGCACCATGAGTGATCAAGTCAACCAGTTGACGACCTCTATTGCCTCGCTGAACAAGCAGATCACCCTGGCCCAGGGCTCCGCCAGCAGCGCCCCGGCCAACTTGCTGGATGCGCGCAACGAAGCGGTGCGTTCGCTCAATGAACTGGTCGGCGTGACCACCAGTGAAAAAAACGGCGTGTTCAGCGTCAGCACCGGCACCGGCCAATCCCTGGTGCTGGGCGATCAGTCCAATACGATTTCGGCGGTCTCGAGCAACAGCGACCCAAGCCAGTACACCATCGTGCTCAATGCCGGCGGTGGTACGGCGATCGACCTGGGCAATGTGCTCAGCGGCGGCAGCATCGGCGGCCTGCTGCGTTATCGCAGTGACGCGCTGATGCCGGCCATCAATGACCTGGGGCGCATCGCCCTGGCCACTGCCGACACCGTCAACAGCCAACTGGGCCAGGGCCTGGACCTTAACGGCGACTTCGGTTCGTCACTGTTCAAGGACATCAACAGCGCGGCCGCCATCGCCCAGCGCAGTCAGGGCGCGATGGGCAACAGCAGCGGCTCGGGCAACTTGAACGTGAGCATCAGCGACACCAGCAAGCTGTCGACCTACGACTACAAAGTAACTTTCACCAGCGGCAACAACTACAACGTCGTGCGTTCCGACGGCAAGGCCATGGGCGCGTTCGATACCAATACCGCGCCGCCGCCGGTAATTGACGGTTTCACGCTGGCGCTTGATGGCAAGGGGCCGATAGCGGCGGGCGACAGTTTCAAAGTCAGCCCTACGGCCAGTGGCGCGGCAAACATCGGCACCGCTTTGACCGATGCCAATAAAATTGCGTTCGCCGGGCCGTTGCTGGGCGAGGGCAGCAAGACTAATCAGGGCACCGGCAGCTTTACTCCGCCGACTCTGACCCTGCCGATCAATATTCATGGCGGCGCCGACACTGCGCAACTGCGTACCGGCATCGAACACTCGATGCCGGTGAAGATGGTCTTCGGCAAGCCTGCGGCTGACGGCACCCAGGGCTACACACTCAATGACGCCCAGGGTAATCCGATCGGAACCGGCACCATCGTTCCCGGCCAAAGCAATAAAATCACCGTCGATGTACCGATGCGCGATGCCAACGGCGCACTGCTGGTGCCGGCCAAGAGCTTCAAGTTCGATACCACGGTCGGCGGTTTGCCTGCCAACGGTGACAGCACCACGTTTTCCTTCAATGCCTCGGGCAAATCGGATAACCGTAACGCCCAGGCGCTGCTCGACTTGCAGACCAAGGCGACGGTTGGCATGTCCGATGGCAGTGGCGGCGGTGTAAGCCTGGTGACGGCGAACAGTCGGCTGGTCTCGACTGTCGGCGCCAAGGCCGCTTCGGCCAATACCGACACCACCGCCACCGGTGCCTTGCTCAAGGCCAACCAGGATGCGCGCAACTCGGTGTCCCAGGTCAACCTGGATGAAGAGGCGGGCGATATGATCAAGTTCCAGCAGTACTACACCGCCTCGTCGCAGATCATCAAGGCTGCGCAAGAAACCTTCAGCACACTGATCAATAGTCTTTAAAGGAGTCTGGGACGATGCGTATTTCCACTGCTCAATATTTCGAAACCAGCTCGGCCAAGTATTCGGATAACTATTCCAGTGTGGTGAAGGCCCAGGAGCAGGCGTCCACCGGCGTGCGCGTGCAGACCGCTTCCGATGACCCGGTCGCTGCGGCGCGTTTGCTGATGCTGCAACAGCAGAAAGACATGCTCAGTCAGTTCAACGGCAACATCACCAGCCTGAAGAACTCCCTGACCAACGAAGAAAGCGTCTTGGGTTCGATCAATGATGCGCTGCAAAAAGCCAGCGAGCTTGCCCTGCGCGCCGGCGGCTCGCTCAGCGATGCGGATCGCAAATCGATTGCCGGCGAGATTGGCGCCATCGAGGACCAGGTGCTGGGCTTGCTCAACAGCAAGGATTCGTCGGGAAATTATCTGTTTTCCGGTTCCAAGACTTCGACCCCGCCCTACAGTCGCAACAGCGACGGCACCTACAATTATCAGGGCGACGAAACGCCCCTGAGCCTGCAGGTTTCCGACACGCTCAAAGTCAATGCCGGTGATACCGGCAAGAGCATCATGGGCGGCGCCATCAACTCGGGCCGCACCCAGGCGACCTGGATCCCGCCTGCCGTGGTACCGCCGGCGACAGCACCGGTGCCTAACGACAATAAAGTGGCGTTGTCGGCTGGCCTGGTGACGTCGGAAACCGACTACACCAATAAATTCGCGGATGGCCAGCCTTACCAGCTGACGTTTACCAGCAGTACGCAGTTCAAGGTGTCCGACCGAAACGGCAATGACATCACCTCCGAAATTGCCGGCAACGGCAGCTTCGACGCCACCAAGGAGGAGGGCTCCACGGTGAGCCTGCGCGGGGTGAATTTCGATATTACCTTCAACCTCAAAGACGTCGCTACCGGGCCGGATTCCGATGCACTGGTCAAAGACCGCTCGTTCAGCCTGGGCGCCAAGCCGGACAGTTTCAGTGTCTCGCGTACGCCCAGCAACGCCTCTACCGCGCAATTGACCAACGCCAGCGTAATTAACCAGGCGGCCTATGCCAGTACCTTCCCGGCCAACAGCGGGGCGGTGATCAAGTTCACCAGCGCCACGGCCTATGACGTGTATGCCCAGCCCTATACCGCAGACAGCAAGGCGATTGCCACCGGTGACACTGGCGGCGCTGCCACTGTCACCGCCGCCGGGGTGAAGTTTGATGTCAGCGGCACGCCGCAGGCGGGTGATCAGTTCGCGGTGTCGGCCAGCACCCAGAAGACCCAGAACGCGCTGGATACCTTGAGCCAGCTGCGCCAGGCTCTGGAACAACCGGCAGACGGCAACCCGGCAGCGATGCTCAAGCTGCGGGACGCGCTGGATGCCTCCATCAGTAACTTTGCCAACACCCGCACCCAGATCGACGGTGTGCGCGGTTCCATTGGTGCGCGTCAGAATGCTCTGGATATCCAGACCAGTGAAAACACCAGTATCGGTCTGGCCAACACCAGCACCATGAGCGACCTGGGCAATATCGACACGGCGCAAGCGGCGATCAACCTGACGTTGCAGCAGACCATGCTGCAGGCTTCGCAACTGGCCTTCGTGAAAATTTCCCAATTGAGCCTGTTCAACAAGATGTAAGTGCGCAACAGAGCAGCTCGACGGCCCAGCCTGGAAACAGGTTGGGCCGTTGTCGTTTATGGGGTTAATTGTTTGAAGGTTTTGCATAAACCACACAAAATTGAGTGACCTGTGAGTCATAAAGCGCATCTTCACTGTATCGTGTGAAAAGGATGAGTCGTCACAGGATCCTTGCGGGACGGCTTTCAGCGAATTTTTATGGGGTTATCCCCTTTATTGTCAGCACTCCGGGCATAGGCCCTGGGGTGTTCTCCAGCTATTTAGTATTGGGAAGCCACAATGATTGGCATAAAAAGCATCGCCAGTTACGTGCCGGCGGACGGTATCGATAACTACGCCCAGGGTGCCAAATTCGCCAAGGATGAAGAATTCATCATCGGCAAGATCGGGTCGGCGTTCCTGCCGCGCAAGGAAGCCGCGCAGGAAACCTCAGACCTGTGTGTAGAAGCGGTCAACGCGTTGTTTGCCAGCAACCCGGACTTGACGCGCGAGTCCATCGACGCGGTAATTGTCGTCACCCAGAACGGCGACGAAGAAGGGCTGCCCCACACCGCCGCCATCGTCCAGGACAAACTGGGCCTGCCGACCCATGTGGCCGCCTTCGATATTTCCCTGGGTTGTTCCGGCTATGTGTATGGCATCTACGCGATGAAGGGCTTCATGGAAGCCACCGGCCTGAAAAACGGCCTGCTGATCACCGCCGACCCGTACTCGAAAATCGTCGACCCGGAAGATCGCAACACCACCATGCTGTTCGGCGATGCCGCCACCGCCACCTGGATGGGCGAAGACGCGCCGTGGTTGCTCGGCAAATCCAAGTTCGGCACCGACGGCTCCGGCGCGCCGCACCTTAAGGTCAGCGACGGCGTGTTCTTCATGAACGGCCGCCAGGTGTTCAACTTTGCCTTGCTCAAGGTGCCGGCGCATTTGCACGAGCTGCTCGACGAGTCGGATCTCAAGGCCGATGACATCGATGCATTCTGCATTCACCAGGGCAGTGCGGCCATCGTTGACGCCGTGGCGCGCCGTTTTGAAGATGCGCCGGTGGACAAGTTCATCAAGGACATGGTCGAGACCGGCAATACCGTGTCGTCGAGCATTCCGTTGCTGCTGGAAAAGCACGTGATGGATGCCACCTGGAAGCGCGTGGCGATCAGTGGATTTGGCGTGGGCCTATCCTGGGGCTCGGCGATTCTGTATCGCCCATGAGCCGTTGAGGGTCGTATAAAAAAACGCCGATGATCGAAAGATCATCGGCGTTTTTTATTTGGCGCCAGAAAAGCCAATGAAACCGGGGTTTTCAGTCTCGCTAACTGCTTGAATTGCAAGGGCTGGCACAGGGCTAGTAAAAAAAATCAAAATAACCCTCAAGCAACCGGCTACCACGACGATAACTATTACGTAGGTTCTCAGGCCACACCCGGCGGTTGCCAGGGCCGGAAGCCGCAGTATCCATCCATCGAGGATTTCGTCATGGCTTTAACAGTAAACACCAACATTGCTTCCATCACTACCCAGAACGGCCTTGGCAAAGCGGCCAACTCGCTGCAAACCTCCATGCAGCGTCTGTCCACTGGCCTGAGCATCAACAGCGCTAAAGACAACGCCTCGGGCCTGCAGATCTCCAACCGTCTGACCAGCCAGATCAACGGCCTGGGTCAAGCTGTAAAGAACGCCAACGATGGTATCTCCATCGCGCAAACCGCTGAAGGCGCAATGCAGGCTTCGACCGACATTCTGCAAAAAATGCGTACCCTGGCTCTGTCATCGGCTACCGGCTCCCTGAGCGACGCCGACCGTACTTCCAACCAGGAAGAATACCAGGCGCTGACTTCGGAACTGACCCGTATCTCGCAAACCACTACGTTCGGTGGCCAGAAGCTGCTCGACGGTTCGTACGGTACCAAAGCCATCCAGGTTGGTGCCAACGCCAACGAAACCATCAACCTGTCCCTGGACAACGTTGCTGCCAACAACATCGGGTCGCAGCAGATCAAAAGCGTCGGCGTTGCACCTAGCACCACAGGGGTTGCCGGTGGTGCTATCGGTATCACCGGTAATGGCCAGACCGCTTCTGTTACCGTAGCAGCAGGCGCATCGGCTAAAACCATCGCCAGCCAACTGAACGGCGCTGTAGGTGGCCTGAGCGCTTCCGCCAGCACTGAAGCTCAATTCAGCGTGGGTGCTGCCGCCAAGACCGCGCCTGCTACCTTCACCATGACTGTTGGCGGCCAAGCCACCACGTTCACCGGTGTTACCGATACCGCCAGCCTGGCTGACCAGCTGAAATCCAACTCCGCTAAACTGGGTATCAGCGTCAACTATGACGAATCCAAAGGCACCCTGTCGGTCAAGTCCGACTCCGGTGAGAACCTGAACTTCAGCGCCTCCACTGACGCCGGTTCGATCACTGTTGCTACCAAAGACGGTAAGGGTGCCTTCGGTACCGGCGTCGCTCTGGCCGACGGCCTGATCGCTACCGGTGCGGTGAACCTGGACTCGTCCAAAGGCTACGCCCTGAACGGCGCCGGTGTAACCGGTCTGTTCGCCGCAGCAGGTACTGCCGCAGCTTCCGCCAAGACCACGGTTGCACAGACCGACGTCAGCAGCGCTTTCAACGCACAATCGGCCATCGCGGTACTGGACAAGGCTATCGGCGGCATCGACAGCACACGTTCGGGCCTGGGTGCTGTTCAGAACCGTCTGACTACTACCGTGGACAACCTGACCAACATTCAGAAAAACTCCACCGCTGCACGTTCCACCGTTCAAGACACCGACTTCGCTGCTGAAACAGCTGAGTTGACCAAGCAACAAACCCTGCAGTCGGCTGCTACCGCGATCCTGTCGCAGGCCAACCAACTGCCATCCGCTGTACTGAAGCTGCTTCAGTAATAGCGTCGCTTGGTAACTGACGGAAGGGCGCGTTTACGTGCCCTTTCGTCTTTTTCGGTTGTTGTAGAGGAGATTGGACATGGACATGAGTGTAAAGCTGGCCTCGTCTTATCCACCGGTAGCCCCTCAAGGCCCGGCCACTGCGGTGGTTGCGGACAAAGACAACGCCAAGGTCGAGGCGATCGCGCCGGCCGCCGGTGAGCCGAAGCGGGCTGACCTGGAAAAGGCAGTCACCGATATTCGAGAATTCGTACAAGCGGCCCAGCGCAAACTGGATTTTTCCATTGATGATTCCACCCATCGGGTCGTGGTCAAGGTCATCGCCACTGAAAGTGGCGAGGTGATCCGCCAGATTCCGTCGGAAACGGCCTTGAAGCTTGCACAGAACCTGGCCACCGCCAGTCATGTGCTGTTCGATGAAAAGGTCTGAACTGGCATGAAACTTGTTGCGTTGCTTTCTTGAAGTGCGGTTCGTCAAGAAAACGCCAGCAGCCGTATTAGGAGAAAGACGATGGCGAGTACAACGGTAAACGGTGTGGGTTCTGGTATCGACATCCAGGGCATCGTCAAAGCCCTGGTCGACGCCGATCGGGCGCCGAAGCAGACCCAGATCAACACCCAGTCACAGAAAGCGACTACCCAGTTGTCGTCGATCGGCAAGATCCAGTCGGCGCTGGACGCCTTCCGTGGCGCCATCAAGAGCATGACCGACGACAATAGCTTCAGTGGCCTGACCGGCACTTCGTCAAATGAAAAGGTCGCGACCATGACCACCGCTCAGGGCGCTGCCAACGGCAGTTTCAATCTGGTGGTCAATAAACTCGCCCAGCCTTCCAAACTGTCCACGGTCACCCTGGCCGGCGGCGCTTCGACAGTGGTCAACAAGGGCACTGCCGCCACCACCCTGACCATCTCCCAGTCGGGCAAGAAGTTCGACCTGAGCGTGGCGCCGGGCGCAACCCTGCAGCAAGTGCGTGACTCGATCAACACCCAGTTCGGCACCGTCGGGCTCAGTGCCAACATCGTCACCGACTCCACCGGTTCGCGCATGGTGTTGACGTCCACCACGGGCGGGGTCGGCTCGGACCTGACGCTGTCGGGCAACTCGGGTATCGATACCGGCTACAAAGTGATCGATACGCCGCAGAACGCCGAGTACACCATCGATAACGTGCCCTATACATCCAAGACCAACAACATCACCGATGCGGTGAGTGGGGTCAGCATCAAGCTGCTGTCGGTTTCACCTCCCGTGGATACCAAGGACCCGGACGGGCCGAAGGCAACCACGACGATTTCCGTGAGTACCAGCACCGCTGCGCTCAAGTCCGGGGTCAAAGGCTTTGTTGACAGTTATAACGCTTTGCTCAAGGCGATGAATGCCGAAACCAAGGTGACCAAGGACGCGGCGGGTAACTCCGTATCAGCGACCTTGACCGGTGACGCCAACATGCGCTCGCTGCAAAGCGCCTTGCGCGCCGAGTTCAACGCTTTGTCCGGGAACGGCACCATCAAGTCCCTGGCACAATTCGGTATCAGTACCGACTCCGGTACCGGTCTGTTGACGATGGACGACAAGACCTTCGACAAGATCGCGCTCACCAACTCTGCAGATATCAGCAGTATGTTCAGCGGCAAGACCGGGTTGCTGGCACGCATGACCAATGCCACTGAAGGTTATGCCAAAGCGACCACCGGTATCTTCGCGACGCGCACGACCGCTCTCTCCGATAGCCTCAAGACCTTGAGCAAGGACCAGGCGGAACTGGACGTGCATGTGGCGGATCTGCAGGCCAGCCTGACACGCAAATACGCGGCGATGGATTCGCTGGTCGCCCAGTTGCGCCAGCAAAGTAACAACATCATGGGCACGCTCAACGCGTTGAATAACCAGAAAAACACTTGATTTTGAAGCATGTGGAAGCCCGGCCTGTCTGCCGGGCTTTGTTTTTTTCGGGGCCGTCCGGGTTAAAGTTTTCTGCGATCCCGTCGACATATTGGTTACTGAAATCCTTTTCGCTGTCGCCTGTTACGAGGTAGAACCATGAATCCCATGCGCGCCCTTCGCCAATACCAGAAGGTCAATTCCCACGCTCAGATCTCCGAAGCCAGCCCGCATCGCCTTGTGCAGATGCTGATGGAGGGTGGCCTGGACCGCATGGCCCAGGCAAAGGGTGCGCTGGCGCGTGGAGATATTGCGCAAAAGGGCCTGATGCTCGGCAAAGCGGTCGACATCATAATCGGTCTGCGCGACGGTCTGGACGCCGAGAAAAGCGAAACCCCAGGGTATGTCCAACAACTGGAAAGTCTGTACGCATACATGACCAACCGCCTGATGGAAGCCAATCTGCATAACGATGCCGACATGATCGACGAAGTCGCCAAGCTGCTGATCACCGTCAAGGAAGGCTGGGATGCCATCGCTGCACCCCAAGGCGCCGCACAGTAAGGCCACCGGCCTTGAGGAACACGTCATGAGCCACGCACTGCAACGCATAGATGAAACCCGTGAAGCCCTGGTCGACGCACTCGCTGCGCGCAACTGGGACGCCATCGGCGAACTGGACCTGGGCTGTCGCAACGTGATCGATGACGTGCTCAGCCAGGCGCCGGTGGACGAGGATGCGCTGCGGGAAAAGCTGGAGAGTCTGTTGGCGGTTTACCAGCAGCTGCTTGAAGTGACGACCGGCGAGCGCCAGGCGATTTTTGAAGAGATGTCGCAGATCAACCAAGCTAAAAATGCGTCAAAGGTCTACCATCTGTTCGGCTGATAGAGGCTCAGTTGGTCCGAACGGCGCGTCATATATTTGACTGTGCCAGCATTTTTGACTTAACTAGTGTTGTTTTCAGATTTCAGACGTCTAGTAGGTAATAAGTCTTACAGACGTCTTGATTGCCCTCATTCCAGGGCAGGAAGTTTTACTAGGGAAGTTGCTATTGCATGTGGCGTGAAACCAAAATTCTGCTGATCGATGACGATAGCGTCCGCCGCCGCGATTTAGCGGTGATTTTGAATTTTCTCGGTGAAGAAAATTTGCCCTGCGGTAGCCATGATTGGCAGCAGGCGGTCAGCTCGTTGGCCTCGAGCCGTGAAGTCATTTGTGTGCTGATCGGGACGGTAAACACTCCTGGCGCTGTTTTGGGCTTGTTAAAGACACTGTCAACCTGGGATGAGTTCCTTCCTGTGTTGCTGATGGGCGAAATTTCTTCCGTCGACCTGCCGGAAGACCAGCGTCGCCGCGTGCTGTCCACCCTGGAAATGCCGCCCAGCTACAGCAAATTGCTCGATTCCCTGCACCGCGCCCAGGTCTATCGCGAGATGTACGACCAGGCCCGCGAGCGCGGCCGTCACCGTGAGCCCAACCTCTTTCGCAGCCTGGTCGGCACCAGCCGCGCCATCCAGCATGTGCGCCAGATGATGCAGCAAGTGGCCGATACCGACGCCAGTGTGTTGATCCTGGGCGAATCGGGCACCGGCAAGGAAGTGGTCGCGCGCAACCTGCACTATCACTCCAAACGCCGCGACGGACCGTTCGTGCCGGTCAACTGCGGGGCGATCCCGGCAGAGCTGCTGGAAAGCGAATTGTTCGGCCACGAGAAGGGCGCCTTTACCGGGGCGATCACCAGCCGTGCCGGGCGTTTCGAGCTGGCCAACGGCGGCACGCTGTTTCTCGACGAAATCGGCGACATGCCGCTGCCGATGCAAGTCAAATTGCTGCGCGTGCTGCAGGAGCGCACCTTCGAGCGTGTGGGCAGTAACAAGACCCAGAGCGTGGACGTGCGCATCATCGCCGCCACCCACAAGAACCTCGAAAGCATGATCGAGGTCGGCAGCTTCCGCGAAGACCTGTACTACCGCCTCAACGTCTTCCCGATCGAGATGGCGCCGTTGCGTGAGCGCGTGGAAGACATCCCGTTGCTGATGAACGAATTGATTTCGCGCATGGAGCACGAAAAACGCGGCTCCATCCGTTTCAACTCCGCCGCCATCATGTCGCTGTGCCGTCATGGTTGGCCGGGCAACGTGCGCGAGCTGGCCAACCTGGTGGAGCGCATGGCGATCATGCACCCCTACGGTGTGATCGGCGTGGTCGAGTTGCCGAAGAAATTCCGCTACGTCGACGATGAAGACGAGCAGATGGTCGACAGCCTGCGCAGCGACATGGAAGAGCGCGTGGCGATCAACGGCCATACGCCGGACTTCGGTGCCACGGCCATGTTGCCGCCCGAAGGCCTCGACCTGAAAGACTACCTCGGCAACCTGGAGCAAGGCCTGATCCAACAGGCCCTGGACGACGCCAATGGCATCGTCGCCCGTGCCGCCGAGCGCCTGCGCATTCGCCGCACCACCCTGGTGGAGAAGATGCGCAAGTACGGTATGAGCCGCAAAGAAGGGGATGAACAGGCGGATGATTGACGCGTGTTTTTCAGCGCCTTGATTTATAAGTAGATTTTTTTCGGCACGGGTATTGCTACAGCCCTCGCAACGTTCCGTTTAACTGACGGTCAGCCAAGCGAGAGAGCACCATGCCCCACGCCGCCCAACTATCTGCAGCCCCTGCCATCCAGGGGCTGATTTCGCCTGTAGAGCCGCCGACCCGCCAGGGTCTGGAACAGGCGTTCTCGCAGTTCAACCAGATGTCGAGCCAGCTGACCGATTCCTACAGTCTGCTTGAAGCCCGGGTATCCGAGCTCAAAGGCGAACTGGCGGTGGTCAGTGCCCAGCGCATGCAGGAATTGGCCGAGAAAGAACGCCTGGCCAACCGCCTGCAGAACCTGCTCTCGCTGTTGCCCGGTGGCGTGATCGTCATCGACGACCAGGGCCGCGTGCGCGAAGCCAACCCGGCGGCCTGCGACCTGCTCGGCCTGCCGCTGGAAGGCGAGCTGTGGCGCCACGTCATCACCCGTTGCTTCGCGCCGCGTGAAGATGACGGCCACGAAGTGTCCCTCAAGGATGGGCGTCGCCTGTCCATCGCCACCCGGTCCCTGGATGCCGAACCGGGCCAGTTGGTGCTGCTCAACGACCTGACGGAAACCCGTCACCTGCAGGATCAACTGGCGCGCCATGAACGTTTGTCGTCGTTGGGGCGGATGGTCGCTTCCCTGGCGCATCAGATTCGTACGCCGCTGTCGGCGGCATTGATCTACGCCAGTCATTTGACTGATGAGCAATTGCCGGCGGCCACCCACCAGCGTTTTGCCGGACGTCTCAAGGAGCGCCTGCACGAGCTGGAGCACCAGGTGCGCGACATGCTGGTGTTTGCCCGTGGCGAATTGCCGCTGACCGACCGCGTGACCCCGGCCGCGTTGATGCAAGCCCTGCAAGCGGCGGCCGCCACGCATACCGAGGGCGCCAGCCTGCGCTGGCAATGCGACAGCCACCAGGGTGAGGTGCTGTGCAATCGCGACACCCTGGTCGGCGCGCTGCTCAACCTGATCGAAAACGCCACCCAGGCCAGCGGCCCGGGTGCGCGCCTCAAGGTGCACCTGTACCGCCGCGAGCAAACGCTGCGCCTGTGCATCAGCGACAGCGGCAGTGGTATAGCGCCGGCCGTGCTGCAGCGCCTGGGCGAGCCCTTTTTCACCACCAAGACCAACGGCACCGGCCTGGGCCTGACCGTGGTCAAGGCAGTGGCACGTGCGCATCAGGGAGAATTGCAACTGCGTTCCCGGTTGGGGCGCGGCACCTGTGCATTGATGACCTTGCCGCTGTTTTCCAGAGCGGCAAGCGCGGAGTAAAAGGATCATGACTATCAAGGTTTTACTGGTTGAAGACGATCGCGCCCTGCGTGAAGCATTGGCTGACACGCTGCTGTTGGCGGGCCATGACTACCGCGCGGTCGGCTCTGCCGAGGAAGCCTTGGAGGCCGTGGAGCGGGAAACTTTCAGCCTGGTGGTCAGTGATGTGAACATGCCCGGCATGGACGGCCATCAGTTGCTCGGCCTGCTGCGCGCGCGCCAGCCGCAATTGCCGGTGCTGCTGATGACCGCCCATGGCGCCGTGGAGCGGGCCGTGGACGCCATGCGCCAGGGCGCGGCGGATTATCTGGTCAAGCCGTTCGAACCCAAGGCGTTGATCGAACTGGTGGCGCGGCATGCGCTTGGCGTCATGTCGACGGTGGAGGGCGATGGCCCGATTGCCTTCGAGCCGGCCAGCGCGCAGTTGCTGGAACTGGCGGCCCGGGTTGCGCGCAGCGATTCCACCGTATTGATCTCGGGGGAGTCCGGCACCGGCAAGGAAGTGTTGGCGCGTTATATCCACCAGCAATCCAGTCGGGCGCGGCAGCCCTTTATCGCGATCAACTGCGCGGCGATTCCGGACAACATGCTCGAAGCCACCCTGTTCGGCCATGAAAAGGGCTCGTTCACCGGCGCCATCGCGGCCCAAGCCGGCAAGTTCGAGCAGGCCGACGGCGGCACCATTCTGCTCGACGAAATCTCGGAAATGCCCCTGGGCCTGCAAGCCAAATTGCTGCGCGTGTTGCAGGAGCGCGAAGTGGAGCGGGTGGGCGCGCGCAAACCGATCCAGCTGGATATCCGCGTGGTCGCCACCACCAACCGCGACCTGGCCGGCGAAGTGGCGGCAGGGCGCTTTCGCGAAGACTTGTTCTACCGTCTGTCGGTGTTCCCGCTGGCCTGGCGCCCGTTGCGCGAACGCCCGGCGGATATCATTCCCCTGGCCGAGCGCCTGCTGAACAACCACGTCAAAAAAATGAAGCACGCCCAGGCGCGGCTGTCGGCCGAAGCCCAGGCCTGCCTGGTCGCTTATCCATGGCCCGGCAACGTGCGCGAGCTGGACAACGCGATCCAGCGTGCACTGATCCTGCAGCAGGGCGGCTTGATCCAGCCCCAGGATTTCTGCCTGGCCATGGGCAATGGCGTGGCGCCGTTGCCAAGCCTGGCGCCTGCACCGCTCGCCGCCGAAACCGAATCGGCCGGCGCCCTGGGCGATGACCTGCGCCGCCGCGAATTCCAGATGATCATCGACACCCTGCGCGCCGAGCGCGGCCGCCGCAAGGAAGCAGCCGAGCGCCTTGGCATCAGCCCGCGCACCCTGCGCTACAAGCTGGCGCAGATGCGCGACGCCGGGATGGACGTGGAAGCGTACCTGTTCGCCACCTGAATTCCCGGCGATGCCGTTTGTAGGAGCGAGCTTGCTCGCGAAAAACGTCAACGATAACGCGTGCTTCCTGGATGTACGCGGCGTCCATGAGTTTTTCGCGAGCAAGAACTAGGCGTCCCCCTCGCTCCTACAAAAAACGTGCGGTAACAAGGTCGACAAGCTTTGTCGCCTTTTCTTACGAGTTGCTACAGAGCTGGCACCCTTGTTGCACCTCCCCCTGGTAACCGCTGCGTAGTGTCAAAAAATTGCGGGTCGTCGGAGAGAGAAGTTCATGAGCCAGGGTATTGAGTTCAATCGGTTGATGTTGGATATGCGCTCCATGCAAATGGATGCCATGGCTCAGCCGAAATCCGTCGCGCCAGCGCCGGAATTGGGCCAAAGCAGTTTTGCCGACATGCTCGGTCAGGCAATCAATAAAGTCAGTGATACCCAGCAGGCCTCCAGCCAGCTGGCGACGGCGTTCGAGATCGGTAAAAGCGGCGTGGACCTCACCGATGTGATGGTCGCCTCGCAGAAGGCCAGTGTGTCGTTCCAGGCCTTGACCCAAGTGCGTAACAAGCTGGTCCAGGCTTATCAAGACATCATGCAGATGCCGGTTTAAGGGCGAGAGTTAACTCATGGCTGAAGCAATCGACAACGTACCCGCCAAGGTAGACGGCAAACCGCCGCTGTTTGGCCTGTCGTTCCTGGAAAATCTCTCCGAAATGACCATGTTGCGTCAGGTGGGCCTGATGGTCGGCCTGGCTGCCAGCGTGGCGATTGGTTTTGCCGTGGTGCTGTGGTCGCAGCAACCTGATTACCGGCCGCTGTATGGCAGCCTGGCGGGCATGGATTCCAAGCAGATCATGGAAACCCTCGCCGCCGCCGACATCGCCTACACCGTGGAGCCCAACTCCGGCGCCCTGCTGGTCAAGGCCGACGATGTGGCGCGTGCGCGGATGAAACTGGCGGCCGCCGGCGTGACGCCGTCCGACAGCAACATCGGCTTTGAAATCCTCGACAAGGACCAGGGCCTGGGTACCAGCCAGTTCATGGAAGCCACCCGCTACCGTCGCGGCCTGGAAGGCGAACTGGCGCGCACCATCTCCAGCTTGAACAACGTCAAGGGTGCCCGTGTGCACCTGGCCATTCCGAAAAGCTCGGTGTTCGTGCGTGACGAACGCAAGCCCAGCGCCTCGGTACTGGTCGAGCTGTTTTCCGGGCGTTCTCTTGAGCCTGGCCAGGTGCTGGCGATCGTCAACCTGGTGGCCACCAGCGTTCCTGAGCTGAGCAAGTCGCAGATCACCGTAGTCGACCAGAAGGGCAACCTGCTCTCCGACATGGCCGAAAACTCCGCGCTGACCCAGGCCGGCAAGCAGTTCGATTACAGCCGCCGCATGGAAAGCATGCTCACCCAGCGCGTGCACAACATCCTGCAGCCGGTGCTGGGCAACGACCGCTACAAGGCGGAGGTGTCCGCCGACGTGGATTTCAGCGCCGTCGAATCGACATCCGAGCAATTCAACCCGGACCAGCCCGCCCTGCGCAGCGAGCAGTCCACCAGCGAACAACGCACCGCCAGCAATGGTCCGCAAGGCGTGCCGGGTGCTCTGAGCAACCAGCCGCCGGCACCGGCTTCGGCACCGCAAACCACTGGTGGCGCCGCTGCCACCGCTGGCGCGATCGCCGCTGGCCAACCGCTGCTGGACGCCAACGGTCAACAGATCATGGACCCGGCCACCGGCCAGCCGATGCTCGCACCGTACCCGGCGGACAAGCGTAACCAGTCCACCAAGAACTTCGAACTCGACCGTTCCATCAGCCACACCAAGCAGCAGCAGGGCAAGATCAATCGCCTGTCGGTGTCGGTGGTGGTCGATGACCAGGTCAAGGTCAACGCCGCTGACGGCGCCGTTACCCGCGCGCCATGGAGTGCCGATGAATTGGCGCGCTTCACCCGCCTGGTGCAGGACGCCGTCGGTTTTGACGCCAGCCGTGGCGACAGCGTCAGCGTGATCAACATGCCGTTCTCCGCCGAGCGCGGCGAAGTGATCGCCGACCCTGCGTTCTACACCCAGCCGTGGTTCTGGGACATCGTCAAGCAAGTGCTGGGGGTGTTGTTCATCCTGGTGCTGGTGTTCGGCGTGCTGCGCCCGGTGCTCAACAACATCACTGGCGGCAACAAAAAACAACTGGCCCTGGCCGGCGGCGACGTCGAATTGGGCGGCATGGGTGGCCTGGACGGCGAGTTGGCCAACGACCGCGTCAGCCTGGGCGGTCCGCAAAGCATCCTGTTGCCAAGCCCGAGCGAAGGCTATGACGCTCAGTTGAACGCAATCAAGAGTCTGGTGGCAGAAGACCCGGGCCGTGTGGCCCAGGTCGTGAAAGAGTGGATTAACGCTGATGAATGATCGAGTCGCTGTGGCCAAGCTTTCCCGGGTCGACAAAGCCGCCGTGCTGCTGCTGTCGCTGGGCGAAACCGACGCTGCCCAAGTGCTGCGCCACATGGGTCCCAAAGAGGTCCAGCGCGTGGGCGTGGCCATGGCGCAAATGCGCAATGTGCACCGCGAGCAAGTCGAACAGGTGATGAGCGAGTTCGTCGAGATCGTCGGCGACCAGACCAGCCTGGGCGTCGGCTCCGACAGCTACATTCGCAAAATGCTCACCTCGGCTTTGGGCGAAGACAAGGCCAACGGCCTGATCGACCGCATCCTGCTGGGTGGCAACACCAGTGGCCTGGACAGCCTCAAGTGGATGGAGCCGCGCGCGGTCGCTGACGTGATCCGCTACGAGCACCCGCAGATCCAGGCCATCGTCGTCGCCTATCTGGACCCGGATCAGGCCGGTGAAGTGCTCGGCCACTTCGACCATAAAGTGCGCCTGGACATCATCCTGCGCGTGTCCTCGCTGAACACCGTGCAGCCGGCGGCGCTCAAGGAACTCAACACGATTCTGGAGAAACAGTTCTCCGGCAACTCGAACGCCTCGCGCACCACCCTGGGTGGCATCAAGCGGGCGGCCGACATCATGAACTTCCTCGATAGCTCGGTCGAAGGTCAGTTGATGGACTCGATCCGCGAGATCGACGACACCCTGTCCGGCCAGATCGAAGACCTGATGTTCGTGTTCAACAACCTGGCCGATGTCGACGACCGTGGCATCCAGGCGTTGCTGCGCGAAGTGTCGTCCGACGTACTGGTGCTGGCGCTCAAGGGCTCGGACGAGGGCGTCAAGGAAAAGATCTTCAAGAACATGTCCAAGCGCGCCTCCGAATTGCTGCGCGACGACCTCGAAGCCAAGGGCCCGGTGCGCGTCAGCGACGTGGAAACCGCGCAGAAAGAAATCCTCACCATTGCCCGCCGTATGGCCGAAGCCGGAGAAATCGTTCTCGGCGGGAAGGGCGGCGAAGAAATGATTTAAGGCGCCCTGCATGTCGAACAAAGATGAGACGCCCAGCGATCTGATTCGCGCGCGGGATGTCGGCGGGTTCGACATCTGGTCGTTGCCCAGCTTCGACCCCCACGTGCCGCAGCCGGAGCCTGAGCCGGTGGAGGAACCGCCGGCACAGATGGAAGAAGTGCCGCTGGAAGAAGTCCAGCCACTGACCCTTGAAGAATTGGAAGCCATCCGCCAGGAGGCCTACAACGAAGGCTTCACGGCGGGTGAAAAAGATGGCTTTCGCAGCACCACCCTCAAGGTCCGTCAGGAGGCTCAAGAGGCCCTCAGCGTCAAGCTGGGCAGCCTGGAGCGCTTGATGGGCAACCTGTTCGATCCCATCGCCGAACAGGACTCGCAGCTGGAAAAATCCATGGTCGGCCTGCTGCAGCACATCACCCGCCAGGTGATCCAGCGTGAACTGGTGCTTGATTCGAGCCAGATCGAAAGCGTGATGCGCGAAGCCCTCAAGCTGCTGCCCCTGGGCGTGGGCAATGTGCGGCTGTACATCAATCCGCAGGATTTCGAGCAGGTCAAAGCCTTGCGCGAGCGCCATGAAGAAACCTGGCGCATCGTCGAAGACGCCGCGCTGCTGCCTGGCGGTTGCCGCGTCGAGACCGAGCACAGCCGCATCGATGCCACGGTGGAGACCCGCATCAGCCAGATCATGGCCAAGCTGCTCGACCAGTTGCATGAGCAGGCGCTGCACCCGGCCGAGCCTGACCTGAGCGTTGACCTGGACGCCCCCGATGCGCCTTGATCGCACCAGCTTCGCCAAGCGCCTGGACAGCTATGCCGAGGCCACGCAGTTGCCCGGCCAGCCGATCCTCGAAGGGCGCCTGTTGCGCATGGTCGGCCTGACGCTTGAGGCCGAGGGCTTGCGCGCTGCCATGGGCAGCCGCTGCATGGTAATCAACGACGACAGCTACCACCCGGTGCAGGTCGAAGCCGAAGTCATGGGTTTTTCCGGCAACAAGATTTTCCTGATGCCGGTGGGCAGCCTCGCCGGTATCGCTCCGGGTGCCCGTGTGGTGCCCCTGGCCGACACCGGGCGCTTGCCGATGGGCATGAGCATGCTCGGGCGCGTACTCGACGGTGCCGGTCGTCCGCTGGATGGCAAGGGCGGCATGAAGGCCGAGGACTGGGTGCCGATGGACGGCCCCACCATCAACCCGCTCAACCGCAACCCCATCAGCGTGCCGCTGGACGTGGGCATTCGCAGCATCAACGGTTTATTGACGGTCGGTCGCGGCCAGCGCCTGGGCCTGTTCGCCGGTACCGGTGTGGGTAAATCGGTGTTGCTGGGCATGATGACGCGCTTTACCGAGGCCGACATCATTGTGGTCGGGCTGATCGGCGAGCGCGGCCGTGAGGTCAAGGAATTCATCGAGCACAGCCTGGGTGAAGAAGGCCTCAAGCGCTCGGTGGTGGTGGCCTCCCCGGCGGACGATGCCCCGCTGATGCGCCTGCGCGCCGCCATGTACTGCACGCGCATCGCCGAATATTTTCGCGACAAGGGCAAGAATGTCCTGTTGCTGATGGACTCGCTCACCCGTTTCGCCCAGGCCCAGCGTGAAATCGCCCTGGCCATCGGTGAGCCGCCCGCGACGAAGGGCTATCCGCCGTCGGTGTTCGCCAAGCTGCCCAAGCTGGTGGAGCGTGCCGGTAATGCCGAGGCCGGCGGAGGCTCGATCACCGCGTTCTACACGGTGTTGTCCGAAGGCGATGACCAGCAGGATCCGATTGCCGACTCGGCGCGGGGCGTGCTCGACGGGCATATTGTGCTGTCGCGGCGCCTGGCCGAAGAGGGGCACTACCCGGCCATCGATATCGAAGCGTCTATCAGCCGGGTGATGCCGGCGGTGGTCACGCCGGAACACATGGCCCGCGCGCAGTACTTCAAGCAGCTGTGGTCGCGGTATCAGCAGAGCCGCGACCTGATCAGCGTCGGCGCCTACGTGGCCGGTGGCGATCGCGAGACCGACCTGGCCATTGCCCTGCAACCGCAACTGGTGACCTATCTGCGTCAGGGCCTCAACGACAAGATCAGCATGGGCGAAAGCGAAGCGCATCTGCAGTCCATCTTCGCTCCCGCGCCGGGCGGCTAAGCCATGGCCAACAGCCGCGCCGCGCGCCTGGCCCCGGTGGTGGACATGGCCGAAAAGGCCGAAAAAGCCGCCGTGCAGCGCCTGGGGTATTTCCAGGGCCAGGTGCGCCTGGCGGAAAGCAAGCTGGGCGACCTGGAGCGCTTTCGCCTTGAGTACCAACAGCAGTGGATCGAGCGCGGCAGCAAGGGCGTGTCGGGCCAGTGGCTGATGGGGTACCAGGGCTTTCTCAATCAGCTGGAAACCGCCGTCGGCCAGCAGCGCCAGAGCCTTGCCTGGCACCAGAACAACCTCGATAAAGCCCGCGAAAGCTGGCAGGCGGCGTTCGCCCGCGTCGAAGGGTTGCGCAAGCTGGTGCAGCGTTATATCGACGAAGCGCGGGCAATTGAAGACAAACGCGAGCAAAAGTTGCTGGATGAATTGTCCCAACGCCTTCCCCGCCAGGAACAGTTCTAACCAACGCAGCAGGAAAAAATGTGGGAGGGGGCTTGCCCCCGATGGCGGTGTGTCAGTCAAAAGATGCAGTGACTGATACTCGGCAATCGGGACATAGGTATCTACACAACTCAGCAGCGCCCAACCGTAACCACGATGCGAAGCGAGTCGCTCTTGATCTTGATCTGCTTTTGATCCTAGGCGCCCCGTTAAACCACGCTGGCCGAACGCAGGCTTGAATCCGTGGGCAACCCGGCAGGACGCCGGGTTAGCCGCACTGGGCCAGGGATGGCCCATTGCGGCGGCCCACGGATTCAAGCCTGCGTTCGGGCACACCGAGCCTGGGCGAGGTGCCGAGTGGTGGGGCAAGAGCCCTTTGGTTACTTTGGGGCTTTTCCAAAGTGACCCGCCGTCAGGGCGGAACCCTAAGTGGCCGTTACCTAAAGAATGGATATGTACTCGATCTGATCCAACATCCTGGTCGGCCCGGAGGCCGCCATCGGGGGCAAGCCCCCTCCCACATTTGGACCTCGGAGCGTCAGGTAGATACGCGTTAGCTCCCTCGCCACAGGTGCGGTGTCGCACCAAAATTGTGTAGATACCTATGCCCTGATAGCGGTGTGTCAGTCTCAATATTTTTGACTGATGCACCGCAATCAGGGGCAAGCCCCCTCCCACATTTGAACGGCTGTGTTGCTCAGATCGAGTTCGCCTGCTACACCTTGTTGCACAGACCCATGACAAGGAAGCAGTCACATGTCAATCGAGTCAGAAGTATCCCTGGACGGGAAGAAGTTGACGATCTCAATCAAGGGCCGGTTCGATTTCGGCAGCCACCAGGCATTTCGCGATGCCTACGAGCGTTACTACAAGGTGCCCGAGTTGTATGTGGTTGATCTTAAGGAAACCACCTACATGGACAGCTCGGCCCTGGGCATGCTCCTGCTGCTCCGGGACCATGCCGGTGGCGATGAGTCGCAAGTGCACGTCAGCAACAGCAGCCACGACGTGCGCAAAATCCTCGCCATTTCCAATTTCGACAAGTTGTTCGATATATCGTGAGAGTCCTGGCCCCCTTATCCGAGCCGCTGACCATCCTGATTGCCGAAGACAGTGCCGCCGACTTGCTGTTGTTGTCGACCATCGTGCGGCGTCAGGGTCACCATGTGCTCACCGCCACCAATGGCGAGCAGGCCGTTGAGCTGTTTGCGCGCGAGCGTCCGCAGCTGGTATTGATGGACGCGATGATGCCGGTGATGGATGGTTTTCTCGCCGCGCGCTGGATCAAGCAGTTGGCGGGCGAGCAGTTGGTCCCCATCATCTTCCTGACCTCCCTGCGCGAAAGCGCCGCACTGGCCGAGTGCCTGGATGCCGGCGGCGACGATTTTTTGCCCAAGCCCTACAACCAGCTGATCCTGGCCGCCAAGATCAACGCCATGGACCGTCTGCGGCGATTACAGGCCACGGTGCTGCAGCAGCGTGACCAGATCGCCCGGCACAATGATTACCTATTACATGAACAGCGCGCCGCCAAGGCCGTGTTCGACAAGGTCGCGCATTCGGGGTGCATCAACGCGGCGCCGAATATCCGCTACCTGCAATCGCCTTATGCGCTGTTCAATGGGGACCTGTTGCTGGCCGCTTATACGCCGTCCGGCGACATGCACGTGTTGCTCGGCGATTTCACCGGCCATGGTTTGCCGGCGGCCATCGGTGCCATGCCCCTGGCCGAAGTGTTCTATGGCATGACCGCCAAGGGCTATGGGCTGACGCAGACCCTGCGCGAGATGAACGCCAAGCTCAAGCGCATCCTGCCGGTGGACATGTTCTGCTGCGCCACCCTGCTGTGCCTGAGCACCGAGCGGCGCGTGGTGGAGGTGTGGAACGGCGGCATGCCCGAGGGCTATGTGCATGAGGTCGCCACCGGCAAGCGCACGCCGTTGATGTCGCGGCATCTGCCGTTGGGCGTGCTGTCGGCCCAGGCATTCGATGACAGCACCGAAGTCTGGCCAATGGCCCTGGGCGACCGTGTGTTCCTGCTTTCCGACGGGGTGCTGGACACCGCCGATGCCAATGACCAGCTGTTCGGCGCCGAACGTTTGCAGCAGGTGTTTGCCGCCAACCGCGAGCCCGACCGCTTGTTCGAGGAGATCGAGCAGGCGCTGGCGGCCTTTCGCGGTGAGGCACGGGACGACGTCAGCATGGTTGAAATCACTTTGCTGTCCGGCCAACCGGTCCGTGTGGCCGAACCGATGTATTCCGACAGTGGCCAGTCGTGCCCGCTGAATTGGTCGGTGAGTTTCGAATTTCGCGCGCAGACCCTCAGGCGCTACAACCCATTGCCGTATCTGCTGCAATTGCTGTTGGAGGTCCACGGCCTGCGTGAGCAGAGCGGCGCGCTCTACACGGTGATGGCCGAGCTGTATGCCAATGCCCTCGAACATGGCGTACTGGGGCTGGATTCACAGCTCAAGCGCGATGCCGATGGGTTTGCGCAGTACTACCGCCTGCGTAATGAGCGGCTGGCGCACTTGAACAGCGGCCATATCCGGGTGCATGTGCAGGTGTCCCCGACTGCGCAGGGCGGCAAAATGACGCTACGTGTCGAGGACAGCGGACCTGGCTTCGATGTTGACGAGGTGCTGGCGCGGCCGCAGGATGCTGACCGTCTGTCCGGCCGCGGCTTGAACCTGGTGCGTCAACTGAGCGGCGACGTACGCTGGTCCGATGGCGGGCGCTGCGTCTGCGTGGAGTTTTGCTGGAAGGCTCTGGCATAATCCATCAATTCTTGATCAAGGAGCGAGCAAGTGGTTGATCTACATCTGGACCCGGACGTGTTGTCAGGTTTAAAGGAAGTGATGGAGGACGAGTACCCGAAATTGCTGGATACCTTCCTTCATGATTCCCAGGAGCGCGTCACCGCTTTGCGCAAGGCGCGCGACGATGCCAAGGCGCTGGGGCGCATAGCGCATAGCTTCAAGGGCAGCAGTGGCAACCTGGGCGCGGTGCGCCTGGCGCAGTTGTGTCAGCGGTTGGAGCTTGAGTCGGTCGAGCCCGCCTCCAATCTGGGTGCGTTGGTTGATCAGATTGATCTTGAGTTCGCGCTGGTCAAGCCGATGTATGAATCGGAGCGCCAGCGTTTCAGTGCGTGAGCCTTCGCTGCAAACCTGGCCCGACTTTTGCTCTATCTCCTGATACTGCATCCCCGACCCCCATGCAGTGGAGACCTTTACCTATGCCAGTCGCCCCCAATTCGCTCCTTCAGGCTGCCCCTGCGGCCAAGCCTCAAGCGCCTGCCGCCACCCCTGCGGCAGCGGCTGCGGACCCACGGGACAAGGGCCCTGGCTTCGCTCAAGTGTTCGCCAACCAGGGCGCCAAACCGGCGCTGAAAACCGACAGCGCCTCGGGTAAATCGGCGCCTGCAGCGGCGGACGACACCTCTGCCGCCAGCACGCCGGCGCTTGCCGATAGCGGCAATCCCTTGCCTGTCAAGCCGTCCGATACTGACGACGCGGCCGACGACACACCCGCCGACCCGTCCCTGACGCAACAGCCCGCGACGGATGCGCCGGTGGATCCGGCCTTGATCGCCACGGTCACACCCGTCGCCGTCCCGCTGCAAACCCCGGCACCTGCGGTGGCCGTGGAGGACGACACGCCTCAACCGGTGGCTGCCGCCGTCGCCGTGATCAATGAGGCCAAGCCGCCGGCGTTCGACCCCGCAGCCGACCCGCTGGACGCCATGCCTGCCGTGCGCCTGGCGATGGAGCAGGGCGGCCATGTGTCCGCCAGCAGCCAGGCACCGCAGAAAGCGGCGCCCACCACGCCCCAGGATCAACCGACCGCCGCGCAGAATTTCGCGGCCGGCCTGGCCACGATGGTTGACCAGCAAGCCACCAAGGACAGCACCGAGCAGGGCGGCGACAAAGCCTTTGGCGCGCTGATCGATGACGGCCTCAAGGACCTCAAGGACGCCGGCAGCGACACCCGTGTCGACGACTTTGCCAACCGCCTGGCCGCGCTGACCCAGGCCGCCACGCCGAAAACCGCCAACGCCTTGCCACAGGTAGTCAACGCCCCGCTGGCCATGCACCAGAGCGGCTGGACCGAAGAAGTGGTCAACCGCGTAATGTACCTCTCCAGTGCCAGCCTCAAATCGGCCGAAATCCAATTGCAGCCGGCCGAACTGGGGCGCCTGGATATCAAGGTCAACATGACGCCCGACCAGCAGGCTCAAGTGAGTTTCATGAGCGGCCATGCCGTGGTGCGTGAAGCGCTGGAAAGCCAGTCCGGCCGCCTGCGCGAGATGTTCGCCCAGCAAGGCATGGGGCAAGTGGATGTGAACGTGTCCGACCAGTCTCGGGGGCAGGAGCAGCAGCAACAGCAGGGCCAGGCGCGGGGTGTGAGCGCCAGCGCAGGACGCGGTGGCGACAGCGGCGGCCAAGTGGAGGTGGCCGAGGCAGTCGCGCCGGTGACTCAGACAGTGATCGGCTCCAGCGCCGTCGACTACTACGCTTGACCCGAGTCAAATAGAGAACCCGATGTGGGAGGGGGCTTGCCCCCGATAGCAGTGTGTCAGCCAACAAATCTGTTGCTGATACACCACCATCGGGAGCAAGCCCCCTCCCACATTTGATTTGTGTTGTCCTGGTGTCAGACAACTCTGGCATAACACTTGCTCTTGCCTATCCGTAGATCTATGAATCCCCGAATAGTGACGGATTATTGGCATGGCGAAGAGCGACGACGCAGCAACTCCCCCCGCAGGCAAAGGCAAGCTCAAGCTGATCCTGCTGATTGTGCTGGGCCTGCTCCTGGCCATTGGCGCCTCGGTTGGCGGCACCTGGTACATCATGCACAGCAGTGCAAGCAAACCGGCACCCGCCGCCGACACCGCCACTAACGTCAAGCAACCGGCAATCTTCGAACCGATGCTGCCGGCCTTTGTCGCCAACTACAATCAGAACGGTCGCCAACGCTACTTGCAGGTGAGCATCACCTTGCTGGCGCGCAACCAGGCGGACCTGGACGCGCTCAAAGTGCACATGCCGGTGATCCGCAACAACCTGGTGATGCTGTTCTCGGGCCAGAGCTTCGACAGCCTGGCCACGCCGGTGGGCCAGGAAATGCTGCGCCAGAAGGTCACTGCCAGCGTGCAGGAAGTGGCCCAGAAAGAGCTGGGCAAAGTCGTGGTCGAGCAGGCGCTCTTCACTAACTTCGTATTGCAGTAGGATCACGACATGGCCGTGCAAGACCTGCTGTCCCAGGATGAAATCGACGCGCTGCTGCATGGTGTGGACGATGGTCTGGTACAGACCGAAATGGCTGCCGAGCCCGGCAGCGTCAAAAGTTACGACCTGACCAGCCAGGATCGCATCGTCCGTGGACGCATGCCGACCCTGGAAATGATCAACGAACGTTTCGCCCGCTACACCCGCATCAGCATGTTCAATATGCTGCGCCGCTCGGCGGACGTGGCGGTGGGTGGCGTGCAGGTGATGAAGTTCGGTGAATACGTGCACTCGCTGTACGTGCCCACCAGCCTCAACCTGGTCAAGATCAAGCCGTTGCGTGGCACCGCGCTGTTCATCCTTGACGCCAAACTGGTGTTCAAGTTGGTGGACAACTTCTTCGGCGGCGACGGCCGTCACGCCAAGATCGAAGGCCGTGAGTTCACGCCTACCGAACTGCGCGTGGTGCGCATGGTGCTGGAACAGGCCTTCATCGACCTGAAGGAAGCCTGGCAGGCGGTCATGGAAGTCAATTTCGAGTACATCAACTCGGAAGTGAACCCGGCCATGGCCAACATCGTCGGGCCGAGCGAAGCCATTGTGGTCTCCACCTTCCACATTGAACTCGATGGCGGTGGCGGCGACCTGCACGTGACCATGCCGTACTCGATGATCGAGCCGGTGCGCGAAATGCTCGATGCCGGTTTCCAGTCCGACCTCGACGACCAGGACGAACGCTGGGTCAAGGCTCTGCGCGAAGACCTGCTGGACGTCGATGTGCCCCTGAGCGCCACCGTCGCCCGTCGGCAGTTGCGCCTGCGTGACATCCTGCACATGCAGCCGGGGGACGTGATCCCCGTGGAGTTGCCGGAAGAACTGATCATGCGCGCCAACGGCGTGCCGTCGTTCAAGGTCAAGCTCGGCTCTCACAAAGGCAACCTGGCGTTGCAAGTGATCGAACCGATCAACCGCCGCTGATCAACATTCATTTTTGCTACGCCGAGGACAAGTAATGGCTACCGAACACGAAAACACTTCCGCCGAAGACCAGGCCCTGGCTGACGAGTGGGCTGCGGCCCTGGAAGAAACCGGCGATGTCGGCCAGGACGACATCGATGCGCTGCTGGCCGCCGACGCCGCCTCCGCGCCGGCCGGCAAGCGCCTGCAGATGGAAGAATTCGGCGGCGTGCCGAAAAACAACGATCCGGTGAGCCTCGACGGCCCGAACCTGGATGTGATCCTGGATATTCCGGTGTCGATTTCCATGGAAGTGGGCAGCACCGAAATCAACATCCGCAACCTGCTGCAGCTCAACCAGGGCTCGGTGATCGAGCTGGACCGCCTGGCCGGCGAGCCGTTGGACGTGCTGGTCAACGGCACGCTGATCGCCCATGGCGAGGTGGTGGTGGTCAATGAGAAGTTCGGCATCCGTCTGACCGACGTGATCAGCCCGAGCGAACGCATCAAGAAGTTGCGCTGAAATGAAGTACTCGATGGCAGGACTGTGGCTGGCGCTGCCATTGAGCGCGCTGGCGGCCGAGCCGGTCGCGCAAGCGGCGGCGGCCCCTGCGGTCGGCAGCGTCGGCGGGCAGTTGACGCAATTGCTGCTCGGCCTGTTGCTGGTGATCGGCCTGATCTTTGTGCTGGCCTGGCTGATGCGCCGCGTGCAGCGTATCGGCCCGGGCAATGCCCAGGTGATCGAGCTGGTCGGCTCGCGTGCCCTCGGCCCGCGGGACCGGCTGGTGCTGGTGCAGGTGGGCGAGGAGCAGATCCTGCTCGGCATCACCCCCGGGCGCATCACCCCGTTGCACGTACTCAAGACCCCGGTGGACGCGGCCACGACCGGGGCCGCCACACCAGAATTCGCCCAGCGCCTGATGGAATTGCTGGGCAAGGATCAGAAGGATAAGAAGTAATGCGCGTTTTATTGACGCTCATGCTGTTGCTGGCCGCACCGATGGCACTGGGCGCCGATCCGTTGTCGATCCCGGCGATTACCCTGGGCACCAATGCGGCCGGCGCGCAGGAATACTCGGTCAGCCTGCAGATCCTGCTGATCATGACCGCGCTGAGTTTTATCCCGGCGTTCGTCATGCTGATGACCAGCTTTACGCGGATCATCATCGTGTTCTCGATTCTGCGTCAGGCCCTGGGCCTGCAGCAGACGCCGTCGAACCAGATCCTCACCGGCATGGCGCTGTTTTTGACCCTGTTCATCATGGCGCCGGTCTTCGACAAGGTGAACCAGCAAGCCCTGCAGCCTTACCTGGCGGAAAAGCTTACGGCCCAGGACGCGATCGACAAGGCCCAGGGCCCGATCAAGGACTTCATGCTGTCGCAGACCCGCTCCAGCGACCTCGAGTTGTTCATGCGCCTGTCCAAGCGTACCGACATTGCCACCCCGGACCAGGCGCCGCTGACGATTCTGGTGCCCGCCTTCGTCACCTCGGAATTGAAGACCGCGTTCCAGATCGGCTTCATGATTTTCATCCCGTTCCTGATCATCGACCTGGTGGTGGCGAGCGTGCTGATGGCGATGGGCATGATGATGCTGTCGCCGCTGATCATCTCGCTGCCGTTCAAGATCATGCTGTTTGTGCTGGTGGACGGCTGGGCGCTGATTATTGGCACCCTGGCCGGCAGTTTCGGGGGGGTATAGGGCTATGACGCCTGAAGTCGCTGTTGACCTGTTCCGTGAAGCGCTGTGGCTGACCACCCTGATGGTCGCGGTGCTGGTGGTGCCGAGCCTGTTGGTCGGCCTGCTGGTGGCGATGTTCCAGGCCGCCACCCAGATCAACGAACAGACCCTGAGCTTCCTGCCGCGCCTGTTGGTGATGCTGATCACCCTGATCGTCGCCGGCCCGTGGCTGGTGCAAACCTTCATGGAATACATCCTGCAGCTGTACGGCAGTATTCCGCAGTTGATCGGCTGAGTCGATGCAATCCTTATTGGCCCTGACCGACACCCAGATCAGTACCTGGGTGGCCTCGTTCATCCTGCCGATGTTTCGCGTCACGGCCATGTTGATGGCCATGCCGGTGTTCGGCACCACCCTCGTGCCACGGCGTGTGCGTTTGTATTTCGCGGTGGCCATTACGGTCGTGATCGTGCCTGGCCTGCCGCCGATGCCGCCGGTCAATGCCCTTGACCTCAGTGCGCTGCTGCTGATTGCCGAACAGATCCTGATCGGCGCCATGCTGGGCTTTTCCCTGAGCCTGTTCTTCCAGGCGTTTGTGGTGGCCGGGCAAATCATCTCGGTCCAGATGGGCATGGGCTTTGCGTCCATGGTCGACCCCACCAACGGTGTATCGGCGGCGGTGATCGGGCAATTTTTGACCATGTTGGTGACCTTGCTGTTCCTGGCCATGAACGGCCATTTGGTGGCGTTCGAGGTGCTGACCGAAAGCTTCACCACTTTGCCGGTGGGCTCGGGGCTGGTGGTCAACCATTTCTGGGAACTGGTGGGGCGCCTCGGCTGGGTGCTGGGCGCGTCCTTGCTGCTGGTGTTGCCGGCCATCACCGCGCTGCTGGTGGTCAACATCGCGTTTGGCGTGATGACCCGCGCAGCGCCGCAACTGAACATTTTCTCGATCGGCTTCCCTTTGACCCTGGTGATGGGCATGGGGATTTTCTGGATCGGTTTGGCCGACATTCTCAATCAGTATCAACCGCTGGCGACCGACGCCCTGCAGTTCTTACGCGACCTGGCACGGGCGCGCTGAGCCATGGCCGAGAGCGAGAGTGGTCAGGACAAGACAGAAGACCCCACGGAGAAACGTAAAAAGGACTCCAGGGAAAAGGGTGAGATTGCACGCTCCAAAGAACTCAATACCGTTGCCACCATGATGGCCGGCGCCGGCGCCTTGCTGATCTACGGCGGTGGCTTGGCGCTGGACTTGCTGGAGCTGATGAAGCACAACTTCACTCTGCCTCGGGAGGTGTTGCTCAACCCCGATTCCATGGGCCTGTACCTGTTGCACTCGGGCAAGATCGCGCTGCTGGCGGTGCAGCCGATTCTGATTACGTTGCTGCTGGCCGCGCTGATTGGCCCGGTCGCCCTGGGCGGCTGGCTATTCGCCGCCAGCAGCATGGCGCCCAAGTTCAGCCGCATGAACCCGGGCGCCGGCCTCAAGCGCATGTTTTCCACCAAGGCCCTGGTGGAACTGCTCAAGGCCCTGGCCAAATTCATCCTGATTCTGTTCGTGGCGGTGACGGTGTTGTCGTCCGACATCGACGATCTGCTGCGCATCGCCCATGAACCGCTGGAGTCGGCGATCATTCACAGCCTGCAAGTGGTGGGCTGGAGCGCGTTGTGGATGTCCGCCGGGTTGATCATCATCGCGGCGGTGGACGCGCCGATCCAGTTGTGGGAAAGCCACAAGAAACTGCTGATGACCAAGCAGGAAGTGCGCGACGAACACAAGGACCAGGAAGGGCGCCCGGAGGTCAAGCAACGCATCCGCCAACTGCAGCGCGAAATGTCCCAGCGCAAGATGATGGCCTCGGTGCCCGACGCCGACGTGATCATCACCAACCCGACCCACTACGCCGTGGCCCTCAAGTACGACCCGGAGAAGGGCGGCGCGCCGATGCTGCTGGCCAAGGGCAGCGACTTTACCGCGCTGAAAATCCGCGAAATCGCCGTGGCCAACGACATCCTGCTGCTGGAATCCCCGGCACTGGCGCGCTCGATCTTCTACTCCACCGATCTGGACCAGGAAATCCCGGCCGGGTTGTACTTGGCGGTGGCCCAGGTGCTGGCCTACGTCTACCAGATCCGCCAATACCGGGCGGGCAAGGGCAAGCGGCCTGATCCGCTCAAGGACCTGCCCATCCCGCCGGATTTGCGTCGCGACTCCTGAACGCTGCGGCGCACTGTAGGAGCGAGCTTGCTCGCGAAAAACTCACCGTCGCCGCGTTTATCCTGACTCCCCGCGTTATCGTTACCCACCTTCGCGAGCAAGCTCGCTCCTACAGAGGTGTGCGCTCTACCTGTCAACTTTGACAGTAGCCAATACGCCGCCTTCACTGTTTGATACAGCGATGAGCCACGCAGCCATGCGCGGCTCGGGAGGCGGTGATGGACAGGGGCACGGTCAGGTGGTGCGATGCGGTCAAGGGCATTGGCTTCAAGGCTCTGGATCGCGATGGCAATGAGGTTGCCGTTCAGTCGACAGCCATTGAAAGCGTTGAATCCCCACAGGCGCCTCCCAGGCAGCGATCCTTGCGCACGCCTGAAAAGCCCTCGGATGCATGATCCGCCATATCGCCTGCCTACCACCCATCGTCGAACCACGTCTACCTGTCAACTTTGACAGTAGCCACGCGGGGTTTGACACGGTTTCATTTACACATCAGGACTGCGCGCATGTAGTACACGAGATGCAGGGAGAACGGTATTGAAGGTGGCGACGGGGACTGTCAGATACTACGTTTGGACCAGGGGCGATTGGTTGATCAAACCCGACTGCTGTGAAGAGGACGTGTTTATCAATGGGAAAGATTGGCGCGGCACTGCGCTGTGGTTTGGTAAGCGCGTGGAGTTTCAAATGGTCCACCGACCCGTGGGGATCTATGCGTTGCCCGTCAAGCCGTGCAACCCAGGTGAACCGGGTCTCAACTGACGTTGATCGTTCCCGCGCTCCCGCGTGGGAATGCATCCTGTGACGCTCTGCGTCACAACGTGCTCAGGGCTTGAGCCGTGCGCGGATGGCGGGACGCGGAGCGTCCCAGGCGGCATTCCCACGCAGAGCGTGGGGACCGCGTTATGCGCTGTTTGCGGTGCCCAACATTCCGCCGTCACCGTGCAAACGATCAGCCAGTAACTGCGCCAGTTCGATCAACTGCGCGACGCCAAGCAATTCCTCTCGTTTCGAGCCTTCCAGGTCAAAGGCCAGGTCGCAGCTCAGCGCATTGGCCGAGGCGAGGGTTTCGCTGAGGTTGACCAGCAGGTCTTCGCTGCTGATGCCGTCGGCTACGGTAAACAGCCGGATGGGGGGATTTGGGGTGGGTTTGATCACTGTGAATATCCTCGGTAAAGGTGGAGCTGCCACTGATCGCCGCGATGCGATGGAGGGTGGCAGCTGTGCGCAGGTTCGCGGACCGGTTACCAAGGAACCCGGCATACCCGAAGGTATCCCGCGCACAGCCACCATAAGGGCCGCACAGTAAACGACAAAAAATCGCTGACTGAAAGCGGACAATGGTGCTTCTGCGCATTGGTAAACCGGGCCGCGACGCCCGTCCGCTGCGTTTGCAGCGGTGTACGGAGACTAGAGAGCGGGTTTCCTAGGAGCAACCCCAAATCCTTGTCGGAAATTTCCTTGGCATTACCTGGCTGCACACAAAACCAAATGTGGGAGGGGGCTTGCCCCCGATCGCAGTGTGTCAGTCAACAAATCCATAGCTGATACCCCGCTATCGGGGGCAAGCCCCCTCCCACATTTGAATGGATTCAGGCCCGATGGCCTGGGGCGCTTGGCAGGTTGTCAGGGCCCGAAAGCAAAGTTGGAAGGCTTCTTGCAATACCGCTTCCAGGACGCCTCCCAGCGTCAAAACTTTGCTTCAAGGACACGAGGAATACCGGTGGTAGATCGCTCTCAAATGCTCAGTACGGCCCGTGGCACCCTGACTGACCTGTCGCGGGGCAATCTGGGTGTACCGTTGTTGTTGCTGGTGATGCTGGCAATGATGATGTTGCCGATGCCGCCATTCCTGCTCGATGTGTTCTTCACCTTCAACATCGCCCTGTCGGTGGTGGTGCTGCTGGTCTGTGTGTACGCCCTGCGGCCGCTGGATTTTGCGGTATTCCCCACCATTCTGCTGGTGGCGACCCTGCTGCGCCTGGCGCTGAACGTGGCGTCCACCCGTGTGGTAATGCTCCACGGCCAGGACGGCCACGCCGCCGCCGGTAAGGTGATCCAGGCCTTCGGTGAGGTGGTGATCGGCGGTAACTACGTGGTCGGTATCGTAGTGTTCGCGATCCTGATGATCATCAACTTCGTGGTGGTGACCAAGGGCGCCGGGCGGATTTCCGAGGTGAGTGCGCGGTTTACCCTCGATGCCATGCCTGGCAAACAAATGGCCATCGACGCCGACCTCAATGCCGGCCTGATCGACCAGAACCAGGCCAAGTCGCGCCGGGCCGAAGTCGCCCAGGAGGCCGAGTTCTACGGCTCCATGGACGGTGCCAGCAAGTTTGTGCGCGGCGACGCCATCGCCGGTCTGTTGATCCTGTTCATCAACCTGATCGGCGGCATGGCCGTGGGTATCTTCCAGCACGGCATGACCTTTGGCGATGCGGGCAAGGTATACGCTTTGCTGACCATCGGTGACGGTTTAGTGGCGCAATTGCCATCACTGTTGTTATCCACAGCCGCAGCGATCATGGTGACCCGTGCCTCGGGCTCCGAAGACATGGGCAAGCAGATCAGCCGCCAGATGTTCGCCTCGCCCAAGGCGCTGGCCGTGGCTGCCGGTATCATGGCCGTCATGGGCATCGTGCCGGGCATGCCCCACTTCTCGTTCCTGAGCATGGCGGCCCTGGCCGGCGGCGCAGCCTACCTGTTCTGGAAAAAGCAGAATGCAGTCAAGGTCCAGGCCCAGCAGGAAATCGCGCGCCAGCAGGAACTGCTGCCATCCCCGGCCCGCGCCCAGGAAACCAAGGAGCTGGGTTGGGACGACGTGACCCCGATCGACATGATCGGCCTGGAAGTCGGCTACCGCCTGATTCCGCTGGTGGACCGCAACCAGGGTGGCCAGTTGCTGGCGCGGATCAAGGGCGTGCGCAAGAAGCTGTCCCAGGACCTGGGCTTTTTGATGCCCACCGTGCATATCCGCGACAACCTCGACCTGGCCCCCAGCGCCTATCGCCTGACCTTGATGGGCGTGATCCTGGCCGAAGCCGAGATCTACCCGGACCGGGAGCTTGCGATCAACCCAGGCCAGGTGTTCGGTACGCTCAACGGCATTACCGCCAAAGATCCGGCTTTCGGCCTGGAAGCGGTGTGGATCGAAGTCAGCCAGCGCAGCCAGGCACAGTCCCTGGGTTACACCGTGGTCGACGCCAGCACCGTGGTCGCCACCCACCTCAACCAGATTCTTTACAAGCACTCCCACGAGCTGATCGGCCACGAGGAAGTCCAGCAATTGATGGGCTTGCTGGCCAAGGCCTCGCCAAAACTGGCCGAAGAGCTGGTGCCGGGCGTGCTGTCGCTGTCGCAGTTGCTCAAGGTGCTGCAGGCTTTGCTCGCCGAACAAGTGCCGGTGCGGGACATTCGCAGCATTGCCGAGGCCATCGCCAACAACGCCGCCAAGAGTCAAGATACTGCCGCGTTGGTGGCCTCGGTGCGCGTCGGTTTGTCCCGCGCAATCGTGCAAAGCATTGTAGGCGTTGAGTCTGAGCTGCCTGTTATCACCTTGGAGCCAAGGTTGGAACAGATATTGCTCAATAGTATTCAGAAGGCAGGGCAAGGCCAGGAAGAAGGGGTTTTGCTGGAGCCAA
This sequence comes from Pseudomonas orientalis, assembly GCF_002934065.1. Taxonomy (NCBI): domain Bacteria; kingdom Pseudomonadati; phylum Pseudomonadota; class Gammaproteobacteria; order Pseudomonadales; family Pseudomonadaceae; genus Pseudomonas; species Pseudomonas orientalis. The sequence continues at coordinate 4,192,416 of NZ_CP018049.1, read as the reverse complement.
GCATGGCTGAAAAGCTGCAGCGTTCGTTGATCGAAGCCGCACAGCGTCAGGAAATGCAGGGCCAGCCGGTGATTCTGCTGGTGGCCGGTCCGGTTCGCGCGATGTTGTCGCGCTTCGGGCGCCTGGCAGTACCGAATTTGCACGTGTTGGCTTACCAGGAAATTCCTGACAATAAGCAAGTGACTATCGTCGCGACAGTAGGGCCCAACGGCTGAGGGTAGTGGGTTATGCAAGTGAAGCGTTTTTTCGCCGCCGATATGCGTCAGGCCATGAAGTTGGTCCGCGATGAGCTGGGCGCCGATGCCGCGATTATCGGTAACCGTCGTATTGCCGGCGGTGTCGAGCTGACGGCTGCCCTGGATTACACCCCCCAGGCCCTGGCGCCACGCGTGCCGAACATGGAGCTTGAAGACGAGCTGCGCAAGACCGCTTCGCGCATCGTCTCGGCCCAGGCCGAACTGAGCATGCGCGGCGACAGCGACGCCACCACCAATCGCCAGTTGTTCGCCGGCCTGCCGCTGACCGCCGCCGAGCCGCTGGTGGAACCCACGTTTGTCGAACCGCCCCGTCCCGCCGCGCCAGCCCCGGTCGCTGCGGTCGATCAGCGCGTGTTCGATTCGATGCGCTTTGAACTCAATGGCTTGCGCGAGCTGCTCGAAGTGCAGCTTGGCTCTTTAGCGTGGACGCAACTGCAGGGCAGCAAGCCGCAGCAGGCCAACCTGTGGCGTCGCCTGCAACGCATCGGCCTGTCCGGCCCGTTGTCCCGTGATCTGCTGGCGCTGACCGCCGAAGTCGAAGAGCCGCGCCAGGCCTGGCGCATGCTGCTGGCGCACCTGGCGCGCATGATCGCCACGCCGGAAATCGAACCCCTGGAAGAGGGCGGTGTGATCGCCATGGTCGGCCCTGCCGGCATGGGCAAGACCACCACCCTGGCCAAGCTGGCCGCCCGGTATGTGCTCAAGTACGGCGCGCAGAACATCGCGCTGGTGAGCATGGACAGCTATCGCATCGGCGCCCAGGAACAGCTCAAAACCCTGGGCCGCATCCTCAATGTGCCGGTGACCCACGTCGACCCGGGCCAGTCCCTGGCCAATGCCCTCGACCCGTTGCTGCGCAAGCGCGTGGTGTTGATCGATACGGCCGGCCTGCAAGCCAGCGATCCGGCCCTGCGCATGCAGCTCGAAAGCCTGGCCGGGCGTGGCATCAAGTCAAAAAATTACCTGGTGCTTGCAACCACCAGCCAGAAACAGGTTCTTACCGCTGCCTACCACAGCTATAAACGCTGCGGCCTGGCCGGTTGTATCCTGACCAAACTGGATGAAACCGCCAGCCTGGGCGAAGTATTGAGCCTGGCAATCAGTCATGAACTACCGGTCGCCTACCTGACCGACGGGCCGCGGATTCCGGATGATTTGCATCTGCCGCGCCGTCATCAGTTGGTCAGCCGTGCTGTCAGCGTGCAAATGCAAGACGAGCCTAGCGAGGAAGCGATGGCCGATATGTTCGCCGACCTTTATCACAACCCGGCAAAGCGGGTGGGATGAGGCAGGATGAACACCGTGAAATGTACCTACATCGATGGCCTGCAAGCGATACACGCGGCCAAGCCATGTAGCCTGCGTCTAAGCAAGACAAGGTAAAGAAATAAAATGGGCAGCATGCATCCCGTACAGGTGATCGCGGTGACCGGCGGCAAAGGTGGCGTCGGCAAAACTAACGTGTCAGTGAATTTGTCCCTGGCCCTGGCAGAGCTTGGCCGTCGCGTCATGCTGCTGGATGCTGACCTGGGCCTGGCGAACGTGGACGTTCTGCTGGGGCTGACACCCAAACACACGCTGGCCGATGTGATCGAAGGCCGCTGTGAGCTGCGCGATGTGCTGCTGCAGGGCCCCGGTGGTATCCGCATCGTGCCGGCCGCCTCGGGCACCCAGAGCATGGTGCACCTGAGCCCGGCGCAGCATGCCGGCCTGATCCAGGCCTTCAGCGATATCGGCGACAACCTCGACGTGCTGGTGATCGACACCGCCGCCGGGATCGGCGAGTCGGTGGTCAGCTTTGTGCGCGCAGCTCAGGAAGTGTTGCTGGTGGTGTGCGACGAGCCCACCTCGATCACCGACGCCTACGCCCTGATCAAACTGCTTAACCGTGACTACGGCATGAACCGCTTCCGCGTGCTGGCCAACATGGCCCAGAGCCCCCAGGAAGGACGCAACCTGTTCGCCAAGTTGACCAAGGTCACGGATCGTTTCCTCGATGTGGCTTTACAATACGTCGGCGCCGTTCCCTATGACGAGTGTGTGCGCAAGGCCGTGCAAAAGCAGCGTGCGGTCTACGAAGCGTTCCCTCGTTCGAAGTGCGCACTGGCGTTCAAGGCCATTGCCCAGAAGGTCGATACCTGGCCGCTGCCCGCCAACCCGCGGGGGCATCTGGAGTTTTTCGTTGAACGATTGGTGCATCAGACGAGCGCAGGACCGGTGCTATGACAGCGAACGGCTACAACGCCTACAAGAAATCCGCCCGTGACAGCCAGGGCGAGTTGATCGAGCGCTATGCGCCATTGGTCAAGCGCATTGCTTACCACCTGTTGGCACGCCTGCCCGCGAGCGTCCAGGTCGAAGACTTGATCCAGGCCGGCATGATCGGCCTGCTCGAAGTGTCGACCAAATATGACGCGAGCAAGGGCGCCAGTTTCGAGACGTACGCGGGTATCCGTATCCGTGGCGCGATGCTCGACGAGGTGCGCAAAGGAGACTGGGCGCCACGTTCGGTACACCGCAATACGCGCATGGTCAGTGACGCAATTCGCGCAATTGAAGCAAAAACTGGTCGTGACGCTAAAGATCATGAAGTTGCGGCCGAACTCCAATTGAGTCTCGACGATTATTACGGGATTTTGAACGATACCTTGGGCAGCCGCCTGTTCAGTTTCGACGACCTGTTGCAGGACGGCGAACACGAAGGGCTGCACGAGGACGGCGCGAGCGCGCATATGGAGCCGTCGCGCGATCTGGAAGATGAACGTTTCCAGGGCGCGTTGGCGGAGGCCATTGCCAATTTGCCGGAGCGCGAGCGCCTGGTGTTGGCGCTGTACTACGACGAAGAGCTGAACCTCAAGGAAATCGGTGAGGTCCTGGGGGTCAGCGAATCGCGTGTCAGCCAGTTGCATAGCCAGTGCGCGGCCCGCTTGCGGGGGCGGTTGGGAGAGTGGCGCGCGCGCTGACAGGCAGTGTGGGGACACTGCAGACGCTACCGCGAAGGTTTCGGCCTTTGCGGATTCGCTCCGTGGTGCCCTGGGCAGTCCTTTTTGTGTAACGCCTGTTGATTGAAGTGGCGTGTCCAGGTGCTGGGCGCGTTTAAGACTGCTTGGAGGTCGAATTGGACAAGAACATGAAAATCCTCATCGTTGATGACTTCTCAACGATGCGGCGGATCATAAAAAACCTGTTGCGTGACCTTGGGTTCACTAACACGGTCGAGGCGGATGACGGCATTACGGCGATTCCGATCCTCAACAGCGGCAGCATCGACTTTCTGGTAACCGACTGGAACATGCCGGGCATGACCGGCATCGACTTGCTGCGCCATGTGCGCGCCGATGAAAAGCTGCGCAGCCTGCCCGTGTTGATGGTGACCGCCGAAGCCAAGCGTGAACAGATCATCGAAGCCGCCCAGGCCGGGGTCAACGGTTACGTGGTCAAGCCATTCACAGCGTTGGCCTTGAAAGAGAAGATCGAAAAAATCTTCGAACGCATCCACGGCTAATGCCATCGCGGGGGAGCTATGGAGCATAACGAAACGTCACAGGGCGACTTTGAGTCGACCCTGAAAAAGCATGCTCACCAGTTGGTCGACAGCCTGGAAAAAGGCCAGTTCGCCGACGCGGTGCAGTTGATCCATGAGCTTAACCAGACCCGTGACCGCGGCCTGTACCAGGAGGTGGGCAAGCTCACACGCGAGCTGCACAGTGCGATCGTCAATTTCCAGATTGACCCGCGCATGCCCCAGGCCGAAGAAATTTCGCAGATCACCGATGCCACTGAACGCCTGTCCTATGTGGTCAGGCTGACCGAGGCGGCGGCCAACCGCACCATGGACCTGGTGGAAAACGCCACGCCCCTGGTCAACGGCATGGCCAGCGAAGCCCAGGCCTTGAGCCTGGATTGGGGCCGCTTCATGCGCCGCGAAGTGGGGGCTGAAGAGTTTCGTGAGCTGGCCCGTCGCGTCGACGGTTTTCTGTCGCGCAGCGAACAGGAAAACCGCACGGTGGCCAGCAACCTCAACGATATTCTGCTGGCCCAGGATTACCAGGACCTCACAGGCCAGGTGATCAAGCGGGTGACCCAACTGGTCACCGAAGTGGAAAGCAACCTGCTCAAACTGGTGCTCATGGCCGGCCAGGTCGACCGTTTTGCCGGCATCGAACATGACCGCGAAGCGATCCTCTCGGAAAAAGATCCACAAAAACATCTCGCCAAGGGTGAAGGTCCGCAGATTCATGCCGATAAACGTGAAGACGTCGTATCCGGTCAAGATGACGTAGACGATTTGCTGTCCAGTTTAGGCTTCTAAGGAGCACCCACATGAGCTTCGGCGCCGATGAAGAAATCCTTCAGGATTTCCTTGTAGAGGCCGGCGAAATTTTAGAGCAACTGTCCGAACAACTGGTTGAGCTGGAAAGCCGCCCGGATGATGCGAACCTGCTCAATGCAATTTTTCGCGGTTTTCACACTGTAAAAGGGGGCGCCGGCTTCCTCCAGCTCCATGAGCTGGTGGAGTGCTGCCACATCGCCGAGAACGTCTTCGACATCCTGCGCAAGGGTGAGCGCAAGGTTGACTCGGAATTGATGGACGTGATTCTCGAAGCACTGGATGCGGTCAACGGCATGTTCAGTGAAGTGCGCGAACGTGCGCCGATCACGGCCGCCACTCCGGAACTGCTGGCCGCCCTGGCGCGCCTGGCTGAACCGGCTGCCGAAGCGCCTGCGGTGCAAGCCGAGCCTGAGCCGGTGGTGCAAGCCGAAGCGGATGTGACCGACAGCGAGTTCGAGCAACTGCTCGACTCGCTCAATGCGGTCAAGGCCGAGGCTGAGGCACCGGCTGCAGCAGCGCCGGTCGCTACGCCGACCAGCGAAGACATTACCGACGCCGAATTCGAATCCCTGCTCGACCAATTGCATGGCAAAGGCCAGTTCGCGGCAGACGCCGTGGCCCCGGTGGCACCGCCTGCGGCGGCGCCCGCCAATGCCAGCACCGATATCACCGACGATGAATTCGAGGCATTGCTCGACCAACTGCATGGCAAAGGCACGTTTGTCGCCGAAGCCTTGCCGCAAGTCGCGGCCACCGCCACCGCGCCAGCTGCTCCGGCCGTCAAGGCGGAACCGGCTGAACCGGCCGGCGACGGGCTGATCTCCGACAACGAATTCGAAGCATTGCTCGACGAGTTGCACGGCAAGGGCAAGTTCACAGAAGTGGCCGCGGCCGCTCCTGCCGCCGCAGCGGTCGCTACGCCCGCACCGGTTGCCGCCAAAGCCGCGGCGCCGGCTGCCAAGCCCGCGCCAGCAGCGGCTGCGGCGCCAGCTCCGGCGCGTGCTGCCCCGGCGCCGGTCGCGGACAAACCTGCCAGTGAAGCCGAAACCACCGTGCGCGTGGACACCGCGCGCCTGGACGACATCATGAACATGGTCGGCGAACTGGTACTGGTGCGTAACCGCCTGGTGCGCCTGGGTCTGAACAGTGGCGACGAAGCCATGCAGAAGGCCGTGTCGAACCTCGACGTGGTCACCGCCGATCTGCAGACCGCCGTGATGAAAACGCGGATGCAGCCGATCAAGAAAGTCTTCGGCCGCTTTCCGCGCCTGGTTCGCGACCTGGCGCGCCAGCTCAAGAAAGAAATCACCCTGGAGCTGGTGGGCGAAGAAACCGACCTCGACAAAAACCTCGTCGAGGCCCTGGCCGACCCGCTGGTCCACTTGGTGCGCAACGCCGTCGACCACGGCGTGGAAACCCCGGAAGAACGCGAAGCCTCGGGCAAGCCACGCAATGGCAAGGTGATCCTGGCGGCGGAGCAAGAGGGCGACCACATCCTGTTGTCGATCACCGACGACGGCAAAGGCATGGACCCGACCATCTTGCGCAATATCGCGGTCAAGCGCGGCGTGATGGACAAGGACGCCGCCGACCGCCTGACCGACACCGAGTGCTACAACCTGATCTTCGCGCCGGGTTTCTCGACCAAGACCGAGATTTCCGACGTGTCCGGGCGTGGCGTCGGCATGGACGTGGTGAAGACCAAGATCAGCCAGCTCAACGGCTCGATCAATATCTACTCGACCAAGGGCCAGGGCTCCAAGATCGTCATCAAGGTGCCGTTGACCCTGGCGATCATGCCGACCCTGATGGTGATGCTGGGCAACCAGGCGTTTGCCTTCCCGCTGGTCAACGTCAACGAGATCTTCCACCTCGACCTGTCGCGCACCAACGTGGTGGACGGCCAGGAAGTGGTGATCGTGCGCGACAAGGCCTTGCCGCTGTTCTACCTCAAGCGCTGGCTGGTGGCGTCGGCCAAGCATGAAGAGCAGCGCGAGGGCCATGTGGTGATTCTGTCGGTGGGCACCCAGCGCATCGGCTTTGTGGTCGATCAACTGGTGGGCCAGGAAGAAGTGGTGATCAAGCCTTTGGGCAAGATGCTGCAGGGCACCCCGGGCATGTCGGGTGCCACCATCACCGGTGACGGTCGCATCGCGCTGATTCTCGATGTTCCGAGCATGCTCAAGCGTTACGCCGCACGGCGTATTTGATTCTGGCGGGGCAGGGCGCGCGAGTGCCCGCCCCGTCTAACGGAGTGTTTATGGCAGTCAAGGTCCTGGTGGTGGACGATTCGGGTTTCTTCCGCCGCCGCGTCTCGGAGATTCTTTCCGCCGATCCAACGATCCAGGTAGTCGGCACGGCCACCAACGGCAAAGAGGCGATCGAACAAGCCATTGCGTTGAAGCCGGACGTGATCACCATGGACTACGAAATGCCGATGATGGATGGCATCACGGCCGTGCGTCATATCATGCAACGTTGCCCGACACCGGTATTGATGTTCTCCTCGCTGACCCACGAAGGCGCCCGGGTGACCCTGGATGCGCTGGATGCAGGCGCGGTGGATTTCCTGCCGAAGAATTTCGAAGACATCTCGCGCAACCCCGAGAAGGTCAAGCAGATGCTGTGCGAGAAAGTGCACAGCATTTCACGCAGTAACCGTCGCAGCCTGTTCAGCGCGCCAGCCCCTGCGCCGACGCCTGCACCCGTAGCTGCAGCCGCGCCGGCGTCGTCGTTCAACCGCCCCGCGCCGGCACCGGCACCGGCAGCGCGTATCGCGCCGGCAGCCCCCAGTCGTGCCGCGGCACCGAGCGCCCATTCGCCCGCGCCCAAGCGCAAGGCCTACAAGCTGGTCGCCATCGGCACGTCCACCGGCGGCCCGGTCGCCCTGCAGCGGGTATTGACCCAACTGCCGGCCAACTTCCCGGCGCCGATCGTGCTGGTGCAACACATGCCCGCCGCGTTCACCAAGGCCTTCGCCGAGCGCCTGGACAAGCTGTGCCGCATCAGCGTCAAGGAAGCCGAGGACGGCGACATCCTGCGCCCTGGCCTGGCGCTGCTGGCGCCGGGCGGCAAGCAGATGATGGTGGACGGCCGTGGTGCGATCAAGATCCTGCCGGGCGACGAGCGCCTCAACTACAAGCCGTGCGTGGATATCACCTTCGGTTCGGCGGCCAAGTCCTACGGCGACAAAGTTCTGGCGGTGGTGCTCACCGGCATGGGCGCCGATGGCCGTGAGGGCGCGCGCCTGCTCAAGCAGGGCGGCAGCGCCATCTGGGCCCAGGACGAAGCCAGCTGCGTGATCTATGGCATGCCCATGGCCATCGTCAAGGCTGACCTGGCCGACGCGATCTACAGCCTGGACGACATCGGCAAGCATCTGGTGGAGGCCTGCCTCTGATGGATGTCTTGAGCCTGATCGGCATCACTCTGGCGTTTGTCGCCATCATCGGCGGCAACTACTTGGAAGGCGGCCACCTCGGCGCCCTGGCCAACGGCCCGGCGGCGCTGATCGTCATCGGCGGCACCGTGGGCGCGGCGTTGCTGCAGTCGCCCCTGAGCTCGTTCAAGCGCGCCATGCAGATCCTGGTCTGGATCATTTTTCCGCCACGGGTCGACATGCCAGGCGGCATCGACCGCGTGGTCAACTGGAGCCTCACCGCCCGCAAGGAAGGCTTGCTGGGCCTGGAAGGCGTGGCCGATGCCGAACCCGACAGCTACGCCCGCAAGGGCTTGCAACTGCTGGTGGACGGCGCCGAACCGGAGGCGATCCGCAGCATCCTCGAGGTGGATTTCTACACCCAGGAAAGCCGTGACATCAATGCGGCCAAAGTGTTTGAAAGCATGGGCGGTTACGCGCCGACCATCGGCATCATCGGCGCGGTGATGGGCCTGATCCACGTGATGGGCAACCTGGCCGACCCTTCGCAACTGGGCAGCGGCATTGCCGTGGCGTTTGTCGCCACCATCTATGGCGTGGCGAGCGCCAACCTGGTGTTGCTGCCGGTGGCGAGCAAGCTCAAGTCGATTGCCATGCGCCAGTCCCGTTACCGCGAAATGCTGCTCGAAGGCATCCTGTCGATCGCCGAGGGCGAAAACCCGCGCTCCATCGAACTGAAGCTCCAGGGCTTCTCGGATTGATGGGTATGAACCTTGTAGGAGCGAGCTTGCTCGCGAAAATCGTCAACGATAACGCGGGTATCCTGGATAAACGCGTTGCTCTCGGGTTTTTCGCGAGCAAGCTCGCTCCTACAGTGGGGCGGGTGTGTGGAGGGGGGTGCCTGTGAGCCGTCGCCGTCGCGAGCCTGAAGAACACGTCAACCATGAACGCTGGCTGGTGTCCTACGCGGACTTCATCACCCTGCTGTTTGCATTTTTCGTGGTGATGTACTCGATCTCGTCGATCAACGAAGGCAAGTACAAGATCATTTCCCAGGCATTGGTCGGGGTGTTCAACGATTCCGAGCGCGCGCTCAAGCCGATTCCCATTGGCGAAGAACGGCCCAGGACGGTGACGCCGGCCAAGCCACTGGTCAACGACAGCGATGAAACCGCCGCCGGCATCGGCGGCACCAGCGACCCGCTCAAAAGCATCGCCGACGATATCAGCGCCGCCTTCGGTGACCTGATCAGGTCCAACCAGATGACCGTACGCGGCAATGAGTTGTGGGTGGAGATCGAGCTCAATTCCAGCCTGTTGTTCGCCAGCGCCGATGCGTTGCCGAGCGACCAGGCCTTCACCATCATCGACAAGGTGGCGGCGATCCTCAGGCCGTTTGAAAACCCGATTCACGTCGAAGGCTTTACCGACAATGTGCCGATCAGCACCGCGCAGTACCCGACCAACTGGGAACTGTCCTCGGCGCGCGCGGCGAGCATCGTGCGCATGCTCGCGATGCAGGGGGTCAACCCCCAGCGCCTGGCGTCGGTGGGCTATGGTGAGTTCCAGCCGGTGGCCAATAACGCCACGGCCGAAGGCCGCGGGCGCAACCGGCGCGTGGTGCTGGTGGTGTCACGTAACCTGGATGTACGCCGCAGCCTGACCGGCACCGGCACGGCGAATGCAACACCGGATGCCGCGTTGAGGCGTGCTGGCACACAAACTGCACCGGCCCCTGCAAAGTCGCCGGTGCGGACAAGCTCCGTCAATTCTCCGTCACCGGCTCAATAACCCATGCAATGTCTCGGTCGCGCCTGTGCCCGCCGGGAGGAATCAACCGAATGAGAGTCTGGGCAGTTGCCAATCAAAAGGGTGGAGTCGGCAAGACCACCACGTCCATCGCTTTAGCCGGCTTGCTGGCCGAGGCAGGCAAGCGCGTGGTCGTGGTCGACCTGGACCCCCACGGCTCCATGACCAGCTATTTCGGCTACGACCCGGATGCGCTGGAACACAGTTGCTACGACCTGTTCCTGCACAAGGGCAGCGTGCCGAGCGACTTGCCCCGGCAACTGCTGCTGCCCACCAGCAGTGACAGTATTTCGCTGTTGCCGTCCAGCACCGCCCTGGCCACCCTTGAGCGCCAGTCGCCGGGCCAGAGCGGCCTGGGCCTGGTGATCGCCAAGACCCTGGCGCAACTGTGGCAGGACTTCGACTACGCGATCATCGACAGCCCGCCGTTGCTCGGCGTGCTGATGGTCAATGCGTTGGCGGCCAGCCAGCAGTTGGTGATCCCGGTACAGACCGAGCACCTGGCCGTCAAAGGCCTGGAGCGCATGGTCAGCACCCTGGCGATGATCAACCGTTCGCGCAAACAGGCGCTGCCGTACAGCATCGTGCCGACCTTGTTCGACCGGCGTACCCAGGCGTCTCTCGGCACCCTGCGCGTGCTGCGCGATGGCTACCCGGACAGCATCTGGAATGGCTACATCCCGGTGGACACGCGCCTGCGCGACGCCAGCCGCGCCGGGCTTACGCCGTCGCAGTTCGACGGCAAGAGCCGTGGCGTACTGGCGTATCGGGCGTTGCTCAAGCACCTGCTGTCCCAGCAACTTGTGGCGCAGGTGGCGTGATGAATCGTCCCGTTCAATACAAGACGCGGCCGCAACTGGCACTGGAATCCTACCTGGATGCCTTGCTGCAGGACGCGACCGCCGAAGAACTGCCGGAACCGATCCTGGTGCCGGAGCCGGTCATTGAGGTCGAAGCGGCGCTGGATGAGTTCCAGTTGGCGGTGCTCGAGGAGCAGGCCCGCGATGCCCGGGTCGAGGCGCTGCCCGTGGTGCTGCCGATCACGCCTGAGGTGGTGGCGCCGGTGGTGGTCGAGCCGATCGTGCAAGTGCACCTGCCGCCGAGCATCACGCCGCCGCCGGTGACCGGTGACGGTCGCCCGTCCTGGGCCGCCGAGCCGTTCGAGTGCCTGCTGTTCGACGTCGCCGGCTTGACCCTGGCGGTGCCGCTGGTGTGCCTGGGCTCGATCTATTCCCTGGAAGGTCAGGAGCTGACCCCACTGTTCGGGCAGCCGGAGTGGTTTCTCGGCATCCTGCCCAGCCAGGCCGGCAATCTCAAGGTGCTGGATACTGCGCGTTGGGTGATGCCCGACCGCTACCGTGACGACTTTCAACAGGGCCTGCAGTACGTGATCTCCGTGCAGGGTTACGAGTGGGGGCTGGCGGTGCATCAAGTCAGCCGCTCGTTGCGCCTGGATCCGAACGAAATCAAATGGCGCAGCCACCGTGGCCAACGGCCGTGGTTGGCGGGCACCGTGATCGAACACATGTGCGCATTGCTCGACGTCGCCGAACTGGCCGAGTTGATCGCCAGTGGCGCAGTCAAGACGATGGCGCAGAACAAACGCAGTTGATTGGACAATAAAGGTCGTGCGGTTGCGCGGCCCATTAGCACACACGCCGTCGATAGCGGCATTTGAGGGGTCAGAAAGATGAACAAGTCAGCGTCCGCACAAGGTTTGGATGATCCGATCCTGCAATGGGTGACCTTCAAACTGGACAACGAGTCCTACGGCATTAACGTGATGCGCGTGCAGGAAGTGCTGCGCTACACCGAGATCGCCCCGGTACCGGGTGCGCCGAGCTACGTGCTGGGCATCATCAACCTGCGCGGCAACGTGGTGACGGTGATCGACACGCGCCAGCGCTTCGGCCTGGCACCGACCGATGTCAACGACAACACGCGCATCGTCATCATCGAAGCCGACAAGCAAGTGGTCGGGATCATGGTCGACAGCGTCGCCGAAGTGGTCTACCTGCGCCAGTCGGAAGTGGAAACCGCGCCGAACGTGGGCAACGAAGAATCCGCCAAGTTTATCCAGGGCGTGTGCAACAAGAACAACGAGCTGTTGATTCTGGTTGAGCTGGACAAAATGATGAGCGAGGAAGAGTGGTCGGAACTGGAGAGCATCTGATTGTTCCTTGAGGCGGCGGTGATTGTCCTGGCCCTGTTATGGGCCGGGACCTTGGCATTCCTGCTGCGCTACATGCGCCAGCAACGCGAGTTGGCCCTGCAACAGGCCGAGCGCGATGCGGTGCGTGACCGGCGCATTCTGGAGCTGGTCAAACGCGTCGATCATTTCCAGCAGACGGTGGTGCGGGTCGGCGATGAGGTGCATGAACTGCGCGCGATTCTCGGGCCGTTGCCGGACAAGTTGGTGCAGTTGGAACAGCGCGATCCTTCGAACCTGTCATTTGCCCAGGCCGCCAAGCTGGTGGGCATGGGCGCGACCGTGGATGAGTTGACCCAGTCGTGCGGGTTGACCCAGGCCGAGGCGCAGTTGATGAGCAAGTTGCACAAGAGCTGAGCCTGTTTGGCCGACAGGCACCGGCCAGGCATCACACGCGCACCCATTGCGTCTTGCCCGCCAATGCCAGTCCTGTCGCTAGCTCACCCTCGAGTCGGTGGTGCGGTGTTCAGCCAGGGTGCGTTCAAGGATGACAACCTGGTCCGGATCCAGGCCAAAGCGTTCGCGGTGTTTGAGCGTCCGTTCGAGTGTGTCCAACCCCGCAGCGCCGTGGCGTTTCAAGTAGGCGTTAACGTAGGCCTGCGAATCTGCAAGAAATACAATGTCGAAATCCACCATCTCCCTGACCACCAGTAGCGGTATGGGCGAGGTCAGTGGCCGGAACTCCGAATTCCTGAGGCCAGGTTTTTTGCAGGTGGAATAGAACTCGCCAAGCATTAGACCCGCGTCAAGAAAGGCGGGCTTCAACATGGCGTGAAACTCGTCGACTTTATGTTCCGGATGAATATCAGGAAAGACGGCGACAATAGTCTTGAATTGGGTTTTATCACCTTCTGTCGGCGCTGCCCGGTTGAAGTGGTCAATTAACGACAGCATGTCTTCGCATACGGCCTGGTCGCAACGGTCGCGCGTCGCCAGTTCGGTCAGCCAGAACGTTTCTCGTTTTATCGCGTTGGGCGTCCAGGGACAGACTACGCCGGGGCGTCCGATGTCCGCGCTGGGCTTGCACAGGTATTCACTGGACCAGCGTGCGATGTGCTGCAAAGGGCTGAGTGTTGAGTCGTCCTCATGCGCTGAGTTGATCAAGTTGGCAATGGGGATCAGTTCGAGGGGTGTCGAGTGATTTGTATGTTGGGGTTCTATCTTCATCATGTTCGCCGCTCGTTTTGGTTGAAGTCTGGAGAGGTGCGTGCACGATGAGGTTGAGGGAGTGCGGCCACGGTACGAAGGTGCAATGTCCTGGGGCCGTGTACGAAATCTTTGAGCCCAGAGTAAGGTCGTCACTAATTTCCAATCCCCAGTGACTTTTTCCTGCTGTTTCAGGGTCAACATCCTTCAAGCACCTTTGAACCAGGAGACTCCCCCATGACAACCCCCAAGGCCCTGTTAATCCTCCACGGCAAGCAAGCCCTCAACGAGGACGTGCGCAGCGCCGTGCAGGCCAGGCGCAAGCAGGGTTGGGAGCTGGCGGTACGGGTGACGTGGGAGGGCGGCGATGCGCTGCGCCTGGTCAACGAGGCATTGGAAAACGGCTATACCCATATCATCGCCGGCGGTGGCGACGGCACCTTGCGCGATGTCGCCGAAGCGATGGCGCAAGCCGGCACCGACGCCAGCCTGGTGTTGATGCCCCTGGGCACCGCCAACGACTTCGCCAAAGCCGCCGGCGTGCCGCTGGAGCCGGCCGGCGCCCTGGCGTTGCTGGATGTCGAGCCAAGGGCAATCGACCTCGGCCAGGTCGGCGGGCAGATCTTCCTGAACATGGCCACCGGCGGTTTCGGCAGCCAGGTCACTGCCAACACCTCCGAAGACCTGAAGAAAGTCCTCGGCGGCGCCGCTTACCTGTTCACCGGCTTATCGCGCTTCAGTGAATTGAAGGCCGCCTACGGTGAGCTGGAAGGCCCGGATTTCCACTGGAAAGGCGAGCTGCTCGCGCTGGGCATCGGCAACGGGCGCCAGGCCGGCGGCGGGCATGTGCTGTGCCCCGGCGCACTGGCCGATGACGGGTTGCTCGACATAAGCATCTTGCCGGCGCCCCAGGAAGTGGTGGGCACCCTGCGCGAATTGATGAGCAACGGCTGGGGCCTGGACACCATGTTCGTGCGCGCTCGTCTGCCGTGGGTCAATATCAAGGGCGCGCAAGGCTTGTACATCAACCTCGATGGCGAGCCGCTGGAAGGCGACGACCTGCATTTCGAAGCCTTGCCCAAGGCCCTGCGGGTGCACCTGCCGCTGGGGTCGCCCCTAGTCGTCCAGGCTGATGATCTGCTCGCGCACCGCGAATAACACCAGGCCCGCCACGTCGAAAATCTGCAGGCGCTTCATGATTTGTGAGCGATGCGCCTCTACGGTCTTGATGCTCAAACCCAAGCCGTGGGCGATTTCCCGAGTGGACTTGCCGCGCACGATCAGGCGCAGGATTTCCAACTGCCGCGCCGTCAGGTTGTGGCTATGGGGGACGGGCGAGGCCGGACCGTGGCTGCGGGTCAGCGCCTGGTTGATCACGGTGTGGGCGATGGCCGGGCTCAGGTAGCGCTCGTTGTTGCGCAGGGCCCGCAGGGCGTGTTCCAACTCGTTGCCGGTCATGTCTTTGAGCAGGTAACCGTGAGCGCCCGACTCCAGCGCGCGCATGATCAAGTCGGGCTCGGTGTGCATCGACAGGATCAGCACTTTGCTCTTGGGGTAGGCACCCTTGAGTTGCTGCAGGGCGTCGAGGCCGCCGGTGTGTTTCATTGACAGGTCCAGCAGCACGATATCCGGTTGAAGGGCGCGAAACTGCTCAAGCAATTGCGCGCCATCGCTGGCTTCGCCAATCACATCATAGCCGGGAATATCCAGGATCAGCGCACGAACGCCGGCACGAATCAGCGCGTGGTCATCCACCAGGAGCAGGTTGCAGGTCACCGGGCAACCTCAGGCGCGCTGGCCCGTTCGAGTGCGCGTGGCGCCCAGGGAAACAATGCGTCGATCCGCGTGCCTTTGCCTGGCCGACTGCTGACGGACAAGGTGCCCCCCAGTTGATCCAGTCGCTCGTACATGCCCGCCATGCCGCGCTGGCCCTCCCTGCCTGGATCAACAGCGGGCGAAAAGCCCACGCCGTCATCGCAGATCATCAGCGACAGGCCTTCGGGCAGGCGTTGCAGGCGCACCAGCACGTTGTGCGCCTGGGCGTGACGGAGCATGTTGGTCACCGCTTCCTGGGTGATACGAAACGCTGCCACGGCCATTTCTTCAGGGATCCCTGCCAGGCGCTGCTGGCATTCCAGGCTCCAGCAGACCTGGGTGTTTTCCAGGGTCTTGAGCAGGTGCGCGCGCAAGCTTGCTTCCAGGCCCAGGCTGGCCAACTGGCGCGGGTTGAGGATGGCGGACACGTCGCGCACCTTGGCCAGGGTTTCGTTGAGAGTATTGCACAGCGCCGTGCATTGATCCTGCAGCTCTGGCGGCAGGCGACGCTGCAGCCATTCGCTTTGCAGCTTGGCGGCGGTCAGCAGTTGGCCGATGTCGTCATGCAGCTCGCGGCTGAGGCGATGGCGTTCGTTTTCCTGTACCTGCAACAGGCGATCGGCCAATTCCTGCGGCTGGAACTTGATGGATTTGCGCGAACGCCATTGGTGCAGGCCCACCACCGCCAACGTGGCCAGGTTGAGCAGCAGGATCAATAGCGACAAGGGTGAGGCGTGCAGGTACGCCCATGCGCTGGCAGACAACGAACACAGGCACAATGCGAGGATGATGCGGCGTGCAGTGCTGCGCGACACAGACCTTGAGAACAGTGGCTTGAGATTGGCGTACATAACGGATGAAGCCACTGAGGGTTCGCTGCGGGGAGACCGGTTGGCCGGGCTCGGTTTGGAATACGCTGCCGGATCGTTTTTAAACATGATGAAGTTGAGTTACTTCGAGTGGGGCATAGTACCACCCCTGTTACCGCTGGTCGCCTGATTGGTTTATGGCCCACGCAAATACTCTGGGTGGTATTCCCAGAGTTAAAAAGTGGAAGTTGTATTATTAAAGTTGGTTTGTGTCGCTTTTGGATAAGCGGTTATCAAATACGACCTGCAGAAAGCTTAGGCCCCGTGATGCAACCGTCGCTGCGGGTCATGACTGAACTCCTTTTGCGGAATCTGCAAGGCCACTGTCGCAATCAACGCTGTCTGCTCACTCTCGTCCAGGGGCAGTTCACCGGTGCGCGTGTCGATCAGCTCCAGTTGCCAGGCCAGCAGCGTCAGGCAGTCATGCAACGCATCCAATGCCTGATCATGCAGTTGCATGGGGCTCCGGGCGTTGGCAATGAGCGCTTGAAGGCGCCCCGAGAAATCACTGATCGCCTGCAGCGCCAGCTTGTCGGCCTTTTCAGCC
Source organism: Pseudomonas orientalis (assembly GCF_002934065.1). Classification (NCBI taxonomy): domain Bacteria; kingdom Pseudomonadati; phylum Pseudomonadota; class Gammaproteobacteria; order Pseudomonadales; family Pseudomonadaceae; genus Pseudomonas; species Pseudomonas orientalis. The sequence continues at coordinate 4,176,052 of NZ_CP018049.1, read as the reverse complement.
AGCTTGGCCAGGCTGGTTTTCATGCAGTCGATGGCGTCGCTGTCATCACGGATCAAATGCAGATGGTTCAGGCACTCTTGCGACTTGACCAGCAGCTTTTCGGCCTCCAGCAGAAACTCGGGAAGTGCCGTTTGCCATTCGTTCGCGCTATTCATCATGCATGTCTCCGCAACTCAAGCTCGGGTGATGAGATATCGCACCGGGTGAATGGCTTAAAGCTAGCGCTGAAATAGGATTGAGGCTTGTAGGCTGCTTCCGATATTCCCGTAGGATGTTTATTGAAATGCCCACGAAAGTCGTGCGTAACCCCTGTTGAGCGGGATGACACGACTTCAGTTGCCGATACGTGAGTGCCGGGAAGGCCCGCTGGCCTATGGCTTGGGATGGCAAACAAAAGCCTGACTCCATTCATGCAATGAGAATGGCGTCACATTAATGGCTATTAGATATTGCGAATATCAGGTCGGGCCTGATTGCGCATAGGGGAATCCCCTATGCAGTGGAACCGAGCGTCGAATCGAGTGTCGCGCAAGGCGGCGACACAGCTGTGCAAGAGGGCTGATGCAGTAAACCATGATGTCAGTGTGACATCAATGTGTTTACATGGCATTTTACCAGGGTCAAGGTCTGGCGTTTGGCGCCGATAACTTGCGTATATGAACTGCACTCTCTCAGAACAACACTCTCAGAACTGCACCCACAGCGTGAAACCCACGTGCACACCAGGAGCTCTCAATGGCCGGCATTCTCGACACGGTAGATCAACGCACGCAATTGGTGGGTGAGAATCGCCTGGAAATTCTCATGTTCCGCTTGTTCGGGCGGCAGCTGTTCGCGATCAATGTGTTCAAGGTGCAGGAAGTGCTGCAACTGCCCAAGCTGACCCTGATGCCCCAGCGTCATCCCTTTGTGTGTGGTGTGGTCAACCTGCGCGGCCAGACCTTGCCGGTGATCGACCTGTCCCAGGCGATCGGCATGCGCCCGCTGGTGCCAGGTCCCAACAGCACCATCATCGTCACCGAGTACAACCGCTCGGTGCAGGCCTTCCTGGTGGGCGGCGTCGACCGCATCGTCAACATGAACTGGGAAGCCATCCTGCCGCCGCCGGCCAGTGCCGGTCGCCAGCATTACCTCACCGCCATCAGCAAGGTCGACGACCAGTTGGTGGAAATCATCGATGTGGAAAAAGTCCTCGCTGAAATCGTGCCCTACAACGCCAAGGTCTCCCGGGAAAAACTCGAAGACCCGGTGCTGGAACGCGCCCGTGGCCGCGAAGTGCTGCTGGTGGACGACTCCAACGTGGCGCTCTCGCAATTGCGTGACACCCTCGGCCAGTTGGGCGTGAAGATGCACATCGCCAGCGACGGCCTCAAGGCGCTGAACATGCTCAAGGCCTGGGCCGACAGCGGCCAGGTGATGACCGACAAGCTGCTGATGATCTTCACCGACGCCGAAATGCCCGAGATGGATGGCTACCGCCTCACCACCGAAATCCGCAACGACCCGCGCCTGCGTGGCCTCTATGTGGTGCTGCACACCTCGCTTTCGGGCAGCTTCAACGAGTCGATGGTGAAGAAGGTCGGCTGCGACAATTTCCTCTCCAAGTTCCAGCCCGACAAACTGGTGGATGTGGTGCGTGAGCGACTGATGCTGGACGAAGTGCCCGCCTGACCTTAGGGTATGACCCTTTGTTTCCCAGGAAAGCAGGCTCATGCTCCGTCTCAGCGCGTTGTACCGTTACCCCTTGAAGTCCGGTAAGGCCGAAGTCCTGCAGCAGATTGGCCTGGACAAGCTCGGGCTGGAAGGGGATCGCCGCTGGATGCTGGTGGACGAAGCCAGCGGGCGATTCCTCACGCAACGCGCCGTGGCGAAGATGAGCCAGTTGACGGCCCTGTGGAACCCGGCGGGCGGCCTGACCCTCAGCTCGCCGGGCCATGGGACACTGGACGTGGCACTGCCCGGCGCCGACGCGTTGCGCGGTGTGACCATCTGGCACGACACCCTGCGCGTGCCGGACGCGGGCGATGCGGCGGCGGCCTGGGTCAGCGCCTTCATCGGTAAACCGACGCGCCTGGTGCATATGCCCGTGGACCGCGCCCGCTTCACCCAGCATGGTTTCGGCGAGGATAGCGATCAGGTGGGCTTTGCCGACGGTTACCCCTTGCTACTGATCGGCCAGGCTTCCCTGGACGATATGTGCGCCCGCATCGGCCGGCCGATGGAGATGCTGCGCTTTCGTCCCAACCTGGTCATCGAAGGCGGCGCGGCCTTCGCCGAGGATGGCTGGAAACGCTTGCGCATCGGCGAGGTGGAGTTTCGCGTGGTCAAGCCCTGTTCGCGTTGCATCCTCACCACCATCGACCCGCAGACCGGCGAGCGCAGCCCGGACCGCGAGCCGTTCGCGACGCTCCAGGCCTATCGCAGCACCGAGCAGGGCGCGATGTTCGGCCAGAACCTGGTCAACGATGGGGTTGGGCAGTTGGAAGTCGGCATGCCGGTGACGGTGCTGGAATGAAAAAAGCCCGTCTCGCAGGAGACGGGCTTTTTTTGGCGCCGGTTAGCGTTCAGCTGCGGTATTCGCACAGGTAGGCGGTGTCTTCGGCGACCTTCAACTGGAACTTGCTGTTGGCGGGCACGTTGAACTGGCTGCCGGCAGCGAAGGTTTCCCATTCGGCATCAGGCAGTTTGACGACCAGGGCGCCGGAGATTACGTGCATGATTTCACGCTGGGCAGTGCCGAATTCGTATTCACCCGGGGCCATGACGCCGATGGTGGCCGGACCTTCCTTGGTGCCGAAAGCGATCGACTTGACGGTGCCGTCGAAGTATTCGTTGACTTTGAACATGGGTGAATCCTCGGAAAAAGGGTCAAAGCTTACGCCAACCCCTGTAGGAGCGAGCTTGCTCGCGAAAAACCTGAGAGCACCCCGTTAACCCAGATGCGCTGCGTTATCGTTGGCGATCTTCGCGAGCAAGCTCGCTCCTACAGGTGGCAGCATTAAGGCAAAAAGGTTGATCAGTATGCCCAAGCCTTTCAGAGCTGCCTAGACCGGCAAAATCAGCGGCAGCAGGCGCGCCGTGTTGCGCGCATCTTCCAGGGCGCGATGCTGCTGGCCAACGAACTGCATCCCCGCCAATTGCAGCGCGCCATTGAGCCCGAGCGGCTTGTCCAGACGGCGCGCCTTGGCGAAACGCTGCTTGAGGTTGACATGGGGCGTCTGGCCGAGCGCACTGGCCAGGCCATTGCGCTGCCATTCCAGCTCCAGCTGCACGCGATCATAATCGCCCCAGCTGGCCCAGCCTTCCAGGCGTGGCTGATGCTGGCCGAGCCAGCGTTCGAACAGCGGCCACACCTCGGTGATGGGCGCTGCCGCGTCGATGTTGGCCTGGGTGATATGGGTCAATTGGCGGCAAAAGGGCGTCAGCAGTGGCCGCCGCAGCGGTCGCACGAAGCGCTGGAAGTGATCCAGCTCGCGGCCCTGGCGGTTGACCAGGCTTGCGCCGATTTCGATGACCTCCATCTCCGTCACGGGCCAGCCGCCGTCATCCGTTGTGGCTTCAAGGTCAATAATCAGCCAATGAGGCATGCGCAGGTTCCCGTACTGTTCCTGTCCTGATGGGGATAGAGCGTAGCCGGGCCATGTAGTTCCGCCCAGGGGACTTATTCAATCTTCCAATGGCTGGTTGCGAGGCTGCCAAGCACACGCTTGGTTTGTAAACCCTGTACACCAGTTTTGCCCAAGCGCTTGCTTGGGTGACTGCCACGGCCTAAATTGCCCGCCAAGACGATAGTAGACATAAGGGAAAGCAGCATGGATGACCACCAAGCCCCGCGTGTGATGCGCACCATGGTCGACGGTGGCCAATTGACCGACCCCGAGAGTGCCCGGGGCAAGTTGCTGCAAACCGCGGCGCACCTGTTTCGCAACAAGGGCTTCGAGCGCACCACCGTGCGCGACCTGGCTGGCGCGGTGGGCATCCAGTCGGGCAGCATCTTTCATCACTTCAAGAGCAAGGACGAGATCCTGCGCGCGGTGATGGAAGAAACCATCCTCTACAACACCGCGATGATGCGCGCTGCGCTGGAGCAGGCGGGCACTGTGCGCGAGCGCGTGCGGGCGCTGATCCGCTGCGAATTGCAGTCAATCATGGGCGGCAGCGGTGAGGCGATGGCGGTGCTGGTGTACGAATGGCGTTCATTGTCTGCCGAAGGTCAGGCCCGGGTACTGGCCTTGCGCGACGTGTATGAAGACATCTGGCTGCAGGTGCTGGGCGAAGCCAGGGCTGCGGGCTACATCAAGGGCGACGTGTTTATCACCCGGCGCTTCCTGACCGGCGCGCTGTCCTGGACCACCACCTGGTTCCGCTCCCAGGGCAGCCTGACGCTTGAAGAACTGGCTGAAGAAGCCCTGCTGATGGTGCTCAAGGCGGATTGAGGCGCAGCTATCAATTTACTGGCAAGCGTTGTCTCTCCCGGGAAAAACGCCTAGCTTATCGCCATCATAGAATTCAACGGTGTGTGCCTAGATGTTTTCGCCATGGCGGCTGGCTGCAGGACTTACATTTTGGGCGCTGGGTACCGCAGGGTGGACGCAAGCTGGCGCCGCGCAGTTGGTGAGGGTCGGCGCGGCGCATTTTCCGCCGTATACCGTACGCCCTGAGCAAGGTGCCGATACCGGGTTGCTGCCGCAATTGGTCGAAGCGTTGAACGCCGTGCAAAGCGACTATCAGTTCGTGCTGGTGCCCACCTCCATCCCCAGGCGTTTTCGCGATTTCGAGCAGGGCCGGGTGGACATGGCGATCTTTGAAAACCCCTCCTGGGGGTGGACGAATGTGGCCCATACCAGCGTCGACATGGGGCTGGAAGACGCTGAAATCTTCGTGGCCGAGCGTGAGCCCGGTCGCGACCAGCGCTTTTTCGCCGACCTGGCCGGCAAACGCCTGGCGGTGTTCAGCGGTTATCACTACGCCTTCGCCCAGTTCAACCCCGACCCCAAGTACCTGGCCGAGCACTTCAACGCTACCTTGACGTATTCCCATGACAGCAACTTGCTGATGGTCGCGCGGGGGCGTGCCGATATTGCGTTGGTCACTCGTTCGTACTTGAGTGATTTCATGGTGCGCAACGCGGACATGGCGGACAAGTTCCTGGTGTCGGAGCGCATTGATCAGGTCTATCACCATTACGCGCTGCTGCGGCCCAAGGCGCCGATCACCGGGCCGGCGTTTGCCGAGTTGCTCAAGCGCTTGCGGGATAACGGCCAGATGCTCAGGATTTTCGCGCCGTATCGGATTGATATAACGCCACTGCGCTGAGGCCGCAGTTGATCAAGTGTGGGAGGGGACTTGCTCCTGATGGGGGCCTTGGAGCCGACCGGTATCTTATGACGGCCCCGGTCCAAATGTGGGAGGGGGCTTGCCCCCGATGGCGGCCTCTGGGCTGGCCGGGATGTTGGATCAGATCGAGTACATATCCATTATTTAGGTAACGGCCACTTAGGGTTCCGCCCTGACGGCGGGTCACTTTGGAAAAGCCCCAAAGTAACCAAAGGGCTCTTGCCCCACCACTCGGCACCTCGCCTAGGCTCGGTGTGCCCTCTCTCCGGCTTGAATCCGTGGGCCGCCGCAATGGGCCATCCATGGCCCAGTGCGGCTAACCCGGCGTCCTGCCGGGTTACCCACGGATTCAAGCCTGCGTTCGGCCAGCGTGGTTTAACGGGGCGCCTAAGATCAAGATCAAAAGCGCGGCGGCCTTAGAGCCGACCGGTATTTTGTGTCGATCCCGGTCCAAATGTGGGAGGGGGCTTGCCCCCGATAGCGGTGTGTCAGCTAAAACAGAGCTAACTGACACACCGCATCGCGGGCAAGCCCCCTCCCACAGTGGTTTGTGTGTTGTTCAAACCCTGCGCGCAAACGTATCGCTGTGGCTGCCCGACACTTTGCGGCAGTGCACCAGCGCATCGCGGATCATGAAGTTCACCAGTGTTGGCGAGACCCCGAGTTCCTTGGCGATGTCTTTCTGCGGCACGCCGTGCAGGCGGTACATCTCGAAGGCGTAGCGGGTGCGCTGTGGCAGTTCGGTCAGGGCGTCGGCGATGTTTTCCAGGGTGTTGAAATTGATGTGGGAGGTTTCCGGTGAAGCGCCGTGGATAACCACATTCAAGCCTTCCTCTTCGGTACCGGAGTATTTGAGCTCCAGGGCCTGCTTGCGGTAGTGATCGATCGCCAGGTTGCGCACGATCTGGAACAGATAACTCAGTTGTGCCTTGAACGAAGAGGTGATGGTCGGTGCCGATTGCAGCCGAAAGTAGGCGTCCTGCACCACATCCTCGGCACGGGAACGGCAGCCGGTAATACGCGCCGCGATCTTCACCAGGATAAGTCGATTGTCGACGAACGCCTGGAGAAGGGGTGAGTCGCACCTGCCTGTGGATACTTGTTCCGTCATGGAAATCACCTTGTTGCAAAGAGGTTAGGGGAGGGCATCCTTGCTGAGGCCTCCTACACATCGGGCAACAAATTATGCTGAATGATAATGATTGTCAAATGAGAAAACGAACTAATCTTACGCCTTCGCGAGAGGCGTGAGCCGCGTCTCGCTCGTCCCCGACGACTAATTATTTGCCGGGGCCGTCCGTTCTTCTGGGTGAAAGGTTCGTTAGCAAACGGCCAGGGATCAGCACCCGCAGGAGGGCGAAATGGGTTTTTATCGTGGACGCAGCGTGTTTCAGCTTGGGGTACTCGGGTGATGAGTGTGCCAACGCCGCTGCGTCTGTTCTGCCTGCCCCATTCGGGCGCCAGTGCCTCGGTCTACGCCCGTTGGCGCCGCGTGTTGCCAGATTGGTTGCAGGTGTGCCCGCTGGAGCTGCCGGGGCGGGGCATGCGCATGGGCGAACCGCTGCAACGCGATATCAAGGCCCTGGCCGCCCAGCTTGCGATTGAAATCAGCCGCGACCTGAATGGCCCTTATGCGTTGTTCGGCCACAGCCTCGGCGGCCTGCTGGCGTTCGAGCTGGCGCATGCCCTGAACGCGCGCAATGTGCCGGCGCCGCTGGCGTTGTTTGTCTCCGGCACCGCCGGCCCGGCGCGGCGCGATGTCAGCGACTACGCCATCGAAAAAACCGACGCACAGTTGATCGCCCGCTTGCGCGAGCTGCAGGGCACTGCGGAAGACGCCTTGGCCAATCCCGAATTGATGCAGTTGATGCTGCCGATCCTGCGCGCCGATTTCCTGCTGTGCGGCAGCTTTACCTATGGCGAACGCGAGCCGCTGGACGTGCCGATCCATGTCTTTGGCGGCAAGCAGGACAGCGTGCGCGCCGACCAATTGCTCGACTGGCAGCTCGAAGCCGCCAGCGGCTTTTCCCTCGACATGTTCGAGGGGCATCACTTCTTTCTCGTGCAGCACGAAAGCGTCGTGCTGCGCTGTATGCGGCGCTATGCCGAGGCCCACCTGGCCCGTTGGCGCAGTGGCGCGGCGCGCCAGCGCGTCGCCGGCTGAACCTCACCGATTTCCCGAATTTCCCGTAAGCCGATTTCAGGCAGGAACCCCATGATGGACGCCTTCGAACTTCCCCGCACTCTGGTCCAGTCTCTCCAGCGCCGTGCCGCGCAGACGCCGGACCGCCTGGCCCTGCGCTTTCTGGCCGAGTCCGCCGAGCACAGCGTGGTGCTCAGCTACCGTGACCTGGACCAACGCGCGCGCACCATCGCCGCGGCCTTGCAAGCCGATGTCGCGATGGGCGAGCGCGCGGTGTTGTTGTTTCCCAGCGGTCCGGACTATGTCGCGGCGTTCTTTGGTTGCCTGTACGCCGGGGTGATCGCGGTGCCGGCTTACCCGCCGGAATCGAGCAAGCGCCATCATCAGGAGCGCTTGCTGTCGATTATCAGCGATGCCGAGCCGCGCCGGCTGCTGACCATCGCCAGCCTCGCCGATGGCCTGGCGCAGATCGAAAACGCACCGCCGCTGTTGAGCGTGGACACCCTCGACCCACAGCTTGCCGAGCGTTGGGTCGCCCCCGAGTTGCAGCCCGACGACATCGCCTTCCTGCAATACACCTCCGGCTCCACCGCCCTGCCCAAGGGCGTGCAAGTCAGCCACGGCAACCTGGTGGCCAACGAAGTGCTGATCCGCCGCGGCTTTGGCATCGACCTCAACCCGGACGATGTGATCGTCAGCTGGCTGCCGCTGTACCACGACATGGGTCTGATCGGCGGCCTGTTGCAACCGATCTTCAGCGGCGTGCCGTGCGTGCTGATGTCGCCGGCCTACTTCCTGGCGCGTCCACTGCGCTGGCTCGAGGCGATCAGCGAATACGGCGGCACCATCAGCGGTGGCCCGGACTTCGCCTACCGTCTGTGCAGCGAACGGGTTAGCGAGTCGGCTCTGGAACGCCTGGACCTGAGCACCTGGCGCGTGGCCTATTCCGGTTCCGAGCCGATCCGCCTGGACACCCTGGAACGGTTCGGCGAAAAATTCGCCGCCTGTGGTTTCAGCTCGAATAATTTCTTCGCCTCCTATGGCCTGGCCGAAGCGACCTTGTTTGTCGCCGGTGGCCGCCGTGGCCACGGCATCCCTGCGCTGCACCTGGATGCGCAGGCGCTGGCCGCCAACCGCGCCGAGCCGGGGCAGGGCAGTGCGGTCATGAGTTGCGGCACCCATCAGCCGGACCACGCCGTGCTGATTGCCGATCCCCACACGCTCTGCGCGTTGGCCGACAATTGCGTGGGCGAACTCTGGGCCAGCGGCCCGAGCATTGCCCACGGTTACTGGCGCAACCCCGAAGCCAGCGCCCGGACTTTCGTCCAGCACGCCGGCCGGACCTGGCTGCGCACCGGCGACCTGGGGTTTATCCGTGACGGTGAGGTGTACATCACCGGGCGCTTGAAAGACCTGCTGATCGTACGCGGACACAATCTGTACCCGCAGGACATCGAGCAAACCATCGAGCGTGAGGTGGAGGTAGTACGCAAGGGCCGGGTGGCCGCCTTTGCGGTGAATGACCACGGCGTGGAAGGCATCGGCATTGCCGCGGAAATCAGCCGCAGCGTGCAGAAAATCCTGCCGCCCGAAGCGCTGATCAAGGCGATTCGCCAGGCAGTGGCCGAGGCCTGCCAGGAGGCGCCGTGCGTGGTGGTGTTGCTCAATCCGGGCGCGTTGCCGAAAACCTCCAGCGGCAAGGTGCAACGGGCGGCGTGTGCGCTGCGCCATGCCGATGGCAGTCTCGACTGCTATGCGCAGTTCCCCGACCTGCAAGCGCAGGCCAGTGATGCGGTGTTGGAGTCCGCCCTGCAAAATCAGATCGCCGCGATCTGGTGCGAGCAACTGCAGGTGCCGACGGTCGCCGCCGATGATCACTTTTTCCTGCTCGGCGGCAACTCCATCAGCGCGACCCAAGTGGTCGCGCGCCTGCGCGAAACCCTGGGCCTGGAGCTGAACCTGCGCCTGCTGTTCGAAGCGCCCACTCTGCAAGGTTTCGCCGCCAGCGTCGCGCGCCTGCAACAGGACGGCGGCGTTGCCCAGGGCGCGATGGCCTCTGTGTCGCGCCAGGACGACCTGCCGCAATCCCTGGCCCAGAACCGCCTGTGGATCACCTGGCAACTGGACCCGAACAGCAGCGCCTACACCATCCCCGGCGCCCTGCGCCTGCGCGGCGAGCTGGATGAAGACGCCGTGCGCTCAAGCTTCCAGCAGTTGATCCAGCGCCACGAAGCCTTGCGTACACGCTTTTACGAGCGCGATGGTCAGGGCTTTCAGCGAGTCGAGGCCGCGACGGATTTCGCGTTGCACGTCATCGACCTCAGCGACTTGCCCGATGACGAGCGCCAGGCGCGTGCGCAGCAGGTCCGCGAAGATCAAGCGCGTACCCGGTTCGACCTGGAGAAAGGCCCGCTGCTGTGGGTCACCCTGGTGCGTCTGGACGATGAGGACCATCAACTGCTGGTGACGTTGCACCACATCATCGCCGATGGCTGGTCGCTCAATATCCTGATTGACGAGTTCTCGCGCCTGTACGCCGCTGCCGTCCAGGGCCAGCCCCTTGAGTTGCCGCCCCTGACCCTGCAATACGCCGACTACGCCAGCTGGCAGCGCCAGTGGCTGGCCGCCGGCGAAGGCGAGCGACAGTTGGCGTACTGGAAGGCGACGCTGGGGGAGGAGCATCCGCCCCTCAACCTGGCCACCGACCACCCACGCTCGACGCAGGCGCGCAACAGCGCCGCGCGGCATACCGTACGCCTGGACGCGTCCCTCAGCGCCGCGATCGGCCAGACCGCGCGCGCCCATGAATCCACCCCGTTCATGCTGCTGCTGGCCGCGTTCCAGACCCTGTTGTATCGCTACAGCGGCCAGCGCGATATCCGCATCGGCGTGCCCAATGCCAATCGCCCGCGCCAGGAAACCCATGGCCTGGTCGGTTTCTTCATCAACACCCTGGTACTGCGTGCCGAGCTCGACGGGCGCCTGCCGTTCAACCAACTGCTGGCCGCGACACGCCAGGCTGCATTGGACGCCCAGGCCCATCAGGACCTGCCGTTCGAGCAACTGTTGGAGGCCTTCCCACAGGCGCGTGAACAGGGTCTGTTCCAGGTGATGTTCAACCACCAGCAACGCGACCTGAGTGCCTTGCGCCGCCTGCCGGGCCTGCTCGCCGATGAGCTGCCGTGGCACAGCCGCGAAGCCAAGTTCGACCTGCAACTGCACAGCGAAGAAGACCGCAACGGGCGCTTGAGCCTGTCGTTCGACTACGCCGATGAACTGTTTGACAGCGCCACCCTTCAGCGCCTGGCCGAGCATTACGTCCACCTGCTGCAAGCGGTCTGCGCGCAACCGCAGCACGCCGTGGGCGAGCTGGAGCTGAGCGCAGAGGACGAGCAACGCCCATGGAGCCAGGCGCCGTGCGCGCCGGCCCGGCAATGGCTGCCCGAACTGCTCAACCTGCACACCGCGGACACCCCGGCGCTGGTCTGGCAGGACGCCAGCTTGAGCTTCGCCCAACTGCACACCCAGGCCAACCGCCTGGCCCATTACCTGCGCGACAAGGGTGTGGGCCCGGACGTCTGCGTGGGCATCGCCGCCGAGCGTTCGCCGCAGTTGCTGATCGGTCTGCTGGCGATCATCAAGGCCGGTGGCGCCTATGTGCCGCTGGACCCGGATTACCCCGCCGAGCGCCTGGCCTTCATGCTCGAAGACAGCGGCGTACACCTGCTGTTGACCCAGACTTCGCTGCTCGAACGTCTGCCGACGACCCCAGGCGTGTGCGTGATTGCCATGGACAGCCTGCACCTGGACAGCTGGCCAAGCCAGCCGCCGGGCCTGCACCTGCACGGCGACAACCTCGCCTATGTGATCTATACCTCCGGCTCCACCGGCCAGCCCAAGGGTGTGGGCAATACCCACGCGGCGCTGGCCGAGCGCTTGCAGTGGATGCAGGCCGCCTACCGGTTGGACGCCAGCGACGTGCTGATGCAAAAGGCGCCGATCAGTTTCGACGTGTCGGTGTGGGAGTGCTTCTGGCCGCTGATCACCGGTTGCCGTTTGGTCCTGGCAGGCCCCGGCGAGCACCGTGACCCGCATCGCATCGCGCAACTGGTGCAGGAACATGGCGTGACCACGCTGCACTTCGTGCCGCCGTTGCTGCAGCTGTTTATCGACGAACCGCTGGCAGCCGAATGCACCAGCCTGCGCCGCCTGTTCTCCGGCGGCGAAGCCTTGCCCGCCGAACTGCGCGACCGCGTATTGGCACGCCTGCCGGCGGTGCAATTGCACAACCGGTATGGCCCGACCGAGACCGCGATCAACGTCACCCATTGGCACTGCGCCGTGGACGATGGCGAGCGCTCGCCGATTGGCCGGCCACTGGGCAATGTGATCTGCCGGGTGCTCGACGAGCACCTCAACCCGCTGCCGGCCGGTGTGCCGGGTGAATTGTGCATCGGCGGCATTGGCCTGGCGCGCGGTTACCTTGGCCGTGCCGGGCTGACCGCCGAACGCTTTGTCGCCGACCCGCTGGGCGAGGCCGGCGCGCGCCTGTATCGCACCGGCGACCGTGCGCGCTGGAGCCTTGAGGGTGTGCTTGAATACCTGGGGCGTCTCGATCAGCAGGTCAAGCTGCGCGGCTTGCGGGTGGAACCGCAGGAAATCGAAGCGCGCATGCTGGCGGTTCAGGGCATCGCCCAAGCGGTGGTGCTGGTGCGTGACGAGCAGTTGATCGGTTACTACAGCGGCCCTGTCGAACTGGATGCACAGGCGGTAAAAACCGCGCTGGCTGCCCGCTTGCCCGAGTACATGGTGCCTGCCTTCCTGATGTACCTGGACGTCATGCCCTTGAGCCCCAGCGGCAAGCTCGACCGCCGCGCATTGCCGCAACCCGTGTGGCAAACCCGCGAACACGTCGAACCCGAGACGCCGTTGCAGCAGCAGATTGCGGCGATCTGGCGCGAAGTGCTCGGCCTGCCGCGTATCGGCCTGCGCGACGACTTTTTCGCCCTGGGCGGCCACTCGTTGCTGGCCACGCAGATCATCTCCCGTACTCGTCAGGCCTGCGACGTCGAGCTGCCATTGCGCACCTTGTTCGATGCCAGCGAGCTGGGCGATTTCGCCGCACAAGTGGGCCTGATCCAGGCGTCGGGCCAACGCAACCAACAGACCGCCATCGCCAGGGTCGACCGCAGCGCGCCGGTGCCGCTGTCCTATTCCCAGCAGCGCATGTGGTTCCTCTGGCAGATGGAGCCGGACAGCCCGGCCTACAACGTCGGTGGCATGGCGCGCTTGCGCGGGGTGCTGGATGTGGGGCGTTTCGAGGCAGCCTTGCAGGCCCTGATCATGCGCCACGAAACCCTGCGCACCACCTTCCCGAGCGTCGATGGCGTGGCCTGTCAACACGTCTCGCCGCAGACCAACCTGCGCATGGACTGGCAGGACTTCTCGGCACTCAGCGAGACCGAGCGCCAGCAGCGTTTGCAGCACCTGGCCGATCAGGAAGCGCATACGCCGTTCAACCTGGAACGTGGGCCGTTGCTGCGCGCCTGCCTGGTCAAGGCCGGCGAGCAGGACCATTACCTGGTGCTGACCCTGCACCATATCGTCACCGAAGGCTGGGCCATGGACATCTTTGCCCGTGAACTCAGTGCACTGTACGAAGCCTTTATCGACGAGCGCGACTCACCGCTGGCGCCGCTGCCGGTGCAGTACCTGGACTACAGCGTGTGGCAACGCCAATGGCTGGAATCGGGCGAGCGTCAACGCCAGCTGGATTACTGGACCGCGCAACTGGGCCGCGAACATCCGCTGCTCGAACTGCCCGGCGACCGCCCGCGCCCGGCGGTGCAAAGTCATCGCGGCGAGCTGTACCGCTTCGACCTGAGCGATGCCCTGGCCGCCCGCGTACGCGCCTTCAACGCCGAACAGGGCCTGACCCTGTTCATGACCATGACCGCTACCCTGGCCGTGTTGCTCTACCGCTACAGCGGCCAGACCGACCTGCGCATCGGCGCGCCGGTGGCCAACCGTATCCGCCCGGAAAGCGAAGGGCTGATCGGTGCGTTCCTCAACACCCAGGTGTTGCGTTGCCAGCTCAATGGGCAGATGAGTGTGGCGCAGTTGTTCGAGCAGGTGCGTCACACCGTGATCGAAGGCCAGTCCCATCAGGACCTGCCGTTCGACCATCTGGTGGAGGCGCTGCAACCACCGCGCAGCGCGGCGTACAACCCGCTGTTCCAGGTGATGTGCAACGTGCAGCGCTGGGAGTTCCAGCAGAGCCGCCAACTGGCCGGCATGACCGTCGAGTACCTGGCCAACGATGCCCGCGCCACCAAGTTCGACCTCAACCTGGAAGTCACCGACCTCGACCATCGCCTGGGTTGCTGCCTGACCTACAGCACCGATTTGTTTGATGAGCCGCGCATCGCCCGCATGGCCGCGCATTGGCGCAATTTGCTGGAAGCACTGATCGATAATCCGCACCAACGCCTCAGCGAACTGCCGTTGCTCAGCGCCGCCGAGCAGCGCGCCCTGCAGGACAGCCTCGGGGTTGCAGCCGGAGAGCATCGTCTGGACCAGTGTATCCAGACCCTGTTCAGCCAGCAGGCGCGCAAGCGTGCCGCTGCGCCGGCGCTGACCTTTGCCGGTGTGACCCTCACTTACGCCGAACTCGACGCCCGCGCCAATCGCCTGGCCTGGATGCTGCGCGAACGTGGCGTCGGTCCGCAGGTGCGGGTCGGCCTGGCGCTGCCACGCTCGCTGGAAATGGTCGTCGGCCTGCTGGCGATCCTCAAGGCCGGCGGCGCCTATGTGCCGCTGGACCCGGAATACCCGCTGGACCGCCTGCACTACATGATCGAAGACAGCGGCATCGGCCTGCTGCTCAGCGATGCGGCGATGTTCCAGGCCCTGGGCGAGTTGCCGCACGCGCTGGCGTGCTGGTGCCTGGAAGATGACGCGGCCAGGCTGGAAAATTATCCGGCCGATGAGCTGCCGTTTATCAGCCTGGCGCAGCACCAGGCGTACCTGATCTACACCTCCGGCTCCACCGGCAAGCCTAAAGGCGTGGTGGTGTCCCAGGGGGAAATCGCCATGCATTGCCAGGCCGTGATCGAGCGTTTCGGCATGCGCCCGGACGACTGCGAACTGCACTTTTATTCGATCAACTTCGACGCCGCCACCGAGCGCCTGCTGGTGCCGTTGCTCAGCGGTGCCCACGTGGTATTGCGCGCCCAGGGCCAATGGGACGCCGAAGAGATCTGCGCGCTGATCCGCAGCCATCGCGTGAATATCCTCGGGTTCACGCCCAGCTACGGCAGCCAGTTGGCGCAGTGGCTGGCCACGCAACAGCAGACCTTGCCGGTGCGCATGTGCATCACCGGCGGTGAAGCACTGACCGGTGAACATCTGCAGCGTATTCGCGCGGCGTTCCAGCCTGAGCTGTTTTTCAACGCCTATGGCCCGACCGAAACCGTGGTGATGCCGCTGGCCAGCCTGGCGCCGCAACAGGTGGCGGAGGGCGCCGCCAGCGTGCCGATCGGCAGCATTGTCGGCGCGCGCGTGGCGTACATTCTCGACGCCGACCTGGCTCTGGTGCCGCAGGGCGCGAGCGGCGAGTTGTACATCGGCGGCGCGGGCCTGGCTCAGGGCTATCACCAGCGCCCCGGCATGACGGCGGAGCGCTTTGTCGCCGACCCGTTCACCGCCAATGGCGGGCGCCTGTACCGCACCGGTGACCTGGTGCGCCAAGGTGCCGATGGGCAGGTGGAGTACCTGGGGCGCATCGACCATCAGGTGAAGATTCGCGGTTTCCGCATCGAATTGGGCGAGATCGAAACGCGCCTGTTGGAGCATGCAGCCGTGCGTGAAGCGGTGGTGCTGGCGCTGGATTCGCCGAGCGGTAAACAGCTGGTGGCGTACCTGGTCAGCGACGCCGAGCACGGCGCCTTGCGCGACGCGGTGAAGGCCCACCTCAAGGCGCACTTGCCGGACTACATGGTGCCCGCCCACCTGATCGTGCTCGACAGCATGCCGCTGACCGCCAACGGCAAGCTCGACCGGCGCGCCTTGCCGCAGCCCGATCCTGAAGCGAATCGCCAGGCGTACGTGGCGCCACGCAATGCGTTGGAAAGCACGTTGGCGGCCATCTGGTGCGCGGTGCTGAACCTGCAGCAAGTCGGCCTCGACGATAACTTCTTCGAGCTGGGCGGCGATTCGATCCTGTCGATCCAGGTGGTCAGCCGTGCGCGGCAGGCGGGCATTCATTTCAGCCCGCGTGACCTGTTCCAGCACCAGACCGTGCAAAGCCTGGCCGCCGTCGCCACGCGCGTCGAGACGTTCAGCGCCGAGCAAGGTGTGCTCACCGGCCGCTCGGGCCTTACGCCGATCCAGCATTGGTTTTTCGACTCCGACATTCCTGCGCGCCAGCACTGGAACCAGGCCCTGGTGCTCAAGCCGCTGCAACTGCTCGAGCCACATCGCCTGGAGCAGGCCCTGCTGGCGGTGCTGGAGCATCACGACGCGCTGCGCCTGAGCTTCACCCAGCGCGATGCCCAGTGGCACGCCGAACACCTGAGCGTGCCCCAGGGCGGCGTATTGATGCAGGCGCAGGTGCGCGACATGGACCACTGCACCGCGCTGTTCACCGACACCCAGCGCAGCCTCGACCTGGCGCACGGCCCGCTGCTGCGCGCCTTGCTGGTGGACGGCCCGCAAGGCCGGCAGCGCCTGCTGATCGCCATCCATCACCTGGTGGTGGACGGCGTGTCCTGGCGCGTGTTGCTCGAAGACCTGCAAACGGTCTATCGCCAACTGAGCGCAGGCCAGTCCGTCAGCCTGCCGGCCAAAACCAGCGCGTTGCGCGATTGGGCCGCACGTTTGCAGGCCTATGCCCATAGCGAATCCCTGCGCGAAGAGCTGAGCCTGTGGCAAGCGCAACTGGCGGGCCCGGCGTTGGCGTTGCCGGTGGATCGCCCACACGGCGCACTGCGCCAGCGTGACGCCGAGACCGTCAGCGTGCGCCTGGACGTCGAGCGCACCCGGCAGTTGCTGCAACAGGCGCCGAGCGCCTACCGCACCCAGGTCAACGACCTGCTGCTGACCGCCCTGGCTCGCGTGCTGTGCCGCTGGAGCGGTCACGACGCAGCGTTGATTCAACTGGAAGGCCACGGCCGCGAAAGCCTGTTCGATGACATCGACCTGACCCGCAGCGTCGGCTGGTTCACCAGCGCCTATCCGTTGCGCCTGACCCCGCAGGCGGAACCGGGCGATTCGATCAAGGCGATCAAGGAGCAACTGCGCGGCGTGCCACATAAAGGCCTGGGCTACGGCGTGCTGCGCTACCTGGCGGACGAACCGTGCCAACGCAGCCTGGCCGCGCTGCCGAGCGCCGACATTACCTTCAACTACCTCGGCCAGTTCGACCAGAGCTTCGGCGCCGACGCGCTGTTTCATCCGCTGGAGGAATCCGCCGGCCTTGCCCACGACCCTGATGCACCGCTGCCCAACGCGCTGAGTGTCGACAGCCAGGTGTACGGCGGTGAACTGGTGCTGCGCTGGACCTTCAGCCGCGAGCGCTACGATCAGCAGACCATTGGCAAACTGGCCGAGGCCTATCTGACCGAACTGCAGGACCTGATCGCCCATTGCATCAAGGACGAATCCGGTGGCCTCACGCCGTCCGACTTCCCGCTGGCACGGTTGACCCAGGCGCAACTGGACAGCTTGCCGGTAGCGGCCGGCGCTATCGAAGATGTCTACCCGCTGACCCCGATGCAAGAGGGCCTGCTGCTGCACACCCTGCTGGAACCGGGCACCGGCCTGTATTACATGCAGGACCGCTACCGCATCAACAGCGCCCTCGATCCCGAGCGTTTCGCCCAGGCCTGGCAGGCGGTGATCGCCCGCCACGAAGCCTTGCGTGCCTCGTTCTGCTGGAACGTCGGCGAAGACATGCTGCAAGTGATCCACAAACCCGGCAGCACGCCGATTGACTACCTGGACTGGAGCGCCGACCCCGAGCGTGAACACGAGCCGCGTCTGCAAGCGCTGCTCAAGGCTGAGCGCGAGGCCGGTTTCGATCTGCTCAACCAGGCGCCGTTCCACCTGCGCCTGATCCGCGTGGGCGAGGCGCGCTACTGGTTCATGATGAGCAACCACCACATCCTTATCGATGCCTGGTGCCGTTCGCTGCTGATGAACGACTTCTTCGAGCTCTACCAGGCGCTTGGCGAAGGGCGCGACGCGCAACTGGCCACGCCGCCGCGCTACCGCGACTACATCGCCTGGCTGCAACGCCAGGACCTGGACGCAGCGCGCCAGTGGTGGCAGCGCAACCTGCAAGGTTTCGAACGCACCACACCGATCCCGAGCGACCGGCCGTTCCTGCGCGAACATGCCGGCCACAGCGGCGGCATGGTGGTGGGCGACTGCTACACCTGGCTGGATGCCCGTGACGGCGCGCAACTGCGCGAGCTGGCCCAGGCGCATCAACTCACCGTCAACACCTTCGCCCAGGCGGCCTGGGCCTTGGTGCTGCGGCGCGTGAGCGGTGATCGCGAGGTGCTGTTCGGCGTCACCGTGGCCGGGCGTCCGGTGGACATGCCCGAGATGCAACGCACCGTGGGCCTGTTTATCAACAGCATCGCGCTGCGGGTAAAGCTGCCTGCTGATGACCAGCGGTGCAGCGTGCGCCAATGGTTGAGCGGTCTGCTCGACAGCAATATGCAACTGCGCGAGTACGAATACCTGCCGCTGGTGACTATCCAGGAACACAGCGAACTGCCCAAGGGCCAACCGCTGTTCGACAGCCTGTTCGTGTTCGAAAACGCCCCGGTGGAAACCTCGGTGCTCAGCCATGCGCAAAGCCTGAATGCCACCTCCGATTCCGGGCGTACCCACACCAACTTCCCACTGACCGCCGTGTGCTACCCGGGCGATGACCTGGGCTTGCACCTGTCCTACGACCAGCGCTACTTCGATGAAACCACCGTGCAAGGCATGCTCGCCGAGTTCAAGCGCCTGTTGCTGGCGCTGGTGCAGGGCTTCCATGGCGACATGGCCGACCTGCCGCTGATCGGCGAGCAGGAGCGCGCGTTCCTGGTGGATGGCTGCAACCAGAGCGAACACGACTACCCGCTGGCGCGCAGCTATGTCGAGTTGTTCGAGGAGCGGGTGGCGCAGCATCCGCAGCGTATCGCCGCCAGTTGCCTTGGCCGGCAATGGAGCTATGAGGCGTTGAACCGGCGCAGTAACGGCCTGGGGCATGCGCTGATTGCCGCCGGTATCGGCCCGGACCAACCGGTGGCGTTGCTGGCCGAGCGTAACCTGGAGTTGCTCGGCATGATCATCGGCAGCTTCAAGGCCGGTGCCGGCTACCTGCCGCTGGACCCTGGCCTGCCGGGCCCGCGCCTGAGCCGCATCATCGACCTGAGCCGCACGCCCTTGCTGGTGTGCACCGAAGCGTGCCGGGAACAGGCCATCGAACTGCTCGACGGCGTCGACTGCCAGTTGCTGGTGTGGGAGGAAATCCCCGCCCGTGGCGAGAACCCGGGCGTCTATAGCGCCCCGGACAACCTCGCCTACGTGATCTACACCTCCGGTTCCACCGGCCTGCCCAAGGGCGTGATGGTTGAACAGCGCGGCATGCTCAATAACCAGTTGAGCAAGGTGCCCTACCTGCAACTGAGCGATGCCGATGTGATCGCGCAGACCGCTTCGCAAAGCTTCGATATTTCCGTGTGGCAGTTCCTCGCCGCGCCGCTGTTTGGCGCGCGGGTGGATATTGTGCCGAACGCCCTTGCGCATGATCCGCAGGGGTTGTTGGAGCATGTTCAGGCACACGGCATCACCGTGCTGGAAAGCGTGCCGTCGCTGATCCAGGGCATGCTCGCCCAGGACCACATTCGCCTCGACGGCCTGCGCTGGATGCTGCCGACCGGTGAAGCCATGCCGCCGGAGCTGGCGCACCAATGGCTGCTGCGCTACCCGCAGATCGGCCTGGTCAACGCCTACGGCCCGGCGGAATGCTCGGACGACGTGGCGTTCTACCGCGTCGACCTGGCCTCGACCCGTGGCACTTATCTGCCGATTGGCACGCCCACCGACAACAACCGTCTGTACCTGTTGGACGGCACGCTGGAGCTGGTGCCCCAAGGCGCCGTCGGTGAAGTGTGCGTGGCCGGCATCGGCGTCGGTCGCGGTTACGTCAGCGACCCGCTGCGCACCGCACCGGTGTTTGTACCGAACCCGTTCGGCGCACCGGGCGAGCGCCTGTACCGCACCGGCGACCTGGCGCGCCGACGCAGTGACGGCGTGTTGGAGTATGTCGGGCGGGTCGACCATCAGGTGAAGATTCGCGGCTACCGCATCGAACTGGGTGAAATCGAAGCACGCCTGCACGAACAACCCGAGGTGCGTGATGCGGCGGTCGGTGTCCAGGAGGGCGTCAACGGCAAGCACCTGGTGGGCTACCTGGTGCCGGTTGATGAAAGCTTAAGCCCAAGCGAACGCCTGGACCGTATCAAGCAACGCCTGCGCGCCGAATTGCCGGAATACATGGTGCCGCTGCACTGGCTGTGGCTTGAGCGCCTGCCGCTCAACGCCAACGGCAAACTCGACCGCAAGGCCCTGCCGGCCCTGGACATCGGCCAGTTGCACAGCCAGGACTACCTGGCACCGCGCAATGAACTGGAAACCACCCTGGCCGCGATCTGGGCCGAAGTGCTCAAGGTCGAACGAGTAGGGGTGCAGGACAACTTCTTCGAACTGGGCGGGCATTCATTGCTGGCCACGCAAATCGCTTCGCGGGTACAGAAGACGCTGCAGCGCGATGTGCCGCTGCGGGCGATGTTCGAATGCAGCACGGTGGCGGAGTTGGCCGAGTATATCGAGGGTTTGGCGGGCAATGAGATCAGTGCCGAGAAGGTGGATCGGTTGAGTGATTTGATGGCGGAACTGGAGGGTTTGTAAAGCAGCCGCTGGTCTGAAATGCCGAGGCTTTTGAGCAGAACTGTCAATTCTGACAGTAGGCAGGATTCCTGATCCACGTGTTAGATAACCGCAGTTTCCGGCCCGCAGGGCCGGGCCCGACGGTGATCTAATGCTGGACAGGAGTCTTATCGTGGCTAAAAAAACACTTCCTCAAGAAACCAGTACTTCCCAATCGATTGCCTCATCTTCGTATCGGCCAGCTGGCGCGGCAACCGAACTTGAAATGCGCATGGCTGAAATCGAACACGTAGACGGCGGTTTGCTTGACCCACTTGACGGCAAGAATGGGCTGACGGCCACCCTTTTTGCGCCGCAAGGCAGTAGTGATATCAAGTTCTTCTGGCGGTTGAAAAACTATGATCAACCCGTATTTGAGCCGCGTGTTCCCTCCGACGATGGCGACAAAGTCGACATTCCTTCGGACTGGGTAAGTCGAAGCATCGGCCAGCCGGTTGAATATTGGTATGAGGCGCTCGTTTACGGGGACCACCAGAGGTCAATTGTCGGAGAGGTGTTTGTTGAGGATCTTGAAGAAGATCAGACACAGGACGCGCTACCGGAATTTCCCCAAGAGGTGATCGAGTCAAACACCCATTGGCTGAGAATGCAGAGTTTTTCAGGCGATGGGCTCATTCGCTTCAAGGCTCCACCTATGCCGGTGAAAGGTATGCGCCTGTATTTGGTCGTTGTCGGTGACGAGCATTTGGTGAAGCCCGCATTCAGATGGTTGGAGTTTGGCCGGGCGATAAGTGCCGAAGAGGCGCATCCGAAACACCTGTTTGAATACCGAATCCCCAGAGGTTGGCTGGCGAGGAGAGAAGACTATTCGTCCGTTACACCTAGTTTGGCCTGGGTTTACTCGGGCAATCAGGGAGAGTTCGATACCCTCGACCCGATGAATCACACCGATCTACCGAAAAATGGCGAAGATTTACACTCGCGTCACACCACGCTTTTACGTGTGGACCCAGCGCTCGACTTGCCGCCGCCACACTTGCGCGAGTCGACGCAATACAACGGTGAGTGGTGCCTCAACCCCGAAAACACCCAAGAGGGAGGTGAGATCATCATCCCGGGTCTGGACACTTACAAAGATGACGAGGTCAGGTTTTATGTAAGCGGGCCCGGTTACGCGAAGAAACTGTTGGGTGATTTCAAGGTTGAACAGGACGGAGATAAGCCTTCCGCCAAATTGTCGGCTTGTGTGGTGGCGTGTTTCTTCATCAAGAAGATGACACTGACCTATGACCTCGCCGTCGTTGGGAAGGTACAGCCGTCCCAAGCGAGAGTGATCAGTGTTTTAACGCCCGAATTCGAACGCCCGCTGATTGAAGAGGCGAACCAGGATCGGATGCTGTGCCTCGATAACTTCCCGGGGGATGCGAAGGTGATAGCGCCGTTGGGCGCATATGGTGAGTGTGCGAGCCATTGCTGGATGTGGATCGATGCTAAATATGCAGATGGCAGCGCTTATCGCTTTGATATTCTGGACGGTGAGATTGTCACGGACGCCTGGAAAAGCGACGGCGTCAAGGCTGATATTCCAAGGGCTAAGTTGGAAAAGATCGGCGATTGCTCCACGTTCGAACTGCGCGTCAAGACCAGCTTTTGTAACGCGAGCGAACTGAAGGACGCCCTCGAATTCCCACCTGCAATATTCGCAATTCGCCAGCAGCCCCTGACGCCACGGGCACCCACAGTCAGGGAGGCACAGGGTGGTGTTTTGGTGCCGTGGAACGCTCGCGAAGGGGGGCATGTCGATGTGGTTTACGATGGCTATCAACCGAGCCACCAGCATACTGCCCAATGGTGCCTGGACGAAGCAGACAGCTGTTGGCCGCTGCTCTTGCAGGAAGGGGCAGCCGGCACGGTCACTTTCCTGGCGTCGCGCGAGCAGGTGATCAACAGCTTCCGCAAGAAGCCACTGATTACCTATACCGTGATCAACGCCTGCAATCAGATGGTGTCCGACACCCTGGAGTTGCAGGTCGGTGAGCCACTCATGCAGCGGCGTCCTCGTCCAGTGGTGAAACAGGCCACTGGCGACGTCCTGGATCTGCGTACCTTCCCTGGGAAGGATGCCGAGGTCATCGTCAAGAGTTCCGATGCCGACGTCGATTTGGCGTGGTGGTTTTTCATGGAGGGGCATTTCGGGGTTATGACGCTTACGGGGACTGCAGAAGATGGTTCTTCGATCACAATCCCTGTTATGGCGAGGCCCCTGGAAAACGGTGACAGGGATGGATTGTCGTGTCTGATCCTGCACTCGGAGTTGGAGAAGTTAAAAAGTCATACCAAGATCGTCATTAACTTTTCGCATTTCATCGGCCCAGATCCGGTGGGAAGCGTCGAGATCGAATTTCAGCCGTTGACGTTGAACTTCGTTAAAGCACTTTACGACTTCACTGACTTCGATCCAGCCGGCAAGGATTGGAACGGCTGGCAGAAAGGAAAGGGCGCCACGGATCCAAGAGACCTGTCGCGCAAGGCTGGGTCTGTACCAGGAGGGGCTACGGGCTACCTGTTGTGGGACTGGGGCTATACCAATACAACCGACCCTAGTACCCAGCGTGAGAAGCTGTTCAAGGTATTCAGTAATCTTGACGCGGGACGTAGCTATACGTTCAGTGCCTGGGTTCGTGATCCCGTGGGCAATGCTGCGAGTAAGCCCGGATTAGTCCTGGTTGACGAAGGGAAAGAGATTACGAAAGTCACTTTTCCCGCGGGCACTGCCTGGCAATTACTGGAAGGCGAATTCGTCGCCTCCTCAAGTACCGTGAGGCTTGCTCTTCACAATACGGTAATGGGGATAGGTCCGGTGAATGACTATGAGGTGACTCACCTTACGGTGAAGGAAAACATTTGATCGGCTAGGGTTGACGTGTATCAAAAACGAGGCCTCCAGTGATGGAGGCCTCTTTCGTCAGGCTTTGGATATTCTATTTAGGCCCCAAAATCTTCACCAACTTATCCGGCGACGGTGCCCCCTGCTGTTGCTGCAATGCGCCCTTGTCATCCAGGTAGAAAATCGCCGGCGTCGCCGACAGCTCCAATTCCTCCATCAACTTCATATTCCCATCAAGCCTGGCTTCAATATCCGCCGGGATCTTCGCCAGTGCCTGCAACTTGCTGCCCTTGCCGGCCGCCTCATGTTCTTCCAGGGCCTTTTGCGGGTCCTTGGCGGCAAACAGCGCGGCGGATTTGCCCGGGCTGTCTTCGCGGATAATCCCCACCATGATGTGGCGCAACTGCACCTTGCCGGCCTTTACCCACGGGCGGGCCTGTTCCCAGAACATGTTGCAGTACGGGCAGTTGGGGTCGCTGAACAGGTAGACGATGCGTGGCGCGTTCTTGTCGCCGTCCTGGATCCAGCTGCTGTTTTCCATCTTGGCCCAGACTTCCTTGGACATCGGCGCGTACACCAGTTTTTCCAGGGGCGCGCTGCTCAGGTCGTTGCCTTGGGTGTCGTACAGGTTGCCGGCGATCACGCTTTTGCCGTCGGCGGTCAGGTACAGCGCCATGCCACGGTTCTGGTACTGCGCGGCATAGCCGGTGAGGCCGCTGGGGGCGTCGAATTTGCCGAGGATCCTGGCACCCTTGGCTTCGATTTGCTTGATCGGCGCTGGCCAGTCTTCGGCCTGGGCCAGGGTGGCGGCAAGCGTCAGTGGCAGCAGGGTCAGCAGGTGGCGGAGGCGAGGCATGTGGGTTTCCTTTGTGGGACAGTGTCGAAGGGTTCCATGGCACGGGCCAGGCTGGCTTGGGACAGCTCACCCAGGTGACTGTTGATCAGGCGGCCGTCGGCTGTGTAGAACAAGGTGGTGGGCAAGGCCATGGAGCCGACGGCCTGGCCGAGGCGGCCGCTGGCGTCGAACAGCACGTTGTCCAGGTTCAGGCCCTGGGTAGCCAGGTAGGTGCTGACGCTTTGCATGCTCTCGGCCTGGTTGACGAACAGGAAGGTGACATCCGGGCGTTGATGTTGCGCGCGCTCCAGCACCGGCATTTCCCGGCGGCAGGGCGGGCACCAGGTGGCCCAGAGGTTGATCACCAGAGGGCCTCCTTTGTAGTCGGCCAGTTGCACCACGTTGCCGTTGGCATCGCGCAGGGTGATGTCCGGCAGTTGCGAGCCCTTGTCGTAGAGGTTCAGCGACAGGCTGGCCATGCCCCAGAACACCAGGCCGCTGATCACCCCGGCACTCAGAGGCTTGCGCAGGGCCGGGCGCCGCCAGCCGTAGGCCAGCGCACCGAGCACCAGCGCAATCACGCCGGGCCAGGCGAGGAAACCGCCGTCGCGCAGGTCGACCATTTGCAGCCAGTCGTTGCGGTAATCGCCCCAATACATCAGTACAAAGCTGACACGGGCGGTCAGCATGCCCAGCAGAAACAGGCTGAATAGCACCGATTCGGGGTTTTCCCCGCCACGCCTGGCCACACGCCAGCCCACCAGCGTGGCCAGAATCAGCGCGCTGATCAACAGGATGTGATTCAGGGCGATGGCGAAGGTGCCGATGGTGAGGGTCAGCATCAGCGCGCGTCTCGGGTGTGCGTCCAGCGTTGCAGGAAGGCGGCGGCATCCACCTCGCCGGTGATGCGCTGGGCCCGGCGTTCTTCACCGTCCGGACCGATCCACACGAAGCTCGGTGGCCCCGGCACCTTGTAGCGGCCGAGCAGTTCGCGGCTGGCGGCAGTGTCGGCGGTGACGTCCAGGCGCAGCAGGCGTACGTCTTTCAGGGCATCCATGACTTCCGGTTTGCCGAACACCTGTTTTTCCATGATCTTGCACGACACGCACCAGTCGGCGTAGTAGTCCACCAGCACCCATTGGCCCTGGGCCTTGGCGCTGTCGAGCTGGCTTTGCAGGGCGGCTGGGTTGTTGATGGTCGTGAACCCATCGTGAGCGCCTGCTGTGGCGGCGACCCGCGAGCCGCTGTAGACCTTCAGCGGTTGCCACAGCTCATCGCTGCCACCGGCCGCGCCTACCACCAGCACTGCGCCCCACAGGCCCAGCACCAGGGAGCCGGCGCCAAGCACTTTGGCGGCCAGGCCGTATTCACGCGCCAGCGTCCAACCGCAATAGGCCATGACCAGTGCCAGTGCGCCCCACAGGCCGATCCACAGGCTTTCGCCGACCACCGGACGGATCATCAGCACGGCGGTGCCGAGGAACAGGAAGCCGAAGATACCCTTGAGCACGTTCATCCAGGTGCCCGGCTTGGGCAGGAAGCGGTTGCCCACGGTGACCAGCAGCAACAACGGGATGCCGATGCCGATGCCCATGGCGAACAGGATCAGCCCGCCGTGCAGCGCATTGCCGCTCTGGGCGATATACAGCAGTGCGCCGGCCAGGGGCGCGGTCATGCACGGGCCCACCAGCAGGCCGGACAACGCACCGAGAATGCCGGCACCGACCAGGCTGCCACCGCTCTGCCGGCGGCTGACCGTGTCGAGGCGGTCACGCAGGAAGGCCGGCAGTTGCAGCTCAAAGAAGCCGAACATCGGCAGGGCGAGGATCACGAACAATGCGGCGAAACTGCCGAGGATCCACGGGGTTTGCAGCAGTGCGGCCAGGTTGCCGCCGAGCAGCGCGGCCATCACGCCCAGCGCCGCATACACCAGCGCCATGCACACCACGTAACTGCTGGCCAGGGCAAAGCCGCGACGCGGGCTGGCACCGCTGCCCACCACCATGCCGGCGAGAATCGGCAGCATCGGCAACGAACACGGGGCAAACGCCAGCAACAGGCCCAGGCCGAAAAAGATCAGCAGGCTCCAGCCCAGGCTGCGCTGTTGCAGGCCGCTGGCCAGGCTTTCGTCCTGGGCCTGCGCGGTGGCGGCGACGGCCGGGTTGCCGCCCAGGTCCACGGTGATCGATTGTGGCGGATAGCACAGGCCGGCGTCGGCGCAGCCCTGCCAGCCCAGCCTGACCTGGCCGGTGGCGTCGGCCGGGAGCTTCACTTCCAGGCCCTGGCGATACACTTGCTGTTCGCCGAAGAACTCATCGCTATGGGCTTCGCCCTGGGGCAGCACGGGCTTTTGCGCCAGGCCGTCGAATTTCATGCGCTGCTGGTACAGGTAGTAACCGTCGGCAATCTGCCAATACAGCTGGGTCTCGCCGCTTTCAAGACGCTCGGAAGTAAAGGTGAAGGCCTTGCCCACCGGGAGGAAATCGGGTTTGGACTCGAACGGGTTACCCGGTGCGGCCTGGGCGAACCCCGCCAGCAACACCAGCAGAAAAGTAAATAGATACCGCATGGTCCAGCCTTAATTCGATGCAAGTGAGGCACACAATGTGTGGCGTTGATTAACCGATGATTAACCGGCGCTATTCTAGAGTGTAGGAGTTATCGGGTGTTATGAAGTTAGCGGCATAATGCACGCTTAATCCGTGCGTTTTCTAATCACCCGCATCTTTCATGAAGGGCTCAGCATGCACGTACTGGTCTGCGAAGACGACGAACTGATCGCCAGCGGCATCGTGGCCGGCCTCACCGCCCAGGGCTTCACGGTTGAACGCGTGGCCACGGCGGCGGCGGCCAGGGCGATGCTCAGGGCGGCCACCTTCGACATCATGGTGCTCGACCTCGGCCTGCCCGACGAAGACGGCCTGAAGCTGCTGCAGCAACAGCGCAGCCAGGGCCTGGAGATCCCGGTGTTGATCCTCACCGCCCGTGACTCGGTGACCAACCGTGTCGACGGCCTGCAGGCGGGGGCCGACGACTACCTGCTCAAACCCTTCGACCTGCGCGAACTCGCCGCCCGCCTGCAAACCCTGCTGCGCCGCGTGGCAGGGCGCAGTGTCAACCTGATCGAACATGGCCGCCTGGCGTATGACCCCAGCAGCCGCGAGACCTTCCTGGGCGGCCAGCCGGTCGACCTGTCGCGGCGTGAACAAGCGCTGTTGCAGGCCTTGCTGCACAACAAGGGCCGCGTGTTGTCCAGCGAGCAGCTCAAGGACAGCGTCTACGGGTTCAACGACGAATTGGAAAGCAACGCGCTGAACGTGCACATCCACCATCTGCGGCGCAAATTGGGCAATGGCATCGTCGAGACCGTACGCGGCCTCGGCTATCGCCTGGGCCCGGCCGATGCGGGAGAGGATGCTTCGTGAAAAGCCTGCGCCTGCGCCTGACGTTCAAGCTCGGCGCCGCTTTTGTCGTGATCTGGGCCCTGGCGGCGGCCTGGATGCTCAACGACCTGCGCAATCAGATGATGTTTTCCCTCGACCAGCGGCTGGTCGCCTCGGCGCGCATGGTGGCCGGGCTGACAGAACAGATGCCGGGCCTGGCCAGCGTCGGCGCCGGCACCCATTTGCGTAGCGAACAACTGAGCGTACCGGGGGGCATGGCCTGCCAGGTCAGTTCCCTGCACGGCGAAATCCTGGCGCGCAGCCATACCACGCCGGATGAGGGGCTGGAGTCGCGCAAGAGTGGTTTTCGCGACCAGATGATCGATGGCGTGGGCTGGCGTAGCTTCACTCTGTCTCGGGGTGACCTGCTGATCACCACCGCCGACCGTCAGGTGGAACGTGAGGCGCTGAACCTGTCGATCCTGCTCGCGGCCTCGGTGCCGGTTGGCGTGGCCTTGCTGGGCTGTCTGTGCCTGCTGTGGCTGGGCATCGGCCAAAGCCTGGTGCCGCTCAACCGCATGCGTGACGCCTTGATGCGCCGCAGCGCCGACTCCCTTGAACCGTTGCAGATCCACCCGCTGCCCAGCGAACTCAAGCCTCTGCTCGACACCCAGAACCAGTTGCTGCAACGCATCGCCAAGACCATCGAGCGCGAACGCCGCCTGACCGGCGACGCCGCCCATGAGCTGCGCAGCCCGCTGACGGCGATCAAGACGCACCTGCAGGTGGCCCGTATGACCGAGGGCGCGGCCCGCGACCAGTCCCTGGCCCACGCCGAGGAAGGTGCAGACCGTTTGCACCGCACCCTGGAGCAACTGTTGCTGCTGGCACGGGTGGAGGGCAGCCTGTCGTTTGACGATGGTTTGCAGTCCAGCGCCGAGGAGGTCGCACGCCTGGCGATCCAGGATGCCAATGCTGGGGACAATTCGCGCATCGACCTGGTCCTGGCGGACGGCCTTGTTGACACGCCGGTGGACATGCCCGTGGGCCTGGCCGTGGCAGCCTTGCGCAACCTGCTGGACAACGCCTTGCGCCACACCCCGGCCGATACCCGGGTGGAACTGAAGGTGTCCTCCAGCGCCGACAAGGTGGTGTTTCGCGTGCGCGACCATGGCCCGCAGATTTCCAGCGAGGATCTGCAATACCTGACCCAACGCTTCTGGCGCAATGGCAGCAGCGAAGGCTGTGGCCTGGGCCTGGCGATCGTTCAGGCGATTGTGCAGCGCTGCGCGTGCTCGCTGACGTTCGACAGCCAGGCCGATGGCCTGCGCGTTGATCTGGGCATGCCGTTGCGACGCTGATCGCTTTTTCAGCAAGGGCTAAATAATTACCGCCCGCCTGACCTTCAAGTCTTCAGGATGGCGGTAATTTTTTTGCGCTTGTAAGGGCCGAATGATTCGGCCCGTATTGAAAAGGACGGATCTTATGTTGGTCATCGATACCAGTTTCCCCGCCAGGGATTTCAATGAACGTAACGGCGAGCCGGTAGGGCAGGTGATCCTGCACTACACTGCGGCGCCCTTTGAATCATCCTTGCGCACCCTGACCCAGAATGGGGTCAGCGCTCACTACCTGCTTCCCGATCCCGACGAACCCGCCTACCGCGCCGCTGGCTATGACGAGCTGCGTGTGTTTCGCCTGGTGGGTGAAGACAAGCGTGCCTGGCATGCCGGGGCGAGCCATTGGGGCGGGCGGGATAACCTCAACAGCCGCGCGATCGGCATCGAAATCGTCAACCTGGCGCGTGACGACAAAGGCGTGTTCACGTTCCCCGCGTATCGCGAGGAACAGGTGCAGGTGTTGATTGCGTTAGTGCGTGACATTCTCGAGCGTTATCCGCACATCGGTCCGGTCGATATTCTTGGGCATTCGGATGTGGCGTACTGGCGCAAGAGCGATCCGGGCCCTCGGCTGCCCTGGCGGTACCTGCATGAGGCCGGGGTCGGGGCCTGGTTTGATGAAGCCACCCGAGCGATGTACCAACGCCGGTTTTGCATGGGGCTGCCCCCGGAAGTCGAAGTGGAGCGTGCGTTTCAGCGCTATGGTTACAAACCGGCCTGGAATCGCCAGGCCTTTGAACTGCGCACCCGGGCGTTTCAGATGCACTTTCGGGCGCGCGATTATGGCGGGCGTCTGGATGCTGAGACCTGCGCGATCTTGTATGCACTGAATGAAAAGTACCGGGCACTCTAAAGCCCAGCGCAATTAAAAATGTGGGAGGGGGCTTGCCCCCGATAGCGGTGTGTCATTCAAAAAATAAGTGACTGAACCACAGCCATCGGGGGCAAGCCCCCTCCCACATTTGGATTTTCATTCATCAGTTACCTGACACCGGCCCCTAAATCCTCTTCTCGCTGATGCGTCTTCAGAACATGAAGTCCGTGCGTATTCCCCACTCCCACGGATCACCACCTGAGGGATCGAGAGATGTCAGTCGCCACCAGCCCCATCGAAGCCGCGCCTGTGCACGCCAGCGAGACGCTCTATCAGTTCGACGAAACCCCGCTGCTGGCCCGTCAGCGCCAGCAGGAGTCCAACGCCCGCAGCTACCCGCGGCGCATCCCATTGGCGCTCAAGCGGGCCAAGGGTATCTACGTGGAAGACGTGGAAGGCCGCAGTTTCATTGATTGCCTGGCCGGCGCCGGCACGTTGGCGCTTGGGCATAACCACCCGGTGGTGATCCAGGCCATTCAACAGGTACTGAGCGACGAGTTGCCATTGCACACCCTGGACCTGACCACACCGGTCAAGGACCAGTTCGTGCAGGACCTGTTCGGCCTGTTGCCGCCGGAGCTGGCGCGGCAGGCGAAGATCCAGTTCTGCGGCCCCACCGGTACCGATGCGGTGGAAGCGGCCTTGAAACTGGTACGCACCGCCACCGGGCGCAGTACGGTGTTGTCGTTCCAGGGCGGTTATCACGGCATGAGCCAGGGCGCGTTGAGCCTGATGGGCAGCCTCGGGCCGAAGAAACCCCTGGGCGCGTTGCTCGGCAATGGCGTGCAATTTCTGCCATACCCTTACGACTACCGCTGCCCGTTCGGCCTGGGGGGCGCGGAAGGGGTGCGGGTCAACCTGCATTATCTGGAAAACCTGCTCAACGATCCCGAAGCCGGCGTGTTGCCGCCAGCGGCGGTGATTGTCGAAGTGGTGCAGGGCGAGGGCGGTGTAGTGCCGGCGGATCTCGACTGGCTGCGCGGCTTGCGACGCATCACCGAACAGGCGGGTGTCGCGCTGATCGTCGATGAGATCCAGAGTGGCTTTGGCCGCACCGGCAAAATGTTTGCCTTCGAGCACGCGGGAATCATCCCCGACGTGGTGGTGATGTCCAAGGCCATCGGCGGCAGCTTGCCGCTGGCGGTGGTGGTCTACCGCGACTGGCTCGACACCTGGCTGCCGGGCGCCCATGCCGGCACCTTCCGTGGCAACCAGATGGCGATGGCGGCGGGGTCTGCGGTGATGCGCTACCTCAAGGAGCACGACCTGGCCGCGCATGCGGCGGCGATGGGCGAGCGCCTGGGCGAACACTTGCGCATCCTGCAGCGCGACTTTGCGCACCTGGGCGATATTCGCGGGCGTGGGTTGATGCTCGGCGTGGAACTGGTGGACCCCAATGGCACGTGCGACATCCAGGGCCATCCACCGGTGCATCGCCAGCTCGCGCCTGTGCTGCAACGTGAATGCCTCAAGCGCGGCCTGATCCTCGAGCTGGGCGGGCGGCACGGCAGTGTGGTGCGCTTCCTGCCGCCGCTGGTGATCACCGCCGCCGAGATCGACCGCGTCGCCGAGATCTTCGGGCGCGCCCTGGCGGCGGCGGTCGCCAGCGTCTAATTTTCCTGGCTCTTGATACGTTTCTACAGATATCAGTGCTGCGCATGGTGCGCAGCCGGCCTTTGAGCGACGGAGAACCGCAATGACCTCAGTATTTGACCGCGACGACATCCTGTTTCAGGTAGTGGTCAACCACGAAGAACAATATTCGATCTGGCCCGACTACAAGGCCGTGCCGGAGGGCTGGCGCACCGTGGGCAAGAGCGGCATGAAGAAAGAGTGCCTGGCCTATATCGAAGAGAACTGGACGGATATGCGTCCGCTGAGCCTGCGTCAAAAGATGGATGGCGCTGCACTCGCCTGAACACCGCCGTTCAAAAATGTGGGAGGGGGCTTGCCCCCGATGGCAGTGGATCAGTTACAGATGCATCAACTGACACACCGCAATCGGGGGCAAGCCCCCTCCCACAATTAATTCGCGTTGACTTCAGGCCTTTCTTTTTCCTGTCCCCCCGTCACCACCTGCACGCTCAAGCGCGGTGTCGCCAGGTCAAGCCCGGCTTCATCCAGATGCCGCTTGAGCGACAGGTTGAACGCCCGCGACACTTCCCATTGCTTGATCGGCGCGGTCTTGAACCGCGCGCGCAGGATGGCGCTGCCTGATTCAAAACTCTCCACACCCTGGATCTCCAGCGGCGACCAGATATTGCGGCGCTGCAGCGGGTCGTTACGCATGGCCTGGCCGACATCGCGCATCAGCTTGATCGCGTCGTCGATCTCCATGTTGTAGGGGATTGCCACGCGGAAGATCGCGTAGCCGAACTCGCGGGAATAGTTCTTGATGCTCTTGATTTCGCTGAACGGAATGGTGTGCACGATGCCGTCGATATCGCGCAGGCGCACGGTACGAATGGTCAGGCCTTCGACAGTGCCCAGGTGGCCGCCGACGTCCACGTAGTCATCGATGGCCAGGGAGTCTTCGATAATGATGAACAGGCCGGTGATCAGGTCCGCCACCAGCGACTGTGCACCAAAACCGATGGCGATACCGATGACACCCGCACCGGCCAGCAGCGGCGTGACGTTCATGCCCATGTTCGCCAGGGCGACGATGGCCGCAATGATAAAGATCGTCACGAACAGCACGTTACGGATCAGCGGCATCATGGTCTGCGCACGCGCATTGGCCAGGCCTTTGCGTGAGCGGGTCAGTGCGTGGTGGATCGCGGTGTCGCTGAGGATCCAGATCAGCCAGGCGAACAGCAAGGTCCCGCCCAGGCCGAACAGCTTGACGCTGACTTCATGGCCGTCGCCTTCGGTAAAGCGAATCATCGACAGGCCCCAGACCCGCAGCCCCAACTCGATAAACACCAGCCACACCACCAGATGCACCAGGGTGTAGACGAAGTTTTTCAGGCGGTCGGAGTACAGCGCATGGCGCTTGTGCCCGCGTTGCGGTTTGAGGGCGTGGCGTCGCACCAGCCCGTTGATCACCATGCACAACACCAGCAGCACCGTGCACAGCAGGGACTGGCGCAGGGCGGTGCTGCTGTCGCCGGCGGAAAGGAAGGTGGCGAACAGCGAAATGCCCACCAGCAACAGCGCCGGCAGGTACCAGAAGGTGCCGATGATCGAGAGGGTGTCGGTGAGGGCGCGACGCGTCAGACGGCGCGACAGCGGCTGGTTGCGGATCAGGTGGGCGATCGGCCGACGGAACCGCAGGATGAAGACGCCGGTGGACAGCGCGGCCATCACATTGGCAACCGTCGCAGCCGTATGCGCCAGGTGCTGGCCGAGCGCCGCGACCAGTCGCGGGTCGCTCAAGGCTTCGCCAAAGGCGGCAAAACTGCCGATCCACCACAGTGGGCGGAAGGCCTGGTGGCGCAGGATATACAGGGCGCGGTGGCGGTGCGGGCCGTCCAGCAGGGAAAACGCGATCACGCAGATCGCCGAAAAACAGGTGCCAACCACCAGGGCATAAGCCAGCACCATCGCCAGGGATTTGCCCAGGGACGAAGGCAGGGCGTAGCTCAGGTACACCGTGATCACCAAGGCGATCAACCACGGGCCCAGCTTGCGCAGGGCGAAGCGCAGCATGTCCCAGGTGCGTGGGTGTTGCGGCAGTTCCTCGGGCAGGCCGAAGCGTTCGCGCACGCGGTGGCTGAGCCAGATCAGCGCGGCGGCCAGCAGGCTCCACACTGCCAGGATCAGCGCAAAGCCAAAGATGATCGGCAACCATTCGTTGGCCGGCATCATCAATGCGCTGAGTTCATCCCTGGCCAGGTCGACTTCATTGGACCAGCGCCCCAGCGGGCTGTCGGCGCCGGAGAACTGTTGTTCAAAGCCCGACAGCGTGCTGCCGATCAGGCCGAGCACACCCAGCTCGGCCGCCGGCTGGGCTTTTTGCGTGGCGGCGCGCAGCTTTTTCAAGTCGCTCAGCAACTGGGTGCGCTGCTGGTCGTTCTCCAGGGTCTTGATCACCTCGTCCAGCGACTGCCCCAGGGGCACCTCGGCCTGGGGTTGAGCCTTGTTGGACCCGCCCAGCATCCCGGGCAAGCCCACCGCCTGGGCGGACGTCAGCGGCAGCATTATGAGCAGGGTGATCAGCAGGTAGCGGGGCAGGGCAAACAGACGGGAAAGCACGAGGCGGTCAACCTTGAAAGCGATGAATGGACCGAGTGTACGAGGCCGCTATGCCAGATGCGAGTGTCATTGCGCCAATTTGGCGAGGATCTTGTACACCACGGTGCCGAGGATCAGCAGCATGCCGACCCACATGCCGAATACGCCAAGGGGGTTGTCGCGGAAGTTGAAGCCGACGGCGAGCATGATCATGCCGACCAGGATGGGGATCAGCATGGTGTGGAACGAGGACATGGAGATCATGGGGGTGACGGCCTTGTCGCAGTGGAAGTTCTGACAAGTCTAGGCCCGATTGCGGAAAGTGCAGGTGATGCAGATCATTGTGGGAGGGGGCTTGCCCCCGATGGCGGCCTCTGGGCCGACCAGGGTGTTGGATCAGACCGAGTACATATCCGTTTCTGCGGTAACGGCTGCTAATGGTTCCGCTTTTACAGCGGCTCACTTTTGAAAAGCGCAAAAGTAAGCAAAACGCTCTTGCCCCACCACTCGGCACCTCGCTAATGCTCGGTGTGCCCGAACGCAGGCTTGAATCCGTGGGCCGCCGCAATGGGCCATCCCTGGCCCAGTGCGGCTAACCCGGCGTCCTGCCGGGTTACCCACGAATTCAAGCCTGCGTTCGGCCAGCGTGGTTTAACGGGGCGCCTGAGATCAAGATCAAAAGCGCGGCGGCCTTAGAGCCGACCGGTATCATTTGCCGGTCCGCGATCCAAATGTGGGAGGGGGCTTGCCCCCGATGGCAGTGGATCAGTCACCAGATGCAGTGACTGGCACTCCGCCATCGGGGGCAAGTCGAATCGTCGCACCGCCCCTCCCACATTTTTGACCGAGTCAGCCTGGCAGATCAGGGCAGGTCGCGGCTCGCGTAGAACGCACCCAGCACCTTCACCAGATGCGCCAGGTCATGACTGCCGCACAGCTCGCGAATGGAGTGCATGGCAAACGTGGGCAGGCCGATGTCGACGGTGCGCACACCCAGGTGGCTGGCGGTGATGGGGCCTATCGTCGAGCCGCAGCCCATATCGCTGCGTACTACAAAGCTCTGCACCGGTACTTCCTGGGCCATGCACAGGTGGCGGAAGAATCCGGCGGTTTCGCTGTTGGTGGCGTAGCGTTGGTTGCTGTTGACCTTGATCACCGGGCCGGCGTTGAGTTTCGGGCCGTGGTTGGCGTCGTGTTTCTCGGCGTAGTTCGGGTGCACGCCGTGGGCGTTGTCTGCCGACACCAACAGGGATTTCTGAATGGTGCGTACGAACTCTTCACCTTCTGGCAGCAGGCGGCGCAGGGTCTGTTCCAGCATCGGGCCATCGGCGCCGCAGGCCGAGCAGGAGCCGACTTCTTCGTGATCGTTGCACACCAGCACGCAGGTTTCTTCGGTGTCGCTGGTGAGCAGGGCCTGCAGCCCGGCATAGCACGACAGCAGGTTGTCCAGGCGCGCGCCGGCGATGAAGTCGCCGTTCAGGCCGATCACGGCCGCGCTTTGGGTGTCGTAGAAGCTCAACTCGTAGTCGAGCACCACGTCGGCATTGAGCCCATGCTCGCGCGCCAGTTGCTCGGTGAGCACGGCACGAAAGTCCACGCGCTCGTCACCGGCAAATTGCGCGAGGATCGGCGGCAGTTCGGTCTGGGCATTGATCGCCCATCCCTGGTTGGCCTCACGGTTCAGGTGAATGGCCAGGTTGGGAATGATCGCGATCGGCAGCTTGAAGTCGATCAGTTGGCTTTCGACCTTGCCGTCGCGCCGGAACGTCACGCGGCCGGCCAGGGACAGGTCGCGGTCGAACCACGGGGCCAGCAAGGCGCCACCGTAGACTTCCACGCCCAACTGCCAGAAACCCTGGCGTTGCAGCTCGGGCTGCGGCTTGACGCGCAGACAAGGGCTGTCGGTGTGGGCGCCGACCATGCGAATACCGTCTTGCAGCGGCGAGTGGCGGCCCAGTTTGAAGGCGATGATCGAGGAGTCGTTACGGGTTACGTAATAGCGACCGTTGGCTTCGGTAGTCCAGGTGTCGCGCTCGTCGAGACGCTGGTAGCCGGCCGCTTCCAGGCGCTGGGCGAGGGCGGCAGTGGCATGAAAAGGAGTAGGGGAGGCCTTGAGGAAGTCGATCAGGCCTTGATTCAACGAATCGCGCATAAATAGCTCCAGACAGCAATGCGCGGAGTTTACCGTATTGGTTTGACTCGGTGTCTAGAACTGACACAGAACAAAATGTGGGAGGGGGCTTGCCCCCCGATAGCAGTGGATCAGTTACCACATTCAGTGGCTGATGCACAGCTATCGGGGGCAAGCCCCCTCCTACATTTGACCTTGTTAACACCTTAAAAAGAGGCTGGGCACTCGAAGCGCAAGCGCTCGCCGCTCTGTGGATGCGTGAAGCTGAGCATGCTCGCGTGCAGGCACAGGCGTGGCCAGGCAGCCAGGGCCTGTTCGTGGGCGTACAGGCCGTCACCCAACAGCGGGTGGCCGATGGACAGCATGTGCACGCGCAACTGGTGCGAGCGCCCGGTGATCGGCGTCAGTTCGACGCGGCACCAGTCGCCGCAACGCTCCAGCACTTTCCAGAAGGTCAGCGCATGCTTGCCGAATTCGTGATCCACCACATGGCGCGGCTTGGTCGGTGGGTCATAGCGCAAGGGCAAGTCGATGCTGCCGCTGTCCAGTTCCGGCTGTCCCCATGCCAAGGCGGTGTAGGCCTTTTCTGTTTCGCGGTCGTGAAATTGGCGGGACAGTTCGCGGTGGGTATCGGCGTCCCGGGCCAGCAGGATAATGCCGGACGTTTCCCAGTCGAGCCGATGAACGATGCGAGCTTCGGGGTAGCCGTTTTCCTGCAGGCGGGTGATCAGGCAGTCCTTGTTGTCGTCGGCGCGACCGGGCACCGAGAGCAGCAGGGTCGGCTTGTTCACCACCAGGACAGCGTCGTCCTGATGCAGGATATGGATGTTGGACAGCGGCATTAAACAGCCTCGTAACAAACGCCAACGGCGGCTCCACTGACTGCCCCCTCACCCTGTAGGAGCGAGCTTGCTCGCGAAGAACCTGAGGCCACCGCGTTTCGCCTGAATGAACGCGGTGCTGTTGAGTTCTTCGCGAGCAAGCTCGCTCCTACAAGGTGAGGGGCCAGGTCGCAGAGCCGCCGTGGCGGCCGCCTGTTCGATCAACGATCAGGCAGGGTGATATTGAGTTCCAGAATCGAGCAGCTGCCGTCATTTTCCAGGGCGACATGCACGTCATCGTTACCGATATTGACGTACTTGCGGATCACCTCGACCAGTTCCTTCTGCAAGGCTGGCAGGTAGTCCGGGGTACTGCGTTGGCCGCGTTCGTGCGCCACGATGATCTGTAGACGCTCTTTCGCGACCGATGCGGTACTTGGCTTTTTGTTGGCACGAAAGAAGTCGAGAAATTTCATTGTTTAGTTGCCTCCAAAGATACGCTCGAAGAATCCCTTCTTCTTTACATCGAGGAAGCGGTGTTCCACGGTCTTGCCCAGCAGACGATCGACGGCATCGCTGTACGCCTGGCCGGCGTCGCTCTGGTCGTCAAGAATCACCGGCACGCCCTGGTTGGAAGCCTTCAGGACCGCCTGGGATTCCGGGATCACGCCCAGCAGGGTCACGGCGAGGATGTCCTTGACGTCTTCAACGCCGAGCATTTCGCCATTGCTGACACGCTCAGGGTTGTAGCGGGTCAGCAGCAGGTGCTCCTTGATCGGGTCCTGGCCTTCTTCGGCGCGCTTGGACTTGCTGGCCAGAAGGCCGAGCATGCGGTCGGAGTCACGTACCGAGGACACTTCCGGGTTGGTCACGACGATCGCTTCATCAGCGAAGTACATCGCCAGGTGAGCACCGGTTTCGATGCCGGCCGGGGAATCGCATACCACGTATTCGAAGGTTTCTTTCAGCTCGGCGAGGACTTTGCCTACGCCTTCCTTGGTCAGCGCGTCTTTGTCACGGGTCTGGCTGGCGGCCAGCACATACAGGTTCTCAAGGCGCTTGTCCTTGATCAGGGCCTGCTGCAGGTTGGCTTCGCCGTTCACCACGTTGACGAAGTCGTACACCACGCGGCGTTCGCAGCCCATGATCAGGTCGAGGTTACGCAAACCGACGTCGAAGTCGACGATGACTGTCTTGTGGCCGCGCAGAGCGAGGCCGGTACCGATAGCGGCGCTGGTGGTGGTCTTACCCACACCACCCTTGCCGGATGTAACCACGAGAATCTTGGCCAAGGTGTTTCACCCCTAAGGAAAAAGGACTTTCGGTCCCTGAAAAACATCTCTTGGAACTCGCTGCAGGCGGACAGCCTTTGTAGGGAAAAGCCAGGGTTTGCCCAGGGGAAACGCCAACTTCCAAATAGTCCTACGCAAGTATTGCCGGTTTCGCTTTGCTATCAGAGTCTAGAGATGCTTGGAAAATGCGGCAGTATCCGTTAAAGACGGATGATGTTCAACACATCGCCCGACAGGTTGACCTGTACCGAAGCGCCCCATAGCGGATCACGGCGCAGATCTTCGGAAACCTTGTACTGACCCGCGATGGAAACCAGCTCAGCGGTCAACTGCTGGCAGAAAATACGCGCTTTGGTATCACCCTTGATGCCGGCCAGGGCGCGGCCGCGCATCGGGCCGTATACATGGATGTTGCCGTCGGCAAGAAGTTCCGCGCCGGGGCTGACCGAGGAGACCACCACAAGGTCGCCGCCCTGGGCGTAAATCTGCTGTCCGCCGCGTACGGGCGAGGTGATGATCTTTGTAGGCCGGATCAAGGGTTCAGGTGGTTTTTCCGGTTTTTTCTTCTCTTCACCGACCAATGGTTCGAGCGGACGCTCGCGCGCACCGGACGGCGGCAATACTGGCAGTTCAATAGCGATGGCCGCGGCAATGTCTTCGATGCGGCTGGCGCGAATGGCCAGGGTACGCAGGCCATGGGAGCGGCACACGCGCATCAGGCCGGGCAGGTCGATGACGCCCTGGCCTGCTGGCAGTTTGTCCAGGGCCAGTACCAGCGGGGCATTGTTGAAAAAATTCGGCGCCAGGGCGACCTTGGCGGCCAGTTGGCGGTCAAGGGCATCAAGGTCGTTGCGGGCCAGTTCCAGCACGGTAATGGCGAGCATGCTGCCTTTCAGCTGGAACACGGGATCTTGGTCTAGCGGTTCGGTTTGGCTCATGGTCGGCTAAAGCGGCTTGTCACGAAAAGTGTCGAGACTTATAACGAGAACACTCACCCGCCGCAAGCCGAGTCGAACCGTTGTAGAATGCGCGGCCCTTGTCTTTACCGGAATCTGTAATGGATCGCCCGCGTTTTCGAGCTGTATTTCTTCACCCGCGTTTTTGGCCATTATGGCTGGGGCTGGGCCTGTTGTGGCTGGTCACCCAACTGCCGTACCGCGTGCTGCTGACCATTGGTCGCCTGCTGGGCGCCGGCATGTATCGCGTGGCCGGTGAACGTCGCCGCATCGCTGCGCGCAACCTGGAATTGTGTTTCCCGGAAAAATCCGCCAAAGCGCGCAAACGCCTGCTCAAGGACAATTTCGCCTCTACCGGTATCGCGTTTTTCGAGATGGCGATGAGCTGGTGGTGGCCCAAGCCGCGTCTGGCGCGCCTGGCCCATGTCGAGGGCCTGGAGCATCTGAGGCAAGCGCATCTGGAAGGCAAGGGCGTCATTCTGATGGCCCTGCATTTCACCACCCTTGAAATCGGCGCTGCCCTGCTCGGGCAGAAGCACACCATCGATGGCATGTACCGCGAACACGGTAACCCGCTGTTCGACTTTATCCAGCGCCGTGGCCGCGAGCGCCACAACCTCGATTCCCTGGCGGTGGAGCGCGACGACGTGCGCGGCATGCTCAAGCTGCTGCGCGCCGGCCGAGCGATCTGGTACGCACCGGACCAGGACTACGGCGCCAAGCAAAGTATCTTCGTGCCGCTGTTCGGTATCCAGGCCGCCACGGTAACGGCCACCAGCAAGTTCGCGCGCCTGGGCAAGGCCCTGGTGGTGCCGTTCACCCAGGAACGCCTGGCCGATGGCAGTGGTTACCGCCTGGTGATCCATCCACCGTTGACCGATTTCCCGGGGGAAACCGACGAAATCGACTGCCTGCGCATCAACCAATGGGTCGAAGCCTCGGTGCGCGACTGCCCCGCGCAATACCTGTGGACCCACCGGCGCTTCAAGAGCCGGCCACCGGGTGAACCCAAGCTGTACGAAAAACGCCGTCGATAACCCTGCTGTCACTGTAGGAGCGAGCTTGCTCGCGAAAAACCCAATAGCACCGCGTTCACCTGGGATGTACGCGTAATCATTGGCGATCTTCGCGAGCAAGCTCGCTCCTACAATGATGTGACGTTGTTAAGCCCAATTTTTTGCCACATGGAGTGACGCAATGCGCCCAGCTGAACCGGTCACAGGCTTGATTCTTTCCGGCGGTGGGGCGCGTGCGGCGTATCAGGTAGGGGTGTTGGCGGCGATTGCCGAGTTGCTGCCGCCGGGGGCGCCCAATCCCTTTCCGGTGATCGTCGGCACGTCGGCCGGGGCGATCAATGCGGTCACCCTGGCCAGTGGCGCGACGGACTTCACTGCCGCTATCGAGCGCCTTACTACGTTCTGGCAAGGCTTTCGCAGCCATCTGGTGCTGCGCAGCGACTGGCCGGGCGTGATCCGCCAGGCCAGTCGTTTTCTGTTTCATAGCCTGTTGGGCCTGGGCAGGCGATTTCCGGTGGCGTTGCTCGACAGTTCACCGCTGCGCGACTTGCTGCAGGACAAACTGCATCTGGCGGGCATCGATGAAGCCATTCGGGGCCAGCATCTGCACGCCGTGGCGGTCACCGCGTTCGGCTATGAATCCGGGCGGGCGGTGACCTTCTATCAAGGCGGCGGCACCATCGACGCCTGGCTGCGCCATCGGCGCATCGGCGTGCCGACGCAACTCACGGTTGAGCACTTGCTGGCCAGCTCGGCGATTCCCTTGCTGTTCGCCCCGGTGAAACTCGACCAGGAATACTTCGGTGACGGCGCCGTGCGCCAGTCGGCCCCGATCAGCCCGGCCCTGCACCTGGGCGCCAGCCGCGTGCTGGTGGTCGGCGTCAGCGGTAACCCGCGCGGCAACGAACCCTCGATGCCGCGCACCTATACCGGCCAGGAGCCGACCCTGGCGCAGATCGGCGGCCACATGCTCAACAGCACGTTCATTGACAGCCTGGAAAGCGATATCGAATTGCTGGAGCGCTTGAATCAATTCAGCGATGTCTCGCCCGAGCTGGCGGCGGTGGAGGTGCTGGTGATTGCGCCCAGCCAGCCGATCGACGAAATCGCGGCACGGCATCGCCAGGAATTGCCGGCGGCGTTGCGCATGTTCCTGCGGGGGCCGGGGGCGACCAAAACCAGTGGGGCGGGGGTGTTGAGTTACTTGCTGTTCGAGGCGGGGTATTGCAGCGAACTGATCGAATTGGGGCGCAAGGATGCGCTGGCCAAGCGTGAGGAAATCATCCGATTCCTCGGCCTGACGCAGAGCTGAATGTGGGAGGGGGCTTGCCCCCGATAGCGGTGTGTCATTCACAGTATCTGTGACTGAATCGCCGCCATCGGGGGCAAGCCCCCTCCCACATTTGTACAACAGTGTTTTTTAGAAATGGTATTTCACCAGGAAGCTTGCGGTGTCCTGGGTCGTCTTGAACGCACCCGAGTCCTCGATCCCGTACTTGTTCTTCCAATAGTCGTATTCAAAACCTACGTACAACTTTTTGTCGCCCCAATGCAGCGCTTTACCGAGGTCGTATTTGACCTGCGGGTTGAAGTGCAGGTTGGCGTGATAAGTGCCACGGGCGTTCTTGTCGTTGTCCACGACCCAGTCCATGAAGCCGTCGATCAACACATCGGAGCTGCCCACGGGAATGGTGTAGGACCACACCGGGGTGATCTGCCACACGCCGTCGCCAGGGCGGTTGCCTTCGGTCTGGCGCTGGTAGAAGTTCAGCTGGAAATAGTCGAAACCCGGAATATTCAAGTCAAACGCCGGGCCCAGCAGGTACGACTCGTTATCGCCTTCGCCGAACTCGTAAGTGAAGGCCAGCAACACATCCTTGATCGGGCCGAATGACAGGTCCTTGTCCAGGACTTTGCCGAACGACAAGCGTGGGCTGAACTCGCCGTAGTAGGTATTGGGACCGACGTTGCCGTCTTCCCTGCCGTTGTAGAAGATGCGGTCGAGGAAGAAGAAGTTGTCGCCGTACTTCCACGCGTCGGCATGTTCGAAGGTGACGGTTTGCTGGATCTGCGGGTTGACGGTAAAGCTCTTGCCCCACAGATACGTCAGGCTGTTGTTCTGCCACTGCAACACATCACCGGCCACGGCTTGACCGCCGGCCAGCAGGGATCCCGCCAGCATCAGGCCTTTGAAC
Organism: Pseudomonas orientalis; assembly: GCF_002934065.1. Taxonomy (NCBI): domain Bacteria; kingdom Pseudomonadati; phylum Pseudomonadota; class Gammaproteobacteria; order Pseudomonadales; family Pseudomonadaceae; genus Pseudomonas; species Pseudomonas orientalis. Next base: position 4,133,658 of record NZ_CP018049.1, on the reverse strand, counting down.
ATAGGTTTCATTCGGTGCTCCCGAGTTAAAGTTTTATGTTTTTCTAATCTGGCGCTCTGATACGGCGCCTTGGGTATTGCTGAAAACTCGTCTGATTGGTCAGCTTTATGGCTACAGCAAAAGCCGCGCCAAGGCGGTAAAAAACCGTCGATTCAAGCGGGCGCGGAGAATACTGGCTCCCACGTCAGGGCTCAAGTGCGCCGTTACGGCGCGCACAGGGCGACAATGGGGCGTGCGTCAGGTGTGGACGTGCTCAACGGCAGGGCGCTCGGCACCGCCGAGAATGTTGAACAGGATATTCAGCGACAACGCGCTGAGGGTGGCCATGGCGATGCCACTGTGGGTGATCGGGCTCATCCACATCGGCAATTGCGCGAAGAATTCCGGGCGCACCACCGGGATCAGGCCCATGCCGATGCTTACCGCCACCAGCAACTGGTTGCGCCGGTCGGCAATGTCGGCTTCCTGCAGGATCTTGATGCCGGTCGCCGCCACCATGCCGAACATGGCAATCGCCGCGCCGCCCAGCACCGCCGGCGGTATCGAGGCCACCAGGTAGGCGGCCTTGGGCAACAGGCTCAGCACGATCAAAAACACCCCGGCCATGATCGTTACCGAGCGGCAGCGCACGCCGGTCATCTGCACCAGGCCGATATTCTGCGCGAACGAGGAGTGGGTGAAGGTGTTGAAAAAACCGGCGAAGAATGACGCACCGGCATCACACAGCAGGCCGCGTCGCAGCATCCTTGGCGTGACCTCCTGGCCGGTGATCTTGCCCAGGGCGAGAAACATCCCGGTGGATTCGACAAAGATGATCACCACCACCAGGCACATCGACAGAATGGGCGCCAGCTCGAACCGGGGCATGCCGAAGTGCAGCGGCGTCACCACCTGCACCCACGGCGCCTGGGCCAGGCCGCTGAGGTCGACCATGCCGATCACACCGCACAACGCGTAGCCCAGGCCCATGCCGATCAGCACCGAGATGTTCACCCAGAAGCCGCGCATGAAACGGTTGATCAGCAGTATGGTGACCAGCACCAGCGCGGCGACCGCCAGGTACACCGGCGAGCCGAACGTAGCGGCCGCGCTGCCGCCACCGGCCCAGTTCACGGCCACCGGAAACAGCGACAAACCAATGGCTGTAATCACCGTGCCGGTCACCAACGGCGGGAAAAAGCGCACCACCTTGGACATGAACGGCGCGATCAGCATGCCGAAGAACCCGGCGGCGATGGTCGCGCCGAAGATGCCCTGCAAGCCGATGCCGGGCATGCCGGCCATGGCGACCATGCTGCCGACGGCGGCGAAACTGGCGCCCATCATCACCGGCATGCGAATACCCACCGGGCCGATGCCGAACGACTGCACCAGGGTGGCAATACCGGCGACCAACAGGTCGGCGTTGATCAGAAAAGCGATTTCCTCACGGCTCAAGCCTGCGGCCTGGCCAATGATCAAGGGCACGGCGACGGCGCCGCCGTACATCAGCAAGACGTGTTGCAGGCCTACCAGAATCAATTGCAAGAGGGGCAGCCGCACCATGGCGGGCGCGGCAGGAGTCTGCGTTTCTAACTGGGACATGCAACACCTCGGATCTTTTTATTGTTGTGTTGTGTGGAGCGCAATCTTCAAAACACAGCAGTACCAAATGTGGGAGGGGGCTTGCCCCCGATGGCGGTTGATCAGTTACAGGTGTGCTGGCTGGCACACTGCAATCGGGGGCAAGCCCCCTCCCACATTGGAACTGTGTGAATCAATTAGTTGGTGCGGGCTCCTTGATTGATCCAGGTGCCGATCAGATCCCGTTCCTGTTGGGTCATTTGAGTAATGTTGCCCAACGGCATGATCTGGCTCGCCACGGCCTGCGCCTGAATGCGTGCAGCCTGCTGCTGGATCTGCTCAGGTGTGTCGAACATCACGCCCGCCGGTGCCGTGCTGAACAACGGGCTGGTGGGTTTGGCCGAGTGGCACACCGTGCAGCGTTGCTCGATCACGTGGTGCACCTGGCCGAAGTCGGTGCCGGCCTGGGCCGGTGCCGGTTCAGCGGCCGGTGCGGCGGGCGCGGCCGGTTTCAAGCCACCGCCCAAGGCGGTTTCCGGCAGGGGTTGGTACTCGATGGCAGCCGGTGCCTTGGCGATCGGTTCAGCCGGCTTGGGCCCGGTCACATAGGCCAGGCTGATCATCGCCAGCGCGCCCACCGGCAAGGTCCAGGCATACTTCTGGCTGTTGTGCCGGGTGTTGAAGTAGTGCCGCACCAGCACCGCCGCCACCGCAATCCCGGCGAGGATCAGCCAGTTGTATTGGCTGCCGTAGGTGCTCGGGAAGTGGTTGCTGATCATGATGAACAGCACCGGCAGGGTGAAGTAGTTGTTGTGGCGCGAACGCAGCAAGCCTTTGGCCGGCAGTGCCGGGTCCGGCGTGCGGTTCTCGGCAATGGCCGCCACCAGGGCGCGCTGGGCGGGCATGATGATACGGAACACGTTACCCACCATGATCGTACCGATCACCGCGCCCACGTGCAGGTAGGCGCCACGACCGCTGAACACCTTACTGAAGCCGTAGGCCGCCGCGATCAGCAGCACGAACAGGATCAGGCCGAGCAGGGCAGGGCGCTTGCCCAGGGCTGAGTCGCAGAGAAAGGAATAGATGAACCAGCCGGCGAACAGCGAGCCGATGCCCAGCAACACGCCTTCGGTGCCGCTCAATGCGCTGCCGGGGGCCAGCAGGTACAGCGTCGGGTTCCAATAGAACACCACGCACAGCAGCGCAACGCCCGACATCCAGGTGAAATAGGCTTCCCATTTAAACCAGTGCAGGTTGTCCGGCATGGTCGGCGGGGCCAGTTTGTACTTTTCCAGGTGGTAGATACCGCCACCGTGGATCGCCCACAAGTCACCGGCCAGGCCGCTCTTGGGGTTGACGCGGTTGAGGTTGTTTTCCAGCCAGACGAAGTAGAACGAAGCGCCGATCCAGGCGACGCCAGTGATCATGTGAACCCAGCGCACGCTCAGGTTCAGCCATTCCAACAGATGTGCTTCCACAGTCTTTACCTCTCGCCTGTCACCCTTGTTGTCGGGTGATCAGACCTTCTCTTATTGGTGGGGGGCGAGGATCAACCGCTCATCCTCTTCAAAAAAATGCTCATCGCAGTTATTGCCTGTGCCACTGCGATCAACCACCAGGAAGTCATCCCGCTTTTCGATCGTCAGCACCGGGTGGTGCCAGACGCCGCGATGGTAATTGATGCCCTGCCTGCCGTTGGTGACGAAGGCGCGGACCAAGCCTGATACAGGTGCATCGCCAAGGGGCGCGACCACGATCAGAAAGGGGTTGCCGAGCAGCGGAATGAAGGCCTGGCTGCCCAGCGGGTGTCGCTCCAGCATGCACACGGTCAGCGGCATATCCTGCGCGTCGGCGCGGAAAATGCTGATGATGGCGTGGTCTTCGGGCTGCGCCGTTTCGACCGTCGCCAGTTTGTGAAAGCGCATGGTCGACCCGTTGTTGATCATGAAGTGATCGCTGCCATCGGTTTCGATAACGTCTCCGAAAGGGGCGAAGGCTTCTTTGGTCAAGGGTTCGATCATCAGTGTGCGCATGGCTGTCTTCTTAATCTGGAGTTGTTATTGAATCTTTGTAGGAGCGAGCTTGCTCGCGAAAAACTCAAGGACACCGCGTTTATCCAGGATGGGCGCGTTATCGTTGACGGTCTTCGCGAGCAAGCTCGCTCCTACAGTCTCAGCATTACTTCGATACTTTGCCCAGGACGCGCAGGCGGCTCACACCGCCATCCGGGAACACATTCAGGCGGATGTGGGTAATCGGCCCCAGCGCCTTGAGCTGCTCGGCGAAGGTGTGTTCGGCGTGCATTTCCAGCTTCTGCGCCGGCAGCAGTTCGCGCCAGAACAGCGATTGGGTCTCGATCTGGCTGTCGGTGCCGCCTTTGACGAACGCGCCCTGGATCGAGCAAGTGTCCGGGTAGTTGCCCTTGAAGTGCAGGGTGTCGACGATGATTTTTTCGATTTCGCCGGGGTGCCCCAGCGCGACGATCACCCAGTCGTTACCTGGCGTACGCCGACGCGCGGTTTCCCAGCCGTCGCCCATGTTGATGCCACGGCCCGGGTTGAGGATGTTGCTCATGCGCCCGAAGTGTTCATCGGAGCAGGCCAGCGCGCGGCCACCGTTCAAGGCAGCAGCCAGGTCGACCTGTTCGTTGTCGCCCACGGCGGACCAGTCGCGGAACGGCACGCCGTACACGCGCAGACGGGCCACGCCGCCATCCGGGTAGATGTTGAAGCGCAGGTGGCTGAACGCCTGCGCGTGGTTGATCTCGTGGTAGTGATGGCTGTTGCCTTGCAGTTCGACGGCCGACAGCACTTCCACCCATTGGGTGTTCTCGTCAGGCTCGCCCGAAACCAGGAAGCAGGCTTCCAGGGACGCCGATGGTGGATAGTTGCCGGTGAAGAATGAAGTGTCGATGTCCACGCCTTTGATCGAACCCGGTACGCCGAGGCGGATCACCGCGCTGTCGTAGCCTTCGAAGCGCTTGCGGCGCGACTCCCAGCCGTCCATCCACTTGCCGTTATCATCGAAAACGCCCTCCTTCCACACAGCCGGAGTCGGCTGGAACAGGCGGTTGGCGTCGGCGAACCAGTCATCGGTCACGGAGATGATTTTGGTGCCCAGGCGGGCGTCGGCGAGGTTGACGAACTTCTCGAAAGGTACGGGTTGCGCTTTCATTCTTCTTGTCTGCCTTGGATAGAGTGGCTGGGGATGGTCGTTTAGAGGGTCAGTAAGCGGAACAGCGCGATCTTGTTGATCTCGTCCAGCGCGCACTTGAACTCGGCGTCGGCGGAGTTGTGGATGCGCGTTTCGAACGCGGCGAGGATCTGGTGCCGGTTGCTGCCTTTTACCGCCATGATGAAGGGAAACTTGAACTTGGCCTTGTAGGCCTCGTTCAGCTCGGTGAAGCGCGAGAACTCTTCGGCCGTGCATTGGTGAATACCCGCGCCGGCTTGTTCATCGGTGCTGGCTTGGGTCAGTTGGCCCTGGACGGCGGCGCGGCCTGCCAGGTCCGGGTGAGCGTTGATCAGGGCCAACTGGCTTTGATGATCAGCGCTCAACAGGATATCGCTCATGCGCTGGTGCAGGGTTTCGATCTGGTCGATCGACGCATCCTGGCCCAGGTCGTAGGCCTTTTCGGCGACCCATGGCGAGTGTTCGTAGATATCGGCGAAGGCCTGGACGAAGGCGTCACGGCTCAGGGTCGAGGGCGTCAGTGTCTGAAACGTGGTCATTTGGCGGCTCCCGTGAACGGGTGGGTTGCGTGCCAGTGACGGGCGATGTCGACGCGGCGGGTGAACCACACCTGTTCATGGCTTTTGGCGTATTCGATAAAGCGCTTGAGCGACGCCAGGCGCGCCGGGCGACCGATCAGGCGGCAGTGCAGGCCGATGGACAACATTTTCGGCGCCTCGGCGCCTTCGGAATACAGCACGTCGAAGGCGTCCTTGAGGTACTCGAAAAAGTCATCGCCCTTGTTGAAACCCTGCACCTGGGTGAAGCGCATATCGTTGGTGTCCAGGGTGTAAGGGATCACCAGGTGCGGCTTGCCGGTTGGCGTGTTGGGTTCCCAGTAGGGCAGGTCGTCGTCGTAGGTGTCGCAGTCGTACAGGAAGCCGCCTTCCTCCATCACCAGGCGCCGGGTATTGGGGCCGGTGCGCCCGGTGTACCAGCCCAGCGGGCGCTCACCGGTCAGTTCGGTGAGGATGCGGATCGCTTCAAGCATATGCTCGCGTTCCTGGGCCTCGTCCATGTACTGGTAGTCGATCCAGCGGTAGCCGTGGCTGCAGATCTCGTGGCCGGCGGCGACCATGGCGCGGATCACATCCGGATGGCGCTGGGCGGCCATGGCCACGGCAAAAATGGTCAGCGGAATATCGAATTCCTTGAACAGCTTGAGGATGCGCCACACCCCGGCACGGCTGCCGTATTCGTACAGCGACTCCATGCTCATGTTGCGCGCGCCTTGCAGCGGCTGGGCCGAGACCATTTCCGAAAGAAAGGCTTCGGACTCTTTGTCGCCATGCAGGATATTGCGCTCGCCGCCTTCTTCGTAGTTGAGTACGAACGACAGCGCGATGCGTGCCTTGCCCGGCCAGTGGGGGTGAGGAGGGTTACTGCCGTAACCGATCAGGTCGCGTGGGTAGTCAGCGCTCACTGCAGTCTTCCTTCTTGTTCGTGGTAGCAGATGTGTAACGGCCGGGCAGTGGAAAGACTGAGTGGCGTCACAGCGATGAGTGATTGTATACAACTTATCGCAAACTTTGTAAGCCTGCATTTCTGCATTTTTTTTGAATGGTCTTTCTTCCAACGCTTGCAAGAAACTTGCCTGACTGGTCAGCTAAAGGCGAAAAACTCCACTGTAGGAGCGAGCTTGCTCGCGAAAACCTGAGGGCGACATTTTTATCCTACGAGCCCGCGTTATCGTTGGCGTTTTTTGCGAGCAAGCTCGCTCCTACAGGGGATTGGAAGGCTGCGGAATTTATTGTGTACAATTTTTTAGAAAAGTGTCTTAATCAGTCATCGCCGGCTTTTTCACTGCCCTGAAAGAGTGCGGGTTTCTCTATGACTGACTTCGGGAGGCGCATACAAGCCATGGGACGTTTGACTACACACGTTTTGGACGCCGCGCACGGCTGCCCCGGCAGCGCCATCAAGGTTGAGCTGTATCGCGTCGAAGGCGCGCAGCTGGAACTGGTTGCCACCGCCATCACCAACAGCGATGGCCGTTGCGACGCGCCGCTGCTGCAAGGTGACGACTACCGCAGTGGCGTGTACCAGCTGCAGTTCAACGCTGGTGATTACTACCGTGCCCGCGGTGTGCAGTTGCCCGAGCCGGCTTTTCTGGACGTCGTGGTACTGCGCTTTGGCATCAGTGCCGAACAGGATCATTACCATGTGCCCCTGCTGATTTCGCCTTACAGCTACTCCACTTATCGCGGTAGCTGAGTCGTCACCTCGCTTCACACCCCAAAATGCTCTTCGTTGGTTTCGCCCGCGCACACTGCGGGCTTTTTTTGTTCAACTATCTAGCTCCTTTTGAATATCAGTAATGCCTAGTCTGGTTTTTTCCTCTTGGAGAAGAAAACACCATGACCTCGTTTCCTGAACACCCGGGTGCCGCGCCCTCTTCCAATGACTCGCTCGACGTTGCCGATGATGAATCGGTAGTTCTTCGTGAAACCGAGTTGCGGTCAATGCGCCACCAGCTAAAAGGGCTGATTAACACCTATGCTCATCCCAGCCGCCTGATCAATCAGCTTGATCTTGTTGACTCGCGATGCAGCGAGTCGGCAAACGCTCTCAAAAAGCTGCTGGGGCGCTCGCCAAAAGTCCTGAAAGTGGTCCGCAGCCAACTGCGCAAAGCGTTTGAAATTGACCCGGACAGCCTATTGTTCACCGAGATTAAGCAACTGCACGCGCCCCAGAAAGTCGACAGCTTGACCGATCGGGCAATGTTGTTGCTGGCTCGCCCCTCGGTACCTATCAATATCAATCAATTCACCACCCTCAGCGTCAAGGGAGAGTCTGGTCGCCGATTGCCCTATACACCCTTGGAAGCCCTGCGCAGAGTCATTGCGCTGGGGTTGCTTGAACGCTTGGGCCGCGCAGTAAGCGACTATTGGGGCGCTCTGGAGTACGGCTCGTGGCTTACGCGCCGGGAACGTTGGGTAGCGTTGTACCAGGTGCTCTTTGCTGACCGGGCCTATATCGCACGGCAACTGGACGAAATATCACGTGCGGGATTGGCTTTGGTACAAGCCGTGATCGATGCTCCGACCGCTGAAGCAAGGCAGCGCGCCGGCGGGGAGTGGGCCAATGTGCGAGTGGGGCAGTTGATGTGGCCGGGTACGCCTGCGGTGGCTATCCCCGCAGCCTTGCATTTCTATCGTGAGGGAGACCCCAGCGACGCGCCTCATGTCGTCTACCTACCCGGTGTGGCGCGAAATTTCTACGAGTACCCCTCTTTCGTCGCGCTTCAGTGCGGCTTGTTGGCGCTGGACAAGTCTTTCCTTAACGACCTCTGGCAGTGCTTGCCATTAAGTCGCCGCCATGTGTTGTGTCGGCCCGCAGAGTTGGCCCCGGTGTCCGGTGTCGTTCGCGGCCTGGAACTCATGGAGGATGCGCTGGCGCTTGGCGCGCAGGCGTTGCTGGACGGGCAATGGAGCAATGAATTGGCCTGTGCCGTGATGATCAATCACGACCATGTGCCTGCAGCAAAGCGGCCTCGGCCTTTGGAGGCAGCAGCTGTACTCGCACGTGTGGAGGGTAACAGGCAGCAGCTTATCGGCAGTGCTCGACTTGGCTTCCTTCGTGAGCAGTTGCTCAAATGGGACCAGCAACGACGACACACCGAAATAATCTTTGGCAGTGCTGCGCCAGGCTTGGCCCGGTACACCCTGAAGCATCAGGTCAAACGTTACGAAAAAGGATTGGTCGCGTTGCTGGATCCGGATGATCTGAGCAAGGATACGCCCGCGTATCAGGAATTTGTTTCTCTGGTGTCTGAGCTCAAGACCCATGGCCAAACGTTGGATAGGTTGGTGCAGGGTGCGCAGCAACGGCTGTTCGATGTGGCGTTTTGGGCTGAGCGCCCTGGTGGGGAGGGTACGTTCAGGCGGGGCACGTTATTCATGAACGCCCAAATCGAGGCGCTACGCTGTGAGGTTCAGTTGCAGCATCGACTCAAGCGCCTGAGCCGCGCGCATCGAGATCTGATCATCGAAGTCATTGAGCAGCCTTTGCCGTCCAAACGCCCCGACAGTCAAACCCAAGTGCTGTCGGTTGCGATTGGCAACGATCCGGATGCCTTCTACCCACTCCATAACATGTGGGTGGTGACCACAGCCCCGGCGGTGCGAGTGCCGTTGCGTCAGCTCCCGGTGGTTCTATGCGGTTTCGGAATGGAGGGCGGGGTTAAGGGCTTTTCCGGGCTGGACGCTCTGACCCAAAGCCTCAAGGCGAGCCTTAGCAGTCGGGATGGCTCCCTGTTGTGGGGCTATGTCGAGCGCGACAAGCGTAACGACTTGCGCGCACATGCGCAGCGTGAAACGTTGGCTGTGCGCTACCTTCCGGTCAATGGCAAGCCTGCAATGGCTTCGATCAAGAAATTGCTTGGATGCTACGATCGCTTGTACAACAGCACCGAAGACATCACGCGTTTATTCAGCGAAGTGAAGGATGCCGAGATGAGCCGCGCCTTGCTGATAGTTAAGCTGCAAGAGCAGCTTAAGGTTCCTCTCAGCGATGCCCAGAGTGTTGCTCAGGCCAATGTCGAGCTGTTACGGCAAGTCGCACTGCAAGCAAAAAAACTGCCCGTATGGCTTGAGCGCGCCTCGCAATACCTGCGTAAAAAATTCAGGCGTTCGCAGCGCCTTCACCTGAGCAGCGCCTTTGCATTCAAGACCAGGCTTGAACACCAACTGCCCGATCTGGAAACCTTCGCTCGTCGAGCCTTGACCGCTCGACTGCGGTTGGACGGCATACCTGCGCAGTTCGATATCGACCAGCCGTTCATCGATATCCCCGATGATGTTCAGGGCAGTTACTGTGGATGGACAAGTGGCTGTACCGTAGGTGATCGCAACATAAAATTAACCCCGACGCTTACGCGCACCACTTACAGTGTGTTGCAACTGACGCTGCATAACCTGGACCCGCTGGCGCCCTGGACACAGTGGCGACTCAATCATGCCCGGTTTTTGCAACCGCAATGGAAAGAACAACTGAATGCTGCTTACTTGATCCGTACGATGGCCTCGCTGGATATCGGCGGCCAGTATGACTCGTTGATCAACCAGGTTTTTTACCCGCCTGGCGATAAACGCCACACGCTTAGCGTAGGGCGTATTCCTGAGTTATTGAACCGCACGTTGCACGCCGGTTCTGAGCATCATCTGTTGTTGGCAAAGCAGCAGGGGCTGACGGAGACTGCGCAAAGCATTTTCAACACCGCGATGGCAGCACGCACGCCGCCGGACTTGTTGAAAAACCAGTATGAGTTGCAACTCCATGTGCTTCACCTGGTGGGACACACGATGCAGCATGACCGCTATATCGCAGGGATAGTGGTAGTGCGGGACCAGCGTTCGGGGCATTGCGTTGTCTATTGGCCAGACGCTCCGCCCGCGCTGGTCCTCACCGAGTACAGCAGCCTGAAACAAGCCCATGCTGAACTGAACCGTATTGGCGCGCAGCCTGAAAACACCAAGGTACTGGCTAGCCAGGTCGCACCCGGCTGGGCATTTCAGGCTATAACCCATCATCCGGGTAAGGTTAATACGCTCGGCGCTGCCACCTTTGTGGCTGATTTCATACCGGTTTTTGTCATGGTCAAAGGGATATGGCAGGGCATCCAGTTTGTTCGCTCCTTCAGTATCAAGCACCTGGAACCCACGGCGTTACCGGATGAGATTGAAAAGGTAACCCTTGAGCAGATTGCCAGTAAACCGCAGGATTGGCTGGCTATTGTCGCCACGTCCCACAGCAACGCTCTGGGATTGTTGTATGACGCAAATGTGCTGGAGTGCAAGCGTCGGGTCCAGGCTGCCAGTAATTCCGGCAAGGCATTGGATGAGTATCGCAGCCGTCGCCTGGGTGAGCAGAGCGAAACCACTAGGCGCCGACTGGTTGCCTTTTTTTCTCCGCTCTTCGGGATGTTCAATGATTTCTACGAGCTGCTGCTAGTGGCGCGGCGCTATCACCGTTTTGGCAATGCCCACGATGCAATTGACGTGGGCTTTATGAGTGCATTTCTGGTGATTGATCTGTTAATGAACTTTATACCCGGTCCCAAGATGCGTGGCGGTGCCGTAGTCGGCGTGAAGCGCGCTGCACCCAGCGTGTTACTGGGGCGAATACACCGTTTGCGCATGACCGTGCTCGGTGGGCTTTCCCGCTCGAAACCGCCCCCTCTGACTCAACTCAAAGTCTTCGATCGGTTTAAAGTCAAAACGATTCCCGAGGGCGCCGTGGCGTTGAAAGGGCCGGGTGAAAAAGGTGTCTATGTAAAAAATGGCGCGCTGTTCGTAGCGGATGACACCCACCATTATCCGGTTTACCGGCGCGACAATGAGCGGTCGTTGCGCCTGAAAAATAAACAGGTGCCGGGGGAGAATGAACTGATTCTAGACATCCATGAGGGCAGGGAATGGCTCCTCGGCGCTGACGCCCCTCAACCGGTGGCGGGGAGCAGTTCGGCAGCCCTTCAACCGTGGCCTGCAGCCGGGCCGAGCTGGCGGCCAGCCACTGCGCGCACGGTGACTGAAAACGCTATTGTTCAGTCGTCTGCAATGGGGGACAGCTGGTTCAGTTGGCGTATTTCACCTGAGTTGGACGCGGGTCTGGTTTCTGCGGCACCTGGGGTGTTTTACGTTGGGGTGGATGCCCGCAGGGGGGCTCACTATGTTCTCAGGGTGGCGCCTCTTTATACCCACGTGAGGGACCCTTCGAACGTTTATTACAGGTTGCTTCCCCGAGGTGATCAGGCGCCGTTGACGGGTATCGTGTTTATCACCAAGGACTGGGCGCCGGTTTCAGCCGCACGGGTTGATATTGGGCGTTGGACAACCACTGACATCGCGGAACAACCCCTCCCGGCGTCCTATAACACCCTTACGAACCAATGGCGGTTCCATGCGCCCTTGTTTGACAGGCCGTTGGAGCAGCATATCGGTACGGCATTCCCTACCATGACCGTCAATAGCCGAAGGTTCACCGCCCAAAGGCTGATTGAGTTGTCTGGCTCTACGCGCCAGGTAACGGCCACTCACTTGCTCAATGTGCGTTCGACACTGGACACGTGGTTAACCTCGACCCAGGGGAAGATTGGCCAGACAGATGATTTATTGCGAATGTTGCGGCCCACTGAAAAGCCGTACACCAGGATACACATCGGTTACGAAGGAGAAGCGCCTGGTTTCACCCGTGTTGATTTTCAGGTGTCTGGATTAGACCCTTCGCTTTTATTCGGTGGCCGGTCGGTCGCGGTTGAGCGAAGCACTGCCCAACGCGCGGCAATCAAGAGCGTATTGGAACAGCAGGGTTTCCATGTCCGCGAAGTGAAAGTGAAGCACGGTAGGGCAATGGATGATCTGATCGCGACTCATCCCAACTCAAACCAGCTGTACTACGTGTCACCCAGTTGGGTGGAGGAGGGCAGTATGCAGATAAATACCCGACTCTCGGATCTCTGGTTTAACGACGCACTCAGCAAACAGTCCAATGCGCTTTCATTGGAGGGCGTCAAGCTCGCGCTGGACGAAGGGCGCCTGGTTCGGATCGTGGCAGGCATTCAATGGCCGACCAAGAGGGCGCTTTCTCCCACCGTCTATTTCGTCAAAGTGAGCCCCTCGCCCCGATAAGCGATACCACGCCGGCGCTGCCGAACAAGGTGGCGCTGATGCGGTTGAACCAGCTTTGGCCCTTGCCGCTGCGCAAATACCGCGCAGCACCATGGGCACCCAAGCCGTAAGCCAACTTGCACAGCAGGTCGAGTACCGTCCAGGTGGCGATCATGATCAGTAATTGCGGTAAAAACGCCTGCTCGACGCTGAGAAACTGCGGCAGGAAGGCAGCGAAAAACAGGATGTCCTTGGGGTTGCTGGCGCCCAGTACGAAGGCCCGGCCAAACAACGCACGAAAGCGTGGCACAGGCGGCGATTGCGGAACTTCGGCGCCTTCGCTCGGCAGAAGCGATTGCTGCCAGCTTTGCCAGGCGAGATAGAACAGGTACAGCGCGCCGACGATCTTCAATGCGCTGAACAACTGCTCGGAGGCCAGCAATAGCGCGCCCAGGCCCAGGGCCGAGGCGCTCAGCAGACAGATCGAGGCAAACACCCCGCCCAGGAACGCCGGGTACGAGCGGCGCAGGCCATAGTTGAGGCTGTTGCTGATCATCAGCAGGGACAACGGGCCGGGGATCAGGATCACCACCAGCGCAGCGCCGCTGAACAGCAGCCAGGTATCCAGGTTCATCTACGTTTCTCCCTTCATGCAAAAGCCTCACACGAAGGTGAGGCGGTTTTTCAGCCGTTCCCGAACTACAGGAAGATGAACTTGGCGATAAAGATCGCGCACAGCACCCACAGGCTGACGGAAATCTCGCGGTACTTGCCGGTGCCGGCCTTGAGCGCCACATACGTGATGAAGCCCAGGGCGATGCCGTCGGCGACCGAAAACGTCAGTGGCATCATGATCGCGGTGACGATCGCCGGAATGCTGTCGGTGGCTTCATCCCAGTTGATATGCGCCATGCTCGCCATCATCAACATCGCCACGTATATCAACGCGCCGGCGGTGGCGTAGGCGGGAATCATGCCGGCCAGCGGCGCGAAGAACATCGCCGCCACAAACAGCACGCCTACTGTCACAGCGGTCAGCCCGGTACGACCGCCGGCTGCCACACCGGCGGCGCTTTCCACGTAGCTGGTCACGGGCGGCACGCCGACCATGGCACCGAATACACTGGAAGCGCTGTCGGCCTTCAGCGCGCGGGACAGGTTGTCGATCTTGCCATCGGCGTTCACCAGGCCTGCACGCTGCGCAACGCCCATCAGTGTACCCGCCGTGTCGAACATGTGTACAAAAAGAAAGGCAAATACCACGCTGATCATGCTCACATTGAACACACCCATCACGTCCATGGCCATCCAGGTCGGCGCCAGGCTCGGTGGGGTGGAGAGAATGCCGTTGTAATGCACCAGGCCCAGGCCCCAGCCGGCCAACGTGACGGCGATGATGCTGATGAGGATCGCGCCGAACACGCGGTGATAGCTGAGAATGGCGATCAGCAGGAAACACACCGCCGCCAGCAGCGGCGCGGGCTCGTGCAGGGAGCCGAGCTTGATCAGGGTCGCCGGGCTGTCGACGATGATCCCGGCGGTTTTCAGACCGATCACGCCGAGGAACAGGCCTACCCCAGCGCCCATGGCGTGGCGCAGGCTCACGGGAATACTGTTGAGCAGCCATTCACGGATGCGCGACAGGGTCAGGATCATGAACAGCACGCCGGAGATAAACACCGCGCCGAGGGCGGTCTCCCAGTGGTAGCCCATGGTGCCAACCACGGTGTAGGTGAAAAACGCGTTCAGGCCCATGCCCGGTGCCAGGCCCACCGGCCAGTTGGCGTACAGGCCCATCAACAGGCAGCCCAGCGCGGCGGCGATGCAGGTGGCGACGAACGCCGCACCATGGTCGATGCCCGCATCGGCCATGATGTTGGGGTTGACGAAGATGATGTAGGCCATGGTGATGAAAGTGGTAAGGCCGGCGATCAGCTCGGTCTTCACTGTGGTGCCATGCAAGCGCAGTTTGAACAGGCGTTCCAGCCAGCCGTGCTGCGGCGGGCTGAGGTCCAGGGTTGGGGCTTCGGTTTTGCGGCTATCCACAGCGCGTACTCCTCAATCGTTTTATTGTTATTTCCAGCGCCGGTCACACGAGTGGGCAACAGCGCTTTGAGGTACCGGCGGGTTTTGTTGACTGATAGATCAGGAACTCGCTCGAAGCGAATTATGCTTTTGTATACAAATAAAGCAAATAATGTTTTCGATTATCTGCACGGAAAGGGATGAAAGGCCGTCCACCACACCAGTCGGGCGGATTTATTCTGCGCAGCGCCTTGAAACAAACCGCGGATAGCCGCACTTTGTGGACGCAGGCGTTCGTTCCGGGCGCGTCAAGCGGCATAAGGGGAGCCCATGTACAAGGTTTATGGCGATTACAAATCGGGCAACTGCTACAAGATCAAATTGATGCTCAACCTGTTGGGCATCCCGTACCAATGGATCGATATCGATATTCTCAAGGGCGACACCCAGACCCCTGAGTTCCTGGCGAAGAACCCCAACGGCAAGATTCCGGTGCTGGAGCTGGAAGATGGCACCTGCCTGTGGGAGTCCAACGCGATCCTCAACTTTCTCGCCGATGGCAGCGATTTCTTGCCGAGCGAGCCGCGCTTGCGTACCCAGGTGTTGCAGTGGCAGTTCTTCGAGCAATACAGCCACGAGCCTTACATCGCCGTGGCGCGGTTCATTCAGCTCTACCTGAACATGCCGCAGGATCGCCTGGAGGAATACAAGACTACCCACAAGGGCGGCTACAAGGCGTTAAGGGTGATGGAGCGCCAGCTGCAAGCCACGCCTTATCTGGTGGGCGAGCACTATTCGATTGCCGATATTGCGCTGTATGCCTACACCCATGTGGCCCATGAAGGCGGGTTTGACTTGGCGCCTTATCCGGCGGTGCAGGCGTGGCTGCAGCGGGTGGCCAGTCATCCTCGGCATGTCCCGATGCTGGACTGATCATGCAATCAAAGTGTGGGAGGGGGCTTGCTCCCGATCGGGGGCGTGTCAGCAGATGAATTTTCAGCTGACACACCGCTATCGGGGGCAAGCCCCCTCCCACACTTAGTCCGAGGTTGGGTCAGATAATTGGTTATTTAGCAGTTGAAAGCAGCGCTGTGCTGCCGGGCTTAACGCCATCCCGCTGCGAGTGATCAACCCGATCTCCCGGTTCACGCCGGGGTGATCGATCGTTATCCGCTGCAACCCCTCCAGGCTGTCCGCTGCCGACTCCGGCAGCACACTGATCCCCAACCCTTGGCGCACCAACGCCAATACCGTCGACATGTAGTTGGCTTCCATGCCCGCGTTCAGCGTTAGCCGTGTCTGGTCAAACAGTGCGTCCACTTGCTCGCGCACGCTGCTGTCGCGTCCGGTCAGGATGATCGGCTGGTCAGCCAGTTGCGCCAGTGTCAGTGACCGATAGCGCGTCAGCTCATGGTCCAGCGGCACAAACGCGCACAAGCGATCATTCAACACCGGCACGAAGTCCAGGCCATGACTCAGGCGCGCGCGTACGCCGATGCCGAAATCCACCTCGCCGGAACGCACCTGGGCATGAATGCGATGGGCCACCAGGTCATGCAGGCGCACTTCAATCCCGGCGAATCGCTCGCGAAACAGGCGCAACGCCGGCGGCAGGCTGCCGGCGCACACCGAGGGCAGGGCGGCGATAGTGACCACACCCCGGCGCAGTGCGGCGAGGTCGCGGGAGCCGCTGACGATGTTGTCCAGGTCCAGCAGCAGTTTTTCCATGGGCCCCCGCGCTTCCTGGCCGGCGGCGGTGATGCTCACATGGCGCGGGCTGCGGTCGAGCAGGGCGACGCCGAGCCAGTCCTCCAGTTGCTGGACTTGCACGGTGAGGGCTGAGGGAGACAGGTGCAGCTCGTTGGCCGCCTTGGTGAAACTGCCAGTGCGCGCAACGGCGAGGAAGGCCTGGATGTGCTGGATGCTGTTTTTCATAAGGGCGGCTTCATTTTGTTTTTCCGAACATACCATGCCGAATATTCCAATTTACAAAGACTAACCCGCTTCCAATACTCCATGGAAAACAATAACCGGCCACCAAGGCCGCTCTGGAGTACCCCATGCTTGCAACCCTGGGCGTCATTACCATCCTCTGCCTGCTTGCCGCTGTCATGAGCAAGCGTCTCTCGCCCCTGGTGGCCCTGATTGCCTTGCCGATCATCGCCGCGTTGATCGGTGGGTTCGGCCTGCAAACCAGCGGGTTCATCATCACTGGCATCAAGAACGTCGCCCCGGTCGTTGGCATGTTTGTGTTTGCGATCCTGTTCTTCGGGATCATGACCGACGCCGGCATGCTAGATCCGATCATTGATCGCATCCTGCGCACGGTCGGCACGCGTCCTACACGGATTGTCGTCGGCACCGCGACCCTGGCGCTGCTGGTGCACCTGGACGGCTCCGGCGCGGTGACCTTTCTGGTGACGGTGCCGGCCATGTTGCCGTTGTACACCCGGCTGGGCATCGACAAGCGCATCCTGGCCTGCGTCTGTGCGATGGCCGCCGGGGTCAACTTCCTGCCGTGGACCGGGCCGGTGCTGCGCTCGTCCGCGGCGTTGCATGTGCCGGTGGCTGACCTGTTTCAACCGCTGATCCCGGTGCAGATCGTCGGGCTGATCTTTGTGTTCGCCTGCGCCTGGTGGCTGGGCCATCGGGAAGAAAAACGCCTGGGCCTCGGCGCCGGTTCCAGCGTCGACGCGGTGCCGCAACGGGTGCTCAGTGACGACGATATCAAGCTGCGCCGTCCACGGCTGTTCTGGGTCAACCTGATGCTCACTCTGCTGGTGATGGTGGTGATGATCGCCGGCTGGGTCGACCCGGTAGTGATGTTCATGCTCGGCACCGTGGTCGCGCTGTGCATCAACTACCCCAATGTCGACGCGCAGCGCGCACGTATCGACGCCCATGCCAAAACCGCCCTGACCATGGCCAGTATCCTGCTCGCCGCCGGCGTATTCACCGGCATCATGCAAGGCACCGGCATGCTCAAGGCGATTGCCGAAGTGGCGGTGGCGCAGATTCCCGCCGGCCATGGCAAGTTGATCCCGGCGGTGGTCGGCTTTATTTCCATGCCGTTGAGCATGTTGTTCGATCCCGATTCCTACTATTTCGGCGTGATGCCGGTGATCGCCGAAGTCGGCAAGGCGCTGGGCGTCGACCCGCTGCAAGTGGCCCAGGCCTCGTTGCTGGGCGTGCACACCACCGGTTTCCCGGTCAGCCCGTTGACCCCCGCGACCTTCCTGCTGGTGGGTCTGTGCAAGATCGAACTGGCCGATCACCAGCGCTTCACCATTCCTTTTCTGTTTGCCGCGTCGGTGCTGATGACCCTGACCGCGCTGCTTTTGGGCGTTATCTAAGAGGAGTTATCTGAGATGAAAACCTTGCGCATCGGCGCCGGCGCCGGCTACTCCGGTGACCGTATCGAACCCGCCGTGGAACTGGCCGAACAGGGCGACCTGGATTACCTGGTGTTCGAATGCCTGGCCGAACGCACCATTGCCCTCGCGCAACAGGCGCGTATCAGCGATCCGGCAGGCGGCTACGACCCCTTGTTGAGTGAGCGCATGCAGCGGGTGCTGCCCTTTGTCGGGCGGCAACCGGGTCGCCGCCGTCTGCGCGTGATCACCAATATGGGCGCGGCCAACCCGGTCTCGGCTGCCGTTGAAGTGCGGCGCATTGCCGGTGAACTAGGCGTGCACCTCAAGGTGGTGGCCGTGGTGGGTGATGACGTGCTGTCGGCGTTGCGGCCGGAGCAGATGCTGGACAACGGCCAGACCCTGGGCGCACTGGGTGACCGGTTGATTTCGGCAAATGCCTACCTGGGCGTGGAGGGCATTATCGAGGCCCTGCACGCTGACGCCGATGTAGTGATTACGGGGCGTGTGGCCGACCCGTCATTGTTTCTCGCGCCGCAGATGTTTGAATTCGGTTGGGCCACCGACGATTGGCTGCGCCTGGGCCGCGGCACTCTGGTGGGGCATTTGCTCGAGTGTGCGGGGCAGGTCAGCGGTGGTTATTTCGCCGACCCAGGCCGCAAGGATGTGGATGACCTGGCACGCCTGGGCTTTCCATTGGCCGAGGTCGACGCCGACGGACATGCCTTGATCACCAAAGTGGCGGGCTCCGGTGGGCAGGTCAGCCGCGCCACCTGCAGCGAACAATTGATCTACGAAGTGCACGACCCGCAAGCGTATCTGACCCCGGATGTCACGGCCGACTTTTCACGGGTGGGCTTTGTCGAGGAGGGCATTGATCGGGTGCGTGCCCAGGGGGCCGACGGTCGTGCCCGGCCTGAACAGCTGAAGGTCAGCGTCGGTTATCTGGACGGCTGGATCGGTGAGGGGCAGATGTCCTACGGCGGTCCGGGCGCTGTCGCGCGGGCGAAATTGGCGCGGGATGTGGTGCTCAAGCGTCTGGAACTGATCGGCGTGAAGGTGCAGGACGTACGCGCCGAGTTGATCGGAATGGACGCTTTGCACGGGCCGCGCAGCCACGTCGAGCCTTGGGAAGTGCGCCTGCGGGTCGCTGCCCGTTGCGAGGGTCGAGGCGACGCCGTGCGCGTCGGTAATGAAGTGGAAACCCTTTATACCAATGGCCCCGCTGGCGGTGGTGGGGCGAGCAAAAGCGTGCGCCAGGTGGTGGCGGTGGCGTCGTTGCTGCTGTCCCGTGACCAGGTCAAACCGAGGATTGAAGGATGAAACTGCACACGCTGGCCCATTCCCGCACCGGGGACAAGGGCGACACGTCGAACATCTCGATCATTGCCTATCGCGCCGAAGACTATCCATTGTTGTGCGAACAGCTGACGGCCGAGCGCGTGGCCGAATTCCTTGCCGATTTGCTGGCGCCCGGCGCCGCGCCGGTTCGGCGTTATGAATTGCCCAATGTGCAGGCGCTGAATTTTGTGGTGCCGGGCATTTTGCGTGGTGGCGTGACCCGCTCGCTGGCGCTGGATGCCCATGGCAAGTGCCTGGGTTCGGCGTTGCTGGACCTGGATTTGCCGACATCGAACTGAATGTGGGAAGAGGGCAAGCCCTAATGCCAATCAGTTAGCGCAGATCCCCTGTGGGAGGGGGCTTGCCCCCGATAACGGTGGGTCAACCAACATCAGTGTTTGCTGGGCCGACGTCATCGGGGGCAAGCCCCCTCCCACAGGCCAGTCAGATCGCGGCGAAGCGTTTGTCCAGGTAATCAATGATGACCTTGGAGTCATACATCCAGGTGGTCTGGCCGTTTTCTTCGATGCGCAGGCACGGCACCTTGATTTTGCCGCCCTGCTCCAGCAGGGTCTGACGGTCCTGCGCGTTATTTTTCGCGTCCTTGAGCGCTACCGGCACGTTCAGGCGGTGCAGGGTGCGACGGGTCTTCACGCAGAACGGGCAGGCATGGAACTGATACAGGGTCAGGCCCTTGGCCGCTGCATTCACCTGCGCCTGTTGTTCGGCGGGGCGCTGCCTTTTGCGCGGACGGGTCAGGAAGTCGCCGGCGATGATGATCTGGCCGAGGCCGATTCGAAGTGCTTTGACGAACATGGCTGAAAGCCTCTTGCCCATGGAGAAGGGGCCGCAGCTTACCTGAATTTTGCAGGCGAAAAAAAACCGGCGATGAACGCCGGTCTTTTCCTACGCAGCCGCTTACTTGATCAGGCTGAGAAATTCACTGCGGGTGGCCGCATTGTCACGGAACTCGCCCAGCATCACCGAGGTGATCATCGACGAATTCTGTTTTTCCACACCGCGCATCATCATGCACATGTGCTTGGCCTCGATCACCACCGCCACGCCGAGGGCGCCGGTCACTTCCAGCACCGCATCAGCGATCTGGCGGCTGAGGTTTTCCTGGATCTGCAGGCGACGCGCATACATGTCGACGATCCGCGCGACCTTCGACAAACCCAGCACTTTGCCGCTTGGGATATACGCCACGTGTGCCTTGCCGATAAACGGCAGCAGGTGGTGTTCGCACAGCGAGTACAACTCGATGTCCTTGACCAGCACCATTTCGCTGTTGTCGGAGCTGAACAAGGCGCCATTGGTGACTTCTTCGAGCGTCTGTTCATAGCCGCGGCAGAGGTACTGCATCGCCTTGGCGGCACGCTTTGGCGTGTCGAGCAGGCCCTCGCGGGAGACGTCCTCGCCGAGTTGGCCGAGGATCTCGGTGTAATTCTGTTCCAGGGACATGAAACTACCTGTGGGATGTTCGCAAAGCGCAAGGTTACGGTGGCGGACCCATCGCTGCAAGCCTGACGATGGCACTTTACTCGTCACGGCCTTCCATCATCGTACGCTTGAGCATCACATACACCGCGCCGGCCCCGCCGTGGCGGGCCTGGCACGAGGTAAAACCGAGCACCTGGGCATGCTGGCGCAGCCAGGTGTTGACGTGGCTCTTGATCATCGGCCGCTTGCCGTCCAGCCGCACGGCCTTGCCGTGGGTGACGCGCACGCAGCGGATTTCGAATTTGGTGGCTTCGGCGAGGAAGGCCCAGAGAGTTTCCCGGGCCTTCTCCACGGTCATGCCGTGCAGGTCGAGGCTGCCTTCGAACGGGATCTGGCCGGCCTTGAGCTTGCGCATCTGGCTTTCCTGCACCCCATCGCGGGCCCACATCAATTCATCTTCAGGGCCGACGTCGATCACGAACTGGTCCGACAAGCCATCCACGGTGGTGGCATCGGTGCGCACGGTCGCGGCCTGGCGCAGCTTGGCGATCTGCGCCCGGTCAGCCTTGGGCTTGCCGGTGTCGGCGCGGTCGTGCTTGATCGGCTTGACGCCGCGCAGCTCGTTCTTGAACAGGGAAAAATCGTCGTCTTGCATGTCAGCCTCCGCGAAGGGCGGCAGTTTACCTAAATCGCGGCGGCTGGGCGTGGCAAATACTATCCAAGCGCCATTAGTCGTGCTTTTTCATCAGGTGCGAGGCGATATTCAACGACAACGGCTGACGCATTTTCCGACGGCTGCGGCGCCATAGCCATACACCCAACCACAGCACCAACAGGCCGATCCCCAGCAGGATCGCCGAGCCGCCAGGGCTGGCATTCAGTTCGCCGAGTGCCGGCGAATGCCCAAACAGACCGGCGCCACCAGCGCCCGCCAACAGCAGACCTACGATCGCCAGCAACGCGGCAATGCCCGCCACCAGGCGCAGACGCCAATTGCTCGGGCCCTTTGGGCGCAAGCGGCGAGCATCAAAACCATCGGATATCTTCATTCCGACCTTTCCTCCAGGGTATCGGCCCTTCGACCGGAAGATACACAGGTTGTTCCTGTGCCCGAGGTAAATGCGCGAAATGAACAGGCTTTGCGGCTGAGCGGGGCAATGAACATGGGCACACCGCTCATCAGAGAGACGATCAGATCAGATCTTTGGTCAACGCCAGGGTCGCGAAGTTGTCGGCCATGATGGCCATTTCGGTTTGCTGCACCTGCTCGGCGCTGAGCACGCCGCCTTTGCAGGGCAAGTCGCGGGTGGCGCAGGCGTCTTCGACCAGGGTGCAGCGAAAGCCGAGGTTCTTGGCGGCGCGTACCGTGGTGCTGACGCTTGAATGGCTCATGAATCCGCAGACGATCAGATCCAGCGAACCCAGGTCCTGCAGGTGTTTTTCCAGGCCGGTGCCGTGAAAGGCGCTGGGCAGCAGCTTGCCGATAATGGTTTCGTCGCCTTCAGGCTCAAGGCCAGGGATGAACTCGCCGCGCTCGCCTTGCGGGTCGAACAGGCCGCCGACGGTGCCGAGGTGGCGCACATGCACAATCGGGCGTCCGGCGTTGCGCGCAGCGGTCACCAGTTGCTTGATGTTGCCGACCGCCGCGTCCATGCCCGAGAGGGCGAGTGGGCCGCTGAGGTATTCCTTCTGGGCGTCGATGATCACGAGGGTCGCATGGGCAAGGTTGGCAGCTGCGTAACCACGACCGCTGAGTTGAAACATCGTCTTTGGAACGGACATTCTGGGGCTCCTGTGAGGGGGGCTTTTGCGACATTGTCCACTGGCTGAGCGGTTCTGTGAATCGCTACCATCGTAAGGTACGCCGTTGCTGGCGTGCAGCCATGTCAAGAGGGTGGCTTGTTTAAGCCATTCGTGATGATTTGGATGAAATCCGACATACGGCAACGGCATTTCGTACATCGTCGGTACAGATGAACACTGTTAGAATCGCCAGTCGTTTTTTCCAGGAGTCTGCCCCCGTGATCACTTCCCGCCTGCGCACCTTGCGCGACCATATCCGTTGGGCTGTCAGCCGTTTCCATGGGGAAGACCTGTTTTTTGGCCACGGCACCGACAATGCCTGGGATGAAGCCCGGCAACTGGTACTCGGCGCTCTGCACCTGCCTTGGGAAATGGCTGACAGCTACCTGGACTGCAACCTGGAAGAAGAGGAAGTTTCCCACGTTCAGCGTTTGTTGCATCGGCGCATCCATGAGCGCGTGCCCACGGCCTACTTGCTCAAGGAGGCCTGGTTCTGCGGCATGTCGTTTATCGTAGATGAGCGCGTGCTGATTCCGCGCTCACCGATTGGCGAACTGATCGAAAACCGCTTCGAGCCTTGGCTGGCCCAGCCGCCGGCGCGCATTCTCGACTTGTGCACCGGCTCCGGCTGCATCGGCATCGCCTGTGCCTACGAATTCCCGGACGCTGAAGTGGTGCTGGGCGACTTGTCCTTCGAAGCCCTTGAAGTGGCCAATCAGAACATCGAGCGCCACTGCGTCGATGAGCGCGTGTATACCGTGCAGGGCGACGGCTTTGACGGGCTGCCGGGCCAGCGCTTCGATCTGATCGTGTCCAATCCGCCGTATGTGGACGCCGAAGACTTCGCCGATATGCCGGATGAATACCAGCACGAACCGGAACTGGGCCTGGCGTGTGGCGACGACGGCTTGAATCTGGTACGCCGGATGCTGGCCGAAGCGGCGAACCACCTGACCGAGAAGGGGTTGCTGATCGTCGAAGTGGGCAACAGCCAGGTGCATGTTGAAGCGCTGTACCCGGAAGTGGATTTCGCCTGGCTGGACTTCCAGCGGGGTGGGCATGGGGTGTTCATGTTGACGGCGCAGCAGTGCCGCCAGCATCAGGCCGTCTTTGCCGCCAGGATCTAACTGAAGAAGTACGGTCAATGTGGGCGGGGGCTTGCCTCCGATAGCGGCCTCCGGGCCGACCAGGATGTTGGTGTCGATCCCGGTCCAATGTGGGAGGGGGCTTGCCCCCGATGGCGGCCTCAGAGCCGACCAGAATGTTGGATTGGACCGAGTACATATCCGTTTCTGTGGCAACGGCCACTTAGGGTTCCGCCCTGACGGCGGCCCACTTTTGAAAAGCCGGAATGCCGGCCCAGTCAAAAGTAAGCAAAACGCTCTTGCCCCACCACTCGGATTCAAGCCTGCGTTCGGCCAGCGTGGTTTAACGGGGCGCCTAGGATCAAAAGCAGATCAAGGTCAAGATCAAGAGCGACTCGCTTCGCATCGTGGTTACGGTTGAGCGCTGCTGAGTTGTGTGGATACCTATGGCTATCGGGGGCAAGCCCCCTCCCACATTTGATTGCATTCCAGTCTGTTAACGGTGCGTGGCAATCCATATCAACAGCCCCGCCTGAAACACGGTAAACGCCACCAGGCAGGTGATGGTAAAGCGCAACCCGCTGTCCTCGCGTTTGAACTTGAGCACCTTTTCCTCTTCCTTGCGCAGCTTCACTTCCTGCTCGGCCAGGTTCTGCTCGGCCTGTTGCAGCATCTGCGCGGCTTCGAGGATTTCCACGAATTGCACCTTCTCGGTGTTCCAACTGTCCAGCACGTCGCTGACCTTGCCCGGCTGTACGTTGCCCTTGAGGTGCTGCACGTCGGCGTAGGCCACGTCAAAACCCTGGATGCGCAGGAAGTGATCGCGGCGCAGGCGCGTGGCTTCGTTGAGCGCGTCCTTGTTGGCCAGGTCCACGCCATCGACGCGGTAATGTGACCACCTCTTCTTGGCCCAGGCAGCGGCCTGGGCCACCAGGAAGCGGCCAAGACCGCGGTTCGCCGGTTCGATTTCCAGGCTGTTGCCCGGGCCGAAGTGCACGCGGTGTTTATCGTGATCCACCCAGATATCCAGCTGGTTCTGCTCGCGCCGTACACGCTGGCCGGGCAACTGGATCACCATGCGCAACAGGCTGTGATGCGAATCATGGCGCTCGGCGTAACCGAACTGCACAAACCGCAAGGGCCGCGCGCCGGTCGCACGGTCGATGGCCAACGGGGCGAGGCGCAGCATCTTGAAATGTTCGGCGTGCACGTCCGCCCACGGCAGCGCCGCAGCAGCGGCGGCCTCGGTTTCAGCCGGGGTGTCGGCGGTGAATTCTGGTGTTGCTTCAGTGGTTGTCATGCGGCGCGATCCTGTCCAAGCCCTGCGAGCCGACAGTCTTTTTACTGTCGACCCTGGGCTTATCGGCCGTTTTCCCCAGGACTGGAGGCAAATTGCCGGTTAACGGGGTTCAAGTCCGTTGATAAAGCGCACGATACGCTCGCCCAGTTCGGCGGCGAGAGGCAATTTGGGGTCGTTGTAGGAGGCCAGTTGCTGCTTGACGTTGTTGGGCACGATGCGCATCACGTGGTTCATGCCTTCGATCACGGTCAACTGTGCGTCGGGCTTGGCCTTTTTCAGTTGCCGGGCATCGCCTACGCCGACCTGGATGTCGTTGGTGCCCTGGATGATCAGGGCCGGCATGCTCAAACGGGCAAAGGCTGCCGACGGATCGGCGCGGAACAGGCTGATCAGATAGGGCTGCACGCTGGGTCGGAAAATACCTTCCAGCGGGCGCGGCACATTGGCATCGACCTGGCCGGCCTTGAGGTGATCGAGAATCTCATTGCTGCGCAGCAACAGGGCAGGGGGCAGGTGATCGGCCAGTTGCTGGCGAATCACTTGGTCGACCGGGCGCGCGCTGCCGGACAAGGAAATCACCCCGGCCGGATTCAATTGCGGCGCGGCGAGGGCGGCGACCAGCGCGCCTTCGCTGTGACCCAGCACAATCAGCGGGCCCATACGCTTGTCGGCCTTGAGCAGTTTGCCCCAGGCCACGGCGTCGGCCACGTAGGCGTCGAGGCTCAGGTTGCGTTCATCCGGCGTCGCAGCAAGGCTGGCGGCCACGCCGCGTTTGTCATAGCGCACGCTGGCGATATTGTGCCGGGCCAGCACCCAGGCCAGGCGCTTGAGGCTGTCGTTGCGCGCGCCGTCGGCGCTGTTGCCGTTGCGGTCGGTGGGGCCTGAACCGGCAATAATCAGCACCACCGGCACGGGTTGGTCGGACTGTGGCAACAGCAGCGAGCCAAACAGCTCACCGCTGCCGGTGTCCAGGCTGATGGGCCGTTGCAGCACGACGGGGGAGGCGGCCTGGGCCGCGACAGTAAAAAGGGTGAGGGTGAACAGCAGAACTCGCAGCATCATCGCGCCATCATTGGAGAGGTGCCGGTTGGACCAACGTCTACCGGTAAGGTTTCGAGGATGAACTAGTCGGTTAGCCTGCGTATACTGGCCGCCTTAAGTTATTACGGTTGACTTGATTCAACTGATTTCACGGAGCGCTCCGCATGTCCGGCAATACCTTCGGCAAGCTGTTCACTGTCACCACCGCGGGCGAAAGCCATGGCCCGGCGTTGGTCGCCATTGTCGACGGCTGCCCGCCCGGCCTCGAGCTGTCCGTGCAGGATCTGCAGCGTGATCTGGACCGCCGCAAGCCCGGCACCAGCCGCCATACCACCCAGCGCCAGGAACCCGACGAAGTCGAGATCCTCTCAGGGGTGTTCGAAGGCCGCACCACCGGTTGCGCCATCGGCCTGCTGATCCGTAATACCGACCAGAAGTCCAAGGACTACTCGGCGATCAAGGACCTGTTCCGCCCGGCCCACGCCGACTACACCTACCATCACAAATACGGCGAGCGCGACTACCGCGGCGGTGGCCGCAGTTCGGCCCGTGAAACCGCGATGCGCGTGGCGGCCGGTGCCATTGCCAAGAAATACCTGGCGACCCAGGGCATCGTCATTCGTGGCTACATGAGCCAGCTCGGCCCGATTGAAATCCCGTTCAAGACCTGGGACAGCATCGAAGACAACGCCTTCTTCTGCCCCGACCCGGACAAGGTGCCGGCGCTGGAAGCCTACATGGACCAGCTGCGCCGCGACCAGGACTCGGTCGGTGCGAAGATCACCGTCGTGGCCGAGGGCGTGAAACCGGGCCTGGGCGAGCCGATTTTCGACCGTCTCGACGCCGAACTGGCCCACGCGCTGATGAGCATCAATGCGGTCAAGGGCGTGGAAATCGGCGCCGGTTTCGCCTGCGTGGCCCAGCGCGGCACCGAGCATCGCGATGAGCTGACCCCGCAGGGGTTCCTCAGCAACAACGCCGGCGGCATCCTCGGTGGCATCTCCTCGGGCCAGCCGATCGTTGCGCACCTGGCGCTCAAGGCCACGTCGAGCATCACCACGCCGGGCCGCTCGATCGATGTGCACGGCAACCCGGTCGACGTGATCACCAAGGGCCGCCACGACCCGTGCGTCGGCATCCGCGCCACGCCGATTGCCGAGGCGATGATGGCTATCGTGTTGATGGACCACCTGCTGCGCAACCGCGGGCAAAACGCTGATGTACAGGTGGGTACGCCGGTGCTGGGCCAGCTGTGACGGGCTGGCAGTGACAGCCCTCCCTTATTGGCGCCTATCCAGCTTCTACCTGTTCTACTTCGCCCTGCTCGGGGCGACGGCGCCGTTCCTGGCGTTGTACTTCGATCACTTGGGCTTCTCCAGCGCGCGTATCGGCGAGCTGGTGGCCATTCCCATGCTGATGCGCTGCGTGGCGCCCAACCTCTGGGGCTGGCTGGGTGACTACACCGGCCGCCGCCTGGCCATCGTGCGGTTCGGTGCGGTGTGCACGCTGTTGAGTTTCTCGTTGATTTTCGTCAGCAAGAGCTACGCTTGGCTCGCGCTGGTCATGGCCCTGCATGCGTTCTTCTGGCATGCGGTACTGCCGCAGTTCGAAGTGATCACTCTGGCTCACCTGCAACAGCAGACGTCGCGCTACAGCCAGATCCGCTTGTGGGGTTCGATCGGCTTTATCCTCACTGTCGTGATCATGGGGCGTCTGTTTGAATGGCTGAGCGTGGACATCTACCCGGTTGTGGTCGTGGTGATCATGGCCGGTATCATCGGCGCCAGCCTGTGGGTGCCGAATGCGCATCCCGCCAGCCACGGCCAGCGCCTGGCCGGGGACGGCTTTGTGCGGCAATTACGCAACCCCGGCGTGCTGGCGTTCTATGCCTGTGTGGCACTGATGCAGATGAGCCATGGCCCCTATTACACCTTTCTCACGCTGCACCTTGAACACCTGGGCTACAGCCGTGGCGTGATCGGTTTGCTGTGGGCCCTCGGGGTGGTGGCGGAGGTGTTGATGTTCCTGGCCATGAGTCGCATCCTGGCGCGCTTTTCGGTGCGCCGGGTGCTGTTGACCAGCTTCCTGCTGGCGGCGCTGCGCTGGCTGCTGCTCGGCGCATTTGCCGAGTTTTTCTGGCTGCTGTTGCTGGTGCAAGTGCTGCATGCCGCCACGTTCGGCAGTTTCCATGCGGCGGCAATCGCCTTCGTGCAGCGCAGTTTCGGTGATCGCCAGCAAGGCCAGGGCCAGGCGCTTTACGCCGCATTGGCCGGCATCGGCGGTGCGTTGGGCGCGCTCTATGCCGGTTACAGCTGGAACCTGCTGGGCCCCACGCTTACGTTCAGTATCGCCAGCATCGCGGCCCTGGCTGCCGCCGTTATCATTGGCCTTCGATTGCAAGAGCCAAACCAAGGAACCGTGCAATGAGCTATGTCGCTGTCTATGACCTCACTACACCGGACACCCCGAACAAGGTGTTGACCCACTTCGATGACATTCAGTCGACCCTGGCCGCACACGGCGTGCGCTTCGAATGCTGGCAGCCCGGCACACTTGAAAAGGGCGCCAGTGAGGCGCAAATGATTGCGGCGTATCAGACGCAGATCGACGCGCTTGGCTACGCGCGCGCCGAGGTGGTCAGCATTACCGGCGCTTACACGAAAGAAACGCTGCAGGCTGAACGCCTGGATGAGCACACCTGTGGTGAGGACCAGGCGCGATTTTTCGTCGCCGGCCAGGGACTGTGCTCGTTGCGCATTGGCGAATATGTCTACGGCGTGCGGTGTGAGAAGAACGATCTGCTGATCGTGCCCGCCGACATGCCCCATTGGTTCGACATGGGCGAGCATCCTTATTGTGTGCTGCTGCATTTGTTCAACACCGTCGAGGGCTCGATGGCGAAGTTGACGGGCAATGACATCGCCCGTGGTGCTGCGAAATTGGACGACTAAGACAAATCTTTTAAATGTTCAACCCAGGCAAGTTGGAATTTGTTGTGGGAAGAAGCCTAAATACCTGTAGGGCTTGGCTGTTTATCCTCAGCCTTGGTTTCTCATTGCTCAGATTGTGTAACTCTCGCTTTATTCAATGTTCATGGCGCCTGTCAATAGGAAGAATCCGAAGGGTGGCAGCGCATCGGCATATAAAAAGGAGAGAGCAATGAGTCGCCCAGAGGAGATATCTCACCCGTTGGAAATTGTGCCAACGGTCATCAGACGACGCTTGAGTCTGCTCGGCAAGCCCCTCACCAAGACTGAACTGGAGATTCTGCGATGGGCCTCCGAGGGCAAGACCATTTGGGAGATGAGCAGAATTCGCTGCACGTCGGAGGCCACGGTTAAATTCCACCTGCGCAATATCTACGGCAAGCTCGATGTGAATAACCGGGTGCAGGCGATGAATGAGGCGACGCGTCAAGGACTGTGCTGACGGCATAAAAAAAAGGGCCGCGACGCTCAACGGCGTCGCGGCCCTTCTTTTTACGCTGGAGCTTATGCCGAATGGTAGGTCGGCAGGGCAAAGCGGTTCTGGCTTTGCAGCATCGAAATTTGCGGCAGCTCGCTGGCTTGTTCAGCCAGGTCGCGGCGGATGGCGCTGATGACCCAGGTCAGTTGGTCGGCGGTGTGCAGCTGCTGATACGAGATCGAGCGCTTGACCTGTTTGCCTTCGCTGTTACGCAGGGTCAACAGAATGCCGCCGTCCGGACGTGGTTGGGTGGTGACGTCGTAGTTGGAAAATACCGAAGCGAATTTATCTTGGATCAGGCTCATGTCTATCAGCTCCATTGGCTCAAGTTGGCAAGCATGGAGTGATAGGTGCAGTGATTGTGCCAGTATTGAACCTTCTAAAAATCCTTTATAAATCAGAAGCTTACAAATTTTTGAAATTTTCGTTTTCGTGCAATTTGCATGAAAGGCCATCGTGCATCCTGCATTTTGCGTTATCCAGGCAGTTAATTTTTACACCCAACTGCTCTTTTCCTACCGATTCTGACCACGCGTTTCCCGGATAAATCCCATCCAGGCCGCAGGCGGCCGGTAATCGGCTGCGCTATTGATTGTGCCTATGGCCGCTTTTGACAAAAAAGCCATGACAGCAGGGAACTCCATCGCGACACTGGGCGCCATATAAGCATCAGAAAGGAGCCCTACATGTCGACCCAGCCCAAACAAATGACCGATGACGAAGCCGCCGAGTTTGCCGAGCAGGTCTTCGACGTCGCCCGCAAGGGCGACGCCGCCATGCTCGCAGCACTGTTGGCCAAGGGCTTGCCGGCCAACTTTCGCAACCACAATGGCGATACGCTGTTGATGCTCGCGGCCTATCACGGCCACGCCGAGGCAGTGAAAGTGCTGCTGGAGTTCAAGGCCGACCCCCTGATCGCCAACGACAAGCACCAACTGCCGATTGCCGGTGCGGCATTCAAGGGCCACCTGGCGGTGGTCAGGGCGCTGATCGAAGGCGGCACCCCGGTTGAAGCGGCGTCTTCGGATGGGCGCACGGCGTTGATGATGGCGGCCATGTTCAACCGTGTCGAAATGCTCGACTACCTGCTCGGCCAGGGTGCCAACCCCAAGGCCACCGATGCCCAGGGCGCGACGGCGCTGGCGGCGGCGCAGACCATGGGGGCAGTGGATACGGCGGCGCTGTTGCAAAAACTGGTGTAGGCTACGCGCCCTCGAAAACCCGCCCGCCACAGGACCCGCCCATGAAAACCGCTCTCGTCGAACTTATCAGCAAAATCAGCGCTGGCGTCATGGGGGCGGACGAGGTGGTGCGTATCGCCGATGAAGCGGCGCAGGCCTACGCAGACCCTGTGGCATTCCTGGCGGCCAATCCGGATATCAACTACGACGACAGCTTCCCGATTGCGCTGGGGGAGTGGGTGGTGGTCGGCAGCCTGCCGGAGACGGTGCTGTTCCAGGCCGATACCTATGCAGACCTGTTTGCCCAGATCGTTGCCTCATTCGGCCCGGGCGTGGTGTTCAATCTAAAGCCCAAGCAATTGACCAAGACCGAAGACCTGACGGCGCTCAATCGCATCCAGATCCAGATGAGCGCCCTGAGCCCGGAAGACGGCGGCTATGTGCTGCTCGACTTCAGCCAACCGCTCGATGACGACTTCCAGGCCGTCTTGGTATTCGGCAATGACCTGCCGAGGGTGCTGGAACTGTGCGCCGAGGTCGGCATCAAGGCTGAGCCGTCATTGGAAGCCTTGAAGATTGCCGTTCACGTTTAAATAAAACGGAACCCCCGCCAGGGCTGACTATCCTACAAGGGCATGCCCCCAACACTTAGGAGCGACACCATGGGTTCGACTTTCAATGGCCTGATTGGCCTGATCATCCTCGCGCTGGACATCTGGGCGATCATCAATGTGTTCAAAAGCGGCGCGAGCACGGGCGCCAAGGTGTTGTGGATTCTGTTGATCCTGCTGCTGCCGGTCCTGGGCCTGATCATCTGGGCCATCGCCGGGCCGCGCGGTAACGTGCGGATCTAACGCCGCACTCGGTCAATGTGGGAGGGGGCTTGCCCCCGATTGGCGGTGGGTCAGCACTGTATCTGTTGCTGACCCTCCGCTATCGGGGGCAAGCCCCCTCCCACATTGGTTTTGCCGGTTTTGCCTACCCCCGCTGAATTTGTGTGTCGAAAGTATTCGCTGCACGAAATTTTCACATCCCGTCCAAGACAATTCGCCCGCTTTGTTCCTCTGCCAGGGCCCCAATCCCTGGGGCATTTAAAGCGGTGGCGAGCTCGCACGTTCAGTAATTAATAGCCTTGCCGGCCTTGATCGGGCACCATTTGCGCCACCGCGTTAACCACCCACCCCGGCCAGCCTGGGCGAGGGCGGACGCCACTGCATTAATTTCGCAACTTCAACTTCCAATGGGTCCTAAAACGACATGGCAAACCCGGACGCCCTGAATCAGCAGCGAGCTTCAAATCGCCTGCTGCAACCGACCGTCAAATCCCATCTGGCGTACACGCTGCTTTGCGCACTGGTCATGATGGTGATGTTCTCCCTGCTGCGCCTGGCGTTGCTGGTCTACAACCGCGAGATGATCCTCGACACACCGGCCTTGACCTTCCTGGAAGCGTTCGCCAACGGCCTGCGCCTGGATATCCGTCTGGTGATGTACCTGCTGGTCCCGCTGCTGCTGGCCTTGTTCAGCGTACGGGCGATGGCGGCGCGCGGGTTCTTCCGGCTGTGGCTGACCGTCGCGTCCAGCATTGCGCTGTTCCTGGGCCTGATGGAGATGGACTTCTACCGTGAGTTTCACCAGCGCCTCAACGGCCTGGTCTTCCAGTATGTGAAGGAAGACCCGAAAACCGTGGTGAGCATGCTCTGGTATGGCTTCCCGGTGGTGCGCTACCTGTTGGCCTGGGCGGTGGGCACGTTGATCCTGAGCATGGCCTTCAAGGGTGCCGACCGCGCAACGCGCCCGCGTGGCCCGTTCAGTGGCGGCAGCATCGGCACGCGCCAGGTGGCGCCGTGGTACAGCCGCATTGCGGTGTTCGTGGTGTGCCTGCTGGTCGCTGTGGTCGCCATCCGTGGCACCCTGCGCCAGGGCCCGCCGTTGCGGTGGGGTGATGTGTACACCACCGACTCGAACTTCGCCAACCAATTGGGCCTCAACGGTACGTTGTCGTTGATCGGCGCGGCCAAGGCGCGTTTTTCCGAGCATCGCGACAACGTCTGGAAAGCCACCCTGGAACAACCGCTGGCCACCCAAACGGTGCGTGACATGCTGGTGCTGCCGAGCGAGACGCTGGTGGATACCGACACCGCCGCCGTGCGCCGTGAGTTCACGCCGCCGGCCGAGAAGACCCTGCCGATCAAAAACGTGGTAGTGATCCTGATGGAAAGCTTCGCCGGTCACTCGGTGGGCGCCTTGGGCCGTCCAGGCAACATCACGCCGTACTTCGACAAGTTGTCCAAGGAAGGCCTGCTGTTCGATCGCTTCTTCTCCAACGGCACCCACACTCACCAGGGCATGTTCGCCACCATGGCGTGCTTTCCGAACCTGCCCGGCTTCGAATACCTGATGCAGACCCCCGAGGGCAGCCACAAGCTGTCGGGCCTGCCGCAGTTGCTGAGCGCGCGTGATTTCGACGATGTGTATGTCTACAACGGCGACTTCGCCTGGGACAACCAGTCGGGTTTCTTCAGCAACCAGGGCATGACCAACTTCATCGGCCGCAATGACTTCGTCGATCCGGTGTTTTCCGACCCGACCTGGGGCGTGTCCGACCAGGACATGTTCAACCGTGGCCTGGAAGAACTGAAGGCTCGCGAAGGCGGCAAGCCGTTCTACGCGCTGCTGCAAACGCTGTCCAACCACACGCCGTACGCGTTGCCGACGCCATTGCCGGTTGAGCCGGTCACCGACCGTGGCAGCCTCAACGAGCATTTGACGGCCATGCGTTACTCCGACTGGGCGTTGGGCCAGTTCTTCGAAAAGGCCCGCAAGGAGCCGTACTTCAAGGAAACCCTGTTTGTGGTGGTGGGCGACCACGGCTTCGGCAACGAGCAGCAGATCACCGAGATGGACCTGGGCCGTTTCAACGTACCGATGCTGATGATCGCGCCGGGCATGCAGGAAAAGTTCGGCGAGCGTGACCACACCGTGGGCACCCAGATCGATATCGTCCCGACCATCATGGGTCGCCTCGGCGGTGACACGCTGCATCAGTGCTGGGGCCGTGACCTGCTGAACCTGCCGGAAGGCGACAAGGGCTTCGGCGTGATCAAGCCATCGGGCAGCGACCAGACCGTCGCCTTGCTGACTGCTGACCGCGTACTGGTCCTGCCCAAGGAAATGCCACCGAAGTTGTGGCAATACGAACTGGGCGCCAACCCGACCGGCAAGGTCATTGCCGAGTCGCCGGACGAAGCGGCGCTCAAGCAGAAACTTGAGTCGTTCCTGCAAACCGCGACCAAGAGCCTGTTGGATAACACCGCAGGTGTGGTGGACGGCAAGCCGGACTAACTAACAAACCGGCAATAAAAAAGAGGCCTCATTGAGGCCTCTTTTTTTTACCCTTGGAAGGGGCTTATATCTTGCCGAGCAACAACAGCACCAGCAGAACTACCAGCACCACACCCAGGATACCCGACGGGCCATAACCCCAGTTACGCGAGTGCGGGAACACCGGCAGGCCACCCACCAACAGGAGAATCAGGATAATGATCAGAATCAGGCTCATGGTTTTATTCCTTATAGGCCTTCTGTAAAGACCGGTTATTCAGCGGGAGTCTCGTCCATCTGATAATGGACGGCTTATCAACTCCGACTCTGCCGCCTGATAAAAAATTCAGTATTTTTTTAAAGCATTTCGCTTGCTCGCTTATTTCTTTTAACACGGCCGCAACTACGCAACGTTAGTTGAAAAATATTGAACTTAGGCTATACGCAAGTATCCGACCGAGCCCGCGGTTTGCCTGGGGCATTCATCATTCTGATGGTGCGTGGGCGCGGCAGGAACCTTCGCTACACTGCCGATCACTTCCATCGTGAACCACAAGGCTACTTCCTATGCAAAACCGCATGATGATCACGGGCGCCGGGTCCGGTCTGGGTCGTGAAATCGCACTGCGCTGGGCCCGTGAGGGGTGGCAACTGGCATTGTCGGATGTCAGCGAGTCCGGCTTGCAGGAAACCCTGAGGTTGGTGCGCCAAGCCGGTGGCGACGGTTTTATCCAGCGCTGCGATGTGCGTGATTACAGCCAGCTCACCGCGTTGGCGCAGGCGTGCGAAGTGAAGTTCGGCGGCATCGATGTGATCGTCAATAACGCCGGCGTGGCCTCCGGCGGATTCTTTGCCGAACTGTCGCTCGAGGATTGGGACTGGCAGATTGCAATCAACCTGATGGGCGTGGTCAAGGGCTGCAAGGCGTTCCTGCCGCTGCTGGAAAAGAGCAAGGGCCGCATCATCAATATCGCCTCAATGGCCGCGCTGATGCAGGGGCCGGCCATGAGTAACTACAACGTGGCCAAGGCCGGCGTGGTGGCACTGTCGGAAAGTTTGCTGGTGGAACTCAAACAACAGGAAATCGGCGTGCATGTGGTCTGCCCGTCGTTTTTCCAGACCAATCTGCTTGATTCATTTCGCGGGCCGACCCCGGCGATGAAAGCGCAGGTGGGCAAGTTGCTCGAGAGTTCGCCGATTTCGGCCATGGATATCGCCGACTACATATATCAGCGCGTAAGCGAAGGCGAGTTCATGATTCTGCCCCATGAGCAGGGACGGTTGGCATGGATGCTCAAACAGAAAAATCCGCAGTTGCTGTATGACGAGATGACGCTGATGGCCGACAAGATGCGCGCCAAGGCGCAGGCCATAAAGGGCTGATGCGGGTGCAGTCTGTCAGTTAAATTACCTATGCGTGTAGGTGCCGCCTGATTTGGCCGCAAGCCATTGCTGGTCAGGCTTCAAACGAGCATGGTCAGGGTCCGGATATTCGAAAAAGGACGACCGCCATGCTGGTCTTGAGCCGTACGTCAGGCAAAAGCATTTCCATCGGTGATGATATCGCTTTGCACATTCTTGAAGTCAGCGCCAACCACGTTAAGTTCGGTATCGAAGCGCCGGCAGGGGTCAGCGTGCATCGCGCCGAGGTCTACCGCAAAATCCTCGAACGCCAGGCCAGCGCCGCTTGCCCGGTGCCGGTTCCCAACCCGTAGCGTCACGGTCAGTCAAACAGATGCTTGGGCACGTCGTGCTTGAGCATCAGTTGGCATTGCTCGCTTTCCGGGTCGAACACGATCAGCGCCTGACCCTTGGTCAGTGCCTGGCGCACGCGCAATACGCGGGTCTCCAGCGGTGTGTCGTCACCATTGTCGGTGCCATCGCGGGTGACGAAATCTTCGATGAGGCGGGTCAGGGTGTCGACTTCAAGCGCGTCGTAGGGAATCAGCATATAAGCCTCGGGGGTCAGGTCCCGGCGATGCTACTGTGCCGGGACCTTTGTTGCCAATATCAGGCGTGTGCAGTATCAGCTGCTGCCAACATCGGATTTGTGCCCGACCAGGCTGTCCACCGACGGCACCCGGGTATCGCTCTCCATTTGCGTCTCATGTTCGATCTGATGGCTGAAGCGGTCGAGAGAGCCTTGTGCCGGTTGCGCGTCGCTGGCAAATACCGGTGGGCTGAGTATATAGGCGCCAAGCAGCCGACTCAGCGCCGCCAGGCTGTCGATATGGGTGCGCTCGTAACCGTGGGTGGCATCGCAGCCGAACGCCAGCAGGGCGGTACGAATGTCATGCCCGGCAGTGACCGCCGAGTGCGCATCGCTGAAGTAGTAGCGGAACAGATCGCGGCGCACCGGCAGGTCGTTGTCCGCCGCCAGGCGCAGCAGGTGCCGTGACAGGTGATAGTCGTACGGTCCTCCGGAATCCTGCATCGCCACGCTCACCGCGTGCTCGCTGGAGTGCTGGCCCGGAGCGACCGGGGCGATGTCGATGCCGACGAATTCACTCACATCCCAGGGCAGGGCGGCGGCGGCACCGCTGCCGGTTTCCTCGGTGATGGTGAACAGCGGGTGGCAGTCGATGAGCAACGGTTCGCCGCTGTCGATGATGGCCTTGAGCGCAGCGAGCAGGGCCGCGACGCCGGCCTTGTCGTCCAGGTGACGTGCGCTGATGTGGCCGCTTTCGGTGAACTCCGGCAGTGGGTCGAATGCCACGTAGTCACCGACGCTGATCCCCAGGGAATCGCAATCGGCACGGGTCGCGCAGTAGGCGTCCAGGCGCAGTTCCACGTGGTCCCAGCTCACCGGCATTTCATCCACGGCGGTGTTGAACGCGTGCCCGGAGGCCATCAGTGGCAGCACGCTGCCGCGGATCACGCCGTTGTCGGTGAACAGGCTGACACGGCTGCCTTCGGCAAAGCGGCTTGACCAGCAGCCGACCGGCGCCAGTGTCAGGCGACCGTTGTCCTTGATGGCGCGCACGGCGGCGCCGATGGTGTCCAGGTGCGCGGAGACGGCGCGGTCAGGGCTGTTTTTCTGGCCCTTGAGGGTCGCGCGAATTGTACCGCGCCGGGTCATTTCAAACGGGATACCAAGCTCTTCCAGGCGTTCGGCGACGTAGCGCACGATGGTGTCGGTAAAGCCGGTGGGGCTGGGAATGGCGAGCATTTCCAGCAGGACTTTTTGCAGGTAGGCGAGATCGGGTTCGGGAATGGTTCGAGTCATGGAAACTCCTGATGAGTTGAGGGCATCGATGGTTTCGATGATGGGGTTGAGAGATTCGTTGACTGTGCCGGCCTCATCGGGGGCAAGCCCCCTCCCACCCTTGATGTGTGAACACAGGCAAATGTGGGAGGGGGCTTGCCCCCGATAGCGGTTTCACATTCCTCAGGGGGCCGGCTGACTGTGTGGGAACAATAAATCCACAAACTTCTCAGCGGTAGGTTGCGGTTCATGATTGGCCAGCCCGGCGCGCTCATTGGCTTCAATGAAGACGTACTCGGGCTGGTCGGCAGCGGGCACCATCAGGTCCAGGCCGACCATGGGGATATCCAGGGCGCGGGCTGCGCGCACGGCGGCATCCAACAGGGTCGGATGCAAAATAGCGGTGACATCTTCCAGGCACCCACCGGTGTGCAGGTTGGCGGTGCGGCGCACGGCCAGTTGCACGCCACGGGGCAGCACGCTGTCGTAGCTGTAGCCGGCGGCCTTGAGGGTGCGCTCGGTTTCCGCGTCCAGGGGAATCTTGCTCTCGCCATCGGTGGCGGCCTGAC
Organism: Pseudomonas orientalis; assembly: GCF_002934065.1. NCBI lineage: Bacteria > Pseudomonadati > Pseudomonadota > Gammaproteobacteria > Pseudomonadales > Pseudomonadaceae > Pseudomonas > Pseudomonas orientalis. The sequence continues at coordinate 4,096,101 of NZ_CP018049.1, read as the reverse complement.
GCCGCCGGCTCTGTGCTTCGATCAATGCACGAATCGAATGCTGACCGTCACCGATCACTTCGGCCGGGCGGCGAATCGCAGCGGCGACCACCTCGAAGCCAATCACCAGAATGCGCAGGTCAAGGCCCTCGTGGAAGCTTTCGAGCAGTACCCGGCTGTCGAACTGGCGCGCCGCTTCGATGGCTTGCTGCATCTCCTCGAACGTTTGCAGATCCACCGCCACGCCCTGGCCCTGCTCGCCATCGAGCGGCTTGACCACGATGCGTTGGTGCTCATCGAGAAACTCGAGGTTGTCGTCGGCACTGCCCGCCAATTGCTGCGCAGGCAACTTCAAGCCGGCGGCCTTGAGCACCTTGTGGGTCAGGCTCTTGTCCTGGCACAGGGTCATGCTGATGGCGCTGGTCAGGTCGCTCAGCGACTCGCGGCAGCGCATGCGGCGCCCGCCGTGGCTGAGGGTGAACAGGCCGGCGGCGGCATCGTCTACGTGCACATCGATGCCACGTCGATGGGCTTCTTCGACGATGATCCGTGCATAGGGATTGAACCCGGCCTGCGGTCCGGGGCCAAGAAACAGTGGCTGGTTGATGCCGTTCTTGTGCTTGATGGCGAACGTGGTCAATGCACGGAAGCCCAGCTTGGCATACAGGCTCTTGGCCTGGCGGTTATCGTGCAGCACCGACAGGTCCAGGTAGCTCAAGCCACGGCTCATGAAATGTTCCACCAAGTGGCGCACCAGCACTTCGCCCACGCCGGGGCGGGTGCAGTGCGGGTCCACCGCCAGGCACCACAAGCTGCAACCGTTTTCCGGGTCGCGGAATGCTTTCTGATGGTTCAGGCCCATGACGCTGCCGATGACCGCGCCGCTGTCCTCATCTTCGGCCAGCCAGTACACCGGGCCGCCCTGATGGCGCGGCGTCAGGCGTTCGGCGTCGACCGGCAGCATGCCACGGCCCTGATACAACAGGTTCACCGCGTGCCAGTCGGCCTCGCTCTGCACCCGTCGGATACGAAAGCCGCGAAACACACGGGTGGCCGGGCGGTAATCACTGAACCACAGGCGCAGGGTGTCTGAAGGGTCGAGGAACAACTGCTGCGGATCGATGCCGAGGATCTGCTGCGGCGCGGCCACATACAGCGCGATGTCGCGCTCGCCGGGTTGTTCGTTGAGCAGTTCCTGGGCGAGGCTGGCCGGGTCGGGGAAGGTGTGCCCGATCAACAGACGCCCCCAACCGCAATGCACGGCAATCGGTTCGGGGCCTTGCGCACTGCCGTCTTCGGCCAGCCGGGCCTGGAGGCGCTCGTAGGTCGGCGCCTGGCCCTTGAGCAAGCGTTGGCTGTACGCCGCGGCGTTAGGTTTCATCGATCAGATTCCTTGTTCGCTGAGCCACAGGTTCAGCGCCGCCAGTTGCCACAGCTTGGAGCCGCGCAACGGGGTCAGTTGGCCTTGTGGGTCCGTCAGCAGGCGGTCGAGCATGGCGGGGTTGAACAGGCCACGGTCCTGGCTAGGGTCCAGCAGCAGCTCGCGCACCCAGTTCAGGGTGTCGCCTTGCAAATGCTTGAGGCCTGGCACCGGGAAGTAGCCTTTCTTGCGGTCGATCACTTCGCTGGGGATCACCCGACGCGCGGCCTCCTTGAGCACTTGCTTGCCGCCGTCGGGCAACTTGAACTTGCCCGGCACACGGGCCGACAGTTCCACCAGGCGGTAATCGAGGAACGGCGTGCGCGCTTCCAGGCCCCAGGCCATGGTCATGTTGTCGACGCGCTTGACCGGGTCGTCCACCAGCATCACCGTGCTGTCCAGGCGCAGGGCCTTGTCGACGGCGGCATCAGCCCCCGGCATCGCGAAGTGTTCGCGCACGAAGTCCCCGGCGGCGTCGTTGGCGGTCAGCCATTTCGGCGCGACGGTGGCGGCGTAGTCGTCGTAGCTACGGTCGAAAAAGGCATCGCGATAAGCCGCATACGGGTCGCTGGCGCCGTCCACCTGCGGGTACCAGTGGTAACCGGCGAACAGCTCATCGGCGCCCTGACCGCTCTGCACCACCTTGCAATGCTTGGCCACTTCCCGCGACAGCAGGTAGAAGGCGATGCAGTCATGACTGACCATCGGCTCGCTCATGGCGCGGAACGCGGCCGGCAGTTGCTCGATGATCTCGCTTTCGGCGATGCGCAACTGGTGGTGACGGGTGCCATAGTGCTTGGCGATCAGGTCGGAGTACTGGAACTCGTTGCCAGCCTCGCCGCCCGCGTCTTCAAAACCGATGGAGAAGGTCGACAGGTCTTGCACGCCGACTTCACGCAGCAGGCCGACGAGCATGCTCGAGTCGACGCCGCCGGAGAGCAGCACGCCGACATCCACGGCCGCGCGCTGGCGGATCGCGACGGCTTCGCGGGTGCTGTCGAGCACGCGATCGGTCCAGTCTTCCAGGGTCAGGTGTTTTTCATCCTCATGGGGGCCGTAGGGCAGGGTCCACCAGGTGTGCTGTTCGGTCTTGCCGTTGGCATCGATGCGCATCCAGCTCGCCGGCGGCAGTTTTTCAATGCCTGCCAGCAGGGTGCGCGGTGCAGGCACCACGGCATGGAAGTTGAGGTAGTGATTGAGTGCCACCGGGTCGAGGATCGGGTTGATATCGCCGCCCTTGAGCAGCGCCGGCAAGGCCGAGGCAAAGCGCAGGCGCTGGCCGGTGCGCGACAGGTACAAAGGCTTCACACCGAGACGGTCACGGGCGATGAACAGACGCTGGGCATCGCGCTCCCAGATGGCGAACGCGAACATGCCGTTGAGCTTGGGCAGAAGCGCTTCGCCCCAGGCGTGATAGCCCTTGAGCAGCACTTCGGTGTCACCGCCGGAATAGAAGGCGTAGCCGAGGGCTTCCAGCTCTTGGCGCAGTTCCGGGAAGTTGTAGATCGCGCCATTGAAGGCCAGGGACAGCCCCAGTTGGGCGTCGACCATCGGTTGGGCGGAGCCGTCCGACAGGTCCATGATTTTCAGGCGGCGATGACCGAGGGCAATCGGCCCCTGGGCGTGAAAGCCCCAGGCGTCGGGGCCACGGGGGGCGAGGTGATGCGTGATGCGTTCCACGGCTGCCAGGTCGGCAGGTTGATGATCAAAGCGTAACTCGCCAGCTAGTCCACACATAAGTTCCTTACCGGTTTTTCCGTTGGGGAGGGGTCAATACTCAATACGCCTTAAAGGGCGCGTACCCAGAAACTGACCCAGCGCTATGCGTGGAGTTTTAGATCAATAAGTTATAAAGCAAACTGCCATGAGGTCATCCGGCCTGCACTTTAGAGGCCTGTGATTGGCCGCGAACCAGGGCGCGCAGGGCAAATCGATTGGGATGACAGGCCTCGGCCACCGCGCTCGGCAAGGGCAGTGGTTCGTCACAGAGCCAGGCTGCCAGCAGTTCGCCGCACAGTGGCGCGGTGACCAGGCCGCGTGAGCCGTGCCCGCTGTTGATGTACAGGCCCGGCAGCCACGGGCAGGGTAGGTCTGGCACTTGCCGGGCGTCTTTGCCCAGTGCGGCGTACACCTGTGCAAAAGCCTCAAGATCAGCCAACGGGCCGACGATCGGCAGGTAGTCGGGGCTGGTGCAACGAAAGGCCGCGCGGCCCTGCAAGTGTTCCGGTGCCATCGCGTCAGCGTCCAGGCGTTGCAACAGGTCCTCGGAGATTTCACGCAGCATTTCCAGGTTGCCGGCATGTTCGGCGCTGGTGGGGGTTAGGTCCTGGTTATTGAAATCAAAACTGGCGCCCAGGGTATGCTCGCCCAGGCGGGCCGGTGCGACATAACCTTCAGCGCAGACCACGGTGGCCAGCGCCCGGCTTGCCGGCGTCTGCGCCAGGCAGGTGATTTGCCCGCGGATGCGCTTGAGCGGCAAGTCGGCGCTGGGTGCGAAGCGCTTGATCTCGGCAGCGCCGGCGAGCACGACCACGCTGGCACTGGCCAGTAGCCGATCACCGTCGCGCGCGCACCATTGGTCATCCACTCGGTCGAGCTCAAGCACCTCGCGGTGGGTGAGCACGTTAATCAAGGGGTGCGTTGCCTGCCACTGGCAGAGCGACGGTGGATGTACCCAGCCGCCTTCGGGGAAAAACAGACCGCCCTGGGCCACGTCGATCCCGGCGCATTGCCGGGCCTGATCGCGATCGACCAAGTGCAACAGTGCTGGGGGAAAGGCTGCCGCCAGTTGGGCCTGGCGCTCGCCTTCCCTGGCGTCGAACGCCAGTTGCAACACGCCGCAGTCGTCCCAGTCGACGCCACGGTGCAGCTGTTCGAGCAGGCGTCGGGTATGCCCGAAGCCGCTGAGTATCAGTTGGGACAGTGCCGTTCCGTGCGCTGAGAGCTTCAGGTACAGCACGCCCTGGGGATTGCCCGAGGCCTCTGCGGCCAGGCCGGCATGCCGTTCCAGCAAGCTCACCCGCCAACCCCGCGCCGCCAGGCTGGCTGCGGTGGCACAACCGGCCAGGCCGCCGCCGATGACCAGGGCGTGGCGGTCACCGGTGACCGGCGCCGGCCGTGCGAACCAGGGCTTGGCGCGGGCGGGCGCCGGACGGGCCTCGGGCCACCCCAGGAACTCCCCGCGCAGGATCTCCCACTTGTGGCCAATGCCGGGCGTGCGTTTCATCTTGAACCCGGCGGCATTGATCAGCCGGCGTACCCAGCCGGTGCTGGTGAAGGTGCTGATGGTCGAGCCCGGTGCGGCCAGGCGCGCCAGTTCGGCGAACAGCTCGGCGGTCCACATGTCCGGGTTTTTCGCCGGGGCAAAGCCGTCGAGAAACCACGCATCTATTTGCGCGTCCAGTTGCGGCAACTGCTCCAGGGCGTCGCCGATCAACAGGGTCAGGGTGACGCGACCGGCGTCCAGCACCAGGCGCTGAAAGCCCTGATGGATGGCGATGTACTGGGCCAGCAATTGTTCGGCGTAAGGTTGCAGCTCGGGCCAGAGGGCGAGGGCGCGTTGCAGGTCGGCATGGCTGAGCGGGTATTTTTCCACGCTGACAAAATGCAGGCGTGCCCCGGCCACCGCCTGTTGGTCGAATAACTGCCAGGCACACAGGAAATTCAAGCCCGTACCGAATCCGGTTTCGCCGATCACCAGGCGCCCGTCGGCCGGCAAGGCCGCAAAACGCGCCTGCAGGCGGTTCTGTTCAAGGAATACATAACGGGTTTCTTCCAGGCCCGACTGGTCGGAGAAGTACACGTCATCGAACACCCGCGAGTGCGGGCGGCCTTGGTCGTCCCAGTCGAGCTGGGCGTGGGTGATCGGGGTCATGGGGGGCTCGTATAGATAACGGCAGGTAACGACAAGGCGGCCATTCTAGCCGATCAACCGGTATTGAATTGATCCACGGCAAGCGGCGGTTGAATTTCCTCCCGCGTGTCGTTGCCCAATCCGCTAGTCTTGAGCCATCTTGAAACGGAGCTGCCCATGTTCGAATCCGCCGAAATCGGTCACGCCATCGACAAAGACACCTATGACGCCGAAGTGCCGGCCCTGCGTGAGGCCTTGCTGGAAGTGCAGTACGAGCTGCAACAGCAGAAGCGCTTTCCGGTGATCATTCTGATCAACGGCATCGAAGGCGCGGGCAAGGGCGAAACCGTCAAGCTGCTCAACGAATGGATGGACCCGCGCCTGATCGAAGTGCGCACCTTCGACCAACAGACCGACGAAGAACTGGCCCGCCCGCCGGCCTGGCGCTACTGGCGGCAGTTGCCCGCCAAAGGCCGCATGGGCATTTTCTTCGGCAACTGGTACAGCCAGATGCTGCAGGGCCGGGTGCATGGGCAGATCAAGGACGCGCGGCTGGACCAGGCCATCGCCGGTGCCGAGCGCCTGGAAAAGATGCTGTGCGACGAAGGCGCGCTGATCTTCAAATTCTGGTTTCACCTGTCCAAGAAGCAGATGAAGGCCCGGCTCAAGGCCCTGGCCGATGACCCGCTGCACCGCTGGCGCATCAGCCCGCTGGACTGGCAGCAGTCCAAGACCTACGACAAGTTCGTGCATTTCGGTGAACGCGTGCTGCGCCGCACCAGCCGCGACTACGCACCGTGGCATGTGATCGAGGGGGTCGACCCGCATTACCGTGGGCTGACCGTGGGCAAGATCCTGCTCGAAGGCCTGCAAAGCGCGTTGAAGCAGGCCAGGGTCAAGGCCAGTGGCATGAACCCGGCACCGCTGCCGTCGTCGGTGGACCAGATGAGCCTGCTCAACAGCCTCGACATGAGCCTGCGCCTGGACAAGGACGATTACGAAGAACAGCTGATTACCGAACAGGCGCGCTTTTCCGGCCTGATGCGTGACAAACGCATGCGCAGGCACGCGCTGGTCACCGTCTTTGAAGGCAACGACGCGGCGGGCAAGGGCGGAGCGATCCGCCGTGTGGCGGCCGCGCTGGACCCGCGCCAGTACCACATCGTGCCGATTGCCGCGCCCAGTGAAGACGAACGCGCCCAGCCGTACCTGTGGCGGTTCTGGCAGAAGATCCCGGCGCGGGGCATGTTCACCGTGTTCGATCGCTCCTGGTACGGCCGCGTGCTGGTGGAGCGCATCGAAGACTTCTGCACCCCGGCGGACTGGATGCGCGCCTATGGCGAGATCAATGATTTCGAAGAGCAACTGCGCGATGCCGGTGTGATCGTGGTCAAGTTCTGGCTGGCCATCGACAAGGACACCCAGCTGGAACGCTTCAAGGCCCGCGAGGAGATTCCGTTCAAGCGCTTCAAGATTACCGAGGATGACTGGCGCAACCGCGACAAGTGGGACGACTACCGCGCGGCGGTAGGCGACATGGTTGATCGCACCAGCACCGAGGTGGCGCCTTGGACGCTGGTGGAAGCCAACGACAAGCGCTGGGCGCGGGTCAAGGTATTGCGCACCATCAACCGGGCGCTGGAAGACGCCTTCGAGAAGACCGACAAGCACGACAAGAAGAAAAAGAAATAGCCTGAGCCTGACTCGGTGCAACTGTGGGAAGGGGGCTTGCCCCTCCCACATTTGATTGTCTGCAGGTCAGATAGACCTCATACGGCTTCCATGCTTTCGCATCCATGCAGTGAATGATCATCGCGGGCAGCCAGGCCCGCCTCTATCCTCGACCCACAACCACAAGATCGAGGTAGCCCCATGCGTGAAGTAGTGATCGTCGACAGCGTGCGAACCGGCCTGGCCAAATCCTTTCGCGGCAAGTTCAACCAGACCCGGCCCGATGACATGGCGGCCCATTGCGTCAATGCGCTGCTGGCCCGCAATGGCATCGACCCGGCCCAGGTCGAAGATTGCATCGTCGGCGCCGGCTCCAACGAAGGGGCTCAGGGCTACAACATCGGACGTAATGTGGCGGTGCTGTCGCAACTGGGCACCGGTACGGCAGGTATGACCCTCAATCGTTTCTGTTCGTCGGGCTTGCAGGCGATTGCCATCGCGGCCAACCAGATTGCCTCGGGTTGCAGCGACATCATTGTCGCCGGCGGCGTGGAATCCATCAGCCTGACCATGAAGAGCGTCAACACCGATCACTTGATCAACCCGCTGCTCAAAGAGCAGGTGCCGGGCCTCTACTTTCCCATGGGCCAGACCGCCGAAATCGTCGCGCGTCGCTACAACGTCAGCCGCGAAGACCAGGACCTGTACGCGCTGCAAAGCCAGCAGCGCACGGCCCAGGCCCAGGCGGATGGGCTGTTTGACGATGAAATCGTGCCGATGACGGTCAAGTACACCGTCGAAGACAAGCACACCGGTCAAGTGCAAGTGCTCGATGGGGTGGTGGACCGCGACGACTGCAATCGCCCCGACACCACCCTGGCCAGCCTCAGTGGCTTGAAGCCGGTGTTTGCCGAAGACGGTTCGGTGACGGCGGGTAATTCGTCGCAGTTGTCTGACGGTGCGTCGATGACCTTGGTGATGAGCCTGGAAAAAGCCTTGGCATTGGGGCTCAAGCCCAAGGCGTTCTTTCGCGGTTTCACCGTGGCCGGTTGCGAGCCGGACGAAATGGGCATCGGCCCGGTGTTCTCAGTGCCCAAGTTACTCAAGGCCAAAGGCCTGCAGGTGGCGGATATCGACCTGTGGGAGCTCAATGAGGCGTTCGCCTCGCAGTGCCTGTATGCACGTAACCGCCTGCACATCGATAATGCCAAGTACAACGTCAACGGCGGCTCGATCTCCATCGGCCATCCTTTCGGCATGACGGGCTCGCGGCAGGTGGGGCACCTGGTACGTGAGCTGCAGCGGCGGGAATTACGCTACGGCATCGTCACCATGTGTGTGGGGGGCGGGATGGGGGCGACCGGACTGTTTGAAGCCGTGCGCTATTGATGGTGGTTGCAGCGCGCTATTGAAGGGGAGCTTTGCTCCCCTTTTCTGTATCTGCCATTCAGGCATGTTCCTTGTTTTTTTGCCAAATAGTTAGTTGCAAAGCTTGCATAAGGATTGTTGTTTTAAAGGGCGTGTAGTCATATTCTTACGGACCCGTCTGGCGCTAAAAAATTCGCATTTAAACTTTATGTAGTCCTACTCCTTCAGTCATTTTAAAAGTTTTGGCAAATTGCCATAAATTTCCTGCAAGCCTTGATATACAAAGGCTACGTCATTAAGAGAAACGGCCGGCTTACTTGCTCAAGTGTAGAAGTGGACACTTGCCCGGCGTTGAGCGTACTTCTGAAGCGCAATACAAAAAGTTGGAAAAGCGCGTCAGAAGGTCCCCTCGACGCATGGGTCATACCGCTCGTTTAATCAGCCCTGCGCCTCTCGGTCGCAGGGCTCCTTAATGACACTCGTTAAGTGGGAATCTGTAGATGAATACCAAAATGAAAACTGTGCTGTTGTCTGTCGCTCTGCTGGCGGGTTCGATGTCGATGGCACACGCGGCGGATGGAACGGTGACGTTCATAGGATCGGTCCACTCAGGAGCCTGCTCTATCAAGCCTGACTCCGTCGACCAAACCGTTCGCCTGGGCGCGATCGCCAAGCACCAGTTGCAGGCGGGTGGCAAATCGGAAGCCCGACGCGTGCTGATCGAACTGGAAGGTTGCGACCTGGCCGGCCTCACTGACAACACGGTCACCACGACCTTCACCGGCGCGCCCTCCACGGTCGTGCCCGGTGCTATCGGTACGGTCGGCGGTGCGGGCAACTTGGGCATCATGATGACCCATGGCGGTGACCTGGTTAAGTTGGGGGTGCCTACCGCCCCGCAAATCATCAGCACGGGTGATAACACGCTGGAATTTGGCGCCTATGTACAAGGCGCCGCCACTGGGGACATCGTTCCCGGCGACTTCAGCGCGGTCACCAATTTCACCTTGGCTTATCAGTAAGTGTTGCCCCCGCCACTCCGCGTGGCGGGGGACGCTGACGGGAGATCCAGGTGAAAACATTCCTACGTCTGGCTATTGCCTCTTCATTGACGACGTTCATCAGCCCTTGTGTGGTCGCCCAGGCGTCTGCGCAAGGCGAGGGCGTCGTGTTGCTGGGAGGCCGAGTGGTTGATTCCGCCTGCGGGCTGGAACTGGCCAGTATCGATCAAACCATCGAAATGCCACCCGAACCGGTGGGACGGCTGCTGCGCAACACGCGGGGCGAAGATCATCCCTTTCAGTTGCGTCTGGTCAATTGCTCATTGACCCGCCCGGACCCGTTGCGCCCAGGTGTGAACCTGCCGGATTGGGAACACATGCGTGTGACGTTCGAGGGCCCCACCGACAGGGCAGGGCTCTCCTTTGCTGTGTCTGGCGACTCACAGGGGGTGGCTCTGCACATCGTCGACGCCGCCGGCCAGGAAAGTCTGCCGGGGCAACGCATGGCCCCGGTCCCGCTGGCCGAAGGTGACATGACCCTCAACTACCGGTTTTTCCTGGTTGGCAACGGCTTGCCCTTGGTGGTCGGGGCTCACAGTGCCGCGGTGCGGTTCAAGTTGGAATACTTTTGAACAGTGATGGACAGGCTTGCATGTTGAATACGTCGAAGATCAAAAATACGCTGCGTCCCGGGCTGTTCGGCGGGTTGATGTCACTGGCAGGCACTGCAATGGGCGCCGGGGATATCGAGTTCAATACCGACGTTCTCGACCTGAGCGATCGCGCCAATATTGACCTGTCTCAATTTGCGCGCAGCGGATTCATTCTGCCGGGTACTTACTCGATGGCTGTGCACCTCAATGCCCAGCCTATTGCTGAGCAATCGGTAGCGTTCTATCCCCCCGATAACGACCCCAAGGGCAGCCAGGCCTGTTTGTCGAGCAGCCTGGTTGAGCAACTGGGCCTGAAAGTGTCCGAAGCCGGCCAACTGCAGTGGTGGAAGGACGGCGAGTGCCTGGATATAACTGGCTTGCCCGGCATGGAGGTCAGTGGTGATTTGGCCACCTCCACCCTGAGCATCAACGTGCCCCAGGCCTACCTTGAATACAACGCTATCAATTGGGACCCGCCTTCCCGATGGGATGAGGGGGTGCCGGGACTGTTGGTGGACTACAGCCTGACGGCGCAGTCCAATTACCAGCGCAACGACGGCCAGCGCAGAAACCTCAGTGGTAATGGCACCGTCGGGGCCAATGCCGGTGCCTGGCGCCTCCGGGCGGATTGGCAGGGTCGCGTGGAGAGCGGTCGGCAGGAGGCGGCCGGCCCGCAAAAGCTGGAGTGGAGCCGCTACTACGCGTATCGCGCCATTCCGGCGTTGCAGGCGCGCCTGGTGGTGGGTGAGAGCTACCTGTATTCGGACCTGTTCGACAGCTTTCGCTTTACCGGCGCCGCGCTCAACTCGGATCAAAGCCAGCTGCCGCCCAACTTGCGCGGTTACGCGCCGGAGGTGGTCGGCGTGGCCAAGACCAATGCCAAAGTGATCATCAGCCAGCAGGGGCGCGTACTTTACGAAACCCTGGTTGCGGCGGGCCCCTTTCGTATCCAGGACCTCAATGATGCGGTGACCGGCAAGCTGGATGTGCGGGTGGAAGAGCAGGACGGTTCGGTGCACACCTTCCAGCTCAATACGGCCGGCGTGCCCTACCTGACCCGCCCTGGTCAAGTCCGCTACAAACTGGCGAGCGGGCGACCGTCGAATCTTCAGAACGGCTCCGATGGCGCGTTCTTCGGTACCGGGGAGTTTTCCTGGGGCGTGAGCAATGGCTGGTCGTTGTTCGGTGGCGGTATCACCGATAACAACTATCGGGCGTTGTCCGTGGGCGCCGGGCGGGACTTGCTGGCGTTCGGCGCCGTCTCGCTGGATGTCACGCAGTCGCGTGCCAACGTATGGAACGAGACGCTCTCGGGTAAATCCTACCGTCTTCAATACTCGAAGAACTTCGAAGAGTACGACAGCCAGGTGACCTTCGCCGGCTACCGCTTTTCCGAGAAGAACTTCCTGAGCATGAGCGAATACCTGGATGCCCGGCATTACGGGTTGAACGGCGAACTCGGCGGGCGTGGCGATTATCGCGACCCCATCGAGAGATGGAAGCCTATCGGTGGCAGCAAGGCGCTGTATACGGTGACGGTCAACAAGCAGTTTCGTGACCTGGGCGCCACCGTCTACGCCAGTTACAACAAGCAGACCTACTGGGATCGGCCGGACACGCATCGCTGGAACCTGTCGCTGTCGCGCTACTTCAACGTGGGCACCGTCAAGAACATGAGCCTGTCGCTGAACATGTACCGCACCCAGGAATATAACTATAAGGATAACGGCATGGCGCTGACGGTCAGCCTGCCGCTGGGGCGTACCGGCACACTCTCGCTGGATGCCAATCGAGCCGCCGGCAAGAACAGCTTTGCCTCGCGCTACAGTGATCGCCTCGATGAACGTAACAGCTACCAGCTCAGTGCCAGCGACACCTCCGCCAGCGGTTACCTGAGCCATATGGGCGACAACGTCGACATCGACGTGAGCGCCGGCAGGCAACAGGGCGGTTCCGGCAGCCTCGGTATCTCCGCACGCGGCGGCGCGACGCTCACGGCCCACGGTGCGGCACTCCATCGAACCACCAGCACCGGCGGCACCCGTCTGATGGTCGATACCGCCGGAGTGCCCGATGTGCCGGTGCGCGGTTATGGCGCGCCAACCCGCAGCAATGCTTTCGGCAAGGCCGTGATCTCGGATATCAGCAGTTATCAGCGCACTGCCGCCAGTGTTGACTTGGAGCGTTTGCCGAGCAATGTCGAAGCCACTCAATCAGTCACACAATTGACGCTCACCGAAGGCGCCATCGGTTATCGCTCGCTGGATGTGATTGCCGGTGAAAAGGCCATGGCGGTACTGCGCCTGGCGGATGGCAGCTCGCCGCCTTTCGGCGCCACGGTGCAGAACCTCAAGCAACAGGACACCGGCATTGTGAATGATGGCGGCGAGGTCTACCTGAGCGGCATCCAGGCCGGCGAGCAGATGACCGTCAGTTGGGGCGGCGACGCACGATGCCTGCTCACGCTCCCTGCCACGTTACCTGTCGACGGTTTGACCGACGCCCTGCAATTGCGCTGCCAGCCGGTAGCGGCCGACCCATCCCTGCCCGAGCCCGCCGGGCTGTCCGGCACGCCTATTGATATGGAGAACACCGCCTCATGATGCCCAATACACGTCGTCTATTTCCCACCCTCGCGCTGTTGGCCCTGGCCTTGAGCCAGAGCGCCAACGCTGCGGTGGGCCTGGACCGTACCCGCGTGATTTTCGACGGCGGCAAAGAAGCCACCAGTGTGAACATCACCAACAACAATACCCAGTTGCCTTATCTGGCCCAGGGCTGGATCGAGGATGAAACCGGTAAAAAAATCACCTCGCCGTTGATCGTGCTCCCGCCGGTACAACGCCTGGAGCCGGGCAAACAAAGCCAGGTGAAGGTCCAGGCGTTGCCGGCGGCCAAGTTGCTGCCGCAGGATCGGGAGACGGTCTACTACTTCAACCTGAGAGAGATTCCGCCGCGCAGCGACAAGGCCAACACCCTGCAGATCGCGCTGCAGACCCGCATCAAGTTGTTCTACCGCCCGCAAGCCATCGAGCCGAGCCAGCAGGATTTGTCCAACCCGTGGCAACAAAAACTGACCCTGACCCGTGAAGGCGATCAATACCGGGTGAATAACCCTACGCCCTATTACGTGACGCTGGTGGATGCGCGCAACAGCAAGGACGGCAAAACCGTGCAGGGCTTTGTGCCACTGATGGTGCCACCCAAGAGCGCCTTGCCCTTGGGGGCCATGGCCAAGGCACTCGGTACAAGCCCCTATCTGGCCTATGTGAACGATTACGGTGGCCGCCCGCTCCTGGCCTTCACCTGCACCGGCGACACTTGCACAGTGAGCCCGCAGGCCTCGTCGGCGAATGAGTGAGGGGGCTGGAGAACGTCATGACGTCGCAAAAAATGAAGGTGTTGGGCGGCCTGTTATGGGTCCTGGCGATAAGTGGGCAGGCCGCGGATGAGGACGATATCGAGGGCATGAGCGGCATGCTCAATGTGCTCGGCTCCATGCATGAGTCGCCTTGCAGCCTGGAAATGACGTCCCTGCACCAGACCGTCGATCTGGACGTGGTGTCGACCAGCCAGCTGCAACGGCCCGGTGACCAGGCCACGCCCAAGGCGTTTCAACTGCGCTTCACCGATTGCCTGCGCACCGCCGGCCGTATACGCAACGAGCGCACCGGCAACCTGACCTGGAGCGCTTACCAACCAGTGCTGTCGGTCACGTTCGAGGCGCCGGCCGATGCCGATGATTCACGGCTGGTCAAAGTGCAGGGCATCACCGGCATGGGCCTGCAGTTGACCGATGCCCTCGGCCGCGATGTGCAGTTGGGCTCAAGGGGCCAGCCGCTGTTTTTGCCCGTGGGCCGCAATACCCAGACCTGGAATGTACGGCCCACGCGCACCGCTGCGCCGTTGACCAGCGGGCCATTCAGGGCCGTGGTGGATTTCAGGCTCACTTATGAGTAGGGGGGCAACGATGGCTAAATCAATCGGCATGATTGCCGGCGGCGTATGGCTGGCGTTCAGCCAGGGGCTGCAGGCCGACACCAGTTTGACCATTCGTGCGGTGATCATTGCGCCCCCGCCGTGCGTCATCAACGGTGGCAGCACGCTCGACGTGCCGTTCGGCAACGACCTGCTGACGTCACGGGTCGATGGGGTCAATTACCGTCGCGGGGTGCCGTATACCGTCACCTGCAATTCGCCTTTCAGCAATGCGTTGAGCCTGGAGCTCAAGGGCACGGCGGCGTCGTTTGACAACCGCGCGCTCGCCACACGCAAGGCGGACCTTGGCGTCAGGCTGTTTGTGAATGGCGCCGACTGGCCGCTGAATACGGCGGTGAATTTCACCTATCCCAACTTCCCTGTAGTGCAGGCGGTGCCGGTCAAACGCGCGGGCAGCACGCTGACCGGCGGGGCCTTCGATGCTGCCGCGACGCTAGTGGTCGACTACCAATGATGCTGACCGCTGATAAGACAGCTGCTGATAAAACGGCTACTGAAAAAAAAGAGGAACGACCCATGACAGCTTGGCAACCGCGAGCCTTGCTCGCCCTGTGTGCCATCGGCCTGTGCAGTGGCGCGTCGGCCAACTTGACCTTCAGCGGAACGCTGAACGAACCGCCTCCCTGCACGATCGATGCGGGCAACACCATCGAGATCGACTTTGGCGATGTCGGGGTAAAGCGCGTCGATGGGGTGAGGTATCGCAGAGGGGTCGGCTACGCGATCAACTGCGGCACCGACACCCTGCCGTGGGCATTGAAATTGAGCGTCAACGGCACCCCCACGGCGTTTGACGGTTCAGCGGTGCAGACCAGCGTGCCTGCGCTGGGCATCCGGGTTTTTCAGAACAACCTGCCGTTTGCACTCAATACACCCCTGGACATCACCCTGTCGTCACCGCCGACTTTGGAGGTAGTGCCTGTGCAACAACCGGGTGCAACGCTGCCTCCCGCCAGGTTTACGGCGGTGGCCACGTTGTTGGCCGAATACCAGTAGGAGCTGAATCGATGCGATATCAAAGGGTTCAAACGGCAGGCCTGGCCGTTCTGCTCGGCGTCGGCCTGATCCCCCTGGGGCAGGCGGCGGACAATCTGCGCTTCAAAGGCAACCTGGTTGAAGAGGCCTGCACCCTGCGACCCGGCGACGAGGCCATCACCCTGGAACTCTGGGACCTCACCAGCAAGTACCTCTATCTCAACACGCGTTCGGTGGGTAAGCGTTTCAAGCTGCACCTGGAAGACTGCGACACCACGATCGGCAACTCGGTGACCATCACCTTCGGCGGTGCAGAGAACCGGGAGCTTCCCGGCTTGCTCGCGCTGGACGGTGGCAGCGGCGCCTCCGGCATTGGCGTCGGCATGGAGACGCTGAGCGACAAACCCTTGCCGTTGAATACCGTCAGCGACAAACAGGTGTTGAGTGATGGCAGCAACGCCATCGAGCTCAAGGCTTATGTGCGGGGCGAGCCGACCGCCATCAGGGATCAGACCATCGGGCACGGCGCCTACACGGTGACCTCAACTTTTACGCTGGACTATCCATAGGCTGTGGCTGGGGAGAGCAGAGCAGAGCAACGAGAGATTAAAATGAAACGACTTTATGGCGCTATGGTACTTCTTGTCCCGCTGAGTTTGGCCACGACCGTGCGAGCGGCTGATTGCCGCGTTAATGGCGGTGGGTGGCAATACGTTGGCGACGGTGGGATTCTGAACCTGCAGGTCCCTGTCACAGTCCGAGTAGGCTCGGACAGCACTCGCCTGATCCTTGAAGGCGCATGGCTGGAGTGCCGATTCACTCCCTCAGCTGCCCACCCGACACGCATAGACTTTTGGGGAACCTCTGCACAGGCCGGCCCCCCTTGGGTGCCCGGCCCGAAATTTACCCGGCAGGGTACCGGCTTACGCATCAACGGCGCGTTTTATAACACCCCGGTGCCGTTCGATATTCGGATCGCGACCATGCCAAACAATGGTGGGGCGTATCCCATCAATATAGCCCCCTACATTTTGCTGCGTAACGATCCGAGCAACCCTATCGAGGTTCGGATAGGGGACACCCTGGGCGCGTTGAACCTCCAGCAGACCAATAATTACAGTTCGGGAAGTACACGACTGGTGCTGACGTACACGGCCGCGAATAACTTCGGCATCTCTCCGTCCACCTGCACGATCAATAACAACAATCCGATCGAGATCAACTTCGGCACCGTCAACCAGCGAGCAATCGGGACTGACCCTTTGACAACATCCATCGTCAGCAACCGCAGGCTCACTTATTCCTGCCCGCAAGGCGGTATTAATACACCCATCACCATCACTTACAAAGGCAGCCCATCGTCGTTCGATTCACGTGTGTTGCTGATGAACAATCCGGACGTGGGCACGGCGCTTGTCCGCGCGGGTTCAGCGGTGCCTGTGAACGGTTCGTTCCTGACACATATCACCAACAGCACAGGGGGGGACGATGTGATGTTTACCCTCGTTCGGCGCAACGGGGCGTTACCGAGCGCGGGGGCCGTAAGCGGAAGCGGTGTGCTGGTGATGGGGGTGCCCTGATGCATTAGGCCAAGCCCGCACGTACAGAGGGATTCGCTGTTTTTTTTTCAGACGTTCGAGAGAGTTCAGGATGAAACAACTATCAGGAGCCTTCGGGCTATTTGTTCTGACGGGTATGACCACGACCGCGCAAGCGGTCGATTGCCGTGTCAATGGAGGGCCCTGGCAGAATGGCAACCCGAACCTGCAGGTCCCCGTTACTGTCACTCTGACAGCAGACCGCAGCAGGATCATGCTGGAAGGCGCAAGGCTGGAATGTCGATTTACCTACAGCGGAGGCCCAGCCTGGCACGCTGACTTTTGGGCAAGTGGGAGTACGGCAGGCACAGCCTGGACACCCGGCCCGAAATTTGTACGTGAAGGCACCGGGTTGCGAATCAATGGGTCCTTCTACAACACGCCGGTGCCATCGGGTATCGGGATAGCCACCATCCCCAATAACGGCACCTTTTATCCGATCAATGTCACGCCCTATATTCTGCTACGCAACTATCCGTCCAACCCGTTCGATGTGCGAATTGGCGATAACCTCGGTCTGTTGCGCCTCACCAGTTCGAACAACTACGACGGCACCCGGCCGCAACTCACGGTCACCTATACTGCGGCCAACAACTTCACCGTCTCCCCATCAACCTGCACGATCAACAACAACACTCCCATCGAGATCAATTTTGGCAACGTGCACCAGCGGGGGATAGGGACCGACCCGCTGACAACGTCCATCGTCAGCAATCGCAGGCTCACCTACTCGTGCCCGGATGGCGGGATCAATACACCCATCACCATCACTTACAAAGGCACCCGCACCGGGTTCGATTCGCGCCTGCTGCTGATGACCAATGCCGATGTGGGCACGGCTCTTGTGCGCAACGGCTCTGCCGTACCGGTCAACGGCTCGTTCCTGACCCGCATCACCAACAGCACCGGCGCCGATGATGTGACGTTTTCCCTGGTCCGTCGAGCAGGCTCGCTGCCGGCCGCCGGCCCCATCAGTGGCAGCGGGGTACTGGTGATGGGCGTGCCATGAGCACAGCGTGATACCCAAAGCGCACCGCATGCCCCTAGAATGCCGGCTCCACTTCCTCCGGCATTGGGGCACTCATGCACATCTCTTCGGGCCGCTGGGTCTACGGTTTTCTCCTGACCCTGTTGACCGCGCTGCTCTGGGGCATTCTGCCGATCAAGCTCAAACAGGTCTTGCAGGTGATGGACCCGATCACGGTGACCTGGTTTCGCCTGATCGTCGCGGGCAGTTGCCTGTTCATCTACTTGGCGTTCACGCGGCGCTTGCCCAGCCGCCGGGTACTTGGCCCCAGGGGCGGTTGGCTGGTGGCGATGGCCGTGTGCGGGCTGGTGGGCAACTACGTGTTGTATTTGGTGGGTTTGAAGATGCTGAGCCCCGGTACCGCGCAACTGGTGGTGCAGATGGGGCCGATTTTCCTGATGATCGCCAGCGTGTTTGTGTTCAAGGAGCGTTTCAGCCTTGGGCAGGGCGTGGGGTTGGTGGTGTTGATCATCGGCTTCGGGCTGTTTTTCAACCAGCGTCTGGTGGAATTGCTGACATCGATGGGTACTTACACCGCCGGGGTGCTGACGGTGCTGCTGGCGACCACCATCTGGATGTTTTACGCCTTGGGTCAGAAGCAGTTGCTGACGGTGTGGAATTCGCTGCAGGTGATGATGGTGATCTACCTTTCATGTGCGGTGTTGCTGACGCCCTGGGCGCACCCATTGGAGGCGCTGCAGCTGAGTCCGCTGCAAGGCTGGCTGCTGCTGGCATGCTGCATGAATACCCTGGTGGCCTACGGCGCCTTTGCCGAGGCGCTGGCGCATTGGGAGGCGTCGCGGGTCAGTGCGACCCTGGCGCTGACGCCATTGGTGACCTTTGTGGCGGTGGCACTGGCGGCGTGGTTGTGGCCGGAGTTTGTGCAGGCCGAAGCGATCAACGCGTTGGGGTATTTTGGCGCGCTGGTGGTGGTGATGGGCTCGGCGATGGTGGCGCTGGCGCCGTCGCTGGTGGCGGGGCTCAAGGCTCGGCGTGCGCGGTTGGTCTAGGGGTATGGAGAGCCAACTGTGGGAGGGGGCTTGCCCCCGATGGCGGCCTCGGGGCTGGCCGGGATGTTGGATTGGAACGAGTACATATCCATTATTCAGGTAACGGCCACTTAGGGTTCCGCCCTGACGGCGGCTCACTTTTGAAAAGCCGGAATGCCGGCCCAGTCAAAAGTAAGCAAAACGCTCTTGCCCCACCACTCGGCACCTCGCCTAGGCTCGGTGTGCCCGAACGCAGGCTTGAATCCGTGGGCCGCCGCAATGGGCCATCCATGGCCCAGTGCGGCTAACCCGGCGTCCTGCCGGGTTACCCACGGATTCAAGCCTGCGTTCGGCCAGCGTGGTTTAACGGGGCGCCTAAAATCAAAATCAAGAGCGGCTCGCTTCGCATCGTGGAGTGGTGTGGGGGCAGGCTTTAATGCCGGTCAGTTAAGCGTACACCGCCTTCTGTAGGAGCGAGCTTGCTCGCGAAAAACGCACAGACACCACGTTCATCCAGAAAACACGCGTTATCGTTGACGTTTTTCGCGAGCAAGCTCGCTCCTACAATGGGGATTAGGGCAAGCCTCTCTGCCAACCTTGGGTTCTCAGTGCCCGGCCTCCAGCATGTTTTCCGGGCGTACCCACTGGTCGAACTCTGCGTCGGTGAGGTAGCCCAGTTCCAGCGCCGCTTCCCGCAGTGTCAGCCCTTCGGCATAGGCTTTCTTGGCGATCTGTGCGGATTTGTCATAGCCGATATGCGGGTTGAGGGCGGTCACCAGCATCAGCCCACGTTCCAGGTGTTCGGCCATCTGTTCGGCGTCAGGCTCCAGGCCGGCGATGCAGTGTTCCTGGAAGTTGTTGCAGCCATCAGCCAGCAGGCGGATCGATTCCAGCAGGTTGTGGATGATCACCGGCTTGTACACGTTCAACTGCAGATGCCCTTGGCTTGCGGCGATGCCGATGGTCACGTCATTGCCGAGTACCTGGCAGGCCAGCATCGACAGGGCTTCGCACTGGGTCGGGTTGACCTTGCCGGGCATGATCGAACTGCCAGGTTCGTTGGCTGGCAATTTGACTTCTGCCAGCCCCGCGCGCGGGCCGGACCCCAGCAGGCGCAGATCGTTGGCGAGTTTCATCAAGGCCACGGCCAGGGTCTTCAGCGCACCGTGCAACGTCACCAGCGGCTCATGGCCGGAAAGGGCGGCGAATTTGTTCGGCGCGGTGACGAACGGCAGTCCCGACAGTGCGGCCAGCTCGGCGGCGATCGCCTCGCCAAAGCCATGGGGCGAATTGAGCCCGGTGCCCACGGCGGTACCGCCCTGGGCCAGCTCGCACACGGCGGGCAGGGCGCTGCGGATGGCGCGTTCGGCGTAGTCGAGTTGGGCGATGAACGCCGAGAGTTCCTGGCCGAAGGTGATCGGCGTGGCATCCATCATGTGGGTGCGGCCGGTCTTGACCAGTTTCATGTGCCGCGCCGCCAGCTCCGCCAGGCCGCCGGACAGCACCGTGATGGCCGGCAACAGCTGCTCGTGCACGGCCTTGACGGTGGCAATGCTCATGGCGGTGGGGAAGCAGTCGTTGGAACTCTGGGAACGGTTGACGTGGTCGTTGGGGTGCACCGGGCTCTTGCCGCCGCGGTTGCCGCCGGCCAGTTCATTGGCGCGGCCGGCGATCACTTCGTTGGCGTTCATGTTGCTCTGGGTGCCGCTGCCGGTCTGCCAGACCACCAGGGGGAACTGGTCGTCATGCTGGCCGTCGAGAATTTCGTCGGCGGCCTGTTCGATCAGGCGGGCGATATCGGCCGGCAGGTCGCCGTTGCGGTCGTTGACCCGGGCGGCGGCTTTCTTGATCAGGGCCAGGGCATGCAGCACCGCCAACGGCATGCGCTGCTCGCCGATGGCAAAATTCACCAGCGAACGTTGGGTCTGGGCGCCCCAGTAAGCGTCATCCGGGACGTGGACTTCCCCCAGGCTGTCGGTTTCGATACGGCTCATCGGGCACACTCCTTCAGGTTCGTTTGCGCAGTTTAGGCTGTGATTGGCCAAGGGGGTTCCCTAAAAGACGTTTCATCGATCAAACCACACCCGACACGGCCCGGGGTTGAGCCGCGAGGTTTTTTAGGCGCAGAATGGTCGCCCTTGGGGTCTTACCTCGCCAGCTAGAAAAGGAAACTCGATGACTCGTCTTCGTGCCATCTGTACCGCGGTTGCTCTGGTTTGCGCCAGCGGCCAGGTTTTTGCCGATACCGCCAGCCACAACGCCAGTGCCGAAGCCTTCCTTACCCTGGCCCACGCTGACAAGCTGGGTACCCCGGTGTACATGCAAGTGCAACAAATGTTCGCCCAGCGTTTCGAGCAGACCAAGGCGCCTGCCGCCAAACAGTCCGTACTCGACAGCTACCAGGCCAAGGCCAACGCCGCGTTGGACCAGGCCATCGGCTGGCCGAAGCTGAAACCGGACATGGTCAAGCTCTACACCACCAACTTCAGCGAATCCGAGCTCAAGGACCTGGTGGCGTTCTACCAGTCGCCACTGGGCAAGAAAGTCCTGGAAAAAATGCCGCAACTGACCCAGCAATCGGCCCAGATGACCCAGGCCAAGCTGGAAAGCGCCGTACCGGTGGTGAACAAGCTGCTGGAAGACATGACCAACGAGCTGGCGCCAAAAGCCGCCGCACCGGCCAAGAAGAAGTAAGCAGCAATGACCATGCAACAGCGTATCGAAACGGCCCTTGCCGCCCTGGCCCCGAAGCATTTGAGCGTGCTGGATGAAAGCCACATGCACAGCCGTGGGTTGCAGACCCACTTCAAGGCCGTGCTGGTCAGCGAGCAGTTCGAGGGGCTCAATCGCGTCAAGCGCCACCAGAAGGTCTATGCCACCCTGGGTGACCTGATGAGCGAGTTTCATGCGCTGGCGCTGCATACCTATACGCCCGAAGAATGGGCGACAATCGACGCAGCCCCGGCTTCGCCGACCTGCGCCGGCGGGCACTGAAACCTTTGAGGCCAGCGGGTGCCAAACCTGCTGGTCTCGATAGGTGCTGTCAGGATCTGGTTACACAAGGCTGCCTTTCAATACTCCCTTCCCGACGCCGGGACCTCTAGGATTTTGTGACCTTAGTGCAAAACAGGTCATGAATTCATGTTTAACGCTCTTCATCGAAATACACCTACCTTGACGGCCATTGACCCTCGCGGGTTAGCCGTGCGCACGGTGCAGTATCACCGCGCAACGCCTGCGGACTCCCCACAGCCGCGCGTCAATCGCCAGGTGTTTGGGGCCAGTGGTTTTTTACTTGAACAGTGGGACCCACGTCAGTTCGCCCTTGGCTCGGCGGGGGCGGCCACACAATCGAACCTTTACAGCCTTTCCGGCGAGACCGTGCGTACCCAGAATGCGGATGCCGGAAGGCGCTTGGTCTTGTGCGGCAGCGCCGGGCAACGGCTGCATAGCTGGGATTCACGCGGTGCGCATCAAGCCTTCGGTTATGACCGCTCGTTGCGCCCGGTGCAGGTGTCAGAGCAAGCCCAGGAAGACCTGTCACCGCGTTGTGTCGAACGTATGACGTACGCAACCGCAACCCCCGCCGAGGCCGTTGGTAATCGCTGCGGACGGCTGATTCGCCATGCGGACCCGGCAGGCGTGCTGCTGGTTGAGGCGTACGGGATCGATCAACGCATCATCAAGCAGACCAGACGGTTTCGCGCCGGCATCGAGCTGGTCGATTGGCCGCAAAGCGATGAGGCACAAGACCTGCTAGTGGAACGCCAGGCCTATACCACCACCTGGCGTTACGACGCTTTGGGTTCGCTGCTGGAGCAGAACGATGCCAAGGGCAATCGTCAGCATTGGCGCTATGGGCGGCAGGGATGGTCGCTGGAAGTGGCGCTGACGTTGAAGAATGGCGAGCGCCAGGTGTTGATGGATCAGCGGACTTACAATGCCAGCGGCCAGATCGTGTCCGAGCGGGCGGGTAATGACGTCACTAAAGTCGCCCGTTTTTCCGAGCAAGAGGGTCGGTTGCTGGAACTCAAGGTGTATCGCAAAGGGCAGGCCGCCGCACCGTTGCAGCAGCTTGTTTATGAATACGACCCAGTGGGCAACATTCTCAGCCTCAGCGATCTGGCCCAGCCGACTCAGTGGCACAGCAACGCCCGGATCGACGCGGTCAGTCGATACGAGTACGACACGCTTTATCAGTTGATCCAGGCCAGTGGCCGGGAAAACAGCGCCAGCACCGGCGGCCAGAAGCTGCCGGCAGCGGTGCAGTTCGGGGCGACGGACCAGGGGCTCTGGCGCAATTACACCCAGTATTATTCCTATGATGAGGCGGGCAATCTGACGCGCCTTCGACATGTGCCCTCCAGCGGCACAGGCTATACCCGAGACATGCAGGTAGCGGCGCTCACTAACCGCGCCGTGCCTGCCGTGAAAGGGCAGCAGGTTCAATGGGATGAAGTTTTCGATGCCAATGGCAATCAGCTGTCGCTCGACGGCGTACAGCAGGCCGCCTGGAATGTGCGCAACCAATTGACCTACACCACCCAGGTACAGCGTGAGAACGGTGACCCTGATGGGGAGAGTTACCTGTATGACAGTCAAGGCCTGCGCGCACTCAAGGTTCGCAGGCGTGAGGCTCGTACAAAACCCTACACCCAGGAAACCTGTTACCTGCCAGGCCTGCAGCTCCACAAGCAAGGAACACAGCGTTTCAATATGCTGGACATCGATACGGGCGGTGGGCGAGTCACCGTGGTGCAATGGGAGTCGGGCAAGCCCAGCGAGATGAGCACTCATCAGTTGCGATTCAGCGTTCTGGATCACCTCAAGAGCTGTGCGCTGGAACTGGACGAGCAGGCTCGGTTGTTGAGCCAGGAGCATTACTATCCTTATGGCGCAACGGCGTGGTGGGCAACCAGCAATATCGTGCGGGGGCACCATAAGGTTCGCCGTTACTCCGACAAGGAGCGCGATGCCACGGGCTTGTATTACTACGGCGCCCGTTATTACGCGCCGTGGTTGCAGCGTTGGATCAGCCCGGACCCGCTGGGCGATGTGGACGGCTTGAACCTGTATGCGATGGTTCGGGGCAATCCCGTGAGGTTCAGGGATGCCGATGGCACGCAAACGACGTTTGGCGAGCAATTCCAACCCGGTCGAGGGGATATCATTTTCGGCTTGGCCGCGACGATTACTGCCTACAGGAGTTTCTGGTCGAAGTTGAGTGCGCGCGGGGACGCGATGGTCGCCTATTTCTCAGGCGCGGAACTGCAGCGCTGGACTGCCGGGCTGGCGCCTCCCGTTCACGCCTTCGCTGCATTTCGCAACGCGAATGCGGAGCTATTCAGCGACTTGACGCAAGATCCACATGATCCAGCGAGAGCTAACGAACTCAAGGCCGAGCTCATTGAGCAGATTTCGGTCGGTGTGCGGCCGTTTTACGAGGGCATTGTTTTGAAGTATTCAGGGTGTACGTCGACTGCCTGCAACCAGCAATTCGCGAGGAGGTTTGTCGGTGATCTTACCGCAGGCAAGTATTCGCTCGAGGCGACGGCTCGCCAAACCATTGGCAAAAGCCTATTGGACATCCAGCAAAAAATCGTCACTCGAAGCAGCAAATCCGCTTTGGAAACCTTGACTAGCTCGCACAGTGCGGCGGTGATCCATTTCGCTCTCGACAATTTGGACATAGGCGCTGTCATCAGCAAGCAGGGGAGCAAGCGGGGGAGCGAGCATGGGGTATCTGCCACAGCCTCCGAGCTGCGCTGGCTCTATCGGCACAGGACGCAACTGGCAGGCCGTGTGCTGTTCTATCAAAACCAACAACGGGTCGACGCGCCTTGGGAGTCAAACGCGTCTGCTTGGGATCGCTACAAACCCAGACGTCCCCGGGGCGCAGGGCGGGCGGCACGCTGACCTAACGATTCAGCATGGGTGTCTACACAACTTTTATGAGTTGGCAAATACCCTGTGGGAGTGGGCCCACTTCCACATTTGATCTCCAAGAGCGCCGCCTCGACCCGCGTGAGCGGGTCGGGGCGATGCCAGTACCCGGACACACAAAAACATCCTCCCGCACCACCTTCCTCAACTCTCCCAACCCTAGGCTTTCGGGACTACTTATTCAGCAATAAGGTCTTGAGGTCATGTCTGATTCCATCCATCGAAACACGCCGTCCCTGGTCGCGGTCGACCCGCGTGGGTTAATTGTTCGTAACGTCGATTACCACCGCTCAAGCGCGGAGGTTGAACCGCAAGTGCGCATTCATCGTCAGGTATTTGGCAGTACAGGCTTGATGATTGAACAATGGGACCCACGGTTGTTTGCGCTGTCACGTGCACAGCCCGACACCGCGCCCAATCAACGCACGGTCTATAGCCTGGGCGGGCAAGCGTTGCGCACTGACAGTGTGGATGCCGGCTGGCGACTGACGCTGATGGGGGCGGCCGGGCACTTACTGGAAGAATGGGATGGGCGGGGCGCTCACCAGGCTCATCACTACGATCAATATCTGCGGCCGGTCGCGGTCTTCGAGCAGGCGGCCAGTGACGGGCAAGCGCTGTGCGTCGAGCGTCTTGCCTATGCTTCATCTTCGAATGAAGAGGCTGCACGCAACCGCTGTGGCCGAGTGATTCGCCACGATGACGGCGGCGGCTCGTTGTTTCACGAGCGGTATGGGCTGCACGCAGAAGTTGCTCAGCAGACCCGACGCTTTCGGCAGGCCGATGCCACGCTGGATTGGCCGCAGCTCGATGCACAACGCGAGGTGCGCCTGGAGCCCGAAAGGTTCCAGACATCCATTGGGTTCAACGCGCTGGGTGAGCGCCTGCATCACACGGACGCCAAGGGCAATCGCTTCGACTACGCCTACGGCATTGACGGCCAACCGGCGAGCATTATTGTGACGCCCAAGGACGGCGTGCGTACTCAGGTGCTGGGCCAGCGGCACTACAACGCAGCGGGTCAGGTGCTCAGCGAGCGCGCCGGCAATGGCGTTGTGCGTGCCATGCAATACGGTGAATCGGATGGTCGCTTGCAGCAAATGACCGCTCGTCTGCCCTCGCAACCCGGCGCATTGCTGCAAGACTTGCGCTACGACTATGACTGCGTTGGCAACGTCGTGCGGATCGACGACCTTGCCCAGCCGACGCAATGGTCCAGCAACACCCGAATCAGTTCGGCCAGCCTTTATGAGTACGACTCGTTATCGCAGCTGACCAAAGCCACCGGCCGCGAAACCGCCGGCAACACGGGAGGCCCGGCGTTACCGACGAGTGTGACGTTTGGCTCGGCTGACGACAGCGTATGGCGTCGCTACACCCAGCGGCTGCGCTATGACGCCGCCGGCAATTTGCTCGAGTTGCAACATGTGCCCAGCAGCGGCACCGGCTTCACGCGGCAGATGAGCGTCGCCGCGGGCAGCAATCACTTTCTGACGCAGGCCAACGGCAAGGCCGCGCCAGGGTTGGGCCAGGGTTTTGATCGCAACGGCAATCTGCAAGCATTGGCAGGCAATCAAAAGATGGACTGGGATGTGCGCAACCAGCTGGTGCGCCTCACGCACGTGCGGCGCGAGGGCGGCAACGACGATGAAGAACGTTACGCCTACGATGCCACGGGCCAGCGCATCCTCAAGCGTCGGGTCTCCCAGGCTCGGGGCGTGCTGCATACGGCCGAGGTGCGTTACTTGCCGGGACTGGAAATTCGCCATGACAGCGCAACGGGTGAGCAACTGAATGTACTCAACCTCGATGTGGGTACGACCACCGTTCGCGTCCTGATGTGGGATCGCCACCCTTCGGGGCGGCGTCAGGATACGCAGATCCGTTACGGCTTGTCGGACCACGTGGGCAGCAGCAGCCTGGAACTGGGCGAGCAGGCGCAACTGCTCAGCCAGGAAAGTTATTACCCCTACGGCGGGACCGCGTGGTGGGCGGCGAAAAGCGCCAGCGAGGCGAGTTACAGGTTCATCCGTTATTCGGGCAAGGAGCGCGATGCCAGCGGGCTGTATTACTACGGCTTCAGGTATTACGCGCCGTGGTTATACCGTTGGATCAGCCCGGACCCGACCGGCGATGCCGATGGCTTGAATCTGTACGCCATGGTTGGCGGTAATCCGGTTAGCAAGGTCGATGCGCAAGGGCTCGCCGCCGCACCGGCTCTGGAGGCGCCGGATGACAAACAGATACGCAGGCTTTCCATCAGCCGCAGGCTCGCGAATATAGGGAGGGTTATGCGCACGAGGATACAAGCGGCCTCGTCGGCAGCGATTCGCGATGGTTTATCCACCTATATCGCCAATGCCATCGCGACGGGCGTCGATCTGGCGGTCTTCAGCACCCTCCAGCCCACGGAGCAACGCAACCAAATCTTGCGCCTTACCGTGGCGGTGCTGGATGCAGTGTCCACGGCACATATGAGCACCGGTATCGCCGGCAACTGGACGCAATATGCGCCACAGATCGGTGCTGTTTTTGCAACTGGTGCGGGTATGGGGTATGCCATGCATGGCGACTCGATAGGTGATCAAGCCGGGCACACCTGGGACCCGGTGGCGGTCCAGCGGTTGGGCGGGCATGTGCGCGCGCTCTCCAGGGAACTGGTTCAGCAGGTCCTTCGTGGGCACGGTACCGGCGTCTCCTGGGGCAGCACACCCCTGCGCGGCAGGGTCACGCGTACCGCAGGAACGACGGCGGCCTATGGTCTTGCAACCGTGGCCAACGCTGTTTACGGCGGGGAAGTGCCCGCGCTGATGCAACCCAATGTCTCACCCTTAATAGAAGCCTACGATGCGGCGATGGGAACGATGATTCGTGGCGGTCACCCGAGCGCTGCCCACGACCCCCACGGCCTGACCGTGCAACTGCCGGACCCTGTCGCGACGGCGCATGGTGGGCTGAGCAGAATGTTCAATCAGGTGTGGACGCATTGGGCCGTGTCTGGTGTCGAGGCATTGGCCGTTGCGCTGACGGGCTTGCCCCAGGCCGCCCAAAGCCGGACCACTCGAACGATTGTCATGGCGGCCCGCGGCGTGATTGCATCACTGACCGAATGGCGCGGCTTTTTCGTAACGTTTGCCAGGCGCGGGTATACAACCTTTGCGTCGCGCTGGGGCACGGCCCGGCGATCCTGACGAGAAGATGAATGGGCCGGCGCAGCGGCCCATGGTTCGTCAGTCAGTCGTTTGGCTTGCGTTCAGCTCTTCATGGGTGTCGTTTTCGTCCTCATTGACGGTGTACCAGGCCCAATAGGTGGTACGCCGCATGAACCCCCCTGCAGTGAACGTCTGCGTCGGGCGTCCGAGGGGGTCATACAATTGCCGGTCGCTGTGGCCCAGCTCGCGCATGGAGTGATCCTTGACGTAGGCGTGGCTGTTGGCGAAGTAGGGGCGATAGACACGTATGACCAAGCCTTTGTTGTTGTATTCGACACGCTCGCTGACGCGCCAGCGGGGGTCGGCATCCACTTGGCGCAGCTTTTTCTTCGAGGTGCCGGATGTATCCGGCACCTCATCGACCAGCAGGTTGCCCTTGTCGTCCACCGCAAGGGCCTTGCCGGGTTCGGTCTTTTGCTTGGTCTGTAACGAGCGGCCGAAGCCATCCCAGCAGGTCAGGGTCATGCGAACCTGTTGTTCGGTATCGCCGGGGTAGCGGTCGGCTTGCAACATGAGCCTATGTACCGGCGTACGGCTGGCCTTATCGATCAACGCCTTGAGTTGTTTTTCACTGTCGCCGAGGGGCTGGCGACCACTACTCAGGCGCGCTCGCGCGCTCATGCGGATATGCCCGCTGGGGAGCAGATAGTCCTTGGTGATCCACTCAGGCTTGACGAGGGCCAAGTCGATGCTGCCCATCCAACTGAACGGGGCGTAGCAGTGCGCGCTGGCCATGTCTTGCAGCACGCTTGGCGCCTGTTCGATGGCTGATTCGGGCGTCACATTCTTGAGCGGGCGGTAGCTTTCCAGGGCGGCGAAACCCACTCTGAGGCTTTGTTCACGGCCGTAAAACGTGCTGGCGAGCAACTGCCCAAAACCGTCATAGAGCGCTTCTTGAATCGTGCCGTTCGGGTCGACGATTTTTGTAGGCAGCAGCAATTGATAGTCGTATTCGGCTTTGGTCACGCAACCGTCTGGGGTTTTTACCTGCAGGGTTTGCAGCAAGTAGGCGTCATATTGCAGGCTCGTTTCGCCGTGGGCCTCGGTGGCCCGCAGCGTCCTCAATCGATAAAACCGGCTGGGCTTGTCATAGCGGGGAAAGTGGCGGCGAATCGACCACAGTCGGTTTTCCTCGGGAGGCACCTCGCCGTCGAACAGAAAAAACATCGCCATGGTGTGATAACCGCTGTCGGTGAGCTTTTGCGTCAGGTCCACCTTGGGTTGGTTGGGCATGGCCGGAATGTCGTTGTAGACATGTAGGGCCTGGTCATCCAGCTCGGCGGTTTCCAGGTAGTCAGTCAATGCCTGGGCAGTGGCGACGCCAGGTTCCAGGGTTTTACCCGAACCACCGGCCTGCCGGTAGTACTGCAGCGACAAGCCGCTCAGTGTGCGGCTGGCCCCTGCGGCCAACGGCCCGACGCTGGTATCGATGAACACCTCATAGGCGATACGCGCAGGGTCCAGCCCGCCAGACACCGGCGCCTTGTCGAGCACCAGGGCGTTGTGTCGTTGGCGGTAGGGCAAGGCCAGGCACCACTGCTGTGCGTCGTCCAGATGAATGGGCTGCGCCAGCGTTTCGCTCAGGTAATAGAGCTGTTGCGCGTTGTCGTGGGTATCGCGCCACCAGCGCTGCTGGTGCTCATCCACCAGCACGGCGGGCGGCGGGCTGTCGGCGGTGGTACGGCGGGCATAATGCACGGTTACGCCATGCACCAGGCAGCCATAGGCATCCCAGCGCAGATTGATCTGGTGCTGGCAGACGGGATCGTCTTTCACGCCTTCATATTGATAGCTGATCGACTCCAGGACCAACGGCAGCAAACAGGCGTAGGGCGTATGGGCACTCGCCGGCGCCAGTTCACGGACCAGATACCGCTGTTGCGTGACTGCATAGGGCACGGTGCCTTGCGCCGGGTCCGCTGCTGCCACCTCCACCCGTAGCACACTGCCGCTGAGTGCGCGTGCCACTTCGCGTGCGAGCAGTGGTGCAGGATCGCTGATCAAGTCGTCGTGATGATCCAGCGGCTGTGCCTGAGCTGTCCCCCTGTAGCGACTGACCAGCGTGCGGCCGGGAGCCTTGGCGTGCAGGTCGTGAGTACTATGGCCGAGGCTGGGCATGTCAAGGGATTGCCCGGTATGAAACCAGGTTTTGCTGAGCACGGGGGCGCTGGAACCCGGGGCGTGGGGGGCATCCTTGCGGCTGTCGGTGTCGGTTTGCAGCAACAGCCCAAAGCCACGAAACTCACGGTCCACGCGGTCGTAATAAGCCTGACGATAGCGCATGCGCTGGGTCAGTTGGTTGCCGGTAATTTCGTCTCGTTGGGTGTGTTGGCTGACCAGCATCAGCGCAAAGGGTAACTGGCTGATAGCAGGCTGGCCCTTGGCATGCAGCTCGCGTTTTTCGTCCAGCCACTCCTGAGCACTGCTGCGATATTTGATCGCAGCCTGGGCGCCCATGTTGTTGTCGGTGCGCATGAGTAGCCAGGGCTTGTGGCTGAAAAAGTCATAGCGCCAATGGATGGGGGTCTGGTGGGCGGCGGTCAGGATCAGGCTAGGGCAGCCACGACCGCTCACGTCGACGATGTTGACCTGACAGTGGTCGTCATACTGCACACCCTCTGGCCACGGGACTTTGATCGCCTGTGCCTCGAAGCCGTTGCCGCCTTTATTGAGGAAGATACACAGGTGGGCGGCGCTCAAATACAGCAAGTCCGTAGCGCCACCTCCATTAAGGTCGACGAGCAGTACATTGGCTGACTTGAACGTTTCATAACGCAACGGCAACGTAGCCAGCACAAACCCTCGGGCAAAGCGTCCTCGACCCAGGTTCGGCCAACATTTCACTTCGTTATGCCGGATACGCACCAGATGCTGTTGGCCCGTGGCGAGTACATCGCTGAACGCCACCAGTTCGTTGGGCGAGGCGGAAACGATCGGCAAAGCGTCGTCGAGCGTATGAGGCACCTCGATGGCGGGTTCGAAGCCTTTTTTTCGGCGATTGGCATACAGGCGCACGCTACGGGGGCCGATCATGGCAACGTCAGGACGCCCCGCCCCCATCAAGTCGGCGAGTATTCCCTGGGGATGGAAAAATTCCGACGGGAACGCATCGAACGGCGTGAAGGTTGACCAGTTGCGCTGCTCGTCCAGGCTGAAAAAGCCGCTCATTCCTGGGTGGGCAACCAGCCAGTCCAAACGGCCATCACCGTCCACATCGGCCAGCGCCTGGTGGATGGGCCGGGTGCTGTCGGCGACCGGCACCCGCGCCAACTCCTGGGCCGCGCCGTAAATCACCGCGTCGCTGGGTTTGGTGTGCTGCGGCCTGAGCGGTTCACGGTAGTACCAACTCTTGTCAGCGCGATACAACACACCGGGTATGCCTTCGCCATACAGATCGACCAGTTGATAGCGATCGCTGTCATGCAGCCCGGGCAGCGAACTGAAGGGCTTATACCCGCTCTTGTCCACCTTGAGCCGGCTCGATTGGTAAAAACACTCCAGCGGCGGGCGGCTCACGCTATTGCCCGCGCTGTCGAAGGCTTGCTCATGGACCCCGCTCAACAGGCTGACATGGCTGGATGTGCGGTATTCCAGTAGCAGGCGCCTGGACAGCACAGGGTCGAGACCCATTTTTGTTTCTTTAGGGAAGTGGTGAAACATCAGAATCTGGCTGCAGCGGCGCAGGGTGCGTAACTCAAAGCCAAAGGCAAAATCCGAGCAGGGATCGGGTCGTGTCGGCCACTCCAGGATTTTCTGATACGTCGGCCGCTTATCCAACTCAAGGTCACGTTCGCCATAGTCAAAGAGCAACTGAAAGTGCCAACCCATGCCCGGCTCATCGTCGGTCTTCCAGAGGTAGAGCTGTTCCTGCTCCTTGGCGGTGAAGTTGCCGTAGCAGACGCGCTCCAGGTAACGCTGGGCTCGACAGTCCCTCGGGTAGCGTGAGGGATCGGTTTCTTTTTTGTAGTGATAATAAATGTGTTCGCCGTGGGTATTCAGGCTTTCCTGCAACAACCATTGCGCCACATGGTGCGGGTGGTCCGGATCGGCAATCCGGGCCAACGGGGTTTTTCCGTAAAAGTGCTGACTGCCATTGGCACTCTGTATCAACCAGAAGCCGGCCGTGTCGGTTGCCGATTGCCAGTGTTCGATACGGTCGAAGCGGGTCTCGATCCTGGGGAAGTGGCGGGTCACCGTATACGTGGTTGGCAGTGCCAAACCGTTGAATGAGGCGAGGCGGCGGCTGCTGATCGCCCCCTCGGCATCGCGTTCCGGTAGCCAGATTTGCGCGTCGGGGCCCACCAGCACATCGTGCGGCGTGTACGCTGGCACGCCATGGGTTGTACGTCGGCTGACGGCGCCAAGAGGCACTCCCCAGCCCAGGCCGAAGGGGCCGTTACCGGCGCCGCTTTGGTAGGTCAGCGACATGGCCGGCGCGTAGCCGCGCGCGGGGGAGATCGGCAAGGGAATTTCAAAGGTGGCCATTCCGCTGGCACCGACATCGCCCCAGCCTTTGCCGGTGCCTTGAATGGCAGCGCCGCCTTTGGGCAGGGCCGGGGTATTGACCTGGAGGTTGAGCGTATCGTCGTTCATGCCTTGCCCCCGCTGGCAGCCGGCACTCTGGCGGTGTAACGCAGGTGAATGACGATATCGTTGATCGATTCGAGTAGGGCTTTTTGCTGGGTGTGATTGGGGAATTCCAAGGTCCAGTCGGAGATGGCCCCGGTGTATTCGAAGGGCAAGTAGCGATCGTGACTCTCAAAGTTGAGGGTGAACAGGCCGTTGTCATCCAGGCCGGTGGACAGTGCGATTTGCTGATGGGCACGCATGTCGCGGCGCCGCTCGCCTGTGGGCAATACGATTTCGTTGTTGGTCTGGGTCAGTATTGCCTTAATGTCTTCATAGGGGCCTAACGTCGCGGGCAACGACACGCTGATGCCTTTTATTCGACGCAGGATGTGGTGGGGATAATCCTCTTCAAACAGAGCCTCGGACAACTTGAAGCACAGCGTGCCCTTATCGACCAGTTGCTGTTTGTGCCTCGCCCAAGTGCCTTGCATACTCGATGATTGAGTGCCGGTTGTACCGGTTGTGGTCGTGGTGACTTCGCAATCGATCATGCGATGACGCAGGGAGAGGGTCTTGACGATCTCCAGGTCCCGCACGTTATGGTTCACATAGGCCGCATTCATCTTCAATAGCGACAGCTTCAGGGCTTCACCCGCCAGGTAGCCGCGGTAGTTATTGTTCCAGGCACCGGGCTGGATAAACGTGCTCGCATAGTCTGCGACTTCGTACTGCCGGCACGCTTGCGCGGTGCGGCACAGGGAAAGGCTCAGGTCATAGACTTGGTAGTAGAACTTGCTCAGTTGTACATTGAGCCACTCATACAGTTGTGCCCTGGTAAAGCGCTTGGCCAGCAATTGATAGTTCGACCAGGCCTGGGTCAGGGAGGTCTCGGCCAGGCGTAATTGCAGGCGCGTGGCTTTTTCCTGCTCGGCATAGGCTTGTAACTGGGCATCGACCTGGGCCAGTTCGAGGCGGGCCTGATCCTGGGCATGCGCCCATTCTTGCTCTCGACGGTTGAATTGCTCGGAACGATCCAGGTCTGCGGCAGTGCCGCGCAACGCCGTCGCGACGCCTTGAGCCAAGGCTTGGGCGGCATAAAACGGGCCCTCCCAGCGCGACCCGCCGGTACTTGTACCAAAGATGTTCGGCGCGATCATCGCGATGCCGGCCGCGGCGGCGGCGGCGGAACCTGTGGCCTCGAATCCGCTACTGATCAGGTAGAGTTGGCCTGCGTGCGCTTCTGCGGGGCTGATGCCTTCGGTGAGCAGGCGTTCGTAGTGGCGCATCCGGGATTCGATCATGCTACGACTGGCGCCGAGTGCCTGGCGGTTTTTCTCGTCGAGCAACAATGCCTGGTGTTGTTGGGTGACGACGATATTGGCCAAGTCCCAGGCTTGTTGTTGCTGCAACTCCAGGTATTCAGCCTGTTCCTTGCGCTCAATCAGGCTCAGCATCGTATTGCCGAATTGAATCACCGCCTCGGTTGCCGTGAGCGCGTGGCCCAGCATGATCTGGAAGCGATAATGGCCGACTTGCGCGTCAATGAACGGCGCTGCGCCTCCTTCACCGAAGGCACCGCTGCTGCGGCTGGCCAACAGTTTCAGAGGTGAGAGCGGGCTTGCGTACAGCGACAGGCGCAAGGGTTTGCCAGTGATATCGAGATTGTACCGCAGGTTATGCAGGCGACTTTCGAGCTTGTCCCAGCGCGCTACCAGCTCGGTGTTGAAGGGTAGGCGCAGATTATCGGTGTCCGTGAGCGAAGCCAGTGTGGTGCCTCCGGTCGCAGGGTTGACATTGATGGGTGGGTTTGTTTGCTCCAGTGCTACCAGGGCTTTAGAGCGTTTCGTCGTCAAATTTTCGAGGGTGATTTCATTCCACGGTTCAGTGGTGGTGACACGGGGGCGTGGCCCGAGAAAGTGGTTGGCTCGCGTGTACCAGAGTTTGGCCTGGGTCAGGCTGTCGGGGGTGAGCTGCCGATAGGCTGCATCACCACGATTGAGCACTATATCGAGATAAAGCAGGTAGATTGCTTTGCGAAAATGCACCGGTGAGCGAATCGCCAGTTTGTGTGGGTCGTGAGTGACTGAACCGGGAAGCGGACCCGTACGAACGAGCTCGTTGAACCCCCAAAATGCAGGGCGCTCGCTGTACTTATCGGCCAACCGCCCTGGGTCGAAGATGTATTTGAGCCAGGTTTGGGCTTCGACATACTGCTGCTCCTGATTCAGGCGGTGGGTAACCAGCCAGGGCACGTACAGGAACAGCTCCCAGAAGTACTTGCCGTGAGCCCCGTTAAAGTCAATGTCCTCTGCTGCTCCATCTGGCGTGAGTGGAGGTTCTTGCCACGTCTTCGGCGTTAACGAAAACAAATGCTCAAGACTGACATTGGCCTCCTTGACCAGATTGCCGGCAAAACAGGTATTCATGCGCAGGCGGGGGGGCGTGTCGGCAGACGGGGTGGAGGTGCTCGTCGGGAAATCAATAAATTCGGCGGTGCCGAGTTTTTCCGATGTTTGTCTTTTGATCGTCGGCGCCAGTTGTTGATTGAACGTTGTGCCAGAGGTGGAAGGGGCCAACGTCAAGGTGGTCGCTTTCAGGGCATAGCCGAGAATTGTCGAGTCGTCTTCTTTGGCAGGCTCAAGCGTCGCCACCCCATGTATCAGGGTGATGCCCGACGTTATTTCCGCCGTTGTCACTGGAATACGCGCCGTGACCCGATGCCCGGTGGGTAATTCGGGATTTGATCCGGTGAGGCTTTCGTGGGCAGTGTCCTGATAGTTGATGATTTGATGTGAGTTGGCATTGATTTTTTCGGTGAATGGATAGTCTTTAAAATTGGCTCTCATGATGATGTGCTTATAGACACGTAAATTAGATGTGCTCACGTTGGGCCTTTTGATGGTCAACGTATTCTGTGCGTGCAACGACGTTTCTTTGTTCGGTTCTGTGTATTTTCTGTAGCGGTTAAGGGTGACCTGGATGGAGTTTTTTGGACTTGTGTATAAACTGATGAACGCATTCTTGTCGATATAATTATTTTCCAGCGAGACGGTTTCCCCGTCTTTGGAGTTAGCGCTAATGAGTAACCCGTTCTCGATATGTACAGCGTTGGGGAACTCGTCATGCGTGACCGTGTTTTTAAAATAAAGAGCGTAAAAATCAGTGTTTAACTCGTCAGTTGAGCCGGTAATGTTAGAGCCACTGGTCAGTTTAAGCTGAGTGGCTTTCGGATCATCCAGTGCGTCTTCTACTCTCAGTGTGATGATAATATCCTTAGGGCCTGCTTTTGTTAATGTGACGCTGTACGATTGCCGGAAATTTTTATTGAGGGTGGAAGTAAATACGAGTTCATTGGTGTTTGAATCAAAAGAGACGTCACGTGTTTCTGGGTTTTTTATTTTTTCTCGATTTTTTTCAAAGTTCCAATGGTTGTTGTTTTCGGTAATTGTTTCCTCCTTGGGGGAAATCGAGTGCTTGTTTGGGGGCGTCACCTTGAACTGCAAGTTTCCTTGGTTTTTATGAGCAAAGAACGTGAGGTATTGTCGGGCGGTGTCAGGCAGCAACTCACTGTAGTACCCACTCACGCTTTGATCTTTGCCTTTAACTACAGCCTGCACTTTTGTCTTCTGCGACGGATCGAAGTGTTCCAGGAGTCGGTTTATCTCTTCCTCCGCCTTTGAGCCGGGCAGCACGCTATAGCGCTCAGGGCTGCCGCCATCGGCGATGGTGGTGATGTTGAAGGACTGGTCGACGTGGACAGCCTGGAAAAACTTTCCAATAAAGTTCTCCTGCTGTTTGGGGTCTTTGCGGCTGGTAGCCAGCACACTTAAAAACAATACCGGGGGGCCGTTACTGTCGACGATAGCTACCGTCTGCGTAATGGTTTTCAGAAAGGCAGAGGTCAATGCGTTGACGTCTTCGGTGGCGCAGTGCTCCTCAATACAGGCTTTGGGTGCGCTCCAACTGCCATCGTGCTTTTTATAAGAAAAATTGAGACGAAATTTGACGTAGCGGCTGTTGATCCATTCGGGCAGCTGTTTTTTCTCTGAGTCTGCTTGCGCCGGTGAAACGGAACTGGTGGGGGCGGGTTTGATGCATTCGGCCCAGATGAAAAATAACCGGTTATTGAAGTACACCGGCCGGATACTTTGCTCGGCGGTGGCGTCGGAGACCGACAAGTTGATTTTCTCCCAGTCTGACCAAGCGTCCTGAAAAGGTACCGGCCCTGCGCGCTTGGACAGGTCGAGGGAGCGCCAGTAATAGGTGTTTTCGGAACTCGATTTACCGACGAAGTAATAGGTGCCGCTATGCAGCTTGCTCAAGTCGGCGTCGATATAACCGTTGATCGTGCGTATGTTGGCGGTTTCCTCGAACCTGGCCAGGTAATTGTGAACCGCCGTGGTGACGGTATCCGCTTGAATTCGATACTGGCTCAGGTCGTTTTCCAACTGTTCAAAGCTGTCGGTCTTGTCACGCCGTAATGTCGGGTCCAAATAGTTGGCGGGGTGATAGCGCAACTGCTGGTTGGCGTTCCAGAGCGCGTAGGTGTGCAACTGTTCGCGCCATAAGGTGTCCTGTTGCGCGGTCATGCCCTGCTTTTCATAGCCCGGTTCCAGGCCGAGCTGGATGCGCGTGATGTACTGCTGCAGGCTGGAGATGGCACAGGCTACCGGACTGGTCGGTACGGCTTGGCTGACTTGTACGTCGAGCAGCCAGTATTCGTAAAGATCGTCCGCCTGGGTGATTTTTTCCTTTAATTCGGGAGGTACCTTGTAGGTCAGGTAGTACGCGAGCATGGCGTCGCGCAGGCTTTCATTGAGCTGTTGATTAAGCGAGTGAGACATGATCAATCCTTGAGCGGGTCGAATGTGAGTAGGGTGTGAGTGGGTTATGGATACGCACTTGTGACCGCCTCACCGACGCTCTTCCAGTCAGCCAATGTAGAGTCGGCTTTCAGTTCGCTGGCTTTGATCAGCATGTTGGCAGGCAGGCCTGTGTCGATGCTGGCTTGGCGGCAGCGCATCACCCAGTCCAGGCGGTTCATTGAGGTAATGCGTGGAGGTTTCAGTTGGCTGCTGAAGACATCGATTTCACTGGCACTCCAGCCTAAAAGCTGAGCGAGACGCTCGTTCGTTTCTTCACTGGTGTTCTGCGCAGCGCCGTTGGGCAGGGTATTGGCTTGTTCGAAATAGTTGAGCAGCTGCTCTTCCGTCAGGCCGCAGTGGTGGATGCAATGTTTGAACTGCTGCATGAGGTAGAGGTTGTAGGGGGTCAGTTCAAGCAGCGAAGACACCTTGTACTGCTTCGTGAGCCAGTGCGGATTGACCAGGAACTGGTGAAGTGCTTGTGGGCTGAGGGGCAGTTGCAGAATATCGGCGGCGTGAGGTAACCGCAGTATCAGATAACTGAGGGTTTGCAGCGGCGCAGCAGCGGGGGCATATAAACGCAGGAAATGCTGGTCATTGTCGTATTTTTGATAGCCGTTGGCATTGCTTGGCGCATGGAGGACGGCTTGGATGATTGCTTTAAGGCGTAGATATAAAGCCCACAACTCATCACGCGCCGTGCTCAGCAGTGTGTTGAGCTTAGGCTTCGCTTGGTCGATAAAGTGTGTCGTACGGTCAGGCACAGTGCTGATTTGAACGGAAGAGAGCACTTGATCAAGCGCTGTCTCGATGCTGGTACTGGGACGCATCCGTTGCAGCGCCGTATAGGCCAAGGATTCCCAGTCAACGGCGGGTAAACGACCTGTTTCATCATCGGGTTGCTGAGGAAGATCAAGCCGGTGCAACGCGTCGGAAAGAGACGCTTGGTCATAGCTGGCGAACTCCTTCAATAGCTGATTGATGATCGGGTCCTGGACCTGGCGATCCAGCAATAGCTGGCGTCTGAGCAGCGCCAGGCTGCTGCCGTTTTCTTTAAACCAACGGCTGGCCCACTCCAGGTGCATGAGCATGTCGAGAAAGTCATTCGTGCCCTTCGGTTTGTTGCGCAACGTTGGGTTGCGCAACTGCATGAGGAAGTTCGCATTCCCGAGCATTTGCACCAACTGTCGGCATTCCACGACCGATAACCCGAACAGGCGAGCGATTCTCGCTTGCCGATAGATCTCGCTGACCGTCTCGATCGTACGGGTTGCAGGCTTGTTGGGGTTGATCAGTAGTTGAAGCGAATCCTGGGTGTCTTGCAGGCCCAACCCGGCGCAGAGCTGTTGCCGGGTGGTACCGTCGAACGTAGCGCTGTCCAGGTACAGCGGAGGCAGGGCGGAACCCGTGCGATTGAATACCTGGTCGAACAATGACACGCGGTCGCCTGAGGCATGAACGGGTAATTGATGAAGCAGGGCGGCAAACTCTTCGGCTTGCAACGTGTAGCGTTTGCTCAAAAAGCAAAAGACCCCCAGCGCCCGGAGGGTGTTATGGGTGATCAGCAGCGTGCTGTTGCGATGGCCTTCGCAGCGCATGGCGCTGACTATCAGGGTGTCCAATTGCGCGAAAGGCACGCCGAGCCAGCGCTGTAGACGAATCATGCGTTGCAGCCTGTCAAAGCGCTCAAGGCTAACGCCGGTCAGCTTGGCGTTGACCAGGTTGATAGCGGGTGTGGTCGTGCCGTTGATGTAGCACGCACCGTAGGCGAGGCCGGGGTTTTGCTTGCAGTTAGGCGATAGGCGGGGTGACTCAGTCTGTTGTGCAAGCAGCGCCTGAAGTTGGTCGGCATCCAGTTGGGTATGGTTCAGAAAGTCAGTGAGCTTCTCTGGTCCTGTCAGATCTATCGTCCAGTTGTAAAACTGGAGATGGAACTTTTTCACCTTTTGCTCCTTTTCCTCTTTTTCCACCTCTGTTTCGGTGACCCATTTAGCTTTCAGCATTGTCTGTTGTTGAGGGCTCAACCCCGATAACTGACATTGGACTTCGTTGTTCTGTTCGCCGACCTGCCCGTAAGTGCTGGTTTCTCCCGCCAAAGGCAACTGACGACTGATGCGATAGTTCAACTCACCCAACGCCGGCTTGTCGCCCGACAGGCCCTGCTGGCATTGCTGATGGTGCAAATGATAGGGCAGAGAAAACGGATACCAGGTTTCACTCAGCACCCTATAGGTATCTTCTTCTTTGGCCTGCGCGATATTTTTGAGCAGGATCTGGTTGACGATCGACAACATGGGAACCTGGCTCGAAACGCTATGTTGGTTGATCACCTGGTCTTTGAGTTCCGGGCGTCGCTGCGACAGCTTGAGCGCGTTTGCGTCCTTGGTATTTTCTTCCAGCTGCAGGGCGAACAAATAGAGCGCCCGCAGGTAGGCAGTCGGTGAATCGAGCGCTGCAATAGACGAACTGGAGCAGAACTGGTCCCACTTTTCCTTGAACAAGGCGTGGTAGGTCGCGCTGGTCTCGGGGGGCAGACTGCGTTTATTGCGCGGTGAAGAAGGGGGGGACGAGACTTGCTGTTCGCGAAATAGCGTTTCCAGTTGCGCGGCGGCGCTCTGGGCCTTGAGGTACACCGTGTGGGCATCGTCATCGTTGTACGTTGCCAGTTGCTCGGCAAAGGCGCTTTCGGACAATCGCACGATGTCCAATACCGAGTTGAGGTTGAGGCGCCGCAGGGCGGTCTTGAAATCATCCCGACCCGGGGCAGGAGGGCGTGAGTGATCAATCAGCTTGGCGAGCAAGGGGCTGCTGTCGGTTTGCATGTTCATACGTTCCTTCACGCCCGCCGAGGGCGCCGGCGGGCAATGAAAAACGCTATCACGCAGGTTGACGGGGCCAGGTATAGGTATTTACAGGCGTCGTCGGCGCACGCCGGTTGAGGTGCCCATACACCGATACCACCTCTGTGCAAGACATGGGCCCTAGGCTTTTCTGACCATTGTGCAACTCAGGCCATGTGATCATGTCTGCTTCACTTCATCGAAATACGCCCTCGCTTGTAGCATTCGACCCCCGTGGGTTGACGGTCCGCAGTGTTGCTTATCTGCGCGCTACCCCCCAGGCTGCGCCGACGGCCCGTGTCAGGCGTCAAGTCTATGGGGCCAGCGGCCTGATGCTTGAGCAGTGGGACCCTCGCCTGCATACCCTTAAATCGCGTGAACC
Source organism: Pseudomonas orientalis (assembly GCF_002934065.1). Classification (NCBI taxonomy): domain Bacteria; kingdom Pseudomonadati; phylum Pseudomonadota; class Gammaproteobacteria; order Pseudomonadales; family Pseudomonadaceae; genus Pseudomonas; species Pseudomonas orientalis. The sequence continues at coordinate 4,055,757 of NZ_CP018049.1, read as the reverse complement.
ACTGATCGAGGCGAATCAGGTGTCGGTGTACAGCCTGTCCGGGACGCTGATCCGTAGCCACGATGTGGACGCCGGCATGCGGCTGATGCTGGCGGCGCCATCCGGGCAACTGTTGCAGGCCTGGGACGGTAAGGGGGCCTATCAGCGCCACGACTACGATGACTTGCAGCGTCCGGTGGCGGTGTTCGAACAGGCAGCCGATGAAGAGCGACCCTGGTGTGTCGAACGCCTGGTATATGCCCGCCCAACGCCAGAGCACCGCGCCCTTAACCGCGTTGGCCGTCTGGTGTGCCATGCCGACCCGGCGGGCACCCAGGTGTTTGAAGAGTATGGGATGAGCGGACAAGTGCTTCGGCAGACGCGGCGGTTTCGCGAGGCGCTGGGCGTTGTTGACTGGCCACTTGCTCAGGCCGATCAAGACGAGCAGCTGGACGGCGAGCGTTACACCACACGCTGGATATTTGATGCCCTCGGCGGCACGCTGGAACAGGTCGACGCCAAGGGGAATGGTCGGCAGTTTGCCTACGGGTTGGACGGACAGACGAAACATATTCATCTCGCCTTGAAAAGTGGCACGCGCAAAACCGTGATAGATCGCTACGTCTATAATGCCGCCGGTCAGGTGGAGACGGCCCGGTTGGGCAATGGCGTGAGCAGTCTGGCCGCCTATCGGCCCGAGGATGGCCGTATGAACCGGTTGATGGCGTACCGCCAAAATGAGCCGACGGCACCGTTACAGGATTTGCACTACGACTATGATCCCGTGGGAAATGTTTCGACGCTGCGGGATCAGGCGCAACCGACCCAATGGGGCCACAACACGCAAGTGAATGCTGCCTGTCGCTACCAATACGACTCGCTGTACCAACTGACCCAGGCGACAGGCCGGGAAAGTACCGCCGCCGCCATCACCCCAGCATTGCCTGCGCGTATTTCGTTCGGTTCGACCGATGCCGGTTTATGTCGCAACTACACCCAGCACTATGCTTATGACGAGGGGGGCAACCTGACCCGTTTGCGGCATGTGCCGTCCAGTGGCGTCGGTTACACGCGCGACATGCAGGTCGCCAGTGGCAGTAATCGCGCGTTGTCCAGCGAGCATCCGGTTGGCGAGTGGGCGCAGGGTTTTGATGCCAATGGCAATCAGCAACGGCTGGGACGTGGTGTCGCGATGGCGTGGAACGTGCGTAATCAGTTGTCCAGGGTCACGTCAGTTGTGCGCGACAAAGCAGACTCGGATGAGGAGGCTTATGTGTATGCAGGCGACGGCCAGCGTGCGCTCAAGCTCACTCACCAACAGGTTGCCGGCAGTCGACAAACGGCGCGTGTCTATTACCTGCCAGGCCTGGAAATTCGCCAGCAGCCGTTGCGTCGACTGAATGTATTGCGCCTTGAAGTACCGCGCTGCACGGTGGAGGTCTTGCAATGGGAGCCGGGACTTGATGAGAGGGCCGACGGTGAACCCCTGCGTTTCTGCCTGACCGATCAGCAGTCGAGCCATGGGTTGGAGCTGGGTGAACAGGCCGAGTTATTGAGTCAGGAGAGCTATTTTCCGTATGGGGGGACAGCGTGGTGGGCGTCGCGCAACGCGGTGCAGGGCAGTTACAAAACCCGTCGATATTCAGGCAAGGAGCGCGACGGCAGCGGTTTGTATTACTACGGTTTTCGCTATTACGCCCCCTGGTTGCAGCGCTGGATAAGCCCCGACCCCGCAGGGCGCGCGCAGCTGAATCCTTATCTCATGGCGTTTAACAACCCGGTCACGTTCGTTGATTCAATGGGATTGCAGCCTACCGACATGGAAAATCCTCAGATACAGGACGATATCATGCTCATCCTGATTCTGGCCTTGCTGGGCCTGGGGGCGGGAGCGCTGCTGGGCGATGCGAGGGCGGGGGCTGCCGTGGGGGCTCTGATGGGCGGTGTGCTGTTTGGTACCAGCCGCTTCATTATCTATCAAAGTGCGCAGCCGCAGGCCGTGGCCAGGGCAGCGCAACAGCAGGAGGAAGATTTCGGCAGGGCCGTTTCGGAGATGGCGATCGCTGCGGCGGAGGACGCGCGGCTGAGTTACGAAGAAACGGAGCGGCTGGTGAATTTTGCCTATGCGCGCCGTCATGGTGAAGAAGGCATTACCCTTATGGTCCACCGGCATCAGGGGACCCTGCGTGGCTACGTGGGGCCTGTGGACGAGTCGGGAGGCATCGAACGCGCACTGGGGGGGAATCGTAACCCGATGCCGGAGTTGAGACGCATGGGCTATGGCGCGATAGTGCTGCGACGTCCAGCACGTGAGCCCGCTGCCGCGAGCGGTCAGCAGGCGGTGCCGAGCGCGTTCGAGGTTGGGGTGACCACCCAGGTAGCTGGCTCAAGTCGCGCACGCCGTGGTCGGCAAGCACTGGCGCAGGTGCCGTTGGTGGCGCCGGCGGTAGCGAGAGCCGCTACCCCGCAGATGGAGTTCGATACCGCAAAGCTTGTAGATGCCCAACTATCGGGGCGCGAGGGCCGCAGTATTGCCCTTACCTTCAGCCACTTGCGTGAAGGGCGTTTCGGCGCGGTTCATTGGCATCCTCACAGAGACCAGCTATGGTCCGCTGATTTGCACGGCTATGCCGCTTCTCGTGGGCGTGGTCCCTATCGTTTGATGTTAAGCCATCTCGGCGGCCAGCGGTACCGAGTAGAGGGGATACGTAACCCACACCGCTGAGGGCATATCAGCGGCTGCGTGCCGATGCGATGGCGCCTCAGTTTTGCTAGAATGCGCGCCGCGCCGCCTGACCGACGCCTTTTTGCATCCGGTTCACCCCTTACGAGGGTAGCCACCTGGAGAGATTACCCATGACTCAACCGATTGTCGTGGCGGCACTGTATAAGTTCGTCACCCTCGAAGATTACGTCGCCCTGCGCGAACCACTGCTGCAGGCGATGGTCGACAATGGCATCAAAGGCACCTTGCTGATCGCCGAAGAAGGCATCAACGGTACCGTTTCCGGCAGCCGCGAAGGCATTGATGGCTTGATGGCCTGGCTGAAAAAAGACCCGCGCATGGTCGACATCGACCACAAGGAATCCTACTGCGACGACCAGCCGTTCTATCGCACCAAGGTCAAACTCAAGAAAGAGATCGTGACCCTGGGTGTACAAGGCGTCGACCCGAACAAGAAGGTCGGCACTTACGTCGACCCCAAGGACTGGAACGCGCTGATCAGCGACCCCGAAGTGCTGCTGATCGACACCCGCAACGACTACGAAGTGTCGATCGGCACCTTTGAAGGCGCGATCGACCCGAAGACCACCAGTTTCCGCGAATTCCCCGACTACATCAAAGCCAACTTCGACCCGGCCAGGCACAAGAAAGTCGCCATGTTCTGCACCGGCGGCATTCGTTGCGAGAAAGCGTCGAGCTATATGCTCAGCGAAGGCTTCGACGAGGTCTATCATCTCAAGGGCGGTATTCTCAAATACCTTGAAGAGGTGCCGCAGGAAGAGACTAAGTGGCAGGGTGACTGCTTTGTGTTCGACAATCGTGTCACTGTGCGCCACGACCTGAGCGAAGGCGACTACGATCAATGCCATGCCTGCCGCACACCGGTCAGCGTAGAAGACCGCGCGTCCGAGCACTACGTGGCCGGCATCAGTTGTCCGCATTGCTGGGATAAGCTGCCGGAGAAAACCCGTCGCAGCGCCATCGACCGGCAGAAGCAGATCGAACTGGCGAAGGCCCGTAACATGCCGCACCCGATTGGTTTCAACTACAAGCAAACCCCTTCCGAGGCTTGAACCATGTCCGCGCGCCTGCTCTATGTAATGGACCCGATGTGTTCCTGGTGCTGGGGCTTTGCCCCGGTGGCGCAGGCGCTGGTTGAGCAGGCCCGGGCGGCCGGCGTGGAGTTGCACCTGGTGGTGGGCGGATTGCGCACCGGCAGTGGCGCGGCGCTGGAACCGACTACGCGGCGCTATATCCTTGAGCACTGGCAGGCGGTGACCGACGCCACCGGCCAGCCGTTCAAGCGCGAGGGTGCGTTGCCCGAGGGGTTTGTCTATGACACCGAGCCTGCGTGCCGCGCCCTTGTCACTGCGCGCAGCCTGGCGCCCGATTGCGCCTGGACGCTGCTGGGGCTGATCCAGCATGCATTTTATGTGGAAGGCCGCGACGTCACCTCTGCCCACGTGCTGGTGGAACTGGCCGAGCAGGCCGGTATTCCGCGGATCGAGTTTGCCGGCGAGTTCGACCGCGCCGAGCAGCACGCGGCCACGGCAGCGGATTTCACCTGGGTGCAGGATTTGGGTATCGCCGGTTTCCCGACCTTGCTGGCCGAGCGCAACGGCCAATTGGCGCTGCTCACCAATGGTTACCAGCCGCTGGACGAGTTGTCACCGTTGCTCGCCCGATGGCTGGAGCGCGCTACCTGTGCGGGATGAGTCAACCATCAGCGACCGCCTGACCTGGGCGGAAATCCGCCGCCTGGCCCTGCGTCACCGCAAATCCCTGTGGATCGCCAACAGCGTCGCCGTGCTGGCGACCTTGTGCAGCGTACCCATCCCGTTGCTGTTGCCGCTGCTGGTCGACGAAGTGCTGCTGGGCCATGGCGACGCCGCGCTCAAGGTGATGAATCACGCGTTGCCCCTGGGCTGGCAGAAAGCCGCCGGTTATATCGGCCTGATGCTCTTGATGACCCTGGCCCTGCGCTGCGGCGCACTGGTGTTCAACGTGGTGCAGGCGCGGCTGTTTGCGCGGCTGGCCAAGGACATTGTCTACCGCATCCGCGTGCGCCTGATCGAGCGGCTCAAGCGCATCTCCCTGGGCGAATATGAAAGCCTGGGCAGCGGTACGGTGACGACACACCTGGTCACCGATCTGGACACCCTGGACAAATTCGTCGGCGAAACCCTCAGCCGCTTCCTGGTGGCGATGCTGACCCTGGTCGGCACGTCGGCGATTCTGGTGTGGATGCACTGGCAGCTGGCGCTGCTGATCCTGCTGTTCAACCCCTTGGTGATCTACGCCACGGTGCAATTGGGCAAGCGCGTCAAGCACCTGAAAAAACTCGAAAACGACAGTACCTCGCGGTTCACCCAGGCGCTGACCGAAACCCTGGATGCCATCCAGGAAGTGCGCGCCGGCAACCGTCAGGGCTTTTTCCTCGGGCGTCTGGGCCAGCGTGCCCGGGAAGTGCGGGACTACGCCATTCACTCGCAATGGAAAACCGATGCGTCCAGCCGCGCCAGTGGCTTGCTGTTCCAGTTCGGTATCGACATCTTCCGCGCCGCCGCCATGTTGACCGTGCTGTTTTCCGACCTGTCCATTGGCCAGATGCTCGCGGTGTTCAGTTACCTGTGGTTCATGATCGGCCCGGTGGAGCAGTTGCTCAACCTGCAATACGCCTACTACGCGGCAGGCGGCGCGCTGACGCGCATCAACGAACTGCTGGCCCGCGCCGACGAGCCGCAATACGCGGGAGGTGCCGATCCCTTCCGCGGGCGTGCGACTGTCGGTATTGAAGTGCATGGGCTGGATTTCGGTTACGCCGATGACCTGGTGCTCGACCAATTGAACCTGACCATCGCGCCGGGGGAGAAGGTGGCGATTGTCGGCGCCAGCGGCGGCGGTAAAAGTACCCTGGTGCAACTGTTGCTGGGCCTCTACACACCGCAGGCCGGCAGCATTCGTTTTGGCGGCGCGAGCCAGCAGGAGATCGGCCTGGCGACCATCCGCGAAAACGTCGCGGTGGTGCTGCAGCACCCGGCGCTGTTCAACGATACCGTACGCGCCAACCTGACCATGGGCCGCGAGCGTACGGACCAGGCCTGCTGGCAGGCACTGGAAATCGCCCAGCTGGATGCTACCGTCAAGGCATTGCCCTTGGGCCTGGACAGCGTAGTGGGGCGTTCCGGCGTGCGTTTTTCCGGTGGCCAACGGCAACGCCTGGCCATCGCGCGCATGGTGCTGGCCGAGCCCAAGGTGGTGATTCTGGATGAAGCCACCTCGGCGCTGGATGCGGCCACCGAGTACAACCTGCACCAGGCGCTGGCGCGGTTTCTCAGTGGGCGTACTACACTGATCATCGCCCACCGGCTCTCGGCAGTGAAACAGGCCGATCGTGTATTGGTGTTCGATGGCGGGCATATCGCCGAGGATGGCGACCATCAGCAATTGATTGCCGATGGCGGGCTGTACGCCAAATTGTATGGACACCTGCAACAAGTGCGTTGATTTGGCTTAGGCTGTGCGATCGGGAGCGGATTTTCGCGTGCGTATTGAGCTGTGCATGTGCAAGGGACTTCATGAAGCAAAAGCGGACTCTCGGAACGCCACGGCTGCTGGGCATTGTCTGGCCCTTTATTGCCGTTGTGCTGTTCCAGGCATTGTTAGGCTGCGTCAGTCTCTACGTGCTTTCGGCGGTGCGTGGCTATGTGGCAGGTGAAAGCCTGTGGTCCAAGGGCCAGAAAGACGCTATCTATTACCTGACCCTCTACGCCGATGACCGCGACGCGGCGACCTATCTCAAATATCAGCAAGCGATTGCGGTGCCTCAGGGCGGGCATGAGTTGCGCATCGCCTTGGACAGCCCAACCCCGGATATACCGGCCGCGCGCCTGGGAATCATCAAGGGCGGCAACCACCCGGACGACGTCTCCAGCCTGATCTGGCTGTACCTCAACTTTCGCCATTTCAGCTACTTGGAAAAAGCCATCGAACTCTGGACGGTGGGCGACGGCTATCTGTTGCAACTGGACGAACTTGCTCGCCAAATGCATGGCGCCATTGCTGCTGATCGGGTCGATGCCAGCGATGTGCGGCTGTGGAAGGCGCGTATCACGGCAATCAACGAAGGTGTGACGCCGGCGGCCAAGGCGTTCAGCGATGCCTTGGGCGAAGGCTCGCGGATGATCCTGCGCCTGCTGTTGATCACTAACCTGGCCACGGCCCTGGGCCTGATCGTCCTGGCGCTGCTGCGCACGCACAAATTGCTGGCCCAGCGTCATGCGTTTGCCGATGCCCTGCAGGCGGAGAAGGAGCGGGCACAGATCACCCTGGAGTCGATTGGCGACGGGGTCATCACCACCGATGTGGACGGTGCGATTGCCTATATGAACCCCGCCGCTGAAGCGCTGACCCACTGGAAGTCGGCCCAGGCCCAGGGCCTGCCGCTGGCGGCGTTGTTCAAGCTGCTGGATGAAAACGCCGAGCCGGACGGCTTCACCCTGCTTGAGCACATCATCAAGGGCGAACTCAGTGGCGGCAGTGAACATTCCAAGCTGATCCAGCGCCTGGACGGCAGCACCGTCTCCGTGACCCTGGTGGGCGCGCCGATTCGCAGCGCGGGCAAGGTCAGTGGCGCGGTGCTGGTGCTGCATGACATGACCCAGGAACGCCAGTACATCGCCAATCTTTCCTGGCAGGCCACCCACGATGCCTTGACTGGCCTGGCCAACCGGCGTGAATTCGAATACCGCCTTGATCAAGTGCTGCAGCAGGTGGCGCGCCAGCAGAACGGTCGGCATGCCTTGATGTTCCTCGACCTGGATCAGTTCAAGCTGGTCAATGACACCTGCGGCCATGCCGCGGGCGACGAATTGCTGCGACATATTTGCGCGCTGCTGCAATCGGACCTGCGCGAAGGCGATACCCTGGCGCGGCTGGGCGGCGATGAATTTGGCATCCTGCTGGAAAATTGTCCGGCACCCGTGGCCGAGAAAATCGCCGAGAGCCTGCGCCACACCGTACAGAGCCTGCATTTTGTGTGGAAGGGCCGGCCGTTCATGACCACCGTCAGCATCGGCCTGGTGCATATCTCGCAAGCGCCCACCACCCTGGAAACCTCGCTGCGCGCCGCCGACATGGCATGCTACATGGCCAAGGAAAAGGGGCGTAACCGGGTGCAGGTGTATCATGCCGACGACTCGGAGCTGTCCATACGCTTCGGCGAAATGGCGTGGGTGCAACGCCTGCACATGGCCCTGGAAGAAGACCGCTTTTGTCTTTACTCCCAGGAAATTTCGCCGCTGGGCCATACCGAAGCGGGTACCGGGCACATCGAAATACTTTTGCGCCTGCACGACGAAGCGGGGCGAATCATCCTGCCCGACAGTTTCATTCCGGCCGCCGAGCGTTACGGCTTGATGACTTCACTGGATCGCTGGGTGGTGGAGAACGTATTCAAGATCATTGCCCGTTGCATGCATGAGCGTCCGGGCCGACCCATGGCCATGTGTGCGATTAATCTGTCAGGCATAACCATTGGCGATGATGATTTTCTCGGGTTTTTGCGTGAAAAATTCGACACTTACAGCATTCCCCCGGAAATGATTTGTTTTGAAATAACTGAGACCAGCGCTATCGCCAATTTAGGCAGTGCAATTCGTTTTATTAATGAACTCAAGGCGTTAGGGTGCCACTTTTCCCTTGATGATTTTTGCGCCGGAATGTCCTCATTCGCCTATCTCAAACATTTACCTGTAGACTTCTTGAAGATCGATGGAAGTTTCGTAAAGGATATGCTGGACGACCCGATTAACCGCGCCATGGTCGAAGTGATCAATCACATCGGCCATGTCATGGGTAAACGCACAATTGCCGAGTTTGTTGAAACGTCGCAGATCGAACAGGCGTTACTTGAGATAGGTGTGGACTACGCTCAAGGCTATTTGATCGAGCGCCCGCAATTGTTTACCTGTGATCGCCTGCAGTGCCGACCCGTGCGGCCGCAGCCCCTGTTATTCAAGGCGCCCGGTACATTCCGCTGAAACTTGCCGGTCTGTACATCACACTTAAAAAGGAGCCCTACAGTGATCGACACATTCAACAGAACCGGCCCGCTTATGGAAGCCTCGAGTTACCCCGCCTGGGCCCAGCAATTGATCCAGGACTGTAGCGAGAGCAAGCGTCGGGTTGTCGAACACGAACTGTACCAGCGCATGCGCGATAATACGCTCAGCGCCAGGACCATGCGCCACTACCTGATCGGGGGCTGGCCTGTGGTGGAGCAGTTCGCCTTGTACATGGCACAGAACCTCACCAAGACCAAATTTGCCCGTCATCCTGGCGAGGACATGGCGCGACGCTGGCTGATGCGCAATATTCGCGTGGAACTGAACCACGCCGATTATTGGGTGAATTGGGCGCGTGCCCATGGCGTCAGTCTTGAAGACCTGCAGGCCCAGAACGTGCCACCGGAGTTGCACGCACTGAGCCATTGGTGCTGGCACACCAGCTCGGCTGACTCGTTGATCGTCGCGATTGCCGCCACCAACTACGCCATCGAGGGCGCGACGGGGGAGTGGTCCGCCGTGGTCTGTTCCACCGGCGTGTATGCCGCTGCCTTCCCCGAGGAAGAGCGCAAGCGTGCGATGAAGTGGCTGAAGATGCACGCCCAGTATGATGACGCGCACCCCTGGGAAGCCCTGGAAATCATCTGCACCCTCGCCGGCACAAACCCGAGCGCAGCCCTGCAGGTGGAGTTGCGACAGGCCGTGTGCAAGAGCTATGACTACATGTATCTGTTCCTGGAAAGTTGCATGCACCTGGAACAAGAGAAGGAAAAGGCGCCGGCGTTCGTGCGTGAGCGCCAGGCCCGAGTCGCCAGCGAGGCGTGATGCACAGGCAATGGCGGGGGGTTACCCCGCCATTGCCAGACGATTGCGGCCTGCGCGCTTGGCCACGTACAAGGCATTGTCGGCTCGGCGCAGCAGGCTTTCAGCCGACTCAGCCGCCAGTAACGTCGAGCAGCCGAGGCTTACCGTCAATTCGATTCGCGTCCCTTCTACCCAGTAGTCCTGGGCCTGCGCCGCCTGGCGCAGGCGTTCGCCGACCATCCGCGCCGCATCACGGCCGGTGTTGGACAGCAGGATCAGAAATTCTTCCCCGCCAAACCGAAACACCATGTCCACGTTGCGCAGCTGGCCCTTGATCGCCGCAGCCACGCCGCGCAATACGCTGTCGCCGGCGGTATGGCCATGGGTGTCATTGATGCGCTTGAAGTGGTCGATGTCCAGCATCAACAGAGACAGCGGGTGCATGTGCCGCCGCGCCATGTCGATTTCCCGTTGCAGCGTCTGGTCCATGGCAATGCGGTTGCCGGTTTCGGTCAACGGATCGCGCAAGGCGCTGCGGGTGGCGGCGCGGTAGAGCAGGGCATTGCGCATCGGGTAAAGCAAGGCGGCCAGCAGGGATTCCAGCTGGCCCAGTTCCTCTTCCAGAAAGCGCTGGTTGCGGCGGAAGACCAACTCGCCCAAGTGCTCGCCGTCATGGCTCAAGGTGTAGCTCACCGAATGATGGCCGCGATGGCCGAACTCCAGGCGCAGGTCAGTGGTGACGTGACGGTACTGCAAGGCATCCAGCGGCACCAGGCGCTGGATTTCGCGAAAGAACAGGCCAAGGATGCGTTCCGGCTCGAGGCTGGTTTGCAAGTGCTGGTTAAGTTGCTGGCGGAGCTGGCCAAGCGTGGCGGGGCGAGGTGAGCGCAGGGATGGCTGACCAAATCCCAGGCGTTGCAATTTGGCACTGTCAAAGTCAATTGCGTTGGTCTGGGTGGGTGTTTTCATAGGTGAGCGGCCTCTAAGCACATGACTGTCTTACAGGCGGATGAGAGTGGCAAGTGCCAGGCGTCTTACTGGTCCTTCAGTTCCGTAAAACAGTAAGGATCAGTTTAAATCGCTTTACGCCGGGTTATAAGCCCGGGGCACTGCCACACGTCTTGTCATCGCTTGACCTGCTTGAAGGGTGTTAGAGCCAGATTCGTGCCAAATCGTTTTATTTAATAAATAGCTATATGAATCAATTGACTGCCCTGGCTCGAAAAACAGTCGGCAGCGCGTGGCGTCATTTATCTGGCTGGGCAGTCAATGGATTACGGGGCTACCAGCGTGGAACTGTCGATTTGTTCGATCGACGTGACACCGGTCAGCGTCATCGCCACGCGTATTTCCCTGGCGAAGATATCCAGCAGGTTTTCCACCCCGTTCTGCCCATCGGCGGCCAACGCGTACACGCTGGCGCGCCCGAGCAGGCAGGCCTTGGCCCCCAGGGCAAGCATGCGCACCACGTCGAGCCCGGAACGAATGCCGGAATCCACCAGCACGGTGAGGTCATCGCCGACGGCCTCGGCAATCGGTGGCAACGCCTTGGCGGTAGACAACACGCCATCCAGCTGGCGGCCGCCATGGTTGGAGACCACGATGCCGTCGGCTCCGAAGCTCACGGCATCCTTGGCATCCTGTGGGTCGAGGATGCCCTTGATGATCATCGGCCCCTTCCAGAAGTCGCGAATCCACTCCAAATCTTTCCAACCGATCGAGGGATCGAAGTTGTTGGCCAGCCAGCCTATGTAGTCCTCCAGGTGCGTGGGTTTGCCCAGGTACCGGGAAATATTGCCCAGGTCATGGGGACGGCCCATCAACCCTACATCGAAGGCCCATTGCGGCTTGGTCATGGCTTGCAGCATTCGCCGCTGCGCCGCATAGGGGCCGGACATGCCGGAGTGGGCATCACGATAACGCGCGCCCGGGGTAGGCATATCGACGGTAAACACCAGTGTCGTCACCCCCGCCGCCTGTGCGCGTTCCAGGGCATTGCGCATGAAGCCGCGGTCCTTGAGCACATACAGCTGGAACCATATCGACTGCGGGCTTTGCGATGCGACTTCCTCAATCGAACACACCGACACCGTCGACAGGCAGAAGGGTACGCCTTTGTTCGCTGCCGCCTTGGCCGCTTGCACTTCACCGCGCCGTGCATACATGCCCGTCAGGCCGACCGGGCTGAGGATGACCGGCATGGCCTGCTCCTGGCCGAACAACGAGGTTTTCAGACTCAGGGTGTCGACATTGCGCAAGATGCGCTGGCGCAGGCTTATCTCGGCCAGGTCCGAACTGTTGGCCCGCAGCGTGTGCTCGGCGTAGGCGCCGCCATCGATATAGTCGAACAGAAAGCGCGGCAACTTGCGCTTGGCGGCAGCGCGGTAATCGGATGCGGACGAAATGATCATGTACAGGGGCTCCACTCGGCGAAGCGCTCAACGATAAGCAAAATTCTGGCATGATAAAAACAACTTTTATCGCTGCAATCGAGTCGCAAAGGGAATACTGATGAATCTGCGAACCCTGCGGGCGTTTGTTGAAGTGGTGCGCCAGGGCGGGTTTTCCCAGGCGGCTGACGTGGTGTCCCTGACCCAGTCCACGGTCAGCAAAGCGGTCAAGACGCTGGAGGAGGAACTGGGCACCCCGTTGCTTAATCGTCTCGGCCACCGGAACGAACTCACCGCCGCTGGCGAAATTGCCTACCGTCGCGCCTTGGTGATGCTGGCTGAACGCACCGACCTGATTGCCGAGATCAACGACCTGCGCGGCCTCAAGCGCGGCGTGCTGCGCATCGGCCTGCCGCCGGTGGGTTGCGGCGTACTGTTTGCCGCAATGTTTGCCACCTACCGCACGCGTTACCCCGACATCGACATCGAACTCACCGAGTACGGCAGCAAAAAACTGCGCGAATGCCTGGAGGCGGGGGAGGTCGACCTGGCGGCATTGCTGCTACCGGTGGATGAGTGTTTCGACTACCAGCCGGTGCGCAACGAACCGCTGATCGCCGTGCTGCCCGTCAACCATCCATTGGCACGCCGCGAACGCATCGACTTCACTGACCTGGCGGACTCTGCGTTCATCCTGTTCGAAGCCGGTTTCGCCCTCAACGCGAAAATCCTCGCCGCCTGCGAACGCAAGGGCGTCGTGCCAAAGGTGACGGCCCGCAGTGGGCAGATCGACTTTATCGTCGACCTGGTCGCCGCCGGTCTGGGCGTGGCGTTCCTGCCGCGGATGCTGGCGCACAAACACCAGCACGCCGGCATTGCCCTGATCCCCCTGGACGAACCCCACACCGACTGGCACATCGCCCTGGCCTGGCGCTCCAGCGCCCACTTGCCACCGGCAGCCAGGGCGTGGCTGGAACTGGCCAGGGAGCAGGCGGCTTCGACCGGTCAGCCTTTGCAGTCGTGAAAAATGTTAGAGGAGGCTTGACTTCTTCTTTTTAATCAGTAACATACGGCGCATTCCGCGATAGCTCAGTTGGTAGAGCAAATGACTGTTAATCATTGGGTCCCTGGTTCGAGTCCAGGTCGTGGAGCCAGATAGAGAAAAGCCTGTAGAAATACAGGCTTTTTTTTGCGTGGGATTTGACCCAGCAAACCAAACGCTTAGCGCGCTTCCCATGACGCCATCTCTAATCCTTCGATTCAGAGGTAAGGCTAATGAAAGTCGCTGCAGTCGTTTCAACCAAAGGCGGGCCGGGGAAAACCACGGTTGGCGCCAATCTAGGCGCGTTCTGCGCCGACGCGGGTCTTCGGACCTTACTCATCGATCTCGATACCCAACCGTCACTGTCCTCGTTCTATACGCTAACCCATGAGGCGCCGGGCGGGACCTACCAACTGATCGCCAATAACGAGACGCGTGCCGATCAGGTCATTTCCAAGACCTGCATCCCTAATCTCTCATTGATCCATTCGAATGATCCGTTAAATCAGCTTGGAAGTTTGTTGCTTCATGCTGCTGATGGGCGCTTTCGCCTCAAGAATCTAATACCGGCGTTCGCTCAAGATTTCGATTTGATCCTTGTAGACACCCAGGGTGCACGCTCCATTGTCCTTGAAATGGCGTTGCTAGGCGCTCAGATGGCTATTTCTCCTATCACTCCCGATATGCTGACTGCGAGGGAGTTTCAGCGCGGAATGCTCCAGCTTTATAGAGATGTGGAGCCTCTGGCAGCGCTGGGCGCTACGACACCCTTGCTCAATATCGTGATCAATAAGCTTGATGCTACTAATGACGCAAATCTGATTTACCACACGCTAGCCGAGACCTTTTCTGATCACCCCAAAGTGCGAATGCTTCATACCACAATCCCTGCAGCGGTGAGCTTTCGCCGTGCTGCGACTGAAGGAATTCCAGCACATCGTCTGGAGTATCGGCTTCCGACTCACCGCCGCTCTCCAACGGCGTTCAAGGTCATTAAAGACCTTTCAATAGAGCTGTTTCCCGAGTGGCGGGCGAAGTTTGATGCGCTGAACGAGGAGCGCCTTAGTCAGATCTTGTCGTTGCTCTCGAAAAGGGTTGTCTCGGGGAGAGAGGCAGTATGAGTCTGCTTGATTTGGTTCCACCTCACTCGATAGAGGCCGAACAAGGCGTTATCGGTGGGCTTATGCTCGATAATTCTGCTTGGGATCTCATCGCGGACATGGATTGCTCCTGCATGTAGATGTCACGCGAGCAATGTTAAGAGGAGCATCAAGCCCGTCAGCCAGGAAACAGAATTACAGAGCCGGTGTTTTGCCCCTTAAGAACCGCTTACACACCAAATTCATGAGACCTGATTCCACTGGAATCACTTTCTACGGGCTAAGGGTTCACGCCTGGCTTCAGCAAATCCAAGATTGCTTTGACGCCTTCACGGCCCGTCATAAGGCTTTCAGCACTCGGTTTTTCACATCTAGCGGTGAGCTCAAGGGACTGGATAGTCCCTTGTTTTGAGGTTCTGGGCCGACCACATGAATCGCCCGAAGGCATACCGCTACCACGCTCAACGGGCTGATTGAATTCCCCACGCTGCGCTTTTTGAATCATGCCGAACAGATAGCCTCCCGGATTTCGAATCTCTGTGTTGGCACAACGCGCCGACCACTGATCCAACACCTGCTGCTGCAACTCAAAATCCATTGTGCTAAGCGCTACCATCGCGTTTCGCCGTTGTTCAGCTGCAAGCTGGAGGAATGGCTCTGGCAAGCGGATTCCCTCGCGTGCCCGCGGTACTGTGTTTTTACAAACCTTTGTATTCGTACTAGTTCTGGATGAGTTCGGAATCCGAACGCAGGTGAACGTGATTCCGAACTGAGTCAGTTTGACTGAGTTCGGAATCGTTTTTACTGAGTTCGGATTCACTTGAGCCCCGCACAACCGTCGAAGACTTGGCCCAGCTCTGTTGCTCTATACGCTGCTGCAACCGCTCCAAGTGTGAGGGCAAAGCGTTTTCACGCAGGTATGGATCGGCGGAAAGTTCTTGAATGACATGAGCGGCAACATCGCGAATGCATTTGTTGGCATGCCCAAGCCCTTCGTTCACCAATTCCAGGTACCCCAATCGCTTTCAACAATATGTTCCAGCGGTAACGCCACCTCGCGAGCAATGTCCTGCACTAGCTCGTAGACGGCCTGACGCAACCCCTCTGGTGATTCAGCAGCCCGTTCGATGTACCAGAGGTCAGCGACCGGATGCACACCGCCAGCCTGAATGGGTATAGACCGAAGGCAAGACTCTTGGAAGGTTGGGACCGTTTCGCCTGTGGCTTGAGCCAACTGTGCTTTGATCGCTTGTGGGCGGGCAGTAGCACCTGAGATCGGTGAGAGCGTATTAGAAGCGATTCGCTGCTGGTGCTCGGCCTCGGACAAACGAAGTCGGGGTTGCTCAACTTGCACCACCAAATCTGGCTGGTGTACCTGCTTACCAGCAACCTCCCTTGAGGGCATAGAGCGAAAGGCGGTGAGTGAGGTTTTTGAACAGTGAGCGAGCATGCATGGTTGCCTCCAATGGCGATGGTTGAATATTGAGGCTGCGTCAGTGCAGCAACAGGAACGTGAGTAGGATGTAGATGAGGGTTACTTTCATGGTTATGCCGACGAACTTGGCCTGTGAGATCTGGCCGCTGGCCCAGCCTCTGTAGCCGCTGCCGAGCGCCCAGGCGGCAAACACCAACGCACTGGCGAGTACCAAGCCGATGAAGAAGGTTGTGCTCTGCTGCGGCGTGAAGCCGCCCATGGCCTGGAACGCTGTGAGCTGTTGTGGGCTCATGCTCATGGCTGACGTTGGCCCGACCGCGTGTAATGCCCAGTTAATTCGGGTGGATGTCGAGGTTGAGCGCGTGAAGGCGTGAGGTAGCCGCTGATGCCCTGCCGGATCAGATCGAGGTCTGCTGATAGGCGAGCGTAGTCAAAGGTGTATCGGGCTTGGATATCGATGACCGTATTCGTGCTGGCGACGATAGACGATCTACTGCATCAAGCTGACGAAGGATGAGGGTGAGCAGTTGATGTTCTTCGCTCGCCGGCGCTGCCAGCGCTATAGGCGCCGAAAAGCACGCTAGAAGCACAACCGTACCGAGAGATGGGTAGGATGAGGGCATTGAGGCTATCCAGGCGCAGAAGATTTTTCTGAGTGTCTCGCATGGGGTTTCCCTTGCCAGTACGGAAACTGGTTTGGTCTGGGAGTCTTTCGTGAAGCGGTTGGCGTATGGCTGGAACAAGCCGGAGCGTCTTGTTTGCTGGTCGTTTGTGGTGCGGCAATTGGAGGAAAGCAGGTAATCAGTACAGGGCGCACTGATGAGGATGGTCAAAAGACCGTTTTCGTTTCCTTCTGAAAAACCGGAGAAGCCCGACTATGGCCACTAATCGAGCTTCTCTGGCTTTATCTATCAGTGATCAAGGGCCCCGAGCATTTGCGTAACGCTCCGAGGTTTTGCTCTTGGCATGACTTGCCCTACATATGCGTAACCATGATCAAGGGCTTTGCGACGGAGACTCTTGTCGCGTTCCAACGCAGCCTGGATATTGTTGATCCGTTCTTTTTGGGTTTGCAGCGCTTCAACGAACCCCTTCAACCGTGTCGCTACCTGGTGGATGTCATTAAGGTCCGTGACGCCTGAAAGCCATTCCGAAACAGCCACCGTAAAAGGGAGGCGGGGGAAGAATGGGAAGGGCGCTGGGGTCTGGTAGCCAGCGTGCAGCATGACCAAACCTGCCAGAATGTCGGAAAGCTGAAGTGTGTCCAGGTAGATGTCATCAAATGCCTCACCAAGGCTGTGAGTAAAAATCGCACCAGAAATGGCGAGCGGACCGTAGTACGACAGCTCTGGAAAGCGTTGAGCTATAAGAGCTGCCACATTATCCGCATTCTGGATTAGCGCGGAGTTGCCAGAGGCCTCTAATAAAACTCCGCCAAGCTTCTCCATTTCGACCGAAGACAATTCAGCCTTGCACGCAGCTAAGAACTCACCCGATTTCCCTGCATTCTGCAGCAGCGATTCGGCAGCCTTTTTTTTACGGTCCAGTATGCTGAATGCCCGTTTTTGAAAGTCGATTGACTTAGGCGGGAGGAAAACCCGATTTGGCGCTTCCCGAAAATCGGCGAAAAAATCCTTGCGGCCTGCATTAGGATCCGCGCGATAGTCTGGGAACAACTCGGGCATATCGTTTTCGGACAGCCAGCGAGTGGTGTCGTAATACGTAGTTTCAAGACTGCTCGGGTTGTCGGCGTTTTTGCGCACGGGCTCACCATCCAAAGCCCATTGCACCGAAGGTGCTCCTACCACTTTTTGGTAGCCGAGCCCTGAAGCAAGCAACCTTGGGATCAACATCAAGTCGGACGTCTGTACCTGGGGCTGTTTAAGAGGATCATTGATAGCGCCTACTGGCTGGCTTGCTCCAGGTTTCAGCGTGAACACTGGTGTATTCCCCTTGGGATTCGCAATGTATGGAATATCCCTTGATGAACCCCGCTGAATGTAGCGTCCCGTTATGACATCGGAAATGCCTTCTGCCACTTCAGCATCAGTCAGGTACAGGCGAGGAAGGACGCCCCCATGTGTTTTGTGCCGAATAGCACGACCTATGCATTCGCCTGACTCCACAAAGATCCAGATTACCTCGTGATCGAGAATCTCGAGGCCGCTTTTGACGTATACCTCTAACGGTATCCACGATTGGGGAATGAGTTGCTTGGACAAGAAGCTATCCAGGGCTTCGTCGCTACCTACAGGAAACTGTTCGTTCGGATCGACAATGGACCGATGAAGCTTCGAATCGCGAATGGCGTTGTACAGGTTAATGAAACTGGGCCAATGGAACGCATGGCCGCTAGGTTGAACAGCCAGCTCGAAGCTAGGCGCCCCGTTGTTGAAGAACCGCTGTTGTTCGGTATGCCAACGGACATTGGTACTTGCTGGCGGCTCAGGAGCGTCAGTTACTTGACCAAGACGAGCTTCGAGCTGCTTTCCCCGCTGATGCTCAACGCTTGACTCATCAATGGACAACCTATGCAGGCCCGCTCTGCCTGCTCGTTCCCACGCTTCAAGAAGAGAGACTTTGGTCAGTTTACTGAAGCCAAGAGCAACAGAAAGTTGAATGTCCGCGCGGGTGATTGTGCCCGGGGGAGGGAAAGGATATTTCCCGGCGCAGGTCGTTAAATCATGCGTATCATCGTAGTCAAGACACTTGGCGAACAGCTCGCGTAAGCTATCAGGATTTTGTGTTTTGGCTTCCAAATCACGATCGCGGAAAGGTTTTTTTGGGTCGATGCTGCCTAGCCCACGAAATAGGCTCTTAGCGATATCTTTGAATTTCGAACGGTCGTGTTTCTGAAAAGGAATTCGGTTCATCACATGTGCCTTTGAAGGTTGCACAGACGAAATGTCCATGCATACGGTAGCGCGATGACTCTGTGGTTGCTGGCTGACCCGGTCGGTGCGCAAAACCGAAACTTCTCGGTGTGACATTACCTACTGGTACTGGGGGTAGAGCTTTACTGCTGATGTTCCTGGGTTCCTGTCTCGAGATCACACGTATCAAGCCATGCCAGCGGCCCTTTTCGAGACCCCATCAGCATAGGTGAATCAGAAACGTGATGGCAAGTGGAATTCGCAAAGTCTTGATCCCGAATCATGACGAGCGGATGGGCTGAACATATTGAGCGGAGATAGCGTTACACCAGACGGTCCGACATTGGTTATGTGGTGATACACGTCCTGCGAGAGCAGCAATCAGCCAATAGAAGCCGTTGCTACTTCCTGGCTGCGGATGTTTTTGTCCTTGCAGGGTATTGCCCCATTGTCGTGGTGAGGCGTTCCTTCGACGCATACTCGAGACTAGCGAGTCGCTGATATGACAAATGCTTGGGTTCATTTGACGGAGCGCTGACGCTCTCGCTTCTAGCCCGCTAGCGAGCATGAATTCGATAGTTTTATACCTACCAATGGCAATTCATTAACTTTTAGCGCAGGCACCTCGCAGTTTTGGCCGTAGGCTTGCTAGCTCAAAGATAAAGATTCAACAACAAAAGAGAGTGAGCTCAGGTACTCTCATAAGCTTCTTAAGCAATTTGATAATGCCGGTTGTGTGCAGTTGCATTACGGATGCGGAGCTCATCAATTAACAGGAGGTTAAAGTTGGATGATTTTTCGCAGAGAGCGTGTGGCAGCGTGAGAAGCCGCCGTATGAGAATTTTTTGATTATCACGCTGGTCGTTGTGGTCGCATTATCGGTCACAGCAGCACTGGTGCAAAATCGCGGGCTGCAGATTGATGTTAAGCCTAATGGAGTCGGCTTAAAACTCGAGCGGGCTAAGCATTCGGCAGCTCCTAATGTCACCCACAACGACGGTTCTCCCATCGTTACCGCACCGGGAGCAAGTGTTGAGTGAATCGCCCCGGGTTTTCTAGACACTCTCAAGGCTCGCTGCGTAACGCTTTTCAAACTCTACCGGTGACAGCTGATTGTTGAAACTGTGGCGTCGTTTTGGGTTGTAAAACATCTCGATGTAATCGAACACATCATCTCGAGCATCCTGGCGTGTAGTGTAGATTTTACGCTTGATCCGTTCCCGCTTCAGCAACTGGAAAAAGCTCTCCGCCACAGCGTTGTCGTGGCAATTACCTCGACGACTCATGCTGGCTACCAGGTTGTTAGCTTTCAAGAAGCTTCGCCAGTCTGAGCTGCTGTACTGACTGCCTTGATCCGAGTGGATCATCACCTCTTGCTTCGGCTTACGTCTCCAAACCGCCATCAGCAGTGCATCAATGGCTACGTCGCTGGTCATCTGCGACTTCATTGACCAACCAATGATCTGGCGTGAAAACAGATCGAGCACCACGGCCAAATACAGCCAGCCTTCATATGTTCGGATGTAGGTAATGTCTGTGACCCAAACTTTGTTGGGTTCTCTGACATCGAATTGGCGCTTCAGTAAGTTCGGTGAGGCAACGGCTGGCTTACCGCCGTATTTTCCAGGCCTCCGTCGATACCCAGTCTGAGAACGTAAACCTTCAAGGCGCATCAACCTAGCCACCCGGTGACGGCCACAGCTCTCACCAACCTCTCGCAGGTCATCATGGATCTTTCGATAGCCATAAACGCCACCGCTTTCCAGCCAGGAGTGTTTGATCAATCCAAGCAGTCGCTGATCGTCCTTGGCTCGCGCAGATTTTGGTTCTGATAGCCACGCGTAGTAGCCGCTGGGATGAACCTTGAGCGTCAGGCAAAGCCGTCGAATCGCGTAATGACCCGCTTGCTGCTTAATAAAGGCGTACTTCAGCCGCACTCCTTGGCAAAGTACGCGGCGGCCTTTTTTAAGATGTCTCGCTCCTCCGTCACCCGTTTCAGCTCGGCACGTAGACGACGAACCTCAGCGCTCTGATCATCCTCCTCAACGCGCTGTTCCTGAGGCTTGGTGTAGCGCTTAACCCAGGCATAGAGGCTGTGCACAGACACACCCAATCGTGCAGCCACCTCCGAGACAGGAAGCTGCTTTTCGGTCACTTGCTTGACCGCCTGGATTTTGAATTCTTCGGGATAACGCTGGTTGCTCATGGCACCTCCTAATGGGCCTCATTTTAAGGCTTGGAGGTGTCTACGAAACTAGGGGCGATTCACACTGATGGATGTCAGCGCGTCATATAAGGCAAGCGATAGGTTCATTATGTCTCCTGCGATTGGCAAGTGACGTATAGACCCCACCTGACGGCAGGTCCCGTCATAGTGAGGGTTGGTGCATTCGGCCGGCGAGAATGTCGACGACTGTTCGCGTTACCGAATGCTTTGCGAACTGCAGCTGATCAACGCGGGTAGCGTGGTGACTTTCAGGATCCATGTCACCTAGGCAGGTGCTGTCTACGAAAGCGAACCAGTCCAGATAATCGACTTAAACGTTATGGCGATCCAGCCAGACGTTTCTTGAAATCTTGTAGGAAGCATGCGGCATATAGTGAGCTGCGCGTTCTGGATCCGTTGGGGGGAGCTAATGATAGCCAAATTGATCCGGTTTGCCTGTGGCTCCGTCTTAGATTTATGACTGGTGTTCTGTAAGTCTATCGCTGTAATTTGCACTAGTCACTAATATGATAGGCTGGGCATGCGACGAAATAGTAAAGAACTTTATCCCTTAAAAATATAGAGCCTGAATACTAAGTTCGATATTAGGGCCGCTATAGTGGCGGCCATGGGGTGAATGGAAGGTTTAACGTTACATTGCATAATGGTTTGAGTTTGCACTCTGTATTTTCGTGCGTTCGGTATCACTAATGGCCCTAAAAATCCTCTTGGACAAGGCATTCAGTATCCAGTGAGTAGTCTCCGACTTTGCACACTGGACCTTGCATCAGAACGTGGTAGTCATTGTCAAGTTCGATATTAATTACACCTCCGGGCATTCGCACGGCGACCTCAGCATCGACCAAACCAAGTTTTCGAGAAACAGCCGCTGCCGCACAACTGCTGGTGCCTGAAGACAGTGTATAGCCTACGCCTCGTTCCCAGATCTGCACCTCGAGATTTTTCCTGTCGATAACTTTTACAAACTGGACATTGGTACGATCGGGGAAAATAGAGAGATTCTCAATGATTGGCCCCAGATTTCTAGCTAATATCTCCGTCGGTTGCGCAACAAATATGACGCAATGAGGATTACCCATGGACACGGGACTTAATAGAAGCTCTGTTCCATCGATGAGAAAGGTTGACTCGGTAGTTTCTATAAAGCGGGCCGTACCCATGGCAATCGATATACGCTTGCCTTCATCCAGTACCTGACATCCAACCACGCCTCCCTTTGTGGAAACCTTAAAGTGTGAGCTCGCAACAATGCCCTGATCCCACAAATAGCGACAAAATATTCGCAAGCCATTTCCACTTTTTTCTGCCTGCGAACCATCAGTGTTGTAGATACCTACCGATAGCATCTCATCGGCATTGATCAACGGAACCAATATCCCATCACTGCCCAAACCATGGTGGCGGTCACAAATTCTAGATATTTCCTGCTCGGTAAAGCAGAAAGGGGTTGATGCTGTATAAACTAAGTAATCATTACCCGCAGCGTGATATTTGGAAAACTGCATAATCAGACACCGAACTAGTCAAAGTAGAATAGTGTTTGACTATAGCATAGGCGCGGCTAGGGGCCACTGGGTGTAGGGAGACACACCCGCAGGCTTGGTCGCATAGCGCACAAGGAACCACCAAGCAGTATGCAGAAGGCCAGCGAATAGCACAGGCCGCTCACGCCAAAGGCAGAAATCATCAGACCACACCACGCCGGACTGATTGCCGCACCAAGACTGGCCAGATTGTGAGCCGCGAAGTAACTACCCTTTAACTCTGGAGGACTGATTGAGTCAATATATAAATATTCAGCTGGTTGTATGAGAATCTCTCCAATCGTGAATATAAACATCGATAGGCACCAGAAAACCAAATTTTCGGCCATTGAAAATCCAAGCAGTCCGATGGAGAAGAAAAAAGCACCGATTAGCACAATTCTGTTCAATGATGTGAGAGTTATGTAACGGCTGGCGAAGTGTTGCAGGAATATAACGACAAGTGCATTTGTTAATAGTAGATAAGACAGTATTTCCATGCCTTTCGCGGCTGGGTATTTGTACAGCAATAACAAGGATAGAAAAAAGGTAAAACGACCATGGACAATAGTGTTGAAAAATGAACCTACAGTGTACAAAACTAGATTTTTATCTCTTCCAAGTACCTTCAGGACCTGTGAGAACGATGGTCGATTGACTGGCTGCGATTGGGCTGGTTGCTGCTTGGCCAAAAAACTGAGAACGAAAACTGCGGCTAGACTTGCAGAAGCCGCCACCAGCATTGCTAACGCAATCGACTGTGCGACCAGATATACGCCCAAGACAGGACCTATGGCAAAAGCTACGTTCGTTAGGATATAGCGATAAGAAAACGCAGCTACTCGCTTTTCTGTATCAAGGTAATCAGCCAGCATTGCCTTTAGCCCAATGCTGAAAAGCGCGGCTGCGAACTCCATGAAAATAAGCAGTATCCCGACCAAGAGCACCATTTGAGCGAAAGGCAGAACGCCAACCGCTACTGCCAGAATCATTAAGGTTCCGATTGAAAGGTACAATCGGTTGTAGTTGTCGAAGGCCAAACCTACCGGCAGTGAGAGCACTGTGGCAACTAGCATTGTCAAGCTCAATAGGACGCCTGATTGCCAGCTGCTCATACCGAACTGCGTGGTGAGTAGGAGCACGATCAAAGGGCTTGCAATACCTTTGCATAGGTCGTAAAGCAACGAGCTGAGCAACAACCTCTGAAGAGGTGAGGAAAGATATTTCAGTGAAAGGGTGGGCATGCGCGACATCCAGATCCGTGGAACGTATTTTACTGGGCTACCGTTGACCAGCACACAGGTCATGGAGTGCGGCAAACGTCAGCTTATGCAGGTCCGCCAACATATCGTAGTCGAAGACAATGTGGAATTCGTCCTGAAGATGAGTGATTAATAAGATCATGCCCATCGAGCTTATTCCTTGATCATGCAAGGGCAAATGCGCGTCGATTTGCTGAGCCAGATTAGGAAACAAATGAAACAACAAGGCTTCGAGACCGAGAGCGGCTATATTTTCATCACTCATCACAGATCAACCTCTGAATTTATTCGTGCAGCCAGCGCTTTTCGATCCACCTTTCCATTCTGGGTAAGAGGGAAGTTGTCGGTTAGGGTAAAGCGCGAAGGAATTGTCGCGCGGCCGATTTGCTGTGCACACGTCATTGTGATTACCCCCACATTCAGCGGACCGTCAGAGATCAAGAAGGCATGCAATTCATCGCTAACCTTACCTGGCACCTTCATGACCACGGCGTCTTTGACACCAGGACAATTGCGTAGAGCCAGCTCGACTTCTTCGAGTTCGACACGTACGCCGTTGATTTTTACCTGATTGTCTTTGCGTCCCAGGAATACGACATCCCCTGAAGGCAGAAACCGGGCTAGGTCGCCGGTCAGGTAAAAGCGAATAGGACCGACGTCCTCCACTTCCAGCGTTCTAAACATTTTTGCTGTCAACGACTCATTGTTCAAATAGCCATTGCCCACACAAATGCCGCCAATGATCAACTCACCGGTCTCTCCCTGCGCGACCGACTGCAGATCATCGTCGACAATCGCAATATGTGTCCCTGCTATAGGCCTACCGATCGGGATAACTGCTTGGTCGTAGCCTCTCTGAGGATTGAACACTAATGTTCCGATGGTTGCTTCTGTAGGGCCGTATCCGTTATAGATGTGACACTCAGGTAGTCTCCCATGCAAGGCAGAGATCAAATCAACCCCCCACGGTTCGCCACAGCAGACGATATGTCGCAGCTGATGGCAGTTTTGAATCGCTGGGCTCGACAGAAGGTGCCTGAGCTGACTCGGCACCATTATGAGCATCGTGACAGCGAAACGGCCGATGCACTCTGTCAAATAGTTGGGAAAATTGACCAGTCTGTGATCTGGAATGAACACGGCTCCACCAGAGAAGAATGGAAGAATCGATTCTTGTATGGACGGATCAAACGAAAAGGGAGTTTTCAGTGCCGTGACATCGGTGTGATCGAGTGAGTAATAGTCACGCGCCCATTGCAGCCTATTAAAGAACCCCTTTCTCGTTAAACTTACACCCTTCGGCACCCCAGTCGTGCCGGAGGTGAATATCAAATAGGCTGTGGCGTCGGACAATTGCTCTGGAAAAAAATCAAACCTATCATGCTGCACTTCGCACGCAAACAGCGTGGCGAGATTACAGCATCGCTCCGTAGCGCCAGGCATTGGTGTATCGGTTATCAGGAGCGCCGGCTGCGCAATGTCACAAATTATTCGCTTTCTTTCATCAGGTAGACTCGTTGCCACCGGCAGATAAATGAGACCCGCCAGCAGGATACCCAAAACAATGATCGGGTAACGCAATTGCAGGTCTAGATGCACGCCGATTACGTCCCCGGGACTTAATCCTGCTTCAAAGAAGTATGCATGAAGCTTGAGCAGCTCTGTCCTAGTCTCCTGATAGGACAAACGCGTTTGCGCATCGAATACGGCCGTATTCGTGGCCCGTTCTTCGATGATTTTTTCCATGTGTTGAATTAGAGAAAAATCTACGGGATAGGCTACTCCACTCATTACCGTCGAAACCGCCTTGTTCATCTTGTCACTTCCTTTTGGCCGGCTTGCGGACCAGTCCTATGCCCTGATGAAGGTCGGCGTATCCTAGTAACAAGTAATATTCATCAAGGTGTGTTTCCGTCTGCGCAATCTCTGCCAGCGCCATCAGGTAGTCGCTGGAAAAGCAATGCGCAGAGAGAGTAGCCTGACCCGAAAAATGTAAGTGCGCCGGCAACGCCAAGCTGTTCATCAGCATATTGACGACGGGCAGGTAAAAATTGGGGGTGACCACCTTAGTGAGGTCTGAGACTTGCAAGCCGTGTTTGGCTAGTATGTCCTTCAGCTTTTTGCCGATCTCTGGCAGATTACCCCGGAAAAACGAACTGTCATTTGTCGAGCGACCAAATCCGCAAACAACGTCCAGCAGAGTCAATGACGACGGCCCTTTGTTCGACAGGATTGCTGCACTGGCTGCATCGCTGAACATGCAATTACTGTCGAAGCGTTTCGATTCACCAGCCGAAGTATCCGCCGTAACCAGTAGTACCCTGTCAGCCCTAGACGACTCGATCATGGCGCTGGCTAGGTGCAAACCATTGAACAGGCTATTGCATCCGCTGAGGGTCAAACCGGTAACTGGGATGTTGCTGATTGCACAACGGCTCATCATCTCGTCCAAGCGATCGTTGCCTTGCATGAAATCACCAGAAAAACGACTGGAGCATAGGACAAGATGGTCCGTACTCTGTGCAGCCGAAGACCTGCCCACAATTTTCTCGATCACTCGTTCAGCTAGGTCCAGGGCATTGCCCGTGGTGCGGTGGAGGCTGTGCCAGCCCATTAAGTGAGGTGCATCAGGCAGCCCATAATGTCGACGTTTCTGATCAAAATCCTCCACTTTATTATATGGGAAGCGGTGCTCGCCGAGTGTGCTGTCAATATCATTGATAAAGATCGTCATAGCGTGACGCTCTTCGGAAAACAGAAGCGCACGGCAGAGAGCTTTTGCCGCAACTGGGCGAACACAACAGTTGCCTCACCCTTGAAAGCCACGGAAAACCGGACATAGCTTTGTCCTGAAACCTCATAAGGAATGGTCAAAATGCCGTGTTCTGCTGCCAAGTAATGAGAAAATTTCGCCGCATTTTCAAATTCTGCGCCATCGACCACTCCAAGCGGACATTGCACATAGACAAAAAAAGCACCATCCACATTTTGGATGCTGAAGCCGCTTGCCGCGAGTATATCTATTAAAGCGCGACGGCGTTCGGCGACGCACTCGGATAGCGCTTCAGAGATCTCCTGATCATTGATTACGCCAGCCACTGCATCTAATAGAAGCTTGGGTTGCCCGCTCTCTTGCAGTAAACCAAGCACGCGTAAAGGTTCGATGATTTCCGACGCAGCTAGAATAAAGCCTAGGCGCCACCCGGGGATCTGGAGAGACTTAGATAACGAATGCACCTCAATACAATGCGCTGCCGCACCCGCACCGCGGAAAAAATTTCCAGTTGGCTGCGTGGCCGTCAGCAGGCCTGAGTAGGCGGCATCGTTAATAAGCAAGATATTGTGTCGCACGCATATCTCAAGCAGCAAATCACATTCATCTTGCGAGGCGATCTTACCTGTAGGATTGTTAGGATAGTTCACCGCCAGTATCTTGGCCTTGGTCAGTAGTGTGGGATCTAGGCTCTCCAGATCAGGCACGAAGTTGTTTTCCGGTAGGAGAGGCATGTGGACCACCGTTCCTCCAAGACGTTGTGCCATGACAGAAAAAATCGGATACGCAGGAGTCGTAACCAGGATCACATCGCCTGGGTTGATAAGTGCAAGGCAAAGTAGATTGAGCGCCGACTTGGAGCCGCTTGTTGGGAGTACTTGCAAAGATAGGTCAGAATTTGCAAATCGTGTAGAGCGCTTTAAGCAAGCGGTTTGATAAGCTGGATGGTCATAGACATACCCGTGACAACCAGTTATGCCTGCCAATGCAGACAATGCGCTCGATAGTTTTTCAGCTGGAGGAAGGAATGCGTCGGCTACACCAAAGTCTAAAAGTAACGGTCCTGAAAGCGACGACTTGAAAGCGCGGACCCAACTAAAGAAATCATCACTGTCAGAGCTCAGATTTTTATCACGATAAAAATCGTTGAAGCGGACCAAGTTCATATTTTTGCTCGATGAATAGTTAATAGTGCGAATCATTAAAGTTGGTCAAGTGCGCTGTGCCAATGAACAAGCCGTGGTGGCTGTAACCCTGTACATGATTTAGTGAATGACTTAGCATGTCATAAATGTATATTAGCTCGTTGGAAAACAGCAGAATATAGCGTCCATTATCTGATGTTTCTATCCAGATTGGCATGTGTCCGAGTAAGGTGCAGAAATGTAAACCTTCTGCTTCTATAGGCTCATGATTGAAAAGCTGCTCTTCCCTGTGCAGGTGTAACGAGCTTTCCAAAAGTATATGAAAGCGGTTGGGGTACGCACTGAGTACAATATAATTCTCGCCTTTATAACTGAAAAGCTTATGACTGGTCAGGCGATAAAGTCCTTTTGGATGGTAGTGTTTAGAAAACTGCAATTCTCCTTTGCGGATCCTGCCGCCCAAGAGCTTCGCTTCTCCATGTAGTATTAGCTTCCCATGCGCCTTAGACAGGTTGTGGCATGATAGGTAAAAGCGCTCAGGGTCCGCTCGCGAGAATTCAATATGTCCTGGCGTTTTCCCATCAACTTCATTCGCACGGACTGAACCGGAATTTTTCTCAATGAGGTAGATTCTATTGGTTTGAAGACCTGCTAGTTCGTATTCCCGCCACAGACTATAAGTAGCAAAAGGATCCTCCTCTAGCACAGGCGCAGATCCTTGGGCGGTCAAACAGAATTCAGTCAATATCACATAGTCAGGATCAGGAGTTTGTTTAACTTCATGAATGGCTTCCAAAGTCTTCAATGACGCTAGTTTTCGCGGTTTATTCCAAGCGGTATCAACGGAATATAATTCGGTTTCAAGTTCAAGTTTCTCCCCTCCGTATACACGCAGACGTTGCTGCATGTCCGTCACTGTATAAAGGTATTCTCCATTTACACGATCCAGCGAGTTCTGAGCAGACATCATCCTAGGGATGAACGCATCTTGCTCTGACATATGTCCTACCTGCTGCTGAGAGAAATCGATTTCCCGTGCATAGCTGCAGTTATGCATACCAACCACAACTCTGCCGTCTGCCAGCTCAAGCCCTTCATGCGGCTGTACAAAGCTAAATGCTACAGCGGTACTGGACTTGCAAGCATAGGGGAAATTGCTGTTGGATAAATTCTGTTCGATATACTTAGAAAAGGTTGCAATATAATTGTCTATACCAACAACGCAGCTCTTGATCGTCCTCTGCGCGAAGTCAACTAGGTAGTAGCATTCTTTGTTTTCTCTGAGCCCGGCAATGAACACTCTTCCTGTGAGATCAGCAGGAATGGTCCAGTCGGTTGGAAAGTTTTTCTCGAAAAATTCTGCATTGTCTGTAATAGCCATTTTAGTCACCCTGGCATCACGGCCGTTGCTTCGATTTCGACAAGTAGTTCATTCCGGCAAATGTCCGCTTCGACGTATGTCGCAATCGCCCGGGCAGGAAGCAGCGACTCGCATATCGACTGGACAACGGCAAAGTCGTCGCGGTGCTTCACATACACCGTATAGCAAACCACGCACTCAAGCCCTGTTCTGGTGGGATAACAGTCGTAATCAGACAGCAAGCGCGCACATAAGAGTAGGGAAATATTATCTATTGTTTGTCTGGTTTGACGTTCAATATCGGCTAAGTAAACACTCTTCGCGCCAATTATACTCGCAGTACCCGACACGAAGATCATCGCTTCTGCCGCACCCAGGATCGCCATGGCACGGGAAAATAGAGGAGCAACTAGGCTTTCCTCCTTCGGGTAATCAAACGCACTGGCCTGACGTCTATTTTCTAAAGAGACAACACGATAATTACCCTTGGTCTTTACCTTGCAAGATAGATAACCTAGGTTAATTGAGGTGCTGTGAGTACCGATCCCGGTACTGGCTGGAAATTTAGTTTTTTTCTCCCCGGAGCTCAGCTTCAACTCGTTAAATACTTCCCGACGTGCGGCGTTTACAATCTGATAGCGCGTGTGATCGTGAGGTCCTTCGGTTATGTTGCCGATGTAAATCCACGTTCTGAGAAGATCCTCTATCGAATGCCCCTGTCTCTCACTGGCAAACAAGCAATCATAGAATTGTGAAGTGAATGATGAAGTTAATTGTGCATTCTCAACCGTATTCAAGTTTTTGGCCGAAAAGCTCCAGTCCAAACTATTGGCCTTTACGGGCAGCGCGCTTTCTGATGTACCAGTTGAGCGCTCCTCTTGTCTGATCATCCACACGTTAATCTGTACCTGGCCAAGCAACGGCGGTTGGACGACGATTTCGGTTCGCTGAACAAGCGCGCCGAAGTGAACGCCAAACTGATTATCAATCTTTTCGAGCTGCCATTGATCGCTCACAGCAACGAATAGGCGAAGCACATCACTACCGGGCGCGCCGGGAGTGGACAATGCCAAGAGCTCAGACAAACAAACTTTGAAATCTTCGGCTGCACATTGTGCTCCCTGAAAAAAATGATTCGAGCCGGCAAAATTTACAGATAGTGTTTGACACCAGGAAGAAGTACGATTGTCCATTGATCATCTCCATATCGCTGACGCGTAAATATGTTTACCAAATTCGGAACGAATCACCTCAAGGGATTCTATTGAGTTGCTTACCTCGAGTGGTGTGTGAGCGAACACGGTTATGGCCAAATTGATCTTCCCCGCCGACAATAACAGTTCCATATTTTTCAAGGCTCACCGTTCTGCCGAACTCAGTTAGGGTGTCGGCGTCCGGATAAACTTTTACTGATGTAGGGACGTACCTAGCTGCATATCCCAAACGAGGCGTTTTGGTTTCGCCTAGGTGTGGAAGTGAACCATGCAAGAGAGTCGACCAAAAGATTATGAATTCACCCTTTTTCATCGTGAAGTAAATAGCTTTTGACTCGTCCGGACTCCAATCTGGATCTACTTGAAGATCCCGATAGTCGTAGCCATAAAAGCCTCTACGAACATTATTCTTCGTAATTCCAAACTTGTCTTCGGCATAGGTTGTCGACTTGGTTTCGTCGTAAAATCGTGTGTGCTGCGTCCCTGGAATAATGCCCATCGGACCCATGTCCAGCGTGACATCGGATAAGGCTGTCCAAACTGTGATTGTCCCCCCCTCCGTAGCACCATCAGGCCAGCGAAGGGCATCTTTGCCTCCGTTAAGCCCAGCAAACGTATCGCCTTGGTGCCAATCGGTTCCCTCATCACCCGGATACTTTGGGAAGAACTCGGATCGCCAGCACGCTACATCGCGGCCCAACAAGCATTGGAGTTTACTGACAATGGCAGGATGGCAGATATGATCTGCGAGTTCCTCTATATCCAAGTGACGGTCGTAACTCGAGATGGGGTCCTTGTTGTTCTCTGCCTTACCAAACACGGACATAGAATAGTCAAAAGTTTTAAGTCTGGCGCTGCGCCACAGGCTGTCAATTTCCTCCTCGGAATAGGCTCGAAACGGTCCGAGGTATCCTTCATTTTTGAAAAATTCAACCTGCGCTTCACTCAGTTCAAAAACCTGATCGTTGGTCATGGTTTATTCCCTTATAAGTTTATTCGAGTAATAGCTTGTTTCTTAAGCGTTTCTGCGATGGCTTCTATTGATGCTCCTTTAGCGAGAATCTCTAAACCAATCCCAAGATCAAAATATTTATTCAGCTCGTCGACTAGTATTACCATTTGCAAAGAGTTGATGCCTTGGTCAAATAATTCAGTTCTCTCGTCGAAGATTTTAATTTCAGAAATATTTGAAAGGATTTCAACTATTTTCTCAGTTATCAGTAGATCAGGCATATGCAGGCCCCGTTGTTCATCTGGCTAAATATTGACCGCAAGTATGTTTTTTGCCGATCTGATTTTCCCATCGACAAAGGCTTGGGCTAAATCATCAATAAGCCAATGTATTAGCGAGTCTCCCGCTGGGGTGAAGACTACCCACTCGGCCTCGTCAACTGCCAACCCCATTTGCTTCCATGACTCGATCAAAAGCTCAACTGCAAATCGATTCGAACCGCTTTGCGTTAACAGATACTCTCGCTTCACCCTGCTGAATACACGGATATACCGCATGAACTTCACCATGAAGCGCTCTTGCTCATTGAATAGCGTGCCTCCAGCTAGTGGGAGTCGTCCACCGCGTATACTTTGCATCCAACTGTCTAGTGATTCACTATTTTGCATCCAGTGAGCCGATGCCGTCGAAAACGCCCCCATACCCAAGCCGAAGTACGGCACGACAGTACTCCAATTCTCAATCATATTCTCCCAAGAGCTAATGGCGTTAGACTGCTTGTTCTTAACAAACCACCCCAGTGGACTTTCGCTGTAACCACATGACTCTAGGTAGGTCTTGCCAAGGAAATACATTTGCCTTGCCGTTTGCTCTTCAATGGTTGGCCAAGGTTCCTGTTGAGCGAGGCGATAACTTTTAGTGCCTGGGAACAGTTCGTTTCTGTAAAAGGTTATGGATGGAACGTTAAGGCTGACCAAGTCTGCAAGAGTCTGGAATACCGACTCCAGAGATTGCCCTGGCATGCCGTATAACACATCTGTATTAACTAGCTCAAAGTTGTCGAGGGTTGCTGCGACTCTATCGAATAGCTTCTCCCTTGGCAAAATCCGGCCCTCGCGTTGTCGTAACTCGGTGTTCGTTGATTGCACACCGAGGCTGATCCGGTTGACTCTTGAACTTAGCAGCTTAAGTTTTGAGTCGGTTAGCGTGGCCGGACTCGCTTCCAAGGTAATCACGGCATTGTCGGCCAGCCTACTACGCTGCAAGGTTCCGTCGACTAGGGACGCCAGCAATTCGTTATCAAGAATGGACGGCGTGCCTCCACCAAAATAAAGGCTGCTGGCCGGCACCTTATTTAGGCCTAGCTCGTTATAGATATCGAGTTCTCGGAGAATAACCTCTATGTATTCTCGCTTTTCTTCTGCCCTTGGGCTTCTGGAGTAGGCTAAGTCACAGAACGAACAGGACTGAATACACCAAGGCACACCTAAGTAGAGTGCTGTCCGTTTTGTAGATATCAACTCGTTAGATATCTCTTGTTCCGCTTGTTTCGGTTTCAGTCTGGCATTCGTACTTCGATCAGCCATTTGTCGAAGATTGTCGAAACGGTGGCTAAAGGCGTTTCGACCTGCCCAGAAGTGCATCGGAATATGCTGGTAACAATGGGCCATTCGATCCATTGTTTCGGTCAGTAAATCGTCGAATAATTTATTATCAGGCATGGCGATACACAACCTCCTTCGTGATTCCTTCAACCCAAAATCCATGGGCAATTCTTATGCAAGAACGACTACGGCACGGCGATATTCTGTTACCTAATCCTCCGCTGTCAATATATGTCAAAAATGAATAGGTCGCTAAATATTTGATATGTGTTGGTCGTAAGTATCGTGGAGGTCCAGAACACAATGCGCTTAGTGATAGGTGTGTGTTAAATAGGAGTGCGTGTTTTAGAAGGATCTATTAACTATTCGTTAAACAACTCGCGTTAGGGAGGGTGAGTGTCGTAAATCTAATAATAGTTGTATGCGTGATAAAACTGAGGAGTACTCACTGTGAAAAATAAGTCGTGCAAAGTTTGTGTTTCAGTGTTTGTTCTTTTCTCAATTTTTGACCGTGCTTGTCTAGAAAAATGAAAAGCTCATGCGCTAATGATGTCATCAATTCTCATTCATGGATGTGGTATGAAAATTATTTTCCGACACGTAGAAATATTTAAGGCCGTCATGGTTACAGGCACTGTTACCGGCGCTGCTTTGGCGCTGGAAACGTCACAACCCACAGTCAGTCGTGAACTTTCTCGTTTCGAGGATATTATTGGTATGCGTTTGTTCGAACGCTCTAAGGGGCGTCTCAAGCCGACGGCGCAGGGCATGGCGCTGCACTCCGAAATATTGAAAACTTACGAGGGATTGTCGCGTATCAACGCGGCAGCCTTATCTATACGACTCGGGTTGCGAGAGAAAATTAATATAATTAGTCTTCCAGTGCTTTCACAAACTGTTCTACCAGCAAGCCTTGCCCGATTTCTACAGCACTACCCTGACATTAACCTGAGCCTAACAACTCATGACTCTCCTGATATTGAGAACCTGTTGGCCAGCCAAGTCTATGACATCGGATTAATCGAGGGGATGAAAGCGCCGCTGGGCACCAGTATTGAGCATCTGATGGACGTCGACGAGGTGTGTATTTTGCCAACTGGCCATCCATTGTCGGCGCACACGGTTATAGATCCTCGTTCTTTGAGCAACTATCCCTTCGTGCATTTAGCTCCCAGCGATCCCTATCGTCATCACTTAGACGGTCTGTTTGCTAAGCTGGGCGTCTCTCGTACCAGCATTATTGAGGTCGACAATGCGGCTGCAATCTGCCAGATGGTACTTAGCGGAATTGGTGTTTCAATAATTAATCCGTTGGTGGCTAACACCTTCTTAAGCCAAGGTTTGGTTATCAGACCGCTGTCTGTCTCGGTCCCGTTTAGTATCAGCCTCGTTAGGCCCTTGCAACCAGGCGCTTCGCTGATCGTAGACCATCTTGCCGGTTGCATACGTACTACGTCTATAGAACTTCGTACCCTAGAACAGCCACGGAACATTGTTGCTGTTACCTAAATCTACGCCAGACTTAAAGTTATAGCTCTGCCAAGCCTCAACGCGGTCAAACGAATCTGGCGCATAGGATAATGGGACTGCCTTCATAATGATGATCGGCTAGGACTCAGAGTAAATTGCGGGATCCTATGCGCTGGACGTTTTTAACGTATTGAAGCTAGCAAACACCCCCGTCTTTTCGAACTGATCAATGCAAACATTTCCCACCTCCCTATCTGATGTTTCGATAGTTTTTTCATCAAAGCATTGCTCTATGAACCTATTGAGTGAGCTGATGGCGAAAACTGCATTCAGTGGCCCTAAATCCATGGGCGAGGGCATCGAGAGTAAAGTATGTGATGATTTAGTTTACGGCAAGCATGAACGCTCCACATTTTGGGAGTGCTAATTTCTGATTACCTGGGAGTGACCAGGATGTGGATAGCTCTCAGTTTTGAGATTCAGTTGGCTAGCTATCTATTCACATCCATGATCATAGTCATGAGCCTGAGCATGCCCCGTTAAAGAAGAGGAATTCCTGCGTGGTGTCTACTGATGGTGGAGTAAGGAAGAAGCGGGCGCCCAAGTGGGGCGTCTTAACTAAGATCAAAGCCAACCACATTCCGCAAAAGAGAGGGATGTGCCTTCTCCTATGATTAAATGGTCGAGTAGTCGTATGTCCATGAGCTCTAGACACTCTTTCAAATGCTTGGTAAGCCTGCGATCTGCCTGGCTAGGGTTGGTGCATCCAGAAGGATGACTATGAGCAACGATGATAGCCGCTGCGTTCAAAGCTATTGCCCGTTTGGCTATTTGCCTCGGATAGATAACGGCTGCATTGATGGTTCCGTGAAAGAGCACCTCAAATTTGATGGGTCTGTGCACGCTGTCCAAGTAAATGACAGCAAAGACCTCATGCTCCATCTTTGCGATTTGTAGCTTAAGGTAGTCGGCTACTTCCTGAGGCTTTTCAAGCTTGGGCCCTCGAGTAAACAGTCGCCGATCAAGCACCTCTAAAGCGGTGTTGATCACCAGGTCCTCATCCTCACGGCATTCGATCGCTAACACCGCCTGCCCGACTTGAGTGTAGAAAACGCTCATCAAAACCTCTTTAATAAGTCACGGAGGTTCGCGTTCCCGGAGAGAATCGTGTTCCCCCAGAGTTAGGTGTTGGCGCCTGGGAAGGCGCCTTGGATAGGTGGTCGGTCAGTCGTCGCTTTCAGCAAGTTCTGAGCGGTCCATGACAACGTCGGAGGAGGCTTTCTGTGTGGTGTCCTTGGGCGTAGCCCTGAACACAGTTTCGCCGTTGATTCTGAGCATGGAGATGTAGAGCAGCCGGCCTTTGAGGCTCGCGCCTGGCTGACCTTTTTTATCCCCTTTTTGGTAAGTAAAAGGTGAGATCCAAATATCACCTATCGTGAAACTCACTAGGACTTTGTCGCCCGAGTTGATTTCTTCCTTGCAGTGACGAATCAGCATATCCGCTTCAGTGCCAGTTACCCGGCAATCAATATAAGTGTATTCAGCGTCATGGGTGGCACCGTGCAGCGCATCCACGGTGACCGCCATAAAGGGGTCAGCTTTTCGAACGCGAACCTCACGAGCCCGACACAGATAGCCTATACCGCGTGTGTGCAGGTCGAAATATTTGGTTTCGTTAGTGAACGGTTGACGCATGGGTTTCTCCGTTTTACATCGAAAACGAGAAATCACTCGCCCCAGGGGAAGATGATTCCCCGCTGGGTGGTGTGGTATGCATTCAACGTCGAAAGCACTGACATTAGGCCGCATAACAATGAATGCGGGAGCGGCCGTTTGTTGATCGACGCACACTGTGTGCGCTGCAGTTTTCTAGATCAGAACTGCCTTTACCATGTTGCCGACAACGTCAGCAGGCACACGGGAAGGATGAGAACGTCAGTAGGCTTTGTATAGTGGTGGATGTCGATACAGTTTGTAGGAGCGATCATCCTCGTGTCGGTCGTCTTCGATCCATGGCATCGCTAACCTACCCATGACTCATTCTGTTTTCGTCCCAGCTGCACGAATATTTCTGAGTTCTTTCGCAATGGCAGTGGCTTGCTGTAGAGCCGTGCGGTCAAGGAACGAAGCGTTCAGATCAAAAGTAATCGCGTCATCGTCGTAGCTTTCCTTGATCGAATAGGGGCCGAACAAGATATCAACCATGCCTTCAACATGTGGTTGGAAGCGTGACAATGGATTGCGGCTGTCGTCACCGTTATGTATCGCAATGGCGGAG
The DNA here is from genome assembly GCF_002934065.1 of Pseudomonas orientalis. Taxonomy (NCBI): domain Bacteria; kingdom Pseudomonadati; phylum Pseudomonadota; class Gammaproteobacteria; order Pseudomonadales; family Pseudomonadaceae; genus Pseudomonas; species Pseudomonas orientalis. The sequence goes on along the minus strand of NZ_CP018049.1, from coordinate 4,019,536 downwards.
CCGTTGTCGCTATACATTTCCCAAAGAGTGGCTGGGTTGCGTTCGCCGCTGATCCACTGCTTAGATCCGGTGAGGTTCCCCTTGTCCACCAGGGGAACACGCATGAGGTAGTTCACCACGCCTGGATCCTCAATACGATAGAACGGCGCCCTGTAGTCCGGCTCCGTACTCAGTACACAATCAATACCCACCTGCACATCGAAGAATGCTATCTGCCCAGCATTTGCTCGGACGTCGTACAAAAGGTCTAGGAGCTTTGGGTTGTCTCGGTCTTCCTGAGAAGGACAGAAGGTATAGCGGCCCTTGATCACCGGCATGGCTATCAAATCTGGCGTTACTGCAGTGACTGTAGAATCCGGCACATGAGGAACGATACTCACCGGTATTTCTCTTCCTGATTCTTTATCAGGTGCAGGCACGCTAGATTTTGGGGCATCTACGTCGTCGGCAGGGGGAGACTGCCATAACGCCCATAGAGCTGGTATGGAATAGCCTGATAGTGTTGCCAGGTTGCTAGGCAGCGTAGTCACAGCGACTAATAAGCCGAAAGCGATAGCAAGCCCAGCAAGGGTTCGTTTACCCCAGGACGGTCTCGATTTGATGATCTTAGTCGTCATCGAGGACCGGCCGCGAAGCTTGAGAGTATGGCTACGGAGGATGAGCCATCGCATGCGTAAACGGTCCCGCGTAAAAGCTGTCTGATCGACAACGCTTGATGCTCGGCAGCAACTTGCGTAGTCCAGAAATATGCGGTCAAGCCAGTCACCTTGAGTGATGTCCGCTGGGCTATCGAACACACCCCAGAGGATAGGTTTGACTGGGTTTGGGTAAAGCGCGTAGGGATAAATGAAGACTACGACATGACCGAAAGTCGTGTCCTGAGAGACCACTAAAGCTGCACCACCCTCTACCTGAATCTCCTTTTGATCTTTGATTGAAAGAGGGTGGTTACCAGCCCATAGCTGCACCATTCGCTGGTCATCAATTTTCAGGACGTAAAGGTGCTCAAAATAATCGTGCCTGGCCTCTTGAGCGTGAGCATTCATCTTTTGCTCGATCACGGAAGCATGAAGCGCCCAAGTCCGCATGCGGGTCTGCGGTGTTGCCTTTCCAGCAAAAATACTCATCAAACCCTCAAAGACTTCTTACGCTTCATAGCAACGGGGATCTCAACCAACTTGCAATTCGCGAGAGCCGCTAACGTGCATAGAAAGCACGTAGGGTTTACGAACATCGGCGAGCGCTGCTACATCCGGGCGGAAGCCCAAGCAGCAAAGTTCAGGCACGCTTGGTTCGTAGGGCAACGATTGAAAATCGCCTCGAAAGAGGCATGCAAATCAGTCAGTCAGACTCACCAAGTATGGAGGATCGCGACGGCCGGAGCCAGGCCGTCGCTGTTTGAGCTCAGTCGTTCAAATTACAGCTTTGAGTTCTGCCATACGCAGGTAGTGGATTGCCTCATGCTCAACGTGACGAGCATTACCAGAGATCTCCCCAAGCATCTCTAGCAGCCACCCAAGGTTGCGAATGTGTAAATCATCCAAATCTCCGACACAGACACCGATTGCGGCACCTACTGCACTGATGCCAAGTTCAGCTGCCAGTGCTGAGTTAGCAGCTCCAGCTTTCAAGACTTGAAGCCTTGCGACTTGATCATCGGTAGGTTGAGCGTTGGGGTTCAATGCTAGTGCTGAAAACTCAGTCAGCATGTCGGGGAGGAGGGCAGTGATTGAGGGCGAGCTCATCAGGATCCCTCCGAGGCGTTCATCAAGTCGCAAAAGTCGTTGTGCGCTATTTCACCGATGAAGGTGATTGGCCGAACAGATTGCGCTTTCGCCTCCTGAATCTATCTGCGGTGGGTCTGCACAATCTTTGTAAGCTGCGTTGTTCGACAGTACTTTGGAGAGCTCGATAATGGTCAGCAACTGGTTCTCTAGGCGATCGGGAAGGGTTTCTACTCGGCTCATCAGTGCACCTCATCCTTTGCTTGGCCAATTACCTCTTCGAACTGGTGCTGATAGTCCTCGTGCAAGCAATCCAGGCCTCCTGCCTGATCCATGCAAAACAACTCGCCCATCCGTGCCATGTGAAAGGCATCTGACTGCTCGCTGACGATTGTCTTCAGTGCCTTGAAATTGGCCTCAGCTGATTTCAGCGCTTGGTGGGCGTATTCCAGTGCACTCAAGGATTCGTCGGAAATCGAAATCATCTTGTTGAGTGAGGTAGTCATTGAGCGGCCTCCCGATGTGTTTGTTTTGTCGTTGGTATACGGCTCCAGGTCAGCGTTGAAACGGTTTCAGACACTCCATGTATTTCTTGCCGGGCCTGTTCTTGGTCGGCGTCGCTAAGATAGGTGGGGTTATCCGCTGTTTCCCATGCCTCAGAGATCGCTCGTTCTATCTCCAAAGCTAGGCACTGGATTGCGCGAAGGTATCCTTCCAAATGTTCATCTCGGATAGCACAGGAATGTGGTGAGATATCGCTTAGGATGGCGTTGGTAATCAATACATCAGTGAGCGCACTGAGCCCCTGATGCACGGATCATTCTCGTAGGGATGGCGCGTTCCGAAATGAAGACGCTTGCAATGGCATCGCTCCACCCTGCGTGGTTCTGGCGAACGGTGTTCGAGACGTTTTACTACACGGGCATCCGAGCGAATGAGCTGCTGAATCTTCGTCCCCAAGATGTGGATATGGATAGCATGCAATTCTGCATTCACCCTGAGGTTTCCAAGAATTTCGATGAGCACTTCGTACCTATACACAGCAAGCTTGCCAAGCACCTGAGGATCTTGCTGTTGAATGCTAAAAAGCGCGGCATCAAATCCAATGAGCAGCTCTTCAACGTCAACAAATTTTCACAGCGCCATATGCGCAGAACGATGGATATGAGCCAGCTGTCACGGTTTTATACATCGCTGAGCCGCAAGCTTGGGGTGCATGTGAGCCCGCATCGTTTCAGGCATACAATTGCTACCGATTTGATGAAGCAGCCCAAGAGTAATCTTCATATCGTCAAGGATTTGCCAGGGCATCGAAGCATTGCAACTACCTTGAAATACGTACACGTCGACGTTGACCAGGTAAGGCATGCATTGGAGATGATGCGGTAGCTGACTCCTACCGTCTCCTTTTCCTACAGCCCAATGAATTACCCTGCTTTGACAAGCTAATCCAACGCGACTAACTTTCATGGCGTGATGCGTTCATGCGCTCGCGCTACACAGCGTTTCTATGTCTCCACCACGTTTTTCGTGGCACCGGTTTGACTAACAGGTAGCAAATGACTGTTAATCATTGGGTCCCTGGTTCGAGTCCAGGTCGTGGAGCCCGATAGAGAAAAGCCTGCAGCGATGCAGGCTTTTTTTTGCGTGGGATTTGACCGTCAGGCCCGGGCGTTGCCACTGGGTGCGTCTCTCTTATTCCTAAGGGTTCGTGCGATGAGGCCTGCCATTCCCACCGCCAGCAGACAGAAGGGTAGACAGGCAATGATCCCTGCAATGATCGGCATTTCAAGACCGGATGAAACCAGGTAGATGATGGGCGCGTAGAGTATCCCGCAGGCATAGGCGTTCAGCAGCATGATTGAGTAGCCGATGCTGGAGCTTGGCATCAACATGGCGCAAGCCAGCAGCAGACTTGGAATGACGACCAGATAGGCGACGCTGGGAACGGAGTACGCAAGTGCAGCACTGGCGATGCCGAGCAGCGCAACAGCGGTGGGGCGCAGCACGGAATGCTTGCCCTGATGCCGAGCGTTGATACGCCAGCTCAGCGCCCAAAGACCGCAGAGCACGAGCGAAGCGATGCCCAGGCCAAGCATGGTGAGCGAGTTGATGACCAGCAGTGTGCCGCCAGGTAGCGGGAAATAAGTTGCGTCCTCGTCAGCGCTCAGGGAGGAGAGGTCTGTGCCGTGGATAAAGTGGTTGCCCACCTCTCGTACTGTTTTCTGGTAGCGAAACAAGGTCTCTGGTGCAAGGTTGTCTACCGTGTCACTCATGTGGTGGTAGTGTTCAAAACCCTCGACGACCGCAAAATTCAACCCCGCGATATTATGTTCCCTGAATACGGTGAAGTCCGTGTCGTTTTGCAGCATCTTGTAAATGAGCGGGGTGAATGAGAAAGAAATGATGCCCTGTACCCCTTCGTTCAGGGTTTTGATCAAGCTGTAATCCTTCTGTGACGTCTCGAACAACAACGGGATGCCCTGGTTACCTCTGGCCTCAAAGTTCAACACCAGGCGTATTTCCTCACGCTCCGTCCTGCTGAGCTGTGATACGTAGTGCTGCGCCCCCAGCAGGCCCAGTTCTTCGCCGTCGGTGAGCAGGAAGATAACGTTGTTTTTGGCGTCGCTGCGGGTAATGCTGTCCCGCATCAGCTGCAGTATCGAGGCGACGGCCATACCATCGTCACTGGCCCCCGGTGCGGTTCCGACGCTGTCGTAATGCGCCATGAACAAGACGGTCGCGGTGGCTCCCTGTACGCGGCGTGAGGCTATCAGGTTGGTTCCCTGGCCACTGTCACCTTCCCGCAGGCCGGAGCGAATTCGCACTTCCTGTTCAAAACTGTCCGCGCCGACGCGCGCCAGTTCGGCATCGAAGGCTTGTCGCTGGTGCTCGTTCAGCTCGGCGTAGAGTACTTTTTGCCGGTTTACCATGCGGTCGATGGTAAAACGAAAGGGTTGCTCGGCAACTTGGTAACCCATGCCCGCTATCGTTTCCAGCAGGTAGCGCCTGACAACGGCCTGACGTGCTGATGCAGTGGGGTGGGGGGAGGCGGCGATGACGCCCAGGTTATTGCGTACATTCAGATAGCCAATATCGCGGGCATCGACCGTTGTCAGGGCGCCAGGTTTCACCATCCCTGTTCCCTGAACGCTTGCCCAGACAACGAGGGCAAGCAAACATAAACTCAATAACAAAGGTTTCACTGGCTTCTTCCTTAGGGCCGATGCTGCGAATGCCGATACACGATGGTCTGTGGGCGTTAATCCATTTTCACGTCCAGAACGCACTCAATGGCACCGCTCTTCAGCGTGCGCTGTTTTCGCAGAACGACCTCAAGCGCGTGGTCAACCGGCAGTACCGGAACGCCACTGCCCAGGAAGACCGGAATGGTGGTAATAAACAGCTGCTGCAGTTCTCCGGCGTTGGCGAAACAAGCGGCTGTCTTGCCGCCACCGACCAGCCAGACATTCTTACCCTTTGCCGCAGACCTGGCCCTGATCGCAATGTCCCTGGCGTCGCCCTTTACGAAGGTGATATTCAGGTTGGGGTGGGCTGACAGGTCCTGGTTACTCATGACGAAGGCTGGCACATCCTGGTAGGGCCAGTCATCGGGAGCGTTCGACATGATCCAGTCGTAGGTTTGCGAGCCCATGACCACCGCCCCGACCGTCTCATAGAAATCGTCATAGGGCGTTGCATCATCCCCCAGCGCGAAATTGTCCAGCCAATCCAGCTTGTGCTGCTCAGTAGCAATGTAACCGTCCAGCGTGGCAGCTACGTAATAGACCAGCGTCGACATGTAATTTCCTCATGAACAGGCAGGCGGGGAATAACCCACTGATAAAAAGCCCCTCTGCAACGTGGCAAGGGGCAAGGGCGATCATTTTTTAGGGTAGGCGAATAGAATGCCATTGCCACTTGGAAGGCGCTTTACCTGCTCGACAATAAAGCCGCTGCTTTCAATGAGGGTTCTGAACTCAAGCTCTGTGCGCTCCTTGCCACCTGCGATACCGAACAAGGACAGCATATACAGATCCATCATCGCGCCCGTAGGATTAGCTTGCGCGCTTTCATCCTGGTCGATCACCAAGTCCACTACCACCAATTGTGAATGGTCCGGCATGCTTCGCTTGCAGGTGGCCAAAATGGCCTGGCAGTCTTCATCGCCCCAGTCGTGCAAGACATGGGAGAGCAGGTAAACGCTGCCGTTGTCGGGCAGGCTCTTGAAGAAGTCACCGGCGACGATTTCGAAACGGCCGGTTTTTCCAAGTTTTTGCAACTGTTCGAGGGCGATCTGTGCCGCGACGGGCAAATCGAAGAGTGTGCCTTTGCTCTCTTTCCACTTGTCCAGCATGTGCATCAGCAAATGCCCCGAGCCCCCTCCGACATCGATAATATGCTCACCCTCGTGGAGGTCGATGTTCTCCAGTATCTCGGGGATTTCCAGATCCAGCCCCATGTCCTGGGACCGGTCAAAGATTGCCCGGCGTTCCGGATGTTGTTCGAAATACTCGAACAAACTGCTGCCATATTGTGTCTTGAAGCTGGATTCGCCGGTTCGGATTGTTTGCGCCATGCCGCGCCAGGCTTGGCCCATTTCACCGTTGATCAACAGAGCACTGGGTTGGGCGGAAGCGAAGGCGTCATGGGTCAGACTGGCGCCCAGAGCGGTCAGGGAAAACCCTTCGCCCGTTTCATTCACCAGCCCGAAGGGCTTCAAGGCCTTCAACAGGCGCGACAGGGCGCTGATATGGGTGTGTGTCTGTTCAGCCAGTCGTTCTATGGAGGTTGGCTTGCCGACGGCCTGCATAACGTCAGGCAAGCGCAGTTCACAGAAGGTCTGAATGGATTGTGAAATAAGCTGGCTGTATAAAAGCTGTCTTATCTGCTGCGGCATCGCCACAGTTGTCTCGCTTTGCCTTGCCATGTCGGTGTCCTATCGCCAGGTAATGCCAATACGAAGAGGTTGAATTGACTCCTCCGACCCCAGTGGGGTCGGAGGAGGCAGGATTACTTGTACGCCACGATAATGCCGTGCGGTGTCCAGCCTGGAATTGCGGTACGCACTGGGTTCGTGAAGCCGGCTTCCGCCAGGCAGTCCTCATACTGTTTCCAGGAATAGATCATGCCGCCCTCGGCAGGCAGGCAGGCAAAGTAGACACTGTCCAGTGCGGCCATGACCGGACCGTCGCCTTCGTCGTTGGACATGGAGTTGAAGATAACCACGCGCCCGCCTTCAGGCAGCGCGTCGTACGCCTTGCGCAGCATGTGGGTGTTTTCTTCGAGGGTCCAAATTACCAATTGGTGGGCAAAGAGGATGCAGTCGTAACCTTCGGGGAAGGGCTGGTGCAGGATATCCAGTGCCTGGGCTTTTACCCGGTTGCTGAGTCCGGACTCACTGATTTTGCCTTGAGTGACTGGAATGGAGTTGTCGATATCCAACACCGTCACGTTCAGGTGCTCATTGTGTTTTGCCAGGGCGATGGCATTGACGGCATCACCGCCACCGGCATCCAGCAATTTATTCACGCGCGACAGGTCGAGGTGTTTAACCAGGTCCTGGTTGGCCAGTTCTGACCACGAACGCATATATCGATAGAACACCGTTTCCAGTTTGGGATTCTGGTGCAGGCGATGATAAAGATCGCGCCCTTCGCCTGGGAAACGCTGCAGACCGACGTTGGTGTTTTTCTGCAGCGACTCGGTAAAGTCTAATTGGCCTTCATAGACGATGTAGTTTTCAAAGGCCACGGTATCTTTGAAGCGTTGCCAGTCATCCGTGGCCATCAGGGACTCAACCACATCCGCATTGCGGTAGATGCCGTTTTCCTTGACCAGCATGCCCAGGGAGGTGGCGCCCAGCAGCAGAATATCCGCGGCGCGTTCCTGCAACTTCAGCCGACTGCTGATGCTTGCCTTGGTGGCTTCGCGCAGGTCGCTGACATGCTCGAACAAATCCAGTTCGCAGCTGGCTCGCAGGTATTGAAAAGCGGCGTGACCGAAAAGAATGCCCGACAGGCCCGGCATATCCAATACCTGAGGCTTGACGTGATCGGTGGTGCGATGAGTAGCAGTCATTTTTTCTTCCTTGCTTGGGTTAATTGATGTTCACGCAACCTTTTTGCATCGCGTTGCATCTATGCCGTCGGCTCTGGCCAGATCTGCGCGATATGTTTCAAGCAGTCCGCACGTGACCCCTTGAATCCTGCTTCGGCCCAACCCGACGGAATGTCCCTCGCGCTTGGCCATATCGAATATTGCTTGTCTGCATTAACAACGACCACACACGGCACTGTGTCGTCGTCTCCCAGAAATGTCGGCATGGTTCTCTCCTTTGCTTTCCCGTATATCGGACCGGTTTCGATGGGGCGTCAGGTGCACTCAGGGCATCAACCCGCTCCGGGGCAACCTTTTGTCTTGAGGTATTTCAATCTTGATTTCTTCAAGTTTTCCAGCACCTGGCCAGCGGTGTTCGTGGCGTTTTCCTTGGCCAACAAACTGGTGTTTTCTTCACCGACGAACTTTTCGCAAACTCCCCGATGGGCGCTGTAGACCTGCGTCAACACGGTTCGCATACGTTCCGCCAGATGGGGATAGGTCTGTTCAATAAAGTTCCAGGCTCCAGTGGATTGGCGCATGGAACGAATCATCACCACATGGTCACGCCAGTTGATGCCGCTCATCTTGGGCGGCGCGATCGGCGGCATGAGCGTCGGTCTGATTTGGCTGACGTATTGTTGTGAGTTCAGGTCGGTTGAGAACTCAAGCGTGATGCGCGAGATATTCATCAGTTGAATAAGCCGATTGGCCTGCGCACACGCCAGTTCGAGATCCTCGTCGTGGGCTGCGCTGATCAGGAGGTTGGTGCACAGGCTCATGCCTTGGCACAGGGCCATGAACATCAGGTGGCCGCGTACCCAGCGTCTCAGCGGGTCCTGATCATCTTCCTCGAGCTTGCTGTTCGGTGCCTGGAACATTACGCGCGATTCGGACATAAGACGGGGGCAGGCAATCGTCTGCAGGATCATCTGCACGACCGACATCATGTCGCTCCACTCCAGCTGATCCAGGCTGGTGCCGCTGCGCTGCACCAACTCGCCCGTCTGAATCGCCGCATCCAGGGTTGCCTTGACCATCAGGGCAACCGTATTGCCCTGGTGCCGTTCGATGCCGAAGGCAATATCGTTGTCTCGGTTTTCCTGGTTTTCCCGTGGATCATCGGTCATCAGCCCCGTGGAAGCGCAGGGCAGATGCGCCATGACTTCCCGTAGCGTGCCGAGATATTGCTGAAGATTTCGCGGCTGTGGGCCAGCCTCGAGATACTCCAGGATCTGCCGTGCCATCGCCGCAGAAGGGGCAAGTTCTCGCTCCGTGGTCGGCAGGTTTTCCGGGCAGCCCAGGATGAAGGGCGCATGTGCAATGGGAAAGGCTATCGGTTCCATGATATTTGTCCTGTCTCTCATCAATCCGCTACGCGCCTGGCTTGGCCATGAACCCGGTGTCTATCAGGTAGCGCAAAATTGCGTGCGCGTAGGCTTTTGTCGTTTTCGACAGGACGATGTCCGAGGAGGCCAGCAGCTCCAGGGTCTGCCTGCATTCCAGTGCGGGATTCACTTCATGGATGTAGTCAGGATCCAACGCGCGGTGGGGTTGCGGATCGGCATCCCTGATCAAGGGCACCAGCGGGTACAACAGGTGCCCGGGCGGTACGCTCAACGCTTGCTGTCGGCCATGTTCGAAGTCGACCAGTTTGAATTCATAGCCAAACTCGCGAATCCAGTCGCAGAACTGGCGAATGGTGACCGGCGCCGGGTTGAACAGGTGGAAGAACTTGTCCCTGGCTTCCGGCTGCAGGGATATGTGCACGATCGCTGCGGCGACGTAGTCCACAGGCACTATGTCGAAGATGCGTGGGTAATCCGGCACGATGCCCAAAGGAAGGAAACCTCGTAGCGCCACCAGCAGGTAATCGATGCTCTGCGAGGCGCCCGTTTCGGTATGACCCAGGATCAACCCCGGACGGAAGATGCTGACCGGAATACCGCGAGCGAGGCCAAGATTAGCGACCCCCTCGGCTACCCACTTGCTGCCGGTATAGCCCACTGGCACGCCGACGGCGGAACGCAGCGGAGCATCATCCTCAATGAAGGGGCGAGGAATGTGGGTGGCCAGGAGAGTGTCCACGGTCGAGACATACTGCACACTCTTGAGCCGAGTGGTGCAGGCCAATTCCAGAATGGTCTGCGTGCCTCCCACGTTCGTGGCTTTGAGTGCACTGTAGGGATAGACAAAGTTGACCAGAGCACCGTTGTGATAAATCACATCGACTTCTTCTGCCAGCATTTGCCATTGATGCTCACTCAGGCCCAGGTTCGGCAACGCCAGATCGCCGGCGACGTACTCCACACGATGCAGTTCGCTGTCCACGTCAATGCGATAGGCATTCAGGCCTTCCTGAATCCTGGTTTTTGCATGCTCGGCATTTTTTGCGCGGCACAGGCAGATGACGCGGCTCTGGGTGCGCTTGAGCAACTGTTCAATCAGGTATAGCCCAAGGTAGCCCGTGGCCCCGGTCAGGAACACGACAGAAGGCTGATACCAGTTGGCATGCGGTAAGCCATCCGGCCGCACGTGTTCATCCAGATAGATGTCCTGCTCCAACGTTTGTGCATGCTGGCGTGTCAGGAGCGCTGTCAGGCCTTCTCGGCGATAGATTTCAATGGCCTGCGCCACTGCTGCCGGTGTTGGGGTGAGGAAAAATTCATGCAGTGGGATCTGCACTTGGTATTTGGCTGCGAGGGTGCCAGCCAGGCGTGTGAGTAGAATCGAGTTACCACCTTGCTCGAAGAAATCCGTGTCAGGCGCTATCTCTGCGAGCTCGAGGACGTGTGCAAAATCCTCGATGACCGATTGTTCCAGGTCGGTGCGTGGCGCACGGCTTTGCCTCGCCGTGGGTTCAGTCGGATGAGGCGCCGCCAACTGATTCAGCTTGAGCATATCGACCTTGCCGGTCGCGGTTCTTGGCAGTTCATCCAATAGCAGGAGCTGGCTGGGGATCAAATGAGACGGCAAGTGGCGCACCAGTTGCTGTTTGATGCTGTCACTTTGCTGGCCTGGGAATTGCTCGATGGCTGCCACGAGCCGTGCATGCTCGGTTCCTGCATGCTGGGCGAAAACGATGGCCTCCTTCAGCTCAAGTGCCTGGCACAACAGATGAGCCACTTCGTTGAGTTCAATGCGATGGCCACGGATTTTTACCTGTTGATCGCGGCGTCCCAGATAGCTGATTGCGCCCGAAGGCCAGCGTCGTCCCAGATCGCCCGTTGCGTATACGCGTCCGTTACCAAATGGGTTGGGCAGGAAGCGCTGCGCGGTCTGCGCAGGATTGCCCAAATAGCCCCGGGCCAGGTTCCGGCCCGCAAGCATGATTTCCCCTGGGACACCGGGTGGGACTGGATAGAGATCCTGGTCAACGATGTAAGCTTGGGCATTGTCAATTGGATAACCGATTGGAAGGGCGCCAGTGCCGTTTTCCTTGATCGCAAAATACAGCGCATCAATCGTTGCTTCGGTGGGCCCGTAAAGGTTAGCCACGTCTGCCTGCCAAACCTTTTGAATCTTGCGTGCCAGTTCGGGGTTAAGGACTTCCCCGCCACTGAGCACTAGCTTGACCGCTCGGCAGTCATTGGCGAATGGGTGGTCGATCAGCGTACCGAGCAGACTCGGTACGCCGCCCAGAACGCTGACGTCATGGCGGATCATCAGATCGAGCAGCGCGGTGCTGTCCTCCATGGTCCTGACATCCGCCAGCACAATGGTGCCACCGGTCAGCAGCGGCCAGAACACCGCCCAGACGCTGGGATCGAAGCTGAACGAATGGTTATGCAGCACGTTGTCCTGTGGCGTCAGGGGCCAGGTTCGTTGTCGCCAGAAAATGTTGTTGACGACTTGCCGGTGCTCCACGATCACCCCCTTGGGCGTGCCGGTGCTGCCCGAGGTGTAAATCAGGTAGGCAGCATCGCGGCAACTGAGCCCCTGGGGTGTTTCCCAATGAATATCGGGATCAAGCGCCTCCATGCGTATCGTCGCGACTTCTGGCCAGCCCTCTATGGATTGCTGATCGGACGTAATGACCAGTGTGCAGCCACTGTTTTCAATCAGATAACGGATACGGTCGATGGGCAGGCGGGGGTCGATGGGCAAAAATGCATGACCTGCTCGCAGTACCCCCAGCAGCGCTGTAATGAATTCAGCCGACCTGGGCAGCGCTACGGCGATGATGCTGCTTGGCCCTGGCACGTGCTGGCAGACGTTGGCCGCCACCACTGCAGCCCTCGCCCATAACTCGCCGTAGCTGAGCTGCTGACTGTTGTCGATCACTGCAATACCGTGCGGGGATTTTTCCGTGCTGGCGGCGACCAGCTCGGTCAGCGTCAACTGCGCCGGCGTTGTGTGGGCGCCCTGGGCTTGGGCCAGAACAGCCTGCTGCAGGTGCTGGCCCATCAGCGCAACCGTTGCGATTGGCTGCTCGCCGGGCGCTGACAATACGCTGATGAGCGCCTGGGCGAGCGTTTCGACCTGGCTCGAGTTCAGTACGTCGCAATCGTAATCCAGCGTCAGGCCGAGGGTGCCGTCTTTTATCCAGCAGGAGATAAACAGATCAAGGTCGCCGCTGGGTTGCCTTGCAGGCAGACGCGTGAGATTGCCGGTGCACGGGGAGAACTGTTGGACATCGTCCGCAATCAATTGTACGGCGGTCTGGAAGTAGGGGGTGCGACTAAGGTCGCGCTTTGGCGGGCACACTTGCAGCAATGTGGAAAAGGAGGGCCGATCGTTGTCAATGAGCTGCTTATGCACTTGGAGTCGCAGTTCTGCCAGGGTGCTCCCATCCGGCATATCGGCGCGCACGGGCAGGAAGGTTTGCAGCGGGCCGATCAAGTTGGCATGCGTCTGGTCACGCACCTTGATTGCGCAAAGCGCCGATTGCGACCCCTGCCAGCGCATTAGCACCGTCAGCCAGCCAGTCACGAGATCTGCCTCTACAACGGTACGGTTGTCCCACTCACTGAGCACTTCATGAACCTGACGATCCGAGCCCTTGATTGCGTTGCGGGGATTTTCGGTCGGGATTTGCGTGGCGGCAGGTGCCTGCAGAGTGATTCCCCATTGATGCCATTGTTCAGTGATCTGCGGGTCCTGTGCGAGTGCCTGTTCTCGGTGAAACACCTCGGCAAGCGCCCCCATGGCAGGGTGCTGAAGATCGGGCTCGGGCTGGAAGAGACTCTGGGCGATGAGCTGTAAGGCGTGTTCGTCCACTACGATAGGGTGGCCAACCAGTTGCAGTTCATGGTGTTGTGCGTCAATTCGAATAATAAACGCGCGCAGTAATGGCCCCTTGTCGAGTTCGAAGGCGGCACTCAGGAGCCTGGCCATCTCGGTATCGGACGGCCTGTGATCGAATAACTCCAGTTTGACCAGGCCCGTAGGCATCAGAAGCCTGACAGGACGCCCCAACACTTCGACAAACAGGCTACGCAGCGCCTCGCTGTGTGAGGTCCACGAACTCAAATTCTGTTGTACGACGGCGAGGTCGACCGTGCCGGTGAAGGCATAGCGCACCGTCACTGGCAACGTGGCCGTGCCCGCCAATTGGGCGATTAGCCAGAGGCGTTTTTGTTCGCTGGACAGTGGGTAGGCACCGAGTGCGTCGCGGGCGGCAGGCAGCGCGCGTAGTGCGGCCTCGAAAGCATCGATCATGGGGCTGTGCATGTTTATTTCTCCTGGGCGTCGGCCGTGCTGCCGGCGTTGTGTTGAAGGCTGATGGCGGTAAATTCCCAATCACCTTTCATGCTGTGTGCAGCCAGCCCTTTTTCGAATGTCATGGAGTCCAGCGTCGCAGCCACACGGGCGATCGTTGGAGAGAAATAGATATCTGCGATAGGTACGCGCCGTCCGAACGTGGCTTCGATGCGCTCGACCATGCGCGCCACCAAAATGGAGTGGCCGCCTACCTGAAAAAAATCATCCGTAACGCCGATATCCTCTCGATTGAGCAGGTCGCACCAGATCTGTTGAACCTGGGTCTCGGTTTTACTGCCGGGGGCTACCCTCTGGCTGGGTGCTTGCAGCCTGACGGCCTGATGCATAAGGCGCTTTCTGTCACGCTTGCCGTTATAGGTAAGGGGAATGCCTTCTATCCTGAAATACTCGGTCGGTAACCACGCCTCAGGCAGCGTTCGGCGTAATATCTCGAGCCAGTGCCCGATATCGATCCTGCTGGCATCGGCTGTTGTGCAAAGCTGGACGAAAGCCTGTATTGCACGACTTGCATCCTGGCCATGGACTTGGGCGGCGGCATCGCGTACCCCAGGCAATCCTCTGAGTGCTGCCTCGATTTCTCCCAACTCGATACGATGTCCGCGTAGCTTGACCTGGTCGTCACGTCGACCGATGTAAACCAATGAACCGTCCTGCTGCATGCGCACTCTGTCACCGGTCAGATATGCGCGTCGGCCTGCGGCGATGGGGTCTGGGACGAACTGCTTCGCTGTTTCAACCGGGTTGCGATAGTAGCCCCGGCTGACGCTGGGACCGCAGACCAGTAATTCGCCAATTACCCCTCTGGGAACACTGTGCAGGTTGCGATCCACGACGGCCAATCGCGTACCCGGGACAGGATTGCCCAGTTGCACCGGATCGCCGGGTTTGAGCTGAAAAGCCGTGGACCAGATTGTCGTTTCGGTCGGTCCATAAAGGTTCCACAGCGTCATGCCGGGCAGGCATAACCTGTCTGCCAGATCCTGTGGCAGCGCCTCACCACCGCACAGCATGGTCAGCCGCTCCTGGGGTTGCCAGCCTGTCGCCAGTAACAACCTCCACGTCACTGGCGTAGCCTGGACAAACGTGATCCGGGGATCGGCGAGGTAGCCTGCGAGCTTTTGCATGTCCCGTTGGGACTGAGCGGCGGCGATCTGTACGCTGGCGCCCTGGACCAGGGGAAGCAGCAGTTCCAGTAGCGAAATGTCGAAGGAGAAAGTGGTCAGCGCGAGCATCCGATCACTCGGTTTCAACGCCAGCAACTGACCAAATGCGTTCAGGGTAGAGACCAGGTTGGCCTGACTGACGTGCACCCCTTTCGGTTTGCCGGTCGATCCGGAGGTGAACATCATGTAACCGGAATGGGGACTGGCATCCGTCGCGTGCTGCTCGGACGGCGCTGCGGCTTCGGCAAATAACGCGCTCATGCTCAACGTGACGGGTTGCCCAAAATGATCAGGTGCGCTGTCGTCAGTAATCAGCATGACCCCTTCGAGTTCCGCCAGGATGCCCAGCAGACGCTTTTCGGGCAGGTCCCTGGACAGCGGGACGTAGACACCGCCGACTTGCCAGATCGCCAACATGGCGACTACCCACGGGTTGCCGCGCTCGCCGATAATAGCGATCAGCTTACCGGGCTCGGCGCCCAGGGTGCGTAGAGCTGCCGCCGCCTGCAGGATCTGCTGACGCAACTGTGCGTAGGTCAATTCGCCGCTTTCATCACGCAGCGCGATCGCATCGGGTTGGCGCTCACCCAAGGCGAGCAGACGGGCAGGCACACTGGAAAAATTGGCTGTGGCCGCAGGCGTCTGCCCTTGCGAGTCCGGCGGTCCCAGCAGTACGGCACTCAGGGCGGCGTGGGGCGCCATGACGAATGCGCGCAGCACGCTGGTGAGCATGCGGACCATATCTTCGGCGGCCTCGGTGTCGATAGAGTCCGTGGCGTATTCCAGGAAGCCACTGATATTGAGCTCATGGTCCTCAAACAGGAACAACGACAAATCGAGGCGTGCGGCACCGGTATCCACATCCGACACGGTCAGTTTCAGGTCGCCGGTATCCAACGTGCGTTGTACGCCCTGCTCATAGCCAAACAACACTTGGAACAATGGCGTCATTCCCGCTTGCCGTGTATGGCCGACGCTTTGCAGTACTTGCTGGAAGGGCGTTTCCCCGTGCTCGATCAGTTGGGTGAGATCCAACTGGATCTGTTGGAGATAGTCTATGACGCTCTGGTCCTGAGCGTATGTGCTGCGAAATATGCACATATTGGACAGGTAGCCGATCATCTGGGCCAGTTCCGGGCGCAGACGATTTGAGGTTGGCACCCCGATGAGAATATCGTCCTGTTCGGCCAAACGGTGCAGGACGACGCAGTAGGCCGCCAAGAACACTGCTGCGCAGGAGATGCCCTCGGATCTGAACCTTTGGCGCAGTGCCTGCCATTGATGGTGGCTGAACTCGACGGGAATTCGTGCGCCGGCAAATGTCTGTTGTTCGCTCCGTTTGGGCAGTGTCGAAATGTCCAAGACAGTCGGAGCATCGGCCAACTGTTTGCGCCAGTATTGGAGCCCGGTATAAGTGTGTTGTCGTGACCAGGTCGCGTAGTCGACGAATTGCAGGGCCTCATCGTTCGGGTCGGCGGGCGAGCCTGTAGGGTCCGTGTAAACGGTAACGATTTTTTTCAGCAACAGTTGCAGAGAGATACCGTCGCAGACGATATGGTGTGTGCAGATAACCAGTTCATGCTGTTGGTCGCCGGTTTTTATCAGCAGCAGGCGGTACAGTGGTGCTGTGCCCAGCGACCAGCCGCGTTGGACTTCCATGTTGATCAGGCGTTTGAGCGCAGGTGCATCGTCAATGCATTCCACATACCGAACGGGCAGTGTGGCCGAGGGTGAAATCACTTGGCGGAGTTTTTCGTTATCGTAAGCGAACGAGGTTCTTAATATTTCCTGGGAGGCCGCTACCTGGTTGACCGCGCGCTGCAACTTCAGTGTATTTAATTCCCCGGCAATAGAGACCCTCATCGCCAGGGTGTAAGCCAATTGGGAGCGTTGGTTCAGTTCGTTCAGAAACCAGATCTGTTCCTGGCCATGTGACACAGGGAAAGTTGCAGTCCGGCATGTATCAGCGCTCATGCGGTACTCCTGATTAATGATGAGAAATCTTTCTATCAAGGCGTGGAATGGGCGCAGCAGCGGGCCGTGCACGCGCCGAACATTGCAGTGTTTGAATAAAGTCGGCCTGTAGTTCTATGGTCGGCCTTATCCAGAGGTCATGCAGGGGGATATGAATATTGAATTCTTTTCTCAATAAGCCCGTTAAATGGGTAAGGGAAAGCGAGTGGCCGCCAATGTCCAGAAAGTTTTCATGTAATGCGACAGGGTGGCCAATGATTGCCTGCCAACAGCCCGCGACGCGCTTTTCCACGTCGCTCGCTTCTCGTGTCTCGTGTTCTTTCGCAGTTAAAGGGTTGAATGTGAAGAGCTGCGATCTATCGATTTTGCCGTGTTTGTTTCTCGGCAAGGCTGCTAAAAAGATCACGTGGTCGGGTACCGCGTAGTAGGGGAGTGCGCCATGTAAGTATTGTTTAATGCGGGCGCGCTGTTCGGATTCATCTTCGCTTGGTTCTTTCAGGCAGACAAACGCTACGATGCTGCGCTGCTGTCCTTTCGGAACTACGACCACCGCGCACTCACGAATGAACTCAATGGCCTGTAGCGCCGACTGGACGGGGCCCAGTTCAATCCTGAAACCACGTACTTTCACCTGGTCATCCTGCCTGCCGATAAAATCCAGGCGACCGTCAGGTAACCAGCGCACACGGTCTCCCGTTCGATAGCAGCGCAAACCATCCGGAGCAGGTAAAAATGAGGCGGCACTACGCACGGGGTCGCTGACATAGCCTTGCGCCACGCCGTGTCCGTGAATGATCAGCTCGCCAGGCACACCAATACCCACGCTCTGCATGTGTTCATCCACGACATCCACCCAGGTACCCAGCAGTGGATAACCGATCGTTATCTCCTGCTGAGCGGGTTGGATCACCAGGGCGGTGGAGTAAGTCGTCGTTTCCGTCGGGCCGTAGAGGTTGACGATGCGTGTGGTCGGCAGCTTTTTCTGGAGTCTCAGGTAAAGGTCCCGGCTCAACGGTTCCCCAGCGAGGTTCAGCATGCGCAGGGAGGGCTCCAGTACATCATGCTGTAACAAGACGTCGGCTACCGACGGAACCGTATTAATCAGCGTGATGCCTGCCAGTGGGGCCGGATTGTCGATCAGCGACATGACCGAGGACACAGGTCGGACGCAGCCACCGACCACCAGCGGTGCGAACATCTCGAAAATCGACAGATCGAACGTGGTCGGGGTTGCGGCCAATGTTTGCGCCAGGTACTCGGGGCCACAATCCTGAGCCGCCCAGCGCAGCAGGTTAGCTGCATTGGCATGGGTAATCGCCACGCCCTTGGGTTCGCCGGTGGAGCCGCTGGTGAACAGGATATAGGCTTTCGCTTGAGGCTGGGATTGATCCAGCAGCGGTGCCTTGGGCATCGACAGCAGGTCGGGCAAGGACCAGCAGGACGCCAAGTGATCGAAACGAGTCATGCCTTGCTGGTCTGTGAGGATCGCACGACACCGCGACTTGAGCAGAATCGACCGGTTCAACTCGTCGGGGTTTGCTTCACTGAGAGGAACATAGCTCCCACCGCAGGCCATGGTCGCCAGCAGGGCCGGCACGAGATTGATATCGCGAGGCAAGAGTATCGCCAGAGTTTGTCCGGGCTCGAACCCGCGCAGGCGCATGGCTGCCGATAGCGTGGCGACTCGACTGGCCAATTGGCCATAACTGAGGGTGGCCTCGGGCGTTTGCAGTGCAGGACTGTTCGGCGAGAGAATGGCTTGTCGTAGAAAGGCGGCCACCAGTGTCTCTGATACGGGGCCCGGTCTGGCTGGAGCCCGGGCTTTCGGCGGGTGCAACAGGCATGCAGGCAGCGCTGACAACCGGGCCTGCGGATCTTGCACCATTGCCCCCAGTATCTCGGCGAACTGACCGGCTATCGCATCGGCAAGCCAGCCGGGATGCTGCGCGGGATCCACCTCGACACGTCCATGCAACTGACCGTTATGGCGCGTCAGCAACAGCGCTGTGGCGAAGGGGCCGATGCTCGCGGGAGGCTCTACTGCGGTCAGCGTCATCTCGCCCAACTGGACGGTGCCCAGTCCCAGCAGGGCGGCCGCCAACCCTCTCGGCATGCCGGGCATATCCTGCTGCAAAATCACGGCGTTGGACGGGACGGTCGGTGTCCACCCTTGCGGCGCCATGAGCTCCGCCAATTCCGGATAACCGCCATTCAGACTGGCTCTTGACGCCTCATCCAGGCGCTTGGCGGTATGTCTGACAAAATCCTCCACGCTGTCGTCGCCCGTAACAAAAGGCACGGCAAGCGTATTGGCGAAGTAGCCTACTGCGTCCTTGTTGCCCCTGTTTCGGCCATGGAATGTTACCGCCAGCGGTACGGTTTGACTCTGCCCGATTCTGGACAGGGCCAATATGTGCGCCGCGAGTAGAACCGTATAGGGGGTCACCCCGCACGTTGCGGCCAGTCGGGCCAGGTTGGCGGTATTTTCCCGGTCGATGACAAAGGAGGACAGTACTGCGCGGCGTCGCATGTGGGCTTGCTGGGAGCCCATGGGCAATGAAAACGACGTGTGCTGCGGCATTTGGTTGCGCCAGAACTCAACGTCGATGACAGGAACTGTCGGCCTTGGCGCCACGGTGACGCCGGGGCGGTCTTTACAGTCTTCGGCAAAATCACGAATCAGCAGGCCGACAGACCACAGGTCGGCGATGGCGTGATGAATGCGGAAAACCAGGTAGCGTTGCCCGTCGCTACGCTCAACGACTTCGGCGTGGAACAAACGCTCGGATTCCGCCCCAATGTGCTCGCGGTCGGGAGCCAGCAGTGCTTCGGTTGATGCTTCATCGCAAGTGCGCACAAAACAGTAGCGTAATGCTTGCGGCGAGGTCTGTTCAATCCAGTAAGTGCCGTTGCGCATGATAAAGCGCTGCCGCAAAGAGGCATGCCGCTCGGCCACGCGTTCGATACGCGATACCAACTGTGCAGTGGAGAGGTCGGTGCTCACATGAAAGGCGACTTCAAGTAATAAGCCAGGCAGGTTGGCGTCGATGGACTGCTGTAAACAGAGAACCTTTTGGCGTAATGAAGCGTGCACCGTATACCTCTCCTTGGTAATGGAATAAGCGCTTTAACTTATTCTGCTGGTTTTACCACAACAGCAACGACATTATTTTTGTGTGGCTTGTAAAACATCCTTGATTACAAGCGTCAGGCAAATGTTTTTAGTTGGTTCGGCCTGTACCATGTGGTTGTGGCGACGCGGTCCATAATTGCCCATTTAAATTTAAAAGCAATTGGTGAGAAAGTAACAGGATATTACGGCGCCCCCGAAATGGGGGACAGAAAATAGAGTACTGGGGACGCATGAAAAGTCCTTTATTCAGGCAGCTTCCGCGGATCAATGGAGGTTTCAGGTGCGTGTTTTCTATACGTGCAGGTGGAGTGAGAGGCCAGCCGGTGGGGGCGCAAGGTGGAGGCTCGCTTATACAGAAAAATAATATTAAGGTGGAATAATGCCAGCCGCTAAATATTAATTGTCGGTGGGCGGCTGCTTATTGTATTTATTGTTTTATCTGGCGGATTTCTCCACCAGAGTCCGTTGGGTAATGGTTGCCATATAGGGATATTCAGCAATGCCTAAGGCTTTTTTTGGCGGTAAAAGAAATCGGAATCCGGGCTTTGTACACACGTTTAGTCGCATCGCACCGACTTATGAAGCGCGGTATGGCAGCAAGTTGAACCAGTCACACGATGAGTGCCTGCGGATCGTGAGCCGGTGGTTATGCACTTTAAGCCCTGAGCGTGTACTGGACATTGGTTGTGGGACCGGTGCACTGATCGAACGCATGTCCGCCCAGTGGCCCGATGCATGTTTCACGGGCATCGACCCGGCCCAAGGCATGGTGGACGAGGGCATGAGGCGTCGACCGTTCGCCTCGTTCGTCAAAGGCGTTGCCGAAGCCTTGCCGTTGCCCTCGCAAAGCATGGATCTGGTGGTGTGTTCGATGTCGTTCGGCCATTGGGCTGACAAGGTAGCCGGCCTGAACGAAGTGCGTCGCGTGCTCAAGCCACACGGTATTTTCTGCCTG
Source organism: Pseudomonas orientalis (assembly GCF_002934065.1). Classification (NCBI taxonomy): domain Bacteria; kingdom Pseudomonadati; phylum Pseudomonadota; class Gammaproteobacteria; order Pseudomonadales; family Pseudomonadaceae; genus Pseudomonas; species Pseudomonas orientalis. The sequence goes on along the minus strand of NZ_CP018049.1, from coordinate 3,998,764 downwards.
GTGGAAAACCAACCGGCAGGTTGGGGATTGACTACCTTGATCAACTGGGTAGTGGGAGCTCTGGCAGATTACCGGTCAGAGCATGAAGTGGTCGAGCTTGCGCAGACTGCTGGGCTCAAGAGCATGGAAACGCTCGTTACCGACCAGCACGTCATTGTCGCCATTTTCCGTCCTATCGATGGAGAGGTGGATAATCATGCCCGTTAAAAAGGAACAGGTCCTGGTCGTGGGGGCGGGGCCCGTCGGATTGGCTGCGGCTGCGGCGCTGGCTGAATCAGGGATTGAGGTTGACCTGATCGATAAAAGAGCGATGGCCTCCCCCCATTCCCGTGCGTTTGGCTTGGAGCCGGTCACCCTGGAGTTGCTCAATGCGTGGGGCCTGGCAGACGAGATGATACGTCGGGGAATCGTCTGGGCAAGCGCACCGCTGGGAGACAAGTCTGGGAGGACGCTCTCGTTTTCCAAACTGCCTTGTGAGTACCCTCACATGGTCATCATCCCGCAATCCGAGACCGAGGCCGTATTAACCGACTGGGCTAACCGGGTGGGCGTGAAGCTCAGGCGTGGGCATGCTCTGAAAACCCTGGCTGTCGGTGATGCACAGGTTGAGGTCACACTGGAGCACCACGAAACTGGCAGTGTGCAGCAGCGCAGCTACGACTGGGTACTGGGCGCCGATGGGGTTAACAGTTCTGTGCGCAGGCTCCTCGATATTCCGTTTGTTGGGCAGGACTACAAGCACTCCTTGGTGGTTGCTGACATTGTCTTGAAAAAGCCACCTTTACCTGCGGTACACGCAAGGTCTGTCTCCAGGGGGCTGGTCGCCTTGTTTCCATTACCCGATGGTAACTATCGCGTCAGCATTGAAGACAACGAGCGCATGGATGTTCCGGTCGAAGAACCGGTCACCCATGATGAAATTGCCCATGGAATGAGCGATATCCTGGGGACCGATTTCGGATTGGCGCATGTGCTGTGGAGCGCTCGCTATCGCAGCCAGCAGCGCCTGGCTGCTCAATACCGCCTGGGGAGGGTGTTTCTGCTGGGAGATGCCGCCCACACTCATGTCCCCGCAGGTGGGCAGGGTTTGCAAATGGGTATCGGCGACGCGGCGAACCTGGCCTGGAAGCTGGCAGGGGTGATACAGGGCAAATTGGCGCTGGATATTCTGGACAGTTACGAGGCCGAGCGTAAGCCTATTGCGGCGGCGGCATTGCGCAATACGGATCTGCTTTTCCGCTTCAATACTGCTTCAGGCCCGGTAGGTCGGATGATTCACTGGATTGGGCTGCAGGCGACACGGGTCCCGTATGTGGCGAAGAAGGTGGTGAGTTCACTGGCGGGAGAGGGCGTGTGCTATGGCAGTGTGCGGTGCAAAGGCGATCACCGTTTGGTAGGTCGACGTCTGCCCTTGCTGGACCTGATTGTCGAGGGTCGGACATTGCCGCTACAGAACGTGACGCAGTTGCTGCGCGGAGGCCGGTTTGTCCTCGTGCATTATCGTGCCCCAGGGCTGGCGGACGATCTTCGAAGGGATTTTCCGGGATTGGAAATGGCATCCATCAGCGAGCATTCGCCTAACAACGGTTTTGACGTTGGTGAGGGTGCCCTCGTCAGGCCGGATGGTGTGGTGATTTGGGTCGGTAGCCAATCGATGCTGGCCAGGCAGCGTTTGGGGCAGTGGCTGCTGCACGATCCGGTTCACCACGGTTTTCGCGGCACCGTTGTGACTGACAGCTAGCAACTGACTGTGCGTCACTTACGCCTACCATCAGTCTCGACGATCGCCTCTTTGGCAGCACCCTATCGCCATGAAGACACTGACTCAATGACATCTCGCCCTCGTCCCCGTAATGTCGGATCAGCGTCGGGCTGGGCTTTCCTATGACGCAGCGTTGCGATGGGGCGAGGCAGTTGCGGCGGCGATATCCCAGGCCAGCATGATCTGGGATATCGCTGCATCGATAGCGGCGTGGGGAACGTTGTCCCGTGCCTGGATCGACACACCTTGCAGGAAACTGTCGAACACCGTCGCCATTGCTGCAGCATGAAGGGTGTCGGGCAGGGATCCGCCGCTGATTGCGCGTTCAACGCACGCCACGATCCCAGCCCGCGTGCGTGCCCGTGACTGGGTCAGCGCATCCGCCACGCGGGCGTTCTCGGGGCTCGGCGCGCTCATCACACCGAGTGTCACCATGCAGCCCTTGGGGTGGGCGTTGTCACACTGCATGCGGGCCGACTGGCGCAGTGCAGTCTCGATGGCCTGGCGCGGTGGCAGGGTTTCGTCCCACAGGCACTCGGTGACTTGGGCGTAGGTCGCCAGGTAACGCTGCACGCACTCACCGAACAGCGCTTCCTTGGAAACGAATGCCGCGTAAAAGCTCGGCGCGGAGATGCCGCCGCCCAGGCCGGCCTTAAGCTGGGCGAGCGACGTGGCGTCATAACCGTGTTGCCAGAACAGGTGCATGGCCTGCTCCACGGCCTGCTCACGATCGAAGGTACGGGGCCTGCCCATTTGTGCCATGGCGAGAGTCCTTTGGATAACCACATAAATACTAGTCGATACATAAATCGTTGACAATGCGCTGTGCTCGCCTGCAACATTTGTATCGATCAGTATTTAAGTTGGCTCAAGGAGTTTACCCGTGACCCCTTCACTCAGTGTATCGACGTCATCCGAACGTCTGCCCGTCGGCGCTTTGCTCGCCCTGGCCATGACCGGCTTTATCTGCATCGTCACTGAAACACTGCCCGCCGGGCTGTTGCCGTTGATCAGCGAGGGCCTGGCGATTTCACCGTCCATGGCCGGGCAGATGGTCCCCGCCTATGCGCTGGGCTCGGTGTTGGCGGTGATCCCCATGACCATCGCCACCCGTGGCTGGCGACGACGCAATGTGCTGTTGCTGACCATTGTCGGCTTCCTCCTGTTCAACTCCGTCACTGCGCTGTCGTCCCACTATGGCGTCACGCTGGTGGCGCGCTTTTTTGCCGGTGTGGCGGCAGGGTTGGCCTGGAGTCTGCTGGCCGGTTATGCACGGCGCATGGTCGCGCCCGCGCTACAGGGTAAAGCCCTGGCATTGGCGATGGTGGGTACGCCGATTGCGCTGTCCCTGGGGGTGCCGCTGGGGACCTGGCTCGGCGGGTTTCTGGGCTGGCGGACCACCTTTGGCCTGATGTCGGCGCTGACGCTGGGGTTGATCGTGTGGGTACTGGTGAAAGTCCCGGATTACCCGCCGCAGCCCGCGCACCAGCGTCTCTCCCTCGGCAAGGTGTTGACCACGCCCGGCGTGCGCCCGGTACTGGCCGTGGTCATCAGCTGGATGCTCGCCCATAACATTCTGTACACCTACATCGCCCCATTCCTGGCACCGGCCGGGCTGGCGCAGCGGGTGGATCTGGTGCTGCTGGTGTTCGGTATTGCCGCGTTGGCGGGTATCTGGCTGACGGCCAGACTCGTCGAACCGGTGCTGCGCAACACTGTCTTGGCGAGCCTGGCGACCTTTGCGGCAATCAGTGGCGTGTTCGGTTTTCTAGGCAACCAGCCGCAGGTGATCTACCTCGGGGTGGCGGTCTGGGGTTTGAGCTTCGGCGGTGCCGCCACCTTGCTGCAAACCGCCCTGGCCGATGCCGCAGGTGATGGTGCGGATGTCGCGCTGTCGCTGAATGTGGTGGCCTGGAACAGCGCGATTGCCGGCAGCGGGGTGGTGGGGGGCGTGCTGCTTGACCGTTGGGGTGTGGCCTCGTTTGCGTGGGTAATGCTGGTGTTGGCGGGCGTGGCGCTGGTGATCGCCTGGTCGGCGCATGCCCATGGCTTCAAACCGGGACGGCGGTCTGCCGATGGGCCTGCGGCGGTGGGGCACTGAGTTAAGCCAGTTTCACATTCATGGTGATGTGAGCGGTGAATACTTTGATGTCGCCTTTATCGAACACCTCTACGGGTACGATCTTGTCTCCGGCGGTTTGCCAGTCGATGGCACTGCCATCGGCGACCGCGCGAATGTCTGTTTTCGCCTTGGCCAGGTAGTGCACGGTCATGCCTTTGGGAATCCAGCGTGCGCCAGCGGGAATGGACGCGTCGGTCATCATCCCGCCGGCCAGTTCGGCGGCGTTGCACAGCGCAATCGCGTGCACCGAAGCCAGGTGGTTGGTGATTTCCTTGCGAAACGGCACGTTGACCACCGCGTGGTTGGGGCGCAACTCAGCGATCTCGGGCGTGATCGTGCTGAAGTACGGTGCCATTTGGCAGGCCAGGTTGCTGAACGCGGCAGGGCCTACGCTGTTGAACATGCTCAGTGCTTGGCTCATGTAACTGTCCTCATGATTGGTTTACAGAATAATATTCTGTAACGGAACAATATTCCGTTGGTTTGCTGCGTGTCAAGCCAGGCTTTCTCTGCCGCCCGCAGAACCTATAGACTCTTTTCATTTGGCGTCCCTGCATGCATTCCATCGACCTTATCGAACGCACCTTCCCGGGCAGGCGCAGCGACCTCAAGCGCACCATCCTGCGCGAGGCGCTCGCGTGTTTTAACGAGGCGGGCATTGAAGCGACGAATATCGAAACCATCCGCGCCCGGTGCGACACCAGCGTGGGTGCCATCTACCACCACTTCGGCAATAAAGAGGGGTTGGTCGCGGCGCTTTTTTTTGCGGCGCTCGAGGACCAGGCCAGCCTGCGCGACCGTTATCTGCAAGCGGCAGATACCGCTCAAGCGGGCGTGACCGGGCTGGTGTACAGCTACGTCGAGTGGGTGACTGAACAGCCGGACTGGGCGCGGTTTGTGTTCCAGAGTGGCTTCGCCGTGTCCAATGGCCCGTTCAGGGACGAACTGGTTTCACGCAATAAACACCGCAACCAACAGTTGAAGGAGTGGATGAGTGAGGCAGGGCGCAAGGCGCATTTCAGCCACTTGCCCGCCGAACTGATCCCTTCGCTGATCATCGGCGCGGCGCAGAGCTACTCGCGCGCATGGTTGTCGGAGAAGGTCAGGAAGAGCCCCTGGGAGTACCGTGAATTGCTGGCTGAGGCCGCGTGGAACTCGATCAACCCAGGCGGCGCGAGCGACGTCAGCGCCTGACCGCCATCACGCCGGGTTTATACTGGCCACCTTCAAACATGTGAGATTCCCATGAGCACCTCTCTTTCCCTGACGCCGGCACGCAAGCCGGCCGCGCCCCTTGTGGCTTTTATCATCCTGGTGGCAGGCGCCCTGTTCCTGCAGAACGCGGTGGGCATGCGCCAGGTGTTGTTGCTGATCGTCGGCGCCGCCTTGGGCCTGACGCTGTACCACGCCGCCTTCGGGTTCACTTCGGCCTGGCGTGTGTTTATCAAGGAGCGGCGCGGCGCCGGGCTGCGCGCGCAGATGGTGATGCTGGCGCTGGCGGTGGTGCTGTTCTTCCCGGCGCTGGGCGCGGGAACCTTGTTCGGTCAGCCGGTGGTCGGGCTGGTGGCGCCGGCCGGGGTGTCAGTGGTCTTCGGCGCGTTTATCTTCGGCATCGGCATGCAGTTGGGCGGCGGTTGCGCCTCGGGCACCCTGTTTACCGTCGGCGGCGGTAACGCGCGCATGCTGGTGACCCTGTTGTTCTTTATCTGCGGTTCGTTGATTGCCACCCATCACGTCGACTGGTGGTTTGCCTTGCCATCGTTTGCGCCGGTGTCCATCGTCAAAAGTTTTGGCGTACTGCCAGCGTTGCTCCTGAGCCTGGCGGTGTTCGGGTTGATTGCGTGGGTGACTGTGCGTCTGGAGAAGGGCCGTCATGGCCAGCTTGAAACCGGCGCAACCAGCGAGCATCAAGGGCTGCGCCGATTCCTGCGCGGGCCTTGGCCGTTGGTCTGGGGGGCTATAGGCCTGGCATTGCTCAACTATGCCACGCTGGCCCTGGCCGGGCGGCCGTGGGGCATTACTTCAGCGTTCGCGCTGTGGGGCGCCAAGGTGGCGAGTGGGCTGGGTGTAGACGTAGCCAGTTGGGCGTTCTGGCAGATGCCGGCCAACGCCAAGGCCCTGGCCGCGCCGGTTTGGGAAGACATCACCAGCGTCATGGACATCGGCATCGTGCTTGGCGCGCTGTTGGCCGCAGGCCTTGCCGGGCGTTTCGCGCCGAGCTTGAAGATACCGGCGCGCTCGTTGATTGCGGCGGTCATCGGTGGCCTGTTGCTCGGCTATGGCTCGCGCCTGGCGTATGGCTGCAACATCGGCGCCTATTTCAGCGGCATCGCTTCGGGTAGCCTGCATGGCTGGCTGTGGCTGGTGGCTGCATTTATCGGCAACAGCGTGGGCGTGCGGCTGCGACCGTTCTTCTTCGCGGGCGAACGGCGTCAGGTGGCCTTGAGCGGCTGCTGAGCGAGCGATTGCAGGTTTCCTGGTATGTCCGAATCCGTCCTGAGTCGGTCCGTCTCGCACCTGTTGCTGTCTTGCGAGGGGCTTTAGCATAGTTTGCAGATGCCCCCCATATCAGCCTTGAAGGACCTACCATGAGCCGCAGAGCCCTGATCGTAATCGACGCCCAGCATTCATTCCTGCACACACCTTACTGGTCCGAAAACGACCTGCCCAACTACCTGGAAAACCAGCAGGCCCTTATCGATGGCTGCGTTCAACAAGGTATCCCGGTGGTGCAGGTGTTTCATGTGGAAGACCAGGGCCACTTTTCGCTGGCATCGGGTAACGTCAGGGTATTGAGCGAGCTTGCGATCGATCCGCAGTTGGTCATCCATAAGCACTACCACAGCGCCTTCGCCGGTACGCCGTTGGCTGCGCGCCTCATCGAGATGGGCGTTACCCGTTTGATCATCAGCGGCATCCGTACCGAACAGTGCTGCGAGACCACCACGCGGCAGGCCTCGGACAGCGGTTTTGGCGTCGACTTCGTCAGTGAGGCCACGCTGACCTTCCCGATGACCCATGCACGCAGCGGCCGGGTGTACACCCCAGCCGAGATTCGCGAGCGTACGGAGCTGGTGCTGGAAGGTCGGTTTGCGCGCATCGTCACCGTCGCCCAGGCATTGGCGGGGTGAACCAATGAGCGTGCCGGTGCTGTTCGTGTTGTTGCCCAATGTGCTGATGCTGGATCTGGCCGGGCCTGCCGAAGTGTTGCGCCTGGCCGCGCAGATGGATGACCCGGCTGCGGTGGATTTCGAGCTGCACTACGTCAGCCCGGTGCCGTCCCTGCACAGCTCCATCGGCTTGCCGTTGACGGGGCTGGCACCTTTGCCGGCCAGTTTGGCGCCCGGCACCCTGGTGGTGTTGGTGGGCTCGAGCATGAGGGGAGACGAAGCCGGCCTGCGCGCCTTCGAATCCGCCAGCGACAGCCTGGTGCAGTGGCTGCAAACGGTGTTTGCGCCGTCTGCCGAGCATTTGATATGCGTGTGCGCCGGCGCACTGACGGCCGCACGCGCCGGGCTGCTTGACGGGCGCCAATGCACCACGCACCACGCGCTGTGTGCCACCCTCCAGGCCCTGGCGCCCAGGGCACGGGTCCTGGAAAACCGCCTGTATGTCACCGATGGCCCGGTCAGTTGCAGCGCCGGTATCACAGCCGGTATCGATATGATGCTGCACCTGGTCGCCGAGCGCGCCGGGCCCAGACTGGCATGCGCCGTCGCGCGGGATATGGTGGTGTACCTGCGCCGCAGCGGCGCTGACCCGCAGTTATCGCCGTGGATCACCGGACGCAATCACCTGCACCCGGCCGTCCATCGCGTACAGGACGCCATTGCCGCTGCCCCTTGTGAGGCCTGGACCGTCACCCGCATGGCGAGCCTGGCCTGCACCGGCAGCCGCCACCTGGCGCGCCTGTTCCACGAGCATGTCGGCATCAGCCCGCTGGATTACCTGCACCGTCTGCGCCTGGCCGTGGCGCGTGAGCTGCTGGTGGCGTCGAGCCTGGACATCGAAACCGTTGCCGAGCGCGCAGGCTTTGGCTCGGCGCGTCATCTGCGGCGTATCTGGGGCAAATATGAAGCGGGCACGCCGTCGGCAATGCGCCTTATTGAGCAGGCGTCTCGGCGGGCGTGATTGGGGCTTGAGCAGCCTCGGCTTCCAGCTTCAAACGGTCCGCCTTGCTGATGTATTTATCTTTGCTCTTCGGCGCCAGTTTGGCGTTGGCCTTCTTGGCTTTGGCCTTGAAAAGCTGCTGGAGTTTTTTCTGGCGGTTCATGTGCGTTGGCCTGGCAGGTAAAGGCGCGAATGATACCAGCTATAAAAAACGCGGATTGAAAGGTTTACCCGCCAGGGATGCCACATGATCAATGTGCGAGGAACGCGCTGATCAGCGTGATCACCTGTTGCTGAATCTGCGCCCTGGACCTTCCGGCCTCGCTGTCTCGGCAAATCATGCTGTCACCGGGCACCTCCTCGTCGAGTATCGCCGCCGCGCCGGGTTTGCACTGCGCCATAAAGCTGAAGTGGCTCGCGTCGCCGATTTCCACGTACTGCGTGGATGCTTTCGGCAGCCGCCTGGCCAAGTCGGCAGACTCCAGCCCCACAGCCATGTCCTCCGAGGGCACGCCTCCAGCAATCACCAGCGCCGGCACGGGCAGCGCGGCCAGGCTGGCATCGGTCATCCCCCGCGACAGGCCCAGGTCCAAAGACACCACGGCGGCAACGCGCTTGTCGCTTAAGTCAGCGGCCAGTTGGGCTTTGCCATCGGCAACGCCGGTAGGGTTCATTTGCGCGTAGCCGATGCAACCGCCCAACTTGGGATGGGCCAGGCAGTCCCGGGCGAACAGATCCGCATCGAAACGCGCACCGGCGATTTCCAGCACCGTCCAGCCACCGAGAGAATGGCCCACCGCCGCAATCCGGTGTTGCGCCACCGCGCCAAATTGCGTTGGCTGCGCAAGCACCGCATCGATGGCGCGGCTCAGGTCTTTGGGCCGTTGCCATAACTGCGCCGCTGCGTCTGCACTGCGATCCTTGGTGGTGGTGCCCGGATGATTCACCGCCGCCACAATATAACCCTGCCGCGCCAGCGCACTCGCCAGCCACATCTGATTGCCCCAATTGCCGCGATAGCCGTGGGAAAGCACCACCAACGGGTGCTCACCGCCGGTCGGCGGCGCATCGGGCACGGCCAGGGCGCCGAAGAACACCGCGTCGTCTCGGATCAACCGGGGAGCGGTTCTGATTGCCGTGGGGTACCAGACGGCCATTTCCAGCGCGCGCTGGTTGCGTGCGTCGGGCAGGGTGGTGCTTTTGAAACCGATGGGGTTGTCGTTGGCGAATGCGGGAGTGATCAGACCAATCAGGAGCAAGGCGGCGAGGGTGATTTTCACTGGTTTTTTCGTCCTTGAAGTGAGCGGCGCAGCATGATCTGAAACGGGCAGTTTGGGTAGCGCGCAAGTGGCGTGATCACTCTTCCGCGATGCCGCTGCTTAGTCGTAGGCGAACTGATCAATCAACCCCAAGCGCGGAATACGGCTGTTGGGCTGCAAGAGTGCGCCGGGAGCTATCACTGCGTTTGCGCCAATCTTGCAGCCATCGCCTACCAGGGCGCCGAATTTGTTCACGCCCGTCTCAATGACGGCATCGGCATAGCGGATTCTGATAGCCGCGCCATCCAGTTCGTTACGGTAGTTGGCGATGATTGCACCGGCTTCAATATTGACGCCTTCGCCGATCACCGAATCGCCGACAAAGTTGAAATGCGCCAGCTTGCTTGCATCAAGCATGAAGCTGCTTTTCAGCTCGCAGCTTGGGCCCACGATGCAGTGTTTGCCCAGATAAACGCCGCCACGCAGGTAGGCGCCTGCGGCGACGAACGAGCCTTCACCGATGATGTTCGGCCCCTTCAGCACAGCGCCTTCTTCGACGGTGGCGCTTTCATGGATGGCGCAGTTTGCGTGACGGCGGTAGCCTGCGCCGAGGCGTGAAAGCAAGGCCTGGACGTGGTTTTCGCAGTCCTGCGTCACCCGCCAGGCGGCGATAGGGCCCAGGTCAAGCGAGGGCCATTGCGCAATGAATGTGCTGATCTCAGGGAGCTTCATGGAGAGTTTTTCCGGTGCGTGAGAAGGCGGGTTCAGGCCATATCTTATAATGGTCTGCCCCGGATTTGGCTAATGGCGCGCAAGGCGCGATGTGGGAGGGGGCTTGCCCCCGATGGCGGCCTCTGGGCTGGCCGGGATGTTGGATTGGACCGAGTACATATCCATTATTCAGGTAACGGCCACTTAGGGCTCCCAAGCCTGCGTTCGGCCAGCGTGGTTTAACGGGGCGCCTGAGATCAAGATCAAAAGCAGATCAAGATCAAGAGCGACTCGCTGCGCATCGTGGTTAGCGGGTTAGCGTTGGGCGCTACAACGTTGTGTAGATACCTGTGCCCCGATCGCGATGCGCCGCCTGATTGGGCTTCAGGTCGGGATTGTTTGGAGGGAGCGCAGCGAAACAAGCGCTAATAGTATCGTCCGGCTGCCTGCGCGGATGCTGGTCTAGGATTTTTTCTTGCGGCTCTCAACGGAATAAAAATTCACTGGCATCTACAAGTAGTAGCCAGTAGGCTACATGTGAATCTGTGACCAATACGATCGGCAGGACGCCCGAGTTCGATGCATGGCTCGACGGCATGAAGGATATTTGCGGAAAGACGGCGGTGCTGGCGCGTCTGGATCGAGCCGAAGAGAACAATTTTGGTGATTGCGCCCCTGTCGGCGACGGCCTGAGCGAAATGCGTGTTTTTGTCGGGCCAGGCTACAGGATCTATTTTGTACGCACGGGCATCGCCGCTTACCTGATGTTATGGGGCGGCGATAAAACCGATCAAAAAAGAGCAATCAGACGGGCAAAAGAAATCCTCGATGCCCTGAGAGGTAGATGAAATGAGCGAATCGACATTCAAACCCGAGGACATGCCAATCCTCGACCTTGATACATCCGGTACCCGCGTCTACGAAGCTTCGCGCTTTCTCGACAGTCCGGAGACCATCAGTGCCTATCTTGCGCAGAGCATGAAGGCCCAAGACCCGCAGATCCTTATGAAAGCACTGGCTGAAGTCGCCAAGGCCCAGGGTGTGAACAAAGTGGCCGAGGCGGCGGGGGTTAATCGGGAAAGTCTTTATAAAACCCTTAAGGGCGGATCCAAGACGCGCTATGAGACGATCCAGAAGTTGATGGTGGCGTTGGGGGTGGAGCTGACGGTGCAGCCGATTGTGAGCAAAAAGGCCCACAGACCTTAATGCCGGGCATGCCATTGGCAGGAACGAGCCAGCTCGCTCCCGCATAAACTGGCTTTACCGCACCAGGCAAGGCTGCTTGTTGTTGAAGCGCCATCCCGGAACCAGGAACTGCATCGCCACGCTGTCATCCCGCGCGCCCAGGCCCATGCTTTTGTACAGTTCGTGGGCCTTGGCCACGGCATCCATGTCGATATCCACCCCGAGGCCAGGCTTGGCCGGCACTTTCACGTAGCCGCCTTCGATCTTCAGCGGCTCCCGGGTCAGGCGTTGGCCGTCCTGCCAGATCCAGTGGGTGTCGATCGCGGTGATCTCGCCCGGCGCCGCTGCCGCTACCTGAGTGAACATGGCCAGGGAAATATCGAAGTGATTATTGGAGTGCGAGCCCCAGGTCAGGCCCCATTCGTGGCACATCTGCGCCACGCGCACCGAGCCTTGCATCGTCCAGAAGTGCGGGTCGGCGAGGGGAATGTCCACCGATTGCAACTGAATGGCGTGGCCCATTTCGCGCCAGTCGGTGGCGATCATGTTGGTGGCGGTTTTAAGGCCTGTTGCACGACGGAATTCGGCCATGACTTCGCGGCCCGAATAGCCGTTTTCCGCGCCGCAGGGGTCTTCGGCGTAGGCCAGGACGTGATGCTGGTCGCGGCACAAACGGATGGCTTCCTTGAGTGACCAGGCACCGTTCGGGTCGAGGGTGATGCGCGCGTCCGGGAAGCGCTCGGCCAGGGCGGTGACCGCTTCGATCTCGGCATCGCCACTCAAAACACCGCCCTTGAGCTTGAAGTCGTTGAAGCCGTATCGGGCCTTGGCGGCTTCGGCCAGGCGCACCACAGCGTCGGCCGTCAGGGCTTTCTCATGGCGCAGGCGCAACCAGTCGTCATCGGATTCTGCCTCGTTGCGGTAGGCCAGGTCCGTGGCGGTGCGGTCGCCGACGTAGAACAGGTAACCGAGCATCTTCACCGCATCGCGTTGCTGCCCCTCGCCCAGCAGAGCGGCCACCGGCACCTCGAGGAACTGACCGAGCAAGTCGAGCAGCGCCGCCTCCATCGCGGTAACGGCGTGAATGGTGATACGCAGGTCAAAGGTTTGCAGCCCACGGCCGGCAGCATCCCTGGAAGCAAAGGTGCTGCGCATCTGGTTGAGGATGCGCTGGTACTGACCGATCGGCTGGCCGATCACCAGGCTGCGCGCGTCCTCCAGGGTTTCGCGGATGCGCTCGCCGCCGGGCACTTCACCCACGCCGGTGTTGCCGCTGCTGTCCTTGAGGATCACGATATTGCGCGTGAAGTAAGGGCCGTGGGCGCCGCTGAGATTCAGCAGCATGCTGTCGTGACCGGCGACCGGGATGACGTCGAAATGGGTGATGACGGGAGTATTCATGGCAAGGTCCTTAATACGCTCAAAGAGGTTTGCTGATGGCGTTGGCGGTGGGCGCAATGCCGGGCGACATCAGCCCGGCGCAAGGTGAGGTCCTGGCGAAGAACACCAGGACGGCCGCGAGCACCGAGGTGCCGGCCAGGCCGTAAAGCCCGCCCTGGATCGAGCCGGTGGTTTGCTCCAGGAAGCCAAAGGTGGTGGGGGCGACGAAGCCGCCCAGGTTGCCGATGGAATTGATCAGCGCGATCACTGCAGCGGCGATGCGCACGTCCAGGTAGCCCTGGGGAATCGGCCAGAACAACGAAGACGCGGATTTGAAACCGATGGCCGCAAAGCAGATCGCCACGAACGCGAAGATCGGCCCGCCCGTGGTGGACATGAACATCCCGGCCGCTGCGATCAACAAGGCTGCCGCGACCCACGCCTGTTGGAACTTGAACTTGCCGGACAGCGTTGCGAAGGCGTACATGGCGATGATCGAGATCAGCCAGGGAATCGAGTTGAAGAAGCCCACTTGTATATCACTCAGGTCACCCATCTTCTTGATGATGCTCGGCAGCCAGAACGTTGCTGCATAAATCGTCAGTTGGATGAAGAAATACAACACGCAGAACAGCAGGATCTGACGGTCCTTGAGCAGTTTGCCGAGGGTCGGTTTGACCGTGGTCAGGGCTTCGCGGTCACGCTGTTCCTGATCAATGGCCGCAACCAGCGCATCCTGTTCTTCGCGGCTCAGCCACTTGGCGTCATGGGGCTTGGAGTCCAGCCAGAACCACACAAAGAAGCCCAGCGCCACCGAGGCCAGGCCTTCGATGGCGAACATCCATTGCCAGCCGTGCAAGCCGAAGCCTTCGATCTGTAACAGCGCACCCGACAGCGGGCCCGAGATCAATGACGCCACCGCAGAACCGCTGAGGAAGATCGCAATGGCCTTGCCGCGCTCAACCCCGGGCAACCAGCGCGTGAAGTAGTAGATCACCCCGGGAAAGAAGCCTGCTTCAGCCACACCCAGCAAAAAACGCAGGATGTAGAAGTGGGTTTCGTTCTGGATGAACGCCATCAGCGTGGCGACGATGCCCCAGGTGAACATGATGCGGGTCAGCCAGATGCGTGCGCCGACCTTTTGCAGCAGCATGTTGGACGGCACTTCAAACAGCGCGTAGCCGATGAAGAACAGCCCGGCGCCGAAGCCATAGGCCGCCGCGCCGATGCCCAGGTCGTGCTCCATGTGCGTGCGCACGAAGCCGATATTGACCCGGTCGATGTAGTTGAGGATGAACATGACCACGAACAGCGGGAGCACATGGCCCTTCACTTTGCTCACGGCGCGGGTGAGCACCGAGTCGGTTTCTGGTGCAGCGGATGCATGGCTGGAATGGTTCACGATGGAAAACGCCCCCTGATTTGTTTTTATGCGGGTTGTGGTTTTGTTGCCAGACATCATACAAGTTGTTTTTTGAAAATCGCAATGCGCCGCAATGAGTATTTGTTCTCATAAAGGCGCGGGTGGAATGATATTTTGGTTATTTACTCGTGCTATTAGGGGTTTTCTATCATCGGAGCACGGCTCGGTCGGCAGGATGTTTCGGGGCGGAATAGCGGTCTATCAGTTTGGTTGTCATACAAGTTGACTGTCTCTTGAATCAACTCGGCGTCGTCGGTGAACGGGATGTTAAGCTCCCACCAGCCCAACCCCGTGGACCCTTAGCGATGCCCATTGAAAACGCACCTCCCGTGCGCCGACGCTCCACCAACCTGGCCCAGGGCGTGGTCGATGCGCTGACTCAGCGCATCCTGCTCGGCCAGCTCAAGCCGGGCGAAAAACTGCCGTCCGAATCCACCATCGTGCTTGAGCATGGGGTGAGCCGCACGGTGGTACGCGAAGCCATCTCCAAGCTGCAGGCGTCGGGGCTGGTGGAGACGCGGCACGGCATCGGCACGTTCGTGCTGGAGCAACACGCTCGGCAGGGTCTGCGCCTGCACGTCGACACCGTCGCCAGCGTGCGCCACATGCTGGAACTGCGCCTGGGTCTGGAGGTGCAGGCGGTGGCGTTGGCCGCGTTGCGCCGTACCGACGCGCAACTGGCCCATATGCGCCAGGCGCTGGACGACTATCAGGCCTGCCTGGCCAACAACGACAGCTGCGTGGAAGACGACAAGCGCTTCCACCAACTGATCGCCGAAGCCACCGGCAATACGTTTTTCAGTGAAATCATGCAGCACCTGGGCGCCGCGATGATCCCCCGCACCCAGGTCAAGGCTGACGAGCGCGGCGGGGCGGATTTTGCCAGGCTGGGTCAACTGGCGAGCCTGGAGCATGAGGCGATCTTCAATGCAATCAAGCGCCAGGACTCGGATGCGGCGCGGGCGGCAATGGTGCTGCATCTGACCAATAGCCGCGATCGATTTTCCGGCGAATGAAAAGGAACCCGCGTTGAACCCACACACATTGTCCCTGCGTCTGGAGCGCGTGGCGGCGCACGTGCCGGCCGGCGCGCGCCTGGCCGATATCGGCTCGGACCATGGCTACTTGCCGGTGGCGCTGATGCGGCGTGGCGTGATTGCCGGCGCGGTGGCGGGGGAGGCTGCAACCACGCCCTTTCATGCGGCCCGGCGCACCGTGCGCGACAACGGCCTTGAAGCGCACATCAGCGTGCGCCTGGCCGATGGTCTGGCGGCCATCAAGTCGGGCGACGCCATCACGGCCGTCAGTCTGTGCGGCATGGGCGGCGAGACCATTCGTGACATTCTCGACAACGGCAAGGCGCGGTTGAATGGCCAGGAGCGCCTGGTCCTGCAACCCAATGGCGGCGAGTATCCGTTGCGCCACTGGTTGATGCACAACGGCTACCGCATCGTGGGCGAAGAGCTGCTGCACGAGAACCGCTTCTACTACGAAATCATCGTCGCCGAACCGACCGGGCCTGTGTCCTACACCGAACAACAGCTGTATTTCGGACCGCTGCAGTTGCTGGCGCGCAGTCCCGCGTTCGTGGCGAAGTGGCAGCGCTTGCTGCAGCAGAAACAAAAGACCCTGGCCAGTTTCGAGAAAGCCAGGCAGTCGGTGCCGGAAGAGAAAGTCCACGGGATCGCCCGGGAAATTCAGTGGATCACTCAACTGCTGACCTGAAGATCGTTCTTGATTGTCAGCGCTCGACCTCTCCCGCGTCGCGCCGTGTCCCCGGCGGTTACAGGCGCGCGCCCGATAATGAGTGCTTTCGCCCCATTTTCGCGCACTGATCAAAGGTTTCTTAGCGCCATCGCACGTGTCGTCACGCTTGTATCTCACGGCCCAGATCTTGCTTGAGCCAGAGTAATCAATGACATGGCATTTTGCCGGTAGTCATTCCCGGCTGTGAAGTGTGGGGTTGTTCAGGGGAGTTCGTAGGGCATGCAAAGACTTTTATCACCCGGTATCCGTCTGCTCGGGCGGTTCGGTTTCGCGCGTAAGTTCCAGGTGCTGTTCCTGCTATTCATGCTGCCGCTCGCCGGCAGCCTGTGGATGATCGGCCAGGACTACCACGACAAACTCGCGGTGATTTCCAGCGAACAGTCCGGCGTGCGCCAGCTGTTGGCGCTGGACCTGCTCGATGGGCAACTGAGCGCCCAGCGCAACCTGGCCGCCCGTTGGAAAGCCCTGGATATCCTGCATACGCCGACCCCTGCCGCCCAGGCCGCGATGGCCAAGGTGGATGCGGGCAGCCCGCTGATTCAGCAAGGCCTGCAAACCCTGGGAGACGCCCTCAAGACCCATCACGCCAGCGCCGCTACCCAGGCGCGCTTCGACACGCTGCAGGCCGCGGTCAAGGGCATGGACACCCAGGCCCTGCGCACCGTCGGCTGGTGGCCGGATGGCTACGATCGTTTCACCGCCGCCCTGACCGCGATGCAGTCGCTGCGCGAACAGATCACCCTGGACGCCGGCCTGATCCTCGATCCCTGGCTGGAAACCTACCTGCTGATGCAGATGTCCAGCCAGCACACACCGGACCTGATCGAGCGTATCGGCCGTACGGCCAGCGTCGGCCAATCCTCCATTGCCTCGGGCCAGTTCACCCTGCAAAGCCGCTTGCAGATGCGTGACCTGCGCGGCCGCATCGGCGATGCGCGGGACCAGTTGGTCAAGGCTGCCACTGCGCTGAAGGCCAAGCAATACCCCGGCCTTGAACCCTGGACCGAACAATACGACGCCAGCCTGCAACGCCTGGACAGCGAACTCAAAACCCTCGACGACGGCGTATTCGGCGGCACCATCAAGCTCGACAGCGCTGCGTTCGATCAAAGTGTCGACGCCATGCTCGCGGCATTGGGTGCGCTGCGCAGCCAGTCGCTGCACTCGCTCGATGCACGCTTGAGTTACTACCGCGAGCAATCGTTGCAGCACTTCATTCCCGTGGCGGCCACGTTCAGCCTGTTGGCGTTGGCGGCGCTGTACCTGTTCATCTGCCTGCAAGCCTCGATCCGTCGCAGCGCCAGTGGCATCACCACGCTCGCCGAGTCCCTGCGTGACGGTAACCTGCACGTCGAAGTGGCGGTGCAGGGGCGCGACGAACTCGCCGCCATCAGCACGGCGCTCAATGTGGCCGTGGTGCAACTGCGCACCAGCCTGCTTGGGGTCAATCATGAGACCGAGCAACTGGGCGCCACCGTGCTGACCCTCAGCGCGCAATCGGGCAGCACCCTCACCGACGTCGAAGACCAGCGACACCAGATCAGCCAGATTGCTGCGGCCGCCACCCAATTGGCCGCCACTTCCCTGGGCGTTGCCAAAAGCTGCGAGCAGGCGGCCGACAGCGCCCGGCACACCCGCCGTATCGCCGAAGACAGCAGCCGCGACAGCCAGCGCACCACCGCCAGTATCCAGCAACTCAACCAGCGCCTGAGCGACACCGCCAATGCCCTGGAACAGGTCAGCCAGCAGGGCCAGCAGATTCAATCGGTGGTCGACACCATTCGCGGCATTGCCGAACAGACCAACCTGCTGGCCCTCAACGCCGCCATCGAAGCCGCCCGCGCGGGTGAGCAAGGCCGAGGGTTTGCTGTGGTCGCCGATGAGGTGCGCAGCCTGTCGCAACGCACCCAGGCGTCCACTGCGCAGATCGCCGGCACGGTGGACAGCCTGCGCGCCACGGTCAGTCAGGCCGTCAGCCTGATGGGCGCCGCGTGCGAGCAGGCGCTCACCGATGCCGAATCCGTCACCGGCCTGGGCACGCGCCTGGGGGAAATTGCCGGTGCCGTGCAGCACGTCACCGACACTTTGGCGCACATCGCCGCCGCCGTGGAAGAACAGGCTGCGACGGCGGACGAAGTGAGCGGCAATATCCAGCAGGTCGACCAGGCGGCCGGGCGTCTGCTTGACGGCGCACGGGCGGTCAATCAGGCGGCCGACAGCCTGCGCCAGGGCAGCCGGGCGTTGAGCGACAACACGGCGCGGTTTCGATTGGGATGAGGCGAATTCAGGGCACTCCACTGCGGTCGTGTAGTCTTCTCCTTAATCCCAATGGAGCTGCTCCCCTATGATTACCGTCCATCACCTTAACAATTCGCGCTCCCAGCGCATCCTCTGGCTGCTGGAGGAGTTGGGCCTGCCTTACCAAATCAAGCGCTACCAGCGCGACCCGAAAACCAACCTCGCGCCACCCGAGCTCAAGGCGATTCATCCCTTGGGCAAATCGCCAGTGATCGAGGACGGGGCCCGCGTATTGATTGAGTCGGCGGCCATTATCGATTACCTGATTCGTCGTCACGGCAAGGGACGGCTGCAACCCGATCCGGCCAGCGCCACCTACGACGATTACGTGCAATGGCTGCATTTTGCCGAAGGCTCGGCCATGCTGCCGCTGATGCTCAACCTCTACGTCGGGCGCCTGGGTGAAGCCGGCGCGCCGCTGCACCCGCGCATTGAATCGGAGTTGGCCAACTACCTCGGCCACCTTAATGACGTGCTTGGGCAAACGCCGTATCTGGTGGGTGACGAACTGACGGGGGCGGACATTCAGATGAGCTTTATCGGCGAAATCGCCAAGGCCCAGGGCAAGTTGCAGGCGTATCCGAACCTTGCGGCGTGGGTGGACAGGCTTCAGCAGCGACCGGCTTATCGCAAGGCGGTGGAGCAGGGCGGCGAGTACGCGTTTGCTAAATGAATTCAGTGTGGGAGGGGGCTTGCTCCCGATGGCGCCTGTCAGCCAACGGTTATCCAGCTGATACACCTCGGTCCAAATGTGGGAGGGGGCTTGCCCCCGATGGCGTCCTCTAGGCCCCCGATGGCGTCCTCTAGGCCGCCGCAATGGGTCATCCCTTGCCCAGTGCGGCTAACCCGGCATCCTGCCGGGTTACCCACGGATTTAAGTCTGCGTTCGGCCAGCGTGGTTTAACGGGGCGCCTGAGATCAAGATCAAAAGCCAGATCAAGAGCGGCTCGCTTCGCATCGTCGTGGTTAGCGTTGGGCACTACAGCGTCGTGTAGACACCTATGACTACCGGGCAAGCCGCATCGATGAACCTTCGAGCCTTTCAGCGCTCACTTATGAGGTGGCACTGTTTTTCGTCGAAAGGAATCTGCATGCACCCCACCTCGGCAATCACTCCCGTAGAACGTGAACTCAGCCTGCGCGCGGTCATCACCGGGATCCTGCTCGGTATCCTGCTCACGCCGTCCAATGTGTACGCCGGCCTCAAGATCGGCTGGTCGTTCAACATGTCGATCATCGCGTTGCTGATCGGCTACGCGATCTGGCAGGGCCTGGCCAAACGCTCTGCTGCGCCATTGCCGTGGACGCTGCACGAAAGCAATATCAACCAGACTGTCGCCTCGGCCGCGGCGTCGATCATTTCCGGTGGGCTGGTCGCGCCCATCCCGGCCTACACCTTGCTCACGGGCAACCAGCTGGAGGCGATCCCGATGATCGCCTGGGTGTTTTCCGTGAGCTTCCTGGGGATCTGGATCGCGTGGTACCTGCGGCCCTCGTTGCTCAACGACAAGGCGTTGAAGTTTCCCGAAGGCATGGCCACCCTGGAGACCCTGCTGCATATCTACAACCACGGTCGCGAAGCGGCGACTCGCTTGAAAGTGCTGCTCGGCGCGGCGTTGCTGTCGGGGTTGGTCAAGTGGGTGGACACCTTCCTGTGGGCGTTGCCGCGTTGGTCGCCGACGGCCCAGTTGGAACGCCTGACGTTTACCACTGACCCGTCGCTGTTGCTGCTCGGTTTTGGCGGCATCATCGGCCTGCGCGTGGGCCTGACCTTGCTGCTCGGCGCCTTGCTGGCCTGGGGCGGGCTGGGGCCCTGGCTGTTGGCGCACGGGCTGGTGCACGTTGCGCCGGGCAGCAGCGGGCCGCAATTCGCCGCACTGGTGGAGTGGCTGCTGTGGCCCGGCGTGAGCTTGATGGTCTGTTCTACCCTGGCGTCCCTGGCGATTCGCTTGTGGGGATTGCACCGAACCACCCGCGCGGACGGCGGCACGCCCTGGACCCTGCCGAAACGGGGCCCGGCTGCCGGGTTTGCCCTGGCGATCATCCTGGTCGTGAGCCTGCAGGCGTTGTTGTTCGGCATCAACCCGTGGATGGCGCTGCTCACCATCCCCCTGGCCATCTGCCTGGCCGCCGTGGCCGCGCGGGTGGTGGGCGCCACCGGCATTCCGCCGATTGGCGCAATTGGGCAATTGTCCCAGCTGAGCTTCGGCATCGTCGCGCCGGGGCAGGTGCCGATCAACCTGATGAGCGCCAACACGGCCGGCGGTTCGGCCGGGCAGTGCACGGACTTGATGAATGACTTCAAGGTCGGCAAGGCGATTGGCGCCACGCCTCACAAGCAAGTGATCGCGCAGATCCTGGGGATTTTTGTCGGCAGTATCGTCGGCGTATTCGCCTATCTGGCGCTGATTCCCGACCCACAGACCATGCTCCTCACCGAACAATGGCCGGCCCCGGCCGTCGCCACCTGGAAAGCGGTGGCGCAAACCCTGACCCACGGGCTGGACTCGTTATCGCCGAGCATTCGCTGGGCCATCGCCATCGCGGGCTTGATCGGCGTGTTGCTGGGTGTGCTCGACAGCACCTTGTCTGCGCATCGCGCGCGCTACCTGCCCAGCGCCGCCGCCCTGGGATTGGCGTTTGTACTGCCGGCGTCCATTTCGCTGATGATGGCTTTGGGAGCGGTGCTGACCTGGCTGGTCAGCTGTCGTCGGCCACGTCTCACCGAACGTTTTGCAATTACCGCGGCGGCCGGTCTTATTGCCGGCGAGAGCATCACCGGCGTTGGGGCTTCGTTGTGGCAAATGATGGTGCAGGCGGGCTGATAGGCAAATCGCGCAGCTATTGCCCAATGGAACTGTTCGTGGACGGCCGCCACTCATCTCTCGCCTGTCTCACGTTCGCTGAGCAGGGCGCCAACGGATAACTCAGGGACGCCAGTTATAACTCCAGAAGCAAGGCTGCTTACGCTGAGGGGATAGGCTGTGAGTTCTGATATTGCGAAAACACTCCGCGAAACCTTGTTGGACCTTGGCGTACCCCAGGAACGCCTCGGCTCCTTTGATCGCCACTCCTCGATCGCGCTTAACTTTAAAACGATCAGCCCGATCATGCTCACTGCCGACCGTCATGGGGTGTGGATGTGGAGTGAGTTGAAAAATCTGAACAGCGCCACGCTGAATATCCATGCGGAAAAACTGCTGCTTTCCCTGCAACACGCATTGCCATCGGTG
Organism: Pseudomonas orientalis; assembly: GCF_002934065.1. Taxonomy (NCBI): domain Bacteria; kingdom Pseudomonadati; phylum Pseudomonadota; class Gammaproteobacteria; order Pseudomonadales; family Pseudomonadaceae; genus Pseudomonas; species Pseudomonas orientalis. The sequence goes on along the minus strand of NZ_CP018049.1, from coordinate 3,977,514 downwards.
GTGACCGGCCAGCCGGTGTTGGGCAAAGGTCTGCGCGGTTACGAAGTTAAAGCGCTGCTGGACGATGCGTGCACGGGGTCGGCCAAAACACTGCAGATTGCGTTGGATGGTTTTTTCAACCTGATGACATCGCTGCACAGTATTTTCAAATAAACCGTCGCAACGACGCTCGCCACCTTATTCAAAGGTAGAGGCAACCACTATGCTGATCAATAATGATAACGGCTCCAGCGCGGCGGCCCAATTGCAGGCTAACGCTGGTAATCGGGTATTGAAGAATATCGAGTTTGTGAAGAACTTCGACTCCATAAAAAACAAACCTATTGAAGTCACTTCCAATGCCCTGCCCACAGTCACGCTCAAAGCCGACGGGCAAGAGCGCCCCGTCGGTTTTCTGTACGACGGCCCGCAGGTCGCGCAAATCAGGAACGGTGCTATTTATAACGCCGTGATTGACAGTGATATCGTTGAAAAACACTCTCAGGACCGTATCGCGCCGGGCAAGGCGTCCATCAAGGACGGCGCGCTGAGCCTGGGCTTGAACAGGTTCAGGATCGCGGGGCCGGCTGAAACCGAAACCCAGAAGATCCTTACCCGACTGCGCGGCCTTATCGATCCGGAGCAGCGTAGAGCCGAGCTGACCAAGCTGGTCGCCAACGGCTCGCCGCACGCAGCCGACGGTTCGATGAGGCTGAAAATGGTCAACGACCCGGTGCGGCGCGCGTTCGAAAGTTACTATGCCAAGCATGCCCTGCAAGATTATTTCCGTTCGCCGGACACCTATAAAACCTTTGTCGCTATCTCAAACAATCAGGTCAATTACATCAAGGACAATTATGCGTCTGCGCCGTTGTTCGAGAAATACGAGGCGGCTTGGAAGAACCAGCGTTTCGACACGAGCATCGAGGGTTTGGATCAACTCCAGGGGTTCTATACGCGTGCCGAGAAAACCCTGGAGACCTTGAATATCTCGCCCGAGGCCAGGACGGCCTTGTTTGATATCTACAAACACCGTTATTTAAGTTACGCGCTGAGGAATGAGCCGGATGTCGCGGCAAAACTCCCGGCGGGCCATTGGGACAGCGTATTTGATCCCATCAAGGCACCCGGAAAAGGCCGTATTGAACTCAACGCCCGAGAAGGTAATTTGTTCAGGCAGGCAGACAGTCATAACGTCGGTATTTTGCGAAATATCGATGCGACCCCCCGGGACTTGCGCCTGAATGAGCCTTTCAATATCAAATATGAAAGCGATTACCAGAGCCAGTTGCTGGCCGGCGCCAGCACCCGTTGCCCCGACAGGCTTGAGATGCAGGATCCCGAGCATCCGGATGCATCCAAGCCGGGTTCTTATGTGAAGACCTTGTTTGAAAAAGGCACGGGGACTTACGTTAACGGGCCGTCGGGTTCGATTGTGATCGAACAGGGGGCGGTGCGTGCCTGCAAGGATGTGCATGCCAACACCCGCCCGGACGACCTTGAAACCTATTTGGCCATTCAAGCCGCGCTGTTCATTTACGTGGATGGCGGGCATTCGATGGATGAAATTTCATATGCGCTGAGCCATCCGGCTGTACGCGACAAATTGCTCGAAGCCTTCCCGGGAAGGCCCGGCTTCGAGCACATCGGCGATAGGCTTTTCATGAATGACAGCGCCCTGGAAAACGCCGCCAGGGACGCCGCTGTCTTCAATGATGTGCTCAAGGCCAAGGACGCCGTGCATCAACACATCACCCATGGCAACCCGGCGGGCCAGGCCGCTCAGGCGACCACCAAAGCGTTGGCGCTGGCGCAGACCGTCGCAGCGAGAAACGTGCTCTACAAACCCAGCGACGTCCTGACTCAAGAGCTGGCCGGCGTCGCCAGCGTATTGCACCGGGTGGTCTCGAACCTGAGCCCCCAGCATCAGAACCTGCTCGGGGCTCATTTATTGGGGGAAGGCAGGCTGCTGGCGGGACAAACAACCGATGACTTGCTGGCTGCGTTGGCGCGCGCCGGCAGCGGTGCGGCAAGCGCCACCGATAGAGCGGTGGCCATCGCATTGATGGGCGATATCGGCGGGTTTTACACCACCCCCGGCAACGCGGACCCGGGGCTGATGACGGCGCTCAACCGGCAGCTCCAGACACAGGGACTGGAGGTGCCCGATGCCGCCGCTGTCCAACGTATGCGCGAGCACGGTGGCTCTGCGGCGGTAGGTCCGGACAAGCGCGCTGAACGAAAAGTCCGTGCGTTCGATTCACCTGCCGACATGCCTTTTCGAGCAGGCGTGCATAACAGCGGGCTGGAGGCGGATAAGGCGCTCAATGTGCCTGCATCCGAGCGTATTCCTGACAATCGCTGGGCGGTTTTCGATATCGGTAAGGCCCGCGTCAAGGAAACTACCGAGCCGCTTGTCGGGCATATGTCAGCCTCGCCGGCCGAAATTTTGCAGACCTGGGACATGCTGCGCGGGGTGAGCGCGAGCGATCAATACGTGGGCGCGCTGCCCGCTCGGGACGGTAGCGGGCTCACGCCTATGTCGGATTTGACGCCGGCCGAGCAGGAGCAGCGTTATGCGCGTGCGGCTGGGGCCGGCGCGTTTTTGGTCGGCTTGGGTTATCACAGCGCAGTCGAAGTGCTTGAGGGAACGTTGGTTTATACCGGGCAGAGCATCAGAGGCGAAGGCACACTGGACCCCTCCCAGCGTGACTCCGCGCATGTCTTCGGGCACGGAGCGGCCACCGAACTCATGAGCGAATTATTCAAGGCCGGTACCGCAACCTGAGGAGCGGTCGGTTGCAGGCGCTGGCTCGCCAGCCGCCGCAACCGATCGACAAATGTCGAGATCAGACACGACGATGGCGTACTCAGGCTACTTTGGCCCGGCGCAGCGCCCTTAAGGTGAGGGGTATTGGTCGCCCGAGAACAACAAAAACAATGAATAGCCTAAATTCCAACGATTCCAACGGTCAGTTGGCGCAAGGTTTCAAGCCGCGCCACGTCACCATGTTGTCCATCGCAGGCATCATCGGCGCGGGGTTATTTGTCGGTTCCGGCCATGCCATCGCGGCGGCGGGGCCGGCGGTGTTGCTGGCGTATCTGTTCTCCGGCCTGCTGGTGGTGCTGGTGATGCGCATGCTCGGGGAAATGGCGGTGGCGCGTCCCGACACCGGTTCCTTTTCTACTTACGCCGACCAGGCCATCGGCCGTTGGGCGGGCTTCACCATCGGCTGGTTGTATTGGTGGTTCTGGGTGTTGGTGATTCCGATCGAGGCGCTGGCTGCCGGTTATGTACTCAATCAGTGGTTTCCCCAGGTCGATGCGTGGCTGTTCGCCTTGTTGTCGATCATCCTGCTGGTGATCACCAACCTGTTCAGCGTGGCCAAATATGGTGAGTTCGAGTTCTGGTTCGCGATGGCCAAGGTGATCGCCATTATCGGGTTTATCGGCCTGGGATTCAGCGTGCTGATGGGCTGGGTGCCTGATCACCAAGCCAGTGGCTTGAGCCGGTTGATGGAGGAGCACGGTGGTTTTGCGCCTAACGGTTTGTCGGCGGTGGTCGGGGCGTTCATTACCATCATGTTCAGTTTTATCGGTACGGAGGCGGTGACCATCGCCGCGGCCGAATCGAGTAATCCGGCGCAGAACATCGCCAGGGCGACACGCTCGGTGATTTGGCGCATCGGTGTGTTTTACCTGCTGTCGATCTTCGTCGTTATCTCCGTGGTGCCCTGGAATGACCCGTTGCTGGCGTCCGTGGGTTCCTATCAGCGCGCGCTGGAATTGATGAACGTCCCCAACGCCAAATTCATGGTTGACGTGGTGGTGTTGATCGCCGTTGCCAGTTGCATGAACTCCTCGATCTACATCTCCTCGCGCATGCTGTTCTCCCTGGGTAAACGCGGTGACGCGCCTGCGGCGCTTAAACGCACCTCAGCCGCGGGCGTGCCCAGGGCGGCGGTGATTGCCAGCACCATCATCGGCGCGGGGGTGACGCTGCTGAGCTACTTCATGCCCGCCGGTCTGTTCCAGTTTCTGCTCGCCAGTTCCGGCGCCATCGCGTTGCTGGTGTACCTGGTCATCGCCATCTCGCAACTGCGCATGCGGCGGATGCTGCTCAGGCAGAACGTCGAACTGGCCTTTCGTATGTGGCTGTTTCCCTGGCTGACTTACCTGGTGATCGTGTTCATCTGCGCGGCGTTGGCCGTGATGATGGTGACGCCGGAGCACCGCACCGAAGTGTCCTCGACCATTGGCCTGGCCTTGCTGATTTCCTTGATCGGCGTGGTCACGGCGCGTCAGCACGGGCAGTCGGCCAAGGCCATTGTGGTTGAGCCCTCCTGATCATGCGTGCGGAGTACTGTGATGGAACCTGACGCGCCTGCCTGCAAGACCCTCGGCTTTTTGCTGCTGGACCAATTCACCCTGATATCGCTGTCCTGTGCGGTCGAGCCCTTGCGCATGGCCAATCAACTGGCCGGTGAGGAACTCTATCGCTGGCGCACCCTCAGCCTTAACGGTGAACCGGTGTGGGCGAGCGATGGCGTGTCGGTCACACCGGATGCGGTGGCGCATGAACAGCGCGACCTGGATGCCGTGATCGTGTGTGGCGGCGTGGGTATCCAACAGGCCGCCACACCCGCGCACATCACTTGGCTGCGCAACCAGGCACGTCTGTACTGCAACCGCCTCGGCGCGGTGTGCACCGGCAGTTGGGCGCTGGCCAGGGCGGGCTTGCTCGATGGTTTCCAGTGCAGCGTGCATTGGGAACTGATGGCCTCCATGCAGGAAGCCTTTCCCCGTGTCACGGTCAGCGCCAGCGTGTTCTGCCTCGATGGCAATCGCTTCACCAGTTCGGGCGGCACCGCCCCGTTGGACATGATGCTGCACCTGATCGGACGCGACCACGGGCATGAACTGTCGGCGGCGATTTCGCAGATGTTTGTGTACGAGCGCATCCGCAACGAGCGCGACACCCAGCGCGTGCCGCTCAAGCATCTGCTGGGCACGCAACAGCCCAAGCTGCAGGAAGTGGTGGCCTTGATGGAAGCCAACCTGGAAGAACCCATCGACCTGGATGAACTGGCCGCTTTCGTCCAGGTATCGCGGCGCCAGCTGGAGCGCATGTTCCAGCGCTACCTGTACTGCACGCCATCGCGCTACTACCTCAAGCTTCGCCTGACCCGGGCTCGCCAGTTACTCATGCAGACCCCTATATCGATGGTGGAGCTTGCGGCGATCTGCGGCTTTGTGTCCACGCCGCACTTTTCCAAGTGCTATCGGGACTTCTTCGGCGTGGCACCCAGTGACGAGCGCTCGGACATGCGTCTGCGCCTGCCGATTGCGCCGCGCCCTGTGGCCAGGCCGGGGGCGCCGGCCAAACCCAAGAACATACTGGAGCAGGCACGGGAAGAGTCGACTTTTGCCAGTGTGAAGCTTCAGCGGCGTTGAGGTGGGGGGCTGCTGCGCGATAGCCCTGGCTCAGGCGGCCAAACTATCGATTATGCCGCCGCTCGCCATTACCGCACCCGCGTGCGACTCTGCACCGCCAGGTCCAGCGCCTTTTGCATATCCAGCCGCGCCGAGCGCCCCACATCCTTGTCATTGAGCTGGTAATTGCGCTCCGACGGCAGGATCGGTGCCGTGAGGTCCTGGGCGTCGCTGCGTTCGAAGTCATGGTTATCGCCGATCGCCAGGGCGCTGCGGCGCAACAGCGTGCGCAACTGTTCCGGCTGCAACTGCGGGTTGATCGACAGCATCGCCGCCAGCAGGCCCGCGACCATCGGCGTGGCGTAGGAGGTGCCGCAATGCACGGCGCCCTCCTGGTCGGCGTCCTTTGTTGAGGCGTGTGCACAGGCGGCGGCGGTGATGTCGACGCGCATGTCCACGTTCGAGGAGCTGCGCGTGACGGCGTAGGCGGGGTCATCGACGGCGACGTGGTCGCGCTCGTTGCGCTGGTGCCCACCCACCACCAGCAACTGCTCGGTGATGAACGAGGAGGGCAGGCGGTACTCGTCGCTGCCCGAGAAGGCCGAACCGTTACCGGCGGAGTTCACCACGATCACGTCGGGGTGTTCCTTGCGCAGCCACAGGAAGAACTCTTCGAGCAGTTCTTCGTAGCCGCTCATGGCTATTCCTGAACGCACCAGCGAGTCGACGTCATGGCCGTTGACGTCCTTGGTGCCGACGCGATGAACGCCCCAGCTCCAGTTGAGCACGCGCACGCCGTCCTCCACGAGATTGACTGACGCAGCGATGTTTGCGGTAATTCCGGCATCGGAGTTGCGCTCGACAATCACATCAAAGCCGCCGCCGGCCTTGTCCAGGCCACGCAAAAAGCCGGTATTGCCGCCGTTGTTCCAGCCTGCCGCGAGGATGCCGGCGACGGTGGTGCCATGGCTGTCCGCCGAACCCGTATCGCCCGCGTAGACGCATGTGCGCCGGGGCGCGCAGGCGCCCAGGTAGTCAGCGAAATCTGCCGTGTCGAAATCCACGCCGCGCTCGATCACCCCGATGCGCACCGGTTGCGGCACGATGGGCGTGTGCTGGCCGGGGATGCGTCGCTGGTAATAGGCCACCGCATCGAGAAAGCGGTTCGCGGCCCATTCATCGGAGTCGGGCGCCGGCTTCTTCGGCGCCTCACGGCGAGGGGCGGCTTGCTCGGCTGCTTCGGCGGCGGACTCTTCGATGACCACCGCATCGACGCCTGTCTCGCTGCCCAGGCGCAGCACCAGGGCGTCGCGCTGGATCAGGTCGGTGGCGGGCAGGCGCAGTTGAAAAACGTTCAGCGGCGCGATACTGCCCACCACCGTCGCCCCGTATTTGCGCGCCAGGCGCTCGGCTTCCTGGCGGCCATTCTGGTCTTCTTCGATCAGTACGCTGACCAGATCGACATAGGTGGTCAGGCCGTCCATGTTTTTCGCCACTTCGCTGGGCCCGGCGGCCACTACCTGGCTGTTGCGCAGGCTCAGCCAGGCGGCGTTGCTGGCGCGCGGGCCGTCTTCGAGCCACAGCGGGCCGCTCTGGTAGCGGCGGCTATCGAGCCGCAGGCGCAGGTGGTCGCCGTCGCGCTGCACAGCATCTTGCGGCAGCACCGTGCCGCCCAGTTTCAATTGCGCGGTGGTATCGCCCATGCCGCGCACGCGCAGGCACCAGTCCTGCTGTTGGTTTTCCAGCAGGTCACCGCAGCGTTTCAGTTGCTCCAGGCGCAGCGGTTCCTGGGAGGCGAGCGCCGTACCGGCGGCCAGGCTCAACAGCATCGCGAAAGCAGCAGGGGTCAGGGGCATCAGTGGGTTCCTTGCCGGGGCTTGATAGTGCGACTGCGCCAGCCGCCCCTTCGTTCAGCGCAACGGCGTTGAACTCCCTCTCGAAAGACTCACTCATAACTGACGAGGCACTGCACATGACGGATGTGACAATGACCCAACCACACTCAAATACCCCTGGCGCGCTGTTCGAAACCGACCTGCCCGCACGCCTGGACCGATTGCCCTGGGGCCGCTTCCATACCTTGCTGGTGTTTGCCCTGGGTATTACCTGGCTGCTCGACGGCCTGGAAGTGACCCTGGCCGGTTCGGTGTCCGGCGCGCTGAAGAGCAGCACGGGCCTGAACTTCAGCAACGTCGACATCGGCCTTGCCGGTGGCGTCTACATCGCCGGCGCAGTGCTGGGTGCGCTGCTGTTCGGTTGGCTCACTGACCGCCTGGGCCGGCGCAAACTGTTCTTCATTACCCTGTGGCTCTATGTGGGCGCCACCGCCGCCACGGCATTTTCCTTTAACCTGGAAAGCTTTCTGCTGTTCCGCTTCCTCACCGGCATGGGCATCGGCGGCGAATACACGGCGATCAACTCGACCATCCAGGAATTCACCCCGGCGCGTTATCGCGGCTGGGTCGACCTGACCATCAACGGCACCTTCTGGCTGGGCGCCGCCCTCGGTGCCGGCGGCGCCATTGTGCTGCTTGACCCGCAGATCGTCGGCGGCGACCTCGGCTGGCGCCTGTGCTTCGGCATCGGTGCCGCGTTGGGCCTGCTCATCCTGGTGATGCGCCTGTGGTTGCCGGAAAGCCCGCGCTGGTTGCTGATCCACGGCCAGCACGCCGAAGCACAGCGCATCGTCGACGGCATCGAAGCGCGCCTGCGCGAACAGGGCCATGCGCTGGCACCCGTCACCAGCCCGCCGCTGCGCCTGCACGCCCGCGACCACACGCCATTGGCGGAGATCTTCCACACCCTGTTCGTCAGCTTCCGCCGCCGCGCCCTGGTCGGTATGACCCTGCTCACTGCCCAGGCATTCTTCTACAACGCGATCTTTTTCACCTACGCGCTGGTGCTCACCGACTTCTACCAGGTGCCCGCCGAGCGTGTCGGCTGGTACGTGCTGCCGCTCGCCCTCGGCAACTTCTGCGGGCCGCTACTGCTCGGGCGGCTGTTCGACGTGATCGGCCGGCGCGTGATGATCAGCTTTACCTACGCCACCTCCGGCGTGTTGCTGGCGCTCAGCGGCTACGCCTTCCAGCAAGGCTGGTTCGACGTGACCGAGCAAGCCATCGCGTGGATGGTGATTTTCTTCTTCGCCTCGGCAGCGGCAAGTTCGGCGTACCTGACCGTGGCGGAAACCTTTCCCCTGGAGATACGCGCGCTGGCGATTGCGGTGTTTTACGCGTTCGGCACGGGGCTGGGCGGGATCATCGGGCCGACGTTGTTTGGCGAATTGATCCAGACGCAGCAGCGTAGCAGCCTGTTGATCGGCTACCTGATCGGCGCGGCGCTGATGCTCATTGCCGCGGTGGTGCAGGCTATTTGGGGCGTGGCGGCTGAACGCAAGGCCCTGGAGCAGGTGGCGCGACCGTTGTCGCAGGCGGCTGGGTGAGGGGCATTTCAATGGCGGTTGCTTACAACTGTTAACGGTTTCCAAGGGCTGTTCGATTTAGGCTTGGGTACGTGAACCCATCCGCAAAGAGCGTACCCCCATGAACCTGCACATCATCGCCGCCACGTTTCTGGTTTTCGCCGCCGCTCAGGCGCAGGCCGCCACGCCGATCACCCATGTGGCCATCTACCGGGGCCCGGCAGGCTGTGCCGACTGTTCACAAAACGTCAAAGCGGCGCTGCTGCGCCTGGACCCGCATTACCAGATCGATTTTGTCGGCGCCGATGAACCGGTCGACATCACCCCGCAAACCCTTGCGCGCTACGACCTCTACGTGCAACCGGGGGGCGGCCAGGACATCCCGGCCGCGCTGGACAGCCTGGGCGACGCGCGCGCCGATGCCATCCGCGATTACGTCGCCGGGGGCGGGCGCTACCTGGGGTTGTGCATGGGCGCTTACCTGGCCGATGACAACAACCTCGGCTTGATTACCCAGGACCTCGACAGCGAAGCAGGCCGGCCAGGCTTTGAAGTGAGCGGCATCGAAGACGCCGCCGTGCGCGTCACCTGGGACGGCAAGCCGGATACAGTGTTCTACCAGGATGGCCCGTACTTCCCCAAGGCCACCTCGGCCTCTGCCTATACCACCCTGGCGACCTACGAGAACGGCGACGTGGCGGCCGCGCGTTACACCTATAAAAAGGGCGTGGTGGTGCTCAGCGGTCCCCATCCGGAAGCCGGGCAGGCGTGGTTCGAGGACGCCGACATCCCACTGGACAAAATGCCGCGTGGGGACCTGTTCGGCACGCTGATACGCAGCGTGCAAGAGTAAGGCTTGCGCACCGGAGCGGGGCCTAAAGATCGAGCCCTTCGCGTCGATACCCTTCATGAACCCGCCAATCATGGACCGATTGAAATGGCCCTCTCCGTCAGCGCTGCCCATATAGCCCCTTCCAACGCGCGTCTTGCGCCTTCCGAGCAGAACCTCACGCCTCAGGCACCGCCCGAGGCCGCCAGGCAAGCCTTGGCAAGCGCCGGTCCGGCGGCCGTCTACCATCCCAGCGAAGCCGCCCAAACCCTGCGCGAACCCCTGCAGGTGATCGACACCTGGGTCGGCCGATCCGAATCGCCTGAGTTTCCTCGCTTTGCCGAGCGTTTCAATGGTGCACAAGCCGTGCTGAAAAGCGCCTTCACCACGTTCGAATCAGCCTTGGCCAGCACCGCGCCCGACCTGGCCGGAACCGATTATGGCTTTACCGTCGAGGCCGATGGCCGCCTGAAAGTGCTCGACAAGGCCGGTCAGCTAGGCGAAGCGAACATCAAACGCCTCACCGTTCTGCTCAACGGCTCCGCTGAGCTGAAAACCGCCGCCGTGGCCTACCGCGACGCCACCATCGACATGATGGACGCCAGCTCGCCCTGGTCTGGCAGCGTCATGGGCTACTACAGTGTGACCAACGAAAACTTCGCCAAATCCATCGACCTGGCGCCGATGCTCAGAACCTATGATCCGTCGGATCTGACGGACATCAAGGACCGGTTTTTGATGACCCAGTTGGCGTACAAGGGGGAGCGGGCGACGGAGGAGACGGAGAGGGCGATGTATGAGCGGCGTGGGTGGCAGGCGTGATCACGTTGCATTCTGATGTATCGATGGTCATTCAATAATCTAATTAGGAGGAGCAGTGGAGCGACGTCTTGCGAAAAATATCTCTATTCTTTTGTCCGCTGCCGCAGGAGACGGGGAAAGTAGATACAACCTTGAGCGCTCTCACGCCCCGGGTAAGTTGAGTGACTTTCACCAGTGGGCGGATGGCAAGCCGTGTGAAGGCGCCTTTCTGTTCATGGATCAACTAAGCGTTGGGATATGGGTGTTACTTATAGATTGGCGAGAAGATGGGAACTTCTACGTCGTTATTTTCCCTCATTCCAGATCGGGCCCGGTCGCAGAGATACATCGAGTTGAGGGCCAAGGTGATGAGATGACCTTCCGCTGGAAGTATTCGCCCAGGAAAAGAGACGATAAAAATGATGAGCGCAAGCGTTACTTCATCGAATCCTTCCTATCTGATGTCGTAGACATTTCTGTCCCGGCAGCACCGAATGAAGTTGATGATTTTCTCAGCGAACTTTTCGCCTTGGCGCATAGCCGACAAAAAGCCGACGCTCTGGATCCGGATAAGCCCGGCACACGTGACGGTTTCGTTGAAGGAAAGATGAAGCAGAAACTGCATTTTTTCAGAGAACGAAATGGGGAACTCGTTCGCCAAGCAAAGCGACTGGCGTTGAGCAAATATGGGCGCCTGATATGCGAGTGCTGCGGTATGGATTTTCAGAAAATTTACGGAGAAGTGGGTGTTGGCTTTATTGAGGCGCATCACACAAAACCCGTCAGCTCGCTGCACAAGGACGGTGAAAAAACGCATCTCGAGGATTTAGCCCTGGTGTGTGCCAACTGTCATAGGATGCTCCACCGACGCAGGCCCTGGCTGGAAAGACATGAGCTGAAGCAACTGATGGATGAGAGCCATACGCTGCCAGCTTGATGTTTAAGCGGGGGAGGGTATTTACCCACTTTCGGCGCAAAGCAGCCCCTTTCTTTGTCAGCTGGTCTACCATGCCCACCACGGCAGTGGTCCTATGCGCTACCGTTCATTTTTCTTAAAGGTACCGCCATGTCCATCGACCAAATCTCCCTGCCCAAAGGCGTAGGCCCGTACGCCGCCAAACTCCTCGACGCCATCACCGGCGCTGCCACCCACGAACAACTCAACCGAGCCGGCGGCAAGGCCGAAGGGTTTGTGTTGGGCCTGGAGTCCACCAAGGCCATCAAAAGCCAGATCGCCGAGTCGTTGTACGTGGCTTACGATGATGCGGCGAGCAATCGTGCCGGCGAGTTGAAGGGCTGAAGGTGCGTTGGTCCCTGATGCCGGTTTTTCCGCAACCAGGGCCCAACTCAGGGAAACACTCAGGTTGGTTGCCGGTCCTTGCAGTCCACGGCCAGTTCGGTAAGGGCGATCATGCGCTCGTAGCGCACAATAATGAATTGGGCGTAGCAGCACATGACGAAGAAAAAGGTATTGGTCGCCGCTATCGCCAATAACCACTCCGTACGCTCGGCGATGCCGACCCTGACCAACATATCGTTCAGGTTGGAAAGGGCGACGATGAGCGCCAACAAGCCCGGGAGAATACCGACTTTCTCCAGCGCGCCCGCCACCATATGCGTGCGCTTTTCCAGGCTGTCGCGCTCGCTTTTCAGTTCCAGCGCACCCAGTTTCAGCGTCTCGCGCGAGAGGGTTGCCAGTTCCGGTAAATAACGGGCCTCCACCTGCATCAGGGTTTTGACGTTCAATTCCAGCAAATTGGCGAAGGGCGCGGTGAACACTTTTTTCAGCGAGTCGCGGTACAGCAACACCCCCAGCAACGGGTAGAAAAACATCGCCAGGTAAGATACCGCAATCAGTCCCGCACTTACGTTGTACAGCCAGTAGGCTTGAGTCCATTTGCCAATAATGGTCAGCGGTATGGCCAGAATCGATGGCCCGACCAGGGCAAACCAGAAGTAGGCCCTGTCAAGCCGGGCATCTTTGCCCGCCCGACTTTGCTGGCGTTTGCTGCGCAGCGCTTGTTTGTAGGATCGTTCGATCTCGGCGTTGATCTGCAGGTATTTTTCGATTTCCGTGGTCACTGGCTTTCCTTCATGCCTGCTGGGGGATATGCGTTTGCGCCCCTCTACGCTTAAGTAAATCTATAATAAAAGGCCCATTCCTCTCTCTCACAGTACTCTGGAAACAGTATTGGCCTGTCGTTGATTAATTCTTTATAACGTGCCTTTTTCAGTTTTTTTATTGAATTTCCATGTTATATATTTTATTAAAATCCCGCCAAAAATTTTCTGCCATGTGTTCTTGAATTCAGCGTGAATTTTCAGTTCAGTACTACACTTTAGAATTTCCTCAAGTTTTTCGTAGTGATATACGCATTTCAATCGAACTAATTTTTTGGGTTCGATTTCGGTTTTTTCAAGGTCGAAATCCTGCAGAAGTACTGAGTGAGTTTCGCCGCACTCACAGGTAAACTGCATGGGGCTTCCCAGATTCTCAAGTAGATAAAGATGCAGAAGGGTCTTTTTTTTGTCGGTCATATTGTGCTCAGTTGATATGTGGGTGATTGCATTGTGTTACGGGTTAGTCTGGGTTATTAAATAAATCTGTTCGGTTTTTGCTGTTGCTAAGAATATTTGCACTTATTTTGCTAGATCAGGGCAGAGTATCGATTTTTAGTATCGTCTAAACTCAGGTTCACTAGCCTTCCAATGTCCGAAGCTTTTCCTCGAAGTAGCGGATTTGTGCAAAGTCTTCGGGGTCGACCTGTCTGAGTATTTGCAGCGCTTTTGTATAGGCCTCGCGCGCTTTGGCGGTGTCACCTTCAGCCTCGTAGACTCTTGCCAGGTTGAAGTAGCGCAAAATCACTTTGGGGTGGTTCTCTCCGAACGTTGCGCGGTCACTGTTCAGCGCCTTGGTCAGGTAGGTTAGCGCTTTGTCGTACTGGCCCAGGCCGCGATAGGCGTCGCCGAGGTTGTTCCAACGGATGGCGACCGTCGGATGCCGGGGCCCGTGCAGGGCCATGTCGATGTCCAGTGCCTGCTGAAAAAGCGGCAGTGCGGCCTGGTGGTTGCCCTGGAGGTTATAGGCATTGCCCAGGTTGTTCAGTGACACGGCGACCGAAGCGTCGTGGTCTCCCACTATTCGCTTTCTCAGCGCGAGATTTTTGCGCAGGTTTTCGAAGGCCTCTTCATATCGGCCCAATTTGCTCTGAGCGGTACCGATGTTGTTATAGGTATCGGCAATCAGCAGGTCATCTGCGCTCAGAACCGCGAGGCGCATTTTCAAGGCTTTTTCATAGTAGCCCAGGGCAATGTCCAGATTGCGTTGTCGTTCGTGCAAATAACCGAGGTTGTTCCAGTAGGTCGCCTGTTGTGCGATGGATACCTGGCCATTCTGTTTAGCCGCCTCCAGTGCCTGGGTAACCAGGCGGATCGCGGTGCGGTCATCACCGAGCGCGGAGACTGCCAACGCCTTGATATTCAACACCTCGGGGTTGGCCGGATCGGTTTGAAGCACGCGATCCGCTTCCTCAATCGTCGCCCGGTATTGTTGCGCTTCGAAGAGGCTTACCGCTTTGTCGCTCGCTGCCACTGTGGCGGCTTCGGCGCAACACATCATGACGAGCAGTGACCACGGTAATAGAGCTTTCAGTCCATGAAGGTGCATGAGGGGCCTTTCAACGATCCGTTATTTGCAGTGATGCTAAGGCGCTCATGGTTTACAGACAAATTTAAATGTCTGGTTTGGAACGGCGCAGCTGCATTTGGGGAAATTGGCTCAGCTTCATGCGTGTGCGGGGACTGCGCTTGCGCCTCTTCAAGCCTCAGTAAAAATCATAATAAAACGCCCATTCCCCAGTCTCAACGTGCTTCCAGAACATCAGGCTCCCATTGTCGACCACATTCAAATTGATCTTCGCATCCGACGAAATCTGGAAGACAAACTCAAAGCCTTCGCCCGGATCCACCCCTGACTGGCAAAACGACGGATAGCCGCCAATTTTGTGTTCGTAGGTGTGAGTGACCAGGTCGTAGTAGCTCTGCAGTTCGCCTACGCGTTGCAGCTCGAGTATCGCCTGCTCAACATCAGCCGGTACGCCGCCGCCATCCCACAGCGGAAAATCTTCCGGCACGACCTGGGCGTTCAGCGCGAAGGCTTTGAGAAACGTACCCTCCACCGGCAGCACCTTGCGCACCAACATATCCTGTGGCCCGTATTCGCGGATCACCCAATTGTCGCCCATGGGCTCAAAGGGTTCGGGAAATGGATTTGAAATAAATACCGTCAGCACACGCACTCCCGTCAGTAACGGGCTGATGAAGGGCAGGGCGGGCAGGTAGAACTGGGCATAGGGCAGCAACGGCTGCCCTGCCTGATTGACCGGCACGCCTTCATCGGGACGGAACAGGAAGACGTTGCCTAGCCAGCTTTCTTCGTCAGTACCGAGAGGGCGGAAGCCCCCGGCGGTGAGTTTAAGTGTGGGGCGGGCCAGGTGGTGTTTGATTTGTTGGAGGTCCATGGGGGAGGCGTCCTTGCTATCAGGTATTAGCTAGGCACTCAGGCGTGCCGTCACTTCATTCAACTGTCCAGACAACCCGTGAAGGTTGTGGCTTGCCGCTTCGGTGCGCTGCACATTGTCCAGGTTGGTACTGGCAATCGAGGTGATTTCGGTGAGGTTGCGCGAGATGTCTTCGGCCACAGAGGTTTGCTCTTCGGCGGCGGTAGCAATCTGACGGTTCATGTCGCGAATGGCTTCCACCGCATGGGTGATGCGCTCCAGCATGACACCGGCCTGATTCACTTGCGCGACACTTTCTTCACTGCGCGTCTGGCCGCTTTCAATCGCCTTGGCCGCGTCTTCCGCGCCGGTTTGCACGGTCTATTGATCTCGATGATCGATGTCGCCGTACGCTGAGCCAGGCTGCGCACCTCGTCTGCGACTACCGCAAAACCGCGTCCTGCGTCACCTGCACGGGCTGCTTCGATCGCCGCGTTCAGTGCCAGCAAGTTAGTCTGCTCGGCGATGCCGCGAATGACCTCCAGCACCTTGCTGATGCGGCCACTGTCGGTTTCCAGGCGACGGATCACGGTGGCGGTGTTGACGATCTCGCCACGCATCTGGGTGATGGTGTGAATGGTGTTGCTCATGACTTTTTCGCCCTGCTGCGCGGACTGGTCGGCATCATCGGCCGCCAGTGCGGCATCGGCCGCATGACGTGCCACTTCCTGGGCGGTGGCGGACATTTCGTTCATCGCCGTCGCCACTTGGTCAGTACGGTTGAACTGCTCGTTGGTGCCGCTGGCGATGAGGCCGGCGATGGCGCTCAACTCGCCACTGGCGCTGTCCAGGTCATTGGCGCTGCGCTGCAGGCGGCTGAAGGTTTCGGCGAGAAAGTCGCGCAGGGTGTTGGCGGCCATGGCCAGTTTGCCTAACTCGTCTTTACGGGCACTGGCCACGCGTTCGGCAAATTTGCCTCGGCTCAACTGCTCCACGTAGTCGATCAGCTTGCGGATGGGGTCAACCAGATTGCGGTTGATCAACCAAAGGCTCAACAGGCCGATCAACAGCCCCGAGGCGAGCATCACGGTAGTCCCCACCATCACCGTGCGATCGGCTGCTGCGCTGATCAGCGCCGATTGCTCGGTGCCTTGCTGACGCAGTTCGCTGACCAGTTCGCTCATCTGATCGCTGGTGGCGCGGTCCACACCTTTGACGGCGGCGTCGCCTGCGGTCGGGTCCGCCCCGGCGGCGATATAGGCATCGCGACCTTTTTGGTAGGCGCTGCCCAACTGACGGTGTTCGTCACGCAGGCGTTCGATGCGGGTCTTGAGTTGGCCGTCCAGGCCCTTCTGGCTGGCCAGCTCGCCGAGGATCCCCTGTACGTCGCGCTGACGGTCTTCGAATTGCTTCCAGTATTTATCCAGGTCCGCCGGCTGCTTGCCCCGTAGCAATACGTTTTTCCACTCCTGAACCTGCACCTTGAACTGCAAGTTGGCCTCATCGATCAATTGCGAAGTATGCAGCGGACCTTCGATCAGGTTGGCGTAGTTTTGCACGCCGTTGGACAGAAAATGAAAGCAGGCCAAGGCAATCAGCAATATCGCCAGCAGACTGGCGCTCAGCAGCGTGAGGATTTGAGCTCTCAGGGATTTTTGCAGCATGGGTTGATACTCATGACAGGTTTGAGGGTGCGCCGGGTTGGGCGTGAAAAAGACGTCCGAACTTCCCTGTCTGCGGTCGAGGTTGGCGGCTGTGGGCGCGCAAGCTGTTAGCCTTGTCATCAGCGTGGTAGAGCGGTTCTTGAGGGTAGTTCGACCGGCGGCGTTAGGAATTTTTGTTGTGTTTCCCCTGGAGATATTCTGTTGTTTGGAGTGGAGATGAAGGGCGGCTTTCGGCGTAGCGAGGTCCCAATGTCGTTACCGAAAGACGCCTTTCGACACAAAGCGGACGTCGAGGGCGAGCTTCTGAGAATGCTCGCTAAGACGATTTACGCGGCAAAAGTAAGCACTCTTGCCTCTTGAGTATCCGCTATGAACGCATTGACTTGCTCTTGCGGATGCGGGGAAAGTTCTGGGTATTCATCTGCAAGGTATTCGATGACCGTATCTTCTTCCCAAGGGCCGAGCGAAGTCATGTAATCAGGGTACTGATTTTGAATTTCTCTCCATGATTGGTAAGGATGCTTGGAGAGCAACATGATTGTTCGGGTGTAGATAATATGAATCTGCACGAATCTATTTCCGTATGTTGACGTCTGGGACACCGCCAGACGAGTTTATATCCTTTTCAAGATTGCCTTCCTGTTGGCAGCTTCTCCCTGAATAACGTGGTGGGCTGGACGTCCGCTTCTGGCCGATAGTTGCCTATCGCGGCAGGCTCAAAACGGCCAATTGCTGCCGCATAAATGGTCGCCGGTTGAATTACGCGAGGCGGGATAGCCGCCCACCAGCAAGCTTTCCAGCTTCGCTACTAACAAGGAAACTTTATATGCGGAAGCGACCTACCAGCGCGTTAAGGTCCAATGCCAAGCGCGATAATTCATGGCTCGCAGAATTGGTTTGCATCGCTCCTGCTGCTGACTGCGCTGAGAGATCACGGATGGCTATAAGGTTACGATCAACTTCGCGCGCCACCTGAGCCTGCTCCTCTGCTGCGCTGGCGATCACCAGGTTCCGCTCGTTGATCTCACCGATTGCAGAGAAGATTTCCTCCAGCACGTTACCGCTGGCTTGGGTGATAGTGAGGTTGTCTTGAGCCTTGGCCGTACTTGAACGCATGACATCGGCAGCCTGCTCGGCGTTGCTTTGCACCATGTCGATCATCTGCTCAATTTCACGAGTCGATGCCTGAGTACGATGAGCCAGCGTGCGGACTTCATCGGCTACGACCGCGAAGCCACGCCCTGCCTCGCCGGCACGTGCGGCCTCGATGGCTGCGTTCAGGGCCAGCAGATTGGTCTGTTCGGAGATTGAGCGGATTACATCCAGTACTGTGCTAATGTTTTGCACCTCACTGGCTAGGTTCTGGATACGTCTAGCACTGTCTTGGATCTCCGACGCCATCAACTTTGTTCCTTGGATATTCTCCCGCACTTGCGCTCGGCTCTTCTGGGAGAGATTGTCGGAAGCGGAGGCAGCTTGTGAGGTGGATGTAGCGTTACGCGCTACCTCTTCGACCGCGCTGGTCATCTCGGTTACTGCAGTTGCCGCCTGCTCTAGCTGCTGGTCCTGCTGCTGCAGGCCGCGGTTGCTTTCTTCTGTTACTACATTTAGTTCTTCGGCAGCGGAAGCCAACTGCGTGGCAGAACTGGCGATCAGGCTGAGCGTCTCGCGTTGACTAACCTGCATCTGCTGTAGTTCGGTAAACAACTCGCCAATCTCGTTACGTCCAGGAACCATAACCGGCTGAGTCAAATCTCCACCGGCAATGCGTCGGAAGTGTACGCCTGCCTCACGCAGTGGGCGTAAAACGCTGCTGGAGATAAAGCCCCAACACAGCAAAGCCAACGCCAAGGTCACTACGGCTAGAGTGATCGCCATAGTCTGCGAGACTTTAAGACGATCAGCCGACTCTGCCATTATCTGTTTGCTACGGGTATCTAGCTCATCAACCAATTTGACGCGTACAGCTTGTAGTTTGGTCATGCCTTTGCCCGCGGCAATATTCACCTGAAAGTAATCCTTCGCCGACTGTGCACGTGTAGCTGCCCGCTGGCCGACGACGGCGTCGCCGTACTCGGTAAACGCAGCCTTAAGCTCACGGACATAGCCTTTTAGGGTCGGTTCGGTGATGTCGGCGGTGGAGGCCTCAATCTTGGCAATGGCCTCCTTCCAGATAGCCTCACTTAGAATCAGGCGGGCCTCGGCATCCTGCTGACGCCCGGCCATGATTTCTATAAAGGCCGAGGACACGTTGGCACTAGTGCGAATTGCTAACAGCAAGGAGTTGTTGATTCCATCAATCTGACTCGTCGCCCGATCCAATTCGCTGATCTGATCGTGGCTGCGCTCGGATGAATGCCAGTTGTTAACCACCGAAAACAACAACGTCAAAACGAACGTGAACAGTACAACGACCATTCCAGTGCGGACTTTGAGATTGGGAAACATCGCGCTAGCTCCAAGGAAAAGCCCAGAGAGGGCTCTAATGCTTAAGTATCTGACGTATATAGAAAAGCTATAGGCCATGGAATCGCATTTTGGGCGATTAGCGGACAGTAATTTTTATGTCTTTGGTCTGAGGTGAAAGGCTACAGGCCGAGAGCGGGTCAAATATGGCACATGGAAGGTTGTGTGGTTTGAAAATGGTAAGAGGAGCTTAGATCGGCGCTACAAGTACCGGCTTGCAAAGCCGGCAGGTTTAGGCGCTTCAATCCATTACGGGGACGGCTTTTTCGGGCCGAATTTGTCGCCGTAAATCTGGTTCAAGGTCGCGGATCTTATTTTCGATTTCGTATAGCAACTGGATAGAGCGCAGTGCCTGCTCGGCGAGCATATTTTTGTTCGTGGAGTGCAGGTCGGAGAATTTGCGCCGTGCATGGGCCATTCAATCGAATTCAGTGGTGAAAGGTGACAGATTTATTTTTCTTCCGGAATGACCGCTTCTGGCCGATAGCAGCCTCGTGGGCATGTGTATTTAAGCAGGGCGTTCAACGTCTTCTATCCCCGTTGCTACAAATTCGTAAATTCCACTGGGTTAATTCCCCCAACGTGGCGGGTATGGCTGTCACCTAGGAAGCCACAACTGCATTCGCAGTGATCCTAGGTCTTTGTCGCTTCCAGGATTCTCCCCGCGTCCCTCGCTGGAGGTAATCCGAACACTCGTGCGTAATCTCGACTGAATTGGGTCGCGCTTTCATAACCAACCTCGAATGCCGCCGACGTGACGCTTTTGGCACTGGCGATGATCAGCATGCGCGCTTGCAGCAGGCGTACGCGCTTTTGATATTGCAAGGGGCTTAACGTAGTCACTGCCTTGAAATGACGATGGAACGCCGAGACGCTCATAGCCGCTCGCTGCGCCAGGCTCTCGACCCTGATGGGTTCGGCGTAGTCACGGCGAATCCATTGGATGGCCTGGTTTACCCTGGCCATGGCCGTGTCGGGCGCCGCGATCTCTCGCAACATCCAGCCATGAGGCCCTTGCAGCACGCGAAACAGAATCTCGCGCTCATACGCAGGGGCGAGTGCCGCGATGTCGTCAGGCTTGCCCATCAAGCGCAGCATCCGCACCCAGGCGTCCATCAATTCGGGTGTGGTAGCGGCGACCGAAAAGCCAGGATCGTGATCGTGTCGCCCGGCAGGTTTGGGCAGGTCCGCCAGCAGTGTCGAAAGCACCATGGGATCGAGTGTCAAGCTGATCGCCAGGTATGGCTCGCCGGTGACGGCAGGGTGGACAGCCCCCACAGCTGGTAACTCGATGGACATGACGAAATAGGTGGCCGGGTCGTACCGCAACGTACGGTCGCCCACCGTCATGGTTTTACTGCCCCGCAAAATCAGGTTGATCATCGGGTCGTAGACCGCAGCGAGCATGTGCTCCGGGATCTTGCCCTGGACCATCGCCACGCGCGGGATGCCCGTCTCGGTGCGACGGTTTTCGGCCTTGGCGGCGAGGGTGCGCAGTTCATTCAGTTGGCTGTTCATGCCGGGCATGCTGACGTGGCTTTGGTGCGCAGTGCAAGCGAAAAGCAGAAACAGGCAAGTTTGAAGCAGGAACCGTCGCGCTCATCAAGCCCCAGTCCCTTACCGTGGAGGCTCATTCAACGAGCAGCGGAGCATGATCATGAGCGTAATCGTCATCACAGGTGGCAGCCGCGGTATAGGTGCCAGTGCAGCGGAACACGTAGCGCAACGCGGCATGGGCGTCATCCTCACCTACAACGCTCACCCAGAGGCTGCGCAGGCGGTCGTACAGCGCATCGAGCAGGCGGGCGGTAAAGCCGTTGCGCTCAAACTCGATGTTGCCGACGTTTCCAGCTTCCAGGGTTTTCGCAGCAGTGTGACCACGGTCATTCAGGAAGTCTGGGGCACGACAGTGCTCGCAGGCTTGGTGAACAACGCGGGCTACGGTCTGCTCAATCCGCTGGAGTCAGCCACCGAGGCGCAGTTTGACGGCCTCTTTAATGTTCACCTCAAAGGGCCATTCTTCCTGACTCAGGCGTTGCTGCCACTGCTGGGAGAGCACGCGAGCATTGTCAATCTGACCAGCGCCACGACCCGCGTGGCCACCGCCGGGGTAGCGCCTTATGCAGCCTTCAAGGGCGGGCTGGAGGTGCTCACCCGGTACATGGCCAAGGAGTTCGGCGAGCGCCGTATCCGCGCCAATGCGGTTTCCCCAGGTGCGATTCGTACCGAGTTGGGCGGTGGGCTCAACGATGAGTTCGAAGACCTGCTGGCCGGGCAGACGGCACTTGGCCGGGTGGGTGAGCCCGAAGATGTTGCACGGGTCATCGCCATGCTGCTGTCGCAAGAAGGCGCCTGGATCAACGCTCAAAGCATCGAAGTCGCTGGCGGCTACATTATCTGAGAGGTGTCACCATGCTGGATCATATTTTCCTGTCGGTCAGCGACATTGCACGCTCTATAGCTTTTTACGAAGCGGCGCTCGCGCCGTTGGGCATCACAGCTCGATTGGACTACGACGGCTTGGATGGCCCGCCCGGGCATCCTGACCTGAAGGGGTTTGGCGCCAATGGGCGGATGTTCTTCTGGTTGCGCAACGGCGTCGTCGAAGGGCGGGCGCTGCATGTGGGGTTCGTCGCACACAGTAAGGCCGAGGTTGAAGCCGCCTATGCTGCGGCGCTAAACAATGGCGGTGACGACAACGGCGCACCTGGCGCGCGTTTGCACTACGATCCCGATTACTACGCCGCCAATGTGCTGGACCCGGACGGGTACAGCTTGGAATTCGTCTTCAAGAACTGGCAGCACGTCCAATGAACACACTTCTGATTTATGGCGCCACGGGCTATACCGGCCGCATGGCTGCCCATCGGGCCAAGGCACTGGGTCTGCCTTTCGAAATAGGCGGTCGCAATCGCCAGGCTCTGGTCGATTTCGCCGATCAGCTTGAAGTGCCTTATCGCGTGTTCGAGGCAGACGCCGATGCTGCGCGTTCGCTGTCGGGCATCAGTGTGCTGCTGAACTTCGCAGGCCCCTTTGCGCATACGGCTCCAGCTCTGATGGCAGCGTGCATCGTAGCCAAGGTCGACTACCTGGATATCACCGCAGAGATCAATATTTATCGGCTGGCCGAGCAATTAAGCATGCAAGCCGCCACGGCAGGAGTGATGCTGTTGCCCGGCGTTGGCTGGGATGTTGTTCCCACTGATAGCCTCGCGGCGCACGTTGCCCAGCGCGTCACGAATCCCCTGGCGTTGAGCATCGCACTCCAGGTACCGGGATCGATGTCCCGGGGGTCGGCGATGAGCGTTGGCGAGATCATCGGCGCGGGTGTGCTGGCGCGAATCGATGGCGTACTGATCTCGACCCCGGACGCCCAGCCACGCCATTTTGATTTTGGTGACGGCGAGGCCTTGTGTGTGCCGTTGTCATTCGGCGATTTGGTGACCGGTTGGCATACGACACGGATACCGAACATCGCGATGTTTGTGCATATCTCCGGTGATGCGTTTCCTGAGGGTGATTTGTCACTGCTGCCCGATGGTCCCAGTGCTCAGGAGCGTGATGCCCATCGAGCCCGCGCTGTGGTCGAGGTGATAGCGGAAGATGGCAGCAGGGTGTGTTCGAGGATCGAGACGGTAAACGGATATTCCTACACACCGCTGGCGGCCATCGAGGCGGCGCGGCGCGTTCTGGACGGTGACCGACGCTCCGGCTTTGCAACGCCCGTAGGCGTTTTTGGTAACAGGTTCGCCGAGAGCATTCCCGGAACGATCATCACCGATCTCTAGGTGCGATGCCCCGTTTTCACGAAACGGGTTTTGCCTAGGCCGCGGGCGGCAGTTTGAATCTTGCTGCATCGCGCGCCGGCGGCAGACCAAAAAGCCGTGCGTATTCGCGGCTGAATTGCGAAGCGCTCTCGTAGCCCATGGTGTAGGCAATCGAGGTGGCATCTCGCGTGTCGAACAGCAGCAACCAGCGTGCCCTCAGCAAACGCAGGCGCTTCTGGTATTGGATGGGCGTCATGGCGGTCACCGACTTGAAATGGCGGTAGAAGGCCGCCACGCTCATATCCGCCATCATAGCCAGCGGCTCCACGCGAAATGGCTCTGTGTAATGTTCGCGGATCCACAGGGTCGCCCGTCGGATTTGCGCCAGTCGACCCTCCGGACGCGCAACGTCTCGCAGCACCCCGCCCAGGGGGCCCTGCAATGCGCGGAACAGGATCTCGCGCTCGGCCATGGGACCCAGAACCGCAGCCTCATGGGGGTGATCCATCAAGCGCAGCATGCGCAACCAGGCATCGATCATCTCGGCCGGTGCCTGCACAGGTTCAAAGCAGGAGCCTCTGGAGGGCTTGGCGGTGCTGGGGTCTTCAAACAATAGCGTCGAGATCACCACCGGATCTAGGGTGAGGCTGACAGCGAGATAGGGTTGGTCGGTGGCGGCACTGTGAATCTGCCCCGTCGCGGGTACATCCACGGGTACCAGAAAATAGCTGCCCTCCACGTATCGAGATACGGCATCCCCTATCGACAGCGTCTTTTGCCCCTGAAGCACCAAATGCAGCATGGGCTGATAGACCTGGTCGGCGCATGCCTCGGCGCGGACCATTTGCACGCGTGGCAATCCCGTATCGGTCCATTTATCGTGTGCGCGCATCACGATGCTGCGCAGTTCTGCCATTGCTTTGTCCATGGCTGAGAAGATGATCTTGTTATCGGGACAGCGCAAGCCGTGTGAGAAGAATAGGCAAGGATGTGCGAGAAACCGGCATACGGTGGAGCAGGCGGGGGGCGAATACTAGGGCACGTAGTTCGTTGCGTTCCGGCCAGAGACCGGTGGCGACGAGCCTTCAGTAGAACCCTGACTCAGAGAAAATCAAACATGAAACTCGAAGGAAAAATCGCGGTAGTCACAGGCGCCTCCAAAGGCATCGGCGCGGGCATTGCCAAGGCACTCAGCGCTCAGGGTGCGACAGTCATCGTCAATTACGCATCCAGCCAGATCGAGGCCGGGGCCGTAGTCGCACACATCACCGAGCAGGGAGGCAGCGCCTATGCCTTACAGGCCGACATGAGTATAGGCGCCGATGTCGTGCGTCTGTTCGATACCGTAAGGGCTGAGCATGGAACCCTGGATATTCTCGTCAACAACGCGGGCTTGGCGGTGTTCCAGATGATCGATGACCTCACCGAAGAGGCCTTCCACAAACAGTTCAATCTCAACGTGCTGGGCTATCTGCTGGCAGTGCGCGAGGCGGTCAAGCTGCTAGGAGCGAGTGGGAGCATCATCAATATCAGTTCCATCCTCAGCACCGACCCCTACCTGGCCTCCAGCGTCTACTCGGCCACCAAGGGGGCCGTCGATACCTTGACCTTTGCTTTGGCGCGCGAGTTGGGCGTACGGGGCATCCGGGTCAATTCCATCCTGCCAGGGCATACCAATACGCCAGGTACCCACGGTAACTTTGCCGGAGAATTGGGCGAGAAGCTGCTGGCAGGAACGCCGCTAGGGCGCTTCGGTGAGCCGGAAGATATCGCTGCGCTTGCCGTCTTCCTCGCATCCGAGGATTCGCATTGGATCACCGGAGAGTCCATTCGCGCTTCGGGCGGCGTGCGCGGGGTTGGTTACTGACCGTTGCGATGAGAGGGCAACACGTGAGGCCACGCGTTGCCGGTGTCATTCAAGCCATCACATGCGGGTGCGTCGCAAAACATTCGACCAGCCAATCGACAAATGCCCGCACTCGCACGCTCAGATGCCGATTGGGCATGTACACCACCGAAAGGGTATTGGCGCGCGCGAGGGATGGCAGAGCGGTTCGCGCGCAGCGAGGTAGGCAGGGGCCGCATAGGTGACGAATTCCACGCTGCCCAAGCGACGGGCGATCAGGGAGGAGTCGCGAAGATCACCGCCGCGAATGACACAGTCGATGTTTTCGCTTGCCAGGTCTGCGGTGCGGTCGCTGGCATCTATTTCGATCTGGATGTTGGGGTAGTGGGCGTTGAAGGCTGCCAGTGCCGGTATCACCAGGTGCGTGGCAATGGTCGTGCCCATGTGGCGACTACGCAGCCAGCGTTTGGTGGGGCCGTATGCGGCCTACATTACGGGCGCAACGCTGAATGTGGATGGTGGGCAGAACAGCTGAGTTCGGAATGTGGGACGCTATGGTGGGCGTGTGTGCTAACGGGTCATTTGCTGCTCTTTATCCAGCTCATGAGCAATGAACCGGCCCGCCGTCTGCGCGGCCTCGATCAGCCTTTTACGCGGCATTCCGTTACACGCCGCAGAGGATAGCCCGCGCAGGGTAATCGAAAGGTAGTCGGTAAGGCATTGGGCTTTTTCAGGCAGTGCCTGATCAAGATAATCCCGAATTACTTTGATTCCTCCGTCCGCCAACGTTTGCGCCATCTGGCGGGCCAACTCGTCGTCCGCGCGCATGCCCTCAGTGATCATACAGCCTCGCAGAACACTGTCCTTTCCATACTGCTTCGCCGCCGCGACCAGCAAGGCGGCGAGTGCTTCAGGCACTGGCCGGTGCGGCGCTAGCAGTTTGTCCAACGGTAAAGCGTGCTCGCGGGCATAGCGCTGCATGGCCTTCTCGAACAACTCAGCCTTGCTGCCATACGCGGCATAGAAGCTGGGCGGCTTGATATCCATGGCTTCGACCAGATCGGTGAGGCTCACCGCGTCGAAGCCGTGTTCGTGGAACATGGCTTGGGCGATGGCGACTCCAGCCTCTCTGTCGAAGGCAGGGCGGCGTTGGCGGATTTTGTCGGTCATGTTGATCTCGTTGGCGTGGTCGCGATTGTAGCGACCGCTATATGCCGGGGCAACTGTGCTGAGCTGAACGGTGAATTTATATAGTGGTCACTAAATATCTTGCTTCATGCTCTAGAGCTATATAGTGTTCGCTATATAAATTCATTCCTCCTCAGCATTCACTGGAGCATCAGCATGCAGTTTCAAGACAAAGTCGTTCTCGTCACCGGAGGATCCTCGGGATTGGGCCTTGCCATCGCCCAAGAACTGGCGGGGCAGGGGGCCACAGTGGTGATTACCGGGCGTCGGCAGGAGCAACTGGACGAGGCATTATCGAAGCTCGGGGAGCGGGCCAGCGCAGTGGTCGCGGACGTTTCGGTAATAGCCGACCTCGCTGTGCTGTTTGATGCAATCAAGACCCGCCATGGTCGAATCGATGTGCTCGTCGCCAATGCAGGTATGGGCGAGATCGCTCCGCTCGGCAGCATCACAGAGGCCTACTTCGACCGCGTGTTCAACACCAACGTCAAGGGTGTGACCTTCACCGTTCAGGGAGCGCTGCCGCTCATGGGCAAGGGCAGCAGCATTATCATCATCGGCTCCACAGCCTCCATTGATCCCGGTCCTGGCCTGAGCGTATACGGTGCAACCAAAGCTGCACTGCGCACGCTGGTCAGAAGCTGGACGCTCGATATCAAAGGCAGCGGGGTGCGTATCAACCTCTTGAGTCCGGGCCCCGTGGATACCCCATCACTGCGTCATATGCTCGCGGAACACGCTGAGGCGGTGATCGAGTCCTTGAGTGAAAAAAGCACCATCGGACGTATCGGCCAAGCTCATGAGATTGGCGCTGCCGTGGCCTTCCTGGCCAGTGACGCCGCCAGCTATATCAACGGTGTCGAACTGTTCGCGGATGGCGGAGCGTCGCAATCCTAGATCACTGGATCGCTGCGGACCTCGGGGTTTAACCGCAGGGTTGATCCCATTTCGTCCCCCGCCACAAGGCTGACAACTCGCTTATCAAAATCATTGTTCGTCTGACGCCATATTGGATTGCCGCCAAGGTCGTCTGCCGAGCGCATCAAATGTATGGCCGCCGCTATACATCATTCCTTTGTGGGCTAAGGCCCCGGAGAGAGTCATGACCTACTCACCAGAAATACTCGCACGTCTCGCCGCCGAGAGCGCCATTCACCGCCTTCACGCCACCTATATCCATCGTCTTGATAGCGGAGATTTCTCGGGTGTCGCCGAGGTGCTTCAGCATGCGGTGATTCATGTGCTTGGCAACGAGGCCTCGTCGGTTGAAGGGCTGTTGGGTTTCTTCGAGACGGGCCTACAGATACATGCCGATGCCACGCCCCGCACGTGGCATTCGATCACCAATGTGCTGATTGATGTCGGTCCTTCGGGCGATAAAGCGAGTTCTGCGAGTTACTACACCGTGCATCAGCAACTCGACGGCTTTCCATTGCAGCCTATCTGCGCCGGCAAGTACATCGACCAGTTCGAGCTGCATGATGGGGAATGGCGGTTCACTCGTCGTGAGGTGACCTTGCGGTTTGCCGGCGACCTACGGCACCACGTCCAGGGGGCTCAAAGTGATGCGGTAGCCCAGACCTCCTGACAGGAAGACAGGCTCCATGCCCGGCTTGTGAGGCGGCTCGGGTATGGGGGGGCGGGCTCTTCAAGTTGGCAGCCTAGAGCCTTGCAAAAGGAAGAGCATCTTTATATTTCGAGGACTATCGCGATGAATAACAAACGACAGGCGCTCGTCACCGGCGCAAATAAAGGCATTGGACTGGCGATTGCCAAAGGGCTTGCCGAGGCTGGGTTCTTTGTCTGGATCGGCGCTCGCGATCGGAGCCGTGGCGAGCAGGCCGTTGCCCAGTTACGTAATATCGGGCTCGATGCAGACCTCTTGGATCTCGACGTTGCGGTCGAAGACAGTGTGTATCGAGCTGCAGCGATTCTGTCCGAGCAAATCGGTGCGCTGGATATCCTGGGCATGTGCGGACCGACCTCAATGGTAACTCGGGCATTTTGACGCCTGAAGAAGGGGCGGCGACAGTTATCAAAATGGCGCTGCTGGGTCTCGATGGCCCCACTGGTGGTTTTTTGGAAGTCACGGTCGGCAGCCCTGGTAGTCGCGTGAAGGCCCGTCACTGCGAGTTGATGGTTCATTCGTGCCATGCCCGAAGAATTCACCAGTCCGCTTTTGGCCGAAAGCTGCCGCATTTTGTGTCATTCGACGCAGCCATCAAAAGCAAATCGCCGCGTCGTCGTACGTGCGTACAACGACTCGGCGAGTAAAGTGTCTTTCGAGTTGGATGCTTGAAAATCAGCCTGTACACGGCATTTCGCGGTCGAGCAATCGGGCGATTAGCAGTACGCCCAGTTCGCTCAGTTGGTGGATTGCCATGGCGATGTCGCGGTGTTTGCCGTTGAGGTCTTCAGACAGGTCGAGCAGCAGGGTGCTGACGCTGGTGAAGGTTTCGTAGCTGTTGGTGATGAGGGTTTCGTTGGTGGCGTTGGGGGCGACGGTGAATAGCATGTTTGAATTCCTGAGTGTGGCTACTGCCCTTTAGCTACTAAACAGAAGGGTGGCAGCTGTGCGCAGGTTAGTAGACCGGGGAATCCAAACGAAAGCCGGCGCACCCTAAGGTGCCCTGCGCACAGCCACCATCAAGTACAGACAGGAATGTCTGATTGATGCAGCTCATGCACTTTTGTTTGGATAAACCTTCAGGCTACTAAACCCGATCGCCGAGACCTTCAGCGACCGAGCCACCTTAATCACGGCCATCCCAGCGCACAAGCCGGCGGATTCTGACCCATGCGTAGGCAAGGGAGCAAGGCGTTGCAGGGGGTTGGGATTTTTCCTGCGGGCTTCGGCATCAGGTCAGGTTAGCGACGCGCCAACCGCGCACGCCAGTCGCCCTCGTGTTGCAGGCGGCAGTCTTCTTCGCAATCAACGTGCACGCAGCGCTCCATCGGCAAGGGCGGCACGTCAGCTTCGTGCAGCGCCGTGGCGGTCAGTTCGCGCATGCGTCTGTCGGCACCGCCGCTGAGGGCGAGTGCCTTGTTGGCGCGGGTGTCGAATACCCAGGTCACGCGCAGGCTTTGGGGGAAGGCGCTGTAGTCGACGGTGTGGGTCAGCCAGTCGAAGCCCGGGATTTCGGCTTTGGCGGTTTCGCAGGCCTCGGTGAGGGCGGCGATCAGTTGCCGTTCCAGGCGGGCGCAGTCGCGTTTGGTCAGCGGCATCGGGGCTCCGGTTGTATGTGGTTGCGTGGGGCAGGCCCGGCCCCTGTGCGACTCTGCTTTGTCGATCAGACGCGGCTTCAATCGAACGCGCTTGAGGCGAGGCAAGGCCGTAAAACATTTTTGGGGTGAATCAGCCAGCCGTTGGAATACGCATATACTACCGGCATTGTGAGCAGTAAAAATTGTTTCTATATAGAGAGGGTTGTTTGACGTCGATGAAGACAGCTGATCTGCTTGAGTATTTGGAAGAGACCAGTACCGAAATGACCCGAGGCAATATAGATGAAGCGATGCTCCTTCATTTCGATTTGATAATGGAACGCTATCGGAGCAAACCTTTTTTCTATAAAAACCTGTTGAAATATGACAGGTTCATGGTCGCGCTGTCTTTAATCGGCTTTGGCTACAAAGATGAACAAGTTCCCTTGTCCGAAGTTAAAGCTTTTTGCCAGAAACGCGGCTATATGTCTCGCAACAGTCTGGATGCCTATTTCTCCTTTCTAGTGGTCAGCGGCTATATGAGCGTTCAGCTCCATGTTCAAGATGGACGCTTGCGTTGTTTTCATCCCACGGATAAAACATTGCGCGATGCCACGCCAATCATCAAGTCATATTTATTGCCATCGCAGATGATCCTTCCTTACGACAGTTGGTTCCCGAGCTTGGCAACGTCCGTGGATTTATTACGAATCTATGCTCGGGGGTTTACCAGAATACTGGAGTCGGATTTCCTGCTTGATAAACTTTTACCTGAGGCAAAATGGATTCTTAATCGCGATGGCGGTCATTTGCCAATGCTCGCGCTGTACACGGATGCCTTGCGCAACGGGTCGCTGGAAACCGGTTACAAAGTGTCATCCTATGTGGAACTCTCGCAATGTCTTGGCGTGTCAAAAACGCACATGCAACGCATGATCAAAGAGGGCGAGTTACAGGGCTACTTCAAATGCGATAAGCGTCTGATTGTGTTGAGTCCGGCGTTTGTTGAGTTAATGAGGCGGGCCATGTCGATATGTTTCGCAATCACGCGGGTGAGTATGGAACTGGGTGTGGCTGAGCACGGGGTTAAGAATAGGTCTGTGGATACTTGCAGTTTGTTGAGGGCGTGAGCCCGATATAAGCGCCTTGTTTTATTCGGCCGTCCTCTCGAAAACAGTGGTAACCACCCGCATTGTCCTTTTTTACACTCGCTCACACCGGAGGTCAGTGTGTTCAATCGTCGAATCAAGAATGCTCTCCTTGACTGCCAGGAGGAACTGACGACGTCCCTCGGTACGCTCGCCAGCATCGAATCGGTCTTTCTCTCCATACGTGTTGATGGGGCTGGGCGAATTATCTCGGCCAATCAGCGGTTTGCGGCGACGCTGGGGTATTCGCTGGAAAGACTGTCGAATATGACAGTGAGTGATATCACGGATGAGCCGCACAACGATTTTGCCCCGAACCTGTGCGCCATCGAACGGCAACGCTATCGGGCCGCCGACGGCCGTGCTGTGATGCTCGATATCGGTTGGATTATGGCGGCAAACCGTACATTTCAGGGCTACGGCGTCGTTGCGCCCCCTCCTGCCCAGGACGAACGGGAGGCTATCGAAATGTTCAGCGCGCTGGACCGTTCGATGGCGATGATTCAATTCAACCTTGCGGGTGAAGTCATTTATGCCAACAAGTCTTTCGTTCAGACCATGGGTTATAGCCTTGCCGAGATAGAGGGCAGGCATCACCGTATTTTCTGCCTGGCGGAGGACGTGGCTTCGGCGGATTACGCCGAGTTCTGGAAGACTTTAAACAAAGGCGTGTTTCACGCCGGGCGCTTTCGCCGGGTGGATAAAAGCGGAAACGTGGTGTGGTTGGAAGCCACTTACAATCCCATCAAGGACGCTGCCGGCCGGGTTTATAAAATAGCCAAATTCGCCAGCGTAGTGACCGCGCAAGTGGAGAAGGCCGATGGAGTCAAGCGCGCCGCTACAATGGCTTATGACGTGTCGTTGGCCAGCGATGTAAAAGCTAACAAAGGTATGGATCTGGTCGCGGATTCGGTGCTTGGTGCTCAAACTATTGCGCAACAGATGGCCTCAGTAAACGACAGCATGACCGCGCTTGAATCCCAGTCGCAGTTGATCGGTTCCATCGTTGACACCATCGGCGCGATTGCCACCCAGACCAACCTGTTGGCGCTTAACGCTGCCATCGAAGCGGCACGCGCTGGAGTACACGGACGAGGTTTTGCGGTGGTGGCGGATGAAGTGCGCAAACTCGCCGGCCGCACCAGTTTAGCCACGCAGGAGATTACGGGCGTGGTACGGCAAAACCGTGAATTGGCCGCTCAAGCCGCAGTGCGTGTCCAGTGCAGCAGAGACCAGGCTGACGTTTTGCTGAAATTATCCGAGCAGGCAGGCGTGGCAATGGCTGATATCCAGCTTGGTGCCAGGCAAGTCGTGGAAGCCATTGGCAGGGTCACCAGCGACCTGGATTAAGTTCTCAACGTGCTGCGCAATAGTGTTTACGTAGCCGACGCAGTGTTATATGCATTTTCTGATTAAGGAGGGTGTTACCCGTCAAGGATCGTTTGCGTCATGGATTAACGCTCGCCCGGACATTTAACATACATCCAGGTCATTTTGGCAAAGGAGTTTCAGGATGCCGGCGATTTTCAAGATCAGACCAAGAATGCGAACACTGCTATCACCCGCTGTGAACATGATTGAAAGGGTGGGGCTGGTTGCCTGGATAGGGGTTCTGCTGATAGACCCCATGACGACGCTGGACGTGCCAAACATTATTATCACGCTGTCGCTGTTAGGGGTCTGGTATGTTCATCGCATAACCGCTCACTTCTGGATCTGGAGAGTGCTTGGCGTTCTTTATATTGTGTTGTTGTCATTGGGTTTTGCGCACGTCATTGATGCCAATGCGGAGCTACGCGTTTTCACCCTTCCGCTTGCTGTAATCATCGTGGTGAGCAGCGCCATCCTGTTTGTTGCAGTTCAAGACTATTTCCTGTCTGCGCTGCTGGTCTGGGTAATCATGTGGCCCACGCTTGATGTCGGTTTGTATAACGGACTCGAAGTGTATCTCGCCATTTTCTGCATCGCGTCCATGTCTGTCGGCTTTACTCTCAGCTTTACCTATTTAAGGAACATGCGTTCGGTCCTGTTGGTGGAAAGCGAGTTCAGAACGTTGGCGGAGACCGACTTCCTTACTTCCATTCTCAACCGACGCGCCTTCATGGCGACCTTCCAAAGTGCATTGGCGGGAGGGCGCAGCGGGTATTTCATCATGTTGGATATTGACGGTTTCAAACAGAAAAACGACCAGTACGGTCACGATGTGGGAGACAAGATTTTATGCGCCATGGCCGCTTGCCTGAAATCGACTCCAGGCAGCCACAGTGTAGGGCGGCTCGGCGGGGAGGAGTTCGGTGTCTTGTTGCTGGGGGACAATGACGCCGTCGCCCATGAATATGCGTTGCGCCTATTGGCAAACATCCGTTGCAGCGTATTGCCTCCGCATCAATACACCTGCAGCGCGGGGGTCGCGCCGTTCTCGGCGACATCGGACATGTCAGCAGTGCTCAAATGTGCGGACATCAATATGTATAAAGCCAAGCATGACGGTAAAGATCGAGTTTTTCAGAATGGCAAACGCATCAAGCCGCTGCTTCCTGCGACTAAATGATGATGAGGGGGCTCCGGTTGCACGTGGTTGCGCAGGGCAGGGACGGTGCTGGCGTGCGCCATACCGGCGGTCGCGTCAGTCGATGAAACCTGTGGGGCAAAAAAAAGCGAGCCGATGAAGGCTCGCCAAAGGGAGGTAAACGGTCAGTTGGCAAGCAGTTTGCCGCTGAACAGGCTGATCAGGGTTTTCACCATCAGCACGGTGAGTACCACCGTGAGGAACAGCAGGATCGCTGCGGCGATGACCATCAGCACGCTGCTTTCCTGGGCATGTGCATATTTCAGTGCCGCATTGCTCAGGGCTGCGATGGGAAAGCTGATTGCCCACCACGAAGGGGCAAAGGGCACATCGCGACGGAACACTTTGAAGCTCAGCACCACGAACAGGAACAGGCCGAAGTAGAACAACACGCTGGCAAATCGGTCGATCTCGCCGAATACATTGGTGTACGCCAGGAAACCTACTTCAAAAGGTGCAATCAGGACCATCAGCGAAGGCACCATGCCTTTGGCCAGAGGGGCTTCATGCACCAGTCGCGAAAAAATCCGGGTGAAGAAAACCAGCGCCAGCACCGCACCCACGGCGAGGGCAAACAGGTTGAACTCAGCCGCCCAGGCCATGGGCATGTGCGCGCCGGTGACCGCGATATCGAGGGTGGCAACACCTGGAATCAGCCAGGCAGGTACGGCATTCAACGCGTCCTGGTTGCCCGACAACAGGCGCAACACCACGAAGCCTGCGAGCAACACGGTCAGTAAGCTCCCCAGTATCCAGAGCGCCTGTCCGAGCCATTCATTGTGGGGCGCGGCGACTGCCGACAGCAGCAACACTGCAATGGTGACGGTGCCAAAAAAGTTACTGGCGATCGGATGGTTGAACTCGGCTTTTACCGCGCCAGGATGTCTCGCCCATTTGGTCAGGTAACCCAAGGTCAACACCACGAATACCAGGCCGGCCAGGGCACCAATCGCTTCACCCAACGCGCCGCCGACGCCGTAATACTGCCCGCTCAAGCGCCACGCCAGGCTCAGGCCGGCCAAGCCCATGACCGAGCCAAACAAATTGACAGGCAGGTTCTTGATGGACGTCGTGCCGGTGTGTACCGCTTGAGCAGCAGCGGCGCTGGGGGGGGATGCAGTGTTCATGGCAGTCTCCTGTTTGACTGAATTTGCTGTTGAGGCTATTTTCAGCCAAATGAGCCGCTGGCTGAAAGAGTTGTATAGCGACGTATTCAGCCAATTAGTCGACGAGGACAGACATCATGCGCATAACGCTCCTGGCATTCCCCCGCGTGCAACTGCTGGACGTCGTCGGCCCTGCCGACGTTTTTGCCGAAGCAGCCAGGCAACTGGGCAATCCACGTGCCTATCGGGTCGAGGTGATCGGTGCCGACAAGGGGATGATCAAAAGCTCAAGTGGTTTGAAGCTGGGTATCGACGAAACCTTCAAAACTCATAAAGGCAGGATCGACACCCTGCTCGTGGCCGGCAGCCCCCACATCGACGAAATTGCGCATGACCCTGTGGTGCAGGATTGGCTGCGCCGGCAGGCGAAATCCGTACGTCGGATCGGCTCGGTCTGCAGCGGCGCTTTTCTGCTGGCCGCCGCTGGCCTGCTCGACGGCCGCCATGTCACCACTCACTGGAATTCCAGCGCAAAACTGGCGGAGCAGTACCCGCAAACCCGCGTCGACCCGGACAGCATCTATATCAAGGATGGCAACATCTACACCTCGGCCGGGGTCACGGCGGGCATGGACCTGGCGTTGGCGCTGGTCGAAGAAGACCACGGCCGAGAACTGGCGCTCAGCGTTGCCCGTGAAATGGTGATGTTCTTCAAGCGGCCTGGGGGGCAATCGCAGTTCAGCGCGCACCTGGCGGCACAGACCGCCGAACGCAGCGTGATTGCAGACGTGCAGAATTATGTTGTGGAGCACCTGAAGACCGACTTGAGTGTCCCCGTCCTGGCCGCCCGCGCCGGTATGAGTGAGCGCAACTTTGCCCGTATCTTCAAGGCCGAAGCCGGTTCGACCCCGGCCGAATTTGTCGAACTGGCGCGGATCGATACGGCCAGGCGGCTGATCGAAGGCTCGGACGTATCACTCAAACGCTTGGCCGACACCGTCGGCTATGCCAATACGGATGGGTTCAGAAGGGCATTCAGGCGGCGTCTCGGCGTGGGGCCAAGTGATTACCGAAAGCGCTTTTCATCGGTGTAATCTTACTTCAGCGCGCGCTTCCGGCCCGATAACACTCACGTGGAAGGCCTGGCGCGTAAACGCAGATAGGGCGTTTTCGGCGAACACATTCGAGCCGGATTACCTGGGAGTTTCCATGACATTGACCGTCAACACCTTCCTCGAACTGGCCATGGCCAACCCCATCAACGTCGAGATCACCGCGCGCTTGCCGGCGTTGGACGTGCCGCAGTGCATGCTCACGGCGGGCTGTCTGTTCCAGGCGGTGTGGAATCATCAGGCGCAGCGGCCGGCGGATGCAGGGGTGAAGGACTATGACGTGTTCTACTTCGATGACGACCTGTCCTACGAAGCGGAGGACGCGGTGATTCGAAGGGCCGAGGCGTTGTTCCAGGACCTGGGCGTGAACGTGGAGGTCAAGAACCAGGCGCGCGTTCACCTCTGGTATGGGCAGCGCTTTGGCCGGCCATACCCGCAGTTGCAGTCGGCTCGGCAGGGGGTGGACCGGTATCTGGTGGCAGGCACGTGTATCGCTTTGGACATTGCTACCGGTGAGGTATATGCGCCCTATGGGTTGGCGGATGTGGAGCAGGGGCTGCTGCGGATCAACACGCTGCATCCGGAGCCGCAATTGTTTGCTGAAAAGGCCAGAAGTTATCAGTCGCGCTGGCCCTGGCTCAGGATTGTGGAGCCGGAATGAGAATGGGGTGATGCAGGGGCTGCGGTTTGACGGGCGACCGAGGCGATCCCATCGCAGCCTCGCTGGGGCTCGACAGCTCCCACAGTTTGATCGGTGTCAGGCAGGATAGCGTGTCCGAGGGGCAGTGCGGATCAATCGTCGCGGCTATTCGATTCTCGTTCTTCAAATGCAGACCGCACTGCTTCCACGATTCGTTCGGCCAAGGGCGCGCGAAAGCGTTAAATTTGCGTTTATGAAAACGCTAATACACCCTCAAATTTGTTAATGAATCCATCGTTTTCGGTGAAAACGCTAACAGCCCTTGCAGGTGCGATGCGGGTTTGTGGGCTCAAAAGGACACCGAGGCGATCCCATCGCAGCCTCACCGGGGCTCGACAGCTCCCACCTTGATCTCAACCGCCGGCCAGGTTGAGCAGGTATCCGATGGCGGCACTTGCCGCGACTACCAGCCACGGTGGTAACTTCCAAACCATCAACGCCGCCAGGGCGAGCAGGGCGAAGGCAAGGTCGTAGACGTTGAAAATCGCGCTCGTCCACACCGGTTGATACAGCGCCGCCAGTAGCAGGCCCACCACCGCTGCGTTCACGCCGGCCAGTGCGGCTTGCGTGCGCGGGCTGCTGCGCAGGCTGGCCCAGAAGGGCAGTGCGCCGAAGATCAGCAGAAACGACGGTGCGAAGATCGCCAGCAGGGCGATCAGGCCGCCCAGCCAGCCGTTCGGGGCGTGGCTCATCGAGGCGCCGAGAAAAGCTGCGAAGGTGAACAGCGGGCCGGGCACGGCTTGGGTGGCGCCGTAGCCGGCGAGGAACAGGTCGTTGCTTACCCAGTGCGTGGGCACCACTTGGGCTTGCAGCAACGGCAGCACCACGTGACCGCCGCCAAAGACCAGTGAGCCGGTGCGGTAGAAAGCATCGACCAGGGCGAGCGTGGGGTGGGTGACCCAGTCAGCAAGGATCGGCAAGCCTACCAGCAACAGCAGGAACAGCGCCAGCCACAGCGTTGCGGCGCGGCGGCTGATGGCGATGGGCAGCGCGTCGGGCTCGGCGTGGGGCTCGGGCTTGAACAGCAGCAGGCCGGCCACGCCCGCCGTGGCGATGAC
The DNA here is from genome assembly GCF_002934065.1 of Pseudomonas orientalis. Taxonomy (NCBI): domain Bacteria; kingdom Pseudomonadati; phylum Pseudomonadota; class Gammaproteobacteria; order Pseudomonadales; family Pseudomonadaceae; genus Pseudomonas; species Pseudomonas orientalis. The sequence continues at coordinate 3,940,724 of NZ_CP018049.1, read as the reverse complement.
CCCGACCTGGCTCCACGCGGACGGTTCCAGCAGCACCAGGGCGGCAGCGCCCAGCATCAGTGTGATCCGCGCCCAGCCCCGACACAGGTTGCGCGCCATGCCCCATACGGCCTGGGCCACCACTGCCACGGCGACCACTTTAAGGCCATGCAGCACGCCATTCGGAAGGGCGGCGCCATAACGCGACAGGCCCAGGGCAAACAGGATCAGGGCGATGGCCGACGGCAAGGTGAACCCGGCCCAGGCTGCCGCCGCGCCGGCATATCCTGCGCGCGACAGGCCCAAGGCAATGCCGACCTGGCTGCTGGCCGGGCCGGGCAGGAATTGGCACAGGGCGACCAGTTCGGCGTAGCTGCGCTCGCTGAGCCAACGCCGGCGGGTGACGAACTCTTCGCGAAAATAGCCCAGGTGCGCAATCGGCCCGCCAAAGGAAGTGAGGCCCAGGCGCAGGAAGATCAGGAACACAGACCAGGGCGTGCTGCGGTGAGTGGAAGCCAAGAGGGGGCACTCTGATGAGGGGGTCAACACTTTGATTCGCGATGGTTTGGCCACCTTACCCATTTTTCATGACGCGTAGAAGCGATGGCCTGGCTGTCATTTTTACCGCGTATAGGGAATTTATGCGCGCCCGTTCGAGTCACTGAAAAACACAGTGTTGCTTTCCATCATTGCCCCTCAAGGACCGACCATGACCTTTTTCATCTTCCTGCTCGCCTGCGCCGCCGCCGCCAGTACCGGTGTGATCTTCAAACCCGGCGCCTGGTACGAATCCCTGGTCAAGCCCAGCTTCACCCCGCCCAATTGGCTGTTCCCGGTGGCGTGGACCATTATCTACCTGCTGCTGGCCTGGGCCGGTTACCGCTTGAGCCGGATCCCCGGCAGCGAAATGGTGCTGGCGCTGTGGGCGGCGCAGATTGCGTTGAACACGCTGTGGACGCCGGTGTTCTTCGGCGCGCACCGCTTGCTCGCCGGGATGGTGATCATTGTGTTGCTGTGGCTGACCGTGGCGGCGATGGTGGTGCTGGCGGTGCGCCAGGACCTGATTACCGGCTTGATCCTGTTCCCTTACCTCGCCTGGCTGTGTGTGGCTGCGGCGTTGAATTTCTCGATTTTGCGGAATAACCGTTGATGGCTTACCAACTCTGGCCCGTCAGCGAGGCCGAACTGGTGCAGATGCGCCGTTTCAATCAGAAGCTGGCGTGGATGCCGCGCTTCAAGGTTCGCAACCGCGTTACCCCACGTGTGATCCAGGCACTGCTGCGCACTAGCCAGCGTTTCAAGAAGCCGCCTGTGGTGGAGCGCCGGCTGGTCGGCGGCGTGCCGGTGCGCATCATGCGGCCCGACGGGGCGCCCAAAGGCGTGGTGCTGGATATCCATGGCGGCGGCTGGGTGATCGGCAATGCGCAGATGAACGACGACCTCAACCTGGGCATGGTGCGTGCCTGCGACGTGGCAGTGGTGTCGGTGGACTACCGGCTGGCGGTCAACACGCCGGTCGAGGGCCTGCTGGAAGACTGCCTGGCTGCTGCGCGCTGGCTGTTGGCGGACTGCACGGAGTTTGCCGGGTTGCCGGTATTTTTTGTTGGCGAGTCGGCCGGTGGGCATTTGGTGGCGGCGACGTTGCTGGCGCTCAAGCAATGGCCGGCGTTGCTCGAACGCGTCGCTGGCGCGGTGTTGTACTACGGCGTCTACGACTTGACCGGCACGCCCAGCGTGCGCGCGGCCGGGCCGCAGACGCTGCTGCTGGATGGGCCGGGCATGGTCGCGGCGCTGCGCCTGCTCACGCCGGGCATCAGCGACGAAGCACGTCGACAGCCGCCACTGTCACCCTTGTACGGCGACTTCTGCGGCCTGCCGCCGGCGTTGATGTTTGTGGGCGAGCTGGACCCGCTCAAGGATGACACGCTGCTTATCGCCGAACGCTGGAGCGGGGTAGAAGCGCATGTGCTGCCGGAGTCGGCCCATGGCTTCATTCATTTTCCGGTGGCGCTGGCGGACAGCGTGTTGGCTTACAGTCGCAAATGGATAACGCAGCACCTGCATCGCGTGGGAACTAAAAAACTGATCGCTGAGTCAGGTTAATCAGTTGTTTCTCATTATGAGGATTCCCCAATGCCTGCTTACACCTTGAACTACCGGTTCAATGACGAACCGCGCACTCATGCATTTGACCTCAAACAGTCCGAGTTGCCTGTGCATGAAGCGGCGGTGCATTTGCTGCAGTTGCATTTTGGTGATGCGGAAAACGGCTTGATCCTGCCTGCTGCGGATGCGACGCCGGAGGAAATCCTCGAGCAGGCGCAGGTGGTGGGAATCACCCATATCAAGGTGGAATGAGCCCGCCAATCCGGTAGTGCAGGCGACACCGATGCGCTGGCCTCTGGTGTTCCAATGTGGGAGGGGGCTTGCCCCCGATAGCGGTGGGTCAGTGACTGATGCTTTTGCTGACACGCCCTCATCGGGGGCAAGCCCCCTCCCACATTTGGATCACTGTGCTCCGTCGATCGGGTCCGTCAGGTAACGTCTCTGCGCGCCAATTCGGCAGGGCAGGCGACACCGATGCGCTGGCCTCTGGTGGTCCAATGTGGGAGGGGGCTTGCCCCCGATGAGGGCCTGTCAGCAGCCTATTTTTCAGCTGACCCACCGCCATCGGGGGCAAGCCCCCTCCCACATTTAACGGTGTTGCCTTCCCCAGCGTCGAACGCCGTCAGCCTTGCATCTCAACCGCCGCCGCCGAATCCAGCCATTGAAAACTCGGACAATGTGGGAGGGGCTTGCTCCCGATAGCGGTGGGTCAGTTACTGATGCTTTTGCTGACACGCCCTCATCGGGAGCAAGCCCCCTCCCACATTTGGATCATTGCCAGCTCTGTGCCGCCGTCACAGGGTTCAACTGCAGCGCAAGCGCAGGATTTGCGCGCGGTCGAACGGGTCCGTCAGGTAGTGCCCCTGCACCCCGAACGTCTCGTGTAACCGCTGCGGCGTCAGCACCTGCAGCGGTGTGCCCAGCGCCACCAGGCGCCCAAGGTCCAGCACGGCGAGGCGGTCGCAGGTCAGAGCCTGGTTCAGGTCATGCAGGGCGATCAAGGTGGTGACCGGCAAACCCTGCACACCTTTGAGGATCGTCAGTTGATGCTGGATGTCCAGGTGATTGGTCGGCTCATCCAGCAACAGGATTTGGGGCCGTTGCGCCAATGCGCGGGCGATGTGCACGCGCTGGCGTTCGCCGCCGGAGAGGCTGCGCCAGGCGCGGTGGCTCAAGTGGGTGGCGTCCACGTCGTGCAGGGCCTGGCGCACGATGCGGTTGTCTTCATCCGACCACGGGCTCAGTGCCGACAGCCACGGCGTGCGGCCCAGGGCCACGGCGTCGAACACGCGGATGGCGTCGTCAGTGTCGGCTTGTTGTTCCACCACGGCCAATTGCTGCGCGATGGCGCGGCGGGACAACTCACCCAGGCGCTTGCCGCCCAGGCGCACCTCGCCGCTGGCCGGGGGGCGCAAACCGGCGAGCAACTTGAGCAGGGTGGATTTGCCCGAACCGTTCGGCCCGACGATGCCGAGGGTTTCTCCCAACTGCACGTCCAGATGAATATCGCGCAGCAACTCGGCGTCGCGCACCTTGAAGCCCAGGCTGGTGCAGCTCAGTACCGTCATCGTGCATTTCTCCGGCCGATCAGGATCAGCGCAAACACCGGCGCGCCGACCAGTGCCGTGACCACGCCCACCGGAATCACCTGGCCCTTGATCAAGGTACGCGACAGCACATCCGCCGCGATCAGGAACAAGGCGCCGCCCAAGGCGCTGGCCGGCAGCAGGCGCGAGTGCCCGGTGCCGAGCATCAAGCGCACGGCATGGGGGATCACCAGTCCGACAAACCCGATGGAGCCGACAATCGACACCATCACCGCCGTGACCACCGCCGCGCAGCCCACCAGCGCGACCTGCACGCGGCGCACCGGGATGCCCAGCGCGGCCGCCGAATCGGTGCCGAAGGTAAACGCATCCAGCGCACGCCGGTGCCACAGGCACACCACCAGCCCCGCAACCGCCACCGGCACCGCCAGCCACACCGACGGCCAGCGCACGCCGCTGAGTTTGCCCAACAGCCAGAACATGATGCCGCGGGCCTGTTCGGAACTGGCGGATTTGGTGATCAAGAATGCGGTAAGCGCATTGAACAACTGCGAACCGGCAATGCCGGCCAGGATGATCTGGCCAGTACCGCTGGACGAGCCGCTGGCCCGCGCCAGCAGGATCACCAGTGCGAACGCGGCCATGGCGCCGACAAAGGCGCCCGCCGATAACGAAATCAAACCGCCGCCCACCCCGATCAGCGCGATCAGCACCGCACCGGTCGAGGCGCCGGCGCTGATGCCCAGCAAATACGGGTCGGCCAGCGGATTGCGCAGCAACGACTGCAGGATCACCCCGCAGGTCGCCAGGCCCGCGCCACAGGCACCGGCGACCAGGGCGCGGGTCAGGCGGTAGTTCCACACCACGCCTTCATCGATGGGGTCGAGCACATAGCCGGCCGCCCACAGTTTATTGGCAAGCACCTGGAGCACCACCTGCGGCGAGATAGCGGTTTCGCCGATGGCCACGCCGGCAAGCAGGGCGATCAGCAGCAGCGTGAGGGCGAGCAGGGTTCTTATCATTGCGGCAGGTTGTAGCCGTCGATGGCGGCGGCCAGCTGTTCCAGGCCGTCGAAAGTGCGCAGGCTGGCCTGCAGCGCCAGGGCGTCAAGGATGATGATGCGGTTGTGCTTCACTGCGTCCATGTTGCGCGTTACCGGGTCGCTGCGCAGGAACGCCAGCTTCTTTTCATGGTCGTCGGCGGGATAGCGGCGGCGGTCCATGCGCGCGATCACCAGAAAGGTGGGGTTGGCCTTGGCGATGGTTTCCCAGCCGACGGCGGGCCACTCTTCATCGGACTGCACCACGTTGCGCAGGCCGAGGGTTTGCAGCATGAATTGGGGAACACCTTTGTGGCCGGCCACGTAAGGGTCGCTGGCCATTTCGGCGCTGGAGAACCACACCAGCGCGCTGGCCTGCTTCAAGCCTTTGCCCTGCGCGGTGGCGATTGACCTTGCCAGGCGCGCCTTGAGTTCATCGGTCAGTTGCTGGCCGCGCGCCTGCACGTCGAAGATCTCGGCCAGTTGGCTGAGACTCTTGTAGATCGTCTCGATGCGAAACGGCTCCAGCCGCGTGCCATCGGCGCCCACCAGGTTGTCCTTGCCTTCGCAGTCGGAAGGCAGCAGGTACGTGGGGATATTCAGTTCATGGAACTGCTCGCGAGTGCCCACCACACCTTGGGGGCCCACCACCCATTCCAGCTCGGCGGCCACCAGTTGCGGGCGCTTGGCGATCACCGCCTCGAAGCTCGGCTCGTTATTGGCCAGGCGCTCGATGCTGTCGTTCTGCGCCTTGTACTGCGCCAGTACATCGTTGAACCACAGCGACGTGCCGACCACTTTATCGCCCACGCCCAGCGCATACAGCATCTCGGTGGCGGCCTGGCCGATGGTCACGCTGCGCGCAGGGGCTTGCGCAAAGGTGATGGAGCTGCCGCAGTTCTCGACGGTCAGCGGGTAGTGGGTCGGTGCGGCTTGGGCCAGGGTGCAGACACCCAGGCCGATGATCAGGGCCGTAACGCGTGGCAGCATGGGGCAGTCTCCATTTGAACCGTCGGTGAAGCAGAGCAGGGACGGTTCGGAAATACACCCGCGCGCGCCGCCGGCCGGGCAGCGCAAGGATGGCCTTCCCGGACACCCCGCCGGTTAGTGAGTCACTTGGCCGGCAGGTCTCCTGACTGATGCGTCGTCGCCAGGCTCCGGCCTTCCCGGACGACGTCCAGTGGCAGTGGGGAGCAGGCTCAGCACCTACAGTTGCGGGGGCAGTTTCGATTGACGTCGCGGGCGGCGTTTCGAATTCCCTATTAGTCCCGTGTGGGAACCGGCGGCGCTATGGTAGTCGATCACGGCCTGTAGGAGCGAGCTTGCTCGCGAAGGACGTCAACGATAACGCGGGCAACCGGATGCCTCGCGGTGCTCGAAGGTGCTTCGCGAGCAAGCTCGCTCCTACAGTGGGTCTGGTCAGAGACGTATATCCTGCGGCCCCTGGACCAGCGCTTCGATCCGCGTCCCCGTGGCGCGCTCTTCGTTGCTGAAACCGTCGTAGTCGGCCAAGTTGCCGAAGCGGATGCCGGTCAATTGTTCGATCTGCAACACGCTGCGCCGGTAGGTTTTGAGCGGGCCGAAGACCAGGTCCAGTTGGTCCAGTTCGCGGCGCTGGTCGATCATGTATGCGCTGGCGGACGGTTTGCCGTCATCGCTGAGGTAGGCCACCACTTTCCAGAACGCCTGGGGGATTTTCACGCCACGGTACACGCGGTCGTCGTCGGCGAACACCGGCCCGCTGAAGACGCTGGCGCGGGCTTTCCAGCGCTGGGTGTTGTCGAGAATGTAGTCCTCCAGCTCCAGCCAGGTCTTCTGATTGAAGCCGCTCATCTGCGGTGAGCAGTTGGTGAAGTGAAAGGTGTCGAGGTTGGCGGTGTTCGCCTCGTCGCCCCAGTTGGGGTCCTGGCGCCGCACCAGGTGACCACGGTCCAGGCCATTACCGGCGTAGAGGTCTTCGCCAACCTGGGCGTCGAGGGGCAGGCGGCCATCGTAGGCCCAGGTGTCGTTGCTGCGCACGATATCCACGTGCTTGTCGCCGTCGATGTTGACGCCGACATACAGCGCCAGGCGTCGCGAGCGCGACATGCTGATGGAAAAGTGCGTGTAGTCCAGGCGCCCGGGCTGGGCATCGCCTGCCAGGGCCGTGTCCAGCGTGGGCCAGGGCACTGCGAAGCTACCGAGAAAATCCTCGGCGTAACCGCGCCGGTTTTGCAGGTCCTTGGCTGCGGTGACGCGCGGGGTTGCGGCCCTGGCCTCCAGCAGGGAAGGGGCGGGCGCGATCAGAGGGCGAAGGTCGGCAAGCCTTGGGCGGTAGGACAGGTCAGTTTTGACGTGGCGTGCGGGCATGGGGTATTCCTTATGGGCCTCGGATAAACACGACTGCAACATGATTTCATGACAATTTGGCCCAGGTGGTAAACCCGCGTCTATCATGAAGTCGTCAACCGGCCGTTCACCACACGCCAAAAAGGAGCCAGCTTATGTGTGTTCGCCACCCGCGAAATCCGATTTTCTGTCTGATCCCGCCGTACATGCTCGACCAGATCGCGCGCCACGGTGACAAAGCCCAGCGTGAGGTTGCGCTGCGCACGCGCGCCAAGGACAGCACGTTCCGCTCGTTGCGCATGGTCGCCGTGCCCGCCAAAGGCCCGGCCCGCATGGCGCTGCTGGCGGGCGCCGAGAAACAGCGCTCGATCTACAGCGCCGACAATACCGACAGCCTGCCCGGCAAGCTGATCCGTGGCGAAGGGCAACCTGCCAGCGGTGATGCCGCAGTGGACGAGGCCTACGACGGCCTGGGCGCGACCTTCGATTTTTTCGACCAGGTGTTCGATCGCAATTCCATCGACGATGCCGGGATGGCGCTGGACGCCACCGTGCACTTTGGCCAGGACTACAATAATGCCTTCTGGAACTCGACCCAGATGGTCTTTGGTGATGGCGACCAGCAGTTGTTCAACCGCTTTACCGTGGCGCTGGACGTGATTGGTCACGAGTTGGCGCACGGGGTGACCGAGGATGAAGCCAAGTTGATGTACTTCAACCAGTCGGGTGCGTTGAACGAGTCGCTGTCGGACGTGTTCGGATCGCTGATCAAGCAGTACGCGTTAAAGCAAAAGGCCGAGGACGCCGATTGGCTGATCGGCAAGGGGCTGTTTACCAAAAAGATCAAAGGCACCGCGCTGCGCTCGATGAAGGCCCCCGGCACGGCGTTTGACGATAAATTGCTGGGCAAGGACCCGCAGCCGGGGCATATGGATGACTTTGTGCAAACCTATGACGACAATGGTGGCGTGCACATTAATTCCGGCATCCCCAACCATGCGTTCTATCAGGTTGCTACGCGTATTGGCGGGTTCGCCTGGGAGCGTGCCGGGCGTATCTGGTATGACGCCCTGCGTGATTCGCGGTTGCGGCCGAACTCGGGGTTTCTGCGTTTTGCACGTATCACTTACGATGTCGCCGGGCGCCTTTATGGCGCGAACAAGGATGAGCAGAAGGCCGTGAAGGAAGGTTGGAAAGCGGTCGGTATCAACGTCTGACACTCCGCCAGGGCGGTGAGGAACAGCCATGCGAATCTCGATCAAGGAAAACGGCGGCCCGGCGTTCTTTCCGGGCTTGGCCAAACCTCGCAGTGTCGAGCTCGATGCACTGCCCGAGCAGGATCAGCAGGAGTTGCGGCAACTGATCGAGCAGTCGAAGTTTTTCCAGTTGCCGCAAAGTACTCAACCCTCCGGCAATCCTGGGCAGGTGCATTACACACTCACCGTGACCGAGGGCGAGCGTGAACACACGGTGTGCGTATTGGCGCCGGTGAAGTCGCAGGCACTGGACGGGTTGGTGCAGTGCGTGCGGAGGCATATTCGCTGATTGCTTAGAATAGGTACGGCCTCCAAGGTTGTCTGGATCCAAATGTGGGAGGGGGCTTGCCCCCGATAACGGTGTGTCAGTGACAGATGTCTGGCTGATCCACCGCCATCGGGGGCAAGCCCCCTCCCACATTTGATGTGTGTTGAAGCCAGGGCTGTTTATTGACGATCGAGCCACACCGTCTGCGCATTACAGAACTCGCGTACGCCGAAGTGCGACAGTTCGCGTCCGAATCCGCTTTTTTTCACGCCACCAAACGCGACGCGCGGGTCGGAGACGCTGTAGGCGTTGACGAAGATCCCACCGGTTTCCAACTGGTTGGCGATGTCCTGCGCTTTCGCCGGGTCGGCGGTGAAGATACTGGCGGTCAGGCCGAACTCGCTGTCGTTGGCCAGTGCCACCGCATGGTCGGCGTCGCGGGCGGTGATGATGGACGCGACGGGGCCGAACAGTTCCTGTTTGAACGAGGTCATCTGGTCGGTGACGTCAGCCAGTACAGTGGGCTCGTAATAGTTGCCTGCGCCAGCCACCTTGTGGCCGCCCAGCAGCAGGGTCGCGCCTTCTTCGAGGGTGGCCTGGACCTGGTCGTGCAGCTCATCGCGCAGATCGAAGCGCGCCATGGGACCGATGTAGGTGGCAGGCGAAGTCGGGTCGCCCATCACCAGGTTGCGGCTGGCCTCGACGAACCTGGCGGTAAAGGCTTCAACCACACCTTCCTCGATGATCAGGCGCTTGGCGGCGGCGCAAACCTGGCCGCTGTTCTGGAAGCGGCCGATCAGCGCGGCCTGTACGGCGGCGTCGAGATCGGCGTCGTTGAGCACGATGAACGGGTCGGAGCCGCCCAGTTCCAGCACGCACTTCTTCAGTGCCGCACCGGCCTGGGAGCCGATGGCGATACCGGCGCGCACGCTGCCGGTGAGGGTGACGGCGGCGATGCGTGGGTCGGCAATGGCGCTGGACACACCCTCGGTGGGGACGTTGATGACCTCAAACAGGCCTTCAGCAAAGCCAGCCTTGTGGAACGCCTGCTGGATCAGGTAGGCGCTGCCCATCACGTTCGGCGCGTGTTTAAGCACATAGGTGTTGCCGGCGAGCATCGTTGGCACGGCGCCGCGCAGCACTTGCCATACCGGGAAGTTCCACGGCATTACGGCAAGGATCGGCCCCAGCGGGCGGTATTCGATCCGGGCGCTGCCGTTGTCTACCAGGGTCGGCTCCGGTGCGAGCATGACGGGACCGTGTTGCGCATACCACTCGCTGAGCTGGGCGCATTTCTCGATTTCGGCGCGGGCCTGGGCGATGGGTTTGCCCATTTCCAGGGTAATCATTTGGGCCATGGCTTCGGCCTGGTCACGCAGGGCACTGGCCAGGGCCAACAGCAATTGCGCGCGCTGGTCGACCGGTTGGCGGCGCCAGGTGAGGAAGGCAGCGGTGGAACGGTCGAGCGCGGCATCCAGCTGCGATTGGCTTTCATATGCGTAGCTGCCAACCGTTTCGCCATCGGCCGGGTTGATCGACAAGGCGTGGGTCTGATGAGCAATAGCGTTCATGGCACCGTCCTGCTGGGGTGATGGGATGGAGGCCAGCGTACGGTGCTGGATCTTTTCTGGAAAATGAATAATATTAAGCAATACATTCACGAATGGAGAATGAATTGGATCTGGTGCAACTGGAAATCTTCAAGGCCGTTGCCGAACAAGGCAGCATCAGCGCCGCCGCACAGTTGATTCACCGGGTGCCGTCGAACCTGACGACCCGGATCAAACAACTGGAGCAGGATCTGGGCGTGGAGTTGTTTATCCGCGAGAAAAGCCGCCTGCGCCTGTCACCGGCCGGGTGGAATTTCCTTGGCTATACGCGGCGTATTCTCGATCTGGTCCAGGAGGCCCGCGCCACGGTGGCGGGGGAGGAGCCTCAGGGCGCCTTTGCCCTCGGCTCGCTGGAAAGTACGGCGGCGGTGCGTATTCCTGCGTTGCTGGCGGCGTATAACCAGAAGCACACTAAGGTCGAGCTGGACCTGAGTACGGGGCCGTCGGGCACGATGATCGAAGGCGTGCTGTCCGGGCGTTTGACCGCAGCCTTTGTCGACGGCCCGGTGCTGCACTCCACGCTGGAGGGCGTGGCGGTATTTGAAGAGGAGATGGTGGTGATCGCGCCGCTGTACCATGCGCCGATCACGCGCGGGCGGGATGTGTCCGGCGAGAATATCTATACCTTTCGCTCCAACTGCTCGTATCGGCATCACTTCGAGCGCTGGTTTTCACAGGACGGCGCGGTGCCGGGCAGGATCTTCGAGATTGAGTCTTACCACGGCATGCTGGCGTGCGTCAGCGCCGGGGCAGGGCTGGCGTTGATGCCGCGCAGTATGCTGGAAAGCATGCCGGGGGCGGCGGCGGTCAGCGTGTGGCCGCTGGCGGACAACTTCCGTGTGTTGAATACCTGGCTGATCTGGCGCCGGGGCACAGTGTCGCAAAGCTTGAACAGCTTCGTAAAACTGCTGGAAGAACGCGGGCTTGCAGCAGCCTGAATCGAATGTAGGAGCGAGCTTGCTCGCGAAAAACGTCAACGATAACGCGTAATTCCTGGATAAACGCGGTGGCTGTGAGTTTTTCGCGAGCAAGCTCGCTCCTACAACATCGGGGGCAAGCCCCCTCCCACATGTTGGTTCCTCTTGCGCTCAGCCGCCGAACTGGAAGGTGCCCATGGCCAGCTTGGCCATGATCGCCGTGGCGCCCAGTTGCACCAGCCACAACGCCAGGCCACCGAGGAACACCCCCAGCGCCACTTGCAGCACCAGGCTTTTCTGGCGCTTGGCTTGCGGCGCGCGTGGAGCATAGTCATGCAGTTCGTCGCGGTCGGCACGCAGATCCAGGTCGTCGTTTCTCATAGGGCTCTCGCAGCAAAGGGGCAGTCGTTGTCCAGTCTAGTGGGTTCGCCAACAAAAAGGGGGAAGCCCTTGGCTTCCCCCTCGTTCAACACTGGCGGGTTTACAGCACCTGAACGATTGCCTGTGTGACCGCAGCAATGTTCGACTGGTTCAGCGCTGCCACACAGATACGGCCGGTGTCCAGTGCATAGATGCCAAACTCGCTGCGCAGGCGGGTCACTTGCTCAACCGTCAACCCGGAGTAGGAAAACATCCCACGCTGGCGACCGACGAAGCTGAAGTCGTGGCCGGGAGCAGCCTTGGCCAGTTCGGCCACCATCTGCTCGCGCATGCCGCGGATGCGCAAGCGCATTTCGGCCAGTTCGGCTTCCCACTGGGCGCGCAGTTCGGGGTTGTTCAGTACCGCTGCGACGATCGCCGCGCCGTGGGTCGGTGGGTTGGAGTAGTTGGTACGGATCACACGCTTGACCTGGGACAGGATGCGCGCGCTTTCTTCCCTGGAGTCGCCGACGATGGACAAGGCGCCCACGCGTTCGCCGTACAGGGAGAACGACTTGGAAAACGAGCTGGACACAAAGAAGGTCAGGCCCGACTCCGCGAACAGGCGCACTGCGGCGGCGTCTTCGTGGATGCCGTCGCCGAAGCCCTGGTAGGCCATATCAAGGAATGGCACCAGGTTTTTGGCCTTGACCACGTCCAGTACGTTCTGCCAGTCAGCCGGGCTCAGGTCGACACCGGTCGGGTTGTGGCAGCAGGCGTGCAACACCACGATGGACTGTGGCGGCAGGGCGTTGAGGTCTTCGAGCAGGCCGCTACGGTTGACGTCATGGCTGGCGGCGTCGTAGTAGCGGTAGTTCTGCACCGGGAAACCGGCGGTTTCGAACAGTGCGCGGTGGTTTTCCCAGCTCGGGTCGCTGATGGCCACCACGGCGTCGGGCAGCAACTGCTTGAGGAAGTCGGCACCGATCTTCAGCGCGCCAGTGCCACCCACGGCCTGCACGGTGACTACGCGGCCGGCTTCGAGCAGCGGCGACTTATCACCGAACAGCAGGGTTTGCACGGCCTTGTCGTAGGCCGCAATGCCGTCAATCGGCAAGTAGCCACGGGCCGCATGTTGCGCAACGCGAATGGCTTCCGCTTCGGCAACGGCACGCAAGAGCGGAATCTTCCCCTCCTCGTTGCAGTAAACGCCCACGCCCAGGTTGACCTTGGTGGTTCGAGTATCGGCGTTGAATGCTTCGTTGAGGCCCAGGATTGGATCGCGTGGTGCCATTTCGACAGCGGAGAACAGGCTCATTTTTGCGGCAGCTCTATGGGGGAAGGGAGGGACGTGTCGCGCTCCAGCCGGTTGCACTAGAGCGGTGCACAAACGGGGAGCTAGTATAGAGGCCATCACGGCTGAGGGCGACAGCGGAAATGGCTTTTCGGCCAAGTTTTTCGGTTTAATGGCCGACCGTTAGTCTTATTGCAGATTGATCCCGGACGGCAGGTAGGATGATTACCTTGAAACCCGTCGCATTCGTCACCACTACTACGGCTATCATGGTTTTTTCCTGCAACCTGCGATGATTATTCGTGGGCTGCTGAGCTATTTCGTCCCTGGCGGTATTGAGTCTGGGGTGACCACACGAGGTACGTTATGTCGGATTTCCAGCTCGTCACCCGTTTTGAACCCGCCGGCGACCAACCGGAAGCCATTCGCCAGATGGTCGAAGGCATCGAGGCCGGCCTGGCGCATCAGACGTTGCTCGGGGTGACCGGTTCAGGCAAGACGTTCAGCATCGCCAACGTAATCGCACAGATCAATCGCCCGACCCTGGTGCTGGCCCCCAATAAAACCCTGGCCGCGCAGCTGTATGGCGAGTTCAAGGCGTTCTTTCCGAACAACGCAGTGGAGTATTTCGTTTCCTACTACGACTACTACCAGCCCGAGGCCTACGTGCCGTCCTCCGATACCTTCATCGAGAAGGATGCGTCGATCAACGATCATATCGAGCAGATGCGGCTGTCGGCGACCAAGGCCCTGCTGGAACGCAAGGACGCGATCATCGTCACCACAGTGTCGTGCATCTACGGCCTGGGCAGCCCGGAAACCTATTTGAAAATGGTGCTGCACGTTGATCGGGGCGACAAGCTCGACCAGCGCGAACTGCTGCGGCGCCTGACCAGCTTGCAGTACACTCGCAACGACATGGACTTTGCCCGCGCCACGTTCCGCGTGCGCGGCGATGTGATCGACATCTACCCGGCCGAATCCGACCTGGAGGCGATCCGCATCGAGCTGTTCGACGATGAAGTCGAAAGCCTGTCGGCCTTCGACCCGTTGACCGGCGAGGTGATCCGCAAACTGCCGCGCTTCACCTTCTACCCGAAAAGCCACTATGTGACCCCGCGTGAAACCCTGATGGGGGCGATCGAGGGCATCAAGGTGGAATTGGCCGAGCGCCTGGAGTACTTGCGTTCCAACAACAAGCTGGTGGAAGCCCAGCGCCTGGAGCAGCGCACCCGTTTCGACCTGGAGATGATCCTGGAGCTGGGCTACTGCAACGGCATCGAAAACTATTCGCGCTACCTGTCGGGCCGAGAGTCCGGTGCGCCGCCACCGACACTCTACGATTACCTGCCGCCGGACGCATTGCTGGTGATCGACGAGTCCCACGTCAGCGTGCCGCAAGTGGGTGCGATGTATAAAGGCGACCGTTCACGCAAGGAAACCCTGGTGGAATACGGCTTCCGCCTGCCATCGGCGCTGGACAACCGGCCGATGCGTTTTGACGAATGGGAAGCCATCAGCCCGCAGACCATCTTTGTCTCCGCAACGCCTGGCAACTACGAGGCCGAACACGCCGGCCGGGTAATTGAACAGGTCGTGCGACCGACCGGCCTGGTCGACCCGCAAATCGAAATCCGCCCGGCGCTGACCCAGGTCGACGACCTGCTGTCGGAGATCAACAAGCGCGTGGCCCTGGAAGAGCGCGTACTGGTCACCACCTTGACCAAGCGCATGTCCGAAGACTTGACCGATTACCTGGCCGACCACGGCGTGCGCGTGCGCTATCTGCACTCGGACATCGACACCGTGGAGCGCGTGGAAATCATTCGGGATCTGCGCCTGGGCACCTTTGATGTGTTGGTGGGTATCAACCTGCTGCGCGAAGGCTTGGACATGCCCGAGGTATCGCTGGTGGCGATCCTGGACGCGGACAAGGAGGGCTTCCTGCGCTCCGAACGTTCGCTGATCCAGACCATCGGCCGCGCGGCGCGTAACCTCAACGGCCGGGCGATCCTGTATGCGGACCGCATCACCGGTTCCATGGAGCGCGCGATCGGCGAGACCGAGCGTCGTCGCGAGAAGCAGATTGCGTTCAACCTGGAACACGGCATCACCCCCAAGGGCGTGTTCAAGGATGTGGCCGACATCATGGAAGGCGCCACCGTACCCGGCTCGCGCAGCAAGAAGCGCAAGGGCATGGCCAAGGCTGCCGAGGAAAGCGCCAAGTACGAGAACGAACTGCGCTCGCCGAGTGAAATCACCAAGCGGATTCGGCAGTTGGAAGAGAAGATGTATCAGTTGGCGCGCGATCTGGAGTTCGAGGCGGCGGCGCAGACCCGGGATGAGATTGGCAAGTTGCGCGAGCGGTTGCTGACTGTTTGATCTGGGGTGACTTTACTGGCCTCATCGGGGGCAAGCCCCCTCCCACATTTGACTGTATTCACACATTCAGATGTGTGAACCCCATTCAGTGTGGGAGGGGGCTTGCCCCCGATGGCCGCGCCTCGGTCTCCCGGAATCACCCAAGCTGGTGTTACCATTCGCCCCTTGTTTCAATTTTCAGTTTTATCGCCCATTCGAGACCTGCCATGACCACCGTCCGCACGCGCATTGCGCCATCGCCTACTGGGGATCCCCACGTCGGCACTGCTTACATCGCCCTGTTCAACTACTGCTTTGCCAAGCAGCACGGCGGTGAATTCATCCTGCGGATCGAAGACACCGATCAACTGCGCTCGACCCGTGAGTCGGAACAGCAGATTTTCGACGCCCTGCGCTGGTTGGGCATTACCTGGGCCGAAGGCCCGGATGTCGGCGGCCCCCACGGCCCGTATCGCCAGAGCGAGCGCAGCGACATCTACAAGCAGTACACCCAGCAACTGGTGGACATGGGCCACGCGTTCCCCTGCTTCTGCACCGCCGAAGAGCTGGACCAGATGCGCGCCGAGCAACAGGCCCGTGGCGAGACGCCGCGCTACGATGGCCGCGCGCTGCTGTTGTCCAAAGAGGAAGTGGCCGCGCGCCTGGCCGCCGGCGAGCCCCATGTGATCCGCATGAAAGTGCCAAGCGAAGGCGTGTGCGTAGTGCCGGACATGCTGCGCGGTGATGTCGAGATTCCGTGGGACCGCATGGACATGCAGGTGCTGATGAAGACCGACGGCCTGCCGACGTACTTCCTGGCCAACGTGGTCGACGACCACCTGATGGGCATCACCCATGTGCTGCGCGGCGAAGAATGGCTGCCGTCGGCGCCCAAGCTGATCCTGCTCTACGAATACTTCGGCTGGGAACAGCCGCAGCTGTGCTACATGCCGCTGTTGCGTAACCCGGACAAGAGCAAGCTGTCCAAGCGCAAGAACCCGACGTCGGTGACCTTCTACGAGCGCATGGGCTTCATGCCTGAAGCCATGCTCAATTACCTGGGCCGCATGGGCTGGTCGATGCCGGACGAGCGCGAGAAATTCTCGCTGCAGGAAATGGTCGATCACTTCGACCTGTCCCGCGTTTCCCTGGGCGGGCCGATCTTCGATATCGAGAAGCTGTCGTGGCTTAACGGCCAGTGGTTGCGTGATTTGCCGGTAGAAGAGTTCGCCAGTCGTGTGCAGCAGTGGGCACTCAACCCCGAGTACATGATGAAGATCGCGCCGCTGGTGCAGGGCAGGGTGGAAACGTTCAGCCAGGTCGCACCGCTGGCCAGCTTTTTCTTCGCCGGTGGCGTGAACCCGGAGGCCAAGCTGTTTGAATCGAAAAAGCTCTCCGGTGACCAGGTGCGTCAGTTGATGCAGTTGATCCTGTGGAAGCTCGAAAGCCTGCGCCAATGGGAGAAGGATGCGATCACCGCGACGATCCAGGCGGTGGTCGAGTCGCTGGAGCTGAAGTTGCGTGATGCCATGCCGTTGATGTTTGCCGCGATTACCGGTCAGGCCAGTTCAGTGTCGGTGCTCGACGCGATGGAAATCCTCGGCCCGGACCTCACGCGTTTCCGTCTGCGCCAAGCCCTTGATTTGCTTGGTGGTGTTTCGAAGAAAGAAAACAAAGAGTGGGAAAAGCTGCTGGGCGCTATCGCTTAAGCGCACGGCTTTAAGGACGAAACCCCGGTTTTCCGGGGTTTCGTCGGTAAGTGATTGTTATCCCGGCAAAAAATTTTGAAAATTGTTGAAAATAAATTTGACACGTTTCGAAACCGCCATTAAGATTCGCCCCGTCCTCACCGATGAGGGGCTATAGCTCAGCTGGGAGAGCGCTTGCATGGCATGCAAGAGGTCAACGGTTCGATCCCGTTTAGCTCCACCAATTTACAGGTTCAAGGTCTGGCCACACCGTCCTTGAATCGATCGGCACTCAGCGCCGATCAGTTGTACAGAAGGTTTTGTCCCCTTCGTCTAGTGGCCTAGGACACCGCCCTTTCACGGCGGTAACAGGGGTTCGAGTCCCCTAGGGGACGCCAGTTTCAACAAGCAGCTCGAAAGGTCTGCTGCGCCGCCAGGCGAAAAATCGGGGCTATAGCTCAGCTGGGAGAGCGCTTGCATGGCATGCAAGAGGTCAACGGTTCGATCCCGTTTAGCTCCACCAATCTACAGGTTCAAGGTTGCGGCCACACCGTCCTTGAATCGATCGGTCTTCGCATCGATCACTGTACAGAAGGTTTGTGTCCCCTTCGTCTAGTGGCCTAGGACACCGCCCTTTCACGGCGGTAACAGGGGTTCGAGTCCCCTAGGGGACGCCACGATTACCCGCTTTGCGGGATTTTTAAGGGTCATTCAATTATTGAATGGCCCTTTTGTTTGTCTGGCGTTCGGCCAAGTCTTTTCCACTTCCTTTCTTCTGTTCTGACCAATGGTCATGCTTGTCGCTTGCGCAATATTATTATGGTAATAATATTCAACCCATGAGAGACGGAGGCTTTGATGAGCGATAAAAAAGCACAAACACGCGAACGCATTCTGCAGGCCGCCAGCGCGGCATTGGTCCAGCGTGGCCCGGCTGAGCCGAGCGTCGGCGAAGTCATGGGAGCGGCGGGGCTGACGGTGGGTGGTTTTTATGCGCACTTCGAAAGCAAGGATGCGCTGATGCTGGAGGCCTTCACTCAGTTGCTGGCCAAGCGCCGCGCGGCTATCGAAGACCTGGACACCCAATTGACCGGCGAAGAGCGCCGAAGCCTGGTGGCGGCGTTTTACTTGTCGCGTAAACATCGGGACTCCACCGGCGAGGCGTGCCCGTTACCTGCGACGGTTGGCGAAATGGGCCGTTTGCCGGACGAATTCCGTCAGGCATTGAGCGAGCATTGCGAACTGATGGCCGCCCAACTGGCGGCCACCCCGGAGGATACCGACAAGGCCCTGGCCGACATGGCGCTGATGGTCGGCGGCCTGACGCTGGCGCGGGCCCTGGGTCCAGGCGAGTTGTCCGATCGCGTGCTGCGCGCTGCCAAGTCGGCGGTACGCTGAAGAGGATTCAGAGCATGGGCGGCTTGAGCTGGATTCGTGTCTTCAATGGCACTGTCGGCCGACTTGCACCGCAAATGGTGGCCGGTCGGATGCGTCGCACTTTCATGACGCCCCGTGCGCTGCCGCCGCGCGCGTGGGAGCTGCCGGTGCTGGCGCAATCGCAGCGCATTACCTTGCGTTTCGGCCTGTCGGCGCTGTGCTGGGGGCAAGGGCCGACGGTGCTGCTGATGCACGGCTGGGAAGGTCGGCCTACGCAATTCGCCAGCCTGATCACGGTGTTGGTGGAGGGCGGATACTCGGTGATTGCGCTGGACGGTCCGGCTCATGGGCAGTCGCCGGGGGGTGAAGCACACGTGCTGCTGTTCGCCCGCGCCATGCTCGAGGCAGCAGCTGAGCTGCCCCCGCTGCATGCGGTGGTCGGCCACTCCATGGGCGGTGCGAGCGCGATGCTGGCGGTGCAGTTGGGGCTGCGTACGCAGGCGTTGGTGAGTATCGCCGCGCCTTCGCGGTTCCTCGATGCGCTGCGCGGTTTCACGCGCATGATGGGGTTGCCGCCGCGCGCACGTTCGGCGTTTATCCAGACGGTCGAACTGGCATTCGGCATGCCGCTCAAGCACCTGGATGTCGCGCACTACCAGATGAACCTTCCCGGCCTGATCGTGCATGCCGAAGACGATACGTTCGTCTCGGTCAAAGCCTCGCAGACCATCCACGATGCCTGGCCAGGCAGTCGCCTGATGCGCCTGGAGCAGGGCGGGCATCAGAAGGTGCTGGCCGATCCACGGGTAATCGAAGGTGTACTCGCCCTGTTGGCGAGCTGTCATGTACAGGAGCGCCAGAGCGCCTGATACACTGCGCCCGCCGACATCAATCGACTGGAGCAAGGCATGGGCTGGGATCTGGCAACGCCGTTCATCATCGACCTGCAGGTCGCCGCTGAGGACATCGACGGCCTGGGGCACGCCAATAACGCGGTGTACGTGTCCTGGCTGGAGCGTTGCGCCTGGCGCCATTCCCAGCGCCTGGGGCTGGACCTTGTCGAGTACCGCCGCCTGGACCGCGCCATGGCGGTGGTGCGTCATGAGATCGACTACCTGGCGGCCGGCTACGAAGGCGATGAACTGCAACTGGCCACCTGGATCGTCGATTGGGATCAGCGCCTGAAGATGACGCGCCGCTTTCAGCTGGTACGCCCGCGTGACGGTGCGACCTTGCTGCGCGCGCGCACCACGTTCGTTTGCATCGAACTGTCCAGCGGCAGGCCCAAGCGCATGCCCGCCGAGTTTATCGAGGGGTACGGGCCTGCGCTGACAGGGGGTTAACGGTTGTCGTGGGAAACCCAGTAAACTGCGCCACGATTTTTGTTGAGTGTTTTCCATGCAAATTGCCTTGGCGCCCATGGAGGGGTTGGTCGACAACATCCTGCGGGACGTGTTGACCCGCGTGGGCGGTATCGACTGGTGCGTGACCGAATTCATCCGCGTCAACGACCGCTTGCTCACCCCCGCCTATTTCCACAAGCTCGCTCCGGAACTGCTGCAGGGCGCCCATACCGCCGCGGGCGTGCCGCTGCGCGTGCAATTGCTGGGGTCTGACCCGGTCTGCCTGGCGGAAAACGCCGCCCTGGCCTGCGAGTTGGGTTCGCAGGTGATCGACCTCAACTTCGGCTGCCCGGCCAAGACCGTCAACAAGTCCCGCGGCGGTGCGGTGCTGCTCAAGGAGCCGGAGCTGCTTAACCGGATCGTCGAGCATGTGCGCCGTGCGGTCCCGGCGCACATCCCGGTCACCGCCAAAATGCGCCTGGGCTTCGACAGCCCGGATGGCGCATTGGTCTGTGCCACGGCGCTGGCCGAAGGCGGGGCCGCGCATATCGTGGTGCATGCGCGCACCAAGACCGATGGCTACAAGCCGCCCGCCCATTGGGAGTGGATTCCGCGGGTGCAGGAGGTGGTCAAGGTGCCGGTGTTTGCCAATGGCGACATCTGGAGCGTCGACGATTGGAAGCGTTGCCGCGAAGTCAGCGGCGCCGAAGACATCATGCTTGGCCGTGGCCTGGTGGCGCGTCCTGACCTGGCGCGGCAGATCGCGGCGGCGCGTGCAGGGCAAGAGGTGGTGGAAATGACATGGGCGCAGATGCAGCCGATGCTCCAGGAATTCTGGACCCAATCGGTGGCGCAATTGACCGAGCGCCAGGCACCCGGCCGCTTGAAGCAGTGGCTGGCGATGCTGACGCGCAACTACCCCGAAGCGGTGGAGTTGTTTACCGCCCTGCGCCGCGAGACCGACCTGGAGCAGGTCAGTCGCCTGCTGGGGATGCCACATCCGGCGGCTGCCTGAAACCAGGCAATCGAGCTTTTGTATTTGACTTCCATAAGGCGCCACTGCAGGCGCCTTTTTTACGCGTGCGAGTTAACACAAAACATGGGCAAGTAAATACGTGGAATGTTATCGGCGAGTGACATTCCTACAGAGTATTAGCACGTGTGACCACACTTTCGTATCGGCAAAGCCATAAATCAAGGCTTGGCGGAAAATGTTCGTGAGGCAAAGTCTGATAATACGCGTTGGTTTCCTTATATGAGCTGCGATTTTCGGAACTCGATAGCTCAACTTTCCACGAATGGAGGGACTGAAGCAGCGCTGTTGTTTTTCAGTCAATAAAACTATCACTCTCCCTGACCCTTAATCGGTCGGGTTGTATGAAATAAAGGAACGTGCGTATGTCTATGTCGATTAACACTCCGCCACGGGTAACCGTTGATACCTCTGCTCTTGAACAGCCAGCGGTTTCGAACACTACAGTTATTCTAAAACCGGCCGCTCAGTCTCTTGGTACAACACCTCTTCAGACGCCACTGCGTCCCGACAATACGGCGGTCACCCCTGAGACCGCGCTGAGGCAGTTGTTCGATATGCTTGAAGGTATCTTCAGAGCCATGCGCGACATATTTTCGGGTAAACCACCGGTCAAACCCGACTCAGGCAAATTACCCGTTGCACCGGACACCAGCAAAGAACTGGTCAAGCCGGACGCAGGCAAGCAACCCCTGAAGCCGGATACCAGCAAGGAGTTGATCAAGCCGGACGCAGGCAAGCAACCGGTGCTGCCGGATACCAGCAAGGAGTTGGTCAAGCCGGACGCAGGCAAGCAACCGGTGCTGCCGGATACCAGCAAGGAGTTGGTCAAGCCGGACGCAGGCAAGCAACCGGTGCTGCCGGATACCAGCAAGGAGTTGATCAAGCCGGACGCAGACAAGCAACCGGTGCTGCCGGATACCAGCAAGGAGTTGGTCAAGCCGGACGCAGGCAAGCAACCGGTGCTGCCGGATACCAGCAAGGAGTTGGTCAAGCCGGACGCAGGCAAGCAACCGGTGCTGCCGGATACCAGCAAGGAGTTGGTCAAGCCGGACGCAGGCAAGCAACCGGTGCTGCCGGATACCAGCAAGGAGTTGGTCAAGCCGGACGCAGGCAAGCAACCGGTGCTGCCGGATATCAGCAAGGAGTTGGTCAAGCCGGATGCGGGCAAGCTGCCAGTGAAACCGGATACCAGCAAAGAGGTGGTCAAGCCGGACGCGGGCAAGCAGCCGGTGTTGCCGGATACCCGCAAAGAGCTTGTGAAACCGGACGCAGGCGGGCTGCGGGTGCTGCCACAACCTAATGATCCATTGGTCAACATGCCTGGTGGGAATAAACCGCACCCCATGCCGCTCCCTCCAACGGTACCCAGGCCCGAGATAAGCGTAAACAACGACCCCAAGACAAACGTCAACGTGAATGTGGTTGTCGGCGGTCATTGCCACTGCCCTGATGGAAGTGTCTTGCCGGATCACGTCCCGACGCCCAGGGTTTCTCCGGATACGCGGCCCCAGCCACCCGTGTTGCCGTATGCCAGGCCGCAGTCAACCGTGCTTGCGCGCAACCTCCCAAGGCCTGATGTGCCAACGGATACCAAACCGCAACCCCCTGTATTGCCGGACGCCAAGCCAACGCCCTTGCCCGACGCGCCCACTCCGGATCTGACCAGTCCGGGTCCTGTTGAAAACCGAACGGCTGACAGGCATGGCCGCTTTAATCGGCTAAGTTCCAGGTTTTAAACACCGTCATCGCGTTTTGGTCTTTTTATAAGTGCAGGCATTTTTTCGAGCATGTATTTCGAAGAGATGCCTGTATAGGGAGAACTCTATGTCACGCTTTCCAATTAATAACATTGCGCGGGTCATTGATGTAAGGCAGTCATTATTGATCAATGCGCTCAGCGCAAGTAATGAATCCACTGTTCAATCAAACGTCAGTCAGGCATCGGTCAGGGGAACGCCTGATATAAGGTTGGGTGATAGATCGCAGCGTTCGGTGGGCGTCGGGAATGACGTGCAGGCAGTCAACGCCGTGGTGGCTTTATTTACTTCTTTTTTTACTCAGTTGCTCGCGCTGGTAGCTGATAAAAAAGAAAAGAATATACCTGACGCTGTGCCTTCACCGGTTGTTCCGCAAGTAACCCCCCAACCGGTGTTGCCGAAACCGGATGCCGCGGCTGACATTCCGGGTTTGTCCAACAAGCGCGGTGGCGCGAAGCCCGACAATATCTGGAGTGGCTTTCGCCAGGGCCCGGACGGCAACTGCGTGACGGTGTCGGCGATCAAGGCTGCGATGCACCGATTCGGACAAAGCCCTACGGACATTTTCAAGGAAGTGGCCAAAACCAATGACGGATACCATGTCGTCATGCGCGATGGATTCAGGCTCACATTGACTGACCGCGAATTGGCCGAGGGCACCCGAGGCGCTAAATTCAGCGGGCCCGACAAGGGCATGCTCAAGGATGCGCAGTTCCTGTTTGCTGTCAGCGCCAAGCGTGCGCAGATGGAAAACAACGACCGTACGGCCGGTCGCAGTTATCAGGCTGCGATTCGTAGTCTGAACGACGGGGAGGATGAAAGCGGTCCGGGCGAAGGCTTTCTGCGCCTAGGGTTGAAAAGCCACATGAAGAGAGTGCCGGTGCGTGAACTTGCCCAAGGTCAGATAGGCATGTGCAACCGTACCGGGCATTCGGTGGCCGTCATCAACGGTCGCGAAGAGTTATGGGGCAAACAGGGGCGAGTTCCGACCCATGGTCAAGCTGTGGCACTGATTTGACCGTGATGCACCTGGGCAGGGATAACCCAGGGTGCATTTTGTTTCAACGCTGCGTTTCAAAAACGCCTATTCCAGTAACTGCCTGAATCCCTCTATCGGCAATGGCCGGCTATGCAAGTACCCCTGATACAAATGGCATCCAAGTTTCTGCAGGAACGCCAGTTGTTCCACGGTTTCCACGCCTTCGGCAATCACTTCCAGATTCAAGCTGCGGGCCATGGCGACAATGGCGCGGATGATTTCAGCGTCATTGGGATCGTGAGTCGCGTCGCGCACAAACGACTGGTCGATTTTCAGCGCATCCACCGGCAAGCGCTTGAGGTAGGTCAGGGATGAGTAACCGGTGCCGAAGTCGTCCATCGCGAAGCTCACGCCGAGTTTTTTCAGACGACGCATCTTCATTACCGTGTCGTCCAGGTTCTGGATCACGATGCCTTCGGTGATTTCCAGCTTCAGCAAACTGTAGGGCAGGTGGTGTTGCGTGAGGCTGCGCTCGACCCGTTCCACAAAGTCGTTCTGGCGAAACTGCCGCGGGCTGATATTCACGCACAGACTGAAATTCAACGGGTCCACCAGGCCTTCGGCAATCAACTGCGCCAATGCGCTGCACGCTTCATCGAGGATCCAGGTGCCCACCTCCAGGATCAAGCCGCTGTCCTCCAGCACCTTGATGAATTCCGCCGGCGACTGCGCCCCCAGTTGCGGGTGCTGCCAGCGCACCAGGGCCTCGGCGCCGACAATCTTGTTGCCGCGCGCATCCACCTGAGGCTGGTAGTGCACGCTGAATTCACCGCGCGACAGGGCCAGGCGCAGGTCGGTTTCCATGCGCAGGCGCTCGCTGGCGGTTTTCTGCATGCTGGTGTGAAACATCTGAGTTGTGTTGCGCCCCGAATCCTTGGCGCGGTACAGGGCGATGTCGGCACGCTTGAGCAGGTCGGCGGGGGTGGTGCCATGGTCGGGGATCAGCGCCACGCCGATGCTTGGCGTCACCTGCAAGCGGTGGCCGTCGAGGAACATCGGTTCGGAGAGCAATTCGCGCAAGGTATCAGCCAGCGCCTGCACCTGGCCGCTGACTTGCGTGCGTGAGCCCTCCAGGCCGCTGAGCAGCACCACGAACTCGTCACCGCCCAGGCGCGCCACCGTATCTTCTGTGCGCACGCTGGCTTCCAGGCGCGCGGTGACGATTTTCAGCACGGTATCGCCCACCGGGTGACCGAGGGAGTCGTTGATGTGTTTGAAGTGGTCGAGGTCGAGGAACAGCAGGGCGCCGCGCAGGTTGTGGCGCTTGAGCAGGGCGATCTGCTGGCTCAGGCGGTCCATCAGCAGCGCACGGTTGGGCAGGTTGGTCAGCGGGTCGTGATAGGCCAGGTGGCGGATCTGCGCCTGGGCGTTTTTCAACAGGCTTACGTCACGTGCGGTCAATAGCAGGCACGGCGTTTCATTCAAGGTAATCGGCTCGACCGACACCTCCACCGCCAACACCTCGCCACGCTTGTTGTGCCAAAGCATTTCAAGATGATGGATGCGCCCCTTGATCTGCAGTTCGGCCAACAGCGCGGTGCGCTGGTTTTCATCGGCCCAGATGCCAATCTGGTACAGGGTGAGGCCGATGGCTTCTTCGGCGCGATAGCCGGTCAGGCGACAAAACCCATCGTTGACCTCCACGTAGCGACCCGTGTCGCGCTCGGTGATCGAAATGGCGTCGGGGCTGGAATGGAAGGCCTTGGCAAACTTCTCTTCGCTGGCCTTGAGCGCCGCCTCCGAGCGTTGTTGCTGGGTGATATCGCGCAGGGTCGTGACGATGCACGGCTGCTCATTGACCTTGACCAGGCGGCTGGAAATCACACAGGTCAGGCTCTGGCTGTTCCTGGCATGCACCACGATGGCCACATTGCTCAATGACTGTTCGCGAATCACCCGCTGGATGCGTTGCAGGCGCTTGTTCGATTCATCCCACAGGCCGATCTGCTCGGCGCTTTTGTCGATCACTTCGGCGGCCGTCCAGCCAAACGTCTGGGTGAACGCCGGATTGATCTCGATAAATTCGCCACTGTCCAGGCACGTGACGCAGATAGGGTCGGGACTGGCCTGGAACAGGCTGGCGAATTTTTCTTCGGAGGCGCTCAGGCGTTGCTCGCGCTCCACCTGATCGGTGATATCGAGCAAGGTGCCGGCCATGCGCAGGGGCTTGCCGGATTCATCGCGATACAGACGTGCGCGGCTTTCCAGATAGCGCACGCTGCCGTCCTCGGCGGGCACGCGGTAGGTCAACTGGTAGTTTCCACCTGGGCCTTCACGCAGGCTGCGGTAGGCGTGGCGCATGTCCTCGCGATCCTTGTCGGTCATGCCTTCAAAAAACGCATCGAAGGATTCGTGGAACGGTTCGCACGGCAGGCCATGGAGCTGGGCGGCACGCGCCGAGCCGTAGAGCATGCCGGTAGGGATGTGCCAGTCCCAGGTGCCCAATTGTGCCGAGTCCAGCGCCAGGTCCAGACGCTCCTGACTGTCCTTGAGCGCTTGCTCGGCGTTTTTGCGCTCGGTGGTGTCGAGGAAGGTGCTGATCAGATAGGCCTCTCCGTCCAGTTCGACTTTTTGCGCACTGAGCGTGCCATCGTGGATCTGGCCGTTGCTGGCGCAGAACTGCACTTCCATGGTGATGGATTCACCTTTGCGCTGGGTCGCCTTGACCAGGTGCGTGCGTTGCTCCGGGTGACGCCACAGGCCCAGTTCCAGGGTGGTGCGGCCAATGACTTGCGCCACCGGCCAGCCGAACAGCAGTTCGAAATGGTGGTTGGCTTCGCTGATCAGACCATCGGTCTGGCGCGTCAGCAGCACCATGTTCGGACACAGATGGAAAAGCGTGGCGAAGCGTTTTTCAGAGTGGCTGAGGGCGTCTTCCCGCTCGCGCTGGTGAGTGATCTCGCGGATCACCCCGATCATTCGGCGCCTGCCATTTTTGTCCGGTACCAGGCTGCCGTTGATTTCCAGCCAGTGCAGGCTGCCATCAGGCCATTGGATGCGGTGATGCATGGCCTGTTCGACCGGTTCGCCGGCCAGCACCGCATGAAATGCACGCACGACGCGGGCGCGGTCTTCCGGCGCCAGCAGGTCGAGGTAATTGAGGTCGTTGGGCAGTGGCTGGCGCGGGTCGTAGCCAAACAATGCCTGGGTGCCCCTGGACCAGCTGATTCTCCCCGTGTCGATTTCCCAGCACCACGCGCCCAGCCGCGCGGCATTGAGCGCCGACAGCAGTTGCGGGGCACTGTCCCAGCGTTGTTCCGCCTCTTGTGGGTCCAGGGCGTAGATACGGGGCAGTGGTGGCACGGAATCGACGGGGTTAGGCATTATTCAAAGGGCCTTGCTCGATGGGAAGACAGCGCGGTCTGCTTGAAACCCAAGGTCGCACAAGGTCATGCCGGTATCCCTGGCGGATCGACCTGTGCATCCAACAGGCTCATGAAAGCCCGCGCAGCGTTCGACAGTGTCCTTTCGGTGTGCACGATATAGCCTAGCTGGCGACGCAGCTGTATGCCCGGCAAAGCGATACTTGCCACCTGATCATCCAGCATGGTACGCGGCAACACGCTCCAGGCCAGGCCGATGGACACCATCATCTTGATGGTTTCCAGATAGTTGGTGCTCATCGCGATGTTCGGCGTCAGGCCCTGGGCCTCGAACAGGCGGCTGACAATATGGTGGGTAAAGGTGTTGCCGCCGGGAAACACCGCGGGGTGTCCGGCGATATCGGCCAGGCTGACGGAGCCGTTGCTGATCAGGCTGTGTTCGGGAGCCACCACGAAATCCAGCGGGTCGTCCCACACCGGTGTCGCGCGCACCAGGTTGTGCGGCTCGGGCGCCAGGGTGATGACCGCCACTTCGGCGCGGCCGTGGAGGATTTCTTCGTAGGCCACCTCCGAATCGAGGAATTGAATATCCAGCGCCACGCTCGGGTATTGCCGAGTGAAGGTGCGCAGCACCGGCGGCAGGCGATGCAGGCCGATATGGTGGCTGGTAGCCAGTGTGAGGCGCCCGCTGACTTCCCCGGTCAGGTTGGTCAGGGCACGACGGGTGTCATCCAGCACATTCAGGATCTGATAGGCGCGCGGCAGCAAGGCCCGCCCGGCTTGGGTCAGGCCCACTTCGCGACCCAGGCGATCGAACAGGCGCACCTTCAATTGTTGCTCCAGGCCGGCAATGCGTTTGCTGATGGCCGGTTGGGTCAGGTACAGGCGTTCACCGGCGCCGGAGAAGCTGCCGGTCTCGGCGATGGCGATAAAGGCGTTGAGGTTGGCCAGGTCCATGGTGCTATTCCAGTTGGTAATCCAAAGCATAAAAAATATGAATTTGAGTTATTTAATGTAGCGCCATACCATCAGCCTCACAAGCCAAAGGGTTATTGAAAGCCCGGCGCATAGAAACACCGCTGATGAGGACCGACTGATGGCCGGCAAAACGCTTTACGACAAGCTTTGGGATTCCCATGAAGTGAAACGTCGCGATGATGGATCGTCGCTGATCTACATCGACCGTCACATCATCCATGAAGTGACCTCGCCCCAAGCGTTCGAAGGCCTGCGGCTGGCCGGTCGCAAGCCATGGCGCGTCGACTCCATCATCGCCACCCCGGACCACAACGTGCCCACCACCCCAGAGCGCAAGGGCGGGATTGACGCCATTGTCGATACGGTGTCGCGCTTGCAGGTGCAGACCCTCGACGACTACTGCGATGAATATGGCATCACCGAATTCAAGATGAATGACGTGCGTCAAGGCATCGTCCACGTGATCGGCCCGGAGCAGGGCGCGACCTTGCCGGGCATGACCGTGGTCTGCGGCGACTCGCACACCTCCACCCACGGTGCGTTCGGCGCCCTGGCCCATGGCATCGGCACCTCCGAGGTGGAGCATGTGTTCGCCACCCAGTGCCTGGTCGCCAAGAAAATGAAGAACATGCTGGTGCGCGTGGAAGGCACTTTGCCGTTCGGCGTGACCGCCAAGGACATTGTGCTCGCGGTGATCGGCAAGATCGGCACCGCCGGCGGTAACGGCCATGCCATCGAATTCGCCGGCAGCGCCATTCGCGACCTGTCCATCGAAGGCCGCATGACCATCTGCAACATGTCCATCGAAGCCGGTGCCCGCGTGGGCATGGTGGCGGCGGACGAAAAGACCGTCGAATACGTCAAGGGCCGGCCATTCGCTCCGCAGGGCGCTGATTGGGACGCCGCCGTCGAAGCCTGGAAAGACCTGGTCTCCGACGCCGACGCGGTGTTCGACACCGTGGTCGAACTCGACGCTGCGCAGATCAAGCCGCAAGTCAGCTGGGGCACGTCGCCGGAAATGGTGCTGGCCGTTGATCAAAACGTGCCGGACCCGGCCCAGGAGACCGATCTGGTCAAGCGCGGCTCCATCGAGCGCGCCCTCAAGTACATGGGCTTGAAGGCCAATCAGGCGATTACCGATATCCAGCTGGATCGCGTATTCATCGGCTCCTGCACCAACTCGCGCATCGAAGACCTGCGCGCCGCTGCCGTGATCGCCAAGGGCCGCAAGGTGGCGTCGACCATCAAACAAGCCATCGTGGTGCCCGGTTCGGGTCTGGTCAAAGCCCAGGCCGAGGCCGAGGGTCTGGACAAGATCTTCCTCGAAGCCGGTTTCGAATGGCGTGAGCCGGGGTGCTCGATGTGCCTGGCAATGAACCCGGACCGCCTGGAGTCCGGCGAGCATTGCGCGTCCACCTCCAACCGTAACTTCGAAGGTCGGCAGGGCGCCGGTGGGCGTACCCACCTGGTCAGCCCGGCCATGGCTGCCGCCGCCGCCGTCAACGGTCGTTTCATCGACGTTCGCGAATTGATCTGAGGAATACCCGATGCGTGCTTTTACACAACACACAGGTTTAGTCGCGCCGTTGGACCGTGCCAACGTGGACACCGACCAGATCATCCCCAAGCAGTTCCTGAAGTCGATCAAGCGCACCGGTTTCGGCCCCAACCTGTTTGACGAATGGCGCTACCTGGACGTGGGTTATGCCTACCAGGACAACTCCAAACGCCCACTGAACAAGGACTTCGTACTCAACGCCGAGCGTTACCAGGGCGCCAGCGTGTTGCTGGCCCGGGAAAACTTCGGTTGCGGCTCCAGCCGTGAACACGCGCCGTGGGCACTGGAAGAATATGGCTTTCGCAGCATTATCGCGCCGAGCTATGCGGACATCTTCTTCAACAACAGCTTCAAGAACGGCTTGTTGCCGATCATCCTGAGCGACGCCGAAGTGGATGAGCTGTTCCAGCAAGTGGAAGCCACTGTGGGCTACCAGTTGACGGTGGACCTGGCCGCACAGACCGTGACCCGTCCGGATGGCAAGGTGTACCACTTTGAAGTGGACGCCTTTCGCAAGCACTGCTTGATCAATGGCCTGGACGATATCGGCCTGACCTTGCAGGACGGCGATGCGATTGCGGCGTTCGAGAGCAAGCACCGGGCGAGTCAGCCGTGGTTGTTTCGCGATGCCTGATCTGCGGTAAGCAGGACCGCCGTCATCGGGGGCAAGCCCCCTCCCACAGGAAAACGCATTCCAAATGTGGGAGGGGGCTTGCCCCCGATGAGGCCAGTGTTAACAACACAAAAAGCCAAGGACAAGCCCCATGACCACCACCGCCCACACTCAAGTCGTGCAAAAGCAATTCGGCGAACAGGCCGCCGCCTACCTGAGCAGCGCCGTTCACGCCCAGGGCACCGAATTCGCGCTGCTCCAGGCCGAACTGGCCGGGCAGGGCAGTGCACGACTGCTGGACCTGGGGTGCGGTGCCGGCCATGTCAGTTTCCATGTCGCGCCGCTGGTTAAAGAAGTGGTGGCCTACGACTTGTCCCAACAGATGCTTGATGTGGTGGCCGCCGCTGCGCAAGATCGCGGTTTCACCAATATCAGCACCGTGAACGGCGCCGCCGAGCGCCTGCCGTTCGCCGATGGCGAGTTCGACTTCGTGTTCAGCCGCTATTCGGCGCACCACTGGAGCGACCTCGGCCTGGCCCTGCGCGAAGTGCGTCGGGTGCTCAAGCCGGGCGGCGTGGCGGCGTTCGTGGATGTGTTGTCACCCGGCAGCCCGTTGCTGGACACTTACCTGCAAACCGTCGAAGTGCTGCGCGATACCAGCCATGTGCGTGATTACTCCGCCGCCGAGTGGATGCGCCAGCTCAGCGAAGCCGGCCTGCATGTGCGCAACAGCAGCCGCCAGCGCCTGCGCCTGGAATACAGCTCCTGGGTCGAACGCATGCGGACCCCGCCGGCGTTGCGCGCAGCCATCCTTGAGCTGCAACAGGCAATGGGCCAGGAAGTGCGCGATTATTACGAAATCCAGGCCGACGGCACCTTCAGCACCGACGTACTGGTGGTGTGGGCCGAACGCTGATTGATTTTTTCCGACCTGCCCATGGGCAGGTCGCTCGATGAAATGAGGAACCCATGAGCAAGCAGATTCTGATTCTCCCTGGCGACGGTATTGGTCCGGAAATCATGGCCGAAGCGGTCAAGGTGCTGGAGCTCGCCAACAGCAAGTACAGTTTGGGCTTCGAACTCAGCCACGACGTGATCGGCGGCGCAGCCATCGACAAGCACGGCGTGCCCCTGGCTGACGAAACCCTGGACCGTGCCCGCGCCGCCGACGCTGTGCTGCTGGGCGCCGTGGGCGGCCCGAAATGGGACAAGATCGAGCGGGATATCCGGCCTGAGCGCGGCCTGCTGAAAATCCGCGCGCAACTGGGCCTGTTCGGCAACCTGCGTCCGGCCATCCTCTATCCGCAACTGGCCGACGCCTCGAGCCTCAAGCCGGAAGTGGTGGCGGGCCTGGACATCCTTATCGTGCGTGAGCTGACCGGCGGTATCTATTTTGGTTCGCCACGCGGTGTGCGCGAGTTGGAAAACGGCGAGCGTCAGGCCTACGACACCCTGCCGTACAGCGAAAGTGAAATCCGCCGTATCGCCCGTGTCGGTTTCGACATGGCCCGCGTGCGCGGCAAGAAGGTCTGCTCGGTGGACAAGGCCAACGTACTGGCGTCCAGCCAACTGTGGCGCGAAATTGTCGAAGAAGTGGCCAAGGACTACCCGGACGTCGAGCTGAGCCACATGTACGTCGACAACGCCGCCATGCAACTGGTGCGTGCGCCCAAGCAATTCGACGTGATCGTCACCGACAACCTGTTCGGCGACATCCTGTCCGACCAGGCGTCGATGCTCACCGGTTCCATCGGCATGCTGCCGTCGGCCTCCCTGGACACCAATAACAAAGGTATGTATGAGCCGTGCCACGGTTCTGCACCGGACATCGCAGGCCAGGGCATTGCCAACCCGCTGGCGACCATTTTGTCGGTGTCGATGATGCTGCGTTACAGCTTCAACCTGGGCGATGCGGCGGACGCGATCGAGAAGGCCGTCAGCCTGGTGCTGGATCAGGGTTTGCGCACCGGCGATATCTGGTCCCAGGGTTGCACCAAAGTCGGGACGCAAGAAATGGGCGACGCTGTAGTCGCCGCGCTGCGGAATCTGTAATCTCTCGGGCCCGCTTGCAGTTGTTGCTGCAAGGCGGCCCACTTTTTAACAAGGTGTAGTTGCGATGAAACGTGTAGGTCTGATCGGTTGGCGCGGTATGGTCGGTTCCGTGCTCATGCAGCGGATGCTGGAAGAGCAGGATTTCGATCTTATTGAGCCGGTGTTTTTCACCACGTCGAACGTAGGTGGCCAAGGGCCGTCCGTGGGCAAGGATATTGCCCCGCTCAAGGATGCCTACAGCATTGAAGAGCTCAAGACCCTCGACGTGATTCTGACCTGCCAGGGCGGCGACTACACCAGCGAAGTCTTCCCCAAGCTGCGCGAAGCCGGCTGGCAGGGCTACTGGATCGACGCTGCCTCGAGCCTGCGCATGCAGGACGATGCCGTGATCATCCTCGACCCGGTCAACCGCAAGGTCATCGACCAGCAACTGGACGCCGGTACCCGCAACTACGTAGGCGGCAATTGCACCGTCAGCCTGATGCTGATGGGCCTGGGCGGCTTGTTCGAAGCCGGCCTGGTCGAGTGGATGAGCGCCATGACCTATCAGGCGGCCTCCGGTGCCGGCGCGCAGAACATGCGTGAGCTGATCAAGCAGATGGGCGCAACCCACGCCGCGGTTGCCGACCAACTGGCCGACCCAGCCAGCGCGATCCTCGATATCGACCGCCGTGTGGCCGAGGCCATGCGCAGCGAAGCCTACCCCACCGAGAACTTCGGCGTGCCATTGGCCGGTAGCCTGATCCCGTGGATCGACAAGGAACTGCCGAACGGCCAGAGCCGCGAAGAGTGGAAGGCCCAGGCCGAGACCAACAAGATCCTCGGTCGCTTCAAGAACCCGATCCCGGTGGACGGCATCTGCGTGCGCATCGGCGCCATGCGCTGCCACAGCCAGGCCTTGACCATCAAGCTGAACAAAGACGTGCCGATCGCCGATATCGAGGGGCTGATCAGCCAGCACAACCCTTGGGTCAAGCTGGTGCCGAACAACCGTGATATCAGCATGCAGGAGCTGAGCCCGACCAAGGTTACCGGCACCCTGAATGTACCGGTGGGCCGTCTGCGCAAGCTGAACATGGGCAGCCAGTTCCTTGGCGCGTTCACCGTTGGCGACCAGCTGCTGTGGGGTGCGGCTGAGCCGTTGCGCCGCATGCTGCGGATTTTGCTCGAGCGTTGATCGCTGCATGCTTGTTCCGCAAACCCGCGCTCTGGTGACAGGCGCGGGTTTTTTATTGCCTGCCAGGGCCTCATCGGGGGCAAGCCCCCTCCCACAGTTGACCGAGTTCCAACCTTGAAATGAGGGCAAATGTGGGAGGGGGCTTGCCCCCGATAGGGCCCTCAGCCACTCCACAAGCCCCAGGCCAATTGCCTCACTCCCAGGCACCCGGTAAAGTGCCGCTCCCCCGCACTGCCCGAGGCAACCCCATGACCCAGACCTTTGAAATCGCCGTGATCGGCGCTACCGGCACCGTTGGCGAAACCCTGGTGCAGATTCTCGAAGAGCTGGACTTCCCGGTAGGCACCCTTTATTTGCTGGCGGGCAACAATTCCGCCGGTGCTTCGGTGCCGTTCCGGGGCAAGAACCTGCGGGTAAAGGAGGTCGACGAGTTCGATTTCAGCAAGGCGCAACTGGCGTTCTTCGCGGCCGGCCCGGCGGTGACCTTGAGCTTCGCGCCGCGCGCCACGGCCGCCGGTTGTTCGGTGATCGACCTGTCTGGCGCGTTGCCTGCCGAACAGGCGCCGTACGTGGTGCCGCAAGCCAATGCCCATGTGCTCAAAGGCTTGAAGAAACCGTTTCAAATCGCCAGCCCGAGCCCGTCCGCCACTCACCTGGCCGTGGTGCTGGCGCCGTTGCGTGGCCTGCTGGATATTCAGCGCGTGAGCGTTACCGCCAACCTGGCCGTGTCTGCGCTGGGCCGCGAGGCCGTGAGTGAGTTGGCCCGCCAGACCGCCGAGCTGTTGAATGTGCGTCCGCTGGAGCCGACCTTCTTCGATCGGCAAGTGGCTTTCAACCTGCTGGCACAAGTCGGCACTCCAGACGCCCAGGGTCACACGGCGCTGGAGAAACGTCTCGTGCATGAATTGCGCGCCGTACTGGAAACACCTTTACTGAAAGTGTCCGCCACGTGCATTCAAGCCCCGGTGTTTTTCGGCGATAGCCTGGCTGTGTCGCTGCAGTTGGCGGCGCCGGTCGATCTGGCTGCGGTGAACGAGGCCCTTGAGGCTGCGCCGGGAATCGAGCTGGTCGAGGCGGGCGACTACCCGACGGCGGTAGGCGATGCGGTGGGCCAGGACGTTGTTTATGTAGGACGAGTACGCGCGGGTGTCGACGACCCTGCTGAACTAAATCTGTGGCTGACGTCAGATAACGTACGCAAAGGCGCTGCGCTCAACGCCGTGCAAGTGGCGCAGTTGTTGATAAAAGGCCTTGCGTAAAAGATACTTGGCGTCAATTTGTAGATTGATTCTCACCAAGCGCTATGCTTGGCCCAAAGCGGAACACAAGCGCGTCGGTGACCTATCGGCTCGCCATGCCTTATGGCAGCGGTTACCAACCTTCTCGCAAGCCGGGAAGTGTTCAGACAAAGGATGAGGCTATGGTTCAAGTTCGCAAACTGGTGTTAGCAATAGCGGCCGCCTCGGCGCTGTCCTCCGGTATGGCGCAGGCGCTGCAACTTGGGGAGATGACCCTCAAGTCGAAGTTGAACCAGCCGCTGTCGGTGGAAATCGAGCTGCTCGACGTCGGTGGCCTCACGGCGTCCGAGATCACCCCGAGCCTGGCGTCCTCCCAGGCGTTCGTCGATGCCGGTGTCGATCGCCAGGCATTTCTCGACCAGCTCACCTTTACCCCGGTGGTCAATCCCAACGGCCGCAGCGTGGTGCGAGTCACCTCCGACAAGCCGCTGCCCGACTCCTATGTGCGCTTCCTGTTGCAGGTGCAATGGCCTAATGGCCGCCTGATGCGTGACTACAGCGTGCTGCTCGATCCCGCCAAATTCGACCAGCCGACTCCGGCTGCCAGCGCACCGGCGCCACGCCTGAATGCGCCGAGCGGCACCGCGTCCGCCGTCAGCAAGCCTGCGCAACATACCACCACGGCTCGCGACACTTTGTGGGAAATTGCCGAGAAAAACCGCAATGGTGGCTCTGTGCAGCAGACCATGCTGGCCATTCAGGCGCTTAACCCGGATGCCTTTGTCGACGGCAACATCAACCGCCTGAAAACCGGCCAGGTCCTGCGCCTCCCGGACACCGTGCAAAGCACCGCGCTGGCGCAACCCCAGGCGATCGCCGAAGTGACTGCGCAGAACGCCGCTTGGCGCCAGGGCCGCCGTACCGCCAGCCAGCAAGTGGCGGGTAAGGCCCAGTTGGATGCCACCAAGCGCACCGAGACGGGCAATGCGCCGTCGAGCACCAACGCCAAGGACAACTTGAGCCTGGTGTCGGCCCAAGCAGCCAAAAAAGGGGCGAACGGCAAGGCGGGCGACAGCCGTGTGTTGAGCGACAAGCTGGCGATGACTCAAGAGCAACTGGACACCACCCGTCGCGATAACGAAGAGCTCAAAAGCCGCGCGGCAGATTTGCAAAGCCAGTTGGACAAGCTGCAGAAGCTGATTCAGCTGAAAAACGATCAACTGGCCCGGCTGCAGGCCGAGAAGGGCGATGCAGCGGCGCCCGTGACGGCAGCAGCAGCGCCAGAGGCGGCGGCGATGCCGGCGCCGTCGGCCGATGAACCGGCGCCTGCCGCACAAGCCCCAGTTGCCGCACCGGCTCCGGAACCGGCCACGCCGGTTGCCGCGCCTGCAACCACCGAAGGCAAATTCAATGAGCTGTTGACCAACCCCATCGTGCTCGGTGTGCTTGGTGGCGCAGCCGTCATCCTGGCGTTGCTGCTCCTGCTGTTGTGGGTGCGCCATCGCAACGCCCGTCTTGAAGAAGAGAAGCACCTGCGCATGGCGCGCGCGCTGGCTGAAGAGCCGGAGTTCACATCGAATCTGGAGCGCGACCTGCCCTCCGACAGTTTCGAAGGCCTGGAAGTGGCGCCGCTGAATGCTGCGCCCACGCCTACGCCTGCACCCACGCCTGCGCGCGCCCCGGTGGTTGAGCCGGTCGTGCCGAGCGTCGCCTCGGTGCTTGCGCCGCTGGCGGTTGCGGTTGCCCCGCAGAACGCCAGCGATGCGCTGTCCCAGGCCCAGTCCCATATCGACCGTGGCCACCTGAACCAGGCGGCCGATGTACTTGAGCAAGCGATCAAGCGCGAGCCCAAGCGCAGCGACCTGCGTCTGAAATTGATGGAAGTGTACGGGCTGCAAAATAACAAGGACGGTTTCGTCAGCCAGGAGCGTCAACTGGTGGCCAACGGTGAAAACCATGCCCAGGTCGAGCAGCTCAAAAGTCGTTTCCCGGCCATGGCGGTGTTGGCGGCAGGCGTAAGTGCAGCAGTGGCCGCTGCGGCCCTGGACGCGCAGTACGTCAAGGACTTGCTGGAAGACAAGCCGGCCGCATCGCAGCCAGAGCCCGTGGACACCGATTTCGACCTGAGCCTGGACGAGCTGGAGGCGGCATCGCCGGCTGAGGTCAACGACGATCAGCAGACATTCGAGGCGCTTCTTCAGCAGCAGACGGCAGCCAACGCCAGTGCCGATGACCTGTCGGACTTCGACCTGGATCTGCAACTGGATGCACCGGCGTCCGCGCAATCGGATGATGACTTCCTCTCCGGGCTCGAAGAGCAGATGAAGGATGCGCCTGCCGTCGAGCCGCCGACCCTGGCCCCTACGGCCCTGGATGACTTCGATTTGCCTGAGGATTTCGACCTCTCCCTGGCGGACGAGCCCGAATCGGCGGCCAAGCCGGACGCCTTCGCGTCGGAGCTGGATGACGTCAACGCCGAGCTGGACCGTCTGTCCCAGAGCCTGGAGCATCCCTCCATCGAGCCATCGTTCACGGCTGAGGATGCGGCGCTCGGTGACGATGAGCCCGAGTTCGATTTCCTCTCGGGCACCGATGAGGTCGCCACCAAGCTGGACCTCGCCCAGGCTTACATCGACATGGGCGATGCCGATGGCGCCAAGGACATCCTGTCCGAAGTGCTGACCGAGGGCAACGAGAGCCAGCGCGGCGAGGCCAAGGAAATGCTCGGCCGAATCTGAGGGCTGATAAACATCCACTGTGGGGCAGGGCGTGCTTCTCCCCACAGTTGGCTTGGCGCCCTTCCCCAACAAAAGCGCCCGTCGCGCAGCCGTCGCCTTTATAATGGCCACCTTCGCGCAACTCATCAGGCTCTCAGTTCTTGGCAAATATAGATAACGCGGCCGCCGAAATGGCGGCCGCAGGCTTTTACCGCATCGCCCTCGGCGTGGAATACAAAGGCTCGCGCTATCGCGGCTGGCAGCGCCAGGCATCCGGCGTGCTGACGGTGCAGGAAACCCTGGAAAACGCTTTGTCGAAAGTCGCTGACTCGCCGGTGTCGCTGATGTGTGCCGGGCGGACCGACGCAGGGGTGCATGCCTGCGGCCAAGTGGTGCATTTCGACACCCAGGCCGAACGCTCGATGAAGGCTTGGGTAATGGGCGCCAATATCAACCTGCCCCATGACGTCAGCGTCACGTGGGCCAAGGTCATGCCGGCGCATTTTCATGCGCGTTTCAAGGCCATCGCCCGACGCTACCGCTACGTGATCTACAACGATCAGATCCGCCCGGCGCACCTGAACCAGGAAATCACCTGGAACCACCGCCCGCTGGATGCCGAGCGCATGGCCGAGGCCGCGCAGCATCTTGTCGGGGTGCATGATTTCAGCGCATTCCGTGCCGGCCAATGCCAGGCCAAATCGCCGATCAAGGAAGTCCACCATCTGCGCGTGACCCGTCATGGCAAGATGATTGTGCTGGATATCCGTGCCGGGGCATTCCTGCACCACATGGTGCGCAACATTGCGGGTGTGTTGATGACCATCGGTACCGGCGAACGTCCGGTGGAGTGGGCCAGGGAAGTGCTGGAAAGCCGCGTGCGCCGTACCGGTGGAGTGACGGCGCATCCGTTCGGCCTGTATCTGGTGGAGGTGGAGTACCGTGACGAGTTCGAACTGCCGGAGCGTTTTATCGGGCCACACTTCCTCACCGGTTTCAGCGAACTTGGCGGCTGACGCCCGCAAGCGCTTTTGTTACCATCCGGGACTTTCTCGGTTCAATCCCTGAGGTTTCTACGATATGTCAGCCGTTCGCAGCAAGATTTGCGGGATTACCCGCATCGAAGACGCGCTGGCGGCGGTCGAGGCGGGGGCGGATGCCATAGGTCTGGTGTTCTACGCCAGGAGCCCGCGCGCGGTGAATGTGTTGCAGGCGCGGGCCATCATCGCCGCGCTGCCACCGTTCGTGACCACCGTGGGCTTGTTCGTCAACGCCAGCCGGTGTGAACTCAATGAAACCCTGGATGCCGTGCCACTGGACATGCTGCAGTTTCATGGCGACGAAACCCCGGATGAATGCGACAGCTATCAGCGTCCCTATATCAAGGCGCTGCGCGTCAAGGCCAGCGACGATATCGCTGCAGCCTGTGCCGCTTATACGGGCGCGCGCGGGATTCTGCTGGACACTTATGTTGAAGGCGTTCCCGGCGGTACGGGCGAAGCGTTCGACTGGTCGCTGATCCCGGCGGGCTTGAGCAAGCCGCTGATCCTGGCCGGTGGGCTCACCCCCTTGAACGTTGGCGCGGCCATCGAGCAGGTTCGGCCGTATGCCGTGGATGTCAGCGGCGGGGTTGAGCAGGGCAAGGGCATTAAGGATCACGCCAGGATTCGCGCATTTGTGCAGGCCGTGCGCAACAGCAGCGGTGCGATGTGACGGCTGGCAGTCTGCCGCCGTCCATAACTACCACTGTGTAAAACAGCACCGGCGCCGCCTGCGGGAGGCCCGGAAACGAAGTGGCAACCCTGCGCTGGCAGGTTGTCTGGAAGGCTGAGGATACAGGCGGGAAATGGCTGGTCGAACCCCTGACCCCGTCCCGCCGGTATCATCGCCACATATGAATTTAGCTCAAGGGCATACGCGGGGCTGTGTTCAAGCCACCGGTACTGGAGAAAGAAGCATGAGCAACTGGTTAGTAGACAAACTGATCCCCTCGATCATGCGTTCCGAGGTGAAGAAAAGCTCGGTTCCTGAAGGTCTGTGGCACAAGTGCCCGTCCTGCGACGCGGTGCTGTATCGCCCGGAGCTGGAAAAGACCCTGGACGTTTGCCCCAAGTGCAACCACCACATGCGTATTGGCGCGCGCGCGCGTATCGACATCTTCCTCGACGCCGACGGCCGCAACGAACTGGGCGCTGACCTAGAGCCGGTCGACCGTCTCAAGTTCCGCGACAGCAAGAAGTACAAGGACCGTCTGGTCGGTGCGCAGAAGCAGACCGGCGAGAAAGACGCGCTGATCTCCGTCAGCGGCAAGCTGCTGGGCATGCCGGTGGTGGTCTCGGCGTTCGAGTTCTCCTTCATGGGCGGCTCGATGGGTGCCATCGTCGGTGAGCGTTTCGTGCGCGCCGCCAACTATGCCCTGGAAAACCGTTGCCCGATGATTTGCTTCGCCGCCTCCGGTGGCGCGCGTATGCAGGAAGCGCTGATTTCCCTGATGCAAATGGCCAAGACCTCGGCGGTATTGGCGCGTCTGCGTGAAGAAGGCATTCCGTTCATCTCGGTATTGACCGACCCGGTATACGGCGGCGTTTCCGCCAGCCTGGCGATGCTGGGCGACGTGATCGTCGGCGAGCCCAAGGCCCTGATCGGCTTTGCCGGCCCGCGCGTGATCGAGCAGACCGTGCGTGAAAAATTGCCGGAAGGTTTCCAGCGCAGCGAGTTCCTGCTCGAACACGGCGCCATCGACCTGATCATCCCGCGCGGTGAGCTGCGGCCACGCCTGGGTAACCTGCTCGCGCAAATGATGGGCCTGCCAACGCCTGTCTACGTCGCGCCTAAAGTCGAGCCGATTGTGGTGCCGCCGGTGCCGGCTAACCTATGACCCAACGTACCCTGGGCGAATGGCTCGCCTACCTCGAGCAGTTGCATCCGTCCGCCATCGACATGGGCCTGGAGCGCTCGCGACAGGTAGCGGCCCGCCTGGGGTTGGGGCGCCCGGCACCGCGTGTTATCACCGTAACCGGCACAAACGGCAAAGGTTCGACCTGCGCCTTTGTCGCTGCGTTGCTGCAGGCCCAGGGGCTGAAAGTCGGCGTCTACAGTTCGCCGCACCTGCTGCGCTATAACGAGCGGGTGCAGCTCAATGGCGTCGACGCGAGCGACGCGCAACTCTGCGAAGCCTTCGCCGCCCTCGATGCAGGGCGTGGCGACATTTCCCTGACCTATTTCGAGATGGGCACCCTCGCGGCGTTGTGGCTGTTCGAGCGTGCGCAACTGGATGTCGTCGTGTTGGAAGTGGGTTTGGGCGGGCGTCTGGACACGGTCAACGTGGTGGATGCCGACATGGCGCTGGTCACCAGTATCGGTGTCGACCACGTCGACTACCTGGGCGATACCCGCGAATCCGTGGCTTACGAAAAGGCTGGGATCTTTCGCCCGGGTAAACCCGCGCTGTGCGGTGATATTGATCCGCCGCAACCCTTGCTGGATAAGGTACGTGAGCTGGATTGCCCGTTCTTCCTGCGTGGGCGCGAATTCAAGCTGGAGATCGGCGATCAGCATTGGCAGTGGTCCGGGCGCGATGCCCGGGGCCAGACAGTAGCATTGCGCGATTTGCCGCTGCTGAACCTGCCGATGGAAAATGCCGCGCTCGCGCTGCAAGCCTATCTGTTGCTGGATCTGCCGTGGGACGCCGGGCAAATTGCCGCAACCCTACTGGCGACGCGGGTCGTGGGGCGCCTGGATCGTCGCACCGTCGAGTGGCAAGGCAAGCGTCTTAACCTGCTGCTGGATGTGGGTCATAACCCTCACGCCGCCGAATATCTGGCGCAGCGGCTGACGCGCACGCCATTGTCCGGCCGTCGCCTGGCGGTGTTCGGCTTGCTGGCCGACAAGGATCTTGATGGCGTGGTTGCGCCGTTGCTCGCCAGCGTTGAGTCCTGGGCCGTTGCGCCGCTGGATACGCCGCGTAGCCGTGCGGCGGCTGAACTGCAAATCGCCTTGCAGAACCTTGGTGCGCCGGTGGCGTCGTATGCAAGCGTCACTGCCGCCCTCGAGGCGCAATGTGCGGTGGCGACGGCCGACGACGAGATTCTGTTGTTCGGATCATTTTATTGTGTTGCCGAGGCGCTCGAATGGCTGGCCCGGCGCTCCACGGAGGAAGCTGCACATGGCATTACTCGATAGCGCATACAAGCAGCGAATGGTCGGAGCCCTGGTGTTGGTGGCATTGGCGGTGATTTTCCTGCCGATGCTGTTTTCCCGTCAGGACGAACAGCGCCAGGTGGTGGTTGAAGCGCCCGCTGCGCCCCAGGCGCCGGTGGTGCCCCAGGTTCAGCTGGAACCGGTGGTGGTGCCTGAACCGCAGGCGCTGCCTGAGCAGGAGTCGGTGCCGGCCGATGCCGAGGTCGCAGCACAGCAGGCACCGTCCATGCCGGTGCAACCGAGTGTTCCAGTGGTCAAGCCGGCTCCGGCTGCGCCTGTCGCAGCCGCCAAGCCCGCCACGCCGACGCCTGCGCCCAAGCCGGTCGCGCCACAGCCTGCCGCGCCGGGCAAGCCGGACGTAGGTCAGAGTCGTATCGACCCGAATGGGTTGCCGATCAGTTGGTCGATTCAAGTGGCCAGCCTGGGCAACCGTGAAGGCGCCGACGCGTTGCAGAAAAAGCTGCGCGCCCAGGGTTACAACG
Source organism: Pseudomonas orientalis (assembly GCF_002934065.1). Taxonomy (NCBI): domain Bacteria; kingdom Pseudomonadati; phylum Pseudomonadota; class Gammaproteobacteria; order Pseudomonadales; family Pseudomonadaceae; genus Pseudomonas; species Pseudomonas orientalis. The sequence continues at coordinate 3,899,081 of NZ_CP018049.1, read as the reverse complement.
CTTATATCCGCAGCGCCGATGGCAAGAATCGGGTGTTTATCGGGCCTCTGATCGAGCGCGCCGAGGCGGATCGCCTGCGGGATTTGCTGGATCGTCAACAGAACCTTAAGGGGTTTGTGACCCGGTTCCAGCCCGAGCGCGGCTGATTTCGAAACGGTTTGAGCCTGAAATGCAGTCAAGTGTGGGAGGGGGCTTGCCCCCGATAGCGGTGGGTCAGTCAGCACATCTGATACTGAGCCACCGCCATCGGGGGCAAGCCCCCTCCCACATTGGTTTTCAGTGGTCTTGAAATGGTGTTCACACTGCCCAATCTATTGATTTGCAAAGCACCCGTAATCACCGCTTACCGATAGCCCGGCGCTCTGCTAAAATGCGCCGCCTTATCCGTACGTAGGCTGCACTGTGCCATTTACCTGGGTTGATTGGGCGATCGTTGCAATCGTCGCCATCTCCGCGTTGATCAGTCTGAGCCGCGGCTTCGTCAAAGAAGCACTGTCGTTGCTGACCTGGATCATTGCAGGAGTCGTCGCCTGGATGTTCGGTGGTTCATTGTCGATCTACCTGGCCGGGTACATAGAGACACCTTCGGCCCGCGTCATCGCGGGCTGCGCCATCATGTTCATCGCCACGCTGCTGGTGGGGGCAATGGTCAATTATCTGATTGGCGAGTTGATACGTGTCACCGGCCTGTCCGGGACCGATCGATTTCTCGGCATGGCCTTCGGCGCCGCGCGTGGCGCATTGCTGGTGGTCGTGGCGGTCGGGCTGTTGAGCCTGGGGCCGGTACAGCAGGATGCGTGGTGGCAGGAGTCGGTACTCGTGCCAAAATTTCTATTGGTTGCAGATTGGTCCAAGAACCTCATTCTGGGGTGGAGCAGTCAGTGGCTGGCCAGCGGAATCAGCGTACCCGCTGATCTTCCGTTCAAGGAACACCTCTTGCCGGCCAAAACGCCTCAGTAAGAGTGTTCAGTCAAGATTCATTAAGTAGGGGTTGCGTCGCATGTGTGGCATCGTCGGTATCGTCGGTAAGTCGAACGTCAATCAGGCGCTGTATGACGCGCTAACCGTCCTCCAGCACCGCGGCCAGGACGCTGCCGGTATTGTGACCAGCCACGACGGCCGGTTATTCCTGCGCAAGGACAATGGCCTGGTACGTGACGTGTTCCACCAGCGTCATATGCAGCGCCTGGTCGGGCACATGGGCATTGGCCATGTGCGTTACCCGACCGCCGGTAGCTCGACCTCGGCCGAAGCTCAACCGTTCTACGTCAACTCGCCTTACGGCATCACCCTGGCGCACAACGGTAACCTGACCAACGTTGAACAGTTGGCCAAGGAGATTTACGAGTCCGACCTGCGCCACGTCAACACCAGTTCCGACTCGGAAGTGCTGCTCAACGTGTTCGCCCACGAGCTGGCCCAGCGCGGCAAGCTGCAGCCCACCGAAGAAGACGTGTTTGCCGCGGTGATCGACGTGCACAACCGGTGCGTCGGTGGTTATGCCGTGGTGGCGATGATCACCGGTTACGGCATTGTCGGTTTCCGTGACCCCCACGGCATTCGCCCGATCGTGTTCGGCCAGCGTCACACCGACGAAGGCGTCGAGTACATGATCGCCTCCGAAAGCGTATCCCTGGATGTGCTGGGCTTCACGTTGATCCGCGACCTGGCACCGGGTGAAGCGGTCTACATCACCGAAGACGGCAAGCTGCACACCCGTCAGTGCGCGGTTGCGCCGACACTCACACCATGCATCTTCGAACACGTCTACCTGGCGCGTCCGGACTCGATCATCGACGGCGTATCGGTCTATAAAGCTCGACTGCGCATGGGTGAGAAGCTGGCCGAGAAGATCCTGCGCGAACGTCCCGAGCACGACATCGACGTGGTCATCCCGATTCCGGATACCAGCCGTACCGCTGCGCTGGAGCTGGCCAACCATCTGGGCGTGAAGTTCCGCGAAGGTTTCGTCAAGAACCGCTACATCGGCCGTACCTTCATCATGCCCGGCCAGGCGGCGCGCAAGAAGTCGGTGCGCCAGAAGCTCAACGCCATCGAGCTGGAGTTCCGTGGCAAGAACGTGATGCTGGTGGATGACTCGATCGTGCGCGGCACCACCTGCAAGCAGATCATCCAGATGGCTCGTGAAGCCGGTGCGAAGAACGTGTACTTCTGTTCTGCGGCGCCTGCCGTGCGCTACCCGAACGTGTACGGTATCGACATGCCGAGCGCCCACGAACTGATTGCCCACAATCGTTCCACGCAAGACGTGGCGGATCTGATCGGTGCCGACTGGTTGATCTACCAGGACCTGCCTGACCTGATCGAAGCGGTGGGCGGCGGCAAGATCAAGATCGCCGAGTTCGACTGCGCCGTGTTCGATGGCAAGTACGTGACCGGTGATATCGATGACGCCTACCTGAACAAGATCGAGCAAGCGCGCAACGACTCGTCCAAGATCAAGACCCAGGCGGTCAGTGCGATCATCGATCTGTACAACAACTGAGTAGACACCGGCCCTGAGGGGCCGGTTTTGTATCTTAAATAAAGAATATGTGAGGAGTGGCAGCATGAGTCAGGAATGGGATGCCGGTCGGTTGGACAGCGACCTCGATGGCGTAGCTTTCGATACCCTGGCTGTGCGCGCCGGCCAGCACCGTACCCCGGAAGGGGAGCACGGTGACCCGATGTTCTTCACCTCCAGTTACGTGTTCCGCACGGCGGCCGACGCCGCCGCGCGCTTCGCCGGTGAGGTGCCGGGCAACGTTTACTCGCGCTATACCAACCCGACCGTACGTGCGTTCGAAGAGCGTATCGCCGCTCTGGAAGGGGCTGAACAGGCGGTGGCGACGGCGACCGGCATGGCGGCGATACTGGCGGTGGTGATGAGTCTGTGCAGTGCCGGCGACCACGTACTGGTGTCGCGCAGCGTATTCGGTTCGACCATCAGCCTGTTCGAGAAGTATTTCAAGCGCTTTGGTATCGAAGTGGACTACGTACCCCTGGCGGATTTGTCCGGTTGGGCGGCGGCGATCAAGGTCAATACCAAGCTGCTGTTCGTTGAGTCGCCGTCCAATCCGCTGGCTGAACTGGTGGATATCGCCGCGTTGTCCGAAGTGGCGCACGCCAAGGGCGCGATGCTGATCGTGGATAACTGCTTCTGCACCCCGGCCCTGCAGCAGCCGTTGAAGTTGGGCGCGGACATCGTGGTGCACTCGGCCACCAAGTTTATCGACGGCCAGGGCCGTTGCATGGGTGGCGTAGTGGCCGGTCGCAGCGAGCAGATGAAGGAAGTGGTGGGCTTCCTGCGCACCGCCGGCCCGACCCTGAGTCCGTTCAATGCGTGGATCTTTCTCAAAGGCCTGGAAACCCTCAGCCTGCGCATGAAGGCCCATTGCGCCAACGCCCAGGCCCTGGCCGAGTGGCTGGAACAGCAGGACGGTATCGAGAAGGTGCATTACGCCGGCCTCAAGAGCCATCCGCAGCACGCATTGGCCCAGCGCCAGCAGCGCGGGTTCGGCGCGGTGGTGAGTTTTGAAGTCAAGGGCGGCAAAGAGGGCGCCTGGCGCTTTATCGATGCCACGCGCCTGATCTCGATCACCGCCAACCTGGGTGACAGCAAAACCACCATCACGCACCCGAGCACCACCTCCCACGGGCGCCTGGCGCCGCAGGAGCGGGAAGCCGCGGGCATCCGTGACAGCCTGATTCGCATCGCGGTCGGGCTGGAAGATGTCGCCGACTTGCAGGCAGACCTGGCCCGCGGGCTGGCGGCTTTGTGATCGAGTGGTCCATGGAGGCCGCAGCGGCCAGTAATGGGCGCGTTGCGCTGGTGACCGGTGCGGCGCGCGGCATTGGCCTCGGGATCGCGGCGTGGCTGATCAGCGAAGGCTGGCAGGTGGTGTTGACCGACCTGGACCGCGAGCGCGGTTCCAAGGTGTCCAAGGTGCTGGGCGAGAATGCCTGGTTTATCACCATGGACGTGGCTGACGAGAAACAAGTGGCCCAGGGTGTCGCCGAGGTATTGGGGCAGTTTGGGCGCCTGGATGCGCTGGTGTGCAATGCGGCGGTGGCCGATCCACGCAATATCACCCTGGAAAGCCTTGACCTGGCGTACTGGAACCGCGTGCTGGCAGTCAATCTCAGTGGGCCGATGCTGCTGGCCAAGCATTGCGCACCGTACCTGCGCGCCCATGGTGGCGCTATCGTCAATTTGGCCTCGACACGGGCCCGCCAATCGGAGCCGGACACCGAAGCCTACGCGGCGAGCAAAGGTGGCCTGCTGGCGCTGACGCACGCCCTGGCGATGAGCCTGGGGCCGGAAGTGCGGGTCAATGCGGTCAGCCCCGGCTGGATCGATGCGCGAGATCCTGCTGCGCGGCGGGCCGAGCCGCTTACCGATGCCGACCATGCGCAGCATCCGGCGGGCCGGGTAGGGACGGTGGAGGACGTGGCGGCCATGGTAGCGTGGCTGCTGTCGCGCCAGGCCGGGTTTGTCACCGGACAGGAGTTCGTGGTGGACGGCGGCATGAGCAAGAAGATGATCTACAGCGAGTAGGGCGGTCTTGAAGCATTTTTGTCTTTTTCAGAAAAACTTCAAGCGGGCTATTGACTTAGGTCCGCTATCTGCGTAAATTTCGCGGCCTCAACGAAGCAAAGGGTGATTAGCTCAGCTGGGAGAGCATCTGCCTTACAAGCAGAGGGTCGGCGGTTCGATCCCGTCATCACCCACCACTTCTTGAGAGTTTTGCCCCAGGGCAAGACGCAACGTTAAAGGTTGCACCGACGCGCAGCGGTAGTTCAGTCGGTTAGAATACCGGCCTGTCACGCCGGGGGTCGCGGGTTCGAGTCCCGTCCGCTGCGCCATATTTCCCAGGTTCGAATTTTCGAATTTGAGATTGAACAGCTAAGGCTGATCAGTCAGATGTTTAAAGGTGATTGAGGTTTAATGCTCAATCAGCCAAGCGATACGCAGCGGTAGTTCAGTCGGTTAGAATACCGGCCTGTCACGCCGGGGGTCGCGGGTTCGAGTCCCGTCCGCTGCGCCATATCAGCTTCAAGGCCCGCTGAACGCCTCGAAGCACAAGCGAAGCCATTGGCTGCCCTTGATTCGATAGCAAAGACCCTGGTCGAAAGACCGGGGTTTTTTGTGTCTACGATTTGTCTAGTCCAGGCGAGGAGCCGGCGAACCGGCGCCCGTCGTTCATCAAAAACCCAGCTTGTCCCGCAGCCCGTAGTACCAAGCGCCCATTGCGGCAAAGGGCGTGCGCAACAGCTGTCCACCCGGGAAGGGGTAGTGGGGCAGGTCGGCAAAGGCGTCAAAGCGCTCGGCCTGGCCTCTTAATGCCTCGGCCAAAACCTTGCCCGCCAGGTGCGTATACGTCACGCCATGGCCGCTGCAGCCCTGTGAGTAATAGATGTTGTCGCCGAGGCGGCCCACCTGCGGAAGACGCGACAGGGTCAGCAGGAAATTGCCGGTCCAGGCGTAGTCGATCTTCACGTCCTTGAGCTGCGGGAACGCCTTGAGCATCTTTGGCCGGATGATCGCCTCGATATTCGCCGGGTCCCGGGCGCCATACACCACGCCGCCGCCGAAGATCAGGCGCTTGTCGCGGGTGAGGCGGTAGTAGTCGAGCAGGTAGTTGCAGTCTTCGACACAGTAGTCCTGCGGCAACAAGGTCCTGGCCAATTCGTCGCCCAGTGGCGCTGTGGTAATCACCTGGGTGCCGCACGGCATTGATTTGGCCGCCAGCTCCGGCACCAGGTTGCCCAGGTAGGCATTGCCCGCAACGATGATGAACTTGGCCCTGACCTTGCCTTCGGCGGTATGCACCACCGGGTTGGCGCCGCGCTCGATACGCACGGCGGCCGACTGCTCATGGATTGTGCCGCCGAGGGACTCGACGGCCTCCGCTTCGCCCAGTGCCAGGTTGAGTGGGTGGATATGCCCACCGCTCATGTCCAACAGGCCGCCTACATAGTTGTCACACGCCACGACTTCGCGGATGCGACGCTCGTCCAGCAGTTCCAGTTGCGTATGGCCGTAACGCTCCCACAGGCGCTTCTGTGATTCCAGGTGGCCCATGTGCTTGCTGTTGAGCGCGGCGAACACGCCGCCATCCTTCAAGTCGCACTGGATCTGATATTTGGCCACGCGCTCACGAATGATCCTGCCGCCCTCGAAGGCCATCTCGCCCAGCAACTGCGCCTGCGTGGGCCCGACGCTGCGCTCGATGACATCAATATCGCGGCTGTAGCTATTGACGATCTGCCCACCATTACGACCGGACGCACCAAAACCCACCTTGGCGGCTTCCAGGATCGTCACGCGAAAGCCGTTCTCGAGCAAAAACAGCGCGCTGGAAAGACCGGTATAACCGGCGCCAATCACACAAACATCGGTCTCGACCTCACCTTGCAGTACCGGGCGCGGCGGAGCCGCGTTCGCGGAGGCGGCGTAATACGACTGGGGGTAGGGGGTGTTCGCCATCCTGGAACCTCTGTTTTATATTTTTTACGAGTGCGACGATGCTACCTGAGTTGAAAATAGCCTGCCAGCCACGCGTAATTCGCGGGCGTCTGGCCCGCGAATAAAAAATTCGCATATTCATAGGGTTAGCTGCAAAAAAGATGTTGACACCCCTACGGAATTCCGTAGAATGCCGCCTCACAGCAGGCACGTAGCTCAGTTGGTTAGAGCACCACCTTGACATGGTGGGGGTCGTTGGTTCGAGTCCAATCGCGCCTACCAAACAAAATCCGCTCTGCTGGGCGGTCTGGAAGGGCTCACCGAAAGGTGGGCCCTTTTTTGTTGTCTGGAATTTGATCGTTCCCTCGCTCCGCGTGGGAATGCATCGCGTGACGCTCCGCGTCACCATTGCGCAGATCTGAATTTTGCACTGAAAGCGGGACGCGGAGCGTCCAGTGAGGCATTCCCACGCAGAGCATGGGAATGATCAGGTCAACAGCGTCTTGCGGCGCTTTTGGGGCGCTGGTGTTTCGGTCAACAGAAGAGCGTCGCCACCGACAGCAGACAAATGATCTGGACCACCATCTGGCAGCGTATCTCGCCAATTGCTGTCGCCATACTGCTCATCTGACCGGCATACATAGCTGGAGCCCTCATTGTCGGCAATAGCACCCTGGATGCTGCGCAGGCGCATCATCGTTGAGTATAGGGCGAATCCCGAATCCCTCCAGTTACCCAATCGCGCAGTACCAATATCCACAAAATTTATTGGTTTGCAGCAACAGTTTTTCTTGTTGGACACCTCCCGCCTCAAGGCAGCAAAGTTGCCGCCACTGCTCGACCTTCCGGGTCAACAATAAAAAAAACCAGCCGACTGCACGCCACTTTCATGCTGTGAGCCCTTTGCTCACATCCTGCTGTAATGGCGCCGCAGCGCGCACTAAAGGACCTCTTCGCCATGCAAACTGTTGTGAATTTATGGCCGTTGATCGGCGTACTTGTCATCGTGGTCGGCTTTGTATTGCGCTTCAATCCGTTGCTGGTGGTTACCGCCGCCGCTATCGCCACCGGGCTCGCCGCCCAGTTCCCGCTGGAGAAAATTCTCGCCACCATGGGGGATGGTTTCCTCCAGACCCGTGCGCTGCAATTGATCCTGTTATTACCGCTGGCGGTGATTGGCCTGTTGGAGCGACATGGCCTGCGCGTGCATGCACAGAATTGGATCGCCCGTTTCGAGCGCGCGACGGTGGGGCGTCTGCTGATCATCTATCTGTTTGTACGTGAATCCACTGCGGCCATGGGGCTGACCAGCCTGGGTGGGCATCCGCAGATGGTGCGGCCATTGCTCGCGCCGATGGCCGAAGGTGCGGCGGAAAAACGCTACGGCAAGCTGCCGGACAAGCTGCGTCACAAGGTATTGGCGATGTGCGCCGCCACCGACAACGTGGGGCTGTTTTTCGGTGAGGACATCTTCGTCGCCTTTGGTGCGATCGCCTTGATGCATACCTTTCTGCTGGGCTCGGGGATCGATGTGGAGCCGCTGCATATTGCGGTGTGGGGCATCCCGACGGCGATCTGTGCCTTTATCATTCATGCCATTCGACTGCATCGGTTCGATCGACGGTTGACCCGTGAGATGAGCGCCGCCCCCTCGGTGGAGGCCGCACAATGATTATTTCCATTCAATACCTGTACTGGCTGGCCGGTGTGCTGTTGCTGATCACCGCCGGCATGATCCTGCTGGATCGCACCCATCCCAAGCGTTGGTCGACATCGCTGTTCTGGCTGCTGTTTGCCATTCCGTTCCTGGTGGGAGAGCGCCTGCCTTCGGTGGTCATCGGTGGCGGCATTGTGGTGATGGCGTTGATTGCCGGCCTGGGGGGCGTCGGCCGTGGTCAGCATGCGCAATTGCATGACAAGGCGTCCCGCGCCAGTGCCGCTCGCCTGGGTCACAAGCTATTCATACCCGCGCTGGCCATTCCGCTGACCACGGTGATTGGCTCGGTATTGCTCAAGCACACCGAAATCGGCGGTGTGCCGCTGCTCGATCCGAAGAACACCACCTTCGTCTCGCTCGGCATCGGCTGCCTGATCGCCCTTGGCCTCGCCTGCTGGCTGACCCGCGATACGCCCGTGCAGGCCTTGCGCGAATCGCGTCGCCTGACCGAAGCCCTGGGCTGGGCCATGGTGCTGCCGCAGATGCTGGCCATGCTCGGGCTGTTGTTCAATGAAGCCGGGGTTGGCACGGCGGTCGCCCACGTCACCACCACGTACATCAATCTGGATTTCAAATTGGTGGCGGTAATGGTCTATGTGCTGGGCATGGCGTTGTTTACGGTGATCATGGGCAACGGCTTCGCGGCGTTCCCGGTGATGACCGGCGGCGTCGGCGTGCCGGTGCTGGTGGGCATTTACGGCGGCAACCCGGCGGTCATGGCTGCGATCGGCATGTTCTCCGGCTACTGCGGTACGCTGATGACACCGATGGCGGCCAACTTCAATATCGTGCCGGCAGCATTGCTGGAGCTGCCGGACAAGAACGCGGTGATCAAGGCCCAATTGCCCACCGCGTTGATGATGCTGGTGGTCAATATCGTGCTGCTTTATCTGTTGATGTGAGGCCAGGATGAAAACCCTATTGCTGACCGGCTTCGAGCCTTTCGACCACGACGTGGTGAACCCCTCCTGGGAGGCGGTGCGCCTGCTGGAAGGGGTGGAACTGAGTGATGACGTGCGGATCGTCGCGCGCCGATTGCCCTGCGCTTTCGCCACTGCTGCAGAGAGCTTGATTCAGCTTATCGAGGAACTGCAACCGGCCATGGTCATCGCGACCGGCCTGGGGCCCGGGCGCAGTGACATCTCCATCGAGCGCGTCGCGATCAACGTCAATGATGCGCGCATCCCGGACAACCTGGGCGCCCAGCCAATTGACACGGCAGTGGTGGAGGGCGGCCCGGCCGCTTACTTTTCGACATTGCCGATCAAGAGCATGGTCAGGGCGGTACGTAAGGCCGGTATTGCGGCCTCGGTTTCGCAGACAGCGGGAACTTTTGTGTGCAATCAGGTGTTTTATCGATTGCAACACGCGCTGGCGGGCTCTGCGGTGCGCAGTGGGTTTATCCATGTGCCGGGCTTGCCCGAGTTCGGTCAGCCGTCGATGGAGTTGCCTGTGTTGGTGGAGGGCTTGCGCCTGGCGGTCTTGGCGGCTTGGCAAACCCAGGCGGACATCGTGGAAACAGGTGGTCGGGTGAGCTGATTCAATACGGGATGGAGTAGCCTCGACTACAGTTACGCAGGCATCCATCTGGGAAGTACACCATGATCAAATCCTCGAAGCTTGTCTCTGTCGCGTTGTCGCTCGCAGTATTTGCAGGCAGCGGTACGGCCCTGGCCGATCCCGGCAATGGCAAAGGCCAGGGCAATAATAAAGGTAATAACTCGGCGGGGCAGGGGCACGACAAACCTAAAGGCAAGGGTCCGGCCGGCAACCACGGGCCCAGCGTTGATCGAGGCAGCGTGCTGAGCCTGGTGGGCGGTAACCGAGATTACTGGAGTCCGGGGCCTGCTTTGCCGCCGGGTATTCAGAAAAATCTGGCTCGCGGCAAGCCGTTGCCGCCCGGTATCGCGAAGAAACTCGATGGACGCCTGGCGGGGCGCCTGCCCCATTACGATGGGTATGAGTGGCAGCAGGCGGGTACCGACTTGATATTAGTAGCCATTGCCACCGGTATCATCTACGAAGTCCTCAACGGGGCATTCGATTGATTGGATTTCACGCTTCCCGTGCGGGGAAAAACAACTCGAACGTCGTCATGCTGTCTTCACTGCTGACGCGATACCGCCCGTTATGCAGTTGCATGATGGTGGCCACGATCGACAGCCCCAGCCCATTGGATTGAGAGGACCGCTCGCGGGACTCATCCACCCGGTAGAACCGTTCGAACAGCCGCGGCAGATGCTCGGCGGGAATGGTCTCACCCTGGTTGCTGACCCTTACGTTGACGCCCTCGTCGGTTGCAATTGCCTGGACGCTCAGCGCCGAGCCCGGCGCTCCATACTTGATGGCGTTGGCGCACAGGTTCGCCAGGGCGCGGCGCAGAAGCATCGGCTCAGCCCAGATCACGCCTTTGCCCTGGACAACGATGTGCATGCCCGCGTCAGCGGCCAACCCTTCGAAATAATCGGCGATGCGCTCCACCTCGTCCGTTGCGTCCAGCGCGTGGCGTTGGCGCAACGCGCTGGCCGGGTCCGTGCGTGCCAGGAACAGCATGTTGTCGAGCATCCGCGCCAGGCGTTCGAGTTCTTCGACATTGGACGCCAACAATTGCTGGTAGCTTTCGATACTGCGCTGCTGCTGCAAGGCAACCTGGGTTTCGCCGAGCAGGTTATTGATCGGCGTGCGCAGTTCGTGGGCCATGTCGGTCGAGACCTGGCCCAGTTGCACAAAGCCCTTGGACAAACGCTCAAGCATGGTGTTGAACGACTCGATCATCGGTAGCAGTTCTTTCGGGGCGCCCTCGCTGTCGAGGCGCTCGGCCAGGTTGCCGACGCCGATTCCTTGCGCGTGCCGGGCCAGGCGGCGCAAGGGCAGCAAGCCGCGATGCACCAGCAGGTACCCGGCCAATGCCAGGATGATCGCAGCGATGCTCGCCAGGATATAAACGCTCAGTCGATAGCTGGCGAGTACCACGGTGCGCTCGGTCATCAGGCGGCCGCTGGTGACTTGCAGGCTGCCCAGGTCACCGGCGTTGATGGTCGCGGCGACCGTCGAGAAGGGAATGCCGTTGAGCCCCGGCAAGTGCTGTACATCGCTCAGCGCCAGTACGTGATTCCCGGGCACCGGCTCTATCGCAGGCAGTTCGATATTGGCCGGGTTCACCAGCAGCAGGGGTTGTTGTCCGGGGGCCGCGATGCTCAATACGGATTCACGGTTGCCGAGCATGTTCTGGAACAACTCGGGCTTGGTCTTGATCAGGTCCAGGGTATTGCTGTCGCTGAGCAGGTTGCGCAGTTGATCGACTCGGGAGATCAGCGCGGTGTCGTCGCGGCGGATCAGCTCGCGCTCCAGCTCGCGGTACAGTGCCACGCCCAGGGTGGCCAGCAAGGCAAAGGCGAGCAGGGCGAAGATCAGCGCCAGGCGCAGGGTCAGTGAGTAATGACGACTGCGGCTCATGGCTGGGTATCGAAGCGGTAGCCGATGCCACGCACACTGTGGATCAACTTGAGTTGGAACGGGTCGTCGATTTTCAAGCGCAGGCGCCGCACGGCCACGTCGACCACGTTGGTGTCACTGTCAAAATTCATGTCCCATACCCGCGAGGCAATCAGCGAGCGTGACAGCACTTGGTCCTGGTGAGTGGCGAACAGGTGCAGCAGGGCGAATTCTTTATTGGTCAGGGTAATGCGCGTGCCGGCACGCGTGACGCGGCGCTTGAGTACATCGATTTGCAGGTCGGCGATGTGCAGGTGTTCTTCTTCCCGCGTCGGGCCGCGCCGGGTCAGGGTGCGCAGGCGCGCGACCAGTTCGGCGAAGGAGAAGGGCTTGATCAGATAATCGTCGGCGCCCAGCTCCAGGCCCTTGATGCGGTCAGCGATATCATCGCGGGCGGTCAGGAACAGCACCGGCGTATCGGCCTCCCTGCGCAGGCGGCGCAGTACTTCCCAGCCATCCATTTTCGGCATCATCACATCGAGCACGATCACGTCGAACGGCGTTTCCAGGGCCTGGTGCAAACCGTCCACGCCATCGCGGGCCAGGCTGACGCTGTAACCCAGTTCCTGCAAGCCATTGAGCAGATAGTTGCCGGCCTTGGGTTCGTCTTCGACTACGAGGATGTTCATGGGAAATGCCCTGATTCAATGGGTTGCGCCAGTTTAGCTCGATCAATTGTCACTGGCGCAACCGATGCCTTGCACCCGGTAATCCAGCACGTGTTCCCGGTCCTGATGATCCAGGTAGCGCAGTTGCGCCGGGACGATACCGCATTGGCCATAGGTGTCGGTACTGGAGAGCACCTTGGCCACATCCAGGTGGACGAAAAAGCCGGTTCGATCATGGATCACGGAAGCGGCTGGGGCGGCGTCGGCGGCAAATACCGAGGTGGTGGCGAACAAGGCAATCAAGGCGAGGGCAAACCGTTTCATGGCCAAATCTCTCTGTGAAGGATGGCTGCCGGGGCCGGCAGTGAGTTCACAGTAACCAGGCGACCTGAACAGCCAACCAACAGGATGATGACAAGTTCGTCATTCAAGGTTTGGGGCGGGGCGCCTGGCAACGTTTACAAGTGGCGAGGTGAACCGTAGATTGCATGGCATCGATCATTTGCTTGAACACCTGGGGGAAGCCGCGTCGTGTCCAGCCAAAATCCTGCCGTATTTACCCGGCGCTACCGGGCCTTTCTGTTCGATATGGACGGAACCCTGCTCAACTCCATTGCCGCTGCCGAGCGGGTATGGAGCCGTTGGGCCGAACGCCATGGCCTGGATGTGGAGGCGTTCCTGACCACCATCCATGGCGCCCGCGCAATCGATACGATCACGCGCCAGGCGTTGCCGGGCGTGGACGCTCAAGCCGAAGCGGCGTGGATCACCGACGCTGAAGTGAACGATGTCGAGGGCATCGTGGCGATTGGCGGCGCGGCTGAGTTCCTCAAACGCTTGCCTGCCGAGCAGTGGGCGCTGGTCACGTCTGCGCCCAGGGCCTTGGCCCTGCGTCGAATGGAAGCTGCGGGTATTCCCGAGCCGGCGATAATGGTGACGGCCGAAGATGTCGCCAGCGGCAAGCCCGATCCGGCGTGTTACGTGCTCGGTGCCCAGCGCCTGGGCGTGCCGGTGCAGGATTGCCTGGTGTTCGAGGATGCGACGGTCGGCATTCGAGCCGCAGAAGCGGCGGGAGCGGATGTGATGGTGGTGACCTCGACGCACCTGGCTCCCATGGCGACTGAACATGCCTGTATCGATGGGTATGAAGGGCTGCAGGTCCTGCAGGAAGCTGATGGCCTGCTGACTGTGCGGGAGCGGGGAGAAAGTCAGCGTGTCGCTTTTTGATGGGTGCGATGGGCCTCGCGCTGGCACAGCTTGCGCAAGATTGTCTTTTGAATGGGCTTGAGGCAGAACGCAAACAGGTAGGCGCAGAGGAGTAATGCCAGGTCCAGCCAGGAGTGGTCAGTCGCGTCGAAAGCCCCCTCGACTTCCCATCGCAGTCCATACCCGAGCGCCAGAAAAATCAGGCCTATCAGCAAGGTGATCGTCCAGGACAGGGAAACCATGGGTGTGACGGTTGGCCTCATCGACGTGCTCCTGAATACATTCGGACCGCAGGATGGCGTGGGATTTGGCTGCAAATGATGCAACAAGTTCCTGGCATCATGGCAGTTTCATCTTGCAGCGCGGGGGCATGTTCGAGGCGTACAGCTTGGATAAATAAGGCGAACGGGGCGATCGGGTTTTCGCCAGCCGTTACGGTGAAGCAAAAGGCTGGCTACTGGAGGTGCTTCAAGGCGTCTGGTTTTTGTCCGGCGCAGTGAGGCCGGCCTGGATGCGCTGATAAATTTCCTCGCGATGCACGGCAACATCCTTGGGGGCGTTGATGCCGATTCGTACTTGCTGGCCGCTAACGCCCAGGATGGTGATCGTAATATCGTCACCGATGTTTATGCTTTCACCAACTTTGCGGGTGAGTATAAGCATGGACTTCTCCTTGATTACTTTTAAGGACACATGTTCAGACAGGGCAGGTGTCGGATGTGCGTAGCTTACTGCGAAGCGCTTCCCTGTGACTGCCTCTTTTAGGACGCATAGAGGCGACATTAATTCCCATGGCGGCATCATACAGGTCGCGATACATGATTCGCATTGTTTAAGCCAACGTTTATGACGGCCAGAATAGACAGTGAATGGTAAAGTCGCCTCTTTATCTTCAAAGGAGCAGGGCAGTGCGTAAAGTAGCGATGGCAATTGCGGTGTTGGCATTGGCCGGATGCGGCGAAGGCAAGCCTGTCAATGCACCCAAGGCCAAGCCTGTCGTGACCGAAAGCCAGCCACAGAGCGGTGCGATTGCCGCGCAGGAATGGGATATATGGGTGGGGTCGCCGGATCACAAGCTGCAAGCGATCACTGACTTGACCGCTTGGTTGCTGGAGCACGGTTTCAATTTTTATATCGTGAAGGCAGACGGCAAGGATCAGGTACTGCTTGGCCCGTTTGCCACCAGGGCCGAGGCTGAGGCCAAGCAGGTACTGCTCAACGAAAAGATGGCGCGGGCCAAGAAAAACGACACCGTGTCAGAGATCATCGAACACAAGGTCGCGCAATAACGGGGCGGATGGGCGCCAGGTGCGCCCCTCTTCATCCGCAGGCCTTCAGATTTACCGGGCCGACAAACTCATTGCCTCGGCCCATCACACAGCCCACCGTCTGGTTGCGCTGGCGCTCCCAGTGTTGCACCGGGTAGGTCTTGTTCCAGGCTTCATACAGTTGGCGATCCTGTTTCGACAGGCGCAGGCCGTATTGCTTGCTCATATAAAAATAGGTGCGTGCGATCATCCCGCGAATCGATGGGCGCGGCATGACCTTCTTGGCCTTGAAGTCCACCTGGGTGAGGCATGAACCGTATTGCCCGCTTTGCACCGGCAGCCAGCCGAAGCTGAAGTTGTTACGGTCGCCGTTCACCTCGCCGATGCTCGGCACCAGATTATGCAGGTCTGCTTCGGCACGCTTGAACACGTCGTCATGGCGCGTGCAGTTTTTACGCCCGCCATCTTGCCAACACTGGCGCTGATGGCCGATCTGCCAGGCGGGCACAATATGTTCCCATTCGATGCGCGCAGCGCGGTTGGCGTTCTTGCGTGGAATATATCCGCAGGCTTTCAGGTCTATGCGGTTGCCGGTGTATTTGCAGCCGCAATAAAACTCGGTGGATTGGGGGGCGTAGAGCTTCCAGGCGATTTTCTTGGCTTCACTGAAGGTTCGTGGGGCTTGGGCGTTGGCGGTGACAGTAAAAAACAGGCAGCACACAGCGAAAAAACGGACACTCATTCAATCAATCTTCCTTCGGCACAACCCAGAAAATCTGCACGCCGCCGTCATCCCTGTAGGCGAGGGTGACGTTGTCGTTTTCCGCAATTTCTTCAAGCAGGCGCGCCCACTCGTCCTCGGGCTCATCCGGCAAGCGGAAGATCAACGCTGCCTTGGCTTTCTGGGCGTTGGTCGAATTAATGATCTTTTGTACGCGAATGGCCAGGCGTTGGTAGGCGTCAGGCGTTGCGGGTGCTGCGGAGGAGGGCTTTGCCACGGAGTATTCCTTAGTAAGCTGTACGCACATACAGTATTTAACTGTAGGTGTTTTCGCAACTGCTTAAATTCAAAGACATCCGTCTGACAGCAAATTTGGAAATTTGCTGTGATCTGCTGCGAGAAGTTTTAGGTGTGAACCTGATGTGGCGAGCAAGCAATTTACCTCGCCACAATGTCAGGTAGGTGTGGAATCAGTATTCCCAGAACATCCGTTGCAGCTCTTTGCTGTCCTGGGTCTTGGTCAGGGCGACCATTGCCAGGATGCGGGCCTTCTGCGGGTTCAGGTCAAGGGCAGCCACCCAGTCGTATTTATCGTCTGGCTGTTCAGCGTTACGCAGCACCATGCCACCGGCATTGACGTGCGAAGAGCGAATGATCTGCACGCCTTGTTTGCGCAACTCCACCAGCGCCGGAACGACCTTGGACGACACCGAGCCATTGCCAGTGCCAGCATGGATGATCGCTTTGGCGCCCGCTTGGGCCAAAGCTTTATAGGCGGTGTCGCTCACGTTGCCGTAGCCGTAGGCAATTTCAACGTCAGGCAGGCTCTTGATGGTCTTGATGTCGAATTCCGAATCCATGGTGTGACGCTTGGCCGGCAGGCGGAACCAGTAGGATTTGCCTTCAACGACCATGCCCAATGGCCCCCATGGGCTCTTGAACGCCTCCGTCTTGATGTTGATCATCTTGCTCACGTCGCGACCTGACTGGATCTCGTCGTTCATGGTCACCAGCACGCCTTTGCCGCGCGCGTCCTTGCTGCCTGCGACGGCAACGGCGTTGTACAGGTTGAGCATGCCGTCCGCTGACATGGCAGTGCCTGGGCGCATGGAGCCGACCACGACGATAGGCTTGTCGGTTTTTTCAACCAGGTTAAGGAAGTAGGCGGTTTCTTCAAGGGTGTCGGTACCGTGGGTGATCACGATGCCATCCACGTCCTTGCTGTCGGCCAATTCGGCGACGCGGCGACCCAGTTGCAGCAGGTTTTCGTTGTTGATGCTTTCCGACGCAATTTGCATCACTTGTTCGCCGCGTACATTGGCGATCTGGCTAAGCTCAGGAACGCCGGCGATCAATTGTTCGATACCAACTTTGGCTGCCTGGTAGGTAGCGCTGTTGGCCGCACTGGCGCCCGCGCCAGCAATGGTGCCGCCAGTGGCGAGGATCACCACATTGGCGAGCTTGGTCTTGCTTTCGACTTCTTTTGCCTGAGCGGCAACAGGGAACAGCAGCAGGAGGGCTAAGGCCCCGGGAACAAAGGATTTCAATGCAGATTTCATTATTTTTCTCTCTGGTTTTTGATGAGTGCGGTAGCAGATTTATCCAGAACACCCGGGCGATTCTGAACGCCTCGAGGTGCTGAGAAAGAGCAGGATTTGTACCAGGCCAATGGTGAATGAGTAGATAAAATAACTTATTGATTTAAAACAACTTAAATCGCCTGTTCAGGCTAGTCTGACGCGTTGCTGTCCGGCTTTCCGAACACGGGAGTCATTAATGTTCGGTTGCCCGAAAGCCCTGACGGTATTTACGTTGGACCCTTGTGTGAATCGTCGCCAGCCCTGTCGTTTCAGACACCGCCAGAGTGAACGGCATTTTCAGGATGAAAGGTTGGCGACGGGCGTTGACAAATCTCGACAAGGTTCTCATAGTTCTGACAACGCAAACGTTTGCGAGATGTTTCTTCGGTGCAAACGTTGCTCACAATAATCATAAGATCGGAGTACACCCATGAAGCTGCCATTTGCAGGACGTCTTCTCGCTGTCGCCGTGCTTGCCGCTGCATCCGCTGCCTTGCCTCTCTCTTCTGCATTCGCTGACGACACCGCCGCCAAGCCCAAGGTCGGCCTGGTGATGAAGTCCCTTGCCAACGAGTTTTTCGTGACCATGCAAGAGGGCGCCAAGGACTACCAGAAATCCCACGCCGCCGACTTCGACATGATCACCAACGGCATCAAGAACGAAACCGACACCAGCGCCCAGATCGATATCGTCAATCAGATGATCCTGGCCAAGGTCAACGCCATCGTCATCGCACCCGCCGACTCCAAGGCGCTGGTCACCGTGCTGAAGAAAGCCTCGGATGCCGGCATCAAGGTGGTCAACATCGATAATCGTCTGGACCCGGACGTGCTGAAAAGCAAAAAACTCGATATTCCCTTCGTAGGCCCGGACAACCGCAAAGGCTCCAAGCTGGTCGGTGACTACCTGGCCAAGCAACTGGCCGCGGGCGACAAGGTCGGGATCATCGAAGGCGTGCCGACCACCACCAACGCCCAGCAGCGTACCGCAGGCTTCAAGGATGCGATGGATGCGGCAGGCATGAAGATCGTCTCCACTCAATCCGGTAACTGGGAAATCGACCAGGGCCAGAAAGTCGCCTCGGCGATGCTGAGCGAATACCCGGACCTCAAGGCGCTTCTGGCCGGTAACGACAACATGGCGCTGGGCGCCGTCTCCGCCGTCCGCGCGGCAGGCAAGGCCGGTAAAGTGCTGGTGGTGGGCTACGACAATATCGAAGCCATCAAGCCGATGCTGCAGGACGGTCGTGTGCTGGCAACTGCCGATCAGGCCGCTGCCCAACAAGCCGTGTTCGGCATCCAGAATGCGCTGAAGCTGGTCAAGGGCGAGAAGGTCGATGCCACCGATGGCGTGATCGAAACCCCGGTCGAACTCGTCCTCAAGAAGTAATTGCGGCGGTAGCCAACAGCGCCCGCTCGTCCTGAGCGGGCGCCTGGAGATTTTCCTATGTCATCTTCCGCCCCGAACGCTGTCCTCTCGGTCAGCGGCATCGGCAAGACCTATGCCCAACCGGTTCTCTCCGACGTCACGCTCACGCTCAATCGTGGTGAAGTGCTGGCGCTGACCGGTGAAAACGGCGCAGGCAAAAGTACCTTATCGAAGATCATCGGCGGGTTGGTCACACCGACCACCGGCAACATGCAGTTCAATGGTCAGAATTATCAACCCGGCAGCCGCACCCAGGCCGAAGCGCTGGGTGTGCGCATGGTTATGCAGGAACTCAACCTGCTGCCGACGCTGACGGTGGCTGAAAACCTGTTCCTGCATAACCTGCCCAGCCGGGGTGGCTGGATCAGCCGCAAACAGTTGCGCACGGCCGCGACCGAAGCCATGGCCCAGGTTGGCCTGGATGCAATTGACCCGGACACCCTGGTGGGCAGCCTGGGCATCGGTCATCAGCAAATGGTCGAGATTGCCCGCAATCTGATTGGTGACTGCCATGTACTGATTCTCGACGAACCGACCGCGATGCTCACTGCCCGTGAAGTCGAGATGCTGTTCGAGCAAATCACCCGCCTGCAGGCCCGGGGCGTGGCGATTATCTATATTTCCCATCGGCTTGAAGAGTTGGCCCGTGTGGCCCAGCGCATTGCCGTATTGCGCGACGGCAAGCTGGTTTGTGTCGAGCCGATGGCCAATTACAACAGTGAACAACTGGTGACCCTGATGGTCGGGCGCGAGCTAGGCGAGCACATCGATCTGGGGCCGCGCACTATCGGCAAACCCGCCTTGACAGTGAAAGGCCTGACGCGCTCGGACAAGGTCCGCGACGTATCTTTCCAGGTGCGCGTCGGCGAAATCTACGGTATTTCCGGCCTGATTGGCGCCGGTCGTACCGAGTTGCTACGCCTGATTTTCGGTGCCGACCCGGCCGACAGCGGTACAGTGGCGCTGGGGCCGCAGGCCAATGTGGTCAGCATTCGCTCGCCGGTCGACGCGGTCGCTCATGGCATTGCCCTGATCACCGAAGACCGCAAGGGTGAAGGCCTGCTGCTGACTCAGTCCATCAGCGCCAACATCGCCCTGGGCAACATGCCGGAAATCTCCGCTGGCGGGCTGGTTAACAGGCGCGATGAAACCGCCCTGGCCAAGCGCCAGATCGACGCCATGCGCATCCGCAGTTCCAGCCCGGCGCAATTGGTGTCCGAGCTGTCGGGCGGTAACCAGCAAAAGGTGGTGATTGGCCGCTGGCTGGAGCGCGATTGTTCGGTGATGCTGTTCGATGAGCCTACGCGCGGCATCGACGTCGGCGCCAAGTTCGACATTTATGCCTTGCTCGGCGAGTTGACGCGCCAGGGCAAAGCGCTGGTGGTGGTCTCCAGCGATCTGCGCGAGCTGATGCTGATTTGTGACCGCATCGGCGTGTTGTCCGCCGGACGCCTGATCGAGACATTCGAGCGCGACCGCTGGACCCAGGACGAATTGCTTGCCGCCGCCTTTGCCGGCTATCACAAACGTGACGCGCTGCTCAACGAGGCAGCGCCTAGGAATACCCCATGAAAACAACCACTTCCCCTGGTAAAGCGGGCGGCAACTTCTACGGCCTGGGCACCTACCTGGGCCTGGCGGGTGCGTTGCTGGCGATGATTGCGCTGTTTTCCGTACTCAGCGATCACTTCCTGTCCTACGACACATTCAGCACCCTGGCCAACCAGATTCCGGACCTGATGGTGTTGGCGGTGGGCATGACTTTCATCCTGATCATCGGCGGCATCGACCTCTCGGTAGGCTCGGTACTGGCGCTGGCGGCCTCGGCGGTCAGCGTGGCGATTCTCAGCTGGGGCTGGAGCGTATTGCCGGCCGCCGTGCTGGGCATGGGTTGCGCTGCATTGGCCGGCACGCTTACCGGTTCCATCACCGTGGCCTGGCGCATTCCGTCGTTTATCGTATCCCTCGGCGTGCTGGAAATGGCCCGGGGCGTGGCTTACCAGATGACCGGCTCGCGCACCGCTTATATCGGTGACTCGTTTGCCTGGCTGTCCAATCCGATCGCGTTCGGGATTTCGCCGTCGTTCATCATTGCGCTGCTGGTGATCATCGCCGCCCAGCTGGTGCTGACCCGCACCGTGTTCGGTCGTTACCTGATCGGTATCGGTACCAACGAAGAAGCGGTGCGCCTGGCCGGCATCAACCCCAAGCCCTACAAGATCCTGGTGTTCAGCCTGATGGGCCTGCTCGCCGGTGTGGCCGCGCTGTTCCAGATCTCGCGCCTGGAAGCGGCGGACCCGAATGCCGGCTCAGGCCTGGAGTTGCAAGTGATTGCCGCCGTGGTGATCGGCGGTACCAGCCTGATGGGCGGGCGCGGCTCGGTTATCAGCACGTTCTTTGGTGTGCTGATTATTTCGGTACTGGCGGCGGGCCTGGCGCAGATCGGCGCGACAGAACCCACCAAACGCATCATTACCGGTGCCGTGATCGTGATCGCCGTGGTCCTTGATACTTACCGCAGCCAGCGCGCCAGTCGGCGGGGCTGAGCCATGGCAACGATCAAGGATGTGGCGGCGCTGGCGGGCATTTCCTACACCACGGTGTCCCATGTAGTGAACAAGACGCGCCCGGTCAGCGAACCGGTGCGCGTCAAGGTCGAGGCGGCGATCAAGCAGTTGGACTATGTGCCCAGCGCAGTAGCGCGCTCGCTCAAGGCCAAGACCACGGCAACGATCGGGCTGCTGGTGCCCAACAGCCTCAACCCGTATTTCGCGGAACTGGCCCGGGGCATTGAGGATTACTGCGAGCGCAATGGCTATTGCGTGATCCTCTGCAACTCCGACGACAACGCCGAAAAGCAGCGCAGCTATTTGCGCGTGTTGCTTGAGAAACGCGTCGACGGCTTGATCGTGACCTCGGTGGGCGGCGATGACAGCGGCCTTGCCGCTGGCTTGAGCGCGGTGCGCACGCCCATGGTGATCGTCGACCGGGCGCTGGACGGTATCGATGTCGACCTGGTGCGCATCGATCATGAAGAGGGTGCTTACCTGGCGACCCGGCACTTGCTTGAATTGGGTCACCGTGACATTGCCTGCATCGCCGGCCCCGCCCATACGCGCGTGGCGCAAATGCGCCTGGCAGGCTATCGGCGTGCGCTGCGCGAGGCGGGCGTTGAAACGGTCGCCGAGCGCATCCGCGAAAGTGATTTCACCAGCACCGGCGGTTATGCCGCCGCCGTGCAATTGCTTACGCAGCAACCGCCCAGTGCGATTTTTGCCTGCAACGACATGATCGGTTTTGGCGTGCTTCGCGCTGCTGCAGAGCGCAATATTCGCGTGCCGGGCGAGCTGTCGGTGATAGGTTTCGATGACATTCAAATGGGCCGCTATGTCTATCCTGCGTTGACCACGGTCGGGCAGTCGATCGTACAGCTGGGTGAGACAGCGGCCGAATTATTACTGCGACGTATAGCGACACCCCAACTGCCGGTCGATCAACGCATCGTGACACCAAGCATTGTCTTGCGTGAGTCGACGGCGCCGTTGGCGGGTGTGTTTGCCCAATACCGCTGAACCGAATTGATGA
Organism: Pseudomonas orientalis; assembly: GCF_002934065.1. Classification (NCBI taxonomy): domain Bacteria; kingdom Pseudomonadati; phylum Pseudomonadota; class Gammaproteobacteria; order Pseudomonadales; family Pseudomonadaceae; genus Pseudomonas; species Pseudomonas orientalis. Next base: position 3,877,003 of record NZ_CP018049.1, on the reverse strand, counting down.
GTACTGATGTATGCCAGCGAACGTAGTGGTAGTAGGCAGCTTGAACATGGATCTGGTCACCCGCGCCAGTCGCTTGCCGCGAGCCGGTGAAACGCTGATCGGCCAGACGTTTTCCACCGTCCCCGGTGGCAAGGGCGCCAATCAGGCCGTCGCCCTGGCGCGCCTGGGGGCGGATGTGGCCATGATCGGGTGTGTCGGCAGCGATGCCTATGGCGGCCAATTGCGCGATGCGCTGTTGGTCGAAGGCATCGACTGTCAGGCCGTCAGCACCGTGGACGGCTCCAGTGGGGTCGCGCTGATCGTGGTGGATGACAGCAGCCAGAACGCGATTGTGATTGTGGCGGGCAGTAACGGTCAGTTGACGCCCCAGTCGTTGACGGCCTGCGATGCGGTGTTGCAGGCTGCCGACGTGATCATTTGCCAGCTTGAAGTGCCGATGGACACCGTTGGGCATGCGCTCAAGCGCGGCCGCGAGTTGGGCAAGACGGTGATCCTCAACCCGGCGCCGGCCAGTGGGCCCTTGCCGGCCGAGTGGTATGCCTCGATCGACTACCTGATTCCCAACGAAAGTGAAGCCAGTGCCTTGAGCGGTGTTGCGGTCGATTCGCTCGACAGCGCCAAGCTCGCCGCGACAGCGTTGATCAAGGCCGGCGCCGGTAAAGTCATCATCACCCTTGGCGCTCAGGGCGCACTGTTTGCTGACGGCAACAGCTTCGAGCACCTGGTCGCACCCAAGGTGCGGGCAGTGGACACCACCGCTGCCGGCGATACCTTCGTAGGTGGCTTTGCCGCCGCACTGGCTGCCGGCACGAGTGAAGCCGAGGCCATCCGTTTTGGCCAGGTTGCTGCAGCGTTGTCGGTGACCCGTGCCGGCGCCCAGCCTTCCATTCCTACGCTGCACGACGTACAAGGTTTTGTGCCCTCATGAAAAAGACACCTCTGCTCAATATCGCCCTGTCCCGCGTGATCGCGTCATTGGGGCACGGCGACATTCTGGTCATCGGCGATGCCGGTCTGCCGGTGCCTCCCGGCGTCGAATTGATCGACCTGGCGCTGACCCAGGGTATTCCGGATTTCATCAGCACCCTGCGCGTCGTGCTCAGCGAAATGCAGGTGGAAAGCCATGTGCTGGCTGAAGAAATCCTGCTCAAGCAGCCTCCCGCGCTGGTCGAGCTCAACGTGCTGGCAGAGCAGGCTGCGCTGGGCGAGCGACGCCTGCTCAGTCATGACGCGTTCAAGCAATTGAGCGGCAGGGCGCGCGCGGTCGTGCGCACCGGCGAATGTCAGCCTTACTGCAACATTGCGCTGGTATCCGGCGTAACCTTCTAGAGTCACCCTACGACAAGGAGTGTTTTATGCAACGTGGTCTTCCCTCCCTGAAAAACCTGTTCCGGAGTGTTCTGCTTTTGTCCGCGCTTACAGCTGCAAGCGCCCAGGCGGCGGAAAAAATCGACCTGATCATCGATACCGATCCCGGTGCCGACGATGTGGTTGCTTTGCTGTTCGCCATGGCTTCCCCGGAAGAACTGAACATTCGCGCACTGACGACAGTGGCCGGCAACGTGCGCCTGGACAAAACCTCCCGCAACGCTCGCCTGGCGCGCGAGTGGGCAGGACGCGAGGACATCCCGGTTTATGCGGGTGCTCCAGCGCCGCTGCTGCGCAAGCCGATCTATGCCGAGAATATCCATGGCAAGGAAGGTATCTCCGGCGTCACCGTGCACGAGCCGAAACAAGGTCTGGCTGAAGGCAATGCCGTGGATTACCTGATCAAGACCCTGACGAGCGCCAAACCCCACAGCATCACCATCGCCATGCTCGGCCCGCAGACCAACCTGGCCCTGGCATTGACCCAGGCACCGGAAATCACCCAGGGCATCAAGGAAGTGGTGGTGATGGGCGGTGCGCACTTCAATGGTGGCAATATCACGCCAGTGGCCGAGTTCAACCTGTTCGCCGACCCGGTGGCTGCAGAAATTGTGCTTAAAAGTGGCGTGAAGTTGACCTACTTGCCGTTGGACGTCACTCACAAGGTGCTGACCAGCGAGGCGCGTCTGAAGAAGATCGCAGACCTGAACAACAACGCGAGCAAGGTCGTCAGCAATATCCTGAACGAGTACGTCAAGGGCGATATGGAACACTACGGCATTCCTGGTGGCCCTGTGCATGACGCCACGGTGGTCGCCTACCTGCTCAAGCCATCGCTGTTCAGTGGTCGCCAGGTCAACGTGGTTGTCGACAGCCGCGAAGGTCCGACCTTCGGCCAGACCATTGTCGATTGGTACGACGGCCTGAAGCAGGACAAGAACGCGTTCTGGGTCGAGAACGGCGATGCCCAGGGCTTCTTCGATCTGCTGACCGAGCGCCTGGCGCGCTTGCAGTAAACCGCTTGGCGGTCGGCGTTCGCCGGCCGCCTCATTCGCGTTCTTGTGCGCCCATGTGGTCGGCCGGGTATTTCTCGAATACCTGGCCGATGAAGGCGTGAGCGCCCTGGGTGCCGAGCTCCTTGACCAGCAGGTCGATACCAATGATCGCCAACTCCTCCGCACTACCGGGGCTGTAGAAGCTTTGCCCCTGGGGCCATTTGGCTTTGATATCGGCTTGGAGCGTTACGGTGGTCATGGGGAGTCTCGCGGGCTGTAAGTACTGGGCAATGCGCTGGCGTGCGGCTGCAGCGGGCGCAGTTAAGCATTTTGCGCGGGGTTTGGCACTGCTACTTAGGCATGAGGGAAGGGGTGTGCAACACTGTCGGCCTGTTTATTGGCCGGGACATACCGCGTGCAGATCGATTTGAATAAGCCTGAGAGCCTGACGCTGGCAGCTGTGCGCCAACTGATTGCCAGTGCCAGTGACGATGAACATACCCAGCTGCGGGTCACCAAGGCCGGTGTCGCCTATATCTCTTCAGGAAAGGTTGTGGGCGGTGTAGATATCGAAGGGCTGCTGTTTCGCTTGGAGACTTGGGCAAAGGGATCCGGGTATGTGGGAAATGTGGCTGCCAGTGACGAGGTCTGGGTAACGCAGATTTTCAACGCACTCAAGCAGAACTGGCCAAGGCCGTCGTCCGACTACATTGATATCTACTGAGGATTTTCATATCTAGTCACGATTGAGCGGACGCTTGCCAGATGTGTCTCAGGCAGACTTGCCTGTGAGGCGTTAACGTCTTGAAACCAATCGGTTCAATCGCTGTCGCACGATCTCTGTTCACTTTTTTATCATAGGAGGCTTCATGCCTTGGAAGCTCGCATCATTCGGTACTTTGTTGGCGGCGCTCGCATTGGCGGGTTGCAGCACCCCGGGTGCCTCTGAGCCAGGCAAAGATGCCAGCGTGACCGATGCCGGTCATAGTCGCTGTGAGTCGAAGGCCGCCGAGTACACAATCGGCCAGAAAGCCTCGCCTCAACTACTGGAGCAGGCGCGTACCCGTGCCGGTGCACAAAATGCACGTATCCTCAAGCCCAACGACATGATCACGCTGGAGTATCGCTCCGACCGCTTGAACCTGAATGCCGACGATAATCTGGTGATCACACGGGTCAATTGCGGCTGATAGCCTGCGGCTTTTGCAGTGCCCATAAAAAACCCCGTCACATGGACGGGGTTTTTTTAGCTCAGCGGAGAATTACTCGGCGCGAACCTGTGCTGCTTGCATACCCTTTTGGCCTTTCTCAGCCACGAAGGAAACGGTTTGGCCTTCTTTCAGGCTTTTGAAACCGTCGCTTTCGATAGCTTTGAAGTGTACGAACAGGTCGTCACCGCCACCTTGAGGAGTGATGAAGCCGAAGCCTTTTTCATCGTTGAACCATTTAACGGTGCCGGTTTGGCGATTAGACATGGTGTATCTCCAAGAAACATATATTTTCAGTAGTGCTGTGCTGCTCAGGCCAACTGGGCACACAGGGCTATCATAGTCGAAATGTTCGACTTGGGAGCCCCCCCAAGGCATTGTTTGCTAATCAATCGCGTTGCGTTCAATCCAGATTCTGGCTGAGAGCCCCGGCCTACGGGGCTTTGCGGCGAAATATCAGCTATTAAAAAAAGCCGTAAAAGCTACGTAATTTGTGAGAAATAGCAGTTTTTAGGCAGTTTTTTTGGCAAAAAAGACGCTTGGTCAGCGGCCGTTCTTACTTTTTCTTGACGACTTTGCAGGACGAAATAGCCGCTACTGCTTTGTTCTTGAGCTCCGGGCTGGCGTTCTGGTTGGTCATCAGCTCTTTGATTTCCGCAGTGCTCAATTCGGCGTTGATCTTGTTGGCGCCACATTCGCAATGATCTTTGGCGGTTTTGGCGTCCACGTTCTGGCTGGCCGCAGCGCTGCAGTCTTTGACGAACGCGTCACGGGCGCCGTCTGGCCAGTTCGATGGCGCCGCGGCTTGCGCGCCGAGCGAAAGGAATGCCAGGGAAGCGGCGAGGGCGAGGGTCGAGGTAAAACGCATCATGGGATGCTCCTTTGGGGCGAGGACGAACGGCGATTCTCGGGGTGTTTGAGGCGTGACGTACAGCTCAAGTTCACTTTTGCGGCCCTAAAGCATGGAATTTGCCTTTACCCCGGTCGTGGCGGCGCGATGACCGTTCATCTGTGCTAGCATCGTGGGCTTGGCTTTTTCCAGGCGTGCCATTTGCCGCCTTGCCAGGGCTCTTTTTTGTTCACTCCAGTCACTCTGGTTCGATTATCGGTTGGCCGAAAGGCTCCTGCCGCTGTAAGGCAGGCGTTCAGCATTGAACGGCCTGGTGTTGGATCTTGTACTGGCTCATCCCAACCCACGTGACCTTTGGTAGGGGTCACCACTAGGAGAGGAGGCGCCATGCCAACTATTACTCTACCCGACGGCAGTCAACGTTCATTCGATCATCCGGTTTCCGTAGCCGAGGTCGCCGCATCTATTGGTGCCGGCCTTGCCAAGGCCACCGTGGCCGGCAAGGTTGACGGCAAGCTGGTCGATGCCAGTGACCTGATCACCTCCGACGCCAGCCTGCAGATCATCACGCCCAAGGATCAAGAGGGGCTCGAGATTATTCGCCACTCTTGCGCGCACCTGATCGGCCATGCGGTTAAGCAGCTGTACCCAACCGCCAGGATGGTGATCGGCCCGGTAATCGAAGAAGGCTTCTATTACGACATCGCCTACGAGCGTCCTTTCACTCCGGACGACCTGGCGGCCATCGAGCAGCGCATGCACGCGCTGATCGAAAAAGATTACGACGTGATCAAGAAGGTCACCCCGCGCGCCGAAGTGATCGACGTGTTTACCGCCCGTGGTGAAGACTACAAGCTGCGCCTGGTGGAAGACATGCCGGACGAGCAGGCCATGGGTCTGTACTACCACGAAGAATACGTGGACATGTGCCGTGGCCCGCACGTGCCGAACACGCGCTTTCTCAAGTCGTTCAAGCTGACCAAGTTGTCCGGCGCCTACTGGCGCGGTGACGCGAAGAACGAGCAACTGCAACGCATCTACGGCACCGCCTGGGCCGACAAGAAACAGCTGGCCGCGTATATCCAGCGCATCGAGGAAGCCGAAAAGCGCGATCACCGCAAGATCGGCAAGCGCCTGAACCTGTTCCATCTCCAGGAAGAAGCGCCGGGCATGGTGTTCTGGCATCCGAACGGCTGGACCCTGTATCAGGTGCTTGAGCAGTACATGCGCAAGGTTCAGCGTGAAAATGGTTACCTCGAGATCAAAACCCCGCAGGTCGTCGATCGCAGCCTGTGGGAGAAATCCGGGCACTGGGCCAACTACGCCGACAACATGTTCACTACCCAGTCGGAAAACCGCGACTACGCCATCAAGCCGATGAACTGCCCTTGCCACGTGCAGGTGTTCAATCAAGGCCTGAAGAGCTACCGCGAGTTGCCGATGCGCCTGGCCGAGTTCGGTGCCTGCCACCGCAACGAGCCATCGGGTGCGCTGCACGGCATCATGCGTGTGCGCGGCTTTACCCAGGACGACGCCCATATCTTCTGCACCGAAGAGCAGATGCAGGCTGAATCGGCCGCGTTCATCAAGCTGACCATGGACGTTTACCGCGATTTCGGCTTTACCGAAGTCGAGATGAAGCTGTCCACTCGTCCGGAAAAACGCGTCGGCTCCGACGAACTCTGGGATCGCGCCGAAGCTGCACTGGCCGCAGCACTCGACAGCGCGGGCCTTGCGTACGACCTGCAGCCGGGCGAGGGCGCGTTCTACGGTCCCAAGATCGAGTTCTCGCTGAAAGATTGCCTTGGCCGTGTCTGGCAGTGTGGTACCCTGCAGCTCGATTTTAACCTGCCGATCCGTCTGGGAGCCGAATACGTCTCCGAAGACAACAGCCGTAAACACCCGGTTATGCTGCACCGGGCGATCCTCGGCTCGTTTGAAAGGTTTGTGGGGATCCTGATCGAGCACTACGAGGGCGCGTTCCCGGCGTGGTTGGCTCCGACCCAGGCAGTGATCATGAATATCACTGATAAACAGGCAGATTTTGCCGCTGAAGTTGAAAAAACCCTCAACGAAAGCGGATTTCGTGCCAAGTCCGACTTGAGAAATGAAAAGATCGGCTTTAAAATCCGTGAGCATACTTTGCTCAAGGTTCCCTATCTTTTGGTTATCGGAGATCGGGAAGTCGAGATGCAGACTGTCGCTGTGCGTACTCGTGAAGGTGCTGACCTGGGCTCGATGCCCGTCGCCCAGTTCGCTGAGTTCCTCGCGCAAGCGGTTTCCCGGCGTGGTCGCCCAGATTCGGAGTAATTACTATTAAGCGTGAAATGAGACAAGATAAACGAGCTGCACCGAAAGCCCCGATCAACGAGAATATCTCGGCACGCGAGGTTCGGTTAATTGGGGCTGAGGGTGAGCAGCTTGGGATTGTGTCAATTGAAGACGCGCTTCTTAAGGCTGAAGAAGCCAAGCTCGATTTGGTGGAAATTTCCGCCGATGCTGTACCACCTGTCTGCAAGCTGATGGACTACGGCAAATCGATCTTCGAGAAGAAGAAGCAGATTGCCGCAGCCAAGAAAAACCAGAAGCAGATCCAGGTTAAAGAAATCAAGTTTCGTCCAGGGACGGAGGAAGGGGATTACCAGGTAAAACTGCGCAACCTGGTACGTTTCCTGAGTGATGGGGACAGGGCCAAGGTATCCTTGCGATTCCGCGGCCGTGAGATGGCCCACCAGGAGCTGGGGATGGAACTCCTCAAGCGGGTTGAAGCTGACCTGCTCGAGTACGGTTCGGTCGAACAGCATCCTAAGATGGAAGGACGCCAGCTGATCATGGTCATCGCCCCGAAAAAGAAGAAGTAATCAACAGGGCACGGCAGGCCTTCTGATTATGTTTATCAACTGAATGCGGAGTACCGAACATGCCAAAGATGAAAACTAAAAGTGGTGCTGCTAAGCGGTTTCTGAAAACTGCTAACGGCATCAAGCACAAGCACGCTTTCAAGAGCCACATCCTGACCAAAATGTCGACCAAGCGTAAGCGTCAACTGCGCGGTAGCAGCTTGCTGCATCCGTCTGACGTGGCAAAAGTCGAGCGCATGCTGCGCCTTCGTTAATTTTGGTTCAAGAATAGAGGAAGTAACTCATGGCTCGTGTTAAGCGTGGCGTCATGGCCCGTAAGCGTCACAAAAAAATTCTGAAACTTGCTAAAGGCTACTACGGCGCGCGTTCACGCGTATTCCGTGTTGCCAAGCAAGCGGTAATCAAGGCAGGCCAATACGCCTACCGTGACCGTCGTCAGAAAAAACGTCAGTTCCGCGCTCTGTGGATCGCTCGTATCAACGCTGGTGCACGTGTTAACGGTCTGTCCTACAGCCGTTTCATCGCTGGCCTGAAGAAAGCGTCCATCGAAATCGACCGTAAGGTTCTGGCTGAACTGGCCGTGAACGAAAAAGCGGTGTTTGCTGCGATTGTCGAGAAAGCTAAAGCCTCCTTGGCTTAAGTACCCCCGACAGTCACTCTGGGTTACTCCTGTAGCCCAGGGTGGTAAACGTCATAAATAGGGGAAGAGCCTTCAAGCTCTTCCCCTATTTTGTATCTGGAGTCTGTACATGGAAAACCTGGACGCGCTCGTCGCCCAAGCCCTTGAGGCTGTGCAAAGCGCTGAAGATGTAAACGCCCTGGAGCAAATCCGGGTTCACTACCTTGGAAAAAAAGGTGAATTGACTCAGGTGATGAAGACCCTGGGGAATTTGCCTGCAGAGGAGCGTCCGCAGGTCGGCGCGCTGATCAACATTGCCAAGGAGCGCGTCACCGAGGTTCTCAATGCGCGCAAGGCGTCGCTCGAGGAGGCCGATCTTGCGGCCAAGCTCGCCGCCGAGTCCATTGATGTGACCTTGCCTGGCCGTGGCCAGGCCTCGGGCGGTCTGCATCCGATCACCCGGACTCTGGAACGTATCGAGCAGTTTTTTACCCATATCGGCTACGGCATTGCCGAAGGCCCTGAGGTCGAAGACGACTATCACAACTTCGAGGCGCTCAACATCCCAGGCCATCACCCGGCCCGGTCGATGCACGACACCTTCTATTTCAACGCGAACATGTTGTTGCGCACCCATACCTCGCCGGTACAGGTCCGCACCATGGAAGCGAACAAGCCGCCGATCCGCATCGTCTGCCCGGGCCGTGTGTACCGTAGCGACTCCGATATCACCCATTCGCCGATGTTCCACCAGGTCGAAGGCCTGCTGGTCGATCGCGATATCAATTTCGCCGACCTCAAAGGCACCATCGAAGAATTCCTGCGGGTGTTCTTCGAGAAAGAGCTGGCGGTGCGTTTCCGTCCATCCTTCTTCCCGTTCACCGAACCATCGGCTGAAGTCGATATGGAATGCGTGATGTGCAGCGGCAAAGGCTGCCGCGTCTGCAAGCAGACCGGCTGGCTGGAAGTGATGGGGTGCGGCATGGTCCACCCTAACGTGCTGCGCATGTCCGGGATCGACCCGGAAGAGTTTTCGGGCTTTGCCTTCGGCATGGGCGTTGAGCGTCTGGCCATGCTGCGTTACGGCGTGAACGACTTGCGTCTGTTCTTCGACAACGACTTGCGGTTCCTCGCGCAATTTCGCTAGTCGTAACGAATCTTTAGGAGAGCAGGATGAAATTCAGTGAACAATGGCTGCGCGGCTGGGTAAGCCCGCAGGTGGATCGCGACGCGCTGGTTGCGCGTCTGTCGATGGCCGGTCTTGAGGTCGATAGCGTCACCCCGGCCGCCGGTGTATTCAGTGGCGTGGTGGTGGGCGAGGTGCTGAGCACCGAGCAGCACCCGGATGCCGACAAATTGCGTGTGTGCCAGGTCAGTAACGGCGCAGAGACCTTCCAGGTCGTGTGCGGAGCGCCCAATGTGCGCCCGGGCCTGAAGATCCCGTTCGCCATGATCGGTGCCGAACTGCCGGGCGACTTCAAGATCAAGAAGGCCAAGCTGCGCGGCGTCGAGTCCAACGGCATGCTGTGCTCCCAGGCTGAGCTGCAGGTGGGCGAAGGCAACGACGGCTTGATGGAGCTGCCGGCCGATGCGCCGGTTGGCCAGGACATTCGTGCTTACCTGGAATTGGAAGACGCCAGCATCGAGGTCGACCTGACCCCGAACCGTGGCGACTGCCTGTCCCTGGCCGGCCTGGCCCGTGAAGTGGGTGCGCTGTACAACGTGCCTGTCACCCGTCCAGTGGTTGCCAGCGTGCCAGCCGTGCACGACGAAGTGCGCTCGATTGAAGTGTTGGCGCCAAACGCCTGCCCACGTTACCTGGGTCGCGTGATCCGTAACGTCGACCTGTCCAGGCCAACCCCGCTGTGGATGGTTGAACGCCTGCGCCGCGCTGATGTGCGCAGCATCGACGCGGCCGTCGACATTACCAACTATGTGATGTTGGAGCTGGGCCAGCCGCTGCACGCGTTTGACCTTGCCGAAATCCAAGGCGGCATCCGCGTGCGTATGGCAGAGGAAGGCGAGAAGCTGGTACTGCTCGACGGCCAGGAAGTCAGCCTGCGCGCCGACACCCTGGTCATTGCCGACCACTCCCGCGCCTTGGCGATTGCCGGCGTGATGGGTGGCGAGCACAGCGGCGTCTCCGCGACCACGCGTGACGTATTCCTTGAAAGCGCGTTCTTCGACCAGATCGCCATCGCCGGCAAGGCCCGTTCCTACGGCCTGCACACCGATGCGTCGCACCGCTACGAGCGTGGCGTGGACTGGCAGCTGGCCCGTGAAGCCATGGAGCGCGCCACTGGCCTGCTGCTGGACATCACCGGTGGCGAAGCCGGTCCGATAACCGAGACCGTCAACGAGCAGTACCTGCCATCCATTGCGCCCATCACCCTGCGTGCCAAAAGCGTCGAGCAAATGCTTGGCCTGGTGATTGAGCCAGCCGAGATCGAGCAACTGCTGTCGGCCCTAGGCCTCTCCATCTCTGCGGGTGGGGAAGGGCAGTGGCACGTTGAAGTACCAAGCCATCGCTTCGATATCAGTCTGGAAGTCGACCTGATCGAAGAACTGGCTCGCCTGTACGGCTACAACCGTCTGCCGGTGCGCTACCCGCAAGCGCGCCTTGCGCCACAACCGAAGGCCGAGGCGCGTGCGCACCTGCCTGAGTTGCGTCGCCTGCTGGTGGCTCGTGGTTATCAGGAAGCGGTGACCTACAGCTTCATCGATCCAAAGCAATTCGAGCTGTTCAACCCGGGTGTCGAGCCGCTGTTGCTGGCCAATCCGATTTCCAATGACATGGCGGCCATGCGCTCGTCACTGTGGCCAGGCCTGGTCAAGGCGCTGTCTCACAACCTGAACCGTCAGCAGGATCGCGTGCGCATGTTCGAAAGCGGCCTGCGTTTCGTCGGCCAACTCGATGGCCTGAAGCAAGAGCCGATGCTGGCCGGTGTGGTCTGCGGCAGCCGCCTGCCGGAAGGCTGGGCACAGGGCCGCGACGCCGTGGACTTCTTCGACGTCAAGGCTGACGTGGAAGCGGTACTGGGCTTTGCCGGTGCGCTGGATGCATTCACGTTCCTGCCAGGCAAACACCCGGCGCTGCACCCAGGCCAGACCGCGCGCATCGAGCGCGAGGGTCGCTTGGTCGGCTTTGTCGGCGCCATTCACCCGGAACTGTCGAAAACCCTGGGTCTGGACCGTCCAGTCTTCGTTTTTGAGCTGGTCCTGGCTGAAGTTGCCTCGGGCAAGATGCCTAAATTCAGCGAGTTGTCGCGCTATCCTGAAGTGCGTCGTGACCTGGCGCTGATCGCCGATCGTGAAGTCGCCGCCACTGCCGTTCTGGAAGTAATTCGAGAAAATGCAGGGGAATGGCTGACGGACCTCAGGCTATTTGACGTCTATCAGGGTAAAGGCATTGATCCGCATAGAAAAAGCCTTGCAGTTGGCTTGACCTGGCAGCATCCATCGCGCACTCTTAATGACGATGAGGTGAATACCACGACACAAAATATCCTCACCTCGCTCGAACAAAGGTTGAACGCCACGTTAAGGAAGTGACGTATGGGGGCTTTGACGAAAGCTGAGATGGCGGAACGTCTGTACGAAGAGTTGGGTCTGAACAAGCGCGAGGCCAAGGAATTGGTCGAGCTGTTTTTTGAGGAGATCAGGCACGCTCTGGAAGACAACGAACAGGTCAAATTGTCCGGTTTCGGCAATTTTGACCTGCGGGACAAACGCCAGCGGCCTGGCCGCAATCCAAAAACGGGAGAAGAAATCCCGATCACGGCTCGCCGTGTGGTCACCTTTCGTCCAGGGCAGAAGTTGAAGGCCCGAGTTGAGGCTTATGCTGGAACCAAGTCATAACGACGAACTACCCGTCATCCCGGGCAAACGCTACTTCACCATCGGTGAAGTCAGCGAGCTGTGTGCGGTAAAACCGCACGTGCTGCGCTATTGGGAGCAGGAGTTTCCTCAACTCAACCCCGTCAAACGCACCGGGAACCGTCGGTATTATCAGCGCCAGGACGTGCTGATGATCCGACAGATCCGCGCATTGCTGTACGACCAGGGGTTCACCATCAGCGGCGCGCGCCAGCGCATGTCCGGTGATGAAGCCAAAGACGACACCACCCAATACAAGCAACTGATCCGCCAGATGATCTCCGAACTCGAGGATGTGCTGGTGGTGTTGAAAAAGTGATTCAGGCTTTTAAAATACTTCCACATTTCAAAAGCTTGCGGTATATTCCGATTCGCTTCGTTAAGAAGCAAACCCAGTAACACGCCTAGTCGGGGCGTAGCGCAGTCCGGTAGCGCACTAGCATGGGGTGCTAGGGGTCGAGTGTTCGAATCACTCCGTCCCGACCATATAATTCAAGGGGTTGCGAGATTTTATCTCGCAACCCCTTTTTGTTTTTAAGTGTTTTTACCCCACAGAACACCCGGCTCTTGATGGATTTTTCGATGTGATACCACTATCGAAATTTGCCCGATGGACTTCCGTCCTTTTTCGATATTGAGCTGTGTCGGGCGTAGTATCTGACGTTCGATGATGGCCTGGGAGAACAGTGACGACCAAAGGCACATTACGGCTGTGACTATAAGAGATATCATCCCGCCATCAGCTCAAGAGGGGCTCCCTGGCCGGTCAGTTTCGGCACTCCCTTGAGCATAACGACAAGGATTGTTGCGCATGGACGATATCGTTCAGCCCCTCACACCCCAAGAAGAAGCCCCGCCTAAGGAAGTAAAGGTCCTTGCCACCTTGGTAGCAAAGCTAAATCTTGCAGATTTCCAGAACGCTATCCCTGTGATTCGCGAGCTTCGTATCTCGAACGAAACGAATAATCGTTTCGCCAATGCCACTCTTACGCTTAGCTCTGCCCCCGAGGTATTTAAGTCCAAGATCTGGCGGATCGACGAGATCGCTGCAGATAGCTTCCGGGTCATACCTGGGCTTGATCTTGTCTTGGACGGCCCGTTGTTGAGTCGCCTGACAGAGTCAGAAATGTCGACCTTTACATTTGTCCTCGAAGCCGATGACAAGGAGGCGGAGAGCGGTCGCAAGGAAGTTGCTCGGCTTGAACAGGTCGTAGACCTTTTGCCCAGAAACCAGTGGGGCGGATTGCGGCATATACCAGATATGACTGCGGCTTTTGTTCAGCCGAATGATGCAGCGGTTGAGCGGTTGCTCAAGCAGGCGGCCGAGTTGCTTCGTCTTAGCGATAAGCCGTCGGCACTTGATGGATATGAGGGTGGCCCCAAAAGAGCTTGGCAGTTGGCGTCGGCAGTGTGGGGCGCGGTGGCGCGCATGAAGCTCGACTATGCGTTGCCGCCGGCCAGCTTTGAACAATCAGGACAGAAGATTCGTAGCCCCAGTCAGCTTGCTGACTCCGGGTTGGCTACTTGTCTCGACCTGACTCTGCTTTTCTGCGCAGCATTGGAGCAGATTGGTCTTAACCCCGTGATCGTATTCACCCATGGCCATGCTTTTGCTGGTTTGTGGCTTAAGCCAGAAGAGTTTACGACTGCCGTGGTGGATGATGTCACTGCAGTACGTAAGCGGGTGAAGCTTCAGGAGCTCGTGCTGTTTGAGACCACTCTTATTACCCACGCCTCGATACCGCCATTCTCTTATGCGGTAGAGATGGGCACGAAACAGGTAGCCGAAGACGCTGAAAGTGTTTTCGAGATGCTGCTAGATATCCGTCGCGCCCGTTTGCAACGTATCAAACCGCTCGCCAGCTCAGAGGCCCAGATTGCACGTGTCGCCGTTGCTGAGTCTGATGAAGCCCCATCGCTTCTTGTGGAGGAAGGGATTGGCATCGCCGATGACAATATTAAGGTGCAGGTTGAGGATCTGTCTAAGCTCGACCCAGCAGATCGCCTCGGCCGGTGGCAGCGAAAGCTTCTGGATCTGTCGCTTCGAAATAACTTGCTCAATTTCAAAATGGGTAAGCGAGCGCTGAAGCTTGAATCTCCTGATCCCGGTGCTCTCGAGGACATTCTTGCAAGTGGACAGTCTCTGAAGCTGCTTACCAGGCCTGACCTGATGGATGGCGCAGATCCGCGTGAGCGCACACTCTATGAACAGCGTGAGCGAGAAGATGTTCGCCGTCGTCATGCTGAAGATGCTCTCAAGCGTAGGGAAGTATTCGTTGCGCTGACGTCCGCCGAAATGGATGTCCGGTTAACTGAGTTATATCGAAGCGCTCGTACTGCTTTGCAGGAAGGTGGCTCCAACACGCTTTTCCTGGCTATCGGTTTTCTTAGCTGGACGCGTGAGGATAGGGCCGGACAAAAGTACAAAGCGCCACTGGTCTTGGTTCCTGTCACTTTGGAGCGTAAGAGTGCGCGTTCTGGATTCACCATGGTGCTGCACGATGATGAGCCTCGTTTTAACCCGACTCTGATCGAGATGCTGCGTCAAGACTTTGAACTGGGCTTAGGTTCGCTGGAGCAGGAACTGCCTCGGGACGACTCCGGTCTGGATATCGTAGGCATTTGGAACAAAGTTGGTCATGCGATTAAGGACATCGCTGGCTGGGAGCTTAACGAGGACGTTGTGCTCTCGATGTTCTCATTTGCCAAGTATCTCATGTGGAAGGATCTTGCCGAGAATGCAGAGCACCTTCGACAGAGTCCAGTAGTCCAGCATCTTCTGGATACGCCACGCGATTCGTTCATCTCCGATACCCCGTTTCCGGAGGCTGAGTCTCTGGACCGTGATTACGGCCCGACTGATGTGTTCTGCCCACTGCCATCTGATTCATCTCAGCTTGCGGCTGTGATGGCCGCAGCCAAGGGTAAAGACTTCGTTCTCATCGGCCCACCTGGCACGGGTAAAAGCCAAACGATTTCCAACATGATCGCCCAGTCGATCGCTCAAGGGCGCCGGGTGCTGTTCGTGTCTGAGAAAATTGCTGCCCTGGATGTCGTGTACCGGCGCTTGCGTGAAATCGGTCTGGGTGAGTTCTGCCTTGAACTTCACTCCAGCAAAGCTCGGAAAACGGATGTCCTTGCTCAGTTACAGTCGGCTTGGGAAGCGAAAGGGCAGGTAGATGCTGCCGCATGGGAGGTGGAAGCGCAGCGGCTCGCGTCCCTGCGTGACAGCCTCAATATTTATGTCGAGCGTCTGCATCGCCGGCACCGCAACGGCTACACCATCTACGATGCCATCGGGACGGTGACATCGGGTGTTGATGAGGCAGTAGCTCCACTTGGTTGGCCATCTCCGGAAACGCATGATCAGAAGGCCATGCTTGAACTTCGAGAGCTGGGCGACCGCCTTGAAGTGAACGCACAGGCTGTGGGTTACAGTCAGCTGGCAGGCAACGCTTTGTCAGGGGTAGGCCAAGCAGAGTGGTCGCCTCATTGGCAGCAACAATTCGTGCAGGCGGCTCGTGACGTGCTTCCCGCTGTGCTTGAAGTCCAGAGAGCTGCCGATCGCTTTGTTGAGCTGTCTGGGCTTCCTGTTACGGAGTACACCCCAACAGCGCTTGAGGGGCTATCGATCCTTTCTCGAGCACTTCCTGCTGCCGCTGGGCATGATTGGCGTTTCGCACTGCGCCCCGATGCTCGCTCGATTTCTAAACGTCTGAGTGACGGCTGCACTTGGGTCGACGAACACCGGGACATTAACTCCAGACTCTCATCCCTCTGGTCCTCTCGTATTATTGCTGAAGCTAAACAAGGCATTGATTTGCTGCAGCAACGCCGCGCTACGTTCGTTGATCTAGGCTCGGCCTGGCCAGAAAATGTCACTGACGTTCTCGGGCAAGCTGTCACATTGCTGTGTCAGATAGACGACCTCAAGCACCAGCTAACGGCGTCCTACGTTGATGCGATTGAAGTACTTGATACCGAACTCCTGCTGCGCGAGTGGAAAGACGCGGAGGAGTCTTTCTGGCCTAAGTCTTGGTTCGGAAAACGCCGCATCGCTGGGCTATTGGCTCCGACGCAGACGTCAACAGGTGAAGTCGACAATGGCAAGGATCTCGCTACTTGGGTAGAGATTCGGTCGGTGCGTCGAGCAATCGATGAGCTGGAGCCAGGTCATGAGTGTGTTGCTGTTTGGCAAGGTGCCAAATCCGAAGCAACGCATCTCGCGACAGCGATCAAGCTGCAAGAGGCTATGCGGCTTCAGAAAAGTAATTCTGCCTGGATCGATGACGGCTTGCAGTTGGTTGAGCAGGGCCAGCTAGGTGATGGCCTGAAGGAGGAACTCCGCCGGCTGCGTGCGCTGACTCGTCTCGATGCTGGGTTAGATGAGCTGGTTGATCTCAGCTCAGCAACTAGCTCTCTCTGGAGCGGTTTGACCACGGATATTGACGTGCTGACTGCAGCTCTGCGCTTCCAGGCTGAACGACGTGGCATAGAAGAACGCGGTCGGCTTGTCGACGACCATCCTCATGTAGAGGAGGGGCGTTGTGGCTCGTCGTTAAAAGCTGATTTTGAGTTGCTCAAGAACAGAGCAGCAGTTGAGCGAGAGTTGGTGGATCTGGCCGATCTGCGAGAAATCGTTCCTGTCTGGAATGACTTGAAAACGAAAGTTGATGTCGTGCGTAGTGCGGCAGCGTTTCAGGGGGAGATGGCTACCGCGGTGGCGAAGCTGGCACTCAATCCTGAGCAGGTCGCGGCCTACAAAACATCGCTTCAAACTCTGTTGGGGGATGGTAACGCACTACTTGAACCGGAGGCTGCTATAGCCAATGCCGGTGTTGCTCTTCGAGAAAAGCTTGAGTTGCTACAGGCGCGAGCGGCGCACCTGACGGCTGTCGGTCATTTCACCGAAATGGGCGTCATCGAAACTGCTCACCTGGCGCTAAGTGATATCAAGACAAACTGCGAAACTGTCGTCTCGTCTGAATCGCGCCTTAAGGCATGGTGCGCTTGGCGGAAGGTTCGCGATGAAGCCTACGCTGTCGGCCTGGCGCCGATTGTTCAATCGATGGAAACAGGAGCCATCAGCTCTGGAAAAGTCCGTCGTGTATTGGAAGTAAATTACGCCCGCTGGTGGCTGAATACGACGGTCGATAATGAAGAGGTGATCCGGACGTTCGTCAGCGTGGAGCATGAGCAACGAATTCGCGATTTCCGGGCTTTGGATGACAAGTTCACCGAGTTGACCAAGGACTGGCTCCGGGCTCGGCTATGTTCCGACCTACCAAGCCAAGACAGTGTAAGTCGCTCTTCAGAGTGGGGCGTTCTGCGACATGAGATGGGCAAGAAGACCAAGCACATCCCATTGCGGGAGCTAATGAGTCGTGCGCCAGAAGCGCTAACCAAGCTGACTCCATGTTTGCTCATGAGCCCTCTATCCATTGCTCAGTATCTGCCTCCTGCCTCGACGCCGTTCGATCTCGTTATCTTCGATGAGGCATCTCAAATACCTGTCTGGGATGCCATCGGCGCAATGGCCCGAGGGAAGCAAGTGGTGATGGTGGGCGACCCCAAACAGCTCCCTCCGACTTCGTTCTTTAACCGAGCGGAGTCGACCGCTGAAGATGAGGATGTAGAGGCTGACCTCGAGAGTATTCTGGACGAGTGCATCAGTGCCAATCTGCCAATGCGTAATCTGAACTGGCACTACCGTAGCCGCCACGAAAGTCTGATCGCTTTCTCGAACCAGCGATACTACCAGTCGAAGCTGGTGACTTTCCCATCACCGTTTACGGCCGACAAAGCAGTACGGTTATGCCCAGTCCCGGGTGTATATGACAAGGGTGGGTCGCGAACAAACTTAATTGAAGCAAGATATTTAGTTGCTGATTTGGTTGCCCGCCTACAGTCTCCGGCCTTCCGCGAAAGCGGGCGGACCGTGGGGGTCGTAACCTTTAACGGCGAGCAACAGAAGCTCATCATGGACATGCTGGATGAGGCTTGCCGGAAAGACCCATCACTCGATTCGTATTTCGCTGAGTCCGAGCTGGAACCTGTGTTCGTCAAGAACCTTGAGAGCGTTCAAGGCGATGAGCGAGACATCATCTATTTCTCGACCACCTACGGAAAAGACGCTGCCGGTGTGCTTTCCATGAACTTCGGTCCGATGAACCGCCCTGGTGGTGAGCGTCGACTGAACGTGGCAATAACCCGTGCTCGCCAGGAGCTTGTGGTGTTTTCGACCTTGCGCCCAGAGCATATTGATCTAGCTCGTACGCAAGCGATCGGGGTTCGAGATCTTAAGCACTTCTTGGAGTTTGCAGAGCGTGGCCCACGGGCTCTTGCAGAGGCTGACTTTGGTAGCGTGGGTAGTTTCGACAGCCCATTCGAAGAGGCGGTTGCAGCGGCCTTGGCTAAAAAGGGATGGCAGATATTTACCCAGATTGGCGTTTCCTCCTTTCGAATAGACCTTGGGGTTGTTCACCCTGATGCACCTGGACGGTACCTTGCCGGGATTGAATGTGACGGTGCTACCTATCACCGCAGTGCGACCGCTCGTGATCGTGACAAGCTCCGTGAATTTGTACTGCGTGGACTTGGCTGGGAGATCGTTAGGATATGGTCGACGGACTGGTGGGTTGATGCAATTGGAACTGCCGAAAAGGTACATCAACGGCTGAACGAGATTCTAGCGGATTCCCGAGCCAAGCAGGCTGTCATCGATGCAACTCAAGAGGCAGAGCGACTGAAAATCGACGCAGCTATGGCTGAGGTCGTTGAGGTAGCAAGTCAGGTTACTGTGGTCGCCACAGTGGATAGTGTGGTCGAATCCAATGACCCCTCAGGCGCGTTGCCTGATTTGAAGTACGCCAAGGCTGCATCTATCACACCAGATGAGGATGTCCTGGCTTTTGCTCGTCCCCTTGAATATTTGATTTATAAAGAAGCCGACCCTCGTCAGGCGGTAGGGTTGGTCGATCCAGATCAGTTCTTTGAGGCGAGTTACACGGAAACGTTGGAGCAGATGATTGCTCATGTCGTAGCGGAAGAGGGACCGGTTCTGGACACGGCGCTCGCAAGGCGCATTGCCCGTGCTCATGGCTGGGTACGAACCGGCTCACGGATACGTGATCGCGTTGACCAAATTGCCCGGGCACGATTCCGTTCACATGAAGAGGAGCAGACAGGAGTCTTCTTCTGGCCTACTCATATCGAGTCGGATACCAGTGTCGTCTTCCGTAAGCCCGGCGACGAAGATTCCACGAGAGGGCTATCTGAAATCTGCCTGCCAGAACTGCGTGCTTTGGTTGATGAGATGGTACAACGGGGGCACGAAGGGGAGTCCTTGATATACGCGGTCGCGAAGGAAGCTGGTGTAAGCAAGCTTGCTCATGCAGGACGTCAGCGAATTGAGAAGGCCATACGTCAAACGGCGGAGTAGCGAGAAAAAAGGGGGGCCGTGAAGGTACCCCTTATTTGTGAATAAATGGCCCAGCCCTCGCTCTGTGATGCGTGGAGTATATATGCCCTCCTTCTGGGTTCCCTGGTATTTTCAGTTTCCAGGTGTTCAGGTGATTCAGGCAGAACCAGGAGCTATGTTAATGTGCCATCACATTAACGGTATGGAGAGTCGTGATGGGTTGGAAAGGGACTGTACGCTCGTTGCAAGCGTCTGCGCGGCGATCAGAGCGTAACGCTCATCGCCGTCAGCGTGAACTTGAAAAGCGACAGAAAGAGTACGCAAAGATGGAAGCGCTGGAACAAGCAGCGTATGAAGTTGAGGTGTACGAAAATCACGTAGATATCATCCTTTCAATGCACAAGGAGTGTGCCGAGGCTGTGAAATGGAAGCGACTTCTCTCCAATCCTGAACCTAGACAGCCACTCAAGAGCGGTACTCTTGAACAAGAAGCTACGCACGCGGCCGCTACGTATCACCCTAATTTCTGGGCCCGGCTCTTCAAGCTAGAGGCTCGTCAGCGTGCAGCCCTTAAAAGCAAGATTGGCGCCGCGCAGGCGGAAGACGAAAGGCGATATCAGGCTCAGCTTGATGAATGGAAAACTGCCCATACCGAGTGGGCAGAGGAGAGGGACATTGCGATCCGTATCTTTGATGGTGACCGTCAGGCCAAGCTAGATGCCATCGAAGCTTTCGAGTCGTTTGCAGAAATATCACACCTCGGCTCAGCTATTCAGATGATTGTTCATGAAGGTGGTGTCCTAGAAGCCAAAGTCGCTATCCATGGCTCCGACGTGATTCCTACCGAAATCAAATCTCTACTCAAAAGCGGCAAGCTGTCGACCAAGGCTATGCCTGCGGGGAGGTTCAACGAACTTCATCAGGACTACGTGTGCAGTTGCGCCCTGCGAGTAGGTCGAGAGTTGTTGGCAATCCTGCCGGATGACCTAGTCATCGTCACCGCTCTGGACAATGTGCTCAACAGTTCGACAGGTCATATGGAGGAGCAGCCGATTCTGAGTGTTGCGTTCTCTAGGCCAACTGTTGATGGACTCAACCTCGAAACCATCGACCCGTCTGATGCGATGAAGAATTTCGTCCATAACATGAGCTTCAAGAAGGGCGCTGGATTCTCGGCTGTTGCCGCCCTCGATGCTCGGCGCTTCGCCGTGACCGTATAACTGAATCATCTGAGAATCCAGAAAATGGCATGGCAAGCATGAAATAAATTGGCTTGTACGCAGGCATATTGGGAGCGTTGGTATCAGTGGCGGCGCTCGTCCTACCGACCCCTGCGGTTTCGCACAGCTCCAGCGGTAACAACAGTCCGGTCATTTCTGGCAATGGCAATAACGTCAACTATCAATCCGGCTTCCCTGATATTGAAACGATAAAAGCCCAGCGTCCTAATATCAGTGATCAACAATACGCTGCAATTAAGTCCGGTATGACATATGAACAGGTGCTGAATATCGTCAAGACTCCTGGTAAGGAGGCTGCTAGCAGAGGCAATATGCGTGAGGGACGGAAGTTTACGTATACATGGTGGTGACGTTGATAAACGGCAAGGTTGAATCCACGTCACATTGACGCGACTCATAGTATTGCATCGCCAAGTAGCTTAATGGATACCAGGCGACGCACTTCAGTATTGATCTATTTGCTCCGAGGCTTACCGGCATCACTCCGTTTGTCTCGAATTTGACCATCTTGATTTCGCGAGCGAGGCTGTTGGCCACCGCCGGGCTTCGGAACGGTCACATCTTTGTTGATAGGGCGTCGATCGGTCATCGTAAATTTCCTACGAGTGTGGTTTTTACACCTAATCTCCTAAGCGACTTTCACTAAAACACTTCATATGGTGGTTTGTGTTTGTCGTAAGCACAATATAGCGCGTTTTTTTACGTTGGCAATGATGAGTGTTCTAATCACTCCGTCCCGACCATAATACAAAGGGCCGCGAGATTTTATCTCGCGGCCCTTTTTATTGTTCGTTTTTTTACCCCTGTAAACGGTAGGTTCTCAGTTGAATCATCACCGCATCTTGTGATGCGAATCTCTGGCCAACCCCCCGTGCCGCCTATGGCACCAATTCTGTCTGAGTTTTCTCCATCTTTCTCTGCGGTTCGTCTGCATCCCGCTCGGCCAAGGCATCGCGCTGGGCGAAGATGCCTGCCATTTGCGCTGCGTTCTCGGTTCCCCAGGTGCACAGCGGGATGATCGCATCGGCCAGGCTACGGCCGAGCGGGGTCAGCGTGTAGTCCACGCGCGGGGGCACTTCCTTATAGTCGTTGCGTGCAAGCACCTGATCGGCTTCCAGATCCTTCAGCTGCTGGATCAGCACCTTGTCGCTGACGCCAGGGATCAAGCGCTTGAGTTCGCCATAGCGTTTCGGGCCGTCGCGCAGGAAAAACAGGACCAGCGGTTTCCACTTGCCCGAGATGATGCGCAGCGTGGCGTTGAGCCCACAACCGGTGTCGCAGATTTCAGTTGTTTTCGTCATTTTTTGATACTTACCAAAAGGTGCATACTTGTTCTTAGGTTATCAGCGCTGCATCCTCGTCTCAAGCAAGCAATTTCCTGCTTGGGTATAACCTCCAACGAAGGATGCACGT
Source organism: Pseudomonas orientalis (assembly GCF_002934065.1). Lineage (NCBI taxonomy): Bacteria > Pseudomonadati > Pseudomonadota > Gammaproteobacteria > Pseudomonadales > Pseudomonadaceae > Pseudomonas > Pseudomonas orientalis. The sequence continues at coordinate 3,855,152 of NZ_CP018049.1, read as the reverse complement.
CATGACCAGACTGAATGGAAAGACCGCCGTGATTACCGGCGGCGCTACCGGTATCGGCCTTGCCGCAGCAAAACGCTTTATCGAGGAAGGGGCCTTCGTCTTTATCTTCGGCCGCCGCCAGGACGCGCTCGACGCCGCCGTGGCCGAGCTCGGGCCCAATGCGCGTGCGGTGAAGGGCTCGGTCTCCGATCTGGCCGACCTTGATCGACTCTACGCGGCGGTGAAGGCCGAGCGCGGAACCCTCGACATCGTTTTCGCCAATGCCGGGGCGGGAAGCCCGCTTGCGCTCGGCAAGATCACCGCCGAGCACATTGACGAAACCTTCGAGACCAACGTGAAGGGCGTGATCTTCACGGTCCAGAAGGCGCTGCCGCTGATGGCGCAGGGCGGTTCGATCATCCTGACCGGATCGAGTGCCGGCACCACAGGCGCTCCGGCATTCAGCGTCTACAGCGCGAGCAAGGCGGCCGTGCGCAACCTTGCGCGGACTTGGGCGCAGGACCTGAAGGACACCGGTATTCGCGTAAACGTGTTGTCGCCGGGGCCGACGGCTACCGAACTCGCAAAGGCAGCGCTAGGCGAGGAAGGCATGAAGGTTTTCGCCTCGATGAATCCGCTCCAACGCATGGCCGACCCGCAGGAAATCGGCGCGGCAGCCGCGTTTCTCGCGTCGCAGGACAGCAGCTTTATGACCGCCAGTGAGGTTGCCGTCGACGGCGGTCTGGCACAAATCTGATTCGCTACACCCGGGCGGTCACTCAGTGTCGTCGCGCAAGCCTTTACGGATGCAAGACGGGTCAAAGGCTTCAACCATCCGTTGCACCTTTGATCACGTCTGTACGAATGGCCGACGGTTGCCCGGCGCTGTTACGCGCATAGCTGCATAGCGTGATCGGCAGCTCGGCTATATCAAGAAAAATGCCATCCGTGGCCAGGGTGTAGCGATCGTCGTCAATATCGCCGCAGAGGGTGCTGATCGCCGGGTTCACGCTGTAGTAGTAATGCCGGTTAAAACCGTTGTGCTGGTTTTCCCAGGCGATGTGATAGCGGTGCTTGAGCTGCGGGGCCGGTGCCGGGTTGGTCAGGAATACCGAATGGGTGAACACATTGCGCAGCAATGCTTCGGTCAGCGGCTGCTCGGCCTTTTGCACGCCGAGTATGCATAGCACATGCGGCCCCAGCGCTGGGCCGATGGGCTGGTCGATATAGGCCTCGTCAGAGCCGGCAGCGACTTGGTAGCCGTGCGTGCGTGCGCAATCGCTGAGGTCATTCACGGCCTTGAATCGGTAGAACGGCTCCTGGATCGAGAACCTCAGGTTCCAGGTCGGACGGGTAATTTGGTCGGCGGCGTCACGTTGCAAGTGCACATACGGTTTCAGATTCCACGGCTCGTCCAGCGTGATGTCAACGGCCTTGAGCTGGCAGGTTGGGGTGTCGTTACGGAAAACACCGTCTACAAAGCAGTAGTACACGTCATTGGCGGGATAGCTGTAGTTGAATTTGGCCGCTTCGCACGCCGAGTTGTTCTGGCAGCTGTTGAGAATGTCCTTTTGAATGGCAGACGCGACCTTGCTGATGATGCTGGTGATTTCATTGGTGTTGCGGTCCAGCATCGGGCTGCCGGAGCTGCCTGGGCGCAGACCGTTGCAGCGGTTGTGCAAGGCGCTTGGAAACACGCCGGGGTGTTCGGCAAAACTGTTCAGGGGCGACTCCACGCAGACACTCATGCGCAGGCCCTTTTTCAGAAAGCCGGTCGGCGCGCCCACGTTGATCACTTCTCGACCCGATGTCTGACGATGAGAGGCCAGCTTGAGTGGCATGATCGCGCTGGCCACCAGCGCGGCCAGTGACGTATCCAGTTCGAGTATGGCCAGGTCAGTGCCCGCCATGCTGCTCCAATGTGCTGTCTTGACGGCGTAGGTGGCATGCCGTTCGGGGGTGTCATGAAAGTAATTGAAGGTCACATCGGCGTTGAATGCCTGGCGGATGCGCGCTGTACCGTAGCTGTAGAACACACAATGCCCGCTGGTCAGCACATACGCCGGGCCGACGGCCTTACCCCGGCGATTGCGCGTGTCCAGCAGAACGGCATTGCAGGTCTGGCCCAAGGCGTTTTTCAGTGAGCCGATGCCGGTCCATTGCGGGTACCGTTGGTTTTTATTTTCAAGTGCCACCGAAGGTGACTGTTCGGTAAGGCCCTCGGCCAGGTCTCTGGCGTGGCCAGGCCAGACAGTGCTCAGCAATAGGACATACAGAAAGGCGCAAGCGATGTGAGTCGGTGCCATAAGGGGCCTCGGCAAGGAAGTCATTGATTGGCTGAAACTACCCAATCAGGCCAAGGCCGGTGACATACAGGGCTATTGCGTGAGCCCTTGGCGGGGTCCTCAGTCGCCGTTTTACTTAGGTTCCGCGTGATAGCACTGAGCTATCAATGCAGTGCGTAATACTCAATGGATTGCTTATCCGGCATCGACGTATCTTCAACCCACCCAGCGTGATTGGCTCACCGCGCCCCTCGCGTCATCCGCATCAATCCAGTCCCATGACGGGCATATTCCAGAGTAAGCCATGAAGAAAACGCTTTCGTTGGCCACACGCATAGGGCTGAGTTTCGCAGCCATCCTGGCACTTCTGATGTTGATCACCGCCATCGGCATTCAGCGCGTTGGCTTCATCGATGCCACGTTGGGCGATGTCGGTGAAAACGCGGCAAAGGTGCAGCGCTACGCCATCAACTTCCGTGGCAGCGTGCATAACCGCGCCATTGCTATCCGGGATGCGGTGCTCGTGACCAGTGACCCTGATCTGGACACATACTTGTCGCAGATCAAAGCCCTGGAGCAAGCCTACGCCGACTCGGCGGCGCCGATGGATCAGTTGTTCACGCGCGCAAGCGTGACGGGCGAAGAGCTTCGCCTGCTGACCGCAATCAAGGAGATTGAACAACAAACCCTCACATCCACGCAGGCGGTCATTTCACTGCGCCGAGCGGGGGACATTCCCGCAGCCCAGGCGCTGCTGATGCGTCAAACGTCTTTGGATTACAGCGAGTGGTTAAAGCGCGTGAATGCGCTGATTGACTATGAAGAGGCATCCATCAAGGCCAAGCTCGGCGCGGTGCAGGAAACGGCCAGCCAGTTCAGTACCCTGATGTTGATCGCGACCGGTATTGCCCTGCTGCTGAGCATCACGTTATCGGCGGTGATTATTCGCTTCGTTAAATCGACATTGGGCGCGGAGCCCACTGAGGTGGCATTGGCCATTGAGCGTCTGGCGGCGGGTGATCTGAACCAGACGATTTCCACTGATTACCCCAAGAGCGTGATGGGAGTGCTCAAAGACGCGCTTGTGCACTTGGCGCAGACTATTCAACAAGTGCGCGGGGCAGCCCAGGAGGTCAATCATTCCTCCATCCAACTGTCGGCCACCTCGTCGACCAACAATGACCAGATCAACCTGCAAACCCATGAAGCCGAGCAGGTGGCTACGGCCATCACGCAAATGGCCGCGACGGTCAGCGAAGTATCCGGGTATGCCGCGCAGGCGGCTGATGCTTCCCGCCTGGCCGACATCGAAGTGGAAAACGGTAATCGATTGGTTGCCAGCACTGCCGTTGCCATTGACCAACTGGCAATAATGCTGGAGCAAACCACGGGTACCGTAAATCAGGTATCCAAACACAGTGAAAATATCGAGTCGGTGATCGATGTCATCAACTCCATCGCCGCTCAAACCAACTTGCTGGCGCTGAACGCTGCTATTGAAGCGGCGAGGGCAGGAGAACATGGGCGCGGATTTGCGGTGGTCGCTGATGAAGTGCGCTCGCTGGCCAACCGTACCCAGCAGTCCACCGAGGAAATTCGGGAGATGATCAGCACGCTGCAATTGGGGACAGAAGCCGCTTCGCAAACCATGCGCAACAGTTGCGAGCTGGCAAGCCAAACCGTCACACAAACCCGCAGCGCGCAGAGTGCGCTGGCCAGAATCAGCGAGCAGGTTGGCGCCATCAGTCATATGAACGCCCAGATTGCCAGCGCCTCCGTACAGCAGAGTGGCGTGGCCGATGATGTCGCTCAAAACATCAACCGTATTCACGGCTCCACCGTGCAATCAGCCACCGGCTCGCATCAGGTTGCAACCGCGAGCATGGAACTCTCGCAACTGGCGGATCGCCTTACGGCGAAAGTGGCATTCTTCACGGCGGCTTAGGGCGCCAGGTTGGCGCAGGACGGCGTCGTTGACACGTCGGGGGCGCAGGTCGGTACTTTAACGCCCCATCATTTATCTGCGTCGAACGGCCTCAATATCATGCAGGCGGTGCCGATAGACTTGTTATGACCCTATAGGCGGTTTTCCATGTTCAATACCAAACTCAAGAACCAGCTTCACGCTCAGACGGCAGAGCTGTTGGAGTTGCGCCAACTGCGCGATGGCCTGAACCGCGAAATGCTGACGATGAGTATCGACCCGACATTCAAAATTATCGCATGCAACGAACATTTCGCAGGCGCCTTGGGCTACAACCAGGATCGGCTCGTGGGTCGTGCCATGGCTGATGTTGTTCCGCAGTACGTATCCAAGCTTCCGTGCTTCCATAACTTTCGAGCAGCGGTAGCGGCGGGCAAGTCCATCTCTGATGAATACAGGTACCTGCACGCTGACGGTTCCCTGGTGTGGCTTCACGCACATTGGCAACCTGTAAAGGATGAAAGTGGCAGGTTGAGCCATGTGACCTGCCATGCCACGAACATCACTTCGCGCGTGGAACAAGCGTCGGAAAATACATCCTTCATCGATGCATTACTTCGTTCGACGGCAGTGATCGAATTCGATCTTTCCGGGCATGTACTCATGGCCAATGAGCAGTTCCTTAAAGCGATGGGCTACAACCTGAGCCAGGCAAAGGGCAGTCACCACCGTATTTTCTGCAGGCCGGAGGAAGCGTCGTCGCAGAAATACAAAGAGTTCTGGTCTACCTTGAATAAGGGTGAGTTTGTCGCCGGGCGATTTGAGCGTGTTGACAGCAGCGGTAGGACGGTATGGCTGGAAGCGACGTATAACCCGGTTTATGACACCGAAGGAACGCTCTGCAAGGTCGTCAAGTTTGCGACGGTTATCACCGACCAGGTTGCGCGTGAACAGGACGTCAGTGAAGCAGCCCAAACGGCATTTGAGATCTCCCAGCAGACGGATGTGACTGCTCAGCGCGGAGCCGTCGTAGTCAACGATACGATGCACACCATGCGTAAAGTCGCGGGTGATATGCAGGCGGCCTCCGGCGGGGTAGAGGCGCTCGGCAAGCAGTCGTTGTTGATCAGCTCGATCATTCAGACGATCAGCAGTATTGCGCAGCAAACCAACCTGCTGGCATTGAATGCGGCGATTGAAGCTGCTCGCGCAGGTGAGCAGGGGCGAGGCTTCGCTGTGGTAGCCGATGAAGTTCGACAACTGGCTGGCCGCACCAGTACCGCGACTGAAGAAATCGCATCGGTTGTGTTGCAGAACCAGAAGCTGGTGGAACAAACCGTCGCTGAGATGGCAAACAGTAAGTCCCAGGCAGAGCAAGGCCTTGAACTTGCCACGCAGGCCGGCCAGGTCATTGTTGAAATTCAGGATGGCGCCAAGAGAGTCGTCGAGGCGGTGGGCAGGTTCGCGACTCAAGTGGCTTAGGTCGCGCAGGAATCGTCGGTCGCACTGCGTATGCATTCGACGTCGAACAATCGTCCTCTATCTCATTACCTTCGTTGAGAGTCTGATGGAACACGCTGAAGATCTGTCAACCCTTGAGCAACGTCGTCTTCTGCGTATTCGAGAGCTATGTCTGCTCGACGATCAGCGCGATGGTACGTTTGATCAAATCGTTGCGCTCTGTGCTGAATACTTCCGGGCACCCATCGTGCTCATTTCAATTGTGGATGAACACAAACAGTGGTTCCGCGCCAAGGTCGGCGTGAGCATCAATGAAACGCCCCGCAGCGAATCTTTCTGTGCTTATACCTTGTACTCCCATGAGCTTCTCGAGGTGCTGGACGCGACGCTCGATCTGCGTTTCCAGGACAATCCCCTGGTCACCGGGCTTCCAGGCATCCGCTATTACGCGGGCGCGCCCCTGACCACTGACGACGGTTTGGGTCTTGGCGCTCTGTGCGTGATCGACACCGTCACTAGGCCAATGATGAGCGAGCAAGATGCCTCAATGCTCAGGCATTTGGCTGGACTGGTGATGAGTCGAATCATTGCGCTCAGATCGGAAAACTATGTTGACCCGGCCACAGGCCTGTACAACCGCGCTCGGCTTGAGAGCGACATCGGCAATGCTCAGAATCGCGCAGAAGTCTGCAGTATCGTCGTGATTGATGTGATTTCTCCCGACTTTTTGAACGAGGTGGTCAAGACGTTGGGCTATGAGTTCTCTTTGGAGTTGATGCTGGCTATCAAGGAGCGCCTGTTAGGGATTGTCCCATCCGAATCGCGGCTTTACAAAATCAGCCCTACACGGTTCGGCCTTATTTTGCCGTACCCCATTGCAGAAGCTGTCAGCAAAGCCATTATCAATGACTACATCACGCCGGTACTGTGCCACGACATTCCTTTGCAGATGACCGTCGGCGTGGGCTTGTTGAAACTTGAGGGGGCAGGCAAGTCGCCGCATGAGTGTCTACGTCTGGCGATCAGCGCCGCCGATGATGCCCGGGATCGAATGGTTGGCTGGGGTTACTACGAGGATAAACTGGACGCTGCGCAGCAGCGCACTTTTATTATCCTGAGCTCGCTGGCAACGGCTATAGCCAGCGATGAACAATTCAGAATGGTCTACCAGCCTCGTATTGATATCGGCAGCGGAACATGCACGTCGGTTGAGGCGCTGCTGCGCTGGGAGCACCCGCTTCTGGGGCCAATCGGACCTTCAGAGTTCATCCCGCTGGCTGAAAAAACAGCGTTGATGGGGCAGATCAGTCTGTGGGTCTTGCGAAACACGATCGACCAGGCGGCTCAGTGGCAGCGTGAGGGCTTGAATTTCAAGGTGTCGATCAATGTCACGGTGCAGGATATTGAGTCTTCAATATTCATAAGCGCGCTGGTCCATAGGGTTCGACAGGCTGATTTCGATCCTCGGTTACTGGAAGTGGAGTTGACTGAAAGCGCCCGCATAGGTGATTTCGACAGCGTGCTGCTCCATCTCAATCAGCTGCGTGCGTTGGGTATCGAGATTGCCATTGATGACTTCGGAACGGGCTACAGTAACTGGTCCCACCTGCAACGGCTGCCCGCCAGTGTCGTTAAATTGGATCGTTCACTGATTGAAAACCTGGTTCAGCAGCCCAGGAGCCAGTGCCTGGTACGCACAATTATCAAACTTGCCCATTCGCTGGGGTACCGCGTTGTGGCTGAAGGTGTTGAGACCCTTCAAACGTATGAGCTTGTCCGTGAGTGGGGGTGTCATGAGGTTCAGGGATATTTGATCGCAAGGCCGATGGAGGCGGCGGCGATACCTGGATGGTTATCTCATCGCGCCCAGGAATAATTATTCAACTGCAGGCTGTCCCTTTTTTTCACCTCGCCTGTCATTCCAGGCAGTGAATAAAATCGAGAGCCTTCCCATGCCCGCAGTCCCCGCCCTGTCCTTGCGTCCCTTACTGAAACTGAGCCTGATGCTCAGCCTCAGCACCAGCCCGCTGTTCATCCCGTTCAGTTACGCCGAAGACGCCGGCGCCCGTCGCAGCTACCAGGTACCCGCCGGCAGTTTGAGCGCGGCGCTGACGCGTTTCGCCGGGCTGGCGGGGGTCAACCTGTCGGTCGATCCGGCGTTGGTCAGCGGTCGCAGCAGCAGTGGCCTGTCCGGCGATTACGCCGTGGAGGAAGGCTTCGCGCGGTTGCTGCAAGGCTCCGGCCTGCAATTGCAACCGATGGGGGAGCAGGCGTATGTGCTGGTGGCGGTGCCGGAGGGTGCGAGCTTGCAATTGGCGCCGACGTCGATCGTGGGCACCACGGGGCTGGCCGACGGCGACTCCTATGCCGGTGGTCAGGTGGCGCGTCGTGGTTCGCAAGGGCTGCTGGGCGCGCGGGACTTCATGGAAACGCCGTTCAGCATGACCACCTACACCGCCGATGCGGTGAAGAACCAGCAGGCGCGCACCCTCGGCGATCTGATCGCCAGCGACCCTTCGGTGCGCGCCACCAATCCGGCCGGTGGGCGTTATGAGCAGTTCACCATCCGTGGGTTCAGCCTGTTCAACAGCGATGTGGCCTACAACGGCCTGTACGGTGTGTTGCCGACTTACACCATCGACATGGAAATGGCCGACCGCGTCGATATCCTCAAGGGCCCGACGCAGTTGATCAATGGCATCTCCCCACGCGGCAGTGTCGGCGGCGGGATCAACGTGGTGCCCAAGCGGGCTACCGACAAGGACATCAATTCGTTCACCGGCAGTTGGGCTTCCGACAGCCAGGCCGGTGGCGCGGTGGATATCGGGCGTCGGTTTGGCGAGGACAACAAATTCGGCATCCGTTTCAACGGGGTGAAGCAGGCCGGGGACACAGAGTGGGACCATCAGTCGGTTGATCGTGAAATGGCGGTGCTCGGCCTGGACTTTCGCGGCGAGCGCCTGCGCCTTTCCACCGATATCGGCCGTACCGAGCGCGACACCGACGCGCCCCAGGAGCGTGTGCAGGTCGGCGCCAATGCCAGGGTGCCGAGCGCCAATGACGTGCGACGCAACTACGCGCAGTCCTGGAGCAAGGCCAGTACCAACGACACCTTTGGCACGGTCAACGGCGAGTTCGACCTCAGCGACAGTGTGATGCTGTACGGCGGGGTAGGCGCGCGCAAGAGCAACCATGACTTCCTGCGCCACGCAGTGTCGGTCACCAATAACGCCGGGGATTTCAGCGTGCTGCCGCGTGATTTTACCCGCGATGAGAACGTGCGCACCGCCACTGCCGGCGTGCGCAGCTGGTTCCACACCGGGCCGGTCAGTCATGAAATCAACCTGGCGGCCAGCTACTTCTATATGGACTTTGAAAACGGCGGCGCGCGGTATGCGGCGGCGCCGAGCAATCTCTACAACCCGGTCCAGACCCGGGTGCCCTCGCGGCCGACACGCTTTGATTCCAAGGTCTATACCGAAAACACCTTCAGCGGCGTGGCCTTGTCCGACACCCTGGGCTTTTTCGACGACCGCTTGCTGTTGACCCTTGGCGCGCGCTGGCAGCGGGTGCAGGTGGACGACTGGACCGACAACGTCAAAGGCGCCACCGCCTACGATGAAGAAAAAATCTCGCCCTCGGGCGGCGTGCTGTTCAAGGCCACCGACAAACTGTCGTTGTACGCCAACTATATGGAAGGTCTGAGCCAGGGCAAGGTCGCACCGTCCACCTCGATCAACGAGGACGAAATCTTCCCGCCCTTCATCAGCCGTCAGATCGAAGCGGGTGCCAAGTACGACGCCGGTGCCTTTGCCGTGACCGCCGCGGTGTTCCGTATCAAGCAACCGGCGTATGAGACCAACGCCACCTCGCGGGTGTTCGGCCCGAACGGCAAGCGCCAGAACAATGGGGTGGAATTGAGCGTGTTCGGCGAACCACTGAAGGGGTTCCGCCTGCTCGGCGGGGTGATGTACATCGACAGCGAATTGACCCACACCACCAACGGCACGTTCGACGGCAATCGCGCGCCCGCCACGCCCAAGTACAACGTGAACCTGGGCGCCGAGTGGGACGTGCCGACGCTGGAAGGCCTGACCCTGACCAGTCGCGGCATTTACTCCAGCTCACAGTACCTGGACCAGTCCAACGTCAAGCAGATCGACGCCTGGAACCGCATCGACGTGGGCGCGCGTTACGCGTTCAAGGTCGATGACAGGCACATCACCCTGCGCGCCAATGTGGAGAACGTCGCCGACAAGCGCTACTGGAGTTCGGCCGGCGCCTCGGATGACAGCGAGCCGGGATTGACCCTGTCGACACCGCGTACCTACCTGTTGTCGGCCACCGTCGATTTCTGAGGGCTGTAAACACACATCAACCTGTGGGAGGGGGCTTGCCCCCGATGGCTTTCTGTCAGCTATAAATTATGTGGCTGACACACCGCAATCGGGGGCAAGCCCCCTCCCACATTTGATCTCATAGCGCCCGGGACCGAGTGGTGCCAAGACGATTTGCGGGCCGCGTCAAATTGAGGTTTTCCCGCAGTGTAGTGCCTGCCTGTTGTCGGCAACCGCCGATTTCTGAGGGATGTGACACACATCAACCTGTGGGAGGGAGCTTGCCCCCGATGGCTTTTTGTCAGGTATGAATTATGTGGCTGACACACCGCAATCGGGGGCAAGCCCCCCTCCCACATTTGATCTCATAGCGCCCGGGATCGAGTGGTGCCAAGACGATTTGCGGGCTGCGCCAAACCGAGGTTTTCCCGCAGCGTGCTGCCGCTGTATTCGCGACGAAACACACCGCGCCGTTGCAGTTCCGGCACCACCCAGCGGGCCACGTCCTCCAGCCCGCCTGGCAGGTGCGGCACCAGGATATTGAAACCATCCGCCGCGCCGTTTTCGAACCAGTGCTGCAGCTCATCGGCAATCTGCTCCGGCGTGCCGATCAGGCTGTAGTGACCGCGTCCGCCGGCAATCCGCCGCCCCAGTTGCGCCAGTGTCAGCTGTTCACGATGGGCCATCTCGCTCAACAGTTGCTGGCGGCTGCGTTGCCCGCTGTCGGTCAAGGGCAGCGCCGGCAGCGGTCCATCCAGCGGGTAGCCGGACAGGTCGAAATTACCCAGCATGCGCCCCAGCAAAGCCACGCCCACCTGGGGCTCGACCAGTTCCTGGAACGCTTCGAATTTCGCCCGGGCCTCGGCCTCGGTGTGCCCGACCACCACCAACACGCCCGGCATGATTTTCAGCGAGTCCGTCTCGCGCCCGTAGCGGCCCAGGCGCCCTTTGAGGTCGCGGTAAAACGCCTGAGCATTGGCCAATGAGGTTTGTGCGGTAAACACCACCTCGGCGGTCTGCGCCGCCAGTTCGCGGCCGGTTTCCGAGGAGCCGGCCTGCACGATCACCGGCTGGCCCTGGGGTGAACGCGCCACGTTCAGCGGGCCTTTGACCCGGAAATGTTCGCCCACATGGTCCAGTACATGGCATTTGCGCGGGTCGTAATAGCGCCCGCTGGCCTTGTCGCGCACGAAGGCGTCGTCGTCCCAACTGTCCCACAACCCCGTCACCACCTGATGAAATTCCCGGGCGCGGCTGTAGCGTTCGGTGTGGCCCAGGTGTTCATCGCGGCCGAAGTTCAGCGCTTCGGCGGCGTTGTCCGAGGTCACCAGGTTCCAGCCTGCGCGGCCGCCGGACAGATGATCCAGCGAGGCGAATTTGCGCGCTACGTGGTAGGGCTCGTTGTAGCTGGTGGTGGCGGTGGCGATCAGGCCGATATGCTCGGTCACGGCGCTGAGCGCCGAGAGCAGGGTGAGCGGTTCGAAATGATCCGACCGCGCCATCCGGCTGGCGACTTCACCGGTGGCGGCGGCAATGCTGTCGGCCACGAACAGGGCGTCGAACTTCGCCGCTTCCGCTACCTGTGCCAGGTGCTTGTAGTGGGCGAAATCCAGCCCGGCATTGGCCGGCACATCCGGGTGGCGCCACGCGGCCACATGGTGCCCGGTGGCCATCAGGAACGCGCCGAGTTTGAGTTGACGGCTCATGCTAGAAATCCTTGCGCAGTTGCACGCCGACGTAACGTTCATCGTCACGGGGCACGGCGCGGTAGATGTAGTTGCCGCCGCTGGCCAGCAGCGGTGAGTAGGACTTGTCGACCAGGTTCTTCGCCAGCAGCGCCACGCGCCAGCCATGGGTGTAGTCGGCCAGGGCCACGCTGGCGTTCCAGATGCCATACGCACCTTGCTTGGTATCAAGGTTCTGGCTGATGTCGTACTGCACTTCGCTCTGCCAGCTGTAGTCGGTGCCCAGTTCGATATCCAGGCCGTTATCCAGGGGGATGCTGTAGTCGGCGCGCACGTAGCTTTTCCAGTCCGGGCTGTACGGCAGGGGTTTGCCATTCACGTTGCAGGTGGCCGCCGCGCCTGGCGGGCATGCGAATTGGTCGATGCGCGCGCGGGTATAGGCCAGGGCGCCGGAGAGCTTGAGTTGCTGGGTGGCCTGCAGCGCGTAATCGAGCTCGACCCCTTCGGTGCTGACGCTGCCGGCGTTGATCAGGCGCGTCACCACCTGGCCTGCGACCGTGTCGAAAAAGTTGGCCTGGTAATTGTCGTAGTCGCTGTGGAACACCGCCAGGTTGGTGGTCAGGCGGTTGTTCCACGCGCTGGTCTTGATCCCGGCTTCCCAGGTGTTGGAGGTTTCCGGTTTTAACGCCTCGGTGTCACGCGGCTGCATGTTGAAGAACACGTTGTACGCCGGGCCTTTGTAGCCACGCGAGTAAGTCAGGTAACTGGTGACGCTGTCGCTCAGGTCGTACTGCACACCGAGGCGGCCCGACCACCCGTCCTCGTCCACCGAGCCGGAACTTGCGGTGGCCGGTTGAATGCCGCTGATGGTGGTGGACGAGGTGGACACGCGACGGTGGTCGTACTTCAAGTCGTCATGGGTATAGCGCAACCCGGCGATACCGCGAAAGCGCGAGGTGAAGTTGAGGGTGGTCTCGCCGAACGCCGCGTAGCTGTCGCTGGTGGTGCTGTAGTCGGCGATGCCACGGTCGATGCGCGTAGTCGTGGTGAGGGTGCGCCGGTAGGTTTCCTCGTCCTTGCCATGCATGTAGAACAGGCCACCCACGTACTCGAGGAACTCGCCCTTGGGTGAGGCCAGGCGCAGTTCCTGGGAGTATTGGTCGAACGCCAGGTCGCCCTTGTCGGCGGTGCCGGGGAAGGCGGCGCTGACCGTGCCGAGGCGGTCGCCGTCCTGATACTGGGTGTTGTCCCAGCCGCGCCAGGCGGTGATCGAGGTCAGGGTGTAGTCGCCCAGGTTCCAGTCCAGTTGGGCCGACAGGCCCTTGTTGGTGTCTTGCACATGGCTGCGGGTATCGGTGTTGATGCCGCGGTTGTCGCTGGAGGCGCGAACCGGGCTCAACGCGTTGCCGAACGCCGGGCTCAGGGACTGGCTGACCACGCCATTGGGTGCGTCATCGTGGGACTGCATGTAGTCGGCGATCAGGGTCAGCTTCACGTCGTCATCGGGCGTGAATTCCAGCTTGCCGCGAATGCCCTTGTGGTTGTAACCGTTGACCTCCTGGCCGTTGTGGCGGTTGTCGACGTTGCCGTCGTAGCTGCCGAACAAGGTACTGATCGAGCCCTTGAGCACCTCCGGCACCAGGCTCCCGCCGATACCGAAGCGGGTGCGGCTTTCATTGCCGCTGTAGAACGACTGATCGATAAAACCATGGGTCTGCTCAGTCGGCGCCTTGCTGGTGATGTTCAGTACCCCGGCCGAGGCGTTCTTGCCGAACAACGTGCCTTGCGGGCCGCGCAACACTTCGATGCGCTCCAGGTCCAGCAGGTCGAGGGTGGCCTGGCCGGGGCGGGCGTACACCACGCCGTCGATGACCGTGGCCACCGTCGGTTCGACGCCGGGGGAGGTGGAAATGGTGCCCACACCGCGTACGAACAATGAGGTGTCCTTGTTCGAGGCGCCGGTGCGGAAATTCAGCGACGGCACTTGCTGCGCGATGCTCGCCACGCCATTGCGGTTGTCGCGTTCCAGTTGTTCGCCGTCGAGCACCGAGACCGCCACCGGGACTTTCTGCAGCGACGCTTCGCGCCGGGTCGCGGTGACGGTAACGGCTTTGAGCGTGAGTTCCGGTTCGTCGCCGGCAAAAGCGCCGGGGACGGGAAGGGCGCTCAGGCCAGCCAGAAGCAGTAAATGGGTGTGCCGTGGAAAAGTGTGCATGCGATGCCCGCTCGAAAAGTGCCCTGGTCCGCTGCGGTTCTGCGACCGCCAGCGCCTGTGTGGATGTCTTGGGCATTCGCTCGAGCGAGTAGCAGACAATGCGCTTTGTTAGCGCTAACATCGGCATTATTGAAGGCTCGCGTTTAGAGCGTCAAATACTAAAAAATTAGTTTTATATTCTTTTTGGTTTTTTACTGGATGCCCCCCGTGACTGAAGCAAAACCGCGCAAACGCCGTGGCGCCGGCCGCGTCACCCTGAGCACCGTCGCGCACCAGGCCGGGGTGTCGGCGATTACCGTGTCGCGGTATTTCAATCAGCCGGAGCAAGTCTCGCCCGAGCGCCGCGAACGTATTGCCGAGGTGGTCGCCGCACTGGGCTATGTGCCGAATCTGGTGGCCGGTGGCCTGGCCTCCGCACGGGGCCGGATCGTGGCCATGGTGATCCCGAACATCTCCGGGCCGATCTTCGCCAATACCCTCCAGGGTTTCAGCGATACCCTCAGCCGGCATGGGTACCAGCTGTTGCTGGCGTCCAGTTATTTCAGCGCCGAGCAGGAAGAAAGTGCGGTGCGTGCCTTTCTCGGCTGGTCGCCGGCGGCGTTGGTGCTGACCAGCCGTTTTCACAGTGCGGGCACCGAAAAGATGATCGCCGACGCCGATATCCCCGTGGTCGAAACCTGGGACTACGTGCCCGAGCGCAAGCCGTTGCAGATCGGTTTTTCCCACTATGAAGTCGGCGTGACGGCCGCGCGGTACCTGCACGCCAAGGGCCACCGACGCATCGCTTTCGTGCACAACAGCGCCGCGGGGGACCTGAGCGCGCGTGAGCGGGGCGAGGGGTTCGCCGCGACCCTGATCGAACTGGGCGTGCAGCCCTGGGTCTTCGCTCCCGACGCCGACCGCGCGCCCTTTGAGGCGGGCAAGCAGGCGATGGAAAGCCTGATGAGCCATGCCACACCGCCCGACGCGATCTTCTTCGCCAATGACAACCTGGCCGCCGGCGGCTTGCTGGCAGGGCAGCGTGCCGGGTTGAAAATCCCCCAGGACTGCGCGGTACTCGGTTTCGGCGATTACCCGTTTGCCGAAATGCTATTGCCGAGCCTGAGCACCATCAAGCCGCCGGCGTTGGACATTGGTGTGCTGGCGGCCACGCGGATACTGGAAAGCCTTGGCGTACTGGCGGTGGTGGATGAGGTACAGCGCTTGAACCTGTTGGACTGCAGCCTGATCGAACGCGAAAGCGCCTGAGCTTTATTTGCGGCCCAGGGGCAATTTGGATAGGGTGCAAGCCTGCCCACAAGGACGTTCCCATGACTGAACCTGCCCCTAAAACCCGCCGCGCACCCAAGGGTGAAAAACGCCGCGAAGAGCTGCTGGACGCGGCCTTGCAGGTGTTCTCCCTGGAGGGCTACAGCGGCGCCTCCGTGGCCCAGGTGGCGGCGATTGTCGGTATTTCCGTGGCTGGCCTGCTGCATCACTTTCCCAGCAAGATCTCGTTGTTGATGGGCGTGCTGCAACGCCGCGACGAAGTCAACCAACGGATTGCCGATGAAGTACGCGCCGAGAAGTCGTTGAGCGGGTTGCTTGGCAGCCTGCGCGCGATCAACCGCTCGAATGCCACCGCGCCTGGTGTGGTGCGTGCATTTACCATTTTGAATGCGGAAAGTCTGCTTGATACGCAACCGGCGTGGGGCTGGTTTCAGGAGCGCTATGCGGGGATCCAGCGACGACTGCAGGGGCAGTTTGCAGACCTGGTGGCGGCGGGGGAGGTGCGCAGTGACGTGGACATTGCCGGGCTGGTGGAAGAGATCCTGGCCATGATGGATGGCTTGCAGATCCAGTGGCTGCGCTTTCCGGAGCAGGTGGACCTGGTGGCGCGGTTCGATGCCTACATTGCGCGGGTCGAAGCGGCCATTAGAGCCTGAGTCGATCCCGGTCCAAATGTGGGAGGGGCGGTGCGACGATTCGACTTGCCTCCGATGGCGGCCTCTGGCTGGCCGGGATTTTGGTGTCGATCCCGGTCCAATGTGGGAGGGGGCTTGCCCCCGATGGCGGCCTCTGGGCCGACCAGGATGCTGGATCAGACCGAGTACATATCCGTTGCTGCGGTCACGGCTGCTATGGGTTCCGCCCTTACGGCGGCTCACTTTTGAAAAGCGCAAAAGTAAGCAAAACGCTCTTGCCCCACCACTCGGCACCTCGCTTAGGCTCGGTGTGCCCGAACGCAGGCTTGAATCCGTGGGCCGCCGCCACGCGCCATCCATGGCGCGGGGCGGCTAACCCGGCGTCCTGCCGGGTTACCCACGGATTCAAGCCTGCGTTCGGCCAGCGTGGTTTAACGGGGCGCCTGAGATCAAAAGCAGATCAAGATCAAGATCAAGAGCGGCTCGCTTCGCATCGTGGATACCCGATTGATCGTTCCCACGCTCCGCGTGGTAATGCATCCCGTGACGCTCTGCGTCACCTGTACGCATTGAGTTGTCGGCGGAACGCGGAGCGTCCCAGGCGGCATTCCCACGCAGAGCGTGGGAACGATCATGTGGCAGGGGGCTTGCCCCCTTCCACAGGGATCAGTTGCCCGCAGCACTGCCCTGGCTGCTGTCATCGCTCATGTCATAGCCATCACCGTCGCTGGTGCCGCTATCCCCTTCATTTTGATGCAGTACGCCGCCGGTCTTCACCGTCGATTCACGCAACGTCGAGTTCAGCGCCGAACGCGGCAGCGGGTTGCTGGTGGTGGTCGACAGTTCCTGGCGGAACGGGTTGACCAGCTTGGCGTTCAGGCGGATGTCCTGGGACGAAGCGCCCACCGACAGGTTGAAGCTGTCGGCATCCACCACCCACTGCTTGCTGGCCACATCGTAGTAGGCCAGCGAGCGGTCGTTGAGCTCGATGGTCACGCGCTTGCTCTGGCCAGGCTTGAGGAACACTTTCTTGTAGCCCTTGAGCTCCTTGATCGCGCGTTCGACTTTCGGGTTGTTCTGGCCCACGTACAGCTCGGCCACTTCGGCGCCGGCGACCTTGCCGGTGTTGGCCAGATCGAACGACACCTTGATCGGCGCACCGGCCACGGCGACGCCAGGGCTGACGCTGATGTTGCTGTAGCCGAAGGTGGTGTACGACAAGCCATAACCGAACGGATACAGCGGCTTGATGCCCTTCTTCTCGTAGCCGCGATAGCCCAGGAACAGGTCGTCCTTGTAGCTCATCTCGCTCAGGGTTTCCTGATTGTCGAACTTGGGGAAAGTCGCGTAGATCGGGTTGTCTTCGATGTTGCGTTCGATACTGATCGGCAGCTTGGCCGACGGGTTGACCTTGCCCAGCAGGATCTCTGCCAGGGCCTGGCCGCCGTTCTGCCCAGGGTAGAAGGCGTGCAGGGCGGCCGGCACCTGGTCGATCCAGTCGCTCATCTTCAAGCCGGTGCCGCCGTGCAGGGTGACCACGGTGTTCGGGTTGACCTTGGCAATGCTCTGGATCAGCAGGTTCTGGTATTCCGGCAGGTCGAAGCTGTGGTCGAAGCCTTCGCCCTCGTATTCATTGCTGTTGCCGGCTGCCACCAGTACGGCGTCGTACTGCGCCAGGTCCTGTGGCGCAACCAGCGATGCCCAGCTCATCTGCACGCCAACCAGGCCGCCCATGGTGGAGAGGTAGCCGTTGCGGCGCGAGTATTCGAGCTTGATGTCGACCGGTTTGCCGGCTTCAAGATTGACCTTGGCGAACACCGGGATGGTCGGCGGAATGCTGTTGTTCGGCAGCGGCTTGCCGTCGCCGTTGTCGAGGACTTTCTTGCCGTTGACGTAGAGGCGTACCGCACCGTCGGCGCGGACTTTGAACACCTGTTCGCCGCTGACGGTCGGGGTGATCTGGCCGCTGTAGCGAATCGACGTGGCGGCAGTGTCGCCATTGACTGGCAGGCTGTCGGTGGACCAGTCGAGGTTGACGTGGGTGTCAGTGCGGGTGGCGGCCGGGTCACCGGACCAGTTGGTGTTGCTGAAGAACTCGGTCTTCAGGCCTTTGACACTGTTGCCATTGCTGTCGGCATGGGTCCAGCTGGAGGTGGCCGGGTCCAGCGACAGCCCGTCGATGAACTCGACCTTGGCGCCTGGCGCCAGTTGCTGCAAGCCGCTCAGCTCGCTGATGTAGTTGGCGGCCATCACGTTGGCGCTGCCGAAACCGGTAGGCGGCGCGTACTTGGCCAGGGTGCCGACCACGGCGATGCGCTTGACCTTCTTCGCGTCCAGCGGCAGCAGGCTGTTCTGGTTTTTCAGCAGCACGATGCCTTCGCGCGCGGCATTGAGCGCCGTGCGGTTGCTGGTGGCGCTGTTCATGTTGTGGCTGGTCAGCGGGGCTTTGCTGTCGAACTTGTACAGGTAGATCTGCTTGAGGATGCGGCGAACCTTGTCATCGATGGTCGCGCTGCTCAGCTCGCCACTGTCCAGGTACGGCTTGAGGACGGTGCTGTTCATCTGGTAGCCCATCATGTCCAGGTCAGTACCGGCCTGTGCCGCCGGCAAGCCGTCGACCACGGCGTTGTAGTCACTCTGGACGAAACCCGGATAGCCCCATTCGGTTTTCAGGATGTCACGCATCAGGTGCTTGTTCTGGCATGCGAACTCGCCGTTCACCTTCTGGAATGCACACATCATCATCGCGACTTTGCTGTTCTTCGAGGCGGACTCGAAAGGCGGCAGGGTCATCTCGCGCAGCACGCGCTCGCTGATGGTTTCGTTGAGATGGAAGCGGTTGCTTTCCTGGTCATTGGCGGCGAAATGCTTGGCGTTGGCCCACACGCCGCGCGACTGAATCCCGTTGATCACGGCCGGCCCCAGGCTGGCGCCGAGGAAGGGGTCTTCACCCGACAGATACTCGAACGCACGGCCGCTGTACGGCATGCGGTACAGATTGATGCCGGGGCCGGTGACGAACTGATAACCGCCGCTGGCGGTGTCGTAGCCCAGGGCACGGCCCAGGTCGATGGCGCGACGCGGGTTCCAGCTGGCTGCCAGGTTCGGACCGGACGGGTACACCACGCCCTGGGCGTTGCCTTCACTGGTGTAGCGCACGCCGACACCGCCGTCGGCACCGTGGATCTGCGGGATGCCGTATTGGGTCAACGGCTTGACGTCCCAACCGCCAGTGCCGCCGATGTAGGCGAGTTTCTCTTCCATGGTCATCTTCGCCAGGGTTTTATCCGCGGCCTTTTCTGCGCGGCTCACCCTGCCCTCATCCAAGGCCGGGCTGGTGGCCGCATGCACCTGGGACACGGCCAGTGCCAGCAGGGCAAATGCCGACTGCGCACCGATCATTTTGCGTTTGTTCATGGGTTTC
Source organism: Pseudomonas orientalis (assembly GCF_002934065.1). Lineage (NCBI taxonomy): Bacteria > Pseudomonadati > Pseudomonadota > Gammaproteobacteria > Pseudomonadales > Pseudomonadaceae > Pseudomonas > Pseudomonas orientalis. The sequence goes on along the minus strand of NZ_CP018049.1, from coordinate 3,835,938 downwards.
TCCGACAACTGTTTATTGAAAATAGGGTGCCAAAACGCGCGCTTCACACAGCGCGCCTGTCACTTTTTTACGGGCAATAGTCAGCCTTGATCGCAATGTTTAACCGATGGCTAATTGCAACTACTTGGCAGGTTTCGCAGTATTAAAAGTTTAATAATTGTATGGATTGTTATTGTGAGTAGTGTCTAAGTGGTATCACGCGATGGCGTTTTGAACCGCAAAAACTGCATAATTAAGGCAATTCTTGCAGTTATAAGTCAAACAAAAGCTAATTTTTGCGTGAAATAAGAAATATTTCCTTACCTTTCGGAACTAAGGCTAAACCTACCAGTCGATTGGTTTAAGAAAATATATGGCGGCATGGCAAACTAGTGGCGTTGCCCGGTAGTTCTAAAAGGCCATGTTTTATACAAGCTGTCATACACAACGCTTTGGTGTAGGGTCTTGATCGAATTCAAGGCGCCACTTGAGCTGTCCGCTGTTTTTGAACTGGAGAATGTTTATGAAAATGTCCCTGTTGGGTGCCGGCCTCGTGCTGGGCGTTGCACTGAGTGGCGCGGCCATGGCCGCTGAATCAACCGACGCCGATGCGACGTCGGGTGCTGCCGATTCCACCGTGCTGACCCAGACCCACGACGCCAAGGCGGCGAAAAAGCAGAAAGCCGAAACCACCAAGGGTGGCCGCCCTTTGAAAAGCAGCCAGGCCGCGCCGAAGACCTCGAACTAACCGCGGTCCCCTGTGGGAGGGGGCTTGCCCCCGATAGCGGTGTATCAGTCAGCATATGCGCCAACTGGTCCACAGCTATCGGGGGCAAGCCCCCTCCCACAAGGGGTTCCTGCAGTTGTGTAGAACATTGCCCCTCAGATAGCTGCTTATGCCAAGTCCCTCAACGCCCATCGATGCCTGCCAGATGCACGTCCCGGATACCGAACAAGTCTGCGCGTGGCTGATGCAACAGGCCGGGTTGAAAACCGTGGACCTGGAGCGCGCCCGGCGCCTGTCCCAAGAGAGCGCCGACCCTGAATTACTTGGCCTGCTGACCCGCCTGGGGTTGGTCTCCGAAGTCGAACTGGCCCGCGCCTGGGCCGACTTGCTCGGCGCGCCGCTGCTGCTGGCCGACGCCGCGCCGCCCTTGCTTGACCCGTTACCGAGCCTGACCGAGCGCTTTATGCGCCACTACCAGGTGGTGCCCGTGGGCTGGAGCCAGGGTGGCCTGCGCGTGCTGGCGGCCAACCCGTCGCTGGTCTACCCGTTCCAGGCCCTGGCCTATGCCTGCGGCGTGCCGGTGTGGCTGGCGGTCGGCCCGCGCAACGAGGTCGAAACCCTGATCGAGCGCTACTACGGCCAGGGCCGCTCGGCCATGGGCACGCTGATCGAAAATCTCGACGAGCACAGCGGCGCGCTGGAAGACATCGAACACCTCAAGGACATGGCCTCCGAGGCGCCGGTGATTCGCCTGGTCAACCTGATCCTGCAGCGCGCGGTGGAACATCGCGCCTCGGACATCCATATCGAACCCTTCGAAAACCAGCTCAAGGTGCGTTACCGCATCGACGGCGTGCTGCACGAGGCCGAGGCGCCACCGTCGAGCTCATCCGCCGCGGTGATTTCGCGGGTGAAAATCATGGCGCGCCTGGACATCGCCGAGCGGCGTCTGCCCCAGGACGGCCGGATCATGCTGCGCATCCAGGGCAAGGAACTCGACCTGCGGGTGTCCACGGTGCCTACCAGTTTTGGCGAGTCGGTGGTGATGCGTCTGCTTGATCGGCAGACCGTGCAGTTCGATTTCCAGAGCCTGGGTTTTGATGGCCAGCGCTTGGAAACCTTCCTTGAAGTGCTGGAGCGTCCCCACGGGATTCTGCTGGTCACCGGCCCGACCGGCTCGGGCAAGACCACCACGCTGTACACCGCGCTGTCACGGCTCAACACCGCCGAGCGCAAGATCATCACGGTTGAAGACCCGGTCGAATATCAACTGGAAGGCATCAACCAGATTCAGGTCAAGCCAGCCATTGGCCTGGACTTTGCCGGCGCGCTGCGCTCCATCGTGCGTCAGGACCCGGACGTGATTATGATCGGCGAAATCCGCGACCTGGAAACCTGCCGCATCGCTATTCAATCGTCGCTGACCGGGCATTTGGTGCTGTCCACGTTGCACACCAACAGTGCGGCGGCGAGTATCACGCGGCTGCTCGACATGGGCGTCGAAAGCTACCTGATTGCCTCGACCGTCAACGGCATCCTGGCCCAGCGCCTGGTGCGCCGCCTCGACCCGGCCACCCGGGAAGCCTTCGAAGCACCGCCCGAGCTGATCGCCGAGCATGGCCTGGACCGCTTTACCGATGAGCGCCCGATCATGCTTTATCGGCCCCGCGCCGACACGCCGGGCGGTGGTTACCACGGCCGCAGTGCAATCACCGAGCTGCTGGTGATGAATGAAGAACTGCGCAGCCTGCTGATGCGCCAGGCCGATGCCGCCACCCTGGAAGCCGCCGCCCGCCGTGGCGGCCTGCGCACCTTGCATGAAGAGGGCCTGCGCCAGGCCGTCGCCGGCGTGACGTCGTTGGAAGAAGTATTGCGTGTGACCCGAGGGGAGGGCACGTGAGCCTGTTCAAATACCGCGCCCTCGACAGCCAGGGCGCCGCGCAACACGGCACGCTCGACGCCAAGGACCACGACGCCGCCGTCGCCCTGTTGCACAAGCGCGGGCTGCTGGTGTTGCAGGTTGACGTCGCCGGTGCGCAAGGGCTGCGCAATGCCCTTGGCCGTGGTCAGTTGAGCGGCGCGGCGCTGGTCAGTTTCACCCAGCAACTGGCCACCCTGCTGGGCGCCGGCCAGCCGCTGGAGCGCTCGCTGGGCATCCTGCTCAAGCAACCTGGCCAGCCGCAGACCCGCGCACTCATCGAGCGTATCCGCGAACAGGTCAAGGCCGGCCAGCCGTTATCCAAAGCGCTGGAGGAAGAGGGCCGCCAGTTCTCGCCGCTGTACCTGAGCATGGTGCGCGCGGGCGAGGCGGGCGGCGCCCTGGAAAACACCCTGCGCCAGCTCAGTGACTACCTGGAGCGCAGCCAATTACTGCGCGGCGAGGTGATCAACGCGCTGATCTACCCGGCCTTTCTGGTGGTCGGCGTACTCGGCTCGCTGGCGCTGCTGCTGGCTTATGTGGTGCCGCAGTTCGTGCCGATCTTCAAGGATCTGGGCGTGCCCATTCCGTTGATCACCGAAGTGATCCTCGGGCTCGGCCAGTTTCTCGGGGCCTATGGCCTGGCGGTTTTCGCCGGGTTGATCGTCACGATCTGGACGCTGGCCGCACGCCTGCGCGACCCGCAGCGCCGTGAGCGTTATGACAGGCGCGTGCTTGGCCTCCGTGTGATCGGCCCGCTGCTGCAACGGGTCGAAGCGGCGCGGTTGACGCGCACCCTCGGCACCTTGCTGAGCAACGGCGTGGCGCTGCTGCAGGCGCTGGTGATCGCCCGGCAGGTCTGCACCAATCGCGCGCTGCAAGCGCAAGTCGCCCAGGCCGCCGAATCCGTCAAGGGCGGCGGCACCCTGGCCAGTGCCTTCGGCGCGCAGCCGCTGCTGCCCGACCTGGCGCTGCAAATGATTGAAGTCGGCGAACAGGCCGGCGAACTCGACAGCATGCTGCTCAAGGTCGCCGATGTGTTCGACGTTGAAGCCAAGCGCGGCATCGACCGCCTGCTCGCCGCGCTGGTGCCGTCGCTGACCGTGGTCATGGCGGTGCTGGTGGCGGTGATCATGCTCGCGATCATGCTGCCGCTGATGAGCCTGACCAGCAATATATGAACCCTCAAGGATCCTTACCCATGCGCCAAAACCGATTCAAGCCCGCCCGCCGCCAGGGCGGTTTTACCCTGCTGGAAATGCTCGCCGTGATCGTGCTGCTGGGCATCGTCGCGACCATCGTGGTGCGCCAGGTTGGCGGTAACGTGGACAAGGGCAAGTACGGTGCGGGCAAGGCGCAACTGGCCAGCCTGAGCATGAAAATCGAAAGCTACGGGCTGGACGTCGGCTCGCCGCCCAAGTCCCTGCAGCAACTGGTCGACAAGCCGGGTAACAGCGCCGGCTGGGCCGGCCCGTATGCCAAGCCGTCGGACCTCAAGGACCCGTTCGGCCATGCCTTCGGCTATCGCTTCCCCGGTGAGCACGGCGCGTTCGACCTGATTTTCTACGGTCAGGACGGCCAGCCCGGTGGCGAAGGCTACAGCGCCGACCTGGGCAACTGGGAATAACCGCTGACCATGGCCAACGCCCAACGTGGTTTTACCTTGCTGGAAATGCTGGTGGTAATCGTCTTGATCAGCATCGCGGCCGGCCTGGTGGGTTTTGGCCTGCAACAAGGCCTGCGCGCCGCCAAGGAGCGCCAGGCGGTCGGGCAGATGGTCGAGGCGTTGCGCAGCACGCGGGCGCGGGCGATTGTCAGCGGCACCCCGCAAAGCACGTCGTTCGACTTGCGCAGCCTCAGCTTCCAGGCCCCGGGCCGCCCGAAAAAACACTGGCCGGCCGACCTGCAAGTCACCTTGCACACGGCCGAACATGCAGGCTCGGCGGTGGAGTTCTACCCCGATGGCAGTTCCACCGGCGGCAACCTGTTGTTGGCCAATGGCAGCCGGCGCTGGCGCATCGATATTGGCTGGCTGACCGGCAGCGTGCAGTCCAGGGCGCTGCCATGAAGCGCCAAGCCGGGTTCACCCTGCTGGAAATGCTCGCCGCGCTGACGCTCATGGCTATCTGCAGCACGGTGCTGCTGGTCGCCTTCGGCCAGAGCGCGCGCTCGTTGTTGCACGTCGCCCACAGCGACCGCCTGAGCCATGCTGCCGTCAGCGTGATGGACCAGGAAGCAGCAGGTCCCCTGGCCAATGGCGTGCGCCAGGGCGATCTGGACGGCATCGCCTGGCAACTGCGCATCGCCCAACAGCCCACCCGGATCGGCCAGCCGCAGTTGTTTCGCCTCGACCTGACGGTCAGCGAGGGGCCGCGCCACGCCAGTTTCAGCACCTTGAAACTGCGTGCGGCAGGGGCCGGTTTGTGAAGCGCCGTCAGCAGGGCTTCACCCTGCTCGAAATCATGATCGTGCTGAGCCTGCTCGGCGTGTTACTGACCCTGGTCGGTGGCGCGCTGCTGGGGGCCAATCGCGCGGTGCTCAAGGCGCAGCGCTACACGGTCAGCCTGGATGAAATGCGGGCGGCGCAGCAGTTTTTGCGCACGGCGATCAGCGAGGCGCTGCCCCTGGACGTGACCGAGGACGACAGCCAGACCGACGGGTTTTTCGCCGGCAGCCCACAGCGCATGCAGTTTGTCGCGACCCTGCCGGGCGTGCTCGGTGGCGGGATTCAGCGCTTCACCCTGCAGTTGACCGGCGCCGAGGCGCAGCGCGATTTGCAGGTGGCGTTCGCGCGGTTTGAGTCTCCAGCGCAGGTCAGCGTACCGGCGTCGCGCAGTGAGCCACAGGTGTTATTGAAAGGGGTTGAAGATCTGCAGTTCAGCTATCGCGGCGTGTCGCCCAAGGGCAACGCCACCGGCTGGATCAGCGAGTGGCCGTGGACCCGGCGTTTGCCCTCGGCGGTGCGGATTGCGGCGCGCGTCAATGGGCCGGTGCCCTGGGTCACCCAGGTGATCGCGCTGCGCTTGAACCTGTCGAGTGGGGGCCCCGAATGATCCGGCATCAGCGCGGTGTCGCGCTGCTGCTGGTGCTGTGGGTGCTGGCGTTGCTCAGCCTGCTGCTCGGCGGCCTGGCCGGCTGGGTGCAACTGGAAATCCGCCAGGCGGCGTGGCACCGCCAGCACACCCAGGCGGTGTTGGCCGCCGAGGCGGGCGTGGCGCTGGCGCTGCAGGGCCTGGCCGACCCTTTGCAGCGCAAACAGTGGATCGCCGATGGGCGTGAAATCCCGTTGGTGTTCGACGATGCACAGTTGCACGTCAGCCTGCGCAGCGAGCGCGGCAAGTTGTACTTGAACAGCGCCGAGGTCGGCGATTTCGCGCGGCTGGCCCTGGCCTGCGGTGCGACCCAGGCCCAGGCCGGCCAACTCGCCAAGGACCTGGAGGTACGACGCCACCAGGGCCTGGCGCCGTTCAGGGTCATAGAAGAAGTGCGGCAATTGCCGGGCATGACCCAGGCGCTGTACAGCGCGCTGGTTCCCGAGATCAGCCTGTGGAGTGGCCTGGACCGGCCCGATCCGGCCTTCGCCAGCACGCTGATGCGCCGCGCCTTGAACCTGCCGCACCTGAGTGCGGTGGGCGCCGACCCCGGTGAGGTGCTGGTGATCGACAGCCGCGCGCAACGCCCCGGCGGCTACCACGCCCAGTTGCAAGCCACCGTGTTATTGAGCCCCGCGCAAGGCAGCGCACAACCTTATCGAGTCTTACGTTGGCAAGAATGAACGAACACTTATCCGCACGGCTGCACCTGCTGACGGAGCCCATCACCCAGCGCTGGCGCGGCAGCCTGTTGCAAATGGGCTGGCGGCTGTGGCTCAAGGAGCTGCGTGGCTGCCTGCCGGCCTGGCTGTCGCTGCAGGACATCCCCGAGCATGTGTACCCATGGCCGCTGACCGCGCCCGTGTCGCCCGTGGCCGGCGAGGCGCGCCAGGTGCTGTTGCTGGCGCCCTCGGCGGTGCTGGTGCAAGCCTTGCAGTTGCCCCCGGCGGCGGCGCGCAACCTGGCGACGGTGGTGGGGTATGAACTGGACCGTTTTACCCCGTTTGATGCGGCGCAGTTGTACTTCGTCGCGCGCCAGGAGCGGCGCACTCCGACCCACGTGCACGTGACGCTGGTGGCGATCCTGCGCGAGCGCCTCGACCAGATCCTCACGGAGTGCGCCGCCCTCGGCTTGCAGCCACACGCGGTGGATGTGGCGGACGCGGCGGGCGTCCCGATGGGCATCGACCTGCTGCCGGTACCGCTGCGTCCACGCCAGCGCCCGGCGGGCAAAGGCCTGCAACGCAGCCTGCCGTGGCTGTGCGGCGCCTTGCTGATTGCCGCCATGCTGCTCTGGCTCAACGACCGCCAGCGCGTGCTCGACAGCATGCAGCAAAGCGTGCGCGCGCAAAAAGCCCAGGTCGCCGAAATCCAGGCCCTGCGCCAGCAACTGCTCAATACCCGTGGCGCCGCGCAGTATCTGATCCGCCGCAAGACCGCCCAACCGCCGCTGGCCGGGCTGCTCAACGAGCTGACGGCCTGCCTGCCGTCCGACACCTGGATCGACCAGTTGGAAGTCAACGACGGCGCCGACGTTTCATTCTCCGGGCAAAGCGCCAAGGCCAGTGCCCTGATCACCCGCATCAAGGGCTGCCACAGCCTGGAAAATGCCCAGTTCGAAGGGGTGATCCAACCCGACGCGCAAACCGGCAAGGATCAATTTTCCTTGCGCGCCCACCTGCACCAGGAGGCCGCCGATGCGCCGACCACTGACACCCCGTGAGCGCCGTGGCGCAGCCCTGATCGGCCTGGCCCTGGTGCTCGGCGCCGCGTATTGGCTATTGGTCGACAGCTGGTTCGCCGGCCCCTTGCGCGAGATGGGCGAGCAGGCCGAGCAGCTGCGCGAACAGCAGCAACGCTACGCCGGCATATTGCGCCAGGGTGATTCCCTGCGTCAGCAACTCGAGGAGGCCCGCCAGGACCCGGCCAGCAGCACCAGCCTGCTGCCCGGCGATGACCCCAGCGCCGTGGCGGCGGACCTGATGCAACGCGTCGCCGACCTGATCAACAGCCGCGCCGGCCTCGGTGGCGGCTGCAGCCTCACGCAGCGCATGCCGATCACCCCCGAGCAGGACGACAGCGAACCCTACCGCCAAGTCAAAGTCAGCCTGACCCTGAACTGCGCCATCGAACCCTTGACCGCGATCCTGCACGAGCTGGAGTACCAGCGCCCGTTCCTGTTTGTCGATGAGATGAGCATCCGCCGTGGGCCGAACGCGCCCGCCAGCGGTGGTGCCGGTCAACTGGTGGTGCACCTGCTCGTGCGTGGCTACCTGCAACCGGCTTCCGCCGCGCAGGTGCGCCGATGATCAACGCACTGCGTCCCCTGGAGTGGCTGTTGCTCGGCGTGGCCGGGCTGTTGGGCCTGTTGATGGTCGGCATCCTCAGCAGCATCGGCGATGCGCCTGAGTGGTTGCCGGCGCCCGAACCCGATGCGCGCGCCAACGCCCCGGCCAAGGTACTGGTGGCCCCGAGCGCAACCCTGGAAAGCCTCGCCGGCACCTGGCAGGCGCCGCTGTTCAGCCCTGACCGCAGCCCTGACCGCGCGGTTGGCCAAGCCGCCGTCTCCAGCCTGTCGAGCCTGACGCTGACCGGCATCGTACTGGACGGCGACCTGCGCGTCGCACTGCTCAAACGCGCGGACGGCCCGCCACTGAAAGTCCACCAGGACCAGACCCTGCCCAACGGCTGGCGCCTGGAACACCTGACACCCCGCGAAGCCCGCTTTGTCCTCGACGGCCGCACGCAGACCCTGAGCCTGCGAGGCCTGCGCCTGCCGCCGCCGTCGACCACACCCCCGATTACCCTTCCTCACGAGTCCGCCCCTTGATCGATACATTCCCCGGCGCTTTGCGCACCACCGTGTTTTGCCTGGCCACCGCCGTTTCCCTCGGTGGCTGCGGCACATTCCCTGAGCATCTGGACCCGGACGAGGCCTTGTTGCATGAGGCGATGCAGGGCACCGGCGCGCAACGCCCGCCCGTGGACCCGGCCAGCGAACAGGCCCCGGTCGACAGCAGCCAGCCCCAGGCCAAGACGCCGCCCCAGCGCCAATTGATTCGCGGCAACCAGCAGTTCGTGCGCCAACCCACAGCGGCGCCGGCCGGCAAGGCGCAGGCGGGCGGTGACATCGTGTTCAACTTCGCCGACCAGCCAATCGAGGCGGTGATCAACAGCGTGATGGGTGACCTGCTGCATGAGAACTACAGCATTGCCCAGGGGGTGAAGGGTAACGTCAGCTTTTCCACCTCCAAGCCGGTGAACAAGGAGCAGGCGCTGTCGATTCTCGAAACCCTGTTGTCGTGGACCGACAACGCCATGATCAAGCAGGGCAACCGCTATGTGATTTTGCCGGCCAACCAGGCGGTGGCGGGCAAGCTGGTGCCGCAGATGCGCGTGGCGCAACCGTCCAACGGCCTGTCGGCGCGACTGTTCCCACTGCGTTATATCTCGGCCACCGAGATGCAGAAATTGCTCAAGCCGTTTGCTCGCGAGAATGCCTTTCTGCTGGTTGACCCGGCGCGCAATGTGCTGAGCCTGGCCGGTACGCCGGAAGAGCTGGCCAACTATCAGGACACCATCGACACCTTTGACGTGGACTGGCTCAAGGGCATGTCGGTGGGCGTGTTCGGCCTGCAACGCGCCTCCGTCGCCGAACTGATGCCCGAGCTGCAAAAAATGTTCGGGCCCGACAGTGGCATGCCGTTGGCGGGCATGGTGCGGTTCTTGCCGATCGAGCGCACCAACTCGGTGGTCGCGATCTCGTCGCAGCCGCAGTACCTCAGCGAAGTCGGTGACTGGATTCACACCATCGACGAAGGCGGCGGCAACGAGCCGCAGATGTATGTGTACGACGTGCGCAACATGAAGGCCACCGACCTGGCCAAGTACCTGCGGCAGATCTACGGCAGCGGCGCGATCAAGGACGACGCTCCGGCCAAGGTCGCGCCTGGTTTGCGCACCGCGACCCTGTCATCGCCCGGCACCAACAGCACGTCCGGCAACACGCCTGGCGGCTTGAGCAATAACCTGAATAACAACCAGCCTGCCGCCGAGGATGAGGAGCAGGAGCCACAAGCCGAGGACACTGCCGAGCAAGACACCACCGAAGGCGCGCCGGCCAAAAGCCTCGACGCCGGCACCCGCATCACCGCGCAAAAAAGCAGTAACCAGCTGCTGGTGCGCACGCGCCCGGTGCAGTGGAAGGAAATCGAATCGGCGATCAAACGCCTCGACAATCCGCCGCTGCAAGTGCAGATCGAGACGCGCATCCTTGAGGTCAAACTCACCGGTGAACTGGACCTGGGCGTGCAGTGGTACCTGGGCCGCCTGGCCGGCAATTCCACCAGCACCACGGTGGCAAACGCCTCCGGCAGCCAGGGCGCGCTGGGCGGTGGCGGGGCCGGGCTGGGGGCGGCGGATTCGTTGTTCTATTCCTTCGTCAGCTCCAACCTGCAAGTGGCCCTGCACGCCCTGGAAACCAACGGCCGCACCCAGGTGCTGTCGGCACCGTCGCTGGTGGTGATGAACAACCAGCCAGCGCAGATTCAGGTGGGCGATAACATTCCTATCAGCCAGACCACGGTGAACACGGGGACGTCTGACACTACCTTGAGCAGTGTGGAGTATGTGCAGACGGGTGTGATCCTGGATGTGGTGCCGCGCATCAATCCGGGTGGCCTGGTGTATATGGATATTCAGCAGCAGGTCAGCGATGCGCAGGACCAGGCGGCGTCGAGTAATGACACGCCGAATAATCCGCGTATTTCCACACGGTCGGTGTCGACGCAGGTGGCGGTGCAGAGCGGGCAGACGGTGCTGCTGGGGGGGTTGATCAAGCAGGACAATGCGGACTCCGTCAGTGCCGTACCGTACCTGGGCAAGATCCCCGGTTTGCGCTGGTTGTTCGGCAACACCAGCAAATCCAAGGATCGCACCGAATTGATCGTGCTGATCACCCCCCGTGTGATCACCAGCAGCAGCCAGGCGCGGCAGGTGACGGACGATTATCGCCAGCAGATGCAGCTGCTCAAGCCCGCTAACTGAAGGAACGTGGTTGAAAATGTGGGAGGGGGCTTGCCCCCGATGGCAGAGGGTCAGCTACAAATTTATCAACTGACACTCCCTCATCGGGGGCAAGCCCCCTCCCACATTTCTAACCGAGTTCCGACATTAGACATCGGTCGGCTACCAGGCCGCCGCGCTTCTGCTTTTGATCTTAGGCACACCTAGCCTAGGCGAGGTGGCGGAACCCTAAGCAGCCGTTACCTAAACAACGGATATGTACTCAATGCAACATCAAACATATGAATAAAAATTCAAAGAAATAATGAAATATCAGAATATTAGCTTATGCCCAAATAGCATTATATTTTTAAAATCCATTCCGTTATGTTTGATCGCAACAGCCTACCCCAGACCCCGGATGGTACCCAGCGTGATTCAGATTCTGCGCACCTGACGGGTAATCCCCCGCAGCAGAATCGTTGGAACGGAGTTCGACGTATGTTGCCCCTTCAAACCCTTCGCTCGCCCCACACCTAGTTCAAACCGCACCTGCACCTTCAACACCGGCCATGCCGCGCCAGGCGCGTGCCTGCCCGACCCTGCGATTTGAAAAACCGGGAATAGCGATGAAGCATGTTCTACCCCCCACCGCCGCCTTGACCTTGTCCCTGCTGGCCGCCGCAGTCCAGGCCCAGGACGACAGCACCTTGTCCGCCGTCGTCGTCACCGGTAACCGTGGCGCCGAGCAGCGCACCGTCACCAGCAGCCCGGTGCCCATCGATGTGGTCAGCGCCAAACAGCTGCAAAGCACCGGCAAGCCCGGGTTGATGGAAGCGCTCAGCGCAGTGATCCCCTCGCTGACCCTGCCGGAGAAAACCGGCTGGGACGCCAGTGGCATTGCCCGTGCCCCCAACCTGCGTGGTTTGAGCGCCGCCGAAGTGCTGGTGCTGGTCAATGGCAAGCGCCGCCATACCAGCGCCACCCTGAACATCAACGGCATCAACACCGGCGCCGCACCGGCCGACCTGGATTTGATCCCCATCAGCGCCATCGACCATGTGGAAGTGCTGCGCGATGGCGCCGCCGCCCAATACGGTTCCGACGCCATCGCCGGGGTGATCAACGTGATCCTCAAGGCCGACACCCGCGGCACCTCGGTGACCCACGCGGGCCTGGGCTATGACGGCAAGAAGCAGACCGTGCAGCAAAGCCTCAACAAAGGCTTCGAAATCGGCGACGGCGGTATCGTGCAACTGGCCCTGGATGCGCGCAGCCAGAATGACGACAACAAGGCCAGCGCCAACGGCTACACCTATGAACAAGCCTACGGCCTGGCCGGCAAGTCGACTTACGGCGGCTACGGCACGCCCAAGACCAACCTGCTGACCCTGGGCTATAACGCCGAACTGCCGATCGACGACAGCCTCAGCCTGTACTCCTTCACCACCTACTCGCGGCGCAAGGCCGAGCAGGGCCAGAACTTCCGCCTGCCGACCATCACCAACACCATCACCACCGGGCCCAATGGCTATCCTTCCGGCTACACGCCCACCTGGTATATCGATGAAGACGATTTCCAGGCGGCCTTCGGCGGCAAGGGCACCGTCGGCGAGTGGGACTGGGACCTGTCCACCACCTACGGGCGCAACGAAGCGGAGCAGGGCACCACCCACAACCAGAACCCGTCCCTGGGCGAGGCCACGCCGAACAGCTTTACCTCCGGCACATGGATTTCCACCGAGCTGACCACCAACCTGGACTTCAAGCGCGGCTTCGACATCGGCCTGCAAAAACCGCTGGACCTGTCCTATGGCTTCGAGCATCGGCGTGACACTTATGAGGTGCAGGCGGGTGACTACGCGTCCTATGCCAACGGCGGCTACTGCTTGGCGCCGGGCAATTGCGCCTCGTCCGGGGCCCAGGTCACCAACGGCATTTCCCCTGATGAAGAAAGCAGCGCGTCGCGCAACAGCGTCGCCGGTTATGTCGACGCGGGCTTCAACCCGCTACCGGACTGGTACGTCGGCACCGCCGTGCGTTATGAGCATTACAACCAGGGGGTGGGCGCCACCCGCAGCGGCAAGCTGACTACCCGCTACGACTTCACCCCGCAATTGGCGGTACGTGCCACCGTGAGCAATGGCTTTCGTGCGCCGTCCCTGGCCAACAGCCTGTTCAGTGCGCGCTCGACCACCTATGGCGTGGTGGATGGGGTGTACCAGTCGATCAACTACGGCGTCCTGCCGGTCGGTTCGGCGGCGGCCAAGGCCCTGGGCGCCGAGGACCTGAAGCCCGAACGCTCGACCAATTTCAGCCTTGGCTTGATCCTAACACCCACCGACCGCCTGAGCTTCACCGCCGACGCCTATGTGATCAACCTGCGCGACCGCATCACCCTCACCGGCACCCTGCTGGGGCCCGAAGTCACCCAGGTGTTGCAGAACAACGGCGTCAACTCCACCTCTGGCGGCCAGTACTTCATCAACGGCGCCGACACCCGCACCAAGGGCCTGGACCTGGTCAGCAGCTACAACCAGGACCTGGGCGCATTCGGTGCAGTGAAGTGGACCGCCGCGTTCAACTGGAACCAGACCAGAATCCTCAACTACAAGGAATCGACCAACATCCTCGGCACTTCCTATGAGCTGATGGATCGCCAGGCGCGCAACCTGATCACCGGCGTGCAACCGAGCACCAAGCTGATCCTCGGTGGTGACTGGAGCATCGAGCGCTTCAACTTGAACCTGGCCCTGACGCGTTACGGCACCTACAAGGAAGTGAATGCTTCGGCCGATCGCGACCTGGACCGGGTCTACAGCGCCAAATGGATCACCGACCTCGACCTCGGCTACAACCTCACCAAGGACCTCAACGTGGCCATCGGCGCCAAGAACCTCTTCGACCTCTACCCCAAGAAACAAGGCGTGCCGAGCAGCACCATGCTCGCCAGCTACGGCACCTATTCGCCCTACGGTTTTACCGGCGGGTACTACTACACCCGGCTGACTTATGCCTTCTAAGGCCTGCGAGGAATAGACCATGCCCATTGTCGCCAAACCCTTCGAGCTGATCGATGAAGTCAACCCTTACCCGCGTCACCAGCGCCGTGTCGCCACGCCGATCAAGGCCTTGCAGGTAGTGCCGGCCCGGCATCCCTGGCGCTGGGCCGGGTCGATCTTTGCCGCGCTGGTGCTGCTCGTCATCGTGCATTCCCTGGCCACCAACCCGCGTTGGGAGTGGGGGGTGTTCGGCCAGTGGTTCTTCTCGCCCTCGGTGCTGCGTGGCTTGGGGCAGACGTTGTTGCTGACGCTGCTGAGCACGCTGTTCAGCATTATCCTCGGCACTGCGCTGGCGCTGGCGCGGTTGTCCGGTTCGCCGTTGCTGGCGGCGCTGGCCTGGGGCTATATCTGGTTTTTCCGCTCGATGCCGGCGCTGCTGGTGTTGATCATCCTCTACAACTTTGCCTACCTCTACGACCACATCGTGGTCGGTGTGCCGTTTACCGAGGTGGTGTTCGCCGAATGGTCGACGGTGGATGTACTCAGTCAGTTTACCGTGGCCGTGCTGGGCTTGAGCCTGATGCAGGCGGCGTACGCGGCGGAGATCATCCGCGGCGGCCTGATCGGTGTTGAGGCCGGCCAGCATGAAGCGGCGGCGGCGCTGGGGCTGCCGGCGTCGCGACGCATCTTTCGCATTATCCTGCCCCAGGCACTGCGCTCGATTCTGCCGTCGGGGTTCAACGAAATCATCGGCCTGGTCAAGGGCACGTCGATTGTCTACGTGCTGGCCCTGCCGGAGCTGTTCTACACCGTGCAGGTCATCTACAACCGCACCCAGGCGGTGATCCCGCTGCTGATCGTGGCGACGGTGTGGTACCTGATCATCACCACCGTACTGACCAGCGCCCAGTATTACGTCGAGCGCCATTTCGCCCGCGGTACCGCGCGCGTGCTGCCGCCGACGCCGCTGCAACGGCTGCGCCATTGGCTCAAGGAGAAAGCCCATGGCTGAGGCACGCGCAGGGCGTATCCAGATCCAGGGCGTCGGCAAGCGTTTCGGCAACCAGCAGGTGCTCGACAACATCGACCTGACGATCGACCCGGGCAAGGTCACGGTGATCCTCGGGCCGTCCGGCTCGGGCAAGTCCACCTTGCTGCGCACCATCAATCACCTGGAAAAAATCGACAGCGGGCATATCACCATCGACGGTGAGTACGTCGGCTATCGGCGCAAGGGTGACCTGCTCTTCGAGCTTAAGGAACGCGAGATTCTCAAGCGACGCATCGACGTGGGCTTCGTGTTCCAGAATTTCAACCTGTTCCCGCACCTGACCGCCTGGGAAAACATCGCCGAAGCGCCGTTGGCCCACAAGCGCTGGAGCAAGGCCCTGGCCCGGGACAACGCCGCCGAGTTGCTGGCCAAGGTCGGCCTGGCGGACAAGCTCGATGCCTACCCGCGCCAGCTCTCCGGTGGCCAGCAACAGCGCGTCGCCATCGCCCGCGCCCTGGCGCTGGACCCCAAAGTACTGCTGTTCGACGAACCCACCTCGGCCCTCGACCCGGAACTGGTGGGCGAAGTGCTCGACGTGATCAAGGGCCTGACCCGCTTGGGCGTGACCCTGGTGATCGTCACCCACGAAATCGGCTTTGCCCGCGAGGTGGCTGACCACGTGGTGTTTCTCTGCGACGGCCAGTTGATCGAAGAAGGCCCGCCCGAACAGATCTTGCGCCAACCCCGACATCCCCGCACCCAGGCCTTTCTCGGCAAGGTGCTTTAGTTCAAGGAGTGACTGCCCATGTTTACCCATCCACTGCATGTGGCCGTGCTGGCGTTTGCCGTCGGCACCGCGCAACAGGCGTTCGCCGTGCAGCAGGTCGACCTCAGCCCGGACCGCCCGCGCATTCATGCGCCCCGTAACGAAGCGGCGATCGCGCAGATCCCGCCGGGCTTCAAGTTCGCCCAGCCGGGCAAGTTCACCGTGGCCGTGTCCGGCGTGGCCGGGCCGCCTCTGGCGCTGCTGGCCAGCGATGACAAGACCACCATCGGCAGTGAAGCCGACACCGCGCAGTTGGTCGCCGACAGCCTCGGCCTGCAACTCAATGTGGTGCAGACCAGTTGGGAAGACTGGCCCCTGGGCGTCAGTTCCGGCAAGTACGACGCGGTGATCAGCAACGTCACCGTGACCGAAGCGCGCAAGAAGCGCTTTGACTTCGCCACCTATCGCCAGGACGTGCTCGGGTTTTATGTGAAGAGCACCAGCCCCATCAGCGAAATCAAACAGGCCGCCGACATTGCCGGGCTCAAGATCATCGTTGGCTCCGGGACCAATCAGGAAAAAGTCCTGCTGGCGTGGAACGAGGCCAATGAAAAGGCGGGCCTCAAGCCTGCGCTGTTGCAGTACTTCGACGACCAGGCCGCCGCGCAACTGGCGGTGCAGTCGGGACGCAGCGATGCGTTGTTCGGGCCCAACTCGGTGTACGCCTATTCGGCGGCGATCACCGGCGGCATCAAGCGTGTCGGCACCGTCAACGGCGGCTGGCCGTTGCAGGCCGATATCGCCGTGACCACGCGCAAGGACAACGGCCTTGTCAAGCCGATCCACACCGCCCTGGAAGGTGCGATTGCCGGCGGCCAATACGCCCAGGTGTTGCAGCGCTGGGGGCTGGATGTGGAGCGCGTCGATAAATCGCTGATCAACCCGCCGGGCCTGCCGGATTAGGAGTATCGAACATGGGACTGACACGACGTGAAGCGCTGTCCAGCATTGCCGCCGTCGGCGGTGAGCAGGCGGCCAAAGACGCCTTGGCCGCATTGGGCCTGGGGCCGTCTTCGCACCGGCGGCCGCAACCGCTGAAACTCAAGGACGGCCTGGGGCAGGGCACCCGCGTACTGGTGCTGGGCGCCGGGATTGCGGGGCTGGTCAGCGCGCTGGAACTGAGCCGGGCCGGGTTCACCGTGCAGGTGCTGGAGGCCCGCGACCGTGTGGGTGGGCGCACCTGGACCCTGCGCAACGGCGACCGCGTGGACTACACCGATGGCCGCTCGCAAACGGTAGCCTTCGATCCGGGCCAGTATTTCAACGCCGGCCCCGCGCGCATTCCCAGCCAGCACCGTACGATCCTCGACTACTGCAGCGAACTGGGTGTGCCGCTGCAAGTGCTGGTAAACAGCAGCCATGGCGCCCAGGTGCGGCCGGACCTGCAACAACCGGCGTTCACCGTCGGCCAGGCGGTCAATGATGCGCGCGGCCACCTGTCCGGCCTGCTGGCCAAGGCGGTGCAGCGCGATGCGCTCGACGACGTCTTGACCGGCGAGGAACGCACGCGCCTGCTTGCGTTCCTTCAAGTGTATGGCGACCTGTCCCAGGCGCTGGCCTACGAAGGCAGCTTGCGTTCCGGGCACCTTGAGTCGCCCGTGCACCCCGGCGCACTGCCTGCCAGCGCGCAGCCGATAGGGCTTGAGCGCCTGCTGCATCCCGAGCTGTGGGGCGCGCTGCTGCACACCGAATTCCCGGAGTTCTCGGCGACCATGTTTCAGCCGGTGGGCGGCATGGACCGCATCACCGAGGCGTTCTACCAGCGCGTGCGCGAGCAGGTGCAACTGGGCGCCCAGGTGCGACAGATTCGCCAACTGGAAGACGGCGTCGCGGTGACCTATCACGACCAGCACAGCGGCCGTGAACAGGTGGTGCGTGCCGATTACCTGGTATCCACCTTGCCCCTGCCATTGCTGGCCAGGCTCGACACCGATTTCAGCGACCCGGTCAAAGCCGCCTTGCTCAGCACCCGCAACGACCAGGCAACCAAAGTGGCGTGGCAGTCGCCGCGCTTCTGGGAAACCGATTACCGCATCTATGGCGGCTTGTCCTGGGTTGAACACCCGGCGCGCCTGCTGTGGTACCCGAGCAACGACCTCAACACCCGCGACGGGGTGCTGGTGGCCGGTTACGTCACCGGAGAGGGCGCCGACGCGTTCGGCGCGCAGTCGTTTGCCACGCAATACGCCACCTCCCGGCACGCCGTGGAACTGCTGCATCCCGGTTATTCCACGCAACTGCGCCACCCCTTGGCGGTCGCCTGGGAACAGATCCCCTACAGTGAAGGCCCATGGCTGCAACGCGAGCACTTCCCCGCCGAGGCCAGCGCATTGCTGGAACAGGCCCACGGCCGCGTGTACTTCGCTGGCGACGGCCTGGTGCAGAGCGGCGTGGGCATCTGGCAGGAATCGGCGGCCAACTCGGCGCGGCATGTGGTCGCGCAGTTGGCTGAACGGGTGACCCGGCAACGTCACATTGCGGCATTGGCGGCGTCATAACGGTGTGGCAAAGGCGGTCTTTGAAACCTGTGTAGACATCCAATAAGGAGCAACACAATGAGCGACAGCATTCAACGCACCAGTATCGGCGATTTCCCCATCTCGCAAACCGTGACCGTGCCGGCCTCGGCCAGCCTGGTATTCGTCAGCGGCACCTTGCCGGACCCGGCCGACCCGAACGTTGCCGGGGTCTACGGCAACACCGAAGTGCAGACCGTGTCGGTGTTCAAAAAACTGCGCAACATCCTTCAGCAGCAGGATCTGGACCTGGGCGATATCGTGCAATTGCGGGTCTTCCTGGTGGGCGCCCCGGAAACCGACGGCAAGCTGGACTTCGCCGGATTGCAGCGCGGTTACACGCAGTTCTTCGGCACCCCCGAACAACCGAACAAGCCGGCGCGCACGGCGTTGCAGGTGGTGGCATTGCCCTTGCCCGGGGCATGGGTGGAAGTGGAGGCGGTGGCTGCCAGGACGGCGTGAGCCCAGGGCAGACTGCCACTTTTTTCCGAGAAAATCCCTACAGGTATCTGGGAGTTTTCATTCTTCTCACCCGTGTTTTTCCTCCTAGGATGGCGCCATCGCTTGACCACAAGCGAGACGGCAACGGGGCCCGTTTTTCGGGCCCCCAGCCATATGAATAGGCTTAGGAGTCAAAACATGAGGATCACCCGTGTGAGCAAACGCCTGCGCCGCTCGGCCTGGGCGGTGATCGTTGCGGCAACATTGGCCGGCTGCGCCACGCCGCTGCCGCCGACGGAAAAAATCTCCCTGGCCCGCGACTCGGTGGGGCGTGCCCTGGCGGCACAAGCCACGCAATTCGCACCGCTGGAGATGAAGACCGCTCAAGATAAACTGGCGCGTATGGAGCAAGCCATCGGCGAAAGACACTACGTGGAAGTGGACGCGCTGGCCGAGCAGATCGAAGTGGACGCCAACCTGGCCGAGACCAAGGCCAACACGGTGCGTAAACAGCAGGTCCTGCAGCAGGCACGCGAGGGCATCCAGGTGCTCAAGCAGGAAATGCTCAACGCCCCCGCGACCACCCACTGAGGATTCTTCCATGCGTGCCACTTACTTCATTCCCGTTCTGTCCGCCTTGGCGCTGGCCGTGGCCGGTTGCGCCACGCCACCCGAAAACGCGCAACTGCTGCAAGCGCGCAGTCAGTTCTCCAGCTTGCAGCAAAAGCCTGAGTCCAACACCCTGGCGGCGGTCGAGACGCGCATCGCCTCGAATGCGCTGGACCGCGCCAATCAGGTGTCGCTGCATGATCGCACCGACCCGAAGATCGACCAGTTGGCGTACCTGGCGTCGCAGCGAATCGCCGTCGCCGAACAGACCATCGCTGGCCGCAAAATCGATGCGCAGCTCGACAACATCGCAGTCGACCGCACCCGGGTGCAACTTGACGTCAGGACCGCACAACTCAAGGCTTTGCAGGCCATGAAGGCACAACCGTCGGAACGCGGCCAGGTGATTACCTTTGGTGATGTGCTGTTCGATACCGCCAGGGCCGACCTGAAGCCGGGTAGCCAGCGCGACTTCCAGGGGCTGGCGAACTTTCTATTGCAGAACCCCGAGCGCCAGGTTCGCGTGGAAGGGTTTACCGACAGCACCGGTGGCGACGCTTTCAATCAGACCTTGTCCGAGCGGCGCGCCCAAGCCGTGGCCCGCGGCCTGGAGCGGTTCGGCGTGGGCAGCGAACGCATCACGGTGGTGGGCTACGGCAAGCAGTACCCGGTGGCCGATAACCTGAGCGCGCAGTCACGCCAGCTGAACCGCCGTGTGGAAGTGATCGTGTCCAACGACGGCTCGGCGGTCAGCGCACGCCGCTGAGTCGAGCGGGAGCAGCTCGCACCGCTATTCCTGCACCTGCAACGCCTGCTGTTTGAGCCTGCGTTTTTGCTCGAACGGCAACTTCTCATTGTCCCCATAGGGCGCGCTGTACCAGTTGCCGTAAGTTGGATTGGGCAGCAGGAACCAGCGCTGCCCCAGCCAATTCACGTAGGGTTGGACCGCCTTGCGCTGGGCCGCCAGCGTGTTGTGTTCGGCCTGTACGAAATCGCCCAGGGAATCACCCGCCATCAACAGCACCCGTGCATGGCCGGCGACCCATTGGCGCCGGCAATTCTTGCCATAGCCAGCGCTCTCGCAGTGGCCGATGGGTGTACTGGCCGCCAGGATTTGCTCATCGCTGTCAATCGGGAAACCGCGCAGGCGCAGGTTCCTGGCCGTGGCCGCAACCTGGCTGTGTTCGCGGTTGGTGAGGTAATAGACCTTGATGCCTTTTTGCCGGGCCGCCTGCAGGAACGCCACCGAGCCGGGCAGCGCCCGGGCCTTGGCCTGGTCGACCCAGGTGTTCCAGCGGTCATAGGAATAAACTTGGTTGTTCAGAATGTCGCGGGCATTGAGTGGCACGTTGTCCAGCAGGGTCTCGTCGATATCGACCACCACAGCCGGTGGCAGGCCTCTCAGATCTCGCGCAGGGAAGGGCAGGGCATCCCAGGTGGGATCGACCAGGGCGACATCGAGCTGGCGGGTGGCGTTGGCGAAAAGCTGACGGTAGATCAGCTCGTGCTCGATGGAGGTCTGGGTCCAGAGCACGGCGTCGAGTTGGTCGTTGGGCGGTGGGTGTTGCTGGCAGCCCGCGAGGGCGCCGGTGAGCAAGCAGAGGCTGGCGAAGAACAGGTTGCGCATGGGGCTTGATCTCGAAGAGCGTGGAGGCGTTGTTAGTCCACTAGTCTAATCACTTGCAGGGCATGCGGTTCCTTGCTGTTTAGGAATCGTCTTAAAGCCACGCTTGATCCCTGGCAAGTAGTGTATCCGGCGTTGAACGATCATCGTTGCCGCCTAGCTGCCAGGTTTGCCTATGTCCAATAAGACGTTACGCTTTCTGATTGCCGAGGGAGAACATTTACAGCGTATCAAGATCGAGAAAATGCTCAACCAGTTGGGCTATTACCGTATCGCTCCCTTGAGCTCATTCGACGAGGTGCAGGCGTTGACGCGTTCGAACGGCGTGACGTTCGATCTGTTGATCATCAACACAGCCTTGATGCGCGGTCACCCGATCGACCCGCTGAAGTACTGCCGTGAAAACCTGATGATCAGGCATGCGCTGATCTATGACGGGGAGTGCGCGCAGCGGTCGGTGATGCCCGTGTCGGCCAGCCAGACCTTGCATCTGTCCCTGTCGCAATCGCCGGATTTCAATGCCCTGTGCCGGTGTCTTGAAACGCTCGACCCGGCGGCGATGGCGCGCGTCGCCGGGATGTCACCCAAGCGTTGAGCCTTAGCTATACCAGGTGGGCAGGTTATCGCTGCCGATTCGCCAATGGGGCTGCCGTGGCCTCAGGCATACACCGCCGATCCAACGTTCATAGCCGGCGTGGTCCATCCAGTTGCTGTCGCCCTTCAATACGGCATGCCCCAGGGGCGTTAACGCCAAGTGGCGCCGAGGCCATGGCTGCTCAACGTCGGTTTGCACCAGCAGCGGCTGTTCGCCATCGATCAACGGCCGCAAAAGCGCATGAAACATCATGTCGCCCAGGAACGGCAGCGGTTCGCGCTTGGCCATCAGTTCTGCGAACACCCGGCCAAACGGCACCGGCCCGGCTTCGGCGATATAGCCCAGGGCCAGGCGTTCGGTCAGGGACAAGCCATCGCGGGTGCCAGGCAACTCCTGCAACTGGCGCAGCAGCGCCGGCGCGAGAAAGGGCAGGGCGCTATGCTTGCCGTGAGCGAGTTCGGCCCATTGCACGGGAGACGGCGCGCAGTATGCCGTCCACGCCTGCTTGGCCAGTTGTAACGCCGCCTCATCGACCAGCCGCCGCTGCGGCCACAGCCAGGCGAGCACATCGGGCGCCAATTGGCCGATGCCGATAAACCGCTCCACACCGGGAATGCGGTCGACCTCGATCAGTTCAAGTTTGGGCGGTAACCGTTCAACACCCGCCAATGCGCGTATCAGAAACAGCTGGTCGTAAGCATCCGCTTCACACCACAGCACGCTGTGCTGCGCCGTGGTCAGGGTTTCAAGTCGGGCATATTCGTCGGCCAGTCGTCGCGTCACGTCAGGTTCATTCAAACCAAATGCGTGGCTGATGAACGCGCTGCGCAAGGTTTGGTATTCATCGCCAGGCAGGTCGCGTACCGGGCCCATGCACAGCGGGTCAGTCAGCATCTGGAATTGCCCAGTGAATCCCGCCACGTGCAGGCTGTGGGCGATGTCATTGCCACACCTCCAGTGGGCGGTGCGGGCTTCGTCGCTGGCAATGAAGTCGGGGTGGTGTGCGGCGAAGTCCAAGGCGTCGACATGAGCCTTGAGCTTGGGCCAACTGCTGAAACCCAGCGCTTTGGCGATCTGCCATTGGGCTTGGGACAAGTTGGCGTTGGGATCCTCGCGCTTGAGGTGCCGTAACAGTTCCTTTGCGCGCTTGCGCTGCTGCTCAAGGTTGAGGCGGCCGTTGGTAGTAGAAGCAAAAGGGCGTTGCGACATACGAGCTCCTTGCACAAACCTTTTCCGCTTTAAGGTTGGGAGTCGTAGAAATGAGGTCGAGCTGTGATGTCCTGGGCGCAGCCCTTTCCGCGGAAGGTGGCGTAGAGAGCGCCAGTCGGGAAATATAGGCAGTGTGGCGGCCGATTGCAAACTCAGACCGGTTCATCGGACTTGCGATCAATCCAGTGAGTCTTGATGCCCTTGGCCCAGGCCACTGTGTAGAAGCAACTGAGCAACACAATGCCCCATTGCTCGGCATTGATCGACGACCAGAACCAGAATGGCTGGCCGGCCATGCCGAACAGGCAGGCGTAGCGGCGTACGTTGAGGCGTTTGCTCTGGCTGAACCAGATGGCGACGACGCCGAGGGCGGCGATCATGAGTTGCGCGATCAAAGCGATCTCCCTAGGCAAAGGTGAGAGGGTGCAGGCCTCTCCCACCGGTTGATTGCGGCGCGCAGGGGCTATTTGTCCTTGCGCGCATCCATGGTTTTCTGATGCTCGGCAAGGAACGGTTGTTCCGCCGGATCGAAGCGATCAATCCCTGCGGTAAACCGATGCCAGTACGGATACAGCGGCTGGCGACGCGTCACGGCCTCGATGCGCGAAGATTGTTCTTCGGTCAGTTTCAGCTCGGTCGCCGCGAGGTTGTCGCGCAGGTGCTCTTCGGTACGGGCGCCCACGATCAGCGAGGTGATCCCCGGACGGTCCTTGAGCCACGCCAGGCAGGTGCGCGCCACCGACACGCCGTGTTCATCACCCACGGCAGCCAGGGTTTCGATGATGTCCAGCGCGCGTTCCTGGTCATGCACGTAGGGTTCCGGCCAGCCGCTGCCCTGGCGGGTATTGGCCGGTGGTTTATGGCCGCGCCGGGTCGAGCCGGTCAGCAGGCCTTCGCCCATCGGTCCCCACACCAGCGTGCCGATATTCTGGTCCAGCGCCAGCGGCAGCAGCTCGTACTCGGCCTCGCGGGATTCGGGGGTGTAGTAGATCTGCTGGGTGATCGGCTTGAGCATGCCGTGCAACTCGGCCTTGCCCAAGGCCTTCATCATTTGCCAGGCGGTGAAATTGCTGGTGCCGAAGTAGCGGATCTTGCCCGAGCCCACCAACAGGCGCAGCGCTTCAAGGGTTTCTTCGATGGGCGTCAGGCCGTCCCAGTTGTGCAGTTGGTACAAGTCGATATGGTCGGTGCCCAGGCGCTTCAAACTGGCTTCACAGGCGCGAATCAGGTGGTAGCGCGACGAGCCGGAATTGTTCGGGTTCTGGTCCACCGGGCTGCGGCCCTTGGTCGCCAGCAGGATGTCGTTGCGCTTGTCGCCCAGGGCTTTACCCACCACTTCCTCGGCCAGGCCATGGGAGTAAAGGTCGGCGGTGTCGATCATATTCACCCCGGCGTCGAACGCGATATCGAACATGCGCCTGGCCTGGGGCACATCCACCGCGCCGCATTTTTCGAACTCGGCACGACCGCCAAAGGGCACCGTGCCCAGGATGATTTCCGAGACCAGCAGGCCGGAATGGCCCAGTTGTCGGTATTGCATGTTGCCTCCTACATTGCGTTGCACGTGAAGGTGTGAACGATGGGAGGGGCGATAGTTTGAATTTTTTTATGGATATCTTGTGGTCGGCTTAGCACAGGATTGTTTCATCAGGTGAAATGCTGGATTGTCATTCCTGGCCATTCCGCTAAGTCCGGAAGGGGCGGAATATGCCTGGCGTCGATACCTACTCCTTGGAGCCTTTCATGACCCAGCCTGCGATCAAACTGTACGGTTTCCCCCTGTCCGGCCACTCCCACCGGGTCGAACTGATGCTGTCCCTGCTGGGCCTGCCTATGGAATTTATCCTGGTGGACCTCAAGCAGGGCGCCCACAAAACACCCGAATTCCTCGCCACCCTCAACCGCTTCGGCCAGGTGCCGGTGATTGACGACGGCGGCACGGTGCTGGCCGACTCCAACGCGATCCTGATGTACCTCGCCAACACCTATGGCAACGGCCAGTGGCTGCCCGCTGATCCGGTCGGGCAGGCACGTGTGCAGCGTTGGCTCTCGGCGGCGGCCGGTCAATTGTATGCCGGGCCTGCCACGGCGCGCCTGGCTACGGTGTTTGGCGCCCAGGTGGACACGACCGTTGCGATCAACCACGCTCACGCCCTGTTGCACGTGGTGGAGCAGCAATTGGGCGAGAGTCGCTTTCTGGCCGGTGACTTGCCGAGCGTTGCCGATATCGCCTTCTACACCTACGTGGCCCATGCGCCGGAAGGCAACGTGTCGCTGGCCAACTATCCTCAGGTGCGCGCTTGGCTCGCCAGCCTTGAAGCATTGCCGGGTTTCGTCGCTATGCCGCGCACCGTGGTGGGGCTGCAATCAGCGTAATACTCAAGGGGTGTCGATGGACCGCTTTCATGAAATGCAGGTGTTCGTCGCGGTGGCCGAAGAGGCAGGCTTTGCCGCCGCCGCGCGGCGTCTGAACACCTCGCCGCCCAGCGTGACCCGGGCGATTGCCGCCATGGAACAACGCATCGGCACCCAACTGCTGGCGCGTACCACCCGCAGTCTGCACCTGACCGAAGCCGGGCAGCGTTACCTGGAAGACTGTCGGCGCATCCTTGCCGAGCTGAGCGAGGCCGAGGAAGCGGCGGCGGGCAGTTATTCGATCCCCTGCGGCCAACTGAACGTGACCGCCCCGGTGCTGTTCGGCGAGCTGTTCGTGGCGCCGGCGCTGGGGGAGTATCTGGACCGTTTTCCCCAGGTGAGCATCAACGCCCTGCTGGTCGACCGCGTCGTCAATATGAGCGACGAAGGTGTCGACGTCGCTGTGCGTATCGGCGATCTGCACGAGCCGGGGCAGCAGGCGATCGAGGTAGGCGAAGTGCGCCGGGTGGTGTGCGCATCGCCCGCTTACCTGGCCCGGCAGGGGCGACCCCAGCGGCCCGAACACTTGCATGGAGCGAAGATCGTCGCCTCGTCCGCCAGTCAGCGGGTGAGTGAATGGGCCTTTGTCGACGACGGCCTGTTGCTGACGGTGCCGATCGAACCGCGCCTGGTGGTCACTGCAAACAATGCCGCGATCAACCTCGCGCGGCTGGGGTGGGGCATGACCCGGGTGCTGTCCTATCAGGTCGCGGCGGCGGTGGCGGCGGGTGAGCTGGAGATTGTCCTGCAGGACTTCGAGCCGGCCGCGCTGCCGATCCGGGTGGTGTTCCAGAACAACGGTCGACTTCCGGCCAAAGTCAGCACCTTCGTGGATTTTCTGGCCGAGCGCCTTGGGCATGACGTGGCCCTGAAGCCGATGAAGCCGGCGCGCGGCTGATGGAACGCTATCGCGATATGCAATTGTTCGTGGCGCTGGCAGGGCAGCCGAGCCTGGCAGCGGCGGCGCGCTTTGCGCAGGTCTCGGGCCCGACCCTGGTGCGCGCGATTGCGCGTCTGGAAGCGCGTTTGCGTGTGGGGTTGTTGCAGCGCAGCACCCGTGGGGTCAGCCTCACCGACGCAGGCACGGCCTATCTGGCCGACTGCGTGCGGCTGCTGGCGGCGGTGGAGGCGGCTGAAGCCTCCGCCAAAGGGCTGCACAGCCAGGCCCAGGGCAATCTGCGCGTATTCATGCCGCTGCTGTTCAGCCGCTATGTAATGGCGCCGGTACTGGCCGCGTACATGGAGCGTTACCCACGGGTGCGCCTGGTCGCCCACTACCACGACTACTACCCGAACCTGCATGAAGAAGGGCTGGACGTGGCGGTGCTGGTGGGCGAGTTGCCCAGCTCTTCGTTGATCGCGCGACCGGTTGGGCAGGTGCGGCATATCCTCTGCGCCAGTCCCGGCTACCTTGCCAACCACGGCGAGCCGCTGCATCCCGATGCCCTCAGGCAGCACCATCTGATTGCCCATGCCGACCCGGTGCAGTGGGACTTTGCGCACTATCAGCTCAAGGCCCGTGCACGTCTGCGCTGCGCCACGGTGCAGGGCGCGATCAATGCGGCCGTGAAGGGTGCGGGGTTGCTGCGTTGCCTGAATTACCCGGTGCACGAGCACTTGGCAAGCGGCCGACTGCATCGCGTACTGCAGGGCTTTGAGCTGCCTGCGGTGCCGGTGCAGGTGGTGTACCGCGAAGGCCGCCATGCGTCGATGCGCGTGCGCAGTTTTGTCGATGACTGTGTAGCGGCATTGCGCGGGCACCCGGCATTTCAGTTGGTGTAATAGTGGATTGCCTGGGGTGGTGATTCTCTCGGCGGCGGATCAGGTACAGCATCCTATTATCCAACGAGAGGTGATCGCCATGAACTCAATCGAGCAATCCCCCTGGCATGCCGGCGAACGGCAACTGCAGGCCAGTGCCGGCGTGGCCGAGCGCATGGCCGTGATCGGCCCCAAGGTCATACGTGATCATCTGCCGGAGCAGCATCGCGATTTCTATCCCTTGCTGCCTTATATAGTGGTAGGGACGGTGGATGAACAGGGCATCCCATGGGCGACGATGCTCGAAGGTGCGCCAGGGTTCACGCATTCACCTGATCCGTACCGGTTGCAGATCGACAGCCTGGCGTGCAAAAGCGATCCGGCTCGCGCTGGCATCACGGCTGGCGCAGCCGTCGGTGTGCTGGGCATCGACCTGAACACACGGCGGCGCAATCGCATGAATGGTCGCATTGGCGCATTGGATCATGAAGGCTTTGCGGTCGACGTGGTGCACAGCTTTGGCAACTGTCCCAAATACATCCAACTGCGCCCGGTCGATACGATTGTACGCAAACCTGGCAGCGTGGCCGAGCGCAGCGACAGCCTGGATGGCGGCGCGCAGCAGATGATCCGCAACGCCGACACCTTCTTCGTCGCCAGCTACGTCGACCTGCACGGCGAACGTTCGGTGGACGTTTCCCATCGCGGCGGCAACACCGGGTTCGTGCGGGTAGAAGGCAACGTGCTGACCATCCCGGATTTTGCCGGCAACCTGTTCTTCAACACCCTCGGCAACCTGCAAGCCAACCCTGTGGCGGGGTTGTTGTTCATCGATTTTGAATCGGGGGATGTGCTGCACGTGGCGGGGCGTACCTCGCTGATTCTCAGCGGGCCTCAGGTGGCCGAGTTCGAAGGTGCGCAGCGGTTATGGACGGTGACCGTGGAGCAGGTGATCCGGCGTCCGGCGGCCCTGGCATTAAGTTGGCAGTTCGCAGCGTTTTCACCCCATAGCCTGGCGATGGGACGCTGGCAGCCAGGCGCGGTCGCAGATCAAATGCAGGAGCTGTCACAGCCTCGCTGAAGCTCGGCAGCTCCCACGGGGGTTGCACTTTGCTGGTGGGTGGGCGTTCCGGATCAGGCCACGGGGCATTCCCGGTTCAGCGCATCGTCCACCAGCAGCTTCGCTATTTCGACCATCTGCACCACCGCTAATAGATGCTTGCGACTGGCGCCATCCAACTGTTCGGCGCAGTCGTGTGCGCAAACAGTCGCTGACTCGAGCATTTCGCTGGCATTGCTCAAGGCGGCTTCGGTGCTGAGGCCGGGGCGGACGGTGAAGATGACATCCGGGGGTAATTGCGGCTTGTCATCCGAGCGGGATGGCGGGGGATTGGGCGTGACTTTTTTCATGGTGAAGCTCCTATGAATGAGCACCTCCATTTCGCTACCACACGACGTAAGGAGGCGACTGTACACGGGGTGGTAGACCGGTCATAGAAACCCGGCAGGCCGAGGCCTCCCATGCACAGCCGCCACAAAGCAGCCCGCACAAAAAAACGCCCGTGAGCGTTTTGGGGTCTATGAAAGAACTGGGCTACCACACCCGTTCGCTGATTTTGCAGCGACCCGCGAAGGTTAGCGGCGGGGTTGATCGGAAGCAACCCGAAAGTTGCGTAAGAGCGGTCCGACAAGCGTGATGCCTCTGCGCCCGCTGAATGTTGCACTGCACCTGTGGCACAGGTTGTTCGGATGAAAACCCCGAGCTCGCGGAGTTTTCCGATAGAAATCAGCCGAAATCGAAGGATGTTGTTACCTGTTGCCCACTATGGCATCAGGAACCTTTCCTACCGACTTACCACGCATGAGTACTTGTTGAACTCAATGCCCAAGGGTGACGGTTGGCAAGTCACGCATCTAATCGCACCGCGATTTCTATCCTTTTGTTAAATGAGGCTACATACAATGGTCACGCTCAACACGGCTGACGGTAGACAGGCTTATTCGGTTTATGCGACTTCTCAACAGCCTGATAAAACACCTGATCCATTCAATCGTTTTGGCCAGGTGCCTGCACATCGTGCCATTGGCCAAGTGTCCAACTTCCAGCGCAATGATCAGGAAATGACTGAGCTGTTGAAGTTGCTGAGTACCTTGGTGGCAACGCTTAAAACCTGGACGAACAATGAGAACGCACTGCCCACGCCTCCCATCGCCGTGATACCCAAACCGCTGATAAATGTCGGGCCCAAGCCACAGATTGATGTCGCGCCAGCCCCCCAGACGGTGCAACTCGACAAGCGCGTGTGGAAAGAACAATTGGCACCGTTCATGAATCGATCGAATCTGGCCACCAGCCGAAACGCTTTTGATACCGAACTTATTGACATGTTTTCCGATAGCAACAGGGACCCTTCAACTACGTTCTTGTCTGAAAAAACCAAAGGTCAAAAACCCGACGATATCCGCAACGGACTGCGCGCCACGTATGAGAACTTTCCCTATCTGGGCACCACCGGCAGAGAAGAGCACGTGGCGGCGATTAAAGTGGCCATGGCCACCTTCGGGCAAAGCCCAGCCGGGATTTTCAAGGACGTCATCAAGAGTGGGGACGGCTACGACGTAACGATGAAAGACGGCTTCAAGCTTCATATCACCGGTGAAGAGCTTCAGTTGGCAGCCAACGCGGCGAAATTCAGTGGCGGTGATGAAGGGATGATCAAGGATGCGCAATTTCTGTTCGGTGTGATGAGCAAGCGTCAATATATGGAACTGGAGCGCAACAACGCAACGGACCGGTTCTTCAGCCTC
Organism: Pseudomonas orientalis; assembly: GCF_002934065.1. NCBI lineage: Bacteria > Pseudomonadati > Pseudomonadota > Gammaproteobacteria > Pseudomonadales > Pseudomonadaceae > Pseudomonas > Pseudomonas orientalis. Next base: position 3,806,421 of record NZ_CP018049.1, on the reverse strand, counting down.
TATGGCAAAGACAGCGCGTACCATGCCCAACGTACTTATCCTGGGGTGCTGGCGTCAGCGGGACAGGGCATCGACGGTGACACGGCGCTGACCTATCTGGGGCTCAAGGAGCATGTGCAGGTGATGGATGCCAATGCACTGGGCACGCATATTGGCGTGCCATTGGACAAAGGCGGGAGAAACAAGAATGGCGCCATTTTTGAAGGTGTCATGGAAGGACAGTTATACAATAAGCCGGTTTCGCCATCACTGAAAGTTGTCACCCTTCGCGGTTGAATTGAGTCAGTCAATCTATTAAGTCTGCAGGGTGTTAATGCAGCGTAGCGCCGGAGTGATCATGGCGCCCAAGCGATTGTGCGCCTTTTTTTAATGGGTTATACGAGTGATTGAATATGTTTGTGTCTAACGTTAATCATGCTGCCTCGGGTTACGCTGAGGCGAGCAATGCCCTGAATGCATCAGGGTTTTCCAATGAAGTTACTCCCGCCAGCGCCACCGAACAGCTGAGTAACCTGGTAAATGAGCTGGAGCGTTTATTGGGAGTATTATCGGCTCGATTTGAATCAACGATCAAAGTAAGACCGTCACCTGCGCCGGCTGTCAATAATCTGCCTTATGATCGCGAGGTGACCCCCGACGAATTTATAAGAGGAACAGCGGCGAATACGGGCGTCAAACCCGGTGATATTTTTAAAGACTTTTATCAGACAATAGAAGGTAATTGCGTGACCGTATCGGCCATTAAAGCCGCCATGATGAGATTCGGCCACAACCCTCACGGTATTTACAAGTCCATACACGCCACCGACGCCGGTTATCATATTGTCATGCGTGATGGATTCAAGCTGGATATCACCCATGATGAGTTGGAAGAGGCCAAAGCCGGTGCGAACTTCGGCGCCGACCAACCCAACGACGTACTGGTCAATGCGCAGTTCTTATATGCGGTCAGCGCCAAGCGGGCCTATCACGAAAATAATGACGGCATTGGCAAGCAGAGCTTCGCCGCAGCCATGCGCAGTTTGAATGACGGTGAGTATCCGGGACAGGCGCTGCGCCGTCTGGGTCTCAAGGACTTCGTTGCCCCCGCCAGTCTTGAAGACTTCCTGAGTGGCGCTATCGGTACGGTTGACAGCGGCGCCCATTCGATGGCCGTCGTCGATGGCTATCTGGATGTTTACGGACTCAAGCAGCCCATGCGTGACCGTGGCTGGAGCAGCGGTCGCGTGATTGGTCTGAAACTGCTCTAGCGCGCCATTGCAAGGCTTGGCGGCTGATCCCACGCGCCGCCCAGCGCGGTGTACAGGTTCACCTGTGCCACCAGTTGCGCCAGGCGATCGACAATCAGCGCCTGCTGTGAATTGAACAACGCGCGCTGCGCATCGAGAAAGGTCAGGTTGCTGTCGACGCCACTGCGGTAGCGGTGCTGGGCCAGGTCGTAGTAGCGCTGGTTGGCGGCGACAAAAGCTTGTTGCGCGTCCAGTTGGTCGTTGAAGGTCTGGCGCGCCGCGAGGCCGTCGGCGACTTCCTGGAAGGCGGCCTGGATGGACTTTTCGTATTGAGCCACCGTGATGTCCTTCTGCAGCCTGGCGTAATCAAGGCTGGCGCGCAGGCTGCCGGCGTTGAAGATCGGCAGGTTGATTTGCGGCTGGAACGTCCAGGTGCCCGCACCGCCCTTGAATAAACCCGAGAGTTGCGTGCTGGTGCTGCCGGCGTTGGCTGTCAGGGTGATCGACGGGAAGAACGCGGCCCTGGCTGCGCCGATGTTGGCGTTGGCCGCCTGCAACTGGTATTCGGCCTGGAGAATATCCGGGCGCCGTTGCAGCAGGTCTGAAGGCAGCCCGGCAGGCACGCGGGCCACCAGGTCCTCGGACAGTGCGCGTGCGGGCAGGTTGGCCTCCACCGGGCCGCCGACCAGCAAGGTGAGGTTGTTGAGGTCCTGTGCCACCTGGCGTTCATAGCGGGCCACGCTGGCGCGGGTGCTTTCCACCGCCGTGCGCGCCTGTACCACATCCAGCGCCGAAGCCTTGCCGGCGGTTTTGCTGCGGCGGGTCAGTTGCCAGCTGCGGTCATTGGCCGCCAGGGTCTGCTCGGCCAGGGCCAGCAGTTCCTGGTCGGCACGCCAGGTCAGGTAAGCGTTGGCGACATTGGCCACCAGGCTCAACTGTGCGCTGCGCCGGGCTTGTTCGGTCCCCAGATAAGTCAGCATGGCCTGTTCGCTGAGGCTGCGCACGCGGCCGAACAGGTCGAGTTCATAGGCACTCAGGCCCAGGGTGGCGGAGTAGCTGGAGGTGATCGCCGACTTGCCCGTGCCTGTCACATCCTCCGGTAATTTCTGACGCTTGCCGGCCCCCGTGGCAGACACCGCCGGGAACAGGTCGGCGCGCTGGATGCGGTACTGCGCCTGGAATGCCTGCACATTCAGCGCGGCTACCCGCAGGTCACGGTTGTTGACCAATGCCGCGTCGATCAACGGTGGCAGCGCCGGGTCGTGGAACAGCTGGCGCCAGTCCGAGGCTTCGGGCAGCGTGCCGGCCTGCGCCTTGCGGTACACCCCATCCTGGGGATAGTGGGTCGGGACGGGCGCGGCGGGCCGCTGATACTCGGGGATCAACGAACATCCGCCGAGCATCCACGCTATGCCAACGGCGCTAAGGGTGAATTTATGCATCAGGCGCCCACCATCCATTTGGCCAGGCCGTGTCGGCCACTCACGCCGAGCTTGGCGGCGGCGCGCTTGAGGTAGGTTTCAATCGAGCTGTTTTTCACACTGAGTTTTTCCGCGATCTGCGGCACGGTGCCGCCGGTCAACAGGCCCAGGCAAACTTCCTGCTCGCGGGCCGAGAGGGTGATGTCGCTCAGCGACAAGCGCTTGTAGAACTCACGCTGCAATTGCGATTGCTCCAGCCCGTTGTGCCCAGGCTCCACCTCGGCGTGCGGTGCCTGGCGCAGGATCTGCACGTGGCGCTCCATCAGCGGCAGCAAGGTCTCGGACAGACATTTGAGAAACGACAGTTCCGCCAGGGAAAACCCGCGCTCGGCGGGCGGGCGATAGAACGAAATCACACAGCGCCGATGGCCCTGGCGCGAGACCAGGTTGCACTGGTGCGAACTGCCGCGCGGGTGTGCGCTGTTGGCCTTGGCTTTCATCTGGATCAGCAGCGGGTCCTGCATACGCAGCATCTGTCGCAGCAAAGGGTGGTCGTCAAGCGCGTGCAGGGTCTGGGGCGCGGGCAGGTCCTGGTTCAGGCCGGCACTGCCCAGCAGTTGGATATCCAACACGCTGTCACGCAGCTCATCGAGGCTCCATTCGCTGAGGTCTACCAGATGAATCGGTATCCATTGGTCCACCAGGTGCAGCATGTTCGCGGCGAAATTTTCCTGACCGCTGCTTGAAATCAGCTCGCCCATTTCGGCGTAGAAATGTGGGCCCTGGGTGTCGGTGATACTCGGGGTCAGACTCATAGCCATCTCATCCTTGATGTCGAAAACCGTCAACGGACGCCCTGGGTCTGTTCGGGGCGCTCCGTACTGCTTGAACGTAACTCGGCGTTCGAGATTTCATTTAGCCATAGCGATTTGTCCTACGTATGTAGCGGAAACGAGGGACACAAGCTGCCATAAAATCCGCGTCATTAATTCGACGCTTCCTACAGCTAACTCAGCATACGAGGAGGAGGGGCGAATCTTTAGAGCTGATTAACTTATTGATAGATAAATAAAATATGTAAATTAAAAAATATTTTTCAAATGAAGCGTCGGACAGATATAGCCAATTTCCTACAAGGCTTTCATCGTTTCAGCAGCGAACCCTCAGCCAAGCCCCTGTATCCGTTTGGATGTCCGGGTTTCGGGTGTCAGACGCCCTTCCTTCGCCATGCTCCAATCCAGCCAATTCGTGGTAATGGGCGACCCTGCGCGGCCAGTGCCTGACCCCCATGAGAAGGACCTTATGACGCAACTTTCCAGCCCGCCGGCGAGCTTCCCCCTTACTGCCGCGCAACAGGACATCTGGCTCGACCAACTGCGTGCGGGCGATTCGCCGTTGTATAACATCGGCGGCTACGTTGATCTGGCCGGCGCCATCACACCCGAATGGGTCCAGCGCGCGGTCGAGCTGCTGGTGGCTCGGCACGACGCATTGCGCATCCAACTGCACCGCGACGCCGACGGCTTGCCCCGGCAAACCTTCACCGCCGGATGGGCTGTGGACGTAGCGCAGTACGACTTCTGCGGCTTGCCCGACTCCGACGCCGCCGCCCAGTCCCTGATCCAGGCCCAAATGGCCCGGCCTTACGCCATGAGCGGCGAACCGTTGTTTCGCTTTTTGCTGGTCAAGCTCGACGACGACCATTACCGCCTGGGGACCCAGGCCCATCACCTGATTCTTGACGGCTGGGGGTTCGGCCAGATGCTGCAATCCCTCGCCCAGCTGTACACCGCGGTGCAGCATGGCCGTCAACCGGAAGGGTTGGCACCGTCCTATATCGACTTCATCGACACTGACCAGCGCTACCGGCAATCGGCCCGCTACGCGCGCGATCGCGACTATTGGCTGGACAAATACCAGGTGCTGCCCGAGCCGCTGCTCACGCCGAGGCACACCGCCAAGGCCGCGAGCAACACCTGCGTGCAACCCTTCCCGATGGCGCTGCTCAAGCGCATGGAACACATGGCCAGCCGTTACCAGGCTTCGGCGTTCCATGTGTTGCTGGCGGCGCTGTACGTGTATTTCACCCGTACCGGCCAGCGCGATGAATGGGTGGTGGGCCTGCCGATGCTCAACCGCTCCAACGCGCGCTTTCGCGCCACGGTCGGCTTGTTCGCCCAGGTCAGCGCGGTGCGGTTGCAGTTCAGCGAAGACTTGAGTTTCGCTGACCTGGTGCGCGGGGTGCGCGATCAGCTCAAGCAGGACATGCGCCACCAGCGCTTCCCCCTCAGTGAAATGAACCGCGAGCTGGGCCTGCGGCGTACGGATCGCGGGCAATTGTTCGACTTGTCGGTGTCGTTCGAGCAGGACGACCACGACCTGCTCTACGGCCAGGTGCAGGCCCGTGCGGTCAAGGTGTCCAACCACCATGAGCCGCTGCCGCTGGCGATCCACTTGCGCAGCAACCGCTATCAGGACACGGCGTGCCTGCATTGCGTCTATAACGAGGCGTACTTCGAGCAGGGCGACATGCAGGCCTTGGCACAGCGCCTCACCGGCTTGCTGGAGCAGGGCCTGGCAGACACGACGCTGACGGTGGGCGAGTTTGCGTTGCTGACGCCACAGGACCAGGCCCGCTTGCAGCAATGGAATGCCACCGCGCAAGCCAACACCACGCCGCAGACCCTGCACGGGCGTATCGAGGCTCAAGCCGAACGCACGCCGCAGGCTGTCGCGGCGGTGTACCAGGGACGGCAGCTGACTTACGCGCAACTCAACCGGCAGGCCAATACGCTGGCCCATCAACTGTTGGCCCACGGCCTGCAACCGGATGACCGCGTCGCGGTGCTGGCGCGACGCGGCCTGGAGACCCTGGCCGGGTTGCTGGCGGTGCTCAAGGCCGGCGCCTGCTATGTGCCGATAGACCCGGCCCATCCCGCCGAGCGCTTGAATTATCTGCTGCACGACAGCGCGCCCGTGGCGGTGCTGACCCAGCGCGACCTGTTGCATCGCCTGCCGGCCCTGGGTGTGCCGGTGCTTGCGCTGGACGCCTCCAGCGACCCCGGCGCCGACGGCAACCCACAGGTTGCAGTGACGCCGTCCCACCTTGCCTATGTGATTTACACCTCCGGCTCCACGGGCTTGCCCAAGGGCGTGATGGTCGAGCACCACAGCGTGTCCAACCTGGTGGACTGGCATTGCCAGGCCTTCGACCTGCACGCGGGCAGCCATACCGCCAGTGTCGCCGGGTTTGGTTTCGATGCGATGGCCTGGGAAGTCTGGCCGGCGCTGTGCGTTGGCGCGACCCTGCATCTACCGCCCGCCCACGATGGCGCGGAAGATATCGATGGGCTGCTCCAGTGGTGGCGCGCCCAGCCATTGGACGTGTGTTTCCTGCCCACACCGGTGGCCGAATACGCGTTCGGCCAGAACCTGGCGCACCCCACCTTGCGCACCTTGCTGATCGGCGGCGACCGCCTGCGCGGGTTCAACCGCGCGCAACGCTTCGACGTCATCAACAACTACGGCCCGACCGAAGCCACCGTGGTCGCCACCTCCGGGCGCGTTGACGCCGGCCAGCCGTTGCACATCGGCGCGCCCATTACCAATGCCCTTATCTATCTGCTGGATGCGCAACAACGGCCGGTGCCGGTTGGCGTCGTGGGGGAGCTGTATGTCGGTGGCCAGGGCGTGGCGCGCGGCTACCTGAACCGTCCTGAATTGACGGCCGAACGCTTTCTCGACGACCCCTTCAACGGCGGCCGAATGTACCGCAGCGGTGACCTGGCGCGCTGGCTGCCGGACGGCAGCCTTGAATACCTGGGGCGCAATGACGACCAGGTGAAGATCCGGGGCGTGCGTATCGAACTGGGGGAAATCGAAGCGGCCCTGGCGACGCATCCGTCGATCAAGACCGCCGTGGTGGAATATCGCGAAGGGCAATTGCTGGCCTGGTTCATCGCGCATCACCCGGTGGACATCGAAACCCTTCGCGCCCATCTGCACGTCTCGCTGCCCGATTACATGCTGCCGGCGGCCTACGTTCATCTTGAGGCGTTGCCCCTGACCGCCAATGGCAAGCTCGACCGCAAGGCGTTGCCGGCGCCGACCCAGGCGGCCTTTGTCACCCGCCGCTATGAGGCGCCCCGCGAGGGCGTCGAAACCACCCTGGCGCAGATCTGGGCCGAATTGCTGCAGGTGCAGCAGGTTGGCCGGCACGACCATTTCTTCGAACTGGGCGGACACTCGCTGCTGGCGGTGCAGCTGGTGCAGCGCATGCGCGAGGCGGGCCTGCAGGCCGATGTGCAGGTGTTGTTCGGCCAGCCCACCCTGGCCGCGTTGGCGGCGGCCAGTGACGGCGGCGAAGTGGCGGTGCCGGCCAATCGCATCCCGGCCGGTTGCACGCAGATTACAGCGGACATGCTTGCCCTGGCCGACCTCGACCAGCCCAGCCTGGACCGCATCGTCGCCGGCATCCCCGGTGGTGCCGGCAATGTGCAGGAGATCTACCCGCTGGCGCCGCTGCAGGAAGGCTTGCTCTATCACCACATCACCGATGAGCGCGATCCCTACCAGCAGCATGCGATGTTCAGTTTTGCGCGCCGCGAGCAGTTGGACGCGTTTGCCCAGGCGCTGCAACAGGTGATCGACCGTCACGACATCCTGCGCACCAGCCTGGTGTGGGATGCCCTTGAACAGCCGATGCAGGTGGTGTGGCGGCACGCGCAGTTGCCGTTCGAACCGCTGCGTGACCCCGCCCGGCCGCTGGACCTGCGCCACGCGCCGCTGATGGCCCTGGATTACGGCGAAGAACCGCACCAGCAGCGCTGGGTGGCCAGGCTGCGCTTCCATCACTTGGTCAACGACGCCACCTCGACCACCGTGCTGGTGGACGAAATTCGTGCCCATCTGCTCGGTCAACAGGCGCAGTTGCCGATGCCGGTGCCGTACCGCAACGTGGTCGCGCAGACCCGTTCAGTACAGCGGCAAGCGGCCCACGAGGCGTTCTTTCGTGAGCGCCTGGCGGACGTGGATGAACCGACGCTGGCCTTCGGCTTGCAGGAGCGCCAGGCCGATCGCGCTGAAATCGAAGAGTGCGTGCAGGCGCTCGATGCATCACTCAACCAACGCCTGCGTGCCCAGGCTCGCGCGGTTGGGGTCAGTGCCGCCAGCCTGTTTCACCTCGCGTGGGCGCAGGTGCTCAGCCGCGTGGCCGGCCGCGAAGATGTGGTGTTCGGCACGGTGTTGCTCGGTCGCCTGCAAGCGGGCGAGGGCGCGGATCGTGCCCTGGGCATGTTTATCAACACCTTGCCGCTGCGCGTGCGCCTGGCCGGGCAAAGCGTGGCAGACGCATTGACCGACACCCATCAGCAACTGAGCGCCTTGCTCGTGCATGAGCAAGCTTCGTTGGCCCTGGCCCAGCGTTGCAGCAGCGCCGCGCCGCTGTTCAACAGCCTGCTCAATTACCGTCACACCAGCGCCGAGCCGGCGTTGAACCTGGTGCCGGGCATCGCCTTGCTCAGCAGCGAGGACATCCTCAGTTATCCGCTGATGCTCACGGTGGACGACATCGCCAGCGGCTTTCGGCTCAAGGCCAAGGCGCCGCGTACAGTGGGGGCCGAGCGTGTGCTGGGTTACCTCGCCACCGCGCTCGGCGGTCTGGTCGAGGCGTTGGAACAGGCGCCGGCCACCCCGGTGCGCGATGTGCAGGTACTGCCCTCCAGCGAGTTGCAACAGCTGCTGGTGGACTTCAACGCCACCGTCACCGCCTATCCCGAAACCCTCACCGTGCAAGCGCTGTTCGAGGCCCAGGCGCGGCAACTGCCGGATGCCGTTGCGGTGCAGGCAGGCACGCAGCAACTGACCTATGGCGAACTCAACGAACGCGCCAATCAGTTGGCCTTTCACCTGCGCGAGCACGGTGTAAAGCCCGATTCGCGGGTGGCGCTGTGCGTCGAACGCGGGCTGGACCTGGTGGTGGGTTTACTGGGGATTCTCAAGGCCGGTGGCGCTTATGTGCCGTTGGACCCAGGCTATCCCCGCGAGCGCCTGGCCTACATGCTGCAAGACAGCCAACCGGTGGCGCTGCTGCTGCAGGCCGCCACCCGTGATTGTGTGCAGGATGTGGGGGTGCCGGTGATCGATTTCGACCACCGCAGCTGGCACCAGGCACCGGCCGACAACCCGGTGGTGCCGGGTTTGACGGTCGACCACCTGGCCTACGTGATGTACACCTCCGGCTCCACCGGCACCCCCAAGGGCGTGATGATCGAGCATCGCGGCCTGGGCAACCTCATGCACTGGGGCTCCCGGCTGTGCCCGCCGACCGCGGGTGGTGCCTTGCTGCAACGCGCGCCGTTCAGCTTTGACGGCTCGGTGTGGGAGCTGTTCTGGCCGCTGACCCAGGGCATGCGCCTGGTGCTGGCGCGACCCGACGGGCATCGCGAGCCGGCGTACCTGGCGCAGGTAATCCGCGAGCAGCGCATCAGCGTGATCAAGTTCGTGCCGGCGATGTTGCAGCAGTTTCTCGAATTGGAAGCGTCAGCCCTGTGCACCAGCCTGACCGACGTACTGTGCGGCGGTGGCGAGCTGACCGAGGCCCTGGCGCGCGGGGTGCAGGCGCGCTTGCCTGGCGTGCGCTTGCATAACGTGTATGGGCCCACCGAAGCCACGGTGGACAGCAGTGCGTGGACCCTGGAACCGGGCGCGCCGGTGCCCGCGCTGCAACTGCCGATTGGCCGGGCGATCGACAACACCCGCCTGTATGTACTGGATGACTATGACAGACCGGTGCCGATGGGCATCAGCGGCCAACTGCACATCGGCGGCGTCGGTGTTGCCCGTGGGTACCTGGGCCTGGCCGAGATGACTGCCGAACGCTTCATCGACAGCCCCTTCGTCGCCGGCGACCGGCTGTATCGCACCGGCGACCTGGTGCGCTACCTGCCGGACGGCAACCTGGAATTCCTCGGGCGCAACGACTTCCAGGTCAAACTGCGCGGCGTGCGCCTGGAGCTGGGCGAGATCGAAGCGCGCCTGGCCGCTCATCCGGCCTTGCGCGAAGTGGCGGTGCTGATTCGCGACGAGCGCCTGGTGGCCTACTTCACCCTGCGCGAGCAGGCCCCCGGGCTGGACGCGTTGCGCGCCCATGTGCTGGAACAGCTGCCTGAATACATGGTGCCGGCTGCCTTCGTGCAACTCGAGAGCCTGCCGCTCAACCCCGCCGGCAAACTCGACCGCAAGGCCTTGCCGGAGCCGGGGCTGGAAGCGGTGATCAGCCGCGCCTATGAAGCGCCTCAGGGCGAGGTGGAAAACCTGATGGCCACGATCTGGGCGCAGGTGCTGAAACTGGAACGGGTAGGGCGGCACGACCACTTCTTTGAACTGGGCGGGCATTCGTTGCTGGCGGTCAACCTGGTGGCACGCTTGCGCAAGGCCGGGCTGGAAGTGGATGCGCGGACGCTGTTCAGCCAGCCGACATTGGCGCAACTGGCGGCGCGCACGGTGCCGCAAGCACCGCCGGTGGAAGTGGCGCAAACCGCCATCCCCCAACTCAACCGCCGCCGCCGAATCTAGGAACACTGTGGGAGGGGGCCCGATGACGGAGTGTCAGCAGTGGATGTATCAGCTGACCCACCGCCATCGGGGGCAAGCCCCCTCCCACATTTAACGGTGTTGCCTGCCCCACCATCGAACGCCGTCAGCCGTGCGTCTCACCCGCCGCCGAATCCAGGCACTGAAACGCGGACACTGTGGGAGGGGGCTTGCCCCCGATGACGGAGTATCAGCAGTGGATGTATCAGCTGACCCACCGCCATCGGGGGCAAGCCCCCTCCCACATTTAACGGTGTTGCCTGCCCCACCATCGAACGCCGTCTGCCTTGCATCTCAACCACCGCCGCCGAATCCAGGCACTGAAACGCGGACACTGTGGGAGGGGGCTTGCCCCCGATAACGGAGTGTCAGCAGCGGATGTACCAACTGACCCACCACCATCGGGAGCAAGCCCCCTCCCACATTTAACGGTGTTGCCTTCCCCACCGTTGAACGCCGTCAGCCGTGCGTCTCACCCGCCGCCGAATCCAGGCATTGAAACAGCCGTCTGTAGGAGCGAGCTTGCTCGCGAAAAACTCACAGGCACCGCGTTCATTCAGAAAGCACGCGTTATCGTTGACGTTTTTCGCGAGCAAGCTCGCTCCTACAAAAAAGCCTTGACTGACTGGCATTGGGGCTTGCCCCCTTCCACTCAATGCCCGTCGGGAATAAACGCCACGCTCCCCCCCGACCGTCTCTTGAATAACCGCTCGCCATTGTCCGGCTGCGTCGTGATCACCTGATGATCAGCCGCCAAAAATGCCAACGGCTGGGGGGCTTCCCGGGAGTACTGCGCAACGATAATCGTGTGCTGCGGATCAAACCCCTGGCCGCTGGTTTTCTCAAGCCAGGCCATGAACGCGGCGCTGTCGCCCTGGCGCGGGAAGTCTTGGATTTCGCTGACGTAGTAGAACGGCTTGCCGCCGTTTTGCAGGTACATCGGCAACTTGTTGTCCACTTCCACCAGCACCAGTTGCCATTGGTTCCAGGGTGCGCTTTTCACGGCTTGAGCGCGTACATCCTCGGCAAAGCGAGTGACACCACCGCTGCCGGTGCTCCAGGGGTAGATCACGCCCAGCACCAACAACATCAAGGCTGCGGCAATGCCGAAGCTTTTTTGCCAGCGCGGCCAACGGGCCGGCTGTTGGTGCAGGCGTTCACTCAGCCACCAGGCGCCGAGCAGTTGGGCAAAGGGCACCAGGGGCAGTACGTAGTAGCTGCGTCGGCTGCCGCTGGCGGTGAAGAATACGAACAACAGGCCCAGGCCCCACACCAGCCAGCGCACGTTGGGCGGTGTACGGCGCCAATGACGGATGGCGAGCCACGCGCCAAGCATCCAGCACGGCGCCCACGGCAGGGTGTAGGCCGGCAGGTAGATCAGGTAGGTGTAGATCGGGCCCATATGGTCGAAGGGGTCGAAGAAGCGCACCACGTTTTCGCGAAACACCAGTTGCAGGCCGCTCTCGCCGTAGGTGGGCGCGCCGTAGAGATGGGACAGTACGAAAGGAATCGCATAGAACGCGCCGGCGATCAGCAGCGCCAGTACCAGCCTCGGGTTGAGATGGCGTTTGTAGCGCTGCTGGCTGAGCAGATGCGGCAGCAGCACCAACCCCGGCAGCACGAACCCGATCAGGCCCTTGAACAGCGACGTTGCCGCCAGCAGCAAAAAGAACACGGTATAGCGCCCCAGCCGGGTGTCGTCCGGCCCGCGCCAATACCACCAGACCGCCGCCAGCACGCCGCACACGGTCAGCACATCGGCGGTGGCCACGCGGGCCCAGAACAGGAAGTAGAAAGTGGTGGCGAACATCCAGCCGGCGATCAGACCGGTGCCTTTGCGAAACAGTTGTTCGCCGATCAGGTACACCAGCCAGATGCTCAGCCAGGCCGCAATCACCGATGACAGGCGCAGTGACCAAGGGCCCAGGCCTCCCATGAGGTTGGCCAAACCGGTGATCAGCCAGTAGGAGGGCAGGGGTTTGTCGTAATAGGGTGCGCCCTTAAGGTACGGATCGAAGTAGTCACCGCTTTGCAGCATCTGCAGGGCGATGTTCGCCCAGCGCGTTTCCGGCCCCCACAAGTCGCGACTGCCCAGGCCCAGCAGCAGGAGCAAGGCCGAGACACCGAGCAATAACGCGAGGGCGCCGCGTTCGGTTTTCCATAAGCGCATGGGCTGTTCCTGTGAGGGTGATCAAGGTTGTTGGGGGTAAATCGTCAATACCAGGTTGCCCTTGCGGTAGCGCTTGCCACCGGGCGGCAGTTGACCCTCCTCAAGGTGCTCGCTGGTGCTCTTGACGCGCATCAGCACGCCGACCGAACCCTGTGTGCGTGCCTCGCTCAACCAGGTCTGAACGTTGTCCAGGGTGACCTTGCGCGGTTGCGACTCCGGGTAATCCAGGCCGTAGCGCAGCTCGCCCGCCGTGTTGTAGAAGGCTACCTGCGGCCGGCGCAGGCGCCACGCCAGGGCCGACGCCGAGCCTAGTTCGTTGCTCAGCAAAGCATGGGTGTGTTGCAGTTCATCCAGATGCTCAAGCACGAACTGGTCGGGCATTTCGTTGTCCGCGATGATCTGCGGCATGCTCGCCGGCAGCAGCGCCACCAGCAGGCCGATACCCAGGGCCGGCATCGCCCATAACGTCAACGGGCGCATCGCTTGCAGCAGGTTGGCCAGGATCCAGCCGAGCAGCACGATAAAGGCCAGGGACAGGTTGAACATTTCGGCGTGGCTGTTGCTGTAGATCGGGTTGGCGATCTGCAGGTAAATCAGCGCCACCATGGCCGTCATGCCGAGGATGAAATTGAGCGTGCCGTTGATGAAGATCGCACGGGTTTTGCGCTGGTTGAGCAGGTCGATCAAGGCATGGCCCATCAGCAACGCCAGGGGTAACAGGCACGGCATGATGTAGGTGGGCAGCTTGCCGCTGCTCAGGCTGAAGAAGCCCAGGGGCAGCAACAGCCACAGGGCCAGAAAGGCTATGGCCGGCTCGCGCCTGTGTTTCCAGGCGTTGAGCAGGGTGGCGGGCAGCAGACCGGACCAGGGCAGGCACGCCACCACCATGATCGGCAGGAAAAACCACCCTGGCCGCACATGCTGTGCAGTGTCCGAGGCGAAGCGGCGGATGTGTTCATGCCAGAAGAAGAAACGCCAGTAATCCGGTTCGCGCCCATGGATCGCCAGCGCCCACGGCAGGCAGACCAGCACCGCGACCAGGATCGCCAACGGGCCGTAGCGCAGCAACTCGCCGACGCGGCGCTGCCAGATCATATAAGGCAGGGCGATCAGCACCGGCAACAGCCACGCCAGAAAGCCCTTGGTCATGAAGCCCACGCCGCAGGCCAGTCCCAGTACGGCCCAGGCCCCCAGGCGCGCGCGCGGCGTGGTGCCGGCGAGCGCAAACCAGAGGGCGACCAGGCTCAGGTTGACCCAGAACGTGAATTGCGGATCGAGGTTGGAATACCCGGCTTGCCCGGCCACCAGGCCAAAACTCATGTAGAGCAACGCGCAGGCAAAACTTTTGCGCGGGTCGTTCCACAGGCGGCGGGCCATCAGGTAGGCCAGCAGCACGCTCAACGCCGAGGTCAGGACAGAGGCGATACGTACGCCGAACAGGTTCTCGCCAAACACGGCCTGGCCCAGGGCGATCAGCCAATAACCCGCGGCCGGTTTCTCGAAATAACGCACCCCCATGAAGTGCGGTGCTACCCAGTTGCCGCTGATCAGCATTTCCTGGCTGACCTGGGCGTAGCGGGTTTCATCCGGGGTCCACAAACCGTGCAAACCCAACGGCAGCACCAGGAAAATCACCAGGCCAAGCACCAGCACCGGCAAGGGCTTCAATCGGGTCATGAACACCTCGCTGCTTGATGTTCAGGGGCAGGCGCGAAGTTTGAATAATCAACGGCGTCGAACATTAAGATAATCACTGATTCATCAGAAAAGTTAGGGCGTCCTGAACTAACAGGCGCGCTTAACATGCCAGACGCGGGCTGTCGTTTTGCTGAACGCACTACTCGGCTATATGTAAAAAAGTGTATTTAAAGTTGTTTCAGTGCGGCCGCCCATTCCTGACTTTTCATAGTGCCCAAGGCTTTGAGTTTGCCGTCGGGCAATACCTGCACGAACACGGCGCTGCCGTACTCGGCAGCCCGTGCATGGGGATAGCCGAGGGCCTCCTGCAAGTCACTCATGCAGGCGCTGTGGGTGATCAGCATCAGGTTGCGCCCCGCCTGTTTATGGCTGAGGGCTTCTTCGCCCATGGCGTCACCGCAGATGGCGAGGGGGCCGGGGGACAGCTCGGTCTTGCCGAACATGAACAACGACGTTTGCGCGGTGCGCGTGGTGGGGCTGCTGAGCACGTCGGTGCGCTCCATGCCCAGTGTTTGAAAGGCGCTGCCCAGGGCGGCCGCGCGTTGCGTGCCATTGACCGTCAGGCCGTCGGCGGGTCCGTAGCAGGGATTGTCCGAGCGATCACAACGCTCTTCATGCCGCACCAGCACGATCAGGTCGCCGTTGCGCCAACCGGCCAGCACCCCGGAAGTGACCAGGCGGTTGCCTGTGCCCAGATCCTGCGGTGACCTTGGCCAGAATAAAAAAGCGCTCAGCAGCAGGGCGAATACGATGACGCCCGCCACCGGCACGCGGAATTTTCTCAGGCGCTGTAACCTCGCCCTTCGGGGTTTGGTCAGGGTAATGTCTGCCACGCTGTTCACCATAGGTACACGTAATTGTTTTGTTGTTAAAAGACCGGCGCAACTCATACGGCAGATGTTCCTGGTGGAGCAAAAGCCTGTCACAAGGCTGCTGTCTTTCAGCTGAACATACGGGTATTAAGAAGCAACGCGTGGGGCAACTTTAAAGTTGTCTGTTAGTACTGCGAGGGTGGGGAATTTAAAGTGTTCGGAGTGGGCAGGCGGTGAAATCAATGTGAAAAAATTGCGTGGGAACGTCCATCAGCCGTTATTCTCGTTTGCAGTCCTTAACCCGAGCGTTCGTATGTTGCAGGTAGAAGGTGTTGTTAAAAATTACGCCACCCCCCAAGGCCCGCTGACTGTCCTCGCGGGTGTCGACCTGCACCTGGGGGCACGCAGCAGCCTGGCGCTGATGGGCGAGTCGGGCAGCGGCAAAAGCACGTTGCTGCACCTGGTGGCCGGGCTGGATCGGGTGGATGGCGGCAGCATTCTGATCGGCGACCAGCGCCTGGATCGCCTCAACGAAGGGCAACTGGCCCAGTGGCGGCGCACCGAAATCGGCCTGGTGTTCCAGCAGTTCAACCTGATCGGCAGTTTGCGTGTGGAGGACAACCTGGCGTTTCAGGCGCGCCTGGCCGGGCGGTTCGATGCGCAGTGGCAGGCGCAGTTGGTGGAGCGCCTGGGCCTGGGCGATTTGCTCAAGCGTTACCCGGAACAGCTCTCCGGCGGCCAGCAACAGCGGGTGGCGGTGGGGCGTGCGCTGGCGTCGCGCCCCGGCTTGTTGTTGGCCGATGAGCCCACCGGCAATCTTGACGAAACCACCAGCGATGAGGTGCTGCAACTGCTGCTCGACCTGTTGCGCGATAGCCCTACCAGCCTGTTGATGGTCACGCACAGCCCGCGCCTGGCCGCACGCCTGGATCAGCAGGTGGTGTTGCATCACGGCCGCGTCGTGCCGATGGAGCCGCGCTGAGATGGCAGTGTTCTATTGGGCGCTGCGTGCGCTGTTGAGCCATTGGCGGCGCCACCCGGTGCAGTTTTTCAGCGTGCTGACCGGCCTGTGGCTGGCCACCGCGTTATTGACCGGGGTGCAGGCCCTCAACAGTCAGGCGCGGGACGGCTACGCGCGGGCCAGCCAATTGATCGGCGGCGAACCGCAAGCCAGCCTGAGTGCGCCGGACGGTGCCGGCTTCGCGCAAGCCGTGTTCGCCGAACTGCGCCGTGCCGGGTGGCCGGTGTCACCGGTGGTGCAGGGGCGGGTGGTGCTCAAGGGGCATGAAGAGCAGCGTCTGCAATTGATGGGCATCGAGCCGGTGTCGTTGCCCGGCAGCGGCAGCGTGGCGGGGCAACGCTTGAGCCAGGCGCAGATACTGGCGTTTTTCGACGCGCCGGGGCGCACCTGGATTGCCGCGCAAACCTTGCAGGCGCTCGGCCTGCATGAGGGCGAGCAACCGCTGACGGCCAACGGGCAACGCCTGCCGCCGCTGCAAGTGCAGCCGGACATGGCCCCCGGCATGCTGCTCACCGATATCGGTTTCGCCCAACCGTTGCTCGACATGCAGGGCCGGCTGTCGCGCCTGCTGCTGGACAACACCTTCGCCGCCCGTCATCCCACGCCACCTGCCGGGCTGCAACTCAAACAGGGCGACGACAACAACCTTTCGCGCCTCACCGAAAGCTTTCACCTGAACCTCGACGCCCTGGGCTTTTTGTCCTTTGTGGTGGGGCTGTTTATCGTGCATGCGGCAATCGGCCTGGCCCTGGAGCAGCGCCGGGGCCTGCTGCGCACCTTGCGTGCCTGCGGGGTCAGCGCGCGCATGCTGATCCTGAGCCTGGGCGTGGAGCTGGGATTTCTGGCGCTGCTGGGCGGCGTGCTCGGCGTTGCCAGCGGTTACCTGCTCGCCAGCCTGTTACTGCCGGATGTGGCGGCCAGCTTGCGCGGCCTCTACGGCGCCGAAGTCGCCGGCCAACTGAGCTTGAGCCCCTGGTGGTGGCTGGCAGGCCTGGGCTTGAGCCTGCTGGGGGCGTTGCTCGCCGGGGCCAGCAGCCTGTGGCGCGCGGCACGCCTGCCGCTGCTGGCGCTGGCCAACGCCCAGGCCTGGCACGAAGCCCACGGGCGTTGGCTGCGACGCCAGGGCTGGGTGGCGGGCGTGGCGCTGGTCGTTGCGCTGCTGGCGCTGGTCTGGGGCAACAGCCTGACCGCCGGGTTCGTGCTGATGGCAGCCTTGCTGCTGGGCGCCGCACTCGGCCTGCCGGTGCTGCTCAATGGGGTGTTGAAGGGCGTGCTGGGACGCAGCCGTTCGGTGCTGGGCCAATGGTTCCTCGCCGACTGCCGTCAGCAATTGCCGGCCCTGAGCCTGGCCTTGATGGCATTGTTGCTGGCCCTGGCGGCGAATATCGGTGCGGGCTCCATGACGTCGGGGTTTCGCAGCACGTTCAATAACTGGCTGGAGCAGCGTCTCACCGCCGAGCTGTACCTCAACCCGCAAAATCCGGCCCAGGCGCAGCACTTGCAAACCTGGCTGGCGCAACAACCACGGGTGCGCGCGGTGCTGCCCGGCTGGCAAGTCGCGGTGCAGTTGCAGGGCTGGCCGGCGGAGGTGTTCGGCGTGGTCGACGACCCCACCTATCGCCAGCACTGGCCGCTGCTGGAGGCGGCAGGCGCACCCTGGGACCGCTTGCTGCAGGACGACAGCGTGATGCTCAGCGAGCAATTGGCGCGACGCTTGAACGTGCGCCTGGGCGACAGCGTTCAAGTCCCCACGCCCCAGGGCCCGTGGGCACCGACAATCGTTGGCATCTACGCCGACTACGGCAACCCCAAGGGTCATCTGCTGGTCAACGCCAAGCACTTGCTGGCGCATTGGCCGACGCTGTCACCGGTGCGCTTCAACCTGCGCGTGGCACCTCAGGATGTGCCGCCGCTGGTGCGGGACGTGCAGCGTGAATTCGACCTGGAAGACAGCCGCGTCATCGATCAACAGCAACTGAAGGGGTGGTCCAGCCAGGTCTTCGAGCGCACCTTCGCCGCCACCGCCGCGTTGAACAGCCTGACCCTTGGCGTGGCGGGTGTGGCGCTGTTCATCAGCCTGTTGACCCAGAGCCAGAGTCGTCTCGGCCAACTGGCGCCGTTGTGGGCACTGGGGGTCACGCGCCGCCAACTGATGCTGCTCAACCTGGGCCAGACCTGGCTGCTGGCGGTGCTTACCCTGATACTGGCGTTGCCCTTGGGGCTGCTGCTGGCGTGGTGCCTGGATGCGGTGATCAACGTGCAAGCCTTTGGCTGGCGCCTGCCATTGCAGGTGTTCCCCGGGCAGCTGGCGCAGTTGATGGGCCTGGCGATGCTTGCCACGCTGCTGGCGTCGGCCTGGCCATTGTGGCAGCTGTACCGCAGCCGCCCGGCGGATTTGTTGAGGACGTTTGCCCATGAAGATTAAAGCGTTGGTGTGGGTGGTGTTGCTGCTGCTGAGCGCGTGCGACAAGGCGCCCGAACCCGAAGAAAGCTTCGCCGGCCTTGGCAGCGATGCCGCCGACTTTGTCCAGGTGGTGCCCGGCAAAGTATTTTCCTTCCCCGAGGATCACGGCCCGCACCCAGGCTTTCGCATCGAATGGTGGTACGTCACCGCCAACCTCAAGGATGCACAGGGTAATGTGTTCGGTGTGCAATGGACCTTGTTCCGCAATGCCGTCAAAGCCGGGCCACCGCAACCGGGCTGGCGCGATTCCACCATTTGGCTCGGCCATGCCGCCGTCACCTCCGCCAGCCGCCACTACGCCGCCGAGCGCTTTGCCCGGGGCGGCGTCGGCCAGGCCGGGGCGCAGGCGCTGCCGTTCAACGCCTGGATCGATGACTGGAATTTCGCCACCCGCCCTGGCGCCGCCAACCCCCTGGCCGATATGCAACTCAAGGCCAGTGGCGCGCAGTTCGCCTACGACCTGCAACTGACCTCCAGTCGCCCGCTGGTGCTGCAGGGCGACCACGGCTACAGCCGCAAATCCGACCAGGGCCAGGCGTCATACTACTACAGCCAGCCGTTCTTCAGCGCCAACGGCAGCGTCACGCTCGACGGCCAGACCTACCAGGTCAGCGGCAACGCCTGGCTCGACCGCGAATGGAGCAGCCAGCCCCTGGCCGCCAACCAGACCGGCTGGGACTGGTTCTCCCTGCACCTGGACCGAGGCGAACAACTGATGCTGTTTCGCGTGCGGCAAAAGGACGGCGGCGGCTACCTCACCGGCACCTGGATCGACGCCCAGGGACACACCGAGACCCTGCACAACGCGGATATCCAACTGGCGCCGCTGACCACCACCGAGATTGACGGGCGCAGCATTCCCACGCGTTGGTCGCTGAAAATTCCCGGCAAGCACCTGGACATCACCCCCGAGGCCGTCAATTCGAAGGCGTGGATGAACCTGGGCATTCCCTATTGGGAGGGGCCGGTGAAGTTCGACGGTGGGGTGGGGTATCTGGAGATGACGGGCTACTAGCTGATTGATTGGCCCCCTCGGAACGCTCAACCCACTCTCAAAAAAACTACTGTACATAAAACCAGTATTGTCCTAGAGTCCATCCCAGGTGACCGGATGTCGCCGATCACCTGAGCTTCTATTTTTTAACTATGGATGGATAAAAAATGAAATCGAAAAAAGCCCTTATGCTGGGCGCGGCCATGATGGCCTCCTGCTTCGTCTCGGCCTGCGCCCTGGCTGATCAAGCGCCTTCGAAACTCAGTGCCGACGCGGTCAAGCAGGCCGTGAACACGGCGCTCAAGTCCGGCGGCAAGCTGGACGCGTCGAAGGTGTCGCCTGAGCTCAAGCAAAAACTCTCAGTGGCCAAGTCCGGCCAGTCTAAAACGGTGACCAAAGCCCTCAAGTCCGCGCCGTTCGACAGCGTGGTCGGTGAGCTGAAGAAACCGGCGCAAAGCCAACTGAAAAGCGCGGCGGTTGCAGCGTTTGAACCGCTGTTCCCCACCCTGGATATCAACACGCTCTACACCGTCGATGGGGTGCAGGCCGGTAACGAGTTTGCCTACCACTTCAATCTGGCGCAGAACGCGCGGGTGCTGGTGCAACTGGTCAACCAGAGTGCAGGGGCGGACATGTCGCTGACCCTGTTCCAGGATGACGGCCAGGGCAATCTGAGTGTGGTGGGTTCTTCGGACGCCGCAGGCAATGCCGATGAATACCTCAACGGTGTACTGTCGGCAGGTGACTACTACTGGTACATGGTGGCCAAGGTCGCCGATAACGCGCAGTTCAGTTTCGGCGTGGCGGTGGACAGCAACATCGACGCGTTCGAGCCCAACGACAGCGCGCAAACCGCGTTCGTATTGCCCGACTCGATGAACAAGGTCAGCGGCAACCTCGACAATGCCGGCGATGTCGATTACTTCGACTTCAAGGCGGTACGTGGGCAAAGCGTGAGCATGTACCTGGCGGGCGACGAGGAGGGTAGCCGTAACCAGTGGATCTTCGACCGCTTC
The DNA here is from genome assembly GCF_002934065.1 of Pseudomonas orientalis. Taxonomy (NCBI): domain Bacteria; kingdom Pseudomonadati; phylum Pseudomonadota; class Gammaproteobacteria; order Pseudomonadales; family Pseudomonadaceae; genus Pseudomonas; species Pseudomonas orientalis. The sequence continues at coordinate 3,786,003 of NZ_CP018049.1, read as the reverse complement.
GATGGCGCCAATTGGATTACCGTGCCGGCCGGCTCCACCTCGACCTATCCGAGCGTAACGCCGGGCACCACCGTGAAGGTGCGTGTGCGGGCCAATCCGGCGGTGGCGCAGGACCCGAGCAAGTATTACCAGTTGAGCCTGGGCTCCACGCCGCGCCTGAACACCAGCAGTGTCAAGGGTGACAACATCGTACGGGTGCCGGTGAGCGAAATGCCGCTGGCCACCCAGACCGCGCGGCTGCTGAATTGGTCGACCCAGTGGTCGGACTCCACCGGTGCGCCGCTGCTGGGCGTCACCCCGGTGTTGCGCGTGGATAACCACTTCGTCGACTTTAACTACCGCTGGGTCGACTACAAGGCGACCACCAACAGCGCGGGTGTCTCCCAGGCCACGGCCAATATCGGTACCTGCTTCGGTGATTACACCACGGTGATCAACGACAGCAGCACCGGCGTACCGTACACCTGGAGAACCACCTACAACCAGGGTGGCTGGCGCATCGAGCTGGCCGAATTTCCTGGTGTGGGCGTCGGTGGTAACAACGTGCAATACGTCAGCCTGGGGCATATCTGCACCCAGGACATCATCCATTGATTCAGTGATGTGAAACGCAAGGGGCAGCCTCCAGGGGCTGCCCCTTTTTTGCGCCGTGTGCCGCACATTTTTGCAGGCTGTAACAATTCGAATGTGGGAGGGGCGGTGCGACGATTCGACTTGCCCCCGATAACCAAAGGTATCTACACAATTTTGGTGCGACACCGACCCTGTGGCGAGGGAGCTAACGCGTATCTACCTGACGCTCCGAGGTCCAAATGTGGGAGGGGGCTTGCCCCCGATGGCGGCCTCTGGGCCGACCAGGATGTTGGATCAGATCGAGTACATATCCGTTTCTGCGGTAACGGCCACTTAGGGTTCCGCCCTGACGGCGGCTCACTTTTGAAAAGCGCAAAAGTAAGCAAAACGCTCTTGCCCCACCACTCGGCACCTCGCTTGGGCTCGGTGTGCCCGAACGCAGGCTTGAATCCGTGGGCCGCCGCAATGGGCCATCCATGGCCCAGTGCGGCTAACCCGGCGTCCTGCCGGGTTGCCCACGGATTCAAGCCTGCGTTCGGCCAGCGTGGTTTAACGGGGCGCCTGAGATCAAGATCAAAAGCAGATCAAGATCAAGAGCGGCTCGCTTCGCATCGTGGTTACGGTTGGGCGCTGCTGAGTTGTGTAGATACCTATGCCCCGATGAGGCAGTGTCAGTAAATGCATTGCTAACTGATATATCGCTATCGGGGGCAAGTCGAATCGTCGCACCGCCCCTCCCACATTTGGATCGGGTCTGACCAATGGCCCCTTGCGCGGACCTAATTTCCTTGTTAGCTTCTGGCAAAATGTTAACGATAACATTTGCTCTAAAAATAAAAACAAAACAGAGACCCACGCCATGAAAATGCTCCCGAAAACCCTGTGTTTATTGGCTGCCAGCATCACTCTGGGCAGCGTTTCCCCTGTGTTTGCCGAAGCCGCCAAGCCGATCCGCATCGGCGCCTCCTTCCAGGAGATCAACAACCCCTATTTCGTCACCATGAAAAACGCCCTGGAAGAAGCCGGCGCGAGCATCGGGGCGACATTGATCATTACCGACGCCCGGCATGACGTGTCCAAGCAGGTCAGTGACGTCGAAGACATGCTGCAAAAAGGCATCGATATCCTGCTGATCAACCCGACCGATTCGGTCGGTGTGCAATCGGCGGTCAAGTCCGCCCATGCTGCCGGTGTGGTCGTAGTGGCAGTGGACGCCCAGGCGGAGGGCCCGCTGGATTCTTTCGTCGGCTCGAAAAACTTCGATGCCGGTTTACAGGCCTGTGAGTACCTGGCCAGGCACATCGGCGACAAAGGCAATATCGCCATCCTCGACGGCATTGCCGTGGTGCCGATCCTCGAACGTGTGCGCGGTTGCAAGGAGGCGGTGGCCAAGCACCCGGACATCAAGATTGTCAGCATCCAGAACGGCAAGCAGGAACGTGACCAGGCGCTGACCGTCACCGAAAACATGTTGCAGGCCCAGCCCACCCTCAAGGGCATTTTCAGCGTGAACGACAACGGCTCCCTCGGCGCGCTGTCGGCCATCGAAGCCAGCGGCATGGATGTGAAGCTGGTGAGCGTCGACGGTGCGCCGGAAGCGATCAAGGCAATCCAGAAACCCGGCAGCAAGTTCATCGCCACCTCGGCCCAATACCCCCGAGACCAGATCCGCCTGGCCCTGGGTATTGCCCTGGCCAGGAAGTGGGGCTCGCAAGTGCCCGCCACGATCCCGGTGGACATCACCCTGATCGACCAGGCCAAGGCCGGAAACTTCAGCTGGTAAACCCCTGCGCCCCACGTCCGTCGTGGGGCGCAGGTCTTCCTTCTGAGTACGAGGCCTTCGGTATGAGCAGTCTTCTGAAGCTGGAAAATATCTGTAAACGTTACCCGGGGGTGCAGGCCCTCCAGTCCATCAACCTGCAAGTGGAGCGCGGCGAAATCCACGCGTTGCTCGGGGAGAACGGCGCGGGCAAATCCACCCTGATGAAGATCCTCGGCGGCGTCGAGCATCAGGATGAAGGGCAGATCCTGATCGACGGCCAGCCCCGGCAATTTGCGACCTACCGTGATGCGATTGCCGCCGGCATCGGCATTGTGTTCCAGGAATTCAGCCTGATTCCCTACCTCACGGCGGTGGAAAATATCTTCCTCGGCCATGAGCTGAGCAACCGCTTCGGCCTGTTGCGTAAACGCGAAATGCTTGAGGCCTGCGAGGCGTTGTTCAAGCGCCTGGGCGTGTCGATCAACCTGGAATGCGCCGTCCGGCACCTGAGCGTGGCCGAGCAGCAGTTCGTCGAGATCGCCAAGGCCCTGGCCCTGGATGCGCGTTTGCTGGTGCTCGATGAACCTACTGCAACGCTGACGCCCAGCGAGGCCGAGCTGCTGTTCGAGATCATGCGCGAACTCAAGCGCCAGGGCGTGGCAGTGATTTTCATCTCGCACCATCTGGAGGAGATTTTCCAGGTGTGCGACCGCATCAGTGTGTTACGCGATGGCGGCAATGCAGGCGTCACCGCCGTGGCCGACAGCGATATCGACCGTCTGGTCGAGATGATGGTCGGCCGCCGCCTGGAATGCAGTTTCCCGTCCAAGCCCAGCACCGCACGCGGGCCTTTACTGCTGGAGGTCAAGGACATCCAGCTGGTGCGCAACGGCCCGCATAACCGCTTTGACTTGCACAGCGGTGAAATCCTCGGCTTTGCCGGCCTGGTCGGTTCCGGTCGCACCGAACTGGCCCTGGGCATGATGGGCGCGCTGCCCTCGGTGAGCAAAGACGTGTGGCTGCGCGGCGAAAAGGTCAGCCTCGACGACCCGGCCCAGGCGCTGGCCCATGGCATCGGCCTGCTGCCGGAGAGCCGCAAGAGCGAAGGGCTGATCACCGACTTCAGCATTCGCGAAAATATCTCGTTGAACAACCTGCCCAAATACCAGAACGCCGCGGGCCTGATCGACACGGCCAGGGAATGCGCCAGCGTCGAAGCGCTGATGCGCCAGCTGTCGATCAAGGCGCCCAGCGCGGAAAGCCGCGTGTTCAACCTCAGCGGCGGCAACCAGCAAAAGGTGGTGATTGCCCGCTGGATCAACCACCACTGCGACGTGCTGGTGTTCGACGAACCCACCCGGGGCATCGATGTGGGCGCCAAGGCGCAGATCTACGCGCTGATGCGCAGCCTCACCGAACAGGGCTACGCGATCATCATGATTTCCTCCGAACTGCCGGAAGTCATCGGCATGTGCGACCGCGTCGCGGTGTTCCACAAGGGCGCGATCGTCAAGGTGCTGGAAGCGTCCGCCGTCAATCCTCAAGAGGTCATGCGCCATGCAACAGGGGGCTCAAGTGAATACGTCCATTAATACCGCAGGCACCGGCCGGTTGCGCCTGAACCTGGCGCGGTTGCTGCGCTCGCCGGCGTTTTATCCCTTTGTCGGGCTGGTGGTGGTGACCCTGGTGATGATTCTCGCCAGCGACACCTTCCTCACCGCCGGCAACCTGTCGAACATTGCGCGCCAGGTGTCGATCAACGCGATCATCGCGGTGGGCATGACCTGCGTGATTCTTACCGGCGGCATTGATCTGTCGGTGGGGCCGGTGATGGCGCTGTCCGGCACGCTCACGGCCGGCTTGATGGTCGCGGGGCTGCCGCCGGGCCTGGCAATCGGTGCCGGGATGCTGGTGGGTGTGGCGTTCGGCATCGGCAACGGCCTGTTCGTGGCCTACCTGCATATGCCGCCGATCATCGTGACCCTGGCGACCATGGGCATCGCCCGGGGCCTGGGGCTGATGTACACCGACGGCTATCCGATTTCCGGGCTGCCGGAGTGGTTCGCGGTGTTCGGCCGGGCCAGCGTGTTCGGCATCCAGGTGCCGATTCTGATCATGCTGCTCACTTACCTGGCGGCCTATGTGCTGCTGCAGCACACGCGCATCGGTCGCTACATCTACGCCATCGGCGGCAATGAGGAGGCGGTGCGCTTGTCCGGGGTACGGGCGGCGCGCTTCAAATTGCTGGTGTACGGCATCAGTGGCCTCACCGCAGCGATTGCCGGGCTGGTGCTGACCTCACGCCTGATGAGCGGCCAGCCGAATGCCGGTGTGTCGTTCGAACTGGATGCGATTGCCGCCGTGGTACTGGGCGGTGCGTCGATTGCCGGCGGGCGCGGCGTGATCATCGGCACCTTGCTCGGCGCCATGTTGCTCGGCGTCTTGAACAACGGCTTGAACATGCTCGGCGTATCGCCTTACGTGCAGAGCGTGATCAAGGGCGCAATCATTTTGCTGGCGATCTTTATCAGCCGTCAGCGCCATCGCTAACTCTCTATCCACACAGGAACGAACACCATGGACAAGCACACTGATATGCAAGCCGTCGTCTGCCACGGCCCCAAAGACTACCGCCTGGAACGCATCGGCAAACCCCGGGCGCGGCCCAATGAACTGGTGATCCGCATTGCCGCCTGCGGCATCTGCGCCAGCGATTGCAAGTGCCATTCCGGCGCGGCGATGTTCTGGGGCGGCGACAATCCCTGGGTCAAGGCGCCTGTGGTGCCGGGCCACGAGTTTTTCGGCTATGTGGTGGAGGCGGGCGAGGGCGCCGAGGAGCACTTCGAAGTGACGGTGGGCGACAAGGTGATCGCCGAGCAGATCGTGCCTTGCAGCAAGTGCCGATTCTGCAAGTCGGGTAAATACTGGATGTGCGAAGTGCACAACATCTTCGGCTTTCAGCGTGAGGTCGCCGAGGGCGGTATGGCTCAATACATGCGCATTCCCAAGACGGCCATCGTGCACAAGATTCCCGAGTCGGTGTCCCTGGAAGACTCGGCACTGGTGGAGCCCATGGCCTGCTCGATCCATACGGTCAACCGTGGCGATATCCAGCTTGACGACGTGGTGGTGATTGCCGGCGCCGGCACCCTCGGCCTGTGCATGGTGCAGGTGGCGGCGCTGAAGACGCCGAAGAAACTGGTGGTGATCGACATGGTCGACGAGCGTCTGGAGCTGGCGAAAAAGTTCGGCGCCGATGTGGTGATCAACCCGTCGCGGGACAACGCTCGCGCAATCATCAACGGCCTTACCGATAATTACGGCTGCGACGTGTACATCGAGACCACCGGCGTACCGGCCGGCGTCACCCAGGGCCTGGACCTGATCCGCAAGCTCGGGCGCTTTGTCGAATTCAGCGTGTTCGGCGCCGAGACCAGCGTGGACTGGTCGATCATCGGCGACCGCAAGGAGCTGGACGTACGCGGCGCCCACCTGGGCCCGTATTGCTACCCGATTGCCATCGACCTGTTCGAACGCGGCCTGGTCACGTCAAAAGGCATCGTCACCCATGACTTCCCGCTGGATGACTTCGCCGAGGCCTTCGAGCTGGCCAACTCGACCAAGTCGATCAAGGTGCTGTTGAAGCCGGTGCTCTGACGATGAACTACGTGATGGGGGTAGACATAGGGACCCAGAGCACCAAAGCGCTGCTGGTGGATGCCCACGGCACGATCATCGCCCAGCACAGCCAGGGCTATCGCGTGGATACGCCGAAAGTGCGCTGGGCCGAGCAATGGCCGCAGGTCTGGCTGGATGCGGTCGAGGCGTGTGTGGCGCAGTGCATGCTCAAGGCCGGTGTCGCGGCGCAACAGGTCAAGGCGTTGTGCATCAGCAGCCTGTACGGCGGCTCGGGCATCGCGGTGGATGCGCAGATCACACCGTTGCACCCGTGCCTGATCTGGATGGACCGTCGTGCCGGTGAGCAAGTGGCGTGGGTGCGTGGGAATGTCGACCTGGACCGAATGTATGCGGTCACCGGCAACTCGCTGGACAGCTACTACGGCTTCACCAAGATGCTCTGGCTCAAGCAGCACCAGCCTGACGTATGGGCCAACACGCGCTACCTGCTGCCGCCCAACAGCTATATCAACTGGTGCCTGACCGGCGAGCTGGCGGTGGACCACAGCAGCGCCGGCAATATCGGCGGTGTCTACGATGTGGTTGCGCGCGGCTGGTCGGGCGAGATGCTCGATGCACTGGGCATCCCGCCGGCGATGATGCCGGAGCGGTTGCTGTATTCCGGCGAGGTGGTGGGCGGTTTGCTTCAGGACTGGGCCGCGCGCCTGGGCCTGCAGGCGGGCACGCCGGTGCTCGCCGGTGGCGTGGATGCGGCCATGGCGACCCTGGCGGCCGGCGTCACCCAACCGGGCAACCATGTGGCGATGATCGGCACCAGCATGTGTTGGGGCTACCTCAACCAGCGGGTGGACGCGCAGCACGGGTTGGTGAGCATGCCCCACGTCTATAACGGTCATCGCGACCTGTACATCTTTGGTGGGGCGATCACCGCAGGGGCATCGGTCAGTTGGTTCCGCGAGCAATTCTGCCAGGCCGAGGAGCAACAGGCCCGGGCCAGCGGCGAGGACAGCCTGGTGTTGCTCGAGCGCAGCGCGATGAATATCCCGGCGGGCAGCGAGGGCCTGTTGTTCCTGCCGTACCTGATGGGCGAGCGCAGCCCGGTGTGGGACGACCGCGCCAGCGGCAGTTTTGTCGGGCTGAACCTGTATCACACGCGCATCCACCTGTACCGCGCCGTGCTCGAAGGGGTGAGTTTTGCCCTGCGCCACAATATCGAAGCCGGCACCCGGGGCGCACATTCCCTTGACCCGCGCTTGATCGTGGTGGGCGGTGCGAGCCATTCGGATGTGTGGATGCAGATCATCGCGGACGTGACGCGCTACCCGGTGTACACCATCGTCCAGGAAGTCGAAGCGGCGCTGGGGGCGGCGTTGCTGGCAGCGCACACGGTGGGGTTGGTCAGTGATGAGGCGATGGACAAGGGCTGGGTGCAGTTGGCATTGCGGGCGCAGCCAAAGCGGGAGAATGTCGCGGTCTACGACCAGGCGTTTGCCGAGTACCTGAAGCTGTATCCCGCGCTGAAACCGATCATGCATAACCTGCAGGCCAGCTGACCCGACAGGGTCAAACATGTGGGAGGGGGCTTGCTCCCGATGGCGGTGTAACAGTCGCCCCCGGTGTTGAATGACACACCGCTATCGGGGGCAAGCCCCCTCCCACAGGGATCACCATTGTTTCGGGAATTATATTCATGCAGGCTACTTTCGACTTCACTCACCAGCGCATCCTCGTCACCGGCGCCAGCAGCGGCATCGGCCGCGAAATCGCCCAGCAGCTGATCGCCAGTGGCGCCGAGGTCTTCGCCCTGGGCCGCGACGCCCAGGCCCTGGCCGAACTGGGCTGCCACAGCCTGAGCGTGGATATCGCCGACAGCGCCGCACTCGACCACGCCCTGAATAAGCTGCCGGCGCTGCACGGCCTGGTCAACTGCGCCGGCATTTCACGCCTGGAGCCTGCCGCCGCCATCAGCGCCGAAGCCTTCGACCAGGTGATGCAGGTCAACGCCCGCGCCGCGGCGCACGTGGCCAGCCGCGTGGCGGCGAAAATGATCGAAGAGAACATCGCCGGCAGCATCGTCAACGTCTCAAGCCAGGCCTCGCTGGTGGCGCTGGATGATCACCTGAGCTACTGCGCCTCCAAGGCCGCCCTCGATGCGATCACCCGTGTGCAATGCGCCGAATGGGGCCGCTTCGGCATTCGCGTCAACAGCGTCAACCCCACTGTCACCCTCACGCCGATGGCGACCATGGCCTGGTCCGATCCGGTCAAGCGCGACCCGGCACTGGCCGCCATTCCCCTGGGCCGTTTTGCGCACACCGTGGACGTCGCGTTGCCGGTGCTGTTCCTGCTCAGCGATGCGGCCAGCATGATCAGCGGCGTGAGCCTGCCGATTGATGGCGGCTATACCAGCCGTTAGCCGTTCTCCAACTGCCCGGCGATGACCACCTTGTCCCGTGGCTTGTGCGGGTCTTGCAGGCGATCGAGCAACAGGCGCACCGCGCTGCTGCCGGCCAGCGACGCATCGTGGGCCACGCAGGCGATGGGCACGCCGAAAATATCGGCGAAGGGCAGGCGGTCGATGCCGCAGATGGTCAGGCTGTCGTGGGCGATGTTGTGCATGCGCAACGCGCGCAGGGCGCCGAGGGTGATCAATTGGTTGAAGCCCATGATCGCGTCCGGCGCCGAGTGCGCGGCGAGGTAGTCGAGGGTGTGCAGGTAGGACGGCATCAGCGTGTAGTCCCCGGCCTGCACCTCGACCTGCACCTGGGGATGCTCGGCCAGCACTTCGCGCAGGCCCTTGAGGCGTTCGACGGTGATGCGCGAGTGTTCGGGGCCGGTCAGCACCAGCAGGCGCTTGAGGTCCGGGGTCTGGCGCAACAGGTAATGCGCGGCCTGGATGCCGCTGTGGTAGTTGTCGAGCACCACGCGGCTGAACGGGCTGTCGTGGAGTGTGCGGTCAAGCAGCACCACCGGGGTCTTGCCGTTGCCCAGGCGCTCGAGATAGTCGGGCTGGTAGCTTGGCTCATCGGAGACCGGCGACAGGATGATCCCCGCCACGCGATAACCCAGCAGGGTATCGACGGCCTTGCTTTCCAATTCTTCGAGCTCATCGGTGTCCACCAGCATGATGGTGTAGCCGTGCTTTTTCGCTTCGCGGGAGATCGCCTTGATCATCTCGCTGTAGAACGGGTTGTCCACCGATGCGGTGATCACGCCGATGATCAGGCTTTCACTGCGCTTGAGCCCGCGCGCGAAGGCATTGGGCACGTAGTCGAGTTCGCGCGCCACTTCCAGAATGCGCGCCAGGGTGGCGGGTTTGACCAGGTCAGGTTTGCTCAACGCCCGGGACACGGTGATGGTGGTCATGCCCACCCGTTTGGCGATGTCGCTGATGGTGACGGACTTTTTCTTGTTCATCGGTAAGGCTGCAAGAGGACACACCCGCAGGCTAGCATGCGCGCCGGTGCAGGGTGATTCAAATCAGCGGGTCCCAGCGCTGCGACCAGTCACCTTCGGCCTTGACCACTTCGCGCAACAAGGTCAACGCCTGCTGCAGCACCGCCGAATCCCGTGCCCGCGAATACACCAGGTACGTCGGGAAACTGAATTCCGGCGCCTTGGCCACCCGCTGCATCACGCCGCTGTCCAGGTAGCTCTGCACCACGCGCGTGCGGAAATACCCGGCGCCGCCATTCTCCAGGATGTACTGCAACGCCAGCGGCCCCAGGTTGAAACTCACGGCGGCGCGCGCGTGGTCGGGCAGGGCGGCGTCGTGCTGCTGGCGAAAACCCTGGCCCCAGTCGATATACACATAGGGCTCGGGTTGGCTCGTCAGTTGCACCAGGATCAGTTTTTCTTCCAGCACCTGCTCCACCTGCAAACCCGGCCAGTATTGCGGCTGGAACACCAGCGCGGCGTCGAGCACGCCCAACTCCAACTGGCGCAACAGGTATTCGCCCTCGCGAATTTCGGTGCGCAGGGCATGCCCGGGGATATGCTCGCGCAGCGCCTTGGCCCAGCCGAGCATCAGCGGGTTGCACAGGCTGACCTCACCGCCGATATGCAGCACATTACGATAGCCATCGGGCAACGGCAGGTCGCGGCGCGCCGCTTCCCAGGTCTGCAGCAACTGGTTGGCGTACACCACAAAGGCCTCGCCGTCGGCGGTCAGGCGGGCACCGGCGCGGTTGCGCACGAACAGCGTACTGCCCAACTGGTTTTCCAGGTTTTTCACCCGCGCAGTGATGGCGGTCTGGGTGACGTGCAGTTTCTCCGCCGCGGCGGCGAGGCTGCCGCAGCGGGTGATTTCGAGGAAGGTGCGTGCCAGCTCGATGTCCATGTCGGTTCCGAAATCAAAGGAAAGTCGGCGCCATTGTAGGACGACTGGCGGCAAAGGGTGAGCGCAATGGCGCGTTCACTCAGGGCAGGATAATTTCGGCGGACGTTTCTCCTGCTATGGAGCGGCTGACCCTGACGGTATTGCCCTGGGTCGCAGGGTATTCGCTCCAGTACAGGCTGTTTTCATTGCTTCGGGTATACATCTGGCCCACCTGGCGCCCATCCGCCCTGAGCAGGCGATAGTCGCTGTTGATCAGGTAGACCGCCACCGCCTTGTGAGGCCCCAGGGTGCACCAGACGGTGTAGGTTTCGGATTTGGCCCAGCCTCGGGTTTGCGTGCTGACATGGGTGACGCTCAGGCTGATTTTTGCAGAGGCCTTGAAGAAACTGGCGAATTGCAGTTCGACGCTGCTTTCTGTGCCGACGGTCTGCGAGGTGCTCTCGGTGGTCGACCCATTTTCGATGCGGGTACTCGCCCAGTTATAGCGTTGTACGGTCGAAGTGTTGTTATGCGCATGGTTGAGCAACACGTAGTAATCCTTGCGCTCCAACTGGTAGTAGGGCGTCTGGATCAACTGTTCCATAGGGGTCAGGTCGGGGTCTTCGATAGTGAACCAGGGCAGTTGGGTGACATAGGCCGTGGTGGTTTTTTCGAACGCTGAAGGCTTGGCGTAGCTGTGCAGAATGGGGGCGACGCTGGGCGCCGTCGATTCAATCAGCATATGTGCGCGCAGGGCATGCACGGGGGGACTGGCCAACGGTCGAGCATAGCCCGGCTGGCCCATGAAAGTGGCGGCGCTGAAATACACTTCAGCCGGTGGCGCAGTGGGCGGCTTGACACTCCAGGCGGAAAAATCCCCGGGTGCGCCGGTGCCTCGATCGCTCCACAGCAGTTCGTCGATGTGCGACGTGACCGGCAGATCATCACGCAGGCACCGAACCGCATTCACGGAAGGCTCAAGCAGGCCGTTGCCAACGACCAATCCCATTGCCACATAGCCTTCAGGCGGCACCGGGCGCCAGATCGACACGTTGTACCCCGGTTGCTCAAAGGCCCATACCCGTTCGAAATCCGTGGGTGGCTTCAAGGCGGTACCCGTGGGGCCATTGGCATCCGCGACCACCGGCATCGCCTGGACGCCGTCGATGGTGTTGAAATTATCTTCAAGCCTGTCGCCGATCGGGTAGTAGCCAGCCAGCTTCGGAGGTATGCGAGGGCGCCAGAGACCGGCGGGCGCGTCGCCAAAATGCCCATCCTCGCGACGCCGGTTGTTCCAGAGGTGAGTAAAGTTGTTAGTGAAGTTGATCAGCAAGTCTTTGTATTTAAGGGGGACCATCGGGATCGCTCTGTTCAGTCGGGAAACCCCTGGCAGCTATCAGGCCGCCGGAAGGTTGAGTACGCTGGACAGTTGATACCTGCTGGAGAAGCGGGGAGCGGTAGATAGCTATGATTGGAACGCAGTGCAAATGTGGGAGGGGGCTTGCCCCCGATAGCGGTGCGTCAGTCACAGATGTATTTACTGACACTCCGTCATCGGGGGCAAGCCCCCTCCCACATTGGGTTGTGTGGTGAACTCACTCCCAGCCGCCACGGTCGAGACACCGGGTGTTCGCCGGAGGCTGTTTGCCGTAGGCCAGAAACTCCCCGAGCCAGCGGCTGACGCAGCCGTCGGCAGTGGCCTGGGCGGGTTCCTTGAGCAGCAGCGAGTCGACGCCGGACGCGCTCGGTTCGCCGCGCCCGGCGTTGACCAGCACCATGCGTGCGATGCGTTCGGGAAACAGCGTGGCGTAGCGGTTGCCCAGGCGCGCCGCGTCGGCATTGCCGACGTAGTTGAGCCGGGACTCGCCCAGTTGCCCGCGCACATACTCCATATCCTCTGCCGCCTGTTCGACGGCGTCGCTGCCTTTGAGGTCGCGGCTGCTCAGTTCGATCATGTCGTAGCGGTCGACGAGCATGCGATACGCCGGGGTGGCGTAAGACTCCCAGCGGCCGGCCAGGTGCAGGGCAAAGGTGGTGTTTCTGGCCGTACGCGGATCGCCGGACTGGATAAACACCACGCCCTCGCGGTTGAGCGGGTCGCGCGCGCCGACGCGTGTCACGCTCAAACGCAGGCGACCGCGGCCAGGGGCGGCATGGTCGCGGGGCACCGTCACCAGGCCACATTGGGTACGGGCGAGTACGTCGGGGTCGAGCTGCTCGAACACCGGGAAGGGGCAATCGAGTAACCAATCAATGGCGGTGGGCGCGATCAACGGCTCGGCCAGGGCCAGGTGTGCGATCACCCAGCCGCCGAGGCAGACCAGGCATTTTCCAACAACGCTGGATTTCATTAGAAGGTCCCGGGAAGCCGTGTGAAGTCGGCTTTTTTACCAAGGACCTTGGGTCTAATAATGTAAGGCGATTAAACGGATCGTGTACGAAACTGGAGTTTCGTTTATCAGGTGCCGCTATTCCAGCCACCGCCCAATGCTTTGTACAACGCGATGCTGGCTTGCAGGCGCGACAGCCGCAGCTGCACGTCCAAGTCCTGGGCCGCGTACAACGTGCGTTGGGTCTCCAGCACTGTGAGCAAATCCTCGGCGCCCGCCTGGTAGCGGCTTTCGGCGATCTGGAACGCAGTCCGGGCCTGTTGCAGCTCTTCGGTTTGCCATTGGCGTTGCTGGTCGAGGCGGCTGATGCTGCTGAGGGCTTTTTCCACATCGGCAAAGCCGTTGATGATCGCCCCACGGTAGGTTTGCAGCAGCTCATCCTGACGCGCACGGGCCTTGTCGCGTTCGGCGCGCAAACGACCGTTGTTGAAGATGGGGGCCACCAGGCCCGAGGTCAGGGTGTAGAACGGGCTGCGCAGGATATCGTCGGCCTTGTACGCGCCCGAGCCAAGAGTCGCGCCCAAGGTCACCGCCGGCAGCATCGCCGCACGGGCTACGGTCACGTCGGCACTCGCCGCCGCCAGCTGTGCCTCGGCCTGGGCGAGGTCGGGGCGCCGGCTCAATAACTGGCTCGGTACGCCGGGCCCGATGCCTGGCCAGGTCAGTGCCTGGAACGCCTCGTTGCCCAACTCCAGCGCCTGCACGGGCCGGCCGAGCAACGCGGCGAGGGTGATGCGCGCATCTTCGGCCTGTTGCTCGACCAACGGCAGTTGCCGTTGCTGGCTGGCCACCAGGCTTTTCTGTTGCGCCAGTTCCAGGGCCGTGGCGGAACCGGCGTCGTAGCGGGTTTGCACCAGCTCCAGCACCGTGCGTGCATTCGCCAGGTTCAGCTCGGCGATCTGCACGCGTTGGCGTGCGGCCAGGGTTTGTGCGTAGCGGTCGGCGACGTTGCTGAGCAGGGTCAGTTCGACATTGGCCTGATCGAACTGGCTGGCTTGCAGGCTCTGCAGCGCGCTGTCCCTGGCAGCGGCGCGACCGCCCCAGAAGTCGAGTTCGTAGCTGGCCGTGAGGTTGGCGTCATAGCTGGTGACGGTTTTATTGCTCTCGGTGGCGTTCAGGTCCGAATTGCCGCTGCCGCGCAACAGCTTTTCACGGGTGGCCGTGAGGTTGAACTTGACCTCGGGCAGCAGCGGCGCCCCGGCAATCACCGCCGTGGCCTGCGCCTGGCGCACGCGGGCCATGGCGGCGGCCACGTCGAAGCTGTCACGTCGCGCCTGATCGATCAGGCGGTTGAGCGACGGACTGCCAAAGTGCGTCCACCAGCGCTGGTGGGTGGCTTGGCTGGCCGTGTTTTCGGCATAGTGCCAGGCGGCGGGCGGCGCAACGCCGCTGTCGACGGCGGGCGGGGTACCGGCGCAGGCGCTGAGCAGCAGGCACAGGCTGAGCAGGGAAAGCGGCGTGGGAAGGGAGGGTTTATTCACTGGTCAATGCCTTAACCGGATCGAGCCGGGCAGCTTTACGGGCCGGCATAAAGCCGAATACGACGCCGGTGACCAGTGCGCAGCCAAACGCGCCGAGCATCGCCACCAGGGAAAACTGCACCGCCACTTCGGCCAGTACCAGCACGCCGCCCACCAGCAGCGCCAGGGCGATACCGAACAAGCCGCCGACCACCGAGAGCATCACCGCCTCGGTGAGAAACTGACGCAGGATGTCGCGCTGGCGGGCGCCGGTGGCCATGCGGATGCCGATTTCGCGGGTGCGTTCGCGCACGGTCATCAGCATGATATTCATCACGCCGATGCCGCCCACCAGCAGGGAAATCGCCGCAATCGAACCGAGCATCAACGACAGGGTGTTGGCCGTGCGCGCCTCGGCCTGGATCATCGCGGCGTTGTTGGTCAAGTGGTAGTCGTCCTTGCCGTGGTGCAAACGCTTGAGCAACTGATCGATGGCCTGCTCGGCGGCGTTCACCCGGGTGGCGTCGGCGGCGGCAATCACCACGTACTCCGGGTTGTAGCTGCCGAACAGACGAATGCTGGCGGCGGAGTAGGGGATGGCAATGCGATCGTCGCTGTCCTTGTTGCCCGAGCTGGAGCCTTTTTCCTGGAGCACGCCCACCACCTGGAAGGGCACGTTTTCGATCAGGATGTATTGGCCGATGGGGTTGACCAGGCCTTTGAACAGCTTGTCGCGCACCCGTGCGCCGATCACCGCGACGGTGGCGGCGTTGCGTTCGTCGGCCTCGGTGAAGTAGCTGCCCTCGACCACCGGCCAGTTGAAGATGGTTGGGAAATTAGTGTCGTTGCCGCCCACATAGGCCATGTAGTCAATGTTGCCGAAACGCACGCCGGCTTCGGCGCCGTTGACCGGCATGATCCGTTTCACCTGCGGCAGGGTGGCCAGGGCGGCCACGTCGGCGGGGGTGATGATGCCCAGGGGCGTGCGCGGGTTGGGCGACGAACCGCTGACGTACAGAATGTTCGAGCCGAACGCGCCCATCTGCGCCATGACCTGGCGCTTGCTGCCTTCACCCACGGCCAGCATGACCACCACCGAGGCCACCCCGATAATGATGCCGAGCAGGGTCAGCGCGGTGCGAAACCGGTTGATCCACATCACGCGCCAGGCCGCTTGCAGCGCGTCGAGCAGTTCGGCTTTCCAGGCGCCGTTGTGTTCGGCGCCATCGGCCAGGCGCTGGCGCAGGTCCACGGCTTGCAGCGCAGCGCTGTTCGCGGGGGCGGGCGCCTCGGTGTGAGGGGCGGGCGAGTCGCTGATGATCAGGCCGTCGCGAATCTCGATGATGCGGTTGGCCCGCGCCGCCACTTCGCGGTCATGGGTAATCAGGATGACCACATGGCCCTGGCTCGCCAGTTCGTCGAGCAGGGTCATCACCTCGGCGCCGCTGTGGCTGTCGAGGGCGCCGGTGGGTTCGTCGGCGAGGATGATATGCCCGCCGTTCATCAGCGCACGTGCAATGGACACCCGTTGCTGCTGGCCACCGGAGAGCTGGTGCGGACGGTTGCCGGTGCGCTCGGCCAGGCCCAGGCGGGTGAGCAGGGCATTGGCGCGGGCGTGCCGTTCGCCGGCACTGATACCGGCATAGATCGCCGGCATCTCGACGTTTTCCTGGGCCGATGCCGACGGGATCAGGTGGTAGCCCTGAAACACAAAGCCGAACGCTTCGCGGCGCAGCCAAGCCAGTTCGTCGCTGCCCAGTTGGGCGACGTTTTCCCCGGCGAACAGGTAGTCGCCTTCGCTCGGGCGGTCGAGGCAACCGAGGATGTTCATCAACGTCGACTTGCCGGAGCCCGACGCGCCGACGATGGCGACGAATTCCCCGGCGTGGATCGACAGGTCGATGCCGCGCAGCACGTCGACCTGCGGGCTGTCGCCGCCGCCGTAGGATTTGCGGATATGCTTGAGTTCGATCAGTGGCGTGGTCAACTCAGCCCCCGCTGCCGTCGGCTGGGCCGATCAACAGGTGATCGCCTTCGTCGAGGCCCTCCAGCACCTGCACGCGCAGGCGGTCGCTGATGCCCAGGCGCACCGAGCGCTGCTCGATGCTGCCGTTTTTCGCCACCACCCGGGCGAGTTGCGTATCCGCCGTAGGCACGCCTTGCAGCGCGGCGACCGGCACGGTCAGGGCGTCCTTGACTTGGCTGGCGACGAAAAACACCTGGGTGGTCATTTCCGCCATCAGTGCGTTATCGGCGTTGTCGACGTCCAGTAACACCGTGTACAGCACCACGCGGCCGGTGCCGCTCTTGCTGTTGCTCGGGCTGCCGCTGCCCTGGGTTTCGTTCAACGGCTTGGGCGGGATTGGCAGGATCTGCCGCACGGTGCTGGTCCAGCGCCGGCTGCCGCCGCTCAAGGTGGTGAAATACGCACTCATGCCGGGTTTGACATGGCCGATATCCGCCTCGGACACTTCGGCCCACACCGTCATCGGCGACAATTTGGCGATGCGCAGGATCAGCGGCGTTTGTTGTTGGGCGTTGAGGGTCTGCCCGACCCGCGCATCCACCGCCACGACGGTACCGGCCATCGGCGCGTAGATGCGCGTGTAACCGAGTTCCGCTTCGTCGCTGCGCAGGCTGGCCCGGGCCTGGCGAATCTGGGCCAGGAACATGTCGACCCGCGCCTGGGTGGCGTCCAACTCGGCCCTGGCGGTTTGCACATCTTCTTCGCGGGTGGCGTTACCGGCGCTCAGGCGTTGCTGACGCTGGTATTTCTGGCGCGCCAAGGCGTGCTGGGCTTTCTGCTCCTGCAATTGCGCCTGCAGGTTTTCGATGGCGTAGCGGCTGGCGTCGAGCTTGGCTTTTTGCGTCGACGGGTCGATCTCCACCAGCAACTGGCCTTCCTTGACCTGATCGCCGGCCTCGACGTGGATCTTCTGGATCTGCCCGGAGGCCTGTGCGCCGACATCCACATAGCGACGTGGTTGCAGGGTGCCCAGGGCCGTGACGCTGTTTTCGATATCGCCCCGGGTGACCGTCACGGTGGCCAAACTGTCGCGGCCCGGCGCAAGGCCTTGCCAGGTGGCAAACGCAACGATGGGAATCAGGCACGCCACCACAAGCAGGGCGCGTCGGGCAGGTCGAGGGCGTTTCATGCGTAGGTTCCAGCCAGGAAAGATCGGGGCGCAGTCGCGCAGAGCTGACAGGTAAACGAAGAAAATGCCCGGGGATTTAGGCTGTTACACGCGCGGTTACAGGTTGCATGAAGAAAAAAATCGACCGTTGATGCGAGACTTCTTTAAAAGTAGATGAGAATTACTATAAATTGCACACACTCAAACTGCCATCATTGATGGACGTGTTCCTATACAGGTTGGCACCGTCCGCACCACGGCCATGGAGCCAGGAGTCATGTTGGAAAACTACTATCGCGAGCTGGTGTGTTTCCTCAACGCCAAGCTGGGCAACCGACAGGTGGCCGAGGATGTGGTGCATGACGCGTATGTGCGGGTGCTGGAGCGCTCCAGTGACACGCCGATCGAACAGCCGCGCGCGTTCCTGTACCGCACTGCGCTGAACCTGGTGATCGACGGCCATCGGCGCAACGCCCTGCGCCAGGTCGAGCCGCTGGAGGTGCTGGACGCTGAAGAACGCTTCGCGCCTTGTTCACCCCACACCAGCCACGATCAGAGCCAGCGCCTGGAGATGCTCGAGCGTGCCCTGGCCGAGTTGCCGGCGGCCTGCCGCGACAGTTTCCTGATGCGCAAATTCGACGGCCTGTCCCACCTGCAAATCGCCGAGCGCCTGTGCATTTCCCGCGCCCTGGTGGAAAAGCACATCGTTAATGCCATGAAGCACTGCCGGTTGCGCATGCGTGAGTGGGAAGCGCACTGAAGCGCTGTTAGTTAAATTTTATTTCACTGTCCTCGTTTCCTATCAACACACGGCCTGTTGTTCAGGCCATGAAGGTATTCCCGCCCCAACCGCCAAGGGGCTTATCCAGAGGACACTGGAATGACACAGGCAATTGCTTCGCCCGCGGTTCACGACCTGATCGGTATCGGCTTCGGCCCTTCGAACCTGGCGCTGGCCATCGCCTTGCAGGAGCGTGAGAAAGCCCAGGGCAAACTGGACGTACTGTTCCTCGACAAACAGGCCGACTACCGCTGGCACGGCAATACCCTGGTGACCCAGAGCGAATTGCAGATTTCCTTCCTCAAGGACCTGGTGACCCTGCGCAACCCCACCAGCCCGTATTCCTTCGTCAATTACCTCAAGGCCCACGACCGCCTGGTGGACTTCATCAACCTGGGCACCTTCTACCCGTGCCGCATGGAGTACAACGACTACCTGCGCTGGGTCGCCGGGCAATTCCAGGCCCAGGCCCGCTACGGCGAAGAGGTACTGGCCATCGAGCCGATCCTGCACCAGCAACAGGTTGAAGCGCTGCGCGTGATTTCCCGCGATGCGCTGGGCGAGCAGCATGTGCGCACCACGCGCTCTGTGGTGGTCAGCGCCGGTGGCACGCCGCGTATTCCCGAGGCGTTCAAGGCGCTCAAGGGCGACAGCCGGGTGTTCCACCATTCCCAGTACCTGGAGCGCATGGCCGGCCAGCCGTGCGTCGATGGCAAGCCGATGCGCATCGCGGTGATCGGCGGTGGTCAGAGCGCCGCCGAAGCGTTTATCGACCTCAACGACAGCTTCCCGTCGGTGCAAGTCGACCTGATTCTGCGCGGTTCGGCGCTCAAGCCGGCGGATGATAGCCCGTTCGTCAATGAAGTGTTCTCGCCGGCCTTTACCGACCTGGTGTTCCAGCAAGTCGGCGCCGAACGTGAGCGCCTGGTCGCCGAGTACCAGAACACCAACTACTCGGTGGTGGACCTGGACCTGATCGAGCGCATCTACGGCATCTTCTATCGCCAGAAAGTGTCCGGCATCGCGCGCCAGGCATTTCGCACCATGACCGTGGTCGAAAAGGCCACCCCCGGCCCGCTGGGCATCGAACTGACGCTGCGCAACAACGCCACCGGCGAAACCAGCGTGAGCCACTACGACGCGGTGATCCTCGCCACCGGTTACGAGCGCCAGATGCACCGCGAACTGCTCGCGCCGCTGGAGGCCTACATGGGCGATTTCGAAGTGGCCCGCGACTACCGCATCGTCACCGACGAGCGCTGCAAGGCCGGGATCTACATCCAGGGGTTCAGCCAGGCCAGCCATGGTTTGAGCGATACGTTGCTGTCGGTGCTGCCGATTCGCGCCGATGAAATTGCCGCGTCGTTGTACGAGAATGATCGCAACCGTGGCACCGCGCGTTCGGTGCAGGACCTGCTGCTCGCCACTGCAAGCTGATCGGCTTCTGTAGGAGCGAGCAAGCTCGCTCCTACAGGCGGTACTTGTGACAAGGAGTTGCTGCTGATACTGTACAAAAAACCAGTATCGGTAGCTCTCCATGCAGTTGATCGAAAAGCTCAGCATTCTCGCCGACGCCGCCAAGTACGACGCTTCGTGCGCCAGCAGTGGCGCGCCCAAGCGCAGCTCCGAAGGCAAGGCCGGGCTGGGTTCCACCGATGGCATGGGCATTTGCCACAGCTATACGCCCGATGGCCGTTGCGTGTCGCTGCTCAAGGTTTTACTCACCAACTTCTGTCTCTACGACTGCCAGTATTGCGTCAACCGCCGTTCCAGCGATGTGCCCCGCGCGCGCTTCAGCCCGGAAGAGGTGGTCACCCTGACCCTGGACTTCTACAAGCGCAATTGCGTCAGCGGTTTGTTTCTCAGTTCCGGCATCATCCGCTCGGCCGACTACACCATGGAGCAGTTGGTGCGGGTCGCCAAGCTGCTGCGCGAGGAGCACGACTTTCGTGGCTATATCCATCTCAAGACCATTCCCGAAGCCGACCCCGCATTGATCGCCGAGGCCGGGCGCTATGCCGACCGCCTGAGCGTGAATATCGAACTGCCCACCGATGCCAGCCTGCAAACCCTGGCGCCGGAAAAGCAGATCGTCTCGATCAAGCAGGCCATGCAGACCATCTACACCGGTGAACAGACGGTGCTCAACGAACCCCGCGCACCGCGTTTCGCGCCGGCCGGGCAGAGCACACAGATGATCGTCGGCGCCGACGACACCGATGACAGCACCATCCTGCACGGTGCCGAAGCCTTGTATGGCAACTACAAACTGCGCCGTGTGTATTACTCGGCGTTCAGCCCGATTCCCAACAGCCCCAAGAGCGTGCCCCTGGCTGCGCCGCCGTTGATGCGCGAGCATCGTCTGTACCAGGCCGACTTTCTGTTGCGCAGCTATGGCTTCAGCGCCAATGAACTGTTCGAAGGCCCCGGCGACCTGGCCCTGGATATCGACCCCAAGCTGGCGTGGGCCCTGGAGCATCGCGAGGTATTCCCCCTCGATCTTAACCGCGCCGAACCGACCTTGATCGCGCGTATCCCCGGCATTGGCCTGCGCACCACCCAGCGCCTGGTGGACCTGCGCCGCGAACGCAAGATCCGCTTCGAAGACCTGGCGCGCATGCGCTGTGTGCTGGCCAAGGCCAAGCCATTTTTCATCACCAGCGATTACCACCCACAGCAGGCCGATAGCACCAGTGTGTTGCTGCGCGAACAGCTGCGCGATCGCCCGCAACCGCAACAGATGGGGTTGTGGGGATGATCAGCCTGGAATGCGACAACCTGTTCAGCACCTGGCGCGAACAGGCGCGCTGGCTGCTCAGCCATCAGGTCGACCCCAGCCAGGTGAGCTGGGGCGCAACCGAGGTGGCGGATCTGTTTGCCACCGACGAGCCCATTTCTTCCGGGTTGGGCCCGTTCCAGGCGCGCATTCCCAAGGCCTTGTTGCAACTGCTGGAGTCGGCCGCCTGTTACCACGGCGATCAGCGTTGGAGTTTGCTCTACGAAGTGTTGTGGCGGGTCAGCCATGGCGACCGCACGGCCATGCTGGCCGGTGACAAGTTGGGCAGCGAGTTGCAGCGCCGCATCAAGCAGGTCAGTCGTGAAGCCCATCACTTGCATGCGTTTGTGCGGTTTATTGCACTGCCGGCCGAAGCGGGCCCCGAGCTGCCGGAGTACGTGGCCTGGCACGAGCCGGCCCACGATATTTTGCACAGCGCCAGCCAGCATTTTATCGGGCGCATGGGCCGGCATCGCTGGATGATCGCAACGCCCCTGGATGGGGTGTATTACGACGGCGAGCAATTGATTCACCAACGCCGGTGCCCCGAGGCGTGGCAGCAACTGGCGCAGAATGTCGAAGACCCGCACAGCGCCATGTGGTTGACCTATTACAGTCACATCTTCAACCCGGCGCGCTTGAACCCCAAGGTGATGGAAGGGCATTTGCCGAGCCGGTTCTGGAAGAACCTGCCGGAAGGCAAGTTGATTCCGGGGCTGATCAGCGAGGCGCGCACGGGCAAACAGAAAGATGGGCAGGCCAGGCTGGTGGGCACCAAGCCCGGCAAACGCATTTCAAGCGGGCACAGTTAGAAAATAGGGGTGGGGACTTGGTATGGTGGTGCCTGTCAGAGCGCCCGCAGCCAGGAGCAATCATGTCTACCGCTGTTCGTCTTGCCCAAACCACCGATGCCGAAGGCATCAGCCAGGTCATCCTGGCGGCCTTGCACAGCAGCAATGCGCAGGATTACCCGGCGGATGTGATTGCCCGCGTGGCGAGTAATTTCAGCCCCGATGCCGTGCTGGCGCTGCTCAAGCGCCGTGTCGTGCTGGTGGCCATCCAGGATCAGGTGATCGTCGCCACCGCCGCCCTCGACGCCAACGTGGTGCGCTCGGTATTCGTCAACCCGGCGCTGCAAGGGCAGGGCATTGGTCGGCTGTTGATGATCGAGATCGAATTGCGCGCCCGCGAAGCCGGAGTGACGGTGTTGAGTGTGCCGTCCTCGCTGACCGCCGAGCCGTTCTACAGCAAGCTGGGGTTTCACACCGTGCGCGATGTCTATCATGGCAATGAACGCACGCTGGTCATGGAAAAGGCCCTGCTGTCCCGGCACCCCATCGGCCCGTATCGCGACCGTCAGCACCGTGCGCAGGTGATCGAGTTGTGGCAGGAGGCATTCGGCTATGACACCGCGCATAACCTGCCGAGCCTGGCGATCGATAGAAAGCTGGCGGTCAATGACGGTTTGTTCTTTGTCGCGACCGATAAAAAGGCCGTGATCGGCACGATCCTGGCCGGCTATGACGGCCATCGCGGGTGGCTGTATTCGGTGGCGGTGCGTGCCGATTATCGTCGCCATGGCCTGGGGTCGTCGTTGGTGCGTTACGCGGAGCAGGCGTTGACGGCGTTGGGTTGCATGAAGATCAACCTGCAGATCACCGGCGGCAATGACGCGGTGGTGGGGTTCTACGAGGCGTTGGGATATGGGGTGGAACCGAGGATCAGCATGGGCAAGAAGATTGCCGGGAATATCCCTGCCCAATCTTAAGAACACTGGAGATCAAATGTGGGAGGGGGCTTGCCCCCGATTGCAGTGTGTCAGTCACCGAAAATATTGACTGATCCACCGCTATCGGGGGCAAGCCCCCTCCCACATTGGGTTTTGCGTTGTGGCTATCAGACCTTGACGATCCAACCCGCCGGCGCTTCAACGTCACCGGTCTGCACGCCCGTCAGTTCTTTGTAGAGCTTCTGGGTAATCGGGCCCACTTCGGTTTCGCTGTGGAACACGTGCAGCTTGCCGTTGTACTGGATGCCGCCGATCGGCGAGATCACCGCCGCGGTGCCGCAGGCGCCGGCTTCCTTGAATTGATCCAGCTTGTCGATGAACACTTCGCCCTCGACCACGGTAAGGCCCAGGCGGCTCTGGGCCAGTTCGATCAGCGACAGGCGGGTGATGCCCGGCAGTACCGAAGGCGACTTCGGCGTGATGAACTGGTTGTCGTGGGTGATGCCGAAGAAGTTGGCCGAGCCGACCTCTTCGATTTTCGAATGGGTCATCGGGTCCAGGTAGATCGCGTCGGCGAAACCGGATTTTTTCGCTTCCGAGCCCGGCATCAGGCTGGCGGCATAGTTACCGCCCACTTTCGCCGCGCCGGTGCCCTGTGGGGCGGCGCGGTCGAAGGTGGAGATCTGGAAGTTGTGGGGCACCAGGCCGCCTTTGAAATAGGCACCGACCGGGATGGCGAACACCGAGAAGATGAACTCCGGCGCGGTGCGCACACCGATGTTGTCACCGGTGCCGATCACGAACGGGCGCAGGTACAGCGCGCCGCCGCTGCCGTAAGGCGGGATGAAGCGCTCGTTGGCCTTGACCACTTGCTTGCAGGCTTCGATGAAGTCTTCGGTCGACACATGCGGCATCAGCAGGCGGGCGCAGCTGCGCTGCATGCGCGCGGCGTTCTGGTCCGGACGGAACAGGTTGATCGATCCGTCCTTGCAGCGGTAGGCCTTGAGGCCTTCAAAGCACTGCTGGCCATAGTGCAGGGCGGTGGAGCCCTCGCTGATGTGCAGCACGTTGTCGTCGGTCAGGGTGCCTGCTTGCCATTCGCCGTTTTTCCAGACCTGGAGAAACCGCTTGTCGGTCTTGATGTAGTCAAAACCCAGCTTGTCCCAATTGATGCTTTCGTTACCCATGACACCCTCTAATCTCTGGTCAAGTCGGATTTTTTTCTGGATGGGCTCAACAATACTGCATTCTTGGCCGGTGTGGGAGCGGGCGGTTGGACCATTCCACATCTCTATTGGCTGATCCGCTGCTATCGGGGGCAAGCCCCCTCCCACATTTAAAATGCATTCCAAATGTGGGAGGGGGCTTGCCCGCGATGGCCTCGCCACGGTTTTACAGATGCAACGCATGCCCCAACGCCCGCAACGCCGCTTCCTGCACGGCCTCACCCAAGGTCGGATGGGCGTGGATGGTGCCGGCCACATCTTCCAGGCGTGCACCCATTTCCAGGCTCAGGCCAAACGCAGTGGACAGTTCCGATACGCCGGCTCCCACTGCCTGCCAGCCGACAATCAGGTGATTGTCACGCCGCGCCACCACCCGCACGAAGCCGGTTTTCGACTCCAAGGTCATGGCCCGCCCGTTGGCGGCGAACGGGAAGCTCGACACGATGCAGTCCAGGCCGGCAGCTTTGGCCTCGTCCGGGCTCTTGCCCACCACCACCAGTTCCGGGTCGGTAAAGCACACCGCCGGAATCGCCGCCGGGTTGAATTCGCGGGCTTTGCCGCTGATCAGTTCGGCAACCATTTCACCCTGGGCCATGGCCCGGTGCGCCAGCATGGGCTCGCCGCTCAGGTCGCCGATGGCATACACATTGCGCATGCTGGTCTGGCAGCGGCTGTCGATCTTGATCGCGGCGCCGTTCATGTCCAGGTTCAGCGCTTCGAGGTTGAAGCCCTGGGTGTTGGGTTTGCGACCCACGGCCACCAGCACCTGATCGGTTTCCAGCGACAGGGTGTCGCCATTCGGATCGCGCACTTGCAGGCAGTTATCGGCAAAGCCGGTGACGCTGTGCTTGAGGTACAGCTTGATCCCGAGTTGCTTGATCGATTCGTTAACCGGCTGGGTCAGCTCGGCGTCATAGGCCGGCAGGATGCGCTCCTGTGCTTCGACCACACTGACTTCGGCGCCGAGCTTGCGGTAGGCGATGCCCAGTTCCAGGCCGATGTAACCGCCGCCCACCACGATCAGCCGCTTCGGTACGTGGCTCGGAGCCAGCGCTTCGGTGGATGAAATGACCGGCCCGCCCAGCGGCAGCATCGGCAGCTCGACGCTTTTGGAACCGGTGGCCAGCAGCAGGTGTTCGCACTGGATGCGCTGCTCGCCGACGTCGACGGTCTTGCCGTCCACCACCTTGGCCCAGCCATGGATCACCTGCACCTTGTGCTTTTTCAACAACGCGGCGACGCCGGTGGTCAGGCGGTCGACGATGCCGTCTTTCCATTCCACGCTTTTGCGGATGTCCAGGGTGGGCACGTCCACTTCGATGCCCAGTGGCGAGCCCTGGCTGTGGTGTACCGTCTGCTGGAATTGCTCGGCCACATGGATCAAGGCCTTGGACGGAATGCAGCCGATGTTCAGGCAGGTGCCGCCCAGCGCCTGGCCTTCCACCAAAATGGTCGGGATGCCCAGTTGGCCGGCGCGAATCGCGGCCACGTAACCGCCAGGGCCGCCGCCGATAATCAGCAGCGTGGTGTGTAGTGTCTGAGTCATGCCCTTACTCCAGGAACAGGCTGGCGGGTTGTTCGAGCAGGCCGCGCACGGCCTGGATGAATTGCGCCGCGTCCATGCCATCGACCACACGGTGATCGAACGAGCTGGAGAGGTTCATCATCTTGCGCACCACGATCTGGCCTTTTATCACCATCGGCCGCTCGACGATGCGGTTGACGCCGACAATCGCCACTTCCGGCAGGTTCAGCACCGGCGTGCTGACAATGCCGCCCAGCGCGCCGAGGCTGGTCAGGGTGATGGTCGAGCCCGACAGCTCTTCGCGGCTGGCCTTGCCATTGCGCGCGGCGTTGGCCAAACGCGCGATTTCCTCTGCCGTGCCCCACAGGCTGCGGGCCTCGGCGTGGCGCACCACCGGCACCATCAGGCCGACGTCGCTCTGGGTGGCGACGCCCACATGCACGGCGCCGAGGCGGGTGATGACCTGGGCTTCGTCGTCATAGCGCGCGTTGATCTGCGGGAAGTCGCGCAGTGCCACCACCATGGCGCGCACGATAAAGGGCAGCAGGGTCAGCTTGCCGCGCGTGGCGCCGTGTTTGTCATTGAGGTGCACGCGCAACTCGTCCAGCGCGGTGACGTCGATTTCTTCCACGTAGCTGAAATGCGCGGCGCGGCGGGTGGCGTCCTGCATGCGCTGGGCGATCTTGCGGCGCATGCCGATCACCGGGATCTGGTGCTCGTCGTTGCGTTCGGTGTAAGGGTTGGCAGCGCTCGAAGGTGCGCGCGCGCCTTGCTGAAGGTAAGCCTCAAGGTCCTCATGCAGGATTCGTCCGGCCGGGCCGGAGCCCTGTACCAGGCGCAACGGGATACCCGCATCCAGGGCATGTTTACGCACGGCGGGGGAGGCCAGCGGGCGCTCATTGGCCTCGCGGGCCACCGGTGCCTGGACCTTCGCGGCGGCAGGCGCGGGCTTGCTTTGAACCGGTTCCGGCTTGCTCTTCAGCACCGGCGCGGCTTTCTCCACCGGTGCGGCCACGGCCGGCGCGTCCTTGGCGTTACCGGCGCCTTCCACTTCAATGCTGATCAGGATACTGCCCACCGCCATGACTTCACCCGGCTCGCCGCCCAGAGAAATCACCTTGCCGTGGACCGGCGAGGGAATGTCCACCATCGCTTTGTCGGTCATCACATCCGCCAGCACCTGGTCTTCAACCACCAGGTCGCCGACCTTCACATGCCATTGCGACAGTTCAACTTCGGCGATGCCTTCGCCAATGTCCGGCATCTTGATAACGTGCGTGCCCATTCAGACCTCCATGACCCGTTTCAACGCCGCGCCCACTCGGGACGGGCCTGGGAAATACGCCCACTCCTGCGCGTGCGGGTAGGGCGTGTCCCAGCCGGTGACGCGCTCGATCGGCGCTTCCAGGTGATGAAAGCAGTGCTCCTGCACCAGGGCGACCAGCTCGGCGCCAAAGCCGCAGGTGCGCGTGGCTTCGTGCACCACCACGCAACGGCCGGTCTTTTTCACCGACTTGACGATGGTGTCCAGGTCCAGCGGCCACAGGCTGCGCAGGTCGATGACTTCGGCGTCGATGCCGGTTTCTTCGGCGGCGACCTGCGACACATACACGGTGGTGCCGTAGGTCAGCACGGTCACGGCCGAACCCGGACGCACGATGGCGGCCACGTCCAGCGGCACGGTGTAGTAGCCGTCCGGCACTTGCGCTTGCGGGTGTTTCGACCACGGGGTGACCGGGCGGTCATGATGGCCATCGAACGGGCCGTTATACAGGCGCTTGGGTTCAAGGAAGATCACTGGGTCATCGTTTTCGATGGAGGCGATCAGCAGGCCCTTGGCGTCATAGGGGTTGGACGGCATCACCGTGCGCAAGCCGCAGACCTGGGTGAACACCGCTTCGATACTCTGGCTATGGGTCTGGCCGCCGTAGATGCCGCCGCCGCACGGCATGCGCATGGTCAGGGGCGCGGTGAACTGGCCGGCCGAGCGATAACGCAGGCGCGCGGCTTCGGAGATGATCTGGTCGGTGGCGGGGTAGACGTAGTCGGCAAACTGGATTTCCGCGACCGGGCGCAGGCCGTAGGCGCCCATGCCCACCGCCACGCCGATGATGCCGCTTTCGGAAATCGGCGCGTCGAATACCCGCGAGCTGCCGTACTTGGTCTGCAGACCTTCGGTGCAGCGGAACACGCCGCCGAAGTAACCGACGTCCTGGCCGAACACCACCACGTTGTCGTCCCGTTCAAGCATCACATCCATGGCCGAGCGCAGGGCCTGGATCATGGTCATGGTGGTGGTGGTCATGGCTGTTTCCAGTTCGATGCTGTTGTTGTGATCGTTCATGTCAGACCCCCAGCTCTTGACGCTGGCGCTTCAAGTGCTCCGGCATCTCTTTATAGACGTCTTCGAACATGGTCGCGGCGCTTGGAATCTGACCACCGGCCAGGGTGCCGTACTGTTCGGCCTGTTTTTGCGCGGCGATGACTTCGGCTTCCAGTTCGGCGCTGACCGCCGCGTGTTCCTCGTCGGACCACTGGCCAATCCTGATCAGGTGCTGTTTGAGGCGGGCAATCGGATCGCCCAATGGGAAGTGACTCCAGTCATCGGCGGGGCGGTACTTGGACGGATCATCGGAGGTGGAGTGCGGACCGGCGCGGTAGGTCACCCACTCGATCAGTGTCGGCCCCAGGTTGCGGCGGGCACGCTCGGCGGCCCAGGCGGAGGCGGCGTACACGGCGATAAAGTCGTTGCCGTCCACGCGCAGGGAGGCGATACCGCAACCGACGCCGCGTCCGGCGAAGGTCGTGGCTTCACCGCCGGCAATGGCCTGGAAGGTGGAGATTGCCCATTGATTATTCACCACGTTGAGGATCACCGGGGCGCGGTAGACGTGGGCGAAGGTGAGGGCGGTGTGGAAGTCGGATTCAGCGGTGGCGCCGTCGCCGATCCAGGCCGAGGCGATCTTGGTATCACCCTTGATCGCCGACGCCATGCCCCAGCCCACACCCTGTACGAACTGTGTGGCGAGGTTGCCGGAAATGGTGAAGAAACCGGCGTCCTTGACCGAGTACATGATCGGCAACTGGCGGCCCTTGAGCGGGTCGCGTTCGTTGGACAGCAGTTGGCAGATCAGATCCACCAGCGGCACGTCGCGGGCCATCAGGATGCTTTGCTGGCGGTAGGTGGGGAAGCACATGTCGTCGATATTCAAGGCCAGGGCCTGGGCGCTGCCGATGGCTTCTTCGCCAAGGCTCTGCATGTAGAACGACATTTTTTTCTGGCGCTGGGCGACCACCATGCGGTTGTCGAAGATGCGCGTCTTGAGCATCGCGCGCATGCCTTTGCGCATGATGTCAGCCGAGACACCCTCGGCCCACGGCCCGAGCGCCTGGCCCTGGTCGTCGAGCACGCGGATCAGGCCCTTGGCCAGGTCGGCGGTGTCGGCCGGTTCTACGTCGATGGCGGGTTTGCGTACCAGGCCGGCGTCGGTCAGGCGCAGGTAGGTGAAGTCGGTCTTGCAGCCTGGGCGGCCCGAAGGTTCGGGAACGTGCAGGCGCAGCGGTGCATACGGCTGGGTCATGGCTTTCTACGCTCGATCTTGTGAATTTCTTGTAGTGGGCGCGCTAGCTGACAGTCAGTCTTCGGGTAGAAGAAATCTTGTCCTACAACAATCATAGGCGTGGCGTAGAAGAATATTTATCTGTGTTTCGTTGCGCTCAGGATCATTTAAGGATAAAAAATCTGCATAAACATAATAAACAGGTGATTTTGTCTCATGCGCAAACTGGACCGTACCGATATCGGCATTCTCAATGCCCTGCAGGAGAATGCCCGTATCACCAACGCCGACCTCGCCCGTTCGGTCAACCTGTCGCCCACGCCGTGCTTCAACCGGGTGAAGGCGATGGAAGAACTGGGCCTGATTCGCGAGCAGGTCACGCTGCTGGACGCCGACCTGCTGGGGCTGCATGTCAACGTGTTCATCCATGTGAGCCTGGAAAAGCAGAATGAACTGGCGTTGCAGCAATTTGAAGGCGCAATCTCGGACCGGCCGGAAGTGATGGAGTGTTACCTGATGGCCGGCGACCCGGATTACCTGATCCGGGTGCTGGTGCCGACGATCCAGTCGCTGGAGCGTTTCATGATGGATTTTCTGACCAAGGTGCCGGGGGTGGCGAATATCCGCTCCAGTTTTGCCTTGAAGCAGGTGCGCTACAAAACCGCGCTGCCGTTGCCGGCCAACGGCATAAACCTGGGCTCCTGATTCAACACGGAACAACATGTGGGAGGGGGCTTGCCCCCGATAGCGGTGTGACAGTCAGCTTATCTGTAGCTGACCCACCGCCATCGGGGGCAAGCCCCCTCCCACATTTTTTACCGCATTTCAAAGTTGGTTGACGGGAATCTTGAGGTAGGTGACGCCATTGTCTTCCGGCGGCGGCATGTGCCCCGCCCGCACATTCACCTGGATCGCCGGCAACAGCAGCGTCGGCATCCCCAGCCCGGCATCCCGGGTGGTGCGCATCGTGACAAACGCCGCCTCATCCACGCCGTCATGCACATGGATATTCTGCGCGCGCTGTTCAGCCACCGTGGTCTGGCACTTGGCATCGCGGCCCTCGGGTGGATAGTCATGGCACACGTACAGCCGGGTTTCAGGCGGGAACGCCAGCAGCTTGCGCATCGACGCGTACAACTGCCGCGCATCACCGCCGGGGAAGTCGCAGCGGGCGGTGCCGACATCGGGCATGAACAGCGTGTCGCCCACCAGTATCAAGCGGCCATCGATCAGGTAGGCCATGTCCGCCGGGGTATGCCCGGGTACATGCAGCGCCTGGGCCTGCAAGCCGCCGATATGAAAGATTTCATCCGGCGCAAACAGGTGATCGAACTGCGAGCCATCGACACGGAACTCCGGCTCCAGGTTGAACAGGTGCTTGAACACACCCTGCACCTTGCTGATGGACTGGCCGATCGCAATCTTGCCGCCCAGGGTGCGGCGCAGGTACGGCGCGGCGGATAGGTGATCGGCGTGGGCGTGGGTTTCCAGCAGCCACTGCACCTGCAGGCCATGCGCGCGCACGAAGGCAATCACCTTGTCGGCCTGTGCGGTATCGGTGCGCCCGGACGCCGGGTCGTAGTTGAGCACTGAATCGACGATGGCACAGGGGCCGCCATCGGCTTCATAGACTACATAGGTGTAGGTCGACGATGCCTCATCCAGAAAGGCTTGAATCAACGCTGGCATGGCGGCTGTCTCTGCTTGGGAAAAATGTGGTTACAATCAGTTTACGTTTAAACATAATGTCTTGAGCTTAAGTGAGATGAAGGAACCGAGGCAAATGGAATCTACGTTGAGTGAGGGCGAGGTCGCCCAGTTGCGTGCATCGGCGTCCAAGGCCTGTTCCTTGCTCAAGGCGCTGGCCAATGAAGACCGCTTGTTGATCCTCTGCCAGTTGACCCTGGGCGAACGCAACGTCGGCGAGCTGGAAGCCCAGACCGGCGTGCGCCAGCCCACGCTGTCACAACAGTTGGGCATCCTGCGGGACGAAGGGTTGGTCGCCACCCGTCGGGAAGGTAAATACATCTTCTACGGGCTGGCCAGCCACGAAGTGATTCAAGTGATGAAGACCCTGTCCGGCCTGTACTGCGGCGCGGTGATAAAAAGCTGGGCGTGACGCCATCCGGCAGCGACCCTTGTGTGCATTGACTGAAAAAGGCAGTAGACAATGACCGAACAACACTGGGGACCCACCATCAGTGGCGATATCGTCGTCATCGGCGGCGGCTCGGCAGGCATCGGCCTGCTGGCCAGCCTGCTCAAGCGCGACCCGCGGCTGAACATCATCCTGATCGAACCCAACGACTTCCATTGCTATCAGCCCGCCTGGACCCTAGTGGGCGGCGGCGCCTACGACCTGCGAAAGACCCGGCGCCCGCTGGCCGACGTACTGCCCAACGGGGTCACCTGGATCCAGGCCGCCGCCAGCGAGTTATTGCCTGACGAGCAGACCCTGGTGCTCGACAGTGGCCAGCGCGTCACCTGGAACAACCTGATTGTCTGCCCGGGCCTGCGCCTGGCCTGGGAAAAGATCGAGGGCTTGCAGGATACCCTCGGTCGCCACGGCGTCACCTCCAACTACAGTTACGAACACGCGGCCTACACCTGGCAACTGGTGCAGCAGCTCAAGGGTGGCAAGGCGCTCTTCACCCAGCCGGCCATGCCGATCAAGTGTGCCGGTGCGCCGCAGAAAGCCATGTACCTGTCCTGCGATCACTGGCTCAAGCAGGGCAGCCTGAAAAACATCGACGTCGAATTCAACCTGGCCGGTGCCGCGCTGTTCGGCGTGGCGACCTTTGTGCCGCCGTTGATGGAGTACGTCGAGAAATACAACGCACGCCTGGCGTTCAATGCCAACCTTGTGAAGGTCGACGGCCCGGCGCGCAAAGCCTGGTTTGAAGTCAAGGACGCAGAGGGCAACGTGAGGGTCGAAGAGAAAACCTTCGATATGCTCCACGTCGTGCCGCCGCAAGTCGCCCCGGATTTTATCCGCCAAAGCCCGCTGGCCGACGCCGCAGGCTGGTGCGAAGTAAACCCCCACAGCCTGCAGCACCTGCGCTATCCGCACATCTTCAGCCTGGGCGACGTGTGCGGCACCTCCAACGCCAAGACCGCCGCAGCGGTACGCAAGCAGATCGTGGTCGTGGCCGAGAACCTGCTGGCCCTGCGCAAACAAGCGCCGCTGCCGCTCAAGTACGACGGCTACGGTTCCTGCCCGTTGACGGTGGAGAAGGGCAAGGTGGTGCTGGCCGAGTTCGGCTATGGCGGCAAGCTGTTGCCGACCTTTCCCCTCGACCCCACCCAGGCGCGCCGCTCGATGTGGTTCCTCAAGGCCACGTTGCTGCCGTGGTTCTACTGGAACGGCATGCTCAAGGGCCGCGAGTGGCTGACCCGCCTGAGCAAGGTGGACTGAATGCTGCTGGCCAGTGTGTTGGGTGTATTGATGGGCCTGGTCATGGGCCTGACCGGCGCGGGCGGCGGCATCCTCGGGGTGCCGGCGCTGGTGTTGGGACTGGGGTTGACGATGACCCAGGCCGCGCCGGTGTCCTTGCTTGCGGTAGGCGCAGCGGCGGCGGTGGGGGCGATTGACGGCCTGCGCCATGGCCTGGTGCGTTATCGCGCCGCGTTATTGATCGCCTTGCTGGGCGCGCTGTTTTCACCGCTCGGTGTGTTCGTCGCTCATCAACTGTCGGAGCCGGTGCTGATGGGCTTGTTCAGCGCCCTGATGGTGCTGGTGGCCTGGCGCATGGTGCGGCGCGAAAAGGTCGAGGCCGGGCCGAGTGACCATGGCGCGGCGTCCTGGGGCCAGAAGAACTGCATGCTCAACCAGCAGACCGGACGCCTGGCGTGGACCGCCAAATGCACTGCCACCCTGGCGGCACTGGGCGCGGTGACCGGCGCGGTCTCGGGTTTGCTCGGCGTGGGCGGCGGTTTTCTGATCGTACCGGCGTTCAAGCAACTGACCGATGTGCAGATGCGCGGGATCGTCGCGACCTCGTTGATGGTGGTCAGCCTGCTGTCGTTGATCGGTGTGGTGGGGGCCTTTCATGCCGGGGTGAACATCGAGCCGGTGGGCTGGGGATTTATTGGTGCAAGTATCGTCGGCATGCTGGCGGGACGTCGCTTGTGTTCGGTGATTCCAGCGCGGGCGTTGCAGGTGGGGTTTGCCGGTTTGTGCGTGCTGGTGGCGGCTGGAATGCTGATGAATGCTTTGCTCCGGACCTGATGATCGTTCCCACGCGGAGCGTGGGAACGATCAAAAAGGAACGATCGACTGAACGGTGTTGACCGTGCACGCTTGATAGATGGCGAGATGAACGTACCTC
Source organism: Pseudomonas orientalis (assembly GCF_002934065.1). NCBI lineage: Bacteria > Pseudomonadati > Pseudomonadota > Gammaproteobacteria > Pseudomonadales > Pseudomonadaceae > Pseudomonas > Pseudomonas orientalis. The sequence continues at coordinate 3,752,802 of NZ_CP018049.1, read as the reverse complement.
AGGTTACTGTTCTCCCAGTAATGGCTTCACCGGCCTTGCACGTCGGTTCATCAAGGTCACCGAATGGATAAATACACCCCCCACACCTGGCAGCCCCACGAGCGGCCGAGCCTGCCCGGTTCGCCGTCGACGCCGCTGCACCCCACCCACAAACGCTGGCTGTTTGCGCTGGTGGGTGTGCTGGTGGCAATCACGGGTGGCCTGGGCAACGCGTTGGTTATCGCCAACCTGCAATACCTGCAAGGCGCCCTGGGCGCGACCACGGCGGAAATGGCCTGGCTACCCGCCGCCTATGTGATGACCAACGTGTGCATGAACCTGCTGCTGGTGAAGTTTCGCCAGCAGTTCGGCCTGCGGGCGTTTACCGAAGTGTTCCTGGTGTTGTATGCGCTGGTGACCTTCGGCCACTTGTTCGTCAACGACCTCAACTCGGCCATCGCCGTGCGGGCGGCCCACGGCATGGTGGGGGCGGCGCTGAGTTCATTGGGCTTGTACTACATGATCCAGGCGTTCCCGGCCAAGTGGCGCTTGAAAGCCCTGGTGCTGGGGCTGGGCACCGCGCAGCTGGCGTTACCCCTGGCGCGGCTGTTCTCCGAGGATTTGCTGCAAATCGCCGAATGGCGCGGGCTGTACCTGTTCGAGCTGGGCCTGGCGCTGATCTGCCTGGGCTGTGTGTTTCTGTTGAAATTGCCGCCCGGCGACCGATTCAAGACCTTCGAAAAACTCGATTTCCTCACCTTCGCGATCCTGGCCACCGGCGTTGCCTTGCTCTGCGCGGTGTTGTCCTTGGGACGCATCGACTGGTGGCTGGAAGCGCCCTGGATCGGCATCGCCTCGGCCTGTTCGCTGGTGCTGATCATGGCCGGGTTGGCCATCGAGCATAACCGCGCCAACCCGATGCTGATGACGCGCTGGCTGGGCAGCGGCACCATGATTCGCCTGGCCCTGGCGGTGATCCTGATTCGTATGGTGCTGTCCGAACAATCCACCGGTGCGGTGGGTTTCATGCAGATGCTGAACATGAGTTACCAGCAGATGCATACGCTGTATGTGGTGATGCTGGCCGGGGCGATCGCCGGGCTGGTGGTCAGTGCATTGACGATCAATCCGGCGCATCTGTTGATGCCGCTGATCATTTCCCTGGCGCTGATGGCGACGGGGTCGGTGATGGACAGTTTTTCCAGCAACCTGACGCGGCCGCAGAACCTGTATATCAGCCAGTTCCTGCTAGGCTTCGGCGGGACCTTCTTTCTCGGGCCGACCATGGTGCTGGGCACCAAGAATGTATTGACCAACCCGCGCAACCTGGTGAGTTTTTCGGTGATGTTCGGGATTTGCCAGAACCTCGGCGGTCTGATCGGCGCGGCGTTGCTCGGCACCTTCCAGATCGTGCGCGAGAAGTACCACTCGAGCATGATTACCGAACATCTGACCTTGCTCGACCCCCGCGTCGCGGCGCGGGTACAGAGCGGCGGCTCGGCCTATGGTGGTATCGTTGCCGACCCGGAACTGCGCAACCTCATGGGCATTCGCAGCCTGGCCACGGCGGCCACCCGCGAGGCGAACGTCATGGCGTACAACGATGTCTTCATGCTGATTGCGATTATCGCGATCCTGACCATGATCTGGATCTTTATCCGCAGCCTGTGGCTGATGAGCACCACCAAAGCAGCAACCCCTCCTGTTCAACCTGTCGGCGCCTCTTCATGACCGAACCCACGACCACGACCACCAACGCCATCGCTTCCACGCCCGAGGGCACCACGCCACCGGGCGCCGCCGTGACCGAACCGCGCTCGTTGCGAGTACGCATCCTTTCGTCCCTGGGCTTTGCCGCGGTTGCCATTGTCGGGGTGTTGATCGTGCTGTACGCGTGGCAGCTGCCCCCGTTCAGCAGCGCCGTGGAAACCACCGAAAACGCCTTGGTTCGTGGGCAGGTGACGATCATCGGCCCGCAGCTCAGCGGTTATGTATTCGAAGTGCCGGTGCAGGACTTCCAGTATGTGAAAGCCGGTGACCTGCTGGTGCGCCTCGATGATCGCATCTACAAGCAGCGCTTGGACCAGGCCTTGGCGCAACTGGCGGTGCAGAAGGCTTCGCTGGCCAATGTGGTGCAGCAACGCAACAGCGCCGAAGCGACCATCAAGTTGCGTCAGGCCGCGCTGGTCGACAGCCAGGCCCAGGCGCGCAAAAGCACCGCCGACCTGCGCCGCAACGAAGAGCTGATCAGCGACGGCTCGGTGTCCAGGCGTGAGCTGGACGTGACCCGTGCCGCCAATGCCCAGACCGTCGCCGCCGTGGCCCAGGCCCAGGCCAGCCTGGAAATCGCCCGGCAGGACCTGCAAACGGTGATCGTCAATCGCGGCTCCCTGGAGGCGGCGGTGGCCAGCGCGGAGGCGGCGGTGGAATTGGCGCGGATCGACCTGTCCAACACCCGCATCACCGCGCCCCGGGATGGCCAGTTGGGGCAGATCGGCGTGCGCCTCGGGGCCTACGTCAACTCCGGCGCGCAGTTGATGGCGCTGGTGCCCAAGCAGTTGTGGGTGATCGCCAATATGAAGGAAACCCAGATGGACAATGTGCAGGTCGGCCAGCCGGTGACGTTTACCGTGGATGCGTTGAACCACCGCAGGTTTCACGGCACGGTGCAGCATATTTCCCCTGCGACCGGCTCGGAGTTCAGCCTGTTGCAGGCGGACAACGCCACCGGCAACTTCGTCAAGATCGCCCAGCGCGTGCCGGTGCGGATCACCGTGGACCCTGACCAGGCCGAGAGCGAACGGTTGCGGCCGGGGTTGTCGGTGGTGGTGAGTATCGACACTGCCGGGCGCCTGAAAAACTCACCCCCCTGACCCTGACACAACAGGGAGCAAAATGTGGGAGGGGGCTTGCCCCCGATAGCGGTGTTTCAGTCAAAGATGCTCAGACTGACCCACTGCAATCGGGGGCAAGCCCCCTCTCACATTTGGAGTGTATTTCAGGTTGAAATTGAGGTGGGTTGACTGGCCTTGTTCCAGCAGCTTCAGGCCCGGTCTTCCCGGCAGGTGATGGGCATTTACCGGATGGCTTACCGGCTCGATGCAGAAAAACTCCAACCCTGGCGGGCAATACAGCAGGAAGTAATCGGCGCCGGTGGCCTGGCATTCGAGGCTGTAGCCAAGCTGCGGTTGCTCGATCAGGCAGTGCCCATCCCAGCCAACAAATCCATTGTCCACCAGGCTTTGCGGCAGCGTTCTGGTTTGCCTGAAATCCCAATCCTGCGGCACCGCCGTCAATTGCGTCGGCAGCTTGGCCGCATCGCTCATCCACACCTGCGACGCTTTTGCCTGCAATCGCGTATCCGGACGACGCGGGAAATACGGATGCAACCCCAGCCCATGCCACGCCGTATTTTCGGCCAGATGAGTCACGCGCAATTCAATCGCCAGCACACCGTCGCGCAACCGAAACCGTTGCTCTGCGCGGTACGCGAACGGTGTGTCGCAGAGTAAGTGCAGCACCACTTCATCGGTGGTTTGGCTGCTCACTTGCCACGCCTGTTGCCAGGCCGAGCCGTGAATCGGCAGCGGGTCGGTGAGGCTATTGGGCTTGAGCGCCAGCCAGCCGCGTGGGTTGTCGAAGCCTCCCTCGGCGACACGGTTGGACCAGGGCGCCAGTGGGTAGCAGCCCAATTTTCCCGGCAGTCCGGTATTGATCGCCTGCTCATCGCTATGGCGCAGCAGCGGTTGGCCGGTGGCGCGTACCGTCCAGTTCACGATGGCGCCGCCGATGGCCGGGGCGAGCACCAGATGGGTGAAGGGGTCCGAAAGCTCAATCACGATTGACCTGCCCTAAGGAAATGGTAAATACCGCGCTGCTCAAAATGTGGGAGGGGGCTTGCCCCCTCTCACATTCATGCATCCTTGTTCTTGAAATTGGGTTTATAGCACCACGCTCGGCAACCACAGCGACAGTGCCGGAATATAGGTCACCGCCATCAGCACCAGGAACAGCACCGCATAAAACGGCAGCAGCGCCTTCACGGTCTTCTCGATACTGACCTTGCCCACCGCCGCGCCCACGAACAACACCGCGCCCACCGGCGGGGTGATCAGGCCAATCCCGAGGTTCACCAGCATGATCATGCCGAAATGCACCGGATCGACGCCGATGCCCAGGATCACCGGCAGCAGGATCGGCGTGAGGATCAGGATCAGCGGCGCCATGTCCATCACCGTGCCGAGCAACAGCAGCATGACGTTGATGCACATCAGGATCACGTAGCGGTTGTCCGACAGGGTCAGGAACAGCGTGGTGATCTTCGCCGGGATCTGCATCAGGGTCATGATGTAGCCGAAGCTGGCGGCGAAGGCGATCAGGATCATTACGATAGAAATGGTGCGCACCGTGCGGTGCATCAGCTTGGGCAGCTCGCGCCATTTGTAGTCGCGGTAGATGAACATGGTCACGAAGAACGCCCACAGCACTGCAATCGCGGCCGACTCGGTGGCGGTGAAGATACCCGACAGGATGCCGCCGAGGATGATCACCATGGCCATCAGGCCCCAGAGCGCATCGGCGGCGATCTTCAGCGCCTGCTTCAAGGGGATGACTTCGCCTTTGGGGTAGTCGCGCTTTTTCGCGAATATCAGGCACAGCACCATCAGGCACGCGCTCATCAGCAGGCCCGGTACCACGCCGGCCATGAACAGCGAAGCGATGGAGACCGTGCCGCCCGCTGCCAGCGAATAGAGCACCGAGTTATGGCTGGGCGGCGTCAGCAGCGCCTGCACCGAGCCGCTGACCGTCACGGCTGTCGCAAACTCCCTGGGGTAGCCGCGGCGTTCCATCTCCGGAATCAGCACCGAACCGACCGACGCGGTATCGGCCACCGATGAGCCTGAGATCGCGCCGAAAAACGTCGAGGCCATGATGTTGACCAGGGATAGACCGCCGCGCACAAAGCCCACCAGCACGCCGGCAAACGCCACCAGCCGCCGCGACATGCCGCCCTCGGCCATGATCGCGCCGGCCAGCACGAAGAACGGGATCGCCATCAGCGAAAACTTGTTCACCCCGCCCGCCACCTGGATCATCAGGGCCTGGAACGGGATGTCGATCCACCATGCGCCGATCAGCGCCGACAAACCCAGGGCGTAGGCCACCGGCATGCCGATCAGGATCAAGGCGATAAAACTGCCCAACAGAATCAATGCGTCCATATCAGGCGGCCCCTTCGCTTTCTTCTATCAGATCGAAGCGCACCACGCGCCGGTTGCTCTGGTCGCCCAGCAGCAGTTTCTCAATCACGAAGATCAGGGTCAGCAAACCGCCAATCGGAATCGGCATATAAGTGATGCCGACGCGCAGGGTAGGGATGGCGCTCATGAACTGGTTCCAGGTGGACAGGCACAGCTTGGTGCCCCAGATCGTCATGAACAGACAGATGGTGCCCATCAGCAGTTGCGAAACAATGCCGACGGCGCGGCGTTGGGTGGCAGGCAAGCGGTCGGTGACCATGGCCACCGACATATGCGCACCGGCGCGGTAGCTGGCGGCGGCGCCGATAAAGGTGAACACCAGCATCAGCAGGATGGCGGTGGGTTCCGGCCAGCTTGAGCCGGTGCCGAGGATGTAGCGGGCGAAAATGCCCCAGGGAATGATCAATGCGACCCCGAGGACCGAAAGGCCGGCGACCCAGATGCAGGTCATGTAGATGCGGTCATTGATGCGCAGCAGTAGATTCTTCATGGCGTTCACCGTAACCGGGCGCGTCGGTGTCGACCGCGCCGGGCCTAGCTGGGGGGGAAGGTGCTTACTGAACGGCGTCGATACGCTTGATGATGTCGGCGTAAGGCGCGCCGTACTTGGCACGAACCTGCGCGGTGGCGTCATAGAAGGGCTTTTTGTCGACGGTGATGAACTCGACACCGGCGGCCTTGAGCTTGGCTTCACTGCTGGCGGACTTGGCGTCCCACAACACGCGCTCGTCAGCCTGGGCGGCCTTGGCGGCTTTCTTGACCATGTCCTGCTGCGCGGGGGTGAGCTTGTTCCAGGTGATCTTCGACATCACGATGGGCTCGGGCAGGATCAGATGCTCGGTGAGGGTGTAGTACTTGGCGTTCTGGTAGTGGTTGTGCTCGAGCAGTGTCGGCGGGTTGTTTTCCGCGCCGTCTATCACGCCGGTCTGCAAGGCGCTGAAAATTTCGCCGGTGTCCATGGCGATGCCATTGGCGCCCATCGCGTTGAAGGCATCGATGAACAGCGGGTTGCCCTGCACGCGAATCTTCATGCCCTTGAGGTCTTCGATCTTGCGCACCGGTTTCTTGGTGTAGAGGTTGCGCGTGCCGCCGTCCATCCAGGCCAGGGCGACCAGGCCGAACTCGGAGTGGGTGATCTTGGCGAGGATTTCATCGCCGATTTCGCCGTCGATGACCTTGCGCATATGTGCCTGGTCACGGAACACGAAGGGCAGGTTGAACACATTGACGTCGGGCACCACCGGGCCGACGATGCCGAGGCTGACGCGGGTCATCTGCACGGCGCCGACCTGGGCCTGTTCGACCACTTCCTTCTCGGAGCCGAGCACGCCGCCCGGGAAGTACTTGAAGGTCAGTTCGCCGTTACTTTCCTTGGTCAGGGCCTTGCCCATGTTTTCTTCGGCGACGACGGTGGGGTAGCCGGCGGGGTGGATGTCGGCAAATTTGATTTCCAGTGCGTGGGCGGCGCTGCTGAGGGCGACGAGTGTGGCGGCGAGCAAGGTGCGTTTGAAGTCCATGGGGTTTCATTCCTGTCTTGTTATTGTTGTATTCAAGGCACAGCGATGCAGCTAGAGGATGAAGCGGGGTTCGGGCAGTCCCTGGACGCCGGGGTTGAGGGCGAACACGCCACCGGACAGTGATTGCTCACTCGTGTCGTCACGGATCGAGGTGACGTACAGCGTGTCCAGGCGACTGCCGCCAAAGGCGCACATGGTGGGTTTCTTTACCGGTACGTGATGGGACTGGTCGAGGCGACCGTCCGGGGTGAAGCGGTGCACCAGACCGGCGTCGTTGGCGCAGATCCAGTAGCAGCCGTCTGCGTCTACCGCTGCACCATCCGGCCGACCGAGGTGTCGATGCATGTCGACAAACACGCGGCGGTTGGACGGCGTACCGGTATCAATGTCGTAGTCGAAGGCCCAGATTTGTTGCACCAACGGGTGTGAATCCGAGGCGTACATCGTACGGCCGTCAGGGCTGAAGGCCAGGCCGTTCAAGGTAATGAAACCGTCCAGTTGGGCATGGGGCGTCGAGCCGGCCGCGTAGCGATACAAGATGCCTTCGGCGGCGTTCAGGCCCATGTTCAGCACCATGCTGCCGGCCCAGAATCGGCCCTGGCGGTCGCAACGCCCGTCGTTGAGGCGCATGTCCGCGCGTGGATGCTCGACCCCGGCCAGGAGCGTGGTATCGAGGCTGCCATCGCTGTGCGAGGTCAGCTGGAAAAACCCGGACTCCATGCCGGCGACCCAGTTGCCCGCGTCAGTGCGGGCAATACAGGCGAGCATCTGCGGGGCTTGCCACGTTGCAACCTGGCCCGTGGCCGCGTTCCAGCGCTGTAGCCGACCGTTGGGGATATCCACCCAGTACAGGGCATTTTCCTCGGGCACCCACACCGGGCATTCGCCCACGGCGTTGCGGGCGTCGACAATCAATTCTGCACTCATCGCCACTCATTCCCTTGGGTTACGTGAACTCAGTCACCGAACGGGCCTGCCGCGCAGAACGCGCCGCCCTGATAGATTCTGGCCGGGTCATCGTCCGCCACCGGCGGCTGGGCCTCGACCTGGGCGCGGAACACTTCGGAGCTGTCCCTGGGGGCAAAACCCAGGTGCGCGGCATAGCGGTTGTCCCACCAGGTGTCGAGGTTGTCCGACATGCCGTAGACCACGGTGTGCCCCACGTCCGGCGTGTACAGCGCGCGTTCGAGCAGTTGGGTCAGGTCGTCGAAGCTCAACCACGTGTGCATCATCCGGCGGTTCTGTGGTTGCGGGAACGACGAGCCGATACGGATGCTCACGGTCTGGATGCCGTAGCGATCGAAGTAGAAACTCGCCATGTCTTCGCCATAGGACTTGGACAGGCCGTAGTAGCTGTCCGGACGGCGCGGTGAATGGGCATCGAGTTGTTCGCCCTGCTTGTAGAAGCCGATCACGTGGTTGGAGCTGGCGAAGATCACACGCTTGACCCCATGACGGCGCGCGGCTTCGTAGATGTGGAAGACGCCACTGATATTGGCACCGAGCACTTCTTCAAAGGGACGCTCCACCGACACGCCGCCAAAGTGCAGGATCGCATCGACGCCTTCCACCAGATGGTGCACGGCTTGTTTGTCGGAAAGATCGCAGGGTTGCACTTCTTCATGGGCGGCGGCGGGGGCCATGTCGGCGATGTCCGACAGGCGCAGCACATTGGCGTAGGGCCGCATGCGTTCGCGCAGGACTTTACCCAGGCCACCGGCGGCGCCGGTGAGCAGGATGCGGTTGAAGGGAGTGGGGCTGATGGTGGTCATGGGCATTCCAATTTTTGTTGTAGGTTGTCGTATGACTATGCGGAAATAGTGTGAGGGATTCCCTGTGTTGTCAACGCCCATCCAGCCAGTGAGATCAAATGTGGGAGGGACTGCCTGCAAATACATCGTTCACTGGCCACCGCTGGCTTTTGTAGGAGCGAGCTTGCTCGCGAAAAGCTCACAGGCACCGCGTTCATTCAGGAAGCACGCGTTATCGTTGATATTTTTCGCGAGCAAGAGCCAGGCGCCCCCTCGCTCCTACAGAGAGCGGTGTACAAGCCCCCTCCACAGTGGTTTTGCGGTGGCTGACAGACCGCCCGCGACCTTACAGCAGTGATATCGGATAGCTGACAAAGATCCGATTCTCATCGAATTCGTTGTTGCTGAAATCCCGACGCATGGTCGAGTTCCTCCAGCGCACGTTCAAATTCTTCAACGCACCGCTCTGTACGGTGTAGGCCAGCTCGGACTCGCGGCCCCACTCCTTGCCATCGGTAATCGCGCCGGTATGCACGTTACTGCCGCTGATGTAGCGGTTCATCATGGTCAACCCGGGAATGCCGAGCACCACAAAGTTGAAGTCGTGGCGCAGTTGCCAGGATTTTTCCTTGGCGTTGTCATAACTGGCGTTGTAGCTGTCGTTGGCCAGGGTGCCGCCGCTGGTGCCGTTGATGCGCATCCACGCACTGTCGCCGGTGAGTTTTTGCAGGCCGACGTAGAAGGTGTTGCCGCCGTACCTGGCCGAAAGCAGGGCGAAGGCGGTCTTGTTATCGAGGTCGCCGGCCAGCGCGCTGCCGTCTTCCTTGCCATTGAAGAAACCGAGGTTGGCGCCCAGGGTCCAGTCGCCCACCGGCTGGCTGTGGGTGAGGTTGAGGTACTGTTGCTGGTAGATATCGGTGAGCTCGGCGTACCACAGGCCGACCTGGGTGCGCTTGTCGTTGAACGTGTATTCGCCGCCGCCGAAGTTGAAACGGTCGGAGGTGAACGCGGCTCTGCCGTTCATGAACATGTCTTCCATGCTCGCGTCGTTGCGCGGGCTGTTGCCGCGGAACTGGCCACCGTAGAGGGTCAGACCGGCAATCTCGTTGGACGTCACCTGGCCGCCGCGGAAGGTCTGGGGCAGGGAGCGACCGTCATCGGAGCGCAGGATCGGCAGTACCGGCATCCATTCGCCGACCTTCAGCTCGGTCTTCGATAACCTGGTTTTCAGCGCCACGCCCAGGCGTCCGAAGTTATCGGCCGGGCGGCCGTCATCGTGCACGGGCAGCAACTGGGTGCCGGCGGTGCCTTTGCCACCATCGAGCTTTTGCGAGTACAGGCCCAGTACGTCAATGCCCAAACCCAGGGTGCCACGGGTATACCCGGACTTGGCGTCGAGAATGAAGTTCTGCGTCCACTCTTCGGCCTTGCCCTGGGGATTGGTGGGGTCGGTGAAGTTGCGATTGAAGTAGGCATTGCGCAGGTTGAGCGTGGCTTTCGCGTCTTCGACGAACCCTTCGGCGTGGGCGGTGAGGGGCAATGTGAACGCGAGGCTGCCGAGGCTGATGAACCCGAGGCGACAGGAGGAATTGCGGGCGAATTGACGCACAGTGAGGCTCCCTTTCTTTTGTTGTTTTTATTATTTGTCATACGTCGTCGTACAACATTGGGCGGGATATTTGCGGGGTTTTCAGGGTGTGTCAAGCAGAAGTTATATGATGACCTGCCGGGCCTGGATAATGCCTGGATAAAAAGTTGGCACGGTCAACTGTGGGAGGGGGCTTGCCCCCGATAGCAATGTGTCAGTCACATTAATTTCAACTGATATACCGCCATCGGGGGGAAGCCCCCTCCCACAGTGGATCGAGTTCGACTTGGTTTTTATCCCGCCATGACCATCGGAGGCAGGGTGCCAAGGACTGAAACGGCGGCGACTGCGCAGACCCCCAGCAGCCATTCCACCATCACGCTGGCCTTCAAGCTGGCCAGCCGCTGTTCGCAGCTATCAAGGCGCAACCGGTTCAGCAGCGCCAGCGCCAACATGCCCAGCACCAGCATCACCTTGATCAACAGAATCAGGGCAAAACCACTGAACAACGGAGTGGGCCACAGCTGCCCGGTGAGCACGCGCACATTGATCAAACCGGTCACCAGCAGGCCGGCAACCAAGGCGTAACCCACGCCGCTGAAGCGCCGCAGGATTGGCCGCAGCGTAAACGGCTGTGGCTGTCGGAGGATCAACACCAACAACAGCAAACCACCCAGCCAGGCGCCTACGCACACCAGGTGCACCACCTGATTAAGGATCAATAATTGCCCACTCAGTCCATTGAGCATGGCGCCATGACCGACAGGCGCCAGGGTCGCCAGCAGCAGGGCGATCAACGGTAAGTGCAGGGCTGACTTGGGCTTGATCAGGGCGATCACCAGCAGCAGGTTCAGCAGCAGGTGCCAGGTCCACACCTGGCCAAAGAAGGTTTTGCCCAATACCAGTTGGACCGTCGCCGGTTGCAGCGCCGCGTCCCAACCGCCGGCCATGCTGGCGGTGATCAACAACAGCCACGCGATCCCGGAGCCCAGCCCCACCCAGGCCAGGCCACGGGTGATGCGCAACAATTGCCGGTCGAGTGCCGGGAGCGTAGCCGTCCCGAGCAGCAGAGACCTGAACACACAGGCCCCGAACATCAGCAGCACGACGATGAAATGCAGGAAGCGGCACAGCACCAGCAGGGTTGCCATGAATTATTGGCCGACCTTGAAGCTGTAAGTGCCTTCGCTCTTGTGGGTGTCGACGGAGACCGCGTGCCATTCGACTGTGTAAGTGCCGGCCGCCAGCGGAGCGGCAGGGGTGACCACCAGGGTTTTCTTGTCGGTGTCCGGGGTTTCCAGGCCATTGATCGCGATTTCCGTCCCGTCCTTGCTCAGGGACACCTTGGTGAAGGTCGCTTCGACGCCTTCGCTGAATGTCAGGCGCAGCTCTTTCGGCGCGGTCACGCTGCTGTCTTTGGCTGGCGTGGTGCTTTCAAGGTGCGCATGGGCAAATGCCGCGGACGCGCCCAGCAGGGAAGCGAGCAGGGCGACGGTTGTCAGGGACTTCTTGATCAACATTGTTCAATACCAATCAGAGGATAGAAGGCGCCAGTGTACGAAGTTTCGGTTCGGCGTGTCGCCCCGATCTAGAGCCAGTGGTAGTCTCTAGGTCGTGTTGTTGTCAGGGAGCCCTTATGGGCAATCACAAGATCGGCATTCGACGGGTCAACGTCGAGAAAATCCTGCTGGCAGCGGAGAAGGTCTTCGCTGAAAAAGGCTATGGCAGCACCGCCATGGCCGACATCGCCAAAGAAGCGCAACTGCCGCGCTCGAATCTGCATTACTACTTCACCACCAAGAGCGAGCTGTACAGCGCGGTGCTGTTCGACCTGCTGGAGGTGTGGAAACAGGACGCCCTGAGTTTCGAAACCTTCGATGACCCGCGCGTGGTGCTCAGCAGTTACATTCGCGCCAAGATGCAGCGCTCGCGCACGCGGCCCTATGGCTCGAAAGTCTGGGCCAATGAAATCATCCACGGCGCGCCGACCCTCGGTGAGGCGCTGGATGAAAGCCTGTACGACTGGGCCAAGATGAAGGAAGCGAAAATCCGCCAGTGGGTGCAGGACAAACGCATCCTGCCGGTGGAGCCGTCGAGCCTGCTGTATATGATCTGGGCGTCGACCCAGCACTATGCAGACTTCGATCACCAGGTGAATATCTTGAATGATCACCAGCCGTTGTCGGATATGCAGTTCGAGCGGGCGATTCAGACGGTGACCGGGGTGATATTGCGCGGGATTGGGTTGCAGCCTTGAGTTTTGTAGTGGGGCTGGAGGCCTCATCGGGGGCAAGCCCCCTCCCACAGTTGGAATGCATTCCAATGTGGGAGGGGGCTTGCCCCCGATAGCGGTCTACAGGCCTACACCGCCTCCCGATAAGGATTGCGCGGGTCCTGGGTCCAGTTCAAAAACGGCTTGCCCGTGTCGATCGGCACCATCTCGATGCAGTCGGCCACCGGGCAGGTGATCTGGCACAGATTGCAGCCCACGCACTCGTCATCGATCACCTCATATTTATGCGTGCCATCGGCCTGCTTCAAACTGGCGATGGCCTGGTGCGAGGTGTCCTCGCAGGCGATATGGCAACGCCCGCAGCCAATGCACGCCTGCTGGTCAATCTTCGCGATCACCTGATAGTTGATATCCAGGTATTTCCAATCCGTAGTGTTGCCCACCGCGCGCCCGGAAAATGCCTGCAAGCTGGTGTAACCCTGGCTGTCCATCCACCGCGACAAGCCATCCTTCATTTCCTCAACGATACGAAACCCGTGCAGCATCGCGGCCGTGCACACCTGCACCGCGCCGCAGCCGAGGGCGACGAATTCGGCGGCGTCACGCCAGTTACCGATGCCGCCGATACCGCAGATCGGCAGGCCCTGGGTCTGCGGGTCGCGGGCGATTTCGGCGACCATGTTCAAGGCAATCGGTTTGACCGCCGAGCCGCAATAGCCGCCATGGGTGCTTTGCGTGCCGACCATGGGCAGGGCGACCATGCGTTCGAGGTCGACGCTGGTAATGGAGTTGATGGTGTTGATCAGCGACACCGCATCGGCGCCGCCAAGATACGCCGCGCGCGCGGCCACGCGGATGTCGGTGATGTTGGGCGTGAGCTTGACGATCACCGGCAGTGAGCAATAGGTCTTGCACCAGCGCGTTACTTGTTCCACATACTCCGGCACCTGGCCGACCGCCGCGCCCATGCCGCGTTCGGGCATGCCATGGGGGCAGCCGAAATTCAGCTCGATGCCGTCGCAACCGGTGGCTTCTACCAGCGGCAGGATGTTTTTCCAGGATTGCTCGACACAAGGCACCATCAGCGACACGATCAGCGCGCGGTCCGGCCAGTCCTTTTTGACCTGGGTGATTTCGCGCAGGTTGATCTCCAGGGAACGGTCGGTGATCAGCTCGATATTATTGATACCCAGCACTTCGCGATTGGCCCCGTAGTGGGCCGAATAGCGCGACGACACATTGACCGCCGCCGGGTCTTCACCCAGGGTTTTCCACACCACGCCGCCCCAGCCGGCCTCGAACGCGCGCACCACGTTGTAGGCTTTGTCGGTGGGGGGAGCGGAGGCCAGCCAGAACGGGTTGGGGGCTTTGATACCGGCGAACACAATCGACAGATCGGCCATTACGCGGCCTCCACATTGAGCATGAGTTGGGCATGCATGGCCTCGGCGGCCAGCTTGCCGTGTTGCACCGCCTGCACGGTGAGGTCCTGGCCGAGGCTGACGCAATCACCGCCGGCATAGACCCCGGGAATGCTGGTGCGCAGGTGTTCGTCGACAAAGATGCGTTCGCCTACGCGATGCAGCTGCCGGGCCAGTGGGTCGTGCAGCGCTGCGTTGTCAAAGCCTTGGCCGATGGCCTTGAAGATCGCGTCGGCGGCCAGTTCGAACGTTTCGCCGGTGGGCTGCAGGCGACCGTTCTCCATGTGTGTGCGGGCAAAGCGCATGCCGCGGACTCGGCCCTCGTCGTCAAGCAAGACCTCTTCGGGCTGGGCCCAGGTCAACAGGCGTACCTGATTGGCCTTGGCGATGTCCTGTTCATGCTGGGTCGCGCCCATGTCGGCCACACCACGGCGGTACACGAGGTTGACGTCGCGGGCGCCGAGGCGCGCCATCTGCACGGCCATGTCGATGGCGGTGTTGCCGGCGCCAAGCACGATGCAGCGGTCGGCCAACGGCAGTTGGGTGAGGTCGTCGGCTTGGCGCAGTTCGCGGATGTAGTCGGTGGCGGCGAGCAGACCGGGGGCGTCCTCGTGGGGCAGGCCCAGGTGCTTGCTGGCCGCCAGGCCGAGGCCGAGGAACACCGCATCGAATTGCGTGTGCAGCTCACTCAAGGTGAGGTTGTCGCCCAGGCGCTGGCCGTGACGCAGCTCGATGCCGCCGATTTGCAGGAGGAAATCCAATTCCTTCTGGGCGAAGTCGTCCACCAGCTTGTACTTGGCGATGCCGTATTCATTCAGGCCACCGGCTTTTTCCCGGGCTTCGAAAATCACCACATCATGACCATGCAAGGCGGCGCGATGGGCGCACGCCAGACCGGCAGGTCCTGCACCGACCACGGCTATACGTTTGCCGGTGGGCGCGGCGCGCTGGAAGGGGTGTTCGCTGAAGTGGGCGTTGTCCACCGCGTAGCGTTGCAGCAGGCCGATCAGCACCGGGGCGCATTCTTCGGCGTTATTGCGCACGCAGGCTTGCTGGCAAAGGATCTCCGTGGGGCAGACACGCGCGCAGCTGCCGCCCAGGATGTTGGCCGAGAGGATTTTCTGCGCGGCGCCTTGCACGTTTTCGGTGTGGATATTGCGGATGAACGAGGGGATATCAATGTCACTGGGGCACGCGTTCACGCACGGTGCGTCGTAGCAATACAGACAGCGCGAGGCTTCCAGTCGGGCCTGGCGGGCGTTGAGGGGCGGCGCCAGATCGGTGAACTGACTGGCGAGGGTGGCCCCGTCGTCGCGGGGGTGGGGGAGGTGGGTCAGCGTCTGGATCACGGTAGTGGCCTCACGGTTTTTTTTGGATTGCCTCTAAGTGGGCATTTTTGTTGCCTTCACTGGCCTCATCGGGGGCAAGCCCCCTCCCACACTTGATCGGGTTCACATAGATCCAATGTGGGAGGGGGCTTGCCCCCGATAGCGGTCTCAGCGGTTCACAGCCACAGGCCTGGAATGCTCCGCCCGCTTGCTCAACTGCTCAAACACCGACGGATACGCCGGCCGCTGCACATACCGCCCGGCGCCCCGCTCGGCGCGCAGGTCGCCATCGGCCCAGACCAGCTTGCCCTGGCTGATGGTATGGCTCGGCACGCCGCGTACGGTCTTGCCTTCGAAGATGTTGAAGTCGACCTGCTGATGATGGGTCTTGGCGGAAATGGTACGCGTGCCCTCAGGGTCCCATAGCACCAGGTCGGCATCGGCGCCCACGCGGATCGCGCCTTTGCGCGGGTAGAGGTTGAAGATCTTCGCAGTGTTGGTGGACGTCAGTGCGACGAATTCCTGCATCGACAGGCGCCCGGTGTTGACGCCCTCGTGCCACAGCAGCGCCATGCGGTCTTCGATGCCGGCGGTGCCGTTGGGGATCTTGCTGAAGTCGTCACGCCCGACGGCCTTTTGTTCGGCGCAGAAGCAGCAGTGGTCGGTGGCGGTGGTGTGCAGGTTGCCCGATTGCAAACCGTGCCAGAGTGCCTCCTGATGCCCGCGCGGGCGGAACGGCGGGCTCATCACGTAGCCGGCGGCGGTCTGCCAGTCGGGGTGTTGATAGACGCTGTCGTCCAGCAGCAAGTGGCCGGCGAGCACTTCGCCGTAGACCGCCTGGCCCTTGCCCCGCGCATAGGTGATTTCGTCCAGGGCTTCCCGGGTGGAGACGTGCACCAGGTACAACGGCGTGCCTAGGGTCTCGGCAATGCGGATCGCCCGGCTCGCCGCTTCACCTTCCACCTGGGAAGGGCGTGACAGTGGATGCGCTTCCGGCCCGGTGATGCCCTGGGCCATCAATTTGCGTTGCAGGTGGTAGACCAGCTCGCCGTTTTCCGCATGGACCGTGGGCACCGCGCCCAGTTCGAGGCAGCGCTCGAAACTGGCCACCAGGGTGTCGTCCGCCGCCATGATCGCGTTCTTGTAGGCCATGAAATGCTTGAAGCTGTTGATGCCGTGGTGGCTGACCAGTTCGGCCATCTCCTCGCGTACCTGGTCGCTCCACCAGGTGATCGCCACATGAAAGCCGTAGTCGGACGCCGACTTCTCGGCCCAGCCGCGCCATTGGTGAAACGCCTCCATCAAGGACTGCTGCGGGTTGGGAATCACGAAGTCGATGATCGAGGTGGTCCCGCCCGCCAGGCCCGCCGCCGTGCCACTGAAAAAGTCTTCACTGGCCACGGTGCCCATGAACGGCAGTTGCATATGGGTATGGGGATCGATGCCGCCGGGCATCAAGTATTGGCCGCTGCCATCGAGTGTTGCAGTGCCGGCGGGAACATCCAGGTCTGTGCCAATTGCACGTATCAGACCGTCTGCGCAAAACACATCGGCGCGGTAACTTTCATCATGGGTAATAACGGTGGCGCCACGGATCAACAGCGACATGTCGAGTTCCTCACAGGCTTGACCGGCTTGTGCCAGTTCTAAGTGTTGTAATACGGCATCGCCGATGTCGGATTGATTCCTGTCATCGGTGACAGGAATAGAAACTAGCCCGAGTTTTTCGATTGGGCAAGAATATTTTTATTCGTCTTTTGTGTTGTTTAATTATTTGATTTATATAGATAAAAATCAAAAATCACCAAAATGAAGCAACCAGTTACCATTTTGACGCACTTGACAGGTTGCTGATTTGAACAACATTTCTTATTGCAAATCAGCCGCTTGAGAGACAGCGCTTGACGAGGCCGGCAAATAAAAATAATTGTGTTGCACCAGATTGAGTCCTGAAGGTTCGGATAACTTTCCTGTTGTGGCGCCTGAGTCGCACGGCAAGTTCCGAAGAGGCCCTCGGGCAATCGGATAAAGCTGATAAACATCAGCCAGTTATATATGCAGTGTGGGTCGCGAAGCAGTTGTCGGCACGGTAATTGAGTGCAGTGGCGGCTGGCCGGGCCTGAGATGTCATGTTGTCGACGAGGTACTCCGGCCACCTGCCTTAACCGTGCAGGTGAGCAACAATAATTTTAAAAAAACCGTGGAGCGGCCATGCAACAGAACAGATCGCAAGTCACCGAACGCAACGGCCTGTACGAACTCGACGCCGGCCCCGACGTCCTCGACAGCCCGCGCTACAACCACGACATGGCACCGACCAAGGTGCACGAACGCACCTGGAACAAGTGGCATATCACCGCGCTGTGGGTCGGCATGTCGATCTGTGTGCCCACCTACACCCTGGGCGGTGTGCTCACCGCGTACTTCGGGTTGTCGGTGGGCGAAGCGCTGATGGCGATTTTGCTGGCCAACATTGTGGTGCTCATCCCACTGACGCTTAACGCATTTCCGGGTACGAAGTACGGCATTCCCTTTCCGGTGCTGTTGCGCTCATCGTTCGGCATCCTGGGCTCCAATGTGCCGTGCCTGATCCGCGCGCTGGTGGCGTGCGGCTGGTTTGGCATCCAGACGATGTTCGGCGGGCTGGCGATTCATCTGTTTCTCGGCTCGATTTTCGAGGGCTGGAAGTCCCTCGGCGGCACCGGCGAGGTGATCGGGTTCATGCTTTTCTGGTGCCTGAATCTGTGGGTGGTGTTGCGTGGCGCCGAGTCGATCAAGCGCCTGGAAACCCTGTCGGCGCCGCTGCTGGTCGCCGTGGGCGTTGGCTTGCTGGTGTGGGCGATGCCGAATGTGTCGATCAGCGAGCTGATGGCGATCCCGCCCAAGCGTCCCGAAGGGGCGAGTCTCACCGGTTATTTCATGGCCGGCCTCACCGCAATGGTGGGGTTCTGGGCCACGTTGTCGCTGAATATCCCTGACTTCAGCCGCTATGCCAAAAGCCAGAAGGACCAGATCCTCGGGCAGATTTTCGGCCTGCCGCTGACCATGTTCCTGTTCGCCGCCCTGGGCGTGATCATGACCGCCGCTTCGGTAAAACTGGTGGGGGTCAGCGTGTCCGACCCGGTCACCCTGATCGGGCATATCCAGAGCCCGGTGTGGGTCGCCGTCGCCATGGCGTTGATCATCATCGCCACCTTGTCGACCAACACGGCGGCGAACATCGTTTCGCCGACCAACGACTTTCAGAACATCGCGCCCAAGCTGATCAACCGCACCACGGCGGTGATCCTGACAGGGTTGGTGGGGTTGGCGCTGATGGCCCATGAGCTGCTGAAAAAACTCGGGCTGATCGTGTCCGATGTCAGCCTGGAGACGGTGTATTCCAACTGGTTGCTCGGCTACTCCAGCTTGCTCGGGCCGATTGCCGGGATCATGGTGGTGGACTATTTCATCACCCGCAGACAGCAGCTGGATCTGGCGGGGCTCTACCGTGACGACGTGTACCCGGCCTGGAACATCAGCGGTTTTATCGCGTTCGGCGTGCCGGTGGTGCTGACGTTGCTGTCCCTGGGCAGTGATGCGTTCAGCTGGTTCTACAGCTATGGCTGGTTTACCGGCTCGGCGTTGGGTGGGGTGTTGTATTACGCGCTGAATGCCAGGCGCGCGATCACGCCAGTCGCAGCCAAATCATCTATGTGAATACGGTCAAAAATGTGGGAGGGGGCTTGCCCCCGATTGCAGTGTGTCAATCAGCTCACCTGTAACTGAACCACCGCTATCGGGGGCAAGCCCCCTCCCACATTTTGACCAGTTTTCACTGTTGGAATCGTGTCAATTCAAGCCTGAGGAGATCCCCCCATGAACGCTGCCCTCGACGTTCTGCAATCGACCCATCAGCACATCAACCGCGACCGTTTGTGGCAGTCGCTGATGGACCTGGCCAAGCTCGGCGCCACCCCCAAGGGCGGGGTGTGCCGCCTGGCCCTCACCGACCTCGACCGCAAGGCCCGCGACCTGTTCGTGCAATGGTGCGAGGAGGCCGGCTGTACCGTGAGCGTCGACGGCATCGGCAATATTTTCGCCCGGCGTCCGGGGCGCAACCCCGACCTGCCGCCGGTGATGACCGGCAGCCATATCGACACCCAGCCCACCGGCGGCAAGTTCGACGGTTGCTTTGGCGTGTTGGCCGGTGTGGAAGTCCTGCGCACCCTCAACGACCTCAAGCTCGAAACCGAGGCGCCGCTGGAAGTGGTGGTGTGGACCAACGAAGAAGGCTCGCGCTTTCCCCCGTGCATGATGGGCTCCGGGGTGTTCGCCGAGAAGTTCAGCCTGGCCGACACCCTGGCCAAGGTGGATGTGGACGGCGTTTCCGTTGGCGAGGCGCTGAACGCCATCGGCTATGCGGGCACGCGTGCCGAGAGCGGGCACAAAGTCGGTGCTTATTTCGAAGCGCATATCGAACAAGGGCCGATTCTCGAGGATGAGAAAAAAACCATCGGCGTGGTACTCGGAGCCCTCGGGCAGAAGTGGTTCGACCTGAAGTTGCGGGGCGTTGAAGCGCACGCGGGGCCGACGCCGATGCACCTGCGCAAGGATGCCCTGGTGGGTGCCGCCGCAGTGGTCGCCGCAGTGAATGCTGCGGCATTGGGGCACCAGCCCCATGCCTGCGGGACCGTGGGTTGCCTGCAGGCGTATCCCGGCTCGCGCAATGTGATTCCCGGCGAGGTGCGCATGACCCTGGATTTTCGTCACCTTGAGCCGGCGCGGCTGGATTCGATGATTGCCCAGGTGCGCAAGGTGATCGATGACACCTGCGCCAGACATGGGTTGAGCTTTGAACTGGAACCTACCGCTGACTTCCCACCGCTGTATTTCGACCAAGGCTGTGTGGACGCCGTGCGCGATGCGGCCAATGGCCTGGGGTTGTCGAACATGGACATTGTCAGCGGGGCAGGGCACGACGCGATTTTCGTCGCCGAGCTGGGCCCGGCGGGGATGATCTTTGTACCGTGTGAGGGTGGCATCAGCCACAACGAAATCGAGAATGCCGCGCCGGATGACCTGGCGGCGGGGTGTGCGGTGTTGTTGCGTGCCATGGTGGCGGCTTCAGCAGCCATCGCCAGCGGCAAGCTTGCGGCTTGAAATGTGGGGGAAAAATGTGGGAGGGGGCAAGCCCCCTCCCACATTTGAACTGTAGTGGACGTTAGATCCAGATGGCATCCCACAGCGGATAGTCGCCAATCCGCTCCACCAACCCTGCGCGCAATGGATTGGCCACTACATAGCGGGCCATTTTCACCAGGTCATCCTCCTTGCGCAGCGCCCGGTCGTGGAAGCCCTCCTGCCATAGCCGGCCCTTGCGTCCGGTGGCGCCGTTGACGCAGCGCGTGCTCTTGGATTTCACCTGTCGCATCAGATTCGCCAGTGAGCCTTTTCGTAGCTCGATAATCCAATGAAAGTGGTCGGGCATCACCACCCACGCCAAAGAGTTCGCCAGCCCTTGGTACTGAGCCAGGCGAAACTGCCAGACGACCAGGCGACCGAGATGGAAGTTGTTGAATATCGGTATGCGTTCGTGAGTGTTGGTGGTGATGAGGTAGATACGGTTAGGTTCGCTGAAACGC
This sequence comes from Pseudomonas orientalis, assembly GCF_002934065.1. NCBI lineage: Bacteria > Pseudomonadati > Pseudomonadota > Gammaproteobacteria > Pseudomonadales > Pseudomonadaceae > Pseudomonas > Pseudomonas orientalis. Next base: position 3,732,100 of record NZ_CP018049.1, on the reverse strand, counting down.
CCGATGCGCAAGCGGTGTGACGCCGGTAAATCTGCCATTCCCTGGCCCTCTCAACAAGTGTCTAGAGAGGCTAGGTTGCCGAGCAAGAGGCTGGTGGGCAGGCTTTTGGCAGGATGTGTCTGGAAGGCCGCTATCGGGGGCAAGCCCCCTCCCACAGGGGCTCGGCTCGGTTCATACATTGTGTGTCTGGCGCGGAACCAGTGTGGGAGGGGGCTTGCCCCCGATTGGATTTCAATCACAGCATCAGGCGCCAGGTTGCCACCCACCCCCCAACGCCGTCACCAACCCCACACTCGCCTGCAACTGCCGTGTCTGCACCGCCTGCAAGGTTCGCTGCGCCTGCAAGGCCGCTGTCTGCGCGGTGACCACATCCAGATAACTCACGGCTCCCGCCTCATAGCTGTTTATCGCCAGCGCCTGGGTGTGCTGCGCTGCATCCGCTGCTGCCTGTTCGTCCTGGGCCTGCTGCCGCAAGTCGCGCAGTTGTGCGAGGTTGTCTTCCACCTCACGCACGGCTTTCAACACCTGGCTGCGGTACTGCGCCGATGCTTCTTCAAATTCGGCCCTGGCCTGGCGTTCGTTGGCGCTCAAGCGTCCGCCATCAAGGATGGGCAGGTTCATCAACGGCCCCAGCGCCCAATAGCGATTGCCCGCTGAAAGCAGATTGCCCACGCCCTGGGTCTGGCCGCCAATCAACCCGGTCAGACTGAAATCCGGATACCACGCCGCCTTGGCCACGCCGATGGAGGCATTGGCTGCGAACACTCGTCGTTCCGCCGCTGCGATATCCGGGCGCCGCTGCAGCAGGAGGCTCGGCAGCTGCGATGGAATCCCTGGCAAGGCCATTAACTGCGGGCTGGGCGGCAATGAAAAGTTGCTGGCCGCCACGCCGACCAATTCGCCGATGGCATGCTCGATCAGGTTGCGCTGCCCGCGCACTTCATCCAGCTGCGCCTTGGCCTCGGCCAGTTGATTTTGTGCACGGGTGAGGTCCAGTTCCGACGCGATCTGGCCTTCATAACGGCTGCGGGTGAGTTGCAATGCCTGGCTGAAATCCTCCAGCGAGTTCGTGAGAATCCGGCTCTGCGCATCCAGCCCATTGAGTTGCACATACAGCGTTGCCAGCTGGCGTTGCAGGCTCAGGCGCGCCGCGGCCAGGTCATCGCCGGATGCCTGGGCCTGGGCATCGCCGGCCGCGACCTGGTTGCGGATCCTGCCCCACAGGTCCAGCTCGTAGCTCAACGAGAATCCGGCGGTGTCGCTGTTGTACACCGACGGTTGCGTGGTGCCGCGCAACGGCCTCGAATCCGATTGGCGCTGGCGCAACGGCTGGGCGCTGGCGGTGAGCTGTGGAAACAGCCCTGCATGCAGTTGACTGGCATACGCCTGGGACGCATCGAAATGCGCCAGCGCCGCGGCCAGGTCCGGGTTGGCCGCGAGCAGTTGCCGTTGCAGCGCATCGAGCGTTGGGTCCTTGTACAGCTTCCACCATTGCGGCGCCAAGGTGTCGGACGGCTGCGCGCTGTGCCACGGGCCGTCGCTGGTCTGTTCGCGGTAACCGGCCGGCAGGTCAACCGACGGCACGTGGTAGACGGGTGCCATGGAGCAGCCTTGCAAGGCCAGTAGCATCAGTGCCGCAAACGGGTTAAGCCTTGGGCGCATGGGCACCCCCGGTGGCGTCGGCCAGTTGGACCGCGTCGCCTTCGCGCAGGGCATCGGGCGGGTTGTCGATGATGCGGTCGGCGGGTTTCAGACCCTGGTCGATCACCAGGCGTTCGCCCAGGTCCAGGCCGATATGAATGGCTTGCAGGTGCACATGGTTGTGCCCGTCCAGTACCGCGACCTGGGTGCCCTGGGCACGGAAGATCAACGCGCTGGCCGGGATGCTCACACCGTGGGTGTCCGCCGGAATCGGCAAGGTCGCCTCGGCATAGTCGCCGGGCAGCAGTTCACCGTTCGGGTTGTCGACGACGAACTGCGCGAGCAGGGTGCCGGAGCGTCGGTCGATGGCCGTGGAGTCGCCGATCAGGCGCGCTTTGAAGTGCTCGCCCGGATGTTCGGGCACCGTCAGCTCGGCTTCCAGGCCTGGGTGGATGACCGCCGCGTAGTTCTGTGGCACCGGCACGTACAGGCGCAGCTGGTGGGTGTCGGCAAGGCTGAACAGTTCCGGGTCGCTGTCGGTGTCGGCCTTGATCAACTGGCCGATGTCGGTATTGCGCGCGGTGATGGTGCCGGCGAAGGGCGCACGCAGGGTCTTGTAGCTTTCCAGTGCGCACAGCCGCGCATAGTCGGCGGCGGCCGCCTGGGCATTGGCTTTGGCGGCGGCGGCATCCGAGGTTTTCTCATCGGCTTCCTGGCGCGACACGGAGTGGCTGGCCAGCAGGTTTTGCCAGCGCGTTGCAGTGGTGGCGGCCAGGCGTGCATTGGCCTGTTCCTGGACCAGGTGGGCGTGGGTTTGCGCCAGTTGCTGGTCAAGGTCCGGGCTGTCGATTTGCGCGAGGATTTGCCCGGCCTGGACCTGGCTGCCGATATCGACTTTCCAGTCTTTCAAATAGCCGCTGACCCGTGCATGGATCGGCGCCTTGCTCCAGGCCTCCAGGTGCGCCGGCAAACGCAGCGTATCGCCGGCGGCATTCTGTTCGGGCTGGAACACCATAACCTGGGGGATGGCCGCAGTTTCAGTCCAGGCGGTCACCGATTGTTCATGCAGCGTGCGGACATGCAAGCCGTTGGCGACCAACAGGGCGGCCAGGGTCAGGCCGCCGACACCCATGAGCATCAGACGCTTGCGCGAGGGTTTTTGATCAGACGACATGGGACGTTTCTCCAGCAGTTGCGCGAGTAGGGTGACGACCGTGGACCAGGCTGAAGACCACGGGAACAAACAACAAGGTGGCGACGGTGGCGAAGATCAACCCACCGATCACGGCGCGGCCCAGCGGCGCGTTCTGTTCCTCGGACAGCGCCAGGGGCAGCATGCCGATGATCATCGCCAGGGCGGTCATGCACACCGGGCGAAAGCGCGTGTAACCGGCTTCCATCGCCGCTTTCAAGGCATCGCCATGTTCGGCCAGGCGTTCACGGCAGAAACTCACCACCAGGATCGAGTTGGCGGTGGCCACGCCCATGCACAGAATCGCGCCGGTCAGGGCGGGCACCGATAGCGAGGTGCTGCTGAGGAACAGCATCCACACGATCCCCGCCAACGCTGCGGGCAACGCGGTGATGATCACGAAGGGGTCGGCCCAGGATTGGAAGTTGACCACGATCAGCAGGTAGATCAACACCACGGCGCCGAGCAGGCCGAAGCTCAAGCCGCTGAACGCCTCGTGCAGCGCATCGATCTGCCCGTGCAGGCTGATCGTCGCGCCTTTGGGGCGCATGGACGCGGTGTCATCAAGGACTTTTTGTACATCTCGGGCGACGCCACCGAGGTCGCGGCCCTGCACGTTGGCATACAGGTCCAGGGTGGGTTCGATGTTGTAGTGCGTCACCACCGCCGGGCTGTGTACCCGCGAAATAGTCGCCACGCCGCCGAGGATCTGGGACTGGCCATCGGCACCGGTTACCGGCAAGGCCTCCAGCGAAGGCAGGCTGTCGAGGCGGTATTGCGGCGTTGCGGCCACGATCGAATAGGACACGCCATTGGCCGGATTCAGCCAGAACGTGGGCGCCACCTGGGAGCTGCCGGCGAGGGAGGCGACCATGCTGTTGGTCACGTCTTTTTCGGTGATGCCCAGGCCATTGGCGCGCAGGCGGTCTACATTCACCTGCAGCGATGGGTAACCGGTGGACTGTTGGATACGCAGGTCAGCGATGCCCGGTACGTGTTGCAGGCGCCGTTCGAGTTCCACGGCATAGGCACGGTTTTCGGCATCGTTGCGTCCGGAAATCTTCACGTCCAGCGGTGCCGGCGCGCCGAAGTTGAGGATCTGGCTGCTGATGTCCGCCGGCAGGAACGCAAAGTGGCTGCCGGGGAAGCTTTGCGGCAGGGCCTCACGCAGTTTTTTCACGTAATCGGCGGTGGGCGCGTGGTCCTTTTTCAGCGTGACCTGGATATCGCCGTCCTGCGGGCCGATGGTGCCGCTGTTGCTGTAGGCCATGTCGATGCCGCTGAGCGGGATGCCGATGTTGTCGACGATCGTGTCCAGCGCTTGTGCCGGGATCACCTCGCGAATCCGCGCTTCGATGCGGTCGAACGCGGCGGCGCTTTCCTCGATGCGCGTACCCAGCGGCAGGCGCACATGCAGCGCCAGTGCGCCGGCATCGGTGGCCGGAAAAAAATCCTGGCCCAGGCTCGGCAGCAACACGAACGAGGCCAGCACACAGGCGAGGAATCCGACGATAAAGCGCTTGCGCGCGCCGAGTGCGAGCATCAGCAGGCCGTGGTAGGTGTCGCGGATATTCGAGAAATGCCGCTCGAACCCTTGCTGGAAATTCAGCACGGCTTGCAGCGCGGCATGGCGCGGCTTGCGGTGCTGTTCGCCCTCGTGGTGGTTGATGAATGGGTCTTCCGGATGATGCCCCAGGCCTTGCTCCGGTGCGTGGGGCTTGAGCAGAAACATCGCCAGCGTCGGCACCAGGGTGCGCGAGAGAATGAACGAACTGGCCATGGCAAAGATCACCGCCAGCGCCATCGGCCGGAACAGATACCCGGCGATGCCCTGCAGCAGGAACATCGGCACGAACACGATGCAGATGCACAGCAGCGAGACGAACGCCGGGCCGACGATTTGTGCGGCGCCGTCGAGGATCGCCGTTTTCACCGCCTTGCCTTGTTCCAGGTGCCAGTTGATGTTTTCGATGGTCACCGTGGCGTCGTCCACCAGAATGCCCACCGCCAGGGCCAGGCCGCCCAGGGTCATCACATTCAGGGTTTGCCCGCTGACCGCCAGCAGCGCGATGGCCGACAGCACCGCCAGGGGGATCGATGCGGCAATGATCAGCGTCGAGCGCCAACTGCCGAGAAACAGCAGGATCATCGCGCTGGTCAGCAGGGCGGCGATGATGCCTTCCTGGGCCACGCTGCCCACCGACTGCTTGACGAACACCGAGGCGTCGCCCAGCAGTGAGGTCTTCAGCGACGGCGGCAGGGTTTCGTTGATGCGCGGCAGCATCTGGCGAATGCCGTCGATGATCGAGAGCGTCGAGATACTGCCGTTCTTCAAGGCCGGCATCAGCACCGCACGGTGGCCGTCGACGCGCACGATATTGGTCTGCGGGGGCGAGCCGTCCCGTACATGGGCCACTTGGCCGATGGTGATGATCGCGCCGTCGACGTTCTTGACCGGCAAGTCGTTGAGCTCATCAATGGCCTTGGGGCTGTTGTTCAGCAGGATCGTGTATTCGTTGGGGCCGAGCTTGGCGGTGCCCACCGGGATGATCTGGTTCTGCAATGCCAGCGCATTGCCTACGTCCTGGGCCGACAAACCCTTGGCCGCCAGGGCCTGGGGGTCGAGGTCCAGGGTGATCTGGCGCTGCTTGCCGCCCATCGGCGTGGGCATCGCCAGGCCGGGCAGGGCGCTCAGCGGCAGGCGGATATTGTTCTGCACCAGGTCGCGGATTCTCGCCTCCGACAGGCTCGGGCTGGAGAACGCCATTTGCAGGATCGGCACCGTGGAGGCGCTGTAGTTGAGGATCAGCGGCGGCGTGATACCCGGTGGCATTTGCTTGAGCACCGTCTGTGATACCGCCGTGACCTGGGCGTTGGCGGTGCGGATATCCACGCCGGGCTGGAAGAAGATCTTGACGATGCCCATGCCTGGCAGGGATTGCGATTCGATATGTTCGATGTCGTTGACGGTGGTGCTCAGGGAGCGTTCGTAGGTGTAGATCACCCGCCCGGCCATGGCGTCCGGCGACAGGCCGTTGTATTGCCAGACCACGGCGACCACGGGGATACCGATATCGGGGAACACATCGGTGGGCGTGCGCAGGGCCGCCATGGGCCCGATGATGCAGATGAATATGGCCAGCACGATAAACGTGTACGGCTTGTGCAGTGCGGTCTTTACCAGCCCGAGCATGCGTGAGTCTCCGAGAAAAGCAGGATTGCAAACCTCGGCAGTCTTGCCCGACCCACCTAACACGTACCTTTCAGCCAGGTGAAGGAACATTTAGGTAATGGCTGAAGATCGTTTCATTTGTATTCATTTGTTCTACAAACGGCGGCTCTTCAAGCTTGCCAGCCATCGGACACGCCTTTTTACTGATGCGCTTTGGAGCCCTGCCATGTCACCGAGAACCCTGTTGTTGATTCCCACCCTTGCGGCTGTCGTACTGTTGTCGGCGTGTGCCGGCCCGATCCCCAAGGCCGACCCGAGCCAAGCCTGGATCGGCTTGAAAGAAGAGGCACCGAATGACTTGTTGGCCGAGCGTCTCGATGGCAAGCGCGTCGATGACGGGCGCTACTTCGAAGTGAGCCCCGGAGACCATCGCCTGGACGTGACGTTGTTCGAGGAAGAGCCCGGCGACGATAACCAGCAGGACTGCCAGGGCCGGGTCGAGTACAAACATTTCAAGGCGGGTGAGCATTACACCCTGGAGGAATCGAGCCTGGGGACTACCGTGCGCGCAGCGCTCAAGGATGGCCACGGCAAGGAGGTCGCCGCCACCCAGGACTTCAATTGCATGCCCGGCTAGGCGTGATGCGCCGTCGCCTTGTTCGGCTTGGCGGGCGCGGCGGGTTTGACGTGGGGGTGATGGTGCCGGCGGGTCACGCGCATGACCCCCCACAACATGGCGGCGGCCACCGCCAGCCAACCGCAGATCAACAGGAAAATCGTCGTTGCAAGGCTCATTCAGGCCTCCCTTCACCCCGTCCGGGGTACACACAGTCTTCTCAATGGACAGTCTAGCTACCCGGCGGTTGCCTGCTATTGACCAATGGTCGTGTCCGTCCAACTTGTTTGCTCTATGGCGGGCGTTTTATCGACGCGTGAGGCTATACCCGTGCCCAAGAGCATCCTATGATCGGGGCCCTCACCGGCAGTTGATCAAGAGAGTCAAACATTGCGCTTACGGTCGAACCTCAAAACATCCATCCTGCTGGCCTGTGCCTTGGGGCTGATGGCCTGTTCCAGCCAGCCGTCGAAACTTCCCGGCCTGCCGGAGCGGGTTGAACTCAACGGCGTGCCGACCTTTCGCAGCGAGGCTTATCAGAGCGGTCCTACGGCTCTGGCCAGCATGCTGTCGCAACAAGGCATTGTCATGACACCGGGGCTGCTCGATAAGCCACTGCACCTGCCGGGCGCCGAGGCGGACCTTGAGCGCAACATGCCAAAGCTGGCGCGTGAGTACGGGCTGATGGTGTATCCGCTGGATGCCGGGCTCACCGCTGTGTTGGCGCAGGTGGCGGCCGGTTACCCGGTGATGGCGCGCGTCAACTCCAGCTTCTGGTCCGGGCCACGCTATGTCGTGGTGGTGGGGTTCAATCAGCAGAAGAGCACGGTGCTGCTGCGTTCCGGCAGGGAGCGGCGATTGATGATGGGCTTCAGTGACTTTGAGTCGGCATGGAAGAGCGCGGGTCATTGGGCGATCCTGACCCAGCGTCCGAGCCAGTTGCCGGCGAATGTGGATGCGCAGCGTTGGCGGGAGGCGGCGAATGCCACGGCCCAGGCCGGGCAGGAACAGGCGGCGGCCCAGGCGCTAAAAGTCCTGGCAGAACGCAAATAAATAAAAATGTGGGAGGGGGCTTTGCCCCCGATGGTGGTGGATCAGTAGATATTCATGTATCTGACCCACCGCTATCGGGGGCAAAGCCCCCTCCCACATTTGATTTCTGTTGTGAGTGAGTCAGCGACGCACTTCTGCCACTCCCGCGCGGTTCTTCAGATTCTTGTCAGCCTTGTAGCGCAGCGCCACATCCGGTACCGCGCCGCCCTTGCCGGTCTCGACCCAGCTGCGAATACGGCTGGCATCGGCAAAGTGAGTGAACTTGCCAAAGGCATCCAGGATCACCAGCGACACCGGGCGGTTGCCCATGCTCGTGACCAGCACCAGGCAATGCCCGGCCTGGTTGGTAAAGCCGGTCTTGGTCAGCTTGATATCCCAGTTGGCGCGATTGATCAGGTGATCGGTGTTGGAAAAGCCCAGGGTGTAGTTGGGCTTGCGAAACGCCACGGTCTTTTCCTTGGTGGTGCTCAACTGGCTCAACATCGGGAATTTGCGCGCGTAGGCCAGCAACTTGCTCAGGTCGCGGGCGGTCGACACGTTATGGATCGATAGGCCGGTAGGCTCCACGTAATGGGTGCTGGTCATGCCCAGCGCCTTGGCCTTGGCGTTCATCGCCGCAATAAACGCCGCGTAGCCGCCCGGATAATGGTGGGCCAGGCTCGCGGCGGCGCGGTTTTCCGAGGACATCAATGCGATCAGCAGCATCTCCTTGCGCGGCATCTGGCTGCCGATCTTCACGCGGGAGAACACCCCTTTCATCTCCGGCGTGTCGGTGATGTTGATATCGATGTATTCATCCATGTTCTGCTTGGCTTCCAGCACGATAAGGCCGGTCATCAGCTTGCTCACGGATGCGATGGGCACCACCACGTCGGGGTTGCTGGCATAGATCACTTTGTTGGTCTGCAAATCCACCAGCATGGCGCTGCCGGAAGCAATTTGCAGTTTGGAGGCGTCACGCGGGGCCAGGGTGGATTCGGCGGCGTGGGCGAAGGTGCCTGCGAAAGCAAAAAACAGGCTGACAAGAGAAAGACGAATTTTCACGCGGATGAACTCGCTAAAAAGTAAGGAAATACCGTTTGGGAAACGGGTTTTATGAAAAATGGCGTTACATTCTAGGAGTATGGATCAGAAACTGTCGAATGTTCTTCCAGAACCAGACGAAAGTGCTTAAAAACTAAGAAAAAACAGTTTTTCTTCAGGCAATAAAAAGCCCCGCGCTAAGGCAGGGCTTTTTCAGTACGTATGGTTATTAGCTGTGCAGCGTTTCCGCCGCATACAGCGTGTTCTCCAGCAGGCACGCCCGGGTCATCGGGCCTACGCCGCCTGGAACCGGGGTGATCCAGCCGGCGCGGGGCAGGGCGGTGTCGTAGACCACGTCGCCGACCAGCTTACCGTCGTCCTGGCGGTTGATGCCCACGTCAATCACGATGGCGCCTTCCTTGATCCATTCACCTTTGACCAGGCCCGGCTTGCCGGCGGCGACCACCACCAGATCGGCGCGGCCAACGTGGCCGGCCAGGTCCTTGGTGAAGCGGTGGGTGACGGTCACGGTGCAGCCGGCCAGCAACAGTTCCATGGCCATCGGGCGACCGACGATGTTCGAGGCGCCAACCACGACGGCGTCGAGGCCATAGAGATCGACCCCGGTGCTTTCCAGCAACCTCATGATCCCCTTGGGCGTGCAGGGACGCAGCAGCGGGATGCGCTGGGCCAGGCGACCGACGTTATAGGGGTGGAAACCATCGACGTCTTTGTCCGGGCGGATGCGTTCCAGCAGTTGGGAGGCGTCCAGGTGCTCGGGCAGCGGCAACTGGAGCAGGATGCCGTCCATGTCCGGGTCATCGTTGAGGCTGTCAATCAGGTCGGTGAGGGCCTGTTGAGTGGTGTCCGAAGGCAAGTCGTAGGCTTTGGAGATAAAGCCCACCTCTTCACAGTCTTTACGCTTGTGCGAGACATAAACCTGAGAGGCAGGATCGCTGCCGACCAGGATCACCGCGAGGCCGGGCGTGCGCAGTCCTTGCTGGCGACGCTCGGTGACGCGTTTGGCGATCTGCTGGCGCAGGCTGGCGGCGATTGATTTGCCGTCGATAAGTTGTGCAGTCATTACGCGTGATTAACCATCGAGAGGGAGAAGAAAAGTGCGCGCATTCTCGCACGCCAGGGCGCGAGGGCAAAGGCGCTTGGTCTGCAAATTGGCCTAAGCCCTTAAATAAAATCAGTTTTTTTCAAAAAAGATTTGACGGGTTTCAGGTCGCTCTATACTATTCGTCGCACTTGTCGGGCACAGCCTAGCACTGGTTAGAAAGTCGAGCAGAATTGTTGTCCTGCAAGGCTGGAAACACTTAGTTTGTAATCCTCCAAGAGTACAGATTAATCAGGCGCCCGTAGCTCAGCTGGATAGAGCATCCGCCTTCTAAGCGGATGGTCGCAGGTTCGAGTCCTGCCGGGTGCGCCATTAGGCAGCTTTGGCACAAGTAGCGCTATATGGTGGGCGTAGCTCAGTTGGTAGAGCACGGGATTGTGACTCCCGTTGTCGAGGGTTCGATCCCCTTCGTCCACCCCATATTTTGAAAGGCGCCAGATTAATCGTCTGGCGCCTTTGCTTTAAGAGCTTCAAGCGCGGATGTGGTGGAATTGGTAGACACACTGGATTTAGGTTCCAGCGCCGCGAGGCGTAAGAGTTCGAGTCTCTTCATCCGCACCAAATAAAGCTCGGTCCCGTCGAAAGGCAGGGAAGGGTTCAACAAAGAAGTAGTTTGGTTTCTTTGTTAACGCAATATGGTGGGCGTAGCTCAGTTGGTAGAGCACGGGATTGTGACTCCCGTTGTCGAGGGTTCGATCCCCTTCGTCCACCCCATATTCGAAAGGCGCCAGATTTAACAGTCTGGCGCCTTTTTTGGTTTTGGCCGCTTGATATGTCAACGGTTGCAGGTAGTGGGCTCCATCGGCAGCGCGTTTCGTCGTATTTGTGTGTCTCGATGATGCCGCGTTGCCCGTTCGCGCCGTTCGCGGGGCGGACCGTCAGGGAGATGAATGGCTGCTTTCTCTCTATATAGGAGTGCGGCGCAGAGCCCTGGCGCAATTGGCTGTATTTGTCACCGGGGCGAGGTACTTCAGTGCCTTCGTACCGATAAATTGCCGGCTGTTTTCAGGTGTATTTTCAGTAGGGTGACTTCTTGAGTTTGACCCACTAGAATGCATGCCCTTGATTGGGGTCGGAAATGGCCGGCTAATGTCTGTGCAACGAGGAATATCCATGCAAGTTTCTGTTGAAAATACTACTGCTCTCGAGCGCCGCCTGAGCATCACCGTGCCGGCAGAGCGTATCGAGACTGCGGTCAACAAGCGTCTGCAGCAGACTGCCCAGAAGGCCAAGATCGCTGGTTTCCGTCCAGGCAAAGTGCCGATGAGCGAAATCAAGCGTCGTTTTGGTGCCGATGCGCGCCAGGAAGCTGTAGGTGACGTGATCCAGGCCTCCTTCTACGAAGCCGTTGTCGAGCAGAAGCTGAACCCGGCTGGTTCGCCGTCGATCGAACCCAAGTCCCTGGAAGCTGGCAAGGACCTGGAATACGTAGCGACGTTCGAAGTGTTCCCTGAGTTTGAAGTGGCCGGTTTTGAAGGCATCGAAATCGAGCGCCTGAGCGCCGATGTCGCTGATTCGGACCTGGACAACATGCTGGAAATCCTGCGCAAGCAGAACACCCGTTTCGAAGTGGCCGACCGTGCCGCCCAGAACGAAGACCAACTGAACATCGATTTCGTTGGCAAGGTTGACGGCGAAGTGTTCGCTGGCGGCTCCGCCAAGGGCACTCAGCTGGTGCTGGGCTCCAACCGCATGATCCCGGGCTTCGAAGATGGCCTGGTTGGCGCCAAAGCCGGTGAAGAGCGCGTTCTGAACCTGGAATTCCCTGCCGACTACCAGAACCTGGACCTGGCCGGCAAAGCCGCCGAGTTCACCGTGACCGTCAACAGCGTTTCCGAGCCTAAGCTGCCAGAACTGAACGAAGAGTTCTTCGCCCAATTCGGCATCAAGGAAACTGGCATCGAAGGCTTCCGCGCCGAAGTTCGCAAGAACATGGAGCGCGAGCTGCGTCAGGCGATCAAGTCCAAGGTCAAGAACCAGGTCATGGACGGTCTGCTGGCCGCCAACCCGATCGAAGTGCCTAAGGCCCTGCTGTCCAACGAAGTGGATCGCCTGCGCGTACAAGCGGTTCAGCAGTTTGGTGGCAACATCAAGCCTGACCAGTTGCCGGCCGAGCTGTTCGAGGAGCAAGCCAAGCGCCGCGTCGTGCTGGGCCTGATCGTGGCTGAAGTGGTCAAACAGTTCGACCTCAAGCCTGACGAAGACCGCGTCCGCGAAATGATCCAGGAAATGGCTTCGGCCTACCAGGAGCCTGAGCAGGTCGTGTCCTGGTACTACAAGAACGACCAGCAGTTGAACGAAGTACGTTCGGTTGTGCTGGAAGAACAAGTTGTGGATACTGTTCTGCAGAAGGCTAAGGTGACCGATAAAGCGGTCTCTTACGAAGAAGCAGTCAAACCGGCGGAAGCAGCACAAGCCGACTGATTGTCCAACTCGTTGGAAATTCAACCATAAGCCAGCCTCGCGCTGGCTTATGCGTTTTCAAGACATGACTATTTGGGAGTAACTGCAGAGCATGTTCCGTAATTCCTATATTCAGCAGAACTCTGATATCCAGGCCGCAGGCGGCCTGGTCCCGATGGTTGTCGAGCAGTCCGCTCGTGGCGAACGCGCCTACGACATCTACTCGCGCCTGCTCAAGGAGCGAGTGATCTTTCTGGTCGGCCCGGTAGAGGACTACATGGCCAACCTGATCTGTGCGCAGCTGCTGTTCCTTGAAGCGGAAAACCCGGACAAGGACATCCATCTCTACATCAACTCGCCGGGCGGTTCGGTGACGGCGGGCATGTCGATCTACGACACCATGCAGTTCATCAAGCCAAACGTATCGACTACCTGCATTGGCCAGGCCTGCAGCATGGGTGCATTCCTGCTGACCGCCGGCGCCGAGGGCAAGCGTTACTGCCTGCCGAACTCACGCGTGATGATTCACCAGCCACTGGGCGGTTTCCAGGGCCAGGCATCGGACATCGAAATCCATGCCAAGGAAATCCTCTTCATTCGTGAGCGCCTCAACACGCTGATGGCCAAGCACAGCGGGCACACTCTTGAGGAAATCGAGCGTGATACCAACCGTGATAACTTCATGAGCGCTGAAGCTGCCCGTGAATACGGGTTGATCGACGCAGTGATCGAAAAGCGCCCCGCTTAATATAAGCCACTCAAAATAGGGCTGGTCGGCATGTCCGACCACTGGCGGGCTTGAAAAAGCCCGCATAAGCCTTCATCTTGTGTTGCAAGCCTATCGGATTTGGATCGAACGAATGACTGACACCCGCAACGGCGAGGACAACGGCAAGCTGCTCTATTGCTCCTTCTGTGGCAAAAGCCAGCATGAAGTACGCAAATTGATTGCCGGCCCCTCGGTGTTTATCTGCGACGAATGCGTCGACCTGTGCAATGACATCATCCGCGAGGAGGTGCAGGAAGCCCAGGCCGAGAGCAGTGCGCACAAACTCCCATCGCCTAAAGAAATCAGCGGCATCCTTGACCAGTACGTCATTGGTCAGGAGCGTGCAAAGAAGGTTCTGGCCGTAGCGGTGTACAACCACTACAAGCGCTTGAACCAGCGTGACAAGAAAGGCGACGAAGTCGAACTCGGCAAGAGCAACATCCTGCTGATCGGCCCTACAGGCTCGGGTAAGACCCTGCTTGCGGAAACCCTCGCTCGCCTGCTGAACGTTCCGTTCACCATCGCCGACGCCACCACCCTCACCGAGGCGGGCTACGTGGGCGAAGATGTCGAGAACATCATTCAGAAACTGCTGCAGAAGTGCGACTACGACGTAGAGAAGGCCCAGATGGGTATCGTCTACATCGATGAAATCGACAAGATTTCGCGCAAGTCGGACAATCCGTCGATCACTCGGGATGTTTCCGGTGAAGGCGTACAGCAAGCCCTGTTGAAGCTGATCGAAGGCACGGTCGCTTCGGTACCGCCCCAGGGCGGCCGCAAGCATCCGCAGCAGGAATTCCTGCAGGTCGATACGCGTAACATCCTGTTTATCTGTGGCGGTGCGTTTTCCGGGTTGGAAAAGGTCATCCAGCAGCGCTCCACCCGTGGCGGCATCGGTTTCGGCGCGGAAGTGCGCAGCAAGGAAGAAGGCAAGAAGGTAGGCGAGTCCCTGCGTGAAGTCGAACCTGACGATCTGGTCAAGTTCGGTCTGATCCCGGAATTCGTCGGCCGTCTGCCGGTCCTGGCGACGCTGGACGAGCTGGATGAGGCGGCGTTGATTCAGATCCTTACCGAGCCGAAAAACGCCCTGACCAAGCAGTACGCCAAGCTGTTCGAGATGGAAGGTGTGGACCTCGAGTTCCGTACCGACGCGCTCAAATCAGTGGCCAAGCGCGCACTGGAGCGCAAGACCGGTGCACGTGGTCTGCGCTCGATCCTCGAAGGCGTGTTGCTCGACACCATGTACGAAATCCCCTCGCAGTCCGAGGTGAGTAAAGTGGTGATCGACGAAAGCGTTATCGAAGGCAAGTCCAAGCCACTGTATATCTATGAAAACAGTGAGCCGGCTGCCAAGGCTGCACCTGACGCATAAGCGTCTTTGCAGTGGCGGTACAAGCAAGGGGCCTTTTTGGGGCCCCTTGTTTTTTTGGGGTGTTTTTGCGTGACGGCTGATTAAATCGCGTTTATTCATGCGTTTAAGTGCTGGCATTGAGCTTGTTTTTTTTGCATGCAACCCCCATCTTGGTTTCAAGTTTATTTTTCAACTGTCATAGAGGCGAAATCATGAAGACAACCATCGAATTGCCTCTCCTGCCGTTGCGTGATGTCGTCGTCTATCCGCACATGGTTATCCCGCTGTTCGTGGGGCGCGAGAAGTCTATCGAAGCCCTCGAGGCCGCGATGACGGGCGACAAGCAGATCCTGCTGCTGGCCCAGAAGAATCCTGCCGATGATGATCCGGGCGAAGACGCCCTGTATCGCGTCGGCACCGTTGCAACTGTCCTGCAATTGCTCAAGCTGCCCGACGGTACCGTCAAGGTGCTGGTGGAAGGCGAGCAGCGCGGTGCGGTCGAGCGTTTCATGGAGGTCGACGGCCACCTGCGCGCCGAAGTGGCGCTGATCGACGAAGTCGAAGCCCCCGAGCGTGAATCCGAAGTATTCGTGCGCAGCCTGCTTTCGCAGTTCGAACAGTATGTGCAGCTGGGCAAGAAGGTCCCGGCGGAAGTCCTGTCGTCCCTGAACAGCATCGATGAGCCGAGTCGCCTGGTCGACACCATGGCGGCGCACATGGCGCTGAAAATCGAGCAGAAGCAGGACATCCTCGAAATCATCGACCTGTCGGCCCGTGTCGAACATGTGCTGGCACTGCTCGATGGTGAAATCGACCTGCTGCAGGTCGAGAAGCGCATTCGTGGCCGCGTGAAGAAACAAATGGAGCGCAGCCAGCGCGAGTACTACTTGAATGAGCAGATGAAGGCCATTCAAAAAGAGCTCGGCGACGGCGAGGAAGGCCATAACGAGATCGAAGAGCTGAAAAAGCGTATCGATGCCGCCGGCCTGCCCAAGGACGCGCTGACCAAGGCGACGGCCGAGCTGAACAAGCTCAAGCAAATGTCGCCGATGTCGGCCGAAGCCACCGTGGTTCGCTCCTACATCGATTGGCTGGTGCAGGTGCCGTGGAAGGCCCAGACTAAAGTGCGTCTGGACCTGACCCGTGCCGAGGAAATCCTCGATGCCGATCACTACGGCCTTGAAGAGGTCAAGGAACGGATCCTCGAATACCTTGCCGTGCAAAAGCGCGTGAAGAAGATTCGTGGCCCTGTGTTGTGCCTGGTCGGTCCTCCCGGGGTGGGTAAAACCTCTCTGGCGGAATCGATCGCCAGTGCGACCAACCGCAAATTCGTACGCATGGCCCTTGGCGGCGTGCGTGACGAAGCGGAAATCCGCGGCCATCGCCGGACATATATCGGTTCGATGCCAGGAAGATTGATTCAAAAGATGACCAAAGTGGGCGTGCGCAACCCGCTGTTCCTGCTCGATGAAATCGACAAAATGGGCAGCGATATGCGCGGCGATCCTGCGTCGGCGCTGCTTGAGGTGCTCGATCCCGAGCAGAACCACAACTTCAACGACCATTACCTGGAAGTCGATTACGACCTGTCCGACGTAATGTTCCTGTGCACCTCCAACTCCATGAACATTCCGCCGGCGTTGCTGGACCGGATGGAAGTGATTCGCCTGCCGGGTTACACCGAAGACGAAAAGATCAACATCGCCGTCAAATACCTCGCGCCCAAGCAGACCTCGGCCAACGGTCTGAAGAAAGGCGAGATCGAGTTTGACGTCGAAGCGATCCGTGACATCGTGCGCTATTACACCCGCGAGGCCGGTGTACGGGGCCTCGAGCGTCAGATTGCGAAAATCTGCCGCAAGGCGGTCAAGGAACATGCACTGGAAAAACGCTTCTCGGTGAAAGTGACGGCCGACGCGCTGGAACATTTCCTCGGTGTGCGTAAATTCCGCTACGGCCTGGCCGAGCAGCAGGATCAGGTAGGGCAGGTGACTGGCCTGGCGTGGACCCAGGTGGGCGGCGAGTTGCTGACGATTGAAGCGGCCGTCATCCCGGGCAAGGGGCAGTTGATCAAGACCGGCTCCCTGGGCGATGTGATGGTCGAATCGATCACCGCCGCGCAGACCGTGGTGCGCAGTCGCGCCAGGAGCCTGGGCATTCCCCTGGACTTCCACGAGAAGCACGACACCCACATCCATATGCCGGAAGGGGCAACCCCGAAGGACGGTCCCAGCGCGGGTGTAGGCATGTGCACGGCCCTGGTGTCGGCATTGACCGGCATTCCGGTGCGTGCCGATGTGGCGATGACCGGTGAGATCACCCTGCGTGGCCAGGTATTGGCCATCGGTGGTCTGAAAGAGAAATTGCTCGCCGCGCACCGGGGTGGAATCAAGACCGTGATCATTCCCGAAGAGAATGTCCGCGACCTGAAGGAAATTCCAGACAATATTAAACAGGATCTTCAGATCAAACCGGTTAAATGGATTGACGAAGTCCTGCAAATTGCGCTGCAATACGCGCCGGAGCCCTTGCCGGATGTGGCTCCGGAGATTGTCGCGAAGGACGAAAAACGCGAGTCGGATTCCAAGGAAAGAATTAGCACGCATTAAAGTGTTGGAGCCTGGGGGGCTTCCTTGACAGATTTTTAGAGCCCTTGTTATAAAGCGGCTCTTAAGTGTCTGTTGGCCATCCAGCACTGGTTTTTGCTTTTTACCAAAAAACTTAGAATCATACTCATAGATATATAAGGGGACTTAGAGTGAACAAGTCGGAACTGATTGATGCTATCGCTGCATCCGCTGATATCCCGAAAGCTGCTGCCGGCCGTGCGCTGGACGCAGTAATCGAATCCGTCACTGGCGCTCTGAAGGCCGGCGACTCCGTGGTACTGGTAGGCTTCGGTACTTTCTCTGTGACTGACCGTCCAGCTCGCACTGGCCGTAACCCACAGACCGGCAAAGCACTGCAAATCGCTGCTGCCAAGAAACCAGGTTTCAAAGCCGGTAAAGCCCTGAAAGAAGCCGTTAACTAAGCTTCGATCAAGCCTTTGCTTACCCGGGTCGGACGCTGGTCTGGCCTGGCAGCGGAGCGGTAGCCGGCCCGAGTATCCATCGGGTCGCCACGCCGGGGGTCAGAGTTAAAACCCCCGTCCGCTCCGCCAGTTACGAGAAGGCGCATCCTCGGATGCGCCTTTCTTCTATCCGGATTCTACCCACGCTCCACGGTTGCCTATTTTTGATGTTCAACCGTTTCTGGGGGACGCATGCTGCAAAATATCAGGGACAATTCACAAGGCTGGATTGCCAAGACCATTATCGGGATCATCGTCGCATTGATGGCGTTCACCGGTATCGAGGCTATTTTCCAGGCTTCGGGTAATAACAAGCAGGACGTGGCCAAGGTCAACGGTGAGGAAATCACCCAGACCGAACTGAGCCAGGCCGTTGATATGCAACGGCGCCAGCTGATGCAACAACTGGGCAAGGATTTCGATGCTTCCCTGTTGGACGAAAAACTGTTGCGCGATGCGGCCCTCAAGGGCCTGATCGATCGCAAGCTGCTGCTGCAAGGCGCGGCGGATTCCAAGTTCGGCTTCTCGGAAGCGGCCTTGGACCAGGTGATCCTGCAGACGCCGGAGTTCCAGGTGGATGGCCAGTTCAACGCCGAGCGCTTTGACCAGGTGATTCGTCAACTGGGCTACAGCCGCCTGCAATTCCGTCAGATGATGACCCAGGAAATGCTGATCGGCCAGGTTCGCGCAGGCATCGCCGGCAGTGGTTTCGTGACCGATGCAGAGGTGCTGGCATTCGCCCGTCTGGAAAAACAGACCCGCGATTTCGCCACCGTCAATATCAAGGCTGACCCGGCAGCGGTGAAACTCACCGACGCCGAAGTCAAGGCCTACTACGACCAGCATGCCAAGGAGTTCATGACTCCGGATCAGGTCGTCATCGACTACCTGGAGCTGAAGAAGTCGTCCTTCTTCGACCAGGTCACCGTCAAGGACGATGAGCTGCAGGCCGCCTACGAGAAAGAAACCGCCAACCTCGCTGAACAGCGTCGTGCCGCGCACATTCTGATCGAGGTCAACGACAAGGTTACCGAGGCGCAAGCCAAGGCCAAGATCGAAGAGATCCAGGCGCGCCTGGCCAAGGGCGAACAGTTTGACGCCCTGGCCAAGGAGTTCTCCCAGGATCCGGGTTCGGCCAACAATGGCGGTGATCTCGGCTTCGCCGGTCCCGGCGTGTACGATCCGGACTTCGAAACGGCGCTGTACGGCCTCAAGCAAGACCAGGTGTCCGCGCCGGTGCGCAGCGCCTTCGGTTGGCACTTGATCAAGCTGTTGGGCGTTGAAGCGCCAGAAGTGCCGACGTTCGCCAGCCTGAAAGACAAGCTGACCCGCGAGCTCAAGACCCAGCAGGTTGAACAGCGGTTCGTCGAGGCGACCAAGCAATTGGAAGATGCGGCATTCGAAGCGTCCGACCTGGCCCAGCCGGCGTCCGACCTGAAATTGACCGTACACACCTCGGCGCCGTTCGGCCGTGAAGGTGGCGAAGGCGTCGCGGCCAACCGTGCCGTGGTCACCGCTGCGTTCAGTCCGGAAGTGCTGGATGAGGGGGCCAACAGCAGCGCCATTGAGCTGGACCCGGAAACCATCATCGTGCTGCGCGCCAAGGAACACCTCAAGCCCGCCCAGCTGCCGCTGGAAAAGGTTGAGGCGGCGATCCGCACTCAGATGACCAAGGAGCGCGCGAGCGCTGCCGCCAAAACCCATGCCGACGAGTTGATCGCCAGCCTGCGTGATGGCAAGACCGCACTGGACCAGCCGATTGACGGCCAGGCCTGGAAGGTGACTGAAGCGGCCACCCGTGCCCAGGAAGGCGTCGACCCTGCCGTGCTGCAAGCGCTGTTCCGCATGCCCAAGCCAGCGGCCAAGGACAAGCCGACCTTCACCGCCGTCACGCTGCGCGACGGTAGCCTGATGATCGTGCGCTTGAACGGCGTCAACGAAGCGGCGGCGCCTACGGACGAAGAAAAAGCGCAATACCGCCGCTTCCTCGCTTCCCGTATCGGCCAGCAGGACTTCGCGGCATATCGCAAGCAGCTGGAAACCCAGGCAGACATCAAGAAGTTCTGATGTCGGCTTGAATAAAATGACCCCGTCCTGAAAAGGCCGGGGTCTTTTTTTGCGCGCATTAAAGCCTGTGACGTTTTACCGACAGGAATGCGCGCGCCCACCCCTCGTTCTGTTGCACAATACCGCCCGGACTGTTTTTCTCAGGATTTTCGATGTTGACATCATTTCACTTGCGAAACCTCGGGTTGGCGCTGGTGCTGGCGGGCGCGGCGGGTTGCTCGTCACCCAAGACCGCTATTTATGAACATGAGAATTTCGACGACTCCGGTACGTTTTCCCGCGATTACCCGGTGAGCGATGTGGCCGCCTGTGAAGCGGCGCGCCGTGCCCTGCTCAGCCAGGGCTATATCATCACCAGCAGCGATCCGAAGCTGGTGGCCGGTAACAAGAGTTTCCAGCAGACCGGCGAGACCCACCTGCAGATCAGCTTCAACGTGGTGTGTGCCGCTGATGGCAAAGGCAGCAATCACTCGACGATGTTTGCCAACGCGTTGCAGGACCGCTATGCGCTGAAGAAGGTCAACAACTCCGCAAGTCTGGGGGTCGGGGTGCTGGGTTCGGTGTCGATGCCGATCGGCTCCACCGATGACTCGATGGTCAAGGTGGCGAGCGAGACTGTCTCGGCGCCCAAGTTCTATGAGCGTTACTTTGCCTTGGTGGATGTGTTCCTGCCCCAGGAAGTGAAGCAGGCGGCGCATATACCCGAGAAGCCCAAGGATGAGCTTGGCATACCGGAACCGAAAGCCGCGCCGGCCGCCGAGAAGCTTGAGACACCGCAGGAGACGCCGGCAACCCCAGCCGCTGCGCAGCCACTGGCGCCACCACCCGAGGCTGCGCCTATCGCGCCGAGCGTAGAACCAGCACCGCAAGCGGCACCAGAGACACCGGCTATAGAGTCCGCCCCCGCGCCGACCAACCCCAGCCTGCCGGCGCCGACAGAGGCAATTCCTGCCCTGCCAACGCCGGTCCAGTAACTCAGACCGTTACGGGGTCAGTCTTGTCGACGTTGATCCCGTAGCGGTTGATAGCCTCTGTGATTTTGTCCCGACCGATCACACCGTCATCCGCCAGTGCCTTCAGCGCCGCCAACACGATGAAGTGGCGGTCCACTTCAAAAAACTCGCGCAACGCTTCCCGGGTATCCGACTGCCCGAACCCATCGGTTCCCAGCGCCACAAAGCGGCGGCCGTGTACGAAGGGGCGAATCTGATCGGCGAATAATTTCATGTAGTCGGTGGCTACCACTACCGGCCCGGTTTTGCCGGCCAGGCAGTTTTCCACGTAGCTCTGGCGTGGCTCGCTTTCCGGATGCAGCAGGTTCCAGCGCTCTACGGCGTGGCCGTTACGGCGCAACTCGGTCAGGCTGGTGACGCTCCACACGTCACTCTCTACAGCGAAATCTTCCCGGAGCAGCGACGCTGCGGCGATGACTTCACGCAGGATCGAACCACTTCCCATCAGTTGAACCCGAGCATCCGCGTGTGTGCTCAGCGGATACATCCCTTTGAGAATCCCATCCTCCACGCCTTCAGGCATTGCCGGGTGCGGGTAGTTCTCGTTGAGCAGGGTGATGTAGTAGTAAATGTCTTCCTGTTCAATATACATGCGCCGCATGCCCTCGCGAATAACCACCGCCAGCTCGTAGGCAAAGGTTGGATCGTAGGCCACGCAGCACGGCACTACCGAGGCCAGGATATGGCTGTGCCCGTCGTCATGCTGCAACCCTTCACCCATCAAGGTGGTGCGCCCGGCCGTGGCACCCAGCAGAAAGCCGCGGGCGCGCGCATCACCTGCCGCCCAGGCCAGGTCGCCGACGCGCTGGAAGCCGAACATCGAGTAGAAAATATAGAACGGCACCGTCATCAGGCTGTGGTTGCTGTAGGACGTACTCGCCGCGATCCATGAAGAAATGGCCCCTGATTCATTCAGGCCTTCCTGCATGATCTGTCCGTCCTTGCTCTCCTTGTAGTAGCTCAGTTGCCCGGCGTCTTGCGGGGTGTAAAGCTGGCCGACGGCAGAATGAATGCCGATCTGCCGGAACAGGCTTTCCATGCCGAAGGTGCGCGACTCGTCCGGCACGATGGGGACGATCAGCTTGCCCAGATGCGGGTCTTTGAGCAGGGTGCCGAGGATGCGGACAAACGCCATGGTGGTGGAGATGGCGCGCTCGCCGGTGTCCTTGAGTTGAGTGGCGAATGCGGACAGGGGCGGGACAGTCAACGGGGCAACGTCAGTGTGCC
Source organism: Pseudomonas orientalis (assembly GCF_002934065.1). Lineage (NCBI taxonomy): Bacteria > Pseudomonadati > Pseudomonadota > Gammaproteobacteria > Pseudomonadales > Pseudomonadaceae > Pseudomonas > Pseudomonas orientalis. The sequence goes on along the minus strand of NZ_CP018049.1, from coordinate 3,710,377 downwards.
GGGCCGGCACATACCCGCCCAGCGCCTGGCGCCGGGCATTGAAATAGCGGGCTTCCGTGCTGTCGGCCGCCGGCTTGAGGTAAGGAATTTCGTCGAGCAGGTCATCGGCCACTTCCAGCCCGAAGCGGTCGCGGAAGGCTTTTACCGCGTCGGCACCCATTTTCTTCAATTGATGGTTGATGTTCTGGCCTTCGCCGGCTTCGCCCATGCCGAAGCCCTTGACGGTCTTGGCCAGGATCACCGTGGGCTGGCCCTTGTGGCGCACTGCGGCGGCGTAGGCGTTGTAGACCTTGAGCGGGTCATGGCCGCCCCGTGAGAGTTTCCAGATATCGTCGTCGGACATGTCCTCAACCAGTGCGAGTAACTCCGGATATTTGCCGAAGAAATGCTCGCGAACATAGGCGCCGTTCTGGGATTTGTAATTCTGATAATCGCCGTCCACGCATTCCATCATGCGCTGGCGCAGCAGGCCGCTATGGTCCTTTTCGAGCAATGCATCCCAGCCACCGCCCCAGATCACCTTGATCACATTCCAGCCGGCGGCGCGGTACACACTCTCGAACTCCTGGATCACCTTGGCGTTACCGCGCACCGGGCCGTCCAGGCGCTGCAGGTTGCAGTTGACGACGAAGATCAGGTTGTCGAGTTTTTCGCGACCGGCCAGGGAAATGGCGGCCAGGGATTCCGGCTGGTCCATCTCGCCGTCACCGAGGAACGCCCATACCTTGCGACCCTGGTGTTGCTTGAGGTCGCGAAACTCCAGGTAACGCATGAAGCGCGCCTGGTAAGCAGCCGTGATCGGCCCCAGGCCCATGGACACCGTAGGGAATTGCCAGAAGTCCGGCATCAGCCGTGGGTGAGGGTAGGAAGACAGGCCTTGGCCACCGGCTTCGCGGCGAAAGTTATCCAGTTGGGCTTCGTTGAGGCGGCCTTCCAGATACGCGCGGCCGTAGATGCCGGGGGAGGAGTGGCCCTGGATGTACACGAGGTCGCCGTCGAAGGTGTCTGTTCGGCCACGAAAGAAATGGTCGAAGCCTACGTCGTACAGCACAGCGGCTGACGCGTAGGTCGCGATATGCCCACCCACGCCTGAGTGTTTGCCGGCACGCAAGACCATCGCCATGGCGTTCCAGCGGATAAACGCATTGGTCCGCCGTTCAATGTCCAGGTCGCCGGGGTAGGGCAGTTGGCGGTCGGCAGCGATGGTGTTGACGTAAGGAGTGGTCACGCGCCCGTAAAAGTCGCCATGGCGCGCCACGTCGAAATCCAGCAACTGGTCGATCAGGTAATGGGCGCGAGGGCGGCCTTCGGCCGACAGCACCGATTCGATGGAGTCGAGCCACTCGCGGGTTTCCTGCGGATCGTGGTCCAGGGATGCGGCGTTATTCGGATTCATATGAGGCTCCAGGGTAGGCGGATTCCGGGCGGCGAACGCCTTGTGGGCGCGCTGCGATATAGTTGCAATTGCAACGACATGGCGGAATTTAGCCCGGGATGAGCTACTATTGCAACCTTCTTGAAATTCCCCGGATGGTGTTGCATGTCGTCGAAAGAGCCGGATGTATGGTTCCGTTTTGTCAGGGCCCACAGGACGGTCATCCGTGAGATCGAGCGCCGGCTGACCGAGGCGCAACTGCCGCCGTATGCCTGGTACGACGCGCTGTGGGGCTTGGAAAGCGGTCCTGAAGGCACCCGCCGTATGCATGAATTGGCCGATGTGCTGGCCATTGAGCGTTACAACCTCACGCGCCTGGTCGACCGCCTGGAAAAGGACGGCCTGGTGGTGCGTTCACGTTCCGACGGCGATGGCCGCGCAGCGTTTGCCTCGATCACCGAGGCCGGCCGTACGCTGCGCAAGAAAATGTGGAAAATCTACGAAAGCACCGTGGATGAGCTGTTTTTGTCGCAAATCGAGCCTGAGCACCGTCAGGCCTTTGCCGATGCACTGCAGCGTACGGCGGGGTTGGCGATGGAGGCGGGCGTGCAAACCCGTGGCCGGCGCAAAACGTAAATGGGGTGAACCGTGGCGAGGTCATTTCAGGTCATACCGTTGCAGGGCGTGTTCCACCTTGTGTGTCTCGATGTGCCCTTCATCGGCCAACGCTTTTAATGCCAGCACTGCAATCCAGTAGCGGTTCGGCGCGGCTGCCTGTACCGAGCCTGCGCCCAGCGCCACGAAGCGCGTGTCGATATGCGCGGCCAGTTGGTCGACCACCACTTGTGGGTAGCCGGTGACGGCAAGCACCGGTGTCCGGCTCCCCGCCAGGCAGTCGCGCAGATGGCTGCTGCGCCTGGGCGCGCAGGGATGCAGGCGGTTCCAGCGCTCGGCGGCCGCTGCCTCGCGGGCCAGTCGGGTGTAACTGGGGCAACTCCATACATGCGCCGTGATGCCCCATTGCTGCTCAAGCAATTGCGCGGCCTGCATGACCTCTTCCAGGGCTCGACCGGCACCCAGCAAGCGCACGTTCGCCACGTCGGCAGTTTGCCGCACGGGATACATGCCCTTGATCGCACCTTCGCGGTCCAGCGTCTGCGGCGCGAGGGTGCTGGGCTGATCATGCAGCGCCAGGTAATAAAAGCCCGGCTGGCCATCCACGTACAGCGTATGCAGCCCTGCCAGCACGATGGCCTGGGCCTCTTCGCCCGAGGCAGGGTCGTAGGGCGTACAGCGTGGATGGCTGGCCAGCCACAACGACAGCGACGGTTGCGCGCCCTTCGGCCATGGGGATGGCTGGGTTTCGCTGTCATTGCACAAAATGCCGCGCTGGTCGGTCCGGTGTGACAGTGCGCACAGCTGCGCAGACGAGGTGGCGCTGTGCAGGTAGAGCAGCGGTTTTTCCCCGGTATTGCGCGCAAACCAGGTGGGCCAGTTACCCGGGCGCCGACTGCGCGACTGGCCGCGAATCACCCAGGCCTGGCGGCTGGATTCCAGCGCGCCGGCCATGCTCAAGACCGTGTACAGCGGTGAGCTGCGCGAGCAGGCGCAGGTGTCGAGTGCGTCGATGCACAGCTGCGCAGCGAGTGCGGTAGAGGCGGGCATGGGGGTGGCTCCTGGCGACAGAGGTGCCTACCCTAATGGAATTGGCCTTATGATTGCAATTGCAATGATTGCAATAGTGCCTCGATCTTCCGACTAAATCAGTCCGCCGCCGCCGCGTTTAATCTTCACGTGCGGGAACATCATGGCGCAGACATTTTTTCGTCATGACGGCACTTTAGTCTGGTCGTGAAGGTCATTAATTGCGCTGGCATTTTTAACTCAACAAGGAGTCCACCATGGACGATTACCAGGAAGAACTGCTGGAGTACCAGGCATTCGAACTCGACCCGCTGGACCCGGTCGACGACGCCACCGAGCTGTAGGGCCGACTTCAGGCGGAATGCCGCTGACTGCGGCGAAATTCCCCTGGGGTCTGGTTGTTCCAGCGCCTGAAGGCGCGTTGGAAGGCTTGGGCCGAGGCAAACCCGAGCAAGTAGGCGATCTCGCCAAAGGCCAGTTCCGTGTCGCGAATGTAGGTCATGGCCAAGTCGCGGCGGGTATCGTTGAGAATCGCGCGAAATTGCGTGCCTTCGTCGGCCAGTTTGCGGCGCAGGGTCCAGGTGGGCAGCTTCAAGCGTGCCGCCACTTCTTCCAGGTCGGGTTCCCGGCCACCATTGAGCATCGGCCCCAGCAGTCGAGTAATACGCTCGCGCAGGCTGCGGGTGCGGGTCAATTGCTCCAGTTCCCTTTCACACAGCTGTAACAACAGGTGCCACGTGCTCGGGCAGTGCTGCGGGTTGCGCAGGGCCAGGGTGGCCTGGGTCAGGCGCAGTTGATTGCGGTCGGCGCCGAACTGCACAGGACTGTCCCCCAGCACGCTATACAAATGGCTGTATTCGGGGGCCTGGAATTCGATTTCGATGCGTTGGGCCTGCACCGACTGTTGCGCAAGGCTCGACAGTTGATGCAGCCAGCCGGCGATGATCGAGTCCACCACAAAGCGGTTATAGGCGTTGTAGGGACTGATGGAATAGAACCGCAGCCAGGCGCCTTCGGCGTCTTCATGAAAGCTCGATTGCCCACGGTAGTTGGAGCCATACAGTGGTTCGAAGCGCGTCAGCGTGCGCGCGGCTTCGCGTACCGTCGGTGCCTGGGCGGCGGTGACACCGGCGAGCCCGGCCTGGCTCAGGCGACTGAGCTGACCCATGCGCAGGCCCAGGCCCGGATCGCCGGTCAGTTGAATGGCCGCATGCCCCAGGCGCATATAGCGCGGGATCGACAGGCGCGCACCCGCTTCGGCCAGGCGTGCCGGGTCCAGGCCGTATTGCAGCAACAGGGGGTGCGGGTCCAGGCCGTGGCTGTGCACGGCATCGGCCAGGGTGTGCACGAAGCCCACCGACAGATCCCCCAGGCGCACCGGCTTCACGCGGTTACAGCCAGATATTGAGCAGGCGCGCGCCACGGGCTTCGCCGTCGGCGAACAGTTGCCCGTTGCGGCTCAGGAAGCTCTGCCCGGCGCTGCCCAGGTCCCAGAACTGGCCACGCAAAAACACGCTCATGCCCGCTGTGGCCTGGCTGATCGGTGGTTGGCTGATCAGGGTCAGGCGGCGCCAGGCCTCGCCCTCGCTGGTTTCTTCGGGCTTGAGGCTGACTTCCGAAGGGGTCGACACGCTCTTGAAGCCGCGCCACGGGCGGTCCCAGGTGTCACGCCCGGTCACATAGGCCGGCACGGCAATCAACTGGGCACCTTGTTCGTTGAGCTTGCGGTAGTTGTCCGGGTACCAGCTGTCGCTGCCGATCAGCACGCCCAGGCGCCCGGCCGGGGTGTCGACCACGCTGACGATGTTTTCATCGCCGGGTTCGATAAAGCCGCGCTCGTCGTAGATCGGATACAGCTGACGCTGCGGCTGGCCCAGGGGCAAACCATCGGCGGCAAAGACCACACTGACGTTGTACAGCGCACCATGGCCGACCTGCAGTTGCCCCAGATTCACACTGGGGTTGGGCAGGGCGATGGAACCGGCCACCAGGGTCACGCCGAATTCTTTGGCCAGGCCGCCAAACAGCACTTGGTAATCGCGTGCCATACCGGCGGCTTTCATGCGCAGGTACGCATCATCCATGCGGTTGTCGCCGGTGGCGCTGATCCAGGCGCGCAGGAACTGCACCGGATTGCTGATCGACAGCCAGTTCATCGCGTCCTTGAGGTGGGTGGCCTGGTACAGCTCGTTTTTCTCGCCGGCGAGCATCAGCCAGGTGCCGACATGCTCCGGCAGCACGACGACGGTCTTGTCGTTGATCAAGCCCTGTTCGCGGGCCTTTTGCAGGTAGGCCGAGAGCTTCAGGTGCAGGCGCTCCAGGCTCTGGTAATCGGCGGGGAACAGCTCCGGCTGGATGCCCAGCAGGTTGCCACGCTCGGCCGGCTGGCCTTCATTGACCGCGAGGGTGATGCGCAGGTCTGACAGGTAATGCGCCACAGGGCGCTCCTGGGTCCAGACCAGATACGCGGCGAGGGCGGCAACCAGGGCCATGGTGACGGTGAATATGAGTAATTTGCGCATGGGGCAACAGACAACAGACCGGGGGCAGGGTTCGCGACTAGGGTAGGGCTCCTGGCCCGGCTTGCCAAGGGTGGCTGTGCATTTGGATCAATAAGTTGTCAGTTTCAGTCATTGAGCGGTAGGTGATCGCCTCTTAGTCTGTGGGACATAAACCGATGGGGTGCCATTCGAGCCCTCCACGTCCCGTGATGATCCGTTGTGGAGCTGTACCATGACCGCTGCTGCCTACCCGCACCTGCTGGCCCCGTTGGACCTGGGTTTTACCACCCTGCGCAACCGTACCCTGATGGGCTCGATGCACACGGGCCTGGAAGAAAAGCCCGGCGGTTTCGAGCGCATGGCGGCGTATTTCGCCGAGCGCGCCCGGGGCGGCGTCGGCCTGATGGTGACCGGCGGCATCGGCCCGAACGATGAAGGCGGCGTGTATGCCGGTGCGGCCAAGCTGACCACCGACGAAGAGGCGCAAAAGCACCGGATCGTCACCCGCGCCGTACACGACGCCGGTGGCAAGATCTGCATGCAGATCCTGCACGCCGGGCGTTATGCCTACAGCCCCAAGCAGGTGGCGCCGAGTGCGATCCAGGCGCCGATCAACCCGTTCAAGCCCCGGGAGCTGGACGAGGAGGGCATCGAGAAGCAGATCCAGGATTTTGTCACCTGCTCGCGGCTGGCCCAGGTCGCCGAGTACGACGGCGTGGAAATCATGGGGTCCGAAGGTTACTTCATCAACCAGTTCCTGGCCGCCCACACCAACCATCGCACCGACCGTTGGGGCGGCAGCTTTGAAAACCGTATGCGCCTGGCCGTGGAAATCGTGCGCCGGGTGCGTGAAGCGGTCGGGCCGAATTTCATCATTATTTTCCGTCTGTCGATGCTCGACCTGGTCGAGGGCGGCAGCGTCTGGGAGGAAGTCGTGCAGTTGGCCAAGGCCATCGAGCAGGCCGGCGCCACCATCATCAACACCGGTATCGGCTGGCACGAAGCGCGTATCCCGACCATTGCCACCAAAGTGCCGCGCGCCGCGTTCAGCAAGGTCACCGCCAAGTTGCGAGGTGCGGTGACGATTCCGCTGATCACTACCAACCGTATCAACACGCCGGAAGTCGCCGAGCAGATTCTCGCCGAGGGCGATGCCGACATGGTCTCGATGGCGCGGCCGTTTCTCGCCGACCCGGAGTTCGTCAACAAGGCCGCTGCCGGGCGCGCCGACGAGATCAACACCTGCATCGGCTGCAATCAGGCGTGCCTGGACCACACCTTCGGCGGCAAGCTGACCACCTGCCTGGTCAACCCGCGTGCGTGCTATGAAACCGAACTCAATTACCTGCCCGTGCAGCAGATCAAGAAAATTGCGGTCGTCGGTGCCGGCCCTGCCGGACTGGCTGCTGCTACCGTGGCTGCCGAGCGTGGGCATCAGGTGACCTTGTTCGATTCGGCCAGCGAAATCGGCGGCCAGTTCAACATCGCCAAGCGCATACCGGGCAAGGAAGAATTTTTCGAGACCCTGCGCTACTTCAAGCGCAAATTGCAGACCACTCACGTCGAGCTGTGCCTCAACACCCGTGTCGATGTGGCGCAACTGGTGGCGGGCGGTTATGACGAGGTGATCCTGGCCACCGGTATCGCACCACGTACGCCGGCGATTGCGGGTGTGGAGAACGCCAAGGTGCTCAATTACCTGGACGTGATCCTGGAGCGCAAGCCGGTTGGCAAGCGCGTGGCGGTGATTGGCGCGGGCGGTATCGGTTTCGACGTGTCGGAATTCCTGGTGCACCAGGGCGTGTCCACCAGCCTGGATCGCGAAGCGTTCTGGAAAGAGTGGGGCATCGACACTCAACTTGAGGCCCGTGGCGGCGTGGCCGGGATCAAGCCCGAGCGCCATGCACCGGCGCGTGAGGTGTTCCTGCTGCAACGCAAGACTTCCAAGGTCGGCGACGGCCTGGGCAAGACCACCGGCTGGATCCACCGTACCGGCCTGAAAAACAAACAGGTGCAGATGCTCAACAGCGTCGAATACCTGAAAATCGATGATGAAGGCCTGCATATCCGCATCGGCGCCGAGGGCGAGCCCCAGGTGCTGGCGGTGGACAACGTCGTCATCTGCGCCGGCCAGGACCCGCTGCGCGAACTGCACGACGGCCTGGTTGCCGCCGGGCAGAATGTGCACCTGATTGGCGGTGCCGATGTGGCGGCCGAGCTGGACGCCAAGCGCGCCATCAACCAGGGTTCGCGCCTGGCCGCCGAGCTGTAAGTCGACGAAAGGGGCGGTGTTAGACTACCGCTCCTTTTCATTCAGAGACTTGCGATGGGTCCTTTCGACTGGCTGCCTCACGCGCCCCTTGAACCTGTGCAGCTCGACTGGCTGAACGGGGTCGAGTTGGCCATGCTGCGCCTGGACCGTATCGACCCACTGATCAGCGGCAACAAGTGGTTCAAGCTCACCGAACACCTGAACCTGGCGCGGCACGCGGGGGCCAGCGGGGTCATCAGTCTCGGCGGGGCGTACTCCAACCATCTGCACGCACTGGCGGCGGCAGGCAAGCGCTTTGGCTTTCCCACGGTCGGCCTGTTGCGCGGCCATCCTCAAGACACACCCACCGTGCTCGACCTCAAGGCGTTCGGCATGCAATTGCATTGGCTCGGTTACGGCGGTTATCGCGCACGCCATGAGCCGGGCTTCTGGTTGCCCTGGTGCGAGCAGTATCCCCATCTTCATCCGGTACCCGAAGGCGGCGGCGGGCTGGCCGGTGCGCTGGGCTGCGCGGTGCTGGTCGAGCAGGCGCGGGCGCAGTTGAGCCGGCTCGGCTGGGCGGATTACGACGCCTGGTGGCTGGCAGCTGGTACCGGGACGACCCTGGCCGGCTTGGCACTGGCCGAGGCGGGCAAGCGTACGGTCTATGGCGCATTGGCAGTGCCGGACGATCACGGTGTCGCGCAGAACGTAAGTGCCATGGTGCACAACGGTTACGAACTGATCGACGCCAGCCGAGGCGGCTTTGCCAAGGTCGATCCGCTGCTGCTCGATTTTATCGAACGCACCGAACAGGCCAGCGGTGTGCCGCTGGAGCCGCTCTACACTGGCAAGGCGCTGCTGGCGTTGAAGCAACAGATCGAGGCCGGACGCTTCGCCCCCGGCACCCGCCTGATCTTCATCCACACCGGCGGCCTGCAAGGCCGCCGAGGTTTCAATGCCTAGAGCAGACCCCTTGTGGGAGGGGCCCCGATAGCCATGGGAAATCGCCACAACGCTCTAGCAGCCCACGCTAACCCCGTAAATCTGGAGCGTATAAAATCCCTCAAAACACTGGAGATCCAAATGTGGGAGGGGGCTTGCCCCCGATGGCGGTGGGTCAGAGACAACAGAGCTGGCTGACACACCGCATCGGGGGCAAGCCCCCTCCCACATTTGGACCGGGATCGATAAAAAACACCGGTCGGCTCCAAGGCCGCCGCGCTTTTGCTCTTGATCTCAGGCGCCCCGTTAAACCACGCTGGCCGAACGCAGGCTTGAATTCGTGGGTAACCCGGCAGGACGCCGGGTTAGCCGCACTGGGCCATGGATGGCCCATTGCGGCGGCCCACGGATTCAAGCCTGCGTTCGGGCACACCGAGCCCAAGCGAGGTGCCGAGTGGTGGGGCAAGAGCGTTTTGCTTACTTTTGCGCTTTTCAAAAGTGAGCCGCTGTAAAAGCGGAACCAGTAGCAGCCGTTACCGCAGAAACGGATATGTACTCAGTCTGATCCAACATCCCGGCCAGCCCCAAGGCCGCCATCGGGCGCAAGTCGAATCGTCGCACCGCCCCTCCCACCCGGCATCATTCGCAACGCCGTATTATCGCGCAGCACATAGTGATGAAAGATCCCCGCCAACGCATGCAGCCCGATCAGCCAGTAACCGATCTGGCCAAACAGCACATGCCAGCCTTCAATCTCCTTGGCCAATGCCTTGTTCTCAGCGATCAGCGGCGGCAACTCCATCCCGTAGAACATCACCGAATGCCCCTCGGCGCTGACGATCAGCCAGCCCGCAATCGGCATGCCGATCATCAACCCATACAGCGCAACGTGGGTCAGCGTCGCCAATAGGCGCTGCCATGGCGGCGGCGCCGGCACGATCTTCGGCGCCACGCCCAAGCTGCGGGCGAACAGGCGCAGCCACACCAGCACAAACACGGTCAGGCCGAACATAAAGTGCATTTCGACGATCAGCGTGCGCGCACCGCTGCCTTTGGGGAACTGGCCGCGTAACTCAATGCAGGCGTAGACCACCGCCAGGAGCACCACCATCAACCAGTGCAATGCAATCGACATGGTGCTGTAGCGCGTATCGGAATTTTTCCACGGCATCGTTGGGTTCCTCACTTATCAGGGCAACCTTCCGTTCTTTGACGGAGTGGTTCAACTGTATGCCTGTTTGAAGCGCTTGGCCCGTAGTGAATGCCGGTGCATTGACCTTCGTCAGTGGCTTTGCGGCATTTCCCCGCGAGCCAGGCGTGCGTTGATATCGGCGATGACCTGCGGCATATCGGTAATAGTGTCGATCAGGTAGTGCGGGCGTGAGCCTTCGAACATCGCTTCGATACGCCGGCGCTCGCCGGCCAGTGTGGCGCTGTCCAGCGCCCGGAACTGCTCGTAAGTCAGGCCCAGGGCGTTGCCGGAGCAGGTCAGCGCCACGGTCCACATGCCGGCACGGCGGCCTTCGAGGATACCCGGTACGGTGTCGTCGACTTTCACGCACGCCGCCACATCGTCAATGCCCAGCGCGATCACGTTGGCCAGCGCCTGGGCCGGCCACGGGCGACCATTGGGCACTTCGTCGGTGGCGACCACATGGTCGGCCACGTAGCCGTTGCTGGCGGCCAGGGCGACCACCTTGTCCATCACTTGTTTGGGGTAACCGGAGCAGGAGCCGATCTTGATGCCCTGGGCGCGCACGCCGGCGAGGGTGTCGAGGGCGCCGGGAATCAGCGCCGAGTGCTCGGCGATTTTCTCGATCTGCAGTGGCATGAAGCGTTGGTAGATGGCGCTCACGTCTTCGTCGGTCGGCGTGCGGCCGAAGGCCTTGCGGTAACGTTGCGCGACTTGCGGCTGGTCGCAGAGGGTGCGGATGTGGTCCCACTTGCCCATGCCCATCGGGCCACGGGCTTCTTCGATGGACACCTGTACGCCGAACTCGGCAAAGGCCTCGACAAAAATCTGCGTGGGCGCAAAGGAGCCGAAGTCGACCACGGTGCCGGCCCAGTCGAGGATGACGGCCTGGAGGGAGGTGGGATTTTGATAGTTCATGGTTCAGATCCTGTGAGGTAACGGGGGCAATCAGATGTCCAGCACGTCCATTTCCTGCAGCGCCTCGGCGATGGCGTTGACCGCCGCCTGCATGCCGGTCGCGTCGACATGGCCGATGCAGCCCACGCGGAAGGTGTCGACCTGGGTCAATTTGCCCGGATAGAGGATGAAACCTTTGGCCTTGACCCGTTCGTAAAAGTCCTTGAACTGGTAGCGCGGGTCTTTCGGTGCGTGGAAGGTAACGATGATCGGTGCCTGGATCGCCGCCGGCAGGAAGGTGCGCAGGCGCAGTTCGGCCATGCCGTCCAGAAGTGTCCGGCAGTTATTGGCGTAGCGTTGATGGCGGGCGGGCAGGCCGCCTTCTTCGTGGTATTGCAGCAATGCTTCGTGCAGGGCGGCGACCACGTGGGTAGGCGGGGTGAAGCGCCACTGGCCGGTGCGGGCCATGTAGCCGTGCTGGTCGAACAGATCCATTGCCAGGGAATGACAGTTGCCTGCGGCGGCGCCCAGCGCGGTCTTTTCAGCCAGGACAAAGCCCATGCCCGGCACGCCTTCCAGGCATTTGCCGGAGGCTGCGATCAATGCGTCGAAGGGCACTTGGCGCGCATCGATCGGCAGCGCGCCGAAGGAGCTCATGGCGTCGATGATCAGGCGCTTGCCGTGGCGTTTGATCACCTCGGCGATCTGCGCCAGTGGGTTGAGGATGCCGGTGCTGGTTTCGCAGTGGATCAGCGCGACATGGGTGATCGCGGCGTCGGCGTGCAGCAGTCGGTCCACATCGGCGGCGGTGGTGGGTTGGTCTTCCGGGGTTTCGAAGGTGCTGTAAGCGCGGCCGAGCACTTCACAGATCTTCGCCAGGCGCTTGCCGTAGGCGCCGTTGATCAGCACCAGCACCTTGCCGTTACGCGGCACGAGGGTGCCGATGGCAGCTTCGACGGCGAACGTGCCGCTGCCCTGCAACGGCACACAGTGGTGGCTGTCGGCGCCATGGATGATCGCCAGCAAGTGCTCGCACACGCTGGCGGTGAGTTGGTTGAAACGCTCATCCCATGAACCCCAGTCCACCATCATCGCCTGGCGTGTGCGGTTGGAAGTGGTCAGGGGGCCGGGGGTCAGCAGGAGCGGCGCGGCAGGGGTCATCTCGGGTCCTCGTAAAACAACGGGTCGACTCTAGGGCACCTAAATTGCAGTTTGGCTTGTTATCAATCAAATTGTTTGTTGTTATACGAGCTATCAGTGAGGCCGATAACCATGAACCTGTTCCAACTGCGCGCATTCGATGCGGTGGCCCGCGAGGGCAGTTTTACCCGTGCGGCCGCCCGGCTGTTCATCAGCCAGCCGGCGGTGACCGGGCACATCAAGGCGCTGGAGGAGCATTATCAGATCCCGTTGCTGCGCCGCACTGCGCGGCGGGTCGAGTTGACCGAGGAGGGCGCACGCCTGGCGGCGATCACCCGGGCGATCTTCGGCCTGGTGGATGAGGCGCAGGCGATGCTCGAAGCCAACCGCCAATTGCTCACCGGGCGCCTGGAAGTGGCGGCGGACGGCCCGCATCTGGTGATGCCGATGATCGCCCGGCTGCGCGTGCTTTATCCGGGCGTCACGGTGAATCTGCGCCTGGGCAATGCCCAGGAAACCCTGGCGGCGTTGTTGTCCGAGCATGCCGATGTGGCGGTGCTGACCGAAGTGGAGCCGCGCAATGGCCTGCACCTGCATCCCTTGGGCGAGTCGCGTATTTGCGCGCTGGTGCCGGCCGTGCATCCGTGGGCGGGGCAGGCCGAGGGCATTGCACTGTCGGCGTTGAACGAAGAGATCATGGTGTTGCGCGAGCCCGGTTCCATTACCCGGCGTACCTTTGATGAGGCGTGCCTGGCTGCCGGTGTGCGGCCCAGGGTGCTGCTGGAACTGGACAGCCGGGAGGCGGTGACGGAGGCCGTTGCGGCCGAGCTGGGCCTGGGGGTGGTGTCGTCGATGGAGGTCAGCCGCGACCCACGCGTATGTGCCGTGCCGATTCGCGGTGACGGCCTGCAGAACCGGCATCTGCTTGGCTGCCTGGAGCGGCGCCGGTCGTTGCGCTTGATCCAGGCCTTTTTCAAGTTGGCGCCCTGAGGGTTTTTTGGTGGAACGATGCGTGGCTGCGCTATAAACTCTGCCCCCAAAGCGCCGGCCAGTAGACGTTTCGGCGCCATGGAAAGTAGAGAGTGAGTCATGGGCGCACAGTGGAAAGTCAAACATAAAGAAGCGGCAGCCAATGCCAAGGGCAAGATTTTCGGCAAGCTGGTGAAAGAAATCACCATCGCCGCCCGCAACGGTGCGGACACCTCGACCAACGCTCACCTGCGTCTGGTGGTGGAGCAGGCCAAGAAGGCCTCGATGCCCAAGGAAACCCTGGACCGCGCGATCAAGAAGGGTGCCGGTCTGCTCGGTGAAACCGTGCAGTACCACCGTGTCACCTACGAAGGTTTCGCCCCGCACCAGGTGCCATTGATCGTCGAGTGCGTCACCGACAACATCAACCGCACCGTGGCGGAAATCCGTGTGGCGTTCCGTAAGGGCCAACTGGGGGCTTCCGGCTCGGTGGCCTGGGACTTCAACCACGTCGGGCTGATCGAAGCGTCGCCGGACACCCCGGACGCTGATCCGGAAATGGCCGCCATCGAGGCCGGGGCCCAGGACTTTGAAGACGGCGAGGAAGCAGGCACCACTTTGTTCATCACCGAAACCACCGACCTGGATGCCGTGCAGAAAGCCTTGCCGGAGCAGGGATTTACCGTGCTGTCGGCGAAGCTGGGCTATCTTTCGAAGAACCCGGTCAGTGGGTTGACCGATGAGCAGATGGCCGAGGTCGAGGCGTTCCTGGAAGGCCTGGATAACCATGATGATGTGCAGGATATGTTTGTCGGGCTGGCTGGCTGATTCTATCTGGATGCATGCAATCCAAATGTGGGCAGTTAAAATGTGGGAGGGGGCTTGCCCCCGATGGCGGTCTCAGGGCCGACCAGGATGCAGGATCAGTCCGAGTACATATCCGTTTCTGCGGTAACGGCTGCTTAGGGTTCCGCTTTTACAGCGGCTCACTTTTGAAAAGCGCAAAAGTAAGCAAAACGCTCTTGCCCCACCACTCGGCACCTCGCTTAGGCTCGGTGTGCCCTCTCTCCGGCTTGAATCCGTGGGTCGCCGCAATGGGCCATCCATGGCCCAGTGCGGCTAACCCGGCGTCCTGCCGGGTTACCCACGGATTCAAGCCTGCGTTCGGCCAGCGTGGTTTAACGGGGCGCCTAAGATCAAAAGCAAAAGCGCGGCGGCCTTAGAGCCGACCAGTATCGTGTGTCGATCCCGGTCAAAATGTGGGAGGGGGCTTGCCCCCGATGCGGTGTGTCAGCCAGCTCTGTTGTCGCTGACCCACCGCCATCGGGGGCAAGCCCCCTCCCACATTTGTTCCAGTGGTGTCAGAGCGCGCTCAGCACGACTTCGATCTCGTCGAAACTCGGTCGCGCCAGCACGTGCGGCTGACAGCAGCTCATTTGCAGTTCAACCAGCTCCTTTGCGACCACCCCCTCGACCCGCTCCAGCAACTCCCCCAGCAGCACGCCGAACGCGCGTACTTCAATGCGCTGCAGCGCCTTGGTTTCCAATGTGTCCGCCGTGGCATGGAAGGACGCCGCGCCAAAGTCCCCCAGCAAACAATCACCCGCTGCATTCCACAAAATATTGTGGCCATACAGGTCGCCGTGGGTAATGCCGTGCCGGTGAAGGTGCGCGGCGACTGAGGCGATACCGCGCGCCAGGCGCAGTGCTACGTCCAGGCTGAAACGGGTGTCGGGTGCGTAGATGTCCCGCGTGCAGGACGCCAGGCTTGGCAACGCCGCGAGGTTGCGGTAACTCGGGTCGATCAGGTCCATCACCAACGCGGCCTGGTGATCGGGGTGATCGCTGACGCGGCCTTCGACCTTGATCAGGTTGGGATGCAGCCCGGCGGCGATGCAGGCTTGCATTTCATGCAGCGGTGAACCGTCGCTGGTGATGCTGCCTTTGTACAGTTTGACCGCGACCGGCAACGCCCGGGGTTTCCACAGCGCCTTGCGAATAATCCCCGAGGCCCCTTCGCCGAGCACTTCGCCCAGTTGCAGTTCGGCCCAGGGAATGTCCGGTGTTGCATCAGCAGCCACCTCAACGGCCATTTCCACCGGATTGCCGGCATACGCCAGCCACGTCAGGCTCGGCAGGGTCAGCAGCCACTGCGGCAGGTGCGTCAGGCGGTTGGACGCGATGCGGATCAACTCAAGGTTTTCGCACTGGGCCAGGCTGGACGGCAGTTGCGTCAGTTGGTTGCCGGCCAGCATCAGCTTTTGCAGCAGCGGGCGTTGGCCCAGTTCGTCAGGTAACTGGCTGATGCAATTGTCAGTGAGGATCAGCCAGCGCAATTGTGGCGGCAGAGCGGCTGCCGACACCTGCTCGATACGGTTGGCCTTGAAGCCGATCATGCTCAGTTGGGCACAGCGGCCCAGGCATTCGGGCAGTTCGGTGAAGGCGTTGTCCGAGCAGAACAGCACGCGCAGGTGCCGCAGGCGGTGCAGGTCGTCCGGCAGGCTGCTCAAGGCGTTGCCCGTGAGGTTGAGGATTTCCAGCGAGTCGGCCAGTTCGAAGATTTCCCGGGGGAATTCGGTCAAACCGCAGGCCAGGTCCAGGCGGGTAGTGCCGGCCAATTGGCCGGCCTTGAGTTGGGCGAGGGTATTGATCAACGGCGCAGTTACTCGGCAAGGGGGCGTGAAAAGGCGCTCATGATACCGGGTCGCGCGCAACTTGCCTGCCGCATTGGCGTAATTGCCCCAGGCGGCTGGCGGTACGCGCAAGGTCGATGGCCTTGCCGCCCAGAGCCTGCTCCAGTGGCTGCGCGCCGATCAGGGTCAGCTGTTTGTCGCGGTCGTAAAGCACGTCTACCAGGTTGATAAACCGTTGCTGCACGGCAATCGGGCAGTCGGCCAGGTGGGGCAGGCCGTCGATGATCCAGTGGTCGAAGTCCTGGCACAGCAGCAGATAATCCATCACGGCGGTGAGCTGTTCGCACAGGTCGCCGAAGGTAAAGGCGATGCTGCGCGCTTCACGGCGGCGGCACTGCAATTGCCGGTTGCCAACGGTCAGGGGCAACGCCGGGCAATCGGCGGCAGGCAACCCAAGCGCCTCACGTTGCGCCACGCTGCCTGGCCAGAGGTACCTGCCCGTGCTGAAGCGCTGCTCGGCATGGGCCTGGGGCAGGCGGCGAAAGTCCTCGGGGGCACTGACTTCCAGCACGTCCATGCGCGCCGCGATCAGGTCGATCACCGGCTTGAAGCGCTGGTGATACAACGGGTTGGGCAGCAGGCCCTCGGGCGCATAGTTGGACGTCACCAGCACCAGCACACCGCGCTGGAACAAGGCCTTGAACAAACGGCTGATGAGCATCGCATCGCCGATATCGTGCACATGGAATTCGTCGAAACACAGGACGCGACAGTCCGCCAGCCGTTCGTCCAGGGCCACGGCCAGCGCGTCGTCCTGCGTGCGGTGCTGGAACATGCCCCGGTGCAGGTCGGCAAAAAAGTCGTGAAAGTGCACGCGCTGCTTCTCGGCAATCGGCAGCGCCTGGAAAAAACCATCGAGCAGCCAGCTTTTGCCGCGTCCAACCGGGCCGTGCAGGTACAGGCTGCGGGCGGGCCGGCCGCTGAGCAGGTGTTCGGTTTCGCGGGCCAGCGCGGCAATGGCGCGGGTCTGTCCGGCGCTGAGGGTATAGCCCTGCTGCTCAGCCTTGCGCCGGAAGAATGCAGTGATAGGCGATGCGCCCGCCGGTTGGGGGGTAGTGCCCAGCAGGCGGCGGATCAGGGAAAGCACGGTCAAGGCGCGTCACTCTTGTTTCGGTGGTCGCTCACTTTAGGACGCTCGCCACGATTTGACCAATACCAGGCGGCAGCCAGCCCTCCCGGAACAGCCGAACGCGGGGGTATTTCTGACCAGACTGGCAGATTTTCCCCAAGTGGCTACCCTTATACGCAGGAGCCACCCCTGTATAAGGATTTGGGGCAGTGAAGGAACGGACAGTATTGGCAGTCATGGGCATGATGCTCTGCAACACGGTGTTTGCGGCGCAGGTCCAAGTGGTGGTGCGCATCGATGTGCAGCGCGGTTGCCAGTTGGTGGGTACCACGCGCACTGCGGGCATCGAGCAGCTGGGCGTGTTGGATTTCGGCAGCGGCCCGCGTCTGGATGACCCGGCCGGGCCCTTGAGTGCGGCCCTGATCAGCCAGCGCCAGCCACGCCTGGAATGCAATCCCGATACACCCTATCAAGTGCGCGTTGACGGCGGCCTGCATGGCGGCGTTGGCGAAGTACGCTATCTGGTCAACGGCGCGCCTGCGAGCAAGCCCATCCCCTATCGCATTTATGCCGACGCCGCGCGGTTGATCCCGTTGCCGGTGGATGTGCCGGTCAGCGGTCGCGTGCCGGACAGCGGCTCCGTCGACCTGCCGCTGTTCGGCCGTATCGAACCGCTCAAGGACATTCCTGCCGTCGGCCGTTATTCCGACCTGCTCAAGGTTACGGTCACATGGTAATCCGCTACCTGGCCGTAACGGCTCTGCTGTTGCTGGCCGAAGACGCGCAAGCGGCCGCAGCCGGCGGGCAGATTCAGGCGCGGCTGGTGATCACCGCCAGCTGCGAGGTCAACAAGAGCGTCGAAACGGCGCCCGTGACGCCCGAAGGCGGGACTGCGATGCTGGATTTCGGCAGCCAGGGCCCGACGTGGAACGACACCCTGGGCGCGGCCGTTTCAGCGGGCGACAAAACTCCGCTGTCGGTGTCCTGCAGCCCCTCTGTGGCCAGCAGTTTCACGGTGACCATCGACGGTGGCACCAACGGCGACGGCATCACACGGCGCCTGAGCAACGGTCGCCAGTCCATTCCCTATCAGCTGTGGGCAGACCCTCTGGGTCGCAGCGCCTACAGCATCGGCGAGCAACGAAACTTCGCCATGACCCACGACACCCAGGTACCGATCCCGGTATTCGGCTCCGTGGTGGCGAATACCAGGGCCTTACCGGCCGGCATCTATACAGACACCCTGACGGTGACTCTGGATTGGTAAACCATGAGGATGGATATCATGCATGTACTCGTATCTCGATTGGGCGTTTGCGCCCTGGGCCTGGCGATGGCCTCCAGCCTCAATGCGGCGACCACCGTGACCGGGCAGATCAGCTCCAGCCTGACCTTGATTGCCAGCTGCCAGGTCAACGGCTCCGGTGCCGCGACCGGGCTGAACTTCGGTAGCCTCAACTTCGGTACGACCAATAGCTTGTTTACCAACGCCGATGCCCAGTTGCTGGGCGGCACCGGCACCGGCGGCGCGCTGTCGATCCTGTGTTCGGCCGGCACCACGCCCGCTGTCAAAGTGCGCGCCGGTGCCCATGACGGCGCCTCGCCGGGTGGTACTCGCGCGCTGGCCGATGGTGCGGGCAATTTCGTGCCCTATGACTTTTATACCGACAGCGGTTTCTCTTCGCTGCTGGCGGTCGATGGCGTGATTACCCTCGCCGCGAGTACCGGTGTGGCGCAAACCGTGGGCCTGTATGGACGTGCGGTGGGCAAGCCAGGCCTGCCCGCAGGCGTCTACACCGACACCGTGGCCGTGGAACTGACGTTCTGACGATGTGGCTCAGGGTGTGGTTGGCCTGTGGGCTGGCGTTGCCACTGCCGTTGTCGGCGGTGACCAGCCAGAGCTTTCAGGTCAGCGCTACCATCACGCCGGGTTGCCTGATCGTGGGCAGCGCCAGCAACTACGGCACGCTGACCTATGGCAGCTATTCGGCCCTGGCCACCAGCACGGTGACGGCGGCCCTTACCGGCGGCGTGACCCTGCAATGTACGCCGGGCGTGGCGCTGAGCATGAGTGTCGACGGCGGGTTGCACAGCGGCACCGGGCGCAATTTGCTGCACAACAGCGGCAGCGCGCGGGTGGCTTACCAACTGTTTCGCGATGCGGCGTTCAGCCAGAGCCTGGGGATCGGCCAGAGCATCAGCGTGAGCTACAGCGATGCAAACACCATCAGCCTGCCGATCTACGGGCGGGTGGTACTGCCGGGCAATCAGCCTGGGGGGACGTACAGCGACACGTTGCAGGTGCAGCTGTCGTGGTAGGGCTATGGGAATAAGGAGTGGTTTTATGCGTTCACCTTCCCGGCGGCTGTGGGCCGCGGGTGTTGTCTTGGGTGCCCTGTGCACGAGCGGGCTTGTGCAGGCGGCCAGCTCGGTGCTGATCTGGCCCATCGACCCGGTGCTGGAGGCCGACCAACAGGCCAGCGCGCTGTGGCTGGAGAACCGTGGCAGCGAGACGGCCAACCTGCAGGTGCGCGTGTTTGCCTGGAGCCAGAACGGCTTCGACGAGCAGTACCAGAACCAGCGCGATGTGGTCGGCAGCCCGCCGGTGGCCAGGATCGAACCCGGGCAGAAGCAACTGGTGCGCCTGACCCGCACCCGTGAAGTGCCTCCAGGCCGGGAGTTGGCCTATCGCATCATCATCGATGAAATTCCCTCGGCGCTGCAGGTGCCCGCGCCACCGGAGGGCAAGAATACGGCGGCGGCGATTCGTTTCCAGATGCGCTATTCGGTGCCCTTGTTTGCCTATGGCGCCGGCCTGTGGAGCAAGGACGACGCCACCCGCCAGCGCGATCCAAAGGGCGCCGGTCAGCCGCAACTGAGCTGGAAAAAGGTCAACGTGGCGGGGCGCAGCTATATCGAGGTGCGTAACCAGGGCGCCGTGCATGCGCGGTTGACCGATGCCTCGTTCAAACAGGGCGGCCAGACCCGGCCGCTGGTGGAAGGGCTGCTCGGCTACGTATTGCCGGGAGCGACCATGCGCTGGCCGGTGCCGGGTGATGTGCCGGGCGACCAGCCGCTGCAAGTCAGGATCAACGGTGCGACGCAAGTGGAGAGCCTCGCGCCGACACGATAAACGGTGTGTCGCGGGACGGGTGCGAGCCCGGGTTTTAACAGGATGGAGATGTCCATTGAAGGACGCAACGCCATGGTGAGTCGTGGTTGGACTCGTGGTATATGGCCATCAGTGGCAGTGGTAAGCGGGCTGTGGGGCGCTGCGGTAGCGGGCGATCTGCCGCCGCCGCCGAGCAGCATGGAGGCGGTCGCCGATGCACAGCTGTTTCTGCAATTGGTGGTCAACCAGATGGACACCGGCCGGGTCATCGCGGTCGAGCAACGCGCCGGGCAGCTCTTCGTGCCCGCCAGCGCCTTGCAGGACGTGGGCATGAAGCTGCCGGGTGACCCCGATGGCAGCGTGGCCCTGGACAGCGTGCCTGGCCTGCACAGCGATTACGACAGCAACGGCCAGCGCCTGCTGCTGGATGTGCCACCGTCGTGGTTGCAGGAGCAGTTCATCGGCAACCGCAACACCTACCCGCGCACCCAGGCCATGAGCAGCTTCGGCGCCTTGCTCAACTATGACGTGTATTTCAACGACACCGACGAGGGCGGCAGCTACCTTGCGGCCTGGAACGAGGTGCGTCTGTTCGATAACTGGGGCACCTTGTCCAACACCGGGCAACTGCGTCAGACCCTGTCCAATGGCATCAGCAACAGCACGCTCAACAACGGTTACCGACGCTACGACACCACCTGGCGCTTTTCCGATGATGAGCGGCTGCTCACCTACGAGGCCGGGGATGTGATCAGCGGTTCGCTGCCCTGGAGCAGCTCGGTGCGCCTGGGCGGGGTGCAACTGTCGCGGGACTTTGCCGTGCGTCCGGACCTGGTGACGTACCCCTTGCCGCAATTTGCCGGCGAGGCGGCGGTGCCCTCGTCGGTCGACCTGTTCATCAACGGCTACAAGACCGAAAGCGCGCAGCTGCAACCCGGGCCGTACACCCTGACCAACATCCCGTTCATCAATGGTGCCGGTGAGGCCGTGGTGGTCACCACCGACGCCCTCGGCCGCCAGGTGTCGACCACCGTTCCCTTCTATGTCACCAGCACCTTGCTGCAACACGGCTTGACGGATTTTTCCGTGGCCGCCGGGACCTTGCGTCGCGGTTACACCCTGCGCGATTTCGGCTACGGGCCGGGCGTGGCCAGCGGTACGTTCCGCTACGGCTATTCCGACAACCTGACCCTGGAAAGCCACGCCGAAGCCTCCAGCGACCTGACCCTCGGCGGGCTCGGCGGCAACCTGCGCCTGGGCAATTTCGGCGTGCTCAATACCGCCGTCAGCCAGAGCCGGTTCGACAGCCGCAGCGGCCGGCAACTGAGCCTGGGCTATCAGTACAACAGCGCGCGCTACAGCCTGATGTACCAACGTGTCGAACGGCGCGACGCGTATGCCGACCTGACCCTGGTCGACACGCCCTACGCTCGCCTCAGCAAGCGCAGCGAGCAAGTCACCCTGAGCCTCAACCTCGAGCGGTTCGGCAGCCTCGGCCTGGGCTATTTCGACGTGCAGGCGGCGGACGACTCGCGCACGCGGCTGCTCAACCTGAGCTGGAGCAAACCGCTGTGGCGCAACTCCAGCGTGTACCTGTCGGCCAACCGCGAAATCGGTGACAGCAACTGGGCGATGCAGGCGCAACTGGTGATTCCGTTCGACCTCAACGGCAGCCTGGCCTTGAGCACCGAGCGCGGCAAGGACGGCGCCAGCCGCCAACGCATCAACTACAGCCGCGCAGTGCCCAGCGAAGGCGGGGTGGGTTACAACCTCGGCTACGCCCAGGGCGACACCCCCACTTATCGCCAGGCCGATCTGACCTGGCGCTTGCAGTCGGTGCAGCTGCAGGCCGGTGTGTACGGCAGCAGCGAGGCCCAGACACGCTGGGCGGATGCCAGCGGCTCGCTGGTGTGGATGGGCGGTAACACGTTTGCCGCCAACCGCATCAACGATGCCTTTGTGGTAGTGAGCACCCAGGGATTCGCCGGGATTCCGGTGCGCTATGAAAACCAGTTGGTCGGCGAGACCGACAGCAAGGGCCACTTGCTGGTGCCCTGGAGCAGTGCCTATTACCGCGCCAAATATGAAATCGACCCGCTGAACCTGCCACCGAATGTGCAGAGCCCGAATGTGGAACAGCGCGTGTCGGTACGCCGTGGCAGCGGCTACCTGCTGGAATTTCCGTTGCGCCGGGTGCTCGCCGCGAGCATCACCCTGCTCGACAGCCAGCATCAGGAGTTGCCGCTGGGCAGCCTGGTGGTGCATGAGCAGAGCAACACCCAGGCGGTGGTCGGCTGGGACGGGCTGGTGTATCTGGAAAACCTCAGCGCCCACAACACGCTGCACGTCACCCTCGCAGAAGGTCGCAGTTGCCAGGCGAGCTTCGATATCGATGAGCATCAACAGGACGTGCCGCTGATCGGGCCGTTGGTCTGCCAATGAAGGATTGAACAGGGAGTGTTCGGGTGAGGGGCAAGGGATGGTTGTTTGGGGTAGCGCTGTTTGGTTTGGGACTGTTGTGTTCAGGCACGGCGTTGGCCGCGTGCTCGGTGGGGGCCACGGTGCCGGCCAGTTTCGGCTCGATCAGTTCGATGACCGTGCGTACCGCTGCGCAGACCAGCTCCACCACCAGCGCCGGGCTGAGTTGCACCTCGTCCCTGATTTCGCTGCTGGTGTCGACCGACCATTTCTACGCCACGATTACCTCGCCCCAGAGCGGCATGCGCGGGCCGACCGGGGATGTGATCGGCTACACGATTTATGGCACCAACAGCACCAGTTATCCGATCACCCGTGGGGCGCAGTTCGATTTTGGCGGCGCCGGCGGTATCGCCCAGATCATCGGCCTGATCGCGGGGCCGGGTCCGAAAAGCGTGCCGTTGTACCTGGGCAGCATCACCGGCAGCAATGTCGCCGCCGGCTTGTATACCGAGACGCTGAACATTGCCTGGAACTGGAACTATTGCTCGGGGGTCGGGCTTGGCGGTATCTGCCTGGGCCGTGATATTGGCAGCGGCACGGCGTCACTGACCGTGAGCATGACCGTGACCAACGACTGCCAGATCACCGCCCCCACTATCAGCTTTGGCAGCGCGCCGGTGGTCAGCGGTTTCGCCGCCGTGACCGGGCAGACCATCAACATCGCCTGCACCAAGGGCAGCGCCTACACGGTGGGCTTGAGTGACGGCCAGAACGCGGTCAGCATCGGTGGGCGGCGGCGCATGATTTCCGGCGGCAACTACCTGGCCTACGACATTTTCAAAAGTGCCGGAACCACCCGTTGGGGCAGCGTTGGCGCGGCGCGGCGGGCCAGTTCCACGGCGGAGGTCAACCCTGGCAATGGCTTGGGCACGGGCAGCCAGGTGTACAACTACAACGCCAGAATCTACACCGACCAGCCCACGCCGCCGGCCGGTATCTACCTGGACAACGTAGTGCTGGACGTGGGGTTCTAGAACTTCATTTGCTGCGCGCCGGCTTGATCCACTGGGCTGACCATCGCGTAGTTGTACCCGCCGCCCGACCAATAGTCAGCCTGCAAGCCGTCGGCGCTGCGGCTGCCGCGCGGCAGGAAGCCGTTGTTCGGACCCGGCGGACGGATATAGAAACTGATGCGCCGACCCTGCGGGTCTTCGTACAGCACCATGGCCGCTGCGCCTTGGTCGGTGGTGAGCAGGCGCCCGCTGACCGGCTTGAACCCCGCCTGGCTCAAGTCGGGCAAGCGATGGGCCTGGTTGAAGTAACGATCGAGCCAGGCCTGCATGGTGCTGCGGTCCTGAGCGTTGTAATCGGCGGGCATGATGCCGTCCTGGGCAAACAGGCGGTATGCCTGCATCGCATCGGCCATCGGCAACAGCGCTGGCTGGGTGGCCTCGCGGGCGTGCCAGCCGCCCAGTCCGCCGAGGCTCACAGCGATCAGCAGCAGCGCCGCGGTGGCGAGATGGCGGCGGGACCGTTGCCTGATGCGCTGACGAATCAGCGCCGGGTCCAATGCCGGGTTGCCTGGCTGTCGCAGGGCACCGCTCAAAGAGGCGCGCAGCAACTGTGCATCCTGTTGCCAGGCATGCACCTGGGCGGCCACATCGGGGTGGCTCGCCAGCCAGGTTTCAAGGGCACGGCGATCACTGTCCGGCAACTGGTGATCGACGTAGGCGTGTAAGTCACGTTCGCTGGGAGGCAGGCTGATCATTTGAGTATCCGCAGGGAAGGGCTGGCAATTTCGCCATCGCTGAGTTGACGCAAGGCCTGGCGGGCGCGTGAGAGACGCGACATCACCGTACCGATGGGCACGTCGAGTATTTCGGCGACTTCCTTGTAGCTCAAGCCTTCGACGGACACCCACAGCAGCAGGGCGCGCTGCTCGGCAGTGAGGTGGTCGAACGCTTGCAGGGTGGATTGGGCCATCACCGTACGCTCCACCGAGGGCTGCGCATCGTCGCGGCCGGTGAAGAACTCGAGCATGCGCGCGTAGCGCCGGCTGCGCCGATGGGCATCGAGGAATTGCCGGTACAGGATTGAAAACAGCCACGCGCGCAGGTCGCCTTCGATGCGCTTGTCGGCCCAGGCGATGATCCCTCGTTCCAGGGTTGACTGCACCAGGTCGTCGGCGCTGCTGGCGTTACGGGTCAGGGATACGGCAAAGCGCCGCAACCTGGGGATGAGTTCACGTAACTGTTCGTCGAGTTCATGCATGGGCGTCTGGCTGGCTACTACGCTGCTGGGACTGGAGAGACGTGCGGCGCTGAAGGTTATTCCATGGGCCGAAAAATAAAACGCGGCCAGGGAATAGAGTTTATCGGCGTGCGTCTCAATGCTCCGACCTTATGTTTCACCCCCTGAGGCCTCTGGCCCTGGAGTTCATTCATGGTAGATCACTCACCACCGCCTCGTCCTCCTTTAAGCACTGCTAGCCTGATCGCGCGACTCGCGGGTATCGGCGCCGTGGTTGCGGTTGTTGCCGGGGCATTTGCCTACGTCAACGGCACGCTCGACCCACAGCGTCTGCGGCCAAAAAACCTGGTCAATGCCCTGGAAACCAATAACGGTGTGCACCCGGGGTTTCGGCGTAACCATGCCAAGGGCGTGTGTGTGGCCGGGTACTTCGAGAGCAGTCCCGAAGTGCGTGCCTACTCCAGCGCCCAGTTGTTCAACGAGGCGAAAACCCCGGTGATCGGGCGGTTCGCCTTGCCCAGCGGCAACCCTTATGCGCCGGACAGCAGTGTGCCGATCCGCAGTTTTGCCGTGCAGTTCAGCCAGGCCAACGGCCAGCAGTGGCGCACCGGGATGAACAGCATGCCGGTGTTCCCGGTGGGTACGCCCGAAGCGTTCTACCAGTTGCTCAAGGCCGGCGCGCCGGACCCGGCCACCGGCAAGCCGAACCCGGCGAGCATGCCGGCGTTTTTTGCCGCCCACCCGGAGACGGCGGCGTTTCTGGCCTGGGTCAAAACCGCCAGGCCATCGGCCAGTTACGCGACCGAAACCTATAACGGCATCAACGCGTTTTACCTGGTGAGCGCCGACGGCAAACGCCAGGCCGTGCGCTGGACCGTGGTGCCACAGAGCCAGGATGCAGCGGGCGATACCGCGCCTGAGGGCGGCGATTTCCTGGAAAAAGACCTGGTGCAGCGCCTGGCTGCGGGGCCCCTGCATTGGCAGCTGAACATGACGCTGGCCAACCCAGGCGACCCGCTCGATGACGCCAGCAAGACCTGGACCGGTGCGCACAAGGTAGTCAACGCCGGCACCCTGGTGTTGCAGAGCAGCCAGCCACAAGCCGACGGCGATTGCCGCGATATCAACTTCGACCCGCTGATTCTGCCCAGCGGTATCGAGGCGTCCAATGACCCGTTGCTGGCGGCACGCTCGGCGGCCTATGCCAGTTCATACCTGCGCCGTGCCGGTGAAGTCAGTCCGTTGCACAGTGTCTCCCAGGAGTCGAAGCCATGAAGGTTCAACCACGATTTTTCGCCCCGCTGGCGCGTTTGCTGCACTGGCTGATGGCGTTGATGATCATCGCCATGCTGTTTATCGGCGCGGGCCTGGCGGCGTCGGTGTCTGAGCGGCACGAGTGGCTGATTCACCTGCACAAGCCGCTGGGCATCGCCATCCTGGCGCTGGTCGTGGTGCGCCTGGTGGTGCGTTTTTCCACGCGCCAACCGCCGCTGCCGACGGACTTGCCGCTGTGGCAAGTACTCGCGGCCAAGGCGTCCCATGTGGTGTTGTATGGATTGATGCTGGTGTTGCCGTTGTTGGGCTGGGCAATGATATCGGCCGCCGGTGACCCGGTGATGCTCAGCAGCTCCGTACAACTGCCGGCATTGGTGTCGGCGAATGCGCCGTTGTTTGCCCTGTTGCGCAAGGCCCACGGTTATCTCGCCTACCTGCTGTTCCTGACGGTGCTGGTGCACCTGGCGGCCGCGCTCTTTCACGGGTTGATCCGCCGAGACGGCGTGCTGCAAAGCATGACCGGCACCCGGCACTGATCAGCTTTGGCTGACAGTCAACGCACGTGGTCGATGATATCGGCCACGCTGCTCAGGACGTGCTTGCCCAATTGCCTGGAGCGCTCGCCTGACCAACCGGTTTGCGGATTGGGCGCGTCATCATTGTCCTTGAAGGGCATCTCCAGGGTCAGTGACAGGCAGTCGTATTTCTCACCGACCGCATTGCAAGCCAGGGTCATATTGGCTTCGCCCGGCAGGTCGCGGGTGTAGCCGTGGGTGGTCTGAAAGTCACGAGTCAGTTGGCTCAGGTGACTGCGCAAGTGTTTTTCCAGGGCTTCGATACGCGGGCTGTAGCCGGGGTTGCCTTCACAGCCGGCGGTGAACACGTAGGGGATTTCTTCATCGCCATGGATATCGAGGAACAGGTCGACGCCATATTTTTCCATCTGCTGTTGCACGAACAGGACTTCCGGGCTGAGTTCCTGGCTGGCGCTCTGCCAGGCGCGGTTGAGGTCCTGGCCCATGGCGTTGGTACGCAGGTGGCCATGAAATGCGCCGTCGGGGTTCATGTTGGGCACCAGGTACAGGTCGGCGACGGCCAGGAGCTTTTTCAACTCGCTATCACCGCTCTGCTGTAGGCGTTCGATTACCCCCTCCATAAACCATTCGGCCATGTTTTCGCCGGGGTGCTGCTGGGCGATGATCCAGACCTTGCGGCGGCCTTCGCCGCCTTTGCCACGGCGCAGCAGTTGGATATCGCGGCCTTCGACACTTTTACCGGTGGCCAGCAGCTTGACGCCGGCGTACTTCAGGGCTTGCTCGATCAACCAGTCGTGACGTTCACGGCTATAGGGTTCGAAGTAGGCGAACCAGGCGTGCTTTTCCCGGGTCTGCAGGCTGATATGCAGAATCTCGCCATCAAAGCGTGACGGCACGCGGAACCAATTGACATGGTCGTAGGACGCTACGGCGTTATAGCCAGTCCATGCGTGCTTGTAGGACGACCCGCCCGCGTTGCTCAGGCGAAACGTGTGGGTGTGGCCCACATGCATGCCTTCGGCCTTGAAGTGGAACCACTGATAATGTTGGCTGCGTGTGTCGGGTTTGATTGCCAGCAACAACTGGTAGGCATCGCTGGCATCCAGGACCTGGATATTGCCGCTGTCGAAGTCGGTGCTGATTTTGATGGACGTCAAGGCCACGGTCATAGTCTGGTTGCCTGAATATGAAGATGTGGCGGCTATCTTACACAGGCGGCAGGCAATGTCTGGAAGCAAAATTGTTGCACGGGGGAGGGGGCGTCATCCGTGACGCCGCCGCAGCTTAGGGTCTATGAGATTGATTCTCAAGCGCTAAATCGCGGAGATATGGCTTGAAGTGTTGGTGCGGCTTTCTTTTCGCAATAGTCTTTTGCTACCATCCGCGCCATCAAGCAACACACAGTCTTCATTAGCCTGAAGCCATGCCAGAAACAACTGGCAAAAAAAAGACCCGGCCAAAGAGCCGGGTCAAAAACCGTGATTAGCCTGATGAGGAGATATTCCAAGAGTCCGACCTAAGGTCTCTTGGTCTATCGACTGATCTCGCGATCAGCTGGGTCCAATAATAATCATTATCATTTGAGAGTCAAATGTTTTTATCCGTACGATAGAAATATTTTTCTCGCGCACGTCATGAGTTTTCTTGAACGTCCGACGTTCGCAACGACCGCTCCACCATCGCCTTCGCCATATCGATCAAATAAACCACTGAAAAGGCCAGGTCACGCTGATTGCCCTGATGGCTGCTCGCCGACTCGTAGGCGGTTGCCGCGGCACTGCGCAGCAGGTCGGAGGCATGCACCAGCGCTTCCTCCTGGCTGATGCCCGGTTTGAGGGTGAAAAAGGCTGCGTCCGATGCAGGCGCAGACATCTCTTCTTTCAAGTAATAGTCCAGCGCACGCTGTGCGGCGCCGCTGCAGCGCATGTCGTGCAGCTCAATGTTTTCAGGTATTTCAGGCAGGTGATACGGGCTCGTCGTCATAAGGGGCGGTACTCTGGGTGGGTGTCGAAAACCTTATATCGATGATAGTACGTATCGTATTTATGTCGTTTCATGGATTACTACAAACTGTTTATTGCCCTGGAAAATACGCGACGTATTGTCAGCGCCATGGATAACTGGATAGCGTTGGTGCGAGCCAACATGAAAGACCGCAAGGTCACGCAGGATGAACTGGCGGAGCGCCTGGGCATGTCCCAGGGCGGCGTAGGCCATTGGCTCAACAAGCGCCGCGTTCCGAGCATCGCCGACATGAACCGGGTACTGGCGGAACTGGGGCTGGGCTACCTCGAAGTGGCGCTGGAGATTCGCGAGCGGGCGGATACACAGGCGGCACTGGAGCACCATTACAACCCGTATTTTCGCTACCCGGTCAATGACTGGAACGGTGTGTGCGAACTGCGTGAAGCACGCGCCAGCTATGGGCCGGAACGCTTTGAATTGACCGATTACCACGCCCACGGCGATGCCTTCTGGCTGCCGGTGATCGGCGACGCCATGACCGCGCCCAGTGGCCTGAGCATCAGCGCTGGCATGCTGATCCTGGTAGACCCGGCCCTCGAGGCGCAGCCCGGCAAGCTGGTGGTTGTGCAATGGCTCGACAACCCCCAGGCCACTTTTCGCCAGTTGCAGGCAGACAGCGGCCAGCTTTACCTGGTGCCGCTCAATCCCACCTACCCCAAATTGCTGTTCACCGACGACTGCCGCATCCTGGGTGTGGTCGTGCAAGCGACGGCGAAGTTCTAGTCCGCCGGCTCCAGTTCCACCAGCGCAGTACCTTCGGCGACCATTTCCCCCTCCTGGCAAAACAGCGCCTTGACCACGCCCGTCTCAGGCGCGCGGATGCTGTGTTCCATCTTCATCGCTTCAAGTACCACCAGTTGCGCACCGGCTTCGACGCGTTGACCGATGTCCACCAGCACCCGCACGATGCTGCCGTTCATGGGCGCAGTGAGGCCGCCTTGAGGTGTGTGGCCGGCCTCGGCCGCCGCAATCGGGTCGAACAGGCTGATCGCCTGCAGCTCGCCATCCCAACGCAAATACACCGTGTCTTCAGTGCGCACCGCCAGATGGGAGCGGCGTATACCCTGATGCTCGATGACCAGTTGCTCGCCTGTGAGTGGCGAGGATTGCCCGGCCAGCGTGACCAGTCGATCCTGGCCATTACAGCTCAAATGCAGTGAAACCTGCGCCGGCAGTCCCGCGCGAAAGCCCTGGGTCGCCGCCCAGGGGTCGTCACCAGTCGGCAAGGTTTGCATAAAGGCCGAAGCTGCCGCCTGCCAGAACTCATCGCTCAACGCCCCGGCCACCGGCAGTAGATCAGCCTGATAGCGCGGAATAAACCCGGTATCCAGCTCGGTCGCGGCAAAGGCCGGATGACCAATGATGCGCCGCAGGAAGCCCAGGTTGGTCTTGAGCCCACCCACGACAAATTCGTCGAGCATGCTCAGCAAGCGCAGCCGCGCCTGTTCACGGTCCTCGCCCCAGGCAATCAACTTGCCGAGCATCGGGTCGTAGAAAGGCGAAACAATGTCACCTTGCTCGACGCCGCTGTCCACGCGCCGCCCGGCGCCTGGCCTGGACTCTCGGTACAGCGCCAGCCGTCCGGTGGCGGGCAGGAAGTCATTGGCCGGGTCTTCGGCATACAGCCTTACCTCAATCGCATGCCCCCTCAGCGGTACCTGCGCCTGGGTGATCGGCAGCACCTCGCCCTGGGCGACACGGATCTGCCATGCCACCAGGTCGAGGCCGGTAATCGCCTCGGTGACCGGATGCTCGACCTGCAGGCGGGTGTTCATCTCCATGAAGAAAAACTCGCCGCGAGCGTCCAGCAGGAACTCTACCGTCCCCGCGCCCACATAACCGATCGCCTGCGCCGCGCGTACCGCCGCTTCGCCCATGGCCCTGCGTTGCTCGGCACTGAGTCCCGGCGCGGGGGCTTCTTCCACGACCTTTTGATGACGCCGCTGTATCGAGCAATCGCGCTCATTGAGGTACAGGCAATTGCCGTGTTGATCGGCAAATACCTGGATTTCCACATGGCGCGGTTTGAGCAAGTATTTCTCCACCAGCATCTGCCCGTTGCCGAATGACGACAGGGCCTCGCGCTGGGCGGAGGCCAGGGCTTCTGCCAGCTGGCTGACATCCTCGACCACCTTCATGCCCTTGCCGCCGCCGCCGGCCGTGGCCTTGAGCAGTACGGGATAACCGATACGCGTACAGGCTTCGCGGAAGGTCTCCAGGTCCTGTGATTCGCCGTGGTAGCCCGGCACCAGCGGCACGCCGGCGGTTTCCATCAGCGCCTTGGCCGCCGACTTGCTGCCCATGGCGTCAATGGCCGAGGCGGGCGGGCCGAGGAAGATCAAGCCCGCGGCCTCGACGGCCCGGGCGAACCCGGCGTTTTCCGACAGGAAACCGTAACCCGGATGAATTGCCTGGGCGCCGCTGGCGTGGGCGGCGGCGATCAGTTTATCGATCTGCAGGTAACTGTCAGTGGCTTTGCTGCCGCCCAGGTCGACACGAATATCCGCCTCGCGGCTGTGCCGCGCATCACGGTCGATCGCACTGTGCACAGCCACCGTGGTCAGCCCCATCGCCTTGGCGGTGCGCATGACCCGGCAGGCAATTTCGCCACGGTTGGCCACCAGCACGCTATTCAGTGTACTCATGGATGCGGCTCCTTGGTTTGCCAGCTGGGTGCGCGTTTTTGCAGAAAAGCGCGCAAGCCTTCCTGGCCCTCGGCACTGACCCGGATACGCGCGATGGCGTTTTCACAGTAACGCCGCAGCGCTGGGGTCAGGGCACCGTTGCCCACCTCACGCAATAAGTCTTTGCTCGAACGCATCGCCGCCGGGCTGTTGTGCAGCAGGTTGGCGATCCACTCATCCATCCGTTGGTCCAACGTCTCGAGCGGGTAGCTTTCCGCCAGCAGGCCGATCTCTCGCGCACGCTGGCCGTCGAACCGCTCGGCCGTCAAGGCATAGCGACGGGCCGCGCGTTCACCGATGGCCTGCACCACGAATGGGCTGATCACCGCCGGTGCCAGGCCGATGCGCACTTCCGACAGACAGAACTGCGCGTCATCGGCACCGATCGCCATGTCGCAGCAACTGATCAAGCCCAGCGCGCCGCCGTAAGCGGCGCCTTGTACCACCGCCAGGGTGGGGATTTTCAGTTTGGCCAGGTTGTACATCAACTCGGCCAGTTCACGGGCGTCGTCCAGGTTGATGTGGTAATCCAGCTCGGCCGACTGCTGCATCCAGGCCAGGTCGGCGCCGGCGCTGAAGTGCTTGCCGCGCCCGCGCACCACCAGAAACCGCAGGGACGGGTCGCCCTGTACGTGGTCGAGGGCGATGATCAGTTCGCGGATCATCTGGGCGTTGAACGCGTTGTTCTTGGCTTCACGACTGAGCCACAGCGTGGCAAAGCCACGGCTGTCGGTGATCAGTTCAAGGGTGTTGAAATCGCTCATGCAAGAAGCTCCATGAAAATGAGAGGCCTCCTGTAGGAGCAAGCTTGCTCGCGAAGGTCGTCAACGATAACGCGGGTATCCAGGGTGCACGCGTTGACAGGACGTTTTTCGCGAGCGAGCTCGCTCCTACAGGTTACATGCGGAACACGCCGAAGCGGCTCGGCTCGATAGGCGCATTGAGGGCGGCGGACAGCGCCAGGGCCAGCACGTCGCGGGTCTGCAACGGGTCGATGACGCCGTCATCCCACAGGCGTGCGCTGGAGTAGTACGGATGGCCCTGGGTTTCGTACTGGTCGAGGATCGGCTGCTTGATCGCCGATTCTTCCTCCGCACTGAACGGGTTGCCGGCGCGCTCGGCCTGCTCGCGCTTGACCTGCACCAGCACGCCAGCGGCCTGTTCGGCGCCCATCACGCCGATGCGTGCGTTGGGCCACATCCACAAAAAGCGCGGGTCATAGGCACGACCGCACATGCCGTAGTTGCCGGCACCGAAACTGCCGCCGATGATCACGGTGAACTTCGGCACCTTGGCGCAGGCTACCGCCGTGACCAGTTTGGCGCCGTGCTTGGCGATGCCGCCGGCTTCGTATTTCTGGCCGACCATGAAGCCGGTGATGTTCTGCAGGAACAGCAACGGAATCCCGCGCTGGCAGGCCAGTTCGATAAAGTGCGCGCCTTTTTGCGCGGCTTCGGCGAACAGGATTCCGTTGTTGGCCAGGATCGCTACCGGGTAACCGTGCAGGTGCGCAAAGCCGCACACCAGGGTGGTGCCGAACAGTGCCTTGAACTCATCGAACACCGAACCGTCCACCAGCCGTGCAATCACTTCGCGCACGTCGAACGGCTGCTTGGCATCGGCCGGGATCACGCCATACAGCTCTTCGCCGCTGTACAACGGCGCGACGGGCGTGCGTTGGCGCAACTCGCCCAGCTTGCGCCAATTGAGGTTGGCCACGCTGCGGCGGGCCAGGGCCAGGGCGTGTTCATCGTTGTCGGCATAGTGATCGGCCACGCCGGAAATCCTGCAGTGCACATCGGCACCGCCGAGGTCTTCGGCGCTGACCACTTCGCCGGTGGCGGCCTTCACCAGCGGCGGGCCGGCGAGGAAGATAGTCGCCTGCTGGCGCACCATGATCGCTTCGTCGGCCATGGCCGGCACATAGGCGCCACCGGCGGTGCAGGAGCCCATCACCACGGCGATCTGCGGGATGCCCTGAGCGCTCATATTCGCCTGGTTGAAGAAGATCCGCCCGAAGTGCTCGCGGTCCGGGAAGACTTCGTCCTGGCGCGGCAGGTTGGCACCACCGGAGTCCACCAGGTAAATGCACGGCAGGCGGTTCTGCTCGGCGATGGTCTGGGCGCGCAAGTGCTTCTTGACCGTCAACGGGTAGTACGAGCCGCCTTTCACGGTTGCATCGTTGGCGACGATCATGCACTCGACGCCTTCCACGCGGCCGATGCCGGCAATCACGCCGGCGGCAGGCACGTCTTCGCCATACATCTGATGGGCGGCCAGTTGGCTTAATTCGAGGAACGGCGAGCCCGGGTCGAGCAAGCGATTGATACGCTCGCGTGGCAGCAGTTTGCCGCGCGAGGTGTGGCGTTCCTGGGCCTTGGCGCCGCCGCCTTGTTGTACCTGGGCGAGCAGGGCGTGCAGCGCGTCGACCTGTCGGCGCATCGCCGCGCTGTTGGCGACGAAGTCCGGCGAGCGTGGGTTGAGCTGGGTATGCAGGGTGGCCATGGGCAGCTCCTTCAGCGGGTTTCGTTGAACAGTTCGCGACCGATCAACATCCGCCGAATCTCACTGGTGCCGGCGCCGATTTCGTACAGCTTGGCATCACGCAACAGGCGCCCGGCGGGGAATTCATTGATGTAGCCGTTGCCGCCCAGGATCTGGATCGCATCAAGGGCCATTTGCGTAGCGCGTTCGGCGCTGTACAGGATCACGCCGGCGGCGTCCTTGCGCGTGGTCTCGCCGCGCTCGCAGGCCTGGGCCACCGCGTAGAGGTAGGCGCGACTGGCATTGAGTTGGGTGTACATATCGGCGACCTTGCCCTGGATCAGCTGGAACTCGCCGATGCTCTGGCCGAACTGCTTGCGGTCGTGGATGTAGGGCACGATCAGGTCCATGCAGGCCTGCATGATTCCGGTGGGGCCGCCGGAGAGCACCACGCGTTCGTAATCGAGGCCGCTCATCAGCACTTTGACGCCGCCATTGAGCACGCCGAGGATGTTTTCCTCGGGGACGTGCACGTCATCGAAAAACAGCTCGCAGGTGTTGGAGCCGCGCATGCCCAGCTTGTCGAACTTGCTGCTGCGGCTGAAGCCTGTCCAGTCACGCTCGACGATGAATGCGGTGATGCCATGGGCGCCCTTTTCCACGTCGGTCTTGGCGTAGATCACGTAGGTGTGGGCGTCGGGGCCGTTGGTGATCCAGGTCTTGCTGCCGTTGAGCACGTAGGCGTCACCGCGCTTGTCGGCGCGCAGTTTCATCGACACCACGTCGGAACCGGCATTCGGCTCGCTCATGGCCAGGGCACCGATGTGCTCGCCGCTGATCAGTTTGGGCAGGTACTTGAGTTTCTGGGCGTGGGTGCCATTGCGGTTGATCTGGTTGACGCACAGGTTGGAGTGGGCGCCATAGGACAACGCCACCGAGGCCGAGCCGCGGCTGATTTCTTCCATGCTCACCACATGCGCCAGGTAACCCAGGCCCGCGCCGCCGTATTCCTCCGGCACGGTGATGCCCAGCAGGCCCATGTCGCCGAACTTGCGCCACAGGTCGGCGGGAAATAGGTTGTCGATATCGATCTGGGCTGCGCGGGGCGCGATTTCCTTGGCCACGAAGGACTGCACCTGATCGCGCAGCATGTCGATGGTTTCGCCGAGGGCGAAGTTCAGGGACGGGTAACTCATGGACAGGCACCTTAATGTGAGCTTTTGTTGTTGTGTAGGCAACGCGCGGGGGAGGGCGCTGACCTTTACGTTAACGTAAGCTTGCGTTGCGGCGCTGTCAATCGTAGTTTACGTTTACGTCAACCTACAAAAAAGACAACAGGGGTCGTTATGGATCAACCGAATCCGAGCTACAGCCGTGGCTCCCAGGACAAGGCCTTGCTGGCCATGACCATTGGCGAGGCGTTCGATCGTACCGCTGCGCAGTATCCTGATGGCGACGCCTTGGTGGTCCGCCAACAACAGCGGCGCTACACCTGGCGGGAGCTGGCCGAGACGGTTGATTTGCATGCACGGGCGTTTCTCGCCCTGGGCATGCAAACCGGCGACCGCCTGGGCATCTGGGCACCCAATTGCGCCGAGTGGCTGGTCTGCCAGGTGGCGAGCGCGAAACTCGGGGTGATCCTGGTCAATATCAATCCGGCGTACCGCAGTAGTGAATTGGACTACGTGCTCAAGCAATCCGGCTGCCAGTGGCTGGTGTGTGCCGGTGCGTTTAAGACCTCCGATTACCACGCCATGCTCCAGGCGCTGAAGCCCGACCTGCGTGGCCTCATCAGCCTGGACCCCAATCCGCCGCCCGCATTCATGCCCTGGTCGCAACTGTCGGCGCTCGGTACCGATGTTCCGCCCGGGCACTTGCACAGTCGCCAGGCCAGCCTGCACTTCGACCAACCCGTGAACATCCAATACACCTCCGGCACCACCGGCTTCCCCAAGGGCGCTACCCTCAGTCACCACAATATCCTCAATAACGGCTACATGGTCGGCGAAAGCCTCGGGCTTGCCGCGCAGGACCGTTTAGTCATTCCCGTGCCGCTGTACCACTGTTTTGGCATGGTGATGGGTAACCTGGGGTGCATCACCCACGGCACCACCATGATCTATCCCAATGACGGCTTCGACCCCCTGCTGACGCTGACCGCCGTCGCCGAAGAGCGCGCTACCGGCCTGTATGGCGTGCCGACCATGTTTATCGCCATGCTTGATCACCCACGCCGCGCCGAGTTCGACTTATCCAGCCTGCGTACCGGGATCATGGCCGGGGCGACGTGCCCTATCGAAGTGATGCGCCGGGTCATCAACGAAATGCACATGAGTGAAGTGCAAATTGCCTATGGCATGACCGAAACCAGCCCGGTGTCGTTGCAGACCGGAGCCGACGACGATCTGGAGCGCCGCGTGACCACCGTAGGTCGCACCCAGCCGCAGCTGGAAAACAGGATCATCGACGCTGATGGCAACACCGTGCCACGCGGTGAAATCGGCGAGCTATGCACGCGCGGCTACAGCGTGATGCTCGGCTATTGGAACAACCCAGAAGGCACCCGCGATGCCATCGACGAGGAGGGATGGATGCACACCGGCGACCTGGCGACCATGGACGAGCACGGTTATGTGAGCATCGTCGGGCGCAACAAGGACATGATCATTCGCGGTGGCGAGAACGTATATCCACGGGAGCTTGAGGAGTTTTTCTTCACCCATCCGGCCGTGGCCGATGTGCAGATCATCGGTATCCCCGATGAACGCTACGGTGAGGAAATCGTCGCCTGGATCAAGTTCCACCCGGGGCAGGTGGCGAGCGAGCTGGAACTGCAAACCTGGTGCAAGGGCCGCATCGCCCACTTCAAGATGCCCAGGCATTTCAAGTTCGTGGACGCGTTTCCGATGACGGTGACGGGCAAGATCCAGAAATTCCGCATGCGCGAGATCTCAATCGAAGAGTTGCAAACACTCTCGCAATAACACACAGAAAGCACAAATGGGACCCGAAGGTCCCCTTTAATTTGTCGTTGCGTGCTCTTTTTTTATTATTGAGGGGCGGCCTGTTGTTGTTTTTGGTAGCCGTGACCCGTACCGCTGTTTTGGCGACCCCCATCCGGGGTCAAGAGCAAACGTATTTTTTTGAGCGCTGATCTGCTTTTTCGTAAACGATCCAACCAGTGGGTAGCTACCTGAGGTAGTTTTATTTTTCTCTAACCGGTTGCGGGTTTCGGCACGCCGTACCCTGCAAAGCACATCTTCTCCAAAAAAATCTGTTAGCTGCGTCTCTGCCGTGTTGTTTTTGTTATGTCAGAGTCGTTTCGTCTTATTTTTATTAGGTTTGGTGCTTTTTATTCTTGTTATGCCATAGAGATAGCAGAAGCCGTGCCAAGTTTTTAAAATCCTTTAAAATCAATGACTTGATTTTTTGCCAGGGTCTATTTTTTTGGATGGGCGGCGGATTATGTTCCCGCGTTACCCGTTATGCCGGGCTGCGGTAACACATTGTCACAGCTGTGCTACTCAACCGAGGTTACGCGCCTTCGCCACTCGCGATCCGCTTGCCCGTCCCAGCACCTGGCTGATCTGCTGGCCCGCGCCAATCAGGCGCTCCAGGTCGATGCCGGTGTCGATCCCGAGTCCATTGAGGAGGTACACCACATCTTCGGTGGCGACGTTACCGCTCGCGCCCTTGGCATAAGGGCAGCCGCCGAGGCCCGCGATAGAGCTGTCGAACACCTGGATGCCTTCCAGCAGGCTGGCGTAGATGTTGGCGATCGCCTGGCCGTAGGTGTCGTGGAAATGCCCGGCGAGCTTGTCGCGCGGCACCTGTGCGCCGACCACCTCGAACAGCCGCCGTGTCGCGCCCGCCGTGCCGGTGCCGATCGTGTCGCCCAGGGACACTTCATAACAGCCCATGGCGTACAGCTCGCGGGCGACAGCCGCCACCTGCTCCGCAGCAATATCCCCTTCGTAGGGGCAACCCAGCACACACGACACATACCCGCGCACGCTGACGCCGTGCTGCCGGGCCGCGGCCATGATCGGCGCAAACCGCTCCAGGCTCTCGCTGATGGAGCAGTTGATATTGCGTTGGGAAAACGCTTCGGACGCCGCCGCAAAGACCGCGACTTCCTTGACCCCCGCCGCCAGTGCATCTTCAAAACCGCGCAGGTTTGGCGCCAGCGCGCCATAGGTCACGCCTGGCTTGCGCTGGATCTGCGCGAACACCTCGGCGGAGCCGGCCATCTGCGGCACCCATTTGGGCGACACGAAACTGCCGACCTCGATATAGCTAAGGCCGGCGGCGCTCAAGGCGTCCACCAACCGCACCTTGTCGGCGACGCTGATTGGCTGGGCTTCGTTCTGCAATCCGTCGCGCGGGCCGACTTCCACCAGGCGTACGTGTGAGGGGAGGGTCATGGCGGTTACCTTCTTGTCAATGGCCGGCCTGGCGCATGGTGTGTGCCAGGGCCTGGGTGCAACGCTCTTCGGCGGTGTCCAGTTCCAGCTTCATTTGTTCGATATCCAGCAACTGTTGCTCAAGCTGTTCACGGCGCTCGGCGATCTTTGCCAGCATGCTGTTGAGTTGAATGTGGTTGCCGCTGGTGGGGTCGTAGAGCTCGATCAACTCGCGGCATTCGGCCAGGGAAAAGCCGATGCGCTTGCCGCGCAGGATCAGTTTGAGGCTGACCTTGTCCCGCGCCGAGTAGATGCGCTCCTGGCCGCGGCGTTCGGGGGCCAGCAGGCCTTGTTCCTCGTAGAAACGAATGGCGCGGGTGGTGATGTCGAGCTCGCGGGCGAGGTCGGAGATGCTGTAGGTGATGCTCATGGCGGTGCTCGAGAAAGGCTTGGCGCTAAGCTAATGTCAGGTTGACGTGAACGTCAAGGGCCCCCTTGCTGGTGCTCCACAATTCAATGTGGGAGGGGCTTGCCCCCGATGGCGGCCTCAGGGCCGACCAGGCTTTTGTGTCGATCCCGGTGCAAATGTGGGAGGGGGCTTGCCCCCGATGGCGGCCTCAGAGCCGACCAGGATGTTGGATTGGACCGAGTACATATCCGTTTCTGCGGTAACGGCTGCTTAGGGTTCCGCCCTGACGGCGGCTCACTTTTGAAAAGCGCAAAAGTAAGCAAAACGCTCTTGCCCCACCACTCGGCACCTCGCCTAGGCTCGGTGTGCCCGAACGCAGGCTTGAATCCGTGGGCCGCCGCCACGCGCCATCCATGGCGCGGGGCGGCTAACCCGGCGTCCTGCCGGGTTACCCACGGATTCAAGCCTGCGTTCGGCCAGCGTGGTTTAACGGGGCGCCTGAGATCAAGATCAAGAGCAGATCAAGATCAAGAGCGGCTCGCTTCGCATCGTGGTTAGCGGTGGGCGCTACGGCGTTGTGTAGATACTGCAAGCCCCCCCCACACTGGGGCCTCCTGCAACCTCAAGCCTGTTGCTTATCCAGTTTCTTCTCGTGGGCGGTGACTTGCTGGCACAACTCGATCATCTGTTCGCGCATCCAGCGGTTCGCCGGGTCCTGGTCGGTGCTTTCATGCCAGTACAGATGGGTTTCCACCGGCGGCACGTCATTGACCGGCAGGTTGAACCAGTGCAGTTCATGGCGACGGGCAAAGCGTTCGGGCACGGTCATGACCATGTCGGTCTGCTGCAATACTTGCGATGCCATCAGATAGTGCTGGGAGCGCAGGGCGATCTTGCGCTGGATGCCCATCTTGCCCAGGGCGAGGTCGACATGCCCCAGGCCGTTGCGGCGGCTGGAAATATGGATATGGGTCAGCGACAGGTAGTCATCCAGGGTGAATTTGTCCTTGCCCGCCATCGGGTGGCCCTTGCGCATGGCGCACACGTAGCGGTCTTCCATCAGCTTGACGTGACGCACTTGCGGGTCGGTGTTGAGCGGCGCATCCACGGCAAAATCCAGGCGCCCGGCGGCCAGTTCCTTGGTGGTTTCGCGGCGTTTGGACAGGAAACTCTCGATGACCACCGTCGGCGCGAGGCGGCGCAGGCGTTGGAACAGCAGCGGTAAAATCACCGCTTCGGTCAGGTCGGTCATGCTGATGCGATAGGTCTTGGCCGCCTGTTGCGGGTTGAAAATCCGGCTCTCCTGCACCGACACCCGCAGCAACGACAACGCATTGCGCACCGGGCCGATGATGTTCTGCGCCATCGGCGTGGGCACCATGCCTTGGGCCGTGCGCACGAACAGCGGGTCGTTGAAGGTCTCGCGCAGGCGTGCCAGCGCGTTGGAGACCGCCGGCTGGGTGATGCCGACAATCTGCCCGGCCCGGGTGAGGTTGGCTTCGGTGTAGATCGCGTCGAAGACGATAAAGAGATTGAGGTCGACCTTGCTCAGATTCATGGGGGTTGCGCTCTTATTATCAGGTGGCGATTTTTTACGTCTTCAGACGTCAATCATATATCGGTGATGAATGTTAATACACGCCGAGAATAGGCTAGGTAAATTATCAACGCTGTTCTAGCATCGATTGCATGACCTAAACAACCTCTCAGAGAAGGGAGCCGCTCATGGATTTCGCCTATTCGCCCAAGGTTCAGGAACTGCGTGAACGCGTCAGCGCATTCATGGACGCTTACGTCTACCCGGCCGAGCCGGTGTTCGAACGCCAGGTCAGCGAAGGTGACCGCTGGCAGCCCACTGCGATCATGGACGAGCTCAAAGCCAAGGCTAAAGCCGAGGGGTTGTGGAACCTGTTCCTGCCGGAGTCCGAGCTGGGCGCCGGCCTGACCAACCTCGAATACGCGCCACTGGCCGAAATCATGGGCCGCTCGTTGCTGGGCCCGGAACCATTCAACTGCTCGGCCCCCGACACCGGCAATATGGAAGTGCTGGTGCGTTACGCCAATCAAGAGCAGAAACAACGCTGGCTCGAGCCGCTGCTGCGCGGCGAGATTCGTTCAGCCTTCGCCATGACCGAACCCGATGTGGCCTCCTCGGACGCCACCAACATGGCCGCCCGCGCCGAACGCCAGGGCGATGAATGGGTGATCAACGGCAAGAAGTGGTGGACCTCCGGCGCCTGCGACCCGCGCTGCAAGATCCTGATCTTCATGGGCCTGAGCAACCCGGATGCGCCGCGCCACCAGCAGCATTCGATGATCCTGGTGCCGGTGGACACGCCCGGCGTGACAATCCTGCGCCCGCTGCCGGTGTTCGGCTACGACGATGCGCCCCACGGTCACGCCGAAGTGCTGTTCGACAACGTACGCGTGCCTTACGAAAACGTGCTGCTGGGTGAGGGGCGCGGGTTTGAGATCGCCCAGGGGCGGCTTGGCCCGGGCCGTATCCACCACTGTATGCGCTCGATCGGCATGGCCG
The DNA here is from genome assembly GCF_002934065.1 of Pseudomonas orientalis. NCBI lineage: Bacteria > Pseudomonadati > Pseudomonadota > Gammaproteobacteria > Pseudomonadales > Pseudomonadaceae > Pseudomonas > Pseudomonas orientalis. The sequence goes on along the minus strand of NZ_CP018049.1, from coordinate 3,669,566 downwards.
AGCGCGCGCTGGAGTTGATGTGCAAACGCTCGGTCAGCCGCAGCGCCTTCGGCAAGCCGTTGGCGCGCCTGGGGGGCAATATCGACAAGATCGCCGACTCGCGCATGGAAATCGACATGGCGCGGCTGCTGACCTTGAAAGCGGCGTACATGATGGACACCGTGGGCAATAAAATCGCCAAAAGCGAAATCGCCCAGATCAAGGTGGTTGCGCCCAACGTGGCGCTGAAAGTTATCGACCGCGCCATCCAGATCCACGGCGGTGCCGGTGTGTCCAATGATTTCCCGCTGGCTTATATGTACGCCATGCAGCGCACCCTGCGCCTGGCCGATGGGCCGGATGAAGTGCACCGGGCGGCGATCGGCAAGTTTGAGATTGGCAAGTATGTGCCCAAGGAGCTGATGCGCGGCGGGCAGTGAGACCGCGTCGCCTGCTATCGGGGGCAAGCCCCCTCCCACATGTTGACCGTATTCACAAATCCAAGTGTGGGAGGGGGCTTGCCCCCGATGAGGCCGGTTTGAACACCCCAAAAACCAGCCTCAGTACACCCAGACCTCCACCCGCCGATTCTTGATCCGGCCTTCATCCGCCGTATTCGCCGCCACCGGCATCTGTGCGCCGAACCCGCGAGTATCGCGCAGTATCACGCCGCTTTTCACCAACTCCCGGCGCACCGCCATGGCCCGCAACTTCGACAGCAAGGCCGCCCGCTGCGGATCATTCTTGGCATCGCCAAACCCCACCAGCGTCACTTGCTTGTGCAGTTTGCCGTGGCTTTTCAGGTAGGCCACCACCGGCTGCACATCCTGGCGCGCCTTGTTGTCCAGGCTGGCGCTGCCTTCCTCGAAACGAAAGTTCACCGTCAAACGCTGGGCGTTGCGCACAATCGCCTGATACTCCTCGGGCATCGAGGCGCGGGGCTCCACGCCGATTGCCTGCACGTGCTGGGCGATAAAACCATTGGCCGCCACGATCGCCTGGCCCTGGCTGCTCTGGGCAAAGTCCACCAGTGCCTTGGCCCAGGGATTCTGCGTCGCCGGCGGCAGATAAACGTACAGTCGCCGTGACAGCGGGTAATCCTCGGTGGCGATCAGGCTGCCCAGTGGCAGCATCGGTTGCGAGTCTCCATCGACAACCGCCACCGTCTTGGCCTTGCGGACGTAGGGCAGCCCGATAAAACCGATGCCTTGAGGGTCCTGGCTGACCGCATCGGACAGCGCTTCACTGGATTCGAAACGCCGGGCCGACGCCACCAGCGGTGTGTCGCGGCGGTTCAGCACGAGTTCCTTGAAGGTGTCATAGGTGCCGGACCGGTCGTCGCGGGCGTACACATGAATGGCGCCGCCACTGCCGCCCAGGGCTTCCCAGGTGCTGATCTGACCATTGAAGATCTGCGCCAGTTGCTCGGTGTCCAGCGTGTTGAGCGGGTTGCGGGGGTTGAGGATGATTGCCAGGCCATCGATGGCGATCACCTGTTCGGCTTCCGGGCTTTTCAGGTCGCCCAGGGTTTCCAGGTCGACCAGTTCGCTGTCTTTGATCGGGCGCGACGATGCGGCGAGGTCGGCACTGTGGTTTTTCAGCGCGGCAAATCCTGTACTGGAACCATGGGCGGCTACGTCGATGCTCACGGTTTTACCCTGACGGGTCTTGCCGATCACGTGCTGTTCATTGGCGCCCTCGGCGGGTTCGATGCGCACGCCTTGCAAACCCTGGCGCTCCATCAACCCCTTGACCAGCGCCGGGCCCAATCCCGCGCCGATGGTGTTGGAACCCTGGATACGCAATGCCGGGCCTTGATCGGGAAGCGGGAGAGGGGCAGACACAGCGAAAAACGGGAACAGCGTCAGCAGTAACAGAACGCGCAGCCTCATGCCGGCACCTTTTTGCGCCAAAGGAAGTGCTGCGAGATTAAGTCAGTTGGATTGCAAACATATGACTGATACACCACAGAACAAAATGTGGAAGGGGGCTTGCCCTGGCCCTTTTGTAGGAGCGAGCTTGCTCGCGAAAAACTCACAGGCACCGCGTTCGTTCAGTAAATACGCGGTATCGTTGACGTTTTTCGCGAGCAAGCTCGCTCCTACAGAGGGCCAGGGCGTGCCCTCTCCCACAGTTGATCGAGTAGTGTCAGGGAATTAACTCAATTCCAACCAGATCGGCGCATGGTCCGACGGCTTTTCCAATGCCCGCAGATCATAATCGACGCCGGCATCCTTGACCCGTGGGAGCAAGCCGTTGGACGCCATGATCACGTCAATGCGCAGCCCACGCTTGGGCTCGTCCTCAAAGCCACGGCTGCGGTAATCGAACCAGCTGAAACGGTCGGTCACTTCAGGGTTCAGGTGACGGAAGCTGTCCACCAGGCCCCAGTTTTTCAGGCGGGCCATCCATTCGCGCTCTTCGGGCAGGAAGCTGCACTTGCCGGTTTTCAGCCAGCGTTTGGCGTTGTCGGCGCCGATACCGATGTCGCAGTCTTGCGGGGAAATATTCACGTCGCCCATCACCACCAGCGCCTGGTCATTACTGAACCGGCTTTCCAGCAGTTGCTGCAGGTCTTCATAGAAGCGCTGCTTGGCCGGGAATTTGGTGGGGTGGTCGCGGCTTTCGCCCTGGGGAAAGTAGCCGTTCATGATGACGACCGGGTTGCCGCTCTCGTCGGCAAAGGTGCCCCAGATAAAACGGCGCTGGGCGTCTTCTTCATCGGTGGCAAAACCTTTGTGCACATCCAACGCTTCCTTGCGCGAGAGCAGGGCCACACCGTAGTGGCCTTTCTGGCCATGGTAGTAAACGTGATAGCCCAGCGCCTGGACTTCGGCCAGCGGGAACTGGTCGTCGTGCACCTTGGTTTCCTGCAGGCCAATGACGTCCGGCTGGTGTTTTTCAATCAGCGCCGCCAGCTGATGAGGGCGGGCACGCAGCCCGTTGATATTGAAGGAGACGATTTTCATGGTCGGCGGTCCAGTCTGGCAAAAGGGCGATGCTAGCCGACAAGTCGGACGGGGGCCAGCGTGGCGGTAGGATGCATGCGCTGCTAATGTCTGGGAACGACTGGCGCTGCGCAGGTTCGTACCCATAAGAACGCCATCTTTTTGAATGGCGTCCAGGAGATTGATTGTTATGCCTGACACCTCGACGGCAGCTGCCGAGATTCGCCTGCTCAACAGCGGTTATTCCCGCGAAGCGCGTTCCCTGTTGTACCAGGCCTACCGTCACGAACCGACCTTCGCCTACATCTTCGAAGCCGAGCGTCCAGGTTATGAACAGCGGGTACGCGCAACAGTGCGCGAGCTGGTCAAGCAGCACTTCTTTCAGAAACTTCCGGCCATCGGCCTGTTCGTCAACGACCGTTTGATTGGCGTCGCCCTTATCGCGCCGCCGCAACGGCGCCTGGGCATCACCGAGAGCTGGGCGTGGCAGATCCGCATGTGGTTGAGCACCGGTGTGCGCGGTACGCGGCGCTACCTCGAATACCATCAGGCCGTATTGGCGTGCCTGCCCGGTGAGTCGGTGCATGTGTTGCCGTTGCTGGGTATTCACCCGCAGTTGCAAGGCCAGCACTATGGCGAACAATTGCTCGAAGCCGTCCACAATTGGTGCGCCGATGACCAGCACTCCTCGGGCGTGGTGCTCGACACGGGCAACTCCCGTTACCTGGATTTCTATAAGCGCCAGGGCTATGAGGAAATCGGTGAAATTGCCGTAGGACCTGTCTTGGAGCATGTGTTTTTTCATCCCAATCCCCAGGCGTCAAATGCTGCAACGGCCTGAGACAGAATTATTCAGATAAATCCGAGTTCAAAGTACCTCTCTCGCTCGTGTAGCATCCGCGCCTATGAAGTTTCCAGGAAGATTTACCAGCGGCTTGATTCTGCTGTTCACAAGCTGTGGCGCATTGGCGCAAAGCGAACTGGACGTGCGGATCAAACCCTCAAATGACGCGCTGAAAGCCAACATCGAAGGCTACATCGGCAGTGTTGGCGATCGTGACGAAGAAGCCCTGCTGCGATTCAGCCGTGGCGCCGAAGAGCAGGCGCGCAAAGCGGCCCAGGCGCTGGGCTTCTATCAGCCGCGGATCGCCAGCGAGGTGAAGGGCGGCAAGAACCCGCGCCTGACCCTGACCGTCGACCCCGGCGAGCCGGTGCACCTGCGCAACGTGACCTTGCGCGTCGATGGCCCGGCGGCGAACCTCAAGGCCTTTCGTGTGCCCGCCAGTGACGACCTCAAGCCGGGCGCGGTGCTCAATCACGGCCATTACGATGACGCCAAGCGCCTGATCCAGAATCAGGCGTCGCGCTATGGCTTTTTCAGCGGGCGTTTTACCCGTCAGAAACTGGCCGTAGACCCTCAAGCGGGCGTGGCTGACATCGAACTCGTTTACGACAGCGGCCCGCGCTACAACATGGGCAAGGTCAGCTTCAGCGGCGACACGCCCTTTGACGAAGAGCTGTTGCAGCGCATGGTGCCGTTCAAGCCAGGTACACCCTATGACTCCGAACTGATCGCCGAACTCAACCAGAACCTGCAGGCCAGTGGCTTTTTCGAAAGCGTGCGCGTGGACGCCAGCCCCGCGGCCTCAAGCAATGACGTGATTCCGGTGGCCGTGCAACTGGACACGCGCAAGCCCCGCACCATGGGGCTGGGCCTGGGGTTCTCGACGGACGTCGGCCCGCGGGGCAAGGCCAACTGGACGCGCCACTGGGTCAATCCCCAGGGCCACAGTTATGGCTGGGAAGCCGAGTTGTCCGCGCCGCGCCAGAACGTCGGCCTGTGGTACGACATTCCGCTGGACCCTCCGCTCACCGACAAATTGCGTTTTGCCGGCGGCTATCAGAATGAAGAGATCGCCAACACCGACACCCTGAGCAAGCTGCTCACCCTCGGCCCCGAATGGCACAGCAAGTTGCCCAGCGGTTGGACCCGGGTCATCTCGCTCAAATACCAGCGTGAAGAGTATCGCCTGGGCAATGACTCGGGCTTGAGTAACCTGGTGATGCCGGGCATCAGCTACTCCTACCTGCGCAGCGACAACCGCATCGATCCGCACAACGGCTATCGCCTGATGTTCGACAGCAAAGTCGCCAAGGAAGGGCTCGGTTCCGACACCAACCTGCTGTATGGCACCGCCACGATCAAGGGCCTGACCACCTTGTGGGATAACCACCGGTTCCTGGGCCGCGCGCAAGTCGGCGGCAGTGCCACCAATGGCTATCAGTCGGTGCCGCCGTCGCTGCGCTTCTTCGCCGGTGGCGACCAGAGCGTGCGCGGTTATGAATACCAGACCCTGTCGCCGGAAAACGACCGTGGCGACCGCATCGGCGGCCGCTACATGGTGGCGCTGAGCGCCGAGTATCAATATTCCATCACTGAGAAATGGCGGATCGCGACCTTTATCGATCAGGGCAACTCGTTCAATACGCTGGACATGCCCAGCCTGAAAACCGGCGTGGGTGTGGGGGTGCGCTGGGTCTCGCCCGTGGGTCCGATCCGCCTCGACCTGGCCCATGCCCTGGAAGATCCGGGCGGCATTCGATTGCACTTTTCCATGGGGCCTGAGCTGTGATGCGTGGTTTGAAAATAGCGGGGCTGGCATTGATCGCCGTCCTCGCGCTGTTGCTGTTGACGCTGTGGGCGCTGCTGGGTACCCAGGCCGGCAGTCGCTGGGTACTGGGCCAGGTGCCGGGCTTGAGCGTGGAGAATTTTCACGGACGCCTGGGCGGGCAGTGGAGCGCCGACCACCTGCTGTGGCAGCAGGACGGCAGCCGCGTCGAGCTCAATGCGCCGACGTTTGACTGGTCGCCGGGTTGCCTGTTGCGCATGACCTTGTGCATCAACCGGCTGGATGTGGACCAGGTCAGCCTGACATTTGCACCCAGTACCGAAGAAAGCGACAGCGGGCCGATCCAACTGCCCGACCTGAAGCTGCCGGTTGCTATCCAATTGGGCGATGTTCGTATCGGCAGCCTGCTGTTCAACGGCAGTGAAGCACTCAAGGGCTTGCAACTGGCGGCGCATTGGACCGCCGCCGGCATGCAGATCGACTCCGTTCATGTGCAGCGCGACGACCTGGTGCTGGACCTCGCCGGCCTGCTGCAACCCACAGGCGATTGGCCGCTCAATGCCACCGGCACGCTCAGTTTGCCCTACGCTCCGGGTGGCGCACCCTGGACCGTCACGCTCAACATCAACGGCGACCTGCTCAAGACCCTCAAGCTCGACGCCGACAGCAGCGGTTACCTGCCGGCCAAGCTCAGTGGCGAGCTGCAACCCCTGGCGGAAAACCTGCCGGCGCAGTTGCGCATCACCTCCGAGGCGTTCAAGCCCAGCGCCGATCTGCCCGACACCTTGCAACTCAACCAGTTGGACCTGAGCGCCAAGGGCGACCTTAAAGCGGGTTATCAGTTGCTGGGCAAGGCGGTATTACCGGCGCAAAAAGGCCCGGTGGATTTACTGCTGCAAGGCAAGGTCGACGCCAAGGGCGCGCAGATCGCCGGCCTCAACTTGAATGCCGGCGACAAGCAAAGCCTCAAGCTCAGCGCCAACCTGGACTGGCAGCAAGGTTTCAGCGCCGATGCCAAAATCGACTGGCTGGACTTCCCCTGGCAGCGCCTCTATCCGCTGATCGACGAACCGCAGGTGGCCTTGCGCACCTTCAACGGTGAAGTTTCCTATAAGGATGGCAACTACCTGGGCAACCTCAAGGCCGACCTTGACGGCCCGGCGGGCGCCTTCACGGTGGTCACGCCGTTCAGCGGCGACCTCAAGCAAGTGTTCCTGCCCGAACTGAAATTGAGCGCCGGCCAGGGCAAGGCCGAGGGCCATCTGAACCTACAGTTCGCCGACGGTATCGCCTGGGACACCGCGCTGGACCTGTCGGCATTGAACCCGGCGTACTGGGTCGCCGAATTGCCCGGCACCCTGGCCGGGCCGCTGCGCAGCAAAGGCGAATTCAAGAACGAGCAGCTCCAGCTCAACGCCGACCTCGACCTCAAGGGTCGCCTGCGCGGACAGGCCGCCGTGTTTGCAGCCAAGGCCGAAGGCGCGGGGCCGCAATGGACCCTTGCCAACCTGGACATCCGCCTGGGCGACAACCGCATCAACGGCAGCGGCAGCCTGCAGCAACGCCTGGCCGGGCAGATCGACATCAAACTGGCGCGCCTGGCCCAGCTCTGGCCGCAACTGCGCGGGCAGGTCAATGGCCGCCTTGATGTCGCCGGCACCTTGCAGGCGCCCCAAGGCAAGCTTGCCCTCAAGGGCCAGCAACTGGCATTGGCCGACAACCGCCTGCAAAGCCTCAACCTCGACGCCACACTGGACAGCGCCCAGCGCGCCAGGCTCGACCTCAAGGGCAGCGGCATCCAGAGCGGCGAGACCCAGGTCGGCACGCTCACCGCCAGCGCCCAGGGCGATATCAAGAACCAGAAGGTTCAACTGGACCTGGCCGGACCATTGCTCAAATTGGCCCTGGCCCTGGATGGCAACCTCGACAACGGCAACTGGCGTGGGCGCCTGGCCAGTGGTGACGTACAAGCCGGCGGCCAGGACTGGCGCCTGCAAGCCCCGGCGAAAATCGAGCGCCTGGCCGATGGCAAGCTGACCTTCGCCGCGCACTGCTGGGTGTCCGGTGGCGCCAGCCTGTGTGGCGAAGACCAGCGCCTGATGCCCGAGCCCAAGCTGCGCTACCACCTCAAGCAATTCCCTATCGACAGTCTTGCGGCGTTCCTGCCCAAAGACTTCGCCTGGCAGGGCAGGCTCAATGCCGACGTACAACTCGACCTGCCGGCCAGCGGCCCGAAGGGCGTGGTCTCGGTAGACGCCGGTGGCGGCAAGCTGCGGGTGCGGGACAAGGGCCAATGGCTGGATTTCCCTTACGACACCCTGAAGCTGGAAACCACGCTCAACCCCAAGCGTATCGATACCCAGCTCAACTTTCGTGGCGGCAAGCTCGGTGAACTGCTGTTGCAGGCGCAGATCAACCCGCTGCCGGCCAACAAGCCGATCACCGGCAACTTCAGCCTCACCGGCCTGGACCTCGCCGTGGCGCGACCCTTTGTGCCGATGGTGGAAAAGCTCAACGGCAAGCTCAACGGCAATGGCCGCATCTCCGGCGGTTTGCTCGCGCCCCTGGTTAACGGCAACGTGAATCTGGTGGACGGTGAAGTCTCGGGTCCTGAACTGCCCATCAGCCTCGAGGGCCTGAACCTGCAGGCGCAGATCGCCGGCGAAAGCGTGCAGCTTGACGGCGGCTGGCACAGCGGCAAGGCCGGGCAGGGCAGCCTCAAGGGCCAGATCGACTGGGGCCGCGCCCTGGTGGTCGACCTCAGCCTCAAGGGCTCGCAACTGCCGGTCACCGTCGAGCCCTATGCCAAGCTGGAAGTGGCTCCCGACCTGAAGATCAGCCTCAAGGACGACAAGCTGGCGATTGCCGGCAAGGTGCACATTCCGCGCGGCGATATCACTGTGCGCGAGCTGCCGCCCTCGACGGTCAAGGTGTCCGATGACACGGTGATCGTCGGCAGCCAGACCGAAGAAGGCAAACCGCCGATGGCGATGGCCATGGATATCGACGTGGAAGTGGGCGAAGACCAGCTCAACTTCGCCGGCTTCGGCCTCACCGCCAAAGTGCAGGGCCATGTGCATATCGGCGACAACATGGACACCCGTGGCGAGCTGTGGCTCAACGACGGCCGCTACCGCGCCTACGGCCAGCGCCTCAACGTGCGCCGTGCACGGCTGTTGTTTGCCGGGCCGTTGGACCAACCGTTCCTGGATATCGAAGCGGTGCGTGTGGTGGTCGAATCGTCCCGCACCGTGACCGCCGGGATTCGCCTGAGCGGCAGCGCCGAGCAGCCGACCACGCAGATCTTCTCCGAGCCCGCCATGGCGCAGGAGGACGCGCTGTCCTACCTGGTGCTGGGACGTTCGCGCACCAACAACGGTGAAGACAACAACATGCTTGCCGAAGCCGCCCTGGGCCTGGGCTTGATGGGCAGCGCAGGCGTGACCTCGGATATCGCCAACAAATTGGGCATTCAGGATTTCGATCTGGATACTCAAGGCACTGGCAACAGCACGGCCGTGGTGGCCAGCGGCAAGATCAACGAGAAGCTCAGCCTGCGTTATGGGGTTGGGGTGTTCGAACCGGCCAACACCATTGCCTTGCGTTATTTGTTGAGCAAGAAGGTGTACCTGGAAGTGGCCACAGGCGTGGCCAGCTCCCTGGATATCTTCTACAAGCGCGACTTCTAAGCCGTATTCGGTGAAAAAATGTGGGAGGGGGCTTGCCCCCGATAGCGGTGGGTCAGCTATAGATTAGCTGACTGAAAGATCGCAATCGGGGGCAAGCCCCCTCCCACATGGACAACTATTTTCACTCAAGCTTTCCGCCAACTACCAAGCAACCTAACTATTCCATTTGACATTCGCTGCCTAAGCAGTAATATCGTGTCACACATTCACTGCCTAGGCAGTAATAAGGTGACTTTCGATGCCTCACTTCACCCCTGACAACTTCCACAACTGCCATCTCGGCCTGTTGCTGGGCCGCGCTGCGATTCTCAAGGACCGCATCATCGACACCCATATGGAACCCCACGGCATCACCGCCGCGCAGTTCAAGGTGTTGATCATCATGGCCCAGTTCGGCGTCGATACCCCGGCCGAGTTATGCCGTCACCTGTCTCTGGACAGCGGTTCGATGACGCGCATGCTCGACCGGCTGGAGCAGAAAGACTTGCTCAGCCGCAGACGTTCCGAACTGGACCGCCGCCAGGTGCAGTTGGTGCTGACCGCCGACGGCCAGCGCCTGGCGGACATGCTGCCGCACATCGGCGCCCAGGCCCTCAATCAACTGGCCGGCGTTCTCGAGACGGGCGAGTTGGAAACCCTGGAACGCATCCTCAAGAAAATTCTGATCGCCGCAGGTGACCCCATCACGATCCAGCGGGTAGGTAACCAATGAATATACGCGCACTCAGCCTGGTGCTGGCGGCGATGACGCTGGCCGGTTGCGCCAACTACAGCGGCCTCGACACCCAGGGCCAACGCCTCGACGCCAATACCCTGCAAACAGGTAAATCCCTCAGCGGTGTGACACTGTCGAGCGCCGCCTGGCCGGCGGCTGACTGGTGGAAAAGCCTCGGCGACCCACAGCTCGACGGGTTGATCCAGGAAGCGCTGCAAAACAGCCCCGACATGCAAGTGGCCGACGCGCGCGCCCACCAGGCCGAAGCGGCGGCCTATGCCGCCAACGCCGCGCGCATGCCTACTCTGGATGCCAGCGCAGGTGTGAGCCGCTCGCGCCTGGCCAAGGACCAGGACCCACGCGGGCAGGGCGATGCCTATTCGACGGTGCGCAACATCGGCGCCAGCTTCAACTACAACTTCGACCTCTGGGGCGGCCAGCGTGCAGCCTGGGAAGCCGCCCTGGGCGAGGCCCGGGCCGCCGAAGTCGACCAGCAGGCCGCGCGCCTTACCCTGGCCGCCAACGTCGCCAAGGCCTACAGCGATCTGGGCCAGGCGCACATCGTGCGTGATCTGGCGGTCGATGACCTCAAGCGCACCCGTCAGATGCTCGACCTGAGCAAGCGCCGCCTGAGTTCCGGTATCGACAGCGAGTACCAGTACCAGCAGACCGAAAGCCTGGAAGCCAGCTCCCAGTCACAACTGATTGACGCGGAAAAACAGCTGCAAAGTGCCAAGATCGCGTTGGCTGTGTTGCTCGGCAAAGGCCCGGACCGCGGTGACGAGTTGGCTCGCCCAACGGTGCTCAAACCCAGCGCCGTGGCCGTGCCCGCAGTGTTGCCTGCCGAGCTGCTCGGCCGTCGCCCGGACCTGGTCGCCGCACGCTGGCGAGTAGAGGCAGCGAGCAAGAACATCGACGCCAGCAAGACCCGTTTCTACCCCAACCTCAACCTGAGCGCGAGCGCAGGCGCCGAGTCGTTGCTGGGTGATGCGATGTTCGGTTCGGCCAGCCGCTTCTTCAATATCGCGCCGACGATCTCGTTGCCGATCTTCGACGGCGGCCGCTTGCGCGCCGACCTCGATGCCCGCGACGCCGACTACGACCTGGCCGTGGCCCAGTACAACAAGACCCTGGTGCAAGCCCTCGGCGATATCGGCACCACCCTGTCGCAACTGCGCGACACCGGGCGGCAGATCCAGGCCCAGCAACACGCCGCCGACATCGCGCAGCAGTCCTACGACACCGGGGTGCAGCGCTACAGCTCCGGCATCGGTAATTACCTGGATGTGCTCAGCATCGAGCAGCAACTGCTGCAGGCCCAGCGTCAGTTGGCAAGCCTGAATGCTGCGCAGATCGATCTGTCGATTCAATTGATGCAGGCCCTGGGTGGCGGGTTCAACGCCAACAACGTCGCCGCGACCACCCCAGCCACCCGCACGGAATAATTTGAGGTATTTGTCATGGCCACTGCCGACAGCAACAATGCAACTGAACAACCCAAAGACAACAACCCGCGCAAACGCAAAGTCATGCTGATCGGCCTGGCGCTGATCGTCATCTTAGGTGTCGTTGGCGTGTGGGCCTGGTACGAGTTGTACGGGCGCTTCAATGAAAGTACCGATGACGCCTATGTAAATGGCAACGTGGTGGAAATCACTCCGCTGGTCACCGGCACCGTGGTCAGCATCGGCGCCGACGATGGCGACCTGGTCCATGAAGGCCAGGTGCTGGTCAACTTCGACCCCAACGACGCCGCCGTCGGCCTGCAAAGCGCCCAGGCCAACCTGGCCCGCACCGTGCGCCAGGTGCGTGGCTTGTACAGCAACGTCGATGGCATGAAAGCCCAGGTCAACGCGCAGAAAGCTGACGTGCAGACGGCCCAGGACAACTACAACCGACGCAAGACCCTGGCCCAGGGCGGGGCGATTTCCCAGGAAGAACTGTCCCACGCCCGCGATAGCCTGACCGCGGCGAAAAACGCCTTGACCAACCTTGAGCAGCAACTCAAGACCACCAACGCCCTGGTGGATGACACGGTGATTTCGTCTCACCCGGATGTGCAAGCCGCCGCCGCGCAACTGCGCCAGGCTTACCTGACCAACGCGCGCAGCACCTTGATCGCGCCCGTCACCGGTTATGTGGCCAAGCGCACCGTGCAACTGGGCCAGCGCGTCCAGCCGGGTACCGCGCTGATGGCGGTGATTCCGCTGGACCAGCTGTGGATCGATGCCAACTTCAAGGAAACCCAGCTGCGTGATATGCGCATCGGCCAGCCGGTGGACATCGAGTCGGACATCTACGGCAGCGACGTGAAGTACAGCGGCACCGTCGACAGCCTCGGCGCCGGTACCGGCAGCGCATTTGCCCTGTTGCCCGCGCAGAACGCCACCGGCAACTGGATCAAGATCGTGCAGCGCGTACCGGTGCGCATCCATATCAATGCCGAAGAACTGGCCAAGCACCCGCTGCGCGTTGGCTTGAGCACCGTGGTCAATGTGGACCTGCACGACCAGAGCGGCCCGGTCCTGGCGCAACAGCCGCCGCAGAAGGCCTCGTTCACCACCAACGTGTATGACCGTCAACTGGCCGAGGCCGATGCCATGATCAACCAGTTGATCCATGACAACAGCGTCGCCGCCCCCAAGGCTGCGCAACGCTGATGAGCAATAACGCCTCGTTCACGCCACCCAGCCTGTTGATGGCCACTATCGGGCTGTCGCTGGCGACCTTCATGCAGGTGCTCGACACCACCATCGCCAACGTGGCGTTGCCGACCATTTCCGGCAACCTGGGCGTGAGTTCGGAGCAGGGCACGTGGGTCATTACCTCGTTTGCGGTGAGCAACGCCATTGCCTTGCCGCTCACCGGTTGGTTGAGCCGGCGCTTCGGCGAGGTGAAGCTGTTCCTGTGGGCGACCATGCTGTTCGTGCTGGCCTCGTTCCTGTGCGGTATTTCCACCTCGATGCCCGAGTTGATCGGCTTTCGCGTGCTGCAAGGGCTGGTGGCGGGGCCGTTGTACCCGATGACCCAGACGCTGCTGATCGCGGTCTACCCACCGGCCAAGCGCGGCATGGCCCTGGCGCTATTGGCGATGGTCACGGTGGTGGCGCCGATTGCGGGACCGATCCTCGGCGGCTGGATCACCGACAGCTACAGCTGGCCGTGGATCTTCTTCATCAACGTGCCGATCGGCATCTTTGCGGTGATGGTGGTGCGTGCGCAGTTGAAGAAACGCCCGGTGGTCACCAGCTACCAGCCGATGGACTATGTGGGGTTGTTGAGCCTGATCGTCGGTGTCGGCGCCTTGCAGATCATCCTCGACAAGGGCAATGACCTGGACTGGTTCGAATCCAACTTCATCATTATCGGTGCAGTGATCTCGGCGATTGCCCTGGCGGTGTTCGTGATCTGGGAGATGACCGACAAGCACCCGGTGGTGAACCTGCGCCTGTTCGCCTACCGCAACTTCCGCATCGGCACCATTGTGTTGATCGGCGGGTACGCGGGCTTCTTTGGCATCAACCTGATCCTGCCGCAGTGGCTGCAAACCCAGATGGGCTACACCGCCACCTGGGCCGGCCTGGCGGTGGCGCCGATCGGCATTCTGCCGGTGCTGATGTCACCGTTCGTGGGCAAATACGCGCACAAATTCGACTTGCGCCTGCTGGCGGGGTTGTCGTTCCTGGCGATGGGCTTGAGCTGCTTCATGCGCGCAGGCTTCACCAATGAGGTGGACTTCACCCATATCGCCCTGGTGCAGCTGTTCATGGGGATCGGCGTGGCGCTGTTCTTCATGCCGACCTTGAGCATCCTGATGTCCGACCTGCCGCCGCAGCAGATTGCCGACGGCGCGGGGCTGGCAACGTTCTTGCGCACCTTGGGCGGCAGCTTCGCGGCCTCGCTCACCACCTGGATCTGGATTCGCCGCGCCGATCAGCACCATGCGTACATGAGCGAGAACATGACCACTTATGACTCGGCCACGCGCGAGGCGATACAGGCGCTCGGCGGGGCGGGGCACAAAGCGTATGCGCAGTTGGACCAGATCCTCACTAGCCAGGCCTACATGATGTCCACCGTGGACTACTTCACGTTGATGGGGTGGATCTTCGCGGGCTTGATGTTGCTGGTGTGGCTGGCCAAGCCGCCGTTTACCGCGAAAGCGGGGCCTGCGGCTTCGGGGCACTGACTGCCCGGGGCTGAAATGCAATCAACTGTGGGAGGGGGCTTGCCCCCGATGGCGGTGGGTCAGTCACAGATGCATCAACTGACACTCCCTCATCGGGGGCAAGCCCCCTCCCACATTGGATGTGTGTTGTCAGGTACCAAGCGCCTGGCAGCGCCAACTGTGGATTGTTGCTGGTATGGCTGGCCAAGCCGCCGTTTGGCGCGAAAACCGGGCCGGAAGCAAGCGGCCACTGATCCGAACGGATTGGAACGCAATCAACTGTGGGAGGGGGCTTGCCCCCGATGGCGGTGGGTCAGTCACAGATGCATCAACTGACACACCCTCATCGGGGGCAAGCCCCCTCCCACATTGGATGTGTGTTGTCAGGTATCAAGCGCCTGGCAGCGCCAACTGTGGATTGTTGCTGGTATGGCTGGCCAAGCCGCCGTTTGGCGCGAAAACCGGGCCGGAAGCAAGCGGCCACTGATCCGAACGGATTGGAACGCAATCAACTGTGGGAGGGGGCTTGCCCCCGATGGCGGTGGGTCAGTCACAGATGTACCAACTGACACTCCCTCATCGGGGGCAAGCCCCCTCCCACATTGGATGTGTGTTGTCAGGTATCAAGCGCCAGGCAGGGCCAACTGCGGATTGTTGCTGGTATGGCTGGCCAAGCCGCCGTTTGGCGCGAAAGCCGGGCCGGTAGCAAGCGGCCACTGATCCGAACGGATTGGAACGCAATCAACTGTGGGAGGGGGCTTGCCCCCGATAGCGGTGGGTCAGTCACAGATGCATCAACTGACACTCCCTCATCGGGGGCAAGCCCCCTCCCACAGTTTGATCTCTGTTCACATGGGATCAGTGGTGTTGCGGATCAAGCGCCGGGAAGGGCCAACTGCGGATTGACGAAGTCAAACGCCGCCAGTTGAAAGCCTTGCTCATCCACCTGCAACGCCCAGCCTTGCTTGTCCCAATCCCCCAGCACAATCCGCTTGGCCGCCTGGTCGCCAATCTGCAACTTATGAATGGCGGGGCGGTGGGTATGGCCGTGGACCAGGGTGCGCACGCCGAATTGCTGCATCACTCGCGGTACTTCTTCGGCGGTGACATCGACAATGTCGTTGGCTTTCATGCGCGTCTGTGCACGGCTCTCGCTGCGCAGCTTTCGCGCCAGCTTGTGGCGTGTGCCCAGAGGCAGATGGCGCAGGATAAACAGTACAATCGGGTTACGCAGGATGCGCCGCAGCTTCATATAGCCGAGGTCGCGGGTGCAGAGGCTGTCGCCGTGCATCAGCAGCACGGGCTCGCCATAAAACTGCACGACACTCGGGTCCTTGAGCAAGCTGGCGCCTGCGGCTTTACAGAACGCCTTGCCGATCAGGAAATCGCGGTTGCCGTGCATGATGAAAATCGCGGTGCCGCTGTCGCTCAGTTCGCGCAGCGCGTCACAGATGGAACGCTGGAACGCGGTCATCCCATCGTCGCCAATCCAGGCTTCGAAGAAGTCCCCCAGAATGTACAACGCCTGGGCACCACGGGCGCGGCCGTGGAGCAGATCCAGAAACGCCCGGGTGATGTCCGGGCGTTCCTCTTCCAGATGCAAGTCTGAAATCAGCAATATCACCCAACGATCTCGGCTTTCTCGACGATCACGTCTTCGACTGGAACGTCCTGGTGACCGGCTTTGGACGTGGTGGACACGCCTTTGATCTTGTCGACGACGTCCTGGCCTTCGGTGACTTTACCGAATACGGCGTAACCCCAGCCCTGCACGTTCTTGCCGCTGTGGTTGAGGAAAGCGTTGTCAGCCACGTTGATGAAGAACTGCGCGGAGGCCGAATGCGGCTCCATGGTACGGGCCATGGCGACGGTGTACTTGTCGTTGGAAAGGCCGTTGTCCGCTTCGTTCTGGATGCTTGGGCGCTTGTCTTTCTTCTCTTTCATGCCTGGCTCGAAACCGCCGCCCTGGATCATGAAGTTGCCGATGACACGGTGGAAAACGGTGTTTTCGTAGTGGCCGGCGTTGACGTACTCGATGAAGTTGGCGACGGTGATCGGCGCTTTCTCGGCGTTCAACTCGATGACGATGTCACCGTGGTTGGTGGTCAGTTTGACTTGAGTCATGTTCACTACTCTTTTCAGGGAATTCGTGGGTTTGAGTGCCCGGGGCACCTTACCTGTCTGGCTTAAACGACGGCCAAGGCGCGCAGTTTAGCGTGCCCCGCAGGAATTTCGAGGTGGTTTTTTACCGCCCCGGCCATAAAAGCAGTAATTAAACAGCAGTTTTCGGTCCCGGCCTGTCAGTGTCTTGACTGCATCGGCTATTATGAGCCCTTTGTTTTATCTGGCCCCACCTGGCCACGAACCTGTCTGTTCAAGGATCCTATGAGCAAGCCCACTGTCGACTCTACCCCGAATGCCAAGGCCGGACCTGCCGTCCCGGTCAATTTCCTGCGCCCGATCATCCAGGCGGACCTGGATTCGGGCAAGCACACGCAGATCGTCACCCGTTTCCCGCCAGAGCCCAACGGCTACCTGCACATCGGTCACGCCAAGTCGATCTGCGTGAACTTCGGTCTGGCCCAGGAGTTCGGTGGCGTCACTCACCTGCGTTTCGACGACACCAACCCGGCCAAGGAAGACCAGGAGTACATCGACGCCATCGAAAGCGACGTGAAGTGGCTGGGCTTCGAGTGGTCCGGTGAAGTGCGCTATGCCTCGCAGTACTTCGACCAGTTGCACGACTGGGCCGTGGAGCTGATCAAGGCCGGCAAGGCCTACGTTGACGACCTTAGCCCGGAACAGGCCAAGGAATATCGTGGCACGCTGACCGAGCCGGGCAAGAACAGCCCGTTCCGCGACCGTTCGGTGGAGGAGAACCTGGACTGGTTCGCCCGTATGCGCGCCGGCGAATTCCCGGACGGCGCCCGCGTACTGCGCGCCAAGATCGACATGGCCTCGCCGAACATGAACCTGCGCGATCCGATCATGTACCGCATCCGCCATGCCCACCACCACCAGACCGGTGACAAATGGTGCATCTACCCCAACTATGACTTCACCCACGGTCAGTCGGACGCCATCGAAGGCATCACTCACTCCATCTGCACCCTGGAGTTCGAGAGCCATCGTCCGCTGTACGAATGGTTCCTGAGCAACCTGCCGGTACCGGCCCAGCCGCGCCAGTACGAGTTCAGCCGCCTGAACCTGAACTACACCATCACCAGCAAGCGCAAGCTCAAGCAACTGGTGGATGAAAAGCACGTGCATGGCTGGGATGACCCGCGCATGTCGACCCTGTCGGGCTTCCGCCGTCGCGGCTACACCCCGGCGTCGATCCGTAACTTCTGCGACATGGTCGGCACCAACCGCTCCGACGGCGTGGTTGACTTCGGCATGCTCGAGTTCAGCATCCGCCAGGACCTCGACGCGAACGCGCCGCGGGCCATGTGCGTGCTGCGTCCCTTGAAAGTCGTGATCACCAACTACCCGGAAGGCCAGGTCGAGAACCTCGAACTGCCGCGTCATCCGCAGAAAGAAGAACTCGGCGTGCGCAAGCTGCCGTTTGCCCGTGAAATCTACATCGACCGCGATGACTTCATGGAAGAACCGCCAAAAGGCTACAAGCGCCTGGAGCCGAACGGCGAAGTGCGCCTGCGCGGCAGCTACGTGATCCGTGCCGACGAAGCGATCAAGGACGCCGACGGCAACATCGTCGAACTGCGTTGCTCCTACGACCCGGACACCCTGGGCAAGAACCCTGAAGGCCGCAAGGTCAAGGGCGTGGTTCACTGGGTGCCGGCCGCTGCCAGCATCGAGTGCGAAGTGCGTTTGTACGATCGTCTGTTCCGCTCGCCGAATCCTGAAAAGGCCGAAGACAGCGCCAGTTTCCTCGACAACATCAACCCTGACTCCCTGCAAGTGCTCACCGGTTGTCGTGCCGAACCCTCTTTGGGCGACGCACAGCCGGAAGACCGGTTCCAGTTCGAGCGCGAAGGTTACTTCTGCGCGGATATCAAGGACTCGAAACCGGGTCAGCCGGTATTCAACCGTACCGTGACCTTGCGAGATTCGTGGGGCCAGTGATTCAAGTTTTAAGGGAAACATCGTGCTAACCATCTACAACACGCTCAGCAAGACCAAAGAAGTCTTCAAGCCGCTCGATGGCAACAAGGTGCGCATGTACGTGTGCGGCATGACCGTGTACGACTACTGCCACATCGGCCACGGCCGCAGCATGGTTGCCTTCGACCTGGTGACCCGCTGGTTGCGCTTCAGCGGCTATGACTTGACCTATGTGCGCAACATCACCGACATCGACGACAAGATCATCAATCGTGCCAACGAGAACGGCGAGGCGTTCGACGCGCTCACCGAGCGCATGATCGCCGCGATGCACGAGGACGAGGCACGCCTCAATATCCTCAAGCCGGACATGGAGCCGCGTGCCACGGACCACATTCCGGGCATGCACGCGATGATCCAGACCCTGATCGACAAGGGCTACGCCTACGCCCCAGGCAATGGCGACGTGTACTACCGCGTCGCCAAGTTCATGGGCTACGGCAAGCTGTCGCGCAAGAAGATCGAAGACCTGCGCATCGGCGCGCGCATTGAAGTCGACGAAGCCAAGCAGGACCCGCTTGACTTTGTGCTGTGGAAAGCCACCAAGCCCGGCGAGCCGAGTTGGGAATCGCCGTGGGGCGCCGGGCGTCCGGGCTGGCACATCGAATGCTCGGTGATGTCCACCTGCTGCCTGGGCGAGACCTTCGACATTCATGGCGGCGGCAGCGACCTGGAATTCCCGCACCACGAAAACGAAATCGCCCAGAGCGAAGCCGCCACCGGCAAGACCTACGCCAACGCCTGGATGCACTGCGGCATGATCCGCATCAATGGCGAGAAGATGTCCAAGTCCTTGAACAACTTCTTCACCATCCGCGACGTGCTGGAAAAGTACCATCCGGAAGTGGTGCGTTACCTGCTGGTGTCCAGCCACTACCGCAGCGCCATCAACTACTCGGAGGACAACCTCAAGGACGCCAAGGGCGCCCTGGAGCGGTTCTACCATGCGTTGAAAGGCTTGCCCGCAGTGGCCCCGGCTGGCGGCGAAGCCTTCGTGGCACGCTTTACCGACGTCATGAACGACGACTTCGGTACGCCGGAAGCCTGTGCGGTGCTGTTCGAAATGGTGCGTGAGATCAACCGTCTGCGCGAGACGGATATCGACGCAGCGGCAGGCCTGGCGGCGCGCTTGAAAGAGCTGGCCAGCGTGCTGGGCGTATTGCAGATGGAAGCCGATGACTTCCTGCAGGCAGGCGCCGAAGGTCGTGTGGATGCCACGCAGGTGGATGCGCTGATCCAGGCGCGTCTGGCTGCGCGGGCTGGTAAAGACTGGGCGCAATCGGACCGTATCCGTGACCAACTGACCGCGATGGGTGTGGTCCTGGAAGACGGCAAGGGTGGGACGACATGGCGGTTGGCGGATCAGGCCTGATTGTTCACCCGATCCAAATGTGGGAGGGGGCTTGCCCCCGATAGCGGTAGTTCAGTCAGTTCATCTGCAACTGACCCACCGCCATCGGGAGCAAGCTCCCTCCCGCTTTTTTTTCCGTGCTCACTTGCTCAGTCTTCGGGTTCAGATCTATCTCTACGCTGCGCATGGGAATGCATCCCGTGACGCTCTGCGTCACACGTACGCACCTGAGTTGTTGCAGCGACCGCTGAACGCTGTGCAGCCATTTCCCGAACAAGAACCCTGAACGCTGTGGGAATTTACTGGCGGTCAACGGGCTGCTTTTTCCCATATGTTTAGTCTTACCGAATTCACCCGAGGTTTCAGAGTTTCCTTACAGTCCCCCCCTCAAGAGTGGCAGGTAATGTTTTGTTTGTTACTTGGTGTAATAAGAAGGGGACATATATGCAAATGCTCACACAGACCGCGGATGCGGGTTCGGGCTTGCCGCCTCATATTGGTAAGTTGATTATTGGTCTTGCCAATACGCCAGAGCAACTGCGAGAGGTACAAGCCCTTCGTTATAGCGTTTTCAATGAAACATTCCAGACACCGGCACTTGCAAATGCGCAAGCACTGCATGTCGACGAGTTTGATGACTATTGCGACCATTTGATGGTGCGAGATACCACCACGGGGGTTGTGGTCGGTACGTATCGTGTCATGAGCCCGACGGCCGCCCGACACATGGGACACTACTATTCGGACAAAGAATTCGACCTGAGCCGACTGGATCCTCTACGTGCCCATATTATCGAAGCGGGGCATGCCTGCGTGCACCCTGACTACCGAAGCGGTAGCGTCATCATGCTGCTATGGTCGGGCTTGGCAACGTATATGCAACGTGAAGGCTGTGATTACTTGATGGGGTGTGCCAGCGTCAGTCTGGCGGATGGCGGTCATCACGCATCAGCGATCTATCATTCGTTTACACCCGAACAATTTGCGCCGCCTGAATATCGTGTCATTCCCTATGCGCCGTTTGCGGTTCATGAAATCCAAGCTGAAAAACCTGTATCCATGCCGCCTTTGTTAAAAGGTTATTTGCGCAGTGGTGCGTGGGTGTGTGGCAAGCCTGCCTGGGACTCGGACTTCCAGACTGCTGATTTCTTTATGTTGTTGCCGTTATCGAATTTGAACCAGCGTTATGCGCGCCACTATTTGAAGTGAATAGCCGCACTGCATCCGGAAGGTTGGATATTTAAGACTAATGAAGGGTTTGAACAGTATGTTTTTGACAGAAGAACGAACTACGGCGTTGGAGTTGGTACCGCAACTGGCAGCGTGTCTTGAGTCCGCATCGCTGTTGGAACTTGAGCGAGGAGCGTCTCAGCGATTGGCTGATCTGTTTCGAACAGCGGGTCGGCCTGGGCTTGCCATTGCGCAGGTGCTGGGTGGCGGGGGCGTCAGTGCACGTAAGTTGGCGCAGTTGCATACGTGGGTCGGCGCTCATTGCCCTTCTCTGGCGGTGATGATGACCATGCACCACCACACCGTCGCGGGCATGATGGCGGCCAGTCACTTCTTTCCTGACCTTGAAGGGCTGCTGAGCATCGTTGCACGCAACGACTTGTTGGTTGCGTCCGGGTTCGCCGAAGGCCGCGCGCATTCGGATATCCTGGCCTCGACCATGGCCGTGGAAAAAACCGCCGAGGGTTACGTGGTCAATGGCAGCAAGAAACCTTGCACCATGACCCATCATTTCGACGTGATTACGTTTGGTGTCAATTACGTTGATTCAGAAGGTCATACTCATTTAGGCATCGGCGCGGGGCTGGCGGGTGATCCCTGTATCGAGCGGAAAAAGTTCTGGTCCGTTCCCCATTTGCAGGCAGCTGACAGCCACGAGGTCCGGTTCAATAACCTGGTGGTTCCTGAGTCCATGATGCATTTCAGCAAAACCGTGGATGAGCAGCTCGGTGAGGATAAACAGGGAACGGGTAACCATTTGTTTGCGATCTGGTTCCAGTTGCTGGCTTCAGCATCCTACCTGGGCATGGCGAGCGCATTAGCGTCGCGCGCACTGACGGCGGGTAAAGGTTCGGCGCAGGATCGGGCGCAGTTGTTGATTGATCTGCAAGGGGCGAAGATGGCGTTGCAGGGGTTGGCGACGTCGATAGATGAAAACCGATTCCTGCGCGCTGACCTGGCGCGTGCTCAGGCCACACGCTTCTCGGTGCAGGAGGCAGTCAACCGTATTGGCACGCGCGCTTTCGAACTCATGGGGGGTATGGCGTTCATGTCATCTGAAGAGGTCGCCTATCTGCTGGTGGCAACGCGAGTGCTGGCGTTCCATCCGACGTCCAAGGTCGCCAGCAGTGCATTTCTGTGTGAGCAGTTGAGCTAGTGTGGGAGTGGGCTTGCTGCGATAGCGGTGGATCAGTCAGCTCATCTGTAACTGACCCACCGCAATCGGGGGCAAGCCCCCTCCCACATTTTTAACCGTGCCCGCTTTAATCAGCGGCGACTGCTGACCTCGGCAGGCACGTCATCGCCGGCCATACGCTTGCGGAACAAGGCAGTACGCGCCAGCAGCAGGGTGGTCACTGGCACGGTGATCGACAGCAGAATCGGAATCAACCAGCCGTGCAGCACCGGCCCGGACTTGAGCACCGAAAAATAGATGATCGACGCGAGCGCCACGCACCACGCGCCCAGTGTCGAAGCCAGCGCCGGCGGGTGCATGCGCTGGAAGAAATCCTTCATGCGCAACAGCCCAAGCGCGCCGATCAGCGCAAACAGGCTGCTCAGGACCAGCAGCAAACCGACGACGATTTCCATCCATAACGGCATCATTCAATCACCTCCCCACGCAACAGGAATTTGGCCAGGGCGAACGAGCCGACAAAGCCGAACAGCGCTATCAGCAGCGCCGCTTCAAAGTAGGTGTCGCTGGCATAACGGATGCCCAACACCAGCATCATCAGCATCGCCAGGATGTACAGATAATCCAGCGCCAGTACCCGGTCCTGGGCTGACGGGCCTTTGAACAGGCGGATCAACGTCAGCACCATCGCCAGGGAGAACAGGAACAGGCTGCACAGGATCGCATTGGAGAGCAGGGCGCTCATTCGAAGATCTCCATCAGGGGCCGTTCGTAGGCGGATTTGAAGTGCTCGATAAACTGCGCCTCATCGTCCAGATCGAACACATGCAGCAGCAGGACACTGCGGTCCAGCGCCAGTTCCGACCAGATCGTGCCAGGAATCACCGTGGTGATCATCGACAGCGCCGCGAGGCCGTTGGGACTGCGCAGGTCGATGGGGATTTTGATGAAGCGCGCGCGCGGCGGGCGTGAGCCGCACGTCAGGACACCCCAGGCCACTTGCAGGTTGGAAACGATGACGTCGCGCCCCACCAGCAGGAACAGGCGCAGGATCACGCCGGGACGGCGCAGGCTGATCGGTTGCGGGCGCAGTGGGGCCATCATCAGCGGTGCAAGCACGCCCAACAGCACACCGAGCAGCAGGTTGCCGGGGCTCACGGACAGATTCAGCACCAGCCACAGCCCGAGCAAGGCCAGCGACAACCACGGGGCGGGAAACAGGCGCTTCATGGTTGCACCTCCAGGGCCGCTGCCTGGGCTTCGGGACTCGGCACCGGGCGCGTCGCCATCACCGCCATCACGTAGCTTTCCGGGTTGTTCAGGCTCTTGGCGGTGGCCAGCGTGTAGCGCATCAGTGGCTCGGCCTTGAAGGTCAGCGCGATGCTCAGGCCCAGCAGCAGGAAGATCGGTACACACTCGTAGCGGCGCAGCAGGGGCGAGGGCCGTTCTTCCGGGGTCCAGAAACGCTGGATGCCAAGCCGGGCGAAGGCAATCAGCGAGGCCAGCCCCGACAGGATCAACAGCGCCACCAAGCCCCAGGCCGCCGGGCGGATGGGCTCATCCACCGCGTTGCCGAGGCCCAGCGGATTGACCAGCGCATGCAGCAGACTGAGCTTGCCGATAAACCCGGACAGTGGCGGCATGCCGATGATCAGCAGCGCGCAGGCCACAAAACTCAGGCCCAGGAACGCCATGGTCCAGGGGATCACCTGGCCGATCACGGCTTTCTGTTCATCGTCGAGGTTGACGCCGGGCCGTGGATGCAGGGATTCCATGGCCTTGGGCAGGGCGTCGATTTCCTCGTCCAGCGGCAGGTCATTGGCCGAGCGCGAGCGTTCGATCAATTCCGCGAGCAAAAACAGCGCGCTCAACGCCAGGGTGGAGCTGACCAGATAGAACAGCGCCCCGGCCGTCAGGCTGGGCTGGGCGAACCCCACGGCCGACAGCAGGATGCCAGCCGATACCAGGATGCTCAGGCTTGCCATGCGCTCCAGGCGCTGCGCCGCCAGCATCGCCAGCGCCGCGCAGATGATCGTCGCCATGCCGCCGTACACCAGCCAGTCACCGCCAAACAACGCCGACGCGCCGGCCTGGCCGGAAAACAGCAAGGTCCACAGGCGCAGCACGGTGTACACGCCCACTTTGGTCATGATCGCGAACATCGCCGCCACCGGCGCGCTGGCCGACGAGTAGGCGGGGGCCAGCCAGAAGTTCAGCGGCCACATGCCGGCCTTGGCCAGGAACGCGGTGGCCAGGATCGCCGCACCGGCGTGCAGCAGGCCGCGATCGGCCTCCGGCACCAGAGGAATTTTCAGTGCCAGGTCAGCGAAGTTCAGTGTGCCGGTCACGCCGTAGATCATCGCCGCACCGATCAAAAACAGCGACGACGCCAGCAGGTTGATCGCGATGTAATGCAGCCCCGACGATACTCGGGCGCGGCCGGAACCGTGCAGCATCAGGCCGTAGGAGGCCGCCAGCAACACCTCGAAGAACACGAACAGATTGAACAGGTCGGCGGTGAGGAAAGCACCGTACAGGCCCATCATCTGCACCTGGAACAGCGCATGGAAACTGGTGCCGGCACGGTCCCAGCGGGCCATGGCGAACATCAGCGCGCTGACGCCGATGATCCCGGTCAGCACCAGCATCAGCGCTGACAGTTGATCCACCACCAGCACGATACCGAACGGCACTTGCCAGTTGCCCGGCAGGTACACGCCGATCGAGCCGGGGCCGCCTTGTTGTGTCCAGTACAGCAGCAATACGGCGATGCCCAGGCCGATGATGCTGGAGAACAGATTGATCCTGGCTTTGAGCGGGCGGCGCTTCTCGCCGAGCATCAGCATCAGCGCCGCAGTCAGTAACGGCAGCAGGATCGGCGCAACGATCAGTTGGTTGACCCAATTCATTCCTTGGGCTCCCGGCCGTCCACATGGTCAGTACCGGTCAGGCCGCGGGAGGCCAGCAGCACCACCAGGAACAACGCGGTCATGGCGAAGCTGATCACGATGGCCGTGAGCACCAGCGCCTGGGGCAGGGGGTCGGTGTAGTTGAGCAGGTCTTGGGGCACGCCGTCCTTGATGATCGGTTCCTTGCCGATAAACAGGCTGCCCATGCTGAAAATGAACAGGTTGACTCCGTAGGACAACAGGCACAGGCCCATCACCACCTGGAACGTCCGTGGGCGCAGGATCAACCAGACGCCGGAAGCCGCCAGGACCCCAATGGCAATTGCAATGACTTCTTCCATCAGGCGGCAGCTCCTTGTGGGTTGACGACGGCTTTGGGCTGGTTGCTCGGTTTATGCGCGCGCACCGACTGGTGGCCGAGGGCGGTGAGCATCAGCAGGGTCGAGCCTACGACCATGGCGTACACGCCGACATCGAAGAACAACGCGCTGGCGATATGGATGTCGCCCAGCACCGGCACGCTCAGATGCCAGGTATGGGTGGTGAGGAACGGGTAGCCGGCAAACAGCGCGCCGAGCCCGGTGAGCGTCGCCGCCAGCAGGCCGAAGCCCATCCAGCGCATCGGCCGCAGGCTCATCTGCGCTTCGACCCACTGCGTGCCGGCCACCATGTATTGCAGGATAAACGCCACCGACATCACCAGCCCGGCGACAAAACCGCCGCCCGGCTGGTTATGGCCGCGCATGAACAGGTAGAACGACACCACCATCGCGATCGGCAACAGCAGGCGTACCAGCACCGCCGGCACCATCATGAAGCCCAGGGCGGTGTCGCTGGCCTGGCGCGGGTTGACCAGGTCGGTGGCCACGTCCGGCGCCAGCTGGCGCTGTTGCGGCGGCAGTTCCATGCTTTCTTTCGACGGGCGAAAGCGTCGCAGCAGGGCGTATACGGTCAGTGCCACCGCACCGAGCACGGTGATTTCGCCAAGGGTATCGAAGCCGCGGAAGTCCACCAGCATCACGTTCACCACATTGCTGCCGCCACCCTCGGGCAGGGCGCGACTGAGGTAGAACGAGGAGATATCGTTGGGGGTCTGGCGGGTCAGCATCGCATAGGACAACAGCGCCATGCCGCCGCCGACCACGGTGGACAGCAGGAAGTCGCGCACCCGGCGGATCCGCGCCTTGCGCAGGGTGTTGGGCAGTGGCCACACTTCTTCGATCCGTCGTGGCAGCCAGCGCAGGCCGAGCAGGATCAACACGGTGGTGACCACTTCCACCACCAGTTGCGTCAGGGCCAGGTCCGGCGCCGAGAACCACACGAAGGTAATGCAGGTCATCAGGCCGCACACGCTGACCATGGTCAGGGCCGCCAGCCGGTGATACTTGGCCTGCCAAGCGGCGCCCAGCGCGCAGGCAATCGCCAGCACCCACAGGGTGACGAACACGACGGAGCCGGGGATTTTCGGCCGGTCACCCCAGGTCAAACCGCTGTTGAGCATCGGGATCATGGCGCCGATCACCGCCACGATCACCAGCAGGAACAATTGGGTTTGCAGGCGCTTAGTGCTGATGCGTTTTTCGATCTTGCGCACGCCGCGCATCATCACCACCAGGCAACGCTCGAAGCCGCGCTTGCCGTTGAAATAGCCAATCAGCGGCGGGTAGGTGAAACGGCCACGCTTGAGTTGCTTGCGCAGCATCAGATACAGCACCACACCGCCGGACATGGCCACCAGGCTCATGATCATCGGCGCGTTCCAGCCGTGCCAGATCGCCAGGCTGTATTCAGGCAGCGCGCCGCCCACCACCGGCAAGGCGGCGGCAGCCAGGATCGAGCCGACCATCTGCGCCGGGAAGATGCCCACCAGCAGACAGGTGAACACCAGCAGTTCAACCGGTGCGCGCATCCAGCGTGGCGGTTCGTGCGGGGTATGCGGCAGGTCGGTCGCCGGTGGGCCGAAGAACACGTCCACGGTGAACCGCAACGCATAGGCCACGCTGAACGTACCGGCGATGGTCGCGATCACGGGCAGCATGACTTCCACCCATTTTGTCGACGAGATGAATACGGTTTCGGCGAAGAACATCTCTTTGGACAGGAAACCATTGAGCAACGGCACGCCGGCCATCGAGGCACTCGCTACCATCGCCAGGGTGGCGGTAAACGGGATCAGGCGCACCAGCCCACTGAGCTTGCGGATATCCCGCGTGCCACTTTCGTGGTCGATAATGCCCGCCGCCATGAACAGCGAGGCCTTGAAGGTGGCGTGGTTGAGAATATGGAACACAGCCGCGACGGCGGCCAGCGGGCTGTTGAGGCCCAGCAGCAACGTGATCAGCCCGAGGTGGCTGATGGTGGAATAGGCCAGCAAGCCCTTGAGATCATTTTGAAACATGGCGCAGTAAGCGCCGAGGAGGAGGGTGAGCGCGCCGGCACCGCCGACGATCCAGAACCACTCTTCGCTGCCGGACAGCGACGGCCACAGGCGGGCCAGCAGGAACACGCCGGCCTTCACCATTGTCGCCGAATGCAGATAAGCCGAAACCGGAGTGGGCGCGGCCATGGCGTGGGGCAGCCAGAAATGGAAGGGGAACTGCGCGCTTTTGCTCAAGGCGCCGATCAGCACCAGGGCCAGCATGACCGGGTACAGTGAGTGCGCGCGAATCTGATCGCCCGCCGCCAGCACCTGGTCCAGGTCGTAGCTGCCGACGATATGCCCCAGCAGCATCACCCCGGCCAGCAGGCACAAGCCGCCTGCGCCGGTGACCATCAGCGCCATATACGCACCACGCCGCGCATCGGCGCGGTGGTGCCAGTAACCGATCAACAGGAAGGAAAACAGGCTGGTCAGTTCCCAGAAAAACACGATCTGGATCAGGTTGCCGGAAATCACCAACCCGAGCATGGCGCCCATAAAGGCCAGGAAAAACGCGAAGAAGCGCGGCACCGGATCGTCCGGCGACATGTAGTAACGCGCATACAGCGACACCAGAGTCCCGATGCCCAGCACCAGCATCGAGAACAGCCAGGCAAACCCGTCCATGCGCAGCACGAAGTTCAGCCCAAGACTGGGCAACCACATGAATTCTTCACGGATGACGCCACCGTGGGCGATCTGGGGGTAGAGCAGGGCGACTTGAACGGTGCCGACCAGAGCCACCAGGCCGGCCAGCAGGGATTCGCTATTACGTGCATTGTGCGGCAGCAAGGCCGCCAGACAGCTGCCAATGAATGGCAGAAGCAGTAGAACTATCAGGGACATAGGCTTCTAATCTGCGGGAGTTTGGGATGCATCATACGTGCCGCTTTCGCGATCACCAAACGGCAAGATGTGGCAGGATCCTACAAGGTAGGCTGAAATTGCTCATTTGGCATTAGATCGTTCCCACGCTCTGCGTGGGAATGCCTCCTGTGACGCTCTGCGTCACCATGGCGCAGGGCTCAAGTTGCGAGCTTGGACGCGGAGCGTCCGGGGCTGCACTCCCACGCAGAGCGTGGGAACGATCAAGCCACCGCTACATTCGGACCCTACCCTTGCTGTTCCTGTTCCCTTTCATCGCGCAACTCGACGGCTTTTTGGCCCCGCGTTTTCAACTCGCTCACAATCACCGCCACCACAATCAACACCGCGCCTGCCATCGCGATCGGCGGGAAGCGCTCGCCGGCAATCCGCCCGACTACGCCGGCCCACACCGGCTCGCCGGCATAGATCAAGGTGGCCCGGGTCGGCGACACGCTCTGCTGCGCCCAGTTCATCGCCACCTGGATTACCGCACTGGTCAAGCCCAGGCCCACCGCGCTGAACAACAGCAGCCAGGAAAAGCCCGGCAACGGCTCGCCCATCGGCACCACCATCAGGAATGACAGCAGCGACGCCGTGGCCAGTTGCACCACGGTCACCCGCCGCACGTCCACTTGCCCGGCAAAAGCGCTGATCAGGATGATTTCGGCGGCAATCGCCACGGCACCGATCAGCGTGGCGATTTCACCGGAGCTGAAATTCAGCGAAGCACCGGCCGGGCCGGTCAACAGCATCAACCCGGCAAACGCCAGCATGATGCCAATGCTCGGCATTAACCCCGGACGCCGACCCAGCACCAGCCACTGCAATAAAGGTACAAACGGCACATAGAGCGCGGTGATGAACGCCGACTGGCTGCTCAGGATCGTCTGCAGGCCAATGGTCTGCAAGCCGTAGCCGAACATGATCGCCACGCCGATGAACACCCCGGCCTTCAACTCGAACAGCGTCAGGTCGCGTAGCGTACGCAGGGAGAAAAAGCCGACCACAATGGCCGCTGCCGCAAAGCGCAGGCCGACGAAAAACATCGGCCCGCTGACGCTCATGGCATGCTGCACCAGCAAGAAGGTGCCGCCCCAGATCATGGTGATGACCACCAGGATGCATTCGGCTTTGCTGAAACGATTGAAACGCGAAGGGGAGTGCTGGGCAGTCATGGCGGCTCGGTCTTGCAAGGGAAAGGCACGGACCGCACAATGCGCCGCACGCTGGGCAGTATACTGCGCACACCTACCCATTGAGCAATATAGTGCACAAAGAAAATCCACACCGGGCTTCGGTCCTGCAACACGTCAGCCAGAACGTTCGGCGCCTGCGCCACGCAGCCGACTTGAGCCAGACCGCGCTTGCGGAAAAGTCCGGGGTCAGCCGGCGCATGCTGGTGGCCATCGAGGCCGGTGAAAAGAACGTCAGCCTGTCCACCCTGGACCGTGTGGCCGAAGCGCTGGAGGTGGCGTTCAGCGATCTGATCCAGGCACCGGATGCCGGCGACCACAGTCGCATCAATGAGCTGGCCTGGGCGGGGGATATCCCCGGCAGCAAAGCCGTGTTGCTGGCCAAGGCCACGGCGCGGCGTGAAGTCGAACTGTGGGAGATGCGTCTGGAGCCGGGTGATCGCTATCGTCCGGAACCTGATCCGCAAGGCTGGAGCGTGCAGGTCTTTGTGTTCGACGGCTGTTTGACCCTGACGTTGGATGGCACGAACAAACACATAGCGGCGGGTGAGTTTTTTATGTTTTCCAGCGATCAAGCCCACGTCTATTGCAATGATGGCGTCGGGGCTGTTCGGTTTGTTCGCAATGTGGTGATTTGAAGCAACACCGAAAGCTCTGTCGCGATTCTCGGATTAGTCATCGCGACGTCCCAAGTTGGGTGCATTACTTTTTTCCCGAGTTCTCCAGATCGGATCAACGCGATAAAAAGCACAACATACCTCACGTAGGGCTGGTTTGCGCGGCTGGCATGCAGGCGCGCGTGGCTGGCTGTTCGCATAATTGAGTCCTGCGCTGCTTTTTGTAACTGCCCTTCGCCGACCTTGAGTGGATGAAGCAATCATTGGGATGTGTCTATTTTATACAGAGGTGATGGCTATGTTAGTTTCTTCAGGTTCACCGGCGTTGGCTTCCTATACCTTGGCGACCGCGCCTTCAAGTATGCCAACAACAAACACCGATACAGAGCAAACTCGCGGGACGGAGCCGAAGGCACCTGTCAATCTCTCGGGTGGTGTGCCCGTGGAGCGCAGCAGTAATGGGATTTTATTCACGCGTGATGCCCAGTTTATCGAACATGATAATGAGCTATACCGCGTAAAAAACCCTTACTACACCAATTACGTCGCCGCTGAAGAAGTGGTAATGGGTAATCTGTTCTCGATGACCGGCTTGGGCGCGCCCAAGATGATGCTGTGCAATGGTTGTGAAGGTTTTTTTGACTTTAATAAAACCACCAGAGGGGACTTTTCCGCGAATGCGGACTTGTCAAAATTTGCGTGTGTTGCGTCCAAGGTCGAGCCGAGCTTCAAGGACCTTGGTACATTCCTGTTAGATACCAAGGTGATGCCTGAATTACTCAAGGCCGAAGGTGAAAAGTCGCTCGTCAGCGCGCCAGCCGTCAAGAAAGTCATCGATTCTTATCATGCGCTCGTTCAATCCTATAAAAACGCGGACAGTCGTCTTGAAGATATTTATCAAGCTTTTCCTGACGGCCAGCATCGGCAGGCGCCGGGCGTGCTGGATAAAGTAAAGGCTGAAAACCTGATCAAGTTTTCGGTGCTGGAGAAACTCAATGACTTGTTGCCGCCAGCACTCAAGCAGGAACAGCAGCAGCACTACTTTGCCTCGCGATTGATTAATAACTGGGATTACCTGAATTTTTCATTTTGCAATTTTGGTTATTTTCAACCCGACACGGCCAAAGACCAATACAGGGGCATGACGGTTGATTTTGGCGGGAGCGGGACGTTGGGATTTGGCGGGCTTTCCAAGGCGGAGAGCTTTGAACGTGCAACCCAGGGCGCGCGCCCGGAAAATCCGTTGCAATCGACCAGCTTGTTCGAGCGCAAGGATTCCACATTCTCCAGCGATTTTCCGCCCTCACTGACGGGCATCAGCACCATCCCGCGCAGCAGGCCGCTTCTTTCCACCATCAAGGATATGGTCAAGACCGAAAACGATATTTATGAGGCCAAAAATATCCAGAGCCACGAAAAGGCGCTCGGGCCTGCTCTTGAAGTCGCCTACAGATTATCGGTATTGCCCGAGCCCGCACTCCAGCAATTTTTTACCGAAAACTGGGTGGCGGGCGGTCAGGACTTCCCGTACCGCGACAAGAGCCCGGAACACAATGTCGACACACAACAAATGACAACCATCATGGCCGACAGGAAGAACGCCTTTATCGATCAATTCGGGCGGCGAAATATTGAACGCTGGGAAGCCAATAACCCTGAGCGCGCAGCACAGGCGAGGGCTGAGGTGGAGCATGCGGTCAATAGCGTGGTCGAGGGCAAGTATGAGGTCAGACCCCTTGGCGCTGGTAGCCAGACCATCTGACGCGGCGTGTTGCAGGCTTTCCATAAAAACGCCGCCCGGTTCAGCTGTTGGTAGCGCAACAGCAATTGAACATTTTGCTGCCCGGAGATCGCGAAAAACAGCGCTTGTTTCTACAGCCTGTTGATTTTCAAGGTGATTTATAAACGGCACGACTCCTGCAAAGGCTCCGTTATTCATTCGGAGCCTGGAGTCGGCCCATGTCAGCCCACCCTCAACACTCAGCCCATATCATCCGCTCGGACGCGGAAGCCATCGAGGTCGCCACGCGGCTGGCGGCGCGGTTTGCCCTGGAGGCCAGCGAGCGCGACCGTGAGCGGCGCCTGCCGGTGGCGGAACTCGACGAGTTCTCTGCCAGCGGCCTGTGGGGCATCACCATTCCAAAAGCCTACGGCGGCGCCGAGGTTTCGTATGTGACCGTGGCCGAGGTGATCAAGCTGATCTCCGCCGCCGACCCGTCACTGGGGCAGATTCCGCAGAACCATCTCGGCGTGGTGGATATCCTCCTGCAAACCGGCACCGAGGAGCAGAAGCGCCACTACTTCGGCAAGGTGCTGGCGGGCTATCGCTTCGGCAATGCCTTTTCCGAAGCCAAGAGCAAAAACGCCGGCACGTTCGACACGCAGATTCGCATCGACGGCGACTTCGCCCGCGTTGACGGCGAGAAGTTCTACTGCACCGGCGCGTTGTTTGCGCACATCGTGCCGACCGTCGGCAACAACGAGCACGGGCAGGCGCTGATTGCCTTTATCGAACGCGATGCGCCCGGCCTCACGGTGATTGACAGCTGGGACGGCTTCGGCCAACGCACCACCGCCAGTGGTGGCGTAACCCTCGACGGTGTGAGCGTGCCCTTGAGTGCGGTCATCCCCGCACACCTGGCGTTTGATCAACCCACTGCCAACGGCCCGATCTCGCAGATCATCCAGGCGGCAGTCGATACCGGCATTGCGCTGGGCGCGCTGGAGCAGGCGAAGATTCACGCCCGACAGGCTCGGCCCTGGATCGACAGCCAGCAGGATCACGGCTGGCAAGACCCATTCACCCTTGCCGCCATCGGCGATCTGGCGTGGCGCGTGCACGGCACCGAAGCGATTCTCGCCAAGGCGGGCAGGGCGGTCGACCTGGCCCTCGCCGAACCGACTGAAGACACCGTCGCCAACGCCTCGCTGATCGTCGCCCAGGCCAAGGTGCTGTCCGCCGAAACGGCCTTGCTCGCCAGCAGCAAACTCTTCGAGCTGGCCGGCACTCGCTCGGTCACCGGCAAGCACAACCTCGACCGTTTCTGGCGTAACGCGCGCACCCACACCTTGCACGACCCGGCGCGCTGGAAATACCACCTGATCGGCAACTTCGTGCTCAACGGCGTGAAGCCTGCACGCCATGCCTGGAACTGAGGAAGCTGACCC
Organism: Pseudomonas orientalis; assembly: GCF_002934065.1. Lineage (NCBI taxonomy): Bacteria > Pseudomonadati > Pseudomonadota > Gammaproteobacteria > Pseudomonadales > Pseudomonadaceae > Pseudomonas > Pseudomonas orientalis. The sequence goes on along the minus strand of NZ_CP018049.1, from coordinate 3,636,423 downwards.
GATGACCGTACTGAGCCACACACTGAACCACGCACGCCAACTGCTGGAAACCACGCGCCGCTTTGTCGAGCGCAGCGACGACCCTTACGTGATCAGCCGCTTCGGCGATTTACAGATTCGTGTCGACGTGGCTGCGGCCCTGTTCGAGCGCTCCGAAACCGACCCGAGCCCGGTGGCTGTCACCGAGGCACAGATCGCCGCCGCCGAAGCCCTTATCGCCGCCAGCAATGCGCAGTTCGAATTGACCGGCCACCGCACCGCGCTGCCGTCGCCGGTGGATGACCCGCTGCGCGTGAAATACCGGATCGTCGGCAACTACCACCTCAACGGAGTGCTTTGATGTCTCGCGAAATTCGCCTGAATGCCTTCGACATGAACTGTGTCGGCCACCAGTCTCCCGGCCTGTGGGCGCACCCCCGGGACCGTTCCTGGCAGTACAAGGACCTGGAATACTGGACGGACCTGGCGAAAATCCTCGAGCGCGGCAAGTTCGACGGGCTGTTCATCGCCGATGTGCTGGGTATCTACGACGTCTACAACGGCAATGGCGACGCGGCGATCCGCCAGGCGACACAAGTGCCGGTCAATGATCCGCTGTCGCTGATCGCGCCGATGGCCCTGGTCACCGAGCACCTGGGGTTCGGCCTGACGGCGTCGCTGTCCTTCGAGCATCCGTACCCGTTCGCGCGCAGGCTCTCGACCCTCGATCACCTGACCAAGGGCCGCGTCGGTTGGAATATTGTCACCTCCTATCTGGAAAGCGGCGCCAGGAACCTGGGGCAAAAAGCCCAGACCGAACACGATGCGCGCTATGACTATGCCGAGGAATACTTGCAGGTTTGCTACAAACTCTGGGAAGGCAGCTGGGAGGAGGGCGCGGTAGTGCGCGACCGCGAGCGCCGGGTGTTCAGCGACCCGCGCAAGATTCACGAGATTCGTCATGTGGGCAAACACTTCCAGGTGCCCGGCATCCACCTGTGCGAACCCTCGCCGCAGCGCACGCCGGTGTTGTATCAGGCCGGCGCCTCCAGCCGTGGCAAGCAATTCGCCGCCGAACAGGCCGAGTGCGTGTTCGTGGCGGCGCCGTCCAAGGTCCTGCTGAAAAAGACCGTCGCCGATATTCGCCGGCGTGCGGCCGAGGCGGGGCGCGATCCGCGCAAAATCCTGATTTTCAACCTGCAGACGGTGATCGTCGGCGAGACCGACGCGCAGGCCAAGGCCAAGTTCGATGACTATAAGTCCTATGTCAGCTACGAAGGCGCGATGGCGCTGATCTCCGGCTGGACCGGTATCGATTTCAGCCAGTTCAAACCCGACGAGCCGCTCAAGCATGTGCACACCAACGCCATCCAGTCGGCGGTGGAAGCCTTTTCCACGGCCGATCCCGACAAGGTCTGGACGCCGAATGAACTGGCCAACTGGGTTGGCATCGGCGGCTTTGGCCCGCTGTTTGTCGGCGGCCCGCAGACGGTGGCGGACCTGCTGCAGGAGTGGGTCGAGGAGACCGATGTGGACGGCTTCAACCTGGCGTATGCGCTGACCCACGAGACCTTTGTCGACGCCGTGGAGTGGCTGGTGCCGGAGCTGCAGAAGCGTGGCGTGTACAAGACCGAATACGCCCAGGGCACGTTGCGCGAGAAGCTGTTTGGCGAGGGCCCGAGGTTGGGCGCCAATCACCCCGGCGCCGGCTACCGCGACCTGTCCGCTTCACACAAAACCCCTGTGGGAGGGGGCTTGCCCCCGATAGCGGTGGGTCAGTCAACAGTGGTTTAACTGACACACAGCCATCGGGGGCAAGCCCCCTCCCACATTTGCCCTGTGTCGTTTTGAATATTTCAGCCAGCGGACCACCGCACGCTTGAACACCCAATAGGAGTCATCCCTATGAGCGTGCCCGTACCCCAAGCCGCCCTGGAACGCCTGCACCACTGGGCACAGCTCACACCCTTGCAGATCGCCCTGCGCCACAAACGCCAGGGCCAATGGCATGCCTGGCGCTGGATCGATGTGTTGCGTGACGTCGAACGCGTGGCTGACGGCTTGCGCCAGCAGGGTTTCAGCGAACAGTCGCGGCTGGCGCTCAGCGGCGCGTTTGAGCCGAACCTGCTGCTGCTGGCGCTGGCCGCCCAATCCGTGGGCGGGCAGGTGCTGACGCTGGCCGATAATCTGGAGCCGCCAGCCCTGGAGCAACAGCTCTGGCGCCTCCATCCCAGCCACGCCTGCGTCCAGGGTCGGCAAGCCGATTGGGCATTCACCCAGCGCGTGGACTTCGCTCAACTGCTCGGCCCGTCCGACCCGGCGCAACGCCTGCAACGCTGGTGGCAGCCCGGCGCTGAAACCGTGCTGTGGAGCGAGGAGGGCACCCAGTGGCAAGGCGGTCTCGCCGTGGTGCTGGAGCAATGGCTCAACAGCGGCCACGGCCTGGCGTTTCCGGAGACCCTGGCCTCGGCGCCACGCGACCGCAGCGAAGTCGCCCCCACTGGACTGCTGCTGTCACCTGAGCGTTTGCAACACCTGGCCGACGAGATCGAAAGCCGCCTCGCCGCCCACGGCACCTGGCGCCGACGCCTGTGTGAATGGGCAATCGCCCATCCACAGGGCGGTCTGCGCCGGTTGCTGAAAAACCGTGTGCGCAAGCTGCTCGGGTTTCAGCGCCTGGGCTATATCTGGCAGCCGCTTAAAACCACCGCCGAGCCAACTTGGCTGGCCGAATTAAAACGGGACATTGCATGAGCCAGGCCATTTTGCAGGTGCGCGATATTTCGCTGTCGTTCAAGGGCGTCAAGGCGATCAATGCGCTGTCGTTCGAGGTGCGGCGCGGCGAGATCTGCGCGCTGATCGGCCCCAACGGCGCGGGCAAGAGCTCGTTGCTCAATGTGCTCAACGGTGTCTACCGTTTCGATGCCGGTGAGATTGTGTTCGAGGCGCAACACTTGCAGCGGATCGACCCGCTGGGCGCCGCCCGCAGAGGCATCGCCCGTACGTTCCAGAACAACGCGTTGTTCAAGAAAATGAGCGTGCTCGACAATCTCCTCACCGGCCTCTCGCGGCATATGCGCACCAGCCTGATCGAACAGGCCCTCGGCCTGCCGCGTGCGCGGCGTGAAGCCGAGGCGTTTCGCCTGCGCGGGCAGGGCATCCTTGAGTTTCTTGAGCTGCAAGCCCAACGCGATGTGCTGGTGGGCAACCTGTCCTACGGCCTGCAAAAGCGCGTGGAGTTGGGCCGTGCGCTGATCGCCGGGCCCAGCCTGTTGCTGCTCGACGAACCCATGGCCGGCATGAACGCGCAAGAGAAACAGGACATGGCGCGTTTCGTCGCCGACGTCAATCGCGACCTGGGCACCACCGTGGTGTTGATCGAGCACGACATGGGCGTGGTCATGGGCCTGTCCGACCATGTGGTGGTGCTCGACTACGGGCGCAAAGTCGGCGACGGCACGCCGGCCCAGGTACAGGCCAACCCCGACGTGATCGCGGCCTATCTGGGAGCGGTGCACTGATGATCTTTTTCTTCGAAACCCTGCTTGGCGGTTTGCTTGCCGGCACCCTGTACTCGCTGGTCGCCATCGGCTTCGTGCTGATCTACAAGGCCAGCGGCGTGTTCAATTTCGCCCAGGGCGCGATGCTGCTGTTTGCCGCGCTGACCTTCGTCAGCCTGCACGACCAGGGCGTGCCGTTTGCCCTGGCACTGCTGCTGACGGTGGTGGTGATGAGCGTCGGCGCCTTGCTCATCGAGCGGCTGGTCCTGCGCCCGCTGGTGAACCGCTCGCAGATCACCCTGTTCATGGCCACGCTGGGCCTGTCGTTCATCATCGAAGGCCTGGCCCAGGGCCTGATGGGCTCGCAGGTCCGCGCGCTGGACCTGGGCATTGACGACGTGCCGCTGTTTGTCGGCCCGCTGATGCTCAGCCAGTTCGACCTGATCGCTGCGGCGGCTGCGGTGGTGCTGGTGAGCATCCTCGCGCTGCTGTTCAACAAGACCCGCATCGGTGTATCGCTGCGCGCGGTGGCGGATGACACCACGGCGGCGCTGTCCATCGGCATCAACCTCAATCGGATCTGGCAGATCGTCTGGGCGGCGGCCGGCATCGTCGGGCTGGTCGCCGGGCTGTTGTGGGGCGCGCGCCAGGGGGTGCAGTTCTCGTTGTCGCTGGTGGTGCTCAAGGCCTTGCCGGTGTTGATTATCGGCGGCTTTACCTCGATTGGCGGGGCGATTGTCGGCGGGCTGATCGTCGGTGCCGCCGAGAACCTCGCCGAGGTGTACATCGGCCCGTTGATCGGCGGCGGTATCACGCCGTGGTTCGCCTATGTATTAGCGCTGGCCTTCCTGTATATCCGTCCCGCCGGCCTGTTCGGCGAGCGTGCCATCGAGCGAGTCTGAAACCATGTCGATTCCTGTCGTTCAAGAAACCGCACCGCTCGTGCTGGTGCAACGCCGCGTTCCCAGGGGCCTGCTTGGTCTGCTGGCCCTGGCCTTTGTCGTGGTGCCGCTGTGGGGTAACGACTATTGGCTCAATGCGATCCTGATCCCCTTTCTGGTGCTGTCCCTGGCCGGGCTGGGCTTGAACCTGCTGACCGGCTACACCGGGCAAACGTCGGTGGGCGCGGCAGGCTTCATGGCGGTGGGCGCGTTCGCCACCTACGGGTTTTTGCTGCGCCTGCCCGAGCTGGGCTTGCCGGTGGCGCTGCTGGGCGGCGGGATTATCAGCGCCTTGGTGGGCCTGTTGTTCGGCCTGCCCAGTTCGCGGATCAAGGGCTTCTACCTGATGGTCACGACGTTGGCGGCGCAGTTCTTTCTCGAGTGGCTGTTCGTCAAGTTCCCCTGGTTCTATAACTATGGCTCGTCCGGGACCATCTCCGCACCGCAGCTGACGCTGTTGGGTCACGACCTCAATACGCCGTTGGGCCGCTACTGGCTGACCCTGGTCACGGTACTGCTGCTGACCTGGACCGCCGTCAACCTGGTGCGCAGCCAGGTCGGGCGCAACTGGATGGCGATCCGCGACATGGACACCGCCGCCGCCGTGGTCGGCATCCCGGTGGTGCGCTACAAGCGCCTGGCGTTCGCGGTCAGCTCGTTCTACTTAGGCATTGCCGGTGCGTTGTGGGCGTTCGCCTACCTGGGCACGGCCAGCGCCAGCAGCTTCGATATCAACCGCTCGTTCCAGATCCTGTTCATCATCATTATCGGGGGCATGGGCAGCATTGCCGGCAACTTCGTGGGCGCGGCCTTCATCAGCCTGCTGCCGATCCTGCTCAGCCACGCCGGGCAGGCGCTGTTCGGCGGCTCGGTCGATGCGGGGCAGTTGCAGAACCTGCAGAAAATCATTTTTGGCGTGTTGATCATCGTGTTCCTGATCAAGGAACCCGAGGGTTTGATTCGCTTGTTGCACACCCTGCGTGACCGTCTGCGGCAGTGGCCGCTGCGTTTCTAACCTTTGCTCAAGAGAACTTCCATGCCTGCATCCTTGAAACGTTCCCTGCTCGGCACCGCGTTCGCGCTGGTGGCCCTGGCCGGTGTTGTGCCCCAGGTCGTGGCTTCGCCCGACCAGCAATTCATTCCCCTGGCGACTTACCGGGTCGGCGCCTATGCCTCCAGCGGCGTGCAGGTGTGGGCCGGGATGATCGACTACCTGCGCTATATCAACGAAGTCGAGGGCGGCATCAATGGCGTGAAGCTGGTGTGGCAGGAGTGCGAGACCGAGTGGACCGCGGAGAAGGGCATCGAATGCTACGAGCGCTTCAAAAATGGCCTGGATGGCGCGCCGGTCGCGGTCTACCAGCCCAACGGCGCGCCGGCCGCCTATGCACTGAGTGAACGGGCGGAAGTGGACAAAATTCCGCTGATTACCCTCGGTTACGGTCGCACCGAAGCCACCGACGGCACGGTGTTTCCCTACAACTTCCCGGTGATGCTGACTTTCTACAGCGAGGCCTCGACCCTGGTGAACTACATTGCCGAGCGCGAAGGCGGCTTCGACAAACTCAAGGGCAAGAAGATCGCCACGGTCTATCACGACTCGGCCTACGGTCGCGAAACCCTCGGCCCGTTGAAGTTGCTCGCCGACAAGTACGGCTTCGAGAATATCCAGATTCCGGTGGCCGACCCCGGCAACGAGCAGTCGGCGCAGTGGCGCCACGTACGCCAGGCCAATCCGGACTGGGTATTCCTGCGCACCTGGGGCGTGTCCACCCCGGTGGCGGTGAAGACGGCGGCGCGCTTCGGCTTTCCGGTGGACCATATCATCGGCGATATCTGGGCCAGTTCCAGCGAAGACGTGCTGCCGGCCGGTGCTGCCGCCAAAGGCTATCTGGCGCTCACGCCCTACCCGGCAGGCAGCGACTTCGAGATCCACAAGCGTCTCAAACAGTCGGTCCTCGACAAGGGCCACAGCGACCTCAAGGACCTGAAGAATTTCGGCAGCGTCTACTACAACTCGGGCCTGGTGAACGCCGCCGTGGCCGTGGAGGCGATTCGCACGGCCCAGGCCAAATTTGGCAAGCGCCCGCTCAATGGCGAAGAAGGGCGCTGGGGCCTCGAACACCTGAACATTGATGATGCGCGCCTCAAGGACATGGGCTACCTGGGCCTGATGCAAAACCTCAAGCTGTCGTGCCGCGACCATGAAGGCGGCGGTTCGGCGCGAGTGCAGCAGTGGGACGGTACCAACTGGACACTGATCAGCGACTGGATCGCCGCCGACCGGGCGTTGTTGCGTCCGCTGATCGATGAAAAATCCGCCGCGTTCGCCAAGGAAAAGCACCTGACGCCGCGCACCTGCAGCGGGGATGAATAAACCATGAGCCAGCCTGCCACCGAGCCCGGGCACCCGGCGCTGCTGACGGTCGATGACATCGAAGTGATCTATGACGGGGCGATCCTGGCGGTGGCCGGGGTGTCGCTGTGTGTGCCCAAGGGCGCAATCGTTGCGTTGCTCGGCGCCAATGGCGCCGGCAAAAGCACCACCCTCAAGGCCGTTTCCGGGCTGGTGCGGGCCGAGCGCGCCGAAGTCAGCCGTGGCCGGATCGACTACGCAGGCCTGAACCTGGCGGGCGTAGAGCCCAGCCAACGGGTACGCCGGGGCATGGTGCATGTGCTGGAAGGCCGGCATGTGTTCGGCCAGCTCACGGTGGAAGACAACCTGCGCAGCGGCGGCTTTGTGCGGCGCCTGAGCCGCCGGGAACTGGCTGAGGATCTGGAGCGCATCTACACCTGGTTCCCCAGGCTCAAGACCAAGCGCCACACCCGCGCCGGCCTGACCTCCGGTGGCGAGCAGCAAATGGTCGCCATTGGCCGGGCGTTGATGACCCGTCCGACCCTGGTGTTGCTCGACGAGCCGTCGATGGGCCTGGCGCCGATGATCGTGCAGGAGATTTTCGCGATCATCGCGCAGCTCAACCGCGAGCAACAGGTGAGCTTTTTGATCGCCGAACAGAATATCAATGTCGCGCTCACCTATGCGTCCCGGGGCTACGTGCTGGATACTGGGCGAGTGGTGTTGAGTGGCAGTGCCGCCGAGCTGCTGGGACGGGGTGACTTGCATGACATTTACCTGGGCAAACAGTAAGGGCGAAGGTGCATGAGTGAATCCATCCGCAACGCTGATGTATTGATCATCGGCGGCGGCCTGAGCGGGACGATGCTGGCGGTGCAACTGCTGCGCCTGCCGGGCCGGCGGCGCCTGCTGGTGATCGAACCGCGTGCGCAACTGGGGCGCGGCGAGGCCTACAGTGCGGTCGAACTGGGTCATACCCTGAACGGCAATGCGGCGCGCATGAGTGTCGACCCGGACAATGCCGATGACCTGACCCAATGGCTCACCGACTACATTGGCGCCGGCGGGTGGCCGGAGTCGGCGCAACAGCCGGTGCCCATCAGCGAACTGTTCCCGCCACGGGGTATTTTTGGCCTGTACGTGCAGCAGCGCCTGGCGCAGGCCGAAGCGCTGTCCGCATCCACCGTCGAGCATGTCCGTGCAGAGGCGGTCGACGTGCACATCGACGCGGCCGGCGTCCTGTTGACCCTGGATTACGGCGAACGCCTGCGGGGCACCTTTGCCGTATTGGCCACCGGCATGTTCCCGGCGGCGCGTACGCCGCAGACCGAATCCAGCGGCGTGAACGCGGCGGCGCTGGACCCCTGGGATGTACAGGCCATGACCCGGCTCGACCCGCAATCAAGCGTGCTGATCATCGGCTCCGGGCTGACCATGGTGGATGCCGTGGTCTCCCTGGAACAAGCAGGGCATCGCGGGCCGATCGAGGTGTTCTCGCGCCATGGCCTGTTGCCCCATGTGCGCCGCCAGCCGCCGGGCTGGGAGGATTTTCTCGGTGCCGATCACACGCTGCGCAGCCCTCGGCAACTGTTGCGTGAAGTGCGGCGCCAATGCCGCAGGGCGCTCGATCAGGGCGTGGATTGGCAGGCGCCCCTGGACACGGTCCGGGTGCATATCGCCCGGTTGTGGAGCCAGGCGAGCGAACGCGAGAAGCGTCAGTTCGTGCGGCATGTGCGGCCGTGGTGGGAGAGTCACCACCACCGTTCGCCGCCGTTGAGTGCGCAGTTGGTGGAGCGGTTGCACGCGCAGGGGCGGTTGCGGATTCACGCCGCGTCGTTCAAGGGGCTGGTGCCTTCGGCCAGCGGCGTAACCATTGGCGTGCGTTATCGTGGCGAGCAGAGCCTCACCCCGGTATCCGGCGCGGCGCTGATCAATTCCAGCGGCATCGAATACGACTGGCGCCGCGTGGCCCGGCCGTTGCCGCAACAATTGCTCAAGCGCGGGTTGGTCCAGCCTGGGCCGTTGGCGCTGGGGATTGCGGCGGACACTTCAGGCGCGGTGCTGGATGCCCAGGGCCAGGTGAGCGGGCGGCTGTTCGCCATGGGCCCGCCGCTGCGCGGGATGTGGTGGGAGAGCACGGCGGTGACGGATGTGGCGATCCAGGCCAAGGCGCTGGCCGCCAGGCTCACGCAAATTTAAATGTGGGAGGGGAGCAGGCTCTGATGCCCCCTCCCACATTTGGATCTGCATTTATTTTGAGATTTTCACCAGTCCGGGCTTGAGGCCAAACACTTCAACGCCCTGGGGCGTCGATTGCCCGGTTGTCACCTTCACCCGTTCCACCGGCTGGTCCATCGCCGCACGGTACTCGACGATGTTGTCCGCCTGGATCGCCTCGCTTGGCACCACAATCGCCTGCGCATTGTTGTACGTCACAATGGTCAACCGCGCGCTCATTCCCAGGCGCACTTGCTGCAATTGCTGCGGCGTGAGGCTGGGGATCGACAACGTCACCGGAAACTGCGCGCTGCCCTGGCTGTCATTGGCGATTGCCAGGCCGCTGACCACGCTCACCGAACCGGTCAGCCGCTCACCGTCAAAACCATCCCCCATCACCTCCACCGCCTGGCCCTGGTGCAGTTGATTGATGTCCAGTTCGGAGACCCTGGCGACGATTTTCAAGCGTTCGATATTGGCCAGGCCAAACAACACCTGGCCTTGGCTGACCTTGCTGCCGGCTTGTACCGGTGCGTTGTTGCTGGCGCCGCTTGGGGAGGCCGTGCTGTTGCCGGGTGCGGGCACGACGATGCCGGAGAAGGGCGCCTTGACCTCCTTGCCCTCGAGCAGCTTGTGCAGGGCGTCGTATTTGACCGTGGCGTTGGTCAGCTCCATATCGGCGATCTGTCGGTATTCGCCCTTGCCCTGTTCCAGCGCCTGTTGCAGTTCACTGCGCGCCGCTGCCAGGTCCAGTTGCTGCTGCTGGGTCTGTTGCTTGAGGTCGTCGAGTTCGTTGCGCGGAATGATGCCGCGCTTGAACAGGTTTTCGCTTTCGGTCAGCTTGCGCCGGGTGTTGCCGGCGTTCATTTCTGCGGTGCGCAGGCTGCGCCGGGCGCGGCTGACGGCGGCGCTGCTGTCCCAGTCCTGCATTTCCTGCACGGTGCGTCGCGCCTTGAGCTGGGCCGAGAGGGCGTCGCGCAGTTGCACTTCGAGGGTGGCCGGGTCCATGCGCAACAGCACCTGGCCGGCCTCGACGCGCTGGCCTTGCTCGACCAGATTGACCAGTACATTGCCGTCGAACGGTGCGGTGAGGGTGACGGTGGTGTCGGGCTCGATCTTGCCCACCAGGCCGATCTGATGTACCAGCGCGTCGGGCTTTACCGCCAGCCACTGTTCACCGGTGGCGGCCGGACTTTCGGCCGAGGGGCGCAGGGCCAGCCCGAGGCCTGCCACCAGCAGAATCAATACCGCGCCCAGCAGGCGTTTGCGATTAGTAGTCATTGAGGGCGATTTCCCAACTTTCCAGGGTCATGCCCAGCGTCAAGTCAAGCTGGGTCTGAGCGTTCAAATAAGCGATCAGCGCATTGAGCCGCGCGTTTTCGGCGTTGCGCAGGTCAGTTTCGAAACTCAACACCTGGAAGTTGGTGGAGCGCCCGGCGCTGAGTTTTTCCCGTTCAATCTCGATCTTGCGCCGCGACAGGTCCACGGCGCGCTGGGCGATCTCGTACTGGCGCCAGCGGGTGCCGAGGTCGCGCACCACATCGTTGACGGCGCGCTCGAGTTCCTGGCGGGCGTCGGTGATACGGATTTCCTGGTCCTCGACATCCACCCGGGCCCTGACTTCGGCCTGGCGCGTGCTGATATCGCCGATGGGAATCTGCACCTGCACGCCGGCGTAGCTGTCCCAGTTGCGGTTATGGGTGCGGCCATTATCGCTGTCGTTGGCGTCGCGCACCTGGTTCGCGCCCGCCACCAGGTCCACTTGCCAGCGTCCCGAATCCTTGGCGATCACCAGATTGAGGTCGGCCCGCTGGCTGCCGAGCAGGGCGGCAAGGTATTCCGGTTGCTGGGTTTGCGCGAGGTTGAACGCCTGGCGCTTGTCGATTTCCATGGGCCGGGCTTCCAGCGCTTCGGTGGCGCGAATCGGTGTGGACAGGTCCAAGGCCAGCAGGCGCAGCAGGGCCAGGCGACTGGTATCGAGCTGGTTCTGCGCTTCCTCCACGCCCAATTGCTGGGTGGCGATGTCGGCTTCGGTCTGCACAATCTCGAATTCGGCCATGCGCCCGGCACTGATCAACGCCTTGTTCACCTCCAGCAAGGTGTTGGAGCGCTTGAGCGCGTCCTGCACGATCACCTGCTGCTCCTGGGCCCGCAGCAACTCGCGGTAGGTGGCGATGATCTGGCTGATGGTTTGTGCCACGGTGGCCTTGAGGTTGAGACGGTTGGCCTGTTCCGCCAGGCGCGACAGGCGCAGCGGCGCGGTGGTGGCGTCCCAGCCGGCGCCACGCATCAACGGCTGGATGATGGCCAGGTCAAGGCCGTCGCTGCGGTAACGGCCGGCACGGTCGGCGTTGTTCAGTTGCTGGGTCCAGGCCATGCTCAGGCGGGTGCCGTATTCGCCGAGCAGGCTGGTGGACGGCGCCAGGTTGGCGTTGCGCGCGCTGTCCTGGGAACCGCGTGTGCCCCGGTAGTAACTGTTGAGGGTGAGCTTGGGGTTGAACACGTCTTCGGCGACCCGCAGGTCGAACTTCTGCGCGACCCGCTGCAGGTAGGCGCTGCGGATCGCCGGGTTGTTGCGCAGGCCCAGGTACACGGCGTCGCCCAGGGTCAGGGTGGTCACCTGGGCGTTCAGCGACACGCCGCGATCATAGCCGCTGCGGGTGGTGCTGGGCGCCGAGGGTTTGATCACCACCTCGGCGGCCCCGGCGGGCAGGCTGAGCAGCGCCAGCAGCAGTAACCATTTACTCATCGCGCAAGGCCTCCACCGGCTGCAGGCGTGAGGCCGAGACCGCCGGGTAGATGCCAAAGAACAACCCCACCAGCAATGTGCTGCCCACGCCCAGGGGCAGGGCGGCCACCGCCAGGGAAAATACCCAGCCCGACAGCCAGGCGTAGAACCAGGCGGCGGTCATGCCGAGCACCGCGCCGCACAGCGCGCCGACGGCGGTCAAGGTGACGGCTTCGAGCAGGAACAGGTTGCGGATATCCCGTTGCCGAGCGCCCAGGGCCATGCGGATGCCGATCTCGCGACGGCGCTCGGACACGTTCATCAGCATCACATTCATCACCCCCACACCGCCGCCCACCAGGGAAATCGCGCCGAGGGCCAGCAGCAGGTACGCGAAGGTGCGGCTTTGGCGGGTCATGCCATCGATCATTTGCTGGGGCACCGTGATGTCGACGTTGTGCTCGGTCAGTTGCGGTTGCAACGCAGCGGCGGCGTCCCGTGCCACACGTTCCATGTCCTGGCCTGGCCGGGCACGGATGATCAGGTTGTTGATCTGCGGGTTGGCAAAGATACGCCGCATGCCCTCGGCGGGAATGAACAGCGATTCATTGGCTTGCACCGGCATCAGCATCGCGCGTGGCTGGTTCTGCAGAATGCCGATGATCAGGAACAGGTAGTCGTTGATGCGCACGCGGTCGCCCGTTTTGAGCGGTTCACCGGGTGCGCCGAGAGCCTGGGCGACCTGGTCACCGATCACCGCATAGGTCTGGTTGGCATCGAAGGCCGACAGGAAACGCCCTTCACGCACCGCCAGGCGCATGGCGGCCCGCACATCCGGGGTGCTGCCGACGAAGTTGGCATTGGCGGTGCGCCCATGGAACACAATGGGCCCGCTGAACAGGCTGAGCGCGCCGATGTGCGCAATGCCCGGTACGGTCTGGCGCACCGCGCCCAGGTCGAGCCGGGTGCGCATCGGCACATTGGCGCTGCCTTTGGGCGGGAACTGGACGACCAGGGTGTCGGTGCCCATGTCCTTGAAAATCATGGCGGCATCCACCGCAGCGTTATGGCCGATATTGATCAAGGCGACCACCGACGAACTGCCGATCACGATACCCAGCAGCGCCAGCACCGAGCGTTTGCCCAGGGTACGCAGGCTGATGAAGGCTTCATGCAGCAGTTGGCTCAGACTCTGTTCGACCCGCAGGCTCATAGGCGCTCGGCCTCGTGCACCACGCCGTTGCGCACCAGGATCTTGCGCTCCAGCCGCTCGGCGATATGCGCATCGTGGGTGACGATGATCAGCGTCACCTGTTGCTCGCGATTGAGCGCCAGCAGCAGGTCCATGATGTCCTGGGCGGTGCTGCTGTCGAGGTTGCCGGTGGGTTCGTCGGCGAGGATTACCGAGGGCTTGCCGACCAGCGCCCGCGCGATGGCGACACGCTGGCGCTGGCCACCGGAAAGGTCGGCCGGGCGGTGGTGGGCGCGCTCGGCCAGGCCGACCTGATCAAGCATGCGCAAGGCCTGTTCCACCGATTCATGGCGGGATACGCCACGGTAACTGAGGGGCAGCGCCACGTTGTCCAGAGCGCTGAGGCGCGGCAGCAGGTTGAAGCTCTGGAACACGAAACCGATCTGCTGGTTGCGGATCGCCGCCAGTTCATCGGGACTGCTGTTGAAAATATCGTGACCGGCGAAGCGGTACTGGCCGCAGTTGGGCAGGTCCAGCAGCCCGAGGATATTGAGCAGGGTGCTTTTGCCGGAGCCGGACGCCCCGAGGATGCCGCAGCTGTCACCGCTGGCGATGGACAGGCATACGTCATTGAGAATGGACAGGTGTTGCCCGGCAAGCTGATAGCTTTTGCCGATGCCCTTCAAGGAGATCAAACTGGGTTGCGCGGGGGGCTCTGTGATCATGACTACGCCTGCCGTCTCAACGGTACGCTGCTGCCCCGTAAATCTTTGTAACAAGTTGGGGGGTTGCCAGTGCCCGTCAGGAACTCATTATTTTCTTGTTTTTAAAAAATTGTTTGAATAGTAACTGCGTTCATCGCGCTTCGCCAGCGGTGGATTTAGAGCGGTTTGATGCACCGAAATGGCCTCTTCAAACCCATCGCGCAGTGTGTAAAAAGCCGTTGCTCACCTCCGACGTCGCGGCATGCGAAGGCTCTGGTCCATATGGCACCGTGTCATTACTTGCATTCGAACGAAGGCCCCGGTATAAAAAATCAAAATATTTTTTAAAACAATATTTCCCCCCGTGGAACCCCTATGGCCGCGAAGAAACTCAGCGCTCCAAACATTACCAAGACTCGACTGCTGGATGCGACAGAGGCGCTCTTTATTAAGTACGGATATGACGCCGTTTTATTACGGCAGATTACCGAGCGTGCCCAAGTCAACCTGGCTGCGGTGAACTACCACTTCGGGGACAAGGATTCCCTGATGAAAACCCTCTTGATGCAGCGCCTCGAGCCGCTCAATGAGCAACGCCTGGAGTTGCTGGCGCGTTGTGAGGCCCAAGCTGACGGCCCGCTCGACTGCGACACGCTGCTGGGTGTGCTGTTCGCTCCCGCCATGGGGATGGAGCGCAGCGATCCCGCCAGCGGGGAAGGGCGTTCGTTCATTCGCTTCCTGGGCCGGGTCTATAGCGACACCTCGCCCTTTATCCAGGAATACCTCAAGGTCCATTACCAGCCGGTGTTCCAGCGTTTCTTCGAAGCGTTTGCCCTGGCGCTGCCGGACCTGCCGCGCAACGAATTGGGTGTGCGCCTGCAATTTGCCCTCAAGGCGATTTCCGGGGTGATGGCCGGCACCGAATTGCGCCTGCTGATGAACTCCATGAGCCTGGGCCGCCCGGCCACGGACGCCGAGGTGATGGCCAAGCTGATTACCCTGGTGTCGGCGGCGATTCGGGTGCCGCAGCAAAGCGCCGAGGCCGAGACTGCGTTGGCCAAAGTGCTGGAGACCCAGCGGGCGATTCGTGAGCAAGCGAATGCACCCGCCGCCAAGGTTGCGCGCTAGGCCAACTCCAGGGCAAAAAAAAGCCCGCTGGGGCGGCGGGCTTGATATGCAACGTTTGTAACGGATGAGGCTTCACACTACGTCCTGGCTTGTGAATAAAACGTGAAAAATATGTAAGAGAAAGTATGAATACGTTAACGCAGACAAACTGACGCCCGTAGCGAACGCTAAATTTTCCAGCGAGGGGCACTTTTCGCCAGGCGCTGACGCATCTGATCCACGTTGGCCGCCAGTTGCACGGTCAACAACCGATAGCCGTCCAGTGCGCTGTACACCGGAGCGTCCAAGGGTGTCTGGACAGCGCTGGTATTCTGGGAGCGGTCCAGGCGCTCCGTGACGCCCGATTTCAACGCCCGTGCCATGCCCACCAATTGAACCCGAATCTGCCGGTGCTCGGCCTTGAGCGTCAGGCGCATGCGGGCGCTGGCTTGTTCATCGCGTGGGTCCGGTCGGGTATTGCCAAGAATTTCCAGGGTGCTGATGCACATGCGCAGGTGTCGCTGGAGTTTGTCCAGCTCGGTCATGGAAATCCGCACTTCCTTGGACACCGACGGCATCAGCGAGCGCAGTTGCAGCATCGCCGCGTTCAAGCGGTTGAGCAGCTTGAGGTGTTCATCGTCGGTCACCGACTGGCCATTGATGATGCGGCTGTAGATCGCCGCACAATCGCGCAGGGCGCTGGCCAGGTTGTAGCGCCACGAGTACACCGCGTACAGCGGCAGGGCGAAGGAAAACGCCAGGGCCAGGGCGATGCCGATCAGGATGTCGACGGTGCGCCACAGGCCATCGGAGATCGGGTTGTCGCCGTGCCCGGCCACGATAAATACCGTGATCGCCGACAACAGCGCGATATAACCGCCCTTGCCGATGGCATGGTAGGAAAAGAACCCGCACACCGCTGACATCAGCAGGTACGTCAGGAAGGGCTGGCCGAAATAGGCTTTTTGCACCACCAGCAGCAACCCGACGCTGGCGCCGATCAGCGTACCGTACGCACGCTCCACGGCTTTCTTGCCGATATTGCCATGGTGCTGCAAACCGCCGATCACGATCAGCATGGTCACCGACGCCCATTCGCCATGGGGCAGGTTGAGGCCGGTGGTCAGCAGGATCGTCGCCAGCAAGCCAATGGACACGCGCACGGCATGGATCAGCTTGGCGTGGCGATAGCGCCGGTACGGGTCCAGCAAAGGCCGCAGCAGACGCCGGGCAAAGAGGGGCAGGTTCATCGGTATTGGGGCTCATTAGTCAGGGCAAACCCGATCCAATGTGGGAGGGGCTTGCTCTAATGTCAGTCAGTCAAACGTACACCGCCGTCTGTGGGAGCGAGGGGGGCGCCTAGCTCTTGCTCGCGAAAAGCGTCAACGATAACGCGTGCTGTCTGAATGAACGCGGTGCCTGTGAGTTTTTCGCGAGCAAGCTCGCTCCTACAAAAAGTCTTAACTGCCTGGCATCAGGGCAAGCCCCTTCCCACATGTTTGACCGAGGTGATCTTAGAAGATGTAGTCGGTGCTGATGAAGCTCGAGTCACGGTTGCGCAGGATCTCGCCGAGCAACGCCTTGTTGCTTTCCTGGAACTTGGTCGCCACCAGGGTGCGGATCGAGAACACGCGCAACGCGTCATGTACCGACAACGTGCCCTCGGCCGAGTTCTTGCGTCCGTTGAAGGGGAAGGTGTCCGGCCCGCGCTGGCACTGGGCGTTGATATTGATCCGGCCGACCTGGTTGGCGAAGGTGTCCACCAGCCGTCCGATCTCCACGGCGTTGGTGCCGAACAGGCTCAATTGCTGGCCGAAGTCGGAGTCCAGTACGTAGTCGATCACCGTCTCCAGGTCACGGTAGGGCACGATCGGCACCACGGGGCCGAATTGTTCTTCGTGGTACACGCGCATCTGCGGGTTCACCGGGTACAGCACGGCCGGGTAGAAAAATGATCCACGGCTCGCCCCGCCGTCGGCATTCACCACCCGGGCGCCGTGCTGCGCGGCATCGGCCACCAGGTCGTTGAGGTAATCCACCTTGCCCACTTCCGGCAGCGGGGTCAGCGCCACGCCTTCATCCCAGGGCATGCCGGGTTTGAGCGTCGCCAGCCTGGCGTTGAATTTTTCGATAAAACGGTCGACCACATCCTCATGCACAAACAGGATCTTCAAGGCCGTGCAACGCTGGCCGTTGAACGACAGCGAGCCGGTGAGCGCTTCGCTGACCGCGTTGTCGAGGTCGACCTCGGGCAGCACGATGCCCGGGTTTTTCGCATCCAGGCCCAATGCGGCGCGCAAGCGGTGGGGTTTGGGGTGCAGTTTTTTCAGGTCGCTGGCGGCCTTGTTGGTGCCGATGAAGGCAAAGATATCGATCTTGCCGCTGGCCATCAGCGCGCTCACGGTTTCGCGGCCGCTGCCATAGATCACGTTGATCACCCCGGCCGGGAAGCTGTCGCGGAACGCCTCCAGCAACGGGCGGATCAACAGCACACCGAGCTTGGCCGGCTTGAACACCACGGTATTG
The DNA here is from genome assembly GCF_002934065.1 of Pseudomonas orientalis. NCBI lineage: Bacteria > Pseudomonadati > Pseudomonadota > Gammaproteobacteria > Pseudomonadales > Pseudomonadaceae > Pseudomonas > Pseudomonas orientalis. Next base: position 3,619,173 of record NZ_CP018049.1, on the reverse strand, counting down.
CCCATGATCAACGCCGGGATCAGCGTGGTGAACGTTTCGTTAAGCGGATAATTGTAAGGCCCCATGCACAGCGACACGCCCAAGGGCACGCGGCGGATTTGCCCAAGGGTGTCCTGCTCCAGCTCGAAGCGGCTGCTGCGGCGGTCGAGTTCCTTGAGGGCGTTGATGGTGTCGGTGATGTAGTCGCAGGTGCGGTCGAACTCCTTCTGTGAGTCTTTGAGGTTCTTGCCGATCTCCCACATCAGCAGCTTGACCACCGCGTCGCGCTGTTCGCGCATGCGCCGCAGGAAGGCTTCCACATGCTGGATACGGTCGGCCACGCGCAGGGTCGGCCACTTGCCCTGGCCCCGGTCATAGGCGCGCACGGCGGCGTCGAGGGCGGTGAGGGCGGTCTCGGCGTCCAGCAGTGGCGTGCTGCCGATGTGCACGCGTTCGTCGCCCAGTTGCACAGGGCTTTGCACGCGAGCCAGCGGGCCATTCCAAACGCGCAACTGGCCATCGACCAGGTAATCACGCTGTTCAATCGGCGCCCCCAGGCGAAATTGCTCCGGGATTTCGGCGAGGGTGGAGGGAAACAGCTCGGCGAGCAGGTTGCTGGTGGTCATGGCGCTACCCCTGGAATAGTTGCAAAACATGACTAGAGAGTCACCCATACAAGGGCTCTGTGGCAAGGCTTGCGCGCTTTCCCCTGCGCATTGCGCGGGCTTCGGGATAAACTGCGCGGCTTTCCTGAAGGAGTTCACATGAGTCACTACCAGCCGGGCATTCTTGCCGCACCGGTGCCGTTGCAGGCACGCCATCTGTTTTTTGCCCTCGAGTCCCTGGATGCCTTGCCCGCAGCGCTGGATGCGCTGGTGCAGCTGACGGATTCCGCGGCGGTGGTCGGTTTCGGCGAACCCCTGGTACAAGCGCTGGGCGCAGGCATCGAAGGGTTGCGTAGCTTCCCGGCCGTCAGCGGCCCGGGCGCGCATAACCCGTCCACTCAGCAGGCGCTGTGGGTATGGTTGCACGGCGTGGACCGTGGTGAATTGCTGTTGCGCAGCCGTGCGTTCGAAAAAGCCCTGGCGCCGGCGTTGCGCCTGGTGCAGATGACTGAAGGCTTTCGCTACAAGACCGGCTTCGACCTGACCGACTACGAGGACGGCACCGAAAACCCTCACGACGACGCGGCCGTCGAAGCGGCCTTCACACACGGCGGCGCCAGCTTCGCGGCCATCCAGCAGTGGCAGCACGACCTTGACGGGTTCGCTGCGCTGCCCGCCCAGGAGCGCGACCACATCATCGGCCGTCGCCATGGCGACAACGAAGAACTCGACGACGCCCCCGATTCCGCCCACACCAAGCGCACCGCCCAGGAAAGCTTCACCCCGCAGGCGTTCGTGGTGCGTCGTTCAATGCCCTGGGCCGAGAACGGTCAGGCGGGCCTGATGTTTCTCGCGTTCGGGCATTCCTTTGACGCATTCGAAGCGCAACTGCGCCGCATGAGTGGACTGGAAGACGGGATTGTCGATGGTTTGTATCGCATCAGCACACCGTTGACCGGTGGCTACTATTGGTGCCCGCCCTTGAAAGAAGGCTGTCTGGACCTCAGTGCGATCACACCGGCAACGCCGTTCTGAAGGTGCGCGCACCCTGGAACTGACCTGAGGACGCTGGCCACTTAACAGCGACCTCGGCACACTTCCAGGAGCACTCAATCATGATGGTCTCACGCATTTCCGTGAACGTTTCACCGGCGCGTCCGAATCCGAAGGATTACTCATCGATGTCGGACTCGGACCTGGCCAAGGCATTTGGCGATAACTTCCAGGCGTTCAAGCACCCGACGACCCCGAACGCAACCACGGATAAAATCCGTGAAGTGGCGGGACGCTCGCTGACCGGCGACGCGCAGAAAGATAATGAAATCCAACTGGCCCGCGAGCTGCTCAAGCGTGACAACGTCATGAAGGCGCTGGATTCAGTGGATGACAACGGCAAGCGCGACGGCGTGATCGGGCCGTGGAATCCGAAGATGGCGGCTGATCAGTTAGCCTGTCATTGCCGCCCGAACCCGCCCATTACCACGCTGCAAATCACTTATTGAGCCGGGCCTGGCCAGCCCTTGGCAACATGAAAAGATTGACAGGCAAGCCAACGAACGCTGAAAAAAATCCGCACTGGCCGTACTCTAGGCACCCTTGCCACCTGTGCGGATTGTTCATGTCTCCTGTTGCCGATGGGCTGCCCCTCGATAAACGCTTGCCAGCCGTGATTGCCCTTTCCCTGGGCATCGGCATGGCGACGCTGGACACTGCCATCGTCAATACCGCCTTGCCGACACTGGCGCAGGGCATCGGTACTGACTCGGCCTCGGTGATCTGGGTGGTCAACGCCTATCAGTTGGCGATTATTGCAACCGTGCTGCCGTTTGCTTCGCTGAGCGATGTGCTGGGGCATCGCCGCGTATACCTCGGCGGGTTGCTGCTGTTCATCGTCTCGTCGTTATTGTGCGGGCTGGCCGATTCGCTGCTGACCCTCACCGCCGCGCGGGTGGCGCAGGGCCTGGGGGCGGCCGCGCTGATGAGCGTCAACACCGCGTTGCTCAGGCATATCTACCCCGCGAAAATGCTCGGGCGTGGCCTGGGCTATAACTCGCTGGTGGTGGGGCTGGCGTTCACTCTCGGGCCCACCGCCGCGTCGGCGATTCTCTCAGTGGCCAGTTGGCATTGGCTGTACCTGATCAATGTGCCACTCGGGCTGCTGGCATTGGGCCTGGGTCTGCGCTCGTTACCGACGCTGCCGATCACCGGGCACGCGTTTGATCGGTTGGCGGCGCTGTTATGTGCCGGCTTGTTCGCCTTGTTGGTCCTGGGTCTGGGCGCCGCCGTACATGGCGCACAAGGCGCGCTGACCCTGGGCCTGATCGCGCTGGCGCTGGTGTTCGGCGCTTTACTGCTGCGCCGCGAGGCCGGGCATCCGGCGCCGATGCTGGCAGTGGACCTGTTCAAGCGCCCGGTATTTGCGTTGTCATCGCTGACCGCTATCTGCGCCTTCAGTGCCCAGGGCCTGGCGTTTGTCGCATTGCCGTTCCTGTTGCAGTCGGCGCTGGGCCACAGCCAGGTGGAGACCGGCTTTCTGATGACGCCGTGGCCGGCCGTGGTGGCGGTCATGGCCCTGGTCGCGGGACGCCTGGCTGACCGCGTGTCACTGGGTTTGCTGTGCGGTATTGGCTTGTTGATGCTCAGTGTCGGCATGGCCGCGCTGGCAACCTTGAGCAATGATGCCTCGGCCTTCGATATCGGCTGGCGCATGGCCTTGTGTGGCGCCGGTTTCGGTTTTTTCCAGTCACCCAATCTCAAGGCGCTGATGACCAGTGCACCCCTGGCCCGCAGCGGCGGGGCCAGTGGCATCGTGGCGATCTCGCGGTTGCTGGGCCAGACACTTGGCGCCTCGTTGGTCGCCTTGTGTTTCCATCTGTTTGTGGACAGTGGCCCAGTCTCGGCATTGTGGCTGGGTTGCGGGTTTGCGCTGATCGGCGCTGTCGCCAGTGGCCTGCGTTTATTGCCCTATAAACGAACAGTTTAGCCCTTGTTGATGGCGCACACGCAGTGCTCACCGGTTTTTGATGCTCTCCAGCCAGGCCGGATCGAGGCGAGTTTGTTCGGTATCGATCCCCAATGCCTGCATCTTGTCCTTGTGTGCGTCCACCTCACCGACCAGTTGCGCGTGGGCGCTGGAGTTTGCATCCAGGGCATGCATCTGCGTCAGCGCCAAGTGGTAGAAGCGCAACACTTTGATAGCGTTCGGGTCCCCGGCCTGCACCTGTTCGCGGACCTTGTGCATCACATTGGTCACGCTCATCAGGCTGCGCTTGAGCTGCCAGCCATAGACCGCCGGTGCCAGCCAGGGCTGGCGCCAGAAGGGGCCGCGCACCAGAGCCACGGTGATCAACACCCCTGCAAACACGCCACCGACATTGAAGCGAAAGTTGTCCCCGCCAGGCTCACCGAACAGCATCACCGCCAAGCCTGACAACAACATGGCCACGGCCAGGAATACCACGGCGACGATCAGCGTGCTGCGGCGGGTTTGTCGGCGATAGAGGGCAGGGTCACAGGGTTTGAGTTCGAACATTCGGGTCAGGTCTCCAGCACGGGAGGGCATCTTCTCACGCTTCACGCAATCAAGTTGAACGATGGCCAACGGGGTTTCCTCTAAATCCTGAAGTCACGATGAGGTAAGCCATCATGTCCGAACACAAGCAACCGCCGCCAGGCACGCCCAATCCCGACCGCACGCCCGGTGAAGAGGAGCGTGATAACAATGCGCTGCGCCCCAACGATCCGGCCGAGCGCGACGAAAACGATGATGTGGAGCAGGCCGAACACGACCTGGAAAACCTCCACGACAAAGCCCGCCCGTTGTAAGCAAGGAGGTCTGTATGAGCAATCCCCCGAACGGCCCACGCTCCGACGATCACGCCACCGGCAAGGATGAGCTGGGATTCGATCCCGATTCGCCGGATGTGTCTGACCCGCAGGTCGATCCCATTGGCCCGGCCATTGCGCCATTGGACGAGCAAAAGCAGCACAAGCAAAAACAGCCGGAAAAAAAGCCGCCCTACGATCCGTTGGGCGACTTGAAGAGGTAAACCAAAGCCCCGCAATGTGCGGGGCTTCGTTTATTTTGGAGGATTCCAGCTCACATCGGTGATGCCGTATTTTTCCGCCCAGGGCCGAGTGGTCTTTTTCACCTGCTCGTGCCCCACGCGGCCGATGCGGCTGACGTGTGCGATGTCGGCGTCGACGGCCGCCCAGTGCCAGGCTTCGGTGCTGTTCATCACCTCGGCGCGCACTACAAAAGACTTGGGTTTACCGTGCAGTTGATAGTTGATGGTGTAGATTTTTGCGGTACTCATGTTGCCTCCCTGTCTTGTTATAGATGGATAGGCAGCCGCGCGTAAAGGTTCATTCAAAATGACAATTCGCACGGGCGCGCGACGTAGTGACGCATCCAGTCCGCATCAATGGCCAAGAGTCTTGAGCTAGAGCCTTCGCTGAACCGTTTTTTCTCCATGTTGGTGCACATTCGTTCGAACTTTTTGCAAATGCGAAGGTTCGAACTGATTCCTGAATACTTTGCCCACTCAAAAAATGGAGATGTAAACGATGTCCAAACTATTCGGAAACTTCCTCAAGAACACCTCGTGGCTGGCCCTGGTGGCGGCACCAGGCGTGGTGTTCGCGGCACCGTCTACCGACCCGATTTCCACCTTCGGGATCCTCGGCAGCTATAACGACTTCAAACTCGAAGGCGGTAGCGAAAGCGACAAGGACCACATGCCCGAGGCGGGCCTGTTCTACAACTTCGGCAATAAGCTCACTGCCGAATCCGGCTTCATCTACCAGGCCGGTATCGAAGCCAAGTACGGCGAAAAGAGCGACAACAAGCTCAAGGAAGGCCAGGCCGACCTCGACCTCGGCTGGCGTGCCGCCCTGGACGCACGCAACTTCGTCGACGTGATCGTCGGCGGTGGCTACACCTGGACCCGCTACGAGCCGGACACCAACGGCTACGACCTGAAGCTCACCAACAAGTCGCCGTTCGCCAAGGCTGCCCTGGGCTACAACCATCAGTTCGATGACATGACCCTGCGCGTTGAAGCCGGCGCCCGACATACCATTGATGGCCGCGCCAAACTCAAGGTGGACGGCGTCGGCAGCGACAGCGTGGACCTCAAGGACCGCACCAACCCTTACGCCGAAGTCAGCCTGCTGATGAACCAGAAGGGCAACCTGCCGGTAATGGCGGGCCTGTACTACACCCGCACCGAGTACAAGCTCGATGACGATTCCTATGTAGCCGACAATACCAAGCTCAAGCGTGATGAGTATGGTTTGAAGGTCGGTATCGCGTTCTGACGTTATTGCCCTATAAAAAACGCCCCGAACATTCGGGGCGTTTTTTTGCAGCTGTTTCAGGTCAGCCCAGTGCCGCAAGTTGCGCCACGGTCTCGGGAAAACGCGCCACCAGTCGTATCAACGTGACAGCCTGTGCATTGGGCTTGGCCCGGCCTTGTTCCCAGTTCTCCAGGGTGCGGGTGTTGGTACGCAGGTACATGGCGAATACCGACCGGGAGAGGTTGAGTTGCTGGCGCACTGCAACCACTTCTCCGGCGGTGAGGGGGTCGAGCTTGTTGAGCTGCGCCTTATGAGTACGCAGGGTGATCTTGCCCTGGCGTTCATCGGCCAGGGCGTCGAAGCCTTCGATTAGCTCTGAAGCGGTATCGCGAGTCATAGTCACTCCTACGTAGATTGCGTATGAGCGGGTCACTCTAAGAAAGGAAGTTGGGACCGTATGTCAGACGGAGTTGTGTATTAGGTAAGGCGCTTCCGTAGTGCCCGTTCAGGCGCCTTCGCGGGCAAGCCCGCTCCCACATTTGGAATGCATACCCCTGTGGGAGTGGGCTTGCCCGCGAAGACGATAGTGGTTGCACTGCATCTCTATTGTTTCCCTCTGAGACGCAAGAACGGCGCCCAAGGGCGCCGTTCTTTTTACTGCACCAACCTAAACGATCAAACCCCCAGCACCGCATGCTGCACCAAGGTGAGCAACGGTTGCGGGTACACGCCCAGGAAGAACGCGAGCAGGGCGATGGCCAGCAGCATCACGCCGCCTGCCTTCTGTTCCCAATGCAGCTCGGCGTCCACACGGCGCAGGTTCGGCTCGATCAGGTACAGGGTGACCATCACGCGCAGGTAATAGAACACACCAATGGCGCTGCCCAGCACCAGTGACGCAACCAGCCACCACTGGTGGGCCTCGACGCCGGTGGCGACGATGTAGAACTTGCCGATAAAGCCGGCCGTCAGCGGGATACCCGCCAGGGACAACATCATCACGGTCAGCACGGCGGTCAGGTACGGACGGCGCCAGAACAGGCCGCGGTATTCGTACAGGGCGTCGGCGTCACGGCCTTTGTACGGCGACGACATCAAGGTGATGACGCCGAACGCACCCAGGCTGGTGATCACGTAGGTGACCAGGTACACGCCGATGGCTTCCACGGCCAGGCCTTTGCTCGCCACCAGGGCGATCAGCAGGTAGCCGAAGTGGGCGATGGAAGAATAACCCAGCAGACGCTTGAGGTTGTTCTGGGTCAGCGCCAGCAGGTTGCCGAACAGGATCGACGCAATGGCGATCACGGTCAGCACGTTGCTCAGCACGCCGGTGTTGGCCGCAGGCGAGATCTGGAACAGACGCACCATCACCGCAAACACGGCAACCTTCGACGCCGTGGCCAGGAACGCGGCCACGGGCGCCGGGGCGCCTTCGTACACGTCCGGGGTCCACAGGTGGAAGGGCACCAGCGACAGCTTGAACGCCAGGCCGATCAGCATCATTGCCAGGCCCAACTGGGCGATTGGCGCCGGGCTGTTGGTGGCGGCCAGGGCGTGGCCGATACCGGTGAAGCTCAGGCTGCCGGCTTCGGCGTAGAGCAGGGCCATACCGAACAACAGGAACGCGGAACCTGCGGCCGACAGCACCATGTACTTGATGCCGGCTTCCAGGGAGCGCTTGCTGAAGAAGGCATACGCCACCAGGCCGTAGGTCGGGATCGACAGCAGTTCCAGGCCGATGAACAGGCCGGCCAGGTGCTGCGCGCTGACCAGCACGATACCGCCGGCCGCAGCCAGCAGAATCAGCAGGTACAGCTCTTCCTTGTTGCCCGGGTAGCCGGCGGCGCCTTCGCCGAGGTAGGCATGGGCGAGCGTGACACAGGCCAGGGTCGCCACCAGGATCAGGGCGATGTACAGCAGGGCGAAGTCATCGACCATCATCAATGGCGTGACCGCCAGTGGCGCGACCTTGAGGGCCGGGATGATCGATAGCAGGGCCAGGTTCAACCCGGCACAGGACAGCAGGAACGTTTGCGAATGATTGCGGCGCCAGGCGATCGCCAGCATCACCACCACAATGGTGAGGCTGGTGATCAGCAGCGGCGCAAGCGCGATAAAGTGTTGGATCGTGAATTCCATAGCGCTCTTACCGGGCCGAAGCGAGTTGAGAGAAGGCGGTGCCGAACCACTGCTGCACGCCATGCATCGTGGCGGCAGACGTGTCCAGGAACGGCTGCGGGTATACGCCGATGTAGATCAGCAGCACCGCAAGGCCGAGCACCATGATCAGTTCGCGCGCATCCATCCCTTGCAGGACGGTGTCGGACTTGGCCGGGCCGAAGTAGGCGCGGTGGATCATGATCAGCGAGTAGACCGAACCGAACACCAGGCCGGAGGTAGCAATGGCACTGATCCACGGCGTCTGCACGAAGGCCCCCATCAGGATCAGGAACTCGCCGATGAAGTTACCGGTACCCGGCAGGCCCAGGGACGCAGCGGCGAAGAACAGGCTGATTGCCGGCAGGTAAGCGATGCGCGACCACACGCCACCCATCTCACGCATGTCACGGGTGTGCAGGCGCTCATACAGCTGACCACTCAGGATAAACAGGGCAGCGGCCGAAACACCGTGGGCCAACATCTGGATCACCGCGCCTTGCAGCGCCAGCTGGCTGCCGGAGTAGATACCGATCAGTACGAAACCCATGTGGGAAACGGACGAGAAAGCAATCAGACGCTTGATGTCGGTTTGCGCAAAGGCCAGGAACGCGCCGTAGAAAATCCCGATCAGACCCAGGGTCATGGCAATCGGCGCAAATTCGGCCGAGGCATTCGGGAACAGCGGCAGTGCGAAACGCAGCAGGCCGTAGGCAGCGGTTTTCAACAGGATACCGGCGAGGTCGACGGAACCGGCCGTCGGCGCCTGGGCGTGAGCGTCAGGCAACCAGGAGTGGAACGGCACCACCGGCAGCTTCACCGCGAACGCGATGAAGAAGCCCAGCATCAGCACGTACTCGGTGGTCAGCGACATCTTGGTCTTCAACAGGTCGGCGTAGTTGAACGTGATCACGCCGGTGCTGTTGAAGTTGACCAGGACCAGGCCTAGGATCGCCACCAACATGATCAGGCCGGAGGCCTGGGTGAAGATGAAGAACTTGGTCGCCGCGTAGATCCGGGTTTTCTTGCCGTCCGAAGAACTGTGACCCCAGAGCGCGATGAGGAAGTACATCGGCACCAGCATCATTTCCCAGAAGAAGAAGAACATGAACAGGTCCAGCGCCAGGAACACGCCGACAACGCCGCCCAGGATCCACATCAGGTTCAGGTGGAAGAAGCCCACGTGACGCTGGATCTCTTTCCACGAGCAGAGTACCGAGAGGATACCCAGCAGGCCGGTCAGCAGGATCATCAACAGCGACAGGCCGTCCAGCGCCAGGTGCACGTTGATGCCGAAGCGCTGGATCCACACGTGCTTGAATTCAAGCGCGAAGGTGGGATCGACACCCGGTGCCGGAGCGAATGAATAGTCGCCGTGGGCCCACAGCCAGAGGCCGAGCGCGAGTTCCAGGGACATGGTCAGCAACGCAATCCAGCGGGGGAGGGTGGCGCCGAAGCGTTCACCCATCCAGCAGAGCAGGCCGCCGATAAAGGGGATCAGGATTAGCCAGGGCAGAATCATGACAGGCTCGTTTCCTTTCGCAAGTTTGCAAAGTTCGCAAAGTTCATAGTCATACCGCCACCACCACGATGGCGCCGATCACCAGCACGGCACCGGCCGCCATGGACGCTGCGTACCAACGCAATTGGCCGGTCTCGCTGCGGCTCAGGGCGGTGTGACCGGCCTTGGCGGCGCGCGGGATCAAACCGATGGTCTGGTCGAGCGGGTCTTTGCGCAGCACGTGGCTGATCGCAAGGTAAGGTTTGACGAACAGTTTGTCGTAGATCCAGTCGAAGCCCCAGGCGGCGAACCACCAGGCCGAGAGGAAACGGCCAATGCCACTGTTGGCCACGGCGGTTACCAGGCGACGCTTGCCGAGGAACAGCAGGGCTGCGAGCAGGATACCGGCGATGGCGATGGCGCCCGAGGCGATCTCCAGGCTGTGCTTGTCGGCGCCGCCGGCATGGCCGACGCTTTGCGGCAGTACACCGGCCAATGGCGGGGTGATCAGCGCGCCGATGAACGTCGACAGGATGATCAGCACCGACAGCGGCAACCAGTGCGAGATGCCATGGCCTGCGTGGGCTTCGGTCTTGGCTTCACCGTGGAAGGTGATGAAGATCAGGCGGAAGGTGTACAGCGAGGTCATGAACGCGCCCACCAGGCCTGCGTACAGCAGGTTATGGTTACCGCTGGCAAACGCTTCCCAGAGGATTTCATCCTTGGAGTAGAAGCCTGCGGTCACCAGCGGCAGGGCGGCCAGGGCGGCACCACCGACGATGAAGCTGGCGTAGGCCAGTGGCAGTTTCTTCCACAGGCCACCCATCTTGAAGATGTTCTGCTCGTGATGGCAGGCAACGATCACCGCACCGGAAGCAAGGAACAGCAGGGCCTTGAAGAAGGCGTGGGTCATCAGGTGGAAGATCGCCGCGTCCCAGGCGCCGACGCCCAGGGCCAGGAACATGTAGCCGATCTGGCTCATGGTCGAGTAGGCGAGGATACGCTTGATGTCGGTTTGGACCAGCGCGGCAAAGCCGGCCAGTACCAGGGTCACGCCGCCGACGATGCCGACCAGGTGCAGGATGTCCGGCGCCAGGGTGAACAGGCCGTGTGTACGGGCAATCAGGTAGACACCGGCGGTGACCATGGTCGCGGCGTGGATCAGTGCCGACACCGGGGTAGGACCGGCCATCGCGTCCGCCAGCCAGGTCTGCAGTGGCAGTTGCGCGGATTTACCCACGGCGCCGCCCAGCAGCATCAGGGTCGCCAGGGTGATCCAGAAGTCGCCGACCTGGAATTTCTGCGGTGCCAGCACCAGCAGTTCCTGGATGTTCAGCGTGCCCACCTGTTGGAACAGGATGAACAGGCCGATGGCCATGAACACATCGCCGATCCGCGTGACGATAAACGCCTTGAGTGCGGCGTTACCGTTGTTGCGGTTGCTGTAGTAGAAACCGATCAACAGGTAAGAGCACAGGCCCACGCCTTCCCAGCCGAAGTACAGGAACAACAGGTTATCGCCCAGCACGAGGAACAGCATGCTGGCGATAAACAGGTTGGTGTACGAGAAGAAGCGCGAGTAGCCCGCTTCACCGCGCATGTACCAGGACGCGAACAGGTGGATCAGGAAGCCCACACCCACCACCACGCCGAGCATGGTGATCGACAGGCCGTCGACATAGAGGGCGAAGTTGGGCTTGAAGCCCTCCACCGACATCCACTGCCACAGCACCAGGGTGTAGTGACCGCCTTCAGGCGGCGCTACGTTGAATTGCCAGATGACGTAGGCGGCAACGATGGCCGACAAGCCAATCGAGCCTACGCCGATCAGGGCCGAGAGGTTCTCCGACCAGCGTCCGCGAGAGAACGACAGCAGCAGGAAACCGATCAGGGGAAATACGAAAGTCAGAAAGATCATGTTCATCCGCGCATCTCACTGGCAGCGTCGATATCAAGCGTGTGGAAGCGACGATACAGTTGCAGCAGGATCGCCAGGCCAATGCTGGCCTCGGCGGCTGCCAGGCTGATCACCAGGATGAACATGACTTGTCCATCCGGCTGGCCCCAACGTGCGCCTGCCACGATGAACGCCAGTGCCGCAGCGTTCATCATGATTTCCAGGCTCATCAACACGAACAAAATGTTACGGCGAACCATCAGGCCGACCAGGCCAAGGCAGAACAGGATGCCGGCGACCGCCAGACCATGCTCCAAGGGGATAGCAGGCATCGTCATTGCTCCTTGGCTTCGTTGCGGCCCAAGTGGAAGGCCGTGATGGCTGCGGCAAGCAGCAGCATCGAAGCCAGTTCGACCACCAGCAGGTACGGGCCGAACAGGCTGACGCCCACGGCTTTCGCATCCACGGTGGTGTGGCCGATGGCCTGGCCGCTCTGGTGAGCGAACAGCACATACAGCAGTTCACCCAGCAGCAGGGCTGCGAGGACAACCGGGCCGAGCCAGATGCCGGGCTTGAGCCAGACGCGTTCCTGGGCGACCGAAGCCGGCCCCAGGTTGAGCATCATCACCACAAACACGAACAGCACCATGATGGCGCCGGCATAGGCGATCACTTCCAGTACACCGGCGAACGGTGCGCCGAGGGCAAAGAAGGTCATGGCCACGGCGATCAGCGAAATGATCAGGTAGAGCAGGGCGTGCACGGGGTTGGTGTTGGTGATCACGCGAAGCGTGGACACCACTGCGATACCCGATGCGAAATAGAAAGCGAATTCCATCTTTCTTCCTTAAGGCAGCAAGCTCTTCACGTTGATCGGCTCGGCTTCGTTTTGTGCGGCGCCTTTTGGCTTACCGGCAACGGCCATACCTGCAACACGATAGAAGTTGTAATCAGGGTTTTTACCGGGACCAGAGATCAGCAGATCTTCTTTCTCGTACACCAGGTCCTGACGTTTGAACTCGGCCATCTCGAAATCCGGTGTGAGCTGGATCGCGGTGGTCGGGCAAGCTTCCTCGCACAGGCCGCAGAAAATGCAGCGCGAGAAGTTGATGCGGAAGAAGTCCGGGTACCAGCGACCGTCTTCGGTTTCAGCTTTCTGCAGGGAGATGCAACCTACCGGGCACGCCACGGCGCACAGGTTGCAGGCTACGCAACGCTCTTCGCCATCGGGGTCGCGGGTCAGTACGATGCGGCCGCGATAGCGCGGCGGCAGGTACACCGCCTCTTCCGGGTATTGCAGGGTGTCGCGTTTGCGAAAGCCGTGACCGAACACCATCACCAGGCTTCGCAACTGGGTACCGGTACCCTTAACGATGTCGCCAATATATTTGAACATGGGTCAAATCCTCACTGAACCGCGGCAGCCGGCGTGTTCAACAACACGACGGCAGCCGTCACCAGCAAATTGATCAGGGTCAGCGGCAGGCAGAATCTCCAGCTGAAATCCATCACCTGGTCATAGCGCGGGCGCGGAATCGAGGCGCGCAGCAGGATGAACAGCATGATGAAGAACGCGGTCTTCAGGAAGAACCAGAAGAAGGCCAACTGCGGCAGGATGCCGAACGGGCCGTGCCAGCCGCCGAAGAACAGCGTGACCAGCAGGGCCGAGATCAAGATGATGCCGATGTACTCACCGACGAAGAACATGCCCCATTTCATGCCGGCATATTCAATGTGGTAACCGTCGGCCAGTTCCTGTTCCGCTTCCGGCTGGTCGAAGGGGTGACGGTGAGTCACGGCCACGCCCGCGATGAAGAAGGTACAGAAGCCGAAGAACTGCGGAATGATGAACCACAGGTTCTGCGCCTGGTACTCGACGATGTCGCGCATGTTGAATGAGCCAACCTGCACCACGATGCCCATCAGTGCCAGGCCCATGAACACTTCATAGGAGACGGTTTGCGCCGAGGCGCGCAGGCTGCCGAGCAGGGCGAACTTGTTGTTGCTCGACCAACCGGCGAACAGCACCGCATACACCGACAAACCGGCCATGGCGAAGAAGAACAGCAGGCCAATGTTCAGGTCCGCCACGCCCCAGGTCGGGGTGATCGGGATGATCGCGAAGGCGATCAGCAAGGCGCTCATGGCCACGACCGGCGCGAGGGTGAAGATCACCTTGTCGGCGAACGGCGGGGTCCAGTCTTCCTTGAAGAACATTTTCAGCATGTCGGCGGCGATCTGGAACATGCCGAACGGGCCGACGCGGTTCGGACCGTAACGGTCCTGCCACCAGCCCAGCAGGCGACGTTCGACGAAGCTGAGCAGGGCGCCCGCGACGACCACGGCCAACAGGATCACGATGGCCTTGACCACCGAGATGATCACGTCGATCACTTCAGGAGTGAACCAAGTCATTGCGCTGCCTCCTGCAGACCGTCAACGGTGTGGCCAAAGATCGCTGGAGGAATCCCGGCGAGGCCTTTTGGCAGTGCAACCAGGCCGGCGCCCAGCTCGTCGTTGATGCGCAGCGGCAGACGCAGGGTCTGGCCGGCCACGCTCAGGCTGAGCAGGGCACCGTCGTTGACGCCCAGGCGGTCGGCTTCGGACTTGGCCAGCGACACGTAGGCTGCGGGGATGCGTTCTTGAACCGGCGCGGCCTTGGAAGAGGTTTCTTCGCTGCCGAACAGGTGGAAGAACGGCACGACCTGCCAGGTGCCCGGCGCCGGGTTGAACGGACGCGGTACCGCCGCGAACCAGTTCAGCGAATCGCCGCTGCTTTCGATCAGGCGGGTGCCCGGGTCGCCCGCGCGGATGTGACCACCGACTTCGTCCTGGAACTTGTTCCAGGCCTGCGGCGAGTTCCAGCCCGGCGACCAGGCAAACGGCACCTGCTGACGCGGTTCGGCCGAACCCGAGTAACCTTCCATGGAGAAGGCGAACGCGGTGTCGATGTCTTGCGGTGTACGCGGCTCATGCACGCTGATGTCGGCGCGCATGGCGGTGCGCCCGGAGTAGCGCAGCGGTTCACGGGCCAGTTTCAGGCCCTTGATGCGGAACGCGGCGGACGGTGCAGCGTCGACGATGCGTGCCAGTTGCGGCGCGCTCGCGGCGGTGGCGGCGGTGACGTGGTCGAGCTGGGTCCAGTCAATCGGCTGGTTCAGCAGGGTGGCGCGCAGGGCATGCAGCCAGCGCCAGCCTTCGTGCACCAGGATGCTGGCGTCCATGTACTTCGGATCGAACACCTGGAAGAAGCGCTGGGCGCGGCCTTCCTGGCTGACCAGGGTACCGTCGCCTTCGGCGAAGGTGGCGGCTGGCAGCACCAGGTCGGCACGCTCGCTGGTGGCGGTCTTCTGGTGGTCGGCAACGATCAAAACTTTGGCAGCGTCCAGCGCAGCGTCAACCTTGGCGGCAGCGGTGCGGGTGTACAGGTCGTTTTCCAGCACCACGATAGCGTCGGCATTGCCGTCGGTCACTGCTTGCAGCGCGGCATCCACGGACTCGCCACCGAGCATGGCCAGGCCGAGGCTGTTGGCTTCCGGCACGACCAAACTGATGGAGCCGTTCTTGTCGCGCAGTTTCAGGGCCTTGGCGATGTTGGCGGCGGCTTCGATCAGCGCCTTGGAACCCAGTGAGGTACCGGCAATGATCAACGGGCGCTTGGCCGCCAGCAGGGCGTCGGCGATGCGCTGGGCCAGTTCGACGGCTTCGCTGTCCAGGCCTTCGACGGCAGGCGCGCTGGCGTCGAGGGCGTGGGCCACGGCGAAACCGATACGGGCCAGGTCATCCGGTGCAGCGTGCACGCATTCTTCGGCAATATCGTCGAGCTTGGTTTCTGCCAGCGAGGCGATAAACAGCGGGTTCAGCGCGTGCTGGCCGATGTTTTTCACCGCCGCGTCGAGCCACGGCTGTACGCGCATGGCGTCGGCCATTTCTTCGGCCTTGCCTTTGACCGACTGGCGCAGCGACAGGGCGATGCGGGCGGCGGTCTGGGTCAGGTCTTCACCGAGCACGAAGATCGCATCGTGGTCTTCGATGTCGCGCATGTTCGGCACCGGCAGCGGGCTGTCGTTCAGCACCTGCAGGACCAGGCGGATGCGCTCCAGTTCACCGGCTTCGATGCCGCAGTAGAAGTGTTCGGCGCCGACCAGTTCGCGCAACGCGAAGTTGCTTTCGAGGCTGGCGCGGGGTGAACCGATACCGACGATATTACGCCCGCGCAACAGGTCGGCGGCTTTATCCAGCGCCGCGTCCAGGCTCAGCTTGGCGCCATCGGCCAGCAGCGGCTGGCGTGGGCGGTCTTCGCGGTTGACGTAGCCATAGCCGAAACGGCCACGGTCGCACAGGAAGTACTGGTTGACCGAACCGTTGAAGCGGTTTTCGATACGACGCAGTTCGCCGTAGCGCTCGCCCGGGGAGATGTTGCAACCGCTGGAGCAACCATGGCAGATGCTCGGCGCGAACTGCATGTCCCACTTGCGGTTGTAGCGCTCGGAGTGAGTCTTGTCGGTGAACACACCGGTCGGGCAGACCTCGGTGAGGTTGCCGGAGAATTCGCTCTCGAGCACGCCGTCTTCAACGCGACCGAAGTACACGTTGTCGTGGGCGCCGAATACGCCGAGGTCAGTGCCGCCGGCGTAGTCTTTATAGAAGCGCACGCAGCGGTAGCAGGCGATGCAGCGGTTCATCTCGTGGGAAATGAACGGGCCGAGGTCCTGGTTCTGGTGGGTACGCTTGGTGAAGCGATAGCGGCGCTCGTTGTGGCCGGTCATCACCGTCATGTCTTGCAGGTGGCAGTGACCGCCTTCCTCACAGACCGGGCAGTCGTGGGGGTGGTTGGTCATCAGCCATTCGACCACGCTGGCGCGGAACGCCTTGGATTCTTCATCGTCGATGGAGATCCAGGTGTTGTCGGTGGCTGGGGTCATGCAGGACATGACGATACGACCACGGGTGTCGTTCTCGTCGGTGTATTGCTTGACCGCACACTGGCGACAGGCACCGACGCTACCAAGCGCGGGGTGCCAGCAGAAATACGGGATGTCGAGGCCGAGTGACAGACATGCCTGTAACAGGTTGTCCGCCCCATCGACTTCGAGCGCTTTGCCGTCTACGTGGATAGTGGCCATGGTTCAAAGTTCTTCGTTGGCCCGTTGTCAGCGGGCGTGGCTAATGGAATCTTGTTATTCATGTGCATCAACACAGCCATCAAGGCGTCCGCACATGAGAAAAGCGAAGGGCACGGACCCTTCGCTTCTTTAAGCTCTACGCACCGACCATGGTCGGTGATACCACCTGAGTGAGTTCGCCCGCGCGGGTTGGCGCGATGCCGGCCTCGAATTCAGAGCGGAAGTATTTGATTGCGCTGCCCAATGGCTCCACGGCGCCCGGTGCGTGAGCACAGAAGGTCTTGCCTGGGCCGAGGAAACCGACCAGCCCGAGCAGGGTTTCGATGTCACCCTCGCGGCCTTCGCCGTTTTCCAGAGCCATCAGCAGCTTCACGCTCCACGGCAGGCCGTCGCGGCATGGCGTGCAGAAACCGCAGGATTCGCGGGCAAAGAACTGCTCCATGTTGCGCAGCAGCGAGACCATGTTCACGGTGTTGTCGACCGCCATGGCCAGGCCGGTGCCCATCCGGGTGCCCACCTTGCCGATGCCGCCGGCATACATCTGTGCGTCGAGGTGCTCGGGCAGCAGGAAGCCGGTGCCGGCGCCGCCTGGCTGCCAGGCTTTCAAGGTGTAGCCGTCGCGCATGCCGCCGGCGTAGTCCTCGAACAACTCGCGCGCGGTCACGCCGAACGGCAGTTCCCACAGGCCCGGGTTCTTGACCTTGCCGGAGAAGCCCATGAGCTTGGTGCCCATGTCTTCACTGCCTTCACGGGCCAACGATTTGTACCAGTCCACGCCGTCGGCGATGATCGCCGGCACGTTGCACAGGGTCTCGACGTTGTTCACACAGGTCGGCTTGCCCCACACGCCCACGGCGGCAGGGAAGGGTGGCTTGGAGCGCGGGTTGGCGCGGCGGCCTTCGAGGGAGTTGATCAGTGCGGTTTCTTCACCGCAGATATAACGCCCGGCGCCGGTGTGCACGAACAGTTCGAAGTCGAAACCCGAACCCAGGATGTTCTTGCCCAGCAGGCCCGCTGCCTTGGCTTCGGCCACGGCACGGTTGAGGTGCTTGGCGGCGGTGGTGTATTCGCCGCGCAGGAAGATATAACCCCGGTAGGTTTTCAGCGCGCGGGCGCTGATCAGCATGCCTTCGATCAGCAGATGGGGCAGTTGCTCCATCAGCATGCGGTCTTTCCAGGTGTTCGGCTCCATTTCATCCGCGTTGCACAAAAGGTAACGGATGTTGATGGATTCGTCTTTGGGCATCAGGCCCCACTTCACGCCGGTGGGGAAGCCTGCACCGCCGCGGCCCTTGAGGCCGGCGTCCTTCACGGTCTGGACGATATCGTCCTGGGCCATGTCGGCGAAGGCCTTGCGCGCGGCGGCGTAGCCGTTCTTGGCCTGATATTCGTCGAGCCATACCGGCTCACCGTCATCACGCAGGCGCCAGGTCAGCGGGTGGGTCTCGGCCGAACGCTTGATCAGGTTGGCCGGGCCGAAGGAAGTCAGGGTCATGGGTAGCCCTCGAGCAATTGGGTCACGCCAGCAGGCTGTACGTCACCGAATGTGTCGTCGTCGATCATCAACGCCGGCGCCTTGTCGCAGTTGCCCAGGCAGCACACCGGCAGCAGCGTGAAGCGGCCGTCGGCGGTGGTCTGGCCCAGGCCGATGCCCAGCTTGGCCTGGATTTCGCTGACCACGGACTCGTGGCCACCGATGTAGCAAACCATGCTGTCGCACACGCGAATGATGTGGCGGCCCACCGGCTGGCGGAAGATCTGGCTGTAGAACGTGGCCACGCCTTCAACGTCGCTGGCGGGGATGCCGAGGATCTCGCCGATGGCGTAGAGGGCGCCGTCCGGCACCCAGCCACGTTCCTTCTGGACGATCTTCAAGGCTTCGATCGACGCCGCGCGCGGGTCTTCGTAGTGATGCAGCTCGTGCTCGATGGCCGAGCGCTCGGTTTCACTCAGGGTGAAACGGTCTGTCTGGATAAGCGTGCTGTTCATGCTTAGCGGTCCACGTCGGCCATAACGAAATCGATACTACCCAGGTACGCAATCAAGTCCGCTACCATCTCGCCTTTGATCACCGAAGGGATCTGCTGCAAGTGCGGGAAGCTTGGGGTGCGAATCCGGGTGCGGTAGCTCATGGTGCCGCCATCGCTCGTCAGGTAATAACTGTTGATGCCCTTGGTCGCTTCAATCATCTGGAAGGACTCGTTGGCCGGCATCACCGGGCCCCACGAAACCTGCAGGAAGTGCGTGATCAGGGTCTCGATGTGCTGCAGCGTGCGCTCTTTGGGCGGCGGCGTGGTCAGCGGGTGATCCGCCTTGTACGGGCCGGCCGGCATGTTGCGCATGCACTGCTCGATGATCTTCAGGCTCTGGCGCATTTCTTCGACGCGCACGATGCAACGGTCGTAGGCGTCGCCATTGGCCGCCAGCGGCACTTCGAATTCGAAGTTCTGGTAGCCGGAGTACGGGCGCGCCTTGCGCAGGTCGAAGTCGCAACCGGTGGAACGCAGGCCGGCACCGGTGACGCCCCATTCCAGGGCCTCTTTGGTGTTGTATTGCGCGACGCCGATGGTACGGCCCTTGAGGATGCTGTTATCCAGGGCGGCCTTCTGGTACTCGTCCAGACGCTTGGGCATCCAGTCGATGAATTCCTTGACCAGGCGCTCCCAGCCGTTCGGCAGGTCGTGGGCCACGCCGCCGATGCGGTACCAGGCCGGGTGCAGGCGGAAACCGGTGACCGCTTCGATGACCTTGTAGGCGCGCTGACGGTCGGTGAAGGTAAAGAACACCGGGGTCATGGCGCCGACGTCCTGGATGTAGGTACCCAGGAACAGCAGGTGGCTGGTGATGCGGAAGAACTCGGCCATCATGATGCGGATGGTGTCGACGCGGTCCGGCACCTTGATACCGGCCAGCTTCTCGACCGAGAGCACGTACGGCAGGTTGTTCATCACGCCGCCGAGGTAGTCGATACGGTCGGTGTAGGGGATGAAGCTGTGCCAGGATTGACGCTCGGCCATCTTCTCGGCGCCACGGTGGTGGTAGCCGATGTCCGGGACGCAGTCGACGATTTCCTCGCCGTCCAGTTGCAGGATGATACGGAAGGCACCGTGGGCCGAAGGGTGGTTCGGGCCCAGGTTGAGGAACATGTAGTCCTCGTTGGTGCCGGAACGCTTCATGCCCCAGTCTTCCGGACGGAAGCGCGCGGCCTCTTCTTCAAGCTGCTGCTTGGCGAGGGTCAGGCTGAACGGGTCGAATTCGGTGGCGCGGGCAGGGTAGTCCTTGCGCAGCGGGTGACCTTCCCAGGTCGGCGGCATCATGATGCGCGTCAGGTGCGGGTGGCCCGGGAAGTCGATACCGAACATGTCCCAGACTTCACGCTCGTACCAGCTGGCGTTCGGCCAGATACCGGTCACGGTCGGGACGCTCAGGTCGCTCTCGCTCAGCGCGACCTTGATCATCACGTCGCTGTTACGTTCCAGCGACATCAAGTGGTAGAACACGGTGAAATCGGCGCCGCTCGGCAAGCCCTGGCGCTTGGTGCGCAGACGCTCGTCCACGCCATGCAGGTCATAGAGCATGACGTACGGCTTGGGCAGGTTGCGCAGGAAGCCCAGGACTTCGACAAGCCTGGCACGCGCCACCCACAGCACCGGCATACCGGTGCGTGTGGCCTGGGCGGTGAAGGCGTCAGGGCCAAAACGGTTATTGAGTTCGACAACCACATCCTGGTCGTCTGCCTTGTAAGGCGGGATATACAGAGCACTGCCTGTAGTCATGGTTTTTTATCGCTTTCGGTCAACGTAAAGAATGAAGCCAGGTTTTCGTTCTATAAAAAGAAGCGGGCTGGATCAGACTTCGTCGGGGCTGCGCAGGTTGGTGACTGCGATTCGCTGTTCGCGGCGCTGTTCCTTTTGGGACGGCATCTCGGCGCGGTACACGCCTTGATCGCCGACGACCCAGGACAGCGGGCGACGCTCCTTGCCAATCGATTCCTGCAACAGCATCAAGCCTTGCAGGAATGCTTCGGGACGGGGCGGGCAGCCAGGCACGTAGACGTCCACGGGCAGGAACTTGTCCACCCCTTGAACGACGGAGTAGATGTCGTACATGCCACCGGAGTTGGCGCACGAACCCATGGAGATCACCCATTTCGGTTCGAGCATTTGCTCATAGAGACGCTGGATGATCGGCGCCATCTTGATAAAGCAGGTACCGGCGATAACCATGAAATCCGCCTGGCGCGGCGATGCCCGGATAACCTCGGCGCCAAAGCGCGCGATGTCGTGGGGCGCCGTGAAGGCGGTGGTCATTTCCACGTAGCAGCACGAAAGGCCGAAGTTGTACGGCCACAGGGAGTTTTTACGCCCCCAGTTGACCGCGCCACTCAGCACGTCTTCCAGCTTGCCCATGTAGATGTTCTTGTGGACTTGGTCTTCTAACGGGTCGGAAACGGTTTCCCGTTCGCCGATGGGGTACTGCTCGTTAGGAGCATCCGGGTCGATCCTGGTGAGATTGTATTGCATCGCCAAAGCCTCATTGTTTCAGCTTCGCTTGCCGCTTGCGACGAGCTTCCGGAGCCCAGTCAAGGGCGCCCACTCGGAACAGGTAGACAAGACCTGCCAACAGAATTGCTATGAAAACGAGAGCTTCGACGAATCCGGTCCAGCCGCTTTCGCGGACGGACACAGACCAGGCAAAGAGAAAGAGGGCTTCGATATCGAAGATCACGAAGAGCATCGCGACCAGATAGAATTTGGCTGAGAGCCGCAAGCGGGCGCCACCTGTAGGTAGCATGCCGGACTCGAACGGTTCGTTTTTGCTGCGACCCCAGGCTTTTGACCCGAGGAGGCTGGAGACGCCGAGCATGAAGGCGCAAAGCCCCACAACACCGAGGAGGAAAATGGCAAAGCCCCAGTTGTGGGCCATGAGTCCTGTCGCGTCGGTCATGCTGGAAATCCTTAACAGAGAGCAAAGGTCTCTGAGCTCGAAAAAGTCACGATGCAGTGACGATATGTCGCACTGCAATCAATCGCGGTGATTTTATGGCTAAACACCGGGCAAGTAAAATTCCTGTGGCGAAATTATTCGGCGGAATAAGCACATAGTGCACCTTTATAGGGCTGTAGCCCTTACAGGGCGGGCATTAGCGGGCTTTTTATCAAATGTGTTTTGTTTAAGTGGTAACGAAGTTTTCTCATTCCAAATGATAATGAATATTGTTTGCGTGGGGTTTAAGCGAATGTTTCTCGTGTAGGGGGTAAGTTGCCGTTACTTGGTTGAGTGTCGCTTAGTTATGGGTGCGCATCTTTTAACTGATTTGATCCGGGCGGACACCGCTCTGGATCAATGTTTTTTGCAAAATCCCTTGTGGGAGGGGGCTTGCCCCCGATTGCCGGGTGTCAGTCAGCACATCGGTTGCTGGCCCCCCGCTATCGGGGGCAAGCCCCCTCCCACATGGGATTCGTGGTGCATCAGTAGATTATGTGCAGGCAAAAAAAACGCCCCGAACCAGTCGGGGCGTGATGGCTGTGCGGCACTGCGGTTAGGTCTTCCCTGGGGCCGCAGTGGCCGTGTACTCAGTCACTCAGTGGAACTGCTCTTCCTCGGTCGAACCGGTCAGCGCGGTCACGGACGAGGTGCCGCCCTGGATCACGGTGGTCATGTCGTCGAAGTAGCCGGTGCCCACTTCCTGCTGGTGCGCCACGAAGGTGTAGCCTTTGGCGGCGTCAGCGAATTCCTGCTCCTGCAGTTTCACGTAGGCGGTCATGTCGTTGCGGGCGTAGTCGTGCGCCAGGTTGAACATGCTGTGCCACATGTTGTGAATGCCGGCCAGGGTGATGAACTGGTGCTTGTAGCCCATGGCGGACAGTTCGCGCTGGAACTTGGCGATGGTCGCATCGTCCAGGTTCTTCTTCCAGTTGAAGGAAGGCGAGCAGTTGTAGGACAGCAGTTGGTCCGGGTATTCCTTCTTGATCGCTTCGGCGAAGCGACGCGCTTCGTCCAGGTCCGGCTTGGCGGTTTCGCACCAGATCAGGTCGGCGTACGGTGCGTAGGCCAGGCCACGGGCGATCGCCTGGTCGAGACCGGCGCGCACTTTATAGAAACCTTCCTGGGTGCGTTCGCCGGTGACGAACGGCTGGTCGTACGGGTCGCAGTCCGACGTCAGCAGGTCAGCGGCGTTGGCATCGGTGCGCGCCAGGATGATGGTTGGCGTACCGGCAACGTCAGCGGCCAAGCGTGCGGCGGTCAGCTTCTGTACGGCTTCCTGGGTCGGAACCAGCACCTTGCCACCCATGTGGCCGCATTTTTTCACCGAGGCCAGTTGGTCTTCGAAGTGCACGCCGGCGGCGCCTGCCTCGATCATGCTCTTCATCAGCTCGTAGGCGTTGAGTACGCCGCCGAACCCGGCTTCGGCGTCGGCCACGATAGGCGCGAAGTAGTCGATGTAGCCTTCGTCGCCCGGACCTTTACCGGCTTTCCACTGGATCTGGTCGGCACGACGGAACGAGTTGTTGATGCGCTTGACCACGGTCGGCACGGAGTCCACCGGGTACAGCGATTGGTCGGGGTACATGGATTCAGCGGAGTTGTTGTCCGCGGCCACTTGCCAGCCGGACAGGTAGATCGCCTGGATACCGGCTTTTACCTGCTGCACTGCCTGGCCGCCAGTGAGGGCGCCCATGCAGTTGACGAAATCTTTGTCGGGACGGAAGGACGGCTTGGCCCCCTGGGTGACCAGGTTCCACAGCTTTTCGGCGCCGAGTTTTGCAAAGGTGTGCTCAGGTTGGACCGAGCCACGCAGGCGGACGACGTCAGCAGCGGAATAAGCGCGGGTCACGCCTTTCCAGCGTGGGTTTTCAGCCCAGTCTTTTTCAAGGGCTGCAATTTGCTGTTCGCGTGTCAGTGCCATGTAGTTAAACCTCGTCGTCGCGTCTTGTAGGGTTCGAAGGCCCTTCCCAGGGCCCTTGATTAGCGGGAGCGAGGCCATCATGCACAGCCTTTTTGGGGGCGTCAAATGTTTTGTAGTGCTTTTTTTGGGGCACTACATATTTAGTCTAATACGACTCGCCAGTCAGTTTTTGGTGCTTCAGTTCAGCGTGTCGACCTTGACCCGCACCGTCAGGTCATCGCGGCCCTGAGTAGCGTAGCTGCGGGTTGTAGAGGATTTATCGGCCTGGGTCTCACGGTTGATGCCGGCCAGGGAAATCCATTCGCCCAGGCGGCCGTTGACAGTTGTGTCGGTACTTTGTACGTTCACTACATCGGGACGTTCCTGGCTCATGCGGTCACGGTTGGTACTGATGGCCAGGTGAACGGTCTCGCCGGTGACGCTGGCGGTCACGTAGAAACCCTGGGTGACGTTGCGATACTGGGTCTGGTTCTGCAGGCGACCGTAGCTGTCCTGCTGGGTCGTGGTCAGCGGTACGCTTTGGCCGACCTGGATCAGCGCAGGCACGCCTTCGCTGGCCTGTATCTGCTGGACGCCGCCGTCGCGGCTGGTGGTGCCGTAGCTGATGATACGGGTCTGGCTGTCGCCGCTGGTCTGCTGGTTGTTTTCATTGGTGTCGACGGTGATCAGCAGGCGCTTGGCCGGGGTGTCGAGTTGAGCGAGCAGGGTGCGCAGGCCTTCGATCTTTGCCGGCGCCGCGTTGACGATGAGCTGATTGCCATAGGCACTCACGGTGCCGTCCTTGCCGATAAAGTTCTGCGCCACGGGCAGCAGGTCGGCGCTGGTGCGGTTGCTCAGGTTGACCACTTCGGTGTCGGCCATGGCCGATGCGCTGGCAGCCAGGAGGAGGGCGGTGAGCAGGGTGCGTAGGGACATGTCCGTTATCTCTGCAATTCATTTGGCTTGGATAGTGCCAGTTTGTCGGCCCGGCGGGTCGCAAGTTGAATCGTAGACGGCAAAATGCCCTGGCAAGGCAGGGCATTTTTTGGTGTTGCTGAAATAGCTATCGGGGGCAAGCCCCCTCCCACATTTTGACCGAGTACATCTTCAAGTGTGGGAGGGGGCTTGCCCCCGATAGCCGCGACGCGGTCCCGGATCAGTCCCCGCGCACCATATCCACATGCGGAATCCCGACTTCAAGAAACTCATCACTGACAATCTTGAAACCCAGCCGCTCGTAGAACGGCGCCGCATACACCTGTGCACTGAGGAATTGCCGGCTCTGGCCGCGCTTCTCGGCCACGCCGATCACCGCTTCCATCAGCTTGTCGCCGACCTTCAGCCCGCGCCAGTCCTTGAGTACCGACACGCGGCCGATCTCGCCGCTGGGCAGCAGCCGAGCGGTGCCAATCGGGAAATCACCTTCGAACGCCAGAAAGTGCATTGCGCCAGCGTCGTCCGCGTCCCATTCCAGCTCGGGTGGAACCGATTGTTCAGCGATGAATACCGCTTCACGAATGCGCCGAATCTCGTCGATATCCTTTCGCCAGTCCGCGACACTTACGTGAATCCTATTCATCCGCAAACCCCAGGCTGCCTTGCTTGACCAGTTCGCACAGCAGGTCGCGGCCGTCTTCATCGGCCAGCCAGGCGCCGAGGTTCTCGCTGTGCAGGGCGTCTGCCGAGCACACCAGTTTCAACAGTTCGCGCAGTTTGCCCGGCAGGTAACGGCTCTGGCCGCTGGCGAACAGCAACACGTCGTCGTCCACTTCCGACCAGGCCAGGCGCGCACTCGGGTTGCGCGCCAGGATCGCGCCGTCTTGCAGGCTGCTGATGAAGTCGTCCTCGTCCAGCTCTTCGCCCGCCACCAGCTCCGGGTAGCGCGGTTCGGTCATGAACTGGCCGAACCAGGTCAGCAGCATGCGCTCGTCGCTCATGTGCTCGGCCAGCAGGCTCTTGAGGCGATCCAGCGCGTCGCTCTGAATCTGATGCGGGTCGCTGACCGGCTGGGCGTCGGCATCGGTGTAGCGCTCTTCGTCGGTCAGGTATTGGCTGAGGAAGTCGGTGAAGTGGGTCAGCACCTCGGCGGCACTCGGCGCACGGAAGCCTACCGAGTAGGTCATGCAGTCGTCTTCGGCAATGCCGAAATGCGCCAGGCGCGGCGGCAGGTAGAGCATGTCGCCCGGTTCGAGGACCCATTCGGCGCTTTCTTCGAATTCGGCGAGGATGCGCAGGTCGGCGTGCTGCAGCAGCGGGCTTTCAGAATTGCACATCTGGCCGATTTTCCAGTTGCGCTTGCCCTGGGCTTGCAGCAGGAACACATCGTAGTTATCGAAGTGCGGACCGACGCTGCCACCCGGCGCGGCGAAGCTGATCATCACATCATCGATGCGCCAGCTTGGCAGGAAGCGAAAATGCTCGAGCAGCTCGGCGACTTCCGGCACGAACTGATCCACTGCCTGTACCAGCAGGGTCCATTCACGCTCGGGCAGGGTGCTGAAGGCGTCTTCGGCGAACGGGCCGCGACGCAGCTCCCACGGACGTTCGCCGTGTTCGATCACCAGGCGCGACTCGACTTCTTCTTCCAGGGCCAGGCCGGCCAGTTCGTCGGCGTCGATCGGGCTTTCGAAGTCGGGGATGGCCTGGCGGATCAGCAGCGGTTTCTTCTGCCAGTAGTCGCGCAGGAATTCCCGTGCCGTGATGCCGCCCAGTAGTTGAAGAGGGATATCAGGATTCATGTGTAACCTATTGAAAAAAAGCACTTTTAAGACAGGAATAAAAACGCCCGGCGCGGCCGGGCGTCTCAAAGGGTCGTGCGATGATCAGATGCGCTTGGCTTGCTCTACAGCGTTACCGATGTAGTTGGCCGGGGTGAGCAGTTTCAGCTCGGCCTTGGCGGCGGCTGGCATGTCCAGGCCGTCGATGAAAGTTTGCAGCGCATCGGAGGTGATGCCCTTGCCGCGCGTCAACTCTTTGAGCTTCTCGTAAGGGTTTTCGATGTTGTAGCGGCGCATCACGGTCTGGATCGGCTCCGCCAGGACTTCCCAGCAGGCATCCAGGTCAGCGGCGATTTTCTGCTCGTTGAGCTCCAGCTTGCTGATGCCCTTGAGGCTGGCTTCGTACGCGATCACGCTGTGGGCAAAGCCCACGCCGAGATTGCGCAGTACGGTGGAATCGGTCAGGTCGCGCTGCCAGCGCGAGATCGGCAACTTGCTGGCCAGGTGCTGGAACAGGGCGTTGGCGATGCCGAGGTTGCCTTCGGAGTTTTCGAAGTCGATCGGGTTGACCTTGTGCGGCATGGTCGACGAACCGATTTCACCGGCAATGGTGCGCTGCTTGAAGTAGCCCAGGGAGATGTAGCCCCAGATATCGCGATCGAAGTCGATCAGGATAGTGTTGAAACGTGCGATCGCGTCGAACAGCTCGGCGATGTAGTCGTGGGGTTCGATCTGCGTGGTGTAGGGGTTGAAGCCCAGGCCCAGTTCGTCTTCGATAAAGGCGCGGGCGTTGGCTTCCCAGTCGATCTCGGGGTAGGCCGACAGGTGTGCGTTGTAGTTGCCCACGGCGCCGTTGATCTTGCCCAGCAGCGGCACGGCGGCGACTTGCGCGATCTGGCGCTCCAGGCGGTACACCACGTTGGCCAGTTCCTTGCCCAGGGTGGTCGGCGATGCCGGCTGGCCGTGGGTGCGCGAGAGCATCGGCACGGCGGCGAAGCGGATCGCCAGTTCGCGGATCGCTTCGGCGGTCTGGCGCATCAGCGGCAGCATTACGTCATCACGGCCTTCGCGCAGCATCAGGGCGTGGGACAGGTTGTTGATGTCCTCGCTGGTGCAGGCAAAGTGGATGAACTCGCTGACCTGGGCCAGTTCCGGCAGCTTGGCCGCTTGCTCTTTGAGCAGGTACTCGATGGCCTTGACGTCGTGGTTGGTGGTGCGCTCGATCTCTTTCACACGCTCGGCGTGCTCCAGGGAGAAGTTTTCCGCCAGGGTATTCAAGACAGCGTTGGCCTCGGCGGAAAACGCCGGCACTTCGCTGATGGCGGGGTGAGCGGCCAGGCGCTGGAGCCAGCGCACTTCAACCAGGACACGAGCACGGATCAAACCGTATTCGCTGAAAATAGGGCGCAGGGCCTGGGTTTTGCCGGCGTAGCGGCCGTCAACAGGGGAAACCGCAGTGAGCGAAGAAAGCTGCATGGGGTGTTCTCGGACAGTCGGGCAACGAAATGGGGCGCGTATCATACATGAAAAAATTCGCCGGTCCGTCGCCAACTGACCGGCGTATTACGCGTAACAGCGTGAAAAAGGTTTGCTGGTGCGACTTATTCGTTGCGCATCAACGGGTAAAGCTCTTTGAGCAATTTGCGTCGGCTGATCACCAACTGCCAACGATGACCGCCCAACTGGCGCCACAACCGTGCCGAACGAATCCCCGCCAGGAGCAGGGCGCGGATTTTCGAGGCGTTGTTCGGTTGCTGCAGGTTGCGCATGTCGCCGTGCACCTGGATGCGCTGGCGCAAGGTGCTCAAGGTGTCCTGGTACAGCGCGCCACAGGCTGCAATCACGTTTTCGTGGGCTGGGCCAAAATGTTCAACCTGGGATTGGATCTGCGGCAGGCGTTTGCCGATGGTTTCGAGCAGGTCGTCACGCTTGGCCAGCTGGCGCTCCAGGCCGAGCATCGACAGGGCGTAGCGCAAGGGTTCGCGCTGCAGGGTGCTGGGGTCGCGTTCCAGGGCGCCGATCAGGGCCCGGTAACCTTCACGCAAGGCCAGGTCGTCGCCGCCGTAGACTTCCAGGGTGTCCTTGGGGTCGCGGATCAACAGG
Source organism: Pseudomonas orientalis (assembly GCF_002934065.1). Taxonomy (NCBI): domain Bacteria; kingdom Pseudomonadati; phylum Pseudomonadota; class Gammaproteobacteria; order Pseudomonadales; family Pseudomonadaceae; genus Pseudomonas; species Pseudomonas orientalis. The sequence continues at coordinate 3,590,901 of NZ_CP018049.1, read as the reverse complement.
CTGCCGAGCATGCAGGTCAGGCCTGCCTCGGTGACCTGGCCGGTCTTGGCGATCTTGTCCACCAGTACCGCAGCCAGAAATACGCCGCCAAGGGCCGTCAATTGCTCCTGGGTCGGGCTCATGCCGGGTTGCTCCAGGCTTGCGCGACTTCGATGACGCCGCCGCCCAGGCAGATTTCGCCGTCATAGAACACCACGGATTGGCCTGGAGTGACCGCACGTTGCGGGTCATCGAAGGTGGCGCGGTAACCCGTGGCGGTTTTTTCCAGGGTGCACGGCTGGTCGCTTTGGCGATAGCGTACTTTGGCGGTCAGCCGGCGCGGGGCGCTCAGGTCAATCGGGTTGACCCAATAGATGTCCGAAGCAAGCAGGGCGCCTGAGAACAGCAGCGGGTGTTCGTTGCCCTGGCCGACGATCAGCACGTTGTTTTCCAGGTCCTTGACCAGCACGTACCACGGCTCTTCACCGGCGTCTTTCAAGCCGCCAATGCCCAGGCCCTGGCGCTGGCCGATGGTGTGGTACATCAGGCCATGGTGACGGCCGATCACTTCACCGTCGGTGGTTTTGATTTCGCCCGGTTGTGCCGGCAGGTATTGCTTGAGGAAGTCGCTGAAGCGGCGCTCGCCGATAAAGCAGATGCCGGTGGAGTCCTTCTTCTTGGCGGTGGCCAGGCCGTGTTTCTCGGCGATCCTGCGCACTTCGGGCTTTTCCAGCTCACCGACCGGGAACAGGGTCTTGGCGATCTGTTCACCGCCGACGGCGTGCAGGAAGTAGCTCTGGTCCTTGTTCGGGTCCAGGCCCTTGAGCAGTTCGGTACGGCCATCGATGTCGCGGCGGCGTACGTAGTGGCCAGTGGCGATCAGGTCGGCGCCCAGCATCATGGCGTAGTCGAGGAACGCCTTGAACTTGATCTCGCGGTTGCACAGGATGTCCGGGTTCGGCGTACGGCCGGCCTTGTATTCGGCCAGAAAGTGCTCGAACACATTGTCCCAGTATTCGGCGGCGAAGTTGGCGGTGTGCAGCTTGATACCGATCTTGTCGCACACGGCCTGGGCGTCCGCCAGGTCGTCCATGGCGGTGCAATATTCCGTTCCATCGTCTTCTTCCCAGTTCTTCATGAACAGGCCTTCCACCTCATAACCCTGCTCCATGAGCAGAACGGCGGAAACGGAAGAATCCACGCCGCCGGACATGCCGACGATGACGCGCTTCTTTTGTGTGTCAGAAGGGGCTGGATCACGCATAGGGTTTCAACGGGTGTCTTGAAAAAGGACGCGATTCTAGCAGGCCTGGGCCCGCAAGGCTAAAGAGAAGGGCGGATCAATTCCAGGCTGTGACGCTGGCCGGCCAGATAATCATCGATACAGCGGATGATCAGCTCGCTGCGCCAGTCGTCGCGCAGGCCCATCAGCTCGTCCCGGGTCAGCCAGCGCGCGCGCAGGATGCCTTCGTCGAGTTGATAGTCCGGGTGATGTTTCAGCGCCTTGGCGATGAAACAGACCCGTTGATAGGTCACGCCGTTGCTCGGGGCGGTGTAGAGGTAGATGCCGACGATGCCAGTGGCTTCGACGTCCCAACCGGTTTCTTCGAGGGTTTCACGCACGGCGGCTTCGGTCAGGGTTTCGTTCGGGTCCAGGTGGCCGGCGGGCTGGTTGAGTACGGCACGGCCGCCCTTGAGTTCTTCGACCATCAGGAAACGGCCGTTGTCTTCGACGAGGGTGGCGACGGTGATGTGGGGGAGCCAGGTCATGGGATGCCTCTGGATTAAGGGAGGGGCGGTGCGTTCTTGGGTCAGGATTGTGCAGGCAATGTGGGAGCTTGCTCCTGTTGATGGCCTCAGGGCCGACCAGGATGTAGTGTCGATCCCGGTCCAAATGTGGGAGGGGGCTTGCCCCCGATGGCGGCCTCTGGCCCAGTGCGGCTAACCCGGCGTCCTGCCGGGTTACCCACGGATTCAAGCCTGCGTTCGGCCAGCGTGGTTTAACGGGGCGCCTGAGATCAAAAGCAGATCAAGAGCGGCTCGCTTCGCATCGTGGTTACGTTTGGGCGCGGCTGCGTTGTTAAGTGTACACCGCCGTCTGTAGGAGCGAGCTTGCTCGCGAAAAACCCACAGGCACTGCGCTCATTCAGAAAGCACGCGTTATCGTTGACGTTTTTCGCGAGCAAGCTCGCTCCTACAAAAAAGCCCTGACTGATTGGCGTTAGGGCAGGCCCATTTGACCCGGTTTCTTCAGTTGAACAGTGGAAACAGAAACCCCGGCACTCGGCCGGGGCTTCTTTGCATCGTTACAACCTTACTTCAACTTGGCAATCGCCGCATTGAGGGTGTTGCTCGGACGCATGGCCTTGCTGGTCAGCTCGGGGTTCGGCGCGTAGTAGCCGCCGATGTCCACTGGCTTGCCCTGTACGGCGTTGAGCTCGGCAACGATGGTTGCTTCGTTCGCGGCCAGGGTCTGGGCCAGTTCGCCGAACTGCGCTTGCAGGGCAGTGTCTTCGGTCTGGGCGGCCAGGGCCTGGGCCCAGTACAGCGCCAGATAGAAGTGGCTGCCGCGGTTGTCGATGTTGCCGACTTTGCGCGATGGCGACTTGTTGTTGTCGAGGAATTGGCCAGTGGCCTGGTCCAGGGTCTTGGACAGTACCAGGGCTTTCGGGTTGTTGTACGTCACACCCAAATGCTCGAGGGACGCGGCCAGGGCCAGGAACTCGCCCAGGGAATCCCAGCGCAGGAAGTTTTCTTCCACCAGTTGCTGCACGTGTTTCGGCGCCGAGCCGCCGGCGCCGGTTTCGAACAGGCCACCGCCGTTCATCAGCGGCACGATCGAAAGCATCTTGGCGCTGGTGCCCAGTTCCATGATCGGGAACAGGTCGGTCAGGTAGTCGCGCAGTACGTTACCGGTCACCGAGATGGTGTCCAGGCCCTTGCGGGTGCGCTCCAGGGTGAACTTCATCGCGTCGACCGGCGACATGATGCGGATGTCCAAACCTTCAGTGTTGTGGTCTTTCAGGTAAGCCTGAACTTTCTCGACCACGACGCCATCGTGCGCGCGCTGTGGGTCCAGCCAGAAGATGGCCGGGGTGTTGCTGGCGCGGGCGCGGTTGACGGCCAGTTTGACCCAGTCCTGGATCGGCGCGTCTTTGGTCTGGCACATGCGGAAGATGTCGCCGGCTTCGACCGACTGTTCCATCAGCAGCTTGCCCTGGCTGTCGGTGACGCGGACGACGCCGTCAGCCTTGATCTGGAAGGTCTTGTCGTGGGAACCGTACTCTTCGGCTTTCTTGGCCATCAGGCCAACGTTCGGCACGCTGCCCATGGTGGTTGGGTCGAAGGCGCCATTGGCCTTGCAGTCTTCGATGACGGCCTGGTAGATGGTGGCGTAGCAGCGATCCGGGATCACGGCCTTGGTGTCGTGCAACTGGCCGTCGGTGCCCCACATTTTGCCGGAGTCACGGATCATGGCCGGCATCGAGGCGTCGACGATCACGTCGCTCGGTACGTGCAGGTTGGTGATGCCTTTGTCGGAGTTGACCATCGCCAGCGATGGGCGAGCGGCGTAGACCGCCTGGATGTCCGCTTCGATCTGCGCCTGCTGGTCAGCCGGCAGCGCCTTGATACGGGCGTACAGGTCGCCGATGCCGTTGTTCAGGTTGAAGCCGATCTGCTCAAGCACGGTGGCGTGCTTGGCCAGGGCGTCCTTATAGAACTCGGCAACGATCTGGCCGAACATGATCGGGTCGGAGACCTTCATCATGGTGGCTTTCAAGTGAACCGACAGCAGCACGCCTTGCTTCTTGGCGTCTTCGATCTCGGCGGCGATGAATGCGCGCAGGGCTTTTTTGCTCAGCACGGCGGTGTCGATGATCTCGCCGGCCTGTACCGAGGTCTTTTCCTTCAGGACAGTGGCGGTGCCGTCTTGAGCGATCAGCTCGATTTTGACAGCGTCAGCGGCTTCGATCTGTACGGCTTTTTCGCTGCCGTAGAAGTCGCCATTGCTCATGTGGGCGATGTGCGACTTGGAGTCGGCAGCCCAGGCGCCCATTTTGTGCGGGTGCTTGCGTGCGTAGTTCTTGACCGACAGCGGTGCGCGGCGGTCGGAGTTGCCTTCGCGCAGTACCGGGTTCACGGCGCTGCCCTTGACCTTGTCGTAACGTGCACGGGTTTCTTTTTCCGCGTCGGTGGTTACGGTTTCCGGGTAGTCCGGCAGGGCGTAGCCCTGGGCCTGCAGTTCCTTGATCGCGGCTTGCAGCTGCGGGGTCGAGGCGCTGATGTTAGGCAGCTTGATGATGTTGGCTTCAGGCGTAACGGCCAGGTCGCCCAGTTCGGCGAGGTGGTCCGGGATGGCCTTGGCGCCCAGTTGCTCGGGGAAGCTTGCGAGGATGCGCGCGGCGAGGGAAATGTCGCGGGTTTCCACGGCAATATCAGCGGAAGCGGTGAAGGCCTCTACGATAGGCAGCAGTGAATAGGTGGCGAGGGCTGGGGCTTCGTCGGTGAAGGTGTAGATGATCTTCGAGCGGGTGGGCATATTCGGATTAACTCTCTTCTTTGCTGAAAGCGTGCGCAGAAACTCGAGATGCGCCGGGTGGAGCGCGTTCGTTCAAAGTCATCCATGAGCGAAATGTCGAGTGTTCTTCGCGGTGATGTTGGGTTGCATCAGTCGAGCGTCAAGCGTTTGGACTATTGTAATAGTCCTGCTTTCTGGCTGAAGGCTACTGTCTAGAGCGGTCAACCGTCGTGACTCTTTGGTCAGCGGCGGCATTATACATAGGTCGCTATGCTTACGCTGAGCCTTCATACAAAAGGTGGGTCGTCCATTGGTCTAAAGGTCGCAGGCGTGCCGGGTGCGGGCAATGTCGCACGTTGTGCTCAAGATTGGCGGTTTTCCCTTTGCTTTCAGGCTTGTAGGCGACAAGTTATGCTGTTTTCGACGCAAATGAGCATGGCGTGAGGTTTCAGTCGCCATTTATCTGGAGTAGGCTCGAACGCAGCCAGATGTTCAATCCATAGATGGAGTTCAGCATGGAATACAAGAAGATTCAGGTTCCGGCAGTCGGCGACAAAATCACCGTCAATGCAGACCATTCTCTCAATGTTCCTGACCAACCGATCATCCCGTATATCGAAGGAGACGGTATCGGCGTCGACATCAGCCCGGTGATGATCAAGGTGGTCGACGCTGCTGTTGAAAAGGCCTACGGCGGCAAGCGCAAGATCTCGTGGATGGAGGTGTATGCCGGTGAGAAGGCCACTCAAGTCTACGACCAGGACACCTGGCTGCCCCAGGAAACCCTGGACGCGGTCAAGGATTACGTGGTGTCCATCAAGGGCCCGCTGACCACCCCGGTCGGCGGCGGCATCCGTTCCCTGAACGTGGCCCTGCGCCAGCAACTCGACCTGTATGTGTGCCTGCGCCCGGTGCGCTGGTTCGAAGGCGTGCCCAGCCCGGTCAAGAAGCCCGGGGACGTGGACATGACCATCTTCCGTGAGAACTCCGAGGACATTTACGCCGGCATCGAGTGGAAGGCCGGTTCGCCCGAGGCGATCAAGGTGATCAAGTTCCTCAAGGAGGAAATGGGGGTTACCAAGATCCGTTTCGACCAGGACTGCGGGATTGGCGTCAAGCCGGTGTCGAAAGAGGGTACCAAGCGCCTGGCACGCAAGGCCCTGCAATATGTGGTGGATAACGACCGCGACTCGCTGACCATCGTGCACAAAGGCAACATCATGAAGTTCACCGAAGGTGCCTTCAAGGAATGGGCCTACGAAGTGGCGGCTGAGGAGTTCGGCGCGACCCTGCTCGATGGCGGGCCGTGGATGCAGTTCAAGAACCCCAGGACCGGCAAGAATGTGGTGGTCAAGGATGCAATCGCCGATGCGATGCTCCAGCAGATCCTGCTGCGTCCGGCTGAATATGATGTGATCGCCACGCTCAACCTCAACGGCGACTACTTGTCCGACGCCCTCGCGGCGGAAGTGGGCGGCATCGGTATCGCGCCGGGCGCCAACCTGTCGGACACCGTGGCCATGTTCGAGGCCACCCACGGCACGGCACCGAAGTACGCGGGCAAGGATCAGGTCAACCCGGGCTCATTGATTCTGTCGGCGGAAATGATGCTGCGACATATGGGTTGGGTCGAAGCGGCGGATCTGATTATAAAAGGCACCAACGGCGCTATTTCGGCCAAGACCGTGACGTATGACTTCGAGCGGCTGATGGAGGGGGCGACATTGGTGTCGTCGTCGGGCTTTGGTGATGCGTTGATCAAGCATATGTAAACGGGAAGAGCAACCGGCCACTCTGATGACTCAGGATGGCCGGTTTGCCTGTTAAGGTGTTGCTCGATGCTGGTCAGGCTGATTCTTGAGCAGGTACCTTTTTTGCGGCGTCTTCAGTGGAGACGGGCGCGCTGATATTCACAGCATGCAGGCCCTTGGGGCCTTGAATAATCTCAAAGCAGACAGGCTGACCCGCTTTGAGTGTCTTGTAGCCGTCCATCTGGATCGCTGAGTAATGCGCAAAAAGGTCGCCATCCTTTCCATCTTCAAGAATGAAGCCATAACCCTTGGCATTGTTGAACCACTTGACCTTACCACTAGCCATTCCCTTATCCCTCTGCACCAGACTCCATCACTGGAGTATCATCCCGTCTATCCGTCCTAACCCGAATAAATAAGGTTGACTGCGCGGACCTTTTTTACCCACTGTGGGCTCTATTGGTTGTAACACCGATTTGCCGATAGTCAAGGTGACCAAAGGGTTGGAGTTGAAAATCTGACAGGTCGCCCCCACCACTGTATTTGAACCACTGACGAACCTTTCTTTCCATGCATGCAAATAGCCAGATTCGACTAACATTCAATCAGGATCGCCCGGATCAGGAACATGACGACGACGGTTCTGCAGGCATTGCTGTTCAGGAGGCTAAGCCTGCTTTACAGGCGCCGCCGATGTACAAGGTGGTTTTGTTCAATGATGACTACACACCGATGGATTTCGTGGTCGAAGTGCTCGAGGTGTTTTTTAACCTGAACCGCGAGTTGGCGACCAAGGTAATGCTGGCCGTTCACACAGAAGGACGGGCAGTATGTGGAGTGTTTACCCGCGACATCGCCGAGACAAAGGCCATGCAGGTCAACCAGTACGCCAGGGAAAGCCAGCATCCGCTACTCTGTGAAATCGAGAAGGACGGTTAACGCCGACCACTTGGGTATGAGGTGAAGCTATGTTAAACCGCGAGCTCGAAGTCACCCTCAATCTTGCCTTCAAGGAGGCTCGTTCGAAGCGTCATGAATTCATGACCGTCGAACACCTGCTGCTGGCACTTTTGGATAACGAAGCTGCCGCCACCGTTCTACGTGCGTGCGGCGCCAACCTCGACAAACTCAAGCATGACCTGCAGGAGTTTATCGACTCCACGACGCCACTGATCCCCGTGCATGACGAGGACCGTGAGACCCAGCCAACCCTGGGCTTCCAGCGGGTATTGCAGCGTGCTGTCTTCCACGTACAGAGCTCCGGTAAGCGTGAAGTCACGGGCGCCAATGTGCTGGTGGCGATTTTCAGCGAGCAGGAAAGTCAGGCCGTGTTTCTGCTCAAGCAGCAGAGCGTGGCCCGTATTGATGTCGTCAACTACATCGCCCACGGCATCTCCAAGGTGCCCGGGCACGGCGATCATTCCGAGGGTGAGCAGGATATGCAGGACGACGAGGGCGGTGAGTCTTCTTCTTCAAGCAACCCGCTGGATGCCTATGCCAGCAACCTCAATGAACTGGCGCGCCAGGGGCGGATCGATCCGCTGGTGGGGCGTGAGCTGGAGGTTGAGCGCGTAGCGCAGATCCTCGCGCGTCGTCGCAAGAACAACCCATTGCTGGTCGGTGAAGCGGGCGTGGGTAAAACCGCGATTGCCGAGGGCCTGGCCAAGCGTATCGTCGACAACCAGGTGCCGGACCTGCTGGCCAACAGTGTCGTCTACTCCCTGGACCTGGGCGCATTGCTCGCCGGGACCAAGTACCGTGGCGATTTCGAGAAGCGCTTCAAGGCGCTGCTCGGCGAACTGAAAAAACGCCCGCAGGCGATCCTGTTCATCGACGAGATCCACACCATTATTGGTGCGGGTGCCGCGTCGGGCGGGGTGATGGATGCGTCCAACCTGCTCAAGCCGTTGCTGTCGTCGGGTGATATCCGCTGCATCGGCTCGACCACGTTCCAGGAGTTTCGCGGCATCTTCGAGAAAGACCGTGCCCTGGCGCGGCGCTTCCAGAAAGTCGATGTGTCCGAGCCTTCGGTTGAAGACACCATCGGCATCCTGCGCGGTCTCAAGGGGCGTTTCGAAGCGCACCATGGCATCGAGTACACCGATGAAGCCCTGCGTGCGGCGGCTGAGCTGGCGTCACGCTACATCAATGACCGGCATATGCCGGACAAAGCCATCGATGTGATCGACGAGGCGGGTGCCTATCAGCGCTTGCAGCCGGTTGAGAAGCGTGTAAAGCGTATCGACGTGCCGCAGGTCGAGGACATCGTGGCGAAGATCGCGCGGATTCCGCCTAAACACGTCAACAGTTCCGACAAGGAGCTGCTGCGTAATCTGGAACGTGATCTCAAGCTGACCGTATTCGGCCAGGATGCGGCCATCGACGCGTTGTCCACCGCGATCAAGCTATCGCGTGCGGGCCTCAAGTCGCCGGACAAACCAGTGGGTTCGTTCCTGTTCGCAGGCCCGACCGGCGTCGGCAAGACCGAGGCGGCGCGGCAGTTGGCCAAGGCCATGGGGATCGAGCTGGTACGCTTTGACATGTCCGAATACATGGAGCGTCATACCGTGTCGCGCCTGATCGGTGCGCCTCCGGGCTATGTCGGTTTCGACCAGGGCGGTCTGTTGACCGAAGCGATCACCAAGCAGCCGCATTGTGTATTGCTGCTCGATGAAATCGAGAAGGCCCACCCGGAAGTCTTCAACCTGCTGCTGCAGGTGATGGACCACGGCACCCTGACCGACAACAACGGGCGCAAGGCGGACTTCCGCAACGTGATCGTGATCATGACCACCAACGCCGGTGCCGAAACCGCTGCGCGGGCTTCGATCGGCTTCAGCCATCAGGATCACTCTTCCGATGCAATGGAAGTGATCAAGAAGAGCTTTACGCCGGAGTTCCGCAACCGTCTGGACACCATTATCCAATTTGGTCGCCTCAGTCATGAGGTTATCAAAAGCGTGGTGGACAAGTTCCTCACCGAACTTCAGGCGCAGTTGGAAGACAAGCGCGTGCAGTTGGAAGTCACCGAAGCGGCGCGCAGCTGGATTGCCGAAGGTGGCTACGATGCGGCAATGGGCGCACGCCCGATGGCGCGTCTGATCCAGGACAAGATCAAGCGGCCGCTGGCCGAAGAGATCCTGTTTGGCGAGCTTTCCGACCATGGCGGCGTGGTGCATATCGATCTGAAGGACGGCGAACTGACCTTCGACTTCGAAACCACGGCTGAAATGGCCTGATCGTTCTGCAGTAACGCAAAAGGCGCCGAAAGGCGCCTTTTTTATTTGAAATGCCGTCGTCAAATCAACGAAGGTCAAGTGTGGGAGGGGGCTTGCCCCCGATAGCGGTGGTTCAGCAGCAGATCAGTTGCCTGACACACTGCCATCGGGGGCAAGCCCCCTCCCACATTGGTTTTGGGTGTCAGGTAAATAACACACACACACAAAAACGCCCGGCATAACCGGGCGTCTTGTATTGACTTGCTTAGCGAGCGCGGTAAGTGATGCGCCCTTTGCTCAAGTCATAGGGCGTCAGCTCGACGCGCACTTTGTCACCGGTAAGAATACGAATGTAGTTCTTGCGCATCTTGCCGGAGATATGCGCGGTTACGACGTGCCCATTTTCCAACTCCACACGAAACATGGTGTTGGGCAGGGTGTCGACGACAGTGCCTTCCATTTCGAAGCTGTCTTCTTTCGACATGCAGTAAAGCCCTCGGTATCCAGTGAATGGCCCGGTGCAACTGCGCCAGGCAAAAGCGGCGTGCATTGTGCCCGAAAAAGGGTGTTCAAGCCAAGGGGTTCTAGTTAAGCGTTACCCATCTTTGATTAATCAGTAGCTCAATGGGCCGATATTGGGTCTTGTAGTTCATCTTTTTGCAGTTTTTGATCCAGTACCCGAGGTACACCGCCTCCAGTTCCAGGCGCAACGCTTCACCTATTTGCCAGAGAATCGCAAAGCGCCCCAGGCTGCGGCGTTCTTCGGCGGGCTCATAGAAGGTGTACACCGCCGACAGCCCGTTGGGCAGCAGGTCGGTCACCGCCACCGCCAGCAACCGTCCGTCGAGGCGAAACTCGTAGAAGCGCGAAAAAGGCAGGTCACGCACCAGGAACGTGGAAAATTGATCGCGGCTGGGCGGGAACATATCGCCGTCGGCATGGCGTTGTTCGATGTAGCGTTGATAGAGGTCGAAATATTCTTCGCTGTACTGCGGCTTGACCGCGTTTACCGTCAGGTCGGCGTTGCGCTTGAGAATGCGCTTCTGGTTGCGATCCGGTAAAAACTGCGCGACCGGGATGCGCGCCGGCACGCAGGCGTTGCAGTTCTGGCAGTGAGGCCGGTACAGGTGATCGCCGCTGCGCCGAAAGCCCATCTCCGACAGGTCGGCGTACACATGCACGTCCATCGGCTGGCTGGGATCGAGGAACAGTGTGGTGGCCTGCTCGTCGGGCAGATAGCTGCAAGAGTGGGCTTGAGTGGCATAAAACTTCAAGCGCGCCAACTCGGTCATGATCAACCCTCGGAATAAGCTTTGAAATAAGTGTAAGCCAGGTACGCGGATGGCGCCTAAGAAACCCACGGCCCCGAGCTGGGCTGGTCCAAATGATCGCGCAGATACCCGGCGAATTCGCTGCGCGGTATGCCGCGTGCGCCCAGGCTGTGCAGATGATCATTGGGCATCTGGCAGTCAATCAGCACAAACCCCCAGGCCTGCAATTGCCGGGTCAGCGTGACGAAGCCGAATTTCGAGGCGTTATCGGCGCGGCTGAACATGGATTCGCCAAAAAACAATTGGCCCATCGCCAGGCCGTACAGGCCGCCGACCAGTTCGCCCTGGTCCCAGACCTCCACGGAGTGCGCGTAACCACGCTGATGCAGCTCCAGATAGGCGCTCTGGATGCTTTCGGTGATCCAGGTGCCGTCCGCATACGCACGAGGCGCCGCGCAGGCCTGGATGACCGCTGCGAAATCCTGATCGAACGTCACGCTATAGCGCTGTTGACGCAATAATTTGCCCAGGCTGCGCGAGACGTGCAGCTCGTCGGGGAAGATCACCGTGCGTGGGTCGGGTGACCACCAGAGAATCGGCTGGCCTTCGGAGAACCAGGGAAAGCAGCCGTGGCGATAGGCCTGGATCAATCGTTCGGCCGACAGGTCGCCGCCAGCGGCAAGCAGGCCGTTGGGTTCGCGCATGGCCTTGGCCAGTGGCGGGAAGGTCAGGGTGTCGCGTTGTAACCAGGTCAGCATGGCATCCAGGCTTACGGAAGGGGAGGGGAGTGGCAGGTCGGGCGCCTGCCCCAGGACCTGATTATTGTCGACGCAGCGCCTCGGGGCCAGCGCAAATGGCTGCTCGGGCTGGTTTAGCGTGTAAGGGTGTTTCTGCAACTCTGCGTATAAGGTGCGGTCGTAATCGGGTCTGGCCAATGCAGGCCATTTGCCAAGCTTGCCTTGATTGGTAAATACAGCGCATAAGCCTTTGTCAGCAAAGACAATGCATGCTCAAATTGAACAGGCTGCTACACGTGAACGGCTCAGGCCGCCGGGTGATGGGCAAGTACGTGGCATCGCGCACGCAAACCCGTACAATGCGGCGTTCATGGCGTTATCGCCATTTCATCGATGGGTTCTGCAGTGTTAAAAAGTAGATTCAGCAACATTTGTCATTTTTCAGCTGCTCGGATAGAGCAGTCGTGTGCAGTCATTCAACAGATGGACGCGCTAAAAGGCGCAGGAAAAGACCCGTTTTGAAGAAATCCGCCGCAACACCCAAAGCAGCAGTCGTGCCGGCCTGGCGTCAGCACCTGCATTACCGACTCAAGGAAGGTGCGCTGATCGCAATCGGCGCGCTGTGCCTGTTCCTGATGATGGCCTTGCTCACCTATGGCAAGGACGATCCCGGCTGGAGCCATAACAGCAAAATCGATGACGTGCAGAATTTCGGTGGCCCGGTGGGTTCCTACAGCGCCGATATCCTGTTCATGATTCTCGGTTATTTCGCATACATCTTTCCGCTGTTGCTGGCGATCAAGACCTGGCAGATTTTCCGCCAGCGTCACGAGCCTTGGCAGTGGAGCGGCTGGCTGTTCTCCTGGCGCCTGATCGGTCTGGTGTTCCTGGTGTTGTCCGGCGCGGCCCTGGCCCATATCCATTTCCATGCACCGACCGGTCTGCCGGCGGGCGCGGGCGGGGCGCTGGGCGAAAGCCTGGGCGATCTGGCGCGGCGCACCCTGAATATCCAGGGCAGCACGCTGATGTTCATCGCGCTGTTCCTGTTCGGTCTCACGGTGTTCACCGACCTGTCGTGGTTCAAAGTGATGGACGTGACCGGCAAGATTACCCTTGACCTGTTCGAGTTGTTCCAGGGCGCCGCCAACCGTTGGTGGGCGGCGCGTGTGGAGCGCAAGCAGATGGTTGCGCAACTGCGTGAAGTGGACACCCGTGTCAACGAAGTGGTGGCCCCAAGCACGCCGGACCGCCGCGAGCAGGCCAAGGTCAAGGAGCGCCTGATCGAGCGTGAACAGGCCCTGAGCAAGCACATGTCCGATCGCGAGAAGCAGGTGCCGCCGGTGATCGCCCCCGCGCCGCCCAAGGCGCCCGAGCCCAGTCACCGCGTGCAGAAAGAGAAACAGGCGCCGCTGTTCATCGACAGCGCCGTCGAAGGCACCTTGCCGCCGATCTCGATTCTCGACCCGGCGGAAAAGAAACAACTCAACTACTCGCCCGAATCCCTGGCGGCCGTCGGCCACCTGCTGGAAATCAAGCTCAAGGAGTTCGGCGTCGAAGTGTCGGTGGACTCGATTCACCCGGGCCCTGTCATTACCCGTTACGAGATTCAGCCGGCCGCAGGCGTCAAGGTCAGCCGCATTTCCAACCTGGCCAAGGACCTGGCCCGCTCCCTGGCCGTGACCAGCGTGCGTGTGGTGGAAGTGATTCCCGGCAAGACCACCGTGGGTATCGAGATTCCCAACGAAGACCGCCAGATCGTGCGTTTCTCCGAAGTGCTGTCGACCCCGGAATACGACAACTTCAAATCGCCGGTCACCCTGGCCCTCGGCCATGATATCGGCGGCAAGCCGGTAATCACCGACCTGGCGAAAATGCCGCATCTGCTGGTGGCCGGTACCACCGGTTCCGGTAAGTCGGTGGGTGTGAACGCGATGATCCTGTCGATCCTGTTCAAGTCGGGCCCGGACGACGCCAAGCTGATCATGATTGACCCGAAAATGCTGGAGCTGTCGATCTACGAAGGCATTCCGCACCTGCTCTGCCCGGTAGTGACCGATATGAAGGACGCCGCCAACGCCCTGCGCTGGAGCGTCGCCGAGATGGAGCGTCGCTACAAGCTGATGGCGAAGATGGGCGTGCGTAACCTGTCCGGCTTCAACGCCAAGGTCAAGGAAGCCCAGGACGCCGGTACGCCGCTGACCGACCCGCTGTACAAGCGCGAGAACATTCACGACGAAGCTCCGCTTTTGACCAAGCTGCCGACCATCGTGGTGGTGGTCGACGAATTCGCCGACATGATGATGATCGTCGGCAAGAAGGTCGAAGAACTGATCGCACGTATCGCCCAGAAGGCCCGTGCGGCCGGCATCCACCTGATCCTCGCCACCCAGCGGCCGTCGGTGGATGTGATCACCGGCCTGATCAAGGCCAACATTCCTACGCGTATGGCGTTCCAGGTGTCGAGCAAGATCGACTCGCGGACCATCATCGACCAGGGCGGCGCCGAGCAACTGCTGGGCCACGGTGACATGCTCTACATGCCGCCCGGCACCAGCCTGCCGATCCGTGTCCACGGGGCGTTCGTTTCCGACGATGAAGTGCATCGCGTGGTGGAAGCCTGGAAACTGCGTGGCGCACCGGAATACAACGACGACATTCTCGCGGGCGTGGAAGAGGCCGGCAGCGGCTTCGACGGCGGCAGCGGGGGTGGCGACGATGACGCCGAAACCGACGCGCTCTACGACGAAGCCGTGGCGTTCGTGCTGGAAAGCCGCCGTGCCTCGATCTCCGCCGTGCAACGCAAGCTGAAGATCGGCTACAACCGCGCCGCCCGCATGATCGAAGCCATGGAACACGCCGGCGTCGTCACCGCAATGAACACCAACGGCTCGCGCGAAATCATCGCCCCCGGGCAGATGCGCGACTGATCCCGCGCCGCGTGGCAGCACGCGGCGCGCCCTGACTATTCAATGAGGACTCCCATGCGCATTATCCGCATGCTGTTGTTGCCGGCACTGGCCCTGACCGCCGTTTCGGCCCACGCTGACCCGGCTTCCGTGGCCAGTCTGAAGAACCTGCTGGACAAATCCCAGACCCTGACCGCGCGCTTTTCCCAGTTGACTCTGGACGCGGGCGGCACCCAGCTGCAGGAGACCGCAGGCGAAATGGCCGTGCAGCGTCCCGGCCTGTTCTACTGGCACACCGAAGGCAAGGCCGAGCAGACCATTGTGTCCGACGGCCAGAAAGTCACGCTGTGGGACCCGGACCTGGAACAGGCGACCATCAAGAAGCTCGACCCGCGCCTGAACCAGACGCCAGCGCTGCTGTTGTCCGGTGACGTGTCGAAAATCAACGACAGTTTCGACATCACCTCCAAGCAAGCCAGCAACGTGATTGAGTTCACGCTCAAGCCCAAATCCAAGGACACGCTGTTTGACACGCTGTCGCTGTCGTTCGGCAATGGTGTGATCAACAACATGCGCCTGGTCGACAGCGTCGGCCAGCGCACCGATATCCTATTCTCCGGGGTCAAGGCCAACCAGCCTGTGCCCGCTTCCAAGTTCAAGTTCGACATCCCCAAGGGTGCCGACGTGATCCAGGAATAAATTCCCCAGAGGTTTCAAACGCTGCCCATGGATCTGTTTCGAAGTGACCCGATTGCCCAGCCCCTGGCCGCGCGCCTGCGCTCGACCAACCTGGATGAGTACGTCGGTCAGGAACACCTGCTCGCTCGCGGCAAGCCCTTGCGTGAAGCCCTGGAGCAGGGTGCGCTGCACTCGATGATTTTCTGGGGGCCGCCGGGGGTGGGTAAAACCACCCTGGCACGGCTGCTGGCCAAGGTCTCGGATGCACACTTCGAAACGGTCTCCGCCGTGCTGGCCGGGGTCAAGGAGATCCGCCAGGCGGTGGAAGTCGCCAAGCAGCAGGCCGGGCAGTACGGCAAGCGCACCATCCTGTTTGTCGACGAAGTGCATCGCTTCAACAAGTCGCAGCAGGATGCATTCCTGCCGTACGTCGAAGACGGCACGTTGATATTCATCGGCGCCACCACTGAAAACCCGTCTTTCGAACTCAATAACGCGTTGCTCTCGCGGGCCCGGGTCTATGTGCTCAAGAGCCTGGACGAAGCGGCGATGCAGAAGTTGTTGCAGCGTGCCTTGAACGAAGACAAGGGCCTGGGCAAGCGCCAACTGAGCGTCAGTGAAGAGGGCTTCAAGATCCTGCTCACGGCCGCCGATGGCGACGGCCGGCGTTTTCTCAACCTGCTTGAGAACGCCTCGGACCTTGCCGAAGACGGCGGCGAGATTGGCGTCGACCTGCTGCAAAGTCTGCTGGGCGACACGCGTCGGCGTTTCGATAAGGGCGGCGAAGCGTTCTACGACCAGATATCGGCGCTGCATAAATCCGTACGCGGTTCCAACCCGGACGGCGCGCTGTACTGGTTCGCGCGCATGATCGACGGCGGTTGCGATCCGTTGTACCTGGCGCGCCGCGTGGTGCGCATGGCCAGTGAAGACATCGGCAATGCCGACCCTCGCGCCTTGAGCCTGTGCCTGGCCGCCTGGGACGTGCAGGAACGCCTCGGCAGCCCGGA
Source organism: Pseudomonas orientalis (assembly GCF_002934065.1). Taxonomy (NCBI): domain Bacteria; kingdom Pseudomonadati; phylum Pseudomonadota; class Gammaproteobacteria; order Pseudomonadales; family Pseudomonadaceae; genus Pseudomonas; species Pseudomonas orientalis. Next base: position 3,574,832 of record NZ_CP018049.1, on the reverse strand, counting down.
AGGCGAACTGGCGGTGGCCCAGGCCATCACTTACCTGGCCTGCGCGCCGAAAAGCAACGCGGTGTACATGGGCTTCAAGTCGGCGCTGCGAGCGGCGGCCGAACATGGTTCCCTCGAAGTGCCGATGCATTTGCGCAACGCGCCGACCAAGCTGATGAAACAGCTGGGTTACGGCGATGAATACCGCTATGCCCATGACGAGCCGGACGCCTACGCGGCCGGCGAAGATTACTTTCCCGATGAGCTCGAGCCGCTGGCGCTCTATCAACCGGTGCCCCGTGGCCTGGAGCTGAAGATCGGCGAAAAGCTCAACCATCTGGCCCAACTCGACCGTCTCAGCCCCCGTCAGCGGAGAAAGTAGTGCTCAAGACGATTCTTGCCGTGTCCGCAGCCGGCATCGCTGGTACATTATTGCGTTTCGCCACCGGCACCTGGGTCAGCGCCCATTGGCCGAAGCATTTCTATGCGGCGACCCTGGCGGTCAACCTGGTGGGCTGCCTGATCATCGGGCTGTTGTACGGCTGGTTCCTGTTGCGCCCGGAAGTGCCGATTGAAATTCGCGCCGGCTTGATTGTCGGCTTTGTAGGCGGTCTGACGACCTTTTCATCCTTTTCACTGGATACGCTGCGCCTGCTGGAAAGCGGGCAGGCCCTGGTCGCCTTCGGGTACCTGGGCATCAGCGTGTTCGGCGGGCTGCTCGCCACCTGGGCCGGCCTGTCCCTGACCAAACTTTGATAAACGAGAGACCGACATGCTCGATTCCAAACTGTTACGTAGCAACCTTCAGGACGTAGCGGACCGCCTGGCATCCCGTGGCTTTGCCTTGGATGTTGCGCGCATCGAAGCGCTGGAAGAACAGCGCAAGACCGTCCAGACCCGCACCGAAGCACTGCAGGCTGAGCGGAATGCGCGTTCCAAATCCATCGGTCAGGCCAAGCAGCGCGGCGAAGACATCGCGCCGTTGATGGCGGACGTCGAGCGCATGGGCACCGAGCTGTCCGACGGCAAACTCGAGCTGGACAAAATCCAGTCCGAACTGGATTCGATCCTGTTGGGCATCCCCAATATTCCCCATGAGTCGGTGCCGATTGGCGAAGACGAAGATGGCAACGTCGAAGTGCGCCGCTGGGGCACGCCGAAAGCCTTCGATTTCGAGATCAAGGACCACGTGGCCCTGGGCGAATTGACCGGCGGCCTGGATTTCGAGACCGCCGCGAAAATGTCCGGCGCACGCTTTGCTTTGCTGCGCGGCCCGATCGCCCGCATGCACCGTGCCCTGGCGCAGTTCATGATCAACCTGCACACCGCCGAGCACGGTTACGAAGAAGCCTACACCCCTTACCTGGTGCAGGCGCCAGCGCTGATGGGCACCAGTCAGTTGCCGAAATTCGAGGAAGAGCTGTTCAAGATCAGCCGCGATGGTGACGCTGATCTGTACCTGATCCCGACCGCCGAAGTGTCGCTGACCAACATCGTTGCCGGCGAAATCCTCGATGCCAAGCAACTGCCGTTGAAGTTCGTGGCTCACAGCCCGTGCTTTCGCAGTGAAGCCGGTGCATCCGGTCGCGATACGCGCGGCATGATTCGCCAGCACCAGTTCGACAAGGTCGAGATGGTCCAAGTGGTCGAGCCTTCGACGTCGATGGAGGCGCTGGAAGGCCTGACCGCCAATGCCGAGCGCGTCCTGCAGCTGCTGGAGCTGCCGTACCGCGTACTGGCGCTGTGCACCGGCGACATGGGGTTCAGCGCCGTGAAGACTTACGACCTCGAAGTGTGGGTGCCGAGCCAGGACAAATACCGCGAGATTTCGTCGTGCTCCAACTGCGGTGACTTCCAGGCCCGGCGCATGCAGGCGCGGTTCCGTAATCCGGAAACCGGCAAGCCGGAGCTGGTGCACACCCTCAACGGTTCGGGCCTGGCCGTAGGCCGTACGCTGGTGGCCGTGCTGGAAAACTACCAGCAGGCCGACGGTTCGATCCGCGTGCCTGAGGTGCTCAAGCCGTACATGGGCGGCGTCGAGGTCATCGGCTAAATGGAATTTCTGCCGCTGTTTCATAACCTGCGCGGCAGTCGTGTGCTGGTCGTCGGTGGGGGGGAGATTGCCTTGCGCAAATCCCGCCTGCTGGCTGACGCCGGCGCAGTGCTGCGGGTGGTTGCTCCCCAGATCGAAGACCAGTTGCGTGAACTGGTACTGGGCAGTGGCGGGGACCTGATGTTGCGCGGTTATCAGGAGGCCGACCTCGACGGTTGCGTGCTGATCATCGCCGCCACCGACGACGAGCCACTGAACGCGCAGGTGTCCAGTGATGCCAAGCGTCGCTGTGTACCGGTCAATGTGGTGGATGCGCCGGCCTTGTGCAGCGTGATCTTCCCGGCGATCGTCGACCGTTCGCCGTTGGTGATTGCGGTGTCCAGTGGCGGCGATGCGCCGGTGCTGGCGCGCCTGATCCGCGCCAGGCTGGAGACCTGGATTCCGTCCACCTATGGCCAATTGGCCGGGTTGGCGGCGCGTTTTCGTGCCCAGGTCAAAGGCTTGTACCCGGATGTGCAGCAGCGTCGCGCGTTCTGGGAAGAAGTCTTCCAGGGCCCGATTGCCGACCGCCAATTGGCCGGGCAGGGCGCTGAGGCCGAGCGCCTGCTGGTCGAAAAGGTCAATGGCGCGCCGCCTTACGCACCGGGTGAGGTGTACCTGGTGGGCGCGGGCCCCGGCGATCCGGACCTGCTGACCTTCCGCGCCTTGCGCCTGATGCAGCAAGCCGACGTGGTGTTGTATGACCGTCTGGTGGCCCCGGCGATTCTGGAGCTGTGCCGCCGTGATGCCGAGCGCGTGTATGTCGGCAAGCGTCGCGCCGAGCATGCCGTGCCCCAGGATCAGATCAACCAGCAACTGGTGGACCTGGCCAAGCAAGGCAAGCGCGTGCTGCGTCTCAAGGGCGGCGACCCGTTCATTTTCGGGCGTGGCGGCGAAGAGATCGAGGAACTGGCGGCCCACGGCATTCCGTTCCAGGTGGTGCCCGGCATCACTGCGGCCAGTGGTTGCGCGGCGTATGCGGGGATTCCGCTGACGCACCGTGACTATGCGCAGTCGGTGCGCTTTATCACCGGTCACCTGAAAAACGGTACGTCGGACCTGCCCTGGCGGGACCTGGTGGGGCCGTCGCAGACCCTGGTGTTTTACATGGGCTTGATCGGTTTGCCGATTATCTGCGAACAGTTGATCCTGCATGGCCGCGCCGCCGATACGCCTGCAGCGTTGATCCAGCAGGGCACCACCTCCAACCAGCGTGTGTTCACCGGCACACTCGCCGACTTGCCGCGCATGGTGGCGGAGCATGAAGTGCATGCGCCGACATTGGTGATCGTGGGAGAGGTGGTGGTGTTGCGCGAGAAGCTCAAGTGGTTTGAAGGCGCTCAGTCCCAGGTGTAAGCCTCAAAAGCATCGGGGGCAAGCCCCCTCCCACATGGGTATGCATTCCAAGTGTGGGAGGGGCTTGCCCCCGATGAGCATAGGTATCTACACAATTTTGGTGAGACACCGCACCTGTGGCGAAGGAGCTAACGCGTATCTACCTGACGCTCCGAGTTCCAAATGTGGGAGGGGGCTTGCCCCCGATGGCGGCCTCTGGGCTGGCCGGGATGCTGGATTGGAACGAGTACATATCCGTTTCTGCGGTAACGGCTGCTTAGGGTTCCGCCCTGACGGCGGGTCACTTTGGAAAAGCCCCAAAGTAACCAAAGGGCTCTTGCCCCACCACTCGGCACCTCGCCTAGGCTCGGTGTGCCCGAACGCAGGCTTGAATCCGTGGGCCGCCGCAATGGGCCATCCATGGCCCAGTGCGGCTAACCCGGCGTCCTGCCGGGTTGCCCACGGATTCAAGCCTTCGTTCGGCCAGCGTGGTTTAACGGGGCGCCTGAGATCAAGATCAAAAGCAGATCAAGATCAAGAGCGACTCGCTTCGCATCGTGGTTACGGTTGAGCGCTACAGAGTTGTGTAGATACCTATGCCCCCATGATCCGGATCAGCGCCACACACCTTTGCCACTCAAACGCTCCCGATCATGCCCAGCATCAAACCGCTGCAACGGCCCCTTCGGCACAATCCCCGTCGGATTGATCGTCCGATGGCTGGCATAGTAATGCCCCTTGATATGCTCGAAATCCACCGTCTCGGCCACGCCCGGCCACTGATACATCTCCCTTAGCCAGTTCGACAGGTTCGGATAATCGGCAATCCGCCGCAGGTTGCACTTGAAGTGGCTGTAATACACCGCATCAAAACGAATCAGCGTGGTGAACAGCCGTACATCCGCCTCGGTCAGGTATTCGCCGGCCAGGTAGCGATGCTCGCCCAAGTGATGTTCCAGGTGATCAAGCTCGGCAAATACATCATCAAACGCGCTTGCATAAGCCTGCTGCGACGTGGCGAACCCGGCGCGGTAAACGCCGTTGTTCACGGCGGGGTAGATGCGTTCGTTCAGCGTGTCGATGGTCGAGCGCAATGCCTGCGGGTAGAGATCCAGGGTATTGCCGGTCAGTTCATTGAAGGCGCTGTTGAACATGCGGATGATCTCCGCCGATTCGTTGCTGACGATGCGCTTGAGCTTTTTGTCCCACAACACCGGCACCGTGACGCGCCCGGTGTAGTCAGCGGTGTCGGCGGTGTAGCGCTGGTGCATGAAGTCGAAACCGTCCAGTGCGTCGCCGCTTGAGCCGTGAGCCTTGTCGAAGGTCCAGCCGTTTTCCAGCATCAGCCAACTGACCACCGAGACGTCGATCAGGCTTTCCAGGCCCTTGAGCTTGCGCAGGATCAGGGTGCGGTGAGCCCAGGGACAGGCCAGGGAAACGTAGAGGTGATAGCGTCCGGCCTCGGCCTTGAAACCGCCTTCGCCGCTCGGGCCGGGCTGGCCGTCGGCGGTCACCCAGTGACGACGTTGCGCCTGTTCGCGCTGGAAAGCGCCATCTGCGCTACTTTCGTACCACTGGTCTTTCCAGTGTCCTTCGATCAGCAAACCCATGACTGGCTCCTTGGCTAATAAGCGTTGGAGCCCAGTCTAAAGGGATGAGTTCGAACTAAAAGCGCAAAGACCGGAGGTGAATGATCGATTAAATCGATTTGTCTCGCGCTTCCCAGTATTGCTGTGCCAGTTCGAACGCTTGCTCGCGGGCGTGTCCCAGGCCGCGCAAGGCCAGGGCCATGGTCGCGATCAGCGCCAGTTGCGGGTAGCTGTCCTCGACGTCGCCACGCCACAGGGCGTTCAGATGCTCGGGCTCCAGGGTCGCAGGTTTGACGTGGCGCTGGGCGGAGAGGGCGGGCCATTCTTCGTCCCAGCTCTGGCCGCCGGTGGTGCCATACAGGTGGCTGAGGGTGTCGGGGTTGATCTCGATCTCGCCGCCGTCACCCTTGACCACAATCACGTTGTCGCCCAGCAAGCCACTGGCATCGCGGTGCACGCCCTGGTAACCCGGGTGGAAAATGCTTTGCAGGCCGCATCGGGCATTCAGCGGGTTGAGCAGGCGGGCCAGGGAGTGGATCGGCGAGCGCAGGCCCAGGGTGTTGCGCAGGTCGATCATGCGCTGCAACTGGGGCGCCCAGTCGCCCAGCGGGATAAATGCCAGGTTGCCATGTGCATACGCCGCCTCGACCTGTTGCCAATTGCGGCACAGCGGTATGTGCAAGCGCTCCAGCAACTGCTCGGTGTACAAGCGCCCCGCCGTATGCGCGCCGCCGCCGTGCATGAGGATGCGCACACCCTGTTGCGCCAGGCATTTGGCCGCCAGCAGGAACCAGGGCAAGTGGCGCTTTTTGCCGGCGTAGGTCGGCCAGTCGATATCCACATTCAGTGCGGGCGGGTTCAACCGCTCGCGTACCGCTTCGGTGAAGCCGGCGAGCTCCTCCGGGCTTTCTTCCTTGTGCCGCAGCAGCATGAGGAACGCGCCCAGCTGGGTGTCTTCGACTTTTTCGTCGAGCAGCATGCCCATGGCTTGCCGCGCTTCCTCACGGGTGAGGTTGCGGGCGCCGCGCTTGCCCTTGCCCAGGATGCGCACGAAAGGCGCAAACGGATGTTCTTCAGGCGTCGAGAGGGTCAGGGGGGCAAAATCGGTCATAAGCAATTCGTCGGCCTGGGCAGGCCCGCCAGCTTGGCGGCGAGTTTGGCGGGAGTGCCGTTGAACAGTTTATTGAGGTGCAGGCTGTTGCCCTTTTGCGGGCCGAGCTTCAAGGCGGTGTACTTGATCAGCGGGCGCGTGGCGGGGGACAGCTGGAATTCGCTATAGAACTGGCGCAGCAACAGGAGGATTTCCCAGTGGTCCGGGGTCAGTTCCACGGCTTCGGCGGTGGCCAGGGCGTGCGCCACCTCATCGGACCAGTCATCCAGGTCGACGAGGTAGCCGTCCTTGTCCAGTGCCAGGTTACGCGTGCCGACGGTCAGTGTGTTCATAACCAGCTGTTGACCTTGCCATAGTCGATCGACAGCTGCACGAACCCCGGATAGTCGACGCTGTCGGCCCAGTCCGGGAGCGGCAGGTTGCGTGCCTGCAGGTCTTCAGCCAGCACAAACACTTTTACCCCCCTGGTTTGCAGCGCTGCGTTGTGCAGGCCGTAGGCGCCGTCGCCGCACAGCAGGATGGCATCCGCGTTGCCGCACACACGCAGGCAACTGTCCAGACGGCTGTCGGTAAAGGGGGAGTGGCTCACCACATGTAGAGTCGACATCAGAGGGTAATCACCTGATCGTAACGGTCAATCAGCCTGGAAATGGCCTGGCTGTCCAGGGCCTGCGCATTGTCCGGTGGCGGCAGCCCGCGTGCGGACAGGCTGTGGCCGCAGGCGAACACGTCATCGATGCCGAACAGACCCAGCGCCTGCAGGTTGGCGCTCAGATCCTTTTGTTGCACGGCCCTGGCGTCCTGGTGCCGCGCCAGCTGGAACACGCCGTCGTCCAGAAACAGCAGGCCGATAGGCAGATCGAACGCGCCTCCGGCCAGCACGATATCCAGCGCTTCGCGCGCGCTGGGGCCGGACCACGGCGCCTGGCGGCTGATGATCAGCAATGATTTGGCCATGTCACGCACCTCCAAAACAGATCAGGCGGTCGGCGTCCTGGATCGCATCATGCAACTGCCCCAGGCCCGACAAGGCCCAGGGCGCGTCCAGGTTCACCGCGCTGCGTTGATAGCGCGTGGCTTCCTCGGCATTGAGCACGCCACGGCGCAAGGCGGCGGCGATGCACACGACGCCGTCGAGTTGGTGGGTGCCGACAAATTCGCGCCACTGGCGCGCGATGTCCTGCTCGTCCTGGGGCGCGACGATATTATTGGAGGCGCTGTACACGCCATCCTGATAAAAAAACAGCCGCACAATCTCATGCCCGCCGGCCAGGGCCGCCTGGGCGAACAACAGGGCGCGGCGCGAGGCGGGCGCGTGGGCGGCGCAAAACACTGCAATCGCGAACTTCATGGAACACTCTGCGAACAAACGTGGGCCAATGATAAAGCCGCCGCGCCGAAAAAGCCCGCCGTGATCAAAACGGTCACTGCGCTTGATCGTTCTGACGATTGCCGCCGGCACCGAAGGCTGACTACGCTGTGGCCAGTCCAATCGCAAACGGAGTTTGTATGTCAGGTCCCTTGGCGTCCCTCAAAGTGCTGGATTTTTCCACCCTGTTGCCCGGCCCGTTCGCCTCGCTGATGCTGGCGGACATGGGCGCCGACGTGCTGCGCATCGAATCGCCGACGCGGCCGGACCTGTTGCGCGTGTGGCCGCCCCATGATCACGGCACGTCCGCGAGCCATGCCTATCTCAATCGCAACAAGCGCAGCCTGGCGCTGGACCTCAAGCGGGACGAGGCGCTGCAGATCGTCTTCGAGCTGGTCAAGGGCACCGATATTCTCATCGAACAGTTCCGCCCCGGGGTCATGGACCGTCTGGGCCTGGGGTACGACGCACTGAAGGCGATCAACCCCAGGCTGATCTATGTGTCGATCACCGGCTACGGCCAGACCGGCCCCTACAGGGACCGCGCCGGTCACGACATCAACTATCTCGCTGTCGCCGGCGTGGCCAGCCACACCGGGCGGCGGGACAGTGGGCCGTTGCCGCTGGGCGTGCAACTGGCGGATGTGGGCGGCGGGTCCCTGCATGCGGTGGTGGGCGTGCTCGCGGCGGTGGTTGCGCGGCAGCACAGCGGCGTCGGTCAATATCTGGATGTGAGCATGACCGACTGCTCGTTCAGCCTGAACGCCATGGCCGGCGCGGGTTACCTGGCCTGCGGGGTGGAGCCGGCGCGGGAAAATCACGTGCTCAATGGCGGCAGTTTTTACGATTACTACCGCACCCGTGACGGGCGCTGGATGTCGGTGGGCAGCTTGGAACCGGCTTTCATGCAGCAGCTGTGTGAAACCCTGGGGCGGCCGGAGCTGGCGGTGCACGGGCTGAAGCCCGAGCAGCAGCCGGCATTCAAGCGGGCGTTGCAGGTGGAGTTTGAGAAACGCAGCTTTGACGAGCTGTGCGCGTTGTTTGCGGGCGTGGATGCGTGTGTGGAACCGGTGTTGAGCGTGAGTGAAGCGCTGGCGCATCCGCAGCTGCAGGCGCGCGGGTTGATCAGCCAGGTGCCGAGGGGCGATGGTTCGACCCAGGCGCAGATGGCCTGCCCGCTGAAGTTCTCCGAGGGGTTGCCGGCGCCACGGCATATCGGGGCTGCGGTCGGGGCGCACAGTGATGAAGTGTTGGCGGAGTTGGGGTTGAGTGCTCAGCGGATTGCGGATTTGCGGCAGGCCAAGGTGATTGGGTGACTGTTCTGGCCTCGTCGGGGGCAAGCCCCCTCCCACCTTTGATTTGTGAATGCATTCAAAATGTGGGAGGGGCTTGCCCCCGGTGAGGCTCACTCCACCCGAGTCTCCCCAGTGAACACAAGAGTACTCCGGCACCGCCGACACAAGTACCGCCGTCCCTGGCCGACCATCCCATGACGCTGGGCTGAAAACGCAAAGTCACTGTCGGCACACGGGCACCGGTAGATATAGCGAGTCACTTGGCGTCGCTTGACCGCATAGGTGTGGCAACGGTCCGGCGGCAGTTCGTAGACCCCACGCATGATCAACTGCCATTCCTCTCCATGGGGCTGGATGCGCTCGCCAAACAGTTGGTGGGCAATCAGGTGCGCCACTTCGTGGGCCACGGTCTGCTTGAGGAAGTGATGGCTGTTTTCTTGGTAGAGCTGAGGGTTGAAGCGCAGCAGGTTTTCGTGCAAATGCGCGACACCGGCTTTCTGGCCCCGCAGCTTGAGGCTGACGGTGGGGCGTTTGAAGCTTCGTTTGAAAAAGGATTCGGCTTGCAGGAAACACTCTTCGACGCGGGTATTGAGTTGCTCGGGCATGCTGTACATATCTCCAGAGACGCCCAGTATGCCGCAAAGCAGGGGGGTTCCGAATCTCTCAGGCGCCGAATGGTCATGACTGACGCACAAAGCCACCTTTTCGGTGGCTTTGCCTGCATGCCTGGGGCTCAACTGGTGTAGATGGGCCCGACGCCCAGGCCCCAGACGATCACGGTAAACGCCATGATCGCCACCAGCACCACCAGGCCCACGGCCAATACCGAGCTGGAGAACAGAAAGCCTTCATCCGGGTCGATACTCATGAACGTCGGCAAGCCCACATACAGCAGATACACCGTGTAGCAGATCGCTGCGGTCCCCACCACCATACCCAGCCACATGTGCGGATAGAGCGCCGCCAGCCCGCCGATAAACAGGGGCGTCGCGGTATAGGTGGCGAAGGCCACGCAACGCGCCATGCTGGGGTTGGCGTCATAGGTGCGGGCCATCCAGTGAATGAACGCGCCCATCACCGCCACACCGCCCAGCATGGCGGCGTACGACATCAGGGTCATCCACAGCGCGCTTTCCTGGGTAAGCATGACCGGGGCGCGGTTGCCGATGACCCAGCCGACCCGGGTGGTGCCGATAAACGCGGAAATGGCGGGGATCGCTGCGAGAACCAGCGTGTGAGTGAGGTACATGTGGCTGATGCTTTCTTCTTTATCGCCACGAATTTCCCGCCATTCCTGATCGGGATGGGTAAACAGCCCCACGACGTGATGGATCATGCCAGTCACTCCTGTCGTTATTCCTATCGCCCCCATCGGAGCGCCCACCGGCCAACTGGCCTGCAAGGTCTGGATAGTTGTGCGACCTCACGTCGCAGTATAGGAAGTGATACCCGGGAAAACTGTAGGGCCTTTAGAGTAAATCGCGCTGTAAACACGAGGCTTAATCGCCGCTGGGTCTGTCGATGGCAACACTATCCAGTGTGGGAGGGGGCTTGCCCCCATGGCAGTGTGTCAGTCGAGGTAGTTGCTGCTGATACACTGCCATCGGGGGCAAGCCCCCTCCCACATTGGAACTCGGTCGTTCATGAAGGTAAAATGCCCGGCTTTTCGTCACACACCTTTAGCGGATCCAAGCGCCATGGGCACTCTTACGGTCAACCAGAACAAACTGCAAAAACGCCTGCGTCGCCTGGCCGGTGAAGCGGTCGCCGACTTCAACATGATCGAGGAGGGCGACAAGGTCATGGTCTGCCTCTCCGGCGGCAAGGACAGCTACACCCTGCTCGACGTGCTGCTGCACCTGCAAAAGGTCGCACCGATCAAGTTCGAGATCGTTGCCGTCAACATGGACCAGAAGCAGCCCGGCTTTCCCGAACATGTGCTGCCGGCCTACCTGAAAGCGCTGGGCGTCGAGTACCACATTGTCGAGAAAGACACGTACTCGGTGGTCAAGGAACTGATCCCGGAAGGCAAGACCACCTGCTCGCTGTGCTCGCGCCTGCGACGTGGCACGCTCTATACCTTTGCCGATGAGATCGGCGCGACCAAGATGGCCCTGGGGCATCATCGCGACGACATCGTCGAAACCTTCTTCCTGAATATGTTCTTTAACGGTTCGCTCAAGGCCATGCCGCCCAAACTGCGCGCCGATGACGGACGCAACGTGGTGATCCGCCCGCTGGCGTATTGCAACGAGAAGGACATCCAGGCTTATTCCGACTTCAAGCAATTCCCGATCATTCCGTGCAACCTGTGCGGCTCCCAGGAAAACCTGCAGCGCCAGGTGGTCAAGGACATGCTGCAGGAGTGGGAGCGCAAGACCCCGGGGCGCACCGAGAGTATTTTTCGCAGCCTGCAGAATGTGATCCCGTCGCAACTGGCCGATCGCAACCTGTTCGACTTCGCCAGCTTGAAAATCGATGAGACGGCCGCCTCGCGTTTCGTCAATGTAGTGAACCTCTGAGCCGCATCGAGGCTCTAGTACACGGCGCTTGCGGGCGCCGTTTTCCATTCAACTGCCAGGAGAGGGCATGCGCGATTACAAGTGGCTGCACGAATATTGTCTGAACCGCTTCGGTTCGGCGGCCAAGCTGGAAGCCCATCTGCCTGTGCCCAAGACGCCGGCGCAATTGCGCAAGATCAGCGATGATCGCTACCTGTCGACCCTGGCGCTGCGAGTCTTTCGTGCGGGCTTGAAACACAGTGTGGTCGACGCGAAATGGCCCGCGTTCGAGCAGGTGTTTTTCGGTTTTGATCCGGAAAAAGTCGTACTGATGGGCGCTGAACATCTGGAACGGCTGATGCAGGACACGCGCATCATCCGCCACCTGGGCAAGCTCAAGAGTGTGCCGCGCAATGCGCAGATGATTCTGGATATCGAGCAGGAGAAGGGCAGTTTCGGTGCGTTTGTCGCCGAGTGGCCGGTGACCGATATCGTCGGGTTATGGAAATACCTGAGCAAGCACGGTCACCAGTTGGGCGGCCTGTCGGCACCGCGCTTTTTACGTATGGTCGGCAAGGATACCTTTGTGCCGAGCTACGATGTGGTGGCGGCGCTGAATGCGCAGAAGATCGTCGACAAGGCACCCACCAGCCTGCGCGACCTGGCGGCCGTGCAGGCTGCTTTCAACCAGTGGCATGCCGAGAGTGGGCGGCCGATGTGCCAGTTGTCGATGATGCTGGCCTACACCGTCAACCACTGATCGTTGATCGTTCCCACGCTCTGCGTGGGAACGATCGTCAGAGTGTGTCAATCGGCGAGTCGTCGATTCAACTGATGCCGCCAGCGCACATACAACAGCGCCGTACAAAACACCGCCAGGCTCGCCAGCATTTCCAGCACTCCGAAGCCCTGGCGGTTCGGGTCATACGCGGCCAGTGCGCCCTTGATGAAATACAGGTTCACCACAAAGCACATCCACGAATGCCCACGCGCGCTGCCCGTGATCATCCCTGGCGCCAGCACCAGCAGCGGCACCAGTTCGATCAGCAGGATCACCCACGGGCGCGCCCCGTGCAGGTCGGCGACGAACAGGTAATAGGCGCACAACAAGCCCACCAGGCCGAAAAACGCCAGCAGACTCAGTGCGCGCGCCAGCTTGACCCGTGGTTCCAGCCACGCCTGGGACGGCAGGACCTTAGGCTTTCTGGCCAACGCCGTTCTCCAGCAGTGTGGCGGTCTTGGCCAGGCGCAGGCCCAGGGCGCGGCACAAACTGATTTCATGCGGGTCGAGCAGACGCTTGCCGTCAGGCCCGGCGTGGTGGCTGGCGCCATAGGGCGTGCCGCCGCCCTGGGTGTCGAGCAACGCCTGTTCGCTGTAGGGCAGGCCGGTGATCAGCATGCCGTGGTGCAGCAGCGGCAGCAGCATCGACATCAGCGTGGTCTCCTGGCCGCCGTGCAGGCTGGCGGTGGAGGTGAACACGCCGGCGGGCTTGCCGACCAGGGCGCCGGTGAGCCACAGGTTGCTGGTGCCGTCGAGGAAGTACTTGAGCGGCGCGGCCATGTTGCCGAAGCGCGTCGGGCTGCCCAGGGCCAGGGCCGAGCAGTGTTTCAGGTCATCCAGGCTGGCATACAGCGCGCCCTCGTCCGGGATACTCGGCGCCACGGCCTCGCACTCGGTGGAGATCGCCGGCACGGTGCGCAGCCGGGCTTCCATGCCGCCCTGCTCGATGCCCCTGGCAATCTGCCGGGCCATTTCGCTGACCGAGCCATTGCGGCTGTAATACAACACCAGCACGTAGGGCGCAGTCACGGCAGGATCTCCAGCACGTTTTCCGGCGGGCGGCCAATGATGGCTTTATCGGCGGTTTCCAGGATAGGGCGTTCCATCAACTTGGGGTGTGCGGCGATGGCGGCGATCAGTTGCGCTTCGCTGAGGCTGGTGTCGGCCAGGTTGAGGCTTTTGTATTCATCTTCGCCGGTGCGCAACAATTGGCGGGCACTGAGGCCAAGTTTGGCCAGCAGGGCCTTCAATTGCGCCGCGTTCAGCGGCGTTTCCAGATAGCGCACCACGGTTGGCGTGAGGCCGCGAGCTTCGAGCAGTTCAAGCGCACCGCGGGATTTCGAGCAGCGCGGGTTGTGATAAAGCGTCAGATCGGTCATGTGCGGGTCGCATCTTGCGTAAGGTGGCGGGTATTCTACCCGTGCTGGCGCCTGTCCTTAAACCGTCAGAGGCGATAGGCCGCAGCCAACGTTCATTTTTGCGAAGGATTACCCCATGACAAGGCGACTGATCGGTGCATTGGCGATCATCACAACCCTGCTGCTCAGCGGCTGCGGTAACGATTACGGCGTTGATCAGTACGGCCAGAAAGTGCCGGCCGAACGCCTGGACAAGCAGTGGCTGGTGGTCAATTACTGGGCCGAATGGTGTGGCCCGTGCCGTACGGAAATTCCCGAGCTCAATGCCCTGGCCGAACAATTGAAAGCGCAGAACGTGGGCGTGTTCGGGGTCAACTTCGACAATGTGCAGGGTGAGGAGCTCAAGGCTGCCAGCGACAAGCTGGGCATCAAGTTCACCGTGCTGGCGCAGAACCCGGAGGGCATCTTCGATATTCCGCGCAGCGAGGCGCTGCCGGTGACCTACATCATCGATGACCAGGGCAAGGTGCGCGAGCAACTGATGGGGGAGCAGACGGCAGAGGGCGTGTTGGCCAAACTCAAGGCCCTGCGCGGTTAAAGTGTGGGAGGGGGCTTGCCCCCGATAGCGGTGTGTCAGTCACTGTATCTGCTGGCTGATACACCGCCATCGGGGGCAAGCCCCCTCCCACATTTGTGCCTCATCAATTCTGGACGGGTGGTGTCAGCCTTGTTCAAGCCACAAGCGAATCGGCTTGCCCTCGGCGGGCCAGAACCGCGTCTGCTCGATCGGCGAGATATCCCAGCGCTGTACGCCTTGCAGGGCCTGGAAGAAGCGGTGCTCCTGCTCCATCAGCGCCTCGGCGCACAGTTTGCGGGTGCTGCCGATCAGGCCGAAGCTGAGCTTGTCGCCTTCAAGGGTGTACGGCGCAAACCAGTGGTTGCAGCCGCCATTGCCATAGGCGCGACCATCGGCACCGAGGGTCACGGTCAGGTGCGCGTAGTCCATCAACGGCCGCTCGCCGATCCACTCCACTGCATAGCTGTGATCCTGCTTGAGCTTGACCGCATCGCCGGCGCAGCCACTCAGGGCCGTACCCATGGCGGCGAGCAGCAGCAGGCCCTTCATTGCGCGGCCTGCTGGCATTTCGGGCAGCGGTGCCGGTCGCCTTCGCTGGCCCAACCGAGCGCTTTGATGCGGGCATTGGCGGCCGGTTGCAGCGGCTCTTTGGTGAGCTTGGTTTCCACCGCGAATTCGAACTCCAGCACGCTGTCGCAGCTGTCGCAATTGACCTTCCAGGTGTGAATCTCCAACTCGCCGAATTTCGGCCCCTGGGCCATGGCGACCCATTGGCCCGCCGGGCGGATGGAATAGCGCGCGTCACCTTCCACGGTCAGGCGCATCGACAGGGTTTTGCTGCCGCGCAGGGTGACGATCAGCACGTCGCCATGCTTGATCGAACCACCGTTGCCGGTGACTTGATAACGCCCCGGCACCAGGGCGCGGCATTCGATCAGGGTGTGTTGCGGGCTCAGCAAGCTGAAGCGGAAATCGTGTTCGGCCATGGATCCTCCAAATAGGCGCGGCATCCTATCACGGGTGCCGGACTATCATGAGCCTGGTATGTGACCGCTGATCATCCCTCGACGAGGTTCTGCGCGCGGCCGTCGGCCCACGCCGCAATATTGGCCAGTGTAGTGCCAGCAATCGCCGCCAGTGCCTCGCGGGTCAGGAAGGCCTGGTGGGCGGTGATGATCACATTGGGGAAGGTCAGCAGGCGGGCGAGCACGTCGTCTTGCAGGGGCAGGTCCGAGCGGTCCTCGAAAAACAGCTGGGCCTCTTCTTCATAGACATCCAGCCCCAGGTAACCGAGTTGGCCGCTCTTGAGCGCTTCCACCAGCGCTGGCGTGTCGACCAGGCCACCGCGGCCGGTATTGATCAGCATGGCGCCCGGTTGCATGTGGGCCAGGGTGCCGGCGTTGATCAGGTGCCTGCTGTCGGCCGTCAGCGGGCAATGCAGGCTGATGACCTGCGCCTCGGCGAGCAGTTCGGGCAGGCTCACGTAGCGCGCGCCCATGGCCTGGACCTCAGGGTTGGGGAAGGGGTCGTGGGCCAGCAACCGGCAGCCGAAACCGCTCATGATCCTGGCGAAGGTGGCGCCGATCTGCCCGGTGCCGACCACGCCGACGGTTTTGCCGACCAGGTCGAACCCGGTGAGCCCGTGCAGGCTGAAATCGCCATCGCGGGTGCGGTTGTAGGCGCGGTGCAGGCGCCGGTTCAGCGCCAGCACCAGCGCCACGGCATGCTCGGCCACGGCGTGGGGCGAGTAGGCCGGTACGCGCACCACGCTCAAGCCCAGGCGCTTGGCGGCGCGCAGGTCGACATGGTTATAGCCGGCCGAGCGCAACGCAATCAGGCGCGTGCCACCTTTGGCCAGTTGCTCGAGTACCGGGGCGCTGAGGTCATCATTGATAAAGGCGCAGACCACCTCGTGGTGTTCGGCCAGGGCCACGGTGTCGAGGTTGAGACGGGCGGGTTGGAATTGCAGCTCGATGCCCTGTGGGGGTGGCTCAGCGCTAAAACTGTCGCGGTCGTAGGGTTGGCTGCTGAAAAGAATGACGCGCATTAAAAGAGGCTCCCTGCGATTTACAAGTGAAAAATGCCTGTAGGAGCGAGCTTGCTCGCGAAAAACGTCAACGATAACGCGAGCTTCCTGAATGAGCGCGGTGCCTGGGAGTTTTTCGCGAGCAAGCTCGCTCCTACAGGCATCAAGGCAAGCCCCACCTGAACATAGCGTCAGGCGCTGACCCGCGCTTCACTGGCCAACCGTGCAATTGCCATGTCCAATTCATCCAGCGCAGCCATGGCCTTGGCGTCGTCCTGCTTGAGCAGGGTTTCGGCGCGCTGGCAGGCCGCGCGCAATTGCGGCACGCCGCAGTAGCGCGTGGCGCCATGCAGGCGATGGACGCGTTCGATCAGGGCATGATTGTCATTGGCTTCACGGGCGACCGTGATCGCCAGGCGATCGGCTTCCAGGGAGGCCAGCAGCATGGCGAGCATGTCGGCCGCCAGGTCGGCCTTGTTGGCGGCCAGGCGCAAGCCTTCCTCATGGTCCAACACCAGCAGTTGCACGCCTGGGCCGGGGCCTTCGGGAACGCGTTCCGGCCCTTGGTTGCGCAGGGCCAGGCCGGTCCATTTCAGCACCACCTGGGCCAGTTGCCGCTCGCTGATGGGTTTGGTCAGGTAATCGTCCATGCCGCTTTGCAGCAGGGCGCGTTTTTCGTTGGCCATGGCATGGGCGGTGAGGGCGACCACCGGCAGCGGCGTGCCATGGCGCTCGCTTTCCCATTGGCGAATCGCTTCGGTACTCTGGCGCCCGTCCATGCCCGGCATCTGCACGTCCATCAATACCAGATCGAAGGTTTCCTGCTTGACCGCGTCAATGGCCGCATAGCCGCTTTCCACGGCCATGACCTTGGCGCCCATATCTTCAAGCAGGGTTTGCACGAGCAACAGGTTCGCCGGGTTATCGTCCACGCACAGCACGCGCGGCGCACGGCTGGACAATGGCTCGCCCGGTTCGCTGCGCAAAGGGCGCGGGCTGATCAGGTCGGCCAGGGACCGGCGCAGCTTGCGCGTACACGCGGGCTTGGCCTGCAACTGGCTGTTGGGGTTGGGCACCGATTGGTTGAACAGCATCTGCTCGGTCGTCGGGCACAGCACCAGCACCTTGCAGCCCAGGTGTTCGAGGTCCCACAAGTGCTGGTTGAGGCGCTCGGGCGGGATGTCGTTGGCGGTGACGCCGAGCACCGCCAGGTCAATCGCCTGTTCGGTCTGGTGCGCGCTGGTAATGCCGTTGGTCAGGCTTTCCAAGGTGTTGAACGGGGTCACCTCCAGGCCGCAGTCTTCCAACTGGTGTTGCAGGGCCTGGCGCGCCAGCTCGTGGTTCTCCAGCACGGCCACGCGGCGTCCGAGCAGCGGCGCGCTGGGCAAGTCTTCAACGTCGTCGCGGGTCTTGGGCAGGTTCAGGCTGATCCAGAACTCCGAGCCTTCGCCCGGTGTGCTGTCAACCCCGATCTCGCCGCCCATCTGTTCGATCAGGCGCTTGGAGATCACCAGGCCCAGGCCGGTGCCACCCGGTTGGCGCGACAGCGAATTGTCCGCCTGGCTGAAGGCCTGGAACAGCGCACGCACGTCCTGGTTAGAGAGGCCAATGCCGGTGTCCTGCACGCTGATGCGCAACTGCACGCTGTCTTCCTGTTCGTCCTCGATCATCGCGCGGGCAACAATGGTGCCTTCGCGGGTGAACTTGATCGCGTTGCTGATCAGGTTGGTCAGGATCTGCTTGAGGCGCAGCGGGTCGCCCACCAGTGACAGCGGCGTGTCACGGTAGACCAGGCTGACCAGTTCGAGCTGTTTGGCGTGGGCGGCGGGAGCGAGGATGGTCAGGGTGTCTTGCAGCAGGTCGCGCAGGTTGAAGGGCACGCTGTCGAGCACCAGTTTGCCGGCTTCGATCTTCGAGAAGTCGAGGATTTCGTTGATGATGCCCAGCAGGTTGTCGGCGGATTTTTCGATGGTGCCCAGGTAATCCAACTGACGCGGCGACAATTCGCTTTTTTGCAGCAAGTGGGTGAAGCCCAGGATGCCGTTGAGCGGGGTGCGGATCTCATGGCTCATATTGGCCAGGAATTCCGATTTGATCCGGCTGGCTTCCAGGGCTTCCTTGCGGGCCAGGTCCAGCTCGATGTTCTGGATCTCGATGGTTTCCAGGTTCTGGCGCACATCCTCGGTGGCCTGGTCGATGCTGTGTTGCAATTCCTCCTGGGCGTTTTGCAGGGTCTCGGCCATGCGGTTGATGCCCGACGCCAACTGATCCAGTTCCTGGCTGCCCAACGGTGGCAGGCGGGTTTCCAGGTTGCCGTCCTTGAGCTGGGCCACGGCTTGCTTGATCTGGCCGATCGGCGAATTGATGGTGCGGCTGATGCGCAGGGCCAGCGCCGCGGTGCAGATCAAGCCGATGGCGATCAGCAGCAGGCTGGCGAACAGGCTGCGATAGCCGCGCAGCAACATGCCATTGTGGGACAGCTCCACCTCGACCCAGCCCAGCAGACGGTCGGACTCATCCGGAATCAGCTCGCCCGCCAGGTTGCGATGGTGGCCAAACACGGGCATCAGGTAGCGGGTGGCATCATTGCCGGTGCGCTGCAGCAGGTGCGAACTGTTGCCAGTGGGCGGTTGATTGAGCATGGTCGGGCCGGCATGGGCCAGGGACGAGCGGTCCGGCGCCAGGATCGATACCGTACGCACATCCGGTTGTTCCAGGGATTGGGTTGCGATGCGTTCCAGCAGGTCCGTGTTCCTGCTGCTCAGGGCGGGTGCGACCAGCGGCGCCAACTGCTCGGCGATCATTTCGCCGCGTTGCAGCAATTGCGTCTGCAGTTCAGAGAGCTGCATCCAGGTGAAGTAGCCTCCCAACAGCAGGGCCATCAGGCTGGTCGGCAATAAAGTCAGCAACAGTACGCGGCCTTTTATTCCCATTCTTCTAAGCACGCCACTCTCCTGCTACCACATTGATATCAATCATCCACGCAGGCATCCGGCCCACGCCACGTGCGCAGTGTAGCCATTTGCGCCCTCGGGAATCTCGTAAATTAGTGACATGTAGCAATCTTCGGGCGATTCGGCGCCGGCCGGCGTCTGGCGTCTGGCGGAAGGATCTGGGGGAGAGGTACCGATGAGGCTGACTTGGAACGTATCTTCGCGCCCTTTATCCGGTTGGACGGTTCACCGTCCGGGCTTGCGCATTGCGCGCAGGGCCTGCGCGTACCTCTGCACCTGCCTGCCCGTTAGCCCTCAGCGGCGGCGCAGTTTGCGTTTTTTCCACTGGTGCGCGACCCACCAGCGCCAATATCCCATGGTCAGGCAGTAGGCCAGGGCACCCAATACCAACCCGCAGACCACCGAGCCCAGCAGGAATGGTTGCCACATCGTGCTCAACTCGCCGCTGATCCATTCCCAGGTCAGGTTATCGGGCAGGCTGCGTGGCGGCACGTTCATCAACCAGGCGCCGGTCATGTAGGTGCAGAAAAACACCACCGGCATCGTCACCGGGTTGGTCAGCCACACCAGGCTGACGGCAATCGGCATGTTGCCGCGCACCACAATCGCCAGGATCGCGGCCAGCAACATCTGCAACGGGATGGGGATAAACGCGGCAAACAACCCCACGGCCATGGCGCGAGCCACCGAGTGCCGGTTCAGGTGCCAGAGGTTCGGATCATGCAGCAGGGTGCCAAGAAACTGTAATGACTTATGTTCCCTGATACTGCTGGGGTCGGGCATGTACCGTTTGAATAAGCGCCGGGGCATAGGGGGTCCAGGTCAGTTCGAGGGGCAAGTATGCGCGTATTCTATAAACAGAAAATTCAGACTTTGTGACAAAACATCAAAGGCGCCCCTGGGAACTCCGGCTAAGACTGAATGAGTCATTGAAAGGAATGATTCATGAGGACAGGGATGTTCGCGCTCGCGCTGGGGTTACTGACCCTGCGCTTTCTTCCGGCGTTGCCGCCCACCGGATGGCTGTTGGCCATGCTGGTGTTGGCCTTGATGCTGCTGCCGTTTCGCACCTATCCGCTGGCGTTTTTCCTGCTGGGCTTGAGCTGGGCTTGCATCAGCGCGCAGTGGGCACTGGATGACCGATTGCGCCCGGCGCTGGACGGCGAGACGCGTTGGGTGGAGGGGCGTGTGGTCGGGTTGCCGCAACAGACGGACACCGGCGTGCGCTTTGAACTGGCCGACAGCCGGTCGCGCAAAGCCCGGCTGCCCAAGCGCATCCGGGTGTCATGGCACGGCGGGCCGCCGGTGCGCAGTGGGGAACGCTGGCGCTTGGCTGTCACCCTCAGGCGGCCGTCCGGCCTGCTCAATTTTCATGGCGTCGACCACGAGGCATGGCTGCTGGCGCAACGCATTGGGGCCACGGGCTCGGTGAAAGACGGCCAGCGCCTGGCGCCGGCCCGCAACGCCTTGCGCGACAGCCTGCGTCAACGCCTGATGGCCACCGATGCGCAAACCCATGAGGCCGCCCTGGCGGCGTTGGTGCTGGGTGACGGCTCCGGGCTGCGAGCGGAGCAATGGCAGGTGTTGCAAGACACCGGCACCGTGCATTTGTTAGTCATTTCCGGTCAACACATCGGCTTGCTGGCCGGGCTGATCTACGCACTGGTGGCCGGGATGGCCCGTTACGGATGCTGGCCGCGCCACCTGCCATGGCTGCCGTGGGCGTGCGGCCTGGCCTTTGCCGCAGCGCTGGGTTACGGCCTGCTGGCGGGGTTTGGCGTGCCGGTGCAGCGCGCCTGCGTGATGGTCGGGCTGGTATTGCTGTGGCGGCTGCGCTTTCGGCATTTGGGCGCATGGTGGCCGTTGTTGCTGGCATTCAATGGCGTACTGCTGCTTGAGCCGCTGGCCAGTCTGCAGCCGGGCTTCTGGTTGTCATTTGCGGCGGTTGCGGTCCTGATCCTGACGTTCGGTGGACGGCTGGGCCCCTGGGGTCTCTGGCAGGCGTGGACGCGTCCCCAGTGGCTGATTGCTATCGGCCTGTTTCCAATCCTGCTGGTGCTGGGTTTACCCATCAGCCTCACTGCGCCATTGGCCAATGTGTTCGCCGTACCCTGGATCAGTCTAGTGGTGTTGCCTTTGGCGCTGCTCGGCACGGCGCTGCTGTGGGTGCCAGTGATCGGTGACGGCCTGCTTTGGTTGGCCGGCGGGGCGCTGGAAGGGTGGTTCAAGGTGCTGGCCCTGCTGGCCGGGCAGTTGCCGGCCTGGACGCCGGCCCAGGTGCCGCTGGTGTATTGGCTGGTCAGCCTGCTGGGTGCGCTGATGCTGCTACTGCCCAAGGGGGTGCCGTTTCGGTTGCTGGGCTGGCCCATGCTGTTGCTGGCGGTGTTTCCTCCCAGGGAGTCGATACCCCACGGGCAGGTGAGGGTGGTGCAGCTGGATGTCGGCCAGGGGCAGGCGCTGATCCTGCGCACCCGCAATCATGCGCTGCTTTACGATGCCGGTCCGCGTTCCGGGGCGGTCGATCTGGGCGCACGCGTGGTTTTGCCGTCATTGAAAAAGCTCGGCATAGAGCGGCTGGACATGCTGCTGCTGAGCCATGCCGATGCCGATCACGCTGGTGGCGCGGCAGCGATAGCCCGTGGTTTGCCCATCGCACGCGTGGTAGGCGGCGAAACCGAGGGGTTGCCGGCTTTTCTGGGGACCGGGCCCTGTATCAGTGGCGAGCGGTGGGAGTGGGATGGTGTGTCCTTCGTGTTGTGGCAGTGGTCCGGCGCCATAAGTGGCAATCCAAAGTCCTGTGTGTTGCAGGTGCAGGCCAAGGGTGAACGGCTGTTGCTCACCGGCGATATCGACAGCGCAGCGGAGCGCGCCTTGCTTGATACGCCGCTGGCAGTGCCAACCGATTGGCTGCAAGCGCCCCATCATGGTAGCCGCAGCTCGTCATCCAGGCCCTTTGTACAGCGGCTTGCGCCCAGGTCGGTGCTGATTTCCCGGGGCCGGGGCAACGCCTTCGGTCATCCTCATTCGCAAGTGATAGAGCGCTATCAGGCCCAGGGCAGCCGACTATACGACAGCGCCGAACACGGGGCCGTGCGGGTTCAGTTGGGTGCCTTCCAGCCCGCCATTGTTGCGCGCAGTCAACGCCGGTTCTGGCGCGAACCGTTGCCGTAATCCGGCGTTACCAAACACCACGGGCTGCGACAGCCTGGTCTGCGGCCAACGAACCCTGCCGCCGAACCTATATGATAAAGTGGCGCACTTTTTCGAGGGGGCATTCACTGTGTGGGAATTGGTCAAATCCGGCGGCTGGATGATGTTGCCGATCATCATGAGTTCCATCGCCGCACTCGGCATCGTCGCCGAACGCCTGTGGACCCTGCGCGCCAGTCGCGTCACCCCCGAGCACCTGCTGGGGCAAGTCTGGGGCTGGATCAAGAACAAGCAGCTCGACAAGCAGAAGCTCAAGGAGCTGCGCGCCAATTCGCCGTTGGGTGAAATCCTCGCCGCCGGCCTTGCCAACTCCAAGCATGGTCGCGAGATCATGAAAGAATGCATCGAGGAAGCGGCCGCGCGGGTGATCCATGAACTGGAGCGCTACATCAACGCCCTCGGCACCATCGCCGCCATGGCGCCGCTGCTCGGTTTGCTGGGCACGGTGCTGGGCATGATCGACATTTTCAGCTCGTTCATGGGCTCGGGTATGAGCACCAACGCCGCCGTGCTGGCCGGAGGTATTTCCAAGGCATTGATCACCACGGCCGCGGGCCTGATGGTGGGTATTCCTTCGGTCTTCTTCCACCGTTTCCTACAGCGGCGCATCGATGAACTGGTGGTCGGCATGGAACAGGAAGCCATCAAGCTGGTGGAAGTGGTACAGGGCGACCGTGATGTGGACCTGGTCGAGGACAAAGCGTGAAATTTCGCCGCAAGCAACGGGAAAATGTCGATATCAACCTCGCGTCGCTGATTGACGTGGTGTTTATCCTGCTGCTGTTTTTTGTCGTCACCACCACGTTTACCCGGGAAACCCAGCTGCGCGTCGACTTGCCCGAAGCCGTCAGCGGCTCGCCGGCCGAAGACCAGCAGGTCAAGCAACTGGACATTGCCATCAGCGCCGATGGGGTGTTTTCGGTGAACAACCAGTTGCTGGAGAAAAACGACCTGGCCAGCCTGATGCAAGCCTTGCAGAAGGAATCCGGCGGCGATACCAGCCTGCCACTGTCGATCAGTGCCGACGGCAAGACCCAGCATCAGGCGGTGATCACCGCGATGGACGCCGCCGGCAAGCTCGGTTTCAGTCATCTGCGCATGACCACCGTCGAGGCGGCGAGCCCACCCTGATGGCCATGTCCGATCGTTTGCTCAAGGCCTGGTATGAGGGCCATCCGGCGCTTGTGCTGTTACGGCCGCTGGAGTCGTTGTATCGCCGGGTCGTGCAGCGCAAGCGCGCGCGCTTCCTGGCGGGCGAGGGCGCTATCTATCGGTCCCCGGTGCCCGTTGTGGTGGTGGGGAATATCACCGTCGGGGGCACGGGCAAGACGCCGCTGATCCTGTGGATGATCGAGCACTGCCGCCGCAGTGGCCTGCGCGTGGGCGTGGTCAGTCGGGGGTATGGTGCCAAGCCGCCACAGTTGCCCTGGCGAGTCGAAGCCGATCAGAGTGCCGACGTGGCCGGCGACGAACCTTTGCTGATCGTGCAGCGCTGCGGTGTCCCGTTGATGATCGATCCGGACCGCAGCCGCGCGGTGAAAGCGCTGTTGGCCAGCGAACCCCTGGACCTGATCCTTTCCGACGACGGCCTGCAACACTACCGCCTGGCCCGCGATCTCGAACTGGTACTGATCGATGCCGCCCGTGGTCTGGGCAATCGCCGTTGCCTGCCGGCCGGGCCGTTGCGCGAGCCGGTCGAGCGCCTGCACAGCGTGGATGCGCTGCTCTATAACGGTGCCGCCGAGGACCGCGAAGACGGCTTTGCCTTTGGCCTTGCGCCTGCGGCGCTGATCAACCTGCACAGTGGCGAGCGGCAGCCGGTTACCTACTTTCCGCCAGGCCAGCAGGTACACGCGGTTGCCGGTATCGGCAATCCGCAACGTTTCTTCAATACCCTTGAAACGCTACACTGGCAGCCGATCCCCCATGCGTTTGCCGACCACGCGCCCTACAGTGCCCAGGTGTTGGATTTCACACCGCATTGGCCGCTGGTCATGACTGAAAAGGACGCGGTGAAGTGCCGCGCCTTCGCCCGGCCCGACTGGTGGTACCTTGCGGTGGATGCGCTGCCGTCGCCGGCGTTTGTCGCCTGGTTCGACGCACAACTGATGCGCCTGCTGCCCAACCGTGTTTTGCCTTAAACCGTTTATTTCCAGGACATACCCATGGACACCAAATTGCTCGACATCCTTGCTTGCCCGATCTGCAAAGGCCCGCTCAAGCTCAGCGCCGATAAAACCGAGCTGATCAGCAAAGGTGCCGGCCTGGCTTATCCGATCCGTGACGGCATTCCGGTGATGCTCGAGAGCGAAGCGCGCACCCTGACCACCGATGAGCGCCTGGATAAATGACTACCGCCTTTACCGTGGTGATTCCCTCGCGCTATGCGTCGACCCGCCTGCCGGGCAAGCCGCTGCAAATGATCGGCGCCAAGCCGATGATCCAACTGGTGTGGGAACAGGCCTGCAAAAGCAGCGCTGAGCGGGTGGTAGTGGCGACTGACGATCCGCGCATCGTCGAAGCCTGCAAGGGTTTCGGTGCCGAGGCGGTGCTGACCCGCGAAGACCATAATTCCGGCACTGATCGCCTGGCCGAAGTGGCGACGCAACTGGGCCTGGCGCCCGACGCCATCGTGGTGAACGTGCAAGGTGACGAGCCGTTGATCCCGCCCAGCGTCATCGACCAGGTCGCCGCCAATCTGGCGGCCCATGGCGAGGCGCGCATGGCGACCCTGGCCGAACCGATCGAAGACAGTGAAACCTTGTTCAACCCGAACGTGGTGAAAGTGGTCAGCGATATCAACGGCCTGGCCCTGACGTTCAGCCGTTCGACCCTGCCCTGGGCGCGGGACGCCTTTGCCAGCAACCCCGGCGTACTGCCGCCAGGCGTGCCGTACCGGCGCCACATCGGCATCTATGCCTATCGCGCCGGTTTCCTGCATGACTTCGTCAGCTGGGGCCCGTGCTGGCTGGAAAACACCGAATCCCTGGAGCAACTGCGGGCCTTGTGGCACGGCGTGCGTATCCACGTGGGCGATGCGCTGGAAGCACCGCCCGCAGGCGTCGATACCCAGGAAGATCTTGAGCGCGTCCGTCGCCTGCTGGGGGCTTGATGGAAGTCCTGTTTGTCTGTCTGGGCAATATCTGCCGTTCGCCCACCGCCGAAGGCGTCTTGCGCCACAAGTTGCGCGAAGCCGGCCTGGCCGATCAGGTTGAGGTGGCGTCGGCGGGGACAGGGGAGTGGCATATCGGCAACCCACCGGACCTGCGCAGCCAACGCGCAGCGCTGGCGCGGGGCTATGACTTGTCAGCCCAGCGTGCCCAACAGGTCAGCCGCGCTGATTTTGCGCGCTATGACCTGATCCTGGCCATGGACCACAGCAACCTGCGCAACCTCAAAGCCATGCAGCCTGCGCAGGGTAAGGCGCAGCTGGATTTGTTCCTGCGCCGCTTCGACGGCGAAGGGGACGAGGTGCCAGACCCTTACTACGAAGGCGAGCAAGGCTTTGACCGGGTGCTGGACCTGATCGAGCGTGCCTGTGATTCATTGGTGATCGAATTGAAGGGCCGGCTATGACCTTGCAAGTACAAGCGCAGGTATCGCTCAAGCCATTCAACAGTTTTGGCATCGACGTACGCGCCCAGCTGTTTGCCGAGGCCCGCAGTGATGCCGATGTGCATGACGCCCTGGCCTACGCCGACGCGCACAGTGTGCCGCTGCTGGTGATCGGCGGCGGCAGCAACCTGCTGCTGACCCGGGACGTGCCCGCCCTGGTGTTGCGCATGGCGACCCAGGGCATTCGCGTGCTGCACGATGATGGCGTGCACGTGGTGGTTGAAGCGGAGGCGGGCGAAGCCTGGCACCCCTTTGTGTCGTGGACCCTGGAACAGGGTTTTTGCGGCCTGGAAAACCTCAGCCTGATCCCCGGCACGGTCGGTGCCGCGC
Organism: Pseudomonas orientalis; assembly: GCF_002934065.1. NCBI lineage: Bacteria > Pseudomonadati > Pseudomonadota > Gammaproteobacteria > Pseudomonadales > Pseudomonadaceae > Pseudomonas > Pseudomonas orientalis. The sequence goes on along the minus strand of NZ_CP018049.1, from coordinate 3,548,710 downwards.
CAATGCAAAACATCGGCGCCTACGGCGTCGAGATCAAGGACGTGTTTGCCGGCCTCACGGCGCTGGATCGCCAGACGGGCGAGCTGCGGGATTTCAGCCTGGACGAATGCAAGTTTGCTTACCGCGACAGCCTGTTCAAGCACGAAGTCGGGCGTTGGTTGATCCTGCGGGTACGCTTTGCCCTGAGCCGCGCCAGTCACCTGAAACTCGATTACGGCCCGGTGCAACAGCGCCTGGCCGCGCAGGGCATCACCGAGGCCACGCCGAAGGATGTGAGCCAGGCGATCTGCAGTATTCGCCGCGAAAAATTGCCGGACCCGGCAGAGTTGGGCAATGCCGGCAGTTTTTTCAAAAACCCCTTGGTGCCCCAGGCCCTGGCTGCCGAGCTGAAAAGCCAGTATCCGGACCTGGTGGCTTATCCTCAGGCCGACGGGCAAGTCAAGCTCGCCGCCGGTTGGCTGATCGACAAGGCGGGTTGGAAGGGCTTTCGTGACGGCGATGCCGGCGTGCATAAAATGCAAGCGCTGGTGCTGGTGAACTATGGCTCAGCCACCGGGCGGGATATTGCCAGCCTGGCGCTGCGTATCCAGCAGGACATTGCCGAGCGCTTCGGGGTCGAGCTTGAGATGGAACCTAACAGGTACTGAGCGTCCACCGCCCCACCAATGAAAATGCCCCGTATCTCACGATACGGGGCATTTTTTATAGCGCTGACAATCAGTCGTCACGGCTCATGATGCCGAAGATCTGCAACAGGCTGATAAACAGGTTGTAGATCGACACATACAGGCTGATGGTCGCCATGATGTAGTTACGCTCACCACCATGGATGATGGCGCTGGTCTGGAACAGGATGCACACCGAGGAGAACAGTACGAAGCCTGCGCTGATCGCCAGTTGCAACCCGCTGATCTGGAAGAACATGCCGGCTACTACCGCCGCCAGCAACACGAAGAAGCCTGCAGTGATGAAGCCACCCAGGAAGCTCATGTCCTTGCGGCTGATCAGCACGTACGCCGACAGGCCACCAAACACCAGCGCGGTCATGGCAAATGCCGAGCTGACCACTTCCGCACCGCCGGCCATGCCGAGGTAACGGTTAAGGATCGGGCCAAGGATAAAGCCCATGAAACCGGTCAAGGCAAACGCCGACACCAGGCCCCAGGCCGAGTCGCGCAGCTTGTTGGTCAGGAAGAACAGACCATAGAAGCCGATCAACACGACAAAGATATTCGGATAACCGACGCGCATCTGCTGGGCCACGTAAGCCATCACGCCGCTGAATGCGAGGGTAAGGGCGAGCAGGCCGTACGTATTGCGCAACACGCGGCTGACTTCAAGCTGCTCAGCCTGCGCGTTGCCATTCACTGCGTAATTCTGTTCGCGCATGGCGACACTCCTTCAGTTTTGAAACGTTCAGTCGCAAAGATCATAACAGACGCTCTGTAACAAGCTATGCAGAGAGTTTGACAGTGTGTTTCATTCGGGTATTATGGCGCCCGCTGAGACGGGATGAGCGACTATAATCCCGTGATGCACAAGGGAAATTGGCAGAGTGGTTGAATGCACCGGTCTTGAAAACCGGCGAACGTTAATAGCGTTCCCAGGGTTCGAATCCCTGGTTTCCCGCCAAGATTTACACGAAAGCCCCGCGATTGCGGGGCTTTCGTGTTTAAGGGGGTTTGGGTGAATCGCTACGGTTTTTGAGGGGCGTTCCGAAACTTTCGGGTAGGCGTTCCGAAACTTTGCCTATTTTGATGGTTTAGCAGTGGCGCCAATCCTCCTGTAAACCCGCTTTGTGATCTCCTGCTTACTGTGTCCCAGTAGCAGGCTTGCGTCGCCAATATCGATGATTTCCGATGCTGCTTTCGGTCGGATGTCGCGAAACTGAAAACCGCTAATCTTCGCGGCGAGGAGCGGATCGCCCTCTTCGATTGCTTTGGCACAAGCTTTCTCCCGCGCCTTGTCCCAGCGCAAGCGCAGCATTCCCTTCGTCATTCGCTTCCCGTGCCTGTTTATCAGCAGGTACTTCGAGACGTGGCCGGCATTCCTCTCCGTGATTTCCCGAATCAACCTGCCCAAGCTGTTTTCTCCCTCCTCTGTGTACATCAGGATCCTAAGCTTAAGCCCTGTCTTGCCTTGCGTGACCAAGAAGTAATCGCCCTCAACGTCGTCCCTGCGCATGACGATCACGTCTGCTGGCCGCTGGCCTGTCAGGTAGCCCAGGTCCATGGCTTCCTTGAGTTCCGGCTCAGCCATCCCGTAGACCGCATCCCAAACCGCGGCGTTGGCATAGTAATCACGTGGCGTTTCCTTGTTCTTGCGGATGCCCTGGCACGGATTCTCCCGCTCGGTCAGGCCCCATTCCCGCGCCATGTTGAACACGTGGGAGAGTAGGGCGATCTCCCTATTGGCCCGTACCTTGGCTGTACGGGCGTCGCGGTACCCGGCGATATTGGCTGGTGTGATTGAGTCGATGGGCGCCCCGTCAAACATGGGTCGCAATTGTTTGAGCTCGGCTAGGTTATCCTTCTGGGTGCGCTCGCCTTTTTTCGGAATGACGTCGCGAACGTATCGATCAAAGATCCCCTTCATCATCGTCAGATCGGCTGGCTTTTGCTTGGACTCAAGCTCTGCCCACTTCAATCGGGCTTTGCTCAAGTCTCCCCCAAGCGGGATTTCCTTACCCGTTGAGTCTCTGTAGTAATAACCAACCCACACTTTACCGTTCTTGCGAGGGCGCTTTCTCCGCACCATTCCCGGCGGTAAGTCCCTGTTCTCAGTGTTTCGAGGTCGCATCTCAGTTCACCCTGGAGAAGTCAGGTGTCCAAGCTGGTCGCGGCGGCGGTGTGCTCTGCTCTGCAGACGTTGGATTGGTCATGCCAAGCTTCATGCGAGCGTACATGCGTCCGACCAATGGGCGACCACCACGGCTCTCAACGAATACCCAATTGCGGTCGTTGAGCCATCTCCGTTGATGGGCTCGCTGCTTGTATCCAGTAAGGTCGGCCAGTTCTTCGTCCGAGAAAATTTCAGTGTCTAAAGTTCTGGTGCGTGAATGATGCGTATACCCCACGGCAGGCTGCGCGAGCGGGCGTTCCTGAGCGTTTAGCGTTGCATCAGCGAGCGCTGCCCCGCGCAGCTTTTCGTGGGGTACAAGTGCCTCGGCAGTGGCGCTGTAAGGAGCAGTAATGCCTGCTGCTGCGCAGCAGAGACTGTTTGTTTCTAGCGTGTCGCCACCATTGGCTGTGCGGAGCAAAGCGGGCAGGGCGTTGGTGTTGTCCTGGTGGTTCTTCATGCCGCTTTCCTCCGGTGTTCTATAGCGAGTTGGTCCATCAGGCGCTGGTGAAAGGTGAGTCGAGCTTCTGCTGCAGGCCAAGGGCGGATGGTTTCGGCCATGGGTTCGATGCCGACCAAGCAATCCCAGATAGCCGGATCGGTTGGCATGAGGTCGCGGCGTTCGGTAGCGAGCGCTATCAGGTCGGCTTTGTGGACGCTGGTGGGGAGTTCTGGTGCTATGTCGAACCGATCACAGACGCGCCACCAGATACAGTCCTCAAAGTATTCATAGGCACTGATCCATTGCTTAAGTGGCCGCGTCATGTCGCCCAGGTACGCCTCGGGTGCGTCATGAAGCAAGGCCGCGAGTTTGTGTTCTTCCGGCACCAGCTCGGCGACGATGCAGCTGTGTTGTGCCACGCTGTAGAACTCGCGGGTGTGGCCGTTGAAGCGGCAAAGGTGTGCCAGCGCGTGCGAGATGTCCCGTGGATCGATCATGTCGGCGTCGGGTTCAAGCAGGTCAAAGTGTTTGCCTGAGTGAGTAAGGATCCAGTTCATGCTGCCTCCTTAACGAGATCGGCCAGCAGCAGAGCGTTGTCGGTTGCCTTGTGCAATTGGCGCAGGGCGTCATACCCAATCAGGGCTTTCAGCTGCCGATCAAATTCCTTGTTATAACGGGTCAGGGCGCGAAGATCCTTGGTGGCCTTTGCATGTTGCTGTTGCAGTGTGCCGGCGGCCTGGGGCGTTAGGCGCAGCATCGGAATGGCGCGGCTCATACGTCACCGCCGACTGCTTTTTGATTTCGGGTATGAAGTTCCGCTTCGGTTCGAAAAAATAGCAGTGCTTTGCGGGCTTCTTCAGGACACATTGCTTCGGTTGGCCCTCGCTCTATCACCCATCGGCCTTGGGGCTCAGTGATTGAGCTATTTGCTGGGGTCGGTTCCAGCTTTGGTGCTGCTGGATCTAGTAACGCCGCAATGGCGAGTGCTTGGTCGCGCAGAGCTAGCGAGTCACGTTCGAGCTTCTTGCCGGTGCGGAACGCGCTGAATGTCTCGGCTGCGATACGCAGCTTTTCGGCGATATCCAATAGAGTTTTGCGAGCTGGCTCTCCCAACTTCGATGCATCCAATGCCCGCATGTAGTGGGCAAATAGTTGCTTGTGGTGAGTCTGGGCTTGCTCAAGCGATAGCTCCAAGTCCCGGATGGCGCCCGAGCTATCTGATTGCTGAATAGCCTTGCCTTCATCGATGCCTTCGATGCGACCATCAATCAAGCCCCCTCGATAGCCGATCCAATAAAGGATCGCGGCTGCGAAAATGATGCTGATCAATGCGCAGATTTGAATTGCAGTCATGTGGTGTGCTCCTGGCGGTGTTTTGGCTGGTGGTGGCAGCCGATTGATTGGGTTATTCGTCGTCTGGATCTGGTGGATCTGCCAGGCCACACATCAGCTTGGCCTGATAGGGCATGTAACCCTCCTCTCGGAGGGCGTCGTAGCGCTGATAGTCGGCGGCAAAGTAGCTGCACTCATCACACAGTCGGCTGGCCTGTTCTTCGGCAGACAACGGTGTATCGCAGTGTCGGCATTGATCTAGCAGTGACATATCACGCCTCGTCTTCGACGGCTTCTGGTCGCGGCATATCTTCATCCGCCTTGTAGGCGCGAATGTCGATTAGCGAGGCCACATGCTTGATATGAGCGTACTTCGGCGCCTTGCGGCTGTTGACCAGCGTTGTCACGGGCAGTTGAATTCGGCCTGTGGTAATTGCGTCGGCAAAAGATCCTTCGTTGAGGTTCCGGAAGTACCGTTCGCGCAACTTTTCCACCGGGATCAGAACGTCACCAAAGGTCCGGTACAGCAGTTCGACTGTCACCGGATCGGGTGCGGGCAGCAGTCTTAGTGGCTGTTGGTTAGCGTGTGCAGTCATTGGGTTTCTTCCGTTGAGGATGATTCCAGGCATTCAGGCAATGGCGTTTAGTCAGCTCCCGCAGATGCTCCGGCACTTCGAGGAGCGCGGCGTTGCGCTCCTCGCGTGTGCGCATGGCGACGATCTGGCGGGCGTACTCCCTAGGCCACGTCACGGTTATCAGCCGGGATGGCTGGTAGTTCGAGGCCGAGCAGTTCGGCCAGCCAGCGAATACCGGCTTGCCGAACCTTGGTCGACTGGCTGTACTGCATGCCCGCTTTCTCGTGGTACCAGTTGCTGTCTTTGATCCGCAGGTACTCCCGGTCACGCACGGGGAAAGCCGGCAGGTTGCGGTCGTTGAGCAAGCCCTTGTCACGCATGAGCGCGATCAGCTTGGGACGGGTCAGGCCGAAGTACTTGGCGGTTTTTTGGAGGTCACGTTCCATCACGGCCTCCTAAGCTGCATGCGCGGCAGGGGTCGCCACGGTAGCTAGGTGAGTGATGGATTCGGCCACCATGGAATAGATATCCACGTCACTTCCGCATACGGTGAAACACTTGGTGCGCGGCTTCTTCACGCCGATGCTCATGATTGTGGTGATTCCAGCGCGGGTCTTGTTACGGTGGATTGCCAAGTTGATCGGCAGCTCAAAACTCATATCGAGACTGAGTGCGCCGCCGGTGCGGATCAGCTCGAATACCTGCTGCTTGTGTTCAGTCTGGAATAGGCCATAACGGCGATCAGCGTGCGGCGGAGACGAAGGATCGACGGAAGTGGTTGGCCCGTTGACGATCTCCTCAATGAAGTCAGCAAGCTTGAGGTGCATCTTCTTGCTGTTGGTCAAGGTCAGTGTGTGGCGTTCGCTGCCCAGCTCAACGGTGAAATGCGTGTCTATTTTTCGGCGTTCGACCTGCAGTCGGAAGGCCATGACGTCGCGTTGCGTTTCGGCGCGCAGATGGTGGTTGAAGGTTTCGGTCAGACAGACCTGAGCCTTGAGCAGTGTCAGGGTGCGGTTGTCGAGTTTGTACTTCTTCATGCCGCGTGCCCTCCGCCATTTGGATCGAATGGCACAGTCGCGGAGCGCTGTTTCAGCTTGGGTTTGGAAGCGAAGAAAGCGCAGCCGCAGTGTTGTGCCAGGCGGCGGATTTCGAAGATGCGGGAGGGGTTAGCAGCGGCCGGGTGGACGTGCAGGGTGGCAGTGGTGTGCATGGTATTGCCTCGCTCTGTGGTGGAAGAGTGAGGCAAGTAAACAATATGTTTGTTTTTTGGTCAAAACATTTTGTTTGGTTTCAGATGAGAGAGGGGCCTTTCAGTGGCCGTATCGATGACCACCAGAAAATCCGGCCCAAAATCACAACGCGTTGAGCCATTATTTGATCAAAATCGTAGTCTTCGTCAGCGTACTCGTCGGAATTGAAACTCCTCATTTTTACCCCATTAGGGGTGCGCTGAAGAAATTTGATGCGGAAGTGTCCATCGTGATCTATCGCGTATATTTCTCCATCAATTATTCTGGTCATTCCCTTATCGATACCGACAGTGGCACCAGAAAGAATCAGTGGATGGTTGCTGTTGCCGCTATTTGTGGCAAACACCGCGTTCGAAGGATCAACGCCACAACTTCTCATGGTTGCCCTCGAAAATCGCAGTTTTGGTCCAGTAATCTCTTGAACCTCAGTGCGCGCAACCTTTCCTGGTCCCGACGAGAGTTCGACTTCCTTGTATAGCCTCAACTCAACCTCATCCTCTTCAAGTGGGGTGCTTGAATCCCACGGGGCCATGGGTTCAAGGACATACAGGGGGGAGTCATTAGCCGCTTGTGGCGCTTTCCCTCGTGCAGTATTCGGGGTCCGCATAGGGACATCTTTCCCCTCAAGCCAATCGCGTTCCACTACCAAAGTCATAGCGACTTGGCCTGCCATATAGGCAGGGACACCTCTCGCCTTCCAGTTGGTGACGTTCTGATCGTTTTCCAGATCAAGCAGCCGGGCGAGTTCCGCGCCAGAGAGTCCGGAGTCTTCCAGGGCTTGACGAAAGCGCTGGCCTTTTAGGCGTTGTGGTTGTTTGTTCATAAACAGAATGTTACAGCCCTTGCACAAAAATGATAACAAACGTATTGTTTGGTCTTGTCATTCGTTTTGTTTTCATAAGGTGATGTCATGACTACGCCTGACCAGGTGTTCGATTTGATAGTGCTGGTCGCTGAGCGGGCCGGTAAAAGCCCCTCGCAACTCGCACGAGAATGCGATGTAAGCCCTCAGCGCTTTTTCAATTGGCGACATAGAGGGGTTCCTGTTACTCAGGTTCGTCCCCTTGCGAAAGCTTTGGCATGGGGACTTTTGCCTCATGAATTGAGACCTGATTTGCCAGATATTTTTCCAGTGCCGGTTCAAGGTGTTTCGGCACAGGCGGCATAGAGCGCTAAGAAAAAAGGCGACCCTAGGGCCGCCCAGTTCCTCCCGGCACACACCACCACAGTGCTGTCGGGTCGCGACGAAGGTAGGAGGGCACACCACATGCAAACCACCTCCCTTTATCGCGCTGCCAAGACACGGATGTCTTGGGTTGCTGCCTTTTCCACCACAGATTGGGCAGCTGTTGCGCCAGAGGTGAGAGACGGATCACTCACCTCGGCACGGTGCCGGTTTCGATCTTGAGGATCTTGCCGGCGTTTGGGCCCTTTCAAGCCACGCGGCAAATGTAACACCACTGCACGCCGCGCGGCACTGGCAACTTATAAGGATTAATGCCATGAGCCGAATTGCTCTGAGTTGCGTTGATCGAGCACAGCGGGAAATCCTGACGCTCGAATTAGCGCTTTACCACGCCGCACGGGATTATACGGGTGGCGCCGCTGCAATCGCCGCCACCACCGGCCGCAATGCCACAACGCTGCAACACAAGTTGTCTCCTACGCACCCCTCGCACACGGTCAATATCCAAGAATTTGGCGAGATCCTCGAACTGACCAAGGACCGTCGGATTCTCGACGCTGTGCACAGCCTTGTTGGCGACACGATCTGGCAGGAGCTGGCCGAGTCGTACACCAATGACATGCCCGAAACCCTTACCACCGGGATTGCGCAGTTCTTCCGGCAGGTAGCGGACCTGTCCGAAACTTGGGCCAAGCATATTGGCGACGGCAAAGTCGACGACGGTGAGTTGGCTGAGATACGCCAGTTGGTGTTTCGCGGCATCCAGGGTTTGTTGGGTATGTACAACCGCGCCCGCTACGTCAACCAGACTACTAGTGGGGTGGAACGTGGCTGATATTGCTGACTTTGCAAATGACCTGGTGCAGGAGCGACTTGATCAGGCTTTGGCTGCTCGCGCAGCCCAGCTTTCTGCCACGACCCTGCATTCGTTGATGTTCTGTGATGAATGCGATGAGCCAATCCCGGAAGCTCGTCGGTTGGCACAGCCCGGTTGCACTCACTGTGTTGAATGCCAATCCGCAGACGATCTGAGGGCTTCCCGTTATGCTCAATGAGGTAATTAATCAGTTCGCGGATTATGGTCTTGAGCCTGATCAGCCATTGGTTTTCGGCAAGCTCACTCGCTGCAAAACCACCCAGGACAGGGGCAAGGAGAAAAATGGCTGGTATGTTGTCCACGAACACCGCACCGAGAAGAACGAAACTCTGATATTCGGTAGTTTCGGTGATTGGCGATCTGGCGATACCCAAAAAATCAAAGTAAAGGCCGGACGCATGAGCCCGGAAGAGCGCGAGGTAATGCGTGCTCGACAGGAAGATGCAAAGCGCAAGGCTGCCGAAATCGCGGTCAACGCGTCCCGCCGAGCGGCCAATCGCGCATCGGCATTGTTCCAGCGCATGCCAGAAAAGGGTAAAAGCACCTACCTGGATCGAAAGCAGATCGTAGGCTTTAAGGTTCGCTATGCGCCACGTACAGGCGCATTTTTAGTGCCCATGTGCAACGTGCGCGACCAGATCGTCGGCCTGCAGGTGATCTTCCCCGCGAAGCAAGAGGACACCGGGCGCGACAAAGCGTATTGGCCCTACGGTATGTCGAAGGAAGGCGCTTTCCACTTGATCGGCCCGCACCCTGAACCGGGTGAGCCGGTGCTGGTGTGTGAGGGTTATGCCACGGGTGCAAGCCTGCACATGGCGACTTCGCTGGCTGTCGCCGTCGCCTTCGACGCGGGCAACTTGCTGTCGGTCTCCAAGGCCATGCGCGAACGTTTCCCCGGTTGCCCGCTGATCATCTGTCGTGACGACGACTGGAAGACCAAGCGCCCCAACGGCGATGCCTGGAACCCTGGCGAAGAAAAGGCCAACAACGCCGCTCTGATCGTCGGTGGTCAGGTGGTTGCTCCGGTGTTCTCCGGTGAGCGCGAAACCAAGTGGACCGACTTCAACGACCTGCATATTGCAGAAGGCCTAGAGGCTGTCCGCCGTCAGGTGCTGGCGGTGGTCAGGCCTCCTGCAGCTGGTGGTTGGAAGGATCAATTGGCCCGAACCGAAAACGGATCTTTGATAGCGCACATGCAGAATGTCGAGCTGATTCTTGGCAACGATGAGCGCTGGGCGGGAGTGATCGGCTTCAGCGCGTTCAGCTCAAAAATCGTTAAGTTACGTGCTGCCCCATACGGTGGCGGTGTCGGCGACTGGGCAGATATCGACGACATGCTTGTAATGAAGTGGCTCGCACAACAGTACAACCTTCGGGTCAAGGCCAGCAGCGTGATCGAAGCGGTTAGTGTGGTTGCCCATGATCATGCCTTCCATCCTGTACGCAATTACCTACATGGTCTGGAATGGGACCGTGTTCCACGGTTGGCTACGTGGTTGACTGACATCATGGGCGTTGAAGCAACTGACTACAGTTCGAAGGTTGGTAAGCGCTGGATGGTGTCAGCGGTCGGGCGCGTGATGCAGCCAGGTTGTAAGGCTGACTCGGTGATGATCCTCGAAGGGGCACAGGGCGCTGGTAAATCAACAGCAATGTCTGTGCTTGGCGGTGCCTGGTTTATGGATACACCTTTCGCCCTGGGCGATAAGGACGGCTTCCAGGCGATCCGTGGTAAGTGGATCATTGAGTTGGGGGAGTTGGATAGTTTCAACAAAGCTGAGTCGACCAAGGCTAAGCAGTTCTTCTCTGCTTCGACTGACACCTATCGCGAGAGCTATGGCCGAAGAACGATGGACGTGCCACGCCAGTGTGTTTTTGTGGGTACGACGAACCAAGACGAATATCTCAAAGACGCCACGGGTAACCGGCGTTACTGGCCTGTCGCGTGTACCAAAGTCGATTTGGAACAGTTGCGCGAAGTCCGCGACCAGCTCTGGGCCGAAGCGATGTTCTGTTATCAGTCCGGTGACATTTGGTGGGTCAACCGGGATGAGGCTCCACTATTCGCCGAGGCGCAGGAGTCGCGCTTTGTCGTGGATGAGTGGGAAGGTCCGGTCGTCAAGTGGTTGGAAGAATCTCAGATCGGCGCAACAGCGAGCGGCGAGGATATTTTGGCTGGTGCGTTGAAGCTCGATTATGGCCACTGGGGCAAGCCTGAGCAGATGCGTGTCGGGGCGATCATGCATCGACTCGGATGGCGAAAGGTGCGACTGCCGCCGTTGCCCAAAAGTGGTATTCGGCCATATGCCTACAAGAAGCCAGATCATTGGGGCAATACATCAGCGCTGCAGGTTGATAGCGCACGGGATGAGGAGCCTTGCTTTGATTAAACGAATCGATGAAATGCTCAAGCTCTGGGCGCAGGATCTGCATTCGCCAGTGCCCGAAGGCTCTGGTGGGCCAAGTGGCGGCAACATGATTGCCATGCTGATGGAGTGCAAAGGGGAGTTGATACGCGGCACGCGTGGCAGTCGGGTACTGTTAGATGAATCGGCCGACATCGAGCTCATCGTCAACAAGCACTTGCCGCCGCAGCTGTCGGTCGTCGTGCGTGAACACTACTGCAACCACGAAAGCTTCCTGTCGCAGAAGTACACTCACTGTGGGTGTAGTCGCGATACCTACTATCAGCGCCTGCATGAAGCGCACCTGCACATTGCCGGCATGCTGATGGGGAAGGCTGCGTGACCTTTCGCACACTTCCGCCTACAACTTTCCTACTGTCCGGCCTTGCCCTACCTCAAGTTTGCAAGGTAGGACTGCTGGAGGCCGCGCATTCCGTGGCCTGTCCTACCTCCCTACCTAATATCGCACGACGCACACATGAGCGTAGCGCGTCGCATCACGCGCCGCTGGCGCGCATGCGTTTTTTTAGTTTTCTCTCTTTACACGAGAAAAAGTTAAAAGAGGTAGGGCAGTAGGGCAAGGCCCCGAATTCAGCGGGCTCCAGCTGTCCTACCTCCCTTCTGAATAGTGGGGCAGGTAGGACAGCGCCGGAGGCGCTGGAAGCCGAAATAAAGATATTCACCGACATTGCCTAGGCGTAGACCAGACATTCACCGGGTGGCATTAAAACAGGGTTGCTGCCACCGGAATCCACCTGTAAAAAGTAGTCATCTTCGATAGGTGCGACCGCAAGCAGCGGGACACACCACCACACTAGACCCGGCCATTGCGCCGGGTTTTTGCGTTTATGGGGTAGGGCGATGACAAACGAGCAGCAAGCGCTTATTGAGATGCCGATCTGGATGGTGATCCTGCTATCCCTGATCGGCGGTATTTCCGGCGAGGCATGGCGGGCCGACAAAGCGGGGGTAAGCGGCTGGTCATTGGTTCGCCGCTTGCTGCTTCGATCCGGGGCCTGTGTGGTCTGCGGGCTCTCCACCATGATGTTGTTGCACGCATCGGGCATGTCGGTCCTGGCGGCGGGGAGCATTGGCTGCCTCACCGCGATGGCCGGCGCCGATGTCGCCATTGGCCTGTACGAACGCTGGGCCGCCAAGCGGTTGGGCGTGTGCGATGTGCCGCCCTCGGGCAGCGGGCAGGTCTGATGCTCTGGAGGCAACGAAATACGTTGTCTGTAGAGGGTTGCATCAAAATGGGGCGCCGAAAAGTCGCCAGGGACCCTGGCAGCATTCGAGGGACACGGGGCATGAAACCCGCGGGAAAGCGTTAGCGAACAGTTCACCAGCTTAGTGAACTGAGGTGAACAGGTGAACTAACCCGGATTCATTTGGTGAACAGGACATTCCATCATGACCGTAATCAGCAAAACGGAGTTTGCGGCGCGACGTGGTTGGGCCAAATCGTATGTTTCTAAGCTGGCTAATCAGGATCGGCTGGTGCTGACTCACGACGGCAAAGTCGACCTGGAAGCCACCGAGGCGTTGCTCGCTGACTCTGCTGATCCGAGCAAAGCCGCTGTCGCGGACCGCCACAATCGGCTTCGCCTTCAAAGGGAGGCTCAAAACGCCGCCGAAGAACCTGCGGTGCCGCAGGTTGGGCTGGCGGCAGACTTTCAAAAGTCTCGTGCGCTGCGTGAGCACTACCTGGCACTGCAGGAGCAAGCCAACTTTCACAAACAGCAGGGTTCTCTGGTCGAGCGAGAAGCAGTTGAAACCGGTGCTTACAACGCTGGACGTCTTTTGCGGGATCAGCTCCTAGGAATGTCCCCGCAGCTCGCTCCTGAGCTGGCAGCGATGACTGATCCATGGCAAATCGAGAGGCACTTAACAGCGGCGATCCGCCGTTCTTTAGAAGACGCTGAGCGTATGTCTTCATCCGACCTTGAACATGCACTGAACACGAGTTAAGCCCATGCATACGCAATTGCCTGATGGTAAAGAGGTTTATCGTAATGCGTATTTCCGTGGGCTAAAACCTGACCCGGATATCTGGATTGATCAGTGGGCTGACGAGTATATGCGGATCCCGCGTGACACCGGGGCTGCTGAGCCAGGCCAGTATCGCACCTCACGGACTCCCTACGCTCGTGAACCCATGCAGTGCCTCTCGCCGGCGCATCCCTGCAAGCGTGTGATCACTATGGTCGCATCGCAATTGATGAAAACGCAGATCGGTCTGAACTGGATCGGCGGCCTGATTCATATGGCTCCGTCGAATATCCTCGCGCTGTTACCTAGTCTTGGCCTGGCAAAACGGGTGTCCTCCAGGATCAACAAAACCATCAAAGCCACGCCTGTGTTACGTGAGCGTGTCGCTTCCACCAGATCGCGAGATGCACGCAATACCATGGACACCAAGGAGTTCGAGGGTGGCTCACTTTATGTAACCACTGCGGGATCCGCAGCAAACCTTTCAGAGCTGTCGGCGCGTTATATCTATGGCGATGAGATCGACCGGTGGGAGGTTGACGTAGGCGAAGAGGGCGATCCTATCGAGTTGGCAGAAACGCGGGGCAGTACCTTCGGCCGCAACGCCAAGTTCTATTTCTCCAGTTCGCCGACAATTAAGGGCGCTTCGCGTATCAGCGACCTGTTCGAGTCAAGCGATCAGCGTTATTACTACGTTCCATGTCCGTACTGCGGTCACATGCAAGTACTCGAGTGGGAAAATCTTCTCTATTCTGCAGACTTTAGTGTGGTGCATTACAAGTGCGCAGCGTCCGGGATGGACTGCGACGTGCTGATTGAAGAGCACTTCAAGGGTCAAATGCTGGCCCAAGGTGAGTGGCGTTCCCAGGCTGAAGGCGATGGCGAGACCGTCGGCTTTCATCTGAATGCGCTGTATTCCCCTCCGGGTTGGATGGACTGGCGCACGCTCGCCAGGCAATTCGAAAAGGCAAAAAAAGCTCAAGCAAAGGGCGACCTAGAACCTATGCAGGTGTTCTACAACACTCGTCTAGCTAAGGTTTGGGACAGCGCACAAGAGCAGACCAAGGCATCGGTGCTAATCGAGCGCGCACGGCGGGAAGGTTTCTCCCTCGGTGCGATGCCCGCCGCCGTGATGATGATCACTGGCGCTGTCGACGTGCAGGCTGATCGCCTGGAGTTCATGGCGATGGGCTGGGGCGTCGGCATGGAGCGCTGGGTCATCGACCACAGGGTGATCGCGGGCGATCCTTCGGACGAGCGCACCTGGGCTGTGCTGGATGAACTGCTGAAAAAGCGATACCGGCATCCCTGCGGTGTTGGCCTGGGCATTCTCGCGGTTGCGGTCGACTCGGGTGGTCACCACACCGACGAGGTCTACCAGTTCTGCCGCGTACGACGCTGGCGCAACATCTTCGCCATCAAGGGCGCGAGCAAGCCCGGTAAGCCGGTGATCGCTCAGCGGCCGTCCATGGTCGACGTGACCTGGAAGGGCCAGACCGAACGCGGCGGCGCCGAGCTTTGGTTTGTCGGTACCGACACCGCAAAGGATTGGATCTACAACCGCTACCAGTTCGAGTCCGGTCCAGGGGCTTTGCATTTCGCCAATGACCTGCCGGACGAGTTCTTCGCCCAGTGCGTGGCCGAGCGCAAGGTCGCCAAGTACGTGCGCGGTCACAAGCGTATTGAGTGGATCAAGGGCAAAGCCGAACGAAACGAAGCGCTCGACCTGATGGTGTACTGCCTGGCAATGGCGCATTACCTCGGCATCAACCGGTACCAGGAACATGACTGGGAACGGGTTCGTAACTCGCTGGCCCAGGCCGGTCTGTTCGATGAAAAAGTGATTGAGGCTGAACGCGTGACAGTGGTCGAGCAGTCCCCTGCGCCGCCGCAGCCGGCACCGCAAGCCGTCGCTTCGGTCGTTCAACCGCGACCCGCTGCAACCCCACAACGCCGCAGCTCAACCAGCGGTTACCTGAAGAGACGCTGATATGTCGTTTACCCCGAAGCACCTCGAAGCCATCGAGCGCGCCATTGCACGCGGTGAAAAGACCGTGCGCTACAGCGACCGCACGGTGGAATACCGTTCCATCGATGAACTGCTCAAGGCTCGTGACGAGATCCGCACGTCGCTGAGTCAAGCCGCCGGGCCGCGCTCTCGCGTGGTTCGGCTCATGCATGGAGGCAAAGGACTCTAATGGCACGACACTATCCGACGCTGACCCGTAATGGATTCTTGCTGCCGTCGAACATCAAGGCCAGTTACGAAGGCGCGGGTGAGGGCCGACGCTCGGCCGGTTGGGAAGCCACCGACAACGGCATCAACAGCATCAACACCCCCGCCCTGCGCAACCTGCGGGCACGTTCGCGGGCGGCGGTGCGCAATGACCCGTACGCCTTCAATGTCATCGACAAGCGCGTCAGCAACCTGATCGGCACCGGCATCACGCCCAGGCCGACCACGGATGACGCTGAACTGCGCAAACTCCAGCAGCAATTGTGGGACGACTGGGTTGACGAAGCGGACGCCGATGAACTGACCGACTTCTACGGCATGCAGGCCCTGGTCGCGCGCACGGTTGAAACGGCCGGTGAGTGCTTTGTGCGATTGCGGCCGCGCAGCCTCAGTGAGGGGCTAGCGGTGCCGCTACAACTGCAGGCGCTGGCACCTGAATTTGTCCCACATGACAAGTTCGAGACGGCCAAAAACGGCAACGTCATCCGCGCCGGGATCGAGTTCAACCCGGCCGGCAAGCGCGTAGCGTATTGGATGTACTTGTCGCACCCACGCGATTCATCGTCGCTGAATGCCGGGTACAACCAGTTGGTGCGGGTGCCGGCGACGCAGGTGCTGCACATCTTCGAACCGATGGAGCCAGGGCAACTTCGCGGTGTGCCGCGTCTGGCACCGGTATTGAAAAGATTGCGCAGCCTGGACAACTACGATGACGCGGTGCTGTTTCGCCAGGAGGTGGCAAATCTGTTTGCTGGCTTCATCAAGCGCCCCGCGCCGGACAGCGGGCATCAACCGCGTGACCCAGTAACGGGGCAACTGCTGACCACCGACCGCGACGGCTTCACACCGATGGTGGCCCTGGAGCCCGGCACCATGCAGGAGCTGGGGCCAGGTGAAGAGGTGGAGTTCTCCAAACCACCGGACGCCGGCAACAACTACCCGGATTTCATGCGGCAGCAGCTGATGGCTGCGGCGGCGGGTTCGGGCACCCCGTACGAGATCCTTACCGGCGATATGCGCGAGGTCAACGACCGGGCGCTGCGGGTAGTGCTCAACGAGTTCCGGCGGCGCCTGGAGCAACTGCAATTCGGCGTTTATGTGCATCAGCTGTGTCGTCCGGTGCGTGCCGCCTGGATGGACATGGCGGTGCTGTCCGGCGCCCTAGTGCTGGATGACTACGCGCAACGTCGGCGCGAATACCTGCGCACACGCTGGGTGCCACAAGGCTGGGCCTACATTCAGCCGGTGCAGGACGTCCAGGCGCGGCGGATGGAAGTGCAGGCGGGCTTCGGTTCGCGCAGTGAGATGTGTCTGCGCAACGGCTACGACGCGGAAACCATCGACGCGGAAAACGCGGCCGACCTCGCCAGGTCCACGGAACTGGGCCTCAACTACACCACGCTTGATGCCATCGAGCCGATTGATGACAAGGAACAACCATGAGTAAAAAAGCGATCCCGCGCATTTATGACAAGGCTGGCAAGCAGGTAAAAGTCGCGGATAAAAGTTGGTACACCTTCCAGGCCAGCGGTGAAGCCGAGCAACAGACCATTGAGGTCTTTGTATACGGCGAGATCGGCACCTGGGGTGTCAGCGCTAATCAGTTTGTGCAGGACCTGCGGGCCATGGATGACGGCGTTTCCCCTGTCGTTGTGGCGTTCAACAGCATCGGCGGCGACCTGTTCGACGGCCTTGCTATTCACAACGCGCTGTCGCGCTTGGGCGAGCGCTGTACCGGGCGCATTGATGCGCTGGCGGCCAGCGCGGCCAGTGTTGCCGTGTGTGGCGCTCACCGGGTGGTCATCGCGGCCAATGCCATGCTGATGATCCATAACCCCTACACCTTTACCGGCGGTGATGCCGAGGACTTCCGGCGTGTTGCCGACGTGCTGGACCAGACTCTGGAAGCGATCATCGCGGCCTACAAGTCCAAGGCGCCGGACATCGACGAGGTCGAGCTGCGGCGCATGGTCAACGCCGAGACCTGGCTGACAGCCAACGAAGCAGTGGCCCTGGGCTTGGCAGATGAAGTGGGCGACGGGCTGAAAGTGAAAGCCTGCCTCGGTCAGGGCAGCGTGTTGCAGCGCTTCCAGAATGCCCCGGCTGAATTGCTGGCCCAGTTGGACGAAGAGCCGGATGTCGAGCCGACTGATCCTGTAAACCCTGCGGATCCAGCACCCCTATTGGATGCTGTCGGATTGGCGTTGATGGTCACCAAGGGGTGTGCGGCGGCAGGCATCAGCAACCTGGTGGACCCGATACTCGCTTCGACGAAGCTAGAAAGTGAAGCGGTAGTCACTGCGGCGCTGACCAAGGCGAAAGCGCTGCACGGTCTCTGTGTTGCGGCACGATTGCCAGAACTGACTGGCGAGTTCATCACTGCCGGCCTGGATGAAAGCGCTGTCAGGGCGCGCCTGTTCGACAAGCTGGTGAGCAGCGGCGGTGGCTTTGAAATCAACAACAGTCTACCTCTGGACGACGACCCTGAACTCAAGGTCAAGGCAAAGCAGGTTGACACCCATGCAATCTGGTCCGGCCGTCAGGCGGTTCAGAACGGAACGAAAGGAGTAAGAGCATGAAAATTGAATCGATGCACGCGGGCGAGTTCCTGCTGTCCGAAGGCCCCGGCACTATTTCACGCGAAGCAATCAACGTCGCCGCCGGGCCGGCGTTGGAGCCGGGCCAGATCCTTGGGCTGGTGACTGCTACGGGCGAGTTTGCACCCTATCAGCCGACAGCTGAGGACGGCTCTGAAAACGCCATCGCGATCCTCTACGGCCCGCTGGGGCAGTCTGATGTGGTCCGTCGCGGCCGCGCCATCGTGCGTCAGGCCGAAGTCAGCGAAGCTCATTTGACCGGCCTCGACCCCGCAGCCGAAAAGGCCCTGGCCGCCCATTTCGTGATCGTCCGTTAAGACGCTCACCTCATTTATCCATCCCGCCGAGTGCGGGATTTTTTGTTTCTGGAGAGTACCCCCATGGCCGATATCGCCATTTTTGAAGACGATGCGTTCAGCGTTTCCTCGTTGACTGCCGCAATCAATGAGCAGGAATACCTGCCGGGCCGCATCAGCAGCCTTGGCCTGTTCCGCGAAGAGGGCATTAGCACGCTGACCGTGCAGATCGAGAAGGACGGCGACACCCTTGCGTTGGTGCCAGCGGGTGAGCGTGGTACCTCGGGCCTGGTGGTCGGCGCGACTAAGCGTATGTTGATTCCGTTCAACACCGTGCACCTGCCGGAACGCTTCACCATCAAGGCAGATGAGATCCAAGGCATACGCGCCTTCGGCTCTCTCACCGAGTTGCAGGCCGTGCAGGACGTAGTCAACAAACGTCTGGGTAAGGCACGCCGCCAGTTGGATGCCACCCACGAATTTCAACGCATGGGTGCATTGAACGGGAAGGTGTTGGACGCGGACGGCAAGACCGTACTGTTGGACATCCATGACCGTTTCGGTGTCGAGCGACAGAAGCTTCCCATGGAACTGGGCAACCCGGACACTGATGTCCGTGTTAAGTGTGGCGAAGCCTTGGATATGCAGGAGGACGCTTTGGGCAACGTCACTACTACCGGCTCCCGCGCCTTTTGCGGCAAAAACTTCTGGAACAAGTTGCTCGACCACGAGTCGGTCAAAGAGACATACCTCAACACCATGCAGGCCGCGTCTCTGCGTGGCGATGCCCGTGAAAGTTTCGAGTTCGGCGGAATCGTCTGGGAGCGTTATCGCGGCAAGGTTGCTGGCGTTGCGTTCGTCCATGACGACAAGGCACTTCTGGTCCCCGAGGGCGTGCCTGACCTGTACATCTCGTCCTTCGCACCGGCCGACTACATGGAAACGGTCAACACCCAGGGCATCCCGTACTACAGCAAGATCGAGCCGCTTCCTTTCAACAAGGGTGTCGCCGGGGAAGCCCAGTCCAACCCGCTGCACCTGTGCACGCGGCCTCGCGCGCAGATCCTGCTGGAGATGTGATCGTGGCCTTCCGCGATCTGATCGACGACATCGACGAAGTGGTCTTCGAAACACTGGGCGATAGCGCACGGATCGAGGGCCGCGAAGAGCCGGTGCTTGGTATGTTTGCGGCGCCCTGGTTGCAGCCGAAGCTCGGCAAGCTCAATACCGGCTTGCGTGAGCCTCGGTTTGAGATCCGCGTCAGTGATTCGGAAGGCTTGAAACGCGGGCTTTTGGTCAGCATCGACTTGCCCGCCCTGGACGGCGGCGGCGATTACGACTTGCTGCAGCTGGAGCCGAGCGGCGACGGTCTTGTCGCCTTGATCCTGAGGCTGCGCCCATGAGCATCGGTAGCTACGTCAAACCCTCGGCCGGCGGCGGGATGATCTCGATCCAGTCATCAGCTGCAGATCTCCAGGAATTTCAGGACTTCGCCAAGTTGGTGCCCAAGGCAGCTGCTGCGGCCCACCGACGCGCGATCAACAAGACGTTGGGCTGGTTGCGCACGCACATTGCCCGCGCAGTCAGCAGGCAGGAGCGCATTGCTGTCGCGGCAGTGCGTCAACGGTTACGCAGCTACCCAGTATCCGGCGGGGCATCGAGCGGCAAGCTGTGGTTCGGCTTGAATGCCATCGAGTCCAGCCGGATCGGCCGGGCGAGGCAAACCGGCAGCGGTGTGTCGGTTGCGGGAAGGCGTTACCAAGGCGCATTTCTCAAGAAGGTCTACGGCAACAAACCAGACATTTGGATTCGCACTGCGAGCAAGCACTTCAATGCTGATGATTATCCAGACAGCACGGTGTCACCTGGTCGCGGTGCAAGTTCTGGATGGGTCGCAGAAAATGGAAATCGCTTTCCATTAGCGAAAGCCAAGGTATCTCTGGAACAAGCCCGTCCGCACTTTGAAAGCTGGGTACAAAAGGCGGACGAGCGTCTGTTGGAGATCCTGCAGCAGGAGCTCAACTTCGAACTACAGAAATACTTGAAGAGGATCGGTTAATGGCTGACCAACCTTTTAGCCTGGACCAGCTTTACCGGGCGGTTGAGCAACACCTGGTGAGCCATCTGCAAGGGGTTCAGACGGTAAGTGCCTGGCCGGACATTCAGGATCGCATCGCTTTACCAGCGGTCTTTCTGGAGCTGGCCGAGATCGAGCCCGGTACCGATATCGGCACGGGTGAAACCACATTGGTGTGTAAGTTCGAGGCACGTATCGTCGTCGACCCGATCTATCCTCTGCATCAGCAGCAGGCGGTGCAGTTGGCTACCCAACTTGCGGTCCTACTCCGGGCTCAGACCTGGGGGCTGGAAGTCGAGCCGGCAGAGTTCGTTCAGGCACTACAGGACTGGACCCAGCCAGTGTTGGATGGTTACACCGTTTGGCTGGTGGAGTGGACGCAGCAGGTGTACCTCGGCCCTGAAAAGTGGCCTTGGCCCGATCAGCCGCCCGGCATGCTGTTGTTTGGCTTTAACAACGACGTCAAAGAGGACTTTGTTCCAGCGGAGGACTTGTGAGCGGCTATGTTGCTGCCCAGCACGACCGCATGCTTGCGGGGGTGGTCAAGGATTGTTTTGTGGTAGCAGTCGACTTGGCTGCCTCTCCGCCGGTGTGTCGGGTTTCGGACGGCGAATGGACTAGCGCCTGGGTGCGCTGGCACAGCGTCGCCGCCGGCAAGGCCAGGCATTGGAGGGCTCCGTCTCTGGGTGAGCAGGGGACATTGGTCAGTGCCAGCGGTGACGTGTCACAGGGCACGTTCATTCCGGGATTGTATGGCAACGCGGGTCCGCCACCGGATAACCGGGATCATGTGGAAGTGTGGCGGTTTGATGATGGCGGCTCGCTGATTTACGACTGGCAGGCCAAGAGCTACAGCATCACCCTGCCGAGCGGTACGGTGACCATCAAAGTCGCCAGTACAGAAGTGGTCGTGACGGACAGCGCCGTGAACGTGACCACCGGCAACATCAATCTGAAAGCAGCGGTGATGATCGACGGGGCGTTACACGTCACGAAAGGCATCACCAGTGCCGGTGCGATCATCGACGCTGGTGGCAACAGCAATCACCACACACATTAATTTCAACCCACAAACAGCCCGCCCAGTGCGGGCTTTTTCATATCTGGGGTTTGCCTTATGAGTAAGTCTAGAACTGATAGCGATTCTGCCGAGGCCATTGTGGTTCCGGGGTTGAAGCCGGCACCGCTGGGTTTCCCCGTTACTGCTGAAGCGGTTGAGTCCATCGGAACAGCGCGTGTTTTTCGCGACAAGGTTTTCACCTCGCGGACATTGATCCTACCCGGCGGCGGGACGCTTCCTGTTGTTGCTGGTCGAGTTACCGCATGTGGTGATGATCAATTTGCGTTCTTGAAAGCGCATCCAGATCTGGAGCAATTGAAGGAGTAATGACAATGATCGGAATGGATCGCCACACCGGCCAACCCATTTCCGGCATCGCGCACTTGCGGCAATCGGTTCCAGACATTTTGGGTACGCCGTTGGGCAGCCGGCGGCATCGGATGGATTACGGCAGCAAGCTGCGGCGATTTGTTGACTTGCCCGTTACTGACGGCTGGAAAAGCGCCGTACAGGCGGAAGTCGCCCGCTCACTGGGTCGCTGGGAGCCGCGATTGAAGCTGGATCAAGTGCGCGTCATTTCCGTTATCGGCGGGCAAATTAACCTGAAGATCGTCGGGCAGTACCTGGGCGACAGCGTCACGCTGGAGGTGGCCGTATGAGTATAGTGGACCTGTCGTCGTTGCCGGCGCCGACCGTGTTGGAACCGCTCGACTTCGAAGAGGTTTTTCAGGAGGGGCTGGGCGTCTTTCGCGGATACATGGGCGGCAACTGGACTGCCGCGCTGGAGAGCGATCCGGTGCTTAAGGTGCTGGAGGTTGGCGCTTACATCAAGGTCGGCAACCGCGCCCGAGTCAATGACGCCGGCAAAGCGGTATTGCTGGCGCACGCCATACGCGGTGATCTCGATCACCTGGGTGCCAACGTCAACCTCAAGCGCCTGATCATTCAAGCTGAGGATCTGCTGGCCTTTCCGCCGGTTCCAGAAGTCAAAGAAGACGACGATGCGTTCCGAGAGCGCATCCAGTTGGCCTATGAGGGACTGACCACGGCCGGCCCGCGTAACAGCTACATCCTGCATGCGCGTAACGCCTCGGGGCTGGTGGCGGATGCCACGGCCGAAAGCCCGGCGCCTTGCTACGTGACGGTAACGGTGCTGGGATTGGACGGGGAGGGGGAGGCTTCTCCGGAGTTGCTCGCCACGGTGGCAACCGCGCTGAATGACGACGATGTGCGGCCGGTGGGGGATAGGGTGACTGTTCAGAGCGCCCAGGTGATCCGCTACCAAATCAAGGCGATCCTGCACATGACCAGCGCGGGCCCAGAAGCTGATGCCAGTTTAGCTGAAGCGAAAAGTCGATTGGCGGCGTGGATCAATCCGCGTAAACGGCTAGGCGTTGAAGTAGCGCGTTCCGGCGTAGACGCTCAGTTACACGTTGCCGGCGTTTCTCGGGTTGAGCTGGTCGGCTGGCAGGACTTGGCCCCGACCAAAGCTCAGGCGGCGTACTGTACGGGCTACACCGTGACGCTGGCGGCTTGACATGAAAAGCCTACTGCCGATCAACAGCACGCAGCTCGAACGGGCCATGGAGGCTACGTTTTTCGAGAAAACGATTGTCCCGCTTCGCGACCTCTACAACGCTGATACCTGCCCGGTACATTTGCTGCCGCATCTGGCATGGGCATGGTCTGTGGATCGCTGGGATTACCGATGGACCGAGGCGACCAAACGCGCCGCCATCAAGGCCTCTTATTACATACATGCCCACAAGGGCACCATCGGCGCGTTACGCCGTGTGGTAGAGCCTCTGGGCTACCTGATCGAGATTATCGAGTGGTTCAACATGAGGCCCGAAGGGACCCCAGGCACCTTTGCGTTAAAGGTCGGGGTGTTGGACACCGGTATCACTGAGGAAATGTATCAGGAGCTGGAGCGGCTGATTGATGACGCCAAGCCCGTCAGCCGTCATCTGACAGGGCTGGCGATTAGCCTGGAATCCACCGGGGCTATAAACATTTTTGCAAGCATATCTGACGGAGAAGTTATTGATGTTTATCCGCCGGTACTTAGTGACATCGAGGTGACAGGTTTTATCGGAAGCGGGATTCGAGAATGCTCCATAGATGAAATAGAAGTTTATCCTCCTGCGCCTGAACCTATCTCGGTTGACTGCTATGTCGGGGTGCCTGGTCGCGAACATTCCATAGACCATTTGGACATATACACATGATTGATGCTAATTCGAAGTTTTTCGCGTTACTGACGGCGGTTGGCGAGGCAAAGCAAGTTAAGTCAGATGCAGGGCTGCTAACTTGGAAGCTGACCCATATGGCTGTAGGGGACGCAAACGGTACTGACCCTATCCCTGATCGCTCACAGAAAACACTGATTAATGAGCGCCGCCGGGCTCCATTGAATAGCCTGGAGCCTCATCCGACTAACCCTGGGATCCTTGTAGCCGAGCAGATTATTCCGGCGGATGAAGGTGGGTTCTGGATTCGCGAATTGGGGCTTTTCGATTCTGACGGAGATTTGGTCGCTGTAGCCAATTGCGCGCCCAGTTATAAGTCGCTGCTAGCCCAAGGGTCTGGTAAGACACAAGTTATACGGATGAACTTTGTGGTTTCAAGTTCTACGAATGTCGTGTTGTTGATAGATCCGGCTGTTGTAAACGCTACTCGAAAGTATGTTGACGACTCGGTGGCGACTGCGGTCAACAGGCTTGATTTTAAACATTCGGCATTAGTTGCTACCACGGCCCCAGTGGTCCTGGCGGGCGTTCAAGCTATCGACGGTTTCGCGGTGCCTGCGGGTTCTAGGGTGCTGGTTAAAGATCAAGTTCAGGCAAAGGACAACGGGCTGTACCTGGTCAGCGCTGATTCGTGGGTGCGCACGGTTGATGCGGACACCAGCGATAAGGTTACGCCTGGTTTGCTTGTCACAGTCGAGCGGGGCACAGCTAATGCTGACACGGTCTGGCAACTAATCACCGATGGCCCCATTGTTCTTGGGACAACACCTCTAGCCTTTCAATGGACGGCAGGGCAAAACGTTCCAACGCCGCCCGTTGATGACAGGTCCAAACGTAGCGCCAATACCGAGTCTGTACGGGCTCAAATCGAAAGCCCCAAGCAGGCGTTTCCTGTGCACGTCTTTCGGAGAAACCGACTGATCAATGGCGCGTTTCAGGTCTGGCAGAGGGGTAAGTCTGGCGTTATTGGCAAAGCCAACGGTGATCCGGAAAGTGCGTTTGGCCCGGACCGATGGATGATTTACAGCCCTAAAAACGCTGTATGTAATTGGAGCCAACTCCCCGTTGAAAGGGATGCCAACATCAACGAGGCGAAATTCGGCCTACGACTCTCACGGCAAGGTGAAGGCCAGGGTTGGAATCTTAGTCAGCGCATCGAGAACGTCGAAACGCTAGCCGGTGGAAAGGTCACAGTTTCGTTTTATATGAAAAGCAGTGTGCCACATACCTGTGCTGTAATTCTCCGACAGAACTTCGGGGTGAACTCAACCGAGCCTAACGTCGATGTGGGTACTTCGGTGGAACTGACAACGGTCTATAAAAAATACGTTGTCACTCTCGACTTGGGCGCCGTGGTGAACAAGAACAAGGGAGTCGCCAACGACTTCCTCGAACTTATCTTTGCCAGTTGGGGAACGGGTGCGCACTACACCGACATTACCAATGTCCAGATTGAGGCTGGCAGTGTTGCGACTCCATATGACTATCGGACCTACCAAGAAGAACACCGTGCCTGCCTGCGCTATTTTGAAAAGTCTTTCCTGCAGGATCACCCTCTTCAATCGAATAATGGACCATCGACCTGCATAGCGAGCTTCACACAGGCAGCTGCTACGCAATCATCACAGTCAGCTTTGCGTATGGACTTTCGGGAAATCAAACGTGTTGTTCCCACCTTGAGGTTGTTCTCGCCTGGTGAGCAAACATCGGAAATATGGGCGCAATCCATCGGCAAGCCATGCACGCAGACCAATATTCAAAGCCTGTGGGCGACGGGGTTTGCGTTGTCGTGTGTGCCGCCAAGCGGGTCAGGTCCAGGGTTCACGCTTCAAATCGAGTGGACGGCAGATGCTGAACTTTAAAGGTGGTCTATATGGATAATCTTCAATACAAACATAGTCCGGCGGGTGTGCGGCGCCTGCCTGATAACGTGTTTATCCCCAATGATGTAGGTAATAAAGATTGGGTCGCATACATGGATTGGGTGGCTGATGGCGGCCAGACATTGCCGCTGTCGACCGCTGATGATGACGCCAATGCCGAACGCCGCTGGCGTGACGGTGAGCTGGAATCGGTCAAATGGTTGCGCGAGCGTCACCGTGATGAGGTCGAGTTAGGCAGTTCGACGTCATTGTCCACGGATGAATATGGGGAGCTGCTGGCCTATATGCAGCTGCTGCGCGACTGGCCTCAATCATCGAAGTTTCCGGTTCAGAAATACAGACCCAAAAAACCAAGCTGGATCGCCGTTCAAACCCAATAACGCCCCGTACTGTCGGGGCGTTTTGCATTCCGCCACACGTAATACCTACACCCTCCCGGCCTCGCTTATGCGGGGCTTTTTCGTTTCTGGAGCACTAGCTTTATGAGTTTCTTTCACGGCGTTACTACGACTGATGTCAAGACAGGCGCGCGCACTATCTCCTTGCCATCGTCTTCTATCATCGGGCTTTGCGACACCTTCACCCCAGGCGTCCTCGGCGGCGGTACCGCCAAGGCAGGCGAGCTCAAGTTGATCACCACCGAGCGCGAGGCAATTGCTGCCTTCGGCGTCGACTCGGCGATCACCAGGGCTTGTAAAGCGATCTACGCGAAAGCCAAGGCGGTGATCGTTGCCATCGGCGTTCCGAAGCTCGAAGACGCGGCGCTGCAAACCTCGGCGATCATTGGCGGCGTTCTGGCCTCGGGTCAGCGTACCGGGCTACAAGCCTTGCTCGATGGTAAAAGTCTGTACAACGCGCAGCCGCGGCTGTTGATTGCGCCGGGTCACACGGCCACTCAGGCTGTCGCCACCGCGCTTGATGGCCTGGCGCAGAAGCTGCGGGCAATCGGCATTCTTGATGGTCCTGGCACCACGGATGAGGCAGCGATGCTTTATGCCGATAATTTTGGCAGTCGCAACCTGTTCATGGTCGATCCGGGCGTTCAGTACTGGGACACCGAGTCCAGCAAGACAGTTGATGCGCCGGCCTCCGCCTGGGCGGCGGGGCTGTTCGCCTGGACCGATGCTGAATACGGCTTCTGGGCTTCGCCGTCTAACAAAGAGTTCACCGGTCTCACTGGTACGACCCGAGCTGTCGAGTACCTGGACGGCGACGAGACGTGCCGGGCCAACCTGCTGAACAACGCCAACATCGCGACGATCATTCGCGACGACGGCTATCGCTTGTGGGGGAACCGCACGCTGTCGAGCGATCCGAAGTGGGCATTCGTCACGCGCGTTCGCACGCTGTTCATCCTTATGGATGCCGTGCAGGCCGGCCATAAATGGGCTGTTGACCGCTCAATCACCAAGACCTACGTCAAGGACGTGACGGATGGGCTGGATGCGTTCATGCGCGACCTTAAAGCCCAGGGCGCGATTATCAATTTTGAGGTGTTCCCGGACACCGAGCTGAACACTGCCAGCCAGATCGCCCAGGGCAAAGTTTATTGGCGCATCCGCTTCACCGACGTGCCGCCGGCAGAAAACCCGAATTTCCTTTTCGAAGTCACCGATCAGTGGATGACCGAAGTTCTTGAAGCAGCCTAAGGGGCCTAGTTAATGATTCCTCAAACTTTGTTTAACACGAACCTGTTTGTCGACGGCGTCAACTTCGCCGGTGACGTGCCAAGTCTTACGCTGCCTAAGCTGACCACCAAGAACGATGATTATCGTGCTGGCGGCATGGCAGGTTCAATTGAGATGGACCAAGGCTTGGAAAAAATGGAGGCGTCCTTTGTTACCAAGGGCGTGCGACGTGAGTCGTTGAAATTCTTCGGTTTGGCCGATGGCACCGCGTTCAACGCGACGTTCCGGGGCGCGTTCAGGGGCCAGAAAGGGGCTGTCACGGCCGTCGTCGCCACCCTGCGTGGTCGCCTTAAAGAACTGGACCTGGGCGACTGGAAAGCCGGTGACCCCGCCGAGATCAAGCACGCCGTGGCGGTCGCTTACTACAAGCTCGAAATCGATGGGCGCCTCATGTACGAAATCGACATGGTCGCCGGTGTTCAGGTGATCGACGGCAAAGACCAACTCCTTGAAGTGCGCACCGCACTCGGCATGTAAGGGAATAGATCCAAATGAATAAAGCAACGTCTAAAGCAGTACCGGCTTGGCTATCACTCACTGCGCTTGCAGCCGTGGTAACGCTCACTCGACCTACCAATGCCAACGGCGTGCTGGTCGAAACATTGACCTTGCGGGCCCCGCTGGTACGGGAAGTGCGGGCAGCCGACCGCGCTTCTAGCGGCGACGAAGAACAGCGAGAGCTGATGTTGTTTGCTGGTTTGGCTGAGGTGGGAGTTAAGGATCTTGAGGGCCTGAAGCTGGCGGACTACCGCCGTGTTCAAGCCGCTTATGCGCACTTGGTGCCTGATACCGACTATTCGGAGTCAATGCCGTCGTGGCTGTCGGTCAACACTGATCGCGTCCAGGTCACCCTGACCTGCCCGAGCGTAATCAATGGTGTATCAGTTGATACCTTGGCCCTGCGCTCCCCAACAGTGGGTGATGTGCGCGCCGCTAATCGTGACGCGGGCGCGGACGACGAACAGCGGGAGCTGATTTTGTTTGCTGCGCTTGCCGGTGCGCCTGTCGCCGATCTGGAGGGCCTGAAGCTGGTGGATTTTAATCGCCTGCAGGCCGGCTATTTTCGTCTGGACCAAGACGACGGGGTTTAACCCTCACGTCATAAAGATGGCCGCGAAACGTCTGGCAGCGGAAACAGGATTTTCCGCTGCTGAGATTTTGTCGATGCCGTTTGCAGAAATGGTTTGGTGGCTCACGGACTGAGCCGCCTTCGATAAGGCTATCCAAATGAGGGCCATGAAATGGCGAACAAAATTGCCCTCGGGCTGGTGATCGGCGGCGCCGTCAGTTCGACAGTCGGTGCTGCGTTTAAAGATGTAACAGGGCGCATCAAGCGTCTTGAGGCTGAAGGCAACAAGGCGCGTGTCCTGCAGCGCACTATCGGTGACACCATTCGCCTGCGCGACGAGTGGAAGAAAGCCCACGACAGCGGATCAGAGGGCGCGTCCAAGTTGTTGGGCCGGTTGAACTCCAACCTCGATAGTTTGAAAAAACAGGGAATCGAAGTCGGCCGACTGGAGAAAGCCTATCGCTCTATGGGCCAGACCGCCATCAAGGCCGAGCTCAAAGCTAAGGGGCATCAGCAGATCGATGCTGGCAGGACTGGCATGAAAAGCGCTGTCGGCGCCGCTGTCGTTGGCGTCGGTGTGCTGGCAGTTCCAACGAAGGTCAGCGCTGACTTTGGGGCCATTGTTCGTGACATCGCGATCAAGGCCGGCATTGCCAACAAACCGCAAGAGCAGGAGATGTCGCGCAAGATCATTGATACGTCGCGCGACACGGGCATGGCGCGTAACGATGTAGCCGATGTGGTTAACCAATTGGTTGGCGCCGGCATGGATTTGAGCAAGGCCCTGGAATATGCGCCAGTCGCGGCCAAGTTCGTCGTGGGGCAAGGGTCAAGCGGTGTTGATACAGCAAAGATGATCAACGCACTGGGGCAGAATGCCAGGATCACAGATCCTAGGCAGATGCAGCAGGCCCTGGAAGCAATTGCCTACCAAGGGCAGGCAGGTAGCTTTGAAGCGGCCGACATGGCTAAGTGGTTTCCTGAGCTGTTGGCGAACATGGGCAGCCTCGGCATTACCGGCATGGATGCGGTTACACAATTGGGTGCCATGCTGCAAGTGCAGATGAAATCTGCCGGCGGCGCCGATGAGGCGGCAAACAATCTCAAGAACTGGATGGGCAAAATCGGCTCTGGCGACACCGTCAAGGCGTATGCAAAGGCGGGTATTGATTACAAAGGGTCGATGCAGACCGGTTTGCAAAACGGTATGTCCACCCTTGAAACCAGTATGTCACTGGCGCAGAAGTACATTCAGGCCACGGATCCGAAGCGCGCGGCGGCGATGGCTGAGGCGACGGCGAAGATCAGCAAGGAGTCCGACCCGGAGAAAGCCAAGGCCATGATGGCCTCGCTGGAAGAGTCACTGCGTACCGGTGACCTGTTCGCTGACATGCAGGTAAAGGCTGCGCTTTCTGCCTATATGCAGAACAAGGCGCTGTACAGCCAGCTTAAAAACGAATCGGGCGATGCAACGGGCATTCTCGACAAAAACCTCAGTGAGCGACGTGAGGCTTCTTCGCAGAAGTGGGCCGAAATGGCCCAGTCAATGGATGACGCCATGCGCAGCGTCGGGGACGCCCTGCGCCCGGTGACAGACACCGTGGCGGAAGGACTGACCAAAGTCACCAGGGGTATTACCTCGCTGTCTGACAGCGCACCAGGTGTGGTGACGGGCATCGCGGCGGTCGGTGGAGGGCTTGTTGCGCTCAAGGGGCTGCTCAGTTCGTTCAAAATCGCTAAAGGTTTGCTCAACGTCGCGCGGGGATCGTTGGGTGGCAAATCCGGCGAAGTGCAAAAGGTCTTTGTGACTAACTCCAAGGAGGGCGCAGGGGGCGTTGGAAAGGGCGGCGAAGCAAAAGGCAAGACCGGCAAGGCCCTGTCGTTAGTTGAGACTGGGCTCAAGACAATAGCCGCTCTCAAGGGTGAATCGGTTGATGGTGAGGGAAAGGATGAGAGTAAGACCGGTAAGCTAGACATCGTCGCGACTGGCCTCAAAGTGGTTTCGCTGGCTAAAGAAGCGGTATCTGACGATGACGGCGCGAGAGGTGAAGAGGCTGCGGCGATTGGCGACGGCGTCCAAAAGGTCTTCGTCGTTAACTTGAGTAAAATGGGGCCTGCTGGGGGGCCAGGTGAAGCCCGCCGTCGTGGTCGAAGTTCAAGACGTAATATCCCGCGACGTCGGCCGACCTCGCTGCGTGCTCGGATGCCGGCGCCGCGTCCGCCGGTACCACGGCCTGCCATACCGGCTCCGCGTCCGCCGCTGCCACGGCCTGTAGCAGCGGCACCGCGTCCGCCACTGCCACTGCCACGGCCTGCAGCGGCGGCGCCGCGTCCGGCACTGCCACTGCCACGGCCCGCAACAGCGGCACCGCGTCCGCCGGTACCACGGCCTGCAGCAGCGGCTACGCGTCCGCCGCTGACACGGCCTGCAGCAGCGGCTCCGCGTCCGCCGCTGACACGGCCCGCAGCAGCGGCTCCGCGTCCGCCGCTGCCACGGCCTGCAGTAGCGGCTCCGCGTCCGCCGCTGCCACGGCCTGCAGCACTGGCTCCGCGCCCGCCGCTTCCACGGCCTGCAGTACCGGCTTCGCGTCCGCCGCTGCCACGGCCTACAGCGCCGGCTCAGCGTCCAGCGCTGCCACGTCCTGCAGCACCGGTCCCGCGTCCGCTTATTCCACCAGTTTCGATTCCAAGCGGGGCGATAGCGAAACTGGGCGGGGTTGTGCAAGCGGTCGGTAAGATCGGTAAAGCCGCCAAGGCAATACCTGGTGGCTCGCTCATCGAGGCCGGCGCCATGGCCTTTGACACCTATGAAAATGCTAAGACCAAGGACGAAAAAGCCGAGGGTTATGGCGCGGCCGCTGGCAATCTCGCCGGTACTATGGCCGGTGCTGCTGCAGGAGCGGCTATTGGCTCGGTGGTGCCTATCATCGGCACCGCTATTGGTGGTCTGGTAGGCGCTTACTTAGGGAGCATTGGTGGTTCGGCGCTGGGCAGTGCTGCAGGTAAGTCGTGGTTCGGAGGGGAGGACGAAAAGCCCGCGCCACCGGTAACGCCGTTGCTGATGGCGCCTCGACCGGGCCCAGCCATTCCAAGCTTGGCCGCCATGGGCAAGTCATTCAACCGGGCGGACGGTACGGGTGCATTGCTGATGGCACCTGCACCGCAAGCGCCGGCCCTGGGTGATGTAGCGCGCTCTCTGGCCGTGTCAGCGCCGACCAAACCAGCGGCTGCAGCGATCCAGCCCAAAGAGCCGGAAAAGCCTGTCCCTGCCAAAGTGGATCAGCAGTTTCAGTACTCGCTGAATATGCCGGTTACGGTGCAAGGGGATGTGAAAGACCCACAACGCTTGGCTCAGGACCTCATGCCGCATATGCGGCTAATGATGGCTGACGCGGCGAAACAAAATGCCGCAAAGCTGTACGACGAACCGCACCTGTAAGGAGGGCCTATGGCTTATATGGAACAGATGCAGTCGGGCCTCAAGTACCTGGTTGAGGCCGGGGAGGCTGGCAGACGTAGCGCTGACGGCATGCTTGGACCTGTTAACGGCGCGATAAGGGAACTCACGGGGGCCGCGTCCGAGCTGGAAAATATTCCGTTCGTGGGGCCTGCTGTCGGTGCCAAGCTACAGCGGGTGATGCGCGGCGTGGATGCAGCACAGGCCAAGGCCGGCCAGGTGCTGGCTGTGTACGGACGTGCGACACGCGCCGCCACCGAGGTGCAGGATCGGATGGGCACGCTCAAGGAGCAGGCGGGTAAGGCTGCAACAGCGATCAACAAGATCGCCGGCAAGGTTAACCCCTCGTTGGCAAACATCGTTCCCACCAGTGCATTTTCCATGGATGCCACACCGGCGCCGGAAGCGGTGAAGCCGTTCCCGCACCTGCTGATCATCCAGCCCAGGGATCCTAAGATTCAGCCTTATTATTTCAACTTGGATACGGCGGCTTTCGATGAATTGACTCGCTCGACTGAATTCCGGTGGGCTTCACAGGAGCGGCTATCGCGGCGCCCGGCGCAGCAGGCCGTGGGCATGGGCGATGAAAAGCTCACACTCAAAGGTACGATTTATCCGGGCTTCAAGGGCGGCCTCAAGCAGCTCGACACTTTACGCACCATCGGTGGGCGCCTGCAGCCGCTCACTCTGACCACGGGTTATGGCGAGGTCATTGGCACCTGGTGTCTTAAGTCGATCAACGAGGAGCAGGGCGCGCTGATGCACGGCGGCATTCCGCGTAAACAAGTATTCACTCTGGAGTTCACGCGCTATGGCGACGACATGCAGAACGTCTGACGGGGACATGCTCGATGTCATATGCAATAACTTTTACGGGCACTTGAACGGCAGTGTTGAGGCGGTTCTGGACGCCAATCAGGGGTTGGCAGACGAACCCCAGCCTTTCCGCGCTGGTGTGGTGATCGTACTACCGGATCTGCCAGCCCCGGCCGAGGAAGGGATTAGCTTGTGGGACTGACTCCGAACGGCACCGCCTGCAGCTCGCTGCGTTAAGCGTAAGGAAACCTTTTATTCAGCCCGCCTTGTGCGGGTTTTTCTTTGGGAAAAACCAATGACCCCAACTTTCCGTATCGTTGCCGACGGTGCCGATATTACGTCCAAGATCAATGACCGACTGTTGTTGCTTAGGACTTCTGACAAGCCGGGTATGGAGTCCGACGAGTTTGAATTGCGTATCGATGACCGGGACGGCCAGGTGCAGTTGCCCCGGCGCGGTAGCTCAATCGAGATTTATCTGGGCTATGCCGAAACGTCATTGATGCGCCTAGGCCTTTACGCGGTCGACACGGTAGAAGTTTCCGGCCCGCCGGACACGATTGTGATCAAGGGTAAAGCCAGCGATATGCGCGGCAGTGGTAAGACTATCCGCAGCGGAAGCTGGGAGAATGCGCCGTTGTCGAAGATCGTGGCCGACATCGCGGCTCGAAATGGCTGGCAGGCAGGCTGTCCGGTGGCGACGAAGGTCGCTCGGGTGGATCAGCTCAACGAGTCCGACTTTAATTTCATCACGCGCCTGGCTAAGCAATACGATTGCACGGCCAAGGTCGCAGATGGCAAGTTGTTGGTGATGCCGCGCCAGGGAGGGCAGACAGCCAGCGGCAAAACGGTCGGGGCGATCACGTTAACCCGCAGCGATCTCAGTCGCTGGCAGTTCAGCTTGGGGGATCGCAATTCGCACAAAGCCGTGGCGACTAAGCATCAGAACAAAAATGACGGCAAGTTGGCGGTGGTCACCATCGACAACGATGACGCCCCAGACGGCTTGCCGGCGGTGCACACGGATCGGCATATCTATCCGAACAAGACTGCTGCTGAATCAGCAGCCAAGGCAAGGTTGGCGGCATTCAATCGATCGACCGCCGACGTGCGTTTCGAGATGCCTGGCAGGACTGACATTTTTGCCGAGCGACTGATCAACGCCCAGGGCTTCAAGGTCGGGCTGGATGGCGAATACCTGGCGGATTCGGTGGAGCAGGTGTTTACCCAATCTGGCTGGTCGACCACGGTCGAGTGCAATGCCGGCAAGAAAGGCAAATCCAAGGGTAAGAAAAAGAAGGAAACGAAGCCGCTCAAGGTCGTGAGCGTCGAGAAGCTGTAATGCAATCCATCGCCGCCTGAGTGCGGTATTTTTTTGTCCGGAGTTTTTATGCCCATCACTGAGCAACAGCTGCAACACATCATGCCAAACGCCCGCCGCCAAGCGGGCGTTTTTGTATCTGCCCTGAACGCCGCAATGGCGCATCGGCAGATCAATACACCGAAACGCCAGGCCGCTTTCCTGGCGCAGCTTGGTCACGAGTCTGGTCAACTGCAGTACGTCCGCGAGCTGGGCGGGGATCAATACCTGAGTAAATACGATACCGGCACTCTGGCTGCCAAGCTTGGTAATACGCCAGCTGCAGATGGTGATGGTCAGCGCTATCGTGGCCGAGGGTTGATCCAGGTGACCGGGCACGATAACTACCTGCGCTGCAGCCTGGCACTGTTCGGCGATGAGCGATTGTTGCGCACCCCCGAGCTGCTCGAGCAGCCGCAATGGGCGGCAGAGTCGGCGGCGTGGTTCTGGTCTGTAAACGGGCTGAATGCGCTCGCGGATCAGGACCAGTTCAACACCATCACTCGCCGGATCAACGGCGGCCTTAATGGTCTGGAGGATCGGCTGCAGTTGTGGGCTAGGGCGAGGGCCGTGTTATGCGTCTCTTCGATCTGATCCCCGCGCAGTTCCGTATCGCCGCTATCGGCTTGCTGTTGTTGGTGGTGGTCGCAGGATCCGCAGCATTGGCCTGGACTGCTCAGGACTGGCGTTATGGCAGCGTGCTGGAGCGGCAAGCCCGGCTGCAGGCGGACACCCTCAACGAAATATCCCAAGCGTCTGCTGCTTTGCAGCGTACCGAGCAGGACAAGCGCCATGCCCTGGAGCTCCGCCTGCAGGACAAAGACGAAACCCACTACAAGGAATTGACCGATGAGCAAATCAAGCAGGTTCGTCTGCGTGATCGCCTGGCTACTGCTGATCTGCGGCTGTCAGTCGTACTCGCCGCCACCGAAACCACCGGCAGCTGTTCAGTGCCAACCACCACCGCCACCGGCCGCGTGGTTCATGGCACCACAAGAGCCCAACTTGACCCAGCGCATGCTCAACGAATTATCGGAATCACCGATGCCGGCGACCGAGGATTGATCGCCCTGCGGGCCTGTCAGGCTTACGCAAAAGAAGTTTCTACACCGAAGTAAAAGGAGCGGCCGGGCAGGATGCGTCAACATCCAACCCGGCCACCTTCCCCGCAGATCATCCCTGCAAGTCCAGCCAAGGCTCCTGCTTCGTGCACAAAGCGGAGCGAGCCTAGCACTGTTTATCCATACAGCAAAGGTCTTGCTTTTTTATGTCTACACCCATCATCCCTTGGATGGGCGGCAAACGCCGCCTGGCCGACCGCCTTATCCCGCTCTTCCCGCCACACGAATGCTACGTTGAAGTCTTTGCCGGCGGCGCCGCGCTCTACTTCATGCGTCCCCAGGCAGCGCCTGTTGAAGTGCTTAACGACATCAACGGCGACTTGGTCACGCTGTACCGCGTCGTGCAGAACCACCTGGAAGAATTTGTCCGCCAGTTCAAATGGGCGCTCAGTTCCCGCCAGGTGTTCGAGTGGCAAAAGATGACCCGTCCGGAAACCCTCACCGACATCCAGCGCGCCGCCCGATTCTTTTACCTGCAGCACCATGCTTTTGCCGGCAAGGTGACGGGGCAGACGTTCGGCACTGCTACGACCGGCCCGGCCATTAACCTGCTGCGGATCGAGGAAAACCTGTCTGCAGCGTGGCAGCGGTTGTCCGGCACATACGTTGAGAACCTTCCTTGGTCGGACTGCGCTGAGCGCTACGACCGTGCGCACACCTTTCACTACATGGATCCGCCTTACTGGCAGACGGCAGGCTATGGCGTGGATTTTCCTTTTGAAAACTACGAGCGCATGGCCGACTTTATGCGGCTCTGCAAAGGTAAGGTGATGGTCAGCATCAACGATCACCCTGATATTCGGCGAGTGTTTGAGGGGTTTCACTTTGAGATGGTGGACATTCGTTACAGCACCGCGAATGCGCGGCAGGGCAAGACCGAAGCCACCGGAGAGTTGATAATCATGAACTGGGAGCCTGCAGCATTGGGAGGCCTGTTCTGATTTGAGAGG
Source organism: Pseudomonas orientalis (assembly GCF_002934065.1). NCBI lineage: Bacteria > Pseudomonadati > Pseudomonadota > Gammaproteobacteria > Pseudomonadales > Pseudomonadaceae > Pseudomonas > Pseudomonas orientalis. The sequence goes on along the minus strand of NZ_CP018049.1, from coordinate 3,512,957 downwards.
TAGATTGCGCATCGCAATTCGCTATTCGAGTGAGGCGGCGCATGTCCATCTCGCCTGATGCTTACTCGCGCTTATTAAGAGTGGTGGCGTAATGGGTTCATTGAACTAAGATGAACCCTTTAGAGCGTATTGTGATCTTTCAATTTCTCATTGGTAGCAGATGGACAAGCGCATTGCAGGTCTTTCATTTCTACTTAGTCTCGGCTGGGTCACAGCCATTGTGTTCGTCATAAAATCATAGAGCACTGAGGTCAATAGGCTTGGTCCATACATGCCCTTCCACTCGGAAGCGAAGTATTGGCGTGCTGTATAGCCTACGGCTCATGATTCAGCATTTGTTCGCGTTGCTTGGAACGAAGGGTACCGCGCCGTTAGGCGGGCAGGTCGAGATACCAAAACCTCCACCAGCAGTCATAGAACAACCTCGGGCAAATGTCTCAACGCCGCTCGTAGCTCATGCCAGGGGTATTGAAAAATAGGCATTTTCAAAGGACATCCTGATGCGTGCACAAAAGCGTGCGCTGCGTGGATAGCATCTTGGCCTTCATGGCAGGAAAGGCAATACAACGTTTGCTCCATCAGCATCCACCTTCGATGCCAACTGTCAAGTTCGATGCTAATCGAGTCGCGCCTGAGGTGTTTTCTATTAGCTATTTCGTCCTTCATCGACGACCAACACTTCGCCAATTCTGCATTGAGCTGTACCTTATGATAAAAATAGGTGATCCAAACCGCAGATTATAGATAAAATAGTCCAAGCGTCGAAGCAATCTACCTCTAATGCGTCCTTATAAGCGGTGACATAGCGCAATGCAAGACTAGTCTCTAGGGTTTGGCTTCGTAGAACCGCAACATTGCTGGGATCAGAGCTCATTACCGACCAGCTTTGCTTGTAAACCTCAATTTCGGCAGGGTCTCCGCTGCGAGGCGCTCGCGGTGAGAGATCTCAAAAGCCTGAAAATCAATCACCTTAGCCTGAAGCAGACCTGTGAGCCAGCCTGCCGAGTGATGGAGCTTGATGGAGAGTGTTTCTATATTTTTGGCTTGCGCAATATCACGTAGCATGCTTAGCCAATGCTTCTCGTAGAACAGTGGTGGTCAGATTTTTTCTGAGCAAGAGGGGCTCATACTTTCCCCATTCTTTTTTGCCAGTGGTATTGTCACTCATATACATTTCCTACTCTGTTTATCGCATTAACCGAGCATGTTGGTTAGGGATGTAAAATCCGGTCAATTGGGATAAGTCAACCAGTGATCCGAAAAAATGTACTATCTCTACTCTATTTTTCGTGTTTTCAGAACTCCATTAGGTGAGAACAAAGAGGGTCAATAGCGATTAAAAAAGTATTCCATAAGTTCAGTAACTATGCGGCGTTCACGGAGCGTTAGTTGGCAAAATATGGAAAAAAATTCGCTTTGGTCGGACCCCCTCGAGTGCCTGCCCGTCACTACGTACTGAACATCAATTCCAATATCAGCCAACTGAGAAAGGTATAACGCGCTGGGGCTTCTCCGCCCTTGCTCATACTTGTATTGTGCATTTGCCTTGACGCCGCCGATTGCGGCAAAATCTTTCTGTGAGTATTTCAGACGAACGCGCTCTTCTTTCAAGCGTGTGCCAATCTCATGCATAAAACCTCCGAATAGGCTATATCGTAGAGCCAGAATTGTAGGCCAATATTAAACCGGCGTAAACATACTAAAAGCAGATGGATATGTGAGTAGCATCCTAATGATAACTTGAAAGTGGCGATTCATTTTCAAATGTTTGAATAAGTGGCTCTCACTGGAGTGGCTAGTGCGATGCGTCACCTTGATACAGACTGGTGAATAGCTGCATTAGCTCAGCGCTGGGCGAGGCACGGAAGGCTGAGCGGCATTTATGATAAACGGTAAGCCGCTACCGGCTTGGCGCGCCTTCGTGATATGGATCAAATTGCAAAGGCGTGCAATGGCTCTCGAGCTTTTCGCGGAGCAGCGCTCTTTTTGTACTCTGGAAAATGCGTCTGTCGAAATGAAAAAAATGAACTTTTCCTTCTATACAAAATTTCAATTCCATACGATTCACTGCTGGGCTCAGACTGCTGAGTAATACCTATAACCTCCATCTGTAAAATAAATTGAACTTTTATTGATTGGGGTGTTTTCATTTTTAAGAAGGAAATTGTTAAAGATTTGTCATTCATTGCCGAATACCTTAGTGGACAGGGATGGCATGGAGAGGCCGCCAATCGAGTCTGTAAATATAATTTGAGAGAGTTACATGTTAAAAAATATTTTGATGAATCTAACAGTCAGATCTAAGCTGGTAATCGGCTTCGCAGTAGTGATTGTGCTCACGCTCCTGATTGCTCTGACCGGTTGGAGAGGCATAGTTTCGATGAGCGAGCGAAGTGAGCGTGTATCTGAAATCGCAAAGCTGAGTACACTGACGCGAGATATGCGAATAGCCCGGTTGGTTTACAGCAATGAATCAAACGACGAAAATGCTGCCAGCTGGCTCCATGCGTATGAAGAACTAGACCAACACCTCAATTACCTTGGCAATGTGCTGGATTCTGAACTTAACGTTCCGCATGTGAAAGTTGCAATTACAGCGATGAAAGATTACAAAGAATTTTATACGCGTTTAGTCGCAGCAACACATGATCGAGAAAATAGCAGAAAAATTTTTGGAAGTAATGGCGAAAAAGCGGGTGAAGAGCTTCAAGAACTGAATCGAATTGTGAATTCATCTGAAGGCAGTGCAAACCAACGAGCTTCCATGTTGCAAGCTCTCACTCTTTTTCAAAAAATGCGCTTCGATGTTCGTGGCTATACCTATACCCTGAAGTCTGAGGCTGAAAAACTAGCCATTGACTCAATCTCGACAACAACTGAGTACGTCAAGACTTTAGGGCAGGACGCTATTTCCCCAGATTTAGTTGTAGGTCTCGAGGAGTCGATGGGCAAGTACGGAGCGGCTATTGGCGAATTCTCTGCAGCCCAGCTAGTAATCAATCAAGCTCAGGCGGGTATTTCGAAAAATATTGATATTTTGTTGGGGGCAGCTAACCAATTAGCGAAAAACCAGGTTGAACTCCGCAGTGAAGACGTTCGTCAAGCCAGTAAGATGCTAATTGTTTGGCTTAGTATAGCAATCGTCGTAAGCATCATAGCCGCGTGGATAATAACACAATTGATAGTAGTGCCCTTACGTGAAACGCTGCAGTTAGCTAGCAGAGTAGCGGCTGGTGACTTGACATATGACATACCTGCTACACGGAAAGACGAACTCGGCATGCTGCAGTCCAGCATGAATCGAATGACCATGAATTTACGACAATTGATAGGCGGTCTGCGTGACGGTGTCACACAATTGGCGAGCGCAGCCGAGCAATTGTCAGCAGTGACTGAGCAAACGAGCGCCGGGGTTAATACGCAGCGCAGCGAAACCGATCAGGTTGCAACTGCGATGAATGAAATGGCTGCCACCGTTCTGGAAGTCGCTAGAAATGCAGAGCAAGCTTCGCATGCAGCTGTTAGTGCTTCAAAGGAGGCTCGTGACGGTGATGGTGTAGTCTCCAAGGCCGTCGTTCAGATTGAAACGCTTGCAAGTGAAGTCGGTCGGTCCAAGATCGCGATGGATGAGCTGAAACAAGAGAGCAACAAGATAGGAGGGGTCCTTGAGGTGATTAAGGCTGTCGCAGAGCAAACTAACCTGCTGGCGCTTAACGCGGCCATCGAAGCCGCTCGCGCTGGTGAGGCTGGGCGCGGTTTTGCTGTAGTTGCTGATGAGGTCAGAAGTCTCGCTCAGCGGACCCAAAAGTCAACCGAGGAGATTGCGGAACTTATTGAGGGTCTACACGACCGTACTGCGCGCGTCGCGACTTCTCTGGAAAATAGTCGTATGCTTACTGATAATAGTGTTGAGTTAACTCGAGAAGCAGGCGAGTCCATTGGAAGTATTAGTCGATCAATTTCAACCATCGAATCAATGAACCAACAAATTGCTGCATCCGCTGAGGAGCAGAGTGCGGTGGCCGAGGAAATCAACCGAAGTGTTCTGAACGTACGGGATATTTCCGAGCAGACAGCTTCCGCAAGTGAGGAGACTGCTTCATCCAGTGCGGAGTTGGCACGATTGGGTGTGCACCTGCAGGGTTTGATGAGTAAGTTTGTCATATAGGCAAGCAGATATATCAGGTCATCATTCAGATGACCAAAGCGTAGCGCGGAATGATGGTCTGCGTTGGAAGATTTGTTTTTTTAAAAAAACGATAGTTCTTCTTTACCCAGGCTAGGCTCATTCTGCGCTGATTGGTACCAGATATTTCAGAGGTGCTCAATAGACCAAGAAATGCCACTTATCAAAAGCTGGCGGAGAGTGAAACGAATCTTTTGTTTTTAGAGTCGGGGAGTACGGATCGTCAGCGCCTTTTATTCATATATATTAAATTTTCGGTATTTCGGCGGTTTGCGCTTATTCGACAGGGGTTAATGGCTAAACCAATCCTCAAGCCAAATAATGCAACTCCTGCAGAATGCGGTCTCTGCCTTGATCGGTTGCCTCGAGTAACGGAATGCCGACGGCATGGATGTCGGCCCACGCTTTTGTATAGGTTCTAGAAAATCGGCGAACGTGGAAACGTTGCTAAACTGGATTTTCTTCAACTAAAATGATCTTTTCTTGAGCGCACGTTACCTGGGCCGCACTGGATCAGCGAGGTGTTGAAAGTAGTTCTGCAACCCAAGCCTGCGTGGCCTGCCTGCTTTACACCTACTGAAGATAACGGCGTTGCGGAATATATCCCAACTCAAAATCTTAATTTTTAAGAAAAATATAGTGGATTTCAAATCCGCCTGCACCGGTTCGATTCCGGCCCGGGCCTCCACTCTTAAAAGCCTCGCAGCCATTAAGTTTCGGGGATTTTTTATGTTTACTATTTGGGCATCGCTTACGCAACTTTTTGAACCACTTCTTCAATCCCACCTTTTCTTCGGCAAAATTTGAGAATCCGTTATTAGTATATCCTATCGCGATTGGATATGGGGTTGTGTTCAAGAGCAAGGCGTATAATAATCGGCTAACGCCTATAAGCTGAATCGCCCCTAGTTTCGTAGACACCTCCAAGCCTTAAAATGAGGCCCATTAGGAGGTGCCATGAGCAACCAGCGTTATCCCGAAGAATTCAAAATCCAGGCGGTCAAGCAAGTGACCGAAAAGCAGCTTCCTGTCTCGGAGGTGGCTGCACGATTGGGTGTGTCTGTGCACAGCCTCTATGCCTGGGTTAAGCGCTACACCAAGCCTCAGGAACAGCGCGTTGAGGAGGATGATCAGAGCGCTGAGGTTCGTCGTCTACGTGCCGAGCTGAAACGGGTGACGGAGGAGCGAGACATCTTAAAAAAGGCCGCCGCGTACTTTGCCAAGGAGTGCGGCTGAAGTACGCCTTTATTAAGCAGCAAGCGGGTCATTACGCGATTCGACGGCTTTGCCTGACGCTCAAGGTTCATCCCAGCGGCTACTACGCGTGGCTATCAGAACCAAAATCTGCGCGAGCCAAGGACGATCAGCGACTGCTTGGATTGATCAAACACTCCTGGCTGGAAAGCGGTGGCGTTTATGGCTATCGAAAGATCCATGATGACCTGCGAGAGGTTGGTGAGAGCTGTGGCCGTCACCGGGTGGCTAGGTTGATGCGCCTTGAAGGTTTACGTTCTCAGACTGGGTATCGACGGAGGCCTGGAAAATACGGCGGTAAGCCAGCCGTTGCCTCACCGAACTTACTGAAGCGCCAATTCGATGTCAGAGAACCCAACAAAGTTTGGGTCACAGACATTACCTACATCCGAACATATGAAGGCTGGCTGTATTTGGCCGTGGTGCTCGATCTGTTTTCACGCCAGATCATTGGTTGGTCAATGAAGTCGCAGATGACCAGCGACGTAGCCATTGATGCACTGCTGATGGCGGTTTGGAGACGTAAGCCGAAGCAAGAGGTGATGATCCACTCGGATCAAGGCAGTCAGTACAGCAGCTCAGACTGGCGAAGCTTCTTGAAAGCTAACAACCTGGTAGCCAGCATGAGTCGTCGAGGTAATTGCCACGACAACGCTGTGGCGGAGAGCTTTTTCCAGTTGCTGAAGCGGGAACGGATCAAGCGTAAAATCTACACTACACGCCAGGATGCTCGAGATGATGTGTTCGATTACATCGAGATGTTTTACAACCCAAAACGACGCCACAGTTTCAACAATCAGCTGTCACCGGTAGAGTTTGAAAAGCGTTACGCAGCGAGCCTTGAGAGTGTCTAGAAAACCCGGGGCGATTCATTTCTCTCCCTAAACGCCACAAAAATCGAGCCGTGGTGACGTATAGCATGGCAGGAGTGGTGGGGCCTTATGATCGGTGCAAACAATAAAAGACCTGCTAAATGCTTCCTCGTTTAGTGCGCACTTTTATGAGTCGGATATGACCGATTTGGTAGAAAGCGGCCACGATATATTTATAAATTTCGGGCCTTTCTGTGGTTTGCGTTCATTCGACAGCGTGCTGGGGAGGGTAAAAACAGTTCCCAAACTCAATACGCACCCCCTGCAGAATGCGGTCTGTAGACTGACCGGTTGCCATGAGTAATGGAACGCCGTCGGCCTTCAGGACGTCGGCTTGCGTGAGTTTGCATAGCGGTCTTGAAAACCGGCGAACGTTAATAGCGTTCCCAGGGTTCGAATCCCTGGTTTCCCGCCAAGATTTACACGAAAGCCCCGCGATTGCGGGGCTTTTGTGTCTCTGGGTTTGGGCTGTACACCGGCACAAGGCAGGGGCTCCGAAATTTTCAGGTACAAGTTCCGCAGCTTTGTCTATTTGAAGGATTGACGGATGCGTCAATCCTCCGGTAAATCCGCTTTGTGATCTACTGCTTGCTGTGCCCGAGCAGAAAGCTGGCACCGCCAATATCGACGATTTCACATGCCGCCTTTAGCCGAAGATCACGAAACTGAAATCGAGAAATCTTCGCTGTGAGCAATGGGTCACCCTGATCGATTGCCTTTTTTTCGCCTTCTCCTCGCCTTGTCCCAGCGCAATCGAAACATCCACTTTTTCATCCGCCTTCCATGTTATTGATAATCAAGCACTTGGAAGAATGGTTTAGCCATGGACGCTCTGCCTTCAATGTTACAAGGTGCTTCCAAAACGATTGGTAGTGGTATAATGGCGATGTGACACTTATCACTATTCAAATCATTAGGATCAATAGCAATGTCGAAAATAACGCCCTTGGGCGCTGATCAAAGCCAAGCACCTGAAGAGCCTGTCTTGATGGTGGAAAGTCAAAGTGCGGCGCCTCTGACGCCGGTTGATGTAGCACCTGCTCCTATCAGCCCAGAAGCCATTGCGCCTTCAGCCGTCCAAGGCCGGTCACCTTCAAAGAGTTTTTTTGATGAGGACAAGCAAGCTGATACCAAGACCTTTTTTGACAGTTTAAGAAATATGGGCATTTGCATCGCCATGCTCCTTGGGCTGCCGGCTTTTTACAAAGCAACTGAATACCTTCCTCACGGGCTACAAACCTCGGCAGGTTGCTTTGTGATCGGAGCAGTGATTGTTTTAGCATCAGCCAACATTCTTTGGACTTTACAAGCTCTCAAAGAAAAATCATCTATGTGGGCCAAAGGCCTTTTCGTGATTTTGGAATTGGGCATAACCGTTATATTTGTCGTCAGTGCATTTCGTTCTTTGCCTGGATTCTAGTAGTGCCACTGGCAACCGTAGCGTGTCGCAAAGAAACGTTGCGTTGTTAATGCCTACAGCAGTGTCGAAGCGCAAGTTGCTTACTCGCATGCCCTTGGTGCTATCGCAGCCCTTGGGCTTGCAGGCATAGGACCGGAAGCTCTTGTTTACTCATCCGAGTATTCGAAATAACTCGCGTACGAACATCATTTTTGAGGCGAACGCCATCACCAATGAGAGCTTTTGGCATTTACAGTTCCGCCAAACCGACGAAGTAACGACATGTGGGTTTTGATAGCGGCGACCCTCTTGGCTGCAATAAAGAAACGCAGTTACTTAAAATTCCTCTCAACGATCAGTCCATAGCAACGTTTCGCGACGGTCGCCAAGTACAATCCACTCAGCGCAATCGAACCCAGGAAGGCGAAAACCAGGATCGCTTCGAATGTCAGTCCGTTATGTTTTGACCAGACGATTAGGTCCTGAGTGACCGTTGTTGCTACCCACAGGTAATAGGTACCCGTAGCAAAGCTAGGTAGGCCGATTAAGATCAGCGCCCAGTCGTTAAGCTCTGCCCAGGTTTTCTTTTTTCGGCTGCTCCATGCAGCAGAAATAGCTTTGACGATCTTCATAACGATTACTCCCGAGTGCGTTTTGCTTTAAGGAAGCACAAAGCTACTACGGGAACCCATTCCCAGCTACTGGCATTCCATCCACGCTGGATGCCTGATCAAACCCTTCTACAACAGGGAAGCAATCATGGGCGTTAGATGCTGATCGTCAGGTCCACAATATCGAATTCAACGTTGGCGATATTTCTCGTTGTAAAACTTTACTATGGCTTGGCATTTGGTTGGACCTTCGTAGGCTCCGGGCCCAGCTACACCGAATTCAGCGATGGCGGGCTCACTGGAGGATCCAAGACGCGAGATCCCGTTCGACCTAGTGGCCCGCTGGTCATTCTTGATGATCTTGATGAAGCCCAGCGCCGTCTCAGTGCAGCAGGAACCACAATAAGCCGGGAGATCTCCGCGTTTGCTGGGGGCAAGAGATTTCACTTCATTGATCTGGGTGGATATGAGTTGGCGGTCTGGAGTGCGCAGAAATAAACGGTTGACGCTAGCCCAGCCCACAGCAGGGTCACTTCACACAGCCGATCAAGAATCGTTTGCAGGAGTGCCACACTATGATGCTGTCTTTGAATGCTCACACATCCGTCGATGCCCCCAGATAGCTCCCAGCAAGACAGCAGTCCGGCGACGAGTGCAACATTGAGCCCAATGCGGGCGCCGGCCGACTTCATATAACCGGCAATGCCGGCGCCGAGCAGCGTTTTCTCACGGATCCCCTTCAAGTCGCATAGATATACTCGATCTAAGTTCGCGCTACCGCCGTCATCTGCCGCAGCGGCAGCGGCTACCTTGCCCGCCTCGGTCGCACGGGATACCGCAGCAGCAAGTTGCTGGGGTTGATCTTTGGTCATGGCTGTACCTCTCCCGCCGCTCACCGGCAGGCATGTAGGAGGGATTGGGGTTAGGAGTTCTGGCGTTCTGGGGGGAGGGCGCGAACCCAAAAAAGAGCCGCCGCTTTCCGGTGTAGCCGCATTCGCGGCAACCCGTGGACGAACCACAGCTGCAGCCACCCTCGCAATCGCAGCCACACCCGGAGCAGTCCAAAGTGCAGCATTCAAGCGGCCAGCTAATATTGCTGCCGGACGTATGCGCAGATGTGGCTCAAGGATTATCTCTAGTCAAGTGCCTAAACCAGTTACCTGTAGCGGCGATTTAAGATATTTTTAAAAAAACTTATAACGCGTAAAAAGGATGATTTAGAAAATGAAGGAAGAACTGCTTGTCCCTTTAGTCGGCGGTGTTGTTGTTGCGGTAATCGCAGGTGCCATATCATTATCCGTAGCAATCCTTTCTAAGGATCAAAAAACCTCTGAGTTTCGTCAGTTATGGATTGATGCTCTTCGGCAGGATGTGTCTAGACTTTCTGGCGTTCTGCATATGCTGATTGGTATGTCTAATATTATCAGTGAACAAACTGATGACCAAAAAGCAAATTTTTTGGTGTCCAGTAAAGATAACCTTATTGAAATGGTGGATTTAGTGACCCGGATTAGGCTGCGGTTGAATATAAAAGAGCACGTAGTTCTCTTGGCTTTACTTGATGAGGTATCTAATTCAAAGGACATGTCAAGACAGGCGATGGAGAGTCAGATTGAGGCAGTAGTCACTGAAGTTCAAAAGGTTTTAAAGAATGAGTGGGAAAGAGTAAAACGTGGAGAACGCTCATTTCAGATTTTGAAGTGGTCTTCAGGCTTCGTGCTTGTTCTGGGGTTGGCGGGAGTTGGGGTGTATTATTATCTTACTTGACGATCCTCAAGCATCTGCCGGGCGCCATACGTTACCGTGTGCTGCCATTCCTGCTCGCTCAGTTCATGCCGCATAGGGCCTGGCCGAACTTCCTTGGCGCGATGCTCTTCAGCGACTTGTAATTGATCATGCCCTGGCGGCCGCTCGGGTCGATGTTCACCACCGCAACGTGGTTGGATGCCAGCAACGAGTGGCACGAGCGGGCGATGCGTGCCTGCAGGTTACGCGGCTTGCGCTTTTTCATAATGACTCTGCGAGTTTGCGCAGCGCGTTACACGCAGCCCGAGATATGGGCGGCTTCCGGCGCTTGAGGATGGTTGTCCGGTCCACGTTGTGACTCGCCACAGGCTTTTCGGCCCTGCCGACGGGGGCCGAAGTTTGGACGGGTGTGGCGCGGACTGGCTCGGGCCCAACCAGCTTCTCGACAATGGGCTCTGACGTGATAGCTGCCAGGCGTTGGGCCTCTTGTTCCTCGGCAATGCACTTCGCGTCGGCCTTTTCCTGAGCTCCCTTCTGGTGTTCGGAGATTCTGAATTTGATCAGCGTCACCAGATCATCATTGGTTCTGGTCACCAGCTGCAGTAAGTCGTTGAGCAGGAAGACATAATCAATGGCAAGCTCCGCCAGACTGTTCAGGTTCAGACGAATGCTATCGGCTGCTTGGTTTGCGTCGATTTTCGCCCGGGCCAGCTCGGTACTGCGTCCTGGAGGCTGGCGATGGTGCGCTTATTCTTCATGGCGCCGGTGAAGTCCGAAACGACATCAGGCAGCGTGACTTTGCCAAGGGTCTTGTTGATTGCGGCGATGTGACCCGCCAGGGCGAGCTCTGATTTTTGCTTGATGTTGGCCTTCAAAACGGCAAACGTTAATAGCGTTCCCAGGGTTCGAATCCCTGGTTTCCCGCCAAACACATAAGAAACTCCCGCGAGCTAACGCCCTGCGGGATTTTTTTTGCCCGCGATTGCGCAGCGCCGCGACGGCCAGTGCCATTGCCCCATAAAATCCGTGGTCTTTCTGACGAGCTTTTACTCGTCACCTCGCTGTTTTTTTACTACCATCGTTAATCTGCGTACTCAAGGAAGAGCGGCTGAGCGCCTTGAGGCTGGTAGAAATTCATGCTCGATCATTGAATGAGTCATGGCTTTTACCCAGAACCTAACGACTCAGCTAACCGAAATGACCTGTTGGTGGAACCGATGAATAAAATGTGTGGCATCGTTGCAGTGCTAGGGATTGCCCTCTCGGGATGCGCTATTAAAACTCCAGAAAAACCTGAAGTGACACCACCTCCTGCCGTCGTCCAGCAAGAAGCGCCTGAAGCCGCAACTCCGGCACCCGCACAATCGCCTGCGCGATATGAGGCTGCACCTGCGAACGCCAGTGCTTACGCCGCAGTGCCTTACGCACCGCAGGCGGCAGAGCCGGAGCAAGAGCCGGAATCAGAGACAAAACTCAACCAGAATCGCGCTGAGCAGTGCCGTAAAGAGTTGGATGTTCTGAAGGTTTACAACAAGGCGTCTTACGACAAATACGAGGTCGAATACCAGGCCATTGCCAGCAAGACCGCTAAATACATGGAAGTTAAGGATTCACTGGGCGCCGATTTGAACTATATGGTCATGCCTGCCTATCAATTTCAAATTCGTGAGTTCTGCTTCCGCGTTAAGACCCGTCTGTCTGAGCTTGTGCTTCGCCAGGCCAAATAAATCCCGGGTTGCATGCCAAAACATCCAAGAGAAATCCCGCGAGCCAGCTGCTCTGCGGGATTTTTTTTGCCTGTGATCGGTGTTGATCCAGCTTCAAGTCTTGAACCGCAGCACCAAGTCGTTCAAGTTGACGGCCAGGCGTGACAACTCATTGCTTGCCATCAACGTCTGGCAGGTGCCTTCGGTGCTCTGGATGGCCAGGTCGCGAATGCTGATAAGGCTGCGATCCACGTCACGCGCTACGTGAGCCTGCTCCTCGGAAGCGGTTGCAATCTGGATATTGCGGTCGTTGATTTCCAGTACCGAATCAATGATTTGGCGCAGCGAGTGGCCTGCTTGCTCTGCGGTATCTCGGGTGGTGTAGACCTCTGAGGTGCTCTTTTGCATCAACTCGACGGCGGCTGAAGAACCGGCCTGAATCGCGGAGATCATCTGTTCGATTTCCTGGGTCGACGTCTGGGTGCGGTGCGCCAGGGCCCGAACCTCATCGGCCACCACCGCAAAACCACGGCCTTGCTCGCCTGCACGTGCTGCTTCAATGGCGGCATTCAACGCCAACAGGTTCGTTTGCTCGGCAATCGCCCTGATCACGCTCAATACTTTGGAGATGTCTTGAGCCTGGCCTGCCAGTTCTTTTACCTGGCCTGACGAGACTTCTACCAGTTCCGTCAGTCCACGCATTGCCGTCAGCGTTTCAGTCACTTTCTGATTGCCCAGATCAGCCGAGACGCTGGACTGCATGGCCGCTTCGGAGGTGGAGTTGGCATTCCTGGCGACCTCTTCAACCGCCGCGCTCATTTCGGTGACGGCGGTGGCCGCTTGCTCTATTTCGCTGTTCTGCTGTTGCAGGGTGCGGTCGGCACTCTCGGTGATCGAGGTCATTTCAACGGCTGCGGTACTCAGTTGAGCAGACGCTCCCGAGATTTCTGAAATAGTGCTCCTGAGGTTGTTCTGCATCAGATTGAGTGCCTGCATCAAGCGTGAGGCTTCGTCCGAACCTGTCACTTCAAGGTCGTGGGTGAGGTCGCCAGACGCTATATTTTCCGCCAACTCAAGCGAGGAGTTGATGGGGCTGACAATGCTTCTGGTAAACAAGCTTGCCAAGACGATTGTCAGGATAAATGCGACGACCAGTACCGAGATCAGCACGCTCACGCTATGGGTGTATACCGCTGTCGCCTCTTCGCCGGACTCCACCGCCTGACGCCCATTCTGCTCACGCAAGATGGTGAGCTGATCCTGATAGGCGATTGCTCGCTGCGCCTGCTCGGTGTTCGCAAAAACAACAGCCTGGTCATGATCGGAAATATCGAGGGCAAGCACTTGCTTGAGGCCGTCGATGTATACATTCATCGCCTCGCTGGTCTTCGCAAACTGGATTTCATCCTGCTGGCCGGAGATGAGGTGTTCACGGTAAAACGCGGTCTTCGACTGAAGTGCCTGTATGGCGTCTTCGACCAATGACTGCGATTTGTCATGCACCTCCCTGGTCGTACTCGAAAGCATGCGGATGCTTTCAAGGCGCGCGTGGAGCAGGGCGATTTGAATATCGTCAATGACCTGGACGCTGGGCAGTGAGTTTTGCTCGATGTCCTGCTCTGCGCTACGCAGGTGATCGATCTGTACATAGGAGAAACCTGCCAGGCTGATCAGCAGCAGTGTGATCAGCCCAAAGCAGACGAAAGCCCTGCGCGCGATATTCAAGGATCTTAATTTCATAAAGGCCTCCGGGGGCCGGGATTCAATGGCGTGGCTTCTCCACGTCCATTTGTGGAGCGCGGACAAAACATCCACGCGGCGCAGTGACGCTCACTCGCAGCTTGGGGGGCAGGTGCACATTCAGGAATACAAAAGAATGAATCGAGATAATAGGCGCGCTAAATAATTGCGCGATTACTAATCGCGCAGATTCTGCTGGAAGGAGTACAGAGGCAGTTCAACCAGGCGCAGGCGCGCAGGGGTGGCCGTGCCGAAGATGACTGCCGTGCGCTTCAGCCGCGGTGTAACAGCGTGTTCGGCGCCACACCGAATGCCTTGCGAAACGCGTGGCTGAAATGGGAGAAGTCGGAAAAACCGAAGTCCAGTGCCGCCTGGGACACACTGCGCACCTGACCGCGCTCGATCGCTTCACGGCTGGCGTTCAGGCGTTCTTTCCAGATCTCTGCAACGGGGGTCTTCTGGTAGCGTGCGAAGGCGCGCGTCACGGTGCGGGTCGATACATGGTGAGCCCGTGCGATGACTTCAATCGACAGGTCCGGCTCGGTCAAATGCCGTTGAATGTACTGCATGATGCGGCCGTACAGGTCGAGTTCCTGGTGGGTGGTTGTCAGGTCCTGCAGCTCAAGGCTGATCACCAGCAGGTCAAGCAATGTCGCGGCATAACGCTTTGCGATGTGTTCATCCTGCATCGACGTCGGCGTGCTCGCGGCCTGGCGCAGCATTTCGCGCAAGGGGATGACCCCTGGGCGACGGTCGTCGAGGACCATCGCGGTGTATTGCGCAATGCGCGGCAGACGCTCGGTGAGCAAGGCGCGCGGGATACGTACCAAGTGATTTTCGGTACCACCGAAGCTGAAGCGAAACGCCTGGGTTGCGTCGTAAAGAAACAAATTTCCCGCTGCGAGGTTGGCTTTGCGTGCACCTTGTTCAATTTGACCATGGCCATTTCGGGCGAAACCCAGCCATAAGTCTTCCGCCGGACCGCTGCGCAGATGCCGCTCGGATCGCTCCCAATAATGCAGTGGCGAGGACAGCGAACAGAGGTCCAGATCGCCGACGGTGTTGACCGTCAGGGCGCCATCAAAACTGCTCTGGGACAAGGGTTTGCTATCGGCCGCCAGACAGTGGCGGCAGACCACTTCTTTCCAGTAATCAAAGCGACGCGGCGCAGGAACGGCAAGGGTCGAATAGTGAGTGCTCGGGTTCATGGCACGGACCTCGGTACGGCGGGCTCGAGAAGGGGTAACGGGCGTTTTTTGGCAAGCAATTAGCAGGCCAGGCGTTTGCGCGGGACCTTGTGTGCCTGCCGCCTCGCTTATCTGTAACCGCAGGGGGGCGAATTCGCCCTGGTCATGCCCACTGAAAGTACGGATGCACCATCGCCGATCACGGACGGCCCGGCGGCCGCCGCCTGTCTTGCCCAACCAAACGGTTGTCTCGACGAGCCAAGCGACCCTTGGTCGTCCCGGTCTAATTTGCACCTCGCAGCCGCTCATACCGCCCATCCGCAGGCCTGAACGAAAATAACGAGGAGCTCACTATGGAATCTGCAATCGACACCCATCTCAAATGCCCACGCAGCCTGTCGCGCCGGGTGCCCGAGGAGTATCAGCCACCGTTCCCGATGTGGGTCGCCCGCGCAGACGAGCAGCTTGAACAAGTGGTGATGGCGTATCTCGGTGTGCAGTATCGAGGCGAGGCCCAGCGCGAAGCCGCGCTGCAAGCCATGCGTCACATTGTCGGCAGTTTCAGCCTGGCCGACGGCCCGCAGACCCATGACTTGACCCACCACACCGACAACAGCGGCTTTGACAACCTGATGGTCGTTGGCTACTGGAAAGACCCCGGCGCGTATTGCCGCTGGTTGCGCTCGGCGCCGGTGAACGACTGGTGGGCTTCACCGGACCGGCTCAATGAGGGCCTTGGCTATTTCCGGGAAATCAGCGCACCGCGCGCCGAACAGTTCGAGACGTTGTATGCCTTCCAGGACAACCTGCCCGGCGTCGGCGCCGTCATGGATGCGACCAGCGGCGAAATCGAGGAACACGGTTACTGGGGCTCGATGCGCGACCGTTTCCCGATCTCCCAGACGGACTGGATGAAGCCCACCAGCGAACTGCAAGTGGTCGCCGGTGATCCGGCCAAGGGTGGCCGGGTGGTGATCATGGGGCATGACAACCTCACGCTGATTCGCTCAGGCCAGGACTGGGCGGATGCCGAGGCGGACGAACGCTCGCTGTATCTGGACGAAATCCTGCCGACCCTGCAGGACGGCATGGACTTCCTGCGTGACAACGGCCAGGCCCTGGGCTGCTACAGCAACCGGTTCGTGCGCAATATCGACCTGGAGGGCAACTTCCTCGACGTGAGCTACAACATCGGCCACTGGCGTTCGGTGGAGAAACTCGAACGCTGGGCCGAGTCGCACCCGACCCACCTGCGCATTTTCGTGACGTTCTTCCGTGTGGCTGCGGGTTTGAAAAAATTACGCCTGTACCACGAAGTGTCGGTGTCGGACGCCAAGAGCCAACTGTTCGAATACATCAACTGTCATCCCCACACCGGAATGCTGCGCGACGCGCAAACCGCAGCCGCCTGAGCCTGGCCACACGCAAAGCCCTGAATTCACCGGCTTGCCACCTCATCAGGTGGCACGGCACCCGTTTGCGAGGAATACACCATGAACAAGCTCCGCCTGCTCACACTCACCACGGTATTGCCGGTATTACCGGCGCACGCCGTTGAGGTCGCCCCCGGCGACTATGAGCAATACCCCGTTGGCGCGACTATCGGTGCGCTGTATTACCAGCACTCGACCACGGACTCGGCCTACGCCAAGGGGCATAAGACGAGTTCGGATTTCAGGCTGAATTCGGATGTCGGCATCCTGCGTCTGCTGCATGTGTATGCCCTGAGCGGCACCGTCACCATCGACCCGCAATTCCTGCTGCCCTTCGGGCATGTCTCCAGTGACGGTGACGCCTCGGCGCTGGGCAGTACCCGCGGGATTGGCGACCTGATCCTGACCGCACCGGTGAAGTGGCGCTTCAACGACGCCCGCGACACCCTGAGCATTGCGCCCTACGTCTTCGTCCCAACGGGCACCTACGACAAGGATGACGGGCTGAACATCGGTGAGAACCGCTGGAAATTCGAACTGCAGAGCGCCTACGTCAAGCACTTCACGCCACACTGGGCGGTGGACGTGGTGGGTGGCGCGACCTGGTATGGCGACAACACCGACTACGGTGCCAATGCCGATCGGCTCAAGCAGGATGTTTCCTACGCAGCGCAGCTGATGGGGCGCTATATGCCTGACGCCACCACCACCTTCGGGATCGGTTTTGGACGCACCTGGGGCGGTGAAACCAACGTCGAGCACGTCAACCAGGATAACGAACTGGGCACCACCAACGTCCGGCTGACGGCCACCAAGTTCGTCACCGCCCAGGACCAGATCCAGCTGCAACTGGGCAAGGATCTGTCGGTGGATAACGGGCCACGGGAAGATTTCCGCATGAACCTGCGCTACGCCCGCGTGTTTTAAGGTCACCGTCTTGCACGGCAGTGGCCGGCTGCCCTCGAGGGTTGCGCGGGGTGTCCGGCCCAGCCAAGTCGCTGTCCGTTTCAACCAAGCCTGTGCCCACTGGCGCAGATTATCTTGAGCGCCAGGCCACCCACGATAAGGACTGCCCTCCATGGCAATCGTTCGCCCCACTCTTGAGCAACTGCAGCACATTGCGAGTCGCTTGCACATGCAGCTTCGCCCCGAGCAAGCCAGTGAATACCTGGCCCTGATGCAGGGGAGCTTTGACGCTTATGACCTGATCGACGAACTGCCCGACTTCATTCCACCAACGCGCTACGAGCGCAGTGCGGGTTATCGCCCGTCGGCGGCGCACAACCGGCTCAACGCCTGGTATTACCGCACCGAAGTCAGCGGTGCCAGGGACGGCAAACTGGCAGGCAAGACGGTTGCGCTCAAGGACAATATCTCACTGGCCGGCGTGCCCATGATGAACGGCGCCAAGCCCCTGGAGGGCTTTGTGCCGTCGTTCGATGCCACCGTCGTCACCCGTTTGCTGGAGGCGGGCGCAACCATCCTCGGCAAAGCCACCTGCGAGCATTACTGCTTGTCCGGCGGCAGCCATACGTCCGATCCGGCGCCGGTGCACAATCCCTACCGCCAGGGCTACGCCTCGGGCGGCTCGTCTTCCGGCAGTGCGGCGCTGGTGGCCGCGGGCGAGGTCGATATGGCGGTGGGCGGCGATCAAGGCGGCTCCATCCGCATCCCTTCTGCGTTCTGCGGCACCTACGGCATGAAACCGACCCACGGCCTGGTGCCGTACACCGGCATCATGGCCATCGAAGCAACCCTCGACCACGCCGGCCCCATTACCGCAACGGTGCGCGACAACGCCTTGATGCTGGAAGTCATGGCCGGCGCGGACGGCCTCGACCCGCGCCAGGCCGCGCCGCAGGTCGATACCTACAGCGATTACCTGGACCGTGGCGTGCAAGGGCTGAGGATCGGTGTGTTGCGCGAAGGCTTCGAACTGGCCAACCAGGACCCGCGTGTCGCCGCCTCGGTGCGCACGGCCATTGCCCGGTTCGAGCAACTGGGCGCACAGGTCGAAGACGTGTCGGTGGCCGAACACCGGATTGCAGGCTCGCTATGGCACCCGATCGGTTGTGAAGGCCTGACCATGCAGATGATGCAGGGCAATGGCGCCGGGTTTAACTGGCAGGGGCTGTATGACCTCGCCTTGCTGGACAAGCAGGCCGGATGGCGCGAGCAGGCGGATGAGCTGTCGGCCTCCCTGAAGCTGTGCATGTTCGTCGGCCAATACGGGGTCGAGCGCTACAACGGGCGCTACTACGCCAAGGCGCAAAACCTCAGGCGAATGGCGCGCGCCGGTTATGACGCGGCGTTGGCCCGCTATGACCTGCTGGTGATGCCCACCGTGCCGATCATTGCCCAACCCCACCCGGAACCGGGTTGCTCGATCACCGATTACGTGGCCCGCGCCCTGGAAATGATCGGCAACGCCTCGGCCCAGGACATTACCGGCCATCCGGCCATGTCGATTCCCTGTGGCCTGGTGGACGGTATGCCGGTCGGGCTGATGCTCGTGGGCAAACACTACGCCGAAGGCACGATCTACCAGGCGGCCGCCGCGTTCGAAGCGGCCGTCGACTGGAAAACCGCCTAGCCGCTCCCGTGCAGCGCAACAACCATAACGCCAGGCGCTGCTTCGACCTTCACTGATGAGGAGCTCACCGATGACCACCCTTGAAAAACCCACATCAACCCCGGGCGAACGCGCGCAGGCGTTATTGCAGGTGCTCAAGCAAAAGGACCTGATCCCCGAGGGCTACATCGAACACATGACGCAACTGATGGCGCACGAATGGAGCCCGCAGAATGGCGCCAGGGTGGTCGCCAAGGCCTGGGTCGATCCGCAGTTCCGCGCGCTGTTGCTCAAGGACGGCACGGCCGCGTGCGCGCAGTTCGGCTATACCGGCCCGCAGGGCGAGTACATCGTCGCGCTGCAAGACACGCCGCGCCTCAAGAACGTCATTGTGTGCAGCCTGTGCTCCTGCACCAACTGGCCTGTGCTGGGCCTGCCGCCCGAGTGGTACAAGGGCTTTGAGTTCCGCGCACGCCTGGTCCGGGAAGGGCGCACCGTGTTGCGCGAGCTGGGCACTGAGCTGCCCGCCGACGTGGTGGTCAAGGTCTGGGACACCAGCGCCGAAACCCGTTACCTGGTGGTGCCGATGAGACCTGAAGGCTCCGAGCATATGACTGAACAACAGCTTCAGGCACTGGTCACCAAGGACGTGCTGATTGGCGTCGCCGTACCTCGGGTTGGCTGAGCCCAGCCCCTTATCGTTCAATTCCCGGAGGTTTCAGTATGGATGGCTTTCACGATCTCGGCGGTTTCCAGGGCTTTGGAAAAGTCCCCCACACCATCAACAGCTTGAGCTACCAACCGGTGTTCAAGCAGGACTGGGAACACCTGGCCTACAGCCTGATGTTCATCGGTGCCGATCACTTGAAGATGTTCAGCGTGGACGAAGTGCGCCATGCCGTCGAACGCCTGGACGTTCGCCAGCACGTCGGTACCCAGTACTACGAGCGTTATGTGATTGCGACCGCAACCTTGCTGGTCGAGAAAGGCGTGATCACCCAGGCGGAGCTTGATGAGGCCCTGGGGTCTCATTTCAAGCTGGCCAATCCTGCCCAGTCGAGTGGGCGTGCGGCACTCACCGGCCGCGCCCCCTTCGAAGTGGGCGACCGGGTGGTGGTGCGAAACGAATACGTGGCCGGGCATGTGCGCATGCCGGCTTACGTGCGCGGCAAGACGGGCGTGGTGCTGCACCGCACGGCAGAAAAATGGCCATTCCCGGACGCGATTGGCCATGGCGATACGCGTGCGGCGCATCAGCCGACCTACCACGTCGAGTTTCGCGTGAAAGACCTGTGGGGCGATGCGGCCGATGAGGGGTTGGTGGTGGTCGACCTGTTCGAAAGCTATCTGGACCACGCCGACGGCAGGGTGAGCGCATGACGGACGACACCTTGACAGGCCGACTGCCGGTGACGGTGCTGTCCGGTTTCCTCGGCGCCGGCAAGACCACGCTGCTCAACCATATCCTGCGCAACCGCGAAGGCCTGCGGGTGGCGGTCATCGTCAATGACATGAGCGAGGTCAACATCGACGCCGCCGAGGTGCAGCGCGATGTGTCGCTGCATCGGGGTCGCGACGAATTGATCGAGATGAGCAACGGTTGCATCTGCTGCACGCTGCGCGCCGATCTGCTGGAGCAGATCAGCGCCCTGGCACGTCAGCAGCGTTTCGATTACCTGCTCATCGAGTCCACCGGCATTTCTGAACCGATGCCGGTCGCGGAGACGTTCGCCTTTCTCGACGCCGACGGCTTCAGCCTCAGCGAACTGGCGCGGCTCGATACCTTGGTGACGGTGGTCGATGGCAGCCGTTTCCAAGGGTTGCTGGAGTCATCGGACACCGTCGCCCGCGACGACGCACAAGGCACGACCAGCCGGCCTCTGGCGGATCTTCTGATCGAGCAGGTGGAGTACGCCAACGTCATTCTCGTCAACAAACTGGACCTGCTCGATGCGCCGGGTTACCAGGCCGTGCAGGCGATCCTGGCGGGCCTGAACCCCAGCGCGCGGATCGTGCCGATGACCCACGGCAACACCGCGTTAGCCGGCATTCTCGAAACCCGCCTGTTCGATTTACCCAGCCTTGCGGCATCACCGGGCTGGATGAAACAGATGGAGGAGGGCGACGCAGCGGCCTCCGAGTCGCACACCTATGGCGTGACGTCCTGGGTCTACCGCGAGCGCGCACCTTTTCACCCGCAGCGCCTGCTCGACTTTCTCAGCCGCCCCTGGAGCAACGGACGCCTGTTGCGCAGCAAAGGTTATTTCTGGCTCGCCAGCCGGCATCAGGAAACCGGTCTGCTGGCACAAAGCGGCAGGCAGTTTCAGTGGGATTATGTCGGGCGCTGGTGGAATTTTATCGACCCGGCGCAATGGCCGCAGGACCACTATCGGCTGCAGGGCATCATGGCCAAATGGGACAGCATTGTCGGCGATTGCCGCCAGGAACTGGTCTTCATCGGCCAGGACCTGGACACCCCCGCACTGCAACGCGCGCTCGACACCTGCCTGCTGAGTGCCGAGGAAATTGCCGCCGGCCCTGTCGCCTGGCAGGCCCTGCCGGGGGCTGCAGTCTTTGATTCACGGGCGTTGTCCACGTCAACGCACGCCTTGCAGACCGATCCCCTCTAATGGAGACGTTCCGTGTTTTTTCAGCTGAACAGCTCGGCGTGGTCATCCTGGAACACTGACGCCAGACTGAAGTCGGCGCAAAACGATTCTCTACTCTACGGTGCAGATCCAGCGGTGATTGTGCCGATAGGGCGCGCGGGTGAAGTGCACGTCGGACACCAGATTCAGGCCACGCTCTTTCAGGGCTTGGGTCAGTTGTACGAGTGTTTCTGCCTGGATAGTCATTTCGCTTACCTCGTCAGATTGACTGCGTTCATAATTCTTGACCGAGAGGGCAACTCGCTAATTCAAATTTTCTACAGCGGCGATTGATGCGCTCTGAAAGCCATCGTCGCAACGCCCTGTAGTCCATTGCTTATCTGAACCCGTGGGGCTGCACTTTTTTCCATTCTCCTGATCTACCTCTGTTCCAGCTACCCGATTCCTACGGGTGGCCAACAGCCACAGACCCGGTGCCGATGGTTCGAACGTCAACTGCTTTTATCTCCCGATGGCCGCTCCTGCTGGCTGCGCTGTTCGCGTTATCTACCAATGGCTGCAGCCAGCAGCAGGGGCGTGACGTCGCCAGGCAGTTCAGCGAAGGCAAACCTGACGAGTTTTTCCAGACCAGCGTGGATCGCATGGCCACCCTGGGCATGCGCGACAACCTGCAAAGCCTCTATCTGCTGATGAGCAAGCTGTACCTGCGCAACCCCAGCCAGTGGCGCCAGTCCGGTTATCCGGATGCGGTGACCGCTGCGCGGACTATTCGTCAGGCGATCGAGAACCGTCAGCCATTGCCAGCGCTGGGGGAGCGTCGTGATCTGGCGGCCCTGAGTTATTCCTTGAGCCCGGAGTTTCGTGGTGATCGGGTGGGGGCGTTCATCTATGCGATCGGCAGCATGCTGGTGACCGCACACGGTGGGCGCACGCAGTTTTACGTGACCGACTCCATCAACCCGCAGTTCGTCAGCAATGCCGCACGTAATATCGAGAAAGCCACTTGGCTGCTCGGCCAGCGCCAGGACGCCAATGGCGTGTTGCTGCTGTTTTCCAACGAGATATCAGAGGAGGGCAGCAACCTCAGTTTCGCCGTCGAGTTCGGCAAGATTGTCGCGCGCCTCGACCTGCTGACCCAGATACTCGATGAGCGCTACCGACGCATTGGCCTCAACTACGCGCAAAGTCTGCTGCTGATGAATTTCTTGCCTGTGCAGTGACACGCCGGTTCCAACGAACGATTAATCGGTACGGTGCGTCCCTTTCCTCTGTAGGAAGTTGCCTATCCTGCCCTCGACCGCTTGAAACCCGCCCCCGGTCGGCCCTAGCCTCGGACTTTTCTTAAACATGAGGGCCTACCTTGGGTAAGCGAAAAACGGTTTGGCCTACTGATCGCGAAATCCGCCTGCGATTTATCCTGTTTGCCGTCATCGACGCCGCGAGTGTCCAAGGGGTCGCTTCGGAGGTGCTGATACCCGCGCACAAACTGCTGCGCGACGCGCCGACGGAGGCGCAGCTATGCGACACGCTGGCCGACATATTGGCCACCGATCAGATGTACGGTTTCAGGTTTCCCGTCGGCTCCGACGCTGACGATCTGATGCAGACGCTGGAGTGGTCGGGCAAGCAGGGCAGCGATTGATCACTGGGTTTTCATTTAAATAATCCTGATCCTATACGGTTGTGGGAAAAGTCCGTGACTTGAATCGCGCGTGACTTGGCGGGTGTGGGAGTCTTCCCATGACTGCTCGCGTGCCGGCATTGCCGTGCCCGCTCCCGTATTTCAAGGACCTGCCCATGCTGTTGCGCCAACCCCCGCTGCTGTTCGCCGCCCTGACCCTCAGTTCACTGGTACAGGCCGAAGACCTGCAGTTGGCGCCGGTCGAAGTCACCGCGTCCGAAGCCAGCGCCGGCGAGATCGCCCAGGCACAGCTCAACAGCGTGCCCGGCGGTACCAACTTCATCGACATGGACAGCGTGCAGCAGGGGCGGGTGAGCACCAACGAGGATGTCTTCAAGTATCAGGCCGGGGTGTACGCCAAGGCGGCGAATAACGAAGGGGTTAAGTTGTCCATTCGCGGTTCGGGTTTGAACCGTAGCCCGGGTTCCCATGCCTCCGGGCTGTATGAAATGTTCGACGGCCTGCCGCTGACCGGCCCCGGCGGCACGCCCTATGAACTCAAGGACCCGTTATGGCAGAGCCGTGTGCAAGTGCTGCGCGGCGCCAACGGTTTCGATCAGGGCGCGTTGGCCCTGGGCGGCGCCGTCAACTATGTGACCCGCACCGGTTATGACGCGCCCAAACTGCAAGTGCGCTATGAGGCGGGCAGCCGGGGTTACGCCCAGCGCGAAATCAGTTCCGGCCAGGTGCTCGGTGATGCCGATTACTACATCAGCCTCACCGATTCGCAGTCCGACGGTTACCAGCAGCAAAGTGCCGGGACGGGCAAGGGCATCGCGGCCAACTTCGGCTATCGCTTCAACCCCAACCTGGAAACGCGCTTCTATCTGCGCTACCGCGAAACCACCAATGACACGCCGGGCAAGCTCACCCGCGAGCAGATCAGCCATGACCCGCGCGCCGCCAACAGCCTCAACGCCGCCCGCGATTCCAAACGCTTGCAACCGGGTTCCACCTGGCTTGCCAACAAGACCACGTTGCAGTTGGATGATACGTCCCGCGTCGAGGTCGGGCTGGCCTATCACGACTACCCGATG
This sequence comes from Pseudomonas orientalis, assembly GCF_002934065.1. Classification (NCBI taxonomy): domain Bacteria; kingdom Pseudomonadati; phylum Pseudomonadota; class Gammaproteobacteria; order Pseudomonadales; family Pseudomonadaceae; genus Pseudomonas; species Pseudomonas orientalis. The sequence goes on along the minus strand of NZ_CP018049.1, from coordinate 3,488,924 downwards.
GACCTGCGCGAAGGCACCAATCGCCTGAAAGTCGCCTACACCGACATCAGTGGCACGCTCAATTACATCCGCCAGGACAGCCTGTTCGGTCATGACAGCACCACCACCCTCGGCCTGCGCACCACCCAGGCGATGCCCAACAATGGCGCCTCGGAGTACGTGCGCGTCCCGGCTGGCAACACGGCGGGCTATGCGCCCGGCACCAAGACCCGTGACTACACCTACCTGGGCTCCGACACGGTGCTGCATATCGGCAACGAGCTGGAGCTGGTCCCCGACCTGTGGCTGACCACTGGCGTGGCCGCGATTTATACCCGCCGCGAAACCCAGGTCACCTATCCGGACGGCCAGGCACCGACGCGTCAGCACGATTGGGACTACGCGCCACGCATCGGCCTGCGCTATGACTTCACCCCGCAATTGCAGGTGTATGGCAACCTGAGTCGTTCGGTCGAGCCGCCGCACGCCTGGTCGATGATCTGGGGTTCCAATAAATACTTCAACGCTGGCCCTGCGAATGGGCTGGCACGCGAAGGCGTCAGCCTGAAGAACCAGACCGCTACCACCCTGGAAATTGGCGGGCGCGGCGAGGCCTGGTTTGGCCAATGGGACCTGGCGCTCTACCGCTCCGAAGTGCGCCACGAACTGTTGACCGTGGAAACCCAGGCCCAGACCGCGACCGCCAGTGCCATCGTCGCCGAAGCCAATGCCAGCCCCACCGTGCACCAAGGCGTGGAACTGAGCCTGCTAAGCCCGCTGTGGGACGGCGGCCGCCATGGACGGCTTGCGCTGCGCCAGGCCTATACCTTCAATGACTTCCACTACCGCGATGATGATCGTTTCGGCGATAACACCTTGCCCGGCATCCCCAGGCACTATTACCAGGCGCAACTGCGCTACAGCCACCCGAGCGGTTTCTACACCAGCCTCAACACCGAGCATGCCTCGCGGGTGGCGGTGGACTACGCCAACTCCTATTACGCGGCAGCCTACACCACCCTTGGCGCCACATTCGGCTACGACGCGCCCAGGCAGGACTGGCAAGCCTGGGTCGATCTGCGCAACCTGACCAACCGGCGTTATGCCAACACTGTTACGCCGGGTTACGACGACAAAGGCATGGACGTAGCCCGTTCCACACCCGCTGACGGGCGTGGTGTTTACACCGGCGTGTCGTGGCGTTGGCGCTGAATCAACCTTCGTGCTGGCGCAGGCGCTTATAGAGGGTATTTCGGCTCACGCCCAGCTCCCGCGCCAGGTGGGAAATGTTGCCGCCCGCGGCGGCCAGGCGTTGGTTGAGGTCAAGGTTGTCATCCAGGCGTTCGCGGCTGGACAGCGGCGCCGCCTGTTTCAAGTCGGAAAAAAAGTCATCGGGCAGGTGCTCCGGGCGAATCGGCTGTTCTTCGGCCATCGCCAACGCCACCTGCAACACACTGCTCACCTGACGCAAATTGCCCGGCCACGGATGCTGGTCGAACAGCTTGAGCACCTCGCCACTCAGCCCGGCCCATTGGGTGGGCTCGCGGTGTTGCTGCCACAGTTGCTGGAACAGCGCCTGCTTGTCGCTGCGCTCGCGCAACGGCGGCAGCTCCAGGGTCAGGCCGCCGATGCGGTAATACAAGTCCTCACGAAAGCGCCCGGCCTGTACCAGTTCCCGTAGCGCGCGGTTGGTCGCCGAGATGATGCGCAGGTCCACCGCGAACACCTCACTGCTGCCCACCGGTTGCACGCACCGCTCCTGCAGCACCCGCAGCAGGCGGGCCTGGGTCGGCAACGGCATATCGCCGATTTCATCAAGAAACAGTGTGCCCTTGTCGGCCTTGCGGATCAGGCCGATGCTGCCTTTTTGATTGGCGCCGGTGAATGCACCTTTTTCATAGCCAAACAGTTCCGATTCCACCAGCTCAGCCGGAATGGCCGCACAGTTCACTGCGATCAGTGCCTGCCGGCTGCGTGAACTGGCCTGGTGCAGGGCCTTGACGAACACCTCCTTGCCCACGCCGGTTTCGCCGTGGATCAACAACGGAATGTCCTTTTCCAGCAGGCGCTCGGCCTGGCGCACGGCTTTTTCCACACGCGCATCGCCGAAATGCAGGGTGGTGAGGCTAACGGCGGTTGGCTTCGACGGCGCAGGCGGATTGAACACCCGCGCCTGTACCGGCGTTTGCCGGGGCCGCTTGAGCAGGCACTGGAAGCGATTGCGTCCCGGCGCCTGCAGGGAAAACGGCAGCCCCTGCGGCTGGTTCAACAACTCCAGCAGCGATACCTTGAACAGGCTGTCGATCATCACCCGCGACAAACTGATGCCCAGCAGGTTGTCTGCGCGGCGGTTGGCCGACAGCACCTGGCCGCTTTCATCAAAGATCAGCAGGCCCGCCCACTGGCTGTCGAGGTTGCTCAGGCCGGTGTTGAACGTCAGCTGGAAATGCTCGCCGCGAAACAGGTTGAGGATCAGCCGGTTCTCCACGGTCTGGCTCATCATCTTGACCATGCCCAGGGTGTGGGAGGGCGGCAGGTAGCTGTCGCTGGACACATCCAGCACCGCAATGATCTCGCGTTGGGCGTCGAAAATCGGCGCCGCCGAACCGGTCATGAAGCGATTGGCCTTGAGGAAGTGTTCGTCGTGTTCGATATGCACCGCCTGGGCGCAGGCCAGGGCGGTGCCGATGGCATTGGTGCCGCTGGCGCGCTCCATCCAGCTGGCGCCTGCGCTGAAACCACGGGCCAGCCCGGGTTCGATAAACCGCTGGGTGCCCCACGACGTCAGGACCTGGCCCTGGTTGTCGGCGAGCATGATCAGGCAGTTGGAATTGCTCAGGATGTTTTCGTAGTAGGGCAGCACCTCCTGGTGGGTGGTCTGCACCAGTGAATGCTGGCTCTCCAGCAACTGCCGAATGCCCTCGGCGGGCAACTGATCGAAGCTGGGGACGCTTTGGTGATCCAGCCCGAACGCGCGGCAACGGCGCCAGGAGTCCTGGATGATGGTGTCGTGAGCCAGTGGTTCGGCCATGGGTGACCTTCTTTTTATTGTTATTGGGCTTACACAATCCAACGGATGTAACCAGACCCATGTGGGAGGGGGCTTGCCCCCGATAGCGGTGTATCAGTCAGCACTTCCGTTACTGATGTACCGCCATCGGGGGCAAGCCCCCTCCCACATTTGATCTTCATCGCCCATAAAGTGTTGTTCACAACTGTTCATTGTCAACTGCAAATCTGTTCAATTGTTCAGCCTGAACTGTTCATTTTATTCACGCTTGAACATGCCTCTGAGCCCATTCCCTTGTGAATCAATCACCTGCCATCCTTGGCACGAAACTCGCTCTGACAACTGGCCAGATTCATTCCAATAATAAAAAGGTCGTGTCATGTCATTGACCCTGGAACATGTCTCCCGCGTTGTTGAAGGTCAAACCTGGATCGACGACGCCACCCTGCGTTTCGAACCCGGTTCCTTCAACGTATTGCTCGGTCGCACGCTGTCCGGCAAGACCAGTCTGATGCGCCTGATGGCCGGGCTGGACAAGCCCGACAGCGGCCGCATCCTGATGAACGGTGTGGATGTCACGCAAAAGCCGGTACGCCTGCGCAACGTGTCGATGGTCTATCAGCAGTTCATCAACTACCCGACCATGACCGTGTTCGAGAACATCGCCTCGCCCTTGCGCCAGGCCGGTGTGTCCAATGAGCTGATCCAGAGCAAGGTGCTGGAAACGGCGCGGATGCTGCGTATCGAGAAATTCCTGCAACGCCACCCGCTGGAACTGTCCGGCGGCCAGCAGCAGCGTACGGCCATGGCCCGGGCCCTGGTCAAGGACGCCGAGTTGATCCTGTTCGATGAGCCTCTGGTCAACCTGGACTACAAGTTGCGCGAAGAACTGCGCCAGGAAATGCGCGAACTGTTCAAGGCGCGCCACACCATCGCCATTTACGCCACCACCGAACCCAACGAAGCCCTGGCGCTGGGCGGTACCACCACCATTCTTCACGAGGGCCGGGTGATCCAGAGCGGCAAGGCCGCCGAGGTCTATCACCAGCCGCAGACCGTACTGGCGGCCGAGCTGTTTTCCGAGCCGCCGATCAACCTGATGCCGGGGCGCATCAGTGGCAATGAAGTGAGCTTCGCCAACTTCGTGCACTTTCCGCTGAATGTCGACCTGCGTCCCATCGGCGAAGGCGAATTCCGTTTCGGCGTGCGCCCCAGCCATATCAGCCTGGTACCCAGCAACGACGATGACCTGGAACTGGCGGTGACCGTGGAGGTGGCTGAAATCAGCGGTTCGGAAACCTTCCTGCACGTGCGCAGCGAACATTTCCTGCTGGTGCTGCACTTGCCTGGGGTGCATGAGTACGACGTCGACGCGCCGATCCGCGTGTATATCCCCACCCATAAACTGTTTGTGTTCGATGGCCAGGGCCGTTTGGTCCAGGCCCCCGGGCGCCGTATTGCGAGGGTTGCCTGATGGCCGAGATCCATTTGCGCAACCTGGCGCACAGCTACAGTCCGACGCCGAATGGGCCGGAAGACTACGCCATTCGGGAAATGAACCACGTGTGGGAGCAGGGCGGTGCCTACGCCTTGCTCGGGCCGTCGGGCTGCGGCAAGTCGACCCTGCTCAATATCATCTCCGGCCTGCTCAGCCCGTCCGAGGGCCAGGTGTTGTTCGATACCCAGGTGGTCAACGACCTCACCCCGGAGAAGCGCAACATCGCCCAGGTGTTCCAGTTCCCGGTGGTGTACGACACCATGACGGTGTTCGACAACCTGGCGTTTCCGCTGCGCAACCAGGGCATGGCCGAGGCGAAAATTCACAGCAAGGTGCAGGAAATCGCCGAGGTCCTCGACCTGCAGAACCTGCTGAGCAAAAAAGCCCGCAACCTGACCGCTGACGAAAAACAGAAAGTCTCCATGGGCCGTGGCCTGGTGCGCGACGACGTCTCGGCAATCCTGTTCGATGAGCCGCTGACGGTGATCGACCCGCACCTGAAGTGGAAACTGCGGCGCAAGCTCAAGCAGATCCACGAGCAGTTCAATATCACCATGGTCTACGTCACCCACGACCAGTTGGAAGCCTCTACCTTCGCCGACAAGATCGCGGTGATGTACGGCGGGCAGATCGTGCAGTTCGGCACGCCGCGCGAATTGTTCGAGCGCCCCAGCCACACCTTTGTCGGCTATTTCATCGGCAGCCCCGGGATGAATCTGATCGAGGTGCAGGCCGAGACGGGCGGGGTGCGGTTTGCCGGCACCCACCTGCCACTGTCCGAAGCCTTGCAGCGACGCCTCGAGACCACCGATTACAAAAAGCTGCAGGTGGGTATTCGTCCGGAGTTCATCCACGTGTGGGACGAGCCCAACCCTGACGCGCTGCAGGCCGACGTCACCCACGTGGAAGACCTGGGCACCTACAAGATCATGACCCTCAACCTCGACGGCGCCACGCTCAAAGTGCGCCTGGCCGAAGACAAACCAGTGCCCGAAGGCCGCGCCTGCATCAGCTTCCCCGCGCAATGGCTGATGCTCTACGCCGATGATTACCTGCTGGAGGTGCTGCCATGAACAAGGTGCAGAACAACAAGGCCTGGTGGCTGGTGCTGCCGGTGTTCCTGCTGGTGGCGTTCAGTGCCGTGATCCCGATGATGACTGTGGTCAACTACTCGGTGCAGGATATTTTTGACCAGTCCAGCCGCTACTTCGTCGGCGCCGACTGGTACAAACAGGTGCTGCTCGACCCACGCCTGCATGACTCGCTGCTGCGCCAGTTCATCTATTCGGCCTGTGTGCTGCTGATCGAAATCCCCCTGGGCATCGCCATCGCCCTGACCATGCCGACCAAGGGCCGCTGGTCGTCGCTGGTGCTGATTGTGCTGGCGATCCCCCTGCTGATCCCGTGGAACGTGGTCGGCACCATCTGGCAGATCTTCGGGCGCGCCGATATCGGCCTGCTCGGTTACAGCCTCAATGCGCTGGGCATCAGCTACAACTACGCGGCCAACACGGCGGACGCCTGGGTCACCGTGCTGGTGATGGATGTGTGGCACTGGACATCTCTGGTGGCGCTGCTGTGCTACTCGGGGCTGCGCGCGATTCCGGATGTGTACTACCAGGCGGCGCGCATCGATCGCGCATCGGCCTGGGCGGTGTTCCGACATATCCAGCTGCCGAAGATGAAAAGCGTGCTGTTGATTGCGGTGATGCTGCGCTTCATGGACAGCTTCATGATCTACACCGAGCCGTTCGTACTCACCGGTGGCGGGCCGGGTAATGCCACCACATTTTTGAGTCAGACCTTGACCCAGATGGCCGTGGGCCAATTCGACCTGGGCCCGGCGGCGGCGTTTTCCCTGGTGTACTTCCTGATCATCCTGTTGGTGTCCTGGCTGTTCTACACCGCCATGACCCATTCCGATGCCAACCGCTGAGGCCGCCAACATGAGCAAGCGTCTTACGTTTATGAAGAAAGTTATCCCGCTACTGGTTTACATCCTGTTCCTGCTGGTGCCGATCTACTGGCTGCTGAACATGTCCTTCAAGAGCAACACCGAAATCCTCGGCGGGCTGACCCTGTTTCCGCAGGATTTCACCCTGGCCAACTACAAGGTGATCCTCACCGACCCCAGCTGGTACACCGGCTACCTCAACTCGCTGTACTACGTGAGCCTGAACACGGTGATCTCCCTGAGCGTGGCGTTGCCGGCAGCCTACGCGTTTTCGCGCTACCGTTTCCTCGGCGACAAGCACCTGTTCTTCTGGCTGCTGACCAACCGCATGGCGCCGCCGGCGGTATTTTTGCTGCCGTTTTTCCAGCTGTATTCGTCCATCGGCCTGTTCGATACCCATATCGCAGTGGCGCTGGCGCATTGTTTGTTCAACGTGCCGTTGGCGGTGTGGATTCTTGAGGGTTTCATGTCCGGCGTGCCCAAGGAAATCGACGAAACCGCCTACATCGATGGCTACTCGTTTCCCAAGTTCTTCGTGAAGATTTTCATCCCGCTGATCGGCTCCGGCATCGGGGTGACGGCGTTTTTCTGCTTCATGTTTTCCTGGGTCGAACTGTTGTTGGCGCGCACGCTGACCTCGGTCAATGCCAAGCCCATCGCGGCGGTGATGACCCGCACGGTGTCGGCCTCGGGTATCGATTGGGGCGTGCTGGCGGCGGCGGGGGTGTTGACCATCCTGCCGGGCATGCTGGTGATCTGGTTTGTTCGTAACCACGTGGCCAAGGGCTTTGCCCTGGGCCGGGTCTAGAGGAATCAATGATGGAATGGATGGCCTGGACCACCCCCACAGCCCTGTTCTTTGGCGGCATCGCGCTGATTCTGGCGGGCATGACCACCTGGGAGTTGCGCTCGCCGAGTATCCCTCGGCGCGGTTTTCTGCCGATCAGCACCACCCGTGGTGATCGCTTGTTTATCGGTCTTCTCGGCAGCGCCTACCTGCATTTGCTGGTCATCGGCGTTACCGACTGGAGCATCTGGGTGGCGTCCGCGCTCTCCCTGGTATGGCTGTTGAGTGTGATGCGTTGGGGCTAGGTGTGCACCACCCTGTAGGAGCGAGCGTGCTCGCGAAAATCGTCAACGATAACGCAGTGCTTCTGGTAGCCCGCGGTGTTTGTGAGTTTTTCGCGAGCAAGCTCGCTCCTACAAGAGAGGGGTGTCTGCGAGTCCCGTGTGAAATTAACCTGGAGGTCTCTATGTTGAATAAAAACAATAAGCTGCGACATAGCATTTCATTGGCCGCCGTACTGGCCCTCAGTGGTTTGAGCGCTTCGGCCTGGGCGGATGCGTATGAAGATGCGGCGAAAAAATGGATCGGCAGCGAGTTCAAACCGTCCACGCTCACCGAAGCCCAGCAGCTTGAGGAATTGAAGTGGTTTATCAAGGCCGCCGAACCCTTCCGTGGGATGAAGATCAACGTGGTGTCGGAAACCCTCACCACCCACGAATATGAATCCAAGGTGCTGGCCAAGGCCTTCAGCGAAATCACCGGGATCAAGCTGACCCACGACCTGCTGCAGGAAGGCGACGTGGTGGAGAAGCTGCAAACCCAGATGCAATCGGACAAGAATATCTATGACGGCTGGGTCAACGACTCGGACCTGATCGGCACGCACTTTCGCTACGGCAAGACCGAATCCATCACCGACCTGATGGCCAACGAAGGCAAGGACTTTACCTCGCCGACCCTGGACCTCAAGGACTTCATTGGCCTGTCTTTCACCACTGCGCCGGACGGCAAGATCTACCAGCTGCCCGACCAGCAGTTCGCCAACCTATACTGGTTCCGCGCCGACTGGTTCGAGCGCCCGGAGCTGAAAGCCAAGTTCAAGGAAAAGTACGGCTACGAGCTCGGCGTGCCGGTGAACTGGTCCGCGTATGAAGACATCGCCAAATTCTTCAGCGAAGACGTCAAGGAGATCGACGGCAAGCGCGTCTATGGGCACATGGACTACGGCAAGAAAGACCCCTCCCTGGGCTGGCGTTTCACCGATGCCTGGTTCTCCATGGCCGGTGGCGGCGACAAGGGTTTGCCCAACGGCCTGCCGGTGGACGAGTGGGGCATTCGCGTGGAGGACTGCCACCCGGTGGGCTCCAGCGTGACCCGCGGCGGCGACACCAACGGCCCGGCGGCGGTGTTCGCCACGCAGAAATACGTGGACTGGATGAAGGCCTATGCGCCACCGGAAGCGGCGGGCATGACCTTCTCCGAATCCGGTCCGGTGCCGTCCCAGGGCAACATTGCGCAGCAAATCTTCTGGTATACCGCGTTTACTGCGGACATGGTCAAGCCGGGCCTGCCGGTGGTGAACGCCGACGGTACGCCGAAATGGCGCATGGCGCCGTCGCCGGTCGGGCCGTACTGGGAGAAGGGCATGAAGAAGGGCTATCAGGACGTGGGTTCCTGGACCTTCCTCAAGTCGACGCCGGAGAAACAGAAACTCGCGGCCTGGCTCTACGCGCAGTTCGTCACCTCCAAAACCGTGTCCTTGAAGAAAACCATCGTCGGCCTCACGCCGATTCGTGAGTCCGATATCAACTCCCAGGCCATGACCGACATGGCCCCCAAACTCGGCGGCCTGGTGGAGTTCTACCGCAGCCCGGCCCGCACCGAGTGGTCGCCGACCGGCACCAACGTGCCGGACTATCCACGTCTGGCGCAACTGTGGTGGAGCAACATCGCCGCCGCCGCCAGCGGCGAGAAAACCCCGCAACAGGCGCTGGACAACCTGGCCAAGGAGCAGGACGCGATCATGACGCGCCTGGAACGTTCCAAGGTGCAACCGGTGTGCGGCCCGAAAATGAACCCCGAGCGCGACGCGCAATACTGGTTCGACCAGCCTGGCGCGCCGAAACCGAAACTGGCCAACGAGAAGCCCAAAGGCGAGACCGTGAACTACAACGACCTGCTCAAACAGTGGGAGGCGGCGCGTAAATAACAAAGCAGCAACCCAGGATGTAAAAAATGTGGGAGGGGGCTTGCCCCCGATAGCGGTGTGTCAGTGACGAATTCATTGACTGATCCACTGCTATCGGGGGCAAGTCCCCTCCCACATTTTCATTTTGCCCAGCTACCGCTTATCCCCCCTTCAACAACCTCATTTGAATTTTCCGCACCTCCCAAGGCTCTGCATTTTATAGGCGCGTGGTTCAAGCGCTTTTGCGGGGCCGCCTTGCAGGCTGGCCCGTTGTAACGGACTTTGCGGAAACTGCCACCATGACACTCCTCACAGCGCTGTCGGGCCAACCGGCCTCTGTCACAGACTCGGCCCAGGGTCGCCATCAACGGGTCTACCAACAGCTGTACGGTGAATCTGCGGATGCCACGCACGTGGCGCGTGATTACCTGCGGGATCAATTGGCCCAGGTGGAAGGGACCGTCAGCGACCTCCCGGATGTGCCCGAGCAGTTGCCGGCCTGGGTGGAACAGCGTTGCGCCGCCGTGGCCCAGGCCTACGCCGAGTACCTGGAGCAACGCCAGCAAGGCCGGCCGCGCCGCTACTTCCACAACAAGGCGCACGCGCTGTATGTGCTGCAACGCGTGGCCCCGACCAAACAGGTCGACGGTGCGTGGCTCTATGGCCTGCTGCGCTATTGGCAGGATCAGCGCTTCGACGGTCTGCTGACCACTTACCTTGAAGAGTTGGGCGACGGCGAAGCCGCACAGAACCATGTGGTGATCTATCGCAAGCTGCTCAGCGAGCATGATGCCGACAGCGAGGCGGGGCTCGAGGACGGCCACTATCTGCAAGGCGCATTGCAACTGGCCCTGGGCCTGTGTGCCGAGGAGTTCCTGCCGGAAATCATCGGCTACAACCTGGGCTATGAGCAGTTGCCGCTGCACCTGCTGATCACTGCCTACGAACTGAGCGAGCTGGGCATCGACCCCTATTACTTCACCCTTCACGTGACCATCGACAACGCCAGCAGCGGCCACGCCAGCAAAGCCGCGCAGTCGGTACTCAACCTGCTGCCGCTGGGTGAGGGCAGGGAAGACTTCTACCGTCGCGTCGCCGCCGGCTATCGCCTCAATGACCTTGGCCCAGGCACTACTGCGGTCATCGAAGGTTTTGATCTGCAGGATGAAGTGATGGCCATGCTCGAACGCAAGCGCAGCTTTGGCCAGCATATGCATTCGGACTACTGCCGCTTCGAAGGCAAGACCGTCAATCAGTGGCTGGCCAAGCCCGGGCAGATGGGGGAATTCCTCAGGGCGATGGAGGAAAAGGGTTGGATCAAACGCAACCAGGACCCCGCCGAAAGCCGCTTCTGGCAGTTGATCGAAGGCGCGGGCGCGGCGATGTTCGGGGTGTTCAGCGGCTATGAAAAACAGGTACTGCATGACTGGATCGCCGGTGACTGGATCGGCACCCAGCGTGTGACGCCGGTACGCCCCGGGCGCGGCAGCCGTTTCAGCCGCGAGCAGCACCGCCCGGCGGATCCGGATACCCAGGCCCTCGTCGAATCACTGTGGAGCCTGCCCGATGAGCAGCAACTGGGCGCGCTGATCCCGTGGATGTCGGCGCGGCGCCACTGCAGCCCTGCCGGGTTGTATGCCACCCGCCGCTTTATCCAACTGCGCGCGCGTCTGCGCTAAGGAAACCTGTCCATGTCTGCACAACAACTGGCCGATCGTGCCCTGCTCAACCTTGGCCGAGGCTTGAAGGAGAGCGGCTACCGTTTTATCACCCCGACACCACTGACCCACGAGCGCGTGTTCCGGCGCTTGTCGACCCCGCTGGCGATGAACCTGCGCGATGTGTTCGGCTGGTCCATGCCGTTCGACAACGACTTGCTGCCTGAGGCCTTTCGTGAAGAGCTGCAACAAGCCGGAGTGATTGAAAAACACGACGCGCTGTGGCGCAGCAGCGTGCGCTGGTCGAGCCTGGGTGACCTGTTGTTTGCCCATTCGCCTTATCCCACCGTGGAGTCGGACGCGGTGTTTTTCGGCCCTGACAGCTATCGATTCGCCCAGGTAATCGAAGCCCATTTGCAGCAGCGCTTCGAGCCGCTCAAGCGCGCGGTGGATATTGGCTGCGGGGCGGGGGTCGGTGCGCTGGTCGTCGCCCATGCGCGGCACGACGCCGAGGTGCTCGCGGTGGACATCAACCCGCGCGCCCTGCGCCTGACTGCGGTGAATGCCGAGTTGGCGGGCCTCGCGAATGTGAGTGTCTACCAGAGTGACGTGCTGACCAGCGTCGAAGGCGAATTCGACCTGATCGTCGCCAACCCGCCGTACATGAATGACGACCGCCAGCGCGCCTATCGCCATGGCGGTGGTGCGTTGGGCGAGCAGTTGTCGGTGCGCATCGCCGGCGAATCCCTCGGGCGCCTGGCCGTCGGCGGTTGCCTGTTGCTGTATACCGGCGTGGCGATGGTGGCCGGCGGCGATCCTTTCCTGGACGCGGTCAAGCCGTTGCTGGCCAGCGATGCCTATGGCTGGACCTACCGTGAGCTGGACCCGGACGTCTTCGGCGAAGAACTCGACAAGCCAGGGTATGAGCGCGTCGAGCGGATCGCCGTGGTGGCGCTCACGGTCACGCGCCTGCGCTGAACGACCATTTATCGCTTACCGCCGCACGGTGATGGAACACCCGGCGCGGGGCGTGCCCTTAACTAGTAAGTCCCCATCACAGGAGTGCAGCCCATGCGCGCGATGACCTACCAAGGCGCCCATAAAGTCCAGGTCGATACCGTCCCTGACCCGATCATTGAGCAACCCGACGACATCATTTTGCGCGTCACCGCCACCGCGATCTGCGGCTCGGACCTGCACCTGTACCGGGGCAAGATCCCGACGGTGGAGCACGGCGATATCTTCGGGCATGAGTTCATGGGCATCGTCGAAGAAACCGGTCCGGCGGTCACGGCGGTGCAGCGCGGTGACCGCGTGGTGATTCCTTTCGTGATCGCCTGCGGCGACTGTTTTTTCTGTCAGTTGCAGCAGTACGCCGCCTGCGAAACCACCAACGACGGGCGCGGCGCAATCCTGAATAAAAAGGCGATTCCCCCGGGTGCCGCGTTGTTCGGCTACAGCCGCCTGTACGGCGGCATCCCCGGTGGCCAAGCGGAGCTGGTGCGGGTGCCCAAGGCCAACGCCGGGCCGTTCAAGGTGCCTGGGTTGCTGGCGGATGAAAAGGTGTTGTTCCTCTCCGACATCCTGCCCACGGCCTGGCAGGCGGTGACCAATGCCGGTATCGGCAAAGGCGCAAGCGTCGCGATCTACGGCGCCGGCCCCGTGGGTCTGCTCAGCGCGGCGTGCGCGCAGATGCTCGGTGCAGAGCAAATTTTCATGGTCGACGATCATCCCTATCGCCTGGCCTACGCACAAAAGATGTATGGCGTGATCCCGATCAACTTTGAAGAGGACGACGACCCGGCCGACACCATCATCCGCCAGACCGCCGGTATGCGCGGCGTCGACGGCGTGGTGGATGCGGTGGGTTTTGAAGCCAAGGGCAGCACCACGGAAACCATTCTCACCACCCTGAAGATCGAAGGCAGCAGCGGCAAGGCCCTGCGCCAGTGCATCGCGGCCGTGCGCCGTGGCGGGGTGGTCAGCGTGGCCGGGGTGTATGCCGGCTTTATCCATGGCTTTATGTTCGGTGACGCATTTGACAAGGGATTGACCTTCAAGATGGGTCAGACCCACGTGCAACGCTTCCTGCCGGAATTACTTGAGCACATTGAACTCGGGCATTTGAATCCCGAGGCAATCGTTACCCATCGACTGTCTCTGGAACAAGCCGCGCGAGGCTATGAACTGTTTGATAAAGCCGAGGAGGAGTGCCGCAAGGTGATTCTGCTGCCGGGGATGAGCGAACGGCCGCTGACCGAGCCGCTGGAAGAACTGTCTCCCGAGCTCCGCATGCAAGGCGTTCCCGGTTTTTAATCTGCCAATACAAAACCAATGTGGGAGGGGGCTTGCCCCCGATTGCGGTGAGCCAGCTAAGCATTGGTTGGCTGACACACTGCTATCGGGGGCAAGACCCCTCCCACATTTGAAGTGCGTTCAAGTCGATGCTTGTGGCTGAATGTGCAACTGGTCATCGACATCCTTCACCAACCCGCTGGCCAACAGCAGCGGCGCCAGGCGCTTGTGCAGTTGTGGTTCAACGAACTCCTTCACCGTCTCCAGCGCCAATACACCGCTGAGCGGCAACTCGGCCTTGGTGTAAGACAACCAGGCCTTCTTCAGCACTATCAACACATCGCTGCCTGCCGTGGCGGCAAAGCGGCGGTGGGTGGGCTTGCCGTCGAAAGTGAACGTGTGCTGGAAGCCGTAGCCGGTTTCATCGCCACCGCTGGCGCTGCAGCGTATGCAGGTGCACGAACCGTCGCCGAACGCGCTGCGCAGGTAGGCGTTGAAGTCCACCACGGGCTTGAGTGACAGGCGCTTATCGACCTCGAACAGGTCTCCGGTCATTTTTTCGTCAGTGTCCAACGTCTATTCCTCGCAAGTCGGTAGCGGTGTTCCAAAGCGCGGCACAATACCAGCCGAGCGCGTGTTTGGGGATTTTTTGCAGTGGGCGGGCCAATCCTCAACGGAAAAATTCCCCCGGCGTGGCGTCGAATTGCTGGCGAAACGCGTTGATGAACGCCGACGTCGATTCATAACCACAGCCCAGCGCCACGTCCGTTACCCGCTCGCCTTGCTCCAGGGCGGGCAGGGCGCTCAGCAGGCGCAGGCGCTGGCGCCACGCGCGGAAGGTCAGCCCGGTGTCACTCAGAAACAAGCGGCTGAGGGTTTTTTCGCTGATCCCCAGCTTGCGGCTCCAATCCCCCAGGGTGGTCTGCTGCTCCGGATGCAGGTGCAGGCTGCGGTAGATCTGCCGCAAGCGGGCGTCATGGGGCAGGGGTAGCATCAAGTCCACCTGGGGCGCGGCGGCGAGTTGGTCGAGTATCACCTGGGCCAGGCGGCCATCGGGGCCATCTTCGGCATAGTCCGCCGGCCGTTCGCTGAAGCTGCGGATCAACTCGCGCAACAGGCTGCTCACCTCCAGCACGTGACAGTGCCCGGCCGCCCACGCCGTGACGCTGCAATCCAGGTACAGGCTGCGCATCTCGGTGTGGGGCGCGCTGTAGACGCGGTGCGGCATGCCCGCCGGAATCCACACCGCACGCTGGGGCGGGGCGACGAAGCGGCCGGCACTGGTCTGGATCTCCAGCACCCCGGAAATGGCATAGGACAACTGCACCCAGGGATGGCTGTGCCGCCGCGTCAGTGCGCGATTGGGCAGCGATTCGGTGCGTCCATACACGGGGCGCGGCAGGCTGGACAGCCCGGGAATCGTGCGTCGGACGGTTTTTTCCTGTCCTTTAGGCGGCATTTACTGGCTCATTGGCGTTAGTCGGTAATAGATCGTTACGTTAGAGTCGCCCAATGCGCTTGGCAACCCCTGGAAGATTTGCTTATGACCCGTCCGCGTTTCCTGCCCGATAACTTCACCCTGGCCCTGATCGCCACGGTGGTCCTCGCCTCGCTGCTGCCGGCCAGCGGCCAGACCGCCGTGGCGTTCGGCTGGGTCACCAACCTTGCCATCGCGCTGCTGTTTTTCCTGCACGGCGCCAAGCTGTCGCGCCAGGCCATCGTCGCCGGGGCGGGGCACTGGCGTCTGCATCTGCTGGTGTTCAGCCTGACCTTCGTGCTGTTCCCGCTGCTGGGCTTGGCGCTCAAGCCCGTGCTGTCGCCGCTGATCGGCAACGACCTGTACATGGGCATGCTCTACCTCTGCGCGCTGCCGGCCACCGTGCAGTCGGCGATTGCCTTCACCTCCCTGGCGCGCGGCAATATTCCGGCGGCCATCTGCAGCGCGGCGGCCTCGAGCCTGTTCGGTATCTTTCTCACGCCCTTGCTGGTGACCCTGCTGCTCAATGTACACGGTGATGGCGGCTCCACCGTCGACGCGATCCTGAAGATCAGCGTGCAGTTGCTGCTGCCGTTCGTCGCCGGCCAGATCGCCCGACGCTGGATCGGTGACTGGGTTGGCCGCAATAAATCCTGGCTCAAGTTCGTCGACCAGGGCTCGATCCTGCTGGTGGTCTACGGCGCGTTCAGCGAGGCGGTCAACGAAGGCATCTGGCACCAGATTCCGCTGTGGGAGCTGGGCGGTCTGGTGCTGGCGTGCTGCGTGTTGCTGGCGCTGGTGCTGGTGGCCTCCGCGCTGCTGGGCAAGGCGTTCGGCTTCAGCCAGGAAGACCGCATCACCATCCTGTTCTGCGGCTCGAAGAAAAGCCTGGCCACCGGCGTGCCGATGGCCCAGGTGTTGTTCGCCGGGGCGAGCATGGGCGTGTTGATTTTGCCATTGATGCTGTTCCACCAGATTCAGTTGATGGTGTGCGCGGCCTTGGCCCAGCGCTATGCCAGGCGCCCGGAAAGCATTCCCGAGTTGATGACGCAGGTGGATCCGTGAGTCGGGGCTGATCAGGCCGATTCAACCGGGCGCTTAGGGCGTCGCGCTGACCCGTCATGCGATAACCGGGCAGGATCAGGGCCAACAGCGCCGCGAGAAACCTATAGAATGCTCAACGGCCCCGCGTGTCCTGCGCGGCCGTTTGATCACTGTCAGAGTACCTCGCCCCGCAATGAGCCTTTCAGCCGCAACCCCCCAAGCCAATTGGCAACCGGTCATCGCCCTGGCGTTGGCCGCCTTTGTATTCAATACCACCGAATTCGTGCCGGTCGGCCTGCTCAGTGCCATCGGCGCCAGCTTTGACATGCCCGTGGCCAGCGTCGGCCTGATGCTCACTATCTATGCGTGGATCGTGTCGCTGACGTCTCTGCCGGTGATGCTGCTCACGCGTAACGTCGAACGGCGCAAATTGCTTATCGTGCTGTTCGGCCTGTTTATCGTCAGTCATATCCTGTCCAGCGTGGCCACCAGTTTCGGCCTGCTGATGGTCAGCCGGATCGGCATCGCCCTGGCCCATGCGCTGTTCTGGTCGATCACCGCCTCCCTGGCAGTGCGCCTGGCGCCACAGGGCAAGCAAGTGCAGGCCCTGGGCCTGCTCGCCACCGGCACGTCCCTGGCGATGGTGCTGGGTATTCCCCTGGGCCGCCTGCTGGGCGAGGCCATGGGCTGGCGCACCACCTTCCTGGTGATCGCCGCGTTCGCCGCCGCGCTGGTGTTCTGGCTGTGGCGCACCTTGCCGCCGTTGCCGAGCCAGAACTCCGGCTCCCTGCGCAGCCTGCCGCTGCTGTTCAAGCGCCCGGCACTGGTGGCGCTCTACGTGCTCACCGCGATGACCGTCACCGCCCAGTTCACCGCCTACAGCTACATCGAACCCTTCGTCGAAGGCGTCGCTGGTTTGGGCGGCAGTGCGGTCACCCTGATCCTGCTGGTATTCGGCGGTGCCGGCATCATCGGCTCGCTGCTGTTCAGCCTGGTGCATCGTTTCAATCCGCATGTCTTTGTGATCAGCAGCGTGTTTCTGCTCGCCGCGTGCCTGGCGCTGATGTTGCCGTTGAGCGGCGCCGAATCCTACCTGGTGGGCCTGAGTGTGTTCTGGGGTATGGCGATCATGGGCTTTGGCCTGGCGATGCAGTCCAAAGTGCTGGTGCTGGCACCCGACGCCACCGACGTGGCCATGGCGATGTTTTCCGGCATCTACAACATCGGCATCGGCGGCGGCGCGTTGATGGGCAGTTGGGTCGGCAGCCACTTCGGCTTCGCCTGGATCGGCGCGGCGGGCGGGTTGCTGGCGGGGCTGGCATTGGTGGGGTATTGCCTGGCGATTCGGCGGTTTGGGCAGGGTGTGCCGCTTAACAAATGAATTTCACAGGAAGTGGTGATTGATGAAGTACTTGATGGTTGCATGTGTGCTGTTAGCGCTCAGTGGCTGTGTGACCAACCAGTTGCACTTCGCGGCGTACTCGACGGAGGCCGAGTTGGCGGCAATCAAAGGAGGGGTTGTACAGGCCGACATCGTGCAAGTGACTGGGGCTGAAAAGTGTACGCGCTGCAAGGAGTCGAGCAAGGTCGTTTGGCATGCTGCGAATTACAAGGTCGGCCTTTACGAGGGTTTTGCCAACGTGCCTGTTGACGACTGGACCGAGTTCACCCGACGTGCGGTGGGCGTTTCTTCCACTTCGACACTCAAAACCAGCGTCGAAATCGACAGAGTATTCGTCAAGACTTGGAACGCTCCTGACTATTACGCCTGCGAGGTTAGCCTGACGGTGGACATCGCCGGCACGAAATACCCCGGGCGCTCCCGGCTCAAGTTGAAGCAGGCGGGGCAAAGCTTGATAGGTGACAAGCTCGCTGCTCTTAACGCGCAGGTACTGGATACTGTAGGCCTGACAGTTAAGGCGGCCTATATGAATGCTTTAAGCAACTATCATACTGTGCACTGATAAGTGCGGTTTTGCTGACTGACTGAGCTTATAGAGGGCGACCGCAAGGTCGCCCGTTTTCGTTTACGACATCCTTGCCCTTAGCCTGCGCCCTATCACACTCAGTGATTCGCTGATGCACCTCGGGCCAAATGTGGGAGGGGGCTTGCCCCCGATGGCGGTGTGTCAGTCACTGATGCACTTACTGACTCCCTCATCGGGGCATAGATATCTACACAACGTTGTAGGCCATAGAAGCGTGCGGTAACCACGATGCGCAGCGAGCCGCTTTTGATCTTAGGCGCCCCGTTAAACCACGCTGGCCGAACGCGGGCTTGAATTCGTGGGTAACCCGGCAGGACGCCGGGTTAGCCGCACTGGGCCATGGATGGCCCATTGCGGCGGCCCACGGATTCAAGCCTGCGTTCGGGCACACCGAGCCTGGGCGAGGTGCCGAGTGGTGGGGCAAGAGCCCTTTGGTTACTTTGGGGCTTTTTCCAAAGTGACCCGCCGTCAGGGCGGAACCCTAAGTGGCCGTTACCTAAATAATGGATATGTATTCGCTCTGATCCAAGATACTGGCTGGCTCTGAGGCCGCCATCGGGGGCAAGCCCCCTCCCACACAAAACGAACAGCGTATCCACCGGCGCTACGGATTTGGATAGTTTACCGTCGGTGGCACAAGCAGACGCCGGACATTGCTGATCCCGCGCGCAACTAAAACCGGACAATTCCTACAGGAGCCATCATTGCCCATTGCTACCGTCTCGCGGGACCGCCCACCTCCCGTGGTGACGGCACGTGAACAGCAATGGAGTCGATTGTGCAAAAGCGTTTGATCGCAGAGCTTCTGGGGACCTTCTGGCTGACCTTCTGCGGGTGCGGCAGCGCCATTCTGGCGGCGGCCTTTCCAGAGTTGGGTATTGGCTTCGCCGGGGTATCGCTGGCGTTTGGTCTGACGGTATTGACCATGGCCTATGCCGTGGGCGGTATCAGCGGCGGGCATTTC
Source organism: Pseudomonas orientalis (assembly GCF_002934065.1). Taxonomy (NCBI): domain Bacteria; kingdom Pseudomonadati; phylum Pseudomonadota; class Gammaproteobacteria; order Pseudomonadales; family Pseudomonadaceae; genus Pseudomonas; species Pseudomonas orientalis. The sequence goes on along the minus strand of NZ_CP018049.1, from coordinate 3,470,082 downwards.
AACCCGGCGGTGACCATTGGCCTGTGGGCCGGGCGCCGTGTGTGCGGTGCGGATGTGCTGCCTTACATCGCGGCGCAGGTCAGCGGGGCCGTTGTGGCTGCCGTGGCACTGTACTTGATCGCCAACGGCCAGCCCGGTTTCGAGCCGGGTGGGTTCGCCGCCAATGGTTATGGTCCTTTGAGCCCCGGCCATTTCGACATGAAGTCCGCCGCCCTGGCCGAACTGATTGCCACGTTCTTTTTTGTGTTGATCATCATGCGCGTCACGGCGCCAGCGGCGGTGCCGGGCTTTGCGCCTATCGCCATCGGCCTGGCGCTGACCCTGATCCACCTGGTGCTGATCCCGGTGACCAACACCTCGGTCAACCCCGCGCGAAGCACCGGCCCGGCGTTGTTTGCCGGGGTGCAGTACCTGTCACAGCTCTGGTTGTTCTGGCTGGCGCCAATCGTCGGTGGGTTGATGGGGGCGTTGGCAGGGCGTGCGTTGGATGATCGCCCCGCGACCTGATGCTTGCGGCCGTGCAGGAGGGGCGTGCTCCCTCCTGCATTTTTTGATCACGGTTGATCTTGCCGCTTCACAGCGCAGCCAGTACCGCCTCCAGCTTCTCCTGATCCCTGGCAAACTGGCGAATCCCTTCGGCCAGCTTTTCGGTGGCCATCGCATCCTCATTGGAGGCCCAGCGAAATTGCGCTTCAGTCAATGACTGGCGCGCTTCACCTGCGGCGCCTGGCGCCAGCTTGCGTTGCAGTGGGCCGGTGTCCTCATCCAGCTTTTGCAGCAGTTCGGGGCTGATGGTCAGGCGATCGCAACCGGCCAATTGCTCGATCTGGCTGAGCGTGCGAAAGCTTGCGCCCATCACCACGGTGTCGATCCTGTTGGCCTTGTAGTAGTTGTAGATCCGCGTCACCGACTGCACGCCCGGGTCGTCCGCGCCGGTGTAGTCCAGGCCGGTGTGCTTGCGGTACCAGTCGTAGATGCGGCCCACGAACGGTGAAATCAGAAACACACCGGCATCGGCGCAGGCCTGGGCCTGGGCGAACGAGAACAGCAGGGTCAGGTTGGTCTGGATGCCGGCTTTTTCCAGGCGTTCGGCGGTGCGGATACCTTCCCAGGTGGACGCGAGTTTGATCAGCACGCGGTCGCGCCCGACGCCGGCCTGGTCATAAAGGGCGATCAGTTGATTGGCTTTGGCCCACAGCGCGTCTTCATCGAAGGACAAACGTGCGTCGACTTCGGTGGAGATGCGTCCCGGAATTACCTTGAGAATGCCGCAGCCCACCGCCACGGAAAACTGATCGCAGGCCAGGCCCAGATCGCCTTTGGACAGGTCGAGCGCGCTACGCAGGATATCGCCGTAATGCGCGATGGCCGAAGCCTTGAGCAGCAGAGAAGGGTTGGTGGTGGCGTCCACCGGTCGCAGACGGCTGATGGCTTCCAGGTCGCCGGTGTCGCAGACCACGGTGGTGAATTGCTTGAGTTGTTCGAGTTTGGACGTCATGCGTGCAGGCCTCCGATAAGGATTGGCGCAAACCCCTGTTGTACCACTTTCCGAGCAGTCATTGATGCATTCAGACAGGCGACACAGGCCAACTGTGGGAGGGGGCTTGCTCCCGATGACGGTGGGTCAGATACGGATTAATTGGCTGACCCACCGCATCGGGGGCAAGCCCCCTCCCACATGGGTTACGGGTTGCTGGCGGGGCCGGGTTGCAGGCAATCCAGTGCGCGGTCGGCGAGGGTGCGGGCATGTCGATCAAGATCAGGCGACACAGGCCAACTGTGGGAGGGGGTTGCTGGCGGGGCCGGGTTGCAGGCAATCCAGTGCGCGGTCGGCGAGGGTGCGGGCATGTCGATCAAGATCAGGCGACACAGGCCAACTGTGGGAGGGGGTTGCTGGCGGGGCCGGGTTGCAGGCAATCCAGTGCGCGGTCGGCGAGGGTGCGGGCATGTCGCTCAAGATCAGGCGACACAGGCCAACTGTGGGAGGGGGCTTGCCCCCGATGATGGTGGGTCAGATACGGATTAATTGGCTGACCCACCGCATCGGGGGCAAGCCCCCTCCCACATGGGTTATGGGTTGCTGGCGGGGCCGGGTTGCAGGCAATCCAGTGCGCGGTCGGCGAGGGTGCGGGCCATGTCGATCAAGTGGGCGGTGGAACAGGCCATGTCGCGTCGGGTGCCTTTGAGGCCTTCGGCGGTTTCGGTGGCCGTGGTGGCGGCGCAGCGTAGCAGCGAGGAAATGTTGGCGATGGCGTCTTCGAAACTCAGGTCTTCGTGGGCAACAAAAACGGGATAGGGTGGATCGGGGACGATTTTGCTCATGCGTGAAGCTCCTGCTTGGATTGGGAGCCATTCTTTTGCCGATCTCACACGTCAAAAGGTGGCAGCTATGTGCGGGGTGAGATACCGGAAAACAGGACCCGGCCAGACCGAAGTCTGCCCGCACATAGCCGCCATAGACGGTTGTAGCGCATGGCGCCTGCTCATACACGGGATCTCACACCCGATCGCTGATATGCAGCGACGAAGCGAAGGCTAGCCAGTGGATTGAGCAGGCGCAAGGCCGAAGGATTGTCTAGGAAACGTCCTGCAAATTAAAGGGATATGGCTTGCTGGCCTTTAACAATACATGTCGAGCAGGCGATGCAGATAAGGGAGATGATTACTGACTGGGGCAGTCAGCGATCCATCAGATTTATACGACGAAGACCTCGGAATCGTCCGACTTTACCCTAAGTAAAACTCTCTTCAAAGTTGGGCCTCCTGTAACTTTAAATGCTGATCTGCCTTGTTTTAAGAATGTGGAAATAACTCAGGAGATCCGGCTCAAGTAGTGCTATGAAACAGTTCTTCAGTTTTTTAAATTTAAATTTCACTTACTCTCTTCGTCTTGGATGTAAGCGAAGGCGATGAAGGTTCTAATCGCAATAAGCACGCTAAATAAATTTTTGCCGAATCGCTTTAATTGTTTGCTAGGCGCGATCAAGTCTGGCGGAAAAATTTATAACAAATGGAATTGTATATAATGAAAGAAAAAAGCTCGTCGAAAAAATCATCTTGCCTGCTCAAGTTTTTGTACGCTATGTCTGATGTAGACGGGAAATTTAAATCCGTGACATCAGTAACAATTGTTTTTTTAATCTGTTTGTGTTTTCCCGCTATCGCATCAAGTGCAGCTGTTTTCAACACGGCAACTACAGATCAGCGACCCCCGGTAAATGATCGAGAGTTTGAAGGCCAAGAGGGTGAGGTGGATTTCAGAAGCGGCAATCTCACTATTCAACAAAAAGATCTTGCTCTGCCTGGGAATGGTGGATTGAATATCGAGGTGTGGCGAACATACGACATGCAGTCCTCATCAGCTGGCCTGCTTTCCACCTATAACAAGTCGTACAAATGGACTGCGCTTGGTCCTGGCTGGAGTCTTGGGGTCGCACCTAGGATTAGGTTCAGATACAACGAAATTACTCGACAGCAGACCCCGGAAGATCCGGCAGAAACATCTACGTCTGACGCTTTGCTTTTACGTATATGTCGTGGCAGCGACGTGACCAGTTGGAACGGTGGTTCAGAAAATCCGGTTCTGGAACTTCCAAATGGTCAGCAAGAATTACTTTATGCTGCTGGCGGGCAAAAAGCTTATTCGAAAGGCGGTTGGAAACTAGACTGTATAGGCGGCACTATAACGACAACCTCTCCAGACGGCACAATTTACAATTTTGGAAACGTTGATCGGGATCGTTACTATGGGAACTTTATAATTGCCGACACCGACGTGTTGTTAGTCAGTAACCAATCTATCTATCAGGCGCCGAATCGAGCTGAAGGTTACCTTGTAGCAAAATCTGCACAAGATGTTAATGGGAATACGCTAACCTACGAATATCGCCCTGCAGCGACGACGCCTTACGCGGTGCCAGGGAAAAGGTTCCCCGGAATTGGATCATCAACGCTATATGACTTCGATCGCGGTGACGTGAAAATAAATTCCGTGGTCGCAAGTGATGGTCGTAGAATAAACTTTCAATACGATCCGGTAACGCAAAAACTCTTGTCGATCACTGACGGATCGCGTATCTGGAGCTACGAATATCTAAATCAAAATGCAAATAATTCAACTGTCTTGAACAGAGTATTACTGCCAAGTGGCGAGTCTTGGAGTTTTTCATATGCTCCAGGCCCCTTTTTAACCATTAAGAGCAGGGTAGATACCTATTCTCCTCTTAATCAGTCGACTATCATAAGCAGAAAGCTTACTGCAGTGACCAATCCCCGAGGAGGAATCACACGTTACTCATATGGTTGGGTAACCGATCGAATCACCATGTATGCCCCTGGACAGACCTACTCAGCCAAGGTTTATCGCGAGCGCATTAATGGCAAAACCCAATCGAGCGGAGCAGAATGGAAATACGGATACGCCTTAGGAAGTATTGGGAAATATGATACTACTACGGTTGCTGGCCCTGAAGGTACAACAACCTACAGTTTTATGAGTCATAGCTACGTTGTAGCCAATCAAGGGGTAAATTACCAGAGCCAAAACGTCGGCTGGACAATTGGGCAGTTATTCAAGGTTGATTTCCCTCTGGGTAAATCTCAAGATTTTGGTTATATTCCAAGAGTATTGGTTCCACTAAAAACTTCAGTCGTTGGGCTCGGAATAGTGTATGACGACAATGTCTGGTCCGCCGATTTAGCACAGAAGACAACAATAATTGACGGCGCGTCTTATGTAACGTCGTACTCGAACTATGATGTGTATGGTAATCCCGGCACTAGAGTAGAAACCGGCCCCAATGGCGGCTCGCGTACCACCACCTATACTTACTTCAACGATCCTGCGAGATGGATTCTGGGCAAGATCGCCAGCGAAACCTCTCCAGGTAAATCGCTCACCCGCACCTTCGACGCTAATGGTAACGTTCTAACGGAAACCCGCGATGGTGTCATCGTCAGTTTCACTTACGATACCCAAGGCAATATCGCCAGCAAAACCCTGCCCGGTGGCCGCGTCTACACTTACAGCAATTACAAGCGTGGCATTGCTCAAACCGAGACCCTTCCGGAAAACATCACCATCACTCGCGTGGTCGACGATGCTGGCAACATCAGCGCACACACCAATGGTGAAGGTAAAACCACTCTCTATACCTATGATGGCATCAACCGGCTTACCTCGGTCATTCCACCTGTTGGCAACCCCAGGAGCATTGCCTATACGCCCATCAGCAAAACCTCAACCCGCGGTCCGTTGGTTGAGACCACGCAGTACGATAACTTTGGCCGGACTACCGGCATTACGTTGGCCGGCATTACCCGCACCTTCAGCTACGATGGCCTGGGGCGTAAGACCTTCGAGTCCAACCCGGGGGAGACGGTCGGAACTAGCTATCTTTATGACGCGCTCAATCGTCTGACCCGCCAGACCAATGCTGATGGAACGTTCCAGACTTACAGTTATGGCCCGGCTACTGCTTCCGTGACTGATGAACGCGGCAACCTCACCACCTATACGTATCGATCATATGGTGACCCCGATCAGCAACTGCTGATGGCCATCACCACACCGGAAAATTCGGTCAACGTAACCATCGAACGCGGCGCCAATGACTTGATGACCTCGGTCACCCAGGCGGGGCTTACACGCACGTATGGCTATGACGCACACAACTACCTCATCAGCGTGTCCAATCCGGAAACCGGCGTAACCACCTATGGGCGTGACATCGCAGGCAATCTGACGAGCAAGCAGGTGGGTGCATCGGGCACCACCCGATACACTTATGACGAACTCAATCGACTGACCTCCACGGTCTACCCCGATGCCACTCCGGCCATCACCAATACCTACAACAAAAACAGCAAGTTGCTCAGTAGTAACAGCGCTGGTGGCAATCGTAGCTTTACCTATGATGCGGCGGACAACCTGGTTCAGGACAGCTTGGCACTGGATGGCCGAGTGTTCACTACACGCTTTGCCTATAACGGTAACGACAACCTGAGCAGCATCACTTATCCAGAGTCGTCACGTATGGTGAACTATGTCCCGGATGCCTTGGGCCGCCCTACCAGTATTTCTGGTTATATCAGCGCTGTTCAATACTGGCCGTCTGGCCTGATCCAAAGCATTACGTATAACAACGGTATCGTCTCCCGCTACGGACAAAACAGCCGTCTCTGGCCAGCCAGCTTCATCACGGAAACGCCTTTCACAGCGACTCACCTCAGCAGCAACTATACCTATGACGGCACCGGTAATCTCAAAACTGTCAGTGACGATGTCGACGCGAGTTTTAACCGAACGTTGGACTACGACGGGATTAACCGTTTGACCGGTGTCGCCGGTCTCTGGGGTCAAGGCAGCATTGCCTATGATGGCGGCGGCAACCTGATCAACCAGACTTTGGGCCAAGCCAGCCTGACCTATGCCTACGACGCCAATAATCGGCTGAGTAGTGTGAGCGGTTTTAGAACTGACAGTTACGGTTACGATGCTTACGGCAACGTCAGCAGCAGTCAAGACAGCACCTACACCTATAACGATGTGCCCAATCTGGTCTGTATCAACTGCGCCAGCCCGGCGGCCAAAGTGGAATACAGCTATGACGGCCTCAACCATCGTAGTGCTGTGGTCAAGGCCAGTGGCAAGGTGTACGAGATATACGACTCAAATGGCAAACAATTGATCGAACTGGACGGGGGCACACTCACCGAATACTTCTACTTGGGCGATAAACGTGTAGCACAGCAGGTAAGCCCATGAACACAGGTAAAGGAATTACCTCAATGGATACGATAAAGAAGTTGGGCAAACGAATCGGCGTGCTGTTACTGGCGCTGATGCTTAACAACGCCGCAATGGCCGATACTGTCACTTATTTTCACAACGATATATCCGGCAGCCCGATGGCCGCTACCGACGCAACGGGCAACCTGCTGTGGAAGGAAAACTATAAGCCTTACGGGGAGAGGCTGAACCAATCAGCGCCAAGCAGTAGTAATAAGATCGGATTTCACGGCAAACCGTTCGATGACGCAACGGGTTTGTCGTATATGGGGGCACGCTATTACGACCCGGTGCTGGGGCGCTTTATGGGGGTCGATTCGGTCGACTTCCAGGCGTCCAATCTGCACAGTTTCAATCGCTACACCTATGCGAATAACAATCCCTACAAATACATAGATCCGGATGGGCGTTTCGCCTTTCTTATCGTCCCTGCTTTCTATGCGCTTACTGCGCTGGCAGCCGCCGCAACTGTGAGCGCTGTGATTAAAGGCAGAGGCAGCGACGACACCGTGGGTGGTAGGGGGGTTGTGGCCTTTGAGACCCCAGTCTCTCAAATGTCGGACGTGCCGCGCACCACCACCTATCATAATGAGAAGGCCGGCGGCGAGGAGGAAGCTAAGCAAAGCAGTTCTAAATCCGATAAAGGTCAGCGTACTCGCGGGCGGCCGTGGAAGGGAGAACCTGGCTCCACTACAGATCGAGATGCTGGAGGCAATGCTCGTAGGTTCGGGCGCGACGGTTTGCCAGAAGTAGATTACGATGGCCCCCACCCTAATGAGGCAGGGGTCGGGAGCGGCCATCATACTCATAATTGGGATAGGCCCCCAGCTGGTCTCCGGCTAACGAACAAAGATCGCAACATAAGTACTCCTTATAGCCCGTTACCTAAAAGGTGAATATGTCTATGCTGTCCAGCACTTTTCACGACAAAGAATTAATATCGATAGCTGTGATAGATGATGCGCTGACTATTGAAATTTTAACTCAAGAAAGAAAAACTAAGATACGGGTTGGTGGGCTGCAAAAATTGCTTGTTACTGACTTTAAAGAAGGTAATATTATAAACGTTGTGCGAGTAATTCATACGGGATGCTCCACTGAAAGTGTGGGCGCGGTCAGGTCATTGCTACAATACGTTTATGAAATAAGTGATAACGAATTACAGCAGGATGCCAAGCTGTCATGCTCATTTGATGAAAAAATTAAGGAGTATGAGGAAGGTTCCATATTGATTTTTGAAATAGAGCCATCTTATGGTGCGTATTTGGTTGCCGTAGGTAGGGATATATTAGAAGGAGTCTGAAATAGCCGGATTCAAATGGTTATATGCCATCCGCTATGGCGAGAACGCCTAGCCATAGCGGCTACATAAACTTACTCAAGATCAATCTAGATAGTCTAGTCATCGAGCCATGCTTCGTGCAGCAAGCAAGAGTCGCAGGTTGGTTTTGTGGGTAGAGCCTCCAAAAATAATGGAGAACCGAACCCCAATCGTTCTGATAAACTTCCTACTTTCAGGTGTATGTAGACTGGAAGTAGTCGCTGCGAAGCGTTTTCAGCCGCTCAGATGGCTGGAACTATATTAGATCGATCAATTTTGCGAGCACCACAGATGGGTGGCGGGGAGTCAAATCCTGAGGGTGGGACATCGAAGCATCATCGCGTGCGGCCATTACAGTACTGAATGGAATATGAACATGTTCGAAGTACCCATGTATCGAAAAAATGGTAGCCGTATCGAGCTACAGAATTTATTAGAAAAGGTACCTGCTAATGATTGGGTATGGCTAATTATCGAATTTGATGGCGTTGCAAATTTGCCAAATGATGAGTCGATTGACGGATTTCAGAATCGTATTCGTTGCCTGCCCAAAGGACTCGTTAAAACCTGGGAAGATATATTGAGTTTTTCCCGATGTGTTGACTATACAATCGACTGCTTAATCGTGGCGGTTTCATGTATGGAGCAAGTGGGTGTAGAAAAATTACTGGGCGATGACTTTCAAAACTGTTTAGTTTTTATCCGCGCAATTGATAGCACCGATTGGATGCTGCACGCGTCAAACTCTGAGATCTTGGATGGCTTAAAAGTGGTCACAGGTTGATCATTTTGATCGTTCCCACGCTGAGCGTAGGAACGATCAAGCAGGCAACACGAGCCAAATGTGGGAGGGGTTATGGGGTGCTGGCGGGTCCGGGTTGCAGGCAATCCAGTGCGCGGTCGGCGAGGGTGCGGGCCATGTCGATCAAGTGCGCGGTCGAACAGGCCATGTCGCGCCGGGTGCCTTTGAGGCCTTCGGCGGTTTCGGTGGCCGTGGTGGCGGCGCAGCGTAGCAGCGAGGAAATGTTGGCGATGGCGTCTTCGAAGCTCAGGTCTTCGTGGGCAACAAAAACAGGATAGGGTGGATCGGGGACGATTTTGCTCATGGATATAGCTCCTACTCGGTTGGGGCGCCATCCGGTGCCGTTTCCACACGGCAGATTGGGTGGCAGCCATACGCGGGGTGGAAACCGGGGAGTAGGACCCAGTCAGACCGAAGTCTGCCCGCGTACAGCCGCCATTGAGCGTTTGCATACGATCATGACGCCTACTCATTCCCGGGTTTCCACACCCGATCGCTGATATGCAGCGACGAAGCGAAGGCTAGCCAGTGGATTGAGCAGGCGCAAGGCCGAAGGATTGTCTAGGAAACGTCCTGCAAATTAAAGGGATATGGCTTGCTGGCCTTTAACAATGCATGTCGAGCAGGCGATGCAGTTGGGGGAATCGACGCTCAAAAATGGCTCTCACACCACCGGATCAGTATTGGCCCTCAACCAACCCGGAACCATTCCCCATTTCCCTTGTCCCCGCTTCCCATGTCACCCCCCGCCCCGCAAATCCCTTAATTTTCCAAGCCTGCCGGAAGCCTCTCCAGGCCCCCGGCTGCGCCCGTTGTTTTTTCAGGGCGCAGAGCAGCCGATTCAAGCGGCACAACGGAATACGGACATTCTTTTCAACCGTGACTTATCAGGCGGGTTTCCCCATGCAGTTCAGCGAATTACTGGCAGCGATTTCCACCCATGCGATCCGTCTGCAGACGGAAGAGGGCGACCTGATCGTCCTGGGCGATGACGACGCGCTGGATCACGCGCTGTGGGACCAACTGATCGCGCATAAACCCCAACTGCTTGAGTGGGTCGCGGCGCATGGCGGTGACTGGTCGAGCCCGGCTTATGGCATCACCCCGGACATGCTGCCACTGGTCACGCTCGACCAGCCGGCCATCGACCGCATCGTCGCGGCGATCCCCGGCGGGGCGGCGAATGTGCAGGATATCTATCCCCTGGCGCCGCTCCAGGAAGGCATGCTCTACCACCATCTTCGCGCTCAGCAGGGCGACCCCTACGTGCTGCACGCGCAGTTCGTGTTCGACAGCCGCGCACGTCTGCACGGCTTCGCCGAGGCGTTGCAATGGGTGATTGATCGCCACGATATCCTGCGCACGTCGATGGCCTGGGAGCGTCTCGACGAGCCGTTGCAGGTGGTGTGGCGCAAGGCAAACCTGGCCTGTGAAGAGGCGCATCTGGACGGCGCCGACCGCCTGGCCCAACTGCTCGCACGCTACGATGCGCGCACCTATCGCATGGACCTGGGCCAGGCGCCGTTGCTGCGCCTGGTGTTCGCCGACGACCCGGCCAACGAACGCGTGGTTGCGATGCTGCTGTTTCACCACACCATCCTCGATCACACCGCCCTCGATGGGGTGCGCGAGGAAATCCAGTTGTACCTCGCCGGCAAGCAGGCGCATGCCGCGCCGCCGGTAGCGTTTCGCAGCTATATCGCCCAGGTGCGCCAGGGTGTGAGCGAGCAGGCCCACGAAGCCTTCTTCCGCGACATGCTCGCCGACATCGACGAGCCGACGTTGCCCTTCGGCCTGCAGGACGTGCAGGGCGATGGTCTGGGCATCGACGAAGCGCGCCTGCCGGTTGAGCATGCGCTCAGCCTGCGCTTGCGCAGCCTGGCGCGTCCATTGGGTGTCGGTGTGGCAAGCCTGATGCACCTGGCGTTGGCCCGGGTGCTGGGGGTGGTGTCGGGCCGTGAGTCGGTGGTATTCGGCACCGTGATGCTCGGCCGCATGGGCGCGGGCGAGGGCGGTGAACGCGCGTTGGGCATGTTCATCAATACCTTGCCGCTGCGCGTGGATGTCGGCGAGCAAGGCGTGCGCGCCGCGATCAAGGCTACCCACGAACGCCTCACCACCTTGCTTGAGCACGAGCACGCCTCCCTGGCGCTGGCCCAGCGTTGCAGCGGGGTGGCGGCGCCGGCGCCGCTGTTCAGTGCGATGCTCAATTACCGTCACAGCGCCGCCAGCGACATGCACGCGGTGATCGACGTGGCCGAAGGCATCCAGGTGCTCGGCGCCGAAGAGCGCACCAACTACCCGCTGACGGTCAATGTCGATGACCTGGGTGAAGACTTTGCGCTGACGGTGATGGTCGATGCGTCCATCAGCGCGCAACGCGTGGCCGGTTATCTGCACACGGCCCTGGAAAGTCTGGCCGATGCGCTTGAACAGCGACCGGATATGCCGCTCAGCGGCCTGAACATCCTGCCTGACCTCGAACGCCATACCCTGCTGCACCGCCTGAATCAAAGCCCCATCAACCAAAGCCCCGCGCACTACGCCGACACCGCCCTGATCCACCAGCAAGTCGAAGCCCACGCCGCCACCCGCCCCGACGCGATTGCCGTGCGTTTCGAACAGCGCTGCCTGACCTACCGTGAACTCAACGAACGCGCCAACCAGGTCGCCCATGCGCTGCTGGCCCAGGGCGTGCGCCCCGACGCGCGCGTGGCGATCTGCGTAGAGCGCGGCCCGCAGATGATCATCGGCCTGCTCGGCATCCTCAAGGCCGGTGCCGGTTATGTGCCGATCGACCCGGCGTACCCGCAGGAACGCATCGCCTACACCCTGGGCGACAGCGCGCCGGTGGCGGTGCTGGTGCAAGCCGACACCCGGCACTTGGTGGGCAACCTGGCGCAGATCGACCTCGACGCCCTGCACCAGCAGGCCACGGTCAATCCGTGCCTGCACCTGAGCCCGGCCAACCTGGCCTATGTCATCTACACCTCCGGTTCCACCGGCCAGCCCAAGGGCGTGATGATCGAACACCGCCAGGTGGCGCGCCTGTTCAGCGCCACCCAACATTGGTTCGGTTTCAATCAGCACGACGTGTGGGCGCTGTTCCATTCCTTCGCGTTCGACTTTTCCGTGTGGGAAATCTGGGGTGCGCTGATGCACGGCGGCCAGTTGCTGATCGTGCCGCAACTGGTCAGCCGTTCACCGGATGAGTGCTACGCGCTGCTCTGCGAAGCCTCGGTCAGCATCCTCAACCAGACGCCGAGTGCGTTCCGCCAGTTGATCGCGGCCCAGGGCAACAGCGACCAGGCGCATTCGTTGCGCCAGGTGATTTTCGGCGGCGAAGCGCTGGAACCGGGCATGCTCAAGCCGTGGTATGCGCGGGCGGTGAATGCCGGTACGCAACTGGTGAACATGTACGGCATCACCGAAACCACCGTGCACGTGACCTACCGCGCGCTGGAAGCGGCCGATGCGCAGTTGGTCGGCGTAAGCCCGATTGGCGTGCGCATTCCGGACTTGCAGTTGTACATCCTTGACGCACAGCGCGAGCCGCTGCCGTTCGGCGTGGTCGGTGAGCTGTATGTGGGCGGCGCCGGGGTGGCGCGCGGTTATCTGAACCGTGACGCACTCAACGCCGAACGCTTCCTGCACGACCCGGCCACCGGCCTGCGCATGTACAAGACCGGCGACCTTGGCCGCTTGTCGGCCGACGGCAGCGTCGAGTACCTGGGGCGCAACGACGACCAGGTGAAGATCCGCGGTTTCCGTATCGAACTCGGTGAAATCCAGGCCCACCTGGCCACCGCCGACGGCGTGCGCGACGCCGTGGTGATTGCCCGGGAAGACACCCCCGGCGACAAACGCCTGGTGGCCTACGTGATTGCCGACGGCGCGCCCACTGCGGCCGCCTTGCGCGACCATTTGCTGCTGAGCCTGGCCGATTACATGGTGCCCGCTGCGTTTGTGCTGCTGGAGCGGTTCCCGCTGACCACCAACGGCAAACTCGACCGCAAGGCCTTGCCCGCACCTGATACCGACGCGTTGGCCCGGCGCGGTTATGCACCGCCCCAGGGCGCGGTGGAAACCACCATCGCCACGCTCTGGCAGGACCTGCTCAAGGTCGACCGCGTGGGGCGCGAGGATAATTTCTTCGAGCTCGGCGGCCACTCGCTGTTGGCGGTCAAGCTGATCGAGCGCATGCGCCAGGTAGACTTGAGCGCCGATGTGCGCGTGCTGTTCGGCCAGCCGACCTTGGCGGCACTGGCGGCGGCGGTCGGCGGGCACCACGAAGTGCAGGTGCCGGCCAATCTCATTGAAGAACACAGCGCGGCCATCACCCCGGACATGCTGCCCCTGGTCGACCTCGACCAGGCCGCCATCGACCACATCATCCAGGCGATACCCGGCGGCATCGCCAATGTGCAGGACATCTATGGCCTGGCGCCGTTGCAGGCCGGGATTCTCTACCATCACCTGGCAACCGCAGAGGGCGACCCCTACGTGTTGCAGGTGCAGTTCAGTTTCGCTGACCAGACGGCGGTGGACGGGTTTGTCCAGGCGCTGCACAGCGTGATCGAGCGCAACGACATCCTGCGCACCGCGATCCTCTGGGAAGGCCTGGATGAACCGGTGCAGGTGGTGCTGCGCCAGGCACCCCTGGCGGTCGAGCGGGTCGAGGCCACGGGCGACGATGCCCTGGCGTCTCTGCAACAGCGCTTCGACCCTCGTCACTATCGCCTGGACCTGTCACGCGCGTCGCTGATGCGCCTGGCGTACAGCGAGGAAGCGGGGCGCCTGGTCGGCATCCTGCTGCTGCACCATATCCTGCTCGACCACACCGCCCTGCACGTGCTGGTGCAAGAGATGAGCGCCAGCCTGTGCGGCCGCAGCGCGCAGTTGCCCGACGCGGTGCAGTACCGCAACTACGTGGCCCAGGCGCGCCTCGGTGTGAGTCAGGCGCAACACGAAGCTTTCTTCAGCGAGATGCTCGGCGATATCGACGAGCCGACCCTGGCCTTCGGCTTGCAGGATGTGAATGGCGACGGCAGCGGCATCGTCGAAGCCCATCTGCCGCTGGAGTCGGGGCTGAGCCTGGCCCTGCGCGAACAGGCGCGGCAGTTGGGCGTGAGTGCCGCGAGCCTGGTGCACCTGGCCTGGGCGCAGGTGCTGAGCCAGGTGTCCGGCCAGCGCGACGTGGTGTTCGGCACCGTGTTGCTGGGGCGCATGCAGGGCGGCGAGGGCGCCGATCGGGCGCTGGGGATGTTCATCAACACCTTGCCGTTGCGGGTCAGCCTCGGCGCCACGGGCGTGCAGGCCGGTGTGCGCGCCACCCACGCACGCCTGGCGCAATTGCTCGGTCATGAACATGCTTTGTTGTCGCTGGCCCAGCGCTGCAGTGGTGTGCCGGCGTCGTTGCCGTTGTTCAGTACCTTGCTCAACTATCGCCACAGCGCACCGGATGAAGCACCGGGTGACAGCCCGTTCGCCGCGTCCGGCATCCAGGTACTCAGCTCCGAAGAGCGCAGCAACTACCCGCTGGTGCTCAACGTCGATGACCTGGGCGCAGGCTTCGCCCTCACCGTGCAAGGCATCGCCACGCTGGACGTGCAGCGCGTGGCGGACTACATGCTCACCGCGCTGCGCCACCTGGTGACGGCCCTGCAACAGGCGCCGACCACCGCGCTGCAAACGCTGTCGATCATACCGCCGACAGAGCGCCAGCAACTGCTGGTGGAGTTTAACGACAGTCGCCGCGACTACCCTGCGCATCTGAGCGTCGCCCAGCTGTTCGAAGCCCAGGCACTGGCACGGCCTGAAGCGGTGGCGGTGGTGCAGGGCAAGCTGTCCTTGAGTTACCGCGACCTCAATCGCCGCGCCAATCGCCTGGCCCACTACCTGATCGGCCAGGGCGTGCAACCTGGCGAGCCGGTGGCCCTGGCGCTGCCGCGCGGCATCGACCTGGTGGTCAGCCAAGTGGCCGTGCTCAAGTGCGCGGCGGTGTACGTGCCGCTGGACGTCAATGCGCCGGCCGAACGCCAGGCGTTCATGGTGCAGGACAGCGGCGCCCGCCTGGTGCTGGATGACCTGGCCGGGCTGAACCTCGACGGGCTGCCGGCCGACAACCCCGAGCGCGAACAGTCCGCCGACAGCGTCGCCTACATCATGTACACCTCCGGCTCCACCGGCACGCCCAAAGGCGTACTGGTGCCCCAGCGCGGCATTACCCGGCTGGTGATCAACAACGGCTACGCCGACTTCAATGCCCAGGACCGCGTGGCCTTTGCGTCGAACCCGGCGTTCGATGCGAGCACCATGGACGTGTGGGGCGCGCTGCTCAACGGTGGGCAGGTGCAGGTAATCGACCACGCCACCTTGCTCGACCCGCAGGCATTCGGCGCCGAGCTGGCGGGTGCCACGGTGTTGTTCGTCACCACCGCGCTGTTCAACCAGTATGTGCAACTGATCCCCGAGGCACTGGCCGGCCTGCGCATTCTGCTGTGCGGCGGCGAGCGCGCCGACCCGGCCGCCTTCCGCAGCCTGCTGGCCCAGGCACCGGCACTGCGCCTGGTGCATTGCTATGGCCCGACCGAAACCACCACCTACGCCACCACCTACGAAGTGCGCGCACTTGCCGATGACGTGGAGAGCGTGCCGGTGGGGCGGCCCATTTCCAATACGCAGATCTATGTGCTGGACGCGCAGTTGCAGCCGGTGCCCCTGGGCATCACTGGCGAAATCTGCATTGGCGGCGATGGCGTGGCCAAGGGCTATTTGAACCGTCCGGACCTGAGCGCCGAAAAGTTCGTGCACGACCCGTTTTCCGAACAGCCCCACGCCTTGATGTACCGCACGGGTGATCTTGGGCGTTGGTCGGTGGACGGCTTGCTCGAATGCCTTGGGCGTAACGACGACCAAGTGAAAATCCGTGGTTTCCGTATCGAGCTGGGCGAGATCGAGGCGCGTCTGGCGAGCTGCGCGGGCATCCGCGACGTCGCCGTGCTGGCCCGTGAGGACGTGCCGGGGGACAAGCGCCTGGTCGCCTATTTCACCTGGGCCGACGCCGCGCTGGGCATCGATGAGGTACACGCCCACCTGCAAGGCCTGCTTCCCGACTACATGTTGCCCTCGGCCTATATGCCGCTGGCCCATTTACCCTTGACCAACAACGGCAAGCTCGACCGCAAGGCCTTGCCCGCGCCAGACCCGCAGGCCCTGCTCAGTCGTGCCTACGAGGCCCCCCAGGGCGAAGTGGAAACCCTGCTGGCGCAGATCTGGCAGGACGTGCTCAAGCTCGAGCGCGTCGGCCGGCATGATCATTTCTTTGAACTGGGTGGGCATTCGTTGCTGGCGGTCAGCCTGATCGAGCGCATGCGCCGCGTCGACCTGAGCGCCGATGTACGCGTGCTGTTCAGCCAGCCTAGCCTCGCGGCATTGGCGGCGGCGGTGGGCAGCGGGCGCGAAATCGTGGTGCCGGCCAATGGCATCCCGGCAGGTTGCACGCACATCACCCCGTCGATGCTCAGCCTGGTGCAACTCGACGCGGCCGCCATTGAACGCATCGTGGCCAACGTGCCGGGCGGTGCGGCGAACGTGCAGGATATCTACCCGCTGGCGCCGTTGCAGGAAGGCATCCTCTATCACCATATCAGCGCCGAACAGGGCGACCCGTACCTGCTGCAATCGCGCATGGCGTTCGACAGCCTTGAGCGCTTGCACGCTTTCATGGGCGCGCTGCAACAGGTGGTGGCGCGCCACGACATCCTGCGCACCGGGGTGGTCTGGGAAGGCCTGGACAGCCCGGTGCAAGTGGTGTGGCGCCAGGCGCAGCTGGTGGTGCAGGCCGTCAGCCTGGACCCGGCCGACGGCGGCATCATCGAACAACTGCATGCGCGCTTCGATGCGCGGCATTACCGGCTGGACATCACCCAGGCGCCGCTGCTGCGCATGGTCTACGCCCAGGACCCGGCCAATCAGCGTGTCGCGGCGATCCTGCTGTTCCATCACCTCGCCCTGGACCATACCGCCATGGAAGTGGTGGGCCAGGAGATGCGTGCCTTCATGCTGGATCAGGCCGATGACTTGCCCGAGGCCGCGCCGTTTCGCAACTACGTGGCCCAGGCGCGCCTTGGGGTCAGCGTGGCCGAGCATGAGCAGTTCTTCCGCGGCATGCTCGCCGATGTCGACGAGCCGACGTTGCCGTTCGGCTTGCACGATGTGCAGGGCGACGGCCGCACCATCGAAGAAGCCGCACGGCAGCTGCCGGCCGAGCTGGCGCAGCGGGTGCGCGAGCAGGCACGCCACTTGGGCGTGAGCGCCGCGAGCCTGATGCACCTGGCCTGGGCACAGGTGCTGGGGCTGGTGTCCGGGCGCGACGACGTGGTGTTCGGCACCGTCCTGATGGGCCGCATGCAGGCCGGCGACGGGGCGGACCGCGCCCTGGGCATGTTCATCAACACCTTGCCGCTGCGGGTCGATGTGGCGGCCGCTGCCGCCGACGCGGTCAAGGCCACCCATGCACGCTTGAGCGCCTTGCTCGGGCATGAACATGCCTCCCTGGCCCTGGCCCAGCGTTGCAGTGGGGTGGCGACGGCCACGCCGCTGTTCAGCGCCTTGCTCAATTACCGCCACAGCAGCCCCGGTGAAATGGCCCGCGACGGTCAGGGGATCTGGGAGGGCGTACAACTGCTCGGCGGCGAAGAGCGCAGCAACTATCCGCTGACCCTGAGTGTGGATGACCTGGGCGAAGGCTTTGCGCTGGCCGTGCTGGCGTTGCCGCAGATCGGCGCCCAGCGCCTGTGCGACTACATGCACAACGCCGTGGCGCAGCTGGTCGACGCCCTGGAAAACGCGCCGGCCACCCGCTTGCACCACCTGCCGATTCTGCCGACGGCGGAACGCGACACGCTGCTGCGCGAATTCAACGCCACCGCCCATGACTTCCCGCGCGGGCACACCCTGCACGGCGCCTTTGAAGTCCAGGCCGAGCGTCAGCCCGAAGCCATCGCGGTGATGCAGGACGGTGTGGCGCTGACCTATCAGCAGCTCAATCAACGCGCCAACCAACTGGCCCATCACCTGCTCGGGCTTGGCGTGCAGCCGGATGACCGCGTGGCGATCTGCTGTCGTCGCGGCCCGCAGATGCTGGTGGGCCTGCTCGGCATTCTCAAGGCCGGCGCGGGCTATGTGCCGATCGACCCGGCGTACCCGGCGGAGCGGATCGCCTATCTGTTGCAGGACAGCGCACCGGTGGCGGTACTCTCGCAAGCCTGCACCCGCGACCTGCTCGGCGGCGTCGCCAGTGTCGACCTGCACGACCCCGGCTTGCAGCAATACCCTGTGAGCAATCCGCAACTCGGCGCACTGACCCCGGCGCACCTGGCCTACGTGATCTACACCTCCGGTTCCACCGGCCAGCCCAAGGGCGTGATGGTGGAGCATCACCACGTGGAAAACCTTGTGCATTGGCATTGCGAGGCCTTCGGCCTGCGGGCTGCCAGCCATACCAGCAGCGTCGCCGGTTTCGGTTTCGATGCGCTGGCCTGGGAAGTCTGGCCGGCGCTGTGCGTGGGCGCGACCCTGCACCTGCCGCCCGCCGAGGTGGGCAATGAAAACATCGACGAACTGTTGGCCTGGTGGCTGGCGCAGCCGCTGGACGTGAGCTTTCTGCCCACCCCGGTGGCCGAGTACGCCTTCAGCCTGAACCTGCAACACCCGACCTTGCGCATGCTGCTGATCGGTGGCGACCGCCTGCGCCAGTTCAGCCAGGAACGACGGTTTGCCCTGATCAATAACTACGGCCCCACCGAAGCCACGGTGGTCGCCACCTCCGGGCGTGTGCGTGCCGGGCAGCCTTTGCATATCGGCCGGCCTGTCGCCAATGCCACCAGCTATGTGCTGGATGCGCACCTGCGTCCGGTGCCGGTGGGCGTGGCCGGTGAGCTGTATGTGGGTGGCCGCGGCGTGGCGCGCGGTTACCTGAA
Organism: Pseudomonas orientalis; assembly: GCF_002934065.1. Classification (NCBI taxonomy): domain Bacteria; kingdom Pseudomonadati; phylum Pseudomonadota; class Gammaproteobacteria; order Pseudomonadales; family Pseudomonadaceae; genus Pseudomonas; species Pseudomonas orientalis. The sequence continues at coordinate 3,451,186 of NZ_CP018049.1, read as the reverse complement.
TCGCCCGGACCTGACCGCCGAGCGCTTCCTGCAAGACCCGTTCAACCCCGGGCGCATGTACCGCACCGGCGACCTGGTGCGCTGGCTGCCCGACGGCAACCTGGAATACCTGGGGCGCAACGATGACCAGGTCAAACTGCGCGGCGTGCGGGTTGAACTGGGCGAAATCGAAAGCCGCCTGGCCGCGCTCGACGGCGTGGCGGAAGCGGTGGTGCTGGTGCGCGAAGGCCGCTTGATCGCCTGGTTCACCGAACGCCAGGCGCTGTCGATCGACACGCTGCGCGCGCAACTGCTCGCGCAACTGCCCGAGGCCCTGGTGCCGGTGGCCTACGTGAAACTTGCGGCCTTGCCCCTGACCGCCAACGGCAAGCTGGACCGCAAGGCTTTGCCGGCCCCCGATCAAGCCGCGCTGCTGACCCGTGACTACGAAGCGCCCCAGGGCGAAGTGGAAACCCGCCTGGCGCGGATCTGGGCCGACGTGCTGCAGGTGGAGCAGGTGGGGCGCCATGACCACTTCTTCGAACTGGGCGGGCATTCATTGCTGGCCGTCAGCCTGATCGAGCGCATGCGCCAGGTCGGCCTGAGCGCCGATGTGCGCGTGCTGTTCAGCCAGCCGACCCTGGCCGCGCTGGCCGCCGCCGTGGGCAGTGGCCGCGAAGTGCAGGTGCCGGCCAACCGTATTCCCGACGGCTGCCAACGCATCACGGCGGACATGCTGTCGCTGGTGACGCTGGAGCAATCGACGCTGGATCAGGTGATCGACCAAGTGCCCGGCGGCGCCGCCAATGTGCAGGATATCTATCCGCTGGCGCCGTTGCAGGAAGGCATTTTCTACCACTACCTCACCGCAGAGCGGGGCGACCCGTACCTGCTGCAATCGCACCTGGCGTTTGACAGCCTTGAGCGCCTGAACGCCTTTGCCCAGGCGCTGCAGCAGGTGATCGATCGTCACGATATCCTGCGCACCGCAGTGGTCTGGGAGGGCCTGGTGCAACCGCTGCAAGTGGTGTGGCGCAAGGCTGAACTGGCCGTGCAATGCGTATCGCTGCAAGGCAACGTCATCGAGCAGTTGCACCAGCGTTTCGACCCGCGCCATTACCGGCTGCCGATGTCCCAGGCGCCGCTGATCCGCCTGGTGTATGCCGAGGCCCCCGGTCAGCAGCGGGTCGTTGCGATTTTGCTGTTCCACCATATTGCCCTTGATCACACGGCCCTCGACAGCGTACGTCAGGAGATGCAAGACAGTTTGCTCGGGCAGCCCCGGATCGCTGAAGCAGCCATTCCTTACCGCAACTATGTGGCTCAGGCGCGCCTGGGCGTCGAAGAGCACGAACATGAAGCGTTCTTTGGCCAGATGCTGGGAGACATCGACGAGCCGACGCTCCCGTTCGGCTTGCAGGACGTGCAAGGTGACGGCAGTGCAATCGAAGAGGTGCAGCAGAGCCTGGCCCCGGCCTTCAGCCAGCGTCTGAGGGCGCAGGCCCGCCTCTCGGGTGTCAGCGCCGCCAGTCTGTTTCATCTGGCGTGGGCCCGGGTGCTGGCCAGCACCAGCAGCCAGCACCGCGTGGTCTTCGGTACGGTACTGCTCGGCCGTATGCAGGGGGGCAAAGGCAGCGACCGTGCACTGGGGATGTTCATCAACACCTTGCCGTTGCGCGTGGATATTGATGAGACCGGTGTACGCGCGGCCGTCAAGCGCACCCATGAGCGTCTGACGGCACTGCTCGGCCATGAACATGCCTCCCTGGCTCTGGCCCAGCGTTGCAGTGGCGTCGCCGCGCCGCTGCCGTTGTTCAGTGCAGTGCTCAATTACCGCCACAGCGCCAGCCAGGAGGCGACGGTGTCGCAGGCATGGCAAGGGATTCACACCCTGGCCAGTGAAGAACGCACCAATTACCCCTTGACCTTGAACGTCGATGACCAGCGCGATGGTTTCCGCCTGACCGTCATGACGCCTGCGCACATTGGTGCGCAACGCGTCTGCGGTTATATGCAGACGGCTTTGCTTGGGCTGGTCGAGGCGCTGGAACAGGCGCCGCACCTGCCGATCAGCCGCGTGTCGATCCTGGGGCAGCAGGAGCGCGAGACACTGTTGCACGGCTTCAACGCGACCGCAGTCGATTACAACCTTGACCAGACCTTGCACGGCTTGTTCGAGGCGCAGGTCTTACGCACGCCGGATGCCGAGGCCGTGAAAGCGGGCGATCAACGCCTGAGCTATCGGCAACTCAACGAGCGGGCCAACCGCCTGGCTCATCACCTGCGTGAACTGGGCGTACGGCCCGAGTCCCGGGTTGGGGTGTGCCTGGAGCGTGGCCTGGACATGGTCATCGGCTTGTTCGCCATCCTCAAGGCCGGCGGCGGTTATGTCCCGCTTGACCCGGCCTATCCCCACGAGCGCCTCGCCTACATGCTGCACGACAGCGCACCGGTGGTGGTGCTGGCCCACGGCGCAACCCGCGCCTTGCTCGGTGATATACCCACCCTTGATCTGGACTGCGACACCTGGCAGCACCAGCCGAGCACCAATCCCAGCGTGCCGGAGCTTACTGCCCGGCATCAGGCTTATGTGATCTACACCTCCGGCTCCACCGGCCAACCCAAGGGGGTCATTAATGAACATGCCGGGGTGGTCAACCGTCTGCTGTGGATGCAGGACGCGTACGGCCTTAACGCGCAGGATGCGGTGTTGCAGAAAACGCCCTTCAGCTTCGACGTGTCGGTGTGGGAGTTCTTCTGGCCGCTGATGACCGGCGCCCGCCTGGTCATGGCGCGGCCGGGCGGCCACAAGGACCCGGCGTATCTGTGTGAAGTGATTGAGGCGCAGCGCATCACCACGCTGCACTTTGTGCCGTCGATGCTCGACGTATTCCTGGCCCACGGCGATGTCAGCCAGGCCGCCGGGCTGGTGCGCGTGATCTGCAGCGGTGAAGCGCTGCCGGGCAGCCTGGTGCGACGCTTCAAGCAGCAACTGCCGGGCATCGGGTTGTACAACCTGTATGGCCCGACCGAAGCCGCAGTGGATGTGACCGCATGGAACTGCGCACGCAGCGACGTGCCGGACAACACGCCGATCGGCAAGCCGATTGCCAACACACGCATGTACGTGCTGGACGCCCAATTGCAGCCGGTGCCGCTGGGGGTGGTCGGTGAGCTGTTCATCGGTGGCGTGCAGGTGGCGCGGGGGTATCTCAACCGTGCGCAGCTGACCGCCGAACGCTTCCTCGAGGACCCGTTCAGCGCGGGCCGGATGTACCGCACGGGCGACCTTGGCCGCTACCTGCCGGACGGCAATCTCGAGTACCTGGGCCGCAACGATGACCAGGTGAAAATTCGCGGCCTGCGCATCGAACTGGGGGAAATCCAGGCGCGACTGATCGAGCATCCAGCGGTGAAAGATGCCGTGGTCGTGGCCTGCGAAGATCGCCTGGTCGCCTACTACACCGGCGCGGCCACCGCCATCGACGCCCTGCGCAGCCAGCTCTTGCAGCACCTGCCGGACTTCATGGTGCCCGCGTTGTTCATGCACCTCGACGCGCTGCCCCTGAGCCCCAATGGCAAGCTCGACCGCAAGGCGCTGCCGGCCCCGGGCACGGCGTCGTTGAGTGTGCGTGAGTACGAAGCGCCCGAAGGCGACTGCGAAATACTGCTGGCCCGACTCTGGGCCGAGCTGCTGAAGGTGGAGCGAGTAGGGCGCCATGACAATTTCTTTGAACTGGGCGGGCATTCGCTGCTCGCCGTGAGCTTGATCGGGCGCTTGCGCCAGGAAGGCATGGAAGCCGATGTGCGAGGGCTGTTCGAGCAACCGACCCTGGCCGGCTACGCCGCAATGACCGAACGAATGGAGATCGTCCTGTGAACATCCAACAATTGCTGGCAACCCTGAAAACGAAGGATGTGCAACTGGCGCTCAAAGGCGAGCAACTGTCCGTACAAGGCAACAAGCAAGCCTTGAGCGACCCGGCGATCCTCGCTGCGTTGCGCGAACACAAGCCGGCCCTGATCGAACGGATCAAGGCGGGTGAATACTCGGCCGGCAAAGCCGGTGAGGTGCAAGTACCGGCCAACGGCATCGCCCCGGGCGCCGAGCGCATCACCCCGGCCATGTTGACCCTGTCCACCCTGAGCCAGGACGAGATCGAGCGGATCGTCGCCACCGTCGAGGGCGGCGTGGCGAATATCCAGGACATCTACCCGCTGGCGCCGTTGCAGGAAGGCATCCTCTACCACCACGCGAGCACGGAGCAGGGTGACCCGTACATCATGCAGTCGCAGTTCGCCTTCGACAGCCTGGCGCGCTTCGAGCAGTTTGCCAACGCCTTGCAGAGCGTCGTGGATCGGCACGATATCCTGCGTACCGGCGTGGTTTGGGAAGGCCTCGAACAGCCCTCGCAAGTGGTCTGGCGCCAGGCCCGGTTACCGGTGCAAGCCCTTGAGCTGGACCCGGCGGAGGGTGATATCGCAGAGCAGTTGCGCCAGCTGTTCGATGTTCGCCATTACCGCCTGGACGTGACCCAGGCGCCGATGTTGCGCCTGGTGCGCACCTGGGGCGAACCCGGCCAGCGCGTGGTGGCAATGCTGCTGTTTCATCATATGGCCCTGGACCACAGCGCGCTGGACGTGGTGCGCCATGAACTGCAGGCGCTGTTGCAAGGCCGTGGCGAACAATTGGGCCAGCCCATCCCGTTTCGCAATTACGTGGCGCAGGCGCGACTGGGCGTCAGCGAGCAGGAGCACGAGGCGTTTTTCCGTCAGATGCTCAGCGATATCTGCGAGCCGACCTTGCCTTTCGGTCTGCAGGATGTGCAGGGCGACGGCCGCGATATCGTCGAAGCGGACCTGCCGCTGTCGGCAGCGCTTAATCAACGTGTACGCGAGCAGGCACGCCATCTGGGCGTAAGCGCGGCGAGCGTGTTCCATATGGCCTGGGCCCAAGTGCTGAGTGTGTTGGCAGGCAAGCAAAGCGTGGTGTTCGGTACGGTGTTGATGGGGCGCATGCAGGGCGGTCAGCAGACCGATAGAGCGCTGGGGATTTTCATCAATACCTTGCCGTTTCGTGTGGACGTCGGTCATGCGGATGTGCGCACCGGCATCAGGGACACCCATGCACGGCTGACGACGTTGCTGCGCCATGAGCACGCCCCTTTGGCGTTGGCGCAGCGCTGCAGTGGAGTGACTGCGCCCACGCCACTGTTCAGTGCGTTGCTCAATTACCGGCACAGCGGTTCCGGCAATCAGGCCGAGGCAGTGGCGGCATGGAACGGCATCGAAATGTTGAGCTCGCAGGAGCGTACCAACTACCCGCTGACGCTGAGCGTGGATGACCTGGGCGATAGCTTCATCTTGCGTTTGCTCGCCTGCACCCAGGTCGACCCGCACCGCGTCTGCGCCTACCTGCAAACCGCACTGGAAAACCTGGTAAGCGCCCTGGAGCAGGCGCCGCACACCGCGCTCAACCAGTTGCCGGTGGTGCCGCTGGCCGAGCAGCGCCTGTTGCTCGAGCAGTTCAACGCAACCCAGGCGGTGTTCCCTCAGGGCAGCACCTTGCACGCGCGCATCGAAGCCCAGGCCGCGCTGACCCCGGATGCCATCGCGGCGGTGTGCCTGGACCGCACGCTGAGCTACGCCGAACTCAATCAGCAAGCCAACCTGCTGGCCCATCATTTGCTGGCGCTGGGGGTCAAGCCTGATGACCGCGTGGCCATCGTCGCGCGCCGTGGCCTGGACACCCTGGCCGGGTTGCTGGCGATTCTTAAGGCCGGCGCCTGCTACGTGCCGGTAGACCCATCCCACCCGGCCGAGCGCCTGAGCTACCTGCTCAGCGACAGCGCTCCGGTGGCCGTGCTGACCCAGCACGCCTTGCTCGAGCGCCTGCCGGAGCTGGAGGTGCCGGTGATCAACCTGGACCGCTACACCTGGCACCACCACTCGGCGAGCAATCCCGATGTGGCCATGACGGCGTCGAACCTGGCCTATGTGATCTACACCTCCGGCTCCACCGGCCTGCCCAAAGGGGTGATGGTGGAGCATCACACCGTGGCCAACCTGGTGGATTGGCATTGCAGCGCCTTCGACCTGCGCGCCGGGCGGCATACCGCCAGCGTGGCCGGTTTCGGCTTTGATGCGATGGCCTGGGAAGTGTGGCCGGCGCTGTGCGCGGGCGCCACCCTGCACCTGCCGCCGGCCCACGACGGCGCTGAAGACATCGACGCGCTGCTCGCCTGGTGGTGCGCGCAACCGCTGGACGTGTGCTTCCTGCCGACACCGGTGGCCGAGTACGCCTTCAGCCAGAACATCGAACACCCGACCCTGCGCACACTGCTGATCGGCGGCGATCGCCTGCGCCATTTCGGGCGGGCGCAGCGCTTCGAGCTGATCAACAACTATGGTCCCACCGAAGCCACGGTGGTCGCCACCGCCGGCAAGATCGAGGCGGGCCAGCCGTTGCATATCGGCAAGCCTATCGCCAATGCCAGGGTCTATCTGCTGGACGAACAGCTGCGCCCGGTGCCGTTGGGCGTGGCGGGTGAACTCTACGTGGGCGGCAAGGGCGTGGCGCGCGGCTATCTCAATCGCCCGGAATTGACCGCCGAGCGGTTCCTGCGCGACCCGTTCAGCAGCGGGCGCATGTACCGCACCGGCGACCTGGCGCGCTGGCTGCCCGACGGTAACCTGGAGTATTTGGGGCGCAACGATGACCAGGTGAAAATCCGTGGCATGCGCATCGAACTGGGCGAAATCGAAACCCGGCTCAACCAACTGCCGGGCATCCTGGAGGCGGTGGTGCTGGTGCGTGAAGAGCGGCTGGTGGCGTATTTCACCGAAAGCCCGCAACTGGATGCGCTGGCCGTCACTGATATCCGCGCGCACCTGGTGGCCCATCTGCCGGACTACATGGTGCCGGTGGCGTTCATGAAGCTCGACACGCTGCCCCTGACCGCCAACGGCAAGCTCGACCGCCAGGCGCTGCCGGCGCCGGATATGGCTGCGGTATTCAGCCGTGAATACGAGGCGCCGCAGGGCGAAATCGAAAGCGTGTTGGCGCAGATCTGGGCCGACGTGTTGCAAGTGGAGCGGGTTGGGCGGCGCGATCACTTCTTCGAACTGGGCGGGCATTCGCTGCTGGCCATGCGCATGGTCTCCCAGGTGCGCCAGCGCCTGGGAGTGGAGCTGGTGCTGGGCGACTTGTTCGCCAACGCCGAACTGGCGGCGGTTGCTCACGTGCTGGCCCAGGCGGGTCGCAGCACCTTGCCGGATATTCTGCCGGCCAATCGTGGCGAGGATGTGCCGCTGTCGTTCGCCCAGCAGCGCCTGTGGTTTCTGGCCAACATGGACGGCGGCAACAGTGCCTACAACATCCCCATAGGCTTGGCCCTGCGTGGGCAATTGCACGTGCAGGCGCTGCAAGAGGCATTGGCCTGCATCGTCAGGCGCCATCACACCCTGCGCAGCCGTTTTGTCCAGGTGGGCGATGACACCCAGGTGCTGACCGTGCCCGCCGACGATGCCATGCCGCTGCAGTCGCTGGACCTGCGCGGTCATCCCGAGCCGCAACAGGCCCTTGAAGCGCTGATCCGCCACGAGGCCTCGGCCACGTTTGACCTGGAGCGCGGCCCGCTGCTGCGTGGGCACCTGGTGATGATGGCCGACGATCATCATGTGCTGCTGCTGACCTTGCACCACATTGTCTCCGACGGCTGGTCCATGGGCGTGCTGACCCGCGAACTGATGGCGCTGTACCAGGCGTTCATCCACGGCCAGCCCGACCCGCTGCCGCCGTTGACCATCCAGTACGGTGATTTCGCCATTTGGCAACGTTTGTGGCTCAGCGGTGAAGTGCTGCACCGCCAGAGCGATTACTGGCAGCACGTGCTGGCGGATGCGCCGGCCTTGCTCACGCTGCCCACTGATCGTCCACGTCCGGCGCAGCAAGACTATGCCGGCAGCAGCGTCGAAGTGCATGTGGACGAGCGCCTGACAGCCGCGCTGAAGGCGTTGAGTCAACGCCATGGCGTCACGCTTTACATGACCCTTTTAAGCGCCTGGGCAGCGCTGCTGGCACGGTTGTCCGGCCAGCATGACCTGGTGATTGGCTCGCCGGTGGCAAACCGGACGCGCAGTGAAGTGGAAGGGCTGATCGGCCTGTTCGTCAATACCCTGGCCCTGCGCATCGATACCTCGGGTGAACCGAGCACCGAAGTGCTGCTGGCGCGGGTCAAGGCGGTGTCGCTGGCGGCCCAGTCCCATCAGGATCTGCCGTTCGAACAGGTGGTGGAGATTACCCAGCCGGTGCGCAGCCTGGCCCACACGCCGCTGTTTCAGACACTGCTGGCCTGGCAGGACGCCAGCGCGCCCACCCTGACGTTGGGCGATCTGGTGATTGAAGGCGTTGCTCAAGAGAGCCTGTTTGCCAAGTTTGAGCTGACCCTGGACCTGGGTGAAGACCAAGGCAGGATCCGTGGTGCGCTGCAATACGCTGTCGCGCTGTTCGATGAGGCGACGGTGCAGCGCTACGTCGGCTATTTCACCCGCCTGTTGCAGGCCATGGTCGCCGACGACCGTGCGGTGCTGGCCCATGTGCCGCTGATGGAGGAACCTGAGTGCCAGCGGGTGCTGGTGGACTTCAATGCGACATCGATGCCCAACAACGTCGAGCAGACCGTGCACGGGCTTGTCGCCGCTCAGGCCGAGCGCACGCCCAATGCCATTGCGGCCAAGGCCGGCGAGCACCACCTGACCTATGCCGAACTCGACAGGCACGCCAGCCATCTGGCAAATCACCTGCGCGGCCTGGGCATCAAGCCCGACGACCGCGTAGCCATCGTCGCCCGTCGCGGCCTCGACACCCTGGTCGGGTTGCTGGGGATCCTCAAGTCCGGCGCGTGTTATGTACCGGTCGATCCAGCGCATCCCGCCGAGCGCCTGGCCTATCTGCTCTGCGACTGCGCGCCCGTGGCAGTGCTGAGCCAGCGCGCGTTGCTGCCAAGGTTGCCGGCCCTCGACGTGCCGGTAGTCGAGCTGGATGGCGCTGACTGGCTTATCCCTGCGCAACTTCATCCCGAAGTCGCTGCCGGCCCGTCCAATCTGGCCTATGTGATTTACACCTCCGGCTCCACCGGCTTGCCCAAAGGTGTGATGGTGGAACACCACAGTGTGGTGAACCTGGTGGACTGGCACTGTCGTGCTTTTGATCTGCATGCCGGCGACCATACCGCCAGTGTCGCCGGCTTCGGATTCGATGCGATGGCCTGGGAAGTCTGGCCGGCGCTGTGTGTCGGCGCGACCCTGCACGTGCCACCGGCCCATGACGGCGTCGAGGATGTCGACGCACTGCTCGCCTGGTGGTGCGCGCAACCGCTGGACGTGTGCTTCCTGCCGACACCGGTCGCTGAGTACGCCTTCAGCCAGCAGATCGAACATCCGACACTGCGCACCTTGCTGATCGGTGGCGACCGCTTGCGCCAGTTCACGCGCCCGCAGCGTTACGCACTGGTCAATAACTACGGGCCCACCGAAGCCACAGTGGTCGCCACCTCCGGCCAGATCGAGGTCGGCCAGCCGCTGCATATCGGCAAGCCTGTCGCCAATGCCACGGTATACCTGCTCGACGAACAGCAGCGTCCGGTGCCGCTGGGGGTGGCCGGAGAAATGTATGTCGGCGGCCAAGGCGTGGCGCGCGGTTACCTGAACCGCTCGGAACTGAGCGCCGAACGCTTCCTGCATGACCCGTTCAATGCGGGTCGCATGTACCGCACCGGTGACTTGGCGCGTTGGTTGCCCGACGGCACCCTGGAGTACCTGGGCCGCAACGACGATCAGGTGAAAATCCGTGGTGTGCGCATCGAACTGGGTGAAATCGAAACCCAACTCAACCAGTTGCCGGGTATTCAGGATGTCGTGGTGCTGGTCTGTGACGAGCGGCTGGTGGCGTATTTCACCGCGCATCCGTCGGAAAGCCCCCTGGCTGGCGCTGATATCCGTGCGCACCTGGTCGCGCGTCTGCCGGGCTACATGGTCCCGGCCGCGTACATGCGGCTCGATGCGCTCCCGCTGACGGCCAACGGTAAGCTCGATCGCAAGGCCCTGCCAAAGCCGGACCTGTCGGCCCTGTTTATCCGTGAGTACATTGCGCCCGAGGGCGAGCTTGAAAGCGTGCTCGCGCAGATTTGGGCCGATGTGTTGCAGGTGGCGCAAGTAGGCCGGCGCGACAACTTTTTCGAGCTGGGCGGTCACTCGCTGCTGGCCATGCGCATGGTGTCCCAGGTGCGTCAGCGCCTGGGCATAGAGCTGCTGCTGAGCGATTTTTTCGCCAATGCCGAACTCAGCGCAGTCGCCGCCGTGCTGGCCCAGTCCGGTCGCAGCACTTTGCCGGATATCCTGCCGGCCAATCGTGAAGAAAACATCCCGTTGTCCTTCGCCCAGCAACGCCTGTGGTTCCTGGCGCTGATGGAAGGCGCCAATACCGCCTATAACATTCCCACCGGCTTGCGACTGCGCGGGCAATTGCATGTGCAGGCGCTGCAACGCGCCTTGGCACGTATTGTTGCGCGACATGAAACCCTGCGCAGCCGCTTTGCCCAGCACGGCGACGACGCGCGGGTGCTGATTGCACCGCCTGAAGAGGTGTTGCCGCTGCAACTGCAGAACCTGCGGCATCACTCCCATCCTCAGCAGGCCTTGGACGCATTGATCCACGGCGAAGCCTCGGCACCGTTCGACCTGGAACAAGGTCCGCTGATACGTGGACGTCTGGTGGCAATGGCCGACGATCACCATGTGCTGCTGCTGACCCTGCACCACATCGTTTCTGATGGCTGGTCCATGGGCGTGCTCACCCGGGAACTGATGGCGCTGTACCAGGCCTTCAGTCATGGCCTGCCCGACCCGTTGCCGCCGCTGCCGATCCAGTACGCCGATTTTGCCGTGTGGCAACGGCGCTGGCTGAGTGGCGAAGTCCTCAACCACCAAAGCGCCTACTGGCAGCAAACCCTGGCCGGCGCGCCGCCGTTGCTGTCCCTGCCTACCGATCGGCCCCGCCCGGCGCAGCAGAGCTATGCCGGAGATACGGTCCAGGTGCGCCTGGATGAGCGTCTGACCGCCGGGCTCAAGGCGTTGAGCCAGAGGCACGGGGTGACGCTGTACATGACAGTGATGAGCGCCTGGGCGTCGCTGCTTGCACGGTTGTCCGGTCAGCACGACCTGGTGATCGGCTCGCCGGTAGCCAACCGGGCCCGCAGTGAAGTGGAAGGACTGATTGGCTTGTTCGTCAACACGCTTGCCGTGCGCATCGACACCTGCGGCGAGCTGAGCACCGAGGCACTGTTGGCGCGGGTCAAGGCGGTGACGCTGGCGGCTCAGTCTCACCAGGACCTGCCGTTCGAAAAAGTCGTGGAGATCCTCCGGCCGCTGCGCAGCCTGGCACACAGCCCGATCTTCCAGGTGTTGCTGACCTGGCAGGACAGCAGTGCACCGGCGCTGGCCCTCGGCGACCTGACGCTGGAGGCGATCGTCGAGAACAGCCACTTTGCCAAGTTCGATCTGGCGCTGAGCCTGGGCGAAGTCGACGGCTGCATTCTGGGCACGTTGGAATACGCGGTGGCCTTGTTCGATGAGGCGACGGTGCAGCGTTACGTCGGCTACCTGATTGGTCTGTTGCAGGCGATGGTCGAAGACGACCAGGCGGTGCTGGAGCATACGCCGTTGCTGGGGGCGCGCGAGCGTCAGCAGGTGCTGTTTGATTTCAACGCTACGGCAGTCGACTACAACCTCGACCAGACCCTGCATGGCCTGTTCGAAGCGCAGGTTGAACGCACGCCGGATGCGATTGCGCTGAAGGCGGGCACGCAGCAATTGACCTATGCCGAACTCAATAGCCGCGCCAACCAATTGGCCCATCATCTGCTGGCGCTCGGTGTGCAGCCGGATGCCCGCGTAGCCATCTGCGCAGAGCGTGGCCTGGACATGGTTATCGCCCTGTACGCGGTGCTCAAGGCCGGCGCGGCCTATGTGCCGCTGGATCCGGCGTATCCCCAGGAGCGGATCGCCTACATGCTGCAAGACAGTGCACCGCAGGTGGTGCTTGCCCAGGTCGCTACGCGTGGTTTGCTGGGCGAGGTGGCGGTGCTTGAATTGGACCAGCCGTGCTGGCAGCACCAACCGACTGACAACCCGGCAGTACGCGGTGCAAGTGCTTACGTGATCTACACCTCAGGCTCCACCGGGCAGCCCAAGGGGGTGATCAACGATCATGGCGCGGTGGTCAACCGCCTGCTGTGGATGCAGGACGAATACGGACTGACCTGCGACGACGCAGTCCTGCAGAAAACCCCGTTCAGCTTTGACGTATCGGTGTGGGAATTTTTCTGGCCGTTGTCCATCGGTGCTCGGCTGGTGATGGCGCGTCCGGGCGGTCACAAGGACCCCGCTTACCTGTGCGAGGTCATCGAAGGTGAAGCGATCACGACGTTGCACTTTGTGCCGTCAATGCTCGATGTCTTCCTTGCCTATGGCGATGTCAGCCAGGTAGCGGGCCTGCAACGCGTGATGTGCAGTGGTGAAGCGCTGCCAGGCAGCCTGGTGCGGCGCTTCAAGCAGCAACTGCCGGGCGTCAACCTCTATAACCTGTACGGTCCGACTGAAGCGGCGGTGGACGTGACGGCGTGGTCCTGCCTGCCTTGCGACGTGCCGGAAAACACGCCCATCGGCAAACCGATCGCCAATACCCGCATGTACGTGCTGGACACGCAGATGCAGCCGGTGCCCCTGGGTGTGGTGGGCGAGCTGTTCATTGGCGGCGTGCAAGTGGCGCGGGGCTATTTGAACCGTCCTGAACTGACGGCCGAGCGCTTCCTTGATGACCCGTTTACCGAGGGACGCTTGTACCGTACCGGTGACCTCGGCCGTTATCTGCCCGACGGCACACTCCAATACCTGGGGCGCAATGACGACCAGGTGAAAATCCATGGCTTGCGGATAGAACTGGGGGAAATCCAGGCGCGACTGACCGAGCATCCCGCGGTCAACGAAGCGGTGGTGGTGGCCCGTGAGCAACGCCTGATCGCTTACTACACCGCCGACGCGTGCGACATCCATGAGCTGCGCAGTCACTTGGCGCAACAGCTTCCGGCGTTCATGGTGCCCGCTGTGTTTGTGCGCCTGGACGCGTTGCCGCTGAGCCCCAACGGCAAGCTCGATCGCAAGGCACTGCCTGCGCCGGACGTGGAGTCGGTGAGCGTGCGCGACTACGAAGCGCCCCAGGGCGATACCGAAATCGCCTTGGCCAGCGTGTGGGCCGAGTTGCTGGGGGTGGAGCGTATAGGGCGGCAGGATAACTTCTTCGAGCTGGGCGGGCATTCATTGATGGCCGTGAGTTTGATGGGGCGCCTGCGCCAGCTCGGGTTGTCGGCGGACATGAACGTGCTGTTCAGCCAGCCGACGTTGGCGGCCCTGGCGGCGACCCTGGGTGGCAGCCGGGAAGTGGCCGTACCCGCCAATGGCATCGCCGCCGATTGCGACGCCATCACACCGTCCATGCTGACGCTGGCGCGCCTGGATCAGCCGGCCATCGACCGTGTTGTCGCCGTCATCCCCGGCGGGGCCGCGAATGTGCAGGATATCTACCCGCTGGCCCCGTTGCAGCAGGGAATTCTGTACCACCACCGCGCGGTGCAGGAGGACGACGTGTATGTGCTGCAGGCGCAATTTGCCTTCGACAGCACGGCACGCTTGCACGCATTTGCCGAGGCATTGCAGGCGGTGATCCGGCGTCATGACATCCTGCGTTCCTCGTTCCATTGGGACGGCTTGCAAGAGCCGATGCAAGTTGTGTGGCGTGAGGCGTCCCTGCACGTTGAAAAGGGGCCGTTGCCGCAGCGCCTGGACCTGGCTCAGGCACCGGTGATGCGCCTGGTCTACACCGAGGAACCGCAGCGCGTGGTGGCCACCTTGCTGTTTCACCACTTGGTGATGGACCACGTGACCCTGGGCATCCTCAAGCATGACCTGCAGGCCTTCCTGGGCGGCAAAGGCGATACGCTGAGCGCACCGGTGCCGTATCGCAATTACGTTGCCCAGACCCGCCTGGGCATCACCGACCAAGAGCATGAAGCGTTCTTCAGCGACATGCTCGCCCAAGTCGATGAGCCGACCTGCCTGTGTGAGCTGGGCCCGATTGAACAGGTGCAAAGCCTGCTCGACCTTGTGCTGAGCCAGCGCCTGCGTACCCAGGCGCGTCGGGCCGGCGTGAGCGCTGCCAGCGTCATGCACCTGGCCTGGGCCCTGGTCATGGGCAAGGTGGCCGTGCGCGAGTCGGTCGTGTTCGGCACCGTGATGCTGGGCCGCCTGCAGGGCGGCGAAGGGGCCGAACGGGCCATGGGTGTCTTTATCAATACCTTGCCGCTGCGCGTCGACCTGGGTGAACACTCGGTGCGGGGTGCGCTGCGCGACACCCATGCGCGCCTGGCGCAGTTGCTCAAGCACGAACACGCGCCCCTGGCGCTGGCGCAGCGTTGCAGCAGCGTGCCTGCAGGCACGTCGTTGTTCAACGTACTGTTCAACTATCGTCACAGTGCCGAGGTACCCGGCACGCCAAATGACGATGTCGCAAAGGCATGGCAGGGCATCTATTTGCTCGAGGGCGAGGAGCGCTCCAGCTACGGCCTGTCGATGAGTGTGGACGACCTGGGCGACCGTTTCAGTCTGAGCGCTGCGGGTCAGGGTGCGCGGCGTCTTTGCGGCTACCTGGCCACGGCGCTTGAGCAGATGGTGACGGCGTTGGAGGGCACAGTCGACAGCGCCATCAGCGCTGTGTCGATCCTGCCGGCCGACGAGCGCCGACAATTGCTTGAGGACTTCAACGCTACCGCCCGCCAATTCCCCCGCGCACACACGGTGCAACGCTTGTTCGAGGCCCAGGCCGGGGCCCGTCCCGGTGCGCTGGCGGTGGTGCATGGCGAGCAGCGCGTGAGCTACGTTGACCTCAACCTTCGCGCCAACCGCTTGGCCCATCACCTGCTCGGCCTTGGCGTGCGCACCGGGGACAGCGTAGCGATTCTGCTGCCACGCGGCGTGGACTTGATAGTCGGCCAACTGGCCGTGTTGAAATGCGCCGCCGCCTACGTGCCGCTGGATATCAATGCACCCGCCGAGCGCCAGGGTTTCATGTTGCAGGACAGCGGCGCGGTGCGGCTGCTGACCCGCAGTGATATAGCCGTTGACTACCCGGCTCAACGCCTGGACCTCGATACCCTGACCCTGGATGTGCAACCTGACCACAACCCCGACCTGTCGCAATCGTCGGACAGCGTGGCCTACGTCATGTACACCTCCGGGTCCACCGGCACGCCGAAGGGCGTAGTGGTGCCTCATCGTGGCATCACCCGGCTGGTCATCAACAACGGCTATGCGGATTTCAACGCGGGTGATCGTGTGGCATTCGCCTCCAACCCGGCCTTTGACGCCAGCACGATGGATGTGTGGGGGCCACTGCTCAACGGCGGCCAGGTGCAGGTCATCGATCATTCCATATTGCTCGATCCGGTGGCGTTTGGCGCTGCGTTGGAGGGGGCGACGATACTGTTCGTCACCACGGCGCTGTTCAATCAGTACGTGCAACTGATACCCGATGCGTTGGCGGGGTTGCGCATCCTCCTGTGCGGCGGCGAGCGCGCGGATCCGGCAGCGTTCCGCAGCCTGTTGGCGCGCGCACCGGCACTGCGTCTGGTGCATTGCTACGGGCCGACGGAAACCACCACTTACGCGACCACCCATGAGGTGCGCGCACTCGCCGACCACACGGACAGCGTGCCGATCGGCCGACCGATTTCCAATACTCAGGTCTATGTCCTGGATGCGCAGTTGCAGCCGGTGCCGTTGGGCGTGACTGGTGAAATCTGTATCGGTGGCGACGGCGTGGCCCTGGGGTATTTGAATCGTGCGCAATTGAGCGCCGAACAGTTTGTGCACGACCCCTTCAAGCCCGAGGCCCTGATGTACCGCACCGGCGACCTGGGTCGCTGGAACGCGGACGGCTTGCTGGAGTGCGTGGGGCGCAACGACGACCAAGTGAAAATTCGCGGTTTTCGTATCGAACTGGGCGAGATTGAAGCACGCCTGGCGACCCACGCCGCCATTCAGGAGGCGGTGGTGCTGGCCCGTGAAGACGCGCCGGGCGACAAACGCCTGGCGGCCTATTTCACCTGGGCGGCGGAGCCTGTTGGCATCGATAGCCTGCGTGCCCATCTGCAGGAACAACTCCCGGACTACATGGTGCCGTCAGCCTATATGTCACTGGAGCGGTTACCCCTGACGGCCAATGGCAAGATCGACCGCAAGGCCTTGCCGGTCCCAGCGCTGCAAGCGCCGGCTGACCGCGTGTTCGAACCGCCTCGCGATGCTTTGGAGCACAGGCTGGGTCAGCTATGGGCCGACGTACTCAAGCTTGAGCAGGTCGGCCGCGATGACAGTTTCTTCGAATTGGGCGGTCATTCCCTGCTTGCCATTCGCCTGGTCGGCCTGATGGAGGAGGCGGGTCTGCAGGTGAGCCTGGCCGAGCTCTTTGAGCACGTCAGCGTGGCGAACGTGGCCTCGATGTTGCGCGAGCGTGACGAGCAGGCAACGCGCTGCACCACGGTGGTAACCGTGCGCAGCAGCGGTGCCCAGCCGGCCTTGTTCCTGGTGCACGAGTTCAGCGGCATGGACGTGTATTTCCCGGCGCTGGGTCAGCACCTGCCGGGTGACTACCCGATCTATGGTCTGCCGGGCCTGGCGCTGGGTGAGGCTCACCTGAACACCATGGAGGGCTTGGCGGCGCGCATGGTCGGCCTGATTCGCGAGATCCAGCCGCACGGTCCCTACCGTGTGGCGGGATGGTCGTTCGGCGGGGTGCTGGCCTATGAAGTGGCCATGCAGCTGTTGGGGCTGGACGAAAGCGTCGCGTTCCTTGGCCTGATCGACACCTTCGTGCCGCGCATGACCGATCAGGGCAAGGCACGCTGGGAAGGGCCGCAGGCGCTCAAGCGGCATCTGCTGCTGCAGTGCACGGCCCATTGGACCGTACAAGGAGGCACGCATGAAGTGGCGAGATTGGCGCAACTGGAAGCAGACACTCAACAGCTGGACCTTGCGGGCCTGCTGCAATGTTGTCGCGATGAAGGTTTGTTATACCCGCAAATGGCGGCGGCCGCGGACGCCGACTTGATCAGTTTCATCGAGCGCGAAGTCGGGCATGGGCATGCGCTGGCGCATTACAGCCTGTTCCCGCTGCCGATTCCGGTGCATCTGTTCAGCGCCCGGGAACGGCCGACCGAACTGTCGCGGCGCAGTGAGTCGTTGGGCTGGGAGGACGCGCTGGCATCCGGTCAACTGCGCCAGATTGAAGTGCCCGGCAATCACCAGAGCATGATGCAGGCTCCGCATATCCGCAGCCTGGGCGCGGCGATGGCCCAAGCGTTGGCTGAGTCTTTACCGGTGATGGAGGCGACGCATCAGCCCTTGCTGCGTATCCAGGGCGGCAAGGCCGGGCATGCGCCGGTGTTCTGCGTGCCCGGTGCGGGCGACAGCGTGACCGGCTTCGTCGGCTTGAGCGAGGCGCTGGGGCGGGACTGGCCGTTGTATGGCCTGCAGCCGCGCGGGCTGGACGGTGAAGCGGTGCCGCACAGCCAGGTGGAAGCGGCGGCGCAGTGTTACCTGACGGCGCTGATTCATGAGTGCCCGGCGGGGCCGGTGCACCTGGTCGGGCATTCGTTTGGCGGCTGGGTCGCGCTGGAAATGGCGCTGCGCTTGCAGGCGATGGGCCGCGAGGTGGCGTCGTTGACGGTGATCGACAGTGAGTCGCCGGGGGGTAATGGTGTGGTGGGGCGGCCGTATACGTCGACGGCGGCGTTGTTGCGGTTGATTGAGGCGATGCAGTTGGCGGCCGGGAGATCCCTGGGGATCGATCCGCTGGATTTTGCCGCGAGTGATGAGGTGGCGCAGCGCCAGGCGTTGCATGCGGGGATGGTTGGGGTTGGGTTGTTGCCGGCGCGGTCTGCCGGGGATGCGATGGTTGGCCCGGCGCGGACTTATGCGGCGGCGTTGCGTACGGTGTATCGGCCGCAGGGGCGGTATGACGGGGTGGTGCGTTTGGTGCTGGCGCGTGACCCGGCGCTGGATGCGGCGGGTAATCAGCGTGAGCAGGGGTTGATGATTGAGGGGTGGCGGGGGCAGGGGCGTGGGTTGCAGGTTTGGTATGGCGGGGGGAATCATTTCACTTTGCTCAAGGCGCCGAATGTTTCGGGGTTGGCCAGGTGGTGGGTTGAGGGGGTTGTGGTTGGGGAGGTGGTGTCTTGATGGCCGCCCAATGTGGGAAGGGGGTTGTTCCTGATACACCTCGGTTCAAATGTGGGAGGGGGCTTGCCCCCGATGGCGGCCTCTGGGCCGACCAGTATCTTGGATCAGACCGGGTACATATCCGTTATCCAGGTCACGACCACTTAGGGTTCCGCCCTGACGGCGGGTCACTTTGGAAAAGCCCCAAAGTAACCAAAGGGCTCTTGCCCCACCACTCGGCACCTCGCCTAGGCTCGGTGTGCCCTCACTCCGGCTTGAATCCGTGGGCCGCCGCAATGGGCCATCCATGGCCCAGTGCGGCTAACCCGGCGTCCTGCCGGGTTACCCACGGATTCAAGCCTGCGTTCGGCCAGCGTGGTTTGACGGGGCGCCTGAGATCAAGATCAAAAGCCAGATCAAGAGCGACTCGCTGCGCATCGTGGTTAGGGTTTGGATTTCCTTGCTCAATCAAAAAGCTCAACTTTATGGTCATTTATGCAAACGTCTAAGTTACGCAAAATCGGGATATTCGCCGTGCTGGCGGTTGCCATCGGCTTGATCATTTACACCGTCAAGGCGCCTGCCGATGCGCCCCAGTACCTCACGGCCACGGTTGAACGCGGCGATATTGAAAACGCCGTTCTCGCCACCGGCTTGTTGGAGGGCGTCAAGCAGGTCGATGTGGGCGCGCAGGTTTCCGGTCAGTTGAAGTCGCTCAAGGTCAAGGTCGGTGACAAGGTCAAGAAAGGTCAGTGGCTGGCTGAAATCGATCCGCTGATTCTGCAGAACACGCTGCGCAAGGCCCAGGTCGATGAGGAGAATCTGCAGGCTCAACGCCGCGCCACGGCGGCGCAGGTCAAGCAGGCCAGGTCGGTGTATGAGCGCTATAAGGGCTTGCAGGCCGATGAGTCGGTGTCGCGCCAGGATTTCGAGGACGCCGAGTCGACCTTTCAGGTGCAGCAGGCCAATCTGTTGTCTCTGGATGCGCAGATCAAGAGCGCGCACATTCAGATCGACACGGCCAAGGTCAACCTGGCTTATACCCGTATCAATGCGCCCATTGACGGCGATGTGGTGGGTATCGTTACCCAGGAAGGTCAGACGGTCATCGCCAACCAGTTGGCGCCGGTGCTGCTCAAGCTGGCCGACCTGGATACCATGACGGTCAAGGCCCAGGTGTCGGAAGCGGATGTGATTCACATCAGCCCCGGCCAGCAGGTGTATTTCACTATTCTCGGTGAGGCCGACAAGCGCTACTACGCCAAGCTGCGTGGCACTGAACCGGCACCGCAGAATTTCCTCGAAACCCAGACCGCCGGTGCGCCCAAGCAGAATACGGCGGTGTTTTATAACGCGCTGTTCGATGTGCCCAACCCCGACCACCGCTTGCGCATCGCCATGACCGCCCAGGTGCGTATCGTGCTCGACACCGCCGAGGCTGCGCTGATGATGCCGGTGGCGGCGCTGGGCGCGCGCAATGCCGAGGGCGGCTATGCAGTGCGGGTGCTCGACGCCAAGGGCAGGGCGCAGGTGCGTGAGGTGAAGACCGGTATCAACAACAACGTCAAGGTGCAGATCCTCGACGGCCTGGTCGAGGGCGACAAGGTGGTGATTGGCGACGCCTCGCCTGCCGTGGCGGGGAATTGAGCCATGACTCAACCTCTGCTGGAGCTCAAGGGCATCACCCGCAGTTTCATGGCCGGCGAGCGCGAATTCATCGCGCTCAAGGGCATCGACCTGACCATTCACGCCGGGGAAATGCTGGCGATCATCGGCGCCTCGGGTTCGGGTAAATCGACGCTGATGAACATCCTCGGCGGCCTGGATTACGCCACCGCCGGCAGCTACAAAATCAACGGCATCGAAACCCGTTCCCTGGGCGATGAGCAACTGGCGGAACTGCGCCGCGATTACTTCGGGTTTATCTTCCAGCGCTACCACCTGCTGGCGCACCTGAGTGCCTTGCACAACGTGGAAATGCCGGCGATCTATGCCGGCATCCCGGAAGGCCAGCGCCACAGCCGCGCGCGGGAGTTGCTCGCGCGCCTGGGCCTGTCGGGGCATATCACCCATCGGCCGAGCCAGTTGTCCGGTGGGCAGCAGCAGCGCGTGAGTATCGCCCGGGCCTTGATGAATGGCGGCGAGGTGATCCTGGCCGACGAACCCACGGGCGCCCTCGACACCCATAGCGGCAAGGAGGTGATGCGCATCCTCGCCGAGCTGCACGCGGCCGGGCACACGGTGATCATCGTCACCCACGACCCCAAGGTGGCGGCCAATGCCCAGCGTATCGTCGAGGTGTGCGACGGCGAGATCGTCAGCGACAAGGCCAACGACAGTGCCGACCTGGAGCTGCCCGGCGAAGCGCCGCTCGAACCCCGGCGCAGCGGCGCGCGGCGCCTGGTGGCAAGCCTGGGGTTGTTCAAGGAAGCGTTCAACATGGCCTGGGTCGCGCTGATTTCCCATCGCATGCGCACCTTGCTGACCATGCTCGGTATTGTCATCGGCATCACCTCGGTGGTGTCGATCTCGGCCATCGGCGAGGGCGCCAAGCGTTATGTGCTCAAGGACATCCAGGCCATCGGCAGCAACACCATCGATATCTTTTCCGGCACCAGTTTCGGTGACAGCCGCGCCTCGGCCATCGAGACCCTGATGCCGTCAGATGTGGACGCGTTGAACCAGCTGTATTACGTCGACAGCGCCACCCCGGTGGTGGGGCGCAACCTGTTGCTGCGCTTTGGCAATATCGATGTGGATGCACAGGTCAACGGCGTCAGCGACCGCTACTTCAAGGTCAAGGGCGTGAAGCTCGAAGCCGGTATCGCCTTCAGCGAAAGTGATGCACGGCGTCAGGCGCAGGTGGTGGTGATCGACCACAACACCCGGCATCGCCTGTTCGGGGCGAACGTCGACCCCCTGGGCCAGGTGATCCTGGTGGGCAACCTGCCGTGCACGGTGATCGGGGTGACGGCGGACAACAAGAACCTGTTCGCCGCCAGCAAGGTGCTGAACGTGTGGGTGCCGTATGAGACGGCGGCGGGGCGCCTGTTGGGGCAGCGCCATCTGGACAGCATCACCGTGCGTATCAAGGACGGCCAGCCGAGCAAGGTGGTAGAGGACAACGTCAATAAGCTCATGCTGCAACGCCACGGCACCAAGGACTTCTTCACCAACAACCTCGACAGCATCATGCAGACCGTGCAGAAAACCAGCCGTTCGCTGGCGCTGCTGTTGTCATTGATCGCGGTGATTTCGTTGTTGGTGGGTGGTATCGGCGTGATGAATATTATGCTGGTGTCGGTCACCGAACGCACCCGCGAGATTGGCATTCGCATGGCCGTAGGGGCGCGGCAATCGGATATTCGCCAGCAGTTTCTGGTGGAGGCGGTGATGGTGTGCCTGATCGGCGGGATTATTGGTATCTCGCTGTCCTATGCCATCGGCTATCTGTTTTCGCTGTTTGTGAAGGAGTGGGAAATGGTGTTTTCCCTGGGCTCGATCATCACCGCATTTGCCTGCTCCACGCTGATCGGTATCGTGTTCGGCTTCGTGCCGGCGCGCAACGCGGCGCGGCTGGACCCGATCGAGGCGCTGGCTCGGGACTGATCTCTATCTGCCATTAAGTAACCAATGTGGGAGGGGGCTTGCCCCCGATGGCAGTGTGTCAGTCCATGCATAAGCAAGCTGACCCACCGCTATCGGGGGCAAGCCCCCTCCCACCTTTTGACCGATGTCGGCTTAGAGGCTGGTGGTACGAAGGCCTGCGCGCAATGCGGCGCGGCTGGACCCTATCGAGGCACTGGCTCGGGACTGATCTCTATCTGCCATTGAGTAACCAATGTGGGAGGGGGCTTGCCCCCGATGGCAGCGTGTCAGTCAATGCATAAGCAAGCTGACCCACCGCTATCGGGGGCAAGCCCCCTCCCACATTTGGACCGATGTCAGCTTAGAGACTGGTGCTGTCTTCGGTGGCATACATCCACCGCAACAACGAATGCCGCCCGCTGATGCCCAGCTTGATCGCCGCGCGCTTGAGGTAGCTCTCGATGGTATTGACCTTCAGCGCCAACTGTTCGGCCAACTCCGGCGCGGTGCGCCCGGCCAGGAGGCCTACGCACACTTCCAGTTCACGGTTGGACAGGGTCAACCCCGATTGCACCAGGCGCTCCTGAATGCGTCGCCGCAAGGTCTCGATGCCTTGGTTCTGTGGTTCCTGCGGCGTATTGCCTGGGGGGCATGGCTGGATCGCGCTGATGTGGTTTTCCACCATGGGCAGCAGCAGCGTGGAAAAATCCTCCAGCATGCTGCGCTCTTGCGCCGAGAAGGTTTCGGACTGGTGCGAGCGGTACACCGACAGCACATACCGCACATCGTCCTTGCGGCGGGTGAGGTGCAGTTGCGCGGCCGGTTGCTCTTCGCCCAGTGCCACCGCGGAGTCGGTATAGACCGGGCTGATCCTGCGGCGAGTGTGGCCAGCGGCACTCACTCGCAGTTGCGTGATATGGGTGGCGTCCACTGCCAGTTGGGTGAGAATCAGGTCATGCAGCATACGTGGGAAGTGGCGACTGCCGGTGCTGGCGATGACCTTGCCTATATGTGGGAACAGGTGTGAGTTCATCAATTCGTCCATGAGTTTCGGGTGCAGGTATTCGGCCTTATAGCGACGGGGATTAAGAGACTAGCCAATGCGAATAACCTGCAGTGATAGTGCTGCCCGTCGAGACGTATGCTAGTACAGCCTGACCAAAGGGTGGGGATCCAATCGTTAAAAAACAGATTAAAAGCGCATAACGACCATGGCGCGTGATTTCGACGCCAGTGTAAAGATGTCGCCTACGACGTCGGTGGTCGATGCCCAAGTGCACTTGCGTAAGCGGCTATCGAGCATTCGTACGTAACGTACATCGTGTCGGATCTGGAACGCCCAAGATAAGGCTCCCGCCAGATAGGAGTACCCGTATGACGACCGTTGCTTCACGCCCCAGTGATGCGCTGCAGCTTATAGAAGCGTTTGGGCACCGAGATGATCGCGGCGGCGAAATCCGCCATAACGGCTTGCCTTCCAAATCTGCCGAGGACGTGGCCTCGCACCTCTGGCGAAAAAGCCCCGGATGGCCGGACAGGAACGGCGATGGCCGCTATGACGTGACCTACGAATTTCGTACCCCGCCCGCCGGGAATGACGTCCGGCAGTTCGGTAAAACCGGGCTCACCCACATCCTGGAGAACCAGCGCCAGCAGATCCGGCTCAGCCTGCAGAGCATTGCAGACGTTGCGAATGTCAGGTTTACCGAAGGGCCGAGAACCGCAGGCAGCGAAGGGCACATTACCCTCGGGAACTTCGGTCAGAGAATCGACGATACAGGTCAGCCCTACAACGATACGAGTTATGCCGTACTGCCCACGCCGGGTGTTGCCAGAAGTGGCGAGGTATGGTTCGCGGTGAGGAAAGGCGAAACGTCGGTGGTGGATGCCGCGTTGGGAAATGCGGGCCGTGACACCCTCGTCCACGAGCTTAATCATGCGATGGGACTCGCCCATGCGGGGGACTACGACAGGACGCTCAAACAAGAGCAAGTGAGTTATCACGAAGATTCTCAAAGCCATACCGGCATGAGCTATCGAGACGAACGTACCGGCTACATGCATCACGGGGGGGGGCGCTCTTCGGCGCCGCAGCTTGACGATATCAGCGCCTATCAACGCAAGTATGGCGCCAACCACGACACCCGCGCAGACGATACCACCTACGGCTTCAATTCCAATACGGATCGGGACTTCCTGAGCTTCAACACGGCGCGGGATAAAAGGGTCGCGGCCATTTGGGACGGTGGCGGCAATGATACCCTGGACTTTTCCGGCTACACGCAGGTGCAGCGAATCAGCCTGCGGGAGGGGACCTTCTCTGATGTCGGCGGCCTCAAGGGCAATATTTCGATTGCCTATGGCGTGACGATCGAAAATGCCATCGGCGGCTCCGGTAACGATTTGATGGTAGGTAACGAGGTGGCCAACGAACTCAAGGGGGGCGACGGCAACGACTGGTTGTATGGCGCGCAGGGGGCGGACACGTTGTGGGGCGGCAAAGGCAAGGACCTGTTCGCTTACGGGCGGATCAGCGACTCGCCCCAGACCGCGCCCGACCGGATCATGGATTTTGTCAGCGGCGAAGACAGGGTCGATGTGTCGGGCGTCAGAGCCTCGCTGGGCATTGCGCAACTGAACTTCGTCGAGGCATTTTCCGGCGCGATGGGTGAAGCCATGGTGACTTACAACCCAGTGCTGAAAATGAGTAGCTTGGAAATCTGCGCGACGCCGAGTGAGCCGAACTTCGTGCTGGTCGTAGAGGGTCAGTTGCGCCGCGGTGATATCGTCAGTTGAGCCTTTTCAGGCTTGCGCAACCCGATGCCGCAGCAGCGCCTCGAACACCCGTTGCGCCCGTGGCTCATCACTGTGAGCCACATTGAAGCGCATCAAATCCCGGTGCGCCGGGTCGTAGCCAAACAGCGTGCCGGGCGCCAGCACCATGCTGCGCTTCAAGGCCTCCTGGGCCAGCAGTTCACCGTTGACGCCCGGCGGCAGGCGCGCCCAGATGAACATGCCGCCTTCGAAAGCCATCGGCAGTTCGCAGCCGCAGCGCTTGAGCCATTGCTCGACGCGCCCGCCAGCTTCCATCAGGCGCTGGACCATGCGCTTGCGGTGCTTGGCATAGCTGCCTTCGCTGAGCATGCGGTACACGATCTGCTCGAACAGCTCCGAGGTCACGCCGCCGCTCATCAACTTCATATTGGTCAGGTTGGCGGCCAGTTGCGGCGCGGCCACCACATAGCTGACACGGGTGTTGGCGCTGAGGATCTTCGAAAATCCCGACAGGTAGGTGACCTGGTCCAGACCGGCGACGGCGGCCAGGCGTGGCGGTGGGTTGGGGTGCAGGTCGCCGTAGAGGTCATCCTCGATGATATGGCAGTGATACTGCTGGGTCAGTTGCAGAAGGCGAAACGCCTGGCTGGGGCTGAAGGAATGGCCCGTCGGGTTATGCAACACGCTGGTGGTCAGGTACAGGCTGGGACGGTGTTCGGCCAGCAAGTGTTCGAGGGCGGTGAAGTCGAAGCCGTCGGGGCGGCGTTCGAGCGTCACCACCTTGACCCCATGCAGGGCCAGGTTGGCGTGGAAGTTGAAATAGCACGGCGCGTCCAGCAGCACCGTGTCGCCGGGACGCGCCAGCAGGCGCATGAGCATGTCCAGGCCTTGCACGGTGTTGGGTGTGGTGATGATC
Source organism: Pseudomonas orientalis (assembly GCF_002934065.1). NCBI lineage: Bacteria > Pseudomonadati > Pseudomonadota > Gammaproteobacteria > Pseudomonadales > Pseudomonadaceae > Pseudomonas > Pseudomonas orientalis. The sequence goes on along the minus strand of NZ_CP018049.1, from coordinate 3,425,601 downwards.
TGGTCCACCGGCACCGACAGGCCTTCGCCGTGGAGTTTGTGTTGCAGCGCCTGGCGCAACGGCAGCAGCCCGGCCGGCGTGCCGAGCCCGGCGATGCGCAGCGACGGCGCGCGTACCACGCTGCGCATGGCCTGTCGGATAGCTTCACCGTTCAGCCAGTCCTCCGGCAAGTGCCCGCCACCGGGGCGCAGCTCGCCACTGGCGGTGACCAGAGGCCTGCGCAACACGCTGAGCAGGTCCTGGGGCAGCAAGTCGACCCAGGTCACCGCCGCCGGGCGTGCACTGTCCATCGCCACGAAATAGCCACGGCCCTGGCTGGAGGTGAGCAGGTTACGCCCGCGCAGACGGTCCAGGGCCTCATTGAGGGTGAACTTGCTCACACCGAGGATTTCGGTCAACTCGCGCACCGACGGCAACTTGCTGCCGGGCGCCCATTCACCGGCCTCGATGGCCTGGCTGAAAGCCTCCACGATCTGCTGGACCTTGGGCGTGCCTTCCACAAAGGCGATGGCGGATACCAACATGAAACGTCCTTATGTTTGCCGGTGGTTTTACCGGTGAAGTCAGGCCGGATTAGGCATCACTTTACCTGCCTGGCGCAATGCCATTCCCCTAGACTGCGCGCCATCTCGCCAGGAAATGGCGAAATTTCATACACGCGAGCAATGGATTTTGCATTCTCATGAAGACTTATATGTGTGCACCCTGCGGTTTTATGTACGTAGAAGAATTGGGCATTCCGGAGGACGGAATACCCGCCGGCACCCCTTGGGAAGAGGTGCCTGAAGACTGGACATGCCCGGATTGCGGCGTGACCAAGGCCGATTTCATGGCCATCGAACTTGCTGACGCTGTACCCGCCTGACCCTCCATCAACGAAAGGAATCGCTCCATGGAAAGTAAATTGATCAACCCCGCCGTGCCGTTCTGTACCGGTGTGGCCCACCAGAAATACCTGGCTGCGGAGCCGGGTCTGCAAGCTGCCATCGAAGGGCAGTGCACCCACTGGTATGTGGACGGCAGCCTGTTCGGCGAAATGGTCGACGACTGGACCGATGCGCGCATCGAAAGCCTGCAGGCACAGATCGCCGCCAGCGGCGTCAAGCCGGTGTTCCATGGCAACTTCAAGGCACCGCTGGGCAGTGACGTCGAGGCGTTTCGCGTGGCGGCGGTGGCCTATGTCAAGCAAGAGATCGATATTGCCAGTCGCCTGGGCGCGCCGCTGATCATTCACGGTGGCTGCATCGTCGAACCGAAAATGGTGCTCAAGGCCAAGAAAGTCGCGCTGGAGCATTACCTCAAGTCCGTCCAGGAACTGGCGACTTACGCGGCGACCAGGGGCACGGATATCTACCTGGAAAACCTGTCCAACTACGTCAACTATCGCCCCTTCCACTACATCTTTACCCATGAGGCGGAATATGCGTTTGTATTCGAGCGCCTGCAGGCCCACGACAACGTGTATTTCTTCCTCGATGCCGGCCACGCCAACATCGAAAACGGCCTGCCGGCGGCCGTGGTGCGCAAGTATCACCACCTGATCAAGGGCATTTCCTTCAGCAACAACAACGGCGTGCAAGACCAGCACTTCGGCATTCACGACGGCAACTGCGACTACGCCGACGTCATGCAGGCCATTGTCGAAACCAACTGGAAAGGCCTGGTGGCGTTTGAAACCCGCAACCAGACCGCCAAGGCGGCCCTGGCCGACCTGGCCTTGATGTACCGCGAATCCCTGACGACCGAAATCGCCGTCGCCTGATGTCATCCAGGGGTGCGCGCCTGTGGCGTGCGCCCCGTTGTTGCCGTTCTCTCCATTCAAGGTCCCGGACCATGACAAGTGCGTTAACGCTGTCTTCGTTTCTCTACTTTCTGCTGTTCTGCGCCACCATGACCTTCAGTCCCGGTCCCATGACCCTGTTGCTGTTGAGCCTGGGCTTGAAGGATGGCCTGCGCAGTTCGATTCCGGCGCAGATCGGCGCCAGTGTGTCGTACCTGATTTCGATCCTGATCTTTGCCGTGGGCTTTTCGGAGCTGATCAAGGGCAACCTCGCGATTACCCAGGCCATCCAGTTTGTCGGCGTGGCCTACATCCTTTACCTGGCCTACAAGCAGTGGACCAGCAGCGGGGTGTCGATCGACAAGGCCGGCACCGTGGAGGGCTCGCGCAGCCTGTTCGGCAAGGGTTTGCTGACCGGCTTTTCCAATCCCAAGACCATCATCATGTTCAGCGCCGTGTTCCCGCAGTTTGCCGGGGCGGGTGAGCACAGCTCAGCGGCGGATATCGCCATCCTCGGCCTGACGTTCCTGCTGCTGCAATTTGCCAGCGGTTGCCTGTACTGCTATTTCGGCCAGCGAATCAAGCACGTGCTGGAAAATCCCAGGCGGCGAGTGCTGCTGCAGCGGATCACGGCGGTGATGCTGCTCGGCGTGGCGGTCATGCTGGCACGCGGCTTTTCGCAATGAAGCATTAGCCTGCAAGCAGTAGTGGCGTTTTGACTTTGCCCTGATAGACTTCAGGGATTCACCCAGGATGCCCCTATCATGCCAGCCGTCGGAGGAAATGGACTTCCGCTCGCTTCGCGCTTGTACAAATCCCGTCTCCTGGGTATGACGCTCGGCTTTGTGTGCGTGGCGTTTGCGATGCATCCGCTGAACCCGTCCCCATGGGTGTGGGCCTGGATGCTGATCAACGCGTTTGCCTGGCCGCACCTGGCGTTTCAAGCGTCGTTGCGTGCCGTCCATGCGTTGCGCAGTGAGCGCCGCAACCTGTTGTTCGACTCCTTCTGCGGCGGGTTCTGGGTTGGCGCGATGCACTTCAATCCGCTGCCCAGCGTCACCACGTTGTCGATGATGAGCATGAACAATGTCGCCATCGGCGGGCCGCGCTTCATGCTGGCGGGGTGGGTGGCCCAGGCCCTGGGTATCGCCACGGCGCTTTTGATATTCGCGCCGGCCTTTATTGCCGTGACCAGCCAGGTGCAGTTGTACGCCTGCCTGCCGATCCTGATGCTGTACCCCCTGGTTCTGGGCTGGATCTGCTATCGCCAGGCGCTGACACTGGCGCGGCACAAGCGTGAATTGCTGGCCCTGAGCCGCACCGACAGCCTGTCGGGCCTGCTCAACCACGGCGCCTGGAAAGACCATCTGGAAGTCGAGTTCCAGCGTTGCCGCCGTGGCCCGGCGGGAGCGGCCATTGCGCTGATCGATATCGACCACTTCAAACTCATCAACGACACCTATGGCCATGTCACCGGTGATATCGTTTTGCGCCAATTGAGCAAGGTCTTGCGCCAGAACCTGCGCGGCACCGACCTAGCCGGGCGCTACGGCGGCGATGAGTTCTGCGTGATCCTGCCGGACATGCCGCTCAACCGCGCCACTGAGGTGATGGACGCCCTGCGTGATCGTTTCAACGCCTTGGCGTATGCCCAGGACCCCACCCTGCGTGCCAGCTTGAGCATCGGCCTGGCGCTGTATCACCCCGGCCATGCCGACTCCATCAGTTGGCTCAATGATGCCGACCGTGCCTTGTACGAAGCCAAAAGCAGCGGGCGCAACCGGGTCAACTCACTGCAGGGGGCTTGGTTGCGGTCCGTTTAGTGGGGTAGGGTGTGGCGATCTCCCTTCAACAAAAACAAGGACCGGTTCATGCCCTTCACCTTCCCCCGTACCCTTCTGGCCGCCACCCTGGCCTTGTCCTTCGCCCTGCCGGCCTACAGCGCCGAACCGCACAAGCAAATCCAGGCGGATGCCGTACAGTACAAGGCCGACGCCCTGAAACTGCTGGAGCGCCTGGTGAATATCGACTCCGGCTCCGGATACGAGCCCGGCCTGACCCAAGTGCGCGATATTGCCGTGGATGAATTGAAACAGCTGGGTTTCAGTATCCAGCTGGTGCCGGACAAGGCCGCCAACAGCAGCCATGTAGTCGCCACCCTCAAGGGCACCGGCAAGGCCAAGATCCTGCTGATGGCGCACATGGACACCGTGTTCAAGGAAGGCTCGGCCGCCGAGCGTCCGTTCCATATCAAGGATGGCCGTGCCTATGGCCCTGGGATAATGGACGACAAAGGTGGCATCGTCGCCGGCATCTACGCGCTGAAAGTCCTGAAAAACCAGGGTTTCAAGGACTATGCGCAAATCACCTTCCTGCTCGATGCCAGCGAAGAAACCGGCTCCGACGCCGCGTCCGAACTGATCCGCACCACCGCCAAGGGCCATGACGTGACCCTCAACCTGGAACCCGGCCGTCCGGCCGATGGCCTGGTGGTCTGGCGCAAGGGCAGCGCTACCGCCGTGGTCGAAGTCAAAGGCAAAGCCGCACACGCCGGCGTCGCGCCCGAATTGGGGCGCAACGCCGCCATGGAAGTCGCGCACCAGATCCTGCAACTGGGCAAGCTGGGGGACGAGGAAAAGAAAACCACCATCAACTTCACCGTGCTCAAGGCCGGCGACCGCACCAACGTCATCCCCGACCAGGCCACCGCCAAGGCCGACGTGCGCGCGGCGTTGCCGGAAGAGTTCGACCGCATCGAGAAAGACCTGGCGCGGGTTTCAGCGGACAAACTGATCCCCGAAACCGAAGTCAAGACCACCCTGCAACGCGGGCTGCCGCCAATGCCGCAAACGGCGGAATCGGACAAGCTCGTCGCGATTGCCCAGGGCATCTACGGGGAATTGGGCAAGACCCTGACCATCGAAGGCAGCGGCGGTGCCGCGGATGCAAGCTTGTCGGCCGGGGTAGGGACGCCGACGCTGGATGGGTTTGGGATCGTGGGCGGGAATATTCATACGTCGGAGGAGTATGCCGAGGTGGAGAGTGTGGTGCCTCGGGTTTATTTGTTGAGTCGGATGATTATGGAGTTGGCCAAGCGTTGAAGTAGGTCATGCACTTGTGGCGAGGGAGTTTGTTCGCTCGCCACAGGCGGTGGGTTACCAAGTTGATTGGTCTTCGCGGCTGGCTTTTTGGAGGTCGTCTTTCCAGACTTCATTGGCGAGTCGGTAGATGTCGGCGAAGAAACCTCGAAGGTCGACTATTTCTGTTTCATCCCAGGCCATCGTAGTGTATTTGTCTGGATCGACCTCAAAGTAAGATTGGAAGTTGAAATTCACGGTGTTTAAGGCGAAGGATAAGCTTTCTATTAATTTGTATCTGTGTCGATAGGAGAGTCTTTTGTATGGGTCTAAGCAATATTTCAGTATGAGATTTTCTCTGTCTTTACTGTTATTCGGGTTATAGCGAGCGAGTTCTTTCCCCTTGGTTTCTTCCCTGTCATAAATATCAAAAACTCCCACGAAATAGTAAAGGCTGGCGTCGAATGGGACGGTGTCGGAGCCGGGGTGATATAACATTTATTGTCATTCCTTAATGGGGAATAAGGTGAAAGGTGTGCCGTCATCTCGAAATTTCATTTCTACAGCATTCATGGATGGGTTAAAGGTTGGGTTGGTTGGGTCTCTTCTGTTTGGCCTGTAGCCTCGTCCAGCTCCTGGTAATTCTAAACGTACAATATCGTTTCTGCTGTCATCAACGCCGGTGTAGCGCGGTAGCCCCCGCTCTGTCCGCGAGGTGGCTTTTGTCCATGCCTGAAGCTGAAACTTCCAACTGTTAAATTGCGAACTCGGGACGCCCCTTCTATTTATTGGCGTTCTACCCGTTATTGGGTCTGTTCCATCAAACGATCGCCTTTCCACCTTGTGATGCTCTACCTCCGGGCTGTGCTTGCCGACCATATGCATGTCGTACTTTTCTTCGTACTCCAGGATTCGACGCTTCGCATTGGCCTCGGTAAGTTCCTCAATCCTGGCCTGTCTAGCTGTCAGCCGCGGCTCGGGAGTTCGTGGCTCACCAGAGTCAACTCTAGCGGAATCAAAAGGACTTTGGGCTTTATAAGCTGGTCTGCATTCAGCGGATTCCGGACAAGAACTTAATCCCAGCGGATCCACCCACCCCGTTGGGTTGGGCACGTACTGGTACCCATTGATCCCACCCGCCAGCTTCACCGGGTCAGGCGTCAGGTAACGGCCGATATTCGGGTGGTAGTAGCGATGGCGGTTGTAATGCAGACCACTTTCCTGGTCGTAGTACTGGCCTTGGAAGCGCAGCGGATTGTCGACTTTGCCGACGTCGAGGCGGCTGATTTCGCCGTAGGCGCGGTGGTGCGCGGACCAGACGATTTCACCGTCTGGGGTGGTGAGTTCCTGCGGTGTGCCGAGGTGGTCGAGTTGGTAGTGGTAGGGCTTGGTCTCTTCCGGCCCGAAGCCTTCCAGCAGTGCCAACGGACGGAAGCTGTCGGGTTCGTAGAGGTAGCTGCGATGTTGATCGGCATGGTGTTCGGCGATCAGCTTGTCGCCTTGCCAGAAGAACTCCGTGGTTTTCTCTTCGAGGGTTTTGCTGATGCGCCGACCAAACGGGTCATAGCGATAGCTCGCGGTTTGGCCGTTGGGCTTGGTGACGCCGATCAGCCGGTGCTGGCAGTCGTAGCGGTACTCGGTGACGAGTGAATGACCTTTGCCGCGCCGTTCTCTTATTAGATTTCCAAAAGCGTCATAGTCGTAATGGTGATCGCCTTGGATCATCAGACGATTGCCCGCCAAGATGTCCGGCCCCGGCCTGTCTTGCATAAGCAAATTGCCGGCGGGGTTGTGGCCGAAACGCTCCTGCACGTCTTGCGAGTGATCGGCGCGGGTCAGGCGGTTTAGCGGGTCGTAGCGATAACGGTGTTCGCCTTTGCGGGTGTCGAGCAGGCGGGTGAGGTTGCCGGCTTTGTCGTAGTCGTATTGGCGTTGGTAGAGATGGTTTCCCTGTTGAGTGACGGCGTGGGCGTGCAGGCGGTTTTGCTCGTCGTAGTGGTAGTGGCTGAGCAGTTGGCCTTGTTGGCGTTGGTGTTCGCGACCGGCATGGAACAGGTGGGAGGTCAGCAGTGAGCCATTCAGGTCGACGGTGGCCAGGTGGCCGCCCTTGTCGTGGTTGAAGGTGACGCGGTTATTGTCCGGCAGGCGCAGATTTTTCAGTTGACCGCAGGCATCGTAGCCATAGCGCAAGGTGCCCCAGCCCTGATGTTCGGCGGTGAGGCGGTTTTGTTTGTCGTACTCGTAAGCCAGCGCCCAGTGGCCGTCTTCGACGCTGAGGAGGTTGCCTTGGCGGTCGTAGGTGTAGTCGACCGTATTGCCATCGGGGAGGGTTTTTCTTACAAGACGACCGGCATGGTCGCGCTCGTATTGGGTAACAAGCTGACTGCCGTCGTCGCCATGTTCGGTCTTTTCCAGCAGGTTGCCGTTGAGGTCGTAGGCATAGGCGGTGCGTTGGCCGTCGAAGCCGGTTTCCTGTCGGATCAGGCCGTTGGGGTGGTAGTCCAGTTGATAGGTTTCGCCAACTTCGTTTTCGATTTCAGTCAGCAAAAGGCGGGCGTTGTCGTAGCGATACTTGACCTGGGTACCATCGGCGTTGATGCGGCGGCTGATCAGGTGCAGGCCGTCGGCGTATTCGTAGCGGGTGAGGTGGCCGAGTTCATCGCGTTCGGCGATGATTTTTCCGTAGGGGTTGTAGCTGAATTCCCGATAGGTACCGTCGGATTGGGTCAGTTTCAGCAGGCGTCCTACAGCGTCCCATTGGTACTGGGTCAGCGCGCCATGCTCATCCTCACGCGACAATTGCCGGCCCAGATCGTCATAGCGATAACGCTTGATCCCGCCATTGGGCAGCTGTTCTTCAACAAGCTGCCCGCGCTCATTCCACACCAAACGATGACAGCTGTTGTCGGGATACCAGACCCCAGTCAGTTGCCCCCGCTTGTCGTAGCTGTAGTCGGTCGCGTTGCCCTCCGGATCAATCCTGCGGATGACATCGCCTTGCTCATTACGCTCGTATTTCCAAACCGCCTCACCACGCCGCACGACCCGTACGAAACCATTGTCATGCTCGTAGGACGTCGGCTCATCCTCCCCCGGAAACAGCGCGACCAAGCGTCCGGCGTCGTCGTATTGATACGCCGTCACCGCGCCCAGTGGGTCCTGCTCGACGGTCAGTCGGCCCTTGTCGTCGTAGGATTTGAAATGCCGGGCGCCGTCGGGATCGATGCGCTGTACCAGTCGCGCCCGGTCGTCATGGACATACACTTCCTGGCTGCCATCGGCGTTGTGCACGTTGACGCTGCCGTCATCGCCCCATACATACCGTGTGTCCATCTGCGAAAAACTGGCCCAGTGCCGGACACAGCGTGCGGCTTTACCAGACCTTTCCCACGCCCAGAAGAAACTCGCCCCACCGGCCAACTGCCGCTCAAGAATGACGTGCTGTTCGTCGTACCGATAAACCTCGCGCTCACCGACCGCATTGGTCGCCGATACCAGTCGTCCGGCATCGTCGTAGGCGTAGGAAACGACGTTCTGCTCGGTCACCCACACGAAGGGTCCATGGCCTTGGGCGCGATGAACCTGGTAGTCCACTGCTACGATGCGGTCGAATTCATACCGCAAAAAAAGCGAGCGCCCGGCACGGTTATCCAGCCGCTCAATACGCCCCAACCGATCCCGGAAAATGCGCAATCGGTTGTCATACGCATCGCTGATCGCGGTCAGCACACCGCCGCAAAAGTGATAAAACCGAGAGGACTGGGCCAGCACCAACTCGTCAGGCGCAGACCCCAAGTAGATCGCCGCTTCCGCCAGACTGTTGGTAATCGCCGGCCGAGCAGCCGTCGGCAAGGGCAGGGTGGTCGAGCGATTCTCATGGTCCGTCCACACCACCGAGTTGCCTGACACAGAAAGCCGATGCGCTAGCGCATGACTCCAGCCAAACCCCAACCCGCAGTCCACCTCCACTGCACTGGTGCGATACAAGCGCGTCCACTCGAACGGCAAGATGCCGTCCAGCGTGCCATCGGTCAGAGTCAGCAGTTCCTCGCCGGTGACCATCGACACCGGGCAGCCGTTCGTAACGGTTTTATCCGCAGAAGCCGCCGCATCGCCCTTCGGATTCGACGCCATGGCAGGCACATCATCCACCGGCTCCTGGCGCACCAACGCCGTACGCTGCGTTTTGTTGCGAACCATCGGTACGGGGTTCGAAACCAGCGTATCGCCCGCCTTCAACGGCGCCACCGGCACTGCCTTGATCGGCGTCGCCGCACTGCCCAGCAGCACCGGCTTGGCCGTCTGCACATGGGTTTCCAGCCCAGGCCCCGGCACCTGCCTGGCCAGCAACTCCAACAGCGCCCGCGCCCGCCCGGATTTAATAGAACTCAACACCTGAGTGCCCAGCCGAAGCTGCACCCCCATCCCCCGCGTGGCCCATATCAGCAACAGGTTGATCAGGACTTCGCCGGTGAGCTCACCCAACAGCTCGTACATTTCGGGCGGCGGCAGCAGGCGTATCCAGGCCACCATTGCTGACAAATAGATAAACAGCAGCGGTTCGTCACTGAGCACCAGAAAGCCTTGGGCGAGCGTGTCTTTACCCAGTTTGAGTAACTGGTCCAGTTCGGCCTGGGAAAGGTACTGCAGCAACTTTTCGCTGTTGGACTTGAGATTCGCCAACAGGTCGTACAGCTCGGTGATGTTGTCCCACAGGTTGTAAAACGCCTTGCCAATCCCGCTTGCAAAGGCCGCACCCTGTTTCGCGCTGCGCTTGAAGGGCGGGGCTTTGGCAAAATCGGCCCATTGAGGCTCGAAGCGCTCGCGCCACTGCTTGCGCAGATCCGCTTCCAGCCCGGCGATGACCGACTGGTAGGACGCATACAGCGCATTGACGTGATCTTTGGAAACATTGGGGTAGAAAGTGACTCGGTATCGCTGGTCGCGAGTACATTCGGGCACTTCAAGCATGCCGCTGGGGCCGATGGTGCGGTGCAGCGGCGCGCCCATGGGCGTGCCGTCCGGTGCAATGGCTTGCAGCGTGACCGGCGTGTTGCCGATAGGGACGAAGCGGGTGCTCTCGAACAGATGCACCAGGGTCAGCCCACCCTGGGCCTTGCATTGAGCGACGGTGCGACTGGGCGTGTCGGAAGAGATCGGCGCGACCAGTGCGACGTCGTCACCGACCTTGAACACCTGCTCTACTTCCAGTGCCGAGCCACTGAAAAAGCTGTCGGCCCACGCGTCGAAGGTGTTCAGGCAATTGCGCAAATCCCCAAGCACGTTTTCAACATCCGGCGCTTTGGGGTCCATGGGGGCCAGGACGAAGCTGGCTATCACCGGAATCAAAAGACGGCCCCGACAACCGGGGCTCTAACGAAAAAAACCATCTGCAATCCCTCGCACTGAATAATCAGGCGAGGGACTTTGCAGCGATTTGCGGGGCAGGGGAGTAGAGCTTATCCGGCAGTTGCGTGGGAAGTTTCAACAAGCCTGTCGCGCAGCACCAGGCTGCACAGCGCCGGCAAAAACAACAGCGTCAACACCGTGCCCACCAGCACTCCGCCGATCAGCACATAGGCCAGGGACGACCAGAACACCGACAACGTCAGCGGAATAAAGGCCAGCGCCGCCGCCAGGGCGGTGAGGATCACCGGTCGCGCACGACGCACGGTGGCTTCGACAATCGCTTCGCGTATGGGCATGCCGTGGTCCTGGTTCTGGCGAATCTGGTCGGTGAAGATCAGTGTGTTGCGCATCAGAATCCCGCCGATGCCGATCAGCCCGAGGATCGCGTTGAACCCGAACGGCTGGTTGAACAGCAGCAAGGTCGGTACCGCGCCAATCAGGCCCAGCGGCGCCGTGGCGAAGACCATGAACATCACGCCGAAGGAGCGCACCTGGAACATGATCACCGTGAGCGTCAGCAGGATCATGATCGGGAACAGCGCCGCCAGGGCGACGTTGGCCTTGGCGCTTTCTTCCACGGGGCCGCCGATATCGATGTGGTAACCGGCAGGCAACTTGGCGATCAGCGGCTGCAGGTCCTTGTACACGGCCATTTCCACATCGGGCGGTTGTACGCCATCGATGATGTCGGCGCGCACTTCCACCGTGGTCGCGCGGTTGCGGCGCTTGAGGATCGGTTCTTCCATCACCGTCTGGAAATGCCCGACCTGGGCCAGCGGTACCGAGGTGCCGGCGCTGTTGGTCAGGGTCATGTTGTTGAGGTTGTCCAGGTCTTCGCGTTGACTGCCCTGGGCGCGGGCCACCACCGACACCGTGCGGTTGCCTTCACGCACTTCGGTGATCGGGTTGCCGCTGAGCAGGGCATTGAGCTGGGACTTGACCTCGTCGGGCGTGAAGCCGAGCAGGCGCAGGCGATCCTGGTCCAGTACCAGGCGATAACCACTGGCGCGCTCGCCCCACTCGAGGAAGGCGTCCCGGGTCAGCGGGTTGTCGGCCACCACTTGACGCACGTGCTCGGAGAGCCCGCGCAGCACGTCCAGGTCCGGTCCGGAGACGCGGAACACCACCGGGAACGGCACCGGCGGGCCGAACACCAATTGCGTGACGCGCACCCGCGCCGCCGGAAACTCACCGGCGGCGATACGTTCGCGCATGCGCACTTTCAACGCATCGCGGGCGTGGGAGTCCGGGGTTTGCACAATCAACTTGGCGAACGCCGGGTCCGGCATCTCAGGGTTCAACGACAGGAAAAAGCGCGGAGCGCCACCGCCCACATAGGTGTCGACCATGCTCGTCTGCGGTTCCTGCAGCAACGCTTTCTCAACCTGCGCCGCCACCGCTTCCGTGCTTTTGAAGGCGCTGCCGGGGGGCATGTACACCTCCAGGATCAGCTCCGAACGGTCGGAGTCGGGGAAGAACTGTTTCTTCACCACTGCCATGCCCAGGCCGCACAGCACAAACGCCGCCACCACCATCCCGGTCACCAGCCAGCGCCCGCGCACGCAGATCTCCACCAGGCTGCGCAGTTTCTGGTAATAGCGCCCGGCGTAAATCGCATCGTGCCCGCCGGGCACCGGCTTGATCTGCGGCAACAGCTTCACGCCCAGGTACGGCGTGAACACCACCGCCACCAACCAGGAGGAAATCAGGGCAAAGCCCACGATCCAGAAGATGTTCCCGGCGTATTCGCCGGCCCCGGAGCGCGCGAATCCCACGGGCAGGAAGCCGATGATCGTCACCAGCGTGCCGGTCAGCATGGGCGCCGCCGTGGAGCTCCAGGCGTAGGTGGCCGCATGGATACGGTCGAAGCCTTCTTCGAGTTTTACCACCATCATTTCAATGGCGATGATCGCGTCGTCCACCAGCAGGCCCAGGGAAATGATCAGGGCGCCGAGGGTCACGCGGTCAAATTCGCGTCCGGTGACCAGCATGATCACGAACACGATCGACAGCGTCAGCGGCACCGCCGCCGCCACCACCAGCCCCACACGAAAGCCCAGGGCCAGCAGGCTGATCAGCATCACCACGGCCAGGGCGACGAAGAATTTGAGCATGAACTCGTTCACCGCCAGGCTGATGTTTTTTGCCTGGTCGGACACCTTGGCGAAATTCACGCCCAGGGGCAGGTCGGCCTGAATCCTGGCTTCCTGGGCCTGCAGGCGCTTGTCCAGTTCCAGGCCGTTCCAATGCTTCTCCATGATCACCCCGAGCATCAGCGCCGGGTCGCCCTGGTGGCGGATGCGGTAGCTGGGCGGGTCTTCATAGCCACGCCGGACGGTCGCCACATCGGCGATGCGCAGCACGCGGCCATTGACTTGCAAGGGCACGTTCTCGATCAGCGCCAGGCTGTCGAAAGCACCATCGATACGGATATAGGCGCGGGCGCCGGCGGTTTCGACGAAGCCCGAAGGCGCCACGGCGTTCTGCGCGGCGAGGGCGGCGAAGATCTGTTCGGGCTTGATGCCCAGGGTCGCCAGGCGCTCATAGGAGAACTCGACGAATACACGCTGGGCCTGTTCGCCAAGGATATTGACCTTCTTCACCCCCGGCAGGTTGAGCAGGCCCTGGCGCAGCTTTTCGGCCATTTGCACTTGCTGGCGATGGGGCAGGTGCTCGGCCTCCAGGGCGTACAGCGCAAAGTACACATCCGAATATTCATCGTTGAAAAACGGCCCGATCACGCCTTTGGGCAGGTTCGCGGCTTCGTCGCTGAGTTTTTTACGGGTCTGGTAGAACAGGTCCTGTATCTCGCTCGGCCGCGTGGACTCGAGGAAGGTCATGCGCATCGAGACGAAACCCGGCTGGGCGATGGTCTCGACGCGGTCGTAGTAATCGAGTTCCTGCAGGCGCTTTTCCAGGCGGTCGGCCACCTGTTCCTGCATTTCCTCGGCGGTAGCGCCGGGCCAGGCGGCGGTGATGGTCATGACCTTGACCGTGAACGACGGGTCTTCGGCGCGCCCCAGTTTGCCGAACGCGAAGATCCCGGCGGCGATGATCGCGATGATCAGGAACAGCGTGACGGCGCGGTGCTTGACCGCCAGTTCCGAGAGGTTGATTGCACGCATGCTCATTGGTCCTGTTTGCGGTTGAGGGCCAGCGCCTGGGCGGGCAGCAGGCGCACCCGGTCACCGCTGTGCAGCAGGTGCGCGCCGAGGGCGACGATGGTTTGGCCAGGCGTGACGCCGCTGTCGAGCAGCGCCTCTTCCTGGCCGAGACTGGCGACTTTCACCGGGGCAAAACTGATCGTGTTGTCGTCACCAATCAGCCACACGCCGGTGCCTTGCCCCGCATCCTGCAACGCACCGATGGGCACGCGGGTTTGCTGGGCCTGGCCGTCACCTTGCAGGCGCACGGTAATGGTGGAACCGAGGGCGAAACGCTCCACCGCGCCGTGCAGCACGTAGCGCGCGCGGTAGGTGCGGGTGGTGGGGTCGGCGCTGGCGGACAGCTCGCGCAGCGTCGCGGTAACGGCCTGGTCCGGCGCACCGAACGGGAAGGCCAGGGCATTTTGCGCAGCCCGGGCGCGTTGCTGTTCCGGCAGGTTGACGATGGCTTCGCGGGCACCGTCATGGGCCAGGCGCGCCACGATCTGCCCTTCGGCGACCACCTGGCCGCGATCAGCCAGCACGTCGGTGATGATGCCGTCGCCATCGGCCTTGAGCACCGAATAGGTGCGACGGTTCTCGATCTGGCTGGCATCCGATTGCGCCGCCGCCAGTTCCGCTTCGGCAACGCGCAGGTTGGTCGCCGACTGGTCGAAGATCTGCCGCGACACCGCCCCGGTGCTGGCCAGGCGTTGGTAGCGGTTTTCGTCGTCGCGGCGCTGGCGCAACTGTGCCTGGGCGGCGTTGACGCGGTTTTTCGCCGAGCGCAACGCCAGCTCGAAGTCGCCGATATCCAGCACCAGCAGCGTGTCGCCACGGGAGACGTGCTGGCCGGGATCGACCTTGCGTTCGATCACTTTGCCGCTGACCCGAAAGCCCAGGTTGCTTTCGGTGCGGGCCGCCACCACGCCGGTATACGCGCTTTGCTGGGTGCCGCCAGCCTCGACCTTGACGGCCAGCACCGGGCGCGGTGGCGAGACTTGGGCGGCGTTGTCGGCCTGGCTGTTGCAGCCGCTGAGGATCATCAATAAAGCCAGGGGCGTGAAGAGGCGCAGGTGGAGAGGGGGCATGACGAACTCCTGGGTGAGCATGGGAAAAAATTATGGACATAATTTTTTGCTCATATTATGGTCGAAATATAAATTAATCCAGCCCCCGGATATTCCCCATGGCAAACGCCCCGGCACCTTCACGCAGCTTGTTGTTTTTGCTGGTTGCCCTCACCGCATTGGGTGAAGTCTCGACGCAACTGATCATCCCGGGCCTGGGTGCCATCAAGCAGGCGCTGGCGGCGCCGCCAGGCTCGGCGTTGATGGCGCTGTCGGCGTTTGTCGGTGCATTCGGCCTGGGGCAGTTGCTGTTCGGGCCACTGTCGGACCGCATCGGCCGCCGCCCGGTATTGCTCGCCGGCCTGACGCTGTATGTGCTGGCGACGCTGTCAATGCTGCTGGTCACCGACATTCACCAATTTATCGCCGCCCGCGTGCTGCAGGGCCTGGGCGCATGCGCCGCGCTGGTGCTGGCGCGCACCGTGGTGCGTGACGTATGGAAAGCCGAGGCAGGCCCGGCCCTGGCGCTGACCATGATCGGCATGCTCTATGCCATCGTGGTGGCGCCGATGACGGGCGGCTTGCTGATCAAGCTGTTCGGCTGGCATGCGCCAATCATTCTCGCCCTGGTGATCGGCAGCGTCGTGTGGCTGCTGGCGGTGCTGTTCTTTCGCGAGAGCAACCATTACCTCGACCCCAAGGCCGCGCATTGGCGCACCCTCGGCGGGCAGTACCTGGATTTGCTCAAGGGCCGCCCGTACCGCGCTTACGCGGTGGCGCTGGCCTGTACCTACGGCGCCATGTTTGCGGTGATTGCCGGTTCGTCGGCGGTGTACATCAATCTGCTGGGCCTGAGCAGCCTGGAGTACGGCATCAACTTCGGCCTGATTGTGTCGATGCTGATCGTCGGTTCCACCTATACCCGGCGCAATATCCTGCGCCTCGGGCCGCAGCGGATTGTGACGATGGGCGTGACGCTGGTTGCCGCGGGCGGGGTGTTGGCACTGCTGATTTATGCGCTGTTCGGGCTCTCCGTGGCGGGCCTGGATATTCCCATAGCCCTGGCCACGCTTGGCGGCGGGCTGGTATTGCCCGGTGCGGTCACGGGCGGGGTGATGCCCAACGCCCACCGCGCCGGGCTGGCGGCCGGGTTGATGGGCTTCGCGCAGATGTTCGGCGCCACCTGCAGCGGCGTGCTGTTGAGTCAGCTACGCGATGGCAGCGCGACGCCGATGATCGTCATCCAGGCCGCCTTTGCCGTCACGGCCTTCGTCGCCTTTCATCTACTGCGTCAGCGCGCGCCCAAGGCACTGTCCTATACATAGGACGATCAGGGCCGCTTTCGCCGGCTAGTGCTCTGCGGCTTTGGGACTTATGGTGTAGGCACTTTGGAGGTACACCATGAAAAAACTGATCGGTCTCTACACCAGCCCCCGCGCCCATTGGGTCGGCGACGGCTTTCCGGTACGCACGCTGTTTTCCTACGACACCATGGGCAAACACATCAGCCCATTCCTGTTGCTGGACCACGCCGGCCCGGCCGATTTCACCCCCACCGAAACTCGTCGCGGCGTCGGCCAGCACCCGCATCGCGGCTTTGAAACGGTGACCATCGTCTATGACGGCGAAGTCGAGCACCGCGATTCCACCGGCGCCGGCGGCAAAATCGGCCCGGGCGATGTGCAATGGATGACGGCGGCCAAGGGCATTCTCCATGAGGAATTCCACTCTGAGGCCTTTGCCCGCACAGGCGGGGCATTGGAGATGGTGCAACTGTGGGTCAACCTGCCGGCCAAGGACAAAATGGCCGACGCCGGTTACCAGACCATCGTCGATGGCGACATCCCGGTATTGCCGCTGGCGGGCGACGCGGGGCAACTGCGCCTGATCGCCGGTGAATTCGCCGGTACCCAGGGGCCTGCCCGTACCTTCACGCCGATTGACGTGTGGGACCTGGGCCTCAATCCCGGCAAGGCGGTGACGCTGGACCTGCACGCCGGACGCAACACCGCGCTGGTGATCCTGAGCGGAACCGTGCAAGTCAATGGCGATGAAGTCGCGCGCCAGGGGCAGTTGGCGTTGTTCGAACGTGACGGTGACCGCATCACGCTGGAGTCCAACGACGACGCCAAGGTGCTGCTGCTCAGCGGCGAGCCGATTGACGAGCCCATCGTCGGCCACGGCCCGTTCGTGATGAACACCGAGCAGGAGATCCACCAGGCGTTTGCCGATTTCCAATCCGGCAAGTTCGGGCGGATGCAGGCCTGAAGGCCAGTCTGTTAAGCGTAAACCGCCTTCTATAGGAGCGAGGGTGGGGCGCCTAGCTCTTGCTCGCGAAAAACGTCAACGATAACGCGTGCCTCCTGAATCAACGCGGCGCCTGTGAGTTTTTCGCGAGCAAGCTCGCTCCTACATAAAGCAGCCGCGCCCACCCGTAACCACGATGCGAAGCGAGTCGCTTTTGATCTTGATCTCAGGCGCCCCGTTAAACCACGCTGGCCGAACGCAGGCTTGAATCCGTGGGTAACCCGGCAGGACGCCGGGTTAGCCGCACTGGGCCATGGATGGCCCATTGCGGCGGCCCACGGATTCAAGCCTGCGTTCGGGCACACCGAGCCCAAGCGAGGTGCCGAGTGGTGGGGCAAGAGCGTTTTGCTTACTTTTGCGCTTTTCAAAAGTGAGCCGCTGTAAAAGCGGAACCCATAGCAGCCGTGACCGCAGAAACGGATATGTACCCAGTCCAACCCAACATCCTGGCCAGCCCAGAGGCCGCCATCGGGGGCAAGCCCCCTCCCACAGTGGGCCGCGGCATGTCAGTTGAGTAGCCGTCGGCCGGCAGCAAACCCCCTCCCACATTTGCTATACCCGCCAATCCCATTTCATGCGATCTTCTCGGCATTCGCCCTGGAGTCGCCTGGATGCCCTCATTTATCGCTGAAAACCCAATGCTGTGCGCCCTGGCGCTGATCCTCATCGACATTGCCGTATGGCGCCTCATCACCCCCACGCTGGCCAACTGGAAACTCGCCGCGCGGCTGGTGATCTTCGCGGTGTTCAGCGCAGTGTTGTTCAACGACGGCATGAACCCCATGCAGGCGGCGCCCTATGTCGACGACACCGCCCGGCACCTGGCGGCCACAGCGTTGCAGATCGGCTGGTGGCTGTTCGCCGCGCGCACCCTCACAGTCCTGCTCGGCGCGGTGATGATGCAGCGGGTCGGCCACACCGGGCGCTTGTTGCAGGACCTGATGGGCGCGGTGATTTTCCTGATCGCGATCATCGCCGCCATGGCCTACGTGCTCGACCTGCCGGTCAAGGGCGTGCTCGCCACCTCCGGCGCCGTGGCGATCATCGTCGGCCTGGCGCTGCAAAGCACCCTGAGCGACGTGTTTTCCGGGATCGTGCTCAACACCACCAAGCCTTACCAGATCGACGACTGGATCTCCATCGACGGCACCGAAGGCCGCGTCACCGATATCGACTGGCGCGCCACACGCCTGCAGACCTCCCAGGGCAGCCTGGCGGTGATCCCCAACTCCCTGGCGGCCAAGGCCAAGATCATCAACTTCTCGCGCCCGGCAGACATGTTCGGCCTGACGGTCAGCCTGCAAGTCAGCCCCCATGCGCGCCCGCAAACCGTGATCGAGGCCCTGGAGCGGGCGATGCAGGGCTGCCGCGCGCTGTTGGCCAAGCCGGCGCCCAGCGTAGCGTTCAAGGCCTCGGCCAGTGGCGGCGTGGAATATGAAATCAGCGGTTTCGTGCCGGCCATGGGCCTCAAGCGCGAAGTGCGCAACCAGCTTTACGACCTGGCCTTCCGACATTTGCAGGCGGCGGGCGTGGGGCTGTTATCCGCCACCGAAGGCAGCACGCCCGCCACGGTCTCCGGCGCGCGGGCACTGCTTGAGCGGTCGTCGATCTTCTCCACCCTGCGCCAGGAAGAAAAAGACACCTTCAGCCAGAACATGACCCTGCACACCTACCGCGCCGGCGACATGATCCTGCCGGCGGGGGAGGTCAGCGATCACCTGTTCATCATCGAGTCCGGCGTGGTCTCGGTGATGCTGGTCAAGGGCGGCCACACGTTCGAGGCCGGGCGCATGGGGCCGGGCGAGGTGATTGGCGAATCGGGCATCCTCACCGATCAGGCCACCCTGGCGGATTTCACCGCCAAGACCTACTGCACGCTGTACCGCATCGAAAACGAATACCTCAAGCCTTGCCTGGACGCGCGCCATGACATCGGCGAAGCCATGAAGGCCCTGCTGGACTTCCGCGTGCACGCCGCCCAGGCGCTGACCGAAGACGCGCCGGTGGTGCCGGTGAAGAAAGGTTTCCTGCAGTGGTTGAGGAGCCGTGGCCTGTAGATTGGTCACCTGTTCTTCGCCCGGATTGGCTATTTCTCCAGAGCGCCCAGGTGACTAACCTGCGCACCAACCCCAACGTTCTGGAGCTCCGCCATGCAAACCCGTACCGATTTCTACACCGCTTCCCCGGACGCCATGAAGGCCATGCTGGCCCTGGAAGCTGCGGTCGGCAAGCTGTCCATCGAACTGCCGCTGCTGGAACTGGTGCGCCTGCGCGTCTCGCAAATCAACGGCTGCGCGTTCTGCCTGGACATGCACACCGCCGACGCACGCAAGGGCGGTGAAACCGAGCGCCGCCTCTACACCCTGTCGTCCTGGCGCGAAACGCCGTTCTTCACCCCCCGTGAACGCGCCGCCCTGGCCTGGGCCGAAAGCCTGACCCTGCTCAGCCAGACCCACGCCCCCGATGAAGACTTCAACGCACTGGCGGCCGAGTTCAGCGCGCAGGAGCAGGTCGACCTGAGTGTGGCGATTGCCACCATCAACAGCTGGAACCGCCTGGCGGTGGGTTTTCGCAAGATGCCCAAGTAAGCGCTCAGCCGGACTTGAAATAGCCACGTGGCGTGGTGCCGGTCATGCCTTTGAAGAAAGCGATCAGCGCACTGTCGCTGGCAAAGCCCAGTTCAAAGGCGCAGTAGCCCAGGCTGCGCCCCGTGGCGAGCAGTTCGATCACCCGCATCAGACGCCACTGTTGGCGCCACTGCTGATACCCCAGGCCGGTTTCCTTGAGGAAAATCCGGCCGATGGTCTTGGTGCTGGCGCCAATGTGCTTTTCCAGCGCCTGCAACGTCGGGGGCAGGCGGTCGAGCCGGGCCAGCAGCGGGGCCAGGCGTTTGTCCCGTGGCAACGGCAGGAGCAGCGGCTGTACGGCGGCGTGGCGGATTTCATCGAGGCACAGGCCGAGCAAATGCGCATGGCGGCCCGCGTGCCAATCGGTCTCGAACGGGGCCAGGGCCATCGGTTCCAGCACCGCCCTGAGCAGGGCGCTCACTTCGATCACCCGCACCTGCGCCGGTAGCTGCTCGGCCAGGGCCTCGCTCACGTACACCGAACGATAATCCACGGCCTGCTGCATCACCGCGCGATGTGGCAAGCCGCCGGGTATCCAGGCCGCGCGTGTGGGTGGCAGCAGGCACAGTTGATTGTCCAAGGTGATCCGCGTGCAGCCTTGCTGGGTGAACAGCAACTGCCCACGCTGGTGCCGGTGCAACCCGGAGTCGTGGTTGCCCAGCAACGCGGCGATGCCGATCACGGGCGCCGCGAATGCGTCGGGGTTGAAAGACTCGGTGGCCTCAAGCCAAGCCATGGGATGTCCGATTTCAGGGATAAAGTGTCGAAGTCCGGATAATACCCCAGACGTGCCGCTCTAGAATCCCTGCAATATGTTTAGGGATGGATCTGGTGATGAAGTCGAAAAATATGTTGATACTGGCCATGGCCCTGCTGATGTTCCCGCAGCTGGCGCAAACCCTGTACAGCCCGGCCCTGGACGATATCGGCCGGGCGTTTGCGGTGGCGCCCGAACGGGCCGGGCAGACACTGTCGGTGTACTTTCTGGCCTTCGCCGTGGGCGTGGTGGTATGGGGCCGTTTGAGTGATCGTTGGGGGCGGCGGCCCGTGATGTTGACTGGGCTTGCGATCTACGCGGGGGCCATGGCGCTGGCGTTGAACGTGGTAACGTTCAACGTCTTGCTGCTGGCCCAGGCCGCTGCCGCCTTCGGGGCTGCGGTGGGGTCGGTGGTCACGCAGACTGTGCTGCGTGATCGTTTCCACGGGGCTGAACTGGCCCAAGTGTTTTCCGCGATGGGGATTGCGCTGGCGGCGAGCCCGGCCATCGGACTGTTCAGCGGTGCGAGTCTGGTCGAGTTTTTCGGTTATCGCGGCGTGCTCGGTGGGTTGTTGCTGTTGGCGCTGCTGTTGTGGAGTTGGAGCCTGTGGGCCTTGCCGGAAACGCGTCCGGCCACGCTGCCCACAGCCGCCCTTGGCCAAACACTCGGCCTGATGCTCAAGGATGCCGGGATCTGGCGCTCGGTCGGGTTGGTCGCGGCGTTCAATATTGCGCTGTTCAGTTACTACAGCGTGGGACCATTTATCTTCGCGCAGCAAGGGCGATCCACGGCCGAGTTCGGCTACAGCGGCGTGCTGCTGGCCCTGGGGTCCGGGTTGGGCGCGTGGCTGAATAAAATTCTGCTCAGGCGCGGGATGGACAGCGATCAGTTGGTGTTCGTCGCTGCGGTGCTGGCGGTGCTCGGCAGTCTGTTGGTATTGGCGCTGCAGCACAGTGCGCTGCTGGTATGGCCGATGCTGCTGGTAGTGTTGGCATTCGGCATGGCAATCCCCAACGTGCTCGGGGCGGCGCTGGTCGATTATCGTGATCGTCTCGGCACCGCCGGCGCACTGTTTGGTTTGTTGTATTACCTGGTGATTGGCAGCGGCCTGAGCCTGGTGGCCTGGTCCCAGGACCTGGGCTGGAGCCTGCTGGTGTGCGGCTTTGCGGCGTTGTGGCTGGCAACGCCGCAGCTCTTTAGAAGTTGACCGCTGCACTCAGGCGCGCCGTCAACGGCGCGCCCTGGAACAGGTAGTCATCGCCCATGTACTCGCCGGCGTCGCGCCAGTAGCGCTTGTCGAACAGGTTGTCGACGCTCAGGCGAAACACGGTTTCATAGCCATCGACGTTGGTGGTGTAGCGGCTGCCGATATTGACCACTGCATAATCGCCCACCTCCACATTGCCGGTGCGGTTGGCGTACTTTTTGGCGCTGTATTGCACACCGCCGAGCACCGCCAGGCCGTTGACCCACGGCAACGCATAATCGGCGTACAGGCTGGCGCGCAGCGTGGGCACGTTGATCGCCTGGTGGTCTTCGTAGCCCGGCGTGCCGCTGCCGCTCACCCGTGCCCGAATCGCGGCCACGCTGGTTGCAATCTGCAAGCGGTCGGCGGCCCAGCCATTGGCGGACAGTTCGATCCCGGTGTTTTTCTGCTGGCCTTGTTGCATGTAGGTGAAGCCGCCACTGTCGGGCTTGGCGTACTGGTAAGCCTGGCGCGTCTGGAACACGGCGGCGGCGAAGCTGATACGGCGCCAGTCGTATTTCACCCCGGCTTCGAGTTGGCGCGAGAGCGTTGGCGCCAGTGTCTCGTCCGCGTTTTTTGCGAACCACGGCGCAGTGCCGCCCAAAGACAGGCCCTTGCTGTAACTGGTGTACAGCGAAACGTTGTCTACCGGTTTGTAGATCAGTGCGGCCTGGGGCAGGAACACGTACTGCTGGGTGTGCCGTGTTTGCTTGCCGGTGACGCCGTCGAAGGCTTTTTCATCCAGGCGCACTTCGCGGCCACCGAGGACGGTTTGCCATTGCTCGTTGAAGCGGAGGCGGTCGGTGACGAACAGCCCGTACTGGCGGCTGTCGAGGTTGCGGTGGCTGTCGTTCAACGGCTTGTCGGTGGGGGTAAAACTCGGCACCTGTTCGTCGATATTGGCGGTGCCGATCATCTCATTGATCGACTTGCGCTTGTCGATCACCCGGCGAAAGGCGCTGGTGCCGAAGGTCAGTTCATGGCCGATGCCGGCGGTGTCGAACAGGCCGGTCATGGCCGCCTGGATTTCATCATCGCGGCGCGTATCGTCGGGGCTGCGGTAGTCGTAGACGTCGTAATTGCCTTCGGGGCTGAAGTAGTTCGGCACGCTTGCCGAGCTGCAACTGGTCGAGCCGTAGCAGCCCCAGGCAAACGAGCTGTAATCGTCAATCACCACCTTGCTGCGTGCCGCGCTGATGTTGCCTTTCCACTGATCGCTGAAACGGTATTCGAATTTGCCGTTTAGGTTCAGTGAATCAATGCCCACCTGCTTGCCCCCGGTCTGATGCCCCAGCAGCTTTTTCGGTGAAGCGTCGCGAGGCACTTCAGTGCCGCCCAGCAATTGATAACCCGGCACCGAGCGCTGCTGTTTGTTCTGGTATTCGGCATCCAGTTGCAGCACGGCGTCGGGGCTGATGTTCCAGTCAAAGGCCATGGATACAAAATCGCGCTGGCCGTTGGCGTGTTCCACGTACGAGTTGAGGTCCTCATGGGCGACGTTGGCGCGCAGGCCAAATTGTTGCTCGCTGCCGAACCAGCCGCCCACATCAGTGGCGACATAACCGCTGCCGCGATCATCAGTGGACACCGTCACTGAACGCACATCCTCGGGGCGCTTGGTCACGTAGTTGATCACGCCGCCGGGTTCGGAAATGCCGCTCTGCAACCCGGCCAGGCCCTTGAGCACTTCGACCTGCTGCTTGTTTTCCAGGGCGACGTTCTGCTCGCCGGTGATGGTGCGCCCATTGATCTTGTAGCTGCTGGCCGCATTCAGCGAAAACCCGCGCACCACGAAGTTTTCGTAGTAGCCGATGGGCGCGTAGCTGTCGCCCACCGAGGCGTCGTTGCGCAGCACCTCGCTGAGCAGGCGGGCTTGCTGGTCCTTGATCAGTGCGGCGTTGATCACGCTGATGGAGGCCGGGGTATCGAGCAAGGGCGCTTCATCGAAGCCACCCACCGAGGCGGTTTCACTGCGATAACCGGACTCGTCCTGGCCCTGGACCTTCACCGCCGGCAGTTCGATCTGCGCTGCCAGGCTGTTGCCGATGCCACCACTGAGCAAAAGGCCGAGGGCGAAACGTGAAGTGACGACGGGGCGAATACGCAAAACCATGGGGCAAGGCCTTAAAGCGCTGGGCGGGGGGCGCATAAGCTAGGGGGAAGCGGGGGACTTTACAAGATGCCAGTACGGACTCGGTCAAACTGTGGGAGGGGGCTTGCTCCCGATAGCGGTGGATCAGTCAGCTCATCTATGGCTGATCCACCGCTATCGGGAGCAAGCCCCCTCCCACAGTTTGGATCGCGTCAGGCTTGGGCGGCGGTGAGCACCTTGCGAAACGTCTCCACCAACGGCCGCAGGTTGATCCGGTGCCATGCCGCCCACAGCGGCGTGGTGTAGCTCAGCCATGGCAGTTCGCGCAGCACCACGCCGGGCGGTGCGTTGCGGCTCAGGCCTTTTTGCACCATCGCCACGCCCAGTCCCGAGGCCACCAGGCCCAATGCGGTGAAGGGTTCGCCGGCTTCCATGGGGATCTGCGGGGTGAAACCGGCGCGGATGCACGCCGCCACGAAATCATCTGCCGGGTTTGCGCCGGGCTTGCGTTGCACCCCGATCCATTGCTGGTCGGCCAGGTGCTCGGGCAGCAACTCGCGCTGGCGTGTCAGTGGATGATGTTCCGGCAAGGCCAGCAGCATCGGGTCATCGAGCACCTGCCGGGCGGTCAGGTCCGGATCTTCCGCCGCTGGCGGTTCGCCCACCAGGGCAATGTCCAGGCTGCGCTGGCGCAGGCCTTCGAGCTGTTCGAAGGAGGGCAGGTTATACAGCTTGATATGCACGGCAGGCCGGTCATCGCGCAGCACGCGCAAAGCGTTGGGCAGTACACCGGCGTGCATGGCGTTCTCGATATAGCCGATGCACAAGCCGCCTTCTTCACCCCGGCCCAAGCGCTTGCCCAGGGACTCCAGGCGGTTGGCGTGGGTCAGCAGCGCCCTGGTTTCGGCAAGGAAGGTCTGGCCGTCGCGGGTCAGGCGGATACGTTGCTGGCTGCGTTCGAACAGCGTCAGGCCCAGGCGTTCTTCAAGCTGGGCGATCTGCCGGCTCAAGGGCGACTGGGAGATGTGCAGGCGCTCGGCGGCGCGGCCGACATGTTCCTCTTCGGCGACCACTTCGAAGTAGCGCAGTTGGCGTAGATCAATCATGTAAGACCTGTTGGGACTCAAGTTGGTCGCAGTATGTCTTGGACGGTCTTATCCAGGCAATCTAGGATCTGCTCAACGGTCAACGCGACCTTGAACCGATTGAGGAACCATCATGAGCTTGAAAGACAAACTACCCGGCGTATTGGGCTTTGGTACCGCACCGCTGGGCAATATGTTCCGCGCCATTCCCGAAGACGAAGCCCGGGCCACCGTCGAGGCCGCCTGGAATCATGGCGTGCGTTATTTCGATACCGCGCCGTTCTACGGTTCGGGGTTGTCGGAAATCCGCCTGGGCCAGGCGCTGTCGCACTACAACCGTGACGACTACGTGCTCAGCACCAAGGTCGGCCGGGTGATTCTGGACGAGGTCGAAGACAGCGCCCGTGACCTGGGCGAGAAAAGCGGTGTGTTCGAACATGGCCGTCCGAACAAAATGCTCAATGACTACAGTGCCGATGCCACCCTGCGCTCGATTGAAGACAGCCTGGAGCGCCTGCAGACCGATCGTCTGGACATCGTGTGGGTTCACGATATCGCACAGGACTTCTACGGCGACCAATGGCTGGACTACTTCAACCAGGCCCGTACCGGCGCCTTCAAGGTGCTGACGCGCTTGCGCGAAGAAGGCGTGATCAAGGCCTGGGGCCTGGGGGTGAACCGCGTCGAACCGTGCGAACTGACCCTGGACCTGGCCGAAGCCCAGCCCGACGGCTTTCTGCTGGCTGGCCGCTACACACTGCTGGACCACGACCGCGCCTTGCAGCGCCTGATGGAGGCGTCACTCGCGCACAACGTTGAGATCGTGGTCGGTGGTCCCTACAGCTCCGGCATCCTCGCCGGCGGCGCGCACTTCGAATACCAGCAGGCCAGCCCGGCGATCATTGCCAAAGTCGAGCAGATCCAGGCGATTGCCCAGGCGTTTGGCGTGAGCGCCAAGGCCGCTGCGCTACAGTTTTCCCTGGCGCACCCGGCCGTGGCGGCAGTCATTCCCGGTGCCAGTCGTCCGGGGCGGATTGCCGAAGACGTGGCGGCGTTGTCAGAGCAGATTCCAGCAGCTTTCTGGCAGGCGCTGCGCGATGCACAGTTGATTTCACCTCGCGCGCCTCTGCCGCTTTAACTTCAGGAGTTCAACCATGAAAATCGATGTAAGCGGCAAAGTGGCGATCGTCAGCGGCAGCACCGCCGGCATCGGTCTGGGCATCAGCCAGGCCCTGGCGCAATCCGGCGCGACCGTGGTGGTGATCGGGCGTGATTCCGGCAAGGTGGACGCTGCATTGGCGGGCATTCGCCAGGCGGTGCCGGGCGCCAATCTGCGCGGCCTGGTGGCCGACCTGGGTACGGCCGAAGGCGCCGAGACACTGTTCGCCGCCGAACCGCGCGCCGACATCCTGGTCAACAACCTGGGCATCTTCAATGATGTGGATTTCTTCGAGGCGCCGGACAGTGAATGGACGCGCTTCTATGAGGTCAATGTGATCTCGGGCGTGCGCCTGGCGCGGCATTATGTGCCGGGCATGGTCGAGCAGGGCTGGGGGCGGGTGATCTTCGTGTCATCCGAATCCGGCGTGGCGACCCCGGCGGACATGATCAACTATGGCGTGACCAAAAGCGCCAACCTGGCGGTGTCTCATGGCCTGGCCAAGCGCCTGGCAGGTACCGGTGTGACGGTGAATGCGATTCTGCCGGGGCCGACCTTTACCGACGGGCTGGAACACATGCTCAAGGACGCCACGCAGAAATCCGGGCGCACCGCACGGGACGAAGCTGACGTGTTCGTGCGCAGTGCGCGGCCGACATCGATCATCCAGCGCGCGGCGAATGTGGATGAAGTGGCCAACCTGGTGGCGTACATTGCTTCACCGCTGTCGTCTGCCACCACCGGTGCCGCGTTGCGGGTCGACGGTGGTGTGGTCGACAGCATGGCGATCTGAATTCTTTTAACGATTTGGAGTATTTATTGTGGCAACAGCCTCTTCTGTGATTGAAATCCCCGCGTCGGCGGACCAGGTGTGGGCACTGATCGGCGGCTTCAACAGCCTGCCCGACTGGCTGCCCTTTATCGCCAAGAGCGAGCCGGGCGAAGGCGGCCGCGTGCGCCACCTGCATACCGCGGATGGCGGCCAGATTGTCGAGCGGTTGCAGACCTTCGACAATGTGGCGCGCACCTACAGCTACACCATTGAGCAGTCGCCGTTTCCGGTGAGCGCTTACTTGGCGACCGTGCAGGTTGAAGCGCTGACCGAATCGTCTGCCAAAGTAACCTGGTCCGGCGTGTTCACGCCGGCTGAGGGCACCACGGATGCAGCGGGGCAGACGTTGTTTGCCGGCGTGTACAACGATGGCCTGGAGGCGTTGCGCGCCAACTTCCCCGGCTGACGCCAACCCTCTGTCAGGGCTCGTTCCCATGCCCACGCGGAGCGTGGGGACGATCAAGCAGTGCATGGGCCGACGCGATGGCCTGTGCGGGTGTGAGCCGCGCTGTATCGAGCAGGAAAGGCGGCTCATCCCAGGCTTCGTATTCATGTGCCAGCACCGACTGCCAAGTCGGCGGCCGCAACCCTGGAATATCGCTTTCACGGCTCTCGACCCTGCGCCGATGCTCCTGCTGGTCAGAACAAATCACCTGGATATCGACCAGCTCAACGCCCGCCGCCCGCGCTACGGCTCGCCAAGCCTCGCGGCTCTCCCTCACCGGGTTCACACAGTCAGCGATCACTCGTTGCCCCAGGCGCACATTACTCAGTGCCAACGCATTCGCCACGCCATAACCGCTGGCACCCACATCGCCCGCCAGCGCGCCAGCCTCCCGCAACGATTGCTCGATCACGTCGATGCGCAGGTAAACCGCACCCATCTGCCGGGCCAACTCCCTGGCAATCGTGGTCTTGCCGGTACCGGGCAGGCCGCTGAATACGATAAGCATGGTCCGTCAATCCTTTTGTAGGAGCGAGCTTGCTCGCGAAAAACCTCAACGATAACGCGTAGTTCCAGGAAAAAACCTGCTGTCCCTGCGTTTTTCGCGAGCAAGCTCGCTCCTACAGGGGTGTTAGAGTAGGGCTGCTCAGTTGACCACAGGACTGCCCATGACTTTACCCTTCGTGAAGATGCACGCCCACGGCGACGACTTCATCATCATCGACCGCCGTGGCCAGGATAACCCTATTACCCCGCAGATCGCCCGGCGCCTGGGGGATCGACACACCGGTATCGGTTTCAATCAGCTCGCCGTGATCCTCGACTGCGAAGACGCCGCCGCCCGCGTGCAGTTCTGGAACACCGACGGCACGCCCCTGCAAACCTGCGGCAGCGCGACACGCGGCGTTGCTGATCGCCTGATGCATGAAACCGGCACCCACGCCATTGTGCTGCGCACCGACCGAGGTTTGCTGACATGCGTGCGCGTCAGTGGCCAGCGCGTCTCGATAGACATGGGTGCGCCTTCGTTGGAATGGGCCGGCGTGCCGCTGGCCAGGGCGATGGACACCCGCGTGCTGCCTATCGATGGCGAGCCGGCCGCCTGCGGCATGGGCAATCCGCATTGCACGTTTTTCGTGGACGACATCGCCGTCGTCGATGTCGAAGCCGTGGGCCCGGCCCTGGAACGCCACCCGCTGTTTCCGGCGAAAACCAACGTGCATTTTGTCCAGGTGCTCGACCGCAACCGTATCCGCCTGCGTATCTGGGAGCGTGGCGGTGGCGTGCCTTTAGGCTCCGGGTCGTGTTGCTGCGCGGCTGTGGTCAACGGGGTGCGGCGCGGGCTGCTCGATGACAAGGTAGAAGTCGAATGCGACGGCGGCACGCTGACGGTGCAGTGGGACGGGCAGGGCGGGGTGGTATTGACGGGCAGCGTCGAGCCGATCATGCAAGGTACGGCGTACCTGCCTGGAACGTCACGCTGAAGGTGGTGCCGCGCGTCGCGCAGGAGCTAACCGCCACATCGCCGCCGTGCACCCTGGCCAGTTCGCGCACGATATACAGGCCCAGGCCTACGCTGCGCACATCGCTGCCCTGGTGAGTGCCGCGGGTCATGGGCTCGAACAGCCCGGCCAGCAACGTCTGCGGAATCGGCGCGCCGTAGTTGTGTACCGACACCTCGGCGCCCCTGGGACCCAGGCGCGAGGTGACAGTGATCGGCTGTTGCAGGTCGCCATAGGCCACGCTATTGGCGACCAGGTTGCCGATCACCTGCTGCACCCGGTCGGCATCCAGGCACGCATCGCCCCGGCCCTCGGCTTGATGCACCAGCGTGGCCTTGGGGAAGGCCACCCGCAGTTCGTCTACGGCGCGATGAATCACACTGTGCAAATCCAGCGGTTGGGCGCGGATGGTGATGCCCTGGCCGACCCGCGCCTGGGTGAAGTCCAGCAGGTCAGCGATCATGCGCTGGGCACGTTCGGACGACTGGCCGATATGCCCAAGCAACTGCTGCTCCTTGGGTGTGCGCTCGCCGCGTCGGAGAAAATCGGACGCCATGCGGATCGCGGTCAGGGGGTTTTTCAAGTCATGGCTGACAATCGCCACCATCTGCTCGGCGAACAACGCGCGTTGCTGGGCAATGGCATAGGCCTCGCTCAATTCGGCCTGGGCCTGGTGCAGTGCCTGTTCAGTCGCGGTTTTCTCCTGAAGCAGCGCTTCGGCCAGCTTGCGTGCGTTGAGCAGCTCGCGCTCGTACTTGTCGCGGTCGGTGGTGCCGAACAGCGCCAGGTCGTACACCACCTCGTCGTCCTGCTGACGTTTATGGGCGTTGAGCAGCACGGTCACTTTGTGGCCGTCGCGATGGCGAATGTCGAGCTTCACCTCGTTGACGCCGCCATGCATACGCAGCATCGGCGCCAGATGGGTCTGGTAGAAAATCCGTCCGCCCATGGTCAGCAGGTCTTGAAAGCGTTGCCCGATCAGTTCGGCCGCGCCGAGGCCGAGCCAGTCGCTCAAGCGCTGATTGGCCTGCACAATCGTGCCGTCTTGGCGGGTTACCGCCAGGGCACAGGCGGCGTTGTCGAACAGCGACTCAGCCGGCACTGACGGTCGCCCAGGGCGCCAGGAACTGATCCATGGCCGCCGCGCACGCCTGGGGCGCACTCATGTGCGGGCAGTGGCCGATGTTGTCCACCAGGTGATAGGTGCTGTTGGGCAGCACGCTGTGCAGGTATTCGCCGACGGCCACGGGGGCGATCAAGTCGTCGCTTGACTGCAGGATCAGTACGGGCGTGGTCAGGCCGATCACATCGTGGCGGTTGTCCGACAGAAAGGTCACCCGTGCAAATTGCTTGGCGATGTCCGGCTCGGTGCGGCAGAAACTCGCGGTCAGTTCGGCGCTCAGTTCAGGTTGGTCCGGGGCGCCCATGATCACCGGCGCCATGCTGCTGGACCAGCCCAGGTAGTTGCTGTCGAGGGTGTCGAGCAGGTCGTCGATATCGCCGCGCTTGAAACCGCCGACATAGCCGTCGGTGTCGATATAGCACGGCGATGGGCCAATCATCACATGCGCCGACACGCGCCCCGGGGCGAGACGGTCGGCAAGGGTGCCGATCATTGCGCTGACCGAGTGCCCCACCAGAATCACCGGGCCTTGGGCGTAGGCGTCGATAATTTCGTTGAGATCGCGGGCATAGCTGCCCAACGTCGCGTATTTGTCTTTATCGAACGCGCTGAGGTCCGACAGCCCGGCACCGACCAGGTCATACAGGACCATGCGAAAGCGTTCGAGAAAATGCGGCGCCAGGGCATTCCACATCGCCTGGTTGCAGCCAAAGCCATGGGAAAACACCAGGGTCGAAGAACCGTGGCCCATCACAATGACGTTGTTGCGGTGACGTAGGTCCATGGCGTTCTCGTAGATGGCTTAGTGCTATGCGGCGTAGCGGCAGTTTAGAGAGTCGCGGGCCCTGGGTCACGCGCTTGCACGCAGATAGGGTAAAGTCGGCGCCTTCAGGAAGAAACTTCAGGTAACAATACATGATGGTGATGCTACGGCAATCAGTCTTGAGCGTGCTGGTTCTGGTACTGGCCAGTCTGTTGATCGCCGCCAGGGCCGACACTTCGCCTATCGGCGTTGCGCTTGACCAGCGGGTCATTGACCTGACGAACACCCTCGACTCCGACAGCGTCCAGCGCCTCAAGCAGCAACTGGCCGACCTTGAACAGCGCAAAGGCGCGCAAGTCGCCGTATTGCTGGTGCCCAGCACCGGTGATACTGGCATCGAAGACTATGCCAACCAATTGTTCCGCGCCTGGAAGCTGGGGCGCAAGGATGTCGATGACGGCATTCTGCTGGTGGTGGCCAAGAATGATCACACCCTGCGCATCGAAGTGGGCTACGGGCTGGAAGGCACGGTCACCGACCTGCTGGCCCATCGCATCATCGAAGAGCGCATCACCCCGGCGTTTCGCCAGGGCGACTTTGCCGGTGGTGTGCAACAGGGCGTGGACGCGCTGACCGTGCTGGTGGACGGCGGCGACTTGCCTGAAGTCGCCAAACGCGGAATCAACCCGCAATTCATCGCGCTGCTGGCGGCGTTCGCTCTGGGTGGCCTGCTGGGTGTGCTGCTCGCCGCCGGAAAGCTGCATTGGCGCAAGGCCTTGATCATCACGGTGGCGGCCACGCTGCTGCTGGCGCTGCTGGGGGGCGGTCAGGAATGGCCGATGTTTCTGTTTGTCATGCCGCTGACCATGTTGATCGGCGGTGCCCTGTTTGGCGCATTGTGGCAGGTGCGGGCGCTGTTCTACGGCGTGATCGGGCTGTTGGTCTATATCGCCGCTCTGGTGGTGGCGGACCGCTACGTGGACGTCAGTTTCATCCATTGGCTGCTGTGGCCGGTGTGCGTGTTGGTGGTGCTGGGGTTGTACCTGGTGCTGCTGATGATCATGCGGCACACCTGGCGAACCAGCCGCACCGGTTTTATCGTGCGGCTGGTGGCGGCGGTCGTGGTGTATGGGGTGGCCGGGCTGGTGATCGATCACGGCCGCGACGGCTGGCTGCTGGCGTTCCCTATCGCGTCGTTCGTGGCGTTGATTCTTTTCGGCAAGGTCGGCGAGGGCTCGGGGTCTGGGTCGGGTGGTGGCTCGGGTTCGAGTTCCAGTGGTTCCAGTTCCGGCAGCAGCTCGTCCGGTGGTGGTGGTTCCAGTGGTGGCGGCGGGGCGTCGGGGAGTTGGTAACGAGGTGGAAGACGCCACTGAGATCCAAATGTGGGAGGGGGCTTGCCCCCGATAGCAGTGGTTCAGTCAATACCTACAGTGACTGATACACCGCCATCGGGGGCAAGCCCCCTCCCACAGTTTTGACCGAGTTTGGCATGCCAGGTTGGCTGGTTGCAGCTCGCTCACAACCCACTGAGACTCTGTATCAAATCCCACTCACCAACTTCCCGCCGTCCATCCGGCGCTTATAAGCACTGTCGCGACTGGCCAGCCAGAAGTACAACGGCGACGTCACCACCAACCCCACCACCCACGACAGGTCCGCGCCGTTGATGTGTTCGGAGATCGGCCCCACGTACAGCGGCGTGTTCATGAACGGAATCTGCACCGCGATCCCCACCGCATACGCCAGCAGCGCCTGGGGGTTGTACTTGCCGTAGATGCCGCCATCCACGCGGAAGATCGAGGCGATGTCGTATTGGCCTTTGTGGATCGCGTAGAAGTCGATCAGGTTGATCGCGGTCCACGGCACCAGCACCACGAGCAGCACCAGCACCATGTCGACGAAGTGCCCGATGAAGTCCTTGGAGGCGAACACCGCCGCAATTGCGCAGGCCACCAGCACCACAATCGAGATCACCGCGCGGCTTTTCGCCGTGGGGATCCAGCGGTAGGCGAAGGTCTGCACCAGGGTGATGATCGACAGCACCGCGCCGTACAGGTTGAGGGCGTTGTGGCTGATCACGCTGAGCAGGAAAAGCACCAGCATCAAGGGGCCGATGGAACCGGTGGCGAGTTTGACCGCCTCCATGGTGTCCATGCCGACGGGCGTGGCGAGCACGGCGACGGCGCCGAAGATGAAGGCCAGGCTCGAACCCAGCGCCGAACCCAGGTAGGTGGTCCAGAAGGTGGAGGCGACAGGCACATCGGCCGGCAGATAGCGCGAGTAATCCGAGACGTACGGCGCAAAGGCGATCTGCCACAGCGCGGCCAGGGACACGGTGGCCAGCCAACCGGAAATGTTGAAGCTGCCACGGGTCAAAAAGTCGCTGGTCTGCACATGGGTAAAGATGTAGCCGAAGCCCAGCACGATGCCGGCACCGAGTACCCAGGTGCCGATACGGTTGAGCACATGAATGAAGCGATAGCCGATGATGCCGATGATCCCGGAACCGATGGCGCCGATCACGATGCCGACCGGCACCGGTACCGCATCGACCACGCCGTGCAGGGATTTACCTGCCAGCACGATGTTGGAGGCGAAGAAGCCGATGTACATCACGCCGGCAATCACCACCACCAACAACGCACCGAGGGAGCCGAACTGGGCACGGCTCTGGATCATCTGCGGAATGCCCATCTGCGGGCCCTGGGCCGAGTGCAGCGCCATCAACACACCGCCGACCAAGTGGCCGACCAGGATGGCGACGATGCCCCATACCAGATTGAGGTGGAACAACTGCACCCCCAGGGCGCCGGTGACGATCGGCAGCGGTGCGATGTTGCCGCCGAACCACAGGGTGAACAGGTCTCTTACCTTTCCATGGCGATCTTCCGGGGGCACGTATCCAATCGTGTGTTTTTCGATAAGCGGGGCGGAGGATGTTGCAGTGGTAACCATGACGAGCTCCAAGGCAAGGTGAGTACGTGGACGTACTTCGCTGTGCGCAGCAACGGCGGCGCTTTGTTGTTGCAGCGATCATCTGCAATGGACACGGGGAGGTAAATTAGTAAGTTTGTTGCTACAGACCTTAAAAAAAGTATCTCGCGGTGATTTTTGCTCCGGTATGTTGCATGGGCTCGGATCGATAAAAAAAGCCGGCTTTTCCTGCACTGGTCTGGGGCAAAACACCCTGTTTTTCGGAGGCCCGATGGCTGCCTACAACCTGCGCCAACTCAGATATTTCGTCACCACGGCCGAATGCGGCAGCGTCGCCGAGGCGTCGCGCAAGCTGTATATCGCGCAGCCGTCGGTTTCCACGGCGATCAAGCAGTTGGAAGACAGTTTCGGCGTGCAGCTGTTTATCCGGCATCACGCCCAGGGCGTGTCCCTGACCCCCAGCGGCGCGCGGTTCTATCGCAAGGCGCTGGAGCTGTTGCGCGTGGCCCACGAGTTCGAACAGAACGCCTTGGCGGACAATGATGTGGTGGCCGGACAGATCGATATCGGCTGCTTTGAAACCGTGGCACCGCTGTACCTGCCGCGCCTGATCGCCGGTTTCAAGGCGCGTTGGCCGGGGGTGGAGATCCGTATTCGCGATGGTGAGCAACAGGAGCTGGTACAGGCGCTGACGGCGGGCACCATCGATGTGGCGATGCTGTTCGAGCACGACCTGGGCGGCTCCATCGAAACCACGCCGCTGATGCCGCCGCAGCAGCCGTACGCGTTGTTGCCGGCCGATCATCGCTTTGCCCGGCAGGCCAAAGTGTCGTTGGCGGACCTGGTACTGGAACCGATGATCCTGCTGGACGTGCTGCCCAGTCGGACCTACTTCGTGAGCATCTTTGAAGAACGCGGGTTGACGCCGAACATCGTGTTCAGCTCGCCGTCCATCGAGATGGTGCGCGGGATGGTGGGGCGTGGGTTCGGGTTTTCGATCCTGGTGACCAAGCCGTTCAGCGAGTACACCTATGATGGGCAGCAGGTGGTGTGTATTCCGTTGGTGGAAACCGTCACCGGCTCCGGGTTGTCGGCCGTGTGGCTCAAGCGCGCACCGCTGACCAAACCGGTGCAGTTGTTCGTCGATTACTGCCGTGAAGAACTGGCGCGATTACTCGGGTAAAAACACAGGGTCCAATGTGGGAGGGGGCTTGCCCCCGATTACGGTGGATCAGCTACAGATAAGTTGACTGATACACCGCTATCGGGGGCAAGCCCCCTCCCACATTGGATTTGTAGTGTATTTAGATGCGGATTGAACTCAGCATCCGCTGCAACATCGCATCGCAACCCTTGAGCTGTTCCAGGCTGACAAATTCATCCGGCTTGTGCCCCTGGTCCATGCTCCCCGGCCCGCACACCACGGTGGGGATACCGACTGCATCAAACAGCCCACCCTCGGTGCCAAACGCCACGGTGCCGAACGCCCTGGAACCGGAAAACGCTGCAATCAGCTCGGCGGCCTGGCTGCGCTCATCGGTGACCAAGCCCGGGTAGGCCGACAACTCGGTGAACCGGATCGAGCTCTGCCGGCTCACGGCCTGCATGCGCGGCAGTACCTCTTGCATGGCGTAGGCTTGCAACGCCTCGGCCACTTCACCTGGTTCCGTCGAGGGCAGGGCACGTATTTCAAAATCAAACCGGCAATCGGCCGGCACGATATTCAGGGCCTTGCCGCCGCTGATCACTCCGGTCTGCACGGTGCTGAACGGCGGATCGAAGCGCGGGTCCTGGCGTGCGCGCAAGCGTTGGCCGATGCGCCCCAGTTCGCCGATCAACTCGGCGGCATGCTCGATCGCATTCACACCGGACGGTGCATACGCTGAGTGACACGCCTCGCCATGCACCTCGCAGCGCATCGCCAGCTTGCCCTTGTGGCCGAGCACGGGTTTGAGCTCGGTCGGCTCGCCGATAATGCACAGCAACGGTTTTACCGGCCGTTGTTCCAGCACGCCAAGCAGCGAACGCACGCCGAGGCAGCCGACTTCTTCGTCGTAGGACAGGGCGATGTGCACCGGCAGGCGCAACGGCGCCTCGATCAGTTCCGGCACCAGCGCCAGCACGCAGGCGATATAGCCCTTCATGTCGGCGGTGCCACGGCCATACAGCTTGCCGTCACGCTCGGTCAGTTGAAACGCTGGCAGGGTCCAGGGTTGCCCATCCACCGGCACCACGTCGGTGTGCCCCGACAGCACAATGCCGGGCAGTTCCACCGGGCCGATGCTGGCGAGCAGGTTGGCCTTGCTGCGCGATTCGTTGTAGATCAACTCACTGGCTACGCCGAAGCCCGCCAGGTAATCGCGCACAAATTCGATCAACTGCAAATTGGATTCACGGCTGGTGGTGTCGAACCCCACCAGCGTCTGCAGCAGTTCACGGCTGCGGCTCATCGCTCGTCACCGGCCACGCCGTAGCCCGGCGAGCGGTCGGGGGCGAGGGCGCGGTCGATATAGTCCTGCACTTGCGGGCGGTAGGCGTCCCAGAGTGTTTGCAGTTCGTCGATGGGCGCTTCATCGGCCCAATCCACGCGCAAGTTGATGATCGGCCAGGTCAGCTCGCCCACCACCACCAGCGCGGCCGAATGCACTGGACCTGCTTCGCCGCCGGCGGCGATGGCGGCATGCATGGCCGCGAGCAAGCGGTCGGCCAATTGGCCTTCGCCGTGCTCGAAAGCCTGGACCATTGCTTCGATCACCCCCCGGTCAGCGAGCATATTGCCCGCCGCTACGCACTGTTCGCCCGACACGGCGTTGTGGGTGCCCAGGGTTTCGCTGCCGCTGAAATGCACGCTGCGGCCCAGGTGATCGATTGCGGTCAATTGCCGGTATTGGCTGTAGCCGTTGCGCGTCAAGGCGGTGTCGATGGCATCGGCAGGCGTGAGGCCTTGTTCGAGCAAATCGAGCACGTCGGGGCCGAGGGCCGGCAATGTGATGTTTTGCGTAGCGACCGCGCCCACACCGGGGCGCAGCCATGGGCAGCGGGCGCCCACGGCGATGCTCGATGAGCTGATGGCGATGCCCAACTGGCCGGTGTCCGCGCAGCGGCCGACGATTGAAAAGGTCATGGCTCGCCTCCTTATTCCGGGATAACCGCGATCACATCAATTTCCATCAGCCACTGCGGCTGGCCCAGGGCCGAAACCACCAGCCCGGTGGAGATCGGGAACACGCCCTTGAGCCATTTGCCGACTTCCTGATACACCGGTTCGCGGTAGCGCGGGTCGATCAGGTAGGTAGTGGTCTTGACGATATGACTGAGGTCGCTGCCGGCTTCTTCCAGCAACTGCTTGACGTTTTTCATCGCCTGTTCGGCCTGGGCGCGTGGATCACCAAGGCCCACCAGGTGGCCATCGAAATCTGTGCCCACCTGACCGCGCACATACACGGTATTGCCAGCGCGCACGGCCTGGCACAGGTCGTTGTCCAGGCTCTGGTTGGGGTAGGTTTGCTTGGTGTTGAACATGCGAATACGGGTGTGAGTAGGCATTGTAAAAACTCCGGCAAAGGGATCAGGCGCTGACAGGGGACGGGCGAACCAGCGAGGCGGGCGCGCGGTACTCAAGGTATTGACGCTGGATGGCGATGTGGTCAGCCACGTACTTGGCGTCGTGCCACACGCCCCAGATAAACGACGAGCCACGCCGTGACTGCCAGGGCAGCCCGAGGAAATAAATCCCGGCCTCGCTGGAGACGCCGCGCTGGTGCCGGGGCTTGCCGGCCGCATCGAACGCATCCACCTGGAGCCAGCTGTAGTCCACGGCAAAACCGGTGGCCCAGATGATCGAGGTGATGCCGGCCTGGGCCAGGTCCAGTTCCAGGATCGGCTGCTGGATGCAGTCGGCATCCGGGAACACGCGGCGGGCTTCGGGCTCAAGGGGCAGGTCGAGGCCGTTGCGCTCGATGTAAGCGTCGGCTGCATCCAGCAGGGCCAGGTAGTTCTCGTCGCCACGGGCCAGGTTGTCCACCAGATTGGGTTGGAACGTAGCCACGTTGCCATTGAAGGAGTGGGTGAGGCCGACCAGGGTCATGCCTTGCTGGGCCAGCTCACGAAAGTCGATGGTCTTGCCGCCGTGAGCGCCACTGACGGCGATGGTCACGTGCTCACGTCCCGGTTTCATCGCCGCTTGGTCCCACTCGCCCAGTACCCCCAGCCACCAGCAGAAGTCGCGGTTGCGATAAGCGCGCGGCGGGCGGTCATGGGCGCCGACCGACAGGTACACCTGGCGACCGGCACGCTGCAATTCATCGGCGATCTGCACCCCGGAAGAACCGGCACCCACCACCAGCACGGCACCTGCCGGCAATTGCGCAGGGTTGCGATACTCGGCGGAATGAATCTGGTGCAGCGCCGCGTCTTTCGGCGCAATGGCCGGGATCACCGGCTTCTGGAACGGCCCGGTGGCGGCCACCACCCGGTTGGCTTCGATCACGCCTTCGTTGGTGTGTACGGTAAAGCCTGGGCGACCTTCGTTGCGCACCACCGACGTGACTTCCACGCCCGTGCGAATCGGCGCATTGAACTTGCGTGCATATGCTTCGAAGTAATCCGCTACGCGCTCCTTCGGCGCAAAGCCGTCGGGCGACACATCATCGAATTCCAGACCCGGGAAACGGTCATGCCAGGCCGGCCCGTTGGCGACCAGCGAGTCCCAGCGCCCGGTACGCCAGCGCTCGGCGATGCGGCTGCGTTCCAGCACCAGGTGCGGCACGCCGTGCTTGCTCAAATGCTCGCTCATGGCCACGCCGGCCTGGCCGGCGCCCACCACCAGGGTGTCTGTTTTTGTTA
Source organism: Pseudomonas orientalis (assembly GCF_002934065.1). Taxonomy (NCBI): domain Bacteria; kingdom Pseudomonadati; phylum Pseudomonadota; class Gammaproteobacteria; order Pseudomonadales; family Pseudomonadaceae; genus Pseudomonas; species Pseudomonas orientalis. Next base: position 3,387,404 of record NZ_CP018049.1, on the reverse strand, counting down.
TTGCTTGGGTCATGTGTCTGTCCTTGCGTAATGCAGTTGGATTCAGCTTGGGCATGACTTCAAGGCTAGGGGGAGGGTGGTTTTTAATAAAATATTATTAAGCTGGGAAGTGAGCATAAATATCGGATGCAGAGCGGGGGAGGTTAATGGGTGCGCCATAGTCCAATGTGGGAGGGGGCTTGCCCCCGATGGCGGTGGATCAGTAACAGATTGGCTGACTGACACACCGCATCGGGGGCAAGCCCCCTCCCACATTTTTGGATCTAGAACTCCCCGGAGTATTTCACCGCCGCCGCCGCCCGCGTCGTCACCTTCAAGCTGCGCAGCAACGACGACACATGAATGCGCACGGTAAACGGTGAGATAGCCAGGGCCTTGGCGATTTCCTTGTTGGTCTTGCCTTGGGCAATCAGGCGCAGCACGTCTTGCTGGCGGGGGGTGAGGGTATGGGTGCCCAGCGGCAGCAGGCCGGAGGGGACGAACTTGACCAGCACTTCACCGTCGCGAATCGCCAGCAGCGCCTGGCCGATTTCGTCGGGGGCGATGTTTTTGCCGATAAAACCGTCGACACCCAGGGCCATGACCTGTTCGATCAGCGCCGGATCATCCACCATCGAGACAACGATCAACGTGGTACGCCGCAGTTGTCGGCGCAGGTCGGCGAGCTGGCTGATGCAGGTCAGGCCGGGAAAACGCAGGTCGAGGATCAGGGTGTCGATGTCGCTTGGGTCAAGCAGCAACACGTTCACCGCATCCAGGTCGCCGGCTTCCTGTACCTGGGCCTCGGGTAGCAGGCGTTGCACGGTGCGCGCCATGGCTTCGCGAAACATCGGATGGTCGTCGGCGATGATGATCCGGCCGATCATGGTGAGCTCCTTGCTGGGGCATGGCTGTGCGCAGCATGCTATTTTTATTATCGGGCCCAATGCCCGCTTCGCTCGTACAGAGGGCCAAGACGATGACAACAAGGACGTAACCCATGGGGCTCGAGACCAACTCCGAACTCGACCAGGCTAACCTGCGCATCGTGGTTGCAACTATCGCCATTGTGTATATAAGCGTGCTGGGTTTTTTGCCCGGGCATTCGCTGGACGCCTACTGGCCGGTGATCCTGTATATCTTCCTGTTCCTGCTGGCGTCCATTGCCTTGCGCCAAGTAATCGCTCGTTGGCCCGGGCATCATCCGGCGCGGCGGATCTTCGGCATGCTCCACGACTACACCGGCACTTCGTTCGGCCTGGTGGTGGGCGGTGAGGCGGCTTTGCCGCTGTATGCGGTGATGGTGTGGGTCAACCTCGGCAACGGCATGCGCTACGGGTCGCGCTACCTGGCGATTGCCACGGGGTTGGCGTTGCTGGCGCTGTTGATCGTGTACCAGCTCACACCGTGGTGGCAGGCACAGCCGTTCGTGGTGCTGATGCTGATGATCACCAGCACGGTGATTCCGATCTACGCGCATATCCTGCTGGAGCGTACGCGCAAGGCCTCCGAACAAGCCATCGCCGCCAACCTGGAAAAATCCCGTTTTCTCGCCCAGGCCAGCCATGACCTGCGCCAGCCGATTCACTCCATCGGTCTGTTTACCGCCTGCCTGCGCGAAGCCCGCCTGGGCGATGACGAACGGCGGCTGGTGGACAATATCGATCGCTCGCTGCTCAACGTGTCGCAGTTGTTCCGTTCCATTCTCGACCTCTACACCCTGGACAACGGGCGTCTGCTGCCCAAATACCAAGTGATCCATCTGGGCGATTTTCTCGCCGACCTGGTACGCCAGAACGCCGAAGCCGCACGCTGGGCGGGCGTGGAGTTGCGCTTGCGACCCTGCGCCCACTGGGTGCTGGTGGATCCGGGCATGCTGGCGACCATGGTGCAAAATCTGCTCTCCAATTGCTTCAAGTACGGCGCGCAACGGCCAGTGCTGATCGGTGTGCGTATTCGCGATAACCGCTTGGTGGTAGAAGTGTATGACCAGGGGCGGGGGATTGCAGGGGAGCATCAGGCAAAGGTCTTTGAGGAGTTTTATCGCGTGCGCCAACTGCGCGACAAGGACGTCGAGGGCGTTGGCCTGGGGTTATCCATCGTTAAGCGCCTGGGGCAATTGATGGGGATGCAGGTGAGCCTGCGTTCCCGGGTGGGCCGTGGCACGTCGGTAAGTCTGCACGGCCTGACCCTGGCCACTGCACCGGCTCAACCGGCATCGCGTGACGACGCACGCCAGGCCGGCCTGCTCACCGGTTTGAAAGTGTGCCTGGTGGAGGATGACCACAATGTGCTGCTGGCCACCCAGGCGCTGCTCGAGCGCTGGGGCTGCGAGGTGCAGGCCGAGTCCACGGGGCACGGCCTGGTCAGCGACTGCGACATCATCGTCGCCGACTATGACTTGGGCAACCACGCCACCGGCATCGAATGCATCGACCACTTGCGCCGGCAGCGCGGCTGGGCGGTGCCGGCGCTGATCCTTACCGGGCACGACGTTGAGAAAATCCAGACTGCGTTGCACGACCGTCAGATCGCCATCCTGTCCAAACCGGTGCGCCCTGCGGAACTGCGCGGCGCCTTGCGTGAGCTCAGCCAGGAAAAAACTATTGTGTGAACGGCGTCAACCCATTGCCCCGCGCACCCTTGGGCATGCAATAGGCCGCGGGTTTCATCAGGCCAAAGCTGGCAATCGCAAACAAGCCGCCGCTTGCACCGCTGGGCACTGAGCAGTTGTACTCGCCGGACGCAGTGTTGGCCACGTAGTAGGTGCTCATGGAGTCGCTGCGTACATTGGAGACACGTTTGACCGGTTCGCCCAGGTTGGTCTCTGAGAGCTTCTTGAGATGGTCCTCGGTGGGTTTGATATTGCTGCAACCGGCAACGCTGATGATCAAGGCGCCGAGCAGAGCAAGGCGCGTCACAGGGGAGTGGAGTTTCATAATGCTTCTTCCTTGGGATTGTTTTGGTTTTTCCTGCGCGCAACGACCCCTCGCGCATTGAGTGCGCGGTGTCTGCTGAGCGTTGGAAGTGCCGGGGAATATAGCGCCGCAGAAGGCGCGGGTCGATTAGCACACATGGGCTAATGGCACATTGAAGTCATGGAGGGAGAGTGCTGTGTTGCAGATAAAACGAGCTACGCCAAATGACGCCGACAGCGCATTTGAGATTCGTCGTGAGGCGATACTCGGCCAATGCATCGGCGCCTACACCGCAGAACAAATGGCGCTCTGGACGCGTGGCAGTGCGAGCGATGGTTACAGCGTGCTGATGGAAAAGCACTTCTATCTGGGCTGCGTGAACGGCGAGCCAGTCGCCACCGGCATGCTTGATCCAGCCAATAACGAAGTCGGCGCCTTGTTTGTACGGCCCGCATTCACTGGGCGAGGGTATGGCAAGGCAATGCTCGATCACTTGGAGACGGTCGCGCGCCACATCGCCGTTGAGGAGGTGGTATTGGATGCGACGCTCAATGCGATGAGTTTCTACAGGGCGTGCGGCTATGTGGGGGATGAGCAGGCGATGTATCGCTCGCCGTCGGGGTTGGTGTTGGCGTGTGTGCCGATGGTGAAACGCCTGCGGCTCATGAGTCTGTCTTGAGCCAAATGTGGGAGGGGGCTTGCCCCCGATGGCGATATGTAAGCCACCTATACGGTGACAGGCACCCTGCTATCGGGGGCAAGCCCCCTCTCACATTTCTAACCGAGTTCGATCTTCAATGCATCTTGCTATGGTCCATCCCATCCAGACCACGCGCTGGCGCTTTTACTTCGATAGTCTGCTCAGTGCCCTTGGCGTCTTTTACCGTAAGGGTCAGCGGTACCTGGTCGCCTTCCTTGATCTGACCGGTCAGGCCCATCAGCATCACGTGGTAGCCATTCGGGTCGAGCGTGACGGCTTTGCCTGCGGGCAGGGCTACCGAATCCACCGGGCCCATGCGCATCACATCGTCCTTCATGCTCATTTCATGGATCTGCACGTCCTTGGCCACCGGTGAAGCCACGCGCAGCAATTGGCTGTTGCTGTCGGCGGTGACGGTCATGAAGGCGCCGCTGGACGGTTGGCCCGGCACGGTGGCACGTACCCAGGCGTCGCTCACTTGCACCTGGGCGCTGGCGTGGGCGGCGAGGCCGAGCAGGGTGAGGCCGAGGGTGAGACGCTTGAGGTGTTGAACGGCAGTCATTAGCAGACCTCCATGACGGTGAGCAGGTCTTCTGCGCACTCTTTAGCGGTAAGGGATGCCTGCAAGCCAAGGCGCAGGTTGCCACGGGTATCGAACACGAAACTGGTGGCGGTGTGGGACAGGGTGTAGGTGTCGCCGGCGGGAATCTTTTCATAAAAGATCCCGAACTCCTTGGCAGCCACGGCGATTTCCTCCGGGGTGCCATACAGGGCTTCGAAGCTGGGGTCGAAGGCCTTGACGTATTTGTCGAGTATCTCGGGGGTGTCGCGCTCGGGGTCCAGGGTGATGAACACCACCTGCATGATTTCACCGTCGCGGCCCATCAGCTTCTTGGCCTGGGCGGCGCGCGCCAGGGTGGTCGGGCAGACCGCCGGGCACTGGGTGAAGCCGAAGAACACCACGGGCATCAGGCCACGGTACGAGCTTAGGGTGACGGTTTCGCCGTCGGTGTTCTTGAGCTTGAAGGTGCGCCCCATGATCTTGTCACTGAGGTCCTTGCCGTACTTGAAATCCAGCCTGGGGCTGTAGTCACAGCCGCCCAGCAGGCTGCCCAGGCCCAACAGGCCCATGCCGGTCAGCACTTTGCGGCGGGTGAATAACGTACTCATCAACTGTGCATCCTGTGAAACGCCTGAATGGCTCTGGAGTTGCCCACCCGGCTTTGAAAAGGAGTAACGAGAAGGGTGCAGAGTCTAGCAACCCTGGGCACCTCACGTAATCTGCGACGTTCTGCCACAGGGGCGCGCTGCGCTTCATCCTTTTGTGGCTTCGGTGGTAGAGTCGCGGCCATGAAATCGAGCTGCCCCGACCGTGCGCTGATTGCCTGGGCCCTGTACTTCTGCGTACTGGTGAACCTGTTCGTATGCGGTTTGGGACACGGGCAGATGATGGGCCAACAGCTCAATGGGATCGGTGGTCAGTTCTGTTCGGTGGACGGCGGCCAGCCGGCAATTTCCGACAAAGGGTTGGCTGACCCGTCTACCAGCAACATCTCGAACTACTTTGCCTGCCCGATGTGCAGCGCCGTTACGGTCGCCGTCGTATTTCTGATCGGCCTGGCGTGGTTGCTGAGCCTCAAGCAACGCCCGCGTCCTGCCCATGAGCGGCGCAATAAGGCACCGCCGCGTTATACCTGGCCATCGGCCAATCCCCGCGCTTCCCCCACCGTCTGACGTGTGTCCTGGGCCTCCTGTAACCGGGAGGCATTCTATCGTCACGACTGTGAGTGCGTTCCATGAACCATCAGTTGCCAGCGCGCGCCCGTCGCTTGGTCAGCAAGGCCGCCGGGCGTTCGCGTGCGGAACCGGCGTTGCCTGACTACCCGAGTAATGCGCGCTGTTTCGTGCATCTGGATGCACGCTTGCTACCCCACTGGCACACCGTTTTCGATGTGTGCCCGGCATTGCTCAAGCTTGATCCACCGGAGGGCTTGAACCTGTTCCGCAGTTTCATGACCTGGGCCTATCGCCACCAGCTACCCCTGGATTGGACTTATCATTTGAACCTGTGCCGCTGGCTGCTGAGTTCACCCTACCGCGCTCAGGTCGACGCCGATTTTATTGACGCCTTCATGACTGCCGCCGCCGCGCGCTGGATTCTCACGGACGACAGCCAGGCGCTGGGGATCGTTCTGAGCTGGCGTGGTGGTAACTTGTTCGATTGGAAAGTCGACAAACCGAGCGCCGCAGAGCGGCAAGTATTACCTGTATCCACCTGGGACTTCGCCTGGTGCGCCTTGAGTGAACGAGGCGCGTTCAGTGGGTGGTTGCCGGTGCCGTGAAACGTTGAGATGGATAACGCGACAGGGCCTGTAAACAGGCCCTGTCGCGGGTAATCAAAGCAATGACCGAGGTGATCTATAGGCCTTACGCGGCCATTGGCTTGCTCGTCATGGCTTTTTTATGAGCCGCTTTCATCGCTTCCATCTCTGCGCCCAGGTCGTCGAGCATCGCCTTGCCCAGGAGTTTCTTCGCCTGGGGAAACATCTCGGTTTCTTCTTCTTCGATGTGGTGTTCCAGCAGCTCCTTCACCACCTTCACTCGACCGGAAAACTCGGTGGAGGCAGGGTCGGTCTGCTTCAGGTCGGGCAGCACCAGTGAATCCACGGTGCGGTGCTCTTCCTTGGCCTCGTGGTACATGATGTCCTGTTCCTTGCCGCCGGCTTTTCTGAAGGCAGGGTAGAGAATTTCTTCTTCCAGCCTGGTGTGCAGGGTGATTTCCATCTCCAGCTTGGCCAGCAAGTCGGTGCGTTTTTTCACCCCGCGTTCGGTGGATTCGCTCAGTTGGGTCAGCAGGGTCTTGACACGTTCGTGGTCGGCTTTGAGAAGGTCGATGGCATTCATGTGGAACCTCACGGGTAGTCGTCGGGCATGTCGAAACGCACGCCTCGTGAGTAGGTACTCTGCATCATGCGTACCAACTGTTTCGTCTGAAAATTTATCTTCAAAATCATGGTGTTGCAGTTTTAATGCCGGTTCGTTGTCGTGCAGCTTGCATGATCGGGCCTTGCCGGGATTGCACAAAGCACAACCGTCGCCGCTGTTGGCGTGAGATGCTGAACAATCGGATGGAACCCTTGGCGCATTTGCTTGACCTAACCCTTAGACTTCAGGAGGTGAAGCATGCAAATCGAAACTATCTGGATCGTACTGGCGGTGGTTCTGCTGCTGCTGGAACTGTGGGCAATCAATATCGTATTGCGCAGCACCGGCGGCTGGGAGACCAAGGGGTTGTGGGTGGTGGTGCTGATCTTCGTGCCACTGTTGGGGCTGATCGCGTGGGCGATGTTCGGGCCCAAGCGTGGCGCAACAGCGTAAACACTGAGCGTTCAGCCAGGAAAAAGGCGCCCCATGGGGCGCCTTTTTTATTGCTTTGCAATGATCAGCCCGCGACAGCCTGGGCGATCGCCTCATTGAACGCTGGCAAATCGTCCGGCGTGCGTGAGGTGATCAAGGTCCAGCCATTGGCTTTGCATTCCTGCACCTGAGCATCGACCACGCTGGCGGCGCCGGCGTTTTCCAGGTCGATACGCACGCTTTTATACGCGGTCAACGTCTTGCCTTTGACCACGCCCGCGTCGATCAGCGTCCAGGGGCCGTGGCAGATTGCGGCAATGGGCTTGCCGGCCTGGGCGAACTCGCTGATCAAGCGCAGCGCGGCGCTATCCTGGCGCAGGGTGTCGGCATTTACGGTGCCGCCGGGGATGACCAGCGCATCGAAGTCGGCGCCGACCACGTCTGACAGTTGCACGTCGGACGCCACGGTCTGGTCCTTTTCCGTATCGCCCACGAAGGTCTGGGTGATGCCGCCTTTGCTGGAAGCGTGCGTCACGGTCGCGCCATAACCACGCAAGGCTTGCAAAGGCTTGAGCAGTTCGTCGCGCTCGATGCCGGTGTTGGACGTGATGATCAGGATTTTCTTACCGTTGAGTTGCGCACTCATAAGCGGATATCTCCTGTGTGGGTGAGTTGATTACTTGGCGTATTTGCTTTGCAGCGCCTTGGCTTTTTCCAGATGAGCTTCCAGAGTTGGCAGGGTCTTGGTGGCGAAAGCCTTCAACTCGGCGTTGTCCGAGGACTCAGCTTCCTTCTTGAACAGTGCCACGGTTTTTTCGTGAGCTGCCACTTGGTTGTTGGCGTAGGCCTTGTCGAACGATTCATCGCGCATTTCCAGGATGGCTTTCTTCGCCTTGTCGGTCAGGGCGGCGTCATCCGGTACTTCGATATCGAGTTTTTTTGCCAGCGCCATCAGGTCCTGATTGGCCTTGGTATGGTCGGTAATCATGTGCTGCGCGAAGGTTTTCACGTCGGCCGAGCTGCTTTTTTCCAGCGCCAGTTTGCCGGCTTCCACTTCGGTGATACCGCCTTGGGCGGCATTCTCGACAAAGTCGTTGGAGGTTGCGGCCATCGCAGTGGAAATCGAGCCTGCAACCAGCGCGAAGGTCAGGCCCATTTGTTTCATCAGTCGAGTCGTCATGGTGTCTCTCCTTGGAAATGGCGTGATGCCGTTACGTGACTGTTGAACCGATGCCTGGGCGAAAGGTTTAATTTTTTTTTGTGCGCATTGACCGAACGGCAGACGTGGCAATTTCCTTGAACTAATCCAAATTCGCAGGGTTCTGCTGCATAGGGTCGTCGCTGTGGGCGGCCTGTCATTACCAGGAGATTGCACCGTGACTGATCACAAGCCCGCCGATAAAACCCCCGAACCTATCAGCTCCGAAGACGCACAAAAGGGCAATGCTGATGGCACTAAAGGGCAGACCCTGGAACGTCCGAACCCCAAGACCGAAACCATCGACAAAGTCCTGACGCCGACCTCGATCAAGGACCTCGAACGCCAGACGGATGCTATCAACGAGAAGCTCAGCAAGGGGCAGTGAGCATGGCCCGTTCCATCAGCGCATCGGAACTGGGCATCGAGCTCAAGGCTGACGATGACAGCAGCCTGTTCAAGTGGTTTATCGCCAGCTTTCTGATGGGCAAGCGCATTCAGGCACCTATTGCTGCGCAAGCCTACAAGGTGATCGTTGAAGAGGAGGGCCGCGACACGCCGCGCAAATTACAGCACTGTACGTCGCGGCAGTTGGTCGCCATGTTGGGGCGCGCGCATTATGTGCGCTACGACGAAACCACCGCGCAGCGCCTGCTGGACCTGAGTGCCAAGCTCAATGCCGATTACAGCGGCAAGATCACGCGGATGCTTGAGGCCAGCGATGGCCGCCAGGCGTTCGAAAAGCGTCTGGGTGAGTTCGACGGTGTCGGGCCCAAGACCATCGAGATCTTCATGCGCGATGCCGCCACGGTGCTGTTTTGAGCGCACCGTTGTATGTGGGTTGTGCCGGCTGGAGTTTGCCCCGCGACCATTGGCCGGCCTTCGTTGAGCAAGGCAACCATTTGCAGCGCTACGCCTCGCGTTTCAGTGCGGTGGAAATCAACAGCTCGTTTTATCGACCCCACTTGCCGAAAACCTATGAGCGCTGGGGAGAGTCCGTGCCTGCGGGGTTTCGTTTTTCAGTCAAGGTGCCCAAGCGGATCACTCACGAGTTGCGTTTGCGACAATGTGAAACCGCTTTGGACGAATTTCTCGCGCAATGCCTGCAGCTGAACGACAAACTCGGTTGCCTGTTGGTCCAGCTCCCGCCATCCCTGAGTTATGAGCCGCTGATTGCCCGCGCCTTTTTCGAGGCGCTGCGCCAGCGCTTTGCCGGTGCCGTGGTGCTGGAACCGCGCCATGCCAGTTGGCTCGCGGCTGGGAGTTTGTTGCAGGCATTGGAGATCGGTTGGGTCATCGCCGACCCCGCAGTGATTGCCGCAGGCGACGCCTGGCAGGGCGTGCGTTATTGGCGCCTGCATGGCTCACCACGGATTTACCACAGCGCCTATGGGCCCGAGCGGATGCAGGCGTATGCGCGTTTGTTGCGCCAATCGATTGAAGAGGGCATTCCCACCTGGTGCATCTTCGATAACACGGCCAGCGGCCATGCGGTCGCCGATGCCCTGCACTTGCTAGACCTCCACCCGTCGCACCTCCAGGCCTGATTGCACGTAAGCCTCCATGTTCGGCGCATCCCATTCGGTAATCAGTGTATGGATACGGCTGCATGGCGCCACCACGAATGGCTCCACCGCGCCGAGTTTGTCCGAGGTGGTCACGGCTACCACGTGGGACGCGCTGTCGAGCAAGGCTTGCTTGACCGCTACTTCAGCAAAATGCACTGACGTCATGCCCACTTGCGGGTGCAGTGCGCACACGCCGGTGAACAACAGGTCGGCCTTGATACTCTGGATCAGACGCACCGCTTCATGGCCGCCGGTGGAAAGGGTGACGGGATTGAGTTGGCCACCCGCCAGAATCACCGTCACGTGCGGATGATCCGCCAGGGCGATGGCAATCATAGGCGATGGGCTGACCACGGTCAGGTGGAGTGAGTGGGGCAATGAGCGGGCGATTTGCAGGGTGGTGGAACCGGAATCGAACAGCACGATCTGGCCGTCTTCTACCTGGTCCGCAGCCAACTGTGCCAGGCGGCGCTTGGCCTCGTCGGTCTCGCCGACCCGGGTGAAGAAATCCTTGCCGGTGTCCTTGGGCCGGGGCAGGGCGCCGCCGTGTACGCGTTGCAACAGCCCGGCGGCGGCGAGTTCGCCGAGGTCGCGGCGGATGGTGTCCGGGGATACGGCGAAATGCTCGACCAGTTCTGACGCGGTCACTTTGCCGTCGCGCTCCAGCAACAGCAGAATTTTTTGTTTGCGCAAGGAAGGCAGGTCGACAGGGTGATGAGTGCTTTGCATGTTTGTGCGCTTTATTGCGGTTTTATGCAAGATTAAGCGTCGAGGGCTATAAATGCAACGGCTGGCTGGCTGAGCGATCGCCGGTTACTCTCAGTGTTCAGTTCAGGGAGAGGTGACCCGATGTCGTTGATCACAACCATCGAAGACTTACGCAAGCTTGCGCAAAAACGTGTACCCCGGATGTTCTACGACTACGCCGATTCCGGTTCCTGGACTGAGAGCACCTACCGCGCCAATGAAAGCGACTTTGCGCGTATCAAGTTCCGTCAGCGCGTGGCGCGCAATATCGATGAACGTTCGATTCGAGCCAGCATGATTGGCCAGGACATGGCCATGCCGGTAGCGCTGGCACCTACGGGCCTGGCGGGCATGCAGCACGCCGATGGCGAGATCCTCACCGCGCGCGCCGCTGCGGCATTTGGCCTGCGCTATACCTTGTCGACCATGAGCATCTGTTCGCTGGAAGACATCGCCGAGCATGTCGGCCAGCCCTTCTGGTTCCAGTTGTATGTGATGCGCGACCGGGGGTTTATCGAGCGCTTGATCGAGCGCGCCAAGGCGGCGGGCGTTGATGCGTTGGTGTTGACGCTGGACTTGCAGATCCTCGGGCAGCGTCACAAGGACTTGATCAATGGCCTGTCCGCGCCGCCCAGGCTGACCCTGCCGAACATCCTCAACATGATGACCAAGCCGCGCTGGGTGATGGGCATGCTCGGCACCCGGCGCCGTGGTTTCGGCAATATCGTCGGGCATGTAACGGGCGTGGCCGACATGAGTTCGCTGTCGGCGTGGACCGCCCAGCAATTCGACCCGCGCCTGAGCTGGGACGATGTGGAGTGGATCAAAAAATGCTGGGGCGGCAAGCTGATCATCAAGGGCATCCTCGATGTGGAGGACGCCCGCCTGGCGGCCAATACCGGCGCCGATGCGTTGGTGGTGAGCAATCACGGTGGCCGCCAGCTCGATGGCGCGCCGTCGAGCATCAGCCAATTGCCGGCGATTGTCGAGGCGGTGGGCAATCGCATGGAAGTGTGGCTCGATGGTGGCATTCGCTCCGGCCAGGACGTACTCAAGGCCATGGCGCTGGGCGCCAAGGGCACGATGATCGGGCGCCCGCACCTGTATGGCTTGGGGGCGATGGGCGAAGCGGGCGTGACCAGAGCGCTGGAGATCATCGCCCGTGAGCTGGATGTGTCGATGGCGCTGTGTGGCTATAACGATATACGCGATGTGAATCGCGAGATCCTGCTGCCTGGCACGTTTCCTGACGGCGTTTGATGGGCAAAAAAAACTGAAAAAGTAAAAAGAGTTGTCCACGAAAACCGTGGGTATCTCTGTGGATAACTTTGCAAGGGCCCGGCAGCGTTGGCGATTTAAGCAGCGGTCAATATTTGATCAACTTTCAATGACGGCCAATATGGGCAGGGTTTGCGCTTGACAGGCATTGGCCAAACCAGTGCCGAAAAGCGCATTTATGAGTCGCCATCTCGGCCTGTGGAGTGGGTGACCACTGGTGATGGCATCGTCGTTTGCATGAGCTTGTGCAGTGCCAGGCCATAATTGCGTCCGGCCAGGCTCATGCTGTTGTTATGGCCGGCACCCGGTACCAGTAACAGCCGTTTGGGTTCCTGGGCGGCTTCAAATAATTGCTGGCTGAAACGTGGTGGTACGTAGCGGTCATCGAGACCATGCACCACCAGCAATGGCATATGGATATCAGCCATCTTGTCGATGGAGTCGAATTTCTGCGACAGCAACCAACGCACCGGCAATGAAGTATTGGCAACGGCGGTGGCGACATCCCCCAGGGAGGTGAATGTGGATTCGATCACCAGTCCGCGTACCGGCAGCGGTACCTGCCGGCTCAACTCTGCGGCGAGGTCGATGGCCACCGCACCACCCAGGGAATGGCCGTAGATCAGGCGTTTGCCAGGGTCCGGTTGCAAGGTTTGAAAGCGCTCCCAGGCGATGCGCGCGTCTTCATACACCGTGGTTTCCGAAGGCAGGTCGCCCTGGCTTTTGCCAAAACCGCGATAATCGATGGCCAATACCGAATAGCCCAGGGCATGCAACTGTTCGATGCGAAACAGCTGGCCGGTGAGGTTCCAGCGCACGCCGTGCAAGTAGAGGATGGCGGGCGCGTCTTTCTGCGCGGCCGGGTACCACCAGCCATGGATATTCTGGCCGGATTTGAACGCGGCGGGCTTGATATCGAACTCCTGCACGGTGCTTGGCAGGCCGGTGTACCAGCCTGCGGTGCCCGGCTCGATGCGAAACACCAGTTCGCGCTCCTTGTGTTGCAGCACGGCGCAGCCGACCGGCAGGCCGACGATCAACAGGGCCATGCACAGCAGCACAAACCTGCGCAGGCCCCGGCGGGGCATAGAACGAGATGACATGAAGGTTCCAGGACAAAGGCGAAGCACGGGTTGTATCAGATGGCCTGACCCTGAGAGAAATTAATGCGACGGCCGTAACGCGCGATTGCTTGCAAAGTGTTGCAGCGACGCACGCGGGCAACCTGCTTGACGCTGCGTGACCTGCACGAGATGCTCCGCGTTTTGAACAAAGGCCCGACCATGGACAACAGCCCCGTGCGCATCACCGCCGAAGAAACCCTTTCGGACAACTGGTACCTCTTGAAGAAATACAGCTTCGACCTGCGCCGTCGCGACGGCAGCTGGCAAGCCCAGACCCGCGAGGTGTATGACCGGGGCAACGGTGCAACCATCCTGTTGTACAACCGTGAGCAACGTACGGTGCTGTTGATCCGCCAGTTCCGCATGCCCACGTTCGTCAATGATTACCCCGGTTACCTGATCGAAGCGGCGGCGGGATTGCTCGACAACGCCAGCCCTGAAGAACGCATCCGCCTGGAAGCCGAGGAAGAGACCGGCTATCGCGTGGGGCATGTCGAGAAAATCTATGCGGCGTTCATGAGCCCGGGGTCGGTGACCGAACGCATTCACTTCTTTATCGGCGAGTACCAGGCGGGCGACCGGGTCGGCGTCGGCGGCGGCTTGGCGGAAGAGGGCGAGGATATCGAAGTGCTGGAGCTGGGATTCGAGCAGGCGCTGGGGATGGTGGCCAGCGGGGAAATTGTGGATGGCAAGACCATCATGCTGTTGCAGCATCTGGAACTGCGCATGTTGAAAGAACGGTGGTAGCTCGATCGAGTATGAAGATCAAAAGGTGGGAGAGGGCTTGCTCCCGTGGCGGCCTATAGCTATCTGACTGATGCCCCGCGTTCCAAATGTGGGAGGGGGCTTGCCCCCGATGGCGGCCTGACAGCCGACCAGGATGTTGGATCAAGGCGAGTACATATCCGTTGCTGCGGTAACGGCGGCTTAGGGTTCCGCCCTGACGGCGGCTCACTTTTGAAAAGCGCAAAAGTAAGCAAAACGCTCTTGCCCCACCACTCGGCACCTCGCTTAGGCTCGGTGTGCCCGTAATCCGATATTGATTTGGGGGGCCGCCGCCACGCGCCATCCATGGCGCGGGGCGGCTACACCGGCATCCCTGCCGGTTTACCCCCCAAATCATTATCGGATTACGGCCAGCGTGGTTTAACGGGGCGCTTAAGATCAAGAGCCAGATCAAGAGCGACTCGCTTCGCATCGTGGTTACCGTAAGCTGCTACACAGTTGTGTAGATACCCATGGCCATCGGGGGCAAGTCGAATCGTCGCACCGCCCTCCCACATTCGGACCGAGGTGTATCAGTGGGTCACCGCCGACTGATGGCTATTGTCAGAAATTTCCCACAGGAGTACAAATGTACTCCATGACGACCCTGACCCCCCGCCGTACCGCCATCCTGACCTTCATCCGCGACCGCATCGCGCAGCAAGGCCAGCCCCCCAGTCTCGCCGAGATCGCCGAGGCATTCGGCTTTGCCTCGCGCAGTGTCGCGCGCAAGCATGTGGTGGCCCTGACCGAAGCCGGTTTTATCGAGGTCAACCCCAACCAGGCCCGTGGTATTCGCCTGCTCAACCAACCGCCGCGCCCGGAGTGGCTGGATATCCCGGTGCTCGGCCGTGTGGCCGCGGGCCTGCCCATCGGTGCGGATGCCGAAGTGCACAATCGGCTGCAACTGGACCCGGCCACCTTCGCCAGAACCCCCGACTACCTGCTGCGCGTGCAGGGCGATTCGATGATCGAAGACGGCATTCTCGATGGCGACCTGGTAGGCGTGCGCCGCAGTGCCGAGGCCTTGAACGGGCAGATTGTGGTGGCGCGCCTGGACGGTGAAGTCACCATCAAGCGTTTCGAGCGCACGGGCGACAAGGTGCGCCTGCTGCCGCGCAACCCGGTGTATCAGCCTATCGTGGTCGGGGCCGATCAGGACCTGGCCATCGAAGGGGTGTTCTGCGGCCTGGTGAGGCAAGGCTGATGGGCGCCGTGGTTGCCCTGGACTCGCTGTTCAATGGTGGGCGCGTCTGGAAGGGCCGGCCCGCCGCGCCACCGGCCAGTGTGCATCCCACAGGGCTGGCGGCGCTGGACGCGGTGCTGCCCAGTGGCGGCTGGCCGGAGGCGGCCTTGAGTGAAATCCTGATGGCCCGGGACGGCGTGGGCGAACTGCAACTGGTGCTGCCGACCCTGGCGCGCTTGTCGGCGCTGGGCGAGCGCATTGTGCTGGTGGCGCCGCCCTACACGCCGTACCCCCACGCCTGGCAGAACGCTGGGGTGGATGTGCGCCAGCTCGCGGTGATCCAGGCCCAGGAGCGCGATGCACTGTGGGCGGTGGAGCAATGTCTGCGTTCGGGCAGTTGCGGCGCGGTGCTGTGCTGGCCGCACAAGGCCGATGACCGGGCCTTGCGCCGTTTGCAGGTGGCGGCGGAAACCGGGCAGACCCTGGCGTTTGCCTGGCGCTCCTTGAGTGAGGCGATCAATCCATCACCGGCCGCCTTGCGCCTGGCGGTCGAGTCACGGCCGGCACAAGTGCGCGTGCTCAAATGCCGGGGCGGCCTGGCCCACCCGGCGCCGATTGCCCTGGCGGGGCATTGAGGTTGCCATGCGCTGGGTCTGTATCGTTTTCCCGCAATTGGCGCTGGACGCCGTGCTGCGTGCCCATCCCGAGCCCGATCAGCCGCTGGCACTGCTGGCCGGTACGCCGCAGCGGCGCGTGCTGCAAACCGTCAATGCCGCCGCCCGTGCCCTGGGGTTGCGTCCCGGCCAATCGCTGACGGCGGCGCATGCGCTGACCAAGGCCTTTGCCTGCGCTGAATACGACCCGCTGGACATCGAGCGCTGCCAGCAATTTCTGGCCGCCTGGGCCTACCGCTTCAGTTCCCAGGTCAGCGTGTATTACCCGCGCGCCTTGCTGTTCGAGATCGAGTCGAGCCTGGGCCTGTTCGGGCCCTGGCCGCAGTTCGAAGCGCGCTTGCGCCAGGAGTTGACCGAGCTGGGCTTTCGGCACCGCATCGTCGCCGCGCCCAATCCAGCGGCGGCGCGGGTGTTGGCCAATCGTTACGATGGCCTGGCGGTAGCCGATGACATCGCCTTGATGCAGGCCCTGGCGCCGCTGCCGGTCGACCGCGCCGGGATTGACCCGCAGGCCGCCACCGCCTTGTCGCGCATGGGCCTGCGCACGTTGGCCCAGGTGCAGGCGCTGCCCCGGCATACCCTGGCGCGGCGCTTTGACGCCAGCCTGCTCAAGCACCTCGACGCCCTGGCCGGGCAGCGGCCATTGGCCCTGGGTTTCTATCAACCGCCGGACCGGTTCGATGTGCGCATCGAGTTGAATTTCGACGTGCAATCCCACCAGGCCTTGCTGTTTCCCTTGCGCCGCCTGACCGCTGACTTGTCCGCCTTCCTGTGCGGGCGTGACAGTGGCGTGCAGCGTTTCGACCTGCACCTGGAGCATGCCCAGGCGCCCGACAGTGTGATCAAGGTCGGCCTGCTGAGTGCCGAGCGCGAGCCTTCAATGCTGTTCGAACTGGCCAGGGGGCGCCTGGAGCAGGTGCAAGTCACGGCACCGGTGCGCGGCTTTCGCCTGGTGGCCCAGGACTTGCCGGTGTTCGTGCCGCAGCGCCAGGACCTGTTCGATGACCGCCCGCACCAGACCCTGCCCTGGGAGCAACTGCGCGAACGCCTGCGCGCGCGTCTGGGCGATGAAGCGGTGCAGGGCCTGCGCTTTCACGCCGACCATCGTCCTGAATGCGCCTGGCAAACTTCAGTCGACCGCCAGCCATGCCCGACCTTGAACAAGGTGCGGCGCCCTGGCTGGTTATTGAGCCAGCCGACCTTGTTGGCGGAGCAGGGCGTACAGATCCTGATGGGACCGGAACGCATCGAATCCGGTTGGTGGGATGGCGCCGATATTCGCCGCGACTATTACCTCATCCAGACCCGCACCGGCCAGCAAGGCTGGGCCTACCGCACGGTGGGGCAACAGGATGGTTTGTGGTTGCAAGGCTGGTTTGCATGAATACCAACAGGCCACCATCCCCTGTAGGAGCGAGCTTGCTCGCGAAGAGAGTTAACGATAACGCGGGGCACCTGAATGAATGCGGTGCCCTTGGGTTTTTCGCGAGCAAGCTCGCTCCTGCAGGGACGGGGCAAGCATGAGTTACGCCGAGCTGCATTGCCTGTCCAACTTCAGCTTCCAGCGCGGTGCCTCCAGTGCGCTGGAATTGTTCGAGCGCGCCAAACGCCAAGGCTACAGCGCCCTGGCGATCACCGACGAATGCACGCTGTCGGGCATCGTGCGCGCCTGGCAGGCGGCCAAGGCGCTGGAGTTGCCGCTGATTATCGGCAGTGAAGTGCGCATCGAGAACGGGCCGACACTGGTGCTGCTGGTGGAGAACCTGAGCGGTTACCAGCACCTGTGCCGCTTGATCACCCTGGCCCGACGCCGCGCCGAAAAGGGCAGCTACCGCCTGCTGCAGGAAGACTTCGAGCAACCGCTGCCCGGTCTGCTGGCGTTGTGGGTGGCGCAGGACAGCGACACCCAGGCCAGCATCCAGTGGCTGCGCCGCACCTTTGCTGAGCGCCTGTGGCTGGCGGTGCACCTGCACTGCGGGCAAGACGATGCGCGCCATCTGGAGCAACGCCTGCAACTGGCGGCCAGCCTGCAGATCCCGGCGGTCGCCTGCGGTGATGTGCACATGCATGCGCGCGGCCGTCGTGCCCTGCAAGACACCATGACCGCCATCCGCCATCACGTCCCGGTGGCCGAAGCCGGCCTGCAATTGCACCCCAATGGCGAGCGGCACCTGCGCAGTCTCGATGCCCTGGCCGCGCTGTACCCCCAGGCCCTGCTCGATGAAACCCTGGCCATCGCACGGCGTTGCACCTTCGACCTTGGCCAGTTGCGCTATCACTACCCGCGTGAGCTGGTTCCCGCAGGCCATGATGCCGAATCCTGGCTGCGCACCCTCACCCGGGAGGGCATTGCCCAGCGCTGGCCCGAAGGCATCGACTCCAAGACCCTGGAGCAGATCGACAAGGAACTGGCGCTGATCAGCGAGCTGGGCTACGAAAGTTACTTCCTTACCGTGCACGACATCGTGCGCTTTGCCCGCAGCCGTTCGATCCTGTGCCAGGGACGCGGTTCGGCGGCCAACTCGGCGGTGTGTTTTGCCCTGGGTATCACCGAGATCAACCCGAGCCTGAGCAACGTGCTGTTCGAACGTTTCCTGTCCAGGGAGCGCAACGAGCCGCCGGATATCGACGTGGATTTTGAACACGAGCGCCGCGAAGAAGTGCTGCAATACGTCTTCCAGCGCTATGGCCGCACGCGTGCAGCGTTGACGGCGGTGGTCAGCAGTTACCACGCGACCGGCGCGGTGCGCGATGTGGCCAAGGCCCTCGGGCTGCCGCCTGACCAGGTCAACGCATTGGCCGACTGCTGCGGGCGCTGGAGCGACGACGCGCCGCCATTGGAGCGCCTGCGTGAAAGCGGCTTCGACCCGGACAGCCCGCTGCTGCGCCGCGTACTGACCCTGACCGGGCAATTGATCGGCTTTCCCCGGCATTTGTCCCAGCACCCCGGCGGCTTCGTGATTTCCGAATACCCGCTGGACACCCTGGTGCCGGTGGAGAACGCCGCCATGGCCGAGCGCACCATCATCCAGTGGGACAAGGACGACCTCGACGCCGTCGGCCTGCTCAAGGTGGATATCCTCGCCCTGGGCATGCTCAGCGCGATCCGGCGCTGCTTCGATTTGCTGCGCCGCCATCGCCACCAGGATTGGAGCCTGGCAACTATTCCCAAGGAAGACCCGGCCACCTACGCGATGATCAGCAAGGCCGACACCATCGGCGTGTTCCAGATCGAATCGCGGGCGCAGATGTCGATGTTGCCCAGGCTCAAGCCGCAAACCTTCTACGACCTGGTGATCGAAGTCGCCATCGTGCGGCCGGGGCCGATCCAGGGCGGCATGGTGCATCCGTATTTGCGGCGCAGGAACAAGGAAGAACCCACCACGTATCCGTCGCCTGAATTGAAAGTGGTGCTGGAGCGCACCCTGGGCATCCCGTTGTTCCAGGAACAAGTGATGCAGATCGCCATGGTCGCCGCCGACTACAGCCCCGGTGAGGCCGATCAGTTGCGCCGCTCCATGGCCGCCTGGAAACGCCACGGGGGCCTGGAGCCACACCAGCAGCGGCTGCGCGACGGCATGCTCAAGAACGGCTACACCGAAGCCTTTGCCGCGCAGATTTTCGAGCAGATCAAAGGCTTTGGCAGCTATGGTTTTCCCGAGTCCCACGCGGCCAGTTTTGCCTTGCTGACCTACGCCAGTTGCTGGCTCAAATGCCATGAGCCGGCGGCTTTCGCCTGCGCGCTGATCAACAGCTGGCCAATGGGCTTCTACAGCCCGGACCAGATCCTGCAGGACGCGCGCCGTCATCGCCTGCAGATCCGCCCGGTGGACGTGCAGGCCAGCGACTGGGATTGCAGCCTGGAACCCATCGACGGCGCGCAACCGGCGATTCGCCTGGGGCTGCGCATGATCTCGGGCTTTCGCGAAGACGATGGGCGGCGCCTGGAGGCCGTGCGCCAGCGCCGGGTGTTCAGCGACATCGCCGACCTCGACGCCCGCGCCGGCCTGGATGCGCGTGCCCAGGCCTTGCTGGCGGATGCCGGCGCCTTGCGCGGCTTGGCCGGTAACCGGCATCAGGCCCGCTGGGAGGTGGCCGGTGTGCAGACCCAACTGGGCCTGTTTGCCGGCCTGCCGAGCCCCGATGAAGCCGATGTGGCATTGCCTCAACCCACGGTGAGCGAGGACTTGCACGCCGATTACGCCACGCTCGGCACTACCCTGGGGCCGCACCCTTTGACGCTGCTGCGCGCGGAACTGCGCAAGCGCCGCTGCCGCAGTTCCCAGGAACTGCTGAGCGTGGAGCATGGGCGCAATGTGAGCGTGGCCGGGCTGGTCACCGGGCGCCAGCGTCCCGGCACCGCCAGCGGTGTGACCTTTGTCACCCTGGAAGATGAGTTCGGCAACCTCAATGTGGTGGTCTGGCGCGACCTGGCCGAACGTCAGCGCAAGGCCCTGGTCGGCTCGCGACTGCTCAAGGTGGACGGGCGCTGGGAGGCGGTGGGCGAGGTGCGGCATTTGATCGCCGGGCGCCTGACCGACCTGTCGCCGCTGCTCGATGGCATGGTGGTGCGCAGCCGGGATTTTCACTGAGGCCAGTGGTTTATTCAGCTCAAGTTCGACAAGATGAAACCATCTACCGCCGCCGCGCTCCAAAAGTTGCAACAGCCTTGCCATTGCCCAGAGCCCGATCATGCAATTTTTATCCAACTCCCACGGCTGTGAAGGCTGGGCCGGTGAAATGGCCCAGCGAATTCGCGCGTTTGACTGGTCAGGCACCGACCTCGGCCCGATCGATCGCTGGTCCACCAGCCTGGCCTGTACCGTGCAGATGATGCTCGCTTCGCCCGTGCCGATGGTGATGCTGTGGGGGCGCGCCGGTTACATGATCTACAACGACAGCTACTCGGTGTTCGCCGGCGGTCGCCATCCGTACCTGCTGGGCACGCCGGTGGAGCTGGGCTGGCCGGAAGTGGCCGAGTTCAACCGGCATGTGGTGGACACCTGCCTGGCTGGCGGCACCTTGTCGTTCAATAACAAGGAGCTGGTGTTGTCGCGTCATGGCAGGCCGGAAACCTTGTGGCTGGACCTCTACTACAGCCCGGTGGCCGGGGATGACCAGCAACCGGCCGGGGTGCTGGCGATCGTGGTCGAGACCACTGAACTGGTCAAGTCCGAGCGGGTGCGCCAGGAGCTGACCCATAATCTGGAGCAGCGCGTAGCGGCCGAAGTGCAGGCGCGTTCCGCTGCCGAGGAGCAGTTGCGCCAGTCGCAGAAGCTGGAAGCGATTGGCGGCCTGACCGGCGGCGTGGCCCACGACTTCAACAACCTGCTGCAAGTGATCGCCGGCAACCTGCACCTGCTGGCCCGCCATGAACCGGACAACGCGCAAGTGCAGCGGCGCGTCTCCGCCGCGATTGCCGCCGTGGAACGCGGGGCCACCTTGTCCTCGCAACTGCTGGCGTTTGCGCGGCGTCAGCCCCTGTCGCCGGCGGTGTACAACCCGCAACGTATCTATGCCGGCCTGGGTGAGCTGCTGCAACGCGCGCTGGGTGAAACCATCCATATCGACGTGCAGTTGCCGCAGGATTCCTGGTGCATCAACGTCGACCGCAACCAGCTGGAAAACGCGCTGCTCAACCTGGCGATCAATGCCCGCGATGCCATGCAAGGCGAAGGCGTGATTCGCATCACCGGCGAAAACATCATTCTCAACCCGGCCGAATGCGCGGGCAAAAGCATCAAGCCCGGCGAGTATGTGCGCCTGGCGGTCACCGACACCGGCGTGGGCATGCCGTCGACGGTACTCAAGCGGGCGTTCGAACCGTTTTTCACCACCAAGCGCGAAGGGCAGGGCACTGGCCTGGGGCTGAGCATGGTGTTTGGTTTTGTCCGCCAAAGCGGCGGGCATGTCGACATCTGGAGCGAAGAGAACAAAGGCTCGGTGGTGCAGATGTATTTCCCGCGCAGCCTGGAACCGGAACATGCCGAACCGGACATTGGCCTGGAGAGCCCTTGCACCGGCCAGGAAACCATTCTGGTGGTGGAGGACAACGAAGGCGTGCGCCTGACCGTGGTGGAGCTGCTCAAACAGTCGGGCTACACCGTGCTGACCGCCGAAGACGGCGATCAGGCCATGGCCAAACTGCAGTCCGGCCTGCAACCGGAACTGATCTTTACCGATGTGGTGATGCCCGGCCGCATCAAGAGCATCGACCTGGCCAACTGGGCGCGTGAGCAGGTGCCGCCGATTCCGGTGCTGTTCACCTCCGGCCACACCCGCGACATTCTTTCCTCCAATCATCTGCTGAGCGCCGACATTAATCTGTTGAGCAAACCCTACAGTCCCGACGCCCTGACGCAACGGGTACGCAGCGTTCTCACCGCCAGACAAGGTTGTTCATGACTTCACAGCACAACACTCCTCCATCGACCGTCCAGCACACCGGCTTCGTGCGGGTGCGCGGCGCTCGCGAACACAACTTGCGTAACGTCGACGTGGATATTCCCCGCGATGCCCTGGTGGTGTTTACCGGTGTGTCCGGTTCCGGCAAGTCGTCCCTGGCGTTTTCTACCGTGTATGCCGAGGCCCAGCGTCGCTATTTCGAATCGGTGGCGCCCTATGCGCGACGCCTGATCGACCAGGTCGGCGTGCCGGATGTCGACAGTATCGAAGGCTTGCCGCCCGCCGTGGCCCTGCAACAGCAGCGTGGCACGCCGAGTGCGCGGTCCTCGGTGGGCAGCGTGACCACCTTGTCGAGCCTGATCCGCATGCTGTATTCCCGCGCCGGCCGTTACCCGCCGGGGCAGGCGATGCTGTACGCCGAGGACTTTTCGCCGAACCTGCCCCAGGGCGCGTGCCCGCAATGCCATGGCCTGGGCCGCGTGTATGAAGTGACCGAAGCGCTGATGGTGCCCGACCCGTCCCTGACCATCCGCCAGCGCGCGGTGGCGGCCTGGCCGCTGGCATGGCAGGGCCAGAACCTGCGGGACATCCTCGTGACCCTGGGTTACGACGTGGATATCCCGTGGCGCGACCTGCCGAAAAAACAGCGCGACTGGATCCTGTTCACCGAAGAAACCCCCACCGTACCGGTGTACGCCGGCTTCACCCCGGCGCAGACCCGCGATGCCTTGAAACGCAAGCTGGAGCCCAGTTACCAGGGCACTTTCAGCGGTGCGCGGCGCTACATCCTGCACACCTTTGCCCACACCCAGAGCGCGCTGATGAAAAAGCGCGTGTCGCAGTTCATGCAAGGCAGTGCCTGTCCGTTGTGCGAGGGCAAGCGGCTGACCCGGGCGGCGCTGTCGGTGAAGTTTGCCGGGGTGGATATCGGTGAGCTGTCGCAACTGTCCCTGACCCGCCTGGCCGAGCTGCTGCGGCCGGTGGCGGCGGGGCAGGACAAGATGAAACTGTCGGTGGAAAAGCGTTTGGCCGCCCAGCGCATCGCCGAGGATCTGCTCGAACGGGTCACGACCTTGATCGAGCTGGGCCTGGGCTATCTGTCCCTGGAGCGCAGCACGCCGACGCTGTCGTCCGGGGAGTTGCAGCGTTTGCGCCTGGCCACGCAACTGGGCTCGCAATTGTTCGGAGTGATCTACGTGCTGGACGAGCCTTCGGCGGGCCTGCATCCGGCGGACGGCGAAGCCTTGTTCAGCGCGCTGGCGCGTTTGAAAGCGGCCGGCAATTCGCTGTTTGTGGTGGAGCATGACCTGGAAACCATGCGCCGCGCCGACTGGTTGATCGATGTCGGCCCGGCCGCCGGCGAGCACGGCGGGCAAGTCCTGTACAGCGGCCCGCCTGCGGGGTTGGCGGATGTCGCCGCGTCGCAGACCCGTGACTACCTGTTTGCCCAACCGCGGGCCTTGAACCCCACCCGGCGGGAACCCAGTGGCTGGCTGAAGCTGCAAGGGGTGACGCGCAACAACCTGAAGAACCTTGCCGTGGATTTCCCGCTGGGCTGCTTCACGGCGGTGACCGGGATTTCCGGTTCGGGTAAATCCAGCCTGGTCAGCCAGGCGCTGCTGGAACTGGTCAGCAGCGGCCTCGGGCGCGTGCTGGAAAGCACCGACGAGCCCAGCCTGGAAGACGCTGCGCCTGTCGCCAGCGAAGGGCGCATCAGCGCCGGGCTGGAGCAGATCCGGCGTCTGGTGCAGGTGGACCAGAAACCCATCGGCCGTACGCCGCGCTCCAATCTTGCGACCTATACCGGGCTGTTCGACAACGTGCGCAAACTGTTCGCCGCCACGCCGGCGGCGAAGAAGCGCGGCTACGACGCGGGGCAATTTTCCTTCAACGTCGCCAAGGGCCGGTGCCCGAACTGCGAGGGCGAGGGGTTTGTCAGCGTCGAGTTGCTGTTCATGCCCAGCGTGTATGCGCCATGCCCGACCTGCCACGGGGCGCGTTACAACCCCGAGACCCTGGCGGTCAAATGGCAAGGCTTGAGCATCGCCCAAGTGCTGGGCCTGACTGTGGAGGAAGCAGTCGAGGTGTTTGCCGAACAGCCCGGCGTGCTGCGCGCCCTGCAGGTGCTGCGCGATATCGGCCTGGGCTATCTGCGCCTGGGCCAGCCGGCCACCGAGTTGTCGGGCGGTGAAGCGCAGCGCATCAAGCTGGCCACCGAGCTGCAACGCACGGCGCGGGGCGCCACCTTGTACGTTCTGGACGAACCGACCACCGGGCTGCATCCCAGGGATGTCGACCGCTTGCTCAGCCAGCTCAATCAATTGGTGGAAGCGGGGCATACCGTGGTGGTGGTCGAGCATGAAATGCGCGTGGTGGCGCAGAGCGACTGGGTGATCGATATCGGCCCCGGCGCCGGCAATGCGGGCGGGAAGGTGGTTGCCAGTGGTACGCCGCAGGCCGTCGCCGGCAGCAAGGACAGCCGCACGGCGCCGTTTCTGGCGCGTGAACTTATCTAGGCGGTTCAAGGTGGGAGGGGGGCGCCGATAGCGGTGGGTCAGGTAAATGGATAGTGACTGATCCGCCGCCATCGGGAGCAAGCCCCCTCCCACAATTTGATCGCGTTCAGGCCGAAGGCTTCATGCATTCGATAAAGCGATCCACCCTGGTCTTGGCAACCTCCAGCAAATGCCACCCATCCCAATGTTGAAATACAGACAAATGTGGGAGGGGGCTTGCCCCCGATAGCGGTGGGTCAGGTAAATGGATAGTGACTGATCCGCCGCCATCGGGAGCAAGCCCCCTCCCACAATTTGATCGCGTTCAGGCCGAAGGCTTCATGCATTCGATAAAGCGATCCACTCTGGTCTTGGCAACCTCCAGCAAATGCCACCCATCCCAATGTTGAAATACAGACAAATGTGGGAGGGGGCTTGCCCCCGATAGCGGTGGGTCAGGTAAATGGATAGTGACTGATCCACCGCCATCGGGGGCAAGCCCCCTCCCACAATTTGATCGCGTTCAGGCCGAAGGCTTCATGCATTCGATAAAGCGATCCACCCTGGTCTTGGCAACCTCCAGCAAATGCCACCCATCCCAATGTTGAAATACAGACAAATGTGGGAGGGGGCTTGCCCCCGATAGCGGTGGGTCAGGTAAATGGATAGTGACTGATCCGCCGCCATCGGGAGCAAGCCCCCTCCCACAATTTGATCGCGTTCAGGCCGAAGGCTTCATGCATTCGATAAAGCGATCCACCCTGGTCTTGGCAACCTCCAGCAAATGCCACCCATCCCAATGTTGAAATACAGACAAATGTGGGAGGGGGCTTGCCCCCGATAGCGGTGGGTCAGGTAAATGGATAGTGACTGATCCGCCACCATCGGGGGCAAGCCCCCTCCCACAGTTTGATCGCGTTCAGGCCGAAGGCTTCATGCATTCGATAAAGCGACCCACCCTGGTCTTGGCAACCTCCAGCAAATGCCACCCATCCCAATGTTGAAATACAGACAAATGTGGGAGGGGGCTTGCCCCCGATAGCGGTGGGTCAGGTAAATGGATAGTGACTGATCCGCCACCATCGGGGGCAAGCCCCCTCCCACAGTTTGATCGCGTTCAGGCCGAAGGCTTCATGCATTCGATAAAGCGACCCACCCTGGTCTTGGCAACCTCCAGCAAATGCCACCCATCCCAATGTTGAAATACAGACAAATGTGGGAGGGGGCTTGCCCCCGATAGCGGTGGGTCAGGTAAATGGATAGTGACTGATCCGCCACCATCAGGGGTAAGCACCTCCCAGCTATTTCTCAAGCCACTTGCCTGGCCTGTTCGCGTTCGGCGATCAATTGACGGGTAAGCGGTATCAGTTGCTTCCCATAGTCGATCGCGTCGTTGAGCGGATCGAAGCCGCGAATCAGAAACGTGGTGATGCCCAGGTCGTAGTAATCCAGCAGCGCCTCGGCGACTTGTTCGGCAGTGCCCACCAGTGCCGTGGAGTTGCCCTGCGCGCCGAGCAAGCCGGCAATCCCGGTCCACAGGCGCTTATCCAGCCGGGAGCCTTGCGCCGCCGCTGCCAGCAAGCGGCGCGAGCCCTCATTGGGCGGTTCGCGCCGCACAAAGCCGCTGTTGTCGGCCAGCGCCGTGGCTTGCTGCAAAATGCTGTCCGCCCGCTGCCAGGCCAATTCTTCGGTCTCGGCCAGGATCGGCCGCAATGACAAGCTGAAGCGAATCGTGCGTCCATGCCGTGCCGCTTCGGCACGCACCTGCGCCACCACTTCGCGCACTTGCTCATAGGTCTCGCCCCACAGCGCATACACATCTGCATGCTTGCCCGCCACCGCGATCGCCGCCGCCGACGAGCCGCCGAAGTACACCGGGATATGCGGCTGTTGCGGTGACTTCACGCTGGAGTGCGCACCTTCGACCTTATAGTAGGTGCCGGCGAAGTCGAAGGGCGTGTCGCTGGTCCATTCCTGGCGCACCACGCTCAGGTATTCATCGGTGCGCGCGTAGCGCTCGTCCTTGCCGATATGGCTGCCATCGGCGCGCAGTTCACGGTCGTCGCCGCCGGTGATGATATGCACGGCGGTACGGCCACCGTTGAACACATCCAGCGTGGCGAACTGGCGCGCGGCCAAGGTGGGTTGGGCAAAACCCGGGCGATGCGCGATCAAAAATTTCAGCCGCTGAGTCACGCCCGCGGCATGGGCGGCGATCAAGGTGCTGTCCGGGCTGTTGGAGTGGAAGGCCACCAGGGCGCGGTCGAAGCCAGCCTCTTCATGGGCGCGCGCCACGCGTTCGACGTAGTCCGGTTGCAGCGTCGGGCCGCTGCGCGGGTGAATCTCGGAGGCGTGGTGGCCGCCGATGTAGCCGATGAATTCGATGCTCATGGTCAGGTCCTTGTTGAAGTCGGTAAACAAGCCTCCACCGGGCAGGGGTCGGTCCGTAGCGTGAACATAGGACGCACGGCCGCGTCTGTAAAATGCCGTTTGGTTCTAACCTAATTATTAAAATTGTGAATTAATATTTTTAACTATTATCAGAAGTTTGCATTTAAGGCTGTCTTGAGTGTTCGTTGCTGGAAAACGAGAGAGGTGTGGGGCTTTCGCACCCAGTGAAGTATCCTGCGCGCCTCGTTCACCACAGATCCAGAGAAGATGACAGGACAAGACATGCAGGCGCTGCTGGAGTCGATCCTCGACGAAGTGCGGCCTCTGATCGGCCTCGGCAAAGTCGCCGATTACATTCCCGCCCTGGCCGACGTACCCGCCAACCAGCTTGGCATCGCGGTATACGGCAACGACGGCGCGGCCTATTGCGCCGGCGACGCCGACACGCTGTTTTCGGTGCAGAGCATTTCCAAGGTGTTCAGCCTGGTGCAGGCCATCGACCACGGCGGCGAAAGTATCTGGGAGCGCCTGGGCCATGAACCGTCGGGGCAACCGTTCAACTCCATGGTGCAACTGGAATTCGAACGCGGCCGACCACGCAATCCTTTTATCAACGCCGGCGCGCTGGTGATCTGCGACATCAACCAGTCGCGCTTCGCCGTGCCGATCCTGTCGATGCGCGATTTTGTGCGGCGGCTGTCGGGCAATCCGCAGATCCTGGTCGATAGCGTGGTTGCCGAATCCGAAGCCCGGCATGGTGCGCGTAATGCGGCCATGGCCTACCTGATGAAAGCCTTTGGCAACTTCCATAACGATGTGGACGCGGTGTTGCACAGTTACTTCAACTACTGCGCCTTGCAGATGAGCTGCCTGGACCTGGCCCGGGCGTTCAGCTTCCTGGCCAACGAAGGCGTGAGCGCCCACAGTGGCGAGCAGATCCTGACCGCGCGCCAGACCAAACAGGTCAACTCGATCATGGCCACCAGCGGGCTGTATGACGAGGCGGGCAATTTTGCTTATCGGGTAGGGTTGCCGGGCAAGAGCGGGGTAGGCGGCGGGATTGTCGCGGTGGTGCCGGGGCAGTTTACCGTGTGCGTGTGGTCGCCGGAGTTGAACGCGGCGGGGAACTCGCTGGCGGGGATCAAGGCGTTGGAGTTGTTGAGTGAGCGGATTGGGTGGTCGGTGTTCTGAGCGTGTCACCAGACCAAACTGTGGGAGGGGGCTTGCCCCCGATGGCGGCCTCTGGGCCGACCAGGATGCTGGGTTGGATTGAGTACATATCCGTTTCTGCGGTAACGGCTGATATAGGTTCCGCTTTTACAGCGGCTCACTTTTGAAAAGCGCAAAAGTAAGCAAAACGCTCTTGCCCCACCACTCGGCACCTCGCTAATGCTCGGTGTGCCCGAACGCAGGCTTGAATCCGTGGGCCGCCGCAATGGGCCATCCCTGGCCCAGTGCGGCTAACCCGGCGTCCTGCCGGGTTACCCACGAATTCAAGCCTGCGTTCGGCCAGCGTGGTTTAACGGGGCGCCTGAGATCAAGAGCAAAAGCGCGGCGGCCTTAGAGCCGACCGGTATCATGTGTCGATCCGCGATCCAAATGTGGGAGGGGGCTTGCCCCCGATGCGGTGTGTCAGTCAGCGCTGTTGTCGCTGACCCACCGCTATCGGGGGCAAGCCCCCTGCCACATTTGGATCTCCAGTGTTTTGGGGGATTGTATACGCTCCAGATTTACGTGGCTGGGCAGGCCTCATCCAGCACCTTGTCCACCATTAGCTGCACGCCTTCAAGCATCCGGCAGATGCCCAGCGCAACATTGCGATGGGTTCCGTCGATTTCGAAAGCGAGGTGGGTGGCGATGTCGGTGATGGATGCCAGGTCCTGGGAGGCGTTGACCAGCAAGGTTTCCGTGCCCAGGTTGGGGCGTACGGTAAAGAGTTGTTCTGGAAGATTGGGGGTGTCTTTGATCATGGTGAAACTCCTTTAAGAATGGAGCTGCCACGATTCGCGGTCAATCGAAGAGGGTGGCAGCAATACGCGGGTTGACCGACCGGTCAAAAGGAGCAAAACCGGCATACCCGAAGGTATCCCGCGTATAGCTGCCGCGACACGATACATCAGGCGTAAAAAAAACGCCCAGATCGGTGTTGGGGCAGTTGCTCTTTTGAAATCGGACGGTCAAATCCGGTCGCTGAATTGGCAGCGACGGCGAGGAGGTTAGCCAGCGAAGTTCCGAGGGACAACCTGAAACGGTTGTGGGATATATCTGAGTGGGCACCATCCTGTGGGAGGGGGCAAGCCCCCTCCCACATTTGGATCTCCAGTGTTTTGGAGGATTGATCGTTTTACTTGGGATAGAGCGGCGGCAGGCTGGTGGTGTCCAGGGCCGGGTCTTGTTCGCGCTCGGCCACGGGAATGGCCTTGATCGCCCGCCACAGGTCTTCGCCCAGCCAATACTGGCCGCTCTCGCTGTACAGCGCGCCATTGAGCCCGTCCAGGGCATCCGACAGCGGCACGAAGCGCGCCGCCATGTCGGCCAGGGTTTCCGGTTGTTGGCGCGCCCAGGCGTCGAGGGCCTGGCGGGTGGCCTGGGGGTCGTTGGCCTGGGTGGCGCGCTTGAGGTCGTCGAGCAGGGTGCGCGGGCTGGGGCCGGTTTGTGCGGCGCGTTGCACGGCGGGCTGGCGGCGGGCGCGCCACCACAGGCCGAAGCCCAGCAAGGTGGTGCAGGCCAGCAGCAGGGTGCTCAGTTGCCACAGCCACAGGCGTTCGTCATCCGGTGCGGTGATGACAGTCGGCATGGCCGGAGTGTCCACTACCAGGCTCGGGTTGACCGCCACTTGCAGGGTGCGGGCCGGCAGGGTGGTGCGTTCAAGGTGGTCTTCGTGGGTGTTCCACCACACCACTTCCACGGCGGGCAGTTCCAGCGCTCCGGCACGGGTGGGCACCAGGGCTTCGCGGTCTTCACGGCTGCCGATCAGGCCGCGGTCGCGGGTCTCGTTGCCCAATACCGGTTGGTCCGGGTAGCGCCGCAGGCCGTTGACCTCGGTACTGGGCAGCGCCGGCAGTTGCGCGCTGGACAGGCCTTCGACCTTGACCGTGAGGCTGCGCGTCAGCGAGTCACCGACCTGCACATGCTCCGGCGCGGGGTTCCAGGCTTCGTTCAGGCTCAGGCTGCGCGCCGGCAACCACGGCGCGTCGGCGGGGTAGAACTCGGGCTTGGGCTTGACCGTCAGCGCCAGGGGCGCCGAGCTTGCGTGGATCAGCTTGCCCGGCTTGGTGCCCTGCAGGGTGTTCTCCTGCGGCGGGCGCGACTCCACCAGCGTGGCGCTGAACGTCTGCGCCGCAATTGCCAACGGCCCGCTGCGCTGCGGGTAGATCGCGTAGCGGGTTTCGATCACGCCATGGCGAATGCTGTTGATGACTTTTTCATAGGTGCGCGACTCGCCCAGTTGCTCCACGCGTGCATCGGGGATTTGCAGGGGCGTGAGGCTGCTGTCGTCGTACAGCGACACCGAGTGATACACGCGTACGGTCAACAGGGCCTGGGCCTGCACGTAGACGCTGGTCTGGTCGAGGCTGGCTTCGACAAACACCGGCGCCAGTTCGGCGCTGGTGTTCTGGCTGGCGGTCTCCACCACCTGCAGGGTAATCGGCTGGGTCTTGAGCTCGCCCACCTGCAGCGGCGGGATCACCACCGTGCCGTTTTCCCTGGGCAGCAGGGTGATGATCCAGCGCGTGGTCGCGTGGTTATCGCCGCCCAGGGTGGTGAGTTGGTTGATCTGGCGCGTGCCGCTGACTTCGAACTGCGCATCCAGGGGCGACAGGTCGGGCTTGCCGAACTGGGTTACGTCGCTGGATTCCACCGTCAGTTCCACCGTTTCCCCGGAATTGAGGCGGCTGCGGTCCACGCTGGCGACCAGGTTCGCCGCCTGGGCGTGGCCTGCCGACAAGGCGAGCAGGAGCAGAAGGGTGGTGCGGCGGCTCATCGAGTCTTGTCCTGATGCTGTTGCTGTTCGTACCAGAATTTGCGCCGCAGCAGCTCCCCGGGGTTGTCCGGGATCTGCTGCAGCCATTGCTCCAGCGCCTGGCGGTGTTCGCCTTCAAGGCTGGTATCGGCGGGGCGCAGCGGTGGCGTGGTGGTGTGCTCGTCGCCCAGTTCGCTGCCGGGCACGTCGTCGCTGCCGGCTGGCGGCGCGCTGGCCGTGTCGGTCGCGCCGTTGCCGGTCTGGCCCTGGCCCTGAGTGGATTGCTCGCCACCCTTGGCATTTTGCCCGTCGGCGCCCGGTTGCGCAGTTTGGCCGGGTTGGGTAGTTTCGTCATCCTGGTTTTTTTCGGGTTCGTCGGGCTTGGGCTGCGCTTGTTGCTGCAGCAGGCTTTCCACCAGCGCCTTGTTTTTCAGGGCTGGTTGCAGATCGGGCTGAGCTTCGAGTGCCTGTTCATAGGCGTCGACGGCAGCTTCCAGCGCGCCGGACCGGGCCAGAGCGTTACCCCGATTGTAGTGGGCGTAGGCATTGTCAGCTTCGGCAAAACGCTTGATGGCCTCGGCATAGTTACCCGCTTCATACAGGGCCACGCCTTGCCATTGCGGGTCCTGGAAGCGTTCGGCGGCTTCGGCGGGGCGTTTTTTCTTCAGCAGATACTGGCCCTGCTGGTCGGGGCGCAGCCACAGGTCCTGGAATTCGAAGGCGTAGCTGGGCTGCGGTGCGGCCATCAATAGCAGCGGCAGGCAAAACAGCCAGCCGCGCCGTCCGGCGCAGGCGGCCAACAGCAGCAGCGGCAGGAGCAGCCAGTAACCCTGGTCGGCCCAGGTGTCCAGGCGCAGCAGTTGGCCGTCGTCGCGCAGGGCCTGGGGTGGGTCAAGTACGCCCAATTGCCGCAGGTCTTTCTCGTCCAGGCGCGCCGCTCGGTAGCGGCCGCCCATTTCGCTGGCGAACGCCTTGAGGGTCGGGCTGTCGAGGCGCGGAATCAGGATCGCGCCCTGTTCGTCCTTGAGGAATTCACCGCTTTCCTGGGTGACCGGGGTGCCTTCACGGCTGCCGATGCCGAGGATCGACAGGCTCGGCGCCTGGTTACCTTGCAGCAGCAGACGAATGCCCTGGCGTTCCTGCTTGGACAGCGACGAGCCGATCAGCAGCAGGCGCCCCTGGCCGAGGCCGCCGTGCTTGAGCAGGGCCAGGGCTTTGTCCACCGCCAGGTCGGCGCGGTGGCCGGGCTCGGGCATGATCGAGGGGCGCAGCGCTTCAAGCAGGTTACGGCTGGTGGCCAGGTCATCGGACAGCGGCACCAGGGTGTGGGCGCTGCCGGCATACACGACGATGGCGGTTTGCGCATCCGTGCGCGCCTGCAACAGGTCGTACAGCTTGCGCCGCGCCTGCTCGAGGCGATTAGGCGGGCTGTCGGTGGCGAGCATTTCGGGGGTGAGTTCCAGCAGTACCACCAGTGGGTCGGAAGGCTTTTGGCTCTGTTGTTCAACCCGCTGCCAACTGGGGCCCAGCAGCGCCAGCACGGCCAGCAGCCAGGCGATGCCCAGCACGACCCAGGGGGATTTGCTTTCGCGACCGTTGCCGCCGCTGAGCAGCACAGCGTGGAAGGCCGGCGGCAGGATGATCTGCCAGCGTCCGGCGCGCTTTTGCCGGTGCCACAGTTGCCACAGCAACCAGCCGAGCAGCGGCAGCAGCAACAGCCACCAGGGACGCAGCCAATGTGGCCACAAAGCGATCATCGACGCCTCCGCAAGCGCAGGCGCTTGAGGCGCTCGCGCCATTCAGGGCTCTGCGGCAGGAACAGGCGCTTGCTCGACAGCTTGTCGTACAGCCGCTGCAAGGCGTTGTTCGGCCAGCGCTCCTGCACCACCAGCAACAGGCTCAGCAGCAACGCCAGGGCCAAAGGGCCGCTGTACAGCGCGTGAGCGGGGCGGGCGCGGGTGGGTTGCTGTTCGACGGGCTCCAGGGTGTCGAGGGTGGTCTTGATCTGTTCCAGCTCCTTACCGTCACGGGCACGGAAATACTGGCCGCCCGTGGCCTCGGCGATGGCCTTGAGCGCCGGTTCGTCGAGGTCCAGGCTCGGATTCACGCCAAGAATGCCCAGGGAACCGGTCTGCTCGGGATCGGCGCCGATGCCGATCGGGTAGATTTTCACCCCTTCTTCAGCGGCCAGGCGCGCGGCGGTGAGCGGATCGATCTGCCCGGCATTATTGGCACCGTCGGTCACCAGGATCAGTACGCGGCTTTGCGCCGGGCGCTGACGCAAGCGTTTCAAGGCCAGGCCGATGGCGTCGCCGATCGCGGTGTTCTTGCCGGCAATGCCGATGCGCGCTTCATCCAGCCAGGTGCGCACGGTGCGCCGGTCGAAGGTCAGCGGCGCTTGCAGGTAGGCCTGGCTGCCGAACAGAATCAGGCCCACGCGGTCGCCCTCGCGCGCTTCAAGAAAGTCTCCCAGCAGGTGCTGGACCAGGGCCAGGCGACTGACGTCCTCGTCCTGCCAGTGCATGTCGGGAAAATCCATGGAGCCGGAGACATCCACGGCCACCAGCAAGTCGCGGCCACTGGCGGCAATCGGCAGCGGCTCGCCGAGCCATTCCGGGCGTGCGGCGGCGGTCAACAGCAGCAGCCACAGCACCACGAAGGGGGCCTGCTGGCGCCAGCCCGGCAGGTTAATCCGGGCGCGGCGCCGGGCCAGGCTTTCGAGGTCGGTGAGGTAGCTGACCTTCAAGGCCGGTTCGCCGCTGTCGGCCACCGGCAGGATGAGGCGCATCAGCCACGGCAACGGCAACAGGGCGAAGATCCACGGCCAGGCGAACTCAAACATGTTTGCGAATCCAGGTGTCGACGGCTTGGGTCAGGCCGGCGATGGCCTTGTCGTCGAGTTTGCATTCGGGCTTGTAGGCGCCTTCGACCAGCACCATCCAGCGCGTGAGACCGGCGGCGGGGCAGCGGTTATCCAGGAACGCCAGCCATTTGCGGCCGTTGAGGGTGTGGCTTTGGCTGTAGGGGTAGTCATTGCGGCACAGGCGCTTGAGCAAGCCATTGAGTTGTTGCAGCCAGGCACCGGCGGGCGCGCCGTCATAGGGCTTGGGCATCAGCGCCAGCTCCGCCAGGGCCGCGATGCGCAGCGGGTCCAGGGGTTGTTCGGCGCGGGCGATAGGTTGGCGGGCGGGCAGCCAGCGCCGCAGCCGCCAGGCGCCCCAGCCGAGCAACGGGATCACCAGCAACAGCAGCCACCAGCCCGGCGCGGGTGGCCAGAAGCCGATGGCCGGCGGGGCGATCAGCGGTTGCAGTTGGTCGAGGCTGCTCATTGTTTTTTGACCGGGCGTTGCGGGTTGAGGTATTCGCGCAGTTGCTCGACCATTTCACTTTGGGTGCTCAATGGCATCAATAGCACCCGTAGCTTCTGCGCGAGCAATTCCCAGCGGGCGATGCGCGCTTCGGCCTGGGCCTTGTAGGCCTGGCGCAAATCGAAATTGAGCGTGTCCAGTTCCAGTTGCGCGCCGCGTTGCGCAAAGCGCAGCAACCCGGCGGCGGGCAGGGCGTGGTCCAGCGGGTCGGAGATGGGCAACAGCAGCAGATCGCAATGGCGCGACAGCAGGCTCAACTGTTGCTCGGCGCCTTCGGTGAGCGCCCGTTCATCACAGATCACAATGCCCAGGCTGCCCGGGCGCAGCACTTCGCGGCCACGGCGCAAGGCCATGCCCAGGGCATCGGCTTCAGGAAGGCTTTCGGTGGTGAGGCTCTGGTTGACCCGCACCAGGCGGTTAAGCAGTTGCAGCAGGCTTTGCTTGCTGCGCCGGGGTTTGATTTCGTAGTGCTCGCTGTCGCCGAACACCAGGCCGCCCACACGGTCGTTATGCCCCAGTGCCGCCCAGCCGATCAGGCTGGCGGCTTGTGCGGCGAGCACCGACTTGAACATCTGCCCGGAGCCGAAAAACAGCCGGCAGCTTTGCTCGACCATGATGAAAATCGGCCGTTCGCGCTCTTCGTGGAACAGTTTGGTGTGGGGCTCCTGGGTGCGCGCCGTCACGCGCCAGTCAATGGTGCGCACGTCGTCCCCGGCCTGATACACGCGCACCTGGTCGAAATCTACGCCGCGCCCGCGCAGCTTGGAGTGATGCAGGCCGATCAACGGGCTGCGCTGGCCGGGGGTGGAAAACAATTGCACTTCCCGCACGCGATGACGCATCTCGATCAATTCACTGAGCGTGACGTGGATACCCGCGCTCGCGTTCATCGACTTCAAGCGACGGCAACGACGTCAAGGATGCGTTGCACCACGCGGTCCTGGTCTACACCCGCGGCCTCGGCTTCGAACGACAGGATGATGCGGTGGCGCAACACGTCGAACAATACCGCCTGGATATCTTCGGGGCTGACGAAGTCGCGACCGGCCACCCAGGCATGGGCACGCGCGCAGCGGTCCAGGGCGATGGAGCCGCGCGGGCTGGCGCCATAGGCAATCCACTCGGCCATCTCCGGGTCGAACTTGGCCGGGGTGCGCGTGGCCATGACCAGTTGCACCAGGTATTCCTCCACCGCATCGGCCATGTACAGGCCGAGGATTTCCTTGCGGGCGGCAAAGATCGCCTGCTGGCTGACGCGGCGCTCGGGCTTGGTTTCGCCGTTGAGCGCTTCGCCACGGGCCTGTTGCAGGATGCGCCGTTCGACGGCGGCATCCGGGAAGCCGATCTTGACGTGCATCAGGAAGCGGTCGAGCTGGGCCTCAGGCAACGGGTAGGTGCCTTCCTGCTCGATGGGGTTCTGCGTGGCCATGACCAGAAACAGCGGCGACAGCTCATAGGTGCTGCGCCCCACGCTGACCTGGCGCTCGGCCATGGCCTCGAGCAGTGCCGACTGGACCTTGGCCGGCGCACGGTTGATTTCGTCCGCCAGCACCAGGTTGTGAAAGATCGGGCCTTGCTGGAACACGAAGCTGCCGGTTTCCGGACGATAGATTTCGGTGCCGGTGATGTCGGCGGGCAACAGGTCGGGGGTGAACTGGATACGATGGAACTGCGCTTCGATGCCTTCAGCCAGCTCTTTGATGGCCTTGGTCTTGGCCAGGCCCGGTGCGCCTTCGACCAGCATATGGCCGTCGGCGAGCAGGGCGATCAGCAGGCGATCGATGAGTTTTTCCTGGCCGAGAATCTGCGTAGAAAGAAAGGTTCGCAGCGCTAGCAGCGCTTCACGATGTTCCATCGATGACGGTTCCTGGAAAAGATGAGCCTGGGTGTCAGGAAAAAACACCGGCCTGGGGGGCTTACTTTAATGCATCGCGGGGTGTGGCGACTAACGGCGTGACGGGTATTTTTGGCAAAACTTGTAGGAATTTTGTGTAGGGGGGCTTGCTGGGGGGAGCACAGTCGAGGTGGGAGGGGGCTTGCTCCCGATGAGGGCGTGTCAGTGCATGCACCTTTGCCGGCCCACCGCCATCGGGGGCAAGCCCCCTCCCACATTGGATTGGTGTATGGCTTGGAGCTCGCGTACCACCCGAAGACCAATCCAGTCACCGCGGGTCTGCAGGTGAATGCATTCCTCCTGATGCATCGAGTTCAAATGTGGGAGGGGGCTTGCCCCCGATGCGGTGTGTCAGCCAGCGCTGTTGTCGCTGACCCACCGCCATCGGGGGCAAGCCTCCTCCCACATTTGATCTTGGGTGCAGCTTAAATCCGGGTGAAGGTGCCGGTGCCTTTGAGGATGTTCTGCAGGGTCTGCTCGACCTCGTTCAGGTCGGATGCGGCCGTGGCATGCGTGATCTCAAGGTGGTCATCGCCCCCCAGCGCATCGGCATCGCCGGCGGCGAGTTCGACCCGCAGGCTCGTGGCCCCCAGGGTAATTTTCAGCCCGGCCAGCGTCGATGGCTCATAATCCCAGGTCAACTCCACGTCGTCTTCGTCCGGGTAACGGCTGAGCATGAACATCTCGCCGTTCTTGCCGTGGCAGCAGAGCATGGCCATGTTGTCTTCTTCGTCGTCGCACGGCGTGGCCATCAGGGCGTCGGTTTTCAGCTGCGGCATGGGGAATCCTGTGTGGAGGAGGGGCGTTGCGCGGGGCAATTGTGCCACTGCGCCGAATTTTATGCTGCACGATGTGTCAGAAACCAGGGCATGACCTGTCGAGCGGTATCAGTCATTTTCGGCACTCACGGGCTTGAGAATAACCGGATTTTTACCCGGAAAAACCCGGTTGCCCAAGTTGCAACCCGGCGCCTGCTTACCGATGACCGAATATGTCGCAGCACCGCAAGCAGTGCGCTTCCCACACTCGTTAAGCTGCGCAACGGATGTGCTCCATGCCTGGCGCCTGACCTGCCCGTCGTACCGTCACCCGGCAAGGTGCGCATCCGGTGGAAGTTGTATGTGACCTGACTGTCTTGTCCAGCTTCACCCACCTGTCACTCTGAATCGTTTATCGTGACCGACGAACAGAGCTGACGGTCTCCCCGCAGGGGGATAACACGCGACGCTTCCATCAATAACAAGCCCAAGCGGAGTACCACAGATGGCGTTCTTCACCGCAGCCAGCAAGGCCGACTTCCAGCACCAACTGCAAGCGGCACTGGCGCAGCACATCAGTGAACAGGCACTGCCACAAGTGGCGCTGTTCGCTGAGCAATTCTTCGGCATCATTTCCCTGGACGAACTGACCCAGCGTCGCCTTTCCGACCTGGCCGGTTGCACCCTGTCTGCCTGGCGCCTGCTTGAGCGCTTCGATCACACCCAACCGCAAGTGCGGGTCTACAACCCCGATTACGAACGTCATGGCTGGCAATCGACCCACACTGCGGTCGAAGTGCTGCACCATGACCTGCCATTCCTGGTCGACTCGGTGCGTACCGAGCTCAACCGCCGCGGCTACAGCATCCACACCCTGCAGACCACCGTGCTCAGTGTGCGCCGTGGCGGCAAGGGCGAACTGCTGGAAGTGCTGCCCAAGGGCACCCAGGGCGAAGGCATCCTGCAAGAATCGCTGATGTACCTGGAAATCGACCGCTGCGCCAACGCCGCCGAGCTGAACGTGCTGAGCAAAGAGCTCGAGCAGGTGCTGGGCGAAGTGCGCGTGGCCGTGGCCGATTTCGAACCGATGAAAGCCAAGGTCCAGGACCTGCTGGCCGGTATCGACGCCAGCGCTTTCGCTATCGACGGCGAAGAAAAAGCCGAGATCAAGAACTTCCTCGAGTGGCTGGTGGGCAACCACTTCACCTTCCTGGGCTACGAAGAGTTCGTGGTACGTGACGAGGCGGACGGCGGTCATATCGAATATGACGCCAGCTCCTTCCTCGGTCTGACCAAGCTGCTGCGCGCCGGCCTCACCGCCGAAGACCTGCGCATCGAAGACTACGCCGTCGCCTACCTGCGCGAACCGACCGTGCTGTCGTTCGCCAAGGCTGCCCACCCGAGCCGTGTGCACCGCCCGGCGTATCCTGACTATGTGTCGATCCGCGAAATCAGCGCCGACGGCAAGGTCATCAAGGAGCACCGCTTCATGGGCCTGTACACCTCCTCGGTGTACGGCGAAAGCGTGCGGGTGATTCCTTACATCCGCCGCAAGGTCGCGGAAATCGAGCGCCGCTCGGGGTTCCAGGCCAAGGCGCACCTGGGCAAGGAACTGGCCCAGGTGGTTGAAGTGCTGCCCCGTGACGACCTGTTCCAGACCCCGGTCGATGAGCTGTTCAGCACGGTGATGTCGATCGTGCAGATCCAGGAACGCAACAAGATCCGCGTGTTCCTGCGCAAAGACCCGTACGGCCGTTTCTGCTACTGCCTGGCCTATGTGCCACGCGACATCTATTCCACCGAGGTGCGCCAGAAAATCCAGCAAGTGCTGATGGATCGCCTGAAAGCCTCGGACTGCGAGTTCTGGACCTTCTTCTCCGAGTCCGTGCTGGCCCGCGTACAACTGATTCTGCGGGTCGACCCGAAGAACCGCCTGGACATCGACCCGCTGCAACTGGAAAAGGAAGTGGTACAGGCCTGCCGCAGCTGGCAGGACGACTACGCCAGCCTGGTGGTGGAAAGCTTCGGCGAAGCCCACGGCACCAATGTGCTGGCGGATTTCCCCAAAGGCTTCCCGGCCGGCTACCGCGAGCGTTTTGCCGCGCATTCGGCCGTGGTCGACATGCAGCACCTCAACAGCCTGACCGAAGCCAACCCGCTGGTGATGAGCTTCTATCAGCCGCTGGGCCAGGTCTCCGGCCAGCGTGAGCTGCATTGCAAGCTCTACCACGCCGACACCCCGCTGGCGCTGTCCGACGTGCTGCCGATCCTGGAGAACCTCGGCCTGCGCGTGCTGGGTGAGTTCCCGTACCGCTTGCGCCATGCCAATGGCCGCGAGTTCTGGATCCATGATTTCGCGTTCATCGCCGCCGAAGGCGTGAACCTGGATATCCAGCAGCTCAACGACACCCTGCAGGATGCCTTCGTGCACATCGTTCATGGCGATGCCGAAAACGATGCGTTCAACCGCCTGGTACTCACCGCCGGTCTGCCATGGCGTGACGTGGCGCTGCTGCGTGCGTATGCCCGTTACCTCAAGCAGATCCGCCTGGGCTTCGACCTCGGCTACATTGCCAGCACCCTGAACAACCACACCGACATCGCCCGCGAGTTGACCCGGCTGTTCAAGACCCGCTTCTACCTGGCGCGCAAGCTCACCGCCGACGACCTGGAAGACAAGCAACAACGCCTGGAGCAAGCGATCCTCACCGCACTGGACGACGTCCAGGTGCTCAACGAAGACCGCATCCTGCGTCGCTACCTGGACCTGATCAAGGCGACCCTGCGCACCAACTTCTACCAGAGCGACGCCAACGGCCAGAACAAGTCGTACTTCAGCTTCAAGTTCAACCCGCATGCGATCCCCGAGCTGCCCAAGCCGGTGCCGAAGTTCGAGATCTTCGTCTACTCGCCACGCGTCGAAGGCGTGCACCTGCGCTTTGGCAACGTCGCCCGTGGGGGCCTGCGCTGGTCCGACCGTGAAGAAGACTTCCGTACCGAAGTGCTGGGCCTGGTAAAAGCCCAGCAGGTGAAGAACTCGGTGATCGTGCCGGTGGGCGCCAAGGGCGGCTTCCTGCCGCGTCGCCTGCCCTTGGGCGGCAGCCGTGACGAGATCGCGGCCGAGGGTATCGCCTGCTACCGCATCTTCATTTCCGGTCTGCTGGACATTACCGACAACCTGAAGGACGGCGCCCTGGTGCCGCCGGCCAACGTTGTGCGTCATGACAACGATGACCCGTACCTGGTGGTGGCAGCGGACAAGGGCACTGCGACCTTCTCCGATATCGCCAACGGCATCGCCATCGACTACGGCTTCTGGCTGGGCGACGCGTTCGCCTCCGGTGGTTCGGCCGGTTACGACCACAAGAAAATGGGCATCACCGCCAAGGGCGCGTGGGTCGGTGTGCAGCGTCACTTCCGTGAGCGCGGCATCAATGTGCAGGAAGACAGCATCACCGTGGTGGGCGTCGGCGATATGGCCGGTGACGTGTTCGGTAACGGCTTGCTGATGTCCGACAAGCTGCAACTGGTCGCGGCCTTCAACCACTTGCACATCTTCATCGACCCGAACCCGAACCCGGCCACCAGCTTCGTCGAGCGCCAGCGCCTGTTCGAGCTGCCGCGTTCGGCCTGGACCGACTATGACACCAGCATCATGTCCGAAGGCGGCGGGATCTTCTCGCGCAGTGCCAAAAGCATTGCCATCTCGGCGCAGATGAAAGAACGCTTCGACATCAAGGCCGACAAGCTGACCCCGACCGAACTGCTCAATGCCTTGCTCAAGGCACCGGTGGACCTGTTGTGGAACGGCGGTATCGGCACCTACGTCAAGGCCAGCACCGAAAGCCACGCCGATGTGGGCGACAAGGCCAACGACGCGCTGCGCGTCAACGGTAACGAGCTGCGCTGCAAAGTGGTGGGCGAGGGCGGCAACCTGGGCATGACCCAGCTGGGCCGTGTCGAGTTCGGCCTCAATGGCGGCGGTTCCAACACCGACTTCATCGACAACGCCGGTGGCGTGGACTGCTCCGACCACGAAGTGAACATCAAGATCCTGCTCAACGAAGTGGTGCAGGCCGGTGACATGACCGACAAGCAACGCAACCAGTTGCTGGCGAGCATGACCGACGAAGTCGGCAACCTGGTGTTGGGCAACAACTACAAGCAGACCCAGGCCCTGTCCCTGGCTGCGCGCAAGGCTTACGAGCGCGCCGCCGAGTACAAGCGCCTGATGAGCGACCTGGAAGGCCGTGGCAAGCTGGACCGCGCCATCGAGTACCTGCCGACCGAGGAGCAGCTTGTCGAGCGCGCCTCGACGGGCAAGGGCCTGACGCGTCCGGAGCTGTCGGTATTGATCTCCTACAGCAAGATCGACCTCAAGGAAGCGCTGCTCAAGTCCCAGGTGCCGGATGACGAGTACCTGACCCGTGACATGGAGACCGCGTTCCCGCCGAGCCTGGTGGCCAAGTTCTCCGAGGCCATGCGTCGCCATCGTCTGAAGCGCGAGATCGTCAGCACCCAGATCGCTAACGACCTGGTCAACCACATGGGCATCACCTTCGTTCAACGACTCAAAGAGTCGACCGGCATGAGTCCGGCGAACGTGGCCGGCGCCTATGTGATCGTGCGCGATATCTTCCATCTCCCGCACTGGTTCCGCCAGATCGAAGCCCTGGACCACCAGGTGTCGGCCGACGTGCAACTGGAGCTGATGGACGAGCTGATGCGCCTGGGCCGTCGCGCCACGCGCTGGTTCCTGCGCAGCCGTCGCAACGAACAGGACGCCGGGCGTGACACTGCGCACTTCGGTCCGCACCTGGCGGCGCTGGGTCTCAAGCTCGACGAACTGCTCGAAGGTCCGACCCGTGAAGGCTGGCAGAACCGCTACCAGGCCTACACCCAGGCCGGCGTACCGGAGTTGTTGGCACGCATGGTTGCAGGCACTAACCACCTGTACACCCTGCTGCCGATCATCGAAGCCGCCGACGTGACCGGGCATGACGCCGCCGAAGTGGCCAAGGCCTACTTCGCCGTCGGCAGCGCCCTGGACCTGCCGTGGTACCTGCAGCAGATCAGTGACCTGCCGGTGGCCAACAACTGGCAGGCCCAGGCCCGCGAAGCGTTCCGCGATGACGTGGACTGGCAGCAACGGGCGATCACCATTTCGGTTCTGCAAATGGCCGACGCGCCGCAGGACATGGAAGCCCGCGTGGCCCTGTGGCTTGAGCAGCATCAGGATATGGCGGATCGCTGGCGCGCCATGATGGTGGAAATCCGTGCTGCGGTCGGCACGGACTACGCCATGTACGCGGTGGCCAACCGTGAGCTGCTGGACCTGGCGTTGAGTGGTCAGTCGGTGTTGCAGCCGGCGTGATCAAGCGCTGAAACAAAAGCCCCCGTAGCGTGAGCTGCGGGGGCTTTTTCATTGGCGGGGTTGCCCGGTATCAATCCGGCAAACCTATAAGGATCATCGGTTCAAGCACGCTGAATATCGGCGGTGTGGACTCCTGTAGAGCCTCAAGGATCGCTGCATAGTCTTGGGTGTTTGGCATCTGATGCATCAACGCCCAGTAGTCCGCTTCGACCTGTGGCAGTGCCATCGCGTCGGCTGTTTCCCTCAGTACCAGTTTCAGTAATGCGCAGGCTTTGGGCAGGTTTCTTTCAAGCCCGTAGGTGCGATGGGTTTTGGCTTTGTCTTGAGACAGGCCTGCCAGGGCGTAGCCGTACTCAAGCAGCCCCTCCAATTGACCCATCTCAGCCAATTGAATGATCCGTTTTTGTTTTTCTTCGGTACTCACCGTTCCGTCTTGAGCAAAGGCGAGTTCATACACGGCTGGTGGATGCCCGGCGTCGGCAGAACGTTGGATGAGGTCCGCGATCCTTGCTTCGTGCTCTTGACGATCGGCGATCAATTGCGGCCTGTTCCGCAAAGCCAGGGCGAGTTTAAACAGCGCTTCTGGGGCGCCTGTGGCCGCCGCTCTGTTCAGCCACTCGATGTCCTTGGTCATCATGTACAGATAGCTCATGGCATCGGTGTCATGGGCGTTTGCGGCATTGGTTGCCAGTTCCCTGGCTTTTGCGAGTGATTCGACGTCACCCAGCCTCATCAGAGCAGGTATGTGGTTCTGGGCGGCAGCCAGGGTAAGCCATTGCCTGGTTGCGGATGTCGCGCGGCGTGCTCCTCCGTCCAGCACCGATTGACACGTGGCCATTGCGTATTGCGCATCTACATCGCCGGCGGCACCGACGATGGTCAGGTGAAACCTGGCCTTTTTGTATCTGCGTAATCTGAACAGCGCGAATCCGGTGTCTTTGGCGGCTTCTGTCAACTCAGTCAGGGCCGAGTTCAATTGGGCCGGTAGCGCCTTGGCTTCGTTATGCAGTTGTGTGATCAACGCGGACAGAGGGGGCAGCACTTGTGATTCGGTGGACATGACTCATTCCTGTAAGGCGCACTGGATTGTGCGCGGTACAGGTTATGGAGAGCGCCTGGGCTCAAGGCGCTAATTACTTAGCGCATCGCTCGCCCACATTGGGATCTGCGCGCTTTCGGATCAATGATGCATGAGCAATTTGCTCTCAAGATGGTCCAGATGCTGCGTCATCAGTGCCACTGCGGCGGTGCCGTCACGCTGCTCTACAGCCTCCACAATCACCTTGTGTTGCTGCCACGTGCAATAGGTGCAGGCTGTCGTTTCGTAGTGAGCAATGACTAACGAGGTCAATGGCACCAGACGGTTGAGGAACTGCACCAAGGGCCCGTTCCCGGCGATAGCGGCCAGTTGCAAATGGAATTCACCGGACAACCGAATCGCCGGCCCGCGCTGGTCGCGCTCGATGCAGTCACGTTCGCGGGCGATCAATTCGCGCAGCTGGCGTACCTGTGCCGCTGTCGCCTGGGCGCAGGCCAATTGCACCACGGTCATTTCTGTCATGCGCCGGGCTTCGAGAATCTGCCGGGTCTGCTGGGCATCCGGCGCCGCTACCTGGGCACGCTGGTTGGGGCGCAGGATGATCACGTGCTGCTGTGACAACTTGGCCAGGACGCGGCGGATCACGCTGCGGCTCACGCCAAAGAGCTCCCCCAGGCTTTCTTCGGTGAAGCGGCTGGCGGGGGCGATGCGTTGCTCGAGGATGGCGTCGAACAGCTGTGGGTAGATTTCATCTGCCGAGGGCCTCTTGCCCGGCACCCGGCGCAGGCAGGGCAAGGGGTCGCGTTGCAGGGCGTGGACGTTCATGGCCTGTCTCCAATTATTCAGCTGCCCAGATGGTCATCCGGGATGTTCAGGCGAATGCCCATGCGCAAACCTTCCTGCAGAATGTGTCGACGCATTTCGGCACTGGCCAGGGCGCTGTTCTTGTTGCGGATGGCGCGCACCACGGCTTCGTTTTCCTGCAGGCGTTCGGCCAGGTGCTCCGGGGAATTGCGCAACACCTGGGCGCTTTGCTTGAGCGCCGTGCTGGTTTGCTGCACCACGTTCTGGAAGATCGGGTTGGAGGTCAGGGCAAACAGCTCTTCGTGAAAGTCGATGTAGGCATTCATGCCAGCCTCGGCGTCGCCCGCCTCCAGGGCTTCGCGCATGTCCATCAGGGTCAGGCGCAGTTGGCCGATTTCCTTGCTGCTGATGGATTGGGCGACCAGGCCGACGATGAAGGGTTCGAGGGTATAGCGCAGTTGCAGAATGTCTTCGAGGCTGGCATCGGCCACGGCGTCGCTCGACTGCGGCTCGCTG
Organism: Pseudomonas orientalis; assembly: GCF_002934065.1. NCBI lineage: Bacteria > Pseudomonadati > Pseudomonadota > Gammaproteobacteria > Pseudomonadales > Pseudomonadaceae > Pseudomonas > Pseudomonas orientalis. The sequence goes on along the minus strand of NZ_CP018049.1, from coordinate 3,342,902 downwards.
ACGCTGCTTTCCAGCACCACCACGCCTTTGCCGGGCATGGAGCGCACCAGGCCGAGGGTTTCCAGCACGATCACCGCTTCGCGCAGGCTCGGGCGGCTGATGCCCATCTGCTCGGCCAGTTCACGCTGGCCGGGCAGCATTTCACCACGCCGCCATTGGCCGCGTGCCAGGGCGGCGCGCAGTTTTTCTACGACTGAATTGACGACGGTTGAGGTGCTGATCACGTCTCCTGCACTCCTTAAAATTGCGAACACGATAGTCAAGCTGTTGAAGATCACAGTGTGGGAGGGGGCTTGCCCCCTCCCACATTTGTCTATGCCGCTTTCAAAATTCCTGATGCGCCGGCAATACCGGTTTCTTGGCCTGGAAGGCATAGCCTTGCTGGCCGTCGAGGACCTTGTTGGCGCGCTGGATATCAATGTCTTTTTCCCAGCGGGCGATGGCCACGGTGGCGACGCAGTTGCCGATCAGGTTGGTCAAGGCACGGCCAATGCCCATGAACCAGTCCACCGCGAGTACCAGCACCAGGCCGACCACCGGAATCGCCGGAATGGCCGTGAGCGTGGCCGCCAGAATCACCAGCGCCGAGCCCGGAATGCCGTGGGCGCCTTTGGAGGTGATCAACGATACCAGCAGGATGGTCAGCAGGTCGGTCATCGACAGCGGCGTACCGGTGGCGTTGGCGATAAATACGATGGCCAGGGTCAGGTAGATCGAGAAACCGTCAAGGTTGAACGAGTATCCGGTAGGAATCACCAGGCCCACGGTGGAGCTGCCAACCCCCAGGTGCTCGAGCTTGCGCATGATCTGCGGCAGCACCGCGTCGGACGACGCCGTGCCCATCACGATCAGCAACTCTTCGCGCAGATACTTGAGCAGCGGCAGCATGCGCAGGCCCGACAAGCGCATCACCAGGCCGAGGATCAGCGCGACGAAGGCCAGGCAGGTCAGGTAGAACAGGCCCACCAGGCTGCCCAGGTGTTGCAGGGAGTCCAGGCCGTAGGTGCTGGTGGTGAACGCGATCGCGCCGAATACGCCGATCGGCGCCAGGCGCACGATCATGCCCATGATGCGGAAGATCACATGGCTCAGCTCGTTGATCAGCCGCGAGATGCCCGAAGCCGCTTCACCTACCAGATTCAGCGCGCTGCCGAACAGCACGGAGAACAACAGCACCTGCAGCACGTTGTTGTCGGCAAAGGCGCCGATCACCGAGTTGGGGATCAGGTCCATCAGGAACTGGCTGGTGCCCTTGAGGTGCTGGCCCTTGTCGGCGAGTTCATTCAAGCCGGCGGACGAAAGCTGCTCAAGATGGATGTTGGCGCCGCTGCCGATACCGGTGCTGAAGGCCATGATCAGGCCGAGCACCAGGGCGACGGTGGTCAGCACTTCGAAATAGATCACCGACTTCAAGCCAATGCGCCCGACTTTCTTCAAGTCGCCGGCGCCGGAAATGCCGCTGACCACGACGCAGAAGACAATCAGGCCGATCAGCATTTTGATCAGCTTGATAAAGCCGTCACCCAGGGGTTTGAGTTGCGAGGAGAATTCAGGAAGGGCCAGGCCGCAAATGATGCCTAGCATCAGGCCGATCACGACTTGCAGGAAAATCGAACGCGAGCACCATCTGAGCATGGGAAGGATCTCTATTCGGTGCCCTGGTGGTTCCAGGGCTTAATTGTTGTGGTCTTACCGGTAAGTCCAGTGCGCGGCCAGTCTACGCCCGGTTTTTTTCAAACTACAAGTAAATATTCGGTGGTCAACCGGACCCGGTCTGACCAGTGGGTCGACAAGTGCCACGCTTGAGCGGTTGACGCCATGGAATTTTTTTTGCGTATCATCCGCGCTCGGACACGAGGTGATGAATGGACCAGTCAGGACTGACAACGGATGAAGCCGGGCGCACCCATTGCGCCTGGCGCAACGCCGCGCCGCAATACCCGCATTACCACGACCATGAGTGGGGCGTGCCGGTGGCGGACGACATCCGGTTGTACGAGAAAATCTGCCTGGAAGGTTTTCAGGCGGGGATGGCGTGGATCACCATTTTGCGCAAGCGCGACCACTTTCGGCAGGCGTTCGACGGTTTTGATTTTCGCAAGGTGGCGCAGTATGGCGAGGCGGACATCGAACGCTTGATGAGCGACCCGGGTATCGTGCGCAACCGGGCCAAGATCCTGTCCACGGTCAACAATGCCCGTCGCGCCTGCGAGCTGGTGAGTGAAACCGGTTCGCTGGCGCGCTGGGTATGGTCTTTCGAGCCCGGCCCGCAGGAGCGCCCGGCGGTGGTGGACATGGCGTACTGGAAAGCCAACCCGACCTCGCCGGCGTCGATGCGCTTGTCCAAAGCGCTGAAGAAACGTGGCTGGACCTTCGTCGGCCCGACCACGATGTATGCGCTGATGCAGGCGCTGGGGATGGTCAATGATCACCTGCAGGGTTGCACTTGCCGAGAGCGCATCGAAGCGCTGCGTCGTCAGTTCGTACGACCTTGAGTGCCGCCCGCGTGCTCAGAAATATTTAAGCCAGGTGATATCCCTGCGCCGCGCCTTGAGTCCGGCAAACCATCGCACCGGCACATACAACGCCAGTGGCAGCGCCAACGCCGCCAGCCACACGGCGCCGATGCTGTCGAACCCGAAATAATTGCCGTGATCGAGCCCAAACACCGCGACACACGCGACGTAGAGTATTTTGAGCACATACAGGTGCAGCAGATAAAAAAACATCGGCGCCGCGCCAAATACCGCCAATGTGCTGATCCAGCGCTTGTGCCCGGCACGTTCGAACGCCAGCAGCAACAGCAGGCCGATGCCCAGGGTCAGCGCCAGGAACAACAGCGAAGGTGGGTATTTGGTGATGTTGAAGAAGCTCATCACAGTCTGCACCCCGCTGTCATAGGCCTGCCAAGGCTTTTCGCCATACCCGTTGGCCGCCCGCAACAACACAAAACCCAGCAATGCGCCGACGATCGCCAGCAGCAGATAACGCTGGCGCACGGCCGGCAGTGCAGCGTTCGAAAACCATGGCCCGAGGCCGTAGCCCAGAACAATCACGCCGATCCACGGCAGCACCGGGTAGGTCACGCGCAGGCGCAGGGTGTCCGACCCATCGATCCAACTGCGCTCATGCAGGATCGACCACGCCACCTGCGAGGCCGACCCCGCAGTGAAATGCACACCATCAAGCAGGTTGTGCCCGCCAATGATCGCCACCGCCAAGGTTATCAGCAGCGGGCGGGGCAACCATACCAGCGCCGCGAGGGCGATCATGCTCACCCCGATCGCCCAGATAACCTGCAGGTAAATCACACCCGGCGGCAACTGGAAGGTCCAGGCGAAGTTGACCAGCGTGAACTCCAATACCACCAGAAACAGTCCACGCTTGAACAAAAAAGCCGACACTGCGGGCCGTCCCTGGTATTTCTGAGCATACAGCCAGGCCGACAAACCGGTGAGCAACACAAACACTGGCGCGCAAAGATGGGCGAGGGTGCGGCTGAAAAACAGCGCCGGCTCGGTCGCGTCGATGCTCATCGGGTCGCCCACCTGGCGGTGCAGCAGAAACGTTTCGCGCACGTGGTCGAGCAACATGAAGAGGATCACCAGGCCGCGCAAGGCGTCAATGGAAAGCAGGCGTGGGCGTAGCGCAACAGCATCAGTCATGGGGCGATTCACAAGGCTGGGCAAAAAAGAAGCGTTATCCTATAACATTAATCAGCATATTGCCGCGCCGCACAGGCGAGCTTATCGGAGGTACGGATGACACGCGTGAACCCACCCTCGGCCGAGGCGGTGATCGAATTCTGGAAACAGGCTGGTCCAAAGCATTGGTTTGCCAAGAACGATCAGTTCGACGCGACCTTTCGCGAGGCCTTCTATGCCAGTCATCTGCAAGCGGCACGGCGCGAGCTGGACGATTGGCTGGCCTCGGCTTACGGCGCGCTGGCCTTGCTGATCCTGCTGGACCAATACCCACGCAACGCCTTTCGCGGCACCGCGCATATGTTCGCCACCGACCCGCTGGCACGCCTGTATGCGCAGCGAATGGTCGATGCAGGATTGGACGCATTGATCGAACCCGAACTGCGGGCGTTTTGTTATCTGCCGTTCGAACACTCCGAAGACCCTCGCGACCAGCAACGCTCCATCGCGCTCAATCAGCATCTGGACGCCAGCACCTACCACTGGGCCAAGGAACATGCCCGGATTATTCAGCGGTTTGGGCGCTTTCCCCATCGCAATGCGGTGCTGGGGAGGGAGACCACCGATGAAGAGCAGGACTTCCTCAACGCCGGAGGCTTCGCGGGTTAGTCCTACTGAGCCGCCATGCTCACTATTCCCGCCAGGAATGCCCCCATAAAAACACCGCATTGTCTTTATCGCCCGGGATCTCGTAGCGTTGAGCCTCATTTCAAGGAGATGGTCCATGAGCCACGGTCCGCTGCGCCTCTACGTTGATTCGCTGTTTACCAGCCCCTATGCCATGTCGGTGTTCGTCGCCTTGCGGGAAAAGGGCCTGGCGTTCGAGACCGTACCCCTGGACCTTGGCGCCGGCCAGCACCAGACCGTGGATTACGCGCGACTGTCACTGACCCAGCGGGTGCCGACACTGGAGGAGGGCGAGTTCTCCTTGTCGGAGTCTTCGGCGATTATTGAATACCTGGACGAGGCCTATCCCGAGACCCGCGTTTATCCGCTCGACCCGCAGCAGAGGGCGAGGGCGCGGCAGGTGCAGGCGTGGTTGCGCAGCGATTTACTGCCGATTCGCCAGGAGCGCTCGACGCTGGTGGTGTTCTGCGGTCAGAAGATGCCGTCGCTGTCGCCGGTAGCCGAGGCGGCAGCGGGCAGGTTGATCAGTGCGGCGCACGCTTTGCTGGCGGATTATCGTGAGTACCTGTTTGGCACCTGGTCAATTGCCGACGTGGACCTGGCGGTGATGCTCAATCGCCTGATCCTCAACGGCGACGCCGTGCCTGCGCAGTTGGTGGCTTACGCTCAACGCCAATGGCAAAGGCCGTCAGTGCAGGCATGGGTCAACCAGCCACGCCCTCGGGTGTAGGGCTCTCGTTCATTTGCGCGACGCGCCGGTCCAGGTCTTCCCAATCGGCCATACCCAGCACGCGCGTGGTGTTCAGGCCGCGCAGGTAGCCACGCAGTTGCTGGGCGCTGGCCGATTGGGCGCCGGCATCGCTTGTCTCACTCAACAGGACGTCTTCATATTCGACCAGGTAATCGGCGACTCGCTCGCGAAACTCCGGCAATACGGCTTCGCGGATGCGGTCGAAGGTTTTCTGGTGACGCTTCATGGCATGGTCCTTATAGGTTTTATGGGTTGGGCTACCTGATACTATCGGTTCAAATGATAGTCACCATCAAGGATCGCAAGTTCTGTTTTTACGGCAAAAGCGCAAAATCCGCTCATCGAAACGCTGCTCAAGGAAATGCGCGATGAGGACTCTACTCCAGCTGGCTTTGATCACCCTGATGCTCGGCACCGCCGTGCTGACCAACCCGGCCGTCGCCGATGAGCCGCGTACGGGCCATTTGCTGCCACTCGCCACTGGCGTAAACTCCCTGCAGCGCGCCCAATCGGTGGGGGTGTTGTACAGCGAAAACACGCGTGACAACCTCAGCTACCTTGAGCGCTACCACGCCATGGCCTTGAATGGCGCCAAAGATGCCCTGGACGGGCGTATTCGCGAGGCGTTCGTCAACAGCTCCGATCCGGAGCTGGCCATCGACTGGCTGATGAACTCGCTGCAAGGTACGTTTGTCTCGGTGACGGTGTATGGCAGCCTGGATGCCCTGGTGCAGGCGCATCCGGACGTGGTGGTGGTGCTCGATACCCATAACCAATTGCTGACCCCGCGTAACGACGTGGTCGAGGCGCGTTTTACCGCGCGGTTCTATGACGCCGACCTGCAATACATCGCCAAGGCCGAAGGCGCGGTGGACAAGCAGGTGCCATCGGTGTGGGTGCATGACAAGTCAGCATTCGAGATTGCCGCGCAGATCGAGCAGCAGCGAGATGTACAACAAGATGCCTTGAAGCAGTTTGACGCATCGCTCAAAGCCCTGGTCCGCGCCGGCTGATACGCGGATCCACAGGCACCTATTTTGTTATTTTCAGGAATGTTTATGCGCGCTTTTTTCGCCCCGGCCCTGGCCTTTACTTCCCTGGCGCTGACCGGTTGTATCACGGCCCCCAATGCCCCCTCGCTGACCCTGCAAACCGCCAAGACCCCCGAAGCCTATGTGCAATGCGTACTGCCCAAGCTTGAAAAGCACGGCATTACTTCGACCGTGACGCAGAACTCGCGTCACGCGAAGGTGCTGTTGACCAGCAAGATCGCGGCCGATGACGTGCTGGAAGCCTACAAGTCCCAGGATGGCACCAAGGTGTTCCTGTATGAGCGCAAACCGCTGGCTTCGGCGATCAAGGCGTCGCGGCTCGAGCAGGCGGCACAGGATTGCCAGTAGCCTGTGCAAGAATGAATACAAATCAAATGTGGGAGGGGGCTTGCCCCCGATAGCAGTGTGTCAGTAACAAATAAGCTGACTGACCCACCGCTATCGGGGGCAAGCCCCCTCCCACATTTGGATAGTGTTCGACTCAGGGTTTTGACTCATTGCTGAAGGCATTCACGGTCTTGACCAGCCCCTGCGCCGCCAGCGCGACCAACTCACCGCCTTTGTCCACCGTTGCCAATGCCGGGTCCGAGCCCATGCGTCCGTCGGGGAAGCGTGCGCGGAAGTCCAGGGCTTCGCGGATCGGGCCGGTGTTGGCGATTTGCGGCGAGTAATCGGCTGACTTGATCGAGTCCGGATAGGCCCATTGCGTCACGGCAATCTCCGACGGCGTGGCGTGGCTGCCATGGCCCACCGGGAATTGGCGCTGCGCCAGGTCGGTGACGCCCTCCAGGTCCCACCAGTTGACCAGCTTCAATGCGAACCCGGCCGGGCGGCGGGCAAAGCTGGCTTCGGCGTAGAGTTCGGAAAACGCCGCTTCGATGGTGGCGATATTGCCGCCGTGGCCGTTGAGGAACAGGATCTTGTCGAAACCATGCCCGGCCAGCGAGCGCACCCAGTCACCGATCGCGGCGATAAAGGTGGAAGGGCGCAGCGAAATGGTGCCGGGAAAGCCCAGGTGGTGCTGGGCCATGCCGATGTTGAACGTCGGGCCGACCAGGATATCGGCATTCTTCTGCGCCTCGAGGGCGATGATCTCCGGGCACATCCAGTCGGTGCCCAGCAGGCCGGTAGGGCCGTGTTGTTCGTTGGAGCCGATGGGGATCACCACCGTGCGGCTGCGCTGCAGAAACTGCCCGATCTCGATCCAGGTGGACTTATGTAGAAGCATGCGACGCTCTCTTTTATCGGTGGGAGACAGGCTATCCGCCACGGATTGTACGACTACTGGCCACCTGTTGGGGTTTGCAATTGAGATAGGTCGAAGACTTCAACCAGCGCTGGTCGGGGTACCACGAAAACATGAATTGTCCGTCCTTGAGCTTGTCCACCACTTGGCGCGCGACTTGCGGGCGCACCGCCGGGCAGCCCTGGCTGCGACCGATACGGCCTTCGCGCTTGCTCCATAACGGGCTGACGTAGTCGGCGGCATGAATCACGATGGCGCGGTCGCGGGCCAGGTCATTGAAGCCAGGCTCCAGGCCGTCCATGCGCAGCGAGTAGCCGTGGGTGCCGAGGTAACTTTCCTGGGTGCGGAACAGGCCCAGGCTGGACTGGTGACTGCCTTCAAGGTTGGAAAACGCGGTGGCGAAGTTTTCGCCGGACTTGGCACCGTGGGCCACCAGGTCGCGCAATACCAGGGTTTTTTTGCGCAGGTCGAAAATCCATAGCCGACGGGCGGTAGAAGGCTGGGAGTAGTCAATTACCGCCAGGCGATCGGAACGTTCCTCGCCGTTATTGACCGCGCACTGCACCGCGCTCAGGGCGCTTTTCAACACGATGGGATTGAGTTCTGGAGCCGAGCGCGCCAGGCTGCTATACAAGGAAGGAGCGGGGCCATTGGCGGCGAGCGCAACATTGCTCAATAACGCCAGGCTCGCGGTAATCAGGCCCAGGTTGGTTAAACCGAGCCGGCGCATAAAAGTCAGCATCTACAGTCGAGTCCCCGCTGTGGAGTGGAGCTAAGTCAATTGTTCAAAAAACACGCATGTTACTTGAGCATTTGCCTGCTCGTTACACCACTGGTCGCCACAGCCGAAGCGCTGCCGCTGGAGCCGTTGCCCGTCACGACCCCGGCACCGGTCGACCTGGCTCCGCTGCAACAGGCCCTGGCGCAGTTGCCCAGTGTCTGCCCGCAGCTCGCGCCGCGTATCGACGCCAGCGCGCAACTGCGCCTGCAAGCCTTTTACCAGCAGCAGGGCGATGCGCCGCTGTGGTCGGCCGACGAGCGTCGGCAGGCCTTGCACGACCAGTTGCTGATGCTGGCCGACGACGGCCTGGACCCCACCCACTATAGCTTGCCCACCACAGACGCCACGGCCAATGTGCTGTGCAGCGATATCGCGATCAGCCAACAGTACCTCCAGGCCCTGCAGGATTTGCACTTCGGGCGTCTGCAGCAATCGCGTTTCGAACCGCTTTGGCACGCTCAACCGCCTGCCGACGAACCGGACACCGCCGTGCTGGCCTTCGCCGCCACCGGCTTGCAGGACATGGTCCGCGCGTTCGACCAGGCGCGCCCGAGCGCGGATTTGTATCGCAGCCTGCGCAACGCTTATTCCAGTGCGCGCCAGCAGCCGTTGCCGCAGTGGGAGGCGGTGGGCAGTGGGCCGCTGTTGCGTCCGGGCATGGAAGACCCACGGGTGCCGGAACTGGCGCGGCGCCTCTACCGCGGCGGTTACCTGACCTCTGAACCCAAGGGCAGCGCCCGGCAGTACGGCCCCGAGCTGGTCGCTGCGGTCAAAGCCTTCCAGCTCAGCCACTCCCTGCAGGCCGACGGTGTGATCGGCGCCGGCACGGTGGCCGAACTCAACATCAGCCCGGCGATGCGCCGCGACCAGTTGCGCATCAACCTCGAGCGGTTCCGCTGGCTGGCCCGCGATCTGGAGCCCGAAGGCGTGGTGGTCAACGTCGCGGCCGCGCAGTTGAGCGTGTATCAGAGTGGCATCCCGGTATGGCAGACCCGCCTGCAAGTGGGCCGCGCCGAGCGCCAGACACCGCTGCTCAAATCGCGCATTACGCGCCTGACCCTCAACCCGACATGGACCATCCCGCCCACCATCATGCGCGAGGACAAGCTGCCGGCCATCCGCCTCAATCCGGAGTATCTGCGCCAGCAGAACCTGCAAGTGCTTGACGCCGAAGGCCACCCGCTGACCCCGGAGCAGGTCGACTGGGCGCGTCCCGGCAATATCCTGCTGCGCCAGGAGGCGGGGCCGCGCAACCCGTTGGGCAAGATCGTGATGCGTTTCCCCAACCCGTATTCGGTTTACCTGCACGACACGCCGAGCCAGCCACTGTTTACCAAGGGGCCACGGGCGTTCAGCTCGGGGTGCGTGCGGGTCGAACAACCGCTGCTGTTGCGCGACCTGCTGGTGACCCCGGCCGAACGTACGCGCACCGACGAGCTGCTGGCCACCGGCATCACCCATGAATTCAGGCTGGCCACGCCGGTACCGGTGCTGCTGGGGTATTGGACGGTGGAAGTGGATCGCCAGGGAAGCCTGGTGTATGCGCCGGATATCTACGCGCGTGATCCGGTATTGATCAAGGCCATGGGGAGTGTGTTGTAGAGCTGAATGGCTTGGTACCCATGTGGGAGGGGGCTTGCCCCCGATGAGGGTGTGTCAGCTACAGATTGAGCTGGCTGACACACCGCTATCGGGGGCAAGCCCCCTCCCACATTTGGATCTTTACCTATTCGGGCATCAACTGCTGACGACACTCCAGCACCAGCCGCGCGCCGCCCAGTTCGCTGGTGGCCACGTCCAGCTTGAAGCCGTGCAGGTTGATGATCGCCGCGACAATCGACAGGCCCAGGCCGAAACCGCCTTGCTGATCACTCTCATCGACCCGGTAGAAGCGCTGGAACACCGACGCCCGTTCGGCGGCAGGAATCCCCGGCCCGGAGTCGAGCACTTCGATCCGTGTGCTGCCCACATCATTGACCGCGCGCAGGATCACCTTGCCGCCGGGCGGGGTGAACTTGATCGAATTGCTCAGCAGGTTGGCCAGGGCCTCGAACAGCAGGGCGCGGTCGCCGGTAATCCAGGGCAGTGAATCCGGGGTCTGCAGCAGCAGTTCCAGCTCGCCTTCCTCGGCCAGGGGCAGGTAGAAGTCATGCAGCTCGCGCAACAGCGGCAGTGGGTCCATCAGCAAAAAGCCCGACCGTCGCTGGTGGTCTTCCAGTTCCGAAATCCGCAGCAGGCCGCGAAAACGCGCCATCAGTGTGTCGGTTTCGGCAATCGCGTCATCGAGCTTCACCGCATGGGCCGAGTCTTCCTCCGCTTGTTGCTTGATGCGGTAAAGCTGCGCACGCAGGCGCGTCAGTGGGGTGCGCAGATCGTGGGCGATGTTGTCGCACACGCCCTTGACCTCGTTCATCAGCTTCTCGATGCGGTCGAGCATGGCGTTGACGATGGCCGCGAGCATGTCCAGCTCATCGCGCCGGTTCGACAGCGGCAAGCGGTGCGTCAGGTCGCCGGCGACGATGGCCTCGGCGCTCGCCTGAATGCCGCGAATGCGTCGCAGCGGACGGCGGCGCAGCAAGTGCCAGCCGGCGACGCCGGGGATGATGGTCAGAGACAGCGCCCACAGCAGGGCATGCCAGATGATCCGGGTCACGCCGAACAGCGAACCGTTGGCGCGCACCAGCACCAGCCAGCGGCCGTCTTCGGTGTGGGTGGCCACGGCGTCGCAGCTGTCCTTGGGCAGTTTCGGGTCGTCGGAATCGACACAGTTGGCCAGGGCGTGGATCTTGCCATCGAGCGGCAAGTCGGGCGGCACGGCGCGGATCGGCCCGCTCAAGGGACGAAACTGTTCGTCGAACAGGCCGTAGGCATCCACGCCTTTCATGTCGAACGTCATGCTGGTGGTCAGCGCCTCCACCAGTTCTTCACCGTCGAAGCGCTGGAACAAATGCTGGCGCTGCATCAGCGAATGGCGCGACAGGTCGCTGAGGTAACCCGACACCTCATAGTACAGCACCCCCATGAGGATGCAGCTCCACGCCACGAACAGCGAACTGTACAGCGCCAGCAACCGACTGCTGGAAGAGCGCCAGCCCTTAGAGGGGTTCAGCAATGACATATCCCGAGCCTCGTACCGTGCGAATCAGCGGCGTGAGGCCCGGCGGGTCGATTTTCTTGCGCAGGCGACCGATGTGCACGTCGATCAGGTTGGTGCCGGGATCGAAGTGATAGCCCCAGACTTCCTCGAAGATCATCATCCGCGACAGGATCTGCCCGGTGTTGCGCATCAAGAATTCCAGCAGCTTGTACTCGGTGGGCAACAGGCTCAGCGGCTGATCGGCGCGGCTGGCTTCGCGGCTGATCAGGTTCAGTTCGAGGTCGGCCACGCGCAGGGCGGTTTCGAATTCCTTGACCGTGCTTTTACGTCGCAGCAGCACCTCGACGCGGGCGGCCATCTCATCGGACGCGAAGGGCTTGGTCAGGTAGTCATCGCCGCCGGCGCGCAGGCCGCGCACGCGTTCGTCCACGTCGGAGAGGGCGCTGATCATCAGGATCGGCGTGGATACGCCGATGGTGCGCAGGGTGGTGACGATGGCCAAGCCATCGAGTTCGGGCAGCATGCGGTCGAGGGTGATCAGATCGTAATCACCACTGACGGCACGGACCAGGCCTTCGCGGCCATTGTCCACCCAGTCTACGTCCAGTCCATGGCTACTCAGCTCGGCGACGATCTCGCGGGCCGTTACGGCGTCATCCTCGATGGTCAAAATGCGGGTCATAGGATTACCTGGTGAGCGTTCACACTAGAAGTGGGGACATTTTGCCAAGAAGTTGCTGAATGTTTCCTAAATAAAACTTCATCTAGGGGTAGGGCAGTTTGTCAATGCTTACCAGACACACCGCAATCGGGGGCAAGCCCCCTCCCACATTGGGTGTTCAACAGGAGAATGCATAACGCCCGCTCTCTACAGACCATTCTTGCAACTTGCATGACTTTAAGAAGTTCAATTTAGTTAACTTGTTGAAATATAAGCAGTTTGTTTTTTTTAGGGCTGGCACGCTGCCTGCACTGTCCTTTTTGAGACTTGTAACACTATTTTTCATGCCTGGAGCAAAACAACAATGATCACATCCTCATCCACGCTGCAAGAGTCAAGCGCGCTCTCCGGGGTTTCCTGGGGGGCGATTTTTGCTGGGGCCGCGGCCGCAGCCGCACTGTCCCTGATCCTGGTGCTGCTGGGTTTCGGCCTGGGCTTTTCGGCGGTGTCGCCGTGGGCCGACAGCGGCATGAGCGCCAAGGGGCTTGGCATTTCCACGATTGTCTGGTTGGCATTCACCCAAATCGTTGCGTCGGGCCTGGGCGGTTACATTGCCGGCCGGTTGCGCGTGAAGTGGGCCAATATGCATGGCGATGAGGTGTACTTCCGTGACACCGCACACGGCTTCCTGGCCTGGGCGGTCGCGACACTGATCACCGCAATGCTGGTGGTCGGTTCGGTCAGCAGCGTGGTCAGCGGCGGCGTCAAAGCCGGTGCCAGCGTTGCATCGGGCGCCGCCAGCGGCATGTCCCAGGCCGCCGGCAGCATGACCAAGGGCGCCCACAGCGGCGACTTCGGCTACTACGTCGACAGCCTGTTCCGCGACGATCGCCCTGCAGCCGTCGGCGATGACGCCGCCCATGCCGTGGTCGGTCGCATCTTTGCGCGTACGTTGAGCAATGACGGCCAACTGGCTCCGGAAGACCGTACCTACCTGGCCCAGTTGATCAGCCAGCGCACCAACCTCAGCCAGGCCGATGCCGAGGCACGCATCGACAAGGTCTACGGCGATGCCCGTAAAGCTGTCGAAGACGCCAAGGTCAAAGCCAAGCAAGCCGCCGACACCGCTGCCAAAGTCGCCGCCTACACCTCGCTTTGGACCTTCGTCGCGCTGCTGATCGGTGCCTTCTTCGCCAGCTTCGCCGCCACCTTCGGCGGTCGCCGCCGGGATGCCGTGGTGTACGTCGAAACCGAAAACTACATTCGTTAAATCAAGGAGAACATGATGCGCTCATTACTGCTGTGGTTCCTCGGCGTGCCAATTCCGCTGATTATCCTGATCGCCATTTTCATGCACTGATCCGGATTCATCGCGGTCCATTGTGGGAGGGGGCTTGCCCCCGATAGCGGAGTGTCAATCAGCTGATTCGGCGACTGACACCCTGCTATCGGGGGCAAGCCCCTCCCACATTTGGTTGGCGGTAAACCAGCCTTAGTCGTCGAACCCCACCTGCTCGTGAATCTCGTCCACCTTCAACTCCAACCGATACGCCACTGCAATGAACAATGCCTGGCACAGGCACAGCGTGGCGCTCAGTGAGCGGAAGGCGAACGAGGAGCCTTCGTTGACCAACAGCACCGCGTTCGCCCGCTTGGCCAAGGGCGACAGGTTGCTGTCGGTGATAATCAACGTCTTGGCCTGGTGATGCTGGGCGATACGCAGGCAGTGCTGGGTCTCCTTGCCGTAGGGCGTGAAGCTGATCGCGATCACCAGGTCATTGGCGCGCACGCTGCGCATCTGTTCGCGATAGCTGCCACCCAGCCCCGAAACCAGGTGAATGCGCTTGTTGGTGTGCTGCAGGTTGTACACCAGGTAGTCGGCCACCGCGAATGAGCGGCGTACGCCGACCACGTAGATGTTGTCGGCATTCACCACCAGGTCCACGGCCTTGTCGAAGGCCGTGTCGTCCAGCTCAAGCCCCAGCCGTTCGATGCCGGATAACGTGGCGTTGACGCACTCACGCGCCAGGTCGCCGCCGCTGGCCTTCTGCGACTTGTTGGCGATCATGCTGCGGATGCGCTGCTGGTAGTTCTGCACTGGCGTGGTCTTGTGGGTATACGCCTCGCGAAACAACGCCTGCATCTCACTGAACCCGCTGAAGCCGAAACGCTGGGAAAACCGCACGATGGCCGAGGGGTGCACTTCGCATTCACGGGCGATGTCGCTGATGCGGTCGACCATGATCCGGTCGCTCTGCTGGCTCATGTAGCTGGCGATGCGCTTGAGTTGACGCGGCAGGCTTTCGTATTCCTCGGTGATCAGCTGCAACAGGCGTTCGGCATTGATCGCAGGGCTGGCGATGGGATCTTCCAGGGTGGTCTCGGGATCGGTGCGGGACATGGGCAATCCTTCTGGCGTGTTCGTCTGGTGCGCTGATGGGTGGCGCAAGTCTACAGGGTAGGCACAAAAAAATACCTCGGCATCAAGGCCTGCGCGGGCTGCTGAAACGATGCACGACGGCTGCCACAGGATTATGCTGGCTTATTGGAAAAAATATTCCACTAAAAATAATTATGGAATAAATATTGATTGACGCCGCCGGACGTTCTAGTCTGCTCCCACCAAGAGCGTTTGCCGTCGCCACGGCGGCACAGCGCAGGCTGATAAAAATAACAGGAGCCAGCATGGGCCAGACTCGTTTTGCCAGTGGGCGTCAATTGGATCTGATTTGCCTCGGACGCCTGGGCGTCGACCTCTATGCGCAGCAAGTAGGAGCGCGGCTTGAGGACGTGTCCAGCTTCGCCAAATACCTCGGCGGTTCTTCCGCCAATATCGCCTTCGGTACGGCGCGACTGGGGCTGAAATCAGCGATGCTCAGCCGGGTGGGCGACGACCATATGGGCCGCTTCCTGGTGGAATCCCTGGCCCGTGAAGGCTGCGACGTCAGCGCTATCAAGGTCGACCCGGAACGCCTTACCGCCCTGGTGCTGCTCGGTCTCAAGGACCGTGAAACCTTCCCCCTGGTGTTCTACCGCGAAAACTGCGCCGACATGGCTCTGCGCGCCGAAGACATCAGCGAAGCCTTCATTGCTTCCAGCAAGGCGCTGCTGATCACCGGCACGCATTTCTCCACCGACGGGGTGTACAAGGCCAGTATCCAGGCACTGGACTACGCGGCTAAACACAACGTCAAGCGCGTGCTCGATATCGACTACCGCCCGGTACTCTGGGGCCTGGCCGGCAAGGCCGATGGCGAGACCCGTTTCGTTGCCGACCAGAATGTCAGCCAGCATGTGCAGAAGATCCTGCCGCGTTTCGACTTGATCGTCGGCACCGAAGAAGAATTCCTGATTGCCGGCGGCAGTGAAGACCTGCTCGGCGCCTTGCGTACGGTGCGCGCACTGACGCCCGCCACCCTGGTGGTCAAGCTCGGCCCGCAAGGCTGCACGGTGATTCACGGCGCTATTCCCGAACGCCTCGAAGACGGTGCGATCTACCCTGGCGTGCGCGTGGAAGTGCTCAATGTGCTGGGCGCCGGCGATGCCTTTATGTCGGGCTTCCTCAGCGGTTGGCTCAACGACGCCACGGATGAGCGTTGCAGCCAGTTGGCCAATGCCTGCGGTGGCCTGGTGGTGTCGCGCCATGCCTGCGCGCCGGCCATGCCGACACCTGCCGAGCTTGAGTACCTGTTCAATAGCCCGGTGCCGATCACCCGGCCTGACCATGACGCGACCCTGCAACGCCTGCACCGCGTCAGCGTGCCGCGCAAAACCTGGAAGCAACTGTTCGTGTTTGCCTTCGACCATCGCTGGCAACTGGTCGACCTGGCCCAGCGCGGCGGCCAGGATCTGGCGCGCATCAGTGCGATCAAGCAATTGTTTATCCAGGCCATCGAGCGCGTGGAGCGCAAGCTGGGCGAGCAGGGCATCGAGGCCGATGTGGGCCTGTTGGCCGACCAGCGTTTCGGCCAGGATGCGCTCAACGCCGCGAGCGGCCGCGGCTGGTGGATCGCGCGCCCGGTGGAGGTACAGAACTCGCGGCCGTTGGCGTTCGAACACGGCCGCTCTATCGGCAGCAACCTGATCGCCTGGCCTGCGGAACAGATCATCAAGTGCCTGGTGCAATTTCACCCCGACGACGAACCGCTGCTGCGCCTGGAGCAGGAAGCGCAGCTCAAGGCACTGTACGAGGCGTCCATTGTCAGCGGCCATGAACTGCTGCTGGAAGTCATCCCGCCCAAGGACCATCCCTCCACCTATCCCGACGTGCTCTACCGCAGCCTCAAGCGCCTGTACAACCTGGGCATCTACCCTGCCTGGTGGAAGATCGAGGCGCAATCGGCCGCGGACTGGAAAAAGCTCGACGAACTGATCGAAGAACGCGACCCGTACTGCCGGGGTGTGGTGCTGCTGGGGCTGAATGCGTCGGCGGAATTTCTCGCTGACGGCTTCAAGCAGGCCAGCCAGAGCACCACCTGCCGAGGGTTTGCCGTGGGCCGCACGATCTTCCAGGAACCGAGCAAGGCGTGGATGGCGGGGGAGATTGATGATGAGACCCTGATCCAGCGGGTGCAGGCGACGTTCGAGCAACTCATTACTGCCTGGCGCAGCGCGCGAAATTAAATCAGATCAAATGTGGGAGGGGGCAAGCCCCCTCCCACATAAAGCAGATTTTCAGTGTTAGTTGAAAACAATAAAAGGTGCAGCCATGCCCGCAATCCGAATTGGCATCAACCCGATCTCCTGGAGCAACGACGACCTGCCGGCGCTGGGCGGTGAAACGCCGCTGAGTACCGCGCTCAGCGAAGGTAAAGAGATCGGCTACGAAGGGTTTGAACTCAACGGCAAATTCCCCAAGGACGCCAAAGGGGTCGCCGATGTGCTGCGCCCCTATGACCTGGCGCTGGTCTCCGGCTGGTATTCCAGCCGCCTGGCGCGGCGTTCGGTGGCCGAGGAAATCGAGGCCATCGCCGGCCACGTCGAGTTGCTCAAGCACAATGGCGCGACGGTGCTGGTGTATGGCGAAGTGGCTGATTCGATCCAGGGCTCGCGCGTCCGTCTGATCGAACGCCCACGCTTTCACAGCGAGCAGGCGTGGCAGGCGTACGCCGACAAGCTCACGGAGCTGGCGCGGTTCACCCTGTCCCAGGGCGTGCGCCTGGCCTACCACCACCATATGGGCGCGTATATCGAATCCCCCGAGGATATCGATCAGCTGATGCGCCGCACCGGCCCGGAAGTCGGTCTGTTGTTCGACTCGGGCCACTGCTACATGGGCGGCGGCGAACCCCTTGAGGTGCTGCGCAAGCACATCGAGCGCATCTGCCACGTGCATTTCAAGGACGTGCGCAAACCCGTGGTGCAGCTGGCGCGCAACCAGATGTGGAGCTTTCCCGACTGCATCGTCAACGGCACCTTCACCGTGCCCGGCGACGGCGATATCGAGTTTGCGCCATTGCTCGATGAGCTGTTGGCCGCCGGTTACAGCGGCTGGCTGGTGGTCGAGGCCGAGCAGGACCCGGCCGTCGCGCCCAGCTATATCTATGCGAAAAAAGGCTATGACACGTTGCGAGCATTGCTCGACGAGAGGACTTAACCATGAGCTTGCTGGTCAAGAGTAACAAGCGCGGGCAAACCATGGTCGCCCTGGAAGCGGGGCGTCTGGAGTATGTGGGTTTCAGCGCTTATCGCCTGAGCCTTGGGGAGACGCTGCCGGTCAGCGCCGGCGACCAGGAGCTGTGCCTGGTGCTGCTCAGCGGCCGGGTGAATATCCAGGGCGAGGGCTTCGACTGGCAGAACCTGGGGGATCGTCAATCGGTGTTCGAGGACAAATCCCCGTTTGCCGCCTACCTGCCGCCCGGCACCGACGCCCGGGTCACCGCCTTGAGTGACGTACAGATCGCGGTGTGCGCCGCACCCGGCGCGGGCGGTTACACACCGCGCCTGATCCGCCCGGAACAGTGCAAGCGCAGCGTGCGCGGCAAAGGCGCCAACACCCGCTACGTGTGCGACATCCTGCCCGACAGCGAGCCGGCGCATTCATTGCTGGTGGTGGAAGTGCGCACGCCGTCCGGGCATTCGTCGAGCTACCCGCCGCACAAGCACGACACCGATGACCTGCCGCACCAGAGCTTCCTGGAAGAGACCTATTACCACCAGATCAATCCGCCCCAGGGCTTCGTATTCCAGCGCGTGTATACCGACGATCGCAGTATCGACCAGGCCGTGGCTGTGGAAAACAGCGACCTGGTGGTGGTGCCCAAGGGTTATCACCCGGTCAGCGTGCCGTACGGCTACGAGTCGTACTACCTGAACGTCATGGCCGGCCCCAAGCGTGCCTGGCATTTCCATAACGACCCGCAGCACAGTTGGCTGCTGGACCTCTGAAACGGTTTTGCACGGAGAACAACAACAATGAAGTCGCCGCTACGCTTTGCCCTTAACCGGATGGTCGCACCCAACCTGTCCCTGCCGGATTTCATCCAGTTGGCCGCGTCGCTCAAGTGCGATGCCATCGAGATCCGCAATGATCTCAAGGACCGCCAGATCGAATACGGCACGCCCGCCAGCCGCGTGCGCGAGTTGTGCGCGGCGCAGGGCATCACAGTGCTGTCGATCAACGCCTTGTATCCCTTTGACGTGTGGAACGATCAACGCCGGGCCCAGGCAATCGAGCTTGCCACCTATGCCCGTGAATGTGGCGCCCAGGGCCTGGTGATGTGCCCGTTCAACGAACCGGGCGACATGCGCACCGATGCCCAGCGCGCCGCCGGTTTGCGCACGGCACTGAGCGAACTGGCGCCGATCCTGCGCGAGTACGGCATCCTCGGCTTTGTCGAACCTCTGGGCTTCGAAGAGTCCGCCCTGCGCCGCAAGCGCGTGGCGGTGGACGCGATCAAGGCCATCGGCGGCCTGGATGTGTTCCGTGTGGTGCACGACACTTTCCATCACCATCTTGCCAACGAGCATGAGTTCTTCCCGGAACTCACTGGCCTGGTGCACATCTCCGGCGTGGAAGATGCCGACGCGCCGCTCAACGCGATCCGTGACGGCCACCGCGTACTGGTGGGCGAGGGCGACATCCTTGGCAATGCGGCGCAGATCGACACCTTGCTCAGCACCGGCTACAGCGGCTACCTGTCATTCGAGCCGTTTGCGAGCAGCGTGCATGAACTGGCGGATATCCGGCAGGCCTTGGGGGCCAGCATTGCCCACCTGAAAAAAAGTTAAGGGGCGCGACATGACCACCACCCGACTGACCATGGCCCAGGCCCTGGTGAAGTTCCTGGATAACCAATACATCGAAGTCGATGGCGTGCAGAGCAAGTTTGTCGCCGGCGTGTTCACCATTTTCGGTCACGGTAATGTGCTGGGCCTCGGCCAGGCGCTGGAGCAGGACAGCGGTGACCTGGTGGTGCACCAGGGCCGCAACGAGCAGGGCATGGCCCACGCCGCCATCGGCTTTGCCAAACAGCACCTGCGCCGCAAGATCTACGCGTGCACCGCCTCGGTGGGGCCCGGCGCGGCGAACATGCTCACCGCCGCGGCCACCGCCACCGCCAACCGCATTCCGTTGCTGCTATTGCCCGGTGATGTCTACGCCAGTCGCCAGCCTGATCCGGTGTTGCAGCAGATCGAGCAGTTCCACGACTTGAGCATCAGTACCAACGACGCTTTCCGCTCGGTCAGCAAATACTGGGACCGCATCAACCGCCCGGAGCAATTGATGAGCGCGGCGATCCACGCCATGCGCGTGCTTACTGATCCTGCGGAAACCGGCGCGGTCACCCTGGCGCTGCCCCAGGATGTGCAGGCCGAAGCCTGGGACTACCCGGATTATTTCCTGCAAAAACGCGTGCACCGCATCGAGCGTCGCCCGCCCACCGCCGCGATGCTCGACGATGCGCTAGCGGCTTTTCGCGGCAAGCGCAAACCGCTGATCATCTGTGGCGGCGGGGTGAAGTACTCCGGCGCGAATGCTGCGCTGCAAGCCTTTGCCGAGCGCTTCGATATCCCCTTCGCCGAAACCCAGGCGGGCAAGAGCGCGGTGGTGTCCAGTCACCCGCTGAACGTCGGCGGTATTGGCGAGACCGGTTGCCTGGCGGCCAACCTGCTGGCGCCCGAGGCGGACCTGATCATCGGCATCGGCACCCGTTATACCGACTTCACCACCTCGTCAAAATCGCTGTTCAAACAGGCCGAGGTGACGTTTCTCAACCTCAATATCAGCCCGTGCGATGCGTTGAAGCTCGACGGCGTGCAAGTGCTGGGCGATGCCAGGGTCGCCCTGGAAGCGCTGGCTGATGCCCTGGGCGACTACCGCGCCGGTTGGGGCGAACAGGTGCGCGACGCCAGGGCGCAACTGGACGCCGAAGTGGACCGGGTGCATCAGGTTGAATACCAGGGCGATGATTTCGTCCCTGAAGTCGATGACCACCTGGACCGCGCGGTCCTGCGCGAATTTATCGAACTGACCGGCTCCTGCCTGACCCAGAGTCGCGTACTCGGCGTGCTCAACCAGACCCTGGCCGACGACGCCATCATTGTCGCCGCCGCCGGCAGCCTGCCCGGCGATCTGCAGCGCGCCTGGCGCAGCAAGGGCGTGAACACCTACCACGTCGAATACGGCTATTCGTGCATGGGCTACGAGATCAACGCCGCCCTCGGCGTGAAGCTGGCCGAACCGGGCAAAGAGGTGTACGCGCTGGTCGGCGATGGCTCCTACATGATGCTGCATTCGGAACTGGCCACCTCGATCCAGGAGCGCCGCAAGATCAATGTGGTCCTGCTCGACAACATGGCTTTCGGTTGCATCAACAACCTGCAGATCGGCAACGGCATGGACAGCTTCGGCACCGAGTTCCGCTACCGCAACCCCGAGAGCGGCAAGCTCGACGGTGGCCTGGTGCCGGTGGATTTCGCCATGAGCGCGGCGGCGTATGGCTGTAAGACCTACAAGGTCAGCAGCGTGGAACAGCTTGAAGCGGCGCTGGCCGATGCACGTACCCAAAGCGTGTCGACCCTGATCGATATCAAGGTGCTGCCCAAAACCATGGTCCACGGCTACCTGTCGTGGTGGCGGGTGGGGGTGGCGCAGGTGTCCACCAGCGAACGCACCAACGCCGCCGCAAAAAAACTCAATGAACAATTGGCCAAGGCCCGGCAGTACTAATAACAAGAGGAGTGCATGTATGTCGTTGAAGCTTGGAGTGATCGGTACCGGTGCCATCGGCCGTGACCATATTCGTCGTTGCAGCCAGACCCTGCTCAACAGCCAGGTGGTGGCGGTCACCGATATCAACCTTGAACAGGCCGCCAGGGTGGTGGCCGATTTGAAGCTGGACGCCGAGGTGTACCCGGACGGCCATGCGTTGATCCACTCGCCGCAGGTGCAAGCCGTGCTGGTGACCTCCTGGGGGCCGAGCCACGAAGAGTTCGTGCTCGCCGCCATCGCCGCCGGTAAACCGGTGTTCTGCGAGAAACCTCTGGCCGTGACCGCCGAAGGCTGCCGCCGCATCGTCGAGGCCGAAGTGGCACACGGCAAGCGCCTGGTGCAGGTCGGTTTCATGCGCCCCTACGACGAAGGTTATCGCGCCTTGAAAGCGGTGATCGACAGCGGCCAGATCGGCGAGCCGCTGATGCTGCACTGCGCCCATCGCAACCCGACGGTGGGTGAGAACTACAAGACCGACATGGCGATTACCGACACCCTGATCCACGAACTGGACGTACTGCGTTGGCTGCTCAACGACGACTACGTCTCGGTGCAGGTGGTGTTCCCGCGCAAGACCAGCAAAGCCCTGGCGCACCTGCGCGACCCGCAGATCGTGCTGCTGGAGACCGTCAAGGGCACGCGTATCGACGTGGAAGTGTTCGTCAATTGCCAATACGGCTACGACATTCAATGCGAAGTGGTGGGGGAGAGCGGTATCGCCAAATTGCCGGAGCCTTCACAGGTACAGATGCGCAGTGGGGCGAAATTGTCGAACGCGATTCTGATGGATTGGAAGGACCGGTTTATCGGCGCCTATGACGTCGAATTGCAGGCGTTCATCGACAGCGTGCGCGCCGGGCAAGTGGGCGGGCCGTCGGCCTGGGACGGCTACGCGGCGGCGGTGGCGGCGGATGCCTGTATCGAAGCGCAGGACAGTGGACAGATCGTGCCGGTGAGCCTGCCGGATCGCCCGCATTTCTATGGCTGAACCACTGGAGAAACGCGGTTAAAAATGTGGGAGGGGGCTTGCCCCCGATAGCGGTGGATCAGTGACAAGAGTAGTTACTGGCACACTGCCGTCGGGGCATAGGTACCTACAAACCACGATGCGAAGCGAGTCGCTCTTGATCTTGATCTGCTTTTGATCTCAGGCGCCCCGTTAAACCACGCTGGCCGAACGCAGGCTTGAATCCGTGGGCAACCCGGCAGGACGCCGGGTTAGCCGCACTGGGCCATGGATGGCCCATTGCGGCGGCCCACGGATTCAAGCCGGAGAGAGGGCACACCGAGCCTAGGCGAGGTGCCGAGTGGTGGGGCAGGAGCCCTTTGGTTACTTTGGGGCTTTTCCAAAGTGACCCGCCGTCAGGGCGGAACCCTAAGTGGCCGTTACCGCAGAAACGGATATGTACTCGTTCCAATCCAACATCCTGGTCGGCCCAGAGGCCGCCATCGGGGGCAAGCCCCCTCCCACATTTGGACCTCGGAGCGTCAGGTAGATACGCGTTAGCTCCCTCGCCACAGGTGCGGTGTCGCACCAAAATTGTGTAGATACCTATGGCCATCGGGGGCAAGCCCCCTCCCACATTTGATTGGGTTTGCACTTCAAAGAAGGAATAAATCATGCGAATCGGACTACTCGGCTACGGCCACGGAGGGCGCTTCTTTCATGCGCCGCTGATTGCGACGTTGCCAGGCGCGACCTTTGTCGGCGTCGTCACACGATCCCCCGAACGCCGCCAGCAACTGGCAAACGACCACCCTGGCCTGCCAGCCTTCGACACCCTCGGCCAGATCGTCGAAGCCGGCGTCGACGCCCTCGTCATCTCCACCACCCTCAAAGGCCGTCCGGCCTTGGTGCTCGAAGCCATCGAACATGGCGTGGCGGTGGTCAGCGACAAACCCTTCGCCGCCAACGCCGAGCAGGCCCAGGCTTTGATCACCGCCGCTGAACGCCAAGGCACATTGCTCAGCGTCTACCAGAACCGGCGCTGGGACTCGGACTACCTGACCCTGCGCAAACTCATCGAAGCCGGTGCGCTGGGTCAGATCAGCCGTTTTGAATCCCGCGTCGAACGCTACAGCCCCCAGGCGGTGGGCAATGCCAGCGGCGGCGGCTGGTTGCGCGACCTCGGCAGCCATCTGGTGGACCAGGCCCTGCAACTGTTCGGCCCGGTGGACCGGGTATTTGCGCAACTGCACTTCACGCCCGAGCATCCCAGCCTCGATCACGGCTTTTTCGTGGCGCTGACCCATGCCAACGGGGTGATTTCGCACCTGTGGGGCAGCGCCTTGCAAAACAGCCAGGCGCCGCGATTTCGCGTCAGTGGCACGCTGGGTTGCTACACCGTTGAGGGGCTGGACGGCCAGGAAGACGCGCTGATGGCCGGCAAGTCACCGAAAACCGAAGGCGAGCATTGGGGCGCGGAAGAGCATCGACGCTGGGGCTGGTTCGAACAAGGGTCGGAGCGGGAACGGGTGCCCTCGGAAAAGGGTTGCTGGCCGCAGTTCTACCGGCAGTTGCAACGTGCCGTGCAAGGCCACGGGCCGCTGCCGGTAAACGCCTATGACGCGCTGGAAACCACCCGTATATTGGACGCCGCACGCCTCAGCGCCGAGCGCCAGCAGGTGGTTTCGACAAAAATAGAATAAAATTCTAAAACAGGTTGATATGGAAATTATTTTCCAATAAAGTCTTTTCCAGGTTGCATAAAGTACGTCTTGGGCTCGACCCCGGCGACTCAACAAAAACAAGATCAAAAACAACCAGGTACCGTCAGATGAAAATCTTCAACGCTGTACTGCGAGTTTTACGCCCTGCCCACACGCCACGCGCATTGCCTCGCGCCCGGCCGTTCTACTTCTCCTTCCTCAATGTGCTGTGCGTCGAAAACCAGGGCGCGCTGGTCTGCTGCATTCCCGGCGCTCCGGTGGTCCGCGTGCCTGCCGAACGCTGATAAACGCAACGTCCATAAAACCAACAAGAAAGTGGAGACAGACCGTTCATGAAGACCCCGATCCGTTTTACCGCGCTGGCCCTGTCGATGCTGCTCGCCAGCGGCGTTGCCGCGGCGGCTGACATCAAGGTGGGGGTGAGCATGTCCGCCTTCGATGACACCTTCCTGACCTACCTGCGCGAAGACATGGACAAGCAGGCCAAGTCCTATCCCAAGGGCGACGGCGTGCAACTGCAGTTCGAAGACGCCCGTGCCGACGTGGTCAAGCAACTGAGCCAGGTCGAGAATTTCATCAGTCAGAAAGTCGACGCCATCATCGTCAACCCGGTGGACACCGCCTCGACCAAGAACATTATCAGTGCGGCTACCAAGGCAGGCATCCCGCTGGTGTTCGTCAACCGTCGTCCGGACCAGAAAGACCTGCCCAAGGACGTGGTGGCGGTGGTCTCCGATGACGTCGAAGCCGGCAAGTTGCAAATGCAATACATCGCCGAAAAGCTCGGCGGCAAGGGCAAGATCGTGATCTTGCTGGGTGACCTGGCGAACAACTCCACCACCAACCGCACCAAGGGCGTGAAGGAAGTGCTGGCCAAGTACCCGGACATCAAGATCGAGCAGGAGCAAACCGGCATCTGGCTGCGGGACAGGGGCATGACCCTGGTCAACGACTGGCTGACCCAGGGCCGCGAGTTCAACGCGGTGCTGGCCAACAACGACGAGATGGCGATCGGCGCGTCCATGGCGCTGAAGTCGGCAGGTACCAAGCCAGGCACGGTGTTGATCGCCGGGGTCGACGGCACGCCGGACGGCCTCAACGCCATCACCAAGGGCGACATGGCCGCCTCGGCGTTCCAGGACGCCAAGGGCCAGGCCGTGGGCTCGGTGGAAGCGGCGCGCAAGATGGCCAGGCACGAGCCGGTGGAGCAGAACGTGGTGATCCCGTTCAAGCTCATCACCCCGGACAACGTCAAAGACTTCAAGTAGCCCTGAACTCACAACCCTAAGCTGGCAGGGCGGTCACGGCCGCCCTGCAGATGGAGTACCTTCCTATGCTCGCTCACGCCACTGTCGCGCCGCCGCCGGGTATCCAGCCGCTGGCGCAGGACGAACCCTACCTGCTGGAAATTCTCAACATCAGCAAAGGCTTTCCCGGCGTCGTGGCCCTGGACAATGTGCAGCTGCGCGTGCGCCCCGGCACGGTGCTGGCGCTGATGGGCGAGAACGGTGCGGGCAAGTCGACGCTGATGAAAATCATCGCCGGCATCTATCAGCCCGATGCCGGCGAAATCCGCCTGCGGGGCAAGCCGGTCACCTTCGAGACGCCGCTGGCGGCGCAGAAGGCCGGGATTGCGATGATCCACCAGGAACTCAACCTGATGCCGCACATGAGCATCGCCGAAAATATCTGGATCGGCCGCGAGCAGCTCAACAGCCTGCACATGGTCAACCACCGCGAAATGCACCGCTGCACCGCCGATCTGCTGGCGCGCCTGCGCATCAACCTCGACCCGGAAGAACAGGTCGGCAACCTGAGCATCGCCGAACGGCAGATGGTCGAGATTGCCAAGGCCGTGTCCTACGACTCCGATATCCTGATCATGGATGAGCCGACCTCGGCGATTACCGAAAAGGAAGTCGCGCACCTGTTTTCGATCATTGCCGACCTCAAGTCCCAGGGCAAAGGCATCGTCTACATCACGCATAAAATGAACGAAGTGTTTGCCATCGCCGATGAAGTGGCGGTGTTTCGCGACGGCCAGTACATCGGCCTGCAACGCGCCGACAGCATGAACAGCGACAGCCTGATCTCGATGATGGTCGGCCGCGAGCTGAGCCAGTTGTTCCCGGTGCGCGAGACGCCGATTGGCGACTTGTTGCTGTCGGTGCGCAATTTAAGCCTGGACGGCGTGTTCGAGGACGTTTCATTCGACCTGCACGCCGGTGAAATCCTCGGCATCGCGGGGCTGATGGGCTCGGGCCGCACCAACGTGGCGGAAACCATTTTCGGCATTACCCCCAGCAGCAGCGGGCAGATCACTCTGGACGGCAAGCCGGTGCGCATCAGCGATCCGCACATGGCCATCGAGAAGGGCTTTGCACTGTTGACCGAGGACCGCAAGCTCAGTGGCCTGTTCCCGTGCCTGTCGGTGCTGGAAAACATGGAAATGGCGGTGCTGCCGCACTATTCGGGCAACGGTTTCATCCAGCAGAAGGCCCTGCGCGCCCTGTGCGAAGACATGTGCAAGAAGCTGCGGGTGAAAACGCCATCGCTGGAACAGTGCATCGATACCCTGTCCGGCGGCAACCAGCAGAAAGCGCTGTTGGCGCGATGGCTGATGACTAATCCGCGCCTGTTGATCCTCGATGAGCCGACCCGTGGCATCGACGTGGGCGCCAAGGCCGAGATCTATCGATTGATCGCCTTCCTCGCCAGCGAAGGCATGGCGGTGATCATGATTTCCTCGGAACTGCCCGAAGTGCTCGGCATGAGCGACCGGGTGATGGTGATGCACGAAGGCGAACTGATGGGCACCCTGGATCGCGCGGATGCGACCCAGGAAAAAGTCATGCACTTGGCCTCCGGTATGACCGTGGTCCACTGACTCCAGAATAAGAAGGTGATGGGTTATGAATGCAATAACAGATAACAAGCCGGCCACGGCGCCGGTCAAGCACCGTCGACGCCTGCCTACCGAATTGAGCATCTTCCTGGTGCTGATCGGCATCGGCCTGGTGTTCGAATTGTTCGGCTGGATCGTGCGCGACCAGAGCTTTTTGATGAACTCCCAGCGCCTGGTGTTGATGATCCTGCAGGTGTCGATCATCGGCTTGCTGGCCATCGGCGTGACCCAGGTGATCATCACCACCGGTATCGACCTGTCGTCCGGCTCGGTGCTGGCTTTGTCCGCGATGATCGCCGCCAGTTTGGCGCAGACTTCCGATTTTTCCCGGGCGGTGTTTCCGTCCCTGACCGACTTGCCGGTGTGGATCCCGGTGGCGATGGGCCTGGGTGTGGGCCTGCTGGCGGGGGCGATCAACGGCAGTATTATTGCGGTCACCGGTATCCCGCCGTTCATTGCGACCCTGGGCATGATGGTCTCGGCCCGCGGCCTGGCACGTTACTACACCGAAGGCCAGCCGGTGAGCATGCTCTCGGACTCGTACACGGCCATCGGCCATGGCGCGATGCCGGTGATCATCTTTCTGGTGGTGGCGGTGATTTTCCACATCGCCCTGCGTTACACCAAGTACGGTAAGTACACCTATGCCATCGGCGGCAACATGCAGGCGGCGCGCACCTCGGGGATCAACGTCAAGCGTCACCTGATCATCGTCTACAGCATCGCGGGTCTGCTCGCAGGCCTGGCCGGCGTGGTGGCTTCGGCCCGCGCGGCGACCGGCCAGGCGGGCATGGGCATGTCCTACGAGCTGGACGCCATCGCGGCGGCAGTGATCGGCGGCACCAGCCTGGCGGGCGGGGTAGGGCGCATCACCGGCACCGTGATCGGCGCGCTGATCCTCGGCGTCATGGCCAGCGGCTTTACCTTCGTCGGGGTGGATGCGTATATCCAGGACATCATCAAGGGGTTGATTATCGTGGTGGCGGTGGTGATCGACCAATATCGCAACAAGCGCAAGCTCAAGCGCTAGGCGAACTCAAGGCTGCAGCAGGTCAAATGTGGGAGGGGGGCTTGCCCCCGATAGCGGTGTGTCAGCTTGAACATCTGTGTCTGGCTGACCGCCATCGGGGGCAAGCCCCCTCCCACATTTTTAGTTCTATGCCGTCCGGATCAACCGTCTGTCTTCTATATAGCTCCATAAACTTGAATTTCTTGCTATAAACGCACTCCGATGACCGTTCGCCAAGCCCGTCCTGGTGCTTTTGGGGGTTGTTCGGGAAAAATGCCTGTCATTTCAGTTGCTGCGCCTTCAAGTCGGCCTTAGACTGCCGCCCCTCGTAAATTGAGTGCCGGGTGGCGCTTGGAATGGATGGCGCCTTTCCGAGACCTGCAGAGGTCGGCCGGAACGCTCCCTTATTCGCCTTAATGCACGTATTTTTTATAGAGAAATCAATGACAAAGGAAAAGTTGCTGGCCATGCCGGCGGATGACTACATGAATGCCGAACAGCACGCTTTTTTCGAGAAGTTGCTGCAAGACATGAAAGTGGAACACCACGAGCGCATTGAACAGAACCGTATCGCCATTGAAAGCCTGGACACCCCGGCCGATCCGGCCGACGCTGCTTCCGTGGAAGAAGAGCGCACCTGGCTGGTCAATGCCATCGACCGCGACCAGCGCATGTTGCCGCAACTGGAACGTGCCCTGGAACGCATCAAGGAAGATTCCTTTGGCTGGTGTGATGACAGCGGCGAGCCTATCGGCCTCAAACGCCTGCTGATCAGCCCGACCACCAAATACTGCATCGAAGCGCAAGAGCGCCACGAACAGATCGACAAGCACCAGCGTCAAGCCTGACGCGGTGTACGGGGGGCCGTCTGATCGGCTCCCCGGAGAGCTTTGCGTTACAGCCCTGGTTATTGATCTACTGCAAGCGCCTGTACTAAAGGCCCATGGATAATGGCCCGATAGTGGCGTTTAATGCAGGCACAATAACGACAAGCAGCGGGGTAACGACAATGGCTGGAGATGGATCTCTGATGGGCGCAGCAGTACCACCGCAAACGGCGGCGCGGGTGCTGCCCGGCTGGCTGATACCGCTCGCGCAGAGTGCCGCTCTGGTGCTCTTACTGCTGGGCCTGGCGTTTGCCCGCTTGCCGATCTATCTGTGCCTGCCGCTGGCCTTGCTGGTGATCTGGCTACCCCGCCTGAAAAGTCCCAAGCCTTCTGTGGCCCACGCTACCGCCAGCGATGCGATTGGCGCGCTGACGCGCGACCTGTCCCATACCACCAGCCATAATGCACTCTCCGCTGCGGGCGTGGCCTATTCGGTCAAGCAACTGGCGGCGCGCCTGCAATCGCAGTTGAGCGCCTCCCAGCAAATCGTCAGCAGCGCGCAGGTGATGATCGGCACCGAACAGGTCACTGCCCAGCTCAGCCGCCAGGCGTTGGGCGCGGCCAGCCAGGCCCGTCAGCGCAGCAGCGAAGGCCGTGAAGTATTGGTGCAGTCGATCACCCGCATGCATCAGCTCAGCCAGCGTGCCGATGCCAGCCGCACGCTGATCGAAGCCTTGAGCCAGCGCAGCGAGGAAATCCAGCGCGTGACGCTGGTGATCCAGTCCATCGCCAGCCAGACCAACCTGCTGGCGCTGAACGCGGCGATTGAAGCAGCGCGGGCCGGAGAGCACGGGCGCGGGTTTGCGGTGGTCGCCGATGAGGTGCGCGGCCTCGCCGGACGTACGGCCACGGCCACCGATGAAGTCGGGGTGATGGTCGCCGACATCCAGCAGCGCACGGCCCAGGTGGTGGAGCAGATTCGCCAGCTGTCGGCGGACCTGCACACCGGTGTAGAGCAAGTGGAAGATGCCGGCGAACACCTGGCGAGCATCGCCGGCCTGGCGGCGGATGTGGAGCAGCAGGTCAGTGAAATCGCCCAGGGCACCGACACCAACCGCACTCAACTCGACAGCCTGTTCCACGCCGTGGAACAGATGCGCAGCGACCTTGCGATCAGCGATCAGCAAACCCGTCAGCTCGCCGATGCCGCTGTGCAGATGGAAGGGCAGGCAGAGACCATCAGCGAGCGCCTGGCGCAAGTCGGCCTGGATGACTATCACCAGCGCATCTATGACCTGGCCCGCGAAGGCGCCCGGCGAATTGGCGAACAGTTCGAGGCGGATGTGCTGCACAGCCGGGTCAGCCTGGAGGATCTGTTCGATCGCACCTACACGCTGATTCCAAATACCCACCCGAGCAAATATAAAACCCGTTTTGACGCCTACACCGATCAGGTATTGCCCGCTATCCAGGAGGCGCTGCTGCCGCGTCATGAAGGCTTGGTGTTTGCCATTGCCTGCACGCAGCAGGGCTACGTGCCGACGCATAACAAAGCGTTTTCCCACGCTTTGACCGGTGATGCTCAGGTGGACGCGGTGCAGAACCGCACCAAGCGCAAATTTGACGACCGCACGGGCTTGCGGTGCGGCAGTCATCAACAAGCCATGTTGCTGCAGACCTACACGCGCGATACCGGCGAATTGATGCACGACCTGTCAGTGCCGATCATGGTCCGCGGGCGGCATTGGGGTGGCTTGCGCCTGGGCTACAAGCCTCAATAGCAGCACGCCCACTCCTGCGGGAGGAGCGGCGTGCGGTCAGTGCGTTTGAATCAAGCGACAGGAGACTCATGCAGCAGGGCGTTGAGGTCATCGACCGCAGGCGCCCATTCGGCATCGACATGCAGTTGTTCCTTGAGGAAGCTCGCCTGTTGCTCGCTCCAGAAAGGCGCGTCGACGAGTTTCACGTCATCCGGCAGACGGTGCTCGGCGGTGAAGCGTTCGATGCCTTCCTGACTGGAGTCCAGGCCTAACTGGTCGAAGAGGGTTTCAAGTGTCGGGGTGGTGGTGTCCATCATATTCTCCATGCGGGCTGATCATCGTTCTGCATGTGAGGGGGATGGCGCGCCAGAGTTCTATCGGATTGTCACGAATTGAGTGCGCCTGAATCCACGGCGGCTTTCAGGGCCCTGGCGGCGTCTTTGCCGGCAAGGGCGGCAGCGTCGACGGTTTTGAACCAACGGTCTTTTTCGACCTGATGCGTTGTTACCGTGGTCAACGGCGGTTTGGCCCGCATGATGATGACCGCTTGAAACTCTCCGTCCACTTCCCTCGCATCGCCATGGATAAAAAATTCGCCAATATCAAATTCCGTCACGTATAGCCTTCCCTTCGCGGTAACTGCACTGATGAAACCTGACCCCAGGGGGCAAACTTCAAGGACGAGTCAGTATGGCAGTTGTTGAAGGGCCGCTGTGCAGTAAAGTGTGCAGTACAGTCAGCCAGCTGACGAAACGAGTGTGCCGTGCAGGCCAGGCGGGTTGGCTTCCAGCGCTTTTGCCAGTGCACAGGCCTTGCTGTGATCGCTGCGAAAGCCTTTTATTCTGCCGCTGGTCACTTCCTGGATATGAAAAAAGTTTCTTCCCGCCGGCACCACCCGATAAAGCACGGAATGGGAGTACCCATCGGGTGCAGGTAAGCAGTAGTATTGATGTTCGTCTGGACATGATGAATGAGTGTGAAAAGACGCAGTATCGTGTTGACGTCGTTGCATGCTCAGCTCCTGTCGATCGACCGGGTTGATATAAGCGCCACGTTTCGGCTGGTTTTGACCTGTGTTGCTGTTTTAGTATTGTCGTCGGCAACGCGCGCCTGGTTCCATGAGCCGGTGTTTTCTTTTGTGATGCGTGTCGGAAAACTGTGTTTTTAATCGGGTTATTCTCTGAAGTTGTTCGACTCGTATTCTCGGGTCGTTGAACCTGTGATTTGCTGTCGCCGGATGACCTTGCACACGGGGCACCGCGGCTGTCTGTGCGGGTCTTAGATTTTTTAACGAGTATGCCATTCGTGCCGTAACGGCCGTTTTTTTGTGCTGCCCGCTCAAGCGGTCAGTGCTTTATCGATGTGGGGGCGTTTCCTTGGCAGTCAGTAATCTGGATATGCACGCGTTGTTCGTGCTGGGTGATTTGCGCGCAAAGTTGGTCAAGCAGTTTCAATCTCGTTTTGTCTACGTTACCGAACAGACGCCGGAAGGTATCTACATCGCCGAGATCGATACTGAAGCGGCGTTGGTCGTGGACGACAAGCCACGCCTGGAACTCAAGGTGGGCGATCATTTTCGCGCGGCGGTATTGCCCAGTCGCGAAGGTGGCAAGTTCGAACTGAAGTTTCGCGATATCAAATTGACCGTTTATGGGCTGGGCGACTACGCCTTTGTGTCTTCGGCTGAAGGCGAGGGCATTGTGTTCAAGGAAGGCCACAGCGTCATGCTGGTATTTGCCGCTCACGAACAATTGCAGGAAGGCCTGACCAAAACCCTCAAGGCCGTCACCGGCAAAGCCGCCAAGTGGCGCAAGGGCGAACTGGTGACGTTCAAGGCCAGCGAGTAACGCCCTGCACACGTGCTCTTTATTTCCCGGAACCTCTACTACAGTTGAGTTGACTTAACTACCAGAGAGGCTTCGCGCATAGCAGCAAAGCCGTCCGCTGATGGCTGCGATATCGCGAGGTGCGAAGCAATGAAAGGATTGAGAACGCTGTTGGCTGCATCGCTGACGAGCCTGGGCCTGGCCATGGCGTCAGTGCCGGTATCGGCCGCCCAGGCGCCGGTGCACTTTGCCGACCTGAACTGGGAAAGCGGCAGCCTGATCACCGAGGTGCTGCGGTTCATTGTCGAGAAGGGCTACGACTTGCCCACCGACACCTTGCCCGGTACCACCATCACCCTGGAAACCGCCCTGGCCAAGAACGACATTCAGGTGATCGGTGAAGAGTGGGCCGGCCGCAGCGCGGTCTGGGTCAAGGCCGAGGCGCAAGGCAAGGTGGTGGGCCTGGGCGATACGGTCAAGGGCGCCACCGAGGGGTGGTGGGTGCCGGAGTACGTGGTCAAGGGTGATCCGACCAAAAATATAAAACCGCTGGCCCCTGACTTGAAAAGCGTGGAGGACCTGGCGCGCTACAAGGATGTGTTCAAGGACCCGGAGTCACCGGGCAAGGGGCGCTTTCTCAATAGCCCCATAGGTTGGACTTCGGAAGTGGTCAACCGGCAAAAGCTCAAGGCTTACGGCCTGGACGACAGCTACGTGAACTTTCGCAGTGGCTCGGGGGCGGCGCTGGATGCGGAGATTGCTTCGTCGATTCGTCGGGGCAAGCCGGTGCTGTTCTACTATTGGTCGCCTACGCCGTTGATGGGCCGCTACAAGCTGATTCAACTGCAAGAGCCGCCGTTCGATGCGCAGGCCTGGAAGACGCTGACGGATGCGGACAATCCTGATCCCAAGCCGACGCGGTCGCTGGCGTCCAGGTTGAGTATCGGGGTGTCCACGCCATTCCAGAAAGAGCATCCGCAGATTGCGCAGTTTTTCGAGAAGGTTGAGTTTCCTATCGAGCCGCTTAATCAGGCGTTGGCGAAAATGAGTGAGAATCATACGCCGCCTCGGGAGGTGGCCCAGGTGTTTCTCAAGGCTCATCCTGAGGTGTGGAAGGCGTGGTTGACGGATGATGTGGCACTCAAGGTTGAGTCGGCCCTCAAGTGATTCGACAATATCGCTACCTGATGGCGATCCAAATGTGGGAGGGGCTTGCTCCCATGAAGGCGGGACAGCCTATAGCTATCTGAGTGATGCACTGCAATCCAAATGTGGGAGGGGGCTTGCCCCCGATGGCGGCCTCAGAGCCGACCAGGATGTTGGATTGGACCGCGTACATATCCGTTTCTGCGGTAACGACTGCTATGGGTTCCGCCCTTACGGCGGCTCACTTTTGAAAAGCCGGAATGCCGGCCCAGTCAAAAGTAAGCAAAACGCTCTTGCCCCACCACTCGGCACCTCGCCTAGGCTCGGTGTGCCCGAGCGAAGGCTTGAATCCGTGGGTCGCCGCAATGGGCCATCCATGGCCCAGTGCGGCTAACCCGGCGTCCTGCCGGGTTGCCCTCGGATTCAAGCCTGCGTTCGGCCAGCGTGGTTTAACGGGGCGCCTGAGATCAAGAGCAAAAGCGCGGCGGCCTTAGAGCCGACCGGTATCGTGTGTCGATCCGCGATCCAAATGTGGGAGGGGGCTTGCCCCCGATGCGGTGGGTCAGCCAGCTCTGTTGTCTCTGACCCACCGCCATCGGGGGCAAGCCCCCTCCCACATTGCTTGCATTTGAGCTTTAGAATCGGGTTTGTACAGCCACCTCGAACGTTCGCGGTGAGCCGAGGTAATACGCCGGTGATACGTGGGCGAATTCGGCATACACCTCATTGGTCAGGTTGCGCACCCGGCCGGTTATCGAGGTGTGTATGTCCACTTTATAGCGCAGAAAACTGCCAAACAGCGTGTAGGCCGGCACTGTCTGGGTGTTGGCATTGTCGGCATACACCTGGGCGACATGGCGCGCGTCTACGCCGCCTTGCCAATTTTCTGAAAAGTCATAGGTCAGCCATAGATTGCCCACGCGCTTGGGCACGTTGGTCGGCGTATTGCCTTTACGCGAGACCACCGCACCGCTGGCGGTTTTTTCGTTGAAATCGTCGTATTGCGCGTCCACCCAGGCGACGTTGCCTTCAGCCAGTAATCGGGGGGTGATGCGCAGCGAACTGGCCAGTTCGATGCCCCTGGATGACTGCGCACCCACGGGAATGCTGCGGGTGGGGTCCAGTGGGTCGGTTACCGCAAAGTCCTTGCGTTCGATCCTGTAGACGGCAAGCGTAGCGGCGCCGCGGCCTTCGAGGTAGTCGAACTTGCTGCCTATTTCCCATTGCTTGCCGGTCGATACGTCGAACACCTGAGTCGTGGTGCTCGGCTGTTCGGCGGCGGTGCTGTATTGCACGTAGACGTTGGCGGAGGGCATGAACTGGTAGGTCAAACCCACGCGCCCGGTCACCGGTTCCCAACTGCGCTGGAGGTGCCTGGGGTTGGCGGCTGTCACCGTTCTGTGGTTGGTCACGTCCAGGTCGATGGCGTCGTAGCGCAGGCCTGTGAGCAACGACAAGGTGTCGGTCAAGCCCAGGCGGTTTTCCACGAACAACGCTTTTGTAGTCACTGCACTGGTCTTGTCTTTGACGAAACCGGGTCGGGTGCCCGGTATGTCGTAGAAATGGCCGGGCTGATAGCCGTTCGGCTCGACGGTACTGTTGCCCGGCACGTTCAATGGGCTGTTGGTGGTGCTGTTGACCTTGTATTCCAAGCCCCCGGACCAGGTGGCGGCCAGGCCGAAGACAGCGTCCTCATGACGCAGCTCGAACTGGTTGCCGTTCTGCTCACCCTGATGCCGCACCTGATAGGCGGTGGAGCGGTTCACCGCGCTGTTGTCGGCGTTGTATTGGTAGGTCTCCAGGTTGCGGTAATCGCGCTGGCTGTCGAGGTGGTAGAGGGTGTTTTTCAGCGTAGTGCTGTCGTTGATCCGGTAATCGATGATCGAGCGTGCCCAGAGTGTGCGCTGCTCATAGCGTCCGTCCGCGACGTTGTAGTTGTTGAAACGGTTGTGCCTGTCGATCTTCAGTTCGCCGGCCTTGGGGTTGAGCACGGGAGTGCCCCAGTAGGGGCTGTCTTCGTGCTCGTCCTGATATTCCAGGGCCAGGGTGTGGGTCAGGTCCGGGGTCAAGTCGCTGAGCAGGGAAAACGCCATGCTCCAGGCCTCGCGCTGATCACGGTCAATGTAGCTGTGCTGGGTGTTGCGGCTCACATCCACGCGCGCGTAATGCTGCACGGCGGCACCCGGCTCGGTGAGCGCATGGTTGAGGCCCAGCGCCAGGCCGGCGGTATCGTGACTGCCATACGTCAACTGGCCTTCGGCGGCTTGTTCCTCCCGGCTGGCCAGTCTGGTCACGTAGTTCAGCGAGCCGCCTACGGAGCCTGCGCCATTGATCAGGGAGGAGGGGCCGCCGACCAGTTCGACACGGTCGTAGATCCACGCATCCACCGGCCGCGCCAGGCCCGTGGCGACGTTGATACCGTTGAACATCTGGGTGATCTGGCCGCTGGTGAAGCCACGGTATGAGACGAATCCTCCAAAGCCCGGTGGCGCGCTGGCGTTGACGCCGGGCAAGGTATTGGCTGCATCGCGAAAGGTCTTGGCGCCATGGCGCTCGATGTCGTTGCGTGTGGCGATGGCGATTGACGCCGGGGTTTCGCGCACGCTCAATCCCAGCCGCGACGCCATGCCGCTGGATTGATCCAGGGTCAGGCCGGCATCACGGGTTTGCTCGCCTTCGATAGTTGTAGGGGCCAGCTCAAAGGCTGCGGCGCAAACGGGCAGGCAACCGTACAGGCCCGCCAGCAAGGGTAAATGTTTCATAGTTGAATCCTGAAAACTTGGCGTGAAAGCAACGCACGACCGCGCGTATTCCCTGAGGGAGCAGTGGTCAGTGCAGAGGGACAGCGCAGGGATCAGGCAGAGGCGGGTGGCGCGCGTGGGTTGGCCGTGGGCCAGGTGAGGCGGGCAGGAATGTCGGCGGCGAGAACAATGGCCGCAGGTGGGGCGTGCGGTTGTGGCAGCACCGCTACATTCAGGTGACTGCTGAGCGCGGGGCCCATGCCGCCGGTGGAGCACAGCGGGCAACCGAAGGCCTTGGCCAGGGTTGGCAGGCTCTCATCGATAGAGTTCGATTGCACGGGCGCCTGGGTGCGCGGGTCGACCGTACAAAACTGGCCGCTGATGCCGTTGAGCTGCATCCCGAGCATCTGCCCGTGCCCGATGCTGCAGGCGAACACATTGAACAGGACGCAGCCATACAGCATCCAGGCAATGAGCGAGCGGTCGGTACGGGCGAGTTTCATGGGGCGGCACTTTACCATCAACTGCCGACGAAATACCTGCAAAAAATATCAGGACGTCTATGCTCCATCCCACATTTTCTGGGGAGCGCCCGCCATGAGCTTTGCTGTTGCGCGCTGGATCGTCGGGATTTTCACCTGCATCAGCATGGTGCATTTGTACTGGGCTGCCGGCGGCAAACGCGGCAGCCTGGCCGCCATTCCGCAATTGCCTGGCGAATTCGCCGGCGGGCCAAGGCCGGCGTTCAAGCCCTCGGCGCTGGGTACGTTCCTGGTGGCGATGGGATTGGTGGCGATTGCGCTGCTGGTCTGCCTGCGCGCCGGTTTGTATTTTTCGCCGGTATCCCATGGCGCGCTGCAATGGGGGATCAGCGCGATTGCCGTGGTGATGTTTGCCAGGGCAATCGGGGATTCCGAGTTGGTGGGGTTCTTCAAGAAGGTGGTGGGCTCAAGGTTCGCCCGGCTGGATACCTACTTTTATTCGCCGCTGTGCCTGGTGTTGGGTGCCGGCTTACTGATAGTGGCGTGGGCATGAGATAAGGCAATCTGATGGCCCCTCTGTAACAAAATTCTCGCCAGAATCGCTTTTATTTTCAGGTGGTTAGGTGGGAAAGCCCATGCGCACTGTTGGAATCATGCTGATTGCTTGCTCACTGGCCGGCGGCGCGGCAGCCGTGCAGGCCCGGGAGCTGCGCGAGGGCGACAAATATATGTGCAGCTGGGGCGCGGGCACGGCCGCCAGGGCTCAGGAACTGAAGCTTTCAGGGGTGTCGCTGTACGCAGCGCGGCAGAAGATCCAGACCCTCAAGTTCAACAAATCGTGGATGCGCATGATGGCCATGGGCATTACCGAGCAAACCTATGACAGCCGCTCACGGCTTAAACCCGAGGCGATTCGCCAGAGCTTCTACCAGGACTGCCTGCGCTATAAAGTGGCGCGCAAATAAGCGTCTTGCGCAGGTTTGCGCGGGGCGGTTTACAAATCCACGACAAATACCGTGTATGTATTTGCATACAATCGCGACCTTGATCAGGAGGCGTGTATGCAGGTGCTTATTCGAGCGGCGACCGTCGATGACCTCGACACGCTCATTTCAATCCGTACTTCTGTGGTGCAAAACCACCTGAGTGTTGAGCAGATGGTCGACCTGGGAATCACACCGCAGGTACTGGCCGACACCCTGCGCGCAGCCCGGTGTGCATGGGTCGCGCAAGTGGACGGACAAGCGGCCGCCTTCTCCATGGTCGACCTGGAGGCTGGCGAGGTGTTCGCGATGTTCGTGTTGCCCACTTACGAGAATCTGGGACTGGGACGGCAGTTGATGGCCGAGGCCGAGGCCGCATTATTCGAACATCACGACCGCGCGTATCTGTTCACCGATGGGCGCGATGGGATCCGCGCCAACGGGTTCTATCAGCGCGTGGGTTGGGTGAAGAGCGGCAGTGCAGAAGGTGACGACGTTCGCTATGAAAAGAGCAGGGCGCGCTGATCCCATGAGCACCCCAGTCCCTGAGTCATCCAATAGCTTGCGCAATTTCGTAGTGGGCGTGCTGGCGATTGCGGCGCTGCTGGGTGTCTATTTCGTACAACTCAACGCGGAGGCCGACCGCCAGCGTGAAGCCGCCGCCGAGCAGTTAGCGTTGTGCCTGCATCTGAAGCGGGTCGCCGGTGCAGCCACTTCAACCTCTGTCGAACTCGACGCGGCGTGCAGGCAATTGAATATCGAGTTTTTGAAAAGTGTAAAAGTGGAATAAATAATAACCTTTATTTATAAGTGGATAAGTTCGGTACAGCAGCGCTAACTTGCACCAAAAAGTGGCGTCGATAGCCCTCTTACCTTAAAAAACATGTGGTTATTGAACGACTTACAACGGTTTAATCCGACGAAAGGAATAAAATAATCTTGTGAGCCGATTTTACAGCCGCTACTATAGCCGGGCGTTTACCTCCCACGGTTTATGCATTTTTAAATCCCAAGTTTCCATCAGCTACTTGGGATTTTTTTTGCTTGTAATTTGATCTTCGCACTACCGCAGCGGCAACCCTTATCAGTCAGACCGCCGCATCAGAGGCGGCGCAGAAACGACTTGACGATGTGCCGCGTGGCGTCGGTGGTGTCCAGTTCGTCGAGTACGCCGTAGGCGTACCACTGGCATTCGACGATCTCGTTGCACGGTCGTGCCTCGTCGACATTCACCACCGAGGCCTCGAACACATGGTGCAGGGTGTCGCGGGCCTTCAGCTCCTGCAAGTACAGCAGGCTGTCCACGTTTAACCCGGTCTCTTCTTCCAGCTCGCGTTCCGCGGCGCCCACCGGGCGTTCGCCGCGCTCTACCTTGCCGCCCGGCAATGCCCACTTCGATCTGGCCTTGCGCACGAAGAGGATGTGCCCTTCGTGTTCGCAGATGACTGTGGCCCGTATTTTCATCGTTTATACCTGCTACGGGATGTATGTCATAAAAGTGTAATGCAATTGTCATGCTAAGTGGTTATGGCGCGCCGCAGCGTGTATGTGGATACTGCCCGATTGACGAAATGAACGAGGAGGGCAGATGAGCACCGTACGTTGGGGCATGATCGGCTGTGGCAGTGTGACCGAATTGAAGAGTGGACCCGCTTTCTACAAAGCGCCAGGTTCGGCCCTGGTGGCCGTAATGGGGCGCCGTGAGGAGGCCGCGCGCGATTATGCGACACGCCATGGCATTGCCCGCTTTTATACAGATGCCCAGGCCCTGATCGACGACCCGGAGGTGGACGCGGTGTACATCGCCACGCCACCCGACAGCCACCTCGAATACAGCTTGATGGTGGCGGCGGCAGGCAAACACTGCTGCGTCGAAAAACCGATGTCGTTGAACGCCGAACAGAGTGCGCTGATGCAACGCACCTTCGAGCGCGCCGGGCTGTATCTGTTTGTCTCCTACTATCGGCGCTCATTACCGCGCTTCCAGCAGGTGCGCACCTGGGTGAAGGAAGGCCGTATCGGCGAGTTGCGTCATCTGACCTGGACCCTGTGCAAGCCCGCGGCGCCGGCAGATACCAACCCAGGGAATTGGCGCACTGATCCGGCCATTGCCGGCGGTGGTTATTTTGCCGACCTGGCCAGCCATGGCTTTGACCTGTTCCAGTACCTGGCGGGCGATATCGTCGAGGTCTCGGGCTTTACCGCGCGTCAGGCCGGGCGCTATGCGGCGGAGGATGCGGTTACCGCGTGCTGGACCTTTGCCAGCGGCGCATTGGGCATGGGCTGCTGGAACTTCGTCGCAGACCGCCGCGAAGACCGGGTCGAACTGATCGGTAGCCGCGGGCGCATTACATTTGCGGTATTCGAAGACCAGCCGCTGCGCCTCGAAGGCGAGACCGACGAGGTGCTGGAGGTGCCTTGCCACGCGCATATCCAATGGCACCACGTACTCGCGATGAATGCCCATATTCGTGGCGAGGCCAAACACCCTTCGCTGGCGATCGAGGCGTTGAAGACCGATCGCATCCTCGACAAGGTATTACAACGTTACTCCCAACACCCTTAATCGTCGCGATAGCGTGATGCTTCACTTTTATTGAGAAG
Organism: Pseudomonas orientalis; assembly: GCF_002934065.1. NCBI lineage: Bacteria > Pseudomonadati > Pseudomonadota > Gammaproteobacteria > Pseudomonadales > Pseudomonadaceae > Pseudomonas > Pseudomonas orientalis. Next base: position 3,302,816 of record NZ_CP018049.1, on the reverse strand, counting down.
GATGTCGCGATGAAATACTGGATGCTGTTGTGGCTGTTGATCGTTACTGGCGCGACGGCGGCGCCGCGCAGTCAAGGGCTGGCGGGGGAGTTTGATTTCTATGTGTTGTCGCTGTCATGGTCGCCAACGTTTTGCCTGACGCACCCGAACAATGAACAGTGTTCGGGCAAGGGCTATGGGTTCGTACTGCATGGATTATGGCCGCAGTACGCCAAGGGCGGGTGGCCAGCCTCCTGTGCGCCGCAGTCGCCGTTGAGCGATGAAGCGATCGACAAGGGCGCCACGCTGTTCCCCACGCGTGCGTTACTCAAGCACGAATGGGCCAAACATGGCACCTGCAGCGGGCTTGAGCCGATGGAGTATCTGGAAAAGTCCGATACGGCGCTGGGCGCGGTTGTCATTCCGCAACAATTGCAGCCGTTCAATACGCCGCCATCATTATCGGCGAGCGAAATCGAGGCACTGTTTCGCGACAGCAACCCGCGCATGGGCAGCCACGGGATGGCCGTCATCTGCAAAGGCAAAGTGCTGTCTGAGGTGCGGGTATGCCTGACCAAGGACCTGACCTTTGCCGGTTGTCCGCGCAGTGTGAAAAGCCAGTGCCGGGATGGCGATATTCGCATCCCCACCCAGCGCTGAGCAGGCTTGAACACCGTCGGATGGGAGCTATGCAGAGCAACGGCGTTTTTCAAGGCTGCATCGCGACCCGATAGCGCTCATCGAAATCGTCTGCCAACTGCGCAAGGGTCACATCGCCCAGGCGCTTCAAAAGCAGGGCCTGGGCCTGTGCGAAGGCGTCCGTCAATGCCGCGTTGACGGCCTGTTCGACCAGGCATTGTGGGTGGTCGGTGGACAGGCCGATGGCAAAGATCGACGGCGTACCCAAGGCGTTGTGAATCTCCAGCAAGGTGATTTCACCCAAAGGCTTGCCCAGGGTCCAGCCACCCTGGTGACCCTTTTCCGAGCATACGTATCCCTTGTCCTTGAGCAGGCCGAGCGTGCGTCGCACCACTACGGGGTTAGTGCCAAGCATCTGAGCAATGGTCTGCGACGTCGCTCGCTCTTCATGGCGTCCCATGTGGATCAATACGTGCAGCATGCGCGAAAGCCGGGTGTCGTTTCTCATCCAGTCATCCCCAATCGATTCTGCGCAAAGTATCGTCCGTAACCTGAAAAGTTGCGAGAAGCTTGACGCGTTAATTTCATGTAACTTATGGTGTGTCTTGAAAGCGTGGAGACAATCTTTGCGCACTCAATGCGAGGCTACCTTCATGGTATACGACGTGATTATTGTGGGCGGCAGCTACGCTGGCCTGTCCGCGGGCCTGCAACTGGCGCGGGCGCGACGCACCGTGCTGGTGATCGATGCGGGCCAGCGGCGCAATCGGTTTGCGGCGACATCCCATGGCTTTCTCGGCCAGGACGGGCAGACGCCGGAGGCCATCGCCGCCGAAGGTCGCAGCCAGTTGATGGAGTATCCGAGCGTGACCTGGGTGCAGGACTTCGTCATGGTGGCCACTGCACAGCCTGACGGATTCAGTGTGCGTACTGAAGGCAGCGGGGAGTTCAAGGCCAGGCGCTTGATCCTGGCCACCGGCGTGGTGGACGAGTTGCCTCCCATCGAGGGCTTGGCGGAGCGCTGGGGCAAGCGCGTGTTTCACTGCCCTTATTGCCATGGCTATGAGCTGGACCAAGGCCGTATAGGTGTGTTGGCCACGTCTGCCCTGGCGATGCACCACGCGCTGATGTTGCCGGATTGGGGCGCTACCACCTTGTTCACCGACGGTGTCTTCACCCCGGACGCCGAGCAACAGGCGCAGCTGGATCGGCGTGGGGTGAGCGTGGAAAGTGGCCGCGTACGCCGCGTCCAGGGTGAGCGCGCCGACTTGCAATTGCACGACGGCCGGGTATTCAATCTCGACGGGATCTTCACGATGTCGCGCACCCGCATCAGCGCCTTGGCGCAGCAACTGGGATGTGAGCTGGCCGATGGTTCCACCGGGCCATACCTGCACACCAACGAAACCCGCCAGACCTCCGTGCCCGGTGTGTTTGCCTGCGGTGATACCTCCCTGGCTGCTGGCTCCGTGGCACTGGCCGTCGCCGAGGGCGTGCGCGCCGGAGTGGGGGCGCATTTTTCGTTGATCAGTCAGGGCTGATTGGGCGCGCTGCTACGAGGCAAAAGGTCATTTTGTTCAATACGCTGAACCTTTATCTCTTTATCGTGATCCCGACTTCGTTTGGCATCACATAAGGAACTGCAATGAGCTTGACTCTTTCCATGGCTGCCTTTGCCCTGGCCACGTCGATCACGCCGGGACCGGTGAATGTGGTCGCCTTGAGTGCCGGTGCGCGTTTCGGGTTTGTCGCCAGCCAGAAACACGTGTTCGGTGCAGCCGTCGGCTTCACCTTATTGTTGGTGCTGATCGGCCTGGGGTTGCATGAAGTGCTGCTGCGCTGGCCGATCCTGACCCAGTTGATCCAGTGGGGTGGTGTGGCGTTCCTGCTGTATATGGCTTGGAAACTTGCCGTGGACGATGGCCGCCTGGACGCCGACGCCAGCGCCACAGCGCCGTCGATGCTGTACGGCGCGGTCATGCAGTGGCTCAATCCGAAAGCCTGGTTGGCGTGTGTGGCGGGGATGGGATTGTTTGTGGGCGATGGCGACGCCGGGCAGGTGTTGCTGTTTGCGGCACTCTACCTGGTGATCTGCTACCTGTCGGTGGCGTGTTGGGCCTACGCCGGAACCTTTCTGCGGCGCTACCTGCGCAATCCCAAGGGTGTGAGAGTCTTCAACCGCTCCATGGCCGCGTTGCTGGTGGCCAGTGTGGGTTATTTGCTGATGGCTTGAGCGTTTCGCGGTATTGCCCGGGCGTGGCGGCGAAATGCTGCTTGAACGCACGCTGGAAATGCGCCTGGTCGGCAAAGCCTGCGGCCAGGGCGACATCGGCGATCAGCGCGCCATTGCGCAGTTGAGTGCGGGCGAACTGGATGCGGTGGTTGACCAGGAACGCATGGGGCGTCAGCCCGTAATAGTGCTTGAAGGCGCGGATCAGGTAGGACGGCGACAGCTCGGCCGCGAGGCAAATGTCCTCGAGCTTCAAGGCCTCGGTACAGTGTTCACGGATGTAGTCGGCAGCCCGCTCCAGCTTGTGATTGACCTCGCGCATGGGGGTGAGGGAAGGGTTCAGGCGTTGCTGCACTTCGCTGAAGTAGCCCACCAGCGCGCTCTGTTTGTGCAGCAGTTCGGCCCGTTCATCCACCAACAGCCGGTACAGCGCCAGCAAGCCGTTGTACAACGCGGTGTCCCGCGTATGGGGCGTGTTGAACGCACGGTAACCCTGGTCGGTGCTGAACCCCAGCTGATGCTGCAGGTCGGTCAACCAGGGCGTGTCGAGATAGAGCATATGGTAGGACCAATGCTCGTTTTCGATGGGATTGCACGCATGCACGTCGCCGGGGTTCATCAACACCACGGTGCCGGCGCTGATCACGAAGGTCTGTTCGCCATAGTGGTAATAGCTGCGCCCGGCGGTGATAGCGCCAATGGAAAAATGCTCATGGGCGTGGCGGGTGTAGGTGACCTTGCGCCCATCGGCAATGGTGCGCGCCTCGATGAACGGCAGACGCTCGTCGCGCCAGAAACGCGGCGCATGCGCAGGGTGAGCGGGGCTGTTCAACGACATGGCGGTAGCTCCTGCCTGTTATGCGGGCGCCAGAAAGGCCGCTTCCAGCAATTGCCGAGTATAGGCATGTTGCGGGTTGGCGAAAATCGTCGCGGCATCCCCTTGCTCCACGACCTGGCCCTGCTTGACCACCATCAACTGATGACTCAGCGCCTTGACCACCGCCAGGTCATGGCTGATGAACAGGTAGGTCAGGTTGTACTTGGCCTGCAAGCCGCGCAGCAGTTCCACCACCTGGCGTTGCACCGTACGGTCCAGCGCCGACGTCGGTTCGTCCAGCAGGATCAGGCGCGGCTTGAGCACCAGGGCGCGGGCAATGGCGATGCGCTGGCGCTGGCCACCGGAAAACTCATGGGGGTAGCGATGCCGCGATTGCGGGTCCAGGCCAACCTCCTTGAGCGCGGCGATGATCGCGGCTTCCTGCTCGGCCGGCGTGCCCATCTTGTGAATGCGCAACCCTTCGCCAACGATCTCGCTGACGCACATGCGCGGGCTCAGGCTACCGAAGGGGTCCTGGAACACCACCTGCATTTCCCGGCGCAGCGGGCGTACCTGTTGCTGGGTGAGCCGATCAAGCTGCTGGCCTTCGAAGCGAATCCCGCCCTGGCTGCCAATCAAGCGCAGGATCGCCAGGCCCAGGGTGGATTTGCCCGAGCCGCTTTCGCCGACGATGCCCAGGGTCTGCCCCTGGGGCAGGCTGAAGTTGATGCCGTCCACGGCCTTGACGTAATCGACGGTGTTGCGCAAAAAGCCTTTCTTGATCGGGAACCAGACTTTCAGATCGTCCACTTCCAGCAGCGTTGGCCCCACGGCATTGCCGGCCGGCCCGCCGCTGGGTTCGGCCGCCAGCAGTTCCTGGGTGTAAGGGTGTTGCGGCGCCTGGAACAGCGTCTCGCAGTCGGCCTGCTCGACGATGCAGCCCTGTTGCATCACGCACACCCGGTGAGCGATCCGGCGGACCAGGTTCAGGTCGTGGCTGATCAGCAGCAACGCCATGCCCAGGCGCGCCTGCAGTTCCTTGAGCAGTTCCAGGATCTTCAGTTGCACCGTCACGTCGAGGGCCGTGGTCGGCTCATCGGCAATCAGCAGTTCCGGCTCGTTGGCCAGGGCCATGGCGATCATCACGCGCTGGCGCTGGCCTCCGGAGAGTTCATGGGGCAGCGCCTTGAGGCGTTTGTGCGGCTCGGGAATGCCCACCAGTTCCAGCAGTTCCAGGGTGCGCCGGGTGGCGACCTTGCCGGTGAGGCCCTTGTGCAGGCCGAGCACTTCATTGATCTGTTTTTCGATGCAGTGCAGCGGGTTCAGCGAGGTCATCGGCTCCTGGAAGATCATCGCGATGCGGTTGCCGCGAATGTGCCGCAGGGTCTTTTCCTTGAGCGTCAGCAGGTCTTGACCGGCGTAGCTGATGGTACCGGACGGGTGCCGCGCCAGAGGGTAGGGCAAGAGGCGCAGGATCGAATGCGCCGTCACCGATTTGCCCGAGCCGCTTTCGCCGACCAGGGCCAGGGTTTCGCCGCGCTTGATATCGAAGCTGACGTGATTGACCACGCGATGCTGATGCTCGCCGGTGACGAACTCGACACTGAGGTCGCGGATTTCGATCAGATTGTCCTGATTCATCTCATTTCCTCGGGTCGAAGGCATCGCGAGCGGACTCGCCGATAAACACCAGCAGGCTCAACATGATCGCCAGCACGGCAAACGCGCTCATGCCCAGCCACGGCGCCTGCAGGTTGGATTTGCCCTGGGCCACCAGTTCGCCCAGTGACGGTGAGCCGGCCGGCAGGCCGAAACCCAGGAAATCCAGGGCGGTGAGGGTGCCGATGGCGCCGGTGAGGATGAACGGCATGAACGTCATGGTCGAGACCATCGCATTGGGCAGGATATGGCGAAACATGATCGCGCCGTTCTGCATGCCCAGCGCACGGGCCGCGCGCACGTATTCGAGGTTGCGCCCTCGCAGGAACTCGGCACGCACCACGTCCACCAGGCTCATCCACGAGAACAACAGCATGATGCCCAGCAGCCACCAGAAGTTGGGTTGCACGAAGCTGGCGAGAATGATCAGCAGGTACAGCACCGGCAACCCGGACCAGATCTCCAGGAAGCGTTGCCCGGCCAGGTCCACCCAGCCGCCATAGAAACCCTGCAGGGCGCCGGCGATCACGCCGATGATCGAGCTGAGCACGGTCAGCGTCAACGCGAACAGCACCGATACGCGAAACCCGTAGATGACCCGCGCCAGGACATCGCGGCCCTGGTCATCGGTGCCCAGCAGGTTGACGCTCGACGGCGGCGCGGGGGCCGGCACTTTCAGGTCGTAGTTGATGCTCTGGTAGCTGAACGGGATCGGAGCCCACAAGGTCCAGGCATCCTTGGCCTTGAGCAGTTCCTGGATATACGGGCTCTTGTAGTTGGCTTCCAGGGGGAACTCGCCGCCGAAGGTGGTTTCCGGGTAGCGCTTGAGCGCCGGGAAATACCAGTCGCCGTCAAAGTGCACGGCCAGGGGCTTGTCGTTGGCAATCAATTCGGCGCCCAGGCTCAGCACGAACAGGATCAGGAACAGCCACAGTGACCACCAGCCACGCTTGTTCGCCTTGAACCGCTCGAACCGGCGGCGATTGAGGGGGGACAGGTTCATCTCAATGCTCCCGGCTGGCGAAGTCGATCCGCGGATCGACCAGGGTGTAGGTGAGGTCGCCGATCAGTTTCACGATCAGCCCCAGCAGGGTAAAGATAAACAGCGTACCGAACACCACCGGATAGTCGCGGTTGATCGCCGCTTCAAAGCTCATCAGGCCCAGGCCATCGAGGGAGAAGATCACTTCCACCAGCAACGAGCCGGTAAAGAAGATACCGATAAAGGCCGAGGGGAAACCGGCGATCACCAGCAGCATCGCGTTGCGAAACACATGGCCGTAGAGCACGCGGTGGTTGGTCAGGCCCTTGGCCTTGGCGGTGACCACGTACTGTTTGTTGATCTCGTCGAGAAAGCTGTTCTTGGTCAGCAGGGTCATGGTGGCGAAGTTGCCGATCACCAGGGCGGTCACGGGCAGGGCCAGGTGCCAGAAGTAATCGAGAATTTTGCCGCCCCAGCTCAATTCGTCGAAGTTGTTCGACGTGAGCCCGCGCAAGGGGAACCAGTCCAGGTAACTGCCGCCGGCAAACACCACGATCAGCAGGATGGCGAACAGGAACGCCGGGATCGCATAGCCGACGATGATTGCCGAGCTGGTCCACACATCGAAGTGACTGCCGTGACGCGTGGCCTTGGCGATGCCCAGGGGGATCGACACCAGGTACATGATCAGAGTGCTCCACAACCCGAGGGAAATCGACACCGGCATCTTCTCCCTGATCAGGTCGATGACCTTGGCGTCACGGAAGAAGCTGTCGCCGAAGTCCAGCCGGGCGTAGTTCTTGACCATGATCCACAAGCGTTCCGGTGCCGACTTGTCGAAACCGTACATTTTCTCGATTTCCTTGATCAGCGCCGGGTCCAGGCCCTGGGCGCCACGGTAGCTGCTGGAGCCGGCCACCGAGACTTCGGCGCCGCCACCGGCAATGCGGCTGGTGGCACCGTCAAAGCCTTCGAGCTTGGCGATCATCTGCTCCACCGGACCGCCCGGGGCGGCCTGGATGATGACGAAGTTGATCAGCAGGATCCCGAACAGCGTGGGGATGATCAGCAACAGGCGACGAACAATATAGGCCAGCATTCAATCGCCTCCGCTCGCCGCTTCGGCGCTTTGCGTGGTGTCCAGGGGAACCGCCGGTTTGACGTCGGGTTTGGCCCACCAGGTGGCGGTGCCGACGTCATAGCGCGGTGAGACTTTCGGGTGGCCGAGGTGGTCCCAATACGCCACACGGAACGTCTTGATGTGCCAGTTGGGAATCACGTAGTAGCCAAACTGCAGCACGCGGTCCAGTGCCCTGGCGTGGGCGATCAGGCTTTTGCGCGAGTCGGCGTCGATCAGCTGCTCGACCAACTGATCGACGGCGGGGTCCTTGAGCCCCATGTAGTTGCGGCTGCCCGGTTTGTCGGCGCTGGACGACTTCCAGAACTCACGCTGCTCATTACCCGGTGAAGTGGATTGCGGAAAGCTGCCGACCAGCATGTCGAAATCCCTTGAGCGCAGGCGGTTGACGAACTGCGACACGTCGACCCGGCGAATCACCAGGTCGATACCCAGGTCGGCCAGGTTGCGCTTGAACGGTAACAGGATGCGCTCGAACTCGGTCTGGGCCAGCAGGAATTCGATGGTCACCGGTTTGCCGGTGGTGTCGACCATCTTGTCATCGACGATCTTCCAGCCGGCTTCCTGCAGCAACTGGTACGCCTGGCGCTGCTGCGCGCGGATCATGCCGCTGCCGTCGGTTTTGGGCGGTTCGAACGCCTGGGTGAAGACCTCGGCGGGGATTTTATCGCGCAGCGGTTCGAGAATGGCCAGTTCATCCGGGCCGGGCAGGCCGGTGGCGGCCATTTCCGAGTTCTCGAAGTAACTGCGGGTGCGCGTGTAGGCGCCGTTGAACAGCTGTTTGTTGCTCCATTCGAAATCCAGCAACAGGCTGATGGCCTTGCGTACCCGCACGTCCTGGAACATCGGTTTGCGCGTGTTGAACACGAAACCCTGCATGCCGGTGGGGTTGCCGTTGGGGATTTCTTCCTTGATCAAACGACCCTGGGCCACGGCCGGAATGTTGTAGGCGTTGGCCCAGTTTTTCGCACTGAACTCCAGCCAATAGTCGAACTGCCCGGCTTTCAGGGCTTCCAGGGACACCGTGCTGTCGCGGTAATAATCGGTGATGCGGTTATCGAAGTTATAGAAACCCTTGGCCACCGGCAGATCCCTGGCCCAGTAGTCCTTGACCCGCTCGTAGCGAATCATGCGCCCGGCCTTGACCTCGGCCACCTTGTACGGGCCACTGCCCAGCGGTATTTCCAGATTGCCTTTGGAAAAGTCGCGGTTGGCCCACCAGTGCTTGGGCAGCACCGGCAATTGCCCGAGGATCAGTGGCAGCTCGCGGTTGTTGGTGCGCTTGAATTTGAACAGCACCCGCAGCGGGTCTTCGGCGACCACTTCATCCACGTCGGCGTAGTAGGTGCGGTAGAGCGGGGTGCCGTCCTTGATCAGGGTCTGGAAGGTGAACACCACGTCTTCGGCGCGGATCGGGTGGCCGTCATGGAAGCGTGCCTCGGGGCGCAGGTAGAAGCGCACCCAGCTGTTGTCCGGGGCCTTCTCGATCTTGCCGGCCACCAGGCCGTATTCGGTAATGGGCTCGTCCAGGCTCTGCATCGCCAGCGTGTCGTAGATCAGCGGCAGATTGTCCGCCGGTACGCCTTTGCTGATGTAGGGGTTGAGACTGTCGAAGCCGCCCATGGCCGATTCGCGGAAGGTGCCGCCTTTGGGGGCGTCGGGGTTGACGTAGTCGAAATGCTTGAAGTCGGCGGGGTACTTGGGGGGCTCGTTATAGAGCGTCAACGCATGTTGCGGGGCGGCCTGCGCCGCGCCGCACAGCAACAGGCCGGCCAATACAGTACTGCGCAAGGACATCATTGGGCTTTCTCCGAAGCTTTCAGCCACCACGCGCTCAAGCCCAGGCTGTAGGGCGGCGTGGTGACAAAGGCGAACCGGTTGCGGTACGCCAGGCGATGATAGTTGAGGTACCAGTTGGGAATGCTGTAGTGCTGCCAGAGCAGCACCCGGTCCAGGGCGCGACCGGCAGCCAGCTGTTCTTCGCGGGTCTGTGCCGCGAGCAGTTGTTCGAGCAGGTGATCGACCACAGGGTTGGCGATGCCCGCGTAATTCTTGCTGCCCTTGATGGTGGCCTGGCTGGAATGAAAATACTGCCATTGTTCCAGCCCTGGGCTGAGGGTCTGGTTGAGGGTGACCAGGACCATGTCGAAGTCGAACTGATCCAGGCGCTGCTTGTACTGTGCGCGGTCAACGGTGCGCAGGCGCGCGTCGATGCCGATACTGATCAGGTTCTCGACATAGGGCTGCAGGATGCGCTCCAGGTTCGGATTGACCAGCAGGATTTCCAGGCGCAGCGGTTGCCCGTCCTTGTTCAGCAGGCGTTGGCCGGACAGCTTCCACCCGGCCTCGCCAAGCAGGGCCAGGGCACGGCGCAGGGTTTCACGCGGGATGCCGCGACCGTCGGTCTGCGGCAGGCTGAAGGCCTGGGTGAACAGGTTGGCCGGCAGTTGCTCGCGGTAGGGCGAAAGCATCAGCCACTCGTGCCCGACCGGCACGCCCGTGGCCGAGAACTCGCTGTTGGGGTAATAGCTCAAGGCGCGTTTGTAGGCGCTGCTGAACAGGGTGCGGTTGGTCCATTCGAAGTCGAACATCAACCCCAGGGCTTCGCGCACCCTGGTCTGGCTGAAGGCCGGTCGCCGGCTGTTGATGAACAGGCCCTGGCTCTGGGTGGGAATCCGGTGGGCGATCTGCGCCTTGATGACCTCACCGCGATTCACTGCCGGGAAGTTATAGCCGGTGGTCCAGTTCTTGGCCTGGTGCTCGATATAAATGTCGAATTCGCCCGCCTTGAAGGCTTCAAAGGCGACGTCGCTGTCGCGGTAGAACTCCACCTCGACCTTGTTGTAGTTATATAAACCCTGGTTGACCGGCAGGTCCTTGCCCCAGTAATCCTTGATCCGTTCGAACACCAGCTGGCGACCAGGGGTGACCTTGCTGATGCGGTATGGCCCGCTGCCCAGTGGCGGTTCGAACGTGGTGGCCTTGAAGTCGCGATGCTTCCAGTAATGCTGGGGCAGCACCGGCAGCTCGCCCAGGCGCAGGATCAGCAGCGGGTTGCCGGCGCGCTTGAAGACAAAGCGGATGCGATGGCGATTGAGCACATCGACCCGCGCCACTTCCTGCAGGTGGGTACGGTACTGCGGGTGGCCTTCGGTCAACAGGGTGCGATAGGAAAATGCCACGTCGTCGGCGGTAATCGGCGTGCCGTCGTGAAAACGCGCCTCGTGGCGCAGGTTGAACACCACCCAGCTGCGGTCTTCGCTGTATTCCACCGATTGGGCAATCAGGCCGTAGCTGGACGTCGGCTCGTCACCGGACGGCGCGTACTGGCCGGTGCCGACCATCAGCGGCTCGTTGAGCTCGTTGACGCCGTACTGCAGGAAGTTGGGGGTGGAAACCGGGCTGGAGCCCTTGAAGGTGTAGGGGTTGAGGGTGTCGAACGTGCCAAAGGCCATCACCCGCAGTGTGCCGCCTTTGGGCGCTGCAGGGTTTACCCAATCGTAATGGGTGAATTTGGCCGGGTACTTGAGCGTGCCGAACTGCGCGTAACCGTGGCTCTCGGTAATCGTCGCGTTCGCCGCAAAGCTCAAGGCCAGACTTATCAGTAGAAGGAGGGGACGCTTCAAGTCAGAGATCCGATCCGGGCGGCTTGGGCTTTATGATCGGTACAGTAACAGCTTGTTCCGGATGGAAAAAGGCTGCTGAGAACACTGAAGATCCAATGTGGGAGGGGGCTTGCCTCCGATAGCGGTGGGTCAGTCAATAGACGGGCTGACTGACCCACCGCAATCGGGGGCAAGCCCCCTCCCACATGAGTTCCTCGGTGTTTCTGAGGCCTCAGCGCGGGCCTGACACCACCAGCATCTGCCCAGGCTTCAATGCCTGGCCGGTACGCGGGTTCCAGCGCTTGAGGTGTTGCATCTCGACATTGAAGCGCTTGGCGACCATGTACAGCGAATCGCCTTTCTTGACCTTGTACTGCACCGGCTTTTTCGCGGCGGCTTTGCGCGTGTCCTGCATCACCAGGGTCTGGCCGACCTTGAGGGCCTGGCCGTTGAGCTTGTTCCAACGCTGCAGGTCGTGCACATCGACCTTGTTGGCCTTGGCGATCAGCGTGAGGTTGTCGCCGTTGCGCACTTTGTAGCTGCGGGTACGCCCGGCAACCGTCTTGGTCTCGACTTCGTCGAACACCGGCTTTTTCGGGCGCATGCTCAACAACTCTTCGGGCTTCATCATCGACAGGGTGCTGGTGAGCAGTTGCGCCTTGGAGGTGGGCACCAGCAGATGCTGGGGCCCATCCAGGGTGGTGCGTTGTTTCAGGGCCGGGTTGAGCTGGAACAGCTCGTCTTCATCGATTTCCGCCAGCGCGGCGACCCGGGACAGGTCCATGCTTTGCTTGACTTCAACCACTTCGAAATACGGCGTGTTGGCGATCGGGTTCAGGTTGACGCCATAGGCCTCGGGGGCCAGCACCACCTGGGACAGCGCCAGGAACTTGGGCACGTAGTCCTTGGTTTCCTGGGGCAGGGGCAGGTTCCAGTAGTCTGTCGGCAGGCCAAGCTTCTCGTTGCGCTCGATGGCCCGGCTGACCGTGCCTTCCCCCGCATTGTAGGCCGCCAGGGCCAGCAGCCAGTCGCCGTTGAACATGTCATGCAGACGGGTCAGGTAGTCCAGGGCGGCGGTGGTGGAGGCGGTGATATCGCGGCGGCCATCGTAGGCGCGGGTCTGGCGCAGGTTGAAGTAGCGCCCGGTGGAGGGGATGAACTGCCACAGGCCGACCGCATCGCTGCGCGAATAGGCCATTGGGTTGTAGGCACTTTCAATCACTGGCAGCAGCGCCAGCTCCAGGGGCATGTTGCGTTCTTCAAGGCGTTCGACGATGTAATGAATATAGAGGCTGCCGCGTTCCCCGGCGTTTTCCAGGAAGGACGGGTTGCTGGCGAACCACAGGCGTTGTTGCTCGATGCGTGGGTTGACGCCGACACCGTCCTGCAATTGAAAGCCCCGACGCATGCGCTCCCAGACATCCTGGGGCACTTCGGGGCTGGGCTTCTCTGAGAGCCAGATAGGTTTTTGCTTGATCTTGGCAGCAAGATTGGGTTTGGGTTGCACGGTGGATTGTGCAGCGTAATGGGTCGATTGGCAGCCCGCCAGAGTTGCGGAAACGGCCACCGCCACGGCTTGAGCCAGGCGGGTCAATGCGTCTGAAGAAATGGATTTACGAATAGATGACGACATTGGCTGGAAGTAAGTTCCGGGCAAAAATGTCGGGCGATTCTAGAAAGCGCTTTGGTTCCGGTCAACCATTCAGAAATTTCGTATCAGATCGCTTCGGCTTAGAACTTATCTTTCCAGGCCCTCAAGCTAGCAAACACCTCGGCCCCAGAGCGGTTGTCGCGTCCATTCCGTTCGTCCGCTTTTTGTTTAACGGATGTTTCAGAGGTGCGCAGGAAAGGGTTAGTGCGTTTTTCAAGCGCCAGGTTGGACGGCAGCGTCATCTCGCCACGCGCCCGCAACTGAGCGACTTGCGCAACCCGCTCAGCGATGTCGGTGTTATGCGGTTCCACGGCTTGGGCAAACTTGAGGTTACTTTGTGTGTATTCGTGGGTGCAGTACATCAGGGTGTCAGCGGGCAGGGCGGCCAGGCGCTCAAGCGAGGTATGCATCTGCTCCGGCGTGCCTTCGAACAGGCGACCGCAACCGGCGGCAAACAGCGTGTCGCCGCACAACAACACGCCTTGATGGTAATAAGCGATGTGGCCGAGGGTGTGGCCGGGCACTGCGTACACGGCGAAGTCCAGGCCGAGCACGGTAATGCGGTCGTTGTCCTGCAAGTCGACGTCCCTGGCCGGGATGTTTTCGTTCGCGGGGCCGTAGACCTTGGCGCCGGTGAGTTTTTTGAGTTGCTCGACACCGCCGACATGATCATGGTGATGGTGAGTCACCAGGATGTCGCCGAGTACCCAGGAAGGGTTCTGCTCAAGCCAGGCGATGACCGGCGCGGCGTCACCGGGATCGACCACGGCGCAACGTCGGGTTTGCTCATCCTGTAACAACCAGATGTAGTTATCGGTGAAGGCGGGCAGGGCACTGATCTGTATCATTCTTCGATTCGCCAAGCTGAACACATTGGTGCATCTTAGAACGTCTAGGCGAATTGGAGAATGCAATGACTGATAAAGCGTTCGCCCAGGCCGATCCCGAGTGGCTGGCTCTGATCGGTGCCGCCCGCGAATGGCTGTCCGGGCCGCTGGGGCAATTGCTGCTGGATGAAGAGCGGCGCATGCTCGAAGACGAGCTGGGCCGGTTCTTTGGCGGCTACCTGGTGCATTACGGCCCCTCGGCCGAGTCGCCGCCGTGCGCACCGCAGGTGCAACGCAATGTACGCCTGGGGGCGCCGTTGCCGGGCGTGGAAATCGTCTGCGAGGAGCAGGCCTGGCCGTTGAGCGAACACGCCGCCGATGTGGTGGTGCTGCAGCACGGCCTGGATTTCTGCCTGTCTCCCCACGGTTTATTGCGCGAAGCCGCGAGCAGCGTGCGCCCGGGTGGCCATTTGCTGATTATTGGCATCAACCCCTGGAGCAGTTGGGGCCTGCGCCACCTGTTCGCCCATGACGGTTTGCGCCAGGCGCGTTGCATTGCGCCTTCGCGGGTCGGCGACTGGTTGAACCTGCTGGGCTTCGCGCTGGAGAAACGCCGCTTCGGGTGCTATCGTCCGCCGCTTGCGTCCGCCAAGTGGCAGGGCCGCCTCGCTGGCTGGGAACGCCGCGCAGGCGCCTGGCAACTGTCGGGTGGCGGCTTCTATTTATTGGTGGCACGCAAGATCGTGGTCGGGCTGCGCCCGGTGCAGCAAGTGCGCCGCGAACCGCTCGGCAAGCTGGTGCCAATGCCGCTGGCCAAGGTCAACCGCGAACAACGTCAACCGTAAAACCTCATTTTGATTCAGGCCGAATAACCGATGACCGATAGTGTAGAACTCTTCACCGATGGCGCCTGCAAGGGCAACCCCGGCCCCGGCGGCTGGGGCGCATTGCTGGTGTGCAAGGGCGTGGAGAAGGAGTTGTGGGGCGGCGAAGCCAATACCACCAACAACCGCATGGAGCTGATGGGCGCCATTCGTGGCCTCGAAGAGCTCAAGCGGCGCTGCAACGTCCTGCTGGTGACCGACTCGCAATATGTGATGAAGGGCATCAACGAGTGGATGGTCAACTGGAAGAAGCGCGGTTGGAAAACGGCGTCCAAGGAGCCGGTCAAGAATGCCGACCTGTGGCAATTGCTCGATGAGCAATGCAACCGCCATGACATCACCTGGAAATGGGTGCGCGGGCATATCGGCCATCCAGGCAACGAGCGTGCCGACCAACTGGCCAACCGTGGCGTGGATGAAGTGCGCGGCTACAAGCAGAGCTGATGCCGGCTGACGTGTTAACATCGCGCCCCTTGAACACACTACACCGTTGAGAGCTGAACCCTGATGGCCATCCGATCCGTTGTACTCGATACCGAAACCACCGGCATGCCGGTGACCGATGGTCACCGGATCATCGAAATCGGTTGTGTCGAACTGATGGGGCGCCGCCTGACCGGTCGTCACTTCCACGTCTACCTGCAACCGGACCGCGACAGTGACGAAGGCGCGATCGGCGTCCACGGCATCACCGACGAATTCCTCAAGGGCAAGCCGCGCTTTGCCGAAGTGGCCGATGAGTTTTTCGAGTTCATCAACGGCGCCCAACTGATCATCCATAACGCGGCGTTCGACGTCGGCTTCATCAATAATGAATTTGCCCTGATGGGGCAGATGGACCGAGCGGATATTTCCCGGCACTGCTCGATCCTCGACACCTTGATGATGGCCCGCGAGCGTCACCCCGGCCAACGCAACAGCCTTGATGCCTTGTGCAAGCGTTATGGCGTCGACAACTCCGGGCGTGAACTGCACGGCGCCTTGCTCGACTCCGAGATCCTGGCTGACGTTTACCTGACCATGACTGGTGGGCAGACCAGCCTGTCGCTGGCCGGTAATGCAACCGATGGCAGCGGTTCGGCGGAAGGCTCGGGCAATCGCCCCTCGGAGATCCGTCGCCTGCCGGCAGACCGCAGGCCCACGCCTGTCATCCGTGCCAGCGAGCAGGATCTGGCCGAGCATGTCGCGCGGTTGGAAGCGATTGCCAAGGCGGCCGGCGCACCGGCGTTGTGGACCCAACTGACGCAACAATAATCCTGGCACCCTACGATCGTTCCCACGCTCTGCGTGGGAATGCATCCTGTGACGCTCCGCGTCACGCCGTCAAGAGCGGACGCAGAGCGTCCAAGGCGGCATTCCCACGCGGAGCGTGGGAACGATCAGCATCAACAGTTGATCCCGACTGTCTTCGAAATCTTCATTCGCCACATTCGCTTCCAGCCTCTACCCTGAGTGCAAGCCCTCAGGAGTAGGCGCGCTCATGTACAAAGACCTGAAGTTTCCCGTCCTTATCGTGCACCGTGACATCAAGGCCGACACCGTTGCCGGTGACCGGGTTCGCGGCATCGCCAGGGAGTTGGAGCAGGAGGGCTTCAGTATCTTTTCTGCCGTGGACTACGCCGAAGGGCGGTTGGTGGCGTCCACCCACCACGGCCTGGCGTGCATGCTGATCGCAGCGGAAGGCGCCGGGGAAAACACCCACTTGCTGCAGAACATGGTCGAGCTGATCCGCCTGGCGCGGGTGAGGGCGCCCAACCTGCCGATCTTCGCCCTGGGCGAGCAAGTCACCCTGGAAAACGCCCCGGCTGATGCCATGAGCGAACTCAACCAGTTGCGCGGCATTCTGTATCTGTTCGAAGACACCGTACCGTTTCTGGCGCGCCAGGTCGCCCGCGCTGCGCGCACCTACCTCGATGGCCTGCTGCCGCCGTTCTTCAAGGCCCTGGTGCAACACACCGCCGACTCCAATTACTCATGGCATACCCCGGGCCACGGCGGTGGCGTGGCCTATCGCAAAAGCCCGGTGGGGCAGGCGTTTCATCAGTTCTTTGGGGAGAACACCCTGCGCTCGGACCTGTCTGTTTCCGTCCCCGAACTGGGCTCGCTGCTCGATCACACCGGGCCGCTGGCCGAAGCCGAAGCCCGCGCCGCCCGCAATTTCGGCGCCGACCATACGTTCTTCGTGATCAACGGCACCTCCACCGCCAACAAAATCGTCTGGCACTCCATGGTAGGCCGCGACGATCTGGTACTGGTGGACCGCAATTGCCACAAGTCGGTGCTGCATTCGATCATCATGACCGGCGCGATCCCGTTGTACCTGTGCCCGGAACGCAACGAACTGGGGATCATCGGCCCCATCCCCTTGAGTGAGTTCAGCCCCGAATCGATCCGCGCCAAGATCGACGCCAGCCCGCTGGCCCGGGGCCGCCCGGCGAAGGTCAAGCTGGCGGTGGTGACCAATTCCACCTACGACGGCCTGTGCTACAACGCCGAACTGATCAAGCAGCAATTGGGCAACAGTGTGGAGGTGCTGCACTTCGATGAGGCCTGGTATGCCTACGCGGCGTTCCACGAGTTTTTCGCCGGGCGCTATGGCATGGGCACGTTGCGTACGCCGGACAGCCCGTTGGTGTTCACCACGCACTCCACCCACAAGTTGCTGGCGGCCTTCAGTCAGGCATCGATGATCCATGTGCAGGATGGCGGTGCGCGGCAGCTGGACCGCGACCGCTTCAACGAAGCGTTCATGATGCATATTTCCACCTCGCCGCAATACAGTATCATCGCCTCCCTGGACGTGGCATCGGCCATGATGGAAGGTCCGGCGGGTCGCTCGCTGTTGCAGGAAATGTTCGACGAGGCCCTGAGTTTCCGCCGTGCACTGGCCAATCTGCGTCAGCATATCGCCGCCGACGATTGGTGGTTTTCCATCTGGCAGCCACCCTCGGTGGCCGGTATCGACCGGGTCGCCACGGCCGACTGGCTGCTGCACCCCCAGGACGACTGGCATGGTTTCGGCGACGTGGCTGAAGATTATGTGCTGCTGGACCCGATCAAGGTCACGCTGGTGATGCCCGGCCTCAACGCCGGTGGCGCCTTGAGCGATTGCGGGATTCCCGCCGCCGTGGTCAGCAAGTTCCTCTGGGAGCGCGGCCTGGTGGTGGAGAAGACCGGGCTGTATTCTTTCCTGGTGTTGTTTTCGATGGGCATCACCAAAGGCAAGTGGAGTACCTTGCTCACCGAGTTGCTGGAGTTCAAGCGCAGCTATGATGCCAATGCCAGCCTGGCCAGTTGCCTGCCTTCGGTATATGCCCAGGGCCCGGTCCGTTATCAAGGCCTGGGGTTGCGCGATCTGTGCAACCAGTTGCACAGTTGCTATCGCAGTAATGCGACAGCCCGGCACCTCAAGCGTATGTACACGGTGTTGCCGCAGATCGCGATGAAGCCGGCCGACGCCTACGATCAGTTGGTCAGGGGGGAAGTGGAAGCCGTTTCCATCGATGCCTTGCCAGGACGCATCGCAGCCGTGATGCTGGTGCCCTATCCGCCGGGCATCCCGTTGATCATGCCGGGCGAGCGCTTTACCGAGTCAACGCGTTCGATCGTCGATTACCTGGCGTTCGCCCGCACGTTCGATAGCAGTTTCCCCGGCTTCGTCGCTGATGTGCATGGGCTGCAACATGAAGATGACGGCAGTGGTCGTTGTTACACCGTCGATTGCATCAAAGGTTAAGGAACGTTATGCAAGCTGTCATGAACCCGAAGTATCCAGGGCTCAGTGTGCGAGTCGCCGATGAAGGCTTCGACGCTTATGTGTGGGGCAATGACTTCAGTTTCGAGGTCAGTGCCTATGGCGTGCCGCAGATGGACAAGCGTGTCGATCAGTGGCCGCTGGAGCGCATCCTGCCCTATCGCAAGTGCTATGGCATCGACCCGGAAGAATTCGCCAGCTTTCGCAACGCGCCCGACAGCGCGATCTTCATGGCCTATCTGGATGATCGTGCCGTCGGACACGTCGTGGTCAGTACCAACTGGAACGGCTTTGCCCACGTTGACGAGCTGGCGGTGGCGCTGCCTGCACGGCGTCACGGTGTCGCCAAGGCGCTGTTGGATGTGGCGCAGTTCTGGGCACGCAAGAAAAACCTGCCGGGCATGATGCTTGAAACCCAGAACAACAACCTCGGTGCCTGTCGCCTGTATGAGCGTAGCGGGTATGTCATGGGGGGCATCGATCAACTGCGCTATCGCGGCATCGACCCGCAAACCCGTGAAGTGGCGATTTTCTGGTATCGGCTGTTCAAGACTGAAGTCAGCTCCATCTGAGGCCGCGTCTATACGAGTTTCATGTCGTTGGACAGCAGGTTTTCGGCCTTCTGGGTCACGATCTCCAGCAGCGCGCTCAGGGCCGGTGACGCGGCCCCGTCATGCAGGGTCAGGGCATACAGCTTGACACTGATCGGTGGTGAGATCGGGCATACATCCAGTCCCGCGTCCCGTGCACCGCAGGCCGTGAACGGGTCGACAACCGCGAGGCCTTCGCCGGCTTCGACCATGCTGCGCATCATCTGGTACGTCTGCACCCGCGTCTGCACCACCGGCAGCGGGCGCAAGGCTTGCAGCTTGGCGTCCAGCAGGCGGCTCAGCGGGTCCTGGCCTTCCAGGCCAATCATCGACTGTCCCGCCAGGTCCTGCAGTGCGATGTACTTCTGCCTGGGTTTGAGCCAGCCATGGGGCGCGAGCAATTGCAGTTTGCCTTGGGCCAGCACGCTGCTTTGAATGTGCGGGTGTTCCGGATCACGCAGACTCAGACCCACTTCGGTTTCATGCAGCAACAAACTGCGGACGATCTCCCGGGTCGGTTGGCTTGACAGGTTGCACGGCGTGTCCTGGAAACGTCGGCGCAGCAGGGCGATGCTGTGGGGCAACAGCTGGTTAGCCAGCGGCGGGGTGCACAGCACACGCAAGGTTGGCGCGTGATGGTGCTTCAAGCGGCTGGCCAGGCGCTGTATCGGCTCCAGCGCTTCGTACAGGGGCGCAATGTGCGCCTGCAGCTCCAGGGTTTCACGGGTGGCTTGCAGGCGCCCGCGCACACTGGCAAACAGCATGAAGCCCAGTTGCAGCTCGGCATCCCTGAGGGTGGCGTCCACCTCGCCCACGGAGAGTTGCAGCCACTCGGCGGCCAGGCCTGGGTGTCCGGTCTGCAAGATGGCCTGAATCACTTCGATATGACGTAAACGCATGGCCGGAGTCTATGTGCAGCGCGTCGGGGATTCAATGGCGCAGGTCTTTGTGCGCAAAAAAGACTGCGCGCGTCGCCCTGGCCTATGGCTTTGCACCACGATCCTACTAGAATGCTGTGTCTGATCAGTAACGACCAATGCCGGTTACCCGGTACTTACAACAAAAACAGGTCTGGTCTCAAATGCCTCTATCCTCGATGCTCTTCGGGGTAACGGCCAAGCAACTCCTGGTGCTGGTGACCGTAGGATGCATGGCGGCTTACTTCTTGAATAATCACACTGAACACGCGCCGGAAAACCCCGAACTTGAAGCGTTTATCCGCTCCCAGGAACAGGTTGGCGAACAGGTGGGCGCGGTGCTCGGTATCACGTTGATCAGGCAGGTGGAGGCCTATCCCGCTTACGACCAGTCGGGCTACACGCGTTCGATGTATGCAGTTGAGGGGGAGAGAGGGCAGGTGGTGGTGATGCTCAAGCGAGGCGAGCAGGGCATTGAATTGACGCAAATCCGCAGCCCGTGAGCGTCCCCTGCCCAGTCGCCAGGACTGGGCAGGTGTTTAAGGCTAAATCTTATGAGGCGAGGGTGGTCTTTGATTCGCGTACGAGGACTGTGCCCGATTGAATCAATCTGAACTCATCACCCTCGAGCTTTTCCACCCGGTCGCCAATGGCCAGCTTGTAGGTGATGGCAGGCGCCGAGCCCGCCAGGTCGCCTTGCGCCGGTTCGGATTCCTGGAACTCATGCACCGAATATACGCGGCCTTCCGCGTCTCTGGCATGAAACTGTCCGACTAGTACTGCTGCCATCTGTTTAGAACCTCTGGAGATAAACACTCGATTTGCGGTTCTGTAGACCGTCAGGGAGCGGGGTAGTTTACCTATAAGAAAAAAATACTATTCGTTTAAAATTTCAGACGTTTCCCACGCGTTGGGTTGCACGGCAACTTTTGCGGCATTCTCAAAACCCGCTGGTGCACGCGCGGTGAAATCTCTATAACTACAGGCTCCTTAGTCAAACGTCGGGAAACCTCAATGAGCAAGGTCTACACGATTGCCGTCCTGGTCGGCAGCTTGAGAAAAGACTCGATCAACCGCAAAGTCGCCTTGGCACTGGCCGAGTTGGCGCCTGCCAACCTGAAGCTGAACATTGTTGAAATTGGCGATTTGCCGCTCTACAACGAGGACATAGACGGGCCAGGCGCGCCGCAAGCCTACAGCACTTTCCGTCAACAGGTGAGTTCATCCGACGCGGTGTTGTTCGTGACGCCCGAATACAACCGTTCCGTGCCGGCGCCGTTGAAGAATGCCATCGATGTCGGGTCCCGCCCCTATGGGCAGAGTGCCTGGAGCGGCAAGCCCGGTGCGATCATCAGCGTATCGCCAGGCGCCATTGGTGGCTTTGGTGCCAACCATCACCTGCGCCAGTCCCTGGTGTTTCTTGATGTGTGGTGCATGCAACAGCCTGAAGCCTACCTGGGCGGAGCGGGCAGCGTGTTCGATGAGGCCGGCAAGCTGTCGGAAAAGACCCGGCCGTTCCTGCAGGCGTTTATCGATGCCTTCGGCAAATGGGTCGAAAAACAACAGGGCTGAATCGGACCATGAGTCCGGGTGCGGGAGGGGTTTGCCCCTCCCGCCGTTGGATCAGCGCAGCCAGTTGGTGCGCGCCAGCTCGATCACTTCATCACCACGCCCGCTCATTACCGCCTTGAGCATATACAGGCTGAACCCCTTGGCCTGTTCGAGTTTGATCGTCGGCGGCATCACCAACTCCTGGGTGGCCGTCACCACATCCACCAGCACCGGGCCGTTGTGGGCCAGCGCTTGGCGCAGGGCCGGCTCCAGGTCTTCGGATTGTTCCACGCGAATCCCCAGGATTCCCATGGCATTGGACATGGCCGCGAAATCCGGGTTTTTCAGCTCGGTGCCCGTGTCCAGGTAGCCTGCGGCCTTCATCTCCATGGCGACGAAACCCAGTGATGCGTTATTGAACACGATCACTTTGACGGGCAGGTTCAATTGCGCCAGCGAAATGAAGTCCCCCATCAACATGGTGAAACCGCCGTCACCCGACATCGAGATGACCTGCCGACCCGGGAACGCCGCCTGCGCCCCGATGGCCTGGGGCATGGCGTTGGCCATGGAACCGTGGTTGAACGAGCCGATCAGGCGGCGCTTGCCGTTCATCTTCAGGTAGCGCGCGGCCCATACGGTCGGTGAACCGACATCGGCGGTGAAAATCGCATCATCATCGGCCAGCTCGCTGAGCAGGCGTGCTACGTATTGAGGGTGGATCGGTCGATCAGCCTTGGACGGTTGCGCCAAGTCATCCAGGCCCTGGCGCGCTTTCTCGTAATGCTTGAGGGAGGTTTCGAGGAAGCTGCGATCGGTCTTGCGGGTCAGGCGCGGCAACAGCGCGCCGATGGTTTCACTGACATCGGCGGCGATGCCCAGGTCCAGGGTCGCGCGTCGACCCAGGGCCTGGGGGTCACGGTCAACCTGGATAATTCTGGCGTCGGTCGGATAGAACTGACGGTAAGGGAAGTCGGTGCCGAGCATGATCAGCGTGTCGCAGTCGAGCATCGCGTGGTAGCCGGAGCTGAAACCGATCAGGCCGGTCATGCCCACATCGAACGGGTTATCCCATTCCACATGCTCCTTGCCGCGAAGCGCATGCACCACCGGCGCGCCGAGGGCGTCGGCCAACGCCACCACCTGGTCATGGGCACCGGCGCAACCGCTGCCGCACAGCAGTGTGACTTTCTCGCTGCTCTGGAGCATATCGCTCAAGCGCTGCAAGTCGGCCTCGGCCGGCAATGTGCGCGGTGCATGCAGCGCCGGCCACGGCTTGAGCTTGTCGTCTACCTCCAGCAGCGACACGTCTCCCGGAATCACCACCACCGCCACGCCCCGGTTGAGGATCGCCGAACGCATGGCGCGATGCAGCACCTGGGGCATCTGCTCGGGGTTGCTCACCAGCTCGATAAAATGGCTGCATTCCTTGAACAGTTCCTGGGGATGGGTTTCCTGAAAATAATTCAGGCCGATCTCCGAGGACGGAATCTGCGCAGCAATCGCCAGTACCGGCACATGGTTGCGATGGCAGTCGAACAGACCGTTGATCAAATGCAGGTTGCCCGGCCCGCAACTGCCGGCACACACGGTCAGCTCACCGGTGGCGGCGGCCTCGGCGCCGGCGGCGAACGCGGCCACTTCTTCGTGGCGCACATGCATCCATTCGATGCTGTCCATGCTGCGCAGGGCGTCGGTGAGCCCATTGAGGCTATCGCCGGTCAGGCCCCAGATGCGCTTGATGCCCGCCTGTTCAAGGGTGGTCGCCAACTGCTGGGCCAGGTTGATTTTCGCCATGAAGCACTCCAATCGTCAGTGAGGTTGAAAAACTGCTGATCAGTAGGGGACAGTTCAATCACGGCGAATGCTCCACGTTTAATGTGAAGATTGCGTCATGCTTGCGCGGTACTGCCGCGTACGCCGCGCGGTAAACCACTGGTCACACACCAGCGCCAGCCACGGAGCGGCCTTGGCGTTGGGCAGGCGCCCGCGGCTCAGGCGGCGCATCTGGTCGCGCACCAGGGCGAGGGTGGCGAGGGCGGCCAGGGGTTTGCGTTTCCAGTCGATGGGTTTGAGCTGTGGGTTGAGGTCGCGGCCCTCGCGCCAGTGTTTGATCAGTTGCGGCTCCAGGGTCAGGGCGGTGGCGATGCCGGCCATGGCAATGCCGCTGTCGAGCACTTGTTGCACGACGGGCAGGCGGCGAATACCGCCGGTGACCATCAACGGCATCCTGGCGATCGTGACCAGTTCCTTGGCGAACTCCAGGAAGTACGCCTCACGGGCCAGGGTGCGGCCGTCCCGTGCCTCGCCTTGCATGGCCGGCGCTTCGTAGCTGCCGCCGGACAATTCCAGCAAGTCAATCGGCAGTGGGTTGAGCAGTTCGACCACGGCACGTGCGTCGGCGGCATCGAACCCGCCGCGCTGGAAGTCGGCGGAGTTGAGCTTTACCGCCACGCAAAAGGACGGGCTGACGCTGGCGCGCACGGCATGGATCACCTCGAGCAGCAGGCGCGCGCGGTTTTCCAGTGAGCCGCCCCAGCGGTCGGTGCGATGGTTGCTCAAGGGTGAGAGAAACTGACTCAGCAGGTAACCGTGGGCACCGTGGATCTGCACCCCGGTGAACCCGGCTTTCTCGGCCAGGCGGGCGCTGGTGGCGAAGCGTTGGATCACGTCCTGGATGTCGTCTTCGGTCATGGCCCTGGGCTTGGCGAACATTCTGGAAAAGCTGCCCAGGTCCAGCGCGATGGCAGACGGCGCCAGTGCCTGTTGGCCCAGATTGGCCATGGTCTGGCGCCCCGGATGGCTGAGCTGCACCCAGAAGTGCACGCCCTTGGCCCGCGCCACATCGGCCCATTCGCGAAAGCTCTCCAGGTGTTGCTCGTTTTCCAGCGCAACGCCACCGGGGCCGGTCATGGCGCGGCGTTCGATCATGACGTTGCCGGTGAGCAGCAGGCCGGGTTCACCCTCGGCCCAGGCCTTGTACAACTGCTTCAGTTCGCGGGAGGGTGCCTGATTCAGATCAGCCATGTTTTCTTCCATCGCCGCCTTGGCGATGCGGTTGGAAATAACCTGGCCGTTGGGCAGTTGCAAGGCTTCAAAAGGTGACATGCGTTGACTCCTGAGCGGGGGAGGCCTCAGGCTAAGCTTAAAGTTAACTTTAATGTCAAGCGGACGGTTCGATGAATATTGGTGAACTGGCAAAACAGAGCGGGTTGGCGGCGTCGCGCATCCGTTTTTATGAGGCCGAGGGGTTGATCAGTCAGGTCGGGCGCCAGGCCAATGGTTATCGGCGCTATGCCCCTGAGGCGCTGCAGACGCTGCAATTGATCCAGAGCGCGCAGCAGGCCGGCTTTACCTTGCAGGAACTCAAGGCGTTGATGCCCGCGCCGGGGGAGCACAAGCGTGATGAGTTGATCGAGGCATTGGAGCGCAAGGTGGCGCAGATCGAGGTGATGCAGGCGCAGTTGGCTCACAACAAGGCGCAATTATTGGGCGTGATCGAGGCGGTACGAGCGCAGCCCGAAGGCGTGCCTTGCTCCATGGGGCAGAAGCAGGTGCTGGCGTCGATTAAAACCTAACCGTGAAAATGCGCTGATTTGCAGAACAAGCAGATCCAAATGTGGGAGGGGGCTTGCCCCCGATTGCGGCGGGCCAGTCATATTGATGTTGACTGACACTCCGTCATCGGGGGCAAGCCCCCTCCCACATTTTTACTCAGCGGCGGCGGAACAGTGGCAGCGGTTCATCGGTAGCGGCCTGGTACGTCACCGAAAAGTCCTTGAGGCTTTCCAGCGCTTCGTACGGGTCTTTGTCGGCGCGCAAGGCGAAGGCATCGAACCCGCAGCGGCGCAGGTAGAACAGCTGGTCGCGCAGCACATCGCCAATCGCGCGTAATTCGCCTTTGTACCCATAACGTTCACGCAACAGGCGTGCGTTGGAGTAGTTGCGCCCGTCGGTGAAGGCCGGGAAGTTCAGGGCGATGACCTGGAAATGCTCGACATCTTCACCGATCTCTTCGGCTTCTTCATCGGCGTCCAGCCACACGCCCAGGCCGCCGTCGCGGGCCTTGAGGGCGTGGCCGTGTTCGCGCCACAGGGCCAGCGGCACGATCAGGTCGTCGCAGTTGGAGATACCGTCGAAGCTCGCGTCCTTGGGCAGCAGGTGCCAGGTTTCGTCGACGACGGCGTTGTTCTTAATGATTCGCTGCATAGACGCGCTCCTTGAACAGGTCGATGCCGATGCGTTGGTAGGTGTCGATGAAACGCTCATCTTCGGTGCGCTGTTCGATGTACACGTCGATCAGCTTGCCGATCACCTCCGGCATGGCTTCCTGGGCGAAGGATGGGCCGAGGATCTTGCCCAGGCTCGCATCGCGGCTGGCGCTGCCACCCAGGGACACTTGGTAGAATTCTTCGCCTTTCTTGTCCACGCCCAGGATGCCGATGTGGCCGACGTGGTGGTGACCACAGGCGTTCATGCAACCGGAAATGTTCAGGTCCAGCTCGCCGATGTCGAACAGGTAGTCCAGGTCGTCGAAACGGCGCTGGATCGACTCGGCTATCGGGATCGACTTGGCGTTGGCCAGGGAGCAGAAATCGCCGCCCGGGCAGCAGATGATATCGGTCAACAGGCCGATGTTCGGTGTGGCAAAACCGCCTTCGCGCAGCTCGCCCCACAGGGTGAACAGCTGGCTCTGCTCGACGTCCGCAAGAATGATGTTCTGCTCGTGGGACGTGCGCAGTTGGCCGAAGCTGTAGCGTTCGGCCAGGTCGGCGACGGCATCGAGCTGCTTGTCGGTGATATCGCCAGGGGCTACACCGGTAGGCTTGAGCGACAGGGTCACCGCTACATAGCCCGGCTTCTTGTGCGCCAGGGTGTTGCGCGCACGCCAGCGGGCAAAGCCCGGATGCTGTTGGTCGAGTGCGGCCAGCTCGGCGTCCTGGTTGGCCAAAGCCTTGTACTCAGGGTCGACGAAGTGCTTGGCGACGCGATGCACTTCGGCTTCGGTCAGGGTGGTCTGGCCGCCGCGCAGGTGTTCCATCTCGGCGTCGACCTTCTGGGCGAATACCTCAGGGGTCAGCGCCTTGACCAGGATCTTGATCCGGGCCTTGTATTTGTTGTCACGACGACCATAGCGGTTGTAGACCCGCAGGATGGCATCGAGGTAGCTCAACAGGTCCTGCCACGGCAGGAACTCGTTGATGAACGCACCGACCACCGGCGTACGGCCCAGACCACCGCCGACCAGCACGCGGAAACCCAGCTCGCCGGCAGCGTTGTGCACCGGCTCAAGGCCGATATCGTGCACTTCGATGGCGGCGCGGTCCGAGGTCGAGCCATTGATGGCGATCTTGAACTTGCGCGGCAGGTAAGCGAATTCCGGGTGGAAGGTGGTCCACTGGCGGACGATTTCGCACCACGGCCGAGGGTCGATCAACTCGTCGGCGGCGACGCCGGCAAACTGGTCGGTGGTCACGTTGCGCAGGCAGTTACCGCTGGTCTGAATGGCGTGCATCTGCACGGTGGCCAGTTCAGCCAGGATGTCCGGCACATCTTCCAGGGCCGGCCAGTTGAACTGCACGTTCTGGCGGGTACTGATGTGGGCATAGCCTTTGTCGAAGTCGCGGGCGATCTTGGCCATCATTCGCGTCTGGCGCGAGGTCAGCTGGCCATAAGGCACGGCCACCCGCAGCATCGGCGCAAAGCGCTGAACATAAAGGCCATTTTGCAGGCGCAGAGGGCGGAACTCTTCTTCGCTCAGTTCACCTGCTAAGTAGCGTCGGGTCTGATCACGGAACTGCTTGACGCGGTCCTCGATGATGCGCTGATCGTATTCGTCGTATACGTACATATAGGTCCTGTTCTCGGCAAATCTGCGCGCACGGCCGCGCACTCCCAACGGAGCCGGCGCACGATACCAGTTTGCGTATATGCGCAAAAGTGATGTTTGGGTATATGTAAATAACCAAACTGACTA
Organism: Pseudomonas orientalis; assembly: GCF_002934065.1. Classification (NCBI taxonomy): domain Bacteria; kingdom Pseudomonadati; phylum Pseudomonadota; class Gammaproteobacteria; order Pseudomonadales; family Pseudomonadaceae; genus Pseudomonas; species Pseudomonas orientalis. The sequence continues at coordinate 3,275,616 of NZ_CP018049.1, read as the reverse complement.
ATGAGAACCGTTATCGCCATACCCACATTTGTCATGCGGGCAATCATGATCTTTACTGTGATCGAGTCTTAGTGCTGTCACCTATAAAACCGACAAGAGGCGATGCAATGAGCAATTCCACCAAAACCCGTAAACCTGACAGTACCGTGGATGCCTGGGCCATTCTGTTCCTGATCATCCTGGTGGTCGGGACGGCCGTGTTCTGGGTCAGCCACCAGTAACAAAGAGCGTTGATTGGGCCTCGATTGGCTGTCGCATTGCCACTCTCCTGGCGATCATTATTCCAGGCTCGAGCAACCCTGTTGAAGGGTCTGACTGCGTGTGTGTGGTTACCCGTTGAGCCTGCAACTGCTGTTGCGTTAGACCCCGGCCAGGTGCAGTACCAGCTTGACGATGCCGAACAAGGTCAAGGCAAATACCGCCGTGAAGAGCACGCCCAGGATGACAAAGTGGCTGGGCTTGCCGTGGGTGAAATCGCGGGCGCGGTTCTTGCCGCTTTGTACACCAAAGGCCGCCGCAATGACGCTGTGGAGCATCTGCCAGAAGGTCGGCGGCTTATTGTTGGCTGGATCGTTCATAAAACCCTCGTGCGCATGGCTGTCCTCAAGAGCATAGCCAATCTGCCGGTGAGGGCTGCCCTCACTAGTTATTCACCACCGCCCAAGGGTTGAGCGGTGATGTCCTGTCACTTCCATTCAACGGAGTGACACCATGTCTGAATTACCCACCCAAGCCAGTGCTGATACGCGACCGGCGGCCACGCAGAGTATCCATGGGATTTTCTCGAAAAGGCCGTACCCCAGTGGCTGGTCGACGCGACGCCTGCCCGCAGGTCGGCGCTTAAACACAGCACAACGCCCTTGCCGTCGACCTATGAAACGCTTTCGACTGCACAGCGCCGGGCCCTCGACGCGAGCGTTAAAGCCTGCGCGATCGCCCAGGTCCGGTTGGACACCTGGTTGACCTGCACCAGATGGTCAGCGAGTACGCTAAAGGTCAATTGCGGTCGCTGAAAGTGGAATACAACCTGGCCAACTCCCTGCATCACGAAATACTCAAGAGCGCGCAAACTCCCGAAGCGCGGTTTGCGGTTATTGAGCAGATCAGCGACCAATACGCCGATGTCTTTGCGCCGTTTTACGCTGCACCTGAGGATCCAGTGAGCGGGTATTGGTCTCGTTCCACCCAATGGCGGGCAGGACCCAATGAACAAGTGATCAGCGAACTTGAAGCCCGTTGGTGGCGAGCGGTGGGTGAGCGTTATGGCATAGCGGGCGATGCATCGGTGTTTGAGTTGCAGGTGCCGGCATTTGTAATGGACGCCCTGTCGCAGGTGCACGGCGTGGCTGCCGGATCTGCAATGGCTGGACCTGCGAGACAATCAATTGGTGACGTTACCGCTGACGGTGCTGGCCGATGATGCCGCATTGATGAAGACCAACTTGACGGGGAACCGCCTCAACGCAGCGAGCCAGGCCGCGCTGGATTCGGCGCGTCAGCGCGTTGAGGTTACACAGGGCTTGCCCTCTGGGGCATTGGCTCGGTTTGAACAACAGCGTGTGCCGGCCGTCTTCCCCCCCGCAGGAAAGTGGTCTGACGATGAGGCGCCATCTGTTGCCAATGCCCCAGCAGATCGCCGTAGCCGAAGGTGCCGCGGGCTTTGTCAAGCGCTTGCAGCAACTGTCGCCGTTGGTGACCGAGGAAAATGCGTTGCTGTGGTTCGAACAATTGCGTAACGGTGGGATGAGCGATCCACAAATAGACACGCTGTTGACCACCTGGCATCAGGAATACGTCGGTCTGACTCGCCAGCTCAACGGCTGGCTGTACACCCGTGAATTAACTGGCCCGGACGTAAGCCCTCTGGCTGAGGAGCGCCAGTCTGTGGCACTGAAGATCATCGAATGCTGGCAGGCCGGCGTGTCGGCCAACGCCGGCTATGAGCTGAGTCTGCACGGCTTGCGCGTCGACAACCTGCCTGAACTGACGGTGCAGTTCAGCCATGTTCACACGCTGAATTTAACCGCAGTGGGGTTCTCGGCATCGGGGGCCGAAGGCTTTCTCAATAGCTTCCCCGGGGTGCGCAAGCTGATTTTGAGTGGTAATGAGCTGTCGGTGGTGCCCGAGGCAGTGGGGCGCATGACCCAGCTTGAGGCGCTGGATTTAAACACTAATGCCATCGCCGACCCCGAGCCTTTGTATCGATTGTCGATTGGCGCACACCTGCGTCGCCTGGACCTGGGCAAAAACCGCCTTGAGCAGTGGCCCAGAGGCACGTTGGCCTTGCCCAACCTGACAACCTTGGACCTATGTGGCAATTACATTGTTGATTTACCCTCCAGTTTGTTCGATGGCCGTCATGACGCGTTGGTGAATGGCACCGATCTGGCCGATAACGAAACGCTATCACTCGACAGTCTTGATCGGATGAGGGTTTATGGCCTTACCCACAATGGGCCGGTGATGGGATGGGATCAGTCAGAAATTGAAGGCTGGATTCAAGGGTTTGAACATACGTCCGATGAGGCTCAATCCAGCAGTGACAGCGACGAAAGCGCCGATGAACCTCTGGAGGATATTGTTGATCCCAGCCGCGATTCGGGAGAGGCGGTGCTGTCGTCCTGGCTGACTCACTCACCTCAAGGCTTGGCCGCACCTCGGCGGCGGATGTGGCAGCAATTGGCCCAGGAACCGCTGCATGAGCGTTTTTTCCATTTGCTCGAACGCCTGCGCGATACCGATGAGTTCCGGTTCCAACCGGTCGATCTTACCCGGCGGGTGTGGGAAGTGATTGAAAGCGCCGTCGGCAGTAGCGAGATGCGAGAGTCGTTGTTCGCGGCCTCGGCCACCCATGGCACCTGTATCGACGGGCGTATTCTCACCTTCAGCTCGTTGGAAGTGATGGTGCTCGTCGAGCGTGTGCTGTGTGACGTGCCGACCCGTTCCCTGAAGGTCAGGGGCCAGCGTTTACTGGCGCTGTCCCGGCAATTATTCCGCTTGGAGCAGGTTGATACCCTTGCCATGCGCAATGCCGCAGGCAGGGACGAGGCTGAGGTACGCCTGGAGTATCGGCTCGGTTTGACCCGTGGCTGGCCGGACGGGCTGGAGCTGCCGGGGCAACCCTCGCGTATGGCGTTTGGTACCCCGATCAGTGGGGCCGTCTTGACCAGCGCCCGCGAGCAGGTGCTGGCGGCGCAAGCGTCTGATGCGTTCTATGAACGCCTGATTCGCCATGACTACTGGAACCAGTACCTGGAAGAACGCTATCCCGATGAGTTCCAGCAACTTCAGCGCGACGCTGAAGCGGCCCATGAGGCGGTCGAGGACAAGTATGCGGACAGGGAGGAGGGCGCTGACAGTCAAGAGCGCTGCGAGGCGGCGATGAATCAACTGCAATTTGACCGAGAAAGCGCCCGGGTGAAATTGCGGCTTGAACTGTCCCGCCAGGAGGTGCACGAATTGTCGGCGGACATTGTTGTGGCGGCACCGGGCAGGCCTGCGTCGCCGCAGCCGGGGCCCTCGACACGTCAGTAAGCCAGACAGCCGTAGCCCATAGGATTACGCCCACGCCCTGGCAGCGTGGGCGTAATCAAAGCAAAGCCTCTCTTACACTTCCAGGCCGAGAAACAGTTTCTGATCCAGCGGCGCGCCGATCACGGCTTTGTCCAGATTGATCACGGCGCGGTTATCCGCCTTGGCCTGCTCCATCAGCTCCTTGCGCGTAAATAGGCGCTCGGCTGGGGTCTTCAGGTGGCCGAACTCAGGCGTCGAAGCCGGCGATTCAGCGGATGGGTAATGAAAGTGCGCGTACCACAGGTCGGTATCCTCCGGCCTTTTTCCGGATTGGATTTTACGTTTGTCGCGTATGGCATATTCGGTGAGAAAGTCTCCGGCCTTCAAGGGCACGCGTTTTTTCACCAGGTGGATGCTGACAAAATCATGGGTGTGTAAAAAGTCGACCTTGGCGGCTTTGGGACGCTGCAGCAGATAGCCTTCGCCGCACAATTGATAAGCCTGTGCAGTGGCCTCTGTTGCCGCCTGCTCGTAGCTATTGCGCAGTGCAATGGCGGGTTCATCCGTTGCGTTTTTGAGCTCCTCGGCAAGCGCTGTGAATTTGGCCGCATGTTGAGTCAGCATTACCTCCCAGTCATTGGGGTTGATTTCTTCCCGTCGGGTGGCGTCCAGGAGTTTGCGCTGTTGGAAGCGAATGCTGGCGTCGATACCGGGGCGCTCGTTTTTGAGGGCCTGGCCATCCGCTCGGATTCTTTTTAATGAGCGTGCCGCCGGAGTGGGTGCCGTTCTCGGCTCACTCGGGGGCGCGACGATTGCCCAGTCGCCCTCGCGACTTTGGTAAGTGTTAACCACTTCTCCAGTCAGCGTATCGGTGATATCGACGTAACTGACCGGCTCATCGGGCTTGCTTGGGCGCAAATCGCCGATCAGGCTTCTTTGATCAACGGTTTTGATGACGCGTCGGGTTGCCGGTTTTGGGCGTTTGCTCTTGTCGCGGGCGGGGCGGGGGGCAAGCTTTTGTTCAACCAGGATCAAGTTGGCCAGTTGTGCCTCAAGCTCCGTACGGGCCAGCCTGAGTTGATCAAGAAAGGGCTGCCGGTAGTGTTCCCGCAGCAGGGCGCACCGCATGTCGGTCAGCGAGACAACGGCGTTCTCCAGGCGGGCATAGTGCTGGAGCACATCCTTGAGCACGTCGATCTGTTCGGTCTCGGTGTAGCCAGCAGTGGTGCGCATTTCCGTATGGGCGTTGACCGTGGCATAGATCTGGCGGTCTGCGAGGGTATCAAGGTAGGGGCGCTCTTCGGGTTTATCGGCGTCAAGCGCGCGGTTGATGAGCATCTCAGCCAGGGATAACAGGATGTGTTGCTTTATGACGATAGGGGAGATGGGCTGATTGACCGGAACCTCTCTGAGCATGCTTTCACGCAGTGCCGGGCTGGCGCGCTGCACAATGGCGTCGCACTTTTCTGCTGTTTCGAGCAATTGATCCAATGTTTCCAGTCGTTGTGCTGCGGCGCCCATGTACTCATCGTAGGCGTCAGTAATGTTACGCGGCAGCTCGGTGTCGATACGCCTGAGCAGTTCACTAAAGTTTTCGCCGCGTTGGGTGTGCAACGTGTGGGAGATTTTTTGATGCAAGTCTGCGTAGTTCAACACCCAGTATTTGTAAATGTTTAACGTAGCGTTGTCTCGTGCGGTCTTGTATTGCGGTTCTGTCCTGTCCAAGTCCATCAATTCGCCGGCCATGACTTCGGTTTTCAGCAGCCCGGTTATAAACGCCTGGGTGTTTGTGCGGTAGTTGTCTACGGCAATCTCCCACTGGGTCATGGCGTGGGTCGTGGAGCGCTGTCTTTGCGCATGGCGCTCAGCGATTCGGGGGCGCAACACAGGCAATAATTCGGGGTTGTTAAGCCTTTCCCAATCCTCTCTGAGCGCCTGTTTTTGCTCAGTCAGCCGGATGCGTGCTGCCCTTACCGCTTCGCTGAAGGGTCGGGTCTGGTCCGCGACACGTTTCATTTCCCGGGTATGAATTTCCAGCTGCGGGATCAGTTGTTCCAATCGCTGTTTCTTACGGTCTACCAACTCGGCCACCCTTTGTCTGGGCATGCCACCTTCCAGCCGGGCATGGCGGTCCAGGCGCCAGTGCCCTTGGCCATCGCTGAACAACCTGAAACCGGGACGCTGCGGGTGCTGCGGATGCACCAGGTAGACCTCGTTGAAACCCGGCACCACGCTGACCTGGAACAACAGACCGCCGACGCTGGCGTGCCAGGTCCCATCAATGCGGTACAACCCTTTGAACGCACCGCTGAGCTGCGCGGGCGGCAAGGTTTCGGGCCACGGCACCTGCACCTCCAGTAACGCCTTGAGCAGCTTGGCGCCGGCCTGCGGGCTGGCAATCGAGCGGCTGAAGTCCAGGGCCGTTTGGCCGGTAGCGGGTGGCTCGCCGGGCAACGCCACGGCGCCATGGTGCACCTGCGGTGCCACTTGCGCGGGAGGCTGTTCTGCCGTGCGGCGCCAGGCTTCCAGTTGCAGGGCATGCTCCTGCGCAGTGGGCTGTGACAATGGCTTTGCGGGCTGGTCGTTGGGGGCGGCGGCGTGCAGCAGCACCATCGCGGTGTTGATCAAAAGGTCAATCAACGCCAATTCGCGAGTGGTTGGGTCATTGCTGTCCAGGCCTGCCAAGTCCTGTTCCAGGCTGCTGATCAGCACCACGAGCCAGCCGACCAGCATGGCCGGGCCCCGCACCAGCGGCAACAGCAGGGTATTGAACAGCAGCCACGCGCCTTCCATCACAACGGCCCAGCGGCTTTCGTGGTTGGACACCGACTCGCGGTCGGCCAGGTCCACCAGTGCCCGTGCCGTGCTGCCAAACAGATGATTGAGCAGTTGGCCGTTGACTTGCGATTGCAGCCATTCGCCCGCGCCTTCATCGACGGCGAGCGTCGCAGGGGCTGGTTTTTCAGGGATGCTGAATTCATCCCCGGGCAGGAAGCGAATGATGTGCGGTTCCTTGATGCCGCCATGGTCATAGATGGGGCGGGCCTTGTCGCTGAGCCACGCCAGCACCGTGTCTTGCAGCGCACCGGGTGCTGCCAGTGCATCAAGCAAGGCCTGGCGGGTCGGGTATTCATGCAGGGCTTCGGCATACAGCGGCTGGTACAGCAGGTGTGGGCCGACACTCGTATCACGCGGCTCGATAATGAACGCGTTGTTGACTTCATCCGGCGCAGCGCCAGGTTTGCGGCACAAAGCCAACGGGCGCAGAACAATCTCCTGTTCGTCGACGATTCGGTCCGAGGGCATCTGGCCCATCAACGCCTTCACATAGCGATAACCGGTGACGGTTACGCCATGCTGCCCGCGGATCTTGTATTCCAGTGCCTGCATCGGCAACTTGACCTTGAGTTCGCGGGTAAACAGGGTTTCTCGTCGTCGTGCCTCAGCGGTGTCGGACAACAAGGTGTCTTTGATTTTCTGTGGATAGGTGGCGCCGATATCGACGCGCTGGATCAGTCCGGTACTGCCCAGCAGGTAATCTTCGTTGAGCCAGCTTGGAAGAGGCGTTGGGTTTTTGGACAACAGCGTGAGTGTGCCTTTAGGCTTGCCGGCGAGGTTCTTCAGCGCCAGTTCCGTCAGCGACATGCGCACATGTTCGATAATGCCCGCGCCGCCTGGGTAACCGGCGGCCACAGCAAAGTCCAGCACCACTTCGTCAGGGTCGAAGTCGCCATGATCGGCTTGCATCTGCTTGCGCAAGGCGGCGCGGCTGAAATCGTGGATGTTTTCAATGCCTTCATTGAACGCGCGGCCTTGGTTGTGTTGCAGCACCTGCGCCATGGCCTGCAGGTGGCGATGGTAGGCAAAGCGGTCGACGGCGCTGGCCTGGGCAAGCCATGGCGGCAGTTGCTCATTGACCTTCTGCAAGGTCGTCGCAGCGGCTGTCGGCACCTGGGTAAACAGCCGCGCTGGATCGGTCAGGGTGTCGAGGCGTCGATCAAGGGCTCTTTCCTCCTGGCCCTGAAACTTCAACGTCGCCAGGTCTTCCAGTTGCTGATTGAGGATCAGGCCGGCCTGTTGCTCGAACACATTGCCGTCCGGTTCGTTGCGCCGCCACGTGAGGCTGTCGAACTGGAAGCGCGCCTGCATCCTGGCGCCCCAGGCCTGGCCGAACTCATCCAGGCCGTCAAACACCTGGATATCCCCGGCCACGCTGTACAGCAGCACCTGCTTTTCGCGCACCAGCAGCAGGTCGGGGGTTAGCAGGCTGACCTGTTCGCCGGCGTGGGTGAATGTGTTCTCAATCAAATAAACATAGGTGGCGGGTGAGGATTGGGGCAGGCGCTCGGCTTGCACCGGCCAGGTGGCGACGACCCTGAGCATGTCCCGCTGGGTCGGGTTCAAGCTCGATTGGCTGGCGGCTATCGCCGTCATCCGGCCGTTGAGAAACTCGCCCAGCCACTGCCAGCGGCTGCTGCCATGGCTGTCGGTTTCGCTCCAGTAGTCGGCCAGCGCAGCCTGGAAATACAGGTGAATCGATTCGGGCAGTTCATCAATGATGCTTGCGATTGCCTGCATGTCGATCAGTTGCGGGGCATCAGGCTTGAGGATCGTGGGGATCTGTTGCGTCAAGTAGTACGCCAGCTCGCGTTTTGGCTGCAGGTCGAGCAGCTGTGGGTTGAGCACGTGGGCGATGGTAACTTCCATCAACGACCGGTAGGTGTACACACCCTCGGGGTGCGGGCTGGCCAGCTTGACCGTAGCCAAATCCAGCTTGAGCGATGGGTAGCGCTCCAGAATACGGCTGCGCACGGCATTGAACACCACAGAATACAAGGCTGGGCGCGTAGCGAAATGCGCATGAATGGCCTGGGCGGGCAGCTGGCTCAGGGCGGTGGGGGAACTCGGGGTGGGCATGATGAAATCCTTTTGCCTGTTATGGGAAGCGACAGGAAATCGAATGTGGTAACCGCGCAGGCGGTACAGGAATACCACTGCCGGCGACCCGCCCCGAACGCGCACGAGGTCATATATGCACCGCCTGGCGCGCTGGGCGCCGTGATGAGCTGTCAGTCCATTTCAAAGGAGTGACACGATGGACGATTCCTCCCAGACTTCCTCGCCGGCCGTGCCAGCAAACGACGCACCTGAGCCAATAAAAAAACTCGCCGCCACCCAAAGCCTGCACGGTGATTTCCTGGAGCGCAGCAGCCCTGATTGGCTGATCAACGCGACGCCGTCCCGCAAGCAGGCGCTCAAAGACGCCAGCACGGTCATGCCGGCGTGGCTCGCCAACGCTACGCCTGAACAACGCAACGAGGTCACCGCCCGTTTCCTCGCCAACTTCACCACCCAGACGCAACTGGACAGCACGATGGCCACCTTCCAGGACATCGATGACTTCGCCCGGCCCTTGCTGCTCAAAGCCCTGAAGGATCAGTACCGACTGGACCTCGATGTCGACAAAATTCTGTTGTGCCTGCGCCGCCCGCTGGCGGTGGGTATTGCCGAAGTCGAAGCGGGGGATTTCGAGTTTTTGAAACTGTCCCTGCTGGAAGCGGCCTTGCACAACTTCGAGGCCTACGAGTGCAAGGAGGGCGCGTACCACAAGACCTCCGGGTTCATGCAAGCCACCGGCACCTCCGGCACCTACCACTCGGTGGCGATCAACCTGAAGGTCAGCGAGTTTTTGACGCTGTGTCGAAACCTCGATATCGGCGCGAAATACCAGGCCTATCTGCAAGCGTTTTTCTATCCCGAAGACGCCAGCGCGCAAGTCACCCTGCGTGACCAGTTCATCGCCAATCAGAAGGCCGCCGTCAGGGCTGCCGCCGAACAGGCACTGTTGACCGGGGATATCGAGTCGGCCGATTACCGCATGCTGCTGTCGGTGATCGAGGGTGAAATTCATCCCTGGATGGGCGACAAGCAGGTCTGGTTCAGAACCCTGGGCCTGATGCGGTTGCGGATGACCGGCTGTATGGTGTTCTCGATCTGCAAGAAATACAGCTACCCGGACGAACTGATCATCTATGTACCCCAGGATCCTGAGCATCCGCTCAAGCGCTACCGCTGGCGGCAGATGCAGGCTGAGTTCAAGCGCCTGTTCACCGCCCGCGACCCGGCCAGGGCCAATGATCCCTCGCCGACGACGTACCAGCAGTTCTTCAGTCGCTTCGTGCCCTACGACAAGCGGCCCTATTACTTCAGCCAGTTCACCCAGAAAGCCGCCGACTCACCTACCGATATCTGGCGCTCGCCGTGGAAGAGGTTGCTGGACTTCACCACGCCGCACTTCATCACCGGCATCAAGGAGTTGCCGCCCGAGGCGCCTGCCAAGCTTGAACCCAACCCCGACCCGTTCCTTGACCCCTCGACGCGCACGCGGCGTGGCAAAGGGGTCTGGGCAGAGAACATTGACCCGTGGAAGTACTTTTACGAGCAACACCGCGAGCAGGTGATCGCCGATGCCCGCGCCCATGCCGTGCCCACCGCAGACGTAGATGCCAAGGCCCGTGACGCCAAGCTGGCGCACCTGCTGGAAATCGGCATGTTGGGGTTGAACATGGTGTCGATGTTCGTGCCGGTGCTGGGCGAGGTCATGATGGGCGTGATGGCCGGGCAATTGCTCTACGAAACCCTGGAAGGCGCGATTGAGTGGGGCGAGGGCGACCGCCAGGCGGCCAAGGCGCACTTGATTGATGTGGCCGAGAACCTGGCGCAGATTGCGGTGATGGCCGGTGTGGGGGCGGGCGTCAGCCGCTGGCAAGCGGCCAAGGCCGAGCCGGTGATCGAAGCGCTGAGCGAGGTCACGCGGCCCGATGGCAAGGTTCGATTATGGAAGCCAAGCCTTAGCCGTTATGAGTACCCGGTGACCCTGGACCGCGCCGCATACCCCAACGCCCTGGGGCAGTATGTTAAAGAGGGCAAGACCTATATTCGCCAAGGCACCCAGGTCTACGAGCAATACTTCGATGCGCAGGTGCAGAAATGGCGGATCAAGCATCCGACTGACACCGAGGCTTACCAACCGCTGCTTGAACACAACGGTCACGGCGCCTGGCGGCACACCCTGGAGCGCCCGTTGGAGTGGGATCGGCTGACGCTGTTGCGGCGCATGGGTCATGAAACCGAGGCATTCACTGATCAGGAGTTGATCAAGATCGCGGATGTCAGCGGCGTCAGCGACAATACGCTGCGCAAGATGCATATGGATCACACGGCTGCACCTCCCGAACTGGCGGATGCGATGCGCCTGTTCAAGGCGGATGCAGACGCGGTGAGGGTGATCGAGCAACTGGAGGGCACCCGTGGGATTGATGACCTGTATTTGTATGCGCTGCCGCTGATCGTGGAGATGCCCGGATGGCCACTGGGGCGCGTGTTGGAAGTGTTTGAAGGCGCTGGTGCCTTTGGCCGGTCAGTCAAATATGGTGTCCGTCGCTCGCCCAAGGGCGTTGGCGCTAAACCGACGATCAAGGTGGGCCGCAACGACATTCTCGGCGGTGAGGTGCCTGCGCGCATTCTGTCGGCGCTGGACGAGTCGGAAGTGATGCAGTTGTTCGGTACACAAGCGCCCTGGAGTCCCGACTCGAGAAACGCCGCGTTCATCCGTAAGCTTGCCGATTATGCCCGCCAGCGCCGGCCGGCGATTTTCGATAGCATCTACGCGGGGACTGAGCCGTTGGACACGCGTATTGGGCTGTTGCAACGCACCTGCCCGGGGCTCAGCAAGACAGCGGCGCAAACCGTGCTCGACCACGCCCGCGGTGATGAGCTTGAACGGCTGGTCAGCACCTCGCGGGTGCCTTTGAACATGCTCGAAGAAGCCCGTTGGTATGCGCGGCAAGGGCGCGTGGCACGTGCCTATGCGGGGCTGCGCAGCGAGGTGATTGCGCCGGCCGACAGCAGACGGTTGGCACTGCATACCCTGGAAACACTTCCCGGCTGGCGGGACACGCTGCGCCTGGAAGTGCGCAGCAGCAACACCCAAGGCGAGTTGCTTGACAGTATTGGTGCGCCCGCCGCGCCGCAGAAAAAATACTTGGTCAAGCACGGCCCCAGCTACCAGGCGTTCGATGAGCGCGGGGAAGCGCTTAACAGTCTGGCGCTGGAGGGCGACAACTTCTATGCCTCGGTGATGCATGCCTTGCCCGATGAGGCGCGCCAGAGCCTGGGGGTGCCGCAGGTCAGCCAGCACCCAGCGTTGCAACGCAAACTTATCGAGCAAGCCGATGCACATCGCCTGGAAGCCTCGGCATGGCTGGAGCCGAAAACGCCCTGGTTCAAGCCGCCGGTGCGCATCAACGACACACTGATAGGTTATCGGGCCAGTGGACGGGGACCGAGTATGAACCCGCGGCTGGCTCAGCGTATGCGCAACATCTATCCAGACATGGATGACGTACAGATGCTTGCATTTTTTCGTGAACTGATGCGGACGGGGAATGATGCCCGGGCGATCGTCAGCAAGTTGAAAGCGCTGGTCGGCGAGCGCCAGGTACTGCACGACACGCTCAATCATTGGGTCAATCGTTCGTCGGCGGCCAATCGTCAGAATAATTTCATCTCCGGGGAGGCGCTTAAGCGAAGCTGGGGCCGTTCCTGGCTGGCCGGGAAAGTGCCGGGTGCCGATGCCTTGGTGTTGATCCTCAAAGAGCCTTTGCCGCCACTGACCGCGAATTTTTCACACGTGCGTGAATTATCGGTCATCGACACGGGCCTGAATGACACCAATATCGATGGGTTTCTGAGCCAATTTCCCTCTCTGGAAAAACTGACGTTACAGGCGCCCTACATTCCAACCGTAGAAACCACGACCGCCAGCCCGAAGTTGACCCGCGTGCCCCAGGTGTTGGCGCAGTTCAAAGGCCTCAAGCATCTGGCAGTCAGCTTCGATGCGCATCGGTTGAATGCGCAGTTGTCGTCGCAACTGGCGGCACTGGCCGGCCTTGAACACTTGGAAATTGGATATTTTGCCTACGACGGCGACGTCCTCAACGGCCTGGATTTGAGCCCCCTGCAACGCTTGAAACGCTTGACGATCATGGCGCCCAACGTGGTTATGCAATGGCCCTCCTATGTGCAGAAACTGCCGCTTTTAGAGCGACTGGACCTGGCCCAGACCGCCATTGCCACTCTGCCTGCCGAGCTCTATACCGGTTACGAGCGATTATGGAGCGGGTTATCGCTGGGCTGGTCGAAGTTCAGTTATGAAGACTTCAAGCCTGCCTATGAGCACGTCCGGAATTATGCGGGAGCGTTCGGGCCACACCTGGCGAGTCTGGACGAGATGGTCAGAGGCTTCGCGCGCGGAGAGTTGGGCCTGCTGATGGGCGAAGCGCCTCTCGGCCGGCGGCTGACGGACGTGATCATGGGCCTGTGGAACACGCCACAAACGCGGATGAACGCGGTGCAAGCACTGCGTGAAGAACACTTCGGCATTTTCAAACAGTTCTACGAACCCTCTCCGGTCCTCGGATTCAGGGTGCGCTTTGCGCGGGAGCGCTGGAGGACCGGGCATAATGCGAGCATCCTGACGTTGCTGGAGAAAAGCTGGCGCGGGGCGGTATGCGAACGCTATGGCCTGCCGACCGATAGCGATATTTCGATCTTTCAACTACCGGATCCGAACTTGTCATTGAGCGATCCCCTGGCCATTGAAAAAATTCGCGAATTGCCGATGTTGCCGGCCGGTACCTTTTCCCATGTGAAAACCTTGACAGTTAAATGGTTGGAGGATGTATCGCCCGATCAGATCAATGGTTTCATCCAAGCGTTCGCCGGGGTTCGAAGCCTTGAAGTGCGCTTAAGTCGCCTCACTGAGGTGCCGATCAGGGGGAGTGTGCTGCCAGAATTGACTTACCTGGACTTGTCCGACAACCAGATCGTAGTAACCCCGGCAGTACAGGCTCAATTCAATGAGTTGAACAGGCTACAAGTATTGAGTCTGCAATATAACCATCTGGGCAGCCTTGACGTCAGCGCACTCAGCCACCTGACAGCGTTGAACCTGCGTGGGTCGATGCTGCGCGAATGGCCACAGGGCGCTGAACAGCTTGCGCAATTGGCTTGCCTGGACTTACGTGACAATCAGTTGACGAGCCTTGCGCCGCTCGCGCTTGACGACTCGGATGTGTTGATGCGCACCGAATTGGCAGGCAACCCGCTAAGTGCCGAAGGCACGGCGGTACTCAATGCGGCGCGGCGCCGGATCGAGACGGCCAAGGGCTTGCCTGAGGGCGCATTGAGTCGGTTTGCGCTGGATCAGGAGCCTTTGGCGTTTCCGCCGAAGCAGACCGCGGATTCGGTCGCACAGTTTTTACTGCCCATCCGACAGAATGTTGGGAGCGTGAAGGGCACTCCGGAAATCGCCATAAGGTGGCTGAGCCCGTTCATGCAGCCTGAACAAGTATTGGCCCGGGTCAGGCAACTGCGCGAGATGGGGTTGGACGACGTGCAAGTCGATGCGCAGATCGGCCAGTGGCGTCAGACCCACGACGTGCTGACACGAGAGTTGAACGGCTGGTTGTTTACCCGCCAGGCGCGCTTTTATGACGGTATTGACAATCACTTGACACGAGAAAAAACCGTAACGGTTATCCGCGAATCCTGGGTGAAGGCGGTGGTAGAGGGACGTACCGGTGTCGAGGTCGAAGCGTTGAACCTGCAGTTGAGCCAACCCGGTGATCTTCCGGCGCTCTCCGTGCCGTTTACCCATGTGCGCAGCCTCAATCTGACGGGGGGCAAGCTCACTGCCCAGGGCAGCAACGGGTTTTTAGCCGCGTTTACCCAATTGAACCGGTTGATACTCAGCGGCAACAGGCTGACAGCGCTGCCCGAAGCCGTTCAGCGCATGGAGCAGCTTGAGCGTCTGGAACTGACCGAGAACGCATTCACGCAGGCGCCGTCGTTGCCTGCTCAACTGCGCAGCGAACGTTTGCGTTGGCTGGACTTGAGCCACAACAACCTGCAGGCGTTCGATCTGCGCGATTTCAGTCGCCTGGAGACACTGGACGTGAGCTACAACGACATCGCGAGCTGGCCCGACGGTGCGTTGGAGTCCCGGCACCTGACCCGGTTGAACCTGAGCGGCAATGCGTTGGAGTCCTTCCCGCAGCCTCTGCTTGGTGGCGCGCACGACGGCCTGGTCTCAGGTACGGACCTGTCCGATAACCATACCCTGACCGCGCAAGCCCTTGAACAAATGCGCGACTACGCCCAGGCGCATGAGGTCGATGAGGTCATGGGCTTTTCGCGAGCAGAACTTGACCGCGCTCATCGCCGCAATTTTGGAGGGACTGACACTGAGTCGGCCCCGGATTCCGACTCCGATCCTGATTCGGGCTCCGACTCCGGTTCTGACGACGATGACAGTGATCCGGACGCCGGCTACCTGCCGGCGGAGCGCATTGAAAACCCGCTGCAAAATACCGCGCAACCGGCACTTGACCCCTGGTTGGACAATACCTCTGCGGCGTTGGCGACACAACGAAGGGCGCATTGGAACCAACTGGCACAGGCACAAGATCATGATCGGTTTTTCCACCTCATTTCGCTGTTGCGCCTGACCTCGGAATTCAACCTCAACCGCCCGAGCCTGACGCAACGGGTTTGGGACGTTATCGCGGGGGCGGCAGAAAATGCCGAGCTACGTGGCACCTTGTTCGTCGAAGCCGAAACCCACGGCACCTGTATCGACGGGCGCATCCTGACGTTCAGCGAGATGGAAGTGCGAGTGTTCGAATACCGCGCCTTGCGCGACATTCCACAGCAACGGCTCGACCTCAGGGGCCGGGCGCTGCTGAACCTGTCGCGGCAGTTGTTTCGGTTGAGCAAGGCCGATCAACTGGCAGAAGCTGCCGCAGTGGGCATGGACCGGGCCGAGGTGCGTTTGAGTTACCGGATCGGCTTGACCCGCGGCTGGCCCGACGGCCTGGAGCTGCCAGGGCAACCCGCCTATATGGACTATGCCAGTCCGATCAGTGGCGAATTGCAGGCGCAGATCCGTGCGCAAATCATGGCTGCCGAAGGCACCGATGCGTTTGTCGAAAGCCTGATTCAGCGTGATTACTGGCTGCGTTACCTGGAGACGCGTTACGCCGAACAATTGGAGGCCCTTGAGGACGAACTGGCACGCCGTTATGAAGCCTTGGAGGACGCGCACGGTGATTGGGGCGACGCCCAGAGCAAGGCGCGCTACGACGAAGCCATAGGCCAGTTGGAGATCGAGCGGGCCGCCGCCCGCACCCAGAAACGCATGGAACTGTCCCGCGCAGAGATACAACGGTTATCGGGCATGGAACCTCTCACGCCTGCACCGTCGTCACCCCAGCCCGGCCCGTCCCGGCGCCCCTGAGTCAGTGCTTTAAGAGCGCCGAACCTTTGACTTCAGTTGTCATACCCCAGGTTCGGCGCCAGCCAGCGCTCCGTCACGCTGAGGTCCTGGCCTTTGCGCGCGGTGTAGCTGGCGACCTGATCCTTGTCGACCTTGCCCACGGCAAAGTACTGTGCCTGGGGATGGGCGAAGTACCAGCCGCTGACTGCCGCCGCCGGGAACATCGCGTAGTGCTCGGTGAGGAACACACCGCTGCGCCCGGCATGCATTTCCCGGGCCTCGGGGTCGAGCAGTTGGAACAGCTGGGCTTTCTCGGTGTGGTCCGGGCAGGCCGGGTAACCCGGGGCAGGGCGGATGCCGCTGTATTGCTCCTTGATCAGCGCCTCGTTGTCCAGTTGCTCGTCCTTGGTGTAACCCCAGTGCTCTTTACGCACCTGCTGGTGCAGCCACTCGGCGCAGGCTTCGGCCAAGCGATCAGCCAGCGCCTTGACCATGATCGAGTTGTAGTCGTCGCCAGCGTCCTGATACGCCTTGGCGACTTCTTCGGCGCCGATACCGGCGGTGGTGATGAAACCGCCGATGTAGTCGGTTATGCCGCTGTCCTTGGGCGCCACGAAGTCGGCCAGGGAGAAGTTGGGCTTGCCGTCGGTCTTGATGATCTGCTGGCGCAGGTGATGCAGCTTGGCAATCGGCTGGCCGTCGTCACCGTAGACTTCCAGGTCATCGTCCTGCATCTGGTTGGTCGGCCAGAAACCGAACACCGCGCGGGCGCTGATGAGTTTTTCGTCTATCAACTTCCTAAGCATGTCCTGTGCATCGGCATACAGCGCGGTGGCGGCTTCTCCCACCACTTCATCGGTAAGGATGCGCGGGAACTTGCCGGCCAGGTCCCAGGAAATAAAGAACGGTGTCCAGTCGATGTAGTTGGCCAGGACGTTGAGGTCGATATTGTCCAGCACCTTGGCGCCGGTAAAGCTCGGTTTGACCGGGGTGTAGCTGCTCCAGTCGAACTGCGGTTTCTTGGCGATCGCCGCCGCGTAGCTCAGGCGCTCGGTACGGGCGCTGCGGTTGGAAGTGCGCTCACGTACGTCGATGTATTCCAGGCGGGTTTTCTCGACGAAACCGGCCTTCAGTTCCTTGGACAGCAACTGCGTGGCCACGCCCACAGCGCGGGAGGCGTCGGTGACGTAGATCACCGCGTCATTGCTGTACTTGGGCTCGATCTTCACCGCTGTGTGCGCCTTTGACGTAGTGGCTCCCCCGATCATCAGCGGCAAGTGGAAATCCTGGCGCTGCATTTCGCGGGCCACATGCACCATTTCATCCAGGGATGGCGTGATCAGGCCGGACAGGCCAATGATGTCGCATTTCTGCTCCTTGGCCACCTGCAGGATCTTCTCCGCCGGTACCATCACGCCCAGGTCGACAATGTCGTAGCCGTTGCAACCCAGCACCACGCCGACAATGTTCTTGCCGATGTCATGCACGTCGCCCTTGACCGTGGCCATCAGGATCTTGCCCTTGGCTTCGGGCTTGTCGCCTTTTTCCAGCTCGATGAACGGAATCAGGTGAGCCACGGCCTGCTTCATCACCCGTGCGGATTTCACCACCTGGGGCAGGAACATTTTGCCGGCGCCAAACAGGTCGCCGACGATGTTCATGCCCGACATCAACGGGCCTTCGATCACTTCGATCGGGCGCGCAAACGACAGGCGCGATTCTTCGGTGTCTTCGACAATGTGCGTGGTGATGCCCTTGACGAGCGCATGCTCCAGGCGCTTGTTGACCTCCCAGCCACGCCATTCCTCGGTCTCGGCTTCCTTGACGCTGCCGTCGCCCTTGTACTTGTCGGCAATCGCCAGCAGGGCGTCGGTGCCGTCCGGGGTGCGGTTGAGCACCACGTCTTCCACTGCATCGCGCAATTCGGCCGGGATCTGGTCGTAGATCTCCAACTGGCCGGCGTTGACGATGCCCATGGTCAGGCCGTTGCGGATCGCATACAGCAGGAACACCGAGTGGATCGCCTCGCGCACCGGGTTGTTGCCGCGGAACGAGAACGACACGTTGGACACGCCACCGGAGGTCAGCGCATACGGCAGTTCGTCGCGGATATAGGCGCAGGCGTTGATGAAGTCGACGGCATAGTTGTTGTGCTCTTCGATGCCGGTGGCGACCGCGAAGATGTTCGGGTCGAAGATGATGTCTTCCGGCGGAAAGCCGACTTCGTTGACCAGGATGTCGTAGGAGCGTTTGCAGATCTCTTTCTTGCGCGCTTCGGTGTCGGCCTGGCCGGCTTCGTCGAACGCCATCACCACCACCGCCGCGCCGTAGCGCTTGCACAACTTGGCGTGATGAATGAACTGCTCCACGCCTTCCTTCATGCTGATGGAGTTGACGATGCCCTTGCCCTGGATGCACTTGAGCCCGGCTTCAATCACTTCCCACTTGGAGGAGTCGATCATGATCGGCACGCGGGAGATGTCCGGCTCGCCGGCAATCAGATTGAGGAAGGTCACCATCGCCTTCTTCGAATCGAGCATGCCCTCGTCCATGTTGATGTCGATCACCTGGGCGCCGGCTTCTACCTGCTGCAGGGCGACTTCGAGGGCTTCGGTGTAGTTGTCTTCGCGGATCAGCCGGGCGAACTTGGCCGAGCCGGTGATGTTGGTACGTTCGCCGACGTTGACGAACAACGAACTGCGATCGATGGTGAACGGCTCCAGGCCCGACAGGCGGCAGGCCTTGGGAATGTCCGGGATCGGGCGCGGCGCATACCCGGCCACGGCCTTGGCGATGGCTTCGATATGCCCAGGCGTAGTGCCGCAGCAACCGCCGACGATGTTCAGGAAGCCGCTCTGGGCGAACTCTTCGATAACCTTGGCGGTTTCTGACGGCAGTTCATCGTACTCGCCGAACTCGTTGGGCAGGCCAGCGTTCGGGTGCGCCGACACATGGGTGTTGGCCTTGTTCGACAACTCTTCCAGGTAGGGGCGCAGTTCGCTGGCGCCAAGGGCACAGTTCAAACCGACCGAGATCGGCTTGGCGTGCGCCACGGAGTTCCAGAACGCTTCGGTGGTCTGGCCTGACAGGGTACGGCCGGAGGCGTCGGTGATGGTGCCGGAAATCATGATCGGCAGTTCGATACCCAGGGCTTCGAACACGCCTTGCACGGCAAAGATCGCTGCCTTGGCGTTGAGGGTGTCGAAGATGGTTTCGATCAGGATCAGGTCGGCGCCGCCTTCGATCAGGCCCTGGGTGGCCTCGGTGTAGTTTTCCACCAGTTCATCGAAGGTCACGTTGCGGTAGCCGGGGTTATTCACATCTGGTGACAGCGAGCAGGTGCGGCTGGTCGGGCCCAGCACGCCGGCCACGAAGCGCGGCTTGGCCGGGTTTTCGTGGGTCTTGGCGTCGGCGACTTTGCGCGCCAGGCGCGCGCCTTCCACGTTCAGTTCATAGGCCAGTTCTTCCATGCCGTAGTCGGCCATGGAGATGCGCGTGGCGTTGAAGGTGTTGGTTTCAAGAATGTCGGCGCCAGCGTCCAGGTACGCTTTCTCGATACCGCCGATCACGTCCGGGCGGGTCAGTACCAGCAGGTCGTTGTTACCCTTGACGTCGCTGGGCCAGTCGGCGAAGCGTTTGCCACGGTAGTCCTGCTCCTCGAGCTTATAGCTCTGGATCATCGTGCCCATACCACCGTCCAGGATCAGGATACGTTCCTTGAGGGCGTGGTGAAGGGCTTGCAGACGAACGCTACGATCGGACATGGGACTACTCTGGTCAGGCATTACGGAGGACGTGAATGATAACAAACCTGTGCCGGATTTGAGCATGCGGGGTTCTGCATGAATATCGCTCATGTTGGCTGCCGTCATGGCCCGGGTCATGCAGCTGTTTTTCAACGTTGGGCCCCCATGACGCCTTGGAGGGCCTGTTAGTCGGAAAGGGCGGCGCTGCAGGCGTTTGGCGTTGAGGATGCGCCACCCCTCAGGCAAAAGCATCAGGGCTGCCGTTCGGCGGCTCAGGGCCTGATATATTTCCAGTAGGCTTTTCCATAGTCCATCAGCAACTCGGTCCCTGCAGGGATATCCCGCCAGGCAACTAGAAAGACCATGTATTTGCCGACATACAAGGCGCCGACATTTTTGATGCCTGCGTCGGGCAGGTTGGGCACCTTGACCGCATTGATGAGGCTCAGCGTATTGCTATTGCCGTGGCCGCTGACGGTTGCGCTGTGAGTATTGGTCTGGAATAAATAAGTACCGACTGCCGCTTCACTTTTTTCCACTATCTCGGTATTGAGCGAGGCTTGATCCAGGTGCAACTTGCCGGTGTACGGCCCAATGACATCGAAGCGTTTTATATCGGTTCGCGCTACGACTGAAAGCCCGCGCTGCGGCCCATCAGCCAGTTTCTTGACCTCCAGCAGTCGATCAAGCCGGCGATGATGGTTGCCCTCCTTGGCGATCCAGTCGCGGATACTTTTGGTTGCCGCCTCCTTGACTTCGATGTACTGCGGACCGGTGAACTCGTCAAAAAAATGGTTGGCGTCGGTAATCTCGATGTTTTGCAGCGGGCCTTCAAGCTCAAGGGTCAAGCTGCGCCTGACATCTTTCGGGTCTTGCAGGATCGGTGCGTTATTGTTGATTTTGTGATCAAAAGAGGCCGTGATTGAAGTGGATCGGCGTCGCGTGGGCAGGATATCGTCTTCCAGGCGTGGTCTTTTTGAACTTCCTGCCGTGGGCACCGCCGGCCGTTTCCTCGCTACCGGCTGGTCCTGCGGGCTTCTTTGCCCGAAGAGCCACCTTTCTCTACCGGCGCGGGTCATGCTGCCGTTGTCGTTGACGTAGCTGCTCCAGATGACCGGATCGAGATTTTTCTGCTCGACAAATGCGTGCATGGACATCCTTGAATTGGTGGCGTTGTAGTGCTTGTTCCACTCTTGCAGGTGTTCGGGTTTCAGAGCGTTGAACTGCTCACCTCTGGCGTATTTGGCGAGTACTTTGCCTGCCGCTTTATAGGTGCCATCAGGGTTTACGTGGTCGGCAAAGGCCACCGGATCCAGGTTATGGTCGGCGGCGAAGCCTTCAAGGGTGAGGCTGTTGCGCTCGCGCTGGGACGCCTTGCTCCAGTGCTCCATATGCTCGTAAGTGACGCTGGTGCGAGCGGTTCCTGCGCGGTCCAGCATCTTTTGCCCGCGGGGCGTCAGGGTGTTGCGGCTGTTGACGAACTGCCGAAAGGCGCTGGGGTCCAGGTTGTAAGTGCTGACGAAATTGTCCATGGTTTTTTTCAGCGCGTCTTCACTGGCCTCGGTCCATTTCAACAGCACCGAGGGCGTTACCACGCTTGGCGCATCCGGAGCGCCGCCCGAGAGCTTGATCGGGCTTGAATACCAATGACCGGGCTCAACCGACGACAGCGTGATCGACAAATCCCGGTTGGTCTTTGGATTGACCAGTACGATTGAAAAGCTGTTGTCGGCGCCGGCGGCGGTTTCCTGAATGAACCCATAGGAGTTATCGCGCACCTGGTACACCGCGATTTTGCCCTTGTCGTCGACATTACAGATGAACTTCTGGTTGTAGTCCGTTCGGGAGAAGATACCGCGCGCGTCGGGCTTGAGGCCTCTGATCAACTCAGGGTCAACCGCGTACTGACGGATCAACGGGCTGCTGTTGCTGATGACCGTGATCGGCTCTCTAAAGCGCGGCCCGAAGGCTTTATTGGCGGCGGTATCGATCAAGCGATAATCCGGCGCGTCGAGGCTGCCGACGTTGCGCATCGGGACATTGGCGAAGCCGTCCACGGTAAACAGTTGATCGCCCGCCTGCAGCGGCTTCCAGCTGTCAGGGTCGACCGAGCGCATATGCCTGGCGGCGATCGTCCCATCGCGCAGTTGGGCGATACCCCGTTTTGCCTGGCGCATCAATTTATGGCCCAGCTTGAGCAAACCAAAGCGCGCGAGCCTGAGCAGGCTGGGCAGGGCGGCCAGGGGGTTGAGTTCCTGGAGTGTGCCAATCACCAGTTTCCCGGTCAGTTTCGCGAGTTTAGGCAGCGCCAGGCGCACCCCGGTCTTGCCTGCCTGGATAAGCAGGCGAGTAGAGCCGGCCACATACCGCCCCACCGGCAACGCGAAAGCTACGATGTCGATGAACAGGCTGGCGACGCCTGACTTGATGCGCTGGGGATCGCCGGAGGCGATGTCGTCGATACCCCCCCAAAGTGGGATAAAAATCTTGCCCCAGAACGCCAAGTCTTCGAGTACTTCAGCGGGGATGTCCACTTTGCGCGTGTCTTTACGGGTTTTTTCCAGGAGGGCTTGTTCATCGCAGAAAAACAGCTCGCGGGCAATCATGCTCGCCAGGGTTTCACTGCGCGGCGCATACAACGTGTTGGGCGCAAACGACGGGATGCGCGGCCCAGCGTCGATGACAGGCAGCGTCTCGCCGACTTGTTCAACGATCAACTGTGCTTTTTTGCCTGGCCTGGGCGCCTTGTTCTCGCGGTAAGCCTCTCGATCAAACGGTACTTCGGTGGCCAGCCTGTACTTGTCCCAGCTCATGGCGTCGCGTAGTTCTACCACTTTGCCGTTTAGCGGTAGGGCTTTGATTTCTCTGCGTCGACGAATCAGGCCGGCGAAGGGGAATACCTCAATGTAGAGGGCATGGAAGGGCGAGCGGGGCTTTACGATGCGCAGGATAAAACCTGTCCGGTAACGAACGGCATCGGTCTTGGCTTTGGTTTCATATTCAATGGGCACCTTGTTCAGGGCTTCTCTTAATGAATACACGGTGATCTCGTCCTGATCTACATCCAGAGTCGCACTGCCCAAGTGCGCAAGCAGTGATTGGATCAAGGTCTTGTAGGCATTTCTCGGCACCTCGAGGGCTTCGCGAAAGGCTTTGTCGTACTCCGTGTCCGACGCAAAGCGCCAACGGCTGGGCAGGTTGAGTTTGAGGTTCTGAACCGCGTTGAACAGCTCATATTCATGCTGCTCCAGTGCGGTGACGGCCTGGGTGAGCTCATCGCGGGAGTGGCCCGACGCTCGGCTGGCAATCAGGCCGTTGGCTTGTGCCCATTGGACAGTAGGGGCCAGCCTGGCGGCAGCGACCAGCGCCTGCTGTTTGACGTCGCCCTCACTGACGCGAAAATGTTCCGCCGCCAGGTTAAGCAATTGTTCGAAACTCATGTGGCGCGATGAGCCGGGAGCAAGCGATTCGGCCAGCACAAAACCGCTTCGAAAGTTAACCCAGGTACTGGCGGCGGCGTAGGGCAGGTCATCGGGGATATCGGCTACCCACACTTCACTGGCGACGTGGGCCTTGACGACACACACTGCCAATTGCGCCCCGTCAGTGCTGATCGACAAATTGTGGTGATAGCGGCTGATCAAGTCCTGGCGGATCGACTTATAAGACGCCCCCGGAGTGATGAATAACTTCAATTCGTTATCTATCGTCGAGTCGGGGTTGGGGATGATTGTCAGCCACAGTGCACGCCACAGCAACTTCACCAGCACCGGTTGGGGGCAGGTTTCGTCCTTTTGACTGCCATACCAGTCCAGCGCCCGGGCGATGCGCTCGGCCAGCGCCAGGTTCTCGGGGCTATTGAGCAGTTGCTCAAGCAATACGGTTGGCGTGGTGGTGAGCATCTCCTGCTGTGGGGCGGTAAACGTGTCAGGCAATACGTGGCGGAACAGCGATTGGCGGGTTTGTGTTTCGATCTCGCGAATAACCTCCTTGATCTTTTGGTCGGCAGGCGCATCCAGCAGGTGCTCCAGGTCGCTGAGGTCGCCTTCGTGCCCGAGTTTCCTGAGGGTGCGGTGTTCCTGCAAACCGCAGAGAACCGCTTTCCATTGCTCGCCTGTTTTGGGCAGTGCCGGAATGATCGAGTAGTACTTGAGCACCAAGTCAAACCGTACCGAACCATCGCTTTTGAGGCCGTTACCCACGCGCCGGTTGATATCCAGTAACACGTCGGCGTCGATGTACCAATAAGTGGGCATATGGCGCAGGATCACCGAATGGTCGGCGATGCTGAACGTTTCGGGAGGGTCGGGTATCGGTGACCGCGCGCTGCTGAACAGGGTTGAGAGCAGGTTGTAGAGAAAGTCCCGGCCCAGAATGGAGTCATCCGGTTCGGGCTTTTCCCGCAGGAACTGCTGAAAGTCCTCATCGGCTTCCAGTTTTGCCAGCACCCGGAAAGCTTCCTTGCACTCGCGATTCAGTTCGGAATCGGCTGGAGGGCGGTAGTAAACCTCGGCGGCGGACAATGAGCCTGAGCTTTGTGCCGTCGCGAAATCAATCAGGTGGTCCAGATGCGCTTGCTGTTCAGGCAAACCTTTGAAATAGAAACCCTGCAAAGCGTTATTCATTCAATCCTCACAACCCATAGTTCAAGAGGATTCACTTTATTCAGCCAGCTTTTGCAGGAGGCCTATATAGATACGTACAGGCTGTTGCAGGAAACGGGCAGGGCCGCCAGTGCCTTTGGTCAGCAGGATCAGGTCTTTCCCGACAAAAACACTCGGACTTTGTACCTGCGTAATAATTTGGCGTAAACTGCGGGCAAGCCTGTGAGGAGTTTCCATGACTGCCATAACCATTACCGACGCCGCCCACGATTACCTGGCCGACCTGCTGTCCAAGCAGAACACCCCGGGTATCGGCATCCGCGTCTTTATCACCCAGCCCGGCACTCAGTACGCCGAGACTTGCATTGCCTATTGCAAGCCTGGCGAAGAGAAGCCTGAAGACACCGCCCTGGGGCTGAAGAGTTTCACCGCGTACATCGACGCCTTCAGCGAAGCCTTCCTTGACGACGCGGTAGTCGACTACGCCACCGACCGTATGGGGGGGCAGTTGACCATCAAGGCGCCGAACGCCAAGGTGCCGAACGTCAATGCCGACAGCCCGGTCAACGAGCGCATCAACTACTACCTGCAAACCGAAATCAACCCGGGGCTGGCCAGCCATGGCGGTCAGGTGAGCCTGATCGACGTAGTGGACGACGGTATCGCCGTGTTGAAGTTCGGCGGCGGCTGCCAGGGCTGCGGCCAGGCAGACGTGACTCTGCGTGAAGGCATCGAACGTACCCTGCTCGAACGCATTCCGGAGCTTAAGGGTGTGCGTGACGTGACCGACCACACGCAGAAAGAAAACGCCTACTACTGAGTAAGGCGTTCACTGCGAGCATAAAAACGGCGCCCCGTGAGCGCCGTTTTTTATTTTTTTCAATGGCTTGTGCAACATTCCTTGTGCAGAACATTGGCTGTGGAAGGGGACTTGCTCCCGATAGTGGTGGGTCAATTGACACATCATTGACTGAACCGGCGCTATCGGGAGCAAGCCCCCTCCCACCGTTTTGACGGCGTTTACCCAGGGCGGTAAAGGTGGGCATGGCCGGCACGGTAAAGCGACGACTCACTGAAGCCGTCACTGGCCAGCACCCGGCCCACCAGGATCAGTGCGGTACGCCGAAAGCCTTTCGCTTCAACTTTCCCGACGATGTCCTCAAGCGTGCCAACGACCCAGTCCTGGTCCGGCCAGGTCGCCCTGTGCACCACGGCAATCGGGCAGTCAGCGCCGTAGTGGGGCAGCAGTTGGGCGACGATGTGTTCCAGATGACTGACCCCCAGGTGAATCGCCATTGTGGTGCCATGTCGCGCCAGGCTGTCGAAACCCTCACCGTCGGGCATGCTGGTCTTGTCGGCGTAACGGGTCAGTATCACGCTCTGCGCGATATCCGGCAGGGTCAATTCGGTTTCCAGCAGCGCTGCGCAAGCCGCTACCGCCGTGACCCCCGGAATGATCTGGAACGGGATGCCCAGTTCACGCAAGTGACGAATCTGTTCGCCGATCGCCCCGTACAGACTGGGGTCGCCGGAGTGCACTCGCGCGACGTCCTGGCCTCTGGCATGGGCCGCCTTGATCAGCTCGATGATCTGTTCCAGGTGCAAGTGGGCGCTGTTGACCACCTGCTGCGCCTGATGGCCCTCCAGCACCGCGGCGGGTACCAGCGAGCCTGCATAGATGATCACCGGGCAACTGCGAATCAAGCGCTGGCCTTTGACGGTGATCAGTTCAGGGTCGCCGGGGCCTGCGCCGATGAAGTAAACGGTCATGCAAGATTCCTGTTGGAGTGCCCATGAGCATGAACAATGCTCAAGATCGGGTGCGGTGATTATCCGGGCTGTGGTCGACGCCAGCCAATGCAAAGGTAGCCTGCGCGCTTTTACGGCGAGTGATCAGCAGTCGGGCAGGGACGCCGGCGAGGTGCTCGGCCAGGGCCAGGGCGGCGCTTTCGGCAACCCCATGACACTGAGTATGGGCAAACGCGACGGCGGATTTGTGGCTCAAGCGGTCCTCATAGGCGCTCAGGTGCGCGGCACTGAAACACAGCAGCGGCACATTCAGGATCTGAGCCAGTGCCAAAAGCCCTGGCTCAGCCTGTTTGCGCTCGATACTCGCCAATGCGCCGATGCGCTGGCGGTCGATTCCGACCTCGGCGAGGGCGCTGTCAACCAGCGCCAGCAGGGCCTGAGCACCACAGCCGCGCTGACAGCCCAGGCCGACGACCAGGGTCATGCCGAGTAGGATTCGTCGCGGTGACGGCGGAACAGCCAGGCGCTGATCAAGCCCAGGGCCAGCCAGAACGCAACGTTGGTCAACTGCGACGCGATCTTGAACTGGGTTTCGAGGGCTTCTGGTGCCAGCATCGAATGCACTTCGGGTTGCGGTGCGCCGATCACATGGGGCACTACAAGAATCGCCACACCCAATACTTTCAGCAACCCGTTGCGCCCGAACACCAGCAACGCAATCCCCGCAGCCGTCGAGGCGGCGGTGCCGACCCACCAGATCTGGCGCTGTGCCAGGTCTGCGGCGGCGGTGCCCGGCAACTCCGGTGGCAGGCCCAGAGTGGGAGCGAGTACAAAGGTCGCGTAACCGGCCAGCCCCCACAGCAAGCCTTGGGCAGTGCGAGTGGGGGCGCGCAACGTGTAGAGCCCGGCCAGCATCAGCGCAAACCCGACTGCCACTACCAGGTTGCCACCGGTGGTGGACAGCACGCGTTGCCAGCCGTCCTGCGGCTCCCAGGCCTGGGCGTCATGGGTGTGTGCAGGCGCGCCGGCCGTGTGTTCATGTGGGACCTCGGTGGCTGACGGAGCCTTTTCGAAGGTTTCTGCCTGCAAAATCAGCGGAGCGACCCAGAAGCTTTGCAGCAGAGTCAGCAACAGGGCAGCCGAAAGGCCGGTGAAACCCGCAGTTTGCGCGATACGCTTGATCATCTCGGCAGGCCTCAGTGGCACGGGAAAGCGGCGCTGTGGCGCGTATCGTGGGCGGCGTTGTGCACCGCCTCGATATGTGAGAAGCCGGCAAAGTACACCAGGCACGCGCCGAGGATCGACGCGCCGATGGCGGCGGTCAGGCGTTGACTCAGGCTGGAGGTGCTGCTGGCGGCGTGCGAGGTGCTGCGGATGATCGACATGGCGCGTCCCTTTCAAGTGTCTTGAGTGAAACGAGCGCATGCAAACACCGCGAGCCAGGCACGCAGCGTTCTGAACAGCGCCCGCCCACCGCGGGTTTGTTATCTGAATGTGTTCGGGCCGGTCTCCGGGCTCGCAAGGGGCGGCTCTGAAAGAGCCTCCGGACAAGCATCTCCTTCCCATGCACATGCACAGTGGATTTGACGCTTCGCTCGCTTACCGTTGCGGGGGCAGCACCGGACTGCTCATGTCCTCGATCAAGCAAGGCATGGGTCACCGGTTTCCCGTTTCACCCTGTGAAGGGCACCCGAAACATACTGCATAGGAAAACACGCGTATCACTGGCTCGTCAATTGAGGCGAGACCCGGCGGTGGGTTCGGCAGGAACGGGCAGCCCGGAGCAATATTTCCGAGTCGTGGGTAGTGCTCGACCTGACCGACAATGGCGAGATTGATTTCTACCTCGAGAGCCGCGGCCAAATCGGGCATGCCGACATTGTGGGTGATGTGCCGGTGAGCTATCGCTATGCGCGCGCTGTAGCTCGAGCATGGAACATTGACCGCCGGCCACGCACTGCGTAGCCTTGCCTGCTCGAGGTTCTTCGGCTGCGGTCGAAGCTAAGAAGGGAACGCGGTTCAAGCCGCGGCTGCCCCCGCAACTGTGAAGGGTTCAGCTGACTGCAACGCCACTGCCGATACGGCGGGAAGGCGCAGCCGGCGCCGGTCGTAGACCTGCAAGCCCCAAGCCAGGAGACCTGCCTCGCAATCGATTTTTCAATTCAACCGGGCGGGGTGATCCGGTGACGAAACCTGCTGCTGCGCGCCGTCGCAGAGCCTGTCGTCCCGTATGCCCGCCCCAAAGGGCATCCGATGAAAACACTGGCCAAACTCCCCGTCACCATCGTTACCGGTTTTCTCGGTTCGGGTAAGACCACCTTGCTGCGCCACATGCTCGACAACGCCCAGGGCCGTCGCATTGCGGTGATCGTCAACGAATTCGGTGAGCTGGGTATTGACGGTGAAATCCTCAAGCAGTGCTCCGTCGGGTGCACTGAAGAAGAAGCCAACGGCCGCGTGTACGAACTGGCCAATGGATGCCTGTGCTGCACGGTGCAGGAAGAGTTCTTCCCGGTGATGCGTGAGCTGGTCGCCCGTCGCGGTGACCTTGACCACATTCTCATCGAAACCTCGGGCCTGGCGCTGCCCAAACCGTTGGTACAAGCTTTCCAGTGGCCGGAAATCCGCAGCGCCTGCACCGTGGACGCGGTGATCACTGTTGTCGACAGCCCGGCCGTGGCCGCCGGCACCTTCGCCGCGTTCCCCGACCAGGTCGATGCCCAGCGCAAGCTCGACCCGAACCTGGATCACGAATCGCCCCTGCACGAGCTGTTCGCCGACCAGTTGGCCAGCGCCGACCTGGTGATTCTCAACAAGGCCGACCTGATCAGCGCCGAAGACCTGGCCCGGGTGCGCCTGGAAGTGGCTGAAGAGCTGCCGCCGGCGGTGAAGATCATCGAAGCCAGCAGCGGTCGCCTGCCGTTGGACGTGCTGATTGGCCTGGGCGCAGGCTCCGAGGAGCATATCGACGCGCGCCACAGCCATCATGATCAGCACCACGACGGTGAGGACGACCACGATCACGATGCCTTCGACTCCATTTCCATCGACCTGCCTCAAGCCGATGAAGCCCTGTTGCTCGACGCCTTGACCCAATTGGTGGTGCAGCACGGCATCCTGCGCGTCAAAGGTTTCGCCGCGATCCCGAACAAACCGATGCGCCTGCTGATCCAGGGCGTGGGCACGCGCTTCGACAAGCACTTCGACCGTGCCTGGGGCCTGGAAGAAGCACGCACCACGCGCCTGGTGCTGATTGGCCAGGAACTGGATGCCGTGGGCCTTGAAGCGCAACTGCGCGCCGCCCTCAGCGTTTAACCATGCACCTGCTCAGGACCCAACCCGGTGGCTTCGTCGCGGACGACAATATCGCCGACCTTGGCCAAACCCCCGCCGAGCTGGTGATCCTGTGCAGCGGCGATTCCAGCCTGGCGCTGCTCGCCGAAGCGGCGCAGCAACTGCCCGAGGATTACCCCAGCCTGCGCCTGGCCAACCCGATGCAGGTGCAGAACCACGCTTCGGTCGACCTGTACGTCGATGAGGTGTTGCGCCACGCCAGGGTCATCCTGATTTCCCTGCATGGCGGCATCGGTTATTGGCGCTACGGCATCGAGCGCCTGGTGGAACTGGCCGAACGCGGCGTCACGCTGATCCTGGTGCCGGGGGATGATCGTCCGGACCCGGAACTCAGCGGCCTGAGCACCGTCGCCGCCGAACAGCGCGAGCGTCTGTGGCACTTTCTGCGCCAGGGTGGCCTGGGCAATGCGCTGGATTTTTATCGCTGCCTGGCCAGTGCCCATCTGGGCCGCGACTACGCCTGGGCCGAACCGCAAACCTTGCCGCGTACGGCGATCTATCGCCCGCACACCGCCAATGCCCGCCTCAATGACTGGCAGGCGCAGTGGCACGCCGACTTCCCCGTGGCTGCGGTGCTGTTCTACCGCTCGCACTTGCAGGCGGCCAATACCGGGTTTATCGATGTGTTCTGCCAGCGCTTGCAGGCCGCGGGCCTGAACCCGTTGCCCATCGCAGTGGCCAGTTTGAAAGAGCCCGGTTGCCTCACGGTGGTCGAGGACCTGTTGGACGACGTGCAAGCCGCAGTGATACTCAACACCACAGGCTTTGCCCAATCCAGCCCGGAAGCACCGCACCTGCGCCCGTTTCGGCGCAATATCCCGGTGATCCAGGCGATCTGCGCCCAGGATAACCAGCCCGGCTGGGAGGCCAGCGCACAGGGGCTCGGCCCCCGCGACCTGGCGATGCACATTGCCTTGCCGGAGCTGGACGGGCGCATCATCAGCCGGCCGATCAGCTTCAAGGACCTGGCCTGGCGCAGTGAGCGCAGCCAGTCGGACGTGGTGTGCTACCGCGCCGCGCCCGAGCGTATGGATTTTGTCGCCGAACTGGCGCGCCGCTGGGTCGAGCTGGCGCGGCTGCCCAATGCACACAAGCGTGTCGCCTTGATCCTGGCCAATTACCCAACCCGCGACGGCCGTATCGGCAACGGTGTAGGTCTGGATACGCCGGCGGCGGCGCTGAACATCCTGCGCGCGTTGCAAGCCGAAGGATATCCAGTGCCATCCACCTTGCCGGACAGCGGCACCGCCTTGATCCACGCGTTGCTGGGCGGCGTCACCAACGACCTGGACAGCCTCGACCTGCGCCCGTGCCATCAAAGCCTGGGCCTGGACGAGTATGACGCGATGTTCCAGCGCCTGCCCGAGGCCAATCGTCAAGCCGTACTCGAGCGCTGGGGGGCGCCGCATCAGGACCCGATGTGCCGCGACGGCCGCCTGATGATCGCCGGCCTGCGCCTGGACCAGACCTTCGTCGGCATTCAGCCGGCGCGGGGTTATCAGGTTGATCAGAGCGCGGTGTATCACGACCCTGACCTGGTGCCGCCGCACGGCTACCTGGCGTTCTACTTCTGGCTGCGCCAGACCTACGGCGCCCATGCGCTGATCCATGTGGGCAAGCACGGCAACCTCGAATGGTTGCCTGGCAAGGGCGTGGGCCTGTCGGAAAACTGTTGGCCGGACGTGCTGCTCGGCCCGCTGCCGAATATCTACCCCTTTATCGTCAACGACCCGGGCGAGGGCGCCCAGGCCAAGCGGCGCACCCAGGCGGTGATCATCGACCACCTGATGCCGCCCCTGACCCGCGCCGAAACCTACGGCCCGCTGCGCGACCTGGAATTGCTGGCCGACGAATATTACGAAGCGCAGTTGCTCGACCCGCGACGTGCGCTGGAATTGCAGAAAGACATCCTCAAGCTGGTGCGCGAAACCCGTATCGACCAGGAACTCGAGCTGGACGGCGAGGCCGATGCCGACATCTGGTTACCGCGCCTGGACACCTACCTGTGTGACCTGAAGGAATCACAGATTCGCGACGGCCTGCATGTCTTCGGCGAATCGCCGGCAGGGCGCTTGCGTATCGATACGTTGCTGGCCTTGCTGCGCATTCCCCGTGGCGATGGCCGTGGCGCGCAATCGAGCCTGTTGCGGGTGCTGGCCAAGGCGTTCGAACTGGGTTTCGATCCACTGGACTGTGCGCTCGCAGAGCCGTGGACCGGGCGTCGGCCCGAGGTGTTGCGCAAGCTCGACGCGCAGGCGTGGCGCACCGCCGGCGACACCCGCGAGCGCCTGGAGCTCTATGCGACGCGTTTGATCGAGCAGGCGCTGGAGGGGCCGCTGGAGCAGTTGGAGGAAGCCGGCTGGGATGACGTGAAGGCGGTGGTCGAAAGCCTGCGCATTGTCGTGGCGCCGCGCCTGGACGCCTGCGGCCCGGCAGAAATGCGCGGCCTGCTGGATGCCCTGGGCGGGCGCTTTGTGCCGGCAGGTCCCAGTGGCGCGCCGAGTCGGGGCCGCCTGGATGTATTGCCCACGGGGCGCAATTTCTTCACCGTGGATGTGCGCAACCTGCCGACCACCACGGCCTGGCGCATCGGTTTCCAGTCGGCCAGTCTGTTGCTTGAACGGCACCTGCAGGACCACGGCGACCATCTGCGCCAGCTGGGCCTGTCGGTGTGGGGCACTGCCACCATGCGCACCGGTGGCGACGATATCGCCCAGGCCATGGCGCTGATGGGCGTGCGCCCGGTATGGGCCACCGGCAGCCAGCGCGTGGACGACTTCGAGATTCTGCCGATCAGCCTGTTGGATCGCCCGCGTGTCGACGTGACGCTGCGCGTCTCCGGCTTCTTTCGCGATGCGTTCGCCAACCTGATCCGCCTGTTCGATGCGGCGGTGCAAGCGGTGGCGGCCCTCGACGAGCCGGATGACATGAACCCGCTGGCCGCCAAGGTGCGCAGCGAGCGCCAAGCCCTGCGTGAGTCGGGCCTGGACGAAGCGGCCGCAGCGAAACAGGCCGGCTGGCGCATTTTCGGCGCCAAGCCAGGCGCCTATGGCGCGGGCGTGCAGGGCGCAATTGACGGTCGCCTGTGGCAAAGCCGCGAGGACCTGGCCGAGGTCTACCTCAACTGGGGTGGCTACGCCTATGGCGCCGCCGACGAGGGCACCGCCGCCCGTGGGCAATTCGCCCAGCGCTTGAGCCAGGTGCAGGCGGTGCTGCAGAACCAGGACAACCGTGAACACGATGTGCTCGACTCCAACGATTACTACCAATTCCAGGGCGGCATGCTCGCCGCCGTGGAAACCCTGAGCGGCAGCAAGGCCGCCAGCTATCATGGCGATCACAGCCAGCCGGACCTGCCGAAAATCCGCACCTTGAAGGAAGAGCTCAATCGGGTGGTGCGCTCCCGTGCGGCCAACCCGAAGTGGATCGAAGGCGTGAAGCGCCACGGCTATAAAGGTGCGTTTGAAATGGCCGCGACCGTGGACAACCTGTTCGCCTTCGACGCCACCACCGCATTGATCGATGATCACCAATACGCGCTGCTCGCCGATGCCTACCTGCTCGACCCTGATACCCGCGCGTTTGTGCAGCAGCACAACCCCGACGCGCTGCGCGACATGACCGAGCGCATGCTCGAAGCCCAGCAGCGCGGCCTGTGGCAAGCGCCCGGCGCTTACCGCGAAGCGTTGGAAAACCTGTTGCTGGATATGGAAGAAGACAGCTGATGACCGATATTGCGCATTTCCCCCTGGCCGCCGTGGTCGGCGCCGATGAGCTGAAACTGGCGCTGTGCCTGAACGCCATCGATCCGAGGATCGGCGGTGTGCTGATCGAAGGTCCGCGCGGCATGGCCAAGTCCACCCTGGCCCGTGGCCTGGCGGACCTGCTCGCCAGCGGGCAGTTTGTCACTTTGCCCCTGGGCGCAACCGAGGAACGCCTGGTCGGCACCCTGGATCTGGATGCCGCGCTCGGCGAGGGCCGTGCACAGTTTTCCCCCGGCGTGCTGGCCAAGGCCGATGGCGGCGTGTTGTACGTCGATGAAGTCAACCTGCTGCCCGATCACCTGGTCGACCTGCTGCTGGATGTGGCCGCCAGCGGCACCAACCTGATCGAACGTGATGGCATCTCTCATCGGCATGCGGCACGCTTTGTGCTGATCGGCACGATGAACCCGGAAGAGGGGGAGTTGCGCCCGCAGCTGCTCGACCGCTTTGGTTTCAACGTGGCCTTGAGCGGGCAGACGGTGCCGGCCGAGCGTGGCCAGATCATCCGTCGTCGCCTGGATTTCGACAGTGACCCCGCCGCGTTCTGTGAACAGTGGGCCGAGCCGCAAGCCGCTTTGCGCGAACGCTGCATCCAGGCCCGCGCACGCCTGAACAGTATCGAGCTGGATGATCAAGCTCTTGCGCAGATTACCCAGCGTTGTTTTGCCGCCGGCGTGGACGGGATGCGCGCGGACCTTGTATGGCTGCGCGGGGCCAGGGCGCATGCGGCCTGGCGCGGGGCCGGCGCTATCGCCGAGGAAGATATCGATGCGGTCGCGGAATTTGCCTTGCGTCACCGACGCCAGGAGCAGGCACCTGCGGCCAGCCCGCCCAATCAGGCGCAAGCCCCCCAATCCTCGAACCCCTCGCCGGGCCAAGGCCAATGGGGCGATATGCCCGCGCCGGCCCTGCCCACCGGCGCCCGCCGTGATGTTCCCGCCTGGCCAAAAAAGCCCTAGGCATTCGCCCTCGACCTGACGCGGGAGCGGATGCGCGGCCCCAGGCGGGGCAGTTGGAAAACGGCAGGCAAGGCAAGGCGCGCAGCGCGGGGCAGGGCCGGATCAACTGGCCGGGCACCTTGCTCGGTGGCAGGCCGCAAAGCCGTGACGATGTGCGCTGGCATATGCGCAGCCATTGCGCCCATGAGCTGTGGCTGGTGATTGTCGACGCCTCGGCTTCAACCCGCCGGCACCGGGCGTTGAGCGATGCCAAGGGCCTGTTGGCGCAATTGTTTGATGATGCCTACCGGCAACGGGCGCGCCTGGCCTTGCTGACGGCCAGCGGGCAAGCGCCGAAGTGGCAGGTGCAGGGCTTGAAGGCGGCAAAAAACCTGGCGCACTGGCTGGAACAGCTAGGCGCCGGAGGGGGGACCCCATTGCTGGCAGCCCTGATCGAGGCGGGGCATTGGCTGGTGGCGCGGCGCAAGCGTTATCCGGCTGAGCAGCAGCGCTTGCTGGTGATTACCGATGGACGGCTCAAGGTGATCGACGGGTTGTCACTGCTGGCGTGCCCGGGGTTGCTGGTGGATATCGAGCGTGGGCCGATCAGGTTGGGACGGGCGCGAGAGCTGGCTATCGGGTTGCAGCTGGATTATCGGCATATCGATGATGTGTAGTGCCTGGCCAGCCGCCATCGGGGGCAAGCCCCCTCCCACAGGGAAACGCATTCCAAATGTGGGAGGGGGCTTGCCCCCGATGGCGGCCTTCAATACACCACAGATTGATCAGCCCGCCCCCGGTACATTCGGCCAAAGATCGGCGACCAAAAACAGCCGCTCAGCTTCTTCCCAATCGTCACCGCTCTGCACCAGCCGCACCAGCAACTGCGCGGGCGCCATCGGGTCCAGGTCTGCCAGCCAGCCGGCCATCTGCTCCTCACGCCATACCTCATCCGCCGGGTAATGCGCCGGCGCCAGCCATGCATGGCGAGGCAGGGGTTGCCAGCGGCCGGCGGGGCGGGTGCTCACAAAGTCCGGCCAATCGCGCTGATGCAACCAGCGCCCACGCAAATGCTGCGGGTGGGCGCCCAGCGGTGGCTCGGCCTGGCCCGGCCACGGGTAAAGCAGGTACCCGCCCAGCCACAGGTGCGCATCGAACTGCTGGATATCCAGCGCTGCCAGCGCTTCGCGGCTCTCCGGCCGTGCCGAGATCGGTAATTGATGCTGGGCCAGGTGCGCCAGCTTGCGGTCCAGCCGGTCATGGCAGCCGGGGCCGAGCCATTGCGCAGTGTCCTGGCCGTTGCCGTCCTGTGGGCCAAGATAGAGTTTGATCGCCAATTCCAGGTGATGCACGCCATCGCGGTCGCGCAGCAGCATATCCAGCTCGCCCAGGGTGTGCCCGGCACGGCGGATCGGCAGGTTGGCCGCCAGCAGCTCCACGCCGGGCGCATGCTGCACGGCGAACTGCCACAGGCGCTCATAGTAGAGGCCCAGGCGCCGGGTGCGCGACAGGCTCAGCCACTGCTGTAACGCGCGGCTGTCCTGATCGAGCGCACGTAACCAGGCGTCGAGCACATGCGGCGCCTGTACCCAGTCACTGCCCGCCAGCGGATGGCGTTGCGGCCACGGCGTCTGTGTGAGCATGGGCGGCGCGAGCATCACCCACGCCAGGTCGCGCACCTCGGGGTGTCGCAGTTGGCGGGGCAGGGCGTGCAGGTCAGGGAACAGAGTCATGGTGCGAGCATAGCCTCTTAAGTCGCGTGCAGGTGCCTGAGGGACGCCTGAGAACCATTGTCATCACAGCCGGGCGGCGACAAAGGATTTTGCCTGACGCGGCCTTTCGCCCATAATCCTTTCTTTTTGCCACACCCCTACGCCCGCAGGAGCCCCATGGAGCAATTTCGCAATATCGGCATTATCGGTCGCCTGGGCAGTACCCAGGTGCTGGACACCGTCCGCCGACTGAAAAAATTCCTGCTGGAACGCCACCTGCATGTGATCCTCGAAGACACCATCGGCGAAATCCTGCCGGGCCACGGCCTGCAGACCTCGTCGCGCAAAATGCTCGGCGAAGTGTGCGACATGGTCATCGTGGTCGGCGGTGACGGCAGCCTGCTCGGCGCGGCCCGTGCCCTGGCGCGGCATAACGTGCCGGTGCTGGGGATCAACCGTGGCAGCCTGGGGTTTCTCACCGATATTCGCCCCGACGAGCTGGAAGTCGAAGTGGCCAAGGTGCTCGACGGCCACTACCTGGTGGAAAACCGCTTCCTGCTGCAGGCCGAAGTGCGCCGCCACGGCGAAGCCATCGGCCAGGGCGATGCCCTCAATGACGTGGTGCTGCATCCCGGCAAATCCACGCGGATGATCGAGTTCGAGCTGTATATCGACGGCCAGTTCGTGTGCAGCCAAAAGGCCGACGGCCTCATCGTGGCCACGCCCACCGGCTCCACCGCGTATGCACTGTCGGCCGGCGGCCCGATCATGCATCCCAAGCTCGATGCCATTGTGATCGTGCCGATGTATCCCCATATGTTGTCGAGTCGGCCGATTGTGGTCGATGGCAACAGTGAGCTGAAGATCGTGGTGTCCAAAGACATGCAAATCTATCCGCAAGTCTCCTGCGACGGGCAGAACCATTTCACCTGCGCCCCCGGTGACACCATCACCGTGAGCAAAAAGGCACAGAAGTTGCGTTTGATCCATCCGCTGGACCACAACTACTACGAAGTGTGCCGCACCAAGCTGGGCTGGGGCAGCCGCTTGGGGGGCGGAGGCGACTGATGCTCGATCCCGCGCGCAGCTACGACCTGATTGGTGACGTGCACGGTTGCGCCCATACGCTGGAGCACTTGCTCGACCGGATGGGTTACCACAAGCAGGGCGGCACCTGGCGCCATCCGTCGCGCATGGCGGTGTTTCTCGGCGATATCATCGACCGTGGGCCACGCATCCGCGAAGCGCTGCACATCGTCCACGACATGACCGAGGCCGGCCAGGCGCTGTGCATCATGGGCAACCATGAGTTCAATGCGCTGGGTTGGACCACGCCGGCACCGCCGGGCAGCGGCAAGCAGTTCGTGCGCGAGCACAACCCACGTCATGCGCGGTTGATCCAGGAGACACTGACCCAGTTCGAACAGCACCCGGGCGACTGGCACGACTTCCTCGGCTGGTTCTACGACATGCCGCTGTTTGTCGACGCCGGGCGTTTTCGTGTGGTGCATGCGTGCTGGGACGAGGGCTTTATCCAGCCGCTGCGCGCGACCTTCCCGGATGGCTGCATCGATCAGCATTTCCTG
Organism: Pseudomonas orientalis; assembly: GCF_002934065.1. Taxonomy (NCBI): domain Bacteria; kingdom Pseudomonadati; phylum Pseudomonadota; class Gammaproteobacteria; order Pseudomonadales; family Pseudomonadaceae; genus Pseudomonas; species Pseudomonas orientalis. The sequence continues at coordinate 3,238,313 of NZ_CP018049.1, read as the reverse complement.
CAGGCCGCCGCCGTACCGGGCAGCTTTGCCTGCAACGCGTTCGATCGCCTGCTGCGCGGCACCGACATGCGCCTGCCCCACGGACTCACGTTGACCGGTGGCGATGGCCTGACGCGCTCGTTCTTTCGCACCAAGTTCTGGGAAGACGACCCGAAAACCTACGGCGACATCGTGTTCCAGCCCGACGCCTTGCCCGAGCCCGTGGCGCGCACGCCGTTGTCCTCCACTGAAAAGAATTCTTTGCTGCGCTATGGCGTCGACGAGCCGTTGTTGTTTGTCGGTCATTACTGGCGCAGCGGCAATCCGGCGCCGATCCGCCCGAACCTGGCCTGCCTGGACTACAGCGCTGTGCTGTACGGCAAGCTGGTGGCGTATCGCCTGGACCAGGAAACCCGACTGGATCCGCATAAATTCGTCTGGGTCGACGTTGAGCGACCTGAGGTTATCCAATGAGTACCGTGGCTGTATTGCGCCTGCCCCTGAGCGTCGACCTGGGCGGTTTCGTCAAATTGCTGCAACGCATGCAGGTGCCCCATCGCGTCAGCGAGGAAGCGGGCGAGCAAGTGCTGTGGGTGCCCGAGAGCATCAGTGACGACGTGCGCGTGTTGTACCAGCGCTTTCCCGCCGGCGACATGGACCTGCAACTGGATATTCCCGAGCAGGCGCCGGTTGCGCGCCCCGGCTTTATCCAGCAGGTCCGGCATAGTCCGGTCACGACACTGGTGCTGCTGGCAAGCCTGATCGTGGGCGCGGTGACGCTGCTCGGCGAAAACCTGCAAACCATGGCCTGGCTGACGTTCCTGCCGTTCCGGGTGCTGGGCGAGTACATCCAGTTCACGCCGTTGGCCGACAGCCTGGCGTCCGGGCAGTGGTGGCGGTTGGTCACGCCGATGCTGATTCACTTCGGCATCCTGCACCTGGCCATGAACGGCATGTGGTACTGGGAACTGGGCCGACGCATTGAAGCGCGCCAGGGCGGCATCAACCTGCTGGGCCTGACCCTGTTGTTCAGCCTGGTCTCCAATTACGCGCAGTACGCTTACGGCGGTCCGGGCCTGTTTGGCGGGTTGTCCGGCGTGTTGTACGGCCTGCTCGGGCATTGCTGGATCTTTCAGTTACTCGCGCCCAACCCGGCGTATCGTCTGCCCCGTGGGGTGCTGGTGATGATGCTGGTGTGGCTGGTGCTCTGCCTGTCGGGGCTGGTCTCGATGATCGGCTTCGGTGAAATCGCCAACGCGGCCCATGTGGGCGGCCTGGTTATCGGTTGCCTGACCGGTTTGCTGGGCGGGCTGTACAACCGCCGCAAATCGTCTATTTGATAAGGAAGAGCCTTATGTCCTCTTTTGCTGCAATGATCGAAAACATCACCCCGGACATCTACGAGAGCCTCAAGCTCGCCGTGGAAATCGGCAAGTGGTCCGATGGGCGCAAGCTCACCGCCGAACAGCGCGAGCTGTCGTTGCAGGCGATGATCGCCTGGGAACTGCAGAACCTGCCCGAAGACCAGCGCACCGGCTACATGGGCCCGCAGGAATGCGCGTCGAAATCGGCACCGGTGCCGAACATCCTGTTCAAGTCGGATGCGATCCATTGATTGAAATCGGTCGCGGTGCAGTCAGCAAAATGTCGGCGAAACTCGGTGAGTCGACCGTTCAATACGCGTTTCGTCTTGGCGACACCGAGGTTGCGGTCAACCCGTTGATCGGTACCCACATTCGCCTGGAATACCTGGGTGCCATTCATTGCAGCCATTGCGGCCGCAAGACCAAGAACAGCTTCAGCCAGGGCTATTGCTACCCGTGCATGACCAAGCTGGCCCAGTGTGACCTGTGCATCATGAGCCCCGAGCGCTGCCATTACGACGCCGGCACCTGCCGCGATCCGGGCTGGGGTGAAACATTCTGCATGACCGACCATGTGGTGTACCTGGCCAACTCGTCGGGGATCAAGGTCGGCATCACCCGCGCCACGCAGTTGCCGACCCGCTGGCTCGACCAGGGTGCCAGCCAGGCGCTGCCGATCATGCGCGTGGCCACGCGCCAGCAGTCCGGCTTTGTCGAAGACCTGTTTCGCAGCCAGGTGGCCGACAAGACCAACTGGCGTGCGCTGCTCAAGGGCGATGCGCAGTCCGTCGACCTCAAGCAGGTGCGCGATGAACTGTTCGCCACCTGCGCCGAAGGCTTGCTCGGTTTGCAGGAACGCTTTGGCCTGCAGGCCATCCAAACCATTGCCGACGTCGAGCCGATCGAGATCCGCTACCCGGTGGAGCAGTACCCGGCCAAGATCGTCAGCTTCAACCTGGACAAGAATCCGATTGCCGAAGGCACGCTGCTGGGAATCAAGGGCCAATACCTGATCTTCGACACCGGCGTGATCAATATTCGTAAATACACGGCCTACCAGCTCGCCGTGCATCAGTAGAAGGATGCCACCCATGCGCACCGAACAACCGAAGATGATTTACCTGAAGGACTATCAGGCGCCGGACTACCTGATCGACGAGACGCACCTGACCTTCGAGTTGTTCGAGGACCACAGCCTGGTCCACGCGCAATTGGTGATGCGCCGCAATCCCGAGCGTGGCGCCGGTTTGCCGCCGTTGGTGCTGGACGGCCAGCAATTGGAGCTGTTGAGTGTCAACCTGGCCGACCAGCCGCTGACGGCCGCCGACTACCAGCTGACCGACAGCCACCTGACCGTGCAGCCCACGCGTGAAACCTTCACCCTCGACACCACGGTCAAGATTCACCCGGAGACCAACACCGCCCTGGAAGGCCTGTACAAGTCCAGCGGCATGTTCTGCACCCAGTGTGAGGCCGAGGGTTTTCGCAAGATCACTTACTACCTCGACCGCCCCGACGTGATGAGCGTGTTCACCACCACGGTGATCGCCGAGCAGCACAGCTATCCGGTGCTGCTGTCCAACGGCAACCCGATTGCCAGCGGCCCCGGCGAAGACGGTCGGCACTGGGCGACCTGGGAAGACCCGTTCAAGAAACCCGCCTACCTGTTTGCCCTGGTGGCCGGCGACCTGTGGTGTGTCGAAGACAGCTTCACCACCATGACCGACCGCGAGGTCGCGCTGCGCATCTACGTCGAGCCGGAAAATATCGACAAGTGCCAGCACGCCATGACCAGCCTGAAAAAATCCATGCGCTGGGATGAACAAACCTACGGCCGCGAGTATGACCTCGACATCTTCATGATCGTGGCGGTGAACGACTTCAACATGGGCGCCATGGAGAACAAAGGCCTCAATATCTTCAACTCCAGCGCCGTGCTGGCCCGCGCCGAAACCGCCACCGACGCCGCGCACCAGCGCGTCGAGGCCATCGTCGCCCACGAATACTTCCACAACTGGTCGGGCAACCGCGTGACCTGCCGCGACTGGTTTCAGTTGTCGCTCAAGGAAGGTTTCACCGTGTTCCGCGACTCGGGTTTCTCTGCCGACATGAACTCGGCCACGGTCAAGCGCATCCAGGACGTGGCGTACCTGCGTACCCACCAGTTCGCCGAAGACGCCGGGCCGATGGCCCACGCGGTGCGCCCGGACAGCTTTATCGAAATCTCCAACTTCTACACCCTGACCGTGTACGAAAAGGGCTCGGAAGTGGTCGGCATGATCCACACCTTGCTTGGCGCCGAGGGCTTTCGCAAAGGCAGCGACCTGTACTTCGAGCGCCATGACGGCCAGGCCGTGACCTGCGACGACTTCATCAAGGCCATGGAAGATGCCAATGGCGTCGACCTCAGCCAGTTCAAACGCTGGTACAGCCAGGCCGGCACGCCGCGTTTGGCGGTGAGCGAGTCCTACGATGCGGCAGCCAGGACCTACAGCCTGACGTTCCGCCAGAGCTGCCCGCCGACCCCGGACAAGGTGGAAAAGCTGCCTTTCGTGATCCCGGTCGAATTGGGCCTGCTGGACGGGCAGGGCGGCGCTATCCCCTTGCGCCTGGCCGATGAACCGGCGGCTGGCGCTACCTCACGGGTGATCTCGGTGACGCAAGCTGAGCAGACGTTCTCCTTCGTCGATATCGCTGAAAAGCCGTTGCCTTCTCTACTGCGCGGTTTCTCGGCGCCGGTGAAACTGAGCTTCGCCTACACCCGCGATCAACTGATGTTCCTGATGCAGCACGACAGCGACGGTTTCAACCGCTGGGATGCCGGCCAGCAACTGTCGGTGCAGGTGTTGCAGGAGCTGATCGGCCAGCATCAGGCCGGGCAACCGCTCAAGCTCGATCAACGCCTGATCGACGCGCTGCGCACCGTGTTGAGCGACGAAAGCCTGGACCAGGCCATGGTCGCCGAAATGCTCTCGCTGCCGAGCGAAGCCTACCTGACCGAAATCAGCGACGTGGCGGATGTGGATGCCATTCACGCTGCCCGTGAGTACGCCCGCAAGCAACTGGCCGAGAACCTGTTCGAAGGCCTGTGGCTGCGCTACCAGGCCAACCGTGAGTTGTCCAAGCAAACCCCGTACGTGGCCGAGGCCGAGCACTTTGCCCGGCGCGCCCTGCAGAACATCGCGTTGTCGTACCTGATGCTCAGCGGCAAACCTGAAGTGCTGGCGGCGACACTGGATCAGTTCGACACCAGCGACAACATGACCGAGCGCCTGACGGCCCTGGCCGTGCTGGTGAACTCGCCCTTCGAGGCGGAAAAAGCCCAGGCCCTGGCGGTGTTTGCCGAGAACTTCAAGGACAACCCGCTGGTCATGGACCAGTGGTTCAGCGTGCAGGCCGGCAGCACCCTGCCGGACGGGCTGGCGCGGGTCAAGGCGCTGATGGAGCACCCCGCGTTCACGATCAAGAACCCGAACAAGGTACGCGCCCTCATCGGCGCATTTGCCGGGCAGAACCTGATCAACTTCCATGCCGCGGATGGTTCGGGCTACCGTTTCCTGGCGGACCTGGTGATCCAGCTCAATACGCTGAACCCACAGATCGCTTCGCGCCAATTGGCACCCCTGACGCGCTGGCGTAAATACGACGACGCGCGACAAGCGCTGATGAAAGCGGAACTGGAACGCATTCGTGGCTCGGGCGAGTTGTCCAGCGATGTGTTCGAGGTGGTCAGCAAGAGCCTTGCCTGACCTGGCTATCTTCCTGAAGATGGGTGCCAATGTGGGAGGGGGCTTGCTCCCGATGGCGGCCTCTGGGCCGACCAGGATGTTGGATCAGGCCGAGTACATATCCGTTTCTGCGGTAACGGCTGCTATGGGTTCCGCTTTTACAGCGGCTCACTTTTGAAAAGCGCAAAAGTAAGCAAAACGCTCTTGCCCCACCACTCGGCACCTCGCTAATGCTCGGTGTGCCCGAACGCAGGCTTGAATCCGTGGGCCGCCGCAATGGGCCATCCCTGGCCCAGTGCGGCTAACCCGGCGTCCTGCCGGGTTACCCACGGATTCAAGCCTGCGTTCGGCCAGCGTGGTTTAACGGGGCGCTTAAGATCAAAAGCCAGATCAAGATCAAGAGCGACTCGCTTCGCATCGTGGTTACCGGCTACAGCGGTGTGTGGCCTATGCCTCGATGCGTTGAGTCAGTAAATGCATCAGCGACTGACACATCGCTATCGGGGGCAAGCCCCCTTCCACATTGATCAGAACGGGATTACTAACGTGCCGCTTATTGGGAAAGCGGCGTCAACACCTCGGCCTTGTCATCCAGCACCATCACCACCAGTAGCCTGGCGGGCCGGGTCTGGCTGGCGTTGCTCGATTCGAAGTGCCGCGAGCCGGCGGGCTCGTAGAACGAGTCACCGGCCTTGTAGGTAATGGCTTTCTCATCGTTGACCCGTGAGGTGATTTCGCCTTCCAGCACATACGCCACGGCGGTGCCGGTGTGGCTGTGGGGCACGGTGGCCTGGCCGGGAGCGTAGTCCACGGTAAGCATGATGGTTTTCTTGCCGGGCACGTTGGCCAAGGCGTGCTCCTGCAGTACTTTGAGCGTTTCCTGGTGGTACACCGGTTCGTGGGCGTAAGCGTTGAGCGAGGCCAGTATCGCAGCGGTGGCGAGCAGTCGTTTCATGGGGATTTCCACGTAGTTCGAGACCCGTCCACCCTACGCTGGCGGTCCTGTTCGACCAATGACCAATCCTGCGCAAAACCACCTAGCCAATCTGCCGCAGAATGTCGCGGACCTTGTCCAGTGCCGGGTCGATATCGAGGGTTTCGATGGCGCCGAAGCCGAGAATCAGCCCGGCGCGTGGCGCCGTGTCGTGAAAAAACACATCCAGGGGGTACAGCCCCACTTGGGCCTTGCGCGCCAGTTGCATCAGCAACGGGATATCCACCGGCACCTTGCACAGCGCCGCCAGATGAAACCCGGCCACCGTCGGCACCGCCTCGAACCAGGGCGACAGGTCGCCCGCCAGGCGCTGCAGAATCCGTTCGCGGCGCCCCGCGTACACGCTGTGGCAGCGGCGAATGTGTTTGAGCAGATAGCCTTCGCTGATGAACTTGGCCAACGCCCATTGCGGCAGGGTGGAGCTGTGCTGGTCGGTCAATTGCTTGGCTTTGAGGACCGCGCCATGTATCGCCGGCGGCAGCACCGCGTAGCCCAGGCGCAACTCGGGCAACAGGGTTTTGGAAAAGGTCCCGACGTAGGTCACCACGCCTCGTGTGTCCATGCTTTGCAGGGAGTCGGTGGGGCGGCCCTCATAGCGGAACTCACTGTCGTAGTCGTCTTCGATGATGATCGCGCCGAGCGCGATGGCGCGGTCGAGCAGGGCCTCGCGCCGCGCCAGGCTCATGGGCATGCCGAGGGGGAACTGGTGCGACGGCGTCACATAGATCAGGCGGGTGCCGTCGGGGATCTGGTCGACCTGGATGCCCTGCGCATCGACCGGCACGCTGGCGACCCTGGCCCCCATCGCCACGAACAACTGACGCGCCGGGCTGTAGCCGGGGTCTTCCATGGCGACGATGCTGCCTGGCTCGAGTACCACGCGGGCGATGAGGTCCAGCGCCTGTTGCGCGCCATTGGTCACCACGATGTTACTGGCGCGACCTTTCACCCCACGGGAAAACGCAATATGCCCGGCGATGGCCTCGCGCAGCGCCGGCAAGCCTTCCGGTTGGCTGTAGAAACCGCAGTTCTGGGCGATACGGCGCAACGCATCCAGGGTGCAGCGTCGCCATTCCTCCTGAGGGAACTGATTGCGCGTGGTGGCCCCGCCGATAAACTCATACCGCAGGATCTCGGCGCTGGCGGGATGATGCATGGGCGAGGGCAACGCCGCCCATTTGCCCAGGCTGGCGGCGCAGGCCAGGTCGGTGGCGGTCTGCACGCGGTCGGGCCGGGGTGCCCACGCATTGACGAAGGTGCCCCGGCCGATCCTGCCGACCAGGAGGCCTTCGTACGTCAAGGTGGCGTAAGTGTCCGACACGGTTTTGCGTGAGACGCCCAGTTGCTCTGCGAGCAGGCGGCTGGGCGGTAATTGCGCGCCGGCTGAAAGTCGCCCGCAGGTGATGGCTTCGCGCAGTTGCTGGTAAAGCTGGGCAGCCAGGTCCTTGCGGCCGTTGATGACGAGGTGCAGTTCCATGTTTCATCCCGGGACAGATCGATCTGCGCCAAGGTTACGCGCAAATCGATCTGAAGAAACCAGGCGGGGTCAGGACAGGAAACCACCGTCCACATTCAGCGACACCCCGGTGGTGTAGCTGGACGCATCGCTGGCCAGGAACAACACGGCGCCGGCCATTTCGCTGGGGTCGGCCACGCGCTTGAGCGGGATCTGTGCCAGGGCCATCTTCAGGATCGCGTCGTTCTTGACCAGCGCCGAGGCGAACTTGGTGTCGGTCAGGCCCGGCAGCAATGCGTTGCAACGGATGCCGAACGCGGCGCATTCCTTGGCGAACACCTTGGTCATATTGATCACGGCGGCCTTGGTCACCGAATAGATGCCCTGGAATACACCCGGGGAAATGCCGTTGATCGAAGCCACGTTGATGATGCTGCCGCCGCCGTTGTCGCGCATCAGTTTGCCGGCCTCCACCGACATGAAGAAGTAGCCGCGGATGTTCACATCAACGGTCTTCTGGAACGCACCGAGGTCGGTGTCCAGCACGTTGCAGAACTGTGGATTGGTCGCGGCGTTGTTGACCAGGATGTCCAGGCGGCCGAACTGTTCACGGATACCGGAGAACACCTGGGCGATCTGCTCCATTTCACCGATATGGCAGGCAACCGCGGTGGCCTTGCCGCCGTCGGCGATGATCGCGTCGGCAACGTGCTGGCAGCCTTCCAGTTTGCGGCTCGAGACAATCACGTGGGCGCCTTGCTGGGCCAGCAGCTTGGCGATGGCCTCGCCAATGCCACGGCTGGCGCCGGAAACGAAAGCGATCTTGCCGTCGAGGTCGAACAGGTGGGTCTTGGACATGAGCGGTTCCTTGTGATTGTTATCAGAGGGCGGATTTGCCAATGACCGCCAGGCTCATCTGCTCCAGCAGCTTGTTCATATGGATGAACTGGGCAAAGCGTTTGTCCTGGGTCTGGCCGTGGAAGAAACGGTAATAGATCTGCTGCACGATGCCGGCCAGGCGAAACAGGCCGTAGGTGTAGTAGAAGTCGAAATTGTCGATGCGGATGCCCGAGCGTTCGGCGTAGTAGTCGACGAACTGGCGGCGGGTGAGCATGCCTGGCGCATTGCTCGGCTGGCGTCGCATCAACTGCACGGGCGCAGGGTCGGCGGCTTCGATCCAGTAGGCGAGGGTGTTGCCCAGGTCCATCAACGGGTCGCCGAGGGTGGTCAGTTCCCAGTCCAGCACGCCGATGATCTGCATCGGGTTGTGCGGGTCCAGGATCACGTTGTCGAAGCGATAGTCGTTGTGCACGATGCTGGAGGTCGGGTGATCGCCCGGCATCTTGTCGTTGAGCCAGGCGCGCACGGCTTCCCAGCGGGGGGCGTCGGGGGTCAGGGCTTTTTCGTAGCGCTCGCTCCAGCCACGGATCTGACGTTCCACATAACCCTGCGGCTTGCCCAGGTCGGCCAGGCCGCAGGCGGTGTAGTCGACCTGATGCAATTCGACGAATTTGTCGATAAAGCTTTTGCACAGGGCTTCGGTGCGCGTTGCGTCCAGGCCCAGCTCGGCAGGCAGGTCTGAGCGCAGGATGATGCCGTTGACGCGCTCCATCACGTAGAACTCGGCGCCGATCACCGACTCATCGGTGCAATGCACGTAGGCCTTGGGGCAGTACGGAAAGCCGTCTTTGAGCTGGTTGAGAATGCGGTATTCGCGGCCCATGTCATGGGCGGACTTGGCCTTGTGGCCGAACGGCGGGCGACGCAATACGAATTCCTGGCCAGGGTATTCCAGCAGATACGTCAGGTTCGACGCGCCGCCGGGGAACTGGCTGATCTTGACCGTGCCGTTCAGGCCGGGAATATGGGCCTTTAGATAGGGATCGATCAGGCTCGCATCAAGTTCTTCGCCGGGGCGAATCTGGGTCGATTGGTCGTTAAGCGTCATGCTTATCCCTTCTGCTTATTTTAAAGGCCTTGGACTATTGGCTAATCTAATGCGCGTCGCCGCCCAGCGACAAGGTCGGGACGGCTTAATAGGTCAGCGTGTTGAAGCAGGATCAGCGTGCCTGATCGGTCATTTATCGGGCGCCGGCAATGCTACCGGCGTAAGTACCGGGCGACCGGCAAAGTATTCCACCAGATTGTCGGCGACCCGTTGCACGGTATCGTGGGTGGCTTCTGGCGACAGGCCCGCCACATGCGAGGTGAGTACGGTATTGCTCAGACGCTTGAGTGCGTCGGGTACCTTGGGTTCGTCGTCAAATACATCCAGCGCGGCGCCGCCGATACGCCGCTGTTGCAACGCCGCTACCAGGTCGGCGGTGACCACGACGCTGCCGCGGCCGATGTTGACCAGAAAGCCGTTTGGCCCCAGTGCGTCAAGGGCGTGGCGATCGATCAGGTGGCGAGTACCGGCGCCACCGGGCGTGGCCAGGATCAGGAAATCCGAAGTGCGCGCCAGTTCCACGGCGGTTGCACAGTAGGTGTAGTCCACGTCATCGCGTGGTTGGCGGTTGTGGTAACTCACCTGCATGCCAAAGCCCAGCGCCGCGCGCTTGGCGATCTCCAGGCCGACGGCGCCCAGCCCGAGAATTCCCAGCTGCTTGCCGCCCAGGGAAGGGCGCATCACCTTCGGCCATTCGTCGCGGCGCACGGCGGCGTCCGTCTGGGGGATGCCGCGCACGAGTGAGAGCAGCAACGCCATGGCATGGTCGGCCACCGACGGCGCATTCACCCCGGCACCATTGGTCACCACAATCCCGCGGTTGGCCGCTGCCTGCAGGTCCACATGTTCATAGCCTGCACCAATCACGCAGATGATTTCCAGCAGCGGCAACGCGGCGATTTCTTCGGCATGCAGCCCCAGCGGCCCGCGGGTCAATACCGCCTTGATCTGCCCGCCATGGGCCTTGATCGCTTGCGCGCGCTCAGCGGGTGTCGGCGCCAGGATTACATGGAAATCATTGCTCTCGATGATTTGCAGGTATTCGTTGATGGTTTCAACCAGGACCAGAACGGTGGTGGGCATGGGCAGCTCTCCGGTGAGTTCGATGCCCGGATTATGCTGCATTTTTGTTGCATGAAATGTCGCAGGCCCGAGAAAGCTCCACTGACTTTGCGGAAAGTGCCAGCGTCTCGGCGAGTACGAGACGCTGTTTACGCGCGCTGATTATTTGGCGGACGTGGTTTTTCGTACCTTGCTCTGTTCTGCCGCTACGATGTCCATGTAATCGTAGGTAGGAAAGAACTCCGTCCTGAACGGCCCCCACGCAGAGCGCTCGATCGCAAGATTCACTTCGCGCAGGCGTGAGGCGGGGAAGCGTAGAACGATGACGTGACCGATTCCCATGGCAATGTTCCAACTGACAATTTCTACCCCTTCAGGAGGAAACACCTTGAAGAGTTCCTGCTCCGTGAGTTTGGCTCTTATTTCGTTCAAGTTGCGAGATTGATCATGCTTAAGAAAGACGGTCAACATGACGGCATTGTCAGCACTGACGGCGACTGGTTTTCCAGGGGCGGAAGCCTGTGCATGAACGCCGGTTGAAACAAGGGTAGATAGCAGTAAAACATAAGCGAATAAAGGCTTTAATATTGTTTTCATTGGGTGAGGCCTGTTATGAGTGTTGTCTTTAGTCGTGAAGTTCACGGTTCAAGGCTGGCGTGTTGGCGTGGTTTTTATTGAGCCTGTATAAGGCGCATGCACAACATATATTCGAACCAGTGGATTGGAGTCGATCATGTCGCGCGGCACTTCGCGGGAATAAGTAAATTCTTGCGTATTTAATGTCTCAAGTTTCCGGACGATGGTTCTTGTTGTCCCTTTGTCGGGTATCAGGATATGGCTTTTTTTGTCACCGGTTACCATGAAGTAACCGCCGCCGCCGTTCTCGTACTTGGACAGCCCGGTATCGCTGTAGAAAAATTCATAGCGGTTACGGTCAGGGTCCCACAGTGATATGCCGACCACGCCTGGGTACTTGTCCTTTACGTCAATGTCCGGCGCGCCCTCTACATATACTTTTGTCGTCAGCCAGCGGGGGGACGTCGCCAGGGCGCTGGCGTCGGAGTTTTCGGCTGTTGACTGTGCCTGACTGGTAAGTGGGGAGATTATTCCGACGAAAAGTAACAGGGTAAACAGTAGGTTATATTTTTTCATAGAGTCGCTCCTGGCGAATTCAGTGTTCGCTTTTGTTGTCATGGTTTCAGAAATGCGGCTTGTTCATGCTGGGTTGAAATATAGGCTTGACACGATGAGCGCTCAATACCTGGGCAAATCCTTGTAACAAAAGCGGCGGTTAATAAATTTATAGGGAGTACGGTGATAAACTCTATGTAGGAATTATCTTGCTTGGGCTGGTTAATTAAATACTAGTGGGTGCCTGTCGGGGGTTTAAACCGCAGAACAATGAGCGACTGGGCTGATTTAAATAAATCGAGTTGTGTCAGTGTGCCCATTTTCATCGCGCGTCATGCCCGGCGGGCGGAATCGACGAATGAGGCGCTCGGCTCAGCCTGGCAGGTAATGGCATAAGCGCGAGATCAACGACCAAAAATCGCTCTCAAGCCCCTGCACTGAGTTGCCGCTCCTCAGCTAAGTCTTTGCTTATTCTCAATAATCCCGGACAATCGCGCCCCTGTTGAGGTCGTGGCGCTGCCTGTCAGGTTTTTCTGACTCGTCCCGGCCGTGTGAATGCGGAGATCCGACCGGATGAATGATCAGGCCAATAGCGTCAACGAACGCTATGCAACGACACCTGCAACGCTCACAAGCTGGAGCCGCCAGGACACCACCTGGATGCTTGGGCTGTTCGGCACCGCCATCGGCGCCGGCACTTTGTTCTTGCCGATCAACGCGGGCCTGGGGGGCTTCTGGCCGCTGGTGATCCTGGCGCTGCTGGCCTTCCCGATGACATTTTTTGCCCACCGAGGGCTGACCCGCTTCGTCCTGTCCGGCCGTGAAGGCTCCGACATCACCGACGTGGTCGAAGAGCATTTCGGCCTCAAGGCCGGCGCTCTGATCACCTTGCTGTACTTCTTCGCGATTTTCCCGATCCTGCTGATCTACAGCGTGGCCCTGACCAACACCGTCAGCAGTTTCATGGAACATCAATTGCACATCATGCCGCCGCCTCGAGCGGTCCTGGCGTTTGTGCTGATCCTGGGCCTGCTCGCAGTGGTGCGTTGCGGTGAACAGGTGATTGTCAAGGCCATGAGTCTGATGGTGTATCCGTTTATCGTGGCTTTGCTGTTCCTCGCTGTCTACCTGGTGCCCCATTGGAATGGCGGTATCCTCAGCACCGCCAGTGAAATTCCGGCACCTTCGGCCTTGCTCAACACCTTGTGGCTGGCAATCCCGGTGATGGTGTTCTCCTTCAACCATTCGCCGATCATCTCGGCCTTTGCGGTGGACCAGAAACGCCAGTACGGCGCACATGCCGACGAGCGCAGTTCACAGATCCTGTGCCGCGCGCACCTGTTGATGGTGGCAATGGTGCTGTTCTTCGTGTTCAGCTGCGTGCTGACCCTGTCCCCGGCGCAATTGGCCGAGGCGAAGGCGCAGAACCTGTCGATCCTGTCGTACCTGGCCAACCATTTCGATAACCCGACCATTGCCTTCGCCGCGCCGTTGATTGCGTTTGTGGCAATTGCCAAATCGTTCCTGGGCCACTACATCGGTGCCAGCGAGGGCCTCAAGGGCCTGGTGCTCAAGACCGGTCGCCGTCCGGCGGCCAAGTCGCTGGACCGCATGACCGCCGCCTTCATGCTGGTGGTGTGCTGGATCGTCGCCACGCTGAACCCGAGCATTCTCGGCATGATCGAGACCCTGGGCGGCCCGGTGATTGCGTCGATTCTGTTCCTGATGCCGATGTACGCCATCCGCAAGGTGCCGGCCATGGCCAAGTACCGTGGGCAGGCGTCGAATGTGTTTGTCACCGCCGTCGGCCTGGTGGCAATTACCGCGTTGGTATATTCGCTGATTATTTAAGTGCTGACACACGCTTCAAAATCGGCAGAGATCCAAATGTGGGAGGGGGCTTGCCCCCGATAGCGGAGTGCCAGTCACTTGTGAGTTGACTGAACCACTGCTATCGGGGGCAAGCCCCCTCCCACAGGTGTTTTGTGGTGTTGCTGATACTTTATCCAGGCATAAAAAACGCCGCGTACCTTGCGATACGCGGCGTTAGCTACATCAACACACCGTTAAGCTTGAATTACCGGGATGTTGGCGCTTGCCGCGATCTTGCGGAACTCGGCAATCTGGTCGAAGTTCAGGTAGCGGTAGACGTCACTGGCCATGGTGTCCAGTTTCGCTGCGTAGCCCATGTACTCTTCGACAGTCGGCAGGCGACCCAGGGTAGAAGCCACTGCCGCCAGCTCGGCCGAAGCCAGGTAGACGTTGGCACCATCGCCCAGACGGTTCGGGAAGTTACGAGTCGACGTCGACACTACGGTCGAATTCGGTTCTACGCGTGCCTGGTTACCCATGCACAGCGAGCAGCCCGGCATTTCCATGCGTGCGCCAGCCTTGCCGTAGATGCCGTAGTAGCCTTCTTCAGTCAGCTGGTGAGCGTCCATCTTGGTCGGCGGCGACAGCCACAGACGGGTTGGCAGTTGGCCCTTGACCTGTTCCAGCAGCTTGCCGGCAGCGCGGAAGTGACCGATGTTGGTCATGCACGAGCCGATGAACACTTCGTCGATCTTCTCACCGGCAACGCTGGACAGCAGACGAGCGTCGTCCGGGTCGTTTGGTGCGCAGAGGATCGGCTCGTTGATTTCGGCCAGGTCGATCTCGATGACTTCGGCGTATTCGGCGTCGGCATCGGCTTCCATCAGCTCAGGGTTGGCCACCCAGGCTTCCATCGCTTGGGCGCGACGTTCCAGGGTACGCGCATCACCGTAGCCTTCACCGATCATCCAGCGCAGCAGGGTGATGTTGGAGTTCAGGTACTCGGTGACGGAGTCCTTGGACAGCTTGATGGTGCAACCGGCAGCCGAACGTTCGGCCGAGGCGTCGGACAGCTCGAAAGCCTGCTCCAGCGTCAGGTCGTTCAGTCCTTCGATTTCCAGAATGCGGCCGGAGAAGGCGTTTTTCTTGCCTTTCTTCTCTACGGTCAGCAGGCCAGCCTGGATCGCGTAGTAAGGAATGGCATGCACCAGGTCACGCAGGGTGATGCCAGGCTTCATCTTGCCTTTGAAGCGCACCAGGATCGATTCCGGCATGTCCAGTGGCATCACGCCAGTGGCAGCGGCGAACGCCACCAGGCCGGAACCGGCCGGGAAGGAGATGCCCATCGGGAAGCGGGTGTGGGAGTCACCACCGGTACCCACGGTGTCCGGCAGCAGCATGCGGTTCAGCCAGCTGTGGATGATGCCGTCGCCTGGACGCAGCGATACACCACCACGGGTCATGATGAAGTCAGGCAGGGTGTGGTGGGTGGTCACGTCGATCGGCTTGGGATAGGCCGCGGTGTGGCAGAACGACTGCATCACCAGGTCGGTCGAGAAGCCCAGGCACGCCAGGTCTTTGAGTTCATCACGGGTCATTGGACCGGTGGTGTCCTGGGAGCCGACGGTGGTCATCTTCGGTTCGCAGTACGTACCTGGACGAACGCCTTTGCCTTCCGGCAGGCCGCATGCCTTGCCGACCATTTTCTGTGCCAGGGTGAAGCCTTTGCCGGTGTCGACAGGCGCTTCAGGCAACTTGAACAGGTCGGTAGGGCCCAGGCCCAGTTCGGCACGGGCCTTGTCGGTCAGGCCGCGACCGATGATCAGCGGGATACGGCCACCGGCGCGCACTTCGTCCAACAGCACCGGGGTCTTCATTTCGAAGGTGGTGATGACTTCGTCGGTGCCGTGCTTGCAGACTTTGCCAGCATGGGGGTAAAGGTCGATCACGTCGCCCATGTTCATGTTGGTGACGTCGAATTCGATGGGCAGTGCGCCCGCATCTTCCATGGTGTTGTAGAAGATCGGCGCGATCTTGCTGCCGAAGCAGAAGCCGCCGGCGCGCTTGTTCGGCACGTAAGGCACGTCGTCGCCGAAGAACCACAGCACCGAGTTGGTGGCCGATTTACGCGACGAACCGGTACCGACCACGTCACCGACGTAGGCAATCGGGAAGCCCTGGCCGCGCATTTCTTCGATCTGCTTCATCGGGCCGGTCTTGCCTTGCTCGTCCGGCACGATGCCTTCACGGGCCATTTTCAGCATGGCCAGGGCGTGCAGCGGGATGTCAGGGCGGGACCAGGCGTCCGGGGCAGGGGACAGGTCGTCGGTATTGGTTTCCCCGGTGACCTTGAACACGCGCAGGCTGATCTTGTCGGCCAGGGTAGGGCGGTTGCGGAACCACTCGCCGTCAGCCCAGGACTGGATCACGCCCTTGGCGTGTTCGTTGCCGTTGCGGGCTTTTTCCGCCACGTCGTGGAAGGCGTCGAACATCAGCAGGGTGTGCTTGAGCTGGGCGGCCGCGACAGGCGCCAGGGTGGCGTCGTCCAGCAGCTCGACCAACGTCACGATGTTGTAGCCGCCTTGCATGGTACCGAGCAGCTCAACCGCGCGTTTCTTGTCGATCAGGGGAGAAGTGGCTTCGCCCTTGGCCAGGGCGGACAGGAAGCCGGCCTTGACGTAGGCCGCTTCGTCAACGCCTGGTGGAATGCGGTTGGTGATCAGGTCAACGAGGAATTCTTCTTCGCCAGCCGGGGGATTTTTCAGCAGCTCGACCAGGCCTGCGGTTTGTTCGGCGTTAAGCGGCTGGGGAACGATACCCAGGGCGGCACGCTCTTCGATATGTTTGCGGTAGGCTTCAAGCACAGTTATTACCCTCATCAGTGGTCCCACGGGACGCTCATCCAGGAATGACCGGCACGCATGCGCTCAGGGGCTTTTTGGGCCGCAAAGCCAGCGCTGCCGGCATTCCTTTACAGAAGCTGCTTTCAAAGTTTTACGCCTGCAGAACGGAGCTGATGAGGGTTGGCGCAAGTCTTGACCTACCGGGGTCAAACCTGCGCCAACACCGTTCTGAAGGAACGACTGTGCTCGTGACGCTTTGAAAACAGCTTCCAGCGGATTATTGGCGCCTTACAAGGCCGGGTGATTCTACGGCAAAAAAAATCTAAAGGTAAGTTGCGTTGCCAAGTTTGCAGGATGATCAACCTTAGACAAAGGGCTAACATGGCGCACTGTTCCGCTGATTTGCGTGTTTTCGCCCATGCCCAACCAAACCATCAAGACCCCCTGCGTCGGCCTGTGCTCCACGGTCTACGGCGATCTCGTGTGCCGCGGCTGCAAGCGCTTTCACCACGAGGTGATCCAGTGGAACGGCTATAACGAAGAAGAAAAGCGCGCGGTGTGGCTCAGGCTTGAACAGTTGCTGGTGCAGGTGATGGCCGGCAAAATCGAGGTTTTCGACCCCAGGACACTGCGCGGGCAGTTGGAACAGCGCAAGATTCGCTTTGTGCCGCACCAGTCCGAATATTGCTGGGCCTACCAGTTGATTGCGCGTGGGGCGCGGGTGATCAATAACCTGGAGGCCTACGGCATGGTGCTGCTGCCGGAGTTTCGCGACTGGGCGCTGCCGCAGCTGCGTGATGCCATCGACCGGGAATTCTTTATTCTTTCCGAGGCCCATTACCAGCGCTATATCGCGCCGGGCTTCCTGAAGGATGCATTCGCTGACTGACAATACAAATCCAAAGTGTGGGAGGGGCTTGCCCCCGATGGCTGAGTGTCAGTAACAGATGCATTGGCTGACACACTGTCATCGGGGGCAAGCCCCCTCCCACATTGGGTTATTGGTGCCTGAAGGCGCGATGTCAGGACTGGGTGGCGAGTTCTTCCAGATGGTCCATCAGTGTCTGCGGCTTGAGCACCAGCACGTCGCTTTCCACCGCATCGAGCACCACCTCCGCCGTATTGCCGATCAACGCCCCGGAAATCCCGGTACGCGCCACGGTGCCGATGATGGTCACGGCCGCTTGCCATTTATGCGCCGCGAAGGGAATCAACACATCCGCCGGCCCTTCTTCGATATGCAGGTGTGCGTCATCCACGTCGAATTCGGCCTGGAAGGCTTTGCATTGCTCGCGATAACGCGCCGCGATGGTTTCCCTGAGCTGGAAGGTCGGGTCCGCCGCCGACAGCATCGGCGATGGATGCGCGCTGATGACGTGCAACTGCGCCTTGGCCAGGCTGGCGATATCGAAGCCGTGGTCGATGATGGCGTTATGCAGTGCGCGGTGTTCGCTGTCGGTATTGCCCACGTCGATGGCCGCCAGAATCACCCGTTCGGCCCAGGGCGTAGCGGTCTTGACCAGCAGCACGGGCGTTGGGCAATAGCGCAGCAGTTTCCAGTCCGCCGGGGCCAGCAGGGCCTTTTTCAACGGGCTGTCGGGTAAGTGCTGCTTGATCACCAGCCCGCAGCCCTCGGCCTGCTGCACCTCGATGATGGTTTCGTGCAGGCTGTCGTTCCACGCCTGTTCGGTGGAAACGCTATACCCATCCTCCTGCAGACCGGACTTGAGCAGGCTCAGCAGCGCCGAATGCTCATGCTTCCTGTCACACACCAGCAGATGCAAGTGCGCGCCGGTGACGCCTGCGATCAGCTTGGCGCGCTTGAGCGCCAGGCTCTCGGAATGCTCGGGCTCGATGACCACCAGGATGCTGCGGATGGCTTGCATGGTCGGATCTCCAGGAAGGGGCCTGGAACAACTATAGTTGCTGCTGGCCTGGTGTCATCTTGATGTACATCAAGGCCCATGGCTGGCGGTCTGCGGCGGGGTCGGTATAATCGGCGGCCTTTTGTGATCCTTTGCCCGTGAGCCCGATGATCCTGCCCGAAATCCACGAATTCCTCGGCTGCCGCACCCCTGATGCCTGGGTGCAGGCCGCGCTGGCCGATCAGGACACCCTGCTGATCGACCACAAGAACTGTGAATTCAAAGCCGCCAGCACCGCCCTGAGCCTGATCGCCAAGTACCACGGCCACGTCGACCTGATCAGTATGATGTCGCGCCTGGCCCGTGAAGAGCTGGTGCATCATGAGCAGGTCATGCGGCTGATCAAGAAACGCAAGGTCGAGCTGCGTCAATTGTCCGCCGGCCGTTACGCCTCGGGCTTGCGCAAGGTGGTGCGCAACCATGAGCCGGTCAAGCTGGTGGACACGCTGGTGGTGGGTGCCTTTATCGAAGCGCGCAGTTGCGAGCGTTTCGAAGCGTTGGTGCCGCATCTGGACGAAGAGCTCGGAAAGTTCTACTTCGGCTTGCTCAAAAGTGAGGCGCGGCATTTCCAGGGTTACTTGAAATTGGCGTACCAGTACGGTGATGCCAAGGACATCGCCCAAGTGATCGAGCGGGTCAGGGCGGCCGAGCAGGAACTGATCGAGTCACCCGACGTTGAGTTCCGCTTTCACAGCGGCGTGCCAGCCTGAAGCCACGGCCACGCCGATCAAGGCGCTGATTGCGCTCAGCAGCAGAATCACCGTCTGCGTGCCGAGCGGCGCGGCCAGCATGGCAATCATCAAGCCGGCCAGGGGCTGGGCCAGGTTGTTGAGCAAGGTGATCACGCCCACTGTCTTGCCAAAGTCCTGCACCGGGATGACCCGCTGACGCATGCTGCGCATGTACACGTTGAACATCTTGTCGAAGCCGGTCACCAGCAGGAAGCCCACGGCGTACGCCCATAGGCCGGGGCTGATGGCAGTCATCAGCGCGCCGACGGCAATCATCGAATACGACAGCCCGCCGAGCACCTTCAGCGCCAGGCTCGAACGCGCCAGGTAAAACAGAATCACGAGGGTAACCACCGCGCCGGCGGCTTGCAGCAGGGCGTAGGCGTCCTTGTCGGCCGCGTATTGCCCGGTGACCATCGCCGCCGAGGTGGCGAGCGTGACCCCGACAATCAGGTTCACACCGACCGCCAGGGTGATGATGCGTTTCAACTCCACCCGGTTACGGATGTGGCCGACGGCGGTACGCAAGGGTTGCAGCCACGGACCCGAGTGTTGCTCATGGACAGGCAGGTGCACCGTGGTGTTGCGCTGCCAGATCAGCATCGACAGGTCCGCCAGCACAAACAGCGCGGCAATCCCCAGCACCACCCAGGGCCACGCCCAGACGTCCAGCATCAGCGCCGCCACCAAAGGCCCGAGGACCAGGCCGCTCTGGTCGGCGATCTGTGAATAGGACAAGGTTTTGGCGTAGGTGTAGTGCTGGAAGATATGCGGCATCACCACTTCCCGCGCCATGATGCCCTGGGTGGTCAATACCCCGCACAACGCGGACAGGATCACCAGCCACTGGATACCGTCGAACAGCCCATACAGCGCGACCGCCACCACACAGGCCAATGCCCGGTACACCTGGCTGATATGCAGGATGCGCACCGGGGAAAACCGGTCGCACAAGGCCCCGCATACGGGAAACGCCAGGTAGCGCGGCAGCGACTCGACAAAGAACGCAAGGCCCGCCCACGACACGCTGCCGGTGGTCTGGAACACCACCAGCGGCACGATGAACAGCAGGATCTGGTCCGCCAACCGCGACAGGAACAATGAAACGAAGAACGCCAGATAATCCTTGCGCATATGACTCCCTGTGAATGGCGTAAAAGAGTGCAGGCTATTTGTTAAAAACTCTTAAAAGCATGAAGCTTGCCGATGCGGTACAGGGCCGCTGCTCTCCTCGACCAGCTTGCCACCTATAATGCCGGCCTTTCAATCTGCATTCGCACACAGAGAACTTATGGAAAACCTGGGTCAGGGCAAAGTCCTGCTGGTTGAGGACGACGAGAAACTGGCGGGGCTGATCGCGCATTTTCTGTCGCAACATGGTTTCGACGTGCGGGTGGTGCACCGGGGCGACCTGGCCTTGACCGCTTTTCTGGCGTTCAAGCCGAAAATCGTCGTGCTCGACTTGATGCTGCCGGGCCAGAGCGGACTGCATGTGTGCCGCGAGATTCGCAGTGTGTCGGATACGCCTATCGTGATCCTGACGGCCAAGGAAGATGACCTGGACCATATCCTCGGCCTTGAGTCCGGCGCCGACGATTACGTGATCAAGCCGATCAAGCCGCCAGTGCTGCTCGCCCGTCTGCGCGCCCTGCAACGTCGTCAGACGCCCGAGCCCGTAGTTCGCGGCGCCCTGGGGTTCGGTCGGTTGTCGATTGATCGCAGTTGCCGTGTGGTCAGCCTGGGGGATGACAAGATTGATCTCACCACCATGGAGTTCGAATTGCTGTGGCTGCTGGCGAGCAACGCCGGAACCACCCTTTCGCGCGACGACATTCTCAACCGTATGCGCGGTATTGCCTTCGATGGCCTGAATCGCAGCGTCGACGTGTATATCAGTAAGCTGCGCGGCAAGCTCAATGACAACCCGCGTGAGCCGGTGTGCATCAAGACCATCTGGGGCAAGGGCTACCTGTTCAATCCGTTCGCGTGGGAGGTTTAGGTGCTGCGCCTGTATCTGCGCCTCTATGTGATCCTCGCGCTCGGCCTGGCCGGGTCGATCTGGCTGGTCAATTACGGCCTGGACGCGTACATGCCCGAGTCCAACGAGACCTATAACCGAGAGGCCTTGCGCGGTCCGGCGTGGGCCCTGGTGGAGCAACTGCGGCCGGTGCGGGGAGCGGCGCGCCAGGCACGCCTGGAGGAGCTGCAACCGCATTATGGGTTGCGTCTGAAACTGGTGCAGCGCGACGCCCAGCAGCTGAGCGAGCGCGAACAGAAGCTGCTGGCGGGTGATCAAGTGGTGGTGCGCGAGGACTTCATGAAGTTTCTCGCGCCTATCGACGACGGCGCGCAATTGCTTGAGATCCAATTGCCGGAAGAGCCCAAGTGGCTGTACCTGTGGGCCTATGCCTTCCTCGGCGTAAGCCTGGCCATCGTCCTGTATTTCTGGGTGCGCCCGCACTGGCGCGACCTGGAGCACATTCGCCTGGCGGCACAGCGCTTTGGCGACAACGACCTCGGTTCGCGCATCCTGCTGCCGCGTCGCTCCACCGTGCGCGCACTGGCCGGGCACTTCAATCAGATGGCCGGGCGCATCGAAAGCCTGATCGCCAACCAGCGCGAACTGACCAACGCGGTGTCCCACGAATTGCGCACGCCGATTGCGCGCTTGTCCTTTGAACTGGATCAGCTCAGGCAGCAGGCCGATCCGCGCCAGAGCCGCGAACTGATCGCCAATATGTACGCCGACCTTGGCGAGTTGGAAGAAATGGTCTCCGAGCTGTTGACCTACGCCAGCCTGGAGCGTGGCGCGACCCAGGTGACTCGCGAGAATATCGAGGCCCACAGCTGGCTGGACAGTGTGCTCGGCAGCGTGGCGCTGGAGGCGGAGGCGGCGGGCGTGCAATTGTCGCTGCGCACCTGTGAGGTCGATTTCATTCAGATCGAACCGCGCTTCATGGCAAGGGCGGTGATAAACCTGCTGCGCAACGCGATCCGTTATGCCGATCACCGCGTGGAAGTGTCGCTGGTGACGTTCGGCAGCGGCTATGAAGTGCGAGTCAATGACGACGGCCCGGGCGTACCGCCGGAGGGGCGCGCCAAGATCTTCGAACCCTTCCTGCGCCTGGATACCAGCCGCGACCGCCGCACGGGCGGGTTTGGCTTGGGCTTGGCACTGGTCAAACGGGTCAGCCAGTGGCACGGCGGTCAGGTGCAAGTGCTGGTTTCGGAGTGGGGCGGGGCGTCGTTTCGGATGACGTGGGGGGATGTGGAATAGGGCGCTCGGCAGTTGAAAATCCAAGTGCCCGATAAACCACAGCCCTGAGTGTGCCGGCAGCGGCTCAGCGCATGAACTGGCGCGGCCTGTACTCAATTACAGACGGTATATATCTGTCTGGTTGGTTCAAACCTGCCATGTTAATCATAATTTTTTGCCCATGGTTTTTAGAGACGATAGGTGTGATTTTTCCTAAAAATTTCTGCTTGAGCAAAACGTCGGTCGCCATATCGACCAGATGCGGCGTTGCTGTTGGATTGTTCTGCGTAACGAGGCCGCGTATCACGTCTCTTTTTTTGCTTACATCCGTTGAACCGTAGGTCATCGTCACTTTACCTTCAAACGCTTTTACGGGTTTTTTTATTTCCTGTTGGAATAGCCGCGCAAACGCTTTGCTTCGCCCTTCTCCTGAATAACAAATCAGCAGGCGCACGTTATCGAAACTGGCAGGGTCCACCCCTTTACTGCGCAATAATTTAACTAAACCCGGCGCATCATAAAGGGTATTATCCACAATCACTTTTGTGCCGTTTCCAGATAGCTTGTCGAACAAACCACGCTCTACGCCGTGGGCGACGATGTTAAGACGGTTTGTTTGTTTGAAGACATCCGAAAACGTGTATATTTCGTCGGCGATGTTCTGAAAGCCGGTCATCGGTCCCCCCATTTGAATCACATTATCCCTCCCCAGTGCGATATCCAACGCACGCTCCCTACTTGTCAGTCCATGACGACCCAGGCCAGTTGTTGCATGATCGAGCTTCGCGTGCGGTGTGTAATTCTGAAGCGGTTTTCCATAGGACTTGTTCTTCACAGGATTGAATGCTGTCCATTTTCCGGTTTTGTTGTCCAGCTTCGCAGGTGCTGACAAGGTCGCACTGCCTTTTTTATAGGTGCCCTCGGCGATATCGGGACGGGAGGCAAACTTGGACAATTCATAGCGTCCGGTTCGGGCACGGGTCAGGTTGTTGAATGGGCCATTGGCCGTATAAGAAGATATATTGGGCGTGCTTTTGAAGAGTTGGCTACCGAACGCTCGAGTGCTCCTGAGCCGGGAGGGCACCGAGGATAGCCCCCTGACTGTTTTCGGAAGACTTGGCGCCAGAAGCATGACTCCATCAAATACAAGCCCGATGGTTGCCTCTTGCCAGTCGCCCTGAATCGCATGCCGGATTCCGTTCGCGAACGGGATGGTACCCAGTAAAGCGTTGGTGTTTGCTTCGTGCTCGCCGTCTTCTTCGTCAAACTTGGTGGTGTGATGGGCGGCGGCCGTTAGGCTTTTCAAGTCGCAGTCCTCGTAGCAATACCGGGTCACCGCCTCACTGAGCAGTCGGCTGCGGGGACTGATATAGGACGCGGGGATAAATGACTCATCTGCCGCTACCGGTGCCGCCTGCAATTGACTTTCACGCACTTGACTGTCCTTCAGGGGTTCTACGATCACGTTTTTGTAGCGATAGCCCGTCACGGAGTTCTTGTGCGTTTCTTGCCACTCTTCTTGTAAGCCGGCTTTGACAGAACTTGGCCGTATGTAGTTTTTTGCCGGGTTGAATTCGTAGGTGATGGTTTTGCCTCGATGGGTAGCCTTAATTAGCAACGGCTCCTCGAGGTTGCTCTTCTCCGGCGTGGGGTACGACATTTCCGTGTAACTCCCGATGCCAGTACTGGTGAATTTTTGAATCGGTCTTTTGCGCAGTATTTCAATTTCTCCGTATTGCAACTGCTGCCTGTCGGCCAGAGGCAGTTGCGCAATCAAATGCCTGGTGAGATGGGTCAGTGAGGCCTTTCGCCGGCTATCGAAGTCTGCAAGATCGGCGGTGTGAATGGCTTTGATGTCCGGAAGGACGTTGAGTGACTGGATCGCACCCGTCGGGACTTTTTGCTGGTCGAATGAGTACCACTCTTTATTGTTTTTCAAACTCTGCAGGTCTGCAGAGAGGCTGAAGTCCAGCAACGAGTAAGGTCCATAGGTAACATCCCATGGGGCGATATTGAGTGCGTTGCTGGTTTTATCCGCGGCTCGGCTGATGACCTTGGCGGTGAGGTCGACATTTTTAAAGTGCTTGCCCATCAGTTCCAACGCCTTATCTTTCAGACGGGGCAAGGGCGCGCTTAAGTCGGTGCTGATAGCTGTCAGCCCGCCCATCACCTCAGAGAACGTGCTGTGCGCAGCGCTCAACTGCTGGGCCGAATAGTTTCCCGTAGTGGATGCTGGCAGGACCCCGTGCATCAATGCCCAATCGATCAATGCGTCCTGCTTGACCTCATTGAGCAGCTGTTCATCCTGGTCCGTGATGGGTTCGAGACTGCCGTAGTTTGCCACTTGGTTAAAGGTCATGTTTGCGCAGCTGCCGGGGCTCTTGGCCTCGATGAAGGCCACCGTGGATTTCAGGCTGAACCAGCTGGGCGAGCCGTAGGTCACGTAGCTGGGAATATCTTTGACCAGCAGTTCAGGCGCTGCTCGGGAAAGCAACAGGTAGGCGGCCGTCGGCGCCAAATCAGGGGTTGCGCGCCCGCTGGATACCAGGTGTTCCTCAAGACCCTGGCGGATATTCTCCAACGGCCTGCCGTGAAAGGCCTTGTCGGCCAGATCATACTGGGCCACTTCATTTCTCTTGGCAGGCTCCATCCAGGATGGAGAGCCCAGCCCCAGCGACATTGCTGCCAAGACCCAGTCGGAACTGTCTTTGTCCTCTGCGGCCCCCATCTTCTTTTGGAGGACGGCCTCCAATTCCCTGGCTTTCGGTGAAGCGAGAATCTCGCTCAATATGTGGCGAGGATATTGAAGCTGCTGAGGTGTGAAGTGAAGGTTTTTTGTCAAGTAATTAAAGGCATCGCCTTTTTTATCGCTGGCGTGCGTGCCGCCGAGTCCCGGCAGTTGCAAGTTGTTATAGGCGATATGCGAGTAAACCTGCTTTTGTTCATCCAGGCTCAGGGGCACCTCCCAACCCAGGGCACCGGTGAAGTTGCCATCAGGCGGGGCTGGCGCAACGTCGTGTCTGAGGTGTTCAATAAGGATTTTTATTTCATCTTTTGTTTCCGGAATTTTACGGCCGCTATCGGCGATGAATCGCTCAATGCTGACGTTATCCTCGGGCATCAACTGCGCGTCCTGGAAGTACCAGGAAGAGGGATCGATCGGTACGTGGTTGCTTTGCAGAAACTCCTTGATCCTGGCTTTTTCGATGCGCTCGGCAGCCCCGGGTGTCTGCGGCTCGGCGATGAAAATCGGCCGGGTATCAGCGGGCTCCGGCGCGGGTCTGAGTGATTCGAGTGCCTTGCTTAACTGCTGAAACAGTCGGTTTTCATTGTGAATATCGCCCAGGGTCTTTTGCTGCCGATCAAGTGTCTCTTCAGATCCGCTCTCAAGCTGTGCGCTTGACAGGGAGGTATCGGGCATCGGAAACGCGCCTACCTGTTTCAGCTCATTTGCGCGGTTCATGGCCTGCTGCCGGGTATCAGGAAGAGACTCGCCGTAAAACGCAGCGATCTCAGAAAGCGTGGCAGGACGCTCGGCATGTGCGCCGGGCGAAGACTGGCCGGGGGCGGGCACTACGACGGAGCTGCGACCCGGTGCCAAGGTGCTCGCGGCTTGCATGATCAACCGCCAGGAGTCTGGCATTGGTTTGCCCTGCCCAGGGCTGAACGCATAGATTTGCGCAGGATCATGACGGGACCTGGGTTTGATACTCACGGTGATGTGTTCCAGCGACCCGCCCAATTGAGGGGAAATGCGGATGGGCTTGGAGCGATCAATTTTATTGAGGTCGGCCCATTGCTGAAAGTCGGGCCCTGCGAGCAGGTCATCGAGGTGCTGGCGCCATTGTCCGAACCTTGAGTCGCAAGGAACGGGTAACACCGGGGTGTTGTAATTGCTTGCACTTTCGTCATCTGCCGCATTGACCAGCTCAGCGGCATAAGCGGCGGCGAGTTGGCTATCCGCTTTGTAACCTGGCGAGCGCTTGATCAGCTCAATCCATGACGAGGTCGGTGTATCGTGCTCGGCAGGCGACACCGCTGTGGCCGTATTCGCTGCAGCGGGATCGGTGGAAGAGGGTTGCTCAGTAGGAAAAATTTCTGCGGGGCGTTGAGAGATAACGGGCATCGACTGGCTCCGGAAAGACGACTTGGCTACCGCACGTTTCGTACGTGAGGCAGTGCTAATCCGTCGTCGGTTTCCGAAAGCACGTTCCCGCTTTGACTATTGCAAAGTTTTTATCAGGCTAGCCAACCCAATCCGTATAGGTTTTGCGCCAGGCGTCAGTGATCAATGGCACTCAAGATCGCATGGGCCACTTTCACTCGCTCGGCATTCGGGTAGTTCCTGTTCGCCAGGATGACCACGCCAATTTCCCTGCTGGGCACATATGCCACGTAGGCGCCGAATCCACTGGTAGAACCGGTCTTGTTGTACAGCACGTTGCCTGGTTGCGCCTGCGCCGGTTTCAGCCAGTTGACCCTGTGCGGCTCCATCGCCATCGGCGTTGAGTTGCCTTCGATCAACGCTTGCAGGGTGATGGGGTAGGGGTAGCGTTCCCAGCCCAGGCCCTGGGTCATGCCGCCGACCGTGTAGTAACCGGTGTGGGTGGCGGCGATCGCCTGTTGCAGCGGTTTGCTCAAGGTCTCGGGGTGCATGTTCAGCATCACGTAGCCCGCCAGGTCCTGGGTGCTGGTCTTGATACCGTAGGCTTCGCTGTCCAGTGCCCCGGCGCCCACGCGCACCGGTTTTTCCTGTTTGTCGTAGCCTTGGGCATACCGGCTGAACTGGTCGGCGGGCACGTTGATATAGGTGTTTTTCAAGCCTAGCGCCGGAAGCAGCGTCTGTTCCATGGCGATGTTGAACGGCTGGCCCAGGCTTTTGGCCGCGAGGTAGCCGAACAGGCCAATGCTCGGGTTGGAGTAGAGGCGCTGGGTCCCTGGGCTGTCACTGGGTTGCCAGGTTTTGTAGTAATCGAGCATGGTCGCGGCGCTGTCGGCCTCGCGCGGGAATTGCAACGGCAGGCCGCCCGCTGTGTAGGTCGCCAGTTGCAACAGGCTGATGCGGTCGAAAGCGCTGCCGGCCAGTTCGGCCCAGTGCTGGCTGGCGCTGTCCGACAGCTTCAGCTTGCCGCTGGCCAGGGCATATCCACCGAGCGTGGAGGTGAAGGTCTTGGTCACTGAGCCGACTTCGAACAACGTGTCTTCAGTGACGGGTCGCGCGCCCTCCCTGGACGTCATGCCGTAGTTAAAGTATTGCGCCCGCCCGTTTTTCACCACCGCCACCGACAGCCCGGTGATACGCTGCTGCTGCATGAGTGGTTTGATGTTGCTGTCGACGACTTTGCGCAGGTCAGCGACGGCCATGCAAGGGCCTGAGGCCAGCAACAACGAGAAGATCAGGAGATTTCGTACGCTAAGACAGGATTTTTTTTGCATGTTGTTTTCGCTTCCACTTAACGGGTTGACGAATGCTGAGGGCCTGCGCGGGCGTCGCCAATCTAGGCGCTAACGGGCATGGGTACAAACGATGATATCTTGCACGAGCTATTAGAAAAAATAGGGCCAACCATGCTGCGTTCCCATCTACCCCTCAATGCCCTGCGCGCCTTCGAGGCTTCGGCCCGTCACTTGAGCTTTACGCGTGCTGCCATCGAGTTATGTGTAACCCAGGCGGCGGTCAGCCACCAGGTCAAAAGCCTGGAAGCGCAACTCAACGTCACACTGTTCAAACGCTTGCCTCGCGGGCTGATGCTCACGCGCGAAGGCGAAACCCTGTTGCCGGTGCTGCGCGAATCGTTCGACCGCATTGCCCATACGCTGGGCCAGTTCGAGGCCGGGCATTACCGCGAGGTGCTGTCGGTCGGCGCCGTCGGTACCTTTGCGGTGGGCTGGCTGTTGGCGCGCTTGCCGGACTTCCAGAGTCGCTACCCGTTTATCGATCTGCGCCTGTCCACGCACAACAACCGCGTCGATGTCGCCGCGGAAGGCCTGGATTATGCGATCCGTTTTGGTGCCGGCGCCTGGCACGGCACTGAAGCCTGCCAACTGCTGGAAGCACCGCTCAGCGTGCTGTGTGTACCGCACCTTGCCGAGCAGTTGCACACGCCTGCCGACCTGTTGAAGCACACATTGCTGCGCTCTTACCGCGCCGATGAATGGAATCTGTGGTTCCAGGCTGCCGGATTACCCGCAGACACTTTATTGCCGCGCAGCATCGTGTTCGATTCGTCGCTGGCGATGATGGACGCGGCGCTGCAGGGCATCGGCGTGGCACTCGCGCCGGCGCTGATGTTTTCGCGGCAATTGGAGCGTGATGTGATTCGCCAGCCCTTCGGGGTGCAGATCACCACCGGCAGTTACTGGCTGACGCGCTTGCAGTCGCGGGCCGAAACACCTGCCATGCTGGCGTTCAAAGGGTGGTTGCAGACGAGTAGCGTCTGATAGAAGAGGGGACAGGCCCCTCCAACGTCTGATTGTGTCTAGGCGAGGTACTTGCGGAACCATCCCAGGGTGCGTTCCCAGGCCAGGTTCGCGGCTGCATCGTCGTAACGCGGCGTCGAATCATTATGAAAACCGTGGTTGGCGCCCTTGTAGATATACGTTTCGTAGGTCGTACCTGCGGCCTTCAGCGCCTGCTCGTACGCCGGCCAACCTTCATTGATGCGCGTATCCAACTCACCGTAATGCAGCATGATCGGCGCCTTGATGCGCGGC
Source organism: Pseudomonas orientalis (assembly GCF_002934065.1). Classification (NCBI taxonomy): domain Bacteria; kingdom Pseudomonadati; phylum Pseudomonadota; class Gammaproteobacteria; order Pseudomonadales; family Pseudomonadaceae; genus Pseudomonas; species Pseudomonas orientalis. Next base: position 3,209,370 of record NZ_CP018049.1, on the reverse strand, counting down.
ACGTCCCTGGCCTCGGGCTGGCGTCCGTAGAACGACACGGCCGCGCCCAGTTCCGGGTAGGCCACTGCCGCCGCGTTTGTGACGCCGCCGCCATAACAGAAACCGGTGATGCCGACTTTGCCGGTACCGCTGTCGTGGTGCATCAGCCACTCGATGGCGGCGAAGAAGTCGTTCATCAGCTTTGTCGGGTCAACGGTCTGCTGCAGGGCCACGCCTTTTTCATCGTTGCCGGGATAGCCACCCACCGAGGTCAGGCCATCCGGCGCCAGGGCGATAAAGCCGGCCTTGGCCAGGCGCCGTGCGACGTCTTCGATGTAGGGGTTGAGGCCACGGTTTTCGTGCACGACCACCACCGCAGGTAACTTGCCGACGGCCTTGGCCGGCCGCACCAGGTAGCCGCGCACCGTGCCGTTGCCCTTGGGTGACGGATAGGTGATGTAGTCGGCGACGATGTCGGGATCGGTGAATTTCACCTGTTCGGCCAGCGCGTAGTTGGGGCTCAGGGCGGCGAGCAGGGCCGAGGCGGTCAGACCGCCAAAGGTGAACAGCGCGGCGCGGTCGAGAAATTCGCGGCGGTTAAGCGTGCCGTGGGCGTAGCCGTCGTAGAGTTCCAGCAGCTCGGGAGCAAAGTCCTTGGCGGTAAGACGAGTCATCGGTGCGGTCCTCGATTAGCGGTATGGCGGGGGACGACACTTCTGTTTAGCAGGCCTTGGGCCGTAGCGCTAGCGCGCGAACCTTTTGGCCCCGGCCACGCAACCGATCACCGCCACCGTGACCAGCAGCATCCCCAGGCTCACCTGCTCATGCAACAGGCCCGCCGCCAGGGCCAGGCCAAAGAACGGTTGCAGCAGCTGCAACTGGCCGACCGCGGCGATGCCCCCCTGTGCCAGGCCGCGATACCAGAACACAAAGCCGATCAACATGCTGAACACTGTCACGTAGCCCAGGCTCAGCCAGGCCGGCAGGCTGATGGCCGTGAACGAGGCGGGCGCCAGCAGCAGGCTCAACGGCGCGACGACGGGCAGCGACACCACCAAGGCCCAGCAAATCACCTGCCAGCCGCCGAGGCTGCGTGACAGCGTGGCGCCTTCGGCATAGCCCAGGCCGCAGACCAGCACCGCCAACAGCATCAGCACATCTCCGGCGGGCGCTGCACTCAGGCCCTGGGCGAAGGCATAACCCATCACCAGCGCACTGCCCATCACTGAAAAAAGCCAGAACACCGGCCTGGGCCGCTCACCGCCGCGCAGCACGCCGAAGATTGCCGTTGCCAGCGGCAGCAGGCCGATAAACACAATGGAGTGCGCCGAAGTCACGTATTGCAGCGCCAGCGCGGTCAGCAGGGGAAACCCGATTACCACGCCGAGCGCGACAATGGCCAAGGGCGTCCATTGTCGGCGGGAGGGGCGTTTTTCCTTGAACAATCGCAGCAGGCACACCCCCAGGATGGCGGCGAGCGTCGCGCGGATCACGGTCAGGAACACCGGGTCGAACTCCATCACCGCCAGGCGCGTGGCCGGTAACGATCCGCTGAAAATCACTACGCCGATAAATCCGTTGATCCAGCCCTGGGTGCGCGTATCCAGAGTGCCGAGCGGAGAGGTGCGTTGCATGGGGACTGGTCCGAAAAAGAGGAGTTGCGTAGGCGCCATCCTAGGGCCGAAGATTGGGGCAATCAAAAAATTGTCATGGATACACCCACTATGCCCCGCGCCCGCTATAAATCGCTGGTCGATACGTTCGCCGAGGCCATTCGCTCGGGCACCATGTCGCCCGGCACACGCCTGCCCACCCACCGTCAACTCGCCGCCGAGCATGGGCTGGCGTTGGCCACGGCGAGCCGGGTGTACAGCGAGCTGGAGGCGATGGGGCTGGTCAGTGGTGAGACCGGGCGTGGCACCTTCGTGCGCGAGATAGCATTGCCGCCGGGGCAGGGCAGCGGGCAAATGCCTGTGGCAACGGGCATGCTCGACCTGAATTTCAACTACCCGTCATTGCCCGGCCAGGCAGACTTGCTGCGCAACGCACTGCGCCAGTTGGCGTTGTCGGGCGACCTCGAAGCGCTGTTGCGTTATCAACCCCATGCCGGCCGCCTGCATGAGCGCGCGGTCGTCGCGCGGCACCTGTTGCATCGCGGGCTGGCGGCGCAGGCCGAACAGGTATTGCTGGTCAGCGGCGCCCAGCACGGCTTGGCAATAACAATGATGGCGCTGCTCAAACCTGGCGATGTGATTGCCGTCGATGCATTGACCTATTCCGGCTTGAAGGTGCTGGCCGAGACCCTGCACCTGGAAATCGTCGCGATCCCGGCCAGTGCCACCGGGCCGGACCTGGATCATCTGCAGGCGCTGTGCCGCAAGCGCCCGGTGCGCGCGGTCTACAGCATACCGACCGTGCATAACCCGCTGGGCTGGGTGATGAGCCTGGCGCAGCGCGAGCGCCTGGTGGCGATCGCCCGACAGCATCAGTTGATGATCATCGAGGACGCCGCCTACGCTTTTCTCGCCGAACATGCACCGCCGCCGGTGGCGATGCTGGCGCCTGAGCGCACGGTGTACGTCGGTGGATTATCCAAGAGTGTCGCCACTGGCTTGCGCGTGGGTTTTGTCGCGGCGCCCCTGGATTGGGTCAAGCGATTGGAGCGCACCCTGATGGCAACCACCTGGAACGTGCCGGGGGTGATGAGTGCAATCGCCGTGGCCTGGATCGAAGACGGCACCGTGGCGCGGCTGGAGGCGCAAAAACGTGAGGATGCCCAGGCGCGGCAACGTTTGGCGGCGCAAGTGCTGAAGGGGCTGAGCTATATCAGCCATCCCTCGTCCTATTTCCTGTGGCTACCGCTGACCGAAGACAGCCGCGCCGATCAGGTGGCCATGAGTTTGCAACGCGAGGGTATTTGCGTATCCACCGCCGACCCTTTTGCCGTCTCCACGCATGTGCCCCATGCCCTGCGTCTGGCCTTGGGGTCGGTGTCGATGACGGCGTTACGTGAGGCGCTGACGACGGTGCGCAAGGTGGTGCAATGGTGAACCGTGGCTGAACGGCTCACCGGGCAAGGGTCAGTATTTATAAGCCTGGCGACCGATCAGCAGCCATTTGCCGTGCTGCTTCTGCCAGACCTGGAAATTGTCGATATCGGTCGGCACTTCCACACCACTGTTCACCGCCAGGGCATGGAAGTGGTTGCGCACCAGTGCAGTGTCGCCGTTCAGGGTGATGGTCTGGTTTTGCATTTCCAGGGTCTTGAACGCGCTGGTGTGGGTTTCCAGATCAGCGATGAACTGCGCCTTGTTCTGCACCTTGCCGCTGGAGTGACCGTAGGTGAGGGTGTCCGATGTCAGTGCGTGAAGTTGCTTGAGATCCAGGTGCAACATGGCCTGGGTCAGTTGATCGACTGCCTGGGCCACCTCCTTCTCGGCAGGGGCCGGCGCGGCTATGACGTAGCTGGAGAACAGGCACAGAAAAGCGATCAGCACTTTGACGTTGGGCATGGATGTTTCCTTATTTTTGTGGGCGTAGAGGTGACGAGGTCTGTCGTCGTACAACCATGCATTAATTGCAAGGGAGAAGGAAAGTGAAATTTCGCTCAGATCCGACTTCCTTTGAGGTTATGTTGGTGACCGGCATCCCCATCCGCGAGGCATAACATGGAATTTGACTGGCACAGTGGCGTCATCACCCGCGCCACACCCGTGACTCCAAGCTACAGGAATACCCAGAACGTGCGCCGCTTCATGCTTGAACACTGCGGCCCGGCGTTCAAGTTCAACCGGCCATTCATGGCCTGGATACGCAACGGCGTGCCCAAGACACTAGGCGATGTGGTGGACGAGTGGCAGCGTCGTACTGCTTGAGGCTACAGCCAAAGTGTTGACGCCACTTTAGGAGCGAGCTTGCTCGCGAAAAACGTCAATGATACCGCTTGCTTCCTGAATCAACGCGGCGCCTGTGAGTTTTTCGCGAGCAAGCTCGCTCCTACACAAAGCAGCCGTACCCACCGGTAACCACGATGCGAAGCGAGTCGCTTTTGATCTTGATCTCAGGCGCCCCGTTAAACCACGCTGGCCGAACGCAGGCTTGAATCCGTGGGCAACCCGGCAGGACGCCGGGTTAGCCGCACTGGGCCATGGATTCAAGCCTTCGTTCGGGCACACCGAGCCTAAGCGAGGTGCCGAGTGGTGGGGCAAGAGCGTTTTGCTTACTTTTGCGCTTTTCAAAAGTGAGCCGCTGTAAAAGCGGAACCCTAAGTGGCCGTGACCTAAATAACGGATATGTACTCGGTCTGATCCAAGATACTGGTCAGCCCAGAGGCCGCCATCGGGGGCAAGCCCCCTCCCACATTTGAAACTCGGAACACGACAACTAATCGGCCTACAGCGGCGGTGTCCGCGGCGGAATTACACGTTTGTTACCAGTGGCCTCAAACGCCGCCGCAAAGCGCAACAGCGCCGAATCATCATAGGCCCGCCCGGCAAACGTCAGCCCGACCGGCATGCCAATGTCCGCCATCACCCCCATCGGGACGGTGACCGTAGGTACGCCGAGATGGCGAATGGCAAGGTTGCCATTGGCCACCCACACGCCATTGCTCCAGGCGATATCGGCAGAAGCTTCGTTGACATCCGCATCAGCGGGCCCAACATCAGCCACAGTCGGGAACAGCACCGCGTCGAGGCGCAGGGTGTCCATCCAGTCTTCCAGGTCCAGGCGACGAGTTTGCTCAAGGCCGCGCAAGCCGTCGGGCAATGTGCCGATCTCGTTCCACGGCGTGATACCGCGCTGGGCCATGCGCACGTATTCGTCCATGCCGGCGGCCAGGTCGTCTTCGCGATTGGGCAGGGTGCCAGGGTCGTGGGGGAAGATCTTCGGGCCATCGACATCCGCCAGGCGGTTCAGGGCCGGGTCGCCGTTGGCGCGCAGGAAGTCATCAAAAGCCCAGGCTGAGAGTTCCCACAACTCATCGTGCAGAAATTGCCGGGACACCAGGCCACGGGTGAACACCGTCGGCGCGCCGGGGCGGTCGCCTTCGCAATTGGACACCAAGGGAAAGTCAACTTCGATAACTTCGGCGCCAGCGGCTTCCAGGGCCTGGCGCGCCGCTTGCCACAGCTCGATCACCGAGGCGCGGGTGTGGATTTTCTGCCCGGTCGGCCCGCCGATCCCCGGTTTTTCGCTGGTGCCGGCCTCGGGGTCGGCGTTGATGTACATGCGCGGCACACCGAAGCGTTTGCCGGCGAGGGCCGCTTTGCCTTCTGCGAGTTCGGCATAAGACGCCGGGCGTACCGAGCTGACGCTGGGAATCGGCACCCAGGGTTGCAGGCGCCACAGGTCGCCACGGGTGTCCGGGTCGTCGGCGACCACCACGTCGAGCACTTCCAGCAGGTCCGCCATGGTGCGCGCATAGGGCACCACCACGTCCATGGTCGGGGTCAGCGGCCAGTTGCCGCGCACCGAAATCACCCCGCGCGAAGGCGTATACGCACACAAACCGTTGTTGGAGGCCGGGCCGCGACCGCTCGACCAGGTTTCTTCAGCCAGGCCGAACGCGGCGAAGCTTGCCGCTGTCGCCGTGCCGGCGCCATTGGACGACCCCGAGGCGAACGGTGCAGTGAGGTAAGCGGCGTTGTACGGGCTTTCGGCACGGCCATACACCCCCCGTTGCATGCCGCCGTTGGCCATGGGCGGCATATTGGTCTTGCCCAGGCAGATGGCGCCGCCGGCGCGCAGGCGTTCAATGGTGAAGGCATCGCGCTGAGCGATCAGCTTGGCGAATGCCGGGCTGCCGGACGCGGCGGTGAGGCCCTTGACCAGGTAACTGTCCTTGGCGGTATAGGGAATGCCATCCAGCGGCCCCAGGGTCTGGCCTTGCGCCCTGCGTGCATCGGACGCTTGGGCTTCCTTCAAGGCTTCAGGATTGCGCACCACCACGGCGTTCAGCGCGGTGGCGGTCTGCGGCCCGTCATAGGCGTCGATCCGCGCCAGGTAGGCGCGGACCAGTTCAACGGCAGTGGTCTGGCCGGATTCAAGCGCAGCGCGCAATTGGGCAATAGAGACTTCGGTAACTTGCATCACGTTTTTTCGCCGCCTTCACGTGGGGGTATGGCGGCAGTCTACGGACAGATATTTGCCAGTGCCAGCTTACTGCTAAGGTAAGCGGCCTGATCATCCACATTGCACTCCAAGGAGGAGAACATGCCTAAACCCTACATCGCCCTGGCCGGTTTGCTTGGCTTTTCGTTGTACACCGTGGCGACGATGCTGACGGCCGAGCAATCGCTCATTGCATTTGGCCAGGAACTGATGTCGCGGCCGGACACCGCGCAGGTGGTGATTGACCTGTACCTGATGGCGATCCTGGCGTGTGTGTGGATGTACCGGGACGCGCGCGGGCGAGGGCGCTCCGTGGCGTCATTGATCCCCTATTTCCTGTTGACGGCGGTGTTCGTGTCGGTGGGGCCGCTGCTGTATATCGTTGTCAATGGGTTCTCCCGTAGCCCACCGAACCAGGGTTGACGCAGGCTCCGGTGGCGAGCGAGCCTGCTCACTCGCCACGCTGGGTGGCATCATCAAGGGTTGAGAAACGCCTGGTAGTTGTCCTTGGTGATCTGCTGATAAGGAATCGTCAGTTCAGCCGTGTACGGCTCATGCTTGACCATCTTCAGCGCCAGGTCGATGGAACCCACTGCCTGGCCCTTGTTGTCCTGATACACCGTGACCAGCAGTTGGCCTTTTTTCACTGCCTCCAGCCCTGCCGTACCGCCGTCGCTGCCCGCTACCAGAATGTCCTTGCCCGGCTGCATGCCCGCCTGGCTGATCGCCATGGCCGCGCCGATCGCCATCTCATCGGCATTGGCGGCCACCGCGTCAATCTTGCGCCCGGATACAATCCAGTTATTCATCAGGTCGATCGCCTTGCTGCGTTGCCACTCCGCGCTTTGCTCCTCAACGATCTTGATATCGGGGTAATCCTTGAGCACGGCCTTCACGCCCAGTGTGCGATTGTAGGTGGCGTTGTTGGACAGCAGCCCGAGCATGATCGCCAAGTTGCCTTTGCCGCCCATTTTTTCCGCCAGATAGCGCATCTGGATTTCCCCGGCCTTGATTTCATCCGAGCCGACATAGCCCACTCCCGGCGGCACCTCCTTGAACTCGGGGCGGCGGTTGACGTACACCAGAGGAATCTTGGCCTGCCGGGCGTTGAGCGTGATTTTTTGCGTGGCGGCCGTGTCCACCGCGTTGACAATGATTGCGTCCATGCCTTGGGCGGTGAAGTTCTGTACCTGATTGAGCTGGCGCACCACGTCGCCCTGGGCGTCTTCAAATTGCAGGGTTACGCCGGGAAGCTCCTTGGCGTGGGCCGCCATGTAGTCGCGCATCTGTGCCAGGAATACGTCGTCGACCTGGGCGATGCTCACGCCGATACGCACATCGGCCAAGGCCCAAGGCGTAACGACAAGAGTAAAGAGTGCCGTCAGGAGTCGTTTTCTCATGATGTTGCTCCACTGTTTTTGTTGTTGTTAAAGCGATTCATGCCTGGCGCTTGGCCCGCATCCGTGCCACGGCGGCGGCGAAATCCGAGTATGGCCATCGTTCGTCCAGGGCTTGCAGCATCAACTGTTGCCCTGTTTGCGGGGCCAGGCCTTGCAGGGGTGGGTCGGTGTCAAGGTTGGTGGGAAAGGAGTAACCGTCGGCGGTACAGGCGATCACCGCCTGAGCATCCAGGGCTGGATTGGCCAGCAGCACCGGGTAGATCGCCAGCATCATGCGCTCGCGATCGGTGGCTTCCATCGGCTTGCCGAACGCCGAGGAAATCTGCAACAGATTGGCCATGCGCTGACGGTCCGGCGTACGGTTGGTGCCGGCGGCATGAAACAGCGCCGGGTTAAAGAACAACAGGTCGCCCTTGTTCAGCGGCAATTGCACGGCATGCTGTTGGAAATAATCGATAAAATCAGTGCGGCGCCAGGCCAGGTAACCCAATGCATATTGCTGGGAGAACGGCAGTAACTGGGTAGGGCCGGTTTCCAGCGGCATGTCCGAATGGGCGACGGCGCCTTGCAGGGTCAGGTATTGGGACAGTACATGCAGCGGCAGTGGAAATCGTTCGACCTCAGCGTCGGTCTGAAAACCCAGATGGTAATCGCGATGCGGCTGCTGCGCCTGGCCGCCCGGGTACACCACGTTAACCTGGGCGGTGACCTGAAAGCCCGGACCCAACCAAGACTCGGCAATCAATCCCAGCAATGGGTTGGCGTAATACTCGACAAACGATTCGGGAGACTGCAGCGCGGCTTTCTGCAACACATTCCAGATACGCCCATTGCTGCCGGCCTTGGCGAAGTGATCCGCCGCGACGCTTTGGGCGGCCTCGTTGGCGAAGATCGCCGCAAATACCTGGCTATGGCGATCCACCACGTCCAGATCCTCGTAGCCCCCGCGTACCACCATCACCCCAGGACCATCGAGGAACACCCGGTGCAGTTCATTCATCACGCTGAGGCGGTCGCTGTTGCGCAAGGTCCGGGCTTGATAGATGGGCACATTGCGCAAGACTTCAGTGCACAGCGGATACTCATCGGCACTGGCCCGCTGCGTGCAAATCCGGCTGAAATCCGCCAGGCTTACGGCGTCGCCGCGCACAAAGGCAGGCATCACGCACCTCCTGGCAGGCTCAAGGCCTGATGCGGTTGTGGAGTGCTGCTGTCGGTGCAACCGACCACGCCTTGCTCCAGGTCGATCACCGCACCGGTCATCATTCCCGACTCGCAGGACAGCAAAAACGCCACGCTTTGTGCCACTTCCTCCGGCTTGAGCAGCCGTCCAAACGGTTGCGCGGCTTCCGCTTGTGCCAACCAGCCATCCTGTGCGCCGTGGTACTGGCGCTGGATTTGATCTTCGTGAGGCGTATCCATCCAGCCGATGTTCAAACCATTCACGCGAATGCGGTTGCGTAAGGCGCTGAACGCGACGTTCTTGGTCAAGATCGCCAATGCACCCTTGGACGCGGCATAGGCACTCAGGAATGATTGGCCGCCATGCCCGGTGACGCTCTGGATATTCACCACGGCGCCTTCCACGCCCTGGCTGATCATCAATTTCAACGCTTCCTGCATCAGAAAGAACGGTGCGCGCACATTCACTGCAAACAGGCGCTCAAACAGTTGCGGCGACGTGTCGAGAATGGTGCCGCGGTCTGACATCCCGGCGCAGTTGACCAGCCCATGCAAGGTGCCGAAATGCGTGCGCGCCGCATCGATGACCGCGCGGCAATCCTCGACGTTTTCCAGGTCCGCTTCGACAAAATAGGCCTGACAATCGAGCTGCGCCAATTGCCGCACCTGTTCTTCGCCCTGGGAGCGACGGCGCCCGCAGATGATCAACCCGGCCGCCCCCCGGCGTGCCAGGGTGTGGGCCACCGCCGCACCGAGGCCTTGAGTGCTGCCGGTGACGACAAAAAACTGACCGATGAATGAAGTGGCGAGATCGGTGTGGGGCATTGGGAACTCCTGATGTTTTGTTGTTGTTCATTGCACGGCTCGACGTCGGACAAAACTGAGACTAGCATTGCATTACCTCAGTAATACCTAAAAAGAACCTCAAAAAAACCTCATGGAATCTGTATGCTTGAACGCGCCAAACATTTCTCCATCAAGCAACTGGCGACCCAGGCCGGGGTCAGCAAGGCCACGGTCGATCGTGTGTTGCACCAACGCGGCAGCGTGCATGCGCAAACCACCCGGCGCATCGAACAAGCGCTGGAGGAGTTGGAGTCCCAGGAAAAGAACGGCCTGGCGGTGGGGCGTACCTTCCATGTCGACGTGATCATGCACACTCCGCAGCGGTTCAGCGCGGCGGTGCAGGCAGCAGTCACCGCTCAATTGGCCAGCTTGGCGCCGTTTCGCATCGCGCCGCGTTTTCACCTTTTCGAAGAGATCGAGCCCCAGGCCATGCACGATCAACTGCTGCGCTGCCTCGGCACCGGTAGCCAAGGGGTCGTGCTCAAGGCAGCCGATGAACCGGCGGTAAACCAGGCAGTCAAGCAACTGATTGCCGCAGGCATTCCGGTGGTGACCCTGGTCACGGATCTGCCGCAAAGCGAGCGCGTTGGCTATGTGGGCATGGACAACCGCACAGCCGGCCAGACTGCCGCGTACCTGATGTCGCGCTGGCTGCCGGCGCAGCCCCAGGAAGTGGCGGTGGTGATCGGCAGCGAGTTGTTCCGTGGCGAAGAAGAGCGTGAGATGGGGTTTCGCGCCTGGCTGCGCGGGCGTGCCGCGCACCTGAGGGTGCTGGATATCAGCGGCGGCTATGGCGTGTATGAACGCACCTTCGAACGCGTCACCCATGCGCTGCACCAGCATCCCGAGCTCAAGGCGGTCTACAGCGTCGGGGGCGGCAATCGTGCGATCGTCGATGCGTTCGCTGCGCTCGGCCGCCCACTGGAAGTGTTTATCGGCCATGACTTGGACGAGGAGAACCGCCAGTTGCTGCTCGAGGAAAAAGTTGCCGCGATCATCGACCACAACCTGCAGATCGATGCGCGGCATGTGTTCCTGCACATCCTCCAATACCACCGGCTCTGGAAGACCGGGCCGATTGCGCCTTCACAGGTGCAGATCGTGACACCGTTCAACCTGCCGGACTGAGAAATCCAACAACAACATCAGGAGTTCGACCATGCTACGTATCGCTGTTTTAGGTGCCGGGCGCATCGCCAGGATCCACGCGGCCAATGTCACCGGCCATCCCAACGCCACCCTGGTGCTGGTGGCCGATCCCTGGCGCGAAGGGGTCGACGCACTCAGCGCGCAACTGGGTTGCGAGGCGGCGTACGACTGCGCCGCCGTACTGACTCGTACAGACATCGACGCCGTAGTGATTGGTACTCCCACCGATACCCATATCGATCTGTTGCTGGCGGCGGTCGCCGAAGGCAAGGCGGTTCTCTGCGAAAAACCTATCGACCTCGACATCGCCAAGGCCCGCAGCGCCGCGCAAACGGTTGAACGCCTGGGCGGCAAGGTCATGCTCGGCTTCAATCGGCGCTTCGATCCCGACATGCTGCGCCTGCGCGAGGCCCTGGATGCCGGGCGGATCGGAGCGGTGCGTCAGGTGATTATTACCAGCCGCGATCCCGGCCTGGCGCCGCGTGACTACCTGAAGCATTCCGGCGGCATTCTGCGCGACATGACCATCCATGACTTTGACACCGCCCGGCATTTACTCGGCGAGGAGCTGGTGCAGGTCAGCGCCTTCGCCAGCCGCCTGGTGGACCCCAGCCTGGAGCAGATCGACGATTACGACAGCGTGATGGTGTTGCTGCGCACCGCCTCGGGCAAGCAATGCCATATTAACTGTTGCCGTCAGGCGGTATACGGCTATGACCAACGCGTGGAGATATCAGGTGCCCACGGCGTGCTGCTCACCGACAATCATCGCGCAAGCACGCTTCGCCATTGGAGCACCGAACACACCGAGGCGCTGGAGCCACTGCAGCACTTTTTCCTTGAGCGCTATGCGGATGCCTATCGCAATGAACTGACGCAGTTTATCGACGCACTGAACAACGACTGTGAGTTGCCCACCAGCGTGCGTGATGGGCTGTATGCATTGCATCTGGCGGATTGCGCGTTGGAGTCGGTGAAGACGGGGAAGAGTGTAACGGTCAATTACGACTTCTAGAACGGGACGCAGAGGGGGGCGGGTTGGCCCGCCCCTATTGATCAGACGCCTTTGGTCGAAGGCAAAAAGATCGTCAGGATGCCCGCCAACGGCAGGAACGAGCAGATTTTGTAGACGTATTCGATGCCATGGTGATCCGCGAGCAAGCCCAGCAACGCCGCGCCAATCCCGCTGAAACCGAACATCAGGCCGAAGAATATCCCGGCGATCATGCCGACATTGCCCGGCACCAGTTCCTGGGCAAACACCACGATGGCCGAGAACGCCGAGGCGATGATAAAGCCGATGACCACGCTGAGTACGGCAGTCCAGAACAGGTCCACGTAGGGCAGGGCGAGGGTGAACGGCGCGGCGCCGAGAATCGAGAACCAGATGACTTTCTTGCGGCCGATCCGGTCGCCGATCGGGCCGCCGGCGAAGGTGCCCACGGCCACCGCGCCGAGGAACAGGAACAGGTACATCTGGGAGCTGGCGACCGATAGCTGGAATTTCTCGATCAGGTAGAACGTGAAGTAGCTGGTCAGGCTGGTCATGTACCAATATTTGGAGAACACCAGCAGCGCCAGTACCACCAGGGCAAAGGTCACGCGGCCTTTGGACAAGCCGTGCGTCGCCTGGCCGCCTTGCTTGAGCTTGAACAGGTTGAGGTGGTGACGGTACCAGCGGCTCAAGCCGTACAGCACCCCGATTGCGAACACCGCGAACAGGCCGAACCAGGCGATATGGGACTGGCCGTAGGGAATGATGATGGCCGCCGCCAGCAACGGGCCGAAGGCGCTGCCGGTGTTGCCGCCGACCTGGAAGGTCGATTGCGCCAAACCGTAGCGGCCGCCGGAGGCCAGGCGTGCCACGCGGGACGTTTCCGGATGAAACGTCGACGAGCCGACCCCCACCAGCGCCGCCGCCAGCAGGATCGCGGGGAAGCTGCCGACGAATGCCAGCATCAGGATGCCGATCAAGGTGCAGACCATGCCCGCCGGTAACAGCCAGGGCTTGGGGTGACGGTCGGTGTGGTAGCCGATCCACGGTTGCAGCAGGGAGGCGGTCAGTTGGAAGGTCAGGGTGATCAGGCCGACCTGGGTAAACGTCAGGCCATAGTTGGCCTTGAGCATCGGGTAGATCGACGGCAGCACGGCCTGGATCAAGTCATTGATCAGGTGCGCCAGGGCACAGGCGCCGAGCACGCGCATGACCAGCGGGCTTATCTGGGGCGTGGTGGTTGCAGCGGCGGGTGTCGCGGTGAGGGTCGACATTCAGGCATTCCATACAAGGCAGCTAACAAGGGCAGACAGTACGTGAGCCGGCGGCCCATTTCTAATTGTTTCGGGCACTATGCTAGAGTCGACGAAAATGCCTGTCTCGCGAGATTCGGGCAGAAAACCTCGCAAAAAGGGCGAAATCATCAAATCCCTCGACCAATTCCTCCACGAGATCGATGAAGGCGATTGGGCTGTCATCAGCTCGGCCACCGATTACCCGGAAAACTGGGTGATTCCCGAACACAGCCACAACAAGCATCAATTGCTGTATGCCATTGGCGGCGTCATGGTGGTGTATTCGGCCTTGAGTCAATGGACGGTGCCGCCCAATCGCGGCTTCTGGATGCCCTGTGGGCATGTGCATGCGCTGCGCTGCGTGGGCACCTTGAAGATGCGCAGCGTGTTTGTGCGCCCGGACAGCTATCCCAATCTGCCGGCAGAGCCGAAGACGGTCACGGTTTCGCCGCTGTTGAGTGAATTGATCAAAGCCTCGGTCAGCCTGAAACCGCCCTACGCCGAAGACTCACGCTCATCCAGGATCATGCGCCTGATCCTGGATGAGCTGGCCAACCTGCCTGCGCTGCCATTATCGCTTCCGCAGCCCGTCGACCCGCGTATCAACCACATCTGCCTGACCTTGCAGCAGGACCCGGGCGATGCCTCCACCGTCGCGGACTGGAGCGCGCGCCTGGATCTGGATCAAACCACTATCCAGCGCCTGTTCCGTCGCGAAACCGGCATGACCTTCGGCCAATGGCGCCAGCAGGCACGCTTGCTGTTGGCGCTGGAACGCATCGCGGTGGGCGAGAAGATTATCGATGTGGCCCTTGAGCTGGGCTATGAGAGCCCGAGCGCCTTTACCAGCATGTTCAAGAAACAGTTTGGCAAGACGCCGAGTCATTTCTTCAAGTAGCGTTGTTGACGACACGAGCATGCAGTGACCCACGAGATGCCAGGTAAGCCAGCCATGCGGCGCCCACCAGCAATCCCGCGCTCAGTTCAAAGGTCGCCCGGTAGCCGCTCAGGTCGAAGGCCGCGCCGCCGACCGTGGCGCCTGCGGCAATCGCCAGTTGAATAATGGCAACCATCAAGCCGCCGCCGGCCTCGGCGTCGTCAGGCAAGGTCTTCGACAACCACGTCCACCAGCCCACCGGGGCAGCGGTCGCCACCAGGCCCCAACTGCCCAGCAATACGGTGGTCATGCCCTTTGATTCGCCGAACTGCAGCAGTGCGAGCGCGATGCCTGCCATGATCAGCGGGATGGCCATCAGCGTCGGGTACAGGGTGTGCTTGAGCACGCGTTCAATCAGGAATGTCCCCGCCAGACCCGCGAGGCCGAGCACCAGCAGCATCAAGGACAGTGTGGATACCTCGACCCCGGTAACACTTTCCAGGAACGGCCGCAGATAGGTGAACAGCATGAACTGGCCCATGAAGAACACACTGATGGCCGCCATGCCCAGGGCCACTGCCGGGGTTTTCATCAGGCGCAGCACATTGCCGGCTTTTGCCTTGGCCCGGTTCTTCAGGGTGGGCAGGCTCGCCAGCAGCCAGACCAGTGCAATCACCGCCACCGGCACCACACAGAAAAACGCCCCGCGCCAGCCGATGATCCCGCCGAGAAAGCTGCCCAGCGGCGCCGCGATCACCGTGGCCAGCGCGTTGCCGCCGTTCACGATGGCCAAGGCGCGTGGCACCTGAGCCTCTGGCACCAGGCGCATCGCCGTGGCCGCCGACAGCGACCAGAAACCGCCAATCGCCACGCCAATCAACGCACGCCCAAGCATGAACACCCCGTAATTGGGGGCGAATGCCACCACGCTGCCCGAGATAATCATCAGCAGCGTCAGCGCCATCAGCAGGCGTTTGCGATCCACCTGCGCGGCAATCGAGGCGATCACCAGGCTGGTGAGCAGGGCAAACACGCCGGACACCGAAATGCCCTGGCCGGCCTGGCCTTGGGTGATATGCAAGTCAGCGGCCAGCGGGGTCAGCAGGCTTACCGGCATGAATTCGGAGGCGACCAGGGCGAATGCCGCCAGCGACATGGCCAGTACGGCGCCCCAGCGTTGGGGGTGAGGGGAGGCCGGGATCATTTCAAATGGCTCTGGAAGAAAGTGGCGAGTGTGGCGAATGGGATCAGGTCGACCCGGTCATAGAGATCGACGTGCCCCGCATTCGGGATGATCAGCAATTGCTTGGGCTCGGCAGCGCGCTCAAAGGCGTCTTCGCTGAATTCACGGGAATGCGCGTCGGCCCCGGCAATCAACAACAGTGGACGTGGCGAAATCGTCTCGATGTCATTGAATGGGTAGAAGTTCATGAACTTCACATTGCTGGTGAGCGTTGGCCGGGTAGTGGTCAGCTTCGATGCGCCCGTTGGAGTGACTTCGCCACGGGGTGTGCGGTAGAAATCGTAGAATTCATCGCCGACGACGTCGCCGGTGAGACTCTGGGGCGTACCGCCGGTGTAAACGGTCTCGCCGCCCTGGAATTCGACATAGCGCTGGTTGGCCGCTTGGCGCAGGATTTGCCGGCGCTGCTCGCCGGTCATGCCGTGCTTGAGGCCATCGCGGTTGGCCGCGCCCATGTCATACATGCTGACCGTGGCAATCGCCTTGATGCGCGGATCGATCTTCGCCGCACTGATCACGAAGCTGGCGCTGCCGCAGACGCCGATGGCACCGATGCGCTCTCGATCGACCGAGGGGTGGGTGCCGAGAAAGTCCACGGCGGCGCTGAAGTCCTCGGTGTAAAGGTCGGGCAGCACCGCGTTGCGCGGGGTGCCGGCGCTTTCGCCCCAGAACGAGAGGTCCAGGGACAGCGTGACGAAGCCCTGTTCGGCCATTTTGGTGGCGTAGAGGTTAGCGCTTTGTTGCCTGACGGCGCCCATTGGATGACCGACGACAATGGCCGGGTTCTTTGAACCAGCAACCCGATTTTTTGGCGCAAACAACGTGCCCGCGACCTGCATCCCATATTGGTTATTGAAGGTGACGTTCTCGGCGGTCACCTTATCGCTTGTGTAGAAGTTATCAGCACCGTTGGACATATCGGCTCCTAGTGAGGACAGGGAGGTCACCAGCAAACCCAAAGCAAGCAGAAGGCGTTTCATCGGGAGGTTCCTTGCGAAGTGTCCGAGCATTTTCCCGGTGCCAGCAGAGCTTCTGTAGTGCATTTGAACGGATTACTTGCCTGATCCTCTGAGTTTCATGCTGTGGCGCAGACGTCGGTAGCCGGTGCGGGTACAGTCATGTCAAGAGATTCATTGATGCATTGGAAGGGCCCGCCATGACGATCAATCCACCGGCGCTGGACACGCTGATCCAGTCCGTTGACTCGCACATCCAGGCGCCAGGGGATTGCCCAATGCCGATACCCGGCCTGGGCTTCTATCGGCGTGAACAGCCGGCCGCACCGGTGGTGTGCATGGTCGAACCGAGCATCGTGCTGGTGGTGCAGGGCAAGAAACAGTTGTGGGTCGGCGGTGAGGGCTATCCCTACGACACGTCACGATTTCTGGTGACTTCGCTGGATATCCCGGCCAACTCCGAAGTGCTGGCCGCCAGCGTCGAGCAGCCGTGTCTGGGGCTGACGTTCAAACTCGACCTGCGCATGCTGGCCGAGCTGATCGCCCAGGGCGACCTGCCGCCCACGCGTGAGCGCGCGATGATGAAGGGCGTTGGCATCGGCTCGGTGACGGGGGGCATGCTGGCGGCCTTCGCGCGCCTGGTGGCGCTGCTCGATGAGCCCGAAGCGATAGCGGTATTGGCGCCGTTGATCCAGCGCGAGATTCACTACCGGTTATTGCAGAGCGATCAGGCCGGCCGGCTGCGCCAGATCTGCTCGGTGGACGGGCAGGGCTATCGGATCGCCAAGGCCATCGATTGGCTGAAACTGAATTTCGATAGCCCATTGCGTGTGGAAGAACTGGCGGCGCGCGTGCAAATGAGCGCGGCAACCTTTCATCATCACTTTCGGCAACTGACCTCGATGAGCCCGTTGCAGTATCAGAAATGGCTGCGCTTGAATGAGGCTAGACGCTTGATGTTGAACGAGCACCAGGACGTGTCCAGTGCCGCGTTCAAGGTTGGCTATGAAAGCCCGTCGCAGTTCAGCCGTGAGTACAGTCGGCTGTTTGGCGTGCCACCCAGGCGCGACATCGCTGCGCTGCGGGGCGGGGCAGGTGTCACTGATCGGCCGGGGCCAGGTTAGCGTAGAAGATGCACCCGATCAGTCGGGCGAACAGGCTCAGGGTTTCCGGCAGGTTGGGATCGTCGAACAGCATGGCGCGTGAATCGAGCGCGCACAGCGCACCGAACAGGCGCCCGTCGGGCAGGAAAATCGGCGCGCCGGCATAGCTTTCGATGGCGTATTGCTTGACCACCGGGCGTGTGGCAAAGCGTCCGTCGACGCTGATCTGCGGCACGAACAGGGTTTGGGGATTGATGCAGAATTCACTGCACAGGGTGGTTTCCAGGTCGAGTACGTCGTCGACATGGATGCCCATCTGCAGAGGGTCATAGGCCGAGCACACCACCCACTCCAGGTCGGTGAATTTGGCGATGCCGGCAAAGCGCATACCGGTCAGGCGGGTGACCAGCTTTAGAATGTTGGTGCTCGCTTCGATTTCGGCGATGGCCGCGCGTTCGTCGGCGCTCAGGAGCGATTGTGCATAGGTGACGCTTGGAACCATGTGATCACTCCAAAATGCGTGGCCGCAGGCCGCGACCACGCACAGTCAGGTCTTAATTAATCCGTGGGTGCTGCTGCACCAGATTTTCGCGCTTAGCCTGGAGGGCTGCAATCTCGGCATCGATGTCCTCGATCTTCTGCTCGATATTGTCATGATGCTCCTGCAGCAGTTCCTTGGCTTCTTCCATATCCGACGCCGCCGGAGCCGCGCCGCGCAGCGGTTTATTCGCGGTTTCCTTCATGGTCAGGCCGGTAACCAGGCCCACCACGGCGAATACCATCAAGTAGTAAGCCGGCATGTACAGGTCGTTGGTGCTTTCCACCAGCCACGCCACTGCGGTGGGCGTGACGCCGGCAATCAGTACCGAGACGTTGAACGCGCTGGCTAATGCACTGTAGCGCAGATGTGTAGGAAACATAGCGGGCAGCGTGGAGGCCATCACGCCGATAAAGAAGTTCAGCACGATCGCCAGGATCAGCAGGCCGCTGAAGATCAGCCCGGTCTTGCCGCTGGTAATCAGCATGAACGCCGGGATGGACAGGCACAGCAGGCCGATGCTGCCGGCGATGATGAACGGCTTGCGCCCGATCTTGTCGCTGACAAAACCGATGAACGGTTGCACGAACAGCATGCCGACCATGATCGCAATGATGATCAGCACGCCGCTGTTTTCGGCGTAATGCAGGTTGTGCGACAGGTAGCTGGGCATGTAAGTGAGCAGCATGTAGTAGGTCACGTTGGTGGCCGCGACGATACCGATGCAGGTCAGCAGGCTGCGCCAGTGCTTGGTGGCGATCTCTTTGAACGACACCTTGGGGCCATGGCTGAGACCTTCGCGGTCACCCTGTTCGAGCTTGTCGACATGCTGCTGGAACGCCGGGGTTTCTTCCAGGGCGTGGCGCAGGTACAGGCCGATAATGCCCAGCGGCAGCGCCAGGAAGAACGGCAGGCGCCAGCCCCAGGCCTCGAATTCGGCTTCACCGAGCACTGTGGAAATCAATACCACCACGCCCGCGCCCAGCACGAAGCCGGCAATCGAGCCGAAGTCCAACCAACTGCCCAGGAAGCCGCGTTTGCGGTCCGGGGCGTATTCGGCGACGAAAATCGACGCGCCGGTGTATTCGCCACCCACCGAGAAGCCCTGGGCCATTTTGCACAGCAGCAACAGGATCGGGGCCCAGATACCAATGGACGCGTAGCCGGGAATCAGGCCGATGGCGAAGGTACTCAGGGACATGATCACGATGGTGGCGGCAAGGACCTTCTGCCGCCCGTATTTGTCACCCAGGGCGCCAAAGAACAGACCGCCCAGTGGACGGATCAGGAAGGGCACGGAGAAAGTGGCCAGTGCAGCGATCATTTGTACGCTGGGGGACGCGTCCGGGAAGAACACCTTGCCCAGTACATAGGCGACAAAACCATAGACGCCAAAGTCGAACCATTCCATGGCGTTGCCCAATGCGGCGGCGGTGATCGCCTTGCGCATCTTGTTGTCGTCGACGATGGTGATGTCGTTCAATCCGATGGGACTGACGCGTTTCTTACGTAATTTCATGCGGGTCACTCTAGACGCTGAACGGGGAGGTGCCATCGCTGCGATGGCACCGCTCTGTCACTTCAGATACAAGCGGACACGAAATAATTCACCCATCGGCAGATTTTTTCTCACGGCGGGCGCCGCACGCGCCGGCAACGCCACGAAAGTGTGAGCGCTGTGCCGAGGCGTCCAGTGTGGCAAGCCACCTGGCAAAGCCACCGATTTGACGCCAGAAACCAGCCCGTATCCTGCGAGCGATTAATCACCTGGCCAGAAATATTCTCGCTACAATCCGCCGCTTTGCCAGCCGGCCCGGGCTGTCAAACCACGAGAAACCCCATGCTGACCGGTAGCTACACCACTTCCCTTGTCGTGATGTCCCTGTGCGTCGCCATCCTGGCGTCCTATACCGCGCTGGACCTGGCGGGGCGGATCGCGACCGCCAAGGGACGTACGGTTTATCTATGGATCACCGGCGGTGCCGTCGCGATGGGTGTGGGGGTGTGGTCGATGCACTTTATCGGCATGCTGGCCCTGCGCCTGCCGTTCGAAATGGGCTTCGACCTGGACATTACCGCGCTGTCATTGCTGATTGCCGTGTTATCCAGCGGTTTTGCCTTATGGCTGGTCAGCCAGCCACGCCTGCCGGCCTGGCAACTGGCATTCGGCGCGTTGGTCATGGGCGCAGGCATCGCCAGCATGCACTACACCGGCATGGCCGCGATGCGCATGACGCCGGGCATCGATTACGATCCGGCGTTGTTCGGCGCCTCGTTGTTGATCGCCGTGGTGGCTTCCGGCGCGGCGCTGTGGATCGCCTTCAACCTGCGCCGCAATACACCCTATGTGCGCCTGGCACGCGGCGGCGCGGCGGTGGTGATGGGCGTGGCCATCGTCGGTATGCATTACACCGGCATGGCCGCCGCGCGTTTTGCCGACGACAGCTTCTGCGCCGCCGCACAGACCGGCTTGAGCGGCAACGGCCTGGATAACCTGGTGCTGGTGACCTCATTGGCGGTGCTGGTCATCGCTCTGTTGACCTCGCTGCTCGACGCGCGGCTGCAAGCGCGCACCGCCGTGCTGGCCGACTCCCTGACCCTGGCCAACCAGGAGCTGACCCACCTGGCCCTGCACGACATGCTCACCGGCCTGCCCAATCGCACGCTGCTGTCGGATCGGATTCAACAAGGTATCCAGGCGGTGAAGGAGCAGGGCGGTTGCTTTGCGCTGATGTTTATCGACCTGGACGGCTTCAAGCCGGTCAACGATGCCTTCGGTCACCACATGGGCGACCAGTTGCTGCGCGAAGTCGGCCTGCGCCTGCGCGAGGACCTGCGCAGCCAGGACACGTTGGCGCGCATCGGCGGTGACGAGTTTGTATTAATGGTGCACCTGACCCAGCCGGACGATGCCGTGGGCCTGGCCGAACGCCAGGTCAGCCTGGTCAACCGCGCCTTCACGGTCGCCGAGCACGAGCTGAAAATCTCCGCCAGCATTGGCATCGCCATGTTCCCGGGCAACGGTACCAACCCCCAGGAACTGTTGATGAATGCCGATGCGGCGATGTACCACGCCAAGGGCATGGGCAAGAACGGCTACCGGTTCTTCGATGTGTCGATGAACACCAACGCGCGCAAACAGCTGCAGTTATTGCAGGACCTGCGCAACGCTCTGGACAACGCGCAATTTCGTTTGTACTACCAGCCCAAGTTCGACGCGATCAGCGGGGTTGCGGTAGGGGCAGAGGCGCTGTTGCGCTGGGAGCATCCACAGCAAGGTTTGTTGCTGCCGGCCACGTTCATTGAGCTGGCGGAAAAAACCGGGCTGATCATTCCCGTCGGCGAGTGGGTACTCGATGAAGCCTGTCGCCAGATGAGCCTGTGGTTCGCCCAGGGTTATGAAAGTTGGCGCATCGCGGTGAACCTGTCGGCGCTGCAGTTCTGCCACCCAGGGCTGGTCGCCAGCGTGGCCGCCGCCCTGGAGCGGCACCAACTGCCGGCCAACCGCCTGACGCTGGAAATCACCGAAACCACCGCCATGAGCGATGCAGGCGCGAGCATGACGGTATTGCAGCAGCTCTCGGACATGGGCGTCGACCTGTCCATCGATGACTTCGGCACCGGCTATTCCAGCCTGATGTACCTCAAGCGCCTGCCGGCCAATGAACTGAAGATCGACCGGGGTTTCGTGCGCGACCTGGAGCACGACAGCGACGACGCCGCCATCGTGTCGGCCATCGTTGCGCTGGGCCAGGCCCTGGGTTTGCGGATCGTCGCCGAAGGCGTGGAAACCGATGCGCAGCAGCGCTTCCTGACCCGCCTGGGCTGTAACTCGCTGCAAGGCTATTTGCTGGGCCATCCGTTGCCGGCCGACGTGTTCATGACCGATATCCAGCGCGCCCGGGACGCGTCGGCGCCTGATAAAAGCCGTGGGTGAGGGTTATGCTCGCAGCAGTCGTCGCTGACCCTCAAAACGAGCGCACAATCCGCCCCAGCGTCTCCATTGCCTTTTCCGACGCTTCGGTCCACGGGCTGCCGTAGTTCAAGCGGATGCAGTTGCGAAAGCGCCGGGTCGCCGAAAAGATCGGGCCCGGGGCGATGCTGATGCCTTGCGCCAGGGCCATCTGGAACAGCTTCAATGAATCGGTTTGCTCAGGCAGTTCCAGCCACAGGAAATACCCGCCGGCCGGCTGGCTGACGCGGGTCTGCGCCGGGAAGTAACGGGCGATGGCGGCGAGCATCGCGCTTTGCTGTTCTTCCAGGGCGTAGCGCAGTTTGCGCAGGTGCCGGTCGTAGCCGCCGTGTTGCAGGTAGTCGGCAATCGCGGCCTGGGCCGGCATCGACGGGCACAGCGATGTCATCAGTTTCAGGCGCTCGACCTTCTGCGCGAAGCGACCGGCCGCCACCCAGCCTACGCGGTACCCTGGCGCCAGGCTCTTGGCAAAGGAGCCGCAGTGCATCACCAACCCCTCGGTGTCGAAGGCCTTGGCTGGTTTTGGCGCGTGTTGCCCGTAATACAGCTCGGCATACACATCGTCTTCGATCAGCGGCACCTGATGACTGCGCAGCAACTCCACCAGCGCCTGCTTTTTTTCTTCCGGCACCGTCGCGCCCATCGGGTTCTGGAAGCTGGTCATGGTCCAGCAGGCCTTGATCGGGTAACGCGAAAGGCTTTGCGACAGGGCGTTGAGGTCGATGCCGTCGCGCGGGTGCACGGGGATTTCCACGGCTTTGAGTTTCAAGCGCTCGAGCACTTGCAGGCAGGCATAAAACGCCGGGGCTTCGATTGCCACCAGGTCGCCGGGCTCGGTCACCGCTTGCAGGCACAGGTTCAGCGCTTCGAGGGCGCCATTGGTGATCAGCAGTTCTTCCATGGGCAGCATCAGGCCGCCGACCATATAACGCAGCGCAATCTGACGGCGCAGTTGCGGGTTGCCGGGGGACATGTCGGTGACCACCAGGCGCGGGTCCATCTCACGGCTGGCACTGGCCAGGGAGCGGGCCAGGCGCGGCAGTGGGAACAGCATGGGGCTGGGGAAGGCCGAACCGAAGGGCACGGTGTTCGGGTCCTTGATCGAATCGAGCACCGAAAACACCAACTCACTTACATCGACTTCGGTGGACTCGTGCACCTGCTCGCTCACCACCGGCTCGGAAAACGGGCTGGGCGCGTGGGTATTGACGAAGTAGCCGGAGCGCGGCCGCGCGCGGATCAGGCCGCGCCGCTCCAGCAGGTAGTAGGCCTGGAAGACCGTGGACGGGCTGACGCCGTAGGTCTGGCTGGCGTAACGCACCGACGGCACGCGCTGGCCGGGGCCGAGGACGCCGGAGCGGATCAGTTCTGCGATGTCATCGGCGAATTTTTCGTAGCGTTTCATGGGTGCCTTGAACAGTTTTTCAGTGTGTGCGCTGGGCAAATGTGGGAGGGGGCTTGCCCCCGATTGCGGTGTATCAGTCACCGAATAACCAACTGAGCCACCGCCATCGGGGGCAAGCCCCCTCCCACATTGGATCTCTATACATTGGCGTTTTATGCATTCAGGGGATTATCAGCGGTTCAGTGGCGCGACAAAGCGGCTGTCGGCAGCGCTGTAAATCCACGGCTCATCCACATCCGTCACCTTGAAGCGCAGCGTCTGTGAACTGCTCGCCGGTGTGTCCGCCAGCAGCGTCACCGAGACCGGCACATCCACGATTTCCCCCGGTGCCAGGCTGATCTCGGTCTTGCCTTGCAACTGGAAGCCCTCGGCGTCCACCAGCTCCACACGATAGTCCTGGTGCTGCTGAGTCTTGTTGATGACCTTGAGGCTGTAGATGTTTTCGATCAAGCCCTGGCTGTTCTCGCGGAACAGGCCCCGATCCTTGGTCACGTCCAGCGACACCATCGGCCGTTCGACCAAAGCCACCGCCAATGCGGCGAGCATGACCAGCAGCACGGCACTGTAGCCGATCAGGCGCGGCCGTAGCAGCCGGGTCTTGCCACCTTGCAGTTGATGTTCGCTGGTATAGCTCACCAGGCCACGGGCATAGCCCATTTTGTCCATGATCGAATCGCAGGCGTCGATGCAGGCCGCGCAACCGATGCATGCCATTTGCAGGCCGTCGCGGATATCGATGCCGGTGGGGCACACCTGCACGCACAGCTGGCAGTCGATGCAGTCGCCGAGGCCGACATCGGCAGGTGTCACTTCGCGTTTACGCGGGCCACGGCGTTCGCCACGGGCGGCGTCATAGGCAATGGCCAGGGTATCCTTATCGAACATTACGCTCTGGAAGCGCGCATACGGGCACATGTGCATGCACACCGCTTCGCGCAGCCACCCGGCGTTGAGGTAGGTGGCCGCGGTAAAGAACAGCATCCAGAACAGACTGACGCCGCCCAGTTGCCAGGTCAGCAGCTGCGCAGCCAACGGGCGGATGGGCGTGAAATAGCCGACAAAGGTCAGCCCGGTCAGTACGCTGATGCCCAGCCACAGCGTGTGTTTGGCCGAACGCCGTGCCAGCTTGTCCAGGCTCCAGGGCGCCGCGTGCAGCTTGATGCGTTGGTTGCGCTCGCCTTCGGTGATTTTTTCGCACCACATGAACAGCCAGGTGAACACGCTTTGCGGGCAGGTGTAGCCACACCACACACGGCCGGCAAACACAGTGATCGCAAACAGGCCAAAGGCGCAGATGATCAACAGGGCCGAGAGCAGAATGAAATCCTGGGGCCAGAACGTTGCGCCGAAGATATGGAATTTGCTCTCGGCCAAATCCCACAGCACCGCCTGGCGTGCGCCCCAGTTCAGCCACACGGTGCCGAAAAAGGCCAGGAACAACAACGCGCCACCGCTCATGCGCAAGGTGCGGTAGAGGCCGGTGAAGCTGCGGGTGTGGATCAGGTTATTGCGGGATGCGGCCTTCACCTTCTTCGGGTGAATGGGCACAAAAGTTTCCACGGTGGGGATTCGTTCGCTCATGGTCGTTCGCTCATCAGCCTCCATCAGGCGGATGAACTATGGGCGGCGCGCTGTTTGCGTAACAGACTCAGGTTGGCGGTTAAAAAGCGGATCAGATGGCAATATGGGCCTTGATGCGAGACCCTGTAGGAGCGAGCTTGCTCGCGAAAAAACCACAGGCACCGCGTTCTTGCAGGAAGCACGCGTTATCGTTGAGGTTTTTCGCGAGCAAGCTCGCTCCTACAGAGGCATCGATTAAATCACCGAACCCGGTTCGTCGGCCTTCACATGCTGGCGTCCGTCATGGGCACCCGCGACGGTGAGTGCATCGGCCTCGGCTTCGGTGATGTAGATGCGTTCAGCCGCCAGTTCCACGTACGACATGGATTTTTCGCTATCGGTCACAATATTGACGCGGGTCGCAGGCACGCTTTGCTCCTGGCCATTGTCATTCAGCGTGAAATAGCACAGTTGATTGTCGATACGGATAGGCATACCGGTCTCCTTTTCATGGGCTCTGATCATTTAGGAGCCAATGAGCAGTGCAGGTTCCACGCAACTGACTGACGGTCGCCGCTGTCCACCGTCTATCAATAATCACAAAAAGGATGGCATTGATGGACGCTTGGCTACATGTGGCATGGCTAACCCTGCAGGCTGAGTTTGCTGATATCGGCGACGCCCGGCAGGTCACCCAGATTACCGTGCGCCTGCTGATGGCCGCGATCCTCGGCGGCATCCTGGGGTTTGAACGCGAGAGCAAGGGCAAGGCTGCCGGGGTGCGCACCCATATGCTGGTGGCGCTGGGGGCTGCGCTGTTTGTGATGGTGCCGCAGATGTCCGGCAATCAGGCCGATGCCATGAGCCGGGTGGTGCAGGGCGTGATTGCCGGGATCGGCTTCCTCGGGGCCGGAACCATTATCAAGGGCAAGGATGAGGACGCCGGCCACGTCATAGGCCTGACCACCGCCGCCGGGCTGTGGATGACCGCTGCGATTGGGGTCTCGGCCGGTTTGGGTCGGGAATCGACAGCGGTCCTGAGTACGTTGCTGGCCTTGGTGGTGTTCAGCGTGATGCCGAAAATCGTCAAGCGTTTCGAGAAGGACTGACGATAACCGGCGGCATGGTGGTTGGCGGCTCCTGCACCGGTGGCGGCTCATTCTCCGGCGGTTCCTGTTCCGGAACCGGTGCAGGCTCGGTGGGTGGCAGGGTCGGGTTGTCGATATTCGGGTCGGGCGTCTCTGCCGGGATCGGGATAGTCATGGGTGTGGCCTCCTTTGTGCTTTGCTCTATCGGTGGACAGCCACGGGAGGGAATTGATTCCCCGCCCGGTGGCGACATATCCGCCTGAACTTTTGCCCGGCGCCCAGGCTCGGACCTAATACGGGCACTGCTCAGAGCGAGTGCGCCGCCATCTTACGAATTCGGATCAAGCACAGAGCGTCCACTGGGCGTAAGGGGAATATGCTCGATGACTGCTGAAACACTGGTTCCAGAACATTCCTTATTGCCGTTGTCCCAGGCACTGCTGTTACCCAGAATCGCCATTGAAAGCACCATGCCGGTGATTGACGGCGGCGAATTTGCCGTCAAGGCGGTGGTGGGCCAGCAGGTCAATGTCACCAGTAAAGTGTTCGCCGATGGCCATGACAAGCTGGCGGTGTTGGTGCGCTGGCGCCCGCTCGGGCAGGAAAACTGGCACAGCGTGGTTATGAATGATGTGGGCAACAACGGCTGGGAAGGTGCATTTACCGTCACCACCCAGGGGCCCCATGAATTCTGCATTGAAGCCTGGATTGATACCTTCGCAAGCTTCTGCTACGAGCTGCGTAAGAAACATGAAGCCGGGGTGCCGGTCAGCCTGGAGCTGCAGGAAGGCCGCAGCCTGGTGCTGCAGGCCGCCGAGCGCAGTGACAATGAGCTGCGCGACCGCTTGATGCTGCTGCACCACGAACTCTCCGGCCTGCTGGAAACCGAGCAGGTCGCGCAGTTCCTGCACGAAGACAGTGCACACCTGATGACCCAGGCCGACCACCGTGCCTATTTGAGCATCAGCACGGTGTACCCGATTGACGTGGAGCGCGAGCGTGCCCAGTTCGCCAGCTGGTACGAGCTGTTTCCGCGCTCGATTACCGATGATCCGGCCCGCCATGGCACGTTCAACGATGTGCATTCGCGCCTGTCGATGATCCACGACATGGGGTTTGACGTGCTGTATTTCCCGCCGATCCATCCCATCGGCCGCAGCCACCGCAAGGGTAAGAACAACTCCCTGACCGCCGGTCCCGACGATCCCGGCAGCCCTTACGCCATCGGCAGCGAGGAAGGCGGACACGAGGCGATTCACCCGCAACTGGGCAGCCGCGAGGATTTCCGCCGCCTGGTCAAGGCCGCCGCCGACCACGGCCTGGAAATCGCCCTGGATTTCGCCATCCAGTGCTCCCAGGACCACCCGTGGCTCAAAGAGCATCCGGGCTGGTTCAACTGGCGCCCGGACGGCACGATCAAATACGCGGAAAATCCACCGAAAAAGTACCAGGACATCGTCAACGTCGATTTCTACGCGGCGGACGCGATCCCCGGCCTGTGGACCGAACTGCGCGACATCGTGGTGGGCTGGGTGGAAGAGGGCGTGAAGACCTTTCGCGTGGACAACCCGCACACCAAGCCGCTGCCGTTCTGGCAATGGTTGATCAGCGACGTGCGCAGCAAATACCCGGAAGTGATCTTCCTCGCCGAAGCCTTTACCACCCCGGCCATGATGGCGCGCCTGGGCAAGGTCGGTTATTCCCAGAGCTACACCTATTTCACCTGGCGCAACACCAAGGCCGAACTGAGTGAGTATTTCACCCAGTTGAACCAGTCGCCATGGCGCGAGTGCTACCGCCCGAATTTCTTCGTCAATACGCCGGACATCAACCCAGGCTTTCTGCATGAGTGCGGCCGGGCGGGCTTTCTGATCCGCGCCGCGCTGGCCACCATGGGCTCGGGCCTGTGGGGCATGTACTCCGGGTTTGAACTGTGCGAGTCAGCGCCGGTGCCGGGCAAGGAGGAATACCTGGACTCGGAGAAATACGAGATCCGCCCCCGCGACTTCACCGCGCCCGGCAACATCATTGCCGAGATCGCCCAGCTCAACCGCATCCGCCGCCAAAACCCGGCGTTGCAGACGCACCTGGGGCTCAAGCTCTACAACGCCTGGAACGACAACATCCTGTACTTCGGCAAGCGCAGCGAGGACGGCAGCAATTTCGTGCTGGTGGCCGTCAACCTCGACCCGCACAACGCTCAGGAAGCGCACTTCGAGCTGCCGCTGTGGGAGATGGGCCTGCCGGACGATGCCCAGACCCAGGGTGAAGACTTGATGAACGGCCATCGCTGGACCTGGTACGGCAAGAACCAATGGACCCGATTGGACCCGCAGATGCCGTTCGGAATCTGGCGCATCACTGCTTCCTAGGCCAGTGGAGACCAAAGTGTGGGAGGGGGCTTGCCCCCGATCGCGGTGTCTCAGTCACCGAATAACCAACTGAGCCACCGCCATCGGGGGCAAGCCCCCTCCCACATTGATCGCATTTGCGTCTGCAGCATTTCAGGAGTGTGCAATGGCGAAGAAACCCAAGGCAGCCACCTTTATCAAAGACCCGCTCTGGTACAAGGACGCGGTGATCTATCAGGTGCACGTCAAATCCTATTTCGACTCCAACAACGATGGCATTGGTGACTTTCCCGGGTTGATCGCCAAGCTCGACTACATTGCCGACCTGGGTGTCAACACCATTTGGCTGTTGCCGTTCTACCCCTCGCCGCGTCGCGATGACGGCTACGACATTGCCGAATACCGTGGCGTGCACAGCGACTACGGGACCATGGCCGATGCCAAACGCTTCATCGCCGAGGCCCATAAACGCGGGCTGCGGGTGATTACCGAACTGGTGATCAACCACACCTCCGACCAGCACCCCTGGTTCCAGCGGGCACGCAAGGCCAAACCGGGCTCGGCGGCGCGGGACTTCTACGTCTGGTCCGATGACGACCAGAAATACGACGGCACGCGGATCATTTTCCTCGACACCGAGAAGTCCAACTGGACCTGGGACCCGGTGGCCGGCCAGTACTTCTGGCACCGTTTCTATTCGCACCAGCCGGACCTGAACTTCGACAACCCGCAGGTCATGAAGGCGGTGCTGTCGGTGATGCGCTACTGGCTCGACCTGGGCATCGACGGCCTGCGCCTCGACGCGATTCCCTACCTGATCGAGCGTGACGGCACCAACAACGAGAACCTGCCCGAGACCCACGGGGTGCTCAAGCAGATCCGCGCCGAAATAGACGCCAATTACCCTGATCGCATGTTGTTGGCCGAGGCCAACCAATGGCCGGAAGACACGCAACTCTACTTCGGTGACCGCAAGGGCGACGACGGCGATGAATGCCATATGGCCTTCCACTTCCCGTTGATGCCGCGCATGTATATGGCGCTGGCCCAGGAAGATCGTTTCCCCATCACCGACATCCTGCGCCAGACCCCGGAGATTCCGGCCAATTGCCAGTGGGCGATCTTCCTGCGCAACCACGATGAATTGACCCTGGAAATGGTCACCGACAAAGAGCGCGACTACCTGTGGAACTACTACGCCGCAGATCGCCGCGCGCGTATCAACCTGGGCATTCGCCGACGCCTAGCACCCCTGGTGGAGCGTGACCGGCGCCGCGTGGAACTGCTCAACAGCCTGTTGCTGTCGATGCCCGGCACGCCGACCCTCTACTACGGCGACGAAATCGGCATGGGCGACAACATTTACCTGGGCGACCGCGATGGCGTACGTACGCCAATGCAATGGTCCATCGATCGCAATGGCGGCTTTTCCCGCGCCGACCCGGCCAGCCTGGTATTGCCGCCGATCATGGACGCGCAGTACGGCTACCAGTCGGTCAACGTCGAAACCCAGGCCCAGGACCCGCATTCATTGCTGAACTGGACGCGGCGCATGCTGGCGGTGCGCAAGCAGTCCAGGGCGTTCGGTCGCGGCAGCCTGAAAATGCTGTCGCCGAGCAACCGCCGCATCCTGGCGTATACCCGTGAATACACCGGGGAGGACGGCCGCAGCGAAATCATCCTGTGCGTGGCCAACGTCTCGCGCAGCGCCCAGGCCGCGGAACTGGACCTGTCGGCATTCGCCGGGATGGTGCCGGTGGAGATGCTGGGCGGTAACGCCTTCCCGCCCATCGGCCAGCTGAATTTCCTGCTGACTTTGGCGCCCTATGGCTTTTATTGGTTCGTGCTGGCGGCGGAAAACCAGATGCCCAGCTGGCATGTGGAACCGGCCCAGAGCATTCCCGACTTCACGACATTGGTGTTGAAAAAACGTATGGAAGAGTTGCTCGAAGAACCCGGTCGCACCACCCTGGAACACACCTCGTTGCCGGCCTGGCTGCCCAAGCGCCGCTGGTTCGCCGGCAAGGACGCCACCATCGACAGCGTGCATATTGCCTATGGCGTGCGCTTCGGTGATGCGCAGCATCCGGTGCTGCTCAGCGAAATCGACGTCACCAGCGCGGGGCAGACCAGCCGCTATCAATTGCCGTTCGGTTTCCTCGGCGAAGACCAGCTCACCAGCGCCTTGCCGCAGCAACTGGCATTGGCGCGGGTAAGGCGCAGCCGCCAGGTGGGGCTGGTCACCGACGCGTTCAGCCTCGAGCATTTTATTCGCAGTGTGATTCAAGGCATGCAGGCCGCTACCGTGCTCAATTGCAGCGAGGGTGACCTGCGCTTCGAGGCGACACCGCACCTGGCCGCCTTGCAACTGACGGACGAATCAGCGGTGCGCTACCTGTCTGCCGAGCAGTCCAACAGTTCGGTGGTGGTCGGCGAGAGCCTGGTGCTCAAGTTGATCCGCAAAGTCAGCGCCGGGGTTCACCCGGAACTGGAGATGAGCGCCTACCTGACCGAAGCCGCCTACCCGAACATTTCGCCGCTGATGGGCTCGATGAGCCGGCGCGACGCACAGGGCGAGGACAGCTTGCTGATGATTGCCCAGGGCTACCTGAGCAACCAGGGCGATGCCTGGAGCTGGACCCAGAACAACCTCGAGCGGGCCATTCGCGACGAGTTGGCCGAAGCGATGTCCGAACAGGAGCAGCACTACAACGCCCTCGGCGAGCTGGCGGACTTCGCCGGCCTGCTCGGTCAGCGCCTGGGTGAAATGCACGTGGTGTTGGGCGCGCCCACCCAGAACAAGGACTTCAAGCCCGAAGTCACCTCGGCCAGGGACGCCCAGGCCTGGGCCAAGGACGTAGGCGCGCAGATCGAACGTGCCTTGCACTTGCTCAAACTAAATCAAAGCCAGTTGAACCCCGCCGATCAGGCGCTGGTCAGTGAATTACTGGCGCAGAAAAAAGCCATCGGCAGCCACGTCCAGGCATTGGCGAAAGCCACGCTGGGCGGATTGCGGATTCGCGTCCACGGTGACTTGCACCTGGGCCAGGTATTGGTCGTCAAGGGCGACGCCTATTTGATCGACTTTGAAGGCGAGCCGGCGCGACCGCTGCATGAACGGCGAGGCAAACACAGCCCGTACAAGGATGTCAGCGGGGTGTTGCGCTCCTTTGATTACGCAGCGGCCATGGCCCTGAATGTGCAGGGGGTTGATCATTCGCCGGAGGCGGACGCCGCGCGTCGGCGTGTGACCGAGCGCTTCCTGAGTGAAGCCCGCCAGGCATTTACCCAGGCTTATCAGGCAGCGACGGCTACACTGGCGCATGACTGGCAGGATGCCAACGGCCAGGACGCCGCGCTGACCTTGTTCAGCCTGGAGAAGGCCGCGTATGAAGTGGCCTACGAAGCGGAAAATCGCCCGAGCTGGTTGCCGGTGCCCTTGCAAGGGTTGCACGGTTTGCTCAGCGGGCTTACACCTGAATCGAAAACTGCACGCGGTGGGGAGACGTCATGAGTTTTACGCATAGAGAACCGCTGCAGCCCAAGTTGACTGCAATGCCGGCATCCAGGGACGTCGAAGCGCTGGTGCGCGCCGAGCACCCTGATCCATTCTCGATCCTTGGGCCGCACGATGATGAGCAGGGCGGGCAGTTTATCCGTGCGTTCCTGCCTGAAGCCCTGAGCGTCCAGGTACTGGCGCGTGACAGCGGCGAGCCGATCGGCAGCCTCGACGCGACCCAGGTGCCGGGACTGTTCGTCGGGCACTTCGGCACGCGCCAGGATTACCTGCTGAAGATCCAGTGGGCCGGCGGCGAGCAGATCACCGAAGACCCGTACAGCTTCAGCCAACTGCTGCTCGGTGAAATGGACCTGTACCTGTTTGCCGAAGGCAACCACCGTGACCTGGGCAATTGCCTGGGCGCCCAGGTCACCACGGTGGACGGTGTGCAGGGCGTACGGTTTGCCGTGTGGGCACCGAATGCCCGACGCGTTTCGGTGGTCGGCGATTTCAACGTTTGGGACGGTCGCCGTCACCCGATGCGCCTGCGTCATCCTTCGGGCGTGTGGGAAATCTTTGTCCCACGCCTGCAACCGGGCGCGGCCTACAAATATGAAATTCTTGGCGCCCACGGCATCCTGCCGCTCAAGGCCGACCCGATGGCCCTGGCCACTCAACTGCCGCCGGATACCGCTTCGAAGGTCGCCGCGCCGTTGCAGGTAGACTGGCAGGACCATGACTGGATGCAGGCACGTGGCGACAAACAGAAATCCACCGCGCCGCTGTCGATCTATGAGTTGCACGTCGGGTCCTGGCAGTGCGAGCTGGACGAGGCCGGCGAAGTGTCACGCCAATACGGCTGGCGCGAACTGGCCGAGCGGCTGATTCCCTATGTGGAGCAACTCGGCTTCACGCACATCGAACTGATGCCGATCATGGAGCATCCGTTCGGCGGTTCCTGGGGCTATCAGGCCTTGTCCCAGTTCGCGCCGAGCGCACGCTTTGGCTCGCCGGAAGATTTCGCCTACTTCGTCGACGCCTGCCACCGGGCGGATATTGGCGTGATCCTCGACTGGGTGCCGGCGCATTTTCCCACCGACACCCACGGCCTGGCGCAATTCGACGGCACTGCGCTGTACGAATACGCCAACCCGCTGGAGGGTTTCCACCAGGATTGGGACACGCTGATCTACAACCTGGGCCGCACCGAAGTGCACGGTTTCATGCTGGCGTCGGCGTTGCACTGGCTCAAGCACTTCCATATCGACGGCCTGCGCGTGGATGCGGTGGCCTCGATGCTGTATCGCGATTATTCACGCAAGGCCGGTGAATGGGTGCCCAACCGCCACGGCGGCCGGGAGAACCTGGAAGCGATCGATTTCCTGCGCCATCTGAACGACGTGGTCGCACTGGAAGCGCCGGGCGCGCTGGTGATTGCCGAGGAGTCCACTGCATGGCCAGGCGTAAGTCAAAGCACCCAGCAAGGGGGCCTGGGCTTCAACTACAAATGGAACATGGGCTGGATGCACGACTCGCTGCATTACATCCAGCAAGACCCGGTCTACCGCGCCCATCATCACAACGAACTGAGTTTCGGCTTGGTGTATGCCTGGTCCGAGCGCTTTATCCTGCCGAT
Source organism: Pseudomonas orientalis (assembly GCF_002934065.1). Lineage (NCBI taxonomy): Bacteria > Pseudomonadati > Pseudomonadota > Gammaproteobacteria > Pseudomonadales > Pseudomonadaceae > Pseudomonas > Pseudomonas orientalis. The sequence goes on along the minus strand of NZ_CP018049.1, from coordinate 3,176,185 downwards.
CTCCCACGATGAGGTGGTGCACGGCAAGCACTCGCTGATCGACAAGATGCCCGGCGACCGCTGGCAGAAATTCGCCAACCTGCGCGCCTACTTGAGTTTCATGTGGATGCATCCGGGCAAGAAGCTCTTGTTCATGGGCTGCGAATTCGGCCAGTGGCGCGAGTGGAATCACGACCAGCAACTGGACTGGTACCTGCTGCAATACCCGGAACACCGTGGGGTGCAGAAGCTGGTGGGCGACCTGAACCGCTTGTACCGCGAGGAACCGGCGCTGCACGAGCAGGACGACGCGCCCCAGGGCTTTCAGTGGCTGATTGGCGATGACGCCATCAACAGCGTCTACGCCTGGCTGCGCTGGAGCAAGGACGGCAAGCCGGTGCTGGTGGTCGCCAACTTCACGCCGGTGCCGCGTGAGGCCTACGCCGTCGGCGTGCCGTTTGCCGGGCGCTGGAGCGAAGTGATCAACAGTGATGCCGATATGTACGCCGGGTCCAACTACGGTAATGGCGGTGCGGTGCAGACCGTGGATGAACCTCGCCACGGTCAGCCGGTGTCGCTGTCGTTGAACCTGCCGCCTCTGGGCGTGCTGATTCTGCGGCCACAGGAGTCATAGGTATCTACACAACGCTGCAGCGCCAAACGTAACCACGCTGGCCGAACGCAGGCTTGAATCCGTGGGCAACCCGGCAGGATGCCGGGTTAGCCGCACTGGGCAAGGGATTACCCATCGCGGCGGCCCAGAGGCAGCCATCGGGGGCAAGCCCCCTCCCACATTTGGACCGGGGCCGACACAAAATACCGGTCGGCTCTAAGGCCGCCGCGCTTTTGATCTTGATCTCAGGCGCCCCGTTAAACCACGCTGGCCGAACGGATTCAAGCCTCCGTTCGGGCACACCGAGCATTAGCGAGGTGCCGAGTGGTGGGGCAAGAGCGTTTTGCTTACTTTTGCGCTTTTCAAAAGTGAGCCGCTGTAAAAGCGGAACCCATAGCAGCCGTGACCGCAGAAACGGATATGTACTCGGTCCAATCCAACATCCTGGTCATCCCAGAGGCCGCCATCGAGGGCAAGCCCCCTCCCACATTTGGATTGCAGTGCATCTGCTCAGAAGGGTTAAACGCTCTAGCACGCACGATCCTGTTGTCCGGGCTACTGGCAGGGTGCCACAATGGCGCCTCTGTCGGAGCAGCCAAACAGGCGAATCGCATGCATAGCCTTGGGCATGGGCAAGACCCGGACCACGTCATCGAAGAACAAGTGCGAACCGACCGTTTGCATCAGCTGTTTCGCCAGTCATTCTCGGCCATATTTGGCGCCTGCCTGGGCGCCATCATGCTCTGCTGGCTATGCTGGGAGCGTTTCGATCACCAGGTCATGGTGGTCTGGCTGGTGCTGCTGGCGGGTTCCTCACTGGTGCGCCTGCAGCTGTTCCTGGAATGGTTTCGCTGTCCCAATAGCGAACGCACGCCCGCGCGCTGGGAGCGTCGTTACGGGCTGACACTGATGCTGTCGGCAGGGATCTGGGGCGGCGGGGCGCTGGCGGTGATGCCCGTCGATGACCGCCTGTCCCAAGTGCTGGTCATGCTGTTTGCCGTGGGCATGTCGGTCAGCGCAGTGTCGTGCTATTCGGCTTATCGCTCCATGTCGCTGGGGTCCATGGGCCTGGTGCTGTTGCCGTGTACCCTGTGGCTTTTGTTCCAGCCGGCGCCGATGCAGATGGGCGTGGCGCTGGCGGTGTTGGTGTTTTCCTCCTTTGTAGTGGGCGCCACGCGCAAGCTCTCCGATGCCCTGGAAAAAGCCTTTCGCCTGACCCGCCAGATGGAACGTGCGCACACCCTTTCAACCCACGCCGCCCAGACCGATGAACTGACCGGGTTGATGAACCGTCGTGCCTTCTACGAGCGTGCCCAGGCGCTGTACGCCCAGTGCCATCGCGAGCAGCAGCCGTTGTGCGCGCTGATGTTGGACATGGATCACTTCAAAAGCATCAATGACACCTACGGTCATCAGACCGGCGATCAGGTGTTGCGCCAGATTGGCGGCGTGATCAGCGCCTCGTTTCGCCAGGTCGATGTGTCCGGTCGTCTGGGGGGCGAAGAATTCGCAATATTGCTGCCCAATACGTCTCTGGAGACCGCGCGCAGCATTGCAGAGCAACTGGTCCAGGCCATTGGCGACCTGCGCGCCGACCCGGTGCAGGGGCTGAGTGCCAGTCTGGGCCTTGCATCGACCCACGCCGAGCCGCTGGACCTGAATGGCTTGATGGACTGCGCCGACAAGGCGCTGTACCGGGCCAAGGCGCTGGGTCGCAATCAGGTCGCGGTGGCGGGCTGATCCTTGGCCATGGCCCTGGCCAACGCGCGCGCCACCTGTTCGGCGGAGTAGGGTTTGGCGAGGAACTCAAAGCCCTCGTACCCACTGTCCGCCAGTTCTTCGCTGTAGCCCGAGACGAGTACCACCGGCAGGTCCGCACGGCGCTGACGCAGCAGCTTGGCCATGGCCACGCCTGTCATCCCTGGCATCACCACATCCGAGAAAACCGCGTCGAAGGCCTCGGCGTCTTTGCCGGCAAGCGTCAGCGCTTGTTCGGCATTGGTGGCCCAGGTGGTCTGGTAACCCAGATCCTTGAGGATCTGGTTGGCGAAACGTCCCACCTCCAGGTTGTCTTCGACGATCAGTACATGCCGTTGGGCAACGTCCAGCGGTGGCGCCAGCTCTGGCTGTTCGTCCTGCGGCGGTGCGGCTTCGCCTTCCACTTCCACCTGGGGCAGGTACAAGGTAAACACCGTACCCCGGCCGAGGGTGCTGGCCACATCGATATTGCCACCCGATTGCTTGGCAAAGCCGAAGACTTGTGACAAACCCAGCCCGGTGCCCTTGCCCACGGCCTTGGTGGTGAAGAACGGCTCGAAAATGCGCTCGAAGGCATCGCCGGCAATACCGCTGCCGGTATCGGCCAGGGAAATGCTGATGTGGGGCAGGGGCGACCCGGCGTCGCCGCGGATGCTCGGCAGTGGTTGCTGCCCCACGACCTTGATGGTCAGGCTGCCCTGGCCGTCCATCGCGTCGCGGGCGTTGAGGGCAATGTTGATCAATGCGGTTTCGAACTGGCTCGGATCGATGCGCGCAAAGCAGTGCTGATCGGGCAATTGCACCTGCACTTGAATGCGTGCGCCGGTGACGCTTTCGAGCATATCACCGATGTTGCGCACCCGTTGGCTGACATCGAACACCTGTGGATTCAGCGGCTGGCGGCGGGCAAAGGCGAGCAGTTGGCTGGTGAGTTTGCTGGCCCGCTCGACGGTATCGGATACCGCCCACATGTAGCGTTGCCGGCGTTCTTCCGACAGCTCCGGCTGGCGCAGGAAATCCACGGATGAGCGAATGATCGTCAGCAGGTTGTTGAAGTCATGGGCGACGCCGCCGGTCAGCTGGCCGATGGCCTCGAGCTTTTGCGACTGGCGCAGCGCGGCTTCGGCCTGGGCGAGGGCGCGGGTGCGTTCTTCCACGCGCTGCTCCAGGGTCGCGTTGAGTTCGGTATAGGCTGCAAGGCCCGCCCGCACTGCGGCATCGGCGCGCACGCGTTCGATATGCGCCCAGGAGCGCTCGGTGACTTCGCGCAGCAGTGCCAGGTCATAGGAGGACCAGTAGCGGGGCTGTTTGTCGTGCACGGCCATCAATGCGGTGAGGCGCCCGTGTTTGATCAGGGGTATGCAGATGGTCGCCGTAACGCCGAGCGCCTGGAAATTAGCGGTTTCGTGAGCTGGCAGTTCGAGCAGGTTGTTGCAGATGACCAAGGGTTCCCCAGCCCGCAGACAGGTCACCGCGCGCTCACCGAACGCGGCCAGGCTGTAATGGCCAATAATGCTCGGTGAGCCCTGCGCCGACCAGTCGCCGCGAATGGTAAAGCCATCCTGATCGTCTTCCATGTCGGCGTAGGCGCAAATCGACACGTGCAGGTGCTCGGCCAGCAAACGCGTGGTCGAGGTCATGATGGCTTCGGCGTCGGTGGCGGTGGCGACGCTGTTGCCGATGGCGTCCAGCACTTCCAGGCGCCGCGTGAGAAACACCGTGTCGGTGGTTTCGGTCACGGTATCGAGCAACCCGACCACCGCACCTTTCGCGTTTCGAATCGGGCTGTAGCAAAAGGTGAAGTACGCTTGTTCAGGCGCCTCGTTGCGCTGGATCACCAGAGGGAAGTTTTCGATGTAGGTGGCCTGCCCGGCAAACGCGGTGTCGGCAATGGGGCGGATGTCATCCCATACCTCGTGCCACACGTCGCTGAATGGGCGGCCCAGGGCATCGGGCTTGTTACCCAGGATCGGCACGAAGGCGTCGTTGTAGAGGGTGATCAACTGAGGCCCCCAGACAATCGCCTGGGGGAAGCTGGAGGCGAAGCACAGCGCCACGGTTGTCTTCAACACGTCCGGCCAGTGTTCAAGGGGCCCCAGGGGCGAATTGGCCCAATCATGCCGACGAACCCGCTCTGCCATTTCGCTGCTGCCTTGCAGCCAATTCATCATTGGGTTCACACCTTTCGCTACCCGTAGTTAAGCCTTGAAGAGGTCAGACTGCCTAGCTACAGACCGGTATGACCGCAATCAGTTCAGCACGTTGGACTGCTGGATAGCACTTTGATTTTATTGCGCATTTGGTGGCTCGGCCACAGGCTTTATTGTGTGCCGAACAGCCCCGTCCAATAGATGCCTGCATCGCTTTTCGGGTCCATCGCGTAGGCCGCGCCCAAATCGCGAAATTGCGGGTTCATCAGGTTGGCGCAATGGCCGGGGCTGGCGAGCCACCCGTCGAGTACCTTGCGCGGCGTATCGAGACCGGCGGCGATATTTTCGCCGATATTTTTTCCCACATAGCCGGCCAGTTCGGCACGGTCGCCGGGGGTACGACCATCGTGGTCGAGGTGATCGAAAAAGTTGCCGTTGGCCATATTGCGCGTATGGCTGTTGGCGGCGTTGGCCAACTCGTCGTTCCACGACAGCGGCGTGGTCGCCGTGAACGTCTGGGTGCCGCACTCGCGCGGCTGGGCGCGGGCGGCATTGATCAGGTCGAGCAGCTTGCGGCCTTCGGTCTGCCAGTCGCCCAGGCCACTGGTGAGCAGCGGGCGCGCCAGTACGATGCGCCAGTCCTGGCCGTTGTTGCTCACGCCGATATCGACGAATTGCGGGTCGAGCACCACGCGACAGAAGCTTTCACGCACCGCTTTCATGGCGGCCTCGGCGTCCTTGGGCCCGGACAGGCTGATGGCCTGTACGTTGACCATCGGGTACGCAGCCCGCGCCAGCGACTGCTGCAGATCGCCGACATTGGAGGCCGGCAGCACCAGCCGTGTGTCACTGGCCAGCGGCGGCAACTCCTGGGAACCCTGGTCGTCGCAGCGCTGCACCTGGCTGCGGTACTGATTGATCTGTTGTACCAACTGACTTTCTTCATTCGCCATCGCGCTGGCGCAGAACACCGTACTGGCGGCCAGCGTCGTAAGACCCATCATCAATGACAGAACGCGCATGGACGTTACCCTTGAACTTGAAAGTGCCCATGATGCGCGATCCAGGGGCATGCATGCACCCGTTGGTCCGAACTTTTTTCACTCATTTGTTGAACGTCGGATGCCACGGACCCCGGCGACATCACACGTAACAGGTACAATCGCCACTGCCTTGACGCGAAACCCCAGGAATTTGCATGTTCAGCCTTACCCGCTACACCACGCCGTGTCCCGAACCGGTCAACAGCCAGATCCTGCAGATGGTGGTCGACAACCTCACCGACATCAGCAGCGTGGCCCTGGCGCCCAGCAATCTGCTCTACAACATCTACCAGTACGCCATCGGTTTTGAGGTGCACCTGTACCTGGAGGCGTTGGACGGCTCGAAGGGCATCAGCGTCGAGCTGGTGGTGGCGATGCAGGACGAGACCGTCGTCGGCTTTTGCCTGTATCTGCCGGTGAAGGACGACCCCCAGGCCTGTGGTGTGGCCTTTATGGCCGTGCACGCCGGTTCCAGGCGCCAGGGTCTGGCCCGGGCCATGCTGGACGATGTACTTGCGCGTTATCCCCACGCCGAACTGGCGTGTTCGGTTGAAAAGGTCCCGGCATTCGAAGCCATGGGCTTCAAAGTGCGCGGCGCGCGCGGCACGCAAGTGCTGATGAATACGCGGGACTACGGCACCGCTGGGTTGATGGGCGTGCTGGACGTGGCCGCTATCTACAGCTGCGTGGAAGTGCGGCAGATCCATACCTACCTGCTGCAAAAGCATGGCAAGCGCGCCATGGTGGATGCGGAAAAGCAGCGTGATCGGCATTTGGATCAACTGGCGCGCAAGGTGCGGGTGTTTGTCGATCAACGCCTGGCCTAAGGTTCAAACACTGAGGATTAACTGTAGGAGCGAGCTTGCTCGCGAAAAACGTCAACGATAACGCGTGCTTCCTGAATGAACACGGCGCCTGTGAGTTTTTCGCGAGCAAGCTCGCTCCTACTGAGGGCGGCGTACGCTTAACTGACTGGCATTAGGGCAAGCCCCTCCAACAGTTCGATTTTCTTTTATCAGATAGGCCTCATCCCGCTTTTGAGACGCCGCGCTTGACCATCGCCACTATGGTCGCCAGCAGTTCCTGCTGCGCTTCTTCACGGCTGATCTCTGCGCTGGCGGCCGCATGGGACAAGGCTTCGGCAGCGCCCAGCATGGCACGCAGGCCGGCCTGGGAAAGCCTGCCATCCGGCGCGAACGGCGCAAGGGCATCGCGGCATTTGTCGAGGAAGATCGCTTCGTACTTGCACTTGAGCGCTTCCAACTCCGGTGAGCCACTCAGTGCCGCCGTCACCCCCGGAATCTCGCGACCTTGCAGCAGCACACAATCCACATAGGACGACGCGATCACCCATGCGCGGTCTTCAAGCGTCGCGCTGCTGGCCTCGATGGCGTTGACAAACACCTGATTCTGGCGCCCGTCGAAGTCTTCATACAGCGCGGCCAACAAGCCCGAGCGCGTGACGAAGTGATCGTAGACTACCGGCTTGGTTACCCCGGCCAGCTCGGCCAGGCGGCCCAGGGTCAGAGCGTCGGTGCCTTCTTCGCGCACCAGTTGCCAGGCGGTTTCCAATAATTGATGCAGGCGTTCTTCACGGGAAAGGCGCCGCCGGGGGGCAGGGGATTGTTCGCTTGACATGCTTATATACCAAAAGTAACTTAAGGGCGTTAACTTACTAAAAGTAGCTTAAGCCCAAAAGGACACATTGTCATGCACGCACTTATCATTGTTGCTCATCACGACCGGCAATCCCTCACCCGCAGTATGGCCGAGCAGGTCGGCGCCGGTTTGAGCGCATCCGGCCATACCTTTGAAATCGCCGACCTCGCGGCCGAAGGTTTCGACCCTCGCTACACCGCCGCAGACCACCAGGTACACCGCAGCCGCGCAACGCCGCCGGCGGATGTGCTGGCCGAACAGGCACGCATCGACCGCGCCGACGCGTTGGTGCTGGCGTTCCCGATCTATTGGTGGTCCATGCCGGCGTTGCTCAAGGGTTGGATCGACCGTGTCTTCGTCAACGGCTGGGCGATCGAGTACGGCCCGGACATCCCCATGACCAAGAAGCTGCGGCACTTGCAGGTGCATCTGCTGGCCTTGGGCGCTGCGGATGCAAGCGCCTTTGACCGGCACGGCTATGCCAAGGCCATGCGCACGCAGATCGATTACGGGATCTTTGACTATTGCGGCGCGCAGGTGCTGACCTCGGAGCTGCTGCTGGAGTCGGAAAGCGACAGTGCCCAAGCGCATTTGCACAAGGCCAGGACGGTCGGGCAGGGGCTGTTTGAGCGTGAGACAGTCGCGGGGTGATTCAAGCGTCGCGAAACAGATCGTGAGCGTCGAGCAAGCGGTAGGCAATCTCGGGCTGCTTCTCCATGCCGCGACGAATCGCTGCCGGGATCGATTGCCGGGTCTTGCGACACAGGCCGGGCAGTTCGTCGATGACGATCTGGATCCCGCGCATGCTCTTGACCTCGGTATGGCCTGGCGCGATGTGCAGGCGGATGCCCAACTGCTCGTACATCCGCTGCTGCATATGCTCCAGGTCCGGCAGGTCCTTGAGGTTTTCCAGGCGCTCGAGCAGGCGCTTTTCCTCCTGGCGTGTCAGGCTGAGGATACGCAGGTCAGCGCCCGGCGCCTCCAGCAAGCGTTCGCGCTCGCAGTCGCAGACGCCGGGTGGGCAGGGTTGGCGAATGGTCATGTGCGTGCCCTCCCGTAACCTGCGCCTTGGACTTAGTCGCTGAGCGTCACGCCGAGGCTGCCCAAGGCTTTCCAGTACCCGGGGTAGGTCTTGGCCACACAGTCCGGGTCCTGGATCCGGATGCCCGAGACTTTCAGCCCGGCCAGGGCAAAGCACATGGCGATGCGGTGGTCGGCATGGGTGTCGATCGATGCGGTGCACGCCGTGCCGGCCAGGGCCGGGTCAGCCGCCACCAGCAGATCGTCGCCCTCGATGGTCGCCAGGCCCGGCCGGATTGCGTTGAGGCCGTCGTGCAGCGCCTGCACGCGGTCACACTCCTTGACGCGCAGGTTGGCCAGTTCAGTGAAGCGCACCGGGGTGTTGTTGAAGGCGGCGAGCACCGCCAGGGTCGGGATGGCGTCCTGCATCTGCGAGCCCACCACCGTGGCCTGCATGTTCGGGAACTGGGCGATCACCGCCTGGGCCTTGGCGTCCGGCTGGGTGAAGTCGCCGGCGGCAACGCCGATGTCGATACGGCCGCCGGTCAACACTTCTGCGGCCCACAGGTAGGTGGCGGCGGAGGCGTCGGGTTCGATCAGGTAATCATGGGCGCTGTAGCCGGTCGCGGCCACGCGCCAGGTGCTGTCGTTGACGGCTTCAACCTGGGCGCCGAAGGCACGCATGCAATCGAGGGTCAGGTCCACATAGCCACGGGCGCCGATGTCCTTGCCGGTCAATGCGACTTCGATCGGCGCTTCGCCGCAGGCTGCGAGCATCAGCAGCGCCGATACATATTGGCTGGACAGCCCGCCATCGATCTCGAAGCGCTTGGCTTGGACCTTGCCCACGCCGTGCACGGTCACCGGTGGGCAGCCGGTCGGGCTGTCGACCCGGATGCCGTTCTGGCCGAGGGTGTCGAGCAGTGGCCCGATCGGGCGCTTTTGCATGTAGTCGTCGCCGTCCAGTATCACGGTGCCTTCCACGGTGGCGACAGCGGCGGTGAGAAAGCGCATGGCGGTGCCGGCATTGCCGAGGAACAGCGGTTGCGCTGGCCATTGCAGTTTGCCCTGGCCGGTAACCACGAAGGTGGTGTCGTCTGGCTCATCGATGGTCACACCCATCTGCCGCAGGGCCACCGACATGTGGCGGGTGTCGTCGCTCTTCAGGGCACCGCTCAAGCGGCTGGTGCCGTTGGCCAGGGCCGCCAGCAACAGGGCGCGGTTGGTAATGGATTTGGAGCCGGGGGGCGCGACCTTGCCATTGAGAGGAAAGTTGGGCGGTGTAACGGTCACGGTTTTCTGCGAACTCAAGGGACAAGGCTCCTGATCAAGGCGAGGTGGCATGGAGTGGCCGACGGGGCGGACCCGAATAATCGGCCAAAGGTGCGGTGCTTGTCGAGATTTAGCGCTGGCTCAGCCAGTAATCGTGCAGCGCTCGGGCGGCCGGTTCGATTTCGCCGACCTGTTGCTGATGAGCCTGCACATCCAGGTCCGCCGGCAGCTCGAAGTTATCCTGCTCGGCGCACCAGGAGATTTTTTCGAACTGAACGGCCAGTTCGGCGGGCAGCGCCGGCCAGTTGCCGATGGCGGCGCCACGGATATAGCCAAAGCACCATTCCTCCGCGAGGGTCACGGATTGGCCGTGGTGCTCTTTTTCATCGAACAGGGCCTTGAATGCCTTGGAATCGCCGGCCAGTTGCGCCGCCAGCGTGTTGAAGTGGCGCACACACAGTTCAAGGAACTGCCCGGCCTCTGCGGGGCTTTCCCAGTCCGGGTTCTGCCCGCCCCAGATTGCCGGGAACCACTCGGCGATCTCCACCTGCGTCGGGCTGGAGACCAAGGCCGTGAAATAACCGTCGAGTTCAGCCAGGTTCAGCACCGAATGGTCGTCGCCGTACTTGAGCAGGGTCTCTTCGATCAGGTCGAAATCGGCGGGGGTGAGGGGCTGGGCGTGCATGGGGCATATCCTTCAAACGTCGAACGCCGCAGTGGGGCGGCTTAAAGCGCCAAGGATGGCGCCTGGCAAGGTTTTTTGCCAGTCCCGCTTTTGGCCGATGCGCCGTTGCCTGGCCTTGTTATAGTTCAGGCCTTATCACTCGCCAGTCAGGGATCACTGCCATGTCCGAATACCAAGCTTTCGTCGTCGAACTCAACGGCAACGTTGCCCATGTGCAGATCAACCGCCCGGAAAAGATCAACGCGATGAACGCGGCGTTCTGGAGCGAAATCATCGATATCTTCCAATGGGTCGAAGACACCGATGCGGTGCGCGCGGTGGTGCTCAGTGGTGCCGGCAAGCACTTTTCCTCCGGCATCGACCTGATGATGCTGGCTTCGGTGGCCAATGAGCTGGGCAAGGATGTGGGCCGTAACGCGCGCGTGCTGCGGCGCAAGATCCTCGAACTGCAAACCTCGTTCAATGCGGTCGACAATTGCCGCAAGCCGGTGCTGGCAGCGATCCACGGCTACTGCATCGGCGGCGCCATTGACCTGATCAGCGCCTGTGACATGCGCTATGCCGCCGAGGACGCGCTGTTCTCGATCAAGGAAGTTGATATCGGCATGGCCGCCGACGTCGGCACCTTGCAGCGCCTGCCGCGCATCGTCGGCGACGGCATGTTGCGCGAACTGGCCTACACCGGTCGTCAGTTCGGCGCCGAAGAAGCGCGCAGCATCGGCCTGGTCAATCGTGTGTATGCCGACCCGGCCAGCCTGCTGGCGGGCGTCATGGCCATCGCCCATGAAATCGCCGCCAAGTCGCCGATTGCCGTCACAGGCACAAAGGCGATGATCAGCTATATGCGCGACCACAGCATCAATGACGGCCTGGAATACGTTGCCACCTGGAACTCGGCTATGTTGCAATCCAACGACCTGCGCGTGGCCATCGCGGCCCATATGAGCAAACAGACACCCGAATTCGTGGATTGATTGATATGACCCCAGGCTGGATTACCACAACGCTGCTGGACAACGACGCCGCCGGCGGCTGGGCCGTGGCCCGCAGCCGCGACGGCTTTTTGCACGATGCCAACGGGCCGCTGTTCCCCCGCGAATGGCTCAAGCGCCAGGACCTGTCGATCTTTGCCGAACACGGCATCGGGCATCTCGATGGCGAGCCGGTGTACCTGCTGGAAATCAACGGTGCTGCCCAGGTGCCGGGCTGCAGTTGGCAAGGCCTGCGCGGTTTTATGCTGCAAGGCGATCACACCCTGTACAAAGTGCTGGGCTATGCCGCGCAAATCGGCACCTGGGCGCGCGAGCATTGCTTCTGCGGCAGTTGCGGCCAGGCCATGGTCCAGGTGCCACGGGAACGGGCGATGTACTGCCAAGACTGCGACCTGCGCAGCTATCCGCGGATTTCGCCGAGCATGATCGTGCTGGTGACCCGTGGCGATGAAATCCTGCTGGCGCGCTCGCCACGCTTTGTCACCGGGGTCTACAGCACCCTGGCCGGCTTTGCCGAGCCGGGTGAGTCGGCTGAAGACTGCCTGATCCGTGAGGTGCGCGAGGAAGTGCAGGTCGAGGTGAAGAACCTGCAGTACATGGGCAGCCAGTGCTGGCCGTTCCCGCATTCGATGATGCTGGGCTTTCATGCCGAGTATGCCGGTGGCGACATCGTGCCCCAGGCCGATGAAATCGAAGATGCGCAGTGGTTCAATATCCACGACCTGCCGCCGTTGCCGGCGTCACGCTCGATTGCGCGCTACCTGATCGACCTCTATGTGGCGCGTCGCCTAGGCCACGCTGAACCAGTGCTGCCAGGCTAGGCGCACGGTCAGGCCGAGCACCACGGTGATGAACACCGGGCGAATGAACTTGGCGCCGCCGCTGATGGCGCTGCGAGCGCCAAAGAATGCGCCGCCCATCACCGAGATGCCCATCGCCAGGCCGACGATCCAGTCCACCGAACCGTTGATGATGAACACCGTCAGTGCCGCCGCGTTGCTGACGAAGTTCATGCTGCGCGCCACACCGCTGGCCTTCACCAGGTCGATCGGGTGCAGCAGCATGGTGCTCACGGTCCAGAACGCGCCGGTGCCGGGCCCGGCCACGCCGTCGTAGAAACCCAGGCCGAAGCCCTGAGTAGCCTGCCATTTCTTCTTGATGGGTGCCTCGGCGTCCAGCGGCGCCTTGGGCGTGCCGCCGAACAGCAGGTACACCCCGCAGGCGAACACGATCACCGGCAGCATCTTGTTCAGGGTTTCGGCGGGCAAATAGTGCGCGACCACGGCGCCGGTCAACGCACCGATCAATGTACCGACGATGGCATGCACCCATTGGCGCGGGTGGAACAGCTTGCGGCGGTAGAAGGTAAAGCTGGCGGTGGCCGAGCCAAAGGTGGAACTGAGCTTGTTGGTGCCCAGCACCAGGTGCGGTGGCATGCCGGCGGTAAGCAGGGCAGGGGTGGTGAGCAGGCCGCCGCCGCCGGCGATGGCGTCGATGAAACCGGCAACAAAGGCCACGACGGCGAGAATGGCGAGGGTGGTCAGGTCAACGCTGAGTTCGAAGGGCATGGGCAGGGCTTATTGTTGGCGGGGCTGCTGGGAAGGCCGCCATCTTACCCCCCGGATGTACGCAAAACCAAATGTGGGAGGGGGCTTGCCCCCGATGGCGGCCTCTGGGCCGACCAGGATGTTGGATCAGATCGAGTACATATCCGTTTCTGCGGTCACGGCCACTTAGGGTTCCGCCCTGACGGCGGCTCACTTTTGAAAAGCCGGAATGCCGGCCCAGTCAAAAGTAAGCAAAACGCTCTTGCCCCACCACTCGGCACCTCGCCTAGGCTCGGTGTGCCCGAACGCAGGCTTGAATCCGTGGGCCGCCGCAATGGGCCATCCCTGGCCCAGTGCGGCTAACCCGGCGTCCTGCCGGGTTACCCACGGATTCAAGCCTGCGTTCGGCCAGCGTGGTTTAACGGGGCGCCTGAGATCAAGATCAAAAGCCAGATCAAGAGCGACTCGCTGCGCATCGTGGTTACGGTTGAGCGCTACAGAGTTGTGTAGATACCTATGGCCATCGGGGGCAAGCCCCCTCCCACATTTTGATCCTGGGTGCTGGGTTATTTATGGGTACCCAGCCATTCCAGCGCCGTGCGCCAGATGCAGATGCCCAGAAAGTACGCCGACATCAGCGACCACAGCCCGAACGTCCACGGGTTGGTGTTCGGATAATCCACCACCATCAGGAAACTGCACAGCAACCAGATCGTGGTCACCGCGATATTGATCGGCATGAAGCGCTTGACCCGGAACGGGTGCAGGAACTTCATCGGCGTCACGGTCAGCAGCGCCAGGCCGATCACGGTCAGCAGGGTGACCCAGGCGTCCGGCTGGATGATGTACACGCACAGGGCCACCACATTCCACGCCGCCGGGAAGCCGACGAAATAGTTGTCCTTGCTCTTCATGTTCACGTTGCAAAAGCAGAACAGCGACGACACCAGGATCACCGACACCGCAAACAGGTGGGTGAATTCCGGCAGGTCGATATAGCGGTAGATAAACAGTGCCGGGATGAACACGTAGGTGAGGTAATCGATCACCAGGTCCAGTACCGAGCCGTCAAAGCTGGGCAACACCGTGCTGACGTTGACCCGTCGGGCCAGGGAGCCGTCGACGCCATCGACCACCAGCGCCAGGCCCAGCCACAGCAGGCAGGCCTTGGGCGAGTTTTCCAGCAGCGCCAGGGTGGCCAGGAATGCCAATACCACACCGGTGGCGGTGAAGCCGTGGGCGCCCCAGGCTTTGATTCTGGCTACATGCAGGGTCGATATCACGGGCGGTTCTCCAAAGGGTCAAACGGGGCAGCCGACCGCGTAACGCTGTCGAGTCTGGCCGGGGAATGCAGGTATCGACCGGGAAGGCGGGGATAAGGTTCACCACCCGGCGTATGGCTTAGCGTAGCAAGCGTAGGAAGTTTCGGCATCACCCCTGGCGAAACACCAGGGCCTTCAAGCCACTTTGCGGGTCGATATCCGGAAATTCCGGCGGGTTTTCCAAGCGTTCCATAAAGCGCAGGCCCGGTGCCTCGCGGGTGACGCCGTCGATCAGGAAGTCTTCGCCGAAGGCCGGATCGTTCATGCACGCCAGCACGGTGCCCTGGGCCGTGAGCAAGTCCGGCAGGCGACGCAATACGCGCTGGTAGTCCTTGGTCAGCAGGAAGCTGCCTTTCTGGAAGGAGGGCGGGTCAATGATCACCAGGTCATAGGGGCCGCCGTGGGTGACCTTGGCCCAGGACTTGAACAGGTCGTGGCCCAGAAAGCTCACCTTGCTCAAGTCGTGACCATTGAGGCGATGGTTGTCACGGCCACGGCTCAGGGCGCCACGGGCCATGTCCAGGTTCACTACATGCTCGGCGCCGCCTTCGATAGCGGCCACGGAAAATCCGCAGGTGTAGGCAAACAGGTTAAGCACGCGCTGGCCTTTGGCCTGCTCGCGCACCCAGTCGCGGCCGTAGCGCATGTCGAGAAACAGGCCGCTGTTCTGCTTTTTACCCAGGTCGATCAGGTAGCGCAGGCCGCCTTCGGTAATGGTCAGCTCGTCGAGGGCGTCACCGACCAGCCATTCGGTGCTGCTTTGCGGCAGATAGCGGTGTTGCAGCGCTACGGTATGGGCGCCGCAACCGGCCCAGTCGATCTGCAACAACAGCTGCTTCAAGGCCTGCAGATACTCGGTTTCCTTGAACAGCGCCACCAGCACCACGCCTTGCAGCCAGTCCACCGTCAGTTGCTCAAGGCCCGGCCAGCAGCGGCCACGGCCGTGGAACAGTCGGCGGGTTTCAGCGGGCGGGCTGGCCAGGGCAGTGAGCAGATGGGCGTGCAGGGTAGCGAGTGCGTCTGGGGTCATCGGTGAGCGTCAGTCGTTGAGCGGGCGGCATTTTAAACACAATTGAGCGTCAGAGCGTGGCGATCAGGGCTGGACCAAAGGTTTCGCGCAGAAACACCGGGGCAATGTAGCGCTCGTAATGGGCTTCGGACAGCAGGAAAAACTCGCGATCAATCGCATCGCGCAAGTCGGTGAGGGGGCGCTCGCGAAACTCCGGCAGCAACGCCAGACCATAGGCGTCCAGTTTCGACATGACCCGCGCACCCCGGGCAATCAGCTGGTACGCCCAGCAATACGGCGACTGCTGCGGCATGAAGCGAATCTTGCGGTCCTCCAGTTGCTGGCGCAGGCGCTGTGGGTCGAACACTTCCAGCTTGCTGCTCATCACCTGTACCAGCAACTGCTCCAGGCGCAGCCACACCGCATGCTTTTCCTCGGTGCTATAGCCGTTCCACTGGATCACTTCGTGGTGATAACGCTTGCAGCCCCGGCAAACCAGGTCACCGTAGACGGTGGAGCACAGGCCTATGCAGGGCGTTTTGATGGTTTGATTGGGCATAAAAGGCAATTTGCAAAGTGATGGAGCACCGCATTCCCAATGTGGGAGGGAGCAAGCCCCCTCCACATTGCGGAGCTGCGCTGTTAATCAATCCCAGCTCAGCGCGCCACCTGTCTGGTACTCGATCACGCGGGTTTCGAAGAAGTTTTTCTCTTTCTTCAAGTCCATGATCTCGCTCATCCAAGGGAACGGGTTGGTCGTCCCTGGATACTCTTCTTTAAGACCAATCTGCGACAAACGACGGTTAGCGATGAACTTGAGGTAATCCTCCATCATCGCCGCATTCATCCCCAGCACCCCACGCGGCATGGTATCCCGCGCATATTCAATCTCCAGCTGCGTGCCCTGCAGAATCATCTGGGTCGCTTCTTCCTTCATCTCGGCATCCCACAAATGCGGGTTTTCGATCTTGATCTGGTTGATCACATCGATCCCGAAGTTCAGGTGCATCGACTCATCGCGCAGGATGTACTGGAACTGTTCGGCCACGCCGGTCATTTTGTTGCGGCGGCCCATGGACAGGATCTGGGTGAAGCCGCAATAGAAGAAGATGCCTTCCAGTACGCAGTAGTAGGCGACCAAGTTGCGCAGCAGCTCTTTATCAGTCTCGACGGTGCCGGTTTCGAACTTCGGATCGGAGATCGAGCGGGTGTACTTCAGGCCCCAGGCGGCTTTTTTAGCGACCGATGGGATCTCGTGGTACATGTTGAAGATCTCGCCTTCATCCATGGCCAACGATTCGATGCAGTATTGGTAGGCGTGGGTATGGATCGCTTCTTCGAAGGCCTGGCGCAGGATGTACTGGCGGCACTCGGGGTTGGTGATCAGGCGGTACACGGCCAGCACCAGGTTGTTGGCCACCAGGGAATCGGCGGTGGAGAAGAAGCCGAGGTTGCGCATGACGATGCGACGTTCGTCGTCGGTCAGGCCTTCGGGGTTTTTCCACAGGGCGATGTCGGCGGTCATGTTGACCTCTTGCGGCATCCAGTGGTTGGCGCAGCCGTCGAGGTATTTCTGCCAGGCCCAGTCGTACTTGAAGGGCACAAGTTGGTTGAGGTCGGCGCGGCAGTTGATCATGCGCTTTTCGTCGACGGCGACGCGGGCGGAGGCGCCTTCGAGTTCGGCGAGGCCTTCGGCGACGTCGAGTTTGTCCAGTTCGGCCTTGGCGCGTGCGATGGCGGCAGAGTCATTGGCGGTGACGGCGCGGGCTTCGATGGCGGCGGCGGCGCCGGCTCCGTCGAGGCGGTCCATGTTGGCTTCGGTGGCGTGGCCGGCGTTGGCGCCTCTGACTACCGCTGCAACGCTGTCTTCGTTGTCGACTTCATCCCAACTCAGCATTGAAATACTCCTTCCAGATCTGTTCTGACGGTGTGTGAACCCGTCCAAAAAATAGGCGGTTTGCAGGCTTCAGGCATTGAAATACTGCGCATAGTGTGGTCGGAAAATACCGATGCTGCACACTATGTAGTGGTCTGTTCTGTTTGTGGGCACACTATATGGTGTGTAACAGGGTAGGTCAACGCGCAAGAAGATCGTCTTAATGTTTAAACGTTGCGTTGAAAAGATCGTGGTATAGCGACGCAACATTAAATAGAATGAATCTCATTTGAGACTCAGTCGCGCCGCGCAGGTCGCTTGCCATGAATGATGCTGTTGTACCGACCCATGCCCCCGAACCGACCGTGTCGAGCCTGTACCGCGACCATTACAGCTGGCTGGAAAGCTGGCTGCGCCGGCGTTTGGGCAATGCCTGGGACGCCGCGGACCTGAGCCAGGATACCTTCCTGCGCGTGCTCGCCAGCGCGCAGCCGATCGAGCAGATGCAGGAGCCGCGCGCCTATCTGGTGACCGTCGGCAAACGCCTGCTGGTGAATTTCCATCAGCGGCGCAGCCTCGAACAGGCTTATCTGAATGCATTGGCCAGCCTGCCGCAGGCCTGCGTGCCTTCGCCGGAACAACGCTGGCTGTTGCTGGAAACCTTGCACGCCTTGGACGACCTGCTTGAGGGTTTACCGGTGCAGGTGCGCCGCGCTTTTCTGTGGAGCCAGCTGGAAGGCCTGGGTTATCGGGAGATCGCCGCACGCCTCAACGTCTGCGAGCGCACGGTAAAACGCTACATGTCCCAGGCCTATGAACACTGCCTGCTGGTGAACCTGTGAACCGCGACGTTGCCCGCGCCGCCGCCCAGTGGCTGGCGCTGCTGGAGTCCGGCGCGGCCACCGAGCGCGACCACGCCGCGTTGCAGCGCTGGCGTGACAGCCATCCCCAGCACGAACAGACCTGGCAACGCGCGCAGGCCCTGCGCCAGCGTTTCAGCGACTTGCCCCAGGCCCTGGCGATGGCCAGCCTCGATCGCCCGCAACCCGGACGGCGTGCTGTGCTCAAGCGCGCGCTGGGCATAGCGGCACTGCTGCCGACGGCCTGGCTGCTCAGCCGGCAATTGCCCATCCAGACCTGGCGCGCCGATCTGCACACGGCCACGGGGGAACGCACGCGCATGGCATTGGCTGACGGCGCCAGCGTACAACTCAATACCGCGACGGCGGTGGACGTGGACCCGGCGCAGCGACGCATCACCCTGGTCGAGGGCGAGCTGGCGTTGAATGTACCCGCAGCGACGGCGATGAGCGTACAGACGCGTTACGGCGAGCTGACGGTCAGCCAGGCTGAAGTGTGTGTTCGGCAATTGGACACCGGTTGCCTGGTGTCCGTGCTCAAGGGCTCTGTGCGGGTACGCGACCTGGACGGGCGCACGGCAACCTTGCAAGGCGGTCAGCAAGCGCCGTTGAAAAGTACCGGGCTCGGCGCCTGGGTCGCGTTCGATGCGCTGCAACTGGGCTGGCGCGACGGTGTACTGACCGCGCAGAACCAGGCGCTGGGGGATTTCCTGCGGGAGTTGGCGCGTTATCGGCCAGGCGTGCTGCGCTGGGACCCGCGCCTGGAACAGTTGCGGGTCACCGGCAGTTTTCGTTTGGACGATACCGATCGCATCCTCGACCTGCTGGCCTCCAGCCTGGGGTTGCACGTACAGGCGCGGACCCGCTATTGGGTCACGCTGTCCTGAAGCGCTGGGACGGGCAGCGCTTTATATATCCATATCGAATAAATAAAGAGTTATATATTCCTTTTATTGTTCTTCTCGATGGCGCATTTTGAGGGCCTGCGCATTCGTGCGGATTGACCCAACAGCCAAAAGGAAAGCCGACATGACCATCAAAGCGATCAACGTGCGCAACCAGTTCAAGGGCACCATCAAGGAAATTCTGCTGGGGGAAGTGGTGTCGGAAATCGACGTGCAGACTGCGTCCGGCATCGTCACTTCGGTCATCACCACCCGTTCGGTGCGTGACCTGGAGTTGAAAGTGGGCAGTGAAGTGATTGCCTTCGTGAAGTCCACCGAAGTGTCGATTGCCAAACTCTGAGACACGCATAAGAACGGGGCCGCCGCGCTGCCCCGGTCCCTCGTCACTTACAGCTGGCGCAGGGCGCGCTCCATGCGTTGCAAGCCTTCTTCCAGCATCGCCCGTGGGCAGCCGAAGTTCAGGCGCACGAACTGTTGGCTGTCATCGCCAAACTCGATCCCGGCACTCAACCCAACCTTGGCCTGTTCAAGGAAAAACTGTTGCGGGTCTTCCAGGCCCAGGGCGCTGCAATCGAGCCAGGCCAGGAATGTACCTTCCGGCGCGTGCATGATCACGCCGGGCAGGCGGTTTTGCACGGCGTCGAGCAGGTAGTCACGGTTGCCTTGCAGGTAATGCAACAGTGCCTCGAGCCAGTCGCCGCATGCGCTGTAGGCGGCGCGGGTAGCTTCCAGGCCCAAGGGGCTGACGCTGTCGACCATGCCGCAACGGGCCTGGTTGAAACGCTCGCGAATCGCGGCATTCTGGATCACCGCAAAACAGGTCTTCAGGCCGGCGACGTTATAGGCCTTGCTGGCCGACATCAGTGTGATGGTGCGTTGCGCGATTTCGGGGCTGAGGCTGGCGGTGGGAATATGGCGACGGCCGTCAAAGCACAGCTCGGCGTGGATTTCATCGGAAATGATCAGCGCGCCGTTTTCCATGCACGCCTGTGCAATCGCCAGCAGCTCGTCGCGGGGGAAGACCTTGCCGATCGGGTTGTGCGGGTTGCTCAGCAGCAGCGCACCGGCACCGCTCAAGGCATCGCGCATGGCCGCCAGCGGCGTGCGGTATCGGCCATCGATCAGCTCGAACGGCACTTCGATGCGCGGCAGGTTCCAGTGGCCGGGTGCGAGGCGAATCGGCCGATAGTTGGGGGTTTGCAGCACCACCGGCTGGCCTGGCTGGACGAACGCGTGCAGCGCCATATTGAAACCCGGCTCGACGCCGGGCAGGAACAACAGCTCATCCGGTTCCACACGCCAGGCGTACTTGGTCCACAGGTCAGCGATGATCGCCTCGCGCACATCCGGGCCGGCGACACTGTAGCCGAGCACCTGCAGGTCGAGGCGCGCATGCAGGGCCTCGAGCACGGCGGGCGGGGCGGCGATGTCCATGTCGGCGATCCACATCGGCAACACGTCTTGCGGGTAGCGGTTCCACTTGGTGCTGCCGGTGCCGAGGCGTGGGTGGATCGTGTCGAAATCAAAGCTCATGGGGCGCTCGTATCAGGGGGGTATAAAGAGTGGCGCTGATTCTAGCGCCATTCGTTTTATAGGCCAGCGCTGAATATGTCGGGCCACCGTTCCATCACCGACAAGCTCTGTCATAAAAACGCCATGGTGCTGGGGATCGAATCAGGGAAGGGCTATTTTGGTGCATCTCAATCACTCGAGTAGTCACGGATGAAATACCAAGCCTTCAACCGCACCTTGATTGCCACTGTCCTGGTGTTGACGGTCAGTGGTGTGCAGGCCGCTTCTCAGGCTCCGGTGGGCGGGGAAAACGGCATGGTGGTCACCGCCCAGCATTTGGCAACGCAGGTGGGCGTGGATGTGCTCAAGGCCGGTGGCAATGCGGTGGATGCGGCCGTTGCGGTCGGTTACGCCCTGGCCGTGGTGTACCCGGCGGCGGGCAACCTGGGCGGCGGCGGGTTCATGACCGTGCAACTGGCGGACGGGCGCAAGACGTTCCTCGATTTCCGCGAAAAAGCCCCGCTGGCGGCGACGGCCGATATGTACCTGGATAAAGACGGCAACGTCATCGAAGGCCTGAGCGCCAAGGGTCACCTGGCCGTCGGCGTGCCTGGCACTGTTTCCGGCATGGAGCTGGCCCTGAACAAATACGGCACGCTCAAGCGCGCCCAGGTGATTGCGCCGGCGATCAAGCTGGCAGAAAACGGTTTTGCCCTGGAGCAGGGCGACATCGACCTGCTGCACACCGCCACCGCAGAGTTTGAAAAAGATCAGGACCTGCGCGCGATCTTCCTGCACAACGGGCAGCCGCTGCAGGTCGGCCAGACGCTGGTGCAGAAGGACCTGGCCAGGACCCTCAAGGAAGTGTCCGCCAAGGGCAGCGATGGCTTCTATAAAGGTTGGGTCGCCAAGGCCCTGGTCGACTCCAGCCAGGCCGGCAAGGGGTTGATCACCCAGGCTGACCTGGACCGATACAAAACCCGCGAACTGGCGCCCATCGAGTGCGACTACCGTGGCTACCATGTGGTCTCGGCGCCGCCGCCAAGCTCCGGTGGCGTGGTGATCTGCCAGATCATGAATATCCTCGAAGGCTACCCGATGGCGGACCTGGGCTATCACTCGGCCCAGGGCCTGCACTATCAGATCGAAGCGATGCGCCACGCGTATGTGGACCGCAACAGCTACCTCGGCGACCCGGACTTCGTGAAGAACCCGATCGCGCATCTGCTGGATAAAAACTACGCGGCGAAACTGCGCGACGCGATCGAGCCGCACAAGGCCGGGGATTCCCAGGCGATCAAGCCGGGGGTATCGCCCCATGAAGGCAATAACACCACTCACTATTCGATTGTCGACACCTGGGGCAACGCGGTTTCCGTCACCTACACCCTCAACGACTGGTTCGGCGCGGGGGTTATGGCAAGCAAGACCGGGGTGATCCTCAATGATGAAATGGACGACTTCACCGTCAAGGTCGGCGTGCCGAACATGTACGGGCTGGTCCAGGGTGAAGCCAATGCCATTGCGCCAGGCAAGGCGCCATTGTCGTCAATGAGCCCGACCATCGTGACCAAGGATGGCAAGGCGGTCATGGTGGTGGGGACGCCGGGCGGCAGTCGCATCATCACCGCCACGTTGCTGACCATCCTGAATGTCATCGACTACAAGATGAACATCCAGGAGGCCGTGGACGCGCCGCGTTTCCACCAGCAGTGGATGCCGCAGGCCACCAACCTGGAAACCTTTGCGGTCAGCCCGGATACCCGCAAGCTCCTCGAAAGCTGGGGCCATACGTTCGCCGGGCCCCAGGATGCCAATCACGTGGCCGCCATCCTGGTGGGCGCTCCGGCCCTGGATGCCAAGCCGGTGGGCAACAACCGCTTCTATGGCGCGAATGACCCGCGTCGCAATACCGGGCTGTCGTTGGGGTACTGACACCCGACTCGCTCGCGCATGGAACATCTGCGGCCTTTTCGGGCTCTACCCCAGGAGCCCCGAAAGGACCCCAGCCATGAAAGCGCTGAAAATCGCCACCTTCAACATCAACGGTATTCGTGCCCGCCTGCCTAACTTGCTGGACTGGCTGGCGCGCGAGCGGCCGGACATCGTTTGCCTGCAGGAACTCAAGGCGCCGGAAAGCCTGTTTCCCTATGCCGATTTCGAGGCGGCCGGCTACGGCGCGATTTGCCTGGGCCAGGCCTCGTGGAACGGGGTGGCGATCCTGGCCAGGGACGCGCAGCCGCTGGAAAGCCGGCGCGGCCTGCCCGGTGACGACAGCGACGATCAAAGCCGCTACATCGAAGCGGCCGTGCATGGCGTGCTGGTCGGCTGTTTGTATCTGCCCAATGGCAACCCGCAACCGGGGCCGAAATTCGATTACAAACTGGCCTGGTTCGAACGCCTGATCGACTACGCCCGGACGTTGCAGGCCAGTGAGCATCCGGTGCTGCTGGCCGGGGATTTCAATGTGGTGCCCACCGACCTGGACATCTACAACCCGCGCTCCTGGCTCAAGGATGCGTTGCTGCAACCCGAGAGCCGCGCCTGCTACCAACGCCTGCTGGAACAGGGCTGGACGGATTCAGTGCGGCATTTGTACCCCGAAGAGCGGGTGTATACGTTCTGGGACTATTTCCGCCAGCACTGGCAGAAGAATTCAGGCCTGCGCATCGATCATCTGTTGCTCAACCCCGCGCTCAAGCCCTATCTCAAGAATGCCGGCGTCGATGCCTGGGTGCGCAACGAGGCGCATGCCAGCGACCATGCGCCGACCTGGATTGAACTCGGCACGCGCAAGAAGCGTTAATCGCTCGTTGCAGACGCGAGCAAGCGTTCGACGGCCGCAAACGCCGCCGCCCGGCGCGCTTGCCAGTCTCCCCTGATCACCGCCACCGGCTGATGGTGCGCGTGCATCCAGTCCAGGCTGGCCTGGAAGAACGCCCGGCGGTCCGCCAGTTGCGGTTGGCAGCGCTGGCCGTCGGCGCTCCATTCCACGTCTTCGGGCGACAGCAGCAGATGCAGATCGTAATGACGGGCCAGCAGTTCGCTGTCGAGCCAGCCTGGGTAATCGCCAAACAGCGTCTGGCTCCAGAGCCGGTTGGTCAGCAGGTGGGTATCGAGGATCAGCAGCGCCGGGTGCCTGGCGCGCGCCGCATCCTCCCAGGCCAACTGGCCCCGGGCGATCGCCGGGATATCCGCCAGGCAGGTATCGCGTTGATGTTCGTCGATGAAATGGCGCACGTATTCACCCACCATCAGCCCGCCGAAGTGCGCATGCAGCTCGGCCGCCAGCCAGCTCTTGCCGCTCGATTCCGGGCCTGCCAGCACCACCACCTTCATGGGTGCAACGCCGGGTCGGCGCGCCATTCACGCCAGCCTTGCACGGCAATCACGGTAAACAGCGCATACAGCGCGGCGGTGAGGTAGAGGCCTTTGTAGAGGAATAACCCGACGAAAATCACATCCAGCACGATCCACAGCGACCAGCATTGCACGCGTTTTTGCGCCATCCACAGCTGCGCCACCAGGCTGAAGCCGGTCAGCGCCGCGTCGAGCCAGGGCTGGGCGGCGTCGGTCCAGTGAGCCATGGCGGCGCCGAGCAACAGACTGCCAACAGCGCCCACGGCCATGCCGGTCATGACCGCCGGCATGCCCAGGCGGGTGACCTGACGTCCCTGCCTGACCGCGCCGGCGCGGGTCCATTGCCACCAGCCATAGAGCTGAAGGACGGCATACACCACTTGCAGCAACATGTCGGAGTAGAGTTTTACATCGTAGAACACCCAGGTATAGAGCAGCACCATCACCAGGCCGATGGGCCAGCACCAGGGGTTCTGCTTGACCGTCAGCCAGACGGCGATCACCCCCAGCGCGGCGGCGAACAGTTCAAGCCCGGACATGGCGGTTCCTTGGGGAGTGGGAGAGGGCGGTGATTGTACCCAGAGGTGGACGATCCTCAAAACACAGCAGGTAAATGTGCGATGGGGCATAGGTGTCTACATAACTCTGTAGCCCCAAACGTAACCACGATGCGAAGCGAGCCGCTCTTGATCTGGCTTTTGATCTTGATCTGCTTTTGATCCTAGGCGCCCCGTTAAACCACGCTGGCCGAACGCAGGCTTGAATCCGTGGGCAACCCGGCAGGACGCCGGGTTAGCCGCACTGGGCCATGGATGGCCCATTGCGGCGGCCCACGGATTCAAGCCGGAGAGAGGGCACACCGAGCCCAAGCGAGGTGCCGAGTGGTGGGGCAAGAGCCCTTTGGTTACTTTGGGGCTTTTCCAAAGTGACCCGCCGTCAGGGCGGAACCCTAAGTGGCCGTTACCGCAGAAACGGATATGTACTCGACCTGATCCAACATCCTGGTCGGCCCAGAGGCCGCCATCGGGGGCAAGCCCCCTCCCACATTTGGACCGGATCGACTCAAAATCCTGGTCGGCTCTGAGGCCGCCATCGGGGGCAAGCCCCCTCCCACAATTTAACCCAGGGCTAAATTCGGAACTGGCGCAACAACCCGTCAAGCTGCTCGCTCAAGCCACGCAACTGCGCGCTGGCCACGCTCGACTGTTCAGCCGCCAGCGCGGTGCTGTGGGACAGCCCGGCCGCCTGGGTGACGTTCTGATTGATGTCTTCCACCACATGCGCCTGTTGCAGGGTGGCACTGGCAATCGAGGCATTCAGGCCGTTGAGATTATGCAGCGCCTGGCCGATGGCATTGAGGCTCGCACCGGCCAGGCCGGCTTGCTCGATGGTCAGTTGCGAGGCGCTGTGGCTGTCGCTGATCACCTTGACCGCCGCTTCCGAATGCCCTTGCAGGCGCTCGATCATTGCCTGGATTTCAGCCGTGGATTTTTGCGTGCGCTGGGCCAGCAGCCGTACCTCATCGGCTACCACGGCAAACCCACGGCCCTGTTCGCCGGCGCGTGCGGCTTCGATGGCGGCGTTGAGGGCGAGCAGGTTGGTCTGGTCGGCAATCGAACGAATCACTTCCAGCACGCCGCCGATCTGGGTGCTTTCGCTGGACAGGGTACGGATCACCTCCACGGCCTGGCTGATGGTGCTCGAGAGCTGGTCGATCTGCTGCAAACTGCTGTCGATGTTGACCTGGCCTTGCTGCGCCTGGGCCTGGGCATCGCGCATTTCGCTGGCGGCGTGCTCGGCATTCTTGGCCACGTCCTGCACGCCGTAGGTGACTTCATTGATGGCGGTGGCCACCAGTTCCATCTGTTGCGACTGCTGCTGGCTGCGGTCGTGGGCCTGGCTGGCGTTGTGGCCCAACTCGGTCGACGACTCGCCCAGGGCGTTGGCACACACCTGCAATTGGCCGACCACCTGGCGCAATTTGGCGGTGAAGGTATTGAAGTGCCGGGACAGCTGGGTGACTTCGTCACGCCCGTGAGTGTCGAGGCTGCGGGTCAGGTCGCTTTCGCCGCTGGCGATGTTGGCCATCGCAGTCACCGCCGCCTGCAACGGCTGCACGATACTGCGCGCGATCAACAGCACCAGCAGGGCCATGACCAGCGCAATGGCCAGGCCGATAGCAGAGGCTTTCCACACCTGGACGCTGAACTCGGCCTGCACGTCGTCCACGTAGACGCCCGAGCCGATGATCCAGCCCCAGGGCTCGAACAGTTGGATGTATGAGGTTTTCTGCACCGGCGCATCGGCCCCAGGCTTGGGCCAGCGGTAATTGACGATGCCGGCGCCCTTGGCTTTGGCCAGGCTCACGAATTCATTGAACACGGCAAACCCGTCCGGATCGCGGATCGCCGAGAGGTTCTGGCCGTCCAGCTTGGGGTTGGCCGCGTGCATGATCATCACGGGGGTGAGGTCGTTGATCCAGAAGTAGTCATCGTGGTCGTACCGCAGGCTGCGCACTGTGCGCAGGGCTTGTTGCTGCGCCGCCTCACGGGTGAGGACGCCGGTCTTTTCCAGGTTCTGATAGTAGCCGAGCACGCCGCTGGCGGTTTGCACCACGTGCTGGGTCTGTTGGCGCTTGGCCTGGTAGAGGTCATCATGGATCTGTTTGAGCATCAGGGCGCCCAAAGTCAGCAGCATCAGCACGGCGACTATCAGGATCAGCCAGAGGCGCCGGCTGATCGACATATTGCGCAAACTGTTCATCGTCCTGTCACTCCGTGCCTTTTATAATTGTGGGTGTTGCATCGACTTTTGCGGCTTGTCTGATAGGCTTTCGGCCCGAAGTCGAAAAACCTGAGTACTGCCTGATTTTTCACGGAATTTTTGCATTCCGGCATTGAGAATCAACGCCGGGCGCTGCACTGCGCTCGTTGTCAGTGAACTTTAAAAAACACTAGGAGGCACGCCAGGCGCGTGACCTTTGGAGAAAGCATGGATTTTTGGACCGCCATACAGGCACTGATTCTTGGCGTGGTCGAGGGGCTGACGGAGTTTCTGCCGATCTCCAGCACCGGCCACCAGATCATCGTCGCCGACCTGATCAACTTCGGCGGCGAGCGTTTCGAGGCATTCAATATCATTATCCAGCTGGGCGCGATCCTCGCCGTGGTCTGGGAATTCCGGCGCAAGATCCTCGACGTGGTCATCGGCTTGCCCACCCAGCGCAACGCCCAGCGTTTCACTGTGAACCTGATCATCGCGGTGTTGCCGGCGGTGGTGCTGGGGGTGATTTTCGCTGACCTGATCAAGCATTACCTGTTCAACCCGATCACCGTGGCCACGGCCCTGGTGGTGGGCGGTGTGATCATGTTGTGGGCGGAACGTCGCCAACATGCGGTGCATGCGCAAACCGTCGACGAGATCACCTGGAAAGACGCTCTCAAGGTCGGCGTGGCCCAGTGCCTGGCCATGATCCCGGGCACATCACGCTCCGGTGCAACCATCATCGGCGGCCTGTTGTTCGGCCTGTCGCGCAAAACCGCTACCGAGTTTTCGTTCTTCCTGGCCATGCCGACCATGGTCGGTGCTGCGCTTTACTCGGGCTACAAATACCGCGACCTGTTCCAGCCGGCGGACCTGCCGGTGTTCGCCATTGGCTTTGTCACCTCGTTCATCTTCGCGATGATCGCGGTCAAGGGCCTGCTCAAATTCATCGCCAACCACAGCTATGCGGCCTTTGCCTGGTACCGCATCGCGTTCGGCCTGGTGATCCTGGCGACCTGGCAATTCGGCTGGATCGACTGGACCGCCGTCAAGCCATGAACATTCAGCACCCACGCCTGAAAGCGTTGCTCCTGGTGCTGCTGTGCGCGGCGCCGCTGCTGGGTTCGGCGCTGCTGTGGCAGCGCGGCGAAACCGTGATCCCGCTGGCAGCCTACGGCGTGGTCAGCGTGATGGCGTTCTTTCTGTACTGGAGCGACAAGCGCAAGGCGCAGACCGAGGGCCGGCGCGTCCCGGAAAACATCCTGCACGCCGTCGAGCTGGCGGGCGGTTGGCCGGGGGCATTGATCGCGCAGCAGGTGTTCCGGCACAAGACGCGCAAGGTGTCCTACCAGGTGCTGTTCTGGGTGATCGTGCTGCTGCACCAGGTGTTCTGGCTGGACCAACTGTTTCTCGGCGGCACGCTACTGTCGATCCTCTAGCACCAACCCGACCTGTGTGCGCTTGGGCAGCTTGCTCACCACCAGCTGGTGCGAGCGCTGCAACAAGCCACGCAGTTCCTCGGAACCGAGCGGGTAGGGCGTGTTCATGATGATCCACTGCGCACGTGCCAGGTACGGCGCCGGGTGGATGCCCGGGCGATCAACGTGGCCGAGGAACAGTGCCTTGTCGACCTTGAACGCCAGGGAGTCGCCGCGCAGGTTCTGCAGCGCGAACATCTTGTTGCCGGCAATCGAGAATACCCGCACGCCGCCCCATTTGTAGTCCTCGCGCGCCCCTGGCAGGCTCAGGCAGAACGCCGCGACTTGTGCTTCGGTCATGCTCATAACAGACGGTCTCCGCAGCCTTTGAAACCCTCTTCCATATAGTCGATCCAGGCGCGAATGGCCGGCAGCACGCCGCGCCGATGCGGGTACACGGCCTGCAGCCAGCCACCGGGTAACGACCATTGCGGCAACAGTTGCACCAGCCGGCCGTTGGCCAGTTCTTCTTCGCAATCCATCATCGGCAGCACCGTGAAGCCCACGCCCATGAGGGCGCTGGTCTTGCGTACGATGAAGTCTTCGATGCCCAGGCGAGCCTCCATGACCAGCTCATGGGCGTTGCCCTGGGGGTCGATGATGCGCTGGTGCACCATGCGGTCCGCCTCGAGTGCACCCATGATCGGCAATTGCCTGAGGTCTTCCAGGGTCTCTACCCGGCGGTCACGCAGGAGTGCCGGGCTCGCCACCAGCACAGTTTGCGCCCGGCGCAGGCGTTTGGTGACCAGCAGCGTGTCTTCGTCGCCCAACTCGCGTACGCGCAACGCCACGTCGATGCCTTCGGCCACCAGGTCGACGCGACGATTCACCAGCGTCATGTCCAACTGCACCAGCGGGTGCGCGGCGAGAAACCCGGCCACCAGTTCCGGCATGATCTGCTGAGCCAGCCCGACCGGGCACGTGACCCGTAGGCGCCCCCGGGGCTCGGTGGACATGCTGGCCACGGCCTCATCGGCCATTTCCGCCTCCACCAGCATTGCCTGGCAGTGGCGCAGGTAGCGTTCGCCGACGGCGGTCAGGGTCAGTTGCCGCGTGGTGCGTTGCAGCAGGCGTGCGCCCAGGCGCTCCTCCAGCTCGGCAATGCGCCGCGACAGCCGCGACTTGGGAATCCCCAATAAACGCCCGGCGGCGGCGAAACCGCCGGCTTCGACGACTTTGGCAAAGTAATAAAGGTCGTTAAGGTCTTGCATGCGGTGCCCATTGTCCTGTCAGTGGGACAATCTATCGCATTCCAGGTGGCTTATCGATGATTGATTAGGTGCGTAGCATCACCACCATCTGATCGCCCCTGTCGATCCCACCTCGGAGACCCCACCATGAAACTGTTGCATATCGATTCCAGCATCCTCGGCGACAACTCGGCTTCGCGTCAGCTCAGCGCCGGCGTGGTCAAGGCATGGCAAGCCGCCGAGCCGGGCGTGGAAGTGACTTACCGTGACCTGGCCAGCGAAGGCATCAATCATTTTTCCGGTGCGACCCTGGGCGCCTTGGGCACCGCCGCCGAACTGCGCGATGCCGCGCAAAAGCATGAAGCCGAACTGAGTGCATCGTCGCTGGCTGAGTTCCTCGCCGCCGATGCCGTGGTGGTGGGTGCGCCGATGTACAACTTCACCATCCCGACCCAACTCAAAGCCTGGATCGACCGTATCGCCGTCGCCGGCCAGACCTTCCGCTACACCGAAGCCGGTCCTGAAGGCCTGTGCGGCAACAAGAAAGTCATCATCGTCTCCACCGCCGGCGGCCTGCATGCCGGCCAGGCATCCGGTGCCGCCCATGAGGGCTACTTGAAGCTGCTGTTCGGCTTCCTCGGCATCACCGATATCGAAATCGTACGCGCCGAAGGCCTGGCCTACGGTGATGAAATGCGCAGCAAAGCGTTGAGCGATGCCAACGTGCAGATCAGCGAGCAATTGTTCGCCGCCGCGTAAGGCTTGTGTAAATGTTCGCCTCGCCCGGTGTCAATCTGAAGCCGGGCGCCTAAACTCTGTATTCTGATCGCCTGAGCGCGAGCGGAGTACGGAGTTTTTCGCCGTTATGGCCCAGGTTATGCAAACGTGGCTCAATACCCGGGAATTTTTAGACGGCCTGCCGGTTCTCATGCAGCAAAGGTGGACATCCCATGATGCGTCTCTGTGCTGTTTTGGTTCTTTCCCTGTGCGGCGGCCTGCTTTCAGTGCACGCCGCGCCTGCGCCGCACCCGCATTGGAGCGTGGGCTTTCATCGCATGAGCATTCTCGACCCGCTGGATTCGCAGCCGATGAAGGCTATTGCGTTTTACCCTTCCACCGACGCCGAACACACCACGGCGCTGGGCCCCTACCATGTGGCGGCTGGCGAAGACGCCAAGGTGGCCATCGGCCGTTTCCCGATGCTGATGCTGTCTCATGGCAATACCGGCACACCGCTGGCCCTGCATGACCTCGCCACCTCGCTGGCGCGCAAGGGCTTTGTGGTGGTGGCGGTGCTGCATCCCGGCGACAACTACCAGGACCACAGCCGCCTGGGCACCGTGAGCAATTTGTATGGTCGCCCGATCCAGATTTCACAGGCCATCACTGCGGCGTTGAACGACCCGATGCTGTCGCCCTTCGTCGACATCGACCAGGTGGGTGTGATCGGCTATTCGGCCGGCGGCGAAACCGCGTTGATCCTGGCGGGTGCCAAACCGGATTTCGAGCGCCTGCGCCGCTATTGCCAGCAGCGTCCGGAGGACCGTGATGCCTGCACCACCAAGGGCGAGCTGGTGGTCGACCGTGACGACTTGCAGCCCCAGGCTGATCCGCGCATCCATGCGCTGATGCTGATGGCGCCGCTGAGCCTGATGTTCGGTCGCCATACCCTGGCCGACGTGCACGTACCGGTGCTGCTCTACAGCGGCGATGGCGACCAGTTGGTGGCCGTGGACAAGAACGCGGCCGCCCTGGCGCGCAAACTGCCGCAGCCGCCGGACTTCAAACTGCTGGCCGGGGCAGGGCACTTCGTGTTCATGGCGCCGTGTGACAGCGATCAATTGGCGACGATGCCGGCCATCTGTACCGATGCCGATGGCGTCGACCGTGAGGGCATCCACCGCGACCTGATCTCCGAGGCCGGGCGCTTTTTCAGTCACACCCTCGGCGAGGCGACCCGCGCCGGGCTACAGACCGCTGATCAGTAAGCGCGACGCTTGAGCTGCACGGTCAGTACCAGCGCGGTCACTGACAGCAGCGCCGCGCAGAAGAAGATCCAGTCGTAGCCGAGGTTCAGTGCCACGGCGCCCATCAACGGCCCGGCAATCGCCAGGGACAGGTCGAAAAACACCGCAAACGCACTCAGCCCGGCGCCCCGGCTGCTGTCCGGCACGCGCTTGATGGCTTCCACGCCAAGCGCCGGGTAGACCAGTGACAAACCGACGCCGGCCAACCCTGCGCCAATCAACGCCACGCCGGTCGACGGCGCCAACCACAGCAGCGCGAGGCCCAGGGTTTCGATGACCATGCAGGCGATGGCGGCGGTAAAACCACCGACGCGGCTGATGGCGGAAATAAACACCAGGCGCGACACAATGAAACACGCGCCGAACACCGTCAGGCAGTACGCCGCGCCGGTCCAGCCGCGACTCAGGTAATACAGGGTGATAAACGTGGTCAACGTGCCGTAGCCAATCGAGGCCAGGCACAGGCTGGTGCCATACGGTGCGATATGGCCGAACACCGCCCAGAACGGCAGGCGCTTGCCGCGCACCACCGGTACCGAAGGTTTATTGCGGATCAGCACCAGGCCCAGCGCGGCCAACCCCGCCAGCGCCAGGCCCAGGCTGGCGAAGCCGTAATCGGCCACCATCACCACCCCCAGCGGCGCGCCAATGGCAATTGCGCCGTAGGAGGCGATGCCGTTCCAGGAGATCGAGCGGGCCGTATGCTCGGTGCCGACCGCGCCCATGCACCAACTGATGGTGCCGACGCCAATCAAACCCTGGGCCACACCCAGCAGCAGCCGACCGGCGATCAGGATACCCAGGCTCAGCGCCGGCAAGTGCTCAAGCAGGACGGCGATGAACGTCAGCACGCCACTGATCAGGATACCGGCCAGGCCCAGCACAATCGCACGCTTGGTGCCGACATTGTCCGACATGCGCCCGGCCATCGGCCGACTGAGCAGGGTGGCCAGGTACTGCGATCCGATGGTCACGCCGGCAACGACTGCGCTGTAGCCCAGATGCTCGTGCACATAGCCTGGAATCACCGCAATCGGCAGGCCGATACAGATGAACGCGATAAAGGTGTAGAAGACGATGGAGACGATCTGCAGGGTGATCGACAGGGAGGAGGGTGCGGCGGGCATGTGGGCTTATTCGCTGGCGGGCAGTGCGGCCATGATGGCATAACCCGGTAGCAAATGTGGGAGGGGGCTTGCCCCCGATGGCAGTGTCTCAGTCAATACATCCATTGGCTGACACTCCGCTATCGGGGGCAAGCCCCCTCCCACATTTGGACCAGTTTGATCCGGCAGCTACGTACTGCTCTTAGAACACCACACCCTGGCTGCGCAGGTAGTCGTCATAGGTGCCGCTGAAGTCGATCACGCCGCTGGCGCTCAACTCGATGATGCGGGTGGCCAGGGACGATACGAACTCACGGTCATGGCTGACGAAGATCAGCGTACCCGGATAGTTCTCCAGCGCCAGGTTCAGCGCTTCGATGGATTCCATGTCCAGGTGGTTGGTCGGTTCGTCCATGATCAGCACGTTCGGCTTTTGCAGGATCAGCTTGCCGAACAGCATGCGGCCTTGTTCACCACCGGAGATCACTTTTACCGACTTCTGGATTTCGTCGTTGGAGAACAGCATGCGGCCCAATGTGCCACGAATCATCTGCTCGCCCTGGGTCCACTGGCCCATCCAGTCGAACAGGGTGACGTCGTCTTCGAAGTCATGGGCATGGTCCTGGGCGTAGTAGCCCAGTTCCGCGGCGTCGGTCCACTTGATGCTGCCGGCGTCCGGGGTCAGTTCGTTGACCAGGGTGCGCAGCAGGGTGGTCTTGCCGATACCGTTCGGGCCGATGATCGCCACGCGCTCGCCGGCTTCAACCTGGAAGCTGAAGTCCTTGAACAACGGCTTGCCGTCAAAACCCTTGGCCATCTTCTCGACCATGACCGCCTGACGGTGCAGCTTTTTGTTCTGTTCGAAACGGATGAATGGGCTCACGCGGCTTGAAGGCTTGACCTCGGCCAGTTGGATCTTGTCGATTGCCTTGGCACGGGAAGTGGCCTGCTTGGCTTTCGAGGCGTTGGCCGAGAAGCGGCTGACGAAGGATTGCAGCTCGGAGATCTGCGCCTTCTTCTTGGCGTTGTCCGACAGCAGTTGCTCGCGGGACTGGGTCGCCACGGTCATGTATTCGTCGTAGTTGCCCGGGAACAGGCGCAGCTCGCCGTAGTCCAGGTCAGCCATGTGGGTGCACACGCTGTTCAGGAAGTGACGGTCGTGAGAGATGATGATCATCAGGCTGGAGCGCTGGGTCAGGATGTTTTCCAGCCAGCGAATGGTGTTGATGTCCAGGTGGTTGGTCGGTTCGTCGAGCAACAGCACTTCCGGATCGGAGAACAGCGCCTGGGCCAGCAATACGCGCAGCTTCCAGCCGGGCGACACTTCGCTCATCGGGCCGAAATGCTGTTCCAGTGGAATGCCCAGGCCCAGCAGCAGCTCGCCGGCGCGGGATTCGGCGGTGTAGCCGTCCATCTCGGCGAACTCGGTTTCCAGCTCGGCCACGGCCATGCCGTCTTCTTCACTCATTTCCGGCAACGAGTAGATGCGGTCACGCTCGGCCTTGACCCTCCACAGCTCTTCGTGGCCCATGATCACGGTGTCGAGCACGGTGAATTGTTCGTAGGCGAACTGGTCCTGGCGCAGCTTGCCCAGGCGCACATTCGGCTCCAGCATGACCTGGCCGCCGGACGGCTCGAGGTCGCCGCCGAGGATTTTCATGAAGGTCGACTTGCCGCAACCGTTGGCACCGATCAAACCATAGCGGTTGCCGGCGCCGAACTTGACCGAGACGTTCTCGAAGAGCGGCTTGGCGCCGAACTGCATGGTGATGTTAGCTGTGGAGATCAATTACTTTACCTATCAATAGCTTAGGGTGCGCTTATTTGAGCTGGGACCAATTTGGGACCAATCTGGAGCTTTTCCATTTCGCTCCAGTCCGAGCTTGAGTTGATCCAACGCGCATAAGTCGAGAGCAGCATCTGCACACTATGGCCGAGCTGCTGGGAAATGAAGGCGGGGTTCATGCCAGACATAATGCATATTGTCGCATAGGTGTGACGACAGTTGTATGGCGGCCGACGACGGATATTCAGCGCCTTTAGCGTCGGAACCCACTGTTTGTGTAGGTCAGATGTCTGTTTCACGTACTCCGCGTTCTTCGAGGGCGGAAAAATGAAAGGCGTTTCCAGCACCTTGCCTTTCCCTTTTTTCCGACGTTCTGCGTACTCCCTGGCAAATTGCAGAGCGTGCATGGCGCGGTCATTCAACAGAACGAAGCGATCTCCGCCAGTTTTCGTACGTTCCACCACTTCCCCCAAGGCGATCCCGCGACACACGTGGGCCGTCCTCTTCTCTTCGTCTACCGCATCCCAGCGCATAGCCAGGGCTTCGGACAGACGCATTCCTGTAAAAAACACAAACTCAAAAAACGCCGCATAGATCGTGCTGGGCCAGTGATCGTGCTGATACATCTTCGCGATGATCTGGTTTGCTTCTTCCAGCGTGAAGGGATCAATTTCCTTTTTGCTGCGCTTGGGCAGCTCAAGGATTGCCGCTGGGTTCTTCGGGATCAGTTCTTCAGATACGGCTGAATTCAGGATGGTGGACAGCTTCGAGATGGCATTGCGCTTAACGCCCGGCGACTTCCACTCGCTGGCGGCCATTATCCGGCGGAGCAGGGTGGTAGTGATCAGGTCAATCCGCACCAGGGCCAGCCCCGGCATCCAGTACCTGTTCAGTGCTCCCTTGTAGTTCCCCTTCGTGCCGGCCACTACCTCGCGACTGTCCAGCCAGAGCTGGGCGTACTCGCCGAAGTTGATTTTGCCCCCGGATACGTTGCTGGAACTGGGGAACAGCTCGGCGTACTTATCGTCATCGAGCAGCCCCAGCTTGATCAGGCCTTTTACTTGATCAACAACCTGTGCGGCAGACTTGATTCCTTTCTGTGTCGGGGGATAGGGGAGCGTTTCACTCCGCCGGCTGCCGTTCCACATGAACCGGATGCGGATCGATCCGTGGTGGAGGTCCATTCCTGCGGGCAAACCCATTGGCTTTCGAGCCATTCGTAGTATCTCCTGATGCTGTAGATGATCCTGCCGCAATGAGTGTTCCAGACACCTACAGGTATCTGCTTTCTGGCACGCTTGGAGCGCAGGGCGGCGAGGGTGGTGCCCAGGATCTCGGCCATCTGCGCCTCGGGCACCTTGTCGCCAGTGATCCCGTCGTTTAGCTGTTCTGCTGCTGCCATACCTACCTCCCGCCGCCCACAGTGGGCCGCGCTGTCTTGATGATGTGAACTGCCAGGCCGAAGGTGATCAGCAGCCAGGCGCAGGTGCCGGCGAATGCGTAGATCAGTGCCTCGGTGGTGCCGGTGCCGAGAAGGTCGAGCCCGAGCCAGCCGAACCAGCCGATGGTTCCTGCCAGGTACAGCAAAGCGCCCAGCAGTATCAGGGTGAGTTTCATAGCGAACATGGGGTGTCCTTGCCGCGCTGGGCGGCAGAAGGTGGTTACAGGTCTTGAGAGTGCTTGGTGAGGGTGGCTTTCTTCTTTTGATCGCGGCCTCACGCTTGCGCAGCGCATTCATCTGGTCGTCCAGCTTTCGCCATCCGGCCTCAATGGCTTCGCGCTTGGATGTGTAAAGGTCCGCCTGGTGGTAGATCTTCCGACTCTGGGCTTGCATCCAGCCGTTTGGGCTGTACATGCCTACGATCTCGACCTTTTTCGGAGCGAAGCCAGCGGTCAGCGCCCAGGCCTCATAGGGAAATTGGTTTTCAGTCATGCAGGAATACCTCGCCCGCCGGAATCGGCAGGCATATAGGGGGTTGGAGTAATGGCGTTTTGCCCGGATATCTGTGTCTTTTGGATGGGTGTAAAACGGATATTCATCCCACCCAGTCGCCAGGAGGGCGCGTGCCCCATCAACTAGATGCGCCAATTGCGCACGCGTACCGCGGCCAAACGATGTTTCTCAAGTTCGTCTGGCGGCGCCCTAACGACAAAGCACCGGTCGCTGCGAAGATCATCGAGCCGGCGCCCATTCATGGCCTGGGCGAAGTCGCAGCTGAGCTGATGGGACCTTGGCCCGACTACCCGTCCGCTATTGATGAGGCGATGGCGGCGGCTGAGCGTTGGGTCGATAGTCAGTTGCCCTGAAGTACCGCACCGGCAGGCATGTAGGGGGATTGGGGTTAGGGAAGCGTGCTGCCGATTTGCGCTGCTACGACGGTGATTGCACGGCGGAGCGCGCCACCTCGCCCGGCTTCATCTGTCCATCCGATGTTCTCGCCGAAGCCGCGTAGCTCGACCATCACGTACTGCAGGTTGGTGAACCAGAGCACACTGAGTTGGAGGGTTGTCGCCAGACGGAGTGCATCGCCGTCATTGGTCAGCGGGGACCAGACGACGTCCAATCCTGACTTTTTATCGACGATCCATATTCCGCCAGAAGGGCAGTGCCGGTTTTCTTCAAGATCAATGCCCGCCGCTTTCGCTGCAAGATCCAGCAGCTCACAGTCGTTCATGGCCTTGCCCCCTTGTAGATGAAGACGTAGGCGAAACAGAGGGTGGCGATCATGGCGTCACCCGCTGGCCGAGCATCACATCGGAGACGATTTCCCAGAGCTGGGTCGGTGACCACTGGTAGCGATCGAAGTCAGTGTCTGGCTGAACGCCGAAAGTACAGGTCGAGTGGGCGCCTGCCGGGTACTCGCCTCGCTTCGCCATGATCGTCGCCACCCGACCATCACCGCCCGGCGTCGTAGCGTGGTAGTCGTAGGCGATGGTGTTGTAGTCATTGCCCGCCGCTACCTTGAACTCACCGTCGATAACCAGATTGGCCCGGCCATCAGGTGTCCATGGCCGCCCGCCGCCGGCAGTGCGCGAACCTTCATGCAGATAAAGCATGTAGGCCCCGTCGTCGCATCGCTCCATCTTGAAGCAGTGATTCAACTGAGTACCGACGATTACGCGGGAGGTGAAGTTGAAGCGGTGGTCGTGGATCGCAGAGTGGGCAAAGCAGGCACGCCTGGGCAGTTCAGGGTGCCAGACGTGCAGGCGTTGATTGC
Organism: Pseudomonas orientalis; assembly: GCF_002934065.1. Taxonomy (NCBI): domain Bacteria; kingdom Pseudomonadati; phylum Pseudomonadota; class Gammaproteobacteria; order Pseudomonadales; family Pseudomonadaceae; genus Pseudomonas; species Pseudomonas orientalis. Next base: position 3,139,055 of record NZ_CP018049.1, on the reverse strand, counting down.
CTTCCAGCTGGACCTGCACAAAGCCCAGGCCGTGCAGGGTGATCTTGTCGGTCATTACGTCGTCAATGATGCTCATGAATTCACCTTTTCGAAGTAGAACACCACCGGGGCTCCGGTCTCTGTCACCAGGCCATATGCCTTGGCCAAGCGGTAAATTGGGGTGTAGTTGTTCAGCGACTCGACATGCCTTGCGATCCAGCTGCGCCAACCTTCCAGCGACTGGCCACCCTTGCTGATGTTGCAGGGCGCACAGGCCGGCATGATATTCTCCAGCACGTCATGCTCGGGCCGGAGCGGCTTGCCCGATACCAGCTTCCAGGTGCCAGCGGCGGTCTGCTTGGAAAGCAGCTCACGCACCACCGGGGCGAGATGGTCGGCGTGCCACCGGTCACCCAGCAGCACCCCGCAATAGGCGCAGTGCCCGCCGTACTTCAGGCGCACTTGCTCGCGCTCAGCTTTCTTTAGGCGCATTTATCACTCCGTACCCATCAGGTAGGTGGGCTCAGTTGCCTCCGCCAGCCAATCGCGAAGGCACCCACATTCAGCGTGCGGCGGATCTTCATCCGTCCACTGCCGATCAAGCATGGTTTCGCTGGTCAACTCGACGTCCCAGTCTGCGTAGTCGGCAGGGTCATCGCCGTTCATCTCAGCCAGCACACGCCGTGCTTCGTCTTCGCCGGTTGCCGCTACCCAGTCTTGATCGCCGACGCTGTAGCAGCGCAGGTCAGGGCGTGCCGGTTGGGAACCGTTCAGTTCGAACTCAGGAGGTTGGTTTTCATCAGGCATGACTTCGTCCTTGCCGCTATAGCGGCTGACTTTGAAGGGGGAGGGGATTGTTTGACCTTGACCCTGGAAAAGGCCGTGGAATGTGCTACAAATGAGATGCCGCGCATGCGTTTCAGGTATTCGTTGTTGGGGTGTTGCGCGGCAGACGCTCTATTATTCTGTTGGAGCGGGCTCTCCTGCTGTGAGCATTGATCGGTAGGCTGTCGCATTTAGCCGCGAGTTAAAAACTCCCTTCCTCTGGGCTACTAATTCAAGGCCTTGGTCTGCCGATCATCTCTTCTGATTTGCTTCAAGCGGCCCCTGTTACCCGGTCAAGGGTATTCACAAGCGCCAAAATGAAACGTTCATATGTTTGAATGTTTCCGTCAGCTTGCGGAGGAACCGCATGGGCTGATTTTCCATTTCCCGATGTAATCGTTTCACCCAAAGGAGCTACACCATGCAAGGAAGTATTAAGAGAAATTTCGCGTTTCTGTTGATCCCGCTCGTTGCGGCCTGTACCACGACTGACCGAACCCGAGAGGGCGGGGCACAGATTGAAAGCGCACCGCGCGTTCAGGCTGTTCAAGCAGTTCAATTCGATAACTGTTTGGTGGGATGCCCTACTGGTGGAAGTCCTTTGACGTTGAACCGCCAGGCGTACACGCTTAACAACAACGGTTCGACGAAGTTTGCGAATTGGGTGTCGTACAAGATCACCAAGGAAACACCGGCAAGCGGCCGCCCGCGCAGCTGGAAGACGGACCCGGATATTCCCGCTGGTGAAACGCTGGACCCGGTGGACTACAACGGCGCAAACGTCGCGCTCAAAGTCGACCGTGGCCACCAGGCAAACCTGGCATCGATGGCCGGCGTGCCGGACTGGCAAACCCTCAACTACCTGTCGAACATTACCCCGCAAAAGGCTGATTTGAATCAGGGGCCTTGGGCGCGCCTTGAGGACCAAGAGCGCAACCTCAGCAAGGAGGCGGGTGTTGACCAGGTGTTCGTCGCCACCGGGCCGCTCTATGAGCATTTTGTCGGCACACTGCCAGGCACGAACAAGGTCCACACAATCCCTAGTGGGTACTGGAAAATCATCTTCGTCGGCAGCTCACCTGAGAACGGCATCTATGCTTCATTCGTGATGAATCAGGAGACGGCTAAAGGCGCCAACTTCTGCGACTACCAGGTGACTGTGAACCAGATTGAGGAACGGTCTGGGCTGACTTTCTGGAGCAATTTGCCTCAGGCGGTGCAGACAGCCTTGAAGTCGAAGCAAGGGCAATTGCCGGCGCGAATTGGCTGTAAGTAACTGCCACAAGTGCGCCAAGGGAGGCTGTCGGACCCGGCAGCCTTTTCCTCCAAAGGCTTGATTCAAACAGTATCTGCACCTGCCTGGCGAAACACGGGGAGGGTGCCAGCCTGTTCGCGTACTGCCCTCATACCTTCCGCGTCGTAACCCCAGATGTTGCTGTCGTCGAACCTCTCGGGGCCGAGGCAGCCAGGGTGCATCGGCTCGCCGGTGCGGATGTAATCCCTGAACCCTTCGACCAGCGACCGAAGCGTGCCTCCATGGCTGAAGCCTCGCCACCGGCCACCCCAGGTTGTTTTGTGCGTGAAGATCCGCCGCGCGCTGTAGTCGTCGATGAACCAGACCTTGCCGCGGTGATCCACTTCCATTCGGGCGTAACGATTGGCGACATGGTTGAAAAAGAACCGGCGGCCGTGGTCACCGATGATCCGGATCACCTGGTTCACCTGTTCGGTGCGTAGTTGCTTCAGGGTGAGTTTGTTGTCTGTAGGCACGGGGGGTCCTTGCGGTCTATGCTTGACCGCTCCAGTAATCGTTTGAGGATTTTTTATGCCCGATCAAATGGAGATGCTTGAGCTCATTCTCACGGCAGAGGTGCTGACTCTCGGCAAGGCAATTCGGGCTGAAAGGCTTGCAAAGAAAGGCGTTGACCCGGGGGATTGCACCGCTGAAGCGATTCGCGATGTAAAGGTTTTACGTCAAAGGTTGATGAATGATCTGGCTATGACGAGAATTTAGGCCGCCAATCGTTGGTAAAGCTCAATGATATCGGCAGCGTTTGCCCTGACTAGCGCCTCAGCTTCATCTGGGCACACGCTGTTGCCGATGAGTCTAACCTGATTCGTCTTGTTGATCGGCAGCCACTGCTCGGTACCGGTGACCGGATCAACGAACAGGCCACGATCAATGATGTAGTCCTTGTCGAAGCCCTGGGCTGCTTTGAGTTCAGGCGGCTGCAGCATGCGCAATGTGATATCCACCAGAACATAACCGCCGAGCATGATCATCTCGGCGGGCTCCCTGAAATGCTCAGGCAGATGCTCATGCATGAAGGCGGCGCAGCGGCGGGCGCCTTCCATTTGTTCTGACGTCAACGTATCCGGCACCTGCACCACCTCGACCAAGGCAACGCGGTCTTTTGTCGGCAGCGTGTGCATCGGCTCTGTCAGCGAAACGCCGCCCTTATCGCACCCGTAGTACTTCACCAGGTAAGCGGTGGCAAGACGCTGGTTGGCACCTGACTGGCAGATGGTGGATGTCGGTTGGTATGCCGATCGCCCGTCGCCTTTGTAGAACCCACCATTCGCCTGTTCAAAGAATGCCGCTGTGACGGCATGATGCCCGGTACTGGTGGCGACCACGCCCAAGGGGCCGTCGACGTCAGCACCAACTGAGCCCTTTCGCAAAGTGACCATATTTGCTGCGACGATCCCGTGTCGCGCCGCACCGGCCAGCACAGTCTGAGCAGGATCATAGGGAGAGCCTCCCACAGCGTTCTGCCCGAATGCCGTCATATGCCCGCAAATAATGGCCTGTTCGCCGCGATTGGCGCCGGTGACCGTGCGGGCCGACTCATCTGGCGAGTAACCGCTGCGTTCACCATGGTGTGTGAGGTGGGTCAAGTGACACGCCGCCATTGCGAAGTGGCCACCTTTTACCTGGGCAACTTGAGTTCTCAGTGCTTCCTGAACATCGAAGTTGCGCTGCGATGACCCGTTGGCACATTCAGTGAGAAACGGCGCTGCCACGGGTTGCACCAGAGCGTGGTGTGTGCCGCCGGCGCTGATGGTAGAAACTGACTCATCCACGCCGTGTGTACTGGTGTGCGCTTCCGACGTCCCGCGCATTGGCACAATGAATGGCTTATCGCTGGTAATGACGTGGCGCCACATCCCCTTGGCAACCCGCCGGCGGGTATTCAGCGCCATTGGCTTGTCCCGGAAAATCGTTTTGCCCAGGTTGCTCCAGTCAATGCACTCGGCCGCAGTGCGCCAGGGTTGTTGTTTCGCTGTTGGCTTCTTGTGCCGAATCGGCCCCGGCCAAACAATCGGCACACCATCGCTGCGCGCTACCAAGTACAAGCGTTTTCGGATGGTGGGAGCGCCGGCATTTGCCGCGATACGCTCCCGCCATTCGACCTTGTAACCAAGGCCTCGCACCAAGGCTTCTTTGGGCACGTATTCGCCGATGGCCTCCAGAATCTCCGGCATATCCGGGTGATCATCCGGCAGCCCGGTGCTGAGCGCCGAAATGAATGACTTGAAGGTGCGCCCGCGCTGGGCCTTGATGGGCTGGCCGCTGTCGTCGATTGGGCCCCAATCGCAAAACTCTTCGACGTTCTCCAGGAACATCAGGCGAGGCCGGGTGGCATGCGCCCAGCGAACAACAACCCAGGCCAGCCCCCGCACTCCACGGTCGCGCGGTGCACCACCTTTGGCCTTGCTGTGGTGGCGACAATCAGGCGATGCCCACAAGATGCCTACGGGCTGCCCGCCGGTTGCCATGACCGGGTCAACCTCGAACACATCGGCAACGTAGTGAGCCGTCTGCGGGTGATTGGCTCGGTGCACCGCCAGGGCAATCGGGTTGTGGTTTACCGCGACGTCTGGCTCACGGTACGCCCGGGCAATGCCAGTGCTGGCGCCACCGCCGCCGGCGAACAGGTCCACCACCAGCTCTTTCTGGAATGGCAGGCCGATGCTCGGCTGGCCATGGATGAATTGGGGTTTCTTCTGTTGTGCGGACATGGATAATCCTTACCGCAGATAGCGGTTTATCGGAGAGGTTGAAAATGGAAATGTTTTTTTTCAGAGGAGTGGATTGCCGCACTGATGAGGAGAACGGCGGAAAAATCCTCGCCAAAGGCGATGCTGAGCAACTCGTTTTTTTTGCCGGGGATTCAACGGTGATGATAGGGAATGAGCTCAATACAATTGATGCTTCAAGCCGCAACGCGATGCACGGTCACAATATATGCAGCGACCAGTACAAAACTACATACGTTTCCTTCACCACGGATCGGCTTACAGCGGAGAAGTTTGCAACCAATTCAGGTCGTATGGATGGGTATGTCTACGTAATCTGTGCCAAAGCGCTAAGCGAACTGGGGATTTCCTATTCGTTTCAAGAAGCTCAGGTAAACAATCACGAGTTCGAGGTGTTAGTAAATTTGGCAGGGTTTGACTCGCTCCCTCATGCTGCGATCATCGAAAAGCTTTCAATAGCGGTTTGAAAAATCACGAAGCTAGATGTCAATTTTTCCGGTGTTGGGGTATCACGAGTGACCGGCATGGATCCTCGTCAGTAAAAAGTGAGTCTAAAAATTGCCTGCAGAATTTCCAGAGTTTTCTCTTAAAAAAATCATACTTAGAAAAGTTCGTCCTGAGGATGTTGGCTCTGTCTACGCGGGTCTGTCGGATCCGCGAGTGGTGGCTCAGTATGGTGTTTCCTATAAAAGTTTGGCTGCTACTGATGAGCAGATGAGATGGTTTGAGCAAATAGTCAGCCAGGAGACAGGAAGATGGTGGGCTATAGCCCTCAACACAGATGATTCAATGATTGGAGCATGCGGGCTGAATGATTGGTGCCATAAGCACCGCAAGGCTGAAATCGGCTATTGGCTGATGCCCGAGCACTGGCGGAAAGGTCTCTTAACTGAAGCTCTACCAGCAGTTATCCGGTACGGCTTTCGGGATATGGGGCTACATCGGATCCACGCAGACGTGGAGCCTGATAACAAGCCCAGCTGCGCGCTTCTGACAAAGTTTGGATTTCACCTCGAAGGAACGCTTCGTGATGTTGAGGTTAAGGATGGCAAGTTTCTAAGTCTTCACCAGTACGGCCTGCTTGCCTCAGACGCCGCTGCATCACGGTTTCTTAATTAATCACCACCGTGGAGTATCGGTGGTGGCAATTTGGTTTGGGTTGGGGTATTACGGGTGACCGGCATGGAGCCGGATCAAGGAGCAAAACGAAATGTCGATGAAGATCACGATTAATCGCAAAGGCCTCGATCAACTTCTAAAAAACGCAAAGGAAATGGAGGGAACGCATCAGGTGAAACTCACAGATACGCTTAATCCGGAATTTGTCTCATCCCATAGCAAATTTTCTGATTTAGACGCCTTGTTTGCTGCATCCGGATTCATAATTGATAGCCTCGAAGACTTTGCCGCCATTCCTGACGACGAATGGGACAAATTTATTTCTGAGAATACGGACTTCAGTAGCTGGGAAGAGATGCAGCGCTCCGGCGGAACCGCTTACATGAAAGCCAAGCTTCACAAAGGCCTATAGGCTACTTGGCCACCCGTGTCTTTCCTGATTTCGTTAAGCTTTAACTGTGGGATTCCCGCGCCACGTTTTCTCTAATCACGACTGCGTGGCACGGATAACGCTAGTCAGTTGGCGGCGAGCTTGAGCTGATCAGTGAGTTGCGTCGGCAGATTACGCAGCGTCAGCGTGCCACCAGCCTGGTCAAACTCGATCTTGTCGCCCAGCAGGTGAGCATCGAAGCTGATCGACATGCCTTCGGTACGGCCGGTGAACCGCCGGAATTTGTTGAGCGTCTTTTTATCCAGTGGCAGCGTGTCGGACAGGCCGTAGTCCTTTGCCTTGATGAAGTCGTAGAAGTTCTTCGGCCGGTCTTCGTCGATCATGCCCGACAGCTCGTCGAGCGTGATCGGCTCCCCGATTTTGGCCTGGGCCATTGAATAGTTGACCAGGGTGGCCGTCTTCTCACAGGCTGACTCTTCTGACAGATCCTCGCTTTCTACAAAGTCGCTGAACGCCTTTAGCAAAGTCCGGGTTTCGCTCGGGCCGTCGATTCCTTCCTGGCAGCCGATGAAATCGCGAAAGTACTCGTTGAACTTGCGGCCCTGCTTGCCCTTGAGGTAGGAGATGTATTGCAGCGACCGCGGGTTGTTCTGCCATTCGCTGATATTGATCCGCGCGGCCAGGCGGATGTGGTCCAGGTCCAGGCGTTTCACTGTCATCAGGTGGAGTTCTTCGGTCATGGTCACAGCTTCTGTTTCCTGCACCAGGGCTATGACCAGATAGTCGGTCATACCTTGCTGGTAATGGCAGAAGAGCGCGTGCCCACCGGTGGAAAGGTTCGATTCTTCCATCAGCTTGGTCAGCTGTTCCACCGCTGTGGTGCTGAACTCCAAGAAGGTGGAGCCGCCGGCCAGGTATTCGCGGAGCCAGCCGCTCAGCGGATAGGCGCCCGACTCGGCGTGAAAGAACCCCCAGGCCTTGCCGGCGGTGGCGTTGTAGTTTTCGTTGAACTGCTGCATCAGGTCATCACGGGCCTGGCTTTCAACCTGCTCAGTTGAGGCCAGAAGCAGCACCGCCGGGTTGCCGTCGGGCTTTTTGTCGATTTTGTGGATTGCACTGTGGCGTACGGGCATTTGTTGAACCTCGGGTAGGCGCCGCCCTCCGGATTCCGGTGGTGGCAATTTGGTTTGAGTTAAGGTATTTATTGGCTCTCTAATGACACACGGAGTAAGTGGCTATGGGCGGCATCAAACGAACGATTGAAGAAAACGAATCCAAGTACAACGAGGCTTTAAAAATCGCCGTTGAGGCTGGCACTCTTCAGAAATGCGATAACCACGATGGCACTTACTTTTCGGATTCTGGAGATATCGAAGAGGCGGAAGAGTTCGCTAGAGAGCAGTTTTCTAAAGGTGAAGTGCACTATTTCGATGACGAAAATGAGCTAGTGGAAGCTGTGCGCGCCGTATCAGAAGAGAATAGTGCAGATCAATGCTTCAGCTGCGATGTTGACTGATAATTTATCAGTTAGATAAAGGTTGAAGTATCTCGTCGCCCGGGTCTTTCTGGATGGCGAGCAGGCTTTTATTGCGGAATTCCCGCGCCACGTTTTGCGATATCTCGATTTCGTGGCGCGGCGGATTCAGTAGCGGCTGGCACTTCGCGGAGCCGAGCGCATGCAGGTGATGAATCATCAGCGTCATCGCCTCGCCTTGCTCAGTAATGCCCGACCACTCCATCAGGTCGGCAAGTGCCTGACGCGTGCCGGGGCGAACCCTGAGCCTCAATTCCTCTTCGGCATTCGCCACGCGCTTCCTGGCAGACTTGGCCGAGCGTTCTTTCTGGGTTACTGCTGCCATGGCCTACCTCTTCTATTCCGCTGGCCGACAGTGCGAGCCAGGTTTGTCGTTTGCGTTGCTGGGTGCGGGCTATGCGGCGCATGAATCGACCTTCACCTGGCACCAGGCGCCGACGGCTTCGAAGATCCGCGCTGCGTGCGCCTCGTCCAGCGATATCGCTTCAGGGATGGCGATCCAGCCGGAAGCCACCATCTGGCTCTGGTTGGCCTCGTCGCGCAGTTTCTTGTAGCAATGCTCGATCACGTCTTCCAGGTGGTCGGAGAGGTAGTTGCCATCGGGCGCCACCTCCACCGACTTGCTGTAGCGATCGCCGCGGGCGTCGATACAGAGGGCGCTGAGGTAGATCGTCCACCGGTGAGGAATTCCGCAAACGGCCTGGCCGATCTTTCCGGGCGGGATGTTCTTCAGCGACTTGTAATTAATCATGCCCTGGCGGCCGCTGGGGTCGATGTTGACCACCGCGACGTGGTTGGCGGCCAGCAGCGACCGGCAGGACCGCTCAATGCGTGCTTTGAGATTATGGGGCTTGCGCTTGCTCATAATGCCTCCGCGAGTTTGCGGAGTGCGTTACGCTCAGTCCTCGAGATCGGCGGCTTGCGGCGCTTGAGGATGGTTTCGGGATCGATCTTGGTGGAGCGCTTCGGCGGTGGCGGGTTGATCTCCGGGCTTTCGCCTTGGTAGATCGTCCCGCCGGCGGACAGGAACTGAGCGGTGCGCTCCGATATTGAATCGGCGTGCTGGCGTTGCTGTTCGACCAGGCTGAGGTGGTTGCTGATCATGGCTGCCTCACTTAATTCTGATTGAACTGTCGCCGCGCTCCAGGTGAGCCCATTTCGGCTCTTCGATCAGCTCATGTTCGGCATCTTCGCCGGCGGCCATGCGCTTACGGACAGTCTCGTTATGCTCTCGGATCTCCTTGAGCTTGGCGGCAATGGCCTTTTTGTCCGGAGCAATGCTCGACTTCACAGTGGTTAACTCGTCCGGCACGGCGTCTTCGTTGTCGACGATCACCCGTTCGCTTCCCATCGCCAGGGTAATGGTGAAGAGCGGACGCTTGATCGACTTGATATTGGCGGCTTCCATGTTGCGGCGCAGGTAGTCGCTGATCTGTGACACGCTGTTGGACTTGATCCGCTTGAGCTCGGCCAATCGCTCGATTTCATTTTCGATGGCGGTCACGTCGCTTTCGATATTGCGACGCAACATAACGATGTTGTCGGCCTTGATGTTGAAGTCGCCTTGAACCTCGTCCATGGCGTGCTGCAAGGCCTCTTTCAGGCCTTCATCGTCGGTGTCGGCCATGGCCTGGAGTTCGGCGAGTTTGCCGGTGAGTGCGTAGAGCTGGGTCATGCTGCTGCCTCCGTGCCTTTCTCAAGGCTGGCTTTGCGTTCTTCGAATGCACGAGTGATGCGGGCGATGTGTGCAGGCTCGTTTCGCCGGGTGGCTTCGCGAATGTATTTCACGTTGAGCGTCTTCAGCTCGTAGATAGTCACGGCCTTTCCAATGGTTTCGACGGCCGAGGCTAGCCAGTCGATGCGCTCTTGTTTTTGGCGCAGAATTTCGGCGTCCTTGTCGTCGGCGTTGGCAAGAGCCTCTTCTTCTTTGAGCTGGGTGACGTATTCGTCGTCATCGAACAGGCCAAGGAACACATCAGCGCTGAAGCCGAGCATCGACAGGGATTTCTTGATCGCGTCGGTAAGGGACTTCTTCGGCGCTTCGCCGTCGGTTGTGGTGCCGAACTTCGACTTGTAGAGGTAGCGAGTGCAACCGTACTGCTCGATTTCTCCACGCTTGCCGTCGAGCGTGAACCAGAACTTGATCTTGATGGTGTGGTTCAGCTCAAGCCCGAGCGATGCGCGCTTGTCGCCATCACCAACGAACATTTCCGCACCAGGGTCGAAGCGCTCTTCCACCACCGACCAACCGAACCCGATACCGACAGGCCCGAAAATCTCGGTCGCCTTCATGATCATCGCCGTACCGTTGAGGCTGGTGATCTTCTGACCGCCGACTTCGGCTTTTTTCGTGTGACTGGTATCGGTCTTGCTGACCTGATTCCAGATTTGCATATTTTTATCGGACATCACTTGCTCCTCCAGCCATCAGCGCGCTTGAACAGCTCCTTGAAGGAAGCGGCCGGTAGCCTGCTCATGTATTTTTTGTTGTCGCGGTACCATTCTTCCAAGGCCGCTTTGGGCGTCTGGATAGCCACGACGTGGGAGACCTGCTGTTTGTATGAGGTCGAGTTGGCCACTTGCGAGTGGAATGTCCGGCTCACCACTACAGTGTTGGTCATTCCCTGCTTGACCAGGTTGTTCAACTCTTCCTGGGATTGAACTGCAATGGCGCCCGGGTGCTTCTGCTGGAACAACCTGTAGCAGGCCTCCCGTACAAGCTCGGTACTGCCGTACTCGACGTATTCAACGTCCGGGATGCCCGCCTCGATCTTCTTCGCCACTTCATCCAGGCGCCCGGTGTCGATCCAGGCGTTTTTAGATACCTGTTTCAAGTCCCAGCCGCTGACCGTCTGGCGATCACGCTCAAGCTGCAGGTGTTCAGGGAGGATGTCGTAGCCGTAGGTCAGGTCGGTGTCGCAAACAAATAGCGTGCCGACATAGAGCTTTCCGGGCCTGGAGGGCAGGATGTGGCCGTATTTGGTGCCGATCACGTCGCTCATTGGTGGCTGCATGCGCAGACACATGCTGCGGATTTCCGCCTCGTCGTCATCGGTGAGGCCGGAGACGACGAATTCAACACCCTGATTCTGCCGATGCGCCGGGGTCTCATTGATGCACAACACTTCGGCGTCGAACTGGTCGCTGTGCCGGAACTCAGGCACCCACTGCTTGTTGCCGTTCCAAACCGTCACGTCGTAACCGTTCCGGGTCAGCACCAGCAGGGCGATTTTGTAGCCCTCGCCGAAGCTGCCGATGGCATCAGTGCGGTCAGACTTGGACGTGCTGCCCAGCACCAGGGTGCTGGCCTCCAGCCTTGCAAAGCGGCTGGTGATGAACAGCTGGCCGTCAGCGAAGGCGTATTCGAAAGGCGACTCACTATCCAGGGCGTTCTGTACCAGCTCCCGGATGGCCTCTTTCAGGCCCCAGTGGCGGACGTAATCGCGGGACAGGGGGAGTTCGTAGGACTTGGAACGGATGCGATCTGCAATTGCTGCGAGCATGGCGATACTCCGGCGCCATCCTTGCGGGGCGCTGTGAGGTGTTGTTTATTGAGTGATTCGATCAGCGAGGGCGCTGAGCAGCATCAGGAACGTAAAGAGGGCAATGACAGGGAAGGCGCCGCACCAGATGAGCATGCGCCTGGTCCGCTGGTGGGAATTCAAGGCCGAATCCTCACCGCAATCCGACCACCTTTCATGGTTGGCGCTAGGCGCTGCGGCAGATCCCGCACCAGGTCCTCACGCTTGCGACCGATCAGCTCGTTGAAGGGGAGGCCGAAGCCAAGGATGGCGATGCGGCGCTCGATATCGTCGAGCTGCTCGTCGATCAGCGATCTAACCGGTGCGGTGGTCATGCGGCCTCCTTGCGGAGCCTGGTGATTTTCAGCAGGCGCTGGCAGTAGTGGTTGAATTCGTCGACGGTGATTGCGTCGCCGGTGAGCATGTTTGTGATCATCCGCACTACGACGGCTTGCGCGCCTGGCTCGCTGCTGGGATGCTCAAGCGCTTCAAGCGCCTCATCGATCAGGATGTGCGGGCTCATACATCGGCATCCACGTCGTCTTCGCGCTCTTCGCGTTCCGCCGCTACAGCGTCTTCGGCGTAGGGCCGCAGCAGCGCTACAGCGATCTTCTCGACCGCTTCAATGGGCTTTTGCTGGCCCAGCAGGTCGGCAGCGTGGGATCGGGCATCGCTCTGGCTGCCGAGCATTGCCGACAGCAGGAGGCGGGCAAACGAATCACGCTGGTCCAGACCGTCGATCTGGCGCTGGTTCAGGTGGCCTTGCAGGACCGTGCAGAACCGGTCGAACGTTACGACCTGCGGCTGGCCGAAGCGCCGCTTCCATTTGATGTCGACGCCGCACACTAGGCGCTCTGCCGAATGCTCAAGCCAGTCAGTCACCTCGTCGCTCTCGCTGACCTCTGGAGGCAACTGCGCGTCGTAACGCTCCTGGCATATCTTCAATGCTGCGTTCATGGTCGCCTCCAAAGTGGCGGGTTGTTCACCTGTATTCGTCAACACTCATGCCTCTCGCTGGTTGCCGATGGGCGCGGGGGAGGAGTGCTGACGTAATAAAGGTGCGGAAGTGAGCCCAGGCCCGCTACTGGCGACGGCCTGGGTTTTTTTCGTCAGCGGTGTGGCCCGTTGCCCGCTGCTGATTGCAGGGCTGGCCGGTCGTCTTCGGTGTGGGCTTCGAGCTTCCTACTCACAGCGTCAAACAGCATCTGTTCGCCGTGGATCACAGGTCTTTACAACATGCACGCTACAGCTCTGAATGCCCTGGCTGATTGGGGCAGGGTGCATGAGGTCCGGCGTTCCCAGCCGAGGCTATCGGGATCGCTAATTCAAATCTTTTGGAGCTGGCCGTGACACGCTACTGGCGTCGGTCACCGGCTTGAATCAAATGTCACTCCAGCCGCGGGCCTTTCGGCTTGTTCTCCCGCTGGATAACTGTTCTTGGCGCTTTACGCTGCACGCCCGGGTCAGTTGCCAACCCTCTGAACTGTTTAGGCCGGTTCATCGCTGCCTTTGAATCTGGGCCGGTTGTGATCCGGCAAGGGAGTCGCTAAAGAACGTCGCGGCTTTCGCTGCTGGCCGGCGGTGTTCGCTGCTGGCTTGAGGTAAATTTACCATTTGGAAATTACCTGTCAATGCATATTGGTAAATAAAATGGTAAACAATTCCACGATTCAAGGTAAATCTATGATGTGTATTGGTTTTGTAAGGGCGTAAAAAAGCCCGCTTAAGAGCGGGCTCATTTACATGTCGCTGTATTTTCGCCACTCGATTCTGACGGCGCCGGAATCCAAATGGTCGATGCGGATACCTGCGGTGTCGCCAATGTCTTGGATCACCTGTCGCCAAGCCTCCGGGCTTTCGTCGTCCAATCTGAACACTTCAACTGCCTGGATCTCCTGCACATTCGGTGAGGCGATGATCCGCTGGAGTCGGTGACCGACAAGTTCATATGAGTTTCTCGGCTTGCCAGTGGAGTAGGGGGACTGGTTCATGCTTCGCTCCTTGCGGGTACTGTATGAATAAACAGTATTTCGGTCGTCGCACATTGGCAAGTGAAAATTCTTCCATTGGCTCAGAACCCGGCTGCGAGTCAGCGCCGGGATCCTGAATGACAGTGGGGCAACTGGTACACTGGGTCGATTGGACCAAGGAGATGGGAATGCGCGGATTAGCAATTACGGCCCTAGCGCTAGCGGTAACCGGATGCGGCGGAGATATAGACCGAGCTCGAACGTCAGTCGCTAGCCACCTAAAAGATCCTGACTCTGCAAAATTTAGAAATGAGCGGCAAGTTTCAGACGTGGCCGTTTGTGGCGAGGTGAATGGGAAGAATACGTTCGGCGCCTATTCTGGATTCGCCCAATTTCTTGCTATGAAAAGACCTGGCGGGTTTGACGTGATAATCGATCCAAATATGACGGACCGGTTCGCAGGAAGCGTCTGCGGTTATGCCAAGGCCGAGACGGACGCAAAAACTGAAGTCAAGGCCCCGCAGCCTGTTCTGGAAATTCCAGGGGTTAGGTGGTCCGTTCAATTAGCGTCCGTCAGCAGTGAGGAAAAGGCTGAGGCGATCAGTAGAGATCTTGTGAGTTCTGGGTGGAGGCCCTACACAACACGCAGTGATGGAAAAAGTCGCGTGTTTGTAGGGCCATTCTCCACGAGGGCAGAAGCCAATGCTCAGATGGATGACCTGGCGCGTAAGAAGGCTTTCAACGGGTTTGTGCTGCGATACCAAGAGCCGGCGGCATCGGGCAAATAGTAGAGATGTACGTAAAATATGGCAGAGACAAGAAACCCGGCACTGGGCCGGGCTTTCGTCATACATATCGATAAGATTGCGGTGCGGTAATGTTTTCACCGTAGTCGCGCAAGTTGATTGGGTTTTGGTATTTTGTAACCTCACCAACCTTTATGGCGAAAGCTTTTTCTCGGCCTGAAAAATACTCGCTGTAAAAATCCTTGCTGATGCCAGCATGTTTTTTTGTTTCTTTCCAGACGCTGGACGGTGAACCTTCAATGACGCCATCTATTGAAAATTCACCAATAATTTTTCCTACTGGCATAGTCACATAGACTATGACTTTAGAAATATTCTCGCGCTTGAAAATGTTTTTTCTAAACTCAAAAAGCTTTTCGCCTTGGAAGATCTTGTCCGCGAACTCTGGTTTAATTGACAATAAGACGTTCATCGGGTGACCCCATTTCAATAATTTTATCAAACTGATTGCGGGAAAGGTCTATGCAACTCCAGCGAAGTGCTTCATCTATACCTGCTTCGTCGATAAGTCTACCGCGATTTGGTCGCTTGGGAAAGGCAATGTTGTATGTAAAGCGGACGATAAACTGGTTGTTGTTCTTTTTATAGAAATCTATTAGCTCGTTTTCTGAAAATACGCTGTGTGGCCGGCAATAGTTTAAATATTCTTCTATATCCTTAAAGTCGTTCATGTGCTTTGTCTCCTCAACAACGCATACAGAACTAGCGACGGCGCGGAAACGTGCTGCGCCTGCACCATCGCCAGTCCTGTAAATCACCAGAACATCTCCTCTTTTCATGGCGGCGATTCCAGGCATGTTGCAGAGGTAAACCTTGTGTATGCTATTTGTATGCGACACATCTCTAACAATCAGAGCGGGATCTTCATTGCGAAGGATTGAGTCGGGAAACAAGATAGAGTGGAACTCAGGTTTGACAGCTAATAGATGAATTTTGTTTCCGGCCATATTGACCGTAGGATAGTCAAGGGTAGGATTTCCGGTTGTACTAGGAATACTTTTTTTATAAACGAACTCTACGCCATTTGCTGTGCCCTTGCTGCCGTGCCGGACAAATCCATATTTCTCAAAAAGCGAGATAAGACCTTTGTGTTTTTCAAATATAGTTACGTATGCATCGTCAGCTTTGTGTAGGATCAAGTGGTCAAATATTTTTTTTAGGAATCGCTCTCCCAGCTTTGTTCCATGGGCATTTATTTTCAGCGTCCCTATTTTTAAATGCGTTCCATTTGGCAGGGCTGGAGTCACATCATCTACAGAGCCTTTTTCAAGCTTTAAGTATAGAAAACCATCAAGCTTGTGGTTGTCGTTAAAAAATACATATGCGCTGGATCCTTCTGCGCTTTTCTTGGCGAACCATGCTGGTAATTCTTTATAGTCCGCTTTTAACGAATCAAAAAAAACGTCTTGAAAGTCTATGTCGGAAAATTTAGTGTGCTGTAGATTCATCTGCTCTTCCCTGATGCGTGGTTAAAAAGAAACCCAGACCTCATTGTGGCCTTTGTCCTCTCGTATTCATTGAATTCTCAGTTCGTACATCAAGGCTTTTCTCGCAAAATCCTTCCCGCCTTCACCTCTTCCGCATACCCGGCCAGCCGATCCTCGTCCGCATGAAGCGCCGTGCACATCTTCAGCACGGCCTGGGCGCCCGCCTCGTTCCCTGCCAGGCTCAGCCGCTCCGCAATCCTCATCAGCTCTACGGCTGACCACTTTAGGTCGGAGGCCACGCCTTGCAGGTCGCGCTTAAGGTCTTGGTTGGGCTTGTTGAGGGCCATAGCTGGCTCCTTTTGGTTAGCGGGCGTACATACCCCACCAGAATACGTGCCCCAGGATAGCTATCTGCTCATCCTGCATCTGCTGAAAGGTGTAGTCCTCATCGGGGTGCTCATCACGATTGAAGCTGCGCAAACGAATTCCCGACGGCAAACGGTAGAGCTGCTTAACTCGCAGCTGGCCATTGTGGTTGATAGCGTAAAGATCTCCATCTGCAACATCGCCCAGCCCGGTTTTCCCGGTATTTACCCCCACGGTCGCGCCGTCCCGGAGAACTGGGATCATGCTGTTGCCGCGAACAGTCACGCACTTAGCGTTGCTGAACTGGACCCCGTTTTCGCGCAGGCTTTTTTTGCCGAATCGCAAAAACTCTGCGTCGTGCTCTTCGATGGAGAATCGCCCGGAGCCGGCAGCCAGCTCTACCTCCCTCAGAAATGGAACGCAGACCTCGTCGTCGTTAACTGGTGTCTGATCGTCCCAAACGCTGATCTGCTTCAGGGGTACTTCTACCTGGATCCGCGGCTGCGCTGCATCTGAAACGGTGCCAGAGGATAATTCAGCTTCGCTCAAAGGCCTATCCAGAGATCCGAGCTCAAGCCCGCACTTCTGCTCGAAGTCGCGCGCCATCTTCTCCCCGATATTTCTGAGGTGTTCGGCCTTGTCCGTAAACAGGCGTGAAATGTAAGACGGCTGCTTGTCGACCTTGGCGGCGAAGTCAGCGTCTTTACCCCCGAAGTCGCGATCAATGATCTGGCGTACTCGGGCTCTGCGTATGTCTTTGATTTCCATCCCTCGATTAAAACCTTTATTTCCCTTAAGGGAAATTACCTTTACTTGGTAAATATCTATGGTAAATTCATGCATAAATGAACCAGAAGGTAAATCCGTATGGACTTCCCCACGTACGCAAAGCAGCTTCCGCGCGGCGGAAGAAAACGCCTCGCTTTAAGCCTCGGTATCCCAGCGAGCTACCTGTCTCGACTCATCTCTGGCGACCGGTCGATTACCGCCGAGCGCGCCATTGATATTGAACACGCAACGGGCGGGAAGGTGACGCGCCAGGAATGCTTGCCAGAAATCCAGTGGAAGCACGCCAGCTAAGCGACATCCCTGTCCGCCGTTCCATGAAGCCAGATTAGAAGAGAGCAGTCCCCATGCAAACGTCCAGTTCCAGACACACCGTACAAACCCGTGATCAGGTGCTGGTCGCTCACGCTGCAAACCAGATCGCACGCACCAGTTTGAGCCAGGACGACTTCGCCCAAGCGCTGAGCCGTGAGATCTACCTGACCGTGCCCGCCGCGAAGATCAAAGACGCGAAAGTCCCGGACTTCGAAGAGCTGGCCCGCCTGAACGACGTGGGCGAGTTCATTAAAGCTACCGGCCGCTGGCTCAAGCGTGTTCAGCGCTGGCTGTCCGGCGATCAGGAAATGCCGTCCTGGCTGGAAGAGTCGTGGGTCAACGCCCTTGAGCCTGAATTCCGCGACCACTGCCTGAATGAGTTAGCAAGCCGCCACGGCTTGACCGGCGCCCGCCAGATGACCAGCGACCAATGCGCCAACAAGAGCTTTGGCGCATTGATCCGAGCCTTGGGCGATGTGATCGACACCGGCAGCGAGGTGTTTGACGACCAGGTGATGTGCGAGCAGGACCTGCCGCACCTGCCAGCGTTCGCCAAGCAGTGCCGTCAGGTTGAAGCAAAGGCGGGGGAGTTGCGCCGCAAGGCTGAGGCACTGATCAACGACAAGCCTGCACTGAAATCAATCGCCTGAATCCCAGGCACAAAAAAGCCGACGTACGAGGTCGGCTTTTTCTACAGCGGTAAACAACTGGAGCGAATCATGCACCAACACACCGAATCGATCAATAGCCCCAACAATCTCGCGCCACGTTCTCCGCAATCTGAAAACGTGGCGCGCAATTCCTCAGTGATTCCGTTCGACTTCGACGGCGCCGCGATCCGAGTCATTACCGACAAGCTCGGCGACCCCTGGTTTGTTGCCCGCGATGTCGCTGACGCCCTCGGCTACTCAAAACCGGAAAACGCCGTGGCCCGTCACTGTAAGGCTGCGACCACTACCCCGAAACAGGGTGGTGGTTTCATGACCATCATTCCTGAGCGGGATCTGTACCGGCTGGTGATGAAGTCGAAGCTGCCGGCTGCGGAGAAGTTTGAAGAGTGGGTGGTGGGCCAGGTCCTGCCGAGCATTCGCAAGGCCGGTACCTTTTCTGCCCAAGGGCCGAACAATTCCAAGATCGTCGGCGAGCTCGCCATCCTGGAATGCTTCGACCGCCTGTTGAAGCCAGCGAACTCCAGCAAGATGCTGATGCTGGCTAAGATCGCCGCCAACAACGGCCTTGATGCAAAATTCCTCCCAGGCTATGCCGTGGACGCCGCGCCTTATGTCGCTGGCGGCTCTTCCATGCCGACCAAGGCAATCACCGCCCTTATCAAAGAACACGCCATCGCCAGCACCGCGCGCGCATTCAACATTGCACTGGAGACCCACGGCTTCCTCAAGGTGCTCCAGCGCAAAAACTCCAAGCAAGAAACGGTGGATTTCTGGTCCGTGACCGAGAAGGGCATGGCCTACGGCAAGAACCTCACCAGCCCTCAATGCCCCCGCGAGACGCAGCCTCACTGGTACGTGGATCGCTTCCTTGAATTGGCCGCTAAGGTCGGGAAGGCCTGACATGCAATACACCGTCAAGATTAACCAGGTGAAGGCGCTCGAATGGGGGCTGAATTCTCAGCAGGCCCTGTTGTTCGCTTTCGTCTACGGCTGCCCGAGCTGGACCAAGCCAATCAAGACCGATGACGGGATCTTCTTCGCGCTGAGCAAGGCCAAGATCATTGAGGAGCTGCCGCTGCTCACCGATAAGCCCGACACCGCTTACCGCATGCTGAAGGCCCTGGAAGAGGCCGGTTTGATTGAGCTTCGCCCTGAAGCATTCCGACTCACCGAAAAAGGCTGTGAGTGGAACCCGGACCGTATGGGCCACGTCACCGCGCACCAACCGCCGGTCCTCCCGCCCCGGCGCAGGACGAAAAAGAAACCAATCCCTTCTGGCTTGCGTGCTCTGGTATTCGCCCGCGACGGTCACGCGTGCTTGCGCTGCGGCTGCTCGGTGCTGATGCGTTTGAGGGCTGATCATGTGGTTCCTGAAAGCCAGGGCGGAGAGGCCTCTTTGGGCAATCTTCAAACCCTTTGCATGTCCTGCAATAGCTGGAAAGGCGTGCAGACGATTGATTTTCGCACCTTAGCGGGAGGTGCGGCATGAGCATGACTCTCATGGTGGCCGCGATGAAACTTCGCGTCGGTAATCCATTGCGGAAGTTGGTGCTGATCAAGCTGGCCGATAACGCCAGCGACGTTGGGGAGTGCTGGCCTTCCTATCAGCACATCGCCGATCAGTGTGAAATCAGCAAGCGTTCTGTCATGAACCACATCACTGCTTTGTGTGACGCAGGACTGTTGTGTAAAGAAATTCGAAAGGGTGGGCCGAAGGGGAATTCGTCGAACGTGTACTTCCTCACTCTCGATGGTGGTGCACCTCCTGCACCAGGGGTGGTGCAGCAGATTCACCAGGGTGGTGCAGCAGGTTCACCCCCTAGTGAATCTCCTGCACCAGGGGGTAGTGCAGCAGCTGCACCCAGAATCAGTAACTCTCTTGAACCAGTCATAGAACCGGTCATTGAACCAATTACGCCCCAGGCTACCGCCAAGGTCGTGACGGGGCAGGTCGTGCCATTTGTTTCGCAGCAACCACGAGTTGAGATCCCCGCCGACATGCCAGGGCCGAAGGATCAGACCTGCAAGACTTTCAAAGTCTGGGCCAACTACGCCATGGCCTACCGCAAACGCTACAACGCCTGGCCGGTTTGGAACGCCAAGTCTGGCAAGCAGATGGCATTGCTCGTCGACCGCCTCGGTGCCGACGTCGCCCACCACGTGGCCGCCCACTTCCTTAAAACCAGCGATGCCGCTGTACTGCGCAAGTGCCATAGCCTCAACGAGCTGCTGGCCAACGCCGAGAGCTACCACACTCAGTGGGTCACCGGGCAGCGCATCAACGGAACAACGGCCCGCCAGATGGAGCGCACCGAGGCGAACCACTCTGCAGCCGAGCAGGCCGCCCAGATGGTCCTGGCCAAACGCAAATCGGGTGACCGCAATGAATACCTCTGAAATGAACGACCAGCAGGTTGCAGGGCTGGCCGCCGCCATCTGCGCAACCGCCGAGGCCATGGGTCAGGAAATGAACCCAGGCACTGCCGCGATGATGGCCGAAGACCTCTGCGCCTACCAGGTACCCGTTGTCAAAGCCGCGTTGAAGTCTTGCCGCTTCGAAGTGAAGGGCAAGCTGGCTATGGCCGACATCCTGCAGCGTGTCCAGACCTCCGACGGCCGCCCTGGGAAGGACGAGGCCTGGGCCATTGCAATGACCACCAATGACGAATATGAAACCGTGGTGCTGACCGACGAGATCCAACTGGCACTGGCTGCCGCGAAACCCATCCTGGATGGCGGCGACAAAATCGGCGCGCGCATGGCGTTCATCGATGCCTATCAGCGGTTCGTGATCCAAGCTCGCGAGGATGCAAAGCCGGTCAACTGGCATGTATCCGTAGGCTTCGACGCTAACCGTCGTATCCAAGCTGTGACCAAGGCGATGGAGTTGAAGCGAATCCCGCGCGAACACGCCCAGAAGTACCTGGCGGACCTGAGTATCGAGCCCGTCACGGAAGATGGCCGCGCGATTGCGGGTTTGCTTACTGGCACCGTTACTCGGCCAGCGCCGGCTCTGCGCGAAAAGCTTGAGCTTGTGAAGTCATCGATGTTGGAGATGCGTGCAGCCAGCGCTGAGAAAAAAGACGAGATCCGGATTGAAGCTGCCAATGAGTTGGCAGACCGCCGGGCGTTCCTTATCAAGCAGGCCCGAGAGCTGGAAGAGAAGAGGGCGGTGCAATGACCGACAAGATCAGCGTCAACTGCCAGGCCAAGCTCACTGAGGCCATCACATGCCTGACCACCATGTACCGGGACAAGAAGTTTGTAGTGGTCTCCCTGCGCCCAGGCAAGGACCGTACGCTCGACCAGAACCGGCTGTGGTTCGGCATGTACAAGCGCATCGCCGAGATGAGCCAGATCGGCGATGCGGCCGACGCCCGCCGTTACTGCAAGCTGCACTTCGGCGTGCAGATCCTGCTGAACGAGGACGCTGGGTTCCAGGCCGAGTGGTACCGGGTCATGCGTCATCTGCCATACGAAACGAAGCTGGCCATGATGGGCGAGTGCCATTTGTTTGGCCCTGATGGCTTCCCGGTGACCAGCCTGTTCAACCGCGCCCAGGGCGTCGCTTACACCGATCGCATCGCCGCCTATTTCACAGGCCAGGGTGTGGTTTTCAATGATCTGCTCAGCAAGGAGGCTGCATGATCGCCAAGCAACCCAAACCGAAGAAGTGCAAGAACCCCGCATGCGGCATCAGCTTCCCGCCGCAGCGCCTGGGCCAAGCCGTATGCAGCCCGAAATGCGGCTTGGCCATCAAGGACGTGAATCAGGCGAAGGCGCGCAAGTCGCTGGCCCAGGTTAACCGCCGCGAGATCAAAGTCCGTAAGGAGAAGCTGAAGAGTAGGGCGGATCACCTGCGTGAGGCCCAGGCCGCAGTGAATGCGTACGTGCGCCTTCGCGACGCGTACTTGCCGTGCATCAGTTGCGACTCGGCGCCCAACGACAACGACCTCATGACCGGCAGCCGCTGGGACGCCGGACATTACCGTTCCGTCGGCGCCTGCCCGGAGCTGCGCTTCGAGCCGCTGAACATCCACCGGCAGTGCGTGAAGTGCAACCGCAACCTGTCCGGCAACGCCGTGGAGTACCGCATTCGCCTGGTGGTTCGCATCGGCGCCGAGAAGGTGGCCTGGCTGGAAGGGCAGCATGCGCCCTGCAAGTACACCGTGGAAGAGATCAAGGCCATCAAGGCCAAGTATCGAGCAATGACCAGAGAACTGAAAAAAGGGGAAGCCGCATGAAGCTGATCAATGCAAGACAGGTGTGGACCGAAGCACAACATGAATCGAACGCGTCGATCAGCGCTGTGGCAATCGACAAAGCGCAATCCGCACCGATCAAGAAAGGCCAGCGCATGCGCCGCGCCGAGGCAGTCTTTGCTGCGCTTGGAGATGACAAGGAAGAGCGCATCCAGGTTGTGCGGCAGAAGATCAGCATCAGCGAGACGCGCGGGACACAGGTTGGTCGCTCCACCGCCCGCGCCGCTCACCTGGCGACCATAGGTAAGGTTTTGCGCGCCATAGACACTCTGCCGTTCCAGGTGCAGCAGTTCGGGCACTATCTCTATCACCCAGCGATGAACATGCGGCACCTGCTGAATGCGGTGCTGCTGATCACCGCAAAGGCTGCGCTGCCAGACCTGACATCCGCCAAGCGCGTGAAGGCGCAGTACCTGGTTACCCTGGCCCTGCAATCGTACAAGGGGGAGGTGGCCGGATCTGCCGAGTGGGGGCCGGCGCGGGTCGCTGCCGAGATGAACACCTTCTTCGGCGTTACCATTGACCCAAAGAACTGGACGCGCGACTGGCTTGACCTGTGGGAATCCCTGAAAGAAGTGATCAAGGAAGTGGATATTCAGGCACAACAGCCAGTGTGGCAGGTGATTCACGCGGAAAAAGATCAAGAGGCGGCATAATGATGTTGACATGACGGGGTTTTGAGCGTACTTTTCCCATAGTGCACAAGTAACGCGAAACGCACACGAAACTCTGAACCCGGCCACTCGCCGGGTTTTTTTCCAGCCGAAAGAAATTTGAGTAGAATCAGTAACTCATACGACTTCTATTTTGGCTGGAGGCATGTGTGCCGCATAAAGACCTTCGGGTAGACGATAATGTCTCTGCCGATATATCTGACCACCCTAAAGATATTTTTTTCGCTGCTGTTGAAACGACTCGCATGCCGATGATCGTCACGGACCCCAATTCGCCAAACAACCCGATAATTTTCGCCAATCAAGCTTTTTTGGAGATGACGGGTTACGAGCACGACGAGATTTTTGGCAAAAATTGTCGTTTTCTCCAAGGGGTGGATACCGATAGGGACGTCGTAACCTCTATCAGGAACGCCATAAAAGCGAAGCAAGAGTTCTCCACTGAGATTCTGAATTACAGAAAAGATGGCAGCAGCTTTTGGAACGCGTTGTTCATATCTCCTATTTATAACGAAAAGGGCGATTTGATTTATTTCTTTGCCTCGCAGTTGGACGTGAGCCGACGACGCGATGCAGAGGAAGGGCTGAGACAAGCTCAGAAAATGGAAGCGCTTGGCCAGCTCACCGGCGGGATCGCGCATGACTTCAACAATCTCCTCCAGGTCATAGGCGGCTATGTCGATCTAATTGGTAGTGCTGTCGAAAAGCCTGAAGCAAACCTAGAGCGGATCAAAAAGAGCGCTTTCCACGCAAAATCTGCAGTCGAGAAGGCCAGTACACTGACGAAGCAGCTATTGGCTTTTTCGCGAAAGCAAAAGCTGCAAGGTCGGGTTTTGAATTTAAACACCCTGGTTGGACTCGTAGAGCCGCTGATTGAGCGGACATTTGGTAGTGGCGTCAGGATAGAACTTGATCTAGACGATTCGTTACAAAATTGCCGAATCGATCCTACTCAAGCGGAAATGGCGCTCCTGAATATCTTTATCAATGCGCGCGATGCATTGATAGGTCGTAATAATCCGAAAGTATTCATTGAAACAAGAAACGTCAGTATTCGAGACTTGGCCACATCCTACGAAGGACTTTTCCCAGGCTCTTATGTAAGCATATCGGTAACGGACAACGGCATTGGTATGCCTTCAACGATTCGCGATAGGGTGATGGATCCATTTTTTACCACCAAAGATGAGGGCAAAGGATCTGGATTGGGATTGTCTATGGTTTATGGTTTTGCCAAGCAGTCCGGTGGGGTAGCTCGGATCTATTCAGAAGAAGGTATTGGCACAACCCTTCGCTTGTACTTCCCTGTTGATACGGCTTCCGTTACGCCCGAGGAGAATAGGCAGAAGTCTGACTATGAGGATGGTACTGAAAAGGTCCTGATCGTAGAAGATCGTCCAGACGTTGCTGAGCTAGTTAAGATGGTGCTTGAGGATTACGGGTACACTACTGAAATATCGCTGAATGCGCGTGAGGCGTTAAAGCGATACGAAGCCGGCGAAAAGTACGATCTTCTTTTCACAGATTTAATCATGCCTGGTGGTATGAATGGGGTAATGCTGGCGAGAGAGGTCAGGAGACGCATGCCGAAGACCAAGGTATTGCTTACTACCGGTTATGCAGAAAACTCCATCGAGCGCACGGATGCAGGTGGATCGGAATTTGAAGTGATATCGAAGCCGTATCTGCCTCACGACCTCGCTCGTAAAGTCAGGCAGATCCTGGATTCTCCAGGTGGCATTTAATTCTTGTTATCTATGCATCAATAACCATGCGGCTTTTTAGCTGCTGAATGAAACGAGTCCTTTGAAGCCCGACTATCATGTCGGGTTTTTTTGTGGGGGAAGGATCAAGCTCCGTCGTTCCCGAGGCTTCCTTCTGTTAGGCCTGGACGCTGATGAGCCAGTAGTGCGGCGCTGGGGGAAAAACCGGCAGCCCGTGCATCCTGATCTCACTGTGCTTCCGAGGTGGCGCGAGACCAGATTAGCGAGATCGATGCATTTGGGCGTGGACGCTGGAATGGTCTTTGGATGACTGCGGGAAAGACCGCGCACCTATTCAGGGCCTCGACATGATCGGGGCCTTTTCGTTTTCGGCTCCACCACACCCATTGCTCCGAGCTGGGAGTGCTGTGTGAGCCGATTCAATTCCCAAACATGCCCCACGGAGTCGAGCGCATGGAGTATCTACAGCGCCTGCTCGACAAGATCGACAGGTTCGAATTGTTGATTGCGGGTCTCATTGGGGCTGTCGTTGCGAGCTGGTGGCATAAGGACGACTTGTCCGACTGGCGCGCTTGGATGGTGTTCTTGGTCACTGGGGTGGCCTGCTCTCTGTACCTGACGAGCATGGTCAGCGCCTACCTGAATGTCACCGAGCCCAAGATCGTCGCCGGCATCGGTTTCTTGCTGGGCACGTTCGGCGGCTCGCTCCTGGCAGCAATCAACCGAGCCATCAAAGCCGCTGACCTCTGGGCGCTTATCCGCCAGCGGTTCGGGGGAGGCAATCCACCATGAATCTTGAACTGATCAACTCCATCGCCTGCGGCCTTATCGCGCTGTGGGCCACCTGGTGCGTACTGAGCGGCAAGGTGAGGGACGGCATTCTTGGGAAGCTGATCTACACCACGATCGCCATCACCGGTTTCGTTGTGTCGGTGCGCAGCCAGAATGTCTTCTTCGGCCCGAGCACCGCTGGCCTGACATTGCACGTCTCCCTGGCCCTCGCCGGTGCCCGCCACATCTTTATGGTCACATACTGGCAGCCTGTTAAATCCTGGCTCTGCCGGAACCTGAGCTGTGAACATTGCTTGGGCTGCGACAAGGCGCCGGGTGGCATCGACCGCAGGAAGCAATAATCCGCGCCACGTTTTCGAATGCGCTAGAACGTGGCGCAGACTAGGGTTACTGCTCAGTCAACCAGCTTATCCATTCATCCTTGCCGCCATTAAGGCTCGCTCCTTGCTTAGAGGTTTGAGCACCGCGGGTTGCTCTCCGATTTTCATGAACAGGAAATAATGGTCGTGATCGTCGTGCAGGATACGGTAGACGTCAGCTGTTCTGTCAGTGCTAGGCGAAGTCAGCTTGTCCACGATCAATGTGTAAGCGCTAACTCCCAGCTCGTCCAAAGCTGTTTGCAGCTCTGCGTCAATCCTTGCTCGCCATTTCTTCATGTTGTGTCGATATGCTAGGACTACAAGAACGATTGCCATTATTGGCATTACCCCGGCCGCGAAGACCGTAAAAAACGTATTCATGATCTCTCTTTGTTAAATAAGAAAACCGTTCATGAATACCCGCAAGCTTGCAAGACGGCAAGAGAAGGGCACGATATGAGTCGACCAATGCCGCCATTATCGCTGCTTGAATTGTCCGACTTTGGCGTTCGCATTACTCCTGCTCCCGAGGTGTTGGAATGGCTCCAAGCAGAGATCCTTGCCGACACCGGCAGCATTCACAACGAAGACCATGCCCACCTACTGGATGCAGACATCCGGGTTATGTGGGCGTCGTCGAGCTTCGCCAAGCAGGGCCGTACCGTCCTGGGCCAAGCCGAGCAGGTAGCGTTCCGCGCGGGTGGCTGGCAGAAAGCCCGAATGGAGCAGCAGATGCGTGATTGGTTCGGCGATGTGCCGGCCTTCATCATCACTCTGGCTGCTGACTACTGCGCCCAGTGCAGCGACACCGACTTCTGTGCCCTGGTAGAGCATGAGCTGTATCACATCGCCCACGCCATGGATAAGTACGGACAGCCAGCCTTTACCAAGGAAGGGGCGCCCAAGCTTGAGATGCGCGGTCACGACGTCGAAGAGTTCGTCGGTGTGGTCCGCCGCTACGGTGCGAGCCCTGACGTTCAAGCGTTGGTGGATGCTGCAAACAGTCCTGCTGAGGTGGGGAAATTGAACATTGCGAGGGCCTGCGGAACCTGTCTGCTCAAGCTGGCTTAATCCTTGACAGCCCTTGACGGAAAACAAATCTATGGCAGCCCTGAAAGATGAGGTGAAGGCCTTTATTGTCCAAGCCCTGGCCTGCTTCGATACTCCCAGTCAGGTTTGCCAGGCCGTCAAGGAGCAATACGGCATTGAGGTGTCCCGCCAACTGTGTGAGCGATACGACCCAACCAAGTATTCCGGTCGGGACCTCGGGCAGAAGTGGAAGACGTTTTTTGAAGAGTGCCGCAAGCGCTTCCGGGAAGAGACTGTCGATATTCCGATCGCTAACCGCGCCTTCCGTCTGCGTGCCATGAACCGTTTTGTGGAGAAGGCCGAGTCGATGAAGAACATCGGCCTAGCCCTGCAGATCCTCGAGCAAGCCGCGAAAGAAACCGGTGACATTTACGTCAACCGGGCCAGGAAGGAAGAGGCGGGCGACGAACCGGTGATCCCGACCCGCATCCAGGTAGACGTGGTGGATGCGAGGAAGCCGAATGCCGAGCCTTAACGTTCCGCAGGCTCAGTTCCTCACGCTGCCCCACAAATTCCGTGCGTTCGTTGCCGGTTTCGGATCAGGTAAGACCTGGGTGGGCTGTTCGGCGCTGAGCAAGCACTTCATGGAGTGGCCTGGCGTCAACGCTGGCTACTTCGCACCGACTTACCCGCAGATCCGGGACATCTTCTATCCGACCATGGATGAGGTTGCCTACGACTGGGGGCTGAAGACCAAGATCAACCAGGCGAACCACGAGGTTCACATCTACAGCGGCCGGCAGTACCGCGGCACCGTGATTTGCCGGTCGATGGAGAAGCCGCAGACGATTGTCGGTTTCAAAATCGGCCAAGCTCTTGTGGATGAGCTGGACGTGCTGACCGCAGTCAAGGCGCAGCAGGCTTGGCGCAAGATCATCGCCCGGATGCGCTACAACTTACCCGGGCTGAAGAACGGGGTGGACGTCACCACGACGCCGGAGGGCTTCAAGTTCGTCTTCCTGCAGTTTGTGAAACAGCTGCGTGACAAGCCTTCACTGAAAGAGATGTACGGCCTGGTGCAGGCCAGCACGTTCGACAACGAGCTGAACCTGCCGGATGACTACATCGCCTCCCTGATGGAGTCATATCCGCCACAGCTGATCATGGCGTACCTCAAGGGCCAGTTCGTCAACCTGACGTCGGGAACGATTTACACTGCGTACGACCGCAAGCTCAACGGATGCTTCGACACCGTGCAGCCCGGCGAGCCGCTGTTCATCGGTATGGACTTCAACGTCGGGAAGATGGCAGCGATCACGCACGTTAAGCGCGACCAGGGGCTGCCCAGGGCAGTAGATGAGCTGATCGACGGCTACGACACGCCCGATATGATCCGTCGCATCAAGGAGCGCTACTGGGAGCACGACGGTAACGACTTCAAGAAGACATGCGAGATCAGGATTTACCCGGATGCCTCGGGCGATTCGCGCAAGTCCGTGAACGCTAGCATCACCGATCTGGCCATGCTCAAACAGGCCGGGTTCGCGGTCATCGCTCCAGCGGCAAACCCGCCGGTGAAGGATCGAATCAACGCAATGAACGCCGTCTTCTGTAATGCGCAGGGCGAGCGCCGCTACCTGGTCAACCCGCTCACCTGCCCAACCTATGCCGACGGCCTGGAGCAGCAGGTGTGGGGCGCGAATGGGGAGCCAGACAAAACCGCCGGCATCGATCACGCGAACGACGCCGGCGGCTACTTCATCCACCGCGAGTACCCGATCATCAAACCGGTCACCGCTATCAAAATGGGATACGCCCGATGAGCAACGACGTCTCCTTCAAGCGGGCGGAATACACGGCAGTGCTGGACCGCTGGGCAACCGTCCGCGACGTCTGCGCCGGCCAGCACCGGGTAGTCGATCGGCTGCCTTACATCAACGCGCACGACAAGTCGCCGGAGAACGAAGATCGGAACCGGGCTTACCGCGAGCGGGCGGTGTTCAAGAACGCCACCGGTCACACCCGTAACGGGCTGCTGGGCCTGGCTTTCCATAAAGACCCGACCCTCACGGTGCCGAAGAAGCTGGAATACCTGCAAGACAACGCCAACGGCTCCGGAGTGAGCATTTACCAGCATTCACAAGGCACGCTTGAGAAGGTGCTTGAGGCTGGCCGCCACGGCCTGTACGTCGACTATCACCAGGACGACGGCATCGGCGGGCACTCGGTGATCCTGTCGTACTGCGCCGAGGACATCATCAACTGGCGCACCGGCATGGTGAACGGCCATAGCGTGCTGACCCTGGTGGTGCTGCGCGAGTCGCCGGAGATTCCCGACGGGTTCGGCTACAAAACGGCTGAGCAGTACCGGGAGCTGGCGCTAGAGGATGACGGGTTTGTGTGCCGGGTCTGGCGTCGGTCCGGGCCGAAAGGTGGCGGGCCGCTGGCGGTCATCGAAGAGTTCAGGCCGGAAGGCGTTACCGGGCGTCTCAAGGAGATCCCGTTCACCTTCGTCGGCGCGCAGAACAACGACCCAAGCATCGACGAATCGCCGCTATACGACATCGCCATGATCAACCTGGGCCATTACCGGAACAGCGCTGACTACGAAGACAGCGTGTTCTGGTGCGGGCAGGCTCAACCGTGGATCAGCGGCCTGGATGAGCAATGGCGCGACTGGATGGAGAAGAACGGCATCTATGTTGGCTCCAGAGCCCCGATGATGCTACCTGTCGGTGGCGCATTCGGTTACGCGCAGCCCACGCCCAATACGCTGGTCAAGGAGGCCATGGCCGACAAAAACCAGATGATGATCGAACTCGGCGCTCGGATGGTTGTGGCTTCGCTTGCTACCAAGACCGCTACAGAGTCCCGCGGCGATCAGTCGGCATCCACGTCGGTCCTGGCTGGCTGCGTTGCCAACGTCAGCGAGGCCTACACCCGTGCACTCATGTGGTGTTGCTTTTACATGGGCATTGCCGACAACAAAGTCGGTTACCAGGTCAATCAGGAGTTCGTCGAACTGACGGCTGATCCGCAGATGATTACGGCGTTGGTTGGCTTGTGGCAGAACGGCGGATTCGCCAAGGCTGACTTGCGGGCTTACCTGCGCAAGCTTGGGCTGATCGCGCCAGAGCGCACGGACAAGCAGATCGATGGCGAGCTGGAAGAGCAGGGCGATGGCCTTGGGCTGGACGACGAGGACAAAGTAGATGGCAGCGAACCAGGCAGCACTTGACGCGACCATCCGGCACGCCGTCTTCCTCGAAAAACTCAAGGCAGGGGAGGTGGGCAAGTTCGCTCCCTTCCTCAAGGAGATCGACCGCTCAATCCGTGACAGGCTCACCCAGTCGGACCTAACAGAGTATAACGTCAAGCGCCTTGAAGCTTTGCTGAAGGAAGTGGATAGCCTACTGTTGGGCATCTTGGACCGTTACAGCGCGCAACTGAATCTCGACCTGGTGGACATCGCCAATTACGAGGCTGAGTTCGAGGCGACCAGCATTGCCAGGTCAGCACCGGTCGGCGTGTCGCTGGATGTAGTCGCGCCTACGGCTGCTGCAATCCGCACCGCGGTGCTGACGAATCCGCTCAGCGTGCGCGGTACCGGTGGCGGCAAGCTGTTGAAAACCTTCATCAAGAGCTGGACCGGCGCCGAACGTGAGCGCGTCACCGGCACCATCCGGCAGGGGTTCTTCGAAGGGCAGACGAACTTCCAGATCATCAAGAGCATTCGCGGTACCAAAGCCGCAGGGTACAAAGACGGAATCTTGGCAACTACCAACCGCAATGCCAGTACTGTCGTTCACACCGCCATCCAGCATGTGTCTTCCCAGGCGCGGATGGAGGTGGCCAAGGCAAACACGGATATCGTGGAAGAGATCCAGATGGTCGCCACGCTGGATAGCAAGACCAGCCAGCAGTGCCGCTCAATGGACAAGCGTAAGTTTCCGGTGGATTCAGGCCCAAGGCCGCCATTCCACCCGAACTGCCGTACCACCTTCATCCTACTGACCAGGCTCAGCGCAATGTTCGCCAAAGGCGCTACGCGGGCTTCTGTCGGTGCCAATGGCGGGCAACAGGTCAATGCTGATCTGGATTACTACCACTGGCTCCAGCAGCAACCGGCATCGTTCCAGGACGTGGCTATCGGACCTGTACGGGGCAAGCTGTTCCGGGAGGGCGGGTTGACCGTCGAGCGCTTCACTGAGCTGCAGCTTGATCGCAACTTTGCGCCGCTGACTCTGGTGCAGATGAAGGGGCTGGAGCCGCTGGCCTTCGAGCGAGCAGGGATCTAACCGAACAAATTCAATCAGCCGCCTCCGGGCGGTTTTTTATTGCCTGCAAAGCGGGCGACCAAACCCAAGGGGTGCATCAACGTGGCAGAAGAAAACGAAATCGACCTGGAAAACCCGGCAATCAAGGCCGCTATCGCGACTGCCGTTGAAGCCTCCGTGACTGGGCTGAAGTCCAAAAACAACGAGCTGCTGGGCAAGCTGAAAGAAACGTCCGGCAAGCTGACCCAGTTCGAGACCCAGTTCGAAGGCATCGACATCGATGCCGTCAAAGGACTACTCAGCCGTGCCGGCCAAGACGAGGAAACCAAGCTGCTGACAGAGGGCAAGGTGGACGAGGTGTTCAATAAGCGCACCGAACGCTTGCGTGGCGAATACGACAAGCAGTTGAAGACCGTCAGCGCGCGCGCGGAGAAGGCTGAGTCCTTCGCAGCCAAGTTCCAGGGCAAAGTCCTGGGGGACGCGGTGCGCAGCGCTGCATTGAAGGCTGGTGCGATCCCTGAAGCCACGGACGACATCATCCTGCGCGCCAAAGGCGTGTTCACGCTGAATGAAGATGGCGAAGCGGTAGCTGTGGATGAGTCCGGCCAGACCATCCTCGGCAAAGACGGCAAGACCCCTCTGACCCCGCTCGAATGGGCGGAATCTCTGCGCGAAAGCGCACCCCACCTGTGGCCAAGGGCTTCAGGAACACAAGCCCCGGGCGGGGGCGGCGGCCAGGCTGCATTCAAGCGCTCCGAAATGACCTCCGAGCAGAAGCGCGACTACCAGCGCAAGCACGGCCAAACCGCATTCCTGCAATTGCCCAAGTAAGGGGAAATACCCATGGCGACAACCGTAAACAGCGACCTGATCATCTACAACGATGAGGCGCAAACCGCATACCTGGAGCGCGTCCAGGACAACCTGGATGTGTTCAACGCATCCTCCAACGGCGCCATCGTCCTTGACAACGAAATGATCGAAGGCGATTTCCGCAAACGAGCGTTCTACAAGCTCGGCGGCGGGCTGGATCACCGCGACGTCAACTCCGAAGCCAAAGTGGTTTCGAAGAAGATCGGCGCTGGCGAAGCTGTTGGTGTGAAGGCTCCGTGGAAATATGGCCCATACCAAACCACCGAAGAGGCGTTCAAGCGTCGCGGCCGTCCGGTGGATGAGTTCTCCCAAATCATCGGCGTTGATGTGGCAGACGCTACCCTGGAAGGCTTCATTCACTACGCCACCGCAGCTCTGCGTGCCGCGATCGGCTCCAACGCTGGCATGGTTGTCTCGGCAAACATCGAAACCGACGGCAAGAAGACCCTGACCCGCGGCATGCGCAAATTCGGCGACAAGTTCGGCCGCATTGCCCTGTGGGTCATGCACTCGTCGGCCTATTTCGACATCGTGGACGAGGCGATCGCGAACAAGGTCTACGAGGAAGCCGGCGTAGTCATCTACGGCGGTCTGCCTGGCACGCTTGGCAAGCCAGTGCTGGTGACCGACACCGCACCGGCTGACGTGATTTTCGGCCTGCTGCCGAATGCCGTTGTGATCACCGAGTCGCAGGCGCCTGGCTTCCGGTCCTACGAGGTGAACGATGAAGAGAACCTCGGCATAGGCTACCGCGCAGAAGGCACCGTAAACATCGACGTGCTGGGCTACAGCTGGAAGGAAACCACTGGCGGTGCCAACCCAACCCTGGCCGCTGTTGGTTCGGCCGCCAACTGGGTCAAGCACTCGGACAGCAACAAGGTCACCGCCGGCGTGATGATTACCCTGACCACCACGCCGCCTGCCGCCGGCTGATACCCACCCCAAGACGCGGCCAGCAATGGCCGCCATGGAGAGAATCATGGAACTCGTTTATAGCAACCAGCTGGGTGACTTCGACCCGAACAAGCGCTACCGCAATCCCGATCTGTTCCGCGCAGTTGAGCGTGGCGTGACCAAGGTCGTTATCGTGGGCGATTACCCTGAGATCAAAGCCGCCTACGATGCCGCCGAGATCGAGGTGGAAGTACAGACTCGCAAGACTCCGGTTACCTCCGCTGCTGGCAAGGCAAGGACTGCCAAGGACAAGGTATCTGCCGGGAAAGAGAGGACGGGCAAAAATGTTCTGAACGGTGGCACCAATGGCACCATCAAGGACGGCACCGAAGACGAGCCGGTCTACATTCAGAAGCTGGAATCGAACGACCAGTGGATCATCATCACCCGCGACGGTGTACGATTCGGCGAGTTCGTCGGCACTGCCGATGAAGCGAAGGCCGAGGCTGACCGCCTGAACGAAGTCAAGGAGTAATCATGCTCATCATCGAGGACGGCACTGGCAAGCCTGACGCCGAAAGCTATGCGAGCGCCGAGGATCTGGCCCTGTATGCCGTGAAATTCGGCGCGGTCATCCCTGCGGGCGCTCCGGCGCAAGAGGCGTTGCTTCGCCGGGCCGCCTTGGTGATGGATGGCATGACCTGGAAGGGCCGCAAGTCGAATAGCGAGCAGGCTTTATCCTGGCCGCGCCGGGAAGTGTTGCTGGATCGCGAGATCAAGCCGAACAACTACCTGCCGGCGCGCATCCAGTACGGGCAGATGGCCCTGGCCGCCGAGATTCATCAGGACGATATCGATCCAATCGACAAGCGCAAGGGGGCTGTGACGCTGGAGCGCGTCGAGGGCGCGGTAACTCGCGAGTACGCGGCGATATCGAACACCAGCAATCGATTGCTGCCGGCGGCGCCGGATCGACCGAGTGCAACGCAGTTTGCCGACTACCTACAAAAGCGCGGGCTGTTCGCAGTGCGAGCATAGTGATAGCTTCATGCCTCCTAACACATTGGAGGTGAGTATGAAGTTTCAAGACGATGATGAAATGCTGGCTTGGGATAAGTTTGCAGCAGCAGCGATCGGTGCTGTTCAAGGGAAGTGGGATCAGCAGCAAAACCGCCAGAAGGCCGGTGGCTCGTATTTCGCTAGCGCCCCAAAAACGGAAAGCGATCTCGCTGATGCGTCAGCGCAAATAGCAGACTTGCTGCTTGATCTGCGCAGGAAGCGGATTAACCAATAGTCAGCCCAGCCATAGCTGGGCTTTTCACATCTGGAGCCAACATGGCCTTCTACGACGAAATGGCCGTGATGGCTCTGGAGATGATCACAGAGTTCGGCCAGCCTGTAGCCATCAGCAAGACTGAGCCAGGCGAGTACAATCCGGAGACGGGCGGGGAAGCGCCGGGCGCCATTGTCGAACAGATCGCCCAGGGCATTCTGCTCGACTTCACCGGCCTCGAATTCCAGAACAGCACCCTCATCCGGCAGGGCGACAAGAAGCTCAAGATCGCGGCGCAGGGATTGGCCTGGGTGCCAGGCCTGCTCGACAAAGTGGTTGCCCAGGGCCGCACTTGGTCAATTGTCCCGCCACTGAAAGAGGTCAACCCGGCCGGCACGCCGATCCTGTATGAGCTGCAGGTGCGGTCGTGAGCCGGGCCGGTGCCGGCCAATCCGGAAGCTTCGCCCTGAGCCTGGCCGAGTTTGCCGCCCAGACCAGCGAAGCGATCGATGCAAGCGTGCGCGAGATCATCATCGAGGTCGGCAGTGGCCTGATTCGGATGTCTCCCGTGGGCAATCCGGAGATCTGGGCGCAGAACGCAGTGGCCACCCAGTACAACAAGGCCGTCGACGACCACAACAGCGCGCTGCGCAGCGATCCAGCCAACCTTACCAAGGGCGGCAGGCTCAAGAAGGGCCGCAAGCTCAACGACGGCATGGATATCGTCGCGCCGGAAGGCTACGTCGGGGGCCGGTTCCGTGCGAATTGGCACATCTCGCTCGGCGTGGTTGAGAACGTCACCTTTGACGAGGTAGACCCGAGCGGCGCAGAAACCACTGCCGCGCTGGTCGCAGCAATGAGCGACTTCACCGCCGGCCAGATGGCCTACCTCATCAACAACTTGCCCTACGCGATCCCGCTGGAGTTCGGCCATTCCACCCAGGCCCCCGGCGGCATGGTGCGGGTAACCGTGGCTCGCTTCCAGCAGATCGTGCTGGAGGCCATCAGGAGCAACCAGGTATGAGTCACGCAATCATCGCCTCGATCTACGAGGCCAAGCTCATAGCTTGGAATGCTGCCAGGCCGGAGAAGCTAAAGATTGTGTTCGAGAACACGGCCTACACGCCGGCGGCTGATGAGACGTATCTGCGGGCTTTCACGATCCCGGGCGACACCGCGAGCAACACGCTCGGCGGCGATCACCGGCTTTACACCGGCGTGTTTCAGGTCAGCATCATCGCGCCTGCCGGCACCGGCAAAGCAAAGACAAACCCACTTGCCGCCGAGATCATCGCGCTATTCCCGCTGTACGTGCGAGAAGTGAAGAACGGATTCGTAGTAACGCCCATGACGCCTGTAGATGTCGGTCCAGGCATTGTCGGCGACTCAACCTACACCGTGCCGCTCTCGTTTACCTACCGCTCCGATACCACCCCGTAACCCGCCCGTTGGGCAAATCCTGAACCCGCCATTGAGCGGGTTTTGTCATTTCTGCATAGAGGAAAACCCATGTCTGTCTATTTCCCCAACGGGGCAACGCTTTCGATTTCCAGCGGGTTCGCTGCCGCCAAGCTAATCTCCGCAATCAGCAACGCGAACCCCGGTGTCGCCACCAGCGCCGCAAACGGCTTTGCGAATGGCGACATTCTGCTCGTCACGTCCGGCTGGGAGGACATCAACGAGCGCGCCGTGCGGGTATCCAATGCTGCCGCTGGCGCATTTACCCTGGAAGGTATCGACACATCCAATGTTGCTTTCTTCCCGGACGGCATCAGCGGCGGCACTGCCAAGAAAGTTACCGGCTGGGTAGCGGTCAACCAGGTGATCGGCAACTCCATGTCTGGCGGCGAGCAGCAATATTGGACTTACGCGCCGCTCGAAGCGCGCCGCGACAAGCAGATCCCGACCACCAAGAACGCGCAGGCCTTCGCCTTCCAGTTGGCCGATGATGACAGCCTGGCTTGGTACGAAGAGCTCGATAAGGCTGACCGCGAGAAGGAAGTACGCATCCTGCGTATGTCGCTGCCCAACGGCAAAACGATCTACTACGCCGGTTATGCTTCCTTCAACAAGACGCCGACGCTGGTGCGTAACGAAGGCGCGGCCGTCTCTTTCGGCTTCACCATCAACGCCGAGATCACCGCGTATCGCGCGCCTGTTGTCGCTGGCGGCGGGGCTTAATCATGGCGAAGTTCAAGATCGCCCAATCACCGACCTTTCTGGGGGCCGTGATGGTCCCGTTAGTAGGCCAGGATCCGGTGAAGGTGGGTTTCACCTTCAAATATCGAAACCGCATCGAGCTTGCGGCATTGTTCGACGAGTGGAACCAGCGGCGCAAGGACGGCCTCGATAAGTTCGGCGAAAAGCCCTCCGTGTCCGAAATCGTTGCTGTCGACACCGAAAACCAGATTCAGCAAATCAAGGATCTGGTTGTGGGCTGGGAGTTCGATGACAAGTTTGACGACGAGAGCATCAAGGCGCTGGTGACGTCCTGTCAGGGGACAACCGAGGCTATCGTAGACGCCTATCAGGATGCTTATTCCAAGGCCCGCACGGGAAACTGATACGCGCCGCCCGCGCCCTGTATGAGTCCCCGCCGGATGCCGAGCAGATCGCTGCTTTCGGCTGGGACGCAGAGGATATGGAAGAAGAGTTCGATGTTTGGCCGTGCCTTTGGCCAGCATTCTTGCTGTTCAACCGCATGTCCACCCAGTGGCGAGCAGGCGCCGGCGGCGCGATCGGTCTCGACTACAGCAGCATCCGCGACGTAGCCGGATTCCTCGGCATCAAGAAAAAGAAACTCGCTGAAATCTTCCCTGACCTTCAGGTGTTGGAAGGCGAAGCCCTGCGCGTTATGGCGGAAGAAAGGGAAAACAGCCCGTAAACGCGGGCACTTATTCAAGGTGAGTCGATGAACATTGCAGAACTCGGCGTCAAGATCGACTCGGCCGATGCAATCCAGGCGAAAACGAGCCTGGATGAAATGGCGAAGGCTGGCGGCCGGGCCGAACAGTCCGCCGTTTCGCTGATGAACGAAATGCAGGCGCTGGAAAAATCGCTGTCCACCAGCGCCAAAACCACCCAGGACTTGGCGAAGCAGCGCGACGCTCTCGCCAAGCTGACCAAGACCGGCGCCTATGGCGAGGCCGAGGCAGCGAAGATCTCGGCTCAGCTCGATAAGCAGCAGATCGCCCTGGCCAAGTCTGCGATGGAAGAGCAGAAGGCGCTGAACAGCCTGCTGGGCGCCATTGACCCGGCCCGCGCGGCGCTGGCAAAACTGGACAATCAGATCGAGCAGCTCGGCAAACACCTCGACGAGGGCCGGATCAGCCAGGAACAGTACAACAGCGCCCTGAGCAAGATCGAGAAGGATTACGGAAAGCTCGAAAAGACCGCCACCGGTTTCGACAAACTCCGCCTCGGCACCCGACAAGCCCAGGAAAACGTTGTTCAGCTTGGTAATGCGCTCTCGTCGGGTGACTGGGGTAGCGGCGTTCGTGCCGTCGCGCAGTTGGGCGCCGGTGCTGGTGCGGGCGCTGCCGGGTTGCTGGCTATCCTGGCGCCGTTAGCACTGGCCACCGCCGCGGTTGGTGGCCTCGCCGTTGCTTTCTACAAGGGCAGCGAAGAGCAGGACCGCTACAACAAATCGTTGATTCTGACCGGTAACTACGCCGGGGTCAGTGCCGGACAACTTGGCGACATGGCGCGGCAGGTCAGCGCTACCGTGGGCACCACTGGCCAGGCGGCCGCAGTGTTGGCGCTGCTGGCGGACAACGGAAAGATCGCTGGCGAGAGCTTTACCGGAATCACCCAGGCCGCAGTGTCGATGCAGGAAGCCACGGGCAAGGCAGTAAGCGAGACGGTTGCGGAGTTCGTGAAGCTCGCCGATGACCCGGTTAAAGCCTCGGCAGCGCTGAACGAGCAGTACCACTACCTCACCGCCTCGGTCTACTCGCAAATTGCCGCGCTGGAAGAGCAGGGCGATCACGCCGGTGCCGTGAAGCTCGCGACCGATGCCTACGCTGATGCGATCAATGAGCGCACTCCAAAGATTCTGGCAAACCTCAGTCTTTGGGAAAAGGCTTACAACGCCGTGGCGCGCGCCGCCGACGGGATCAAGAATATTGGTCGTCGCGACATCAACGCGGATATTGAAAGCGCGAAAGCAGACCTGCTTGAAGCGCAAAACATGGACGGTTTGTTCCAAAACAAAAAGTCCAAAGACTCGCTGATTGAGTTTCGGCAAAACCGCCTGAACATGCTTGAGGACGAGAAGGCCGCTCAGGCCGATATCGCCAAGTGGGAGGGCGAACAAGCGAAGGCGCAGGGCGATGCAGTGTCGTCCATGGGTAAGATCGATGCACTCACAAAGTCTTCATGGACAAACGAGCAAAAGCGCGTCGAGGCGGTAAAGGAGTACAAGAAATGGCTTGAGGATATCCGCAAGGTCGACCCGAAAGATTCCCGGCTCAATCAGGCAGCGATCGACAAGAACATTGCCAACATCAATGACAAGTTCAAGGACCCCAAAACAGCCGGCACCCAGGTTGACCTGACGGGCTTCAATGATGCCAAGAACAACCTTGCAGCGATCACCGACACCTACAAAAATTACCAGAAGGAACTAGAAGCGGCGCAGAAGGCTGGCCTGTTGTCCGAGGAAGACTATCTGCTGCGGCGCCAGGCGCTGATCGGCAACGAGCTTGACCAGGTGACTGCTGCTTACGAAGCCGAGATATCGGCCCTGGAGGCGTCAAAGGCCAAGAAGACAACATCGGCCGCGCAAAGCATCCAGCTGGACCAGAAGATCGCCGATGCGCGCGCGGGCATGGTCAAGGCGCAGAAGGACGCGGATAGCCAGCTTGAAGTGCTGGCTACCAACGAGACCGGGAGGATCGCCAAGCAGGAGCGGGCAATCAGCTCCTACGTGCAGGCGCTGAGTCAGCAACAGCGTGCGCTGAAGCTTGCTGGGAAGCGCGCAGTATTGGGCGTGGGCCAGGGTGATCGTCAGAACGCATTGAACGGGCAACTGAACAGCCAGCAAGACCGGTTTGCTCTGCAGTCGCTGGAACTGGAAAACCAGCGATCCGACCCGTCACGCAAAATGTCGGACGAGGAATTCACCCGCAAGTCGCAGGCGCTCGCTGACGCGAACAAGAAAGCCACCGATCAGATCAGGCAGAACTACGCAGACGTGGAAAGTGCCCAGGGTGATTGGACCAAGGGTGCAACGGCCGCATGGGAAAACTACCTGGACTCAGCAAAGGACATCGCCGGCCAGACGAAGAGCCTGTTCGGCAACGCTTTCAGCTCCATGGAGGATTCGATCGTCAACTTCGCCATGACCGGTAAAGCGTCGTTCTCGGACTTCGCCAAGTCGATCCTGGCCGATATGGCGCGCATCGCCACCCGTCAAGCAGCATCGGGACTGCTCGGCTCTCTAGTGGGCCTTGGCGTTTCGGCAGCAGGTGCGTATTTCGGCGGAGGCGCGACACCAGCATCGGCTGGCTCAACTGCTGCAGGCTACAGCCCTGAAGTGCTGGCAGGCTGGTCCGGAGTCACCCAGGCCAAAGGTGGCGCATGGGCGAGCGGCGTCCAGATGTTCGCCGCCGGCGGTGCGTTCACCAACTCGGTCGTAAGCAAACCCACGGCATTCGGCATGGCCGGAGGCAAAACAGGCGTCATGGGCGAGGCGGGGGCGGAGGCGATTATGCCGCTGACTCGCACGTCGAGCGGCAAGCTTGGCGTCATGGCTATGGGCGGCGGTGGAGCAGGCGCAACGCAGATCAATGTAGAAGTGCACATCGATGGTGACGGTAACGCGTCGTCTACTGCTGACGCACCAAGCTACGACCTGTTTGGCAAAGAGCTGGCGACCTTCGTAGAACAGAAATATCAAGAGCTGCGCTCGAAGGACATGCGCCAGGGCGGCGTCATCAACAAAGCAATTAAGGGGCGCTGATGGCAATCGAACGATTTACCTGGGCCACGGAGAAGGGCGCGGAGGGAGATATTGCCCAGCGCGTCCGCTCCAAGCAGTTCGGCGATGGCTACGAGCAGTCGGTCGAGGATGGCCTGAACAATCTGTCGCAGTCCTGGCCGGTGACCTTTACCGGTCTGAAACCGCGAATCAAGGAAATCATGGCCTTCCTCGACCGGCACAAGGGTGCGAAGGGCTTCCTGTGGGAGCCGCCGCTCGGCGAGCTGGGCCTCTACAAGTGCAATGGCTATAAGCCGGTGCATCGGGGCGGCCAGGTCTACGCAGTCACCGCCACCTTCCAGCAAACCTTTCAGCCCTGAGATAACCGCCCATGGCACTCATCACGGACATCCAGAAACTTGAGCCCGGCGGCGAAATTCGCCTGTATGAAATCGACGGTACTGAATACGGCGCGGATTACCTGCGCTTTCACGGCCACGCAATCCCGCACACGGCTGAGGAACTGCTGGCCTACGAGTATTCTGAGGACGACTTGCCCGCCAAGTCGATTATCTGGCAGGGCCAAGAGTACGCGGCCTGGCCGGTGCAGATTGAGGGCATTTCATCGAGCAGCGACGGTACCGCTTCTCGGCCGACGTTCGCTGCCGGCAACGTCAACGGGCGTGTCACGGCGTTGTGCCTGGCCTTCGAGGACATGCTGAAGTTCAAGCTGACGGTTCGCGAGACCCTGGCCCAGTACCTGGACGCGGCCAACTTCCCCGAGGGCAACCCAACCGCCGACCCGACCCAGGAGGCGCTGGAGATCTGGTACATCGACCAGAAAACCAGCGAGGACGGCGAGGCTGTGGTCTGGGAGCTGTCTTCCCCGGGCGAGATCGACAACCACGGGCTGCCCGGCCGGCAAATGACGACATTCTGCCATTGGGCCATGACCAACGGTTACCGGGGGCCAGACTGCGGCTACACCGGCGCAGCCATGTTCGACGATGAGGACAATCCCACGGATGATCCAGCACTGGATCAGTGCAAGGGCTGCCTGTCGTCCTGCAAGTTGCGCTTCGGCGAGAACAACGAGCTCTCCTTCGGTGGATTCCCCGCCGTTTCCCTGATAGCCCGGAGCTGACCATGCGCAAGCACATCATCGCGGCGATCCAGGCGCACGCGACCGCGCAGTACCCGAAAGAATGCTGCGGCTTGTTGTTGGCCGTCGGCCGCGCGCAGAAGTACTTTCCATGCCGGAACATCGCCGCGGAGCCTAACGAAGAATTCCGGCTTGATCCCGAGGACTACGCCGCAGCGGAAGACTTGGGCGAAGTGATCGGCATCGTTCACTCCCACCCGGACGCCACCAGCAAGCCGTCACCGCATGACCTGGCCATGTGCGAGGCCACCGCCTTGCCCTGGCACATTCTGAGCTGGCCTGAGGGCGATATGCGCACGATCACCCCAACGGGCTGCACGCCGCTGCTCAAGCGTCCGTTCGTGCACGGCGCCTGGGATTGCTGGCAGGTCTGCGCTGACTGGTACCAGCGTGAATGGGGGCTTGAGTTCGAAGCCTTCCAGCGTACCGACGGCTGGTGGGAGAGTGCGGAGAACGCGAGCCTGTACGAGCAACATTACGACGCGGCCGGCTTTGTGCGAGTCGACCGGCCGCAGCGCGGCGATCTGATCGTTATGCATGTGGGCCGGACAGTTCACCCGAACCACGCTGGGATTTACCTCGGCAAAGATCCGGCATTGCCTGGTGAATATTCGGGCGCTTTCGGCCCCGGCCCATTCCTGCTGCACCACCTTTACGGAAGGCCGTCGGAGATCATCGTCTACGGTGGGCCTTGGCATGATCGAACTCGCCTGATTCTCAGGCACAAAGATGCAAAATGACTAACATGACGCGGCATGGCCGCAGGAGTGGGTATGCAAAAGATCGATAAGTTCAGCCCGGTAATCGCTTGGCGCTCGATGCTGGGTAATAAGCCAAATCGGGAGCCAGTCGAAATTGATGTTCAGGACGGGCGCGCCGAGTACTTGCTCAGCGGCCCGTACAATCTTTCCGAGGGCGGTAAAATCGAAGTTGTCGGTGGCAAGCTTCTTTTTACCGGAAGCAGAACGAAGGTCAGTTGATGTGATGGAAGGCCCTATCGAAATTGCCGTCGCCGAAGTAGTTAAGATCATCAGCCAAGATCAGCGCATACCCTGAGCCAACGCTTTTTAGCGCGTCGTAGATGGTCCCAAAATCCGACTCTGACAAAAAGGTGATGACACCGCACCCCACTTCAACGCCTTTGTAGGCGAATTTCTCCGCTACTGGGATGTAGTCGTCTTTCGCGGTGACGATAATATAGGGGAAGATGGTTTGTCCTTCGTTCACATTGACCTCCAGGTCATAAACGCGCCGATATTGGCGCTATCCCAGTCCTTGGGCTTGCACGCGTAGGACTGGGGAAATCCTTTTTCACTCATTCGAGTATTTCGAAATGACTCAAATCGAACGTAGCGACATCGCGCGCACGATGGATGCTCTCGCGTTGGCGTTGGCTGATCATGGACACAGCTGGAGTGATGAGCTGAGAGCTTCCTACGAGCGCGCCACAGCAACCCTCAAGGCTTGCGATTGTAAGGTGACTGATTCGTCGGCTTGAGGCTGATGCCCAGCTCGGCGGCCTTGCTGTAGATGGACGCCTCGGAACGGCCAAGCTTGAGGCCGATTACGCGGGTGGGGGTGTTACCTGCTGCCAGGGTGCGCAGCTGAGTGATCTCTGCTGCCGTCCATTCCTTGCCACCGTTCGTGGGTTGCTTGGCCATTGCTCAGTTCCTTCTGGGTTGGAGGCCAAAAGCTACTACTGATAGCGGCCTGGGCGTTACTGGCATTTCATCCACGCTGGATGCTTGTTCAGTTGGTTGATGAATGGCGTTTGGCTATTATGCTTGCCTACTGCATTTCGTTAACTACAAGGATCAGTAACCCATGGCGCAGCAACCCAAAAAGCAGTGGTTCCGGGCAAAATATCAGCGTAAAAAGCCGGGCAGCTCTACGAGCTCAACAGGCGCGAAGTCGTTCTTCGTTTTTACTCATCAAGAGGCGATTGACACTCTTTTGTTTGAGCAAAGAACTGCATATCCTGATAATGATGTCCTGGTTACCGCGGGATAACTCTTGGCTTCGATATTCCAAAGCCCAGCCCCGCGCTGGGCTTTTTGCAACCGGTCCCCAGTGCTACAGTCCCGCCAAACCAAAGAGGGAACGACATGCGAATTTTGATAGCGGCGGTAGCGGTGGCGATGCTGGCGGGGTGTATGGCACCAACGATGAACGAGGCCCGCCAAGAGGGGCCATACAAAGTGCTGACCTCAAAAAAATCAGACGCTGCACTGGCTAAGTGCGTTCATTACGAGTGGCAGAACCAGCCAATATTCGGGGGTACGCCTGGCGCAACGCTTCAGCCGGGGCGGGATAATGGATATACGGTCTTTACAGAAGGCTCCCAATATTTCGTGGACATTCAGCCGCAGGGTGCTGGTTCGGTGGCGAAATATTATGTGGTGGTTGGTAACTGGATCGCCAACAAAAGGCTGACTGCATTGCAGAGTTGTCTTTAGACGATCAGTCATCTATTCAAGGCTCGCTTCGGCGGGCTTTTTTATTGTCCGGAGAAGTCTCAATGGCAGCACTCGCTATTAATTATCAGCCCATGACCACGATCATGCTCTATGGGCAACTTCGGCAGTTTGGCCGGTCCTTCCGCATGGCTGTGAGGTCACCAGCAGAGGCGATCAAGGCGCTTTGTGTGCAGATCCCCGGATTCGAACGTTACCTGTCGAACGCCAAGTCTAGAGGGATTGAGTTTGCCGTATTCCGAGGGAAGACGAACCTGGCAGAAAAGGAGTTGGGGTTTGCTGGTGGCGGAGATATTCGAATTGCCCCGGTCATCACCGGCAGTAAGCGCGGCGGGGCGCTGCAAACCATCATCGGCGCCGTACTGATCGTTGTCGGTCTTGTCATCACCGGCGGCACGTTCGGTGCCGGAGCGCCTTTCGGTTCTGCCTTGGTAATGATGGGCGGCTCAATGGCGTTGGGAGGCGTGATCCAGATGCTAAGCCCCCAGGCTGGTGGCCTCAAGACCAGCGCCGCGCCCGAGAACACCCCCGGCTACGCCTTCGGCAGCGCCAAGAACACCACGGCATCTGGTAACCCGGTACCGCTTTGCGCAGGCGAAAGGGACTGGGGAGGCGCGATCGCTAGCGCTGGGATTTACGCCGAAGACCAGATGT
This sequence comes from Pseudomonas orientalis, assembly GCF_002934065.1. Lineage (NCBI taxonomy): Bacteria > Pseudomonadati > Pseudomonadota > Gammaproteobacteria > Pseudomonadales > Pseudomonadaceae > Pseudomonas > Pseudomonas orientalis. Next base: position 3,094,937 of record NZ_CP018049.1, on the reverse strand, counting down.
AAGAACCACCCGCAACACAGCAGCCGGCTATGAGCCGGTTTTTTATTGCTTGGAGAAAAGCATGGGCGCAGCACATAAGCTCGACATCTACGGCGCCAAGGGCGGCTCCGATAAGCCAAAAACGCCGACGGAAGCTCCTGACAGTCTGCGCTCGATCGCGCTCGCGAAGATGCTTATAGCTGTTGGTGAGGGTGACTTTGAGGGCATGCCTACCGCCAGTGATATTCGCGTTGACGGCACGCCCTTGCAAGATCCTCAAGGCAATATGAACTTCCCCAACGTGAAGTGGGAATGGCGGACAGGCTCAGTCGATCAGCCCTATATCCAGGGCATCCCATCTATCGAGAATGAAATCACCATTGGCGTCGAGCTTCGTAGCACCACGCCGTGGGTTCGAGCGATCACCAATACCCAGTTATCGGCTATGCGTGTGCGCCTTGCGTGGCCTGCACTCCAGTCAGTAGATGCCAGCGGCAACATCAACGGGTACCGGATTGAGTACAAGGTCGAGTTGGCAACGGACGGCGGCGCATATCAGCAGGTTCTGAGTGAGGCTGTCGACGGCAAGACTACGACCATATATGAGCGCACGCGTCGTATTGACCTGCCAAAGGCAAACAGCGGTTGGTTGATTCGCGTCACGCGGCTTACTATCAACCAGAACAACAATAAAATTTCCGACACCATGCAGATCGCCGGCTTTACCGAGGTGATCGACGCGAAGATTCGATACCCGAATACCGCGCTGCTCTATATTGAGTTTTCGGCAGAGCAGTTCCGCAGCATCCCGGCCGTCACGATCCGCTGTAAGGGCCGCAAATGGCAGGTGCCGAGCAACTACGATTCGGCCTCCCGCAGCTATAGCGGAATTTGGGACGGCACCTTCAAGGAAGCGTGGACCGATAACCCTGTCTGGCACACCTACGGCATAACCACGAACGACCGCTTCGGCCTTGGCCGCCGCATCAAACCGTGGATGGTTGACAAGTGGGAGCTCTACCGCATCTCCCAGTATTGCGATCAGTTGGTGCCGGACGGGAAGGGCGGCCAGGAGCCGCGCTTCATCTGCAACCTGAATCTTCAGAGCAAGGCCGACGCCTGGTCTCTGCTGCGTGACATCTCCACGATATACCGAGGCATGACTTACTGGGCCCAGGGCCAAGTCTTCACCCTGGCTGATATGCCGCGCGCTACCGACTTCGACTTCGCCTACACCCGTGCGAACGTCATTGACGGCAAGTTCACCTACTCCAGTGCGTCGGAGCGTACCCGGTACACTCGGGCGCTGATCAGCTACGACAACCCGCTGAACAACTTCGACACCGACGTCACCGCAGTGACCGACGCCAAGCTGCAGCGGCGCTACGGCGACAACCCGCTGGAGATCAGCGCCATCGGCTGCACTCGCGAGTCAGAAGCCCAGCGCCGTGGCAAGTGGGCGCTGCTGACCAACTCCAAGGACCGGGCGGTAACCTTCAAGGTTGGCTTGGACGGGCGTATTCCGCTGCCTGGCTACGTGATCCCTATCGCGGACGAATTGCTTGCGGGTCGGCCGGTGGGCGGGCGCATCTCGGCGGTGAACGGCACGGTCATCACTTTAGACCGCGATACCCAGGCCAAGCCCGGCGACCGGTTGATCCTCAACCTGCCTGACGGCAAGTGCGAGGGCCGCACGGTTCAGCTTGTCAGCGGCAGGCAGGTCACTGTGACGGTCGCCTATTCCGTGCCGCCTGAGCCCGAACTGGTGTGGGCGCTGGATGCTGACGACCTGGCCATCCCGCTCTACCGCGTGGTGAGCGTTGCCCGGCCAGAGCCAGGCGTGTTTGAGATATCGGCAGTTCAGTACGATCCGAGCAAGTTTGCTCACATCGACACTGGCGCGCGCCTGGAAGAGCGCCCGATCAGTGTGATTCCGATCACGGTGGTACCGGCACCGGCCAGCGTCACGTTGACGTCGAGCTACTCGGTCAATCAGGGCATCGCGATCACCACCATGAACATCTCGTGGCCGGCCGTCACCGGCGCCGTCGCGTATGACGTGGAGTGGCGCAAGGACAGCGGAAACTGGATCAAGGTGCAGCGCAGCGGCTCGACGAGCGTCGACGTAACCGGCATCTATTCGGGCGCATACCTGGCTCGGGTGCGCGCGGTGAGTGCCTTCGACATCTCGTCGGTTTGGGAAAATTCGATCCTGACGAACCTGCAAGGCAAAACCGGCCTGCCGCCGGCGGTGTCGTTCCTGACCACCACCAGCCTGGTTTACGGCATCGGCATTCAATGGGGCTTCCCACCAGGTGCAGAGGACACCGAGCGCACGGAAATCTGGTACAGCCAATCGGCTGACCTGACGACCGCGATCAAGCTGAGCGACTTCAGCTATCCGCAAGCGAAGCATGAGATGCATGCCATGCTGCCCGGCGCGACGTTGTTCTTCTGGGCCCGCCTGGTGGACCGGTCGGGCAATATTGGCCCGTTTTTCCCGGTATCTGGCGCGGTCAACGGCCAGGCCAGTACCAAGCAGAGCGACTATGAGGCGTATTACGCCGACAAAATCGGCAAGGGCGCCCTGTACCAGAGCCTGCGCGAAGAGATAGAACTGATCACCGGAGACGGGCCTGGCTCTGTGAACGAACGCCTCGAGGAAGCCAAGCAGGAACTGGAAGATCTGATCAAACAGGTAAGTGATGCACTCGCCTACGATCCTGCGAAGCCTTATCTGAAGGGTGACATTGTCCGGCTGGATCAGCACCTCTACCAAGCGAAAGGCCCGGTGCCCGTGGGAGCGGCCCCGCCAGACGCCGATCACTGGACCGATATCGGCACTATCCTGGAAACAGCGAATGCGTTGGCATCCCAAGTGCAGATCATTGAAACCAAGATCGAAGAGATCGACGGCAAGGTGCTGGCCACCGCTACCTCGGTGGAAGCTTTGCGCTCTGCTGCTCGTGGTGATGACGGCGCCGGCGACCTGGCCGACGCTCTCAAGGGCTGGACGTCGACGGCAGATCTTGCGGTCGAGCGCAAAACACGAGCCGGCGAGAATTATGCAATGGCTCAGCAGTTGCTCACCCTTGGCGCGCAGGTAGGCGATAACAGGTCGTCGCTCACCGTCCTTGAGCAGGTGGTGGCCAGCAACCGCGAGACGTCGGCGGCGCAGATCACCCAATTGAAAAGCGATCTTTCTGCGATCGATCAAAAGGCGATCGGCAATGCCCAGGCGATCACGAGCCTCGATAGCAAGGTCACCAACCTTGACGGAAAGATCATTTCTCAGGCGTCGAGCAACGAGGCGCTACGGGCTTCCGTCCGGGGCGACGATGGAGCTGGCGATCTTGCGGGCGCTATCAAGGCCTGGGAGTCCACCGCCGCGATCAGCACTGAGAAAAAGGTGCGAGCATCTGAAATCGAGGCCCAGGCCAAGGTTTCGGAAACGCTGCAATCGAGCATTGGCCAGACAAGCGCCTCTGTCCGATCCGTGAGCGAGACCGTAGTTGGCCTCGACAACAGGGTATCCGCGCAGGTCACGCTCCAGGCACAAACCATTGTGGATGGTAGGCGGGTGACCACTGGCCTTGCCTTCGGCTCAAACGGGTCGCAGTCGGAGTTCCTGATCATGGCTCAACGGATGGCGGTCGTGAATGAAATCGACGGCAAGGTTGTACCGATGTTTGTGATTGAGAACGGGCAGGCTGTGTTCAACACCGCGATCATCAGCAAGGCGATCATTCAGGAAATCATCCTCGGCATGGTGCTTCGTTCGCCGACGGCGGACTCGAAAGGGCGGCCACTGCTGGAAATCAACATTCCGGCAGGCACGATCACTGTGCGTGGCGAGGGCACCGACGGCTCTAGCCTGTTCGATAACAGCGGTATCTCGGTGTTCGACGCGAACGAGAAACGTCGCGGCAAGTTCGGGAGGCTTTCCTGATGGCTGAATATGGCCTGGGTACGTGGGACGAGAACGGGGTCCAGCAAATTGGCCCCGCCTCTTTCACATTGCGCACTGTTTTCTCAACGCTCGTTACCTTCACCGGCGCGGCAACTGGCACAGGTGCGTCACAGACGTTCTCTGTGCCAGGGGTTACTCCACAAAACTGCATCGCTATCGTCCTACCGATTGGGCCGTATTCAACTGGCTTGAACACAATTCAATACGAGCCCGAAATACTTGTCGGCCAGATAAGAGTGTGGCGCGGGCATAGAACAGCAGTTGATGGACGATTTGGAGAGGGTACGCAAAGGCTTATTGTTTCGAGGTACAGATGATGGGCTGGGGATTTGAATTTATCAATAACGAAGATGTAGTCATTATTGATTCTGAATATGCTCGACTTTCAATTTTGTCGAAAGGTCGATTTATTCCAACACAAGAGTCCGGCCTTGGATCTGCGACCAACTTTGAGAAAGTCATAACCACTCAAGAACCACCTCTAGTCTTTGTTAAGCCTGACAATGTTGGAATTGTTGCAGGGCTCTGCAGGGTTCTCATCCTGGGGACGCCTGGTAATTGGACGGGTTTTTACGTTCGTGCGTATGACGTGAACACGGCGCAGCCAAGAGGCAGCTACTTTGCGGCAGCTTACTTAGCGAGTCCGACCGCTTTGTGGGGAGGCAGACTTTACGATCAGAACGAGTCTCTGATATTTGACACAGGCACTCCCAGCGCGGTGTTCAGCCGGTCTTCTGCATCTTGGAACTTCGTAACTTCAGGCAGAGACGCTCAAGGCCTGTCCATGGTTTATTTCAGTGTGCCATTCGTGTTCTCTAGCGATGAGTACATGCTGATTAACAACTTTGGTATGGATGTGGCTGGGAGCTCATTTCGTTCAGCGTCTTTGTATTGTTGGTGGGATTTTCCAGCGAACAGGTTGTGGGCGATAACGATTGGAGCCACGCCACAAACAACGTTTTTTATACCGGCGGTGTTTGCGAAAATGCAAGCCTAATTCGTTTGCTTGAAGGGCTAATTATAATTTCTGATTGGAGAAAAACATGGCTTCTTGGTTTTCAGAAGGAACCGTCACCGTCACGAATGGCAGCGCCACCGTGACAGGTGCCGGTACAAAGTTTTCTAACTGCCGATCCGGCGACATGTTCGTTGGGCCGGATAACGGCATTTATCAAGTGATCAACCCGTCGAGCGATACCTCCGTGTCGATCTCGCCGGCGTACCGCGGTGCCAACGCCGCTGGCGCTGTTTACGGCATCGTGCCCGTGAACGGCTACCCAAAGGCTTTGGCCGATGCTGTAAACGTGCTGGTTCAGCAGTGGGGAGCAACGCTTGCCGGGCTTGGCCCAGTGGCGAGCATGACTACTGTTCCTGTTGCAAATGGTGGTACCGGGGCGACCTCGGCCGCGGCCGCGCGCGCAAATCTTGGACTGGGGTCGGCGGCACTGAAGGCAGTGGGTAGCGCTGCGGGGAACATCCAGGACGTGAGCTCACCAACACCCATGGTGGGAAACTCCGCGTTTATCGAGCAAGGCAGCCACTTCATTAACTACGGGGACGGCACAACGGTGGTGCCCGCAGGCGGCGCTTACTGGGCGGGCATTCGCGCTCAGTACCCTTTCCAAAACTGCGCTATGGATCTCGTTGCACAAGTGGTTACGGGGAACAGCATGAACTTGATGTTCCGGACCGTCGCCGCAAGTGGAGCGGGCGACCCGTGGCGCAAGATTTACCACGATGGAAACACCACCCGTGCCCAAGACGGCACCCTTAAGGCGATTTAATCATGGCAAGAGCAGCAATCAATATCGTGGGCGCTACTGGCGCGATGTACGACCTGACCTCGCTTGGCGGGATCGACGTGGGCAGTTACCGTAAGGACGTGGGTGTGTACTGCGTGACCGGTGCACTGGGCATGGTTCCGTTTCCACCTTTGGACCAGGGCTGGGGCTTCTCGCTGCACCCGTCGGAAAACCAGGCACTCGTTGATACGTCGTTCTCCGACGGGCTGTTGACCGTCACCGTCACGATGGATGGCCAGCCGTATGACCTGAAAACAATGATCACGCTGCACATCCTGGTCCCGGATCTGGAGGCAATTGTCGTTCCGCCGCCGGCTGCTGATCCTTTGGTAGAGGCGCAGACCGAAATCAATCGCTTGCGCGCTGCCGCCGACTACGCGATCGCACCACTTCAGGACGCGGTCGATGTCGACGAAGCGACCGATGCCGACCTGGCCGCACTGAAGGCGTGGAAGAAGTACCGCGTGGCACTCAGCCGCGTTCCCGACCAAGCGGATTACCCTCAAACGATCGAATGGCCTGATGTTCCTGCGTAATTGCTGAAGCCGACCACCAGCCGCCTTGTGCGGTTTTTTTCGCATGGAGAAAAGATTTCCGAATTCAATCGGAATGGAAGCTTGCGCCGGAAAACCCATAAGTCGGTGCTTCCTGCGCATGTTCGCCTGCCCACTCAGCAATACGCTTTATGTCATCGCGAGTAATTTTATCGAGATTAACGGGCAGAGGTTCAAGGCCTGCAACCTTTAGCAGGTTCGTACCGGGAATAATCACAGCGTCTCGAATGTAAATATTCTGCATAAGCTCACCCTAATTGAATTTTTAGTATAGCCCGCCCTTAGGTGGTGTTTTTGTTGCCTGGAGAAAAGTATGCCGATCACCGAGCAGCAGTTGCTGCAGATCCTCCCGAACGCCGGCCGCCAAGCCGGCGTTTTTGTATCCGCTCTAAATGCGGCAATGAACCGGTACGCGATTGTGGGCGCAGCGCGCGCCTCAGCGTTCATTGCTCAGATCGGCCACGAGTCGGGCCAGTTGCGTTACGTGCGGGAAGTTTGGGGGCCGACCGCCCAGCAGCTTGGGTACGAGGGCCGCGCCGATCTGGGCAACACCGTGAAGGGAGACGGTTCCAAGTACCGCGGGCGTGGCCTGATCCAGGTCACCGGGCGAGCCAACTATGCTGCGTGCGGCGAGGCCCTGGGCCTGGACCTGATCAACAAGCCTGAATTGCTCGAGCTGCCCCAGCACGCCGCTATGTCAGCTGCCTGGTTCTGGTCGACGAATGGCCTGAACATGCTGGCGGATCAGGGGCAATTCGAGAAGATCACCAGGCGCATCAATGGTGGGCTCACCGGACAGGCCGACCGCCAGGCGCTGTACGACAAAGCGCTGAAGGTGCTGGCATGACCTCGGTGCAGAAGCTGGCCGGCCTCGCAGCGCTGATCCTGCTGCTGATGGCCAGTGCCGCCGGCGTGACCTGGCAGGTACAGGACTGGCGCATGGGCAAGAAGCTCGCCGAGCAGGCCGGTCTGCACAAGGATGATTTGGCGGCGATAACCAATGCCGCCGCAGATCAGGCCCGCGCCGAGCAGGATAAGCGAGTTGCCACCGAGCAGGCCCTGGCCACCGCCGACCAAAAACACACCAAGGAATTATCCGATGCCCAGCGCAACCAGGTTCTGCTGCGTGACCGCCTTGCTACTGCTGATGTGCGGCTGTCAGTCCTCCTTGCCGAGGATTCAGCCAGTGGCTGCAACGTGCCTACCGCCTCCGGCGCCGTCAGCGTGGTTCATGCAGCCCGTCGAGCCCAACTTGACCCAGCGCATGCTCAACGAATTGTCGCCATCACCGATGACGGAGACAACGCCATAATCGCATTGCGCGCGTGCCAGGCGTACGTGCGGGCTATTACACGCTGATGGGGCTGATCAGTTCAGGGCCCTTGTTCCGCACGTTTCCCACGGCCGTGTCGACCTTGAACCACTCGAATACATCGGACGGTTCGCCCTGGTGCAACAACATTTGTTCGGCGCGCTCCTTGGGCGTGGCGGGGTCCAGCCACTCCCGCGCCAGATGAGGTGTCAGCACCACCGGTCGCCGGTCATGAATGTCCACCATGCCCCCGGCACTGTCGGCGGTGATGATCACAAAACCGTCATGCTCGCCTGGGCCTTCATCGGCATCCGGCAGCTGGCCGATGGCAGCACAGAAGATCGGCGCACCATCCCGCCGGCGGATCAGGTAGGGCTGCTTCTTGGGGCCGCCTTCATCCACCCACTCAAACCAGTTGTCGATAGGCGTGATTGCTCGGTGCGGCCAGATCGCCCGAAAGAAGGGGCCGTGGGCGACCTTTTCCACACGCGCGTTGATCGGCGCGGCGCGGTCCTTGGCCCAATGCGGTCGCCATCCCCAACGAACCGGGTCGGCGTGCAGCAACTCGCCTTGCAGGTGTAGCAGCGCCACGGCGGTCGTCGGCGCCACGTTGTAACGCTCTATCGGCTCGTCGCCCACGGAGTTCTCCAGCGCATTGGGCATGCTCAGCGCCGCAACGAAGTCATGAATCCCGGTGTATTGTGAAAGCCTTCCGCACATAGGCGCCGCTCCGTCTGTCGAAATCCCCTACAGAAAAATTGACCACAAGCCTTCTGCAAAGTTAACTGTACATTCATACAGTTCGTGTAGAAGACTGCATCATGAGCTTCACCATTTTAGGCCCTATATCCGAAGGCGGCACGAAGCTGCCTTTCTGCTCGTTTCGGGTGCCAGCTGGGTTTCCATCACCAGCGGCCGACCATATCGAGCAGCACATCTCATTGGATGAGGTCCTAAATATCCGCGCGCCGCACGTTTACTTGATCGCCATTACCGGCGAAAGCATGCAAGGCGCTGGCATTTTCGAGGGCGACCTGGCTGTTGTGGATCGTTCTATTGAGCCAGCTCACGGGCATATAGTCGTGGCCCTGCTCAATAACGACCCGATGTGCAAGCGCCTGTGCAAGCGTGGGGCCGAGGTTATCCTGCTGTCAGAAAACCCCAAGTACCCAGCGCGCTACATCCTCGAAGGTGACGAGCTATCGATCTGGGGCGTGATCACCAGCACGGTGCGGAGTCATGTCTAATACGCCTGTCTTTGCGCTGATCGACTGCAACAGCTTCTATGCGAGTTGCGAGCGGGTATTCCGGCCCGACCTAGCCAAAACCCCAATCGTCGTGCTGAGCAACAACGATGGCTGCGTGATCGCCAGGAGTTATGACGCCAAGCCATTTATCAAAATGGGCGAGCCGTACTTCCAAATCAAGCACAAGCTCAAGCAGCACGGCATCGTGCCTTTCTCCTCGAACTACGCGCTTTACGGCGATATGAGCGAGCGCGTGATGACGCTGATCGAGACCTTGGTGCCCGCGGTTGAGATTTACAGCATTGATGAAGCGTTTGCCGACCTCACGGGTATATCGGGGCTCGATGCCCTGGGGCGCCAGATCAGAACAAAGGTGCTGCGCGGCACCGGTATCCCCGTCGGTGTCGGCATTGCAAACACCAAGACCCTGGCCAAGCTGGCCAACCACACCGCAAAGCGCTTACAGGCGCAGACCGGCGGGGTCGTGAATATCACCGACCCGGTCAAGCGCGATTGGGTGCTGCGCAATACCGACGTCGCGGAAGTTTGGGGCGTCGGGCGGAAAATGAAACTGCACCTAGACGCAATGGGTATCAAGTCGGCAATGGATTTGGCCAAGGCTGATCCACGGACGCTCCGCAAGAAATTCAGCGTAGTGATCGAAAAGACGGCGCGGGAGCTGGCCGGCACATCGTGTCTGGAACTGGACGAGCCCGACCCACCCAAGCAAGAAATATGCTGCAGCCGAATGTTCGGAAGACGCCTGACCGAGCTACCCCCCATCAAGGAAGCGGTGGCCACCTACATGATGAGGGCATCCGAAAAGCTGCGCGCCCAGAACTCTCTCTGCAAGAAGGTCCGCGTCTGCATTCGCACCGGGATGTTCAATCCCGAGGAGGCGAAGTATGCCAACGGCGTGGTGGTCGATATGCCGTACCCTACCGATGACGTGCGCCTGCTCACGAAAGCCGCTGTCGATGCGCTCGACAGGATCTTCCGACCAGGCTTCAAATACAGCAAGGCCGAGGTAATGCTGCTCAACCTGTGCCAGCCAGGAGAATACACGGACGATCTGTTCGCGATATCTCAGGCGGCCGAGGCAACCCGTGTAATGACTGTGCTTGATCAGATCAACGAGCGGTGGGGCAGAGGTACGCTTCGGTCTGCCAGCGTGCCGACCAATCCAGACTGGGGGATGCGTCGGGAGATGATGAGCCAGAGCTATACCACCAAACTGGACCAGCTCTGGACGGTGGCATGCAAGTAGAGCTCAGTCCTGCGTCATAAGGACAGCCAGAGACATTTTGATGAACTCTTCATTGTCGCCGATCGTGAAAAGTGCGCCGCGCACGTTGTCTGCCACTTCAGCGGAGCCTCGCTGCTCCACCCAGTTCGACAGTTCCATGATTGAGGCCTCGAGGGCGAGTTGGTTCTCGTAGAGTTTGGATAGTAGGGAAGGGATCAGGTCAGAATTCAACATCGTTGTTCCTCCGTGGAGTGAACAGCGTAGCAGGCAAATTATGGAGTTGGGAGATCGATCGGCAGGACGCCGGAGGAGGGGGTTATGCAGTTTCGGCATGAGCTTAAATTTACCCGTTGGGACCAGTCTTGGAACCAACGGGTGCATTTCGGTGCGTTATTGTTGCTTACTGATGACGACTTGGCCCAGTAAACACTGATCACCAGTAATCACCATTATGCGTTTCATACCGCATGGTGATGTTAGCTGTGGAGATCAATTACTTTACCTATCAATGGGTTGCGAGCGTGGCGGCAGGTGCCTTCAGGCATGCGTCAACAGCGACATCAAGGCGCGAAACCCGGTCGCTGAACGGAAAATTTGGGATGTGTGTTGGAATTTGGCGCGCATTGTCGCATATGTCAGGCGACAGTTGTATGGCCAGCGAAGGTTGGTTTAGCCAATGTCTCCGGCATGGCCAGCCACAGCAGCAGCAAGGCGACGGCGGCCACCCCGGCCAGGGTCAGGAAGGCGGCGTTGTAGCCGGCCATTTGCACCACGAAGCCGGCCAGGCTGCTGCTCAGTGCCGCGCCCAGGCCAAACACGGTCGACAGCGCGCCGAGGCTGACGTTGAAGCGGCCGGTGCCTTGGGTCAGGTCCTTGACGATCACCGGGAACAACGCGCCGAAAATGCCCGCGCCGATGCCATCGAGCATCTGCACGGCAACCAGCCAATAAGGGTCGCTGGACAAGGTGTAGAGCACGCCGCGCAGCGGCAGGATCATGAAGCCGGCCAGGAGCAGGGGCTTGCGGCCCCAGAGGTCGGCCTTGATTCCCACCAGCATTGCGGTCGGCACCATCACCAACTGCGCGGCGACGATGCAGGCCGAGGTCAACGGCGTGGCCATCTGCAGGTTGATCTGCGACAGCTTCTGGCTGACCAGCGGCAGCATCGCGGCATTGGCCAGGTGAAACAGCGCGCAGCAAATGGCGAACAGCAGCAACGGACGGTTGGCGAGCAGCACGCGCAGGCCCGAGGGCTGCTCATGGTCGGTGTGGTGAGCCGGGTCGAAGCCACGGGCCACCTCGTGATCGATCGCCTTGGCCGGGACGCAACTGACGGCGACGACACTGGCGACGGCCATAAACGCCATCAGGTAGAACACCACCACCGGCCCGAACAGATACGCCAGGCCGCCGGCCAGCAATGCCGCGACGGCGTTGCCGGCATGATTGAAGGTTTCGTTGCGCCCGGTACGCCGGGTAAACGCGCGCGGGCCGGTGATGCCCAGGGAAATCGCGGAAATCGCCGGGGCAAACACCGACGCGGCAACGGCGCTGGCGGCTTGGGTCAGCGCCACCCAGCCAAACGAGCTGACGAAGGGCAGCATCAGGCAACTGAGCGTGACCAGCAGCGCGGCAAGCGCAATCACTGCGCGCTTGCTGCGGGTTCGGTCGATCAGCGCGCCCGCCGGGCCCTGGGTGATCAGCCCGGCGATGCCGGCCAGCGTCATGACCACGCCAATACTGGCCGGCTCCCACTGGTGTACCGCCAGCAGGTAAATGGCCAGGTACGGCCCCAGACCGTCGCGCACATCCGCGAGGAAGAAATTCAGGCTGTCCAGGGACAAGGCAATGCGCAGGTCTGAGTGATGGGCCACGATGCTATCTTCCAGAGCAGTCCAGGGGCTGGACACGCGTTGGGGTAGTGACCTGCACGGGGAGTGATTAGTTCGCGGCTGCCTGGAATTTCCAGGCGCAAAAAAAGCCCGCAAGCAGAGGCGGGCCAAGGGATTCACTGGAGTAGGTAGGCTTCACCCTATAGGTCGCAAAGTGAAGGCCTTGTGAAAATGCCGTGATCAAACCGCTAATCAGACCCGCTCATGCCCGACGCACGAAGGTGCGCATGGTCTGCCCCGGGCCGGTGCTGAATACGGTGGGCCGGGGCATGCCTTCATCGGCGGCGATAAACACAAAATGATCGCCGTCGAGGCAGTAGCTGGCCGGTAAAGGCTTGCCGGCGTCCGCACCGATGGCGTCCACCCAGGTAATGCTTTTGGGCGTGGTGTCGGCGTTCAGCACAAAACGGCCTGCCAGCAAGAGGTCACCCTCGACGGTGACGACTTCAAATTTATCCGCGCTGATAGTGGTAATGGCTCCTGGCGCGCTATGTGCATCGGCAGGGTTGAGTACGCCATTGTCTTCCAGGGCGATTTGCTCCCAGGCACCTTGCAGAGCGTGGTAATCCGTGACTGAAGAGGGTGACATGCAACTTCCTTTTGCTGGGGAGCGAGGCGGGCGATTGTATCGGCAATGTAACAGCCTTGCAGATAAAGGGATTTTTTTCTTTGGGGACAGCTATTTGACAGCTTTTTCATGTTGTTTTGACTACGCTTGTAGCGTGATTAGTCCCACATCAAAATATCTTTGTGACTACATGTCTGCATAAAGCAGAAATAATCCTCAAGTCAGTGGGATTTTTCGTCAGACTGAGTGGTCAGACTGCCATTGTCGGCTGTGCTCAGGGCGTTGTCCCTGACGTGAAGCCGCTTGGGCTTCCGCTAAGTGATGGCCTTTTAGTATTAATTTAAGGTGTTCTTATTTTGAATCGAAGCTCCCCGCTTGCGCCTGCTGTAGCGTCTGATGAGATTGATCTGTTCGAATTGTTTAATGCCATATGGCGGCAGAAGAAGCTGATCGTGGGGTGTACGGTTCTGGCGGGTGCCCTGGGCGCGGGATATGCCTTTCTGGCACCCAAGACCTACGAAGTCAGTAGCGTGCTACGGCCAGCGGCGATCAACGAACTCGACGCGTTGAACCGCTCCGAAGTGTATAAATTGCCGCCCGCTGATGCGTTGCTCAAAGTGGGCGCGCAATTGGACTCCTACGAGGCGCGCCTGGGCTTTTTCAAGGACCATGAGGAATTGTTCAAGGCGTTTCAGAAGCCAGGGCGAACGCTGGAGCAGAGTTTTGAAGACTTCAATCGCAACTCGGTCAATCTGATCCTGCCGGACCCCAAGAAGTCCGACTCGCTGAGCAGCTACATCCGTCTGGAATTGCAGTACCCGACCGATGTCGATGGGGTGAAAATTCTCAACGGGTTTGTTGACTACGCCATTGCCGCAGAGCGTCAGCAGGTAGGAGCCGACCTCAAGGTGATCGTCAATAACCGCCTGAATGAACTCAAGGGCAAGATCGACGCGGCCCGTGCCAACTACGACACCGACAAGGAGTCGAAGATCGCCAAGTTGCTCGAGGCGGACCGGCTCAAGCGTGCTCAGTTGCAGGATGAGCTCAGCGCCCTGCGGTTGCAGATGAAAATGGAGCGTACCAATCGCCTGGCGGAATTGTCTGAGGCCATTGGTATCGCCCAGTCCATGGGGATCAAGACACCGACAACGCCGTCCTCCATGGCGGACTCCACGCGAAACGGTTCAAGCCAGGTGATGCGCACCGAGGTCAACAATCAGAAGATTCCGCTGTACTTCATGGGTACTGAGGCGCTGGAGGCTGAGCGCGCTGCGCTGCAAAAGCGCACCAGCGATGACTTCACCAACCCGCGTATTGCCGAAATTGGCAAGGAGCTCCAGTTGCTGGACGCCAACCGGGAGGTTGAGGTGTTGCGCAAGCGTGCCAATGAAGACATCTTCCTGCAGGACGTAGAGCCACTGCGCGCCGAAGTCGCCCGGTTGCGTGGTTTGAACATCGACATGAGCAACCTCAAGCTGGTGACGGTCGACCGCCGCGCCCAGGAGCCGCTGTCACCGATCAAGCCCAAAAAGGCCCTGGTGATTGCGTTGAGCCTGGTGGGCGGCATGTTGCTGGGCCTGATGATCGCGCTGATCCGCCACCTGGTGCTGACGCGCCGCCAGGCCGTGCCTTTCTCGGCATTGGAAGACAGCAGTTTTTCCCGCCGTGAGCGTAAGGGCGACCAACTGTAAGCCTTGGCATTTCCCTGCAGTGGGCGGGCCCAGGGGCCCGCCTGCTCATCCCCCCCCCCAGCACACTTTGTAGACAGCTTTTCACAATTCTTAGTTAACCTTTGGTTACAAAGTATGGCTAAATAACCGCCAATGGTCACACATCGCATGGTCTCCAGTCGGTCGTGTTACCTGTATGTGAATTGTGATTTCAGGTGCTGCTTATCCAATCCTCGGCCGTTGTGGGCACGCAGGAGCAGCCTGTTATCTCCCTGACGTGTGACGAATCCCTTGAAACTCATCATTGTTGCTCTCTACGTTGCTTCCATCGCGTATGTACATCTGCGCGGCCGGGTGCGACACAAGCTGGGCCGCCAGCTTAGCGATCATTCGACGTTCCTGGCGCCGATCAACTGCTTCCTGTACCTGTTCTCCAGGCAACCCAGCCGCCCCTTTCTGTCGCCCAGCGACTTTCCTGACCTTAGCCCGTTGCAGGAGCACTGGGAAGAGATCCGCCGGGAAGGCCAGAACCTGATGCGTGCCGGGGAGATCAAACGTTCGCAACAGTACAACGATGTGGGGTTCAACTCGTTCTTCAAGTCGGGCTGGAAGCGCTTCTATCTGAAGTGGTACGGCGACAGTCACCCCTCGGCGATGAAGTTGTGCCCGCGCACTACCGAGCTGGTGCAGGGCATTGGCTCGATCAAGGCCGCGATGTTCGCCGAGCTGCCACCGGGGTCCAAGCTGGTGCGCCACCGTGACCCGTATGCGGGTTCCTACCGTTATCACCTGGGGCTCGATACGCCGAACGATCCGGGCTGCTACATCAATGTGGACGGCGAAAGCTATTACTGGCGCGACGGCGAGCCCGTGATGTTTGACGAGACCTACATTCATTACGCCGAGAACACGACATCACACAACCGCATCATTTTGTTCTGTGACATCGAACGGCCGATGAAATATCGCTGGGCAGCCGCCTTCAACCGTTGGTTCAGCCGCAATGTGATGGCAGCGGCGGGTTCACCCAATGACGAAGGCGACAAGACCGGCGGCCTCAACCGGGCCTTCACCCGCCTGTACAAGATCCGGTTGCGCGGCAAGGAGCTCAAAAAGCGCAACCGCACGCGCTATTACCTGGAAAAGTGGGCGATCTTCGCCGGCTTGGCGTTGATTTTCATCCTTATCTGATTGCTGCCCCGGACGCGAATCACTTCGGTGGCTTCGCGCCCAGCTTGTCCCACATCTGCTTGCTGATCTTCTGCCGATTGGCATAGCCGGCCCAAGGGTCGTCTTTCAAGTCGCGCAATCGCTCGTGCAGGTTGGCCACCGTCCATTGCTGGGCACCGCGCAAGTCACTCAATTCATCGCGACTGATCGGTACCGACACCGGCAGGCCTGGTCGCGCCCGCACGGAGTAAGCCGCCACAGTGCTGGCGCCCCGGGCGTTGCGCAGATAATCGATGAAGATTTTGCCCACGCGGTTCTTCGGGCCGCTGGTGGCGGTAAAGCGCTCCGGCAGTTGCTGGGTCATGAATTGGGCGATGGCCTTGGCGAAGGCTTTGACGGTGTCCCAGTTATCGCGCCGCGCCAGCGGTACGATCAGGTGCAAGCCTTTGCCACCGCTGGTTTTGACGAAGGCCTGCAAACCTATTTCATCCAGTACCGACAGCGTCAACTGCGCCGCTTCCAGCATGGATTTCCAGGGCAGGGCGGGGTCCGGGTCGAGGTCGAGTATGAACAGGTCGGGGGTTTCGATCTTATCCGTGGTAGCGCCCCAGGTGTGCAGCTCAACCGTGCCCATTTGCACCGCGCCGATCAGGGCATCGGCGCTGTCTATTTCCATCAGGCGGGCATGGCCGGGGTCCAGTGCCTTGTCCAACTGCTTGATGTGCGGGATGGTCATGCGCTCGGAATGCTTCTGGAAGAACTGTTCGCCTTCGATGCCTTCCGGCGCCCTGAGCAGTGAGACGGGCCGGTTGCGCAGGAAGGGCAGGATCGATTCGCTGATATCGGCGTAGAACTGTGCCAGTTCCTGCTTTTGCGTGCCGCTCTGCTGGTCGATGACCCGCTCAGGGTGGGTGATTTTCATGGCCTTCACGGGTTTCACCTCCTTCTCGGTTTTTTTCGCCTTTGGCGCCTTCACCGATTTGGCCGTACGCGGCTGCTCACGGATGATCTGCGCAGCGGGCTTGTCGGTGCGCATGCCCACAAAGGCAGCCTGGCGCACCACGCCTTCGCGAGTCCACTCGGCAAATTGCACTTCACCGACCAGGCTCGGCTCAACCCAGTGCACGCCGCGCGCCTGGGCGCTGGTCAACGGCTTTTGCAGCGGCGAGTCCGTGCGTTCGAGCGCGGTAAGCTTGGCATAGATGGATTTGAGCGACGCCTGGTCGAAACCGGTGCCCACCCGCCCGGCATACACCAGTGCGGTATCGTCGTTGACTGCCAGCAGCAGCGCGCCAAACCCGGTGCGCGAGCCTTGGGGCCGCGTGTAACCGACAATCACGAACTCCTGGCGCAGGCGGCATTTGAGCTTGATCCAGTCAGCACTGCGGCTGGACACGTAAGGGCTGCCGGCACGCTTGCCGATGACACCCTCCAAGGCCAGGTCACAGGCGCTTTCGAAAATGTCGCGGTGGTTGGCGGCAAAGGCTTCGGAGAAGCGCAGCAGCTTGCTCTTGCTGGCGGACAGCGCAGATTTAAGTGCCGCGCGACGCGCTTCGACGGGCTCTTCGCGCTGATCACGGCCGTCAAGAAACGGCGCATCGAACAGGTAGTAAATGATGTCGAGGCTGCGGCCAATGTCGAAGGCATTTTGCAATGCCTGGAAATCCGGCAACCCATCGCCGTTAAGGCTGACCACTTCGCCATCAAGCCAGCTGTCCTTAAGCTTGAGCGCTTGCAAGGCTTTGACCTGGCGCGGCAGGCGCTCGGTCCAATCGTGGCCATTACGAGTGAACAGGCGTACCTCGCCGCCGCGGATGCGCGCGAGGATGCGGTAACCGTCGAACTTGATCTCGTAGTGCCAGTCACCCTCGGGCGCCCGATCAACCAACGTTGCCAGTTGCGGGGAGAACGCTTCGGGCACGGCGGCTGCCTGCTTTCGCGCGCTCGCCTTGGGTGTCGTTTTGGTTGCTGCCTTGGCCTCAGGCTTGGTCTTGGATTTGCCGACCACAGCATCGCTGAGCACGCTGGCGGGCTGTGCCTCGACGATATCGTACTCAGCCGAAGGACGCGCCTGCTGGTCCTTTTCCTTGATCAGCAACCATTGTTGCTTGTCGCCGCTGCCTTTGAGCCGGGTGCGCACCAAGGTCCAGTCGCCGGTGAGTTTTTCGCCGACCAGGCTGAATTTCAGTTTGCCAGCCGCGTAGGCCTTGTGCGGGTCGTCATGGGGTTGCCAGATGCCACGGTCCCAGACGATCACATCCCCGGCGCCATATTGCCCGGCGGGAATGCTGCCTTCGAAGCCGCCATAACTCAGGGGATGGTCTTCGACGTGGACCGCCAGGCGTTTCTGGCTCGGGTCCAGGCTCGGGCCTTTGGGCACGGCCCAGCTCAACAGCACGCCGTCCAGTTCCAGGCGAAAATCATAGTGCAGGTTGCGCGCAGCATGTTTCTGGATCACAAAGCTCAGGGCGCAAGCTTTGCGCTTGCCGGCCGATGGCTTGCCTGCCGGCTCGGCGGTAATCCCGAAGTCGCGTTTGCGGTTGTACTCGCTCAGGGGCTTTGCCATGTCGTTCTCCAGCCAATGGCCAGCTCAAGAAGCCTTCTTATTGGATTTTTTCGCCGTGGTTTTTTTTGCGGCAGGTTTACCCGCCAGGCTGCGCTTGAGCAATTCGGTCAGGTCGATCACATCGGCGGATTTGCGCTCTTCGCTGCCTTCGGTCGATTCGACGTCCTCGATCTTGCCGGCCTTGGCCTTCTTCTCCACCAGCGCCATAATCTTTTCCTGGAAGCTGTCGCGGTATTCCTCGGGTTGCCAGTCTGCGCTCATGTCTTCCACCAGACGCTTGGCCATGTCCAGCTCACCCTTGGCCAGGGTCGGCTTGGTTACGTCGCTGCCCAATTCCAGCTCATCCAGGCTGCGCACCTCAGCGGGCCAGCGCAGCATCACCAGCACCAGGGCCGACTCCAGCGGCATCAATGCGGCCAGGTGTTGCTTGGTGTGCAGCACCACATTGGCCAGGGCAACCTTGCCGGTTTTTTTCAGGGTCTCGCGCAGCAGCGCATAGACCTTGCCGCCGCGTTTATCCGGGGCCAGGAAGTAGGGCGTGTCGATGTTCTGCAGCGGAATCTGGTCGCTGGCGACAAAGGCGATGATTTCGATGGTCTGGGTCGACTTGGGGTGGGCCGAGCGAATTTCTTCTTCGCTGAGCACCACGTAGCGGCCCTTTTCATAGGCCACACCCTTGACGATATTCTCCTTGTCGATCTCTTTTCCGGTCGCCTTGTTGATGCGCTTGTAGCCCACCGGGTCCATGCTGCGTTTATCCAGCCAGTCGAAATCAACGCCTTGGGACGACGTGGCCGACACCAGCGAGACCGGGATGTGAACCAGACCGAAGCTGATGGCGCCTTTCCAGATTGCCCGGGGCATAGATACCTCTCCTTCAAAGATAAGCCTGTGTTCTGGTGACTCGTGGGCCTGGACAAAAGTTTCGGCGAACGGATGCTCGGACAGATCCTGTTACACCTGATGAGAAACAATTTAATGTCCCCAGCCGAACCCCTGGCGTAGCGTGTTATCGAAAGCACGTACTACCACTCGGTATAGAGAGGCAGAGTCATGAACAGTTGTGTGCGTTACCTGGCAGTGCTGGCTTTGGGGCTGGTCCTGGCCCCCTTGGCCCAGGCGCAAAACCTGCCGGGCCGCTACGATTCCAACAACAGTCCCATTCATCGGGCCAACCCCAACAGCATGCAGGGCACCCAGCCCAATGCGCCGGTCGTGCGCGGTATCCAGACCGCCCCGAGCAACCCTCGGCCTACGCTGGAAAACGGCGGGATCGGCAACAGCTACCCCAAGCGCGACAACGCGCCCAGTCGCCCGACCACCGAACCCAAAGCGCCCACCTATGATGCCAACGGCAATCGCCGGTAAGGATCCGTCTTATGTTTTTACGCAAAACCCTGCTGGCCGCCCTGTACGCAACCACGCTGCTGCCATTGGCCACAGTCCAGGCCGCCGAGGCCCGACAGTTTCCCAGCGAGCAAGGCAGCATCACCGCGACGCCGGTCGCCAAGGGCCTGCATCATCCCTGGGCGGTGGCGTTCCTGCCGGACAGGCAAGGCTTCCTGGTGACCGAACTTCCCGGCCAGCTGCGTTTTGTCAGCCAGGATGGCAAGCTCTCCGCGCCGTTGACGGGCGTGCCGCAGGTGTGGGCCAAGGGGCAGGGCGGCTTGCTGGACGTAGCGCTGTCGCCGGACTTCAAGCAAGACCGCCTGGTCTATCTGTCGTACGCCGAAGGGGGCGGCAAGGATGGCAAGGCCGGGACCGCCGTGGGGCGCGGGCGCCTGGCCGATGACTTGAGTGGCTTGAAGGACTTCACGGTGATCCTGCGCCAGGAGCCCAAGCTGTCCACCGGCAATCACTTCGGTTCGCGCCTGGCATTTGACCGTGACGGTTACCTGTTTGTGACTCTGGGCGAAAACAACGACCGGCCTACCGCTCAGGACCTGGACAAGTTGCAAGGCAAGGTCGTGCGCATCTACCCCGACGGCCGCGTGCCCGACGACAACCCGTTTGTGGGCCAGCCCGAAGTACGTCCCGAAATCTGGTCCTACGGCCAGCGCAACCCGCAGGGCCTGGCGCTGAACCCTTGGAGCGGGACGATCTGGGAAAACGAACACGGGCCACGTGGCGGGGATGAAATCAACATCATCGAGCGCGGCAAAAACTATGGTTGGCCGTTGGCGACGCATGGCATCAATTATTCGCTCGCGCCGATTCCAGAGGCCAAGGGCAAGACCGCCGAAGGCACCGTGGCGCCGCACCATGTGTGGGAAAAGTCACCGGGGATCAGTGGCATGGCGTTCTATGATGCCGACCGGTTCAAGGCCTGGCAGCACAACCTGTTTATCGGCGCCTTGGCCAGTCAGGAGCTGATTCGGTTGCAGTTCGACGGTGACAAGGTGGTCCATGAGGAGCGTTTGCTGGGGGATTTGAAAGCCCGTATTCGCGACGTGCGGCAGGGGCCGGATGGTTATCTGTATGTGCTGACGGATGAAGAGGATGGGGGGCTGTACCGCGTCGGACTGAATCAGGACTAGGCATGTGGCGGGGCGGCGCCACGACGACTTGCTGCGGTCTCGGCCGCAAAGCCAACGCGTATTTACCTGACGTTCCGTGATTCATGAGTGAGGGACGTGTCAGTGGGGTAGCTGTCGGTCGGGATATCGTCACTGGGGCAAGTCCCCTCCCACATTTGGCCAGGGATCTGCATCCCGATGCAACGAATCGCCCCGGTCGTCGCTCCTATGCTTACGAATCACCTTTAACGACCACAGGTATCAGGCTTATGACGGCGGCGGACAACGATCATGTGAATTGGCTGGTGCAACAGTCCATGCTGAACGCGGCGCGCCAGCGCGCCAAGCTCTATTCGGGGCAGGGACGGATGTGGCAGCAACCCTTCGCACAAACGCGCCCGCGTGACGCTTCAGCCTTGTCATCGGTGTGGTTCACGGCTTATCCGGCGTCGATCGTGACCCGCGAAGACGGCACGGTGCTGGAAGCGCTGGGGGACGAAACCTTGTGGCATGCGTTGTCGAAGATCGGCATCCAGGGCATTCACAACGGTCCGCTGAAGAAGTCCGGCGGTTTGTCCGGCACTCAACATACGCCGACCATCGATGGCAACTTCGACCGCATCAGCTTCGACATCGACCCGCAACTGGGCACCGAGGCGCAGTTGCAGGCGCTGACGCGCATGGCCGCCGCGCACAACGCGGTGATCATCGACGACGTAATCCCCTCGCACACCGGCAAGGGCGCAGATTTCCGGCTGGCGGAAATGGCCTATGAAGACTATCCCGGCCTGTACCACATGGTCGAAATCCGTGAAGAAGACTGGCCGCTGCTGCCGGACGTCGCCGAGGGCCGCGACGCGCAGAACCTCAGCCCGCCGCAGGTGGACGCACTGCGCGACAAGCATTACATCGTCGGCCAATTGCAGCGGGTGATTTTCTTCGAGCCCGGGGTCAAGGAAACCGACTGGAGCGCCACGCCCGTGGTGATGGGGGTCGACGGCAAGCCGCGCCGCTGGGTGTACCTGCATTACTTCAAGGAAGGGCAGCCGTCGCTGAACTGGCTCGATCCGTCATTCGCCGCCCAGCAGATGATCATCGGCGACGCACTGCACGCCATCGATGTCATGGGCGCCAAGATCCTGCGCCTGGACGCCAATGGCTTTCTCGGCGTGGAACGCAAGCTCGACGGCAGTGCCTGGTCGGAAAGCCATCCGCTGTCGATCACCGGCAACCAGTTGCTGGGCGGCGCGATTCGCAAGGCCGGGGGTTTCAGCTTCCAGGAACTCAACCTCACCGTCGACGACATCGCTTCCATGTCCCACGGCGGCGCCGACCTGTCCTATGACTTCATCACCCGGCCGGCCTACCAGCATGCGCTGCTGATGGGCGATGCCGAGTTCCTGCGCCTGATGCTGCGCCAGATGCACAGCCTCGGTATCGACCCTGGCTCGCTGATCCACGCGCTGCAAAACCACGATGAATTGACCCTGGAACTGGTGCACTTCTGGACGTTGCATGCCCATGACAGCTTCATGTTCCAGGGCCAGACCTTTCCCGGCAACATCCTGCGCGAGCATATCCGCGAGCAGATGTATGAACGCCTGACCGGCGAGCACGCGCCGTATAACCTCAAGTTCGTCACCAACGGCGTGTCCTGCACCACGGCCAGTATCATCACTGCGGCGCTGGGCATTCGCGACCTGGACGCGATCACCGCGGCCGATGTGCAGCAGATTCGCCAGATCCATCTGCTGCTGGTGATGTACAACGCCATGCAGCCAGGCGTGTTTGCGCTGTCCGGTTGGGACCTGGTGGGTGCGCTGCCATTGGCCGCCGAAGAGGTCGGGCATTTGATGGCCGATGGCGACACGCGCTGGATTCATCGCGGCGCCTACGACCTGGTCGACCTCAACCCCGACGCCGAACTGTCGGCCGGGCAGATGCCGCGTTCCAGAAGCCTGTACGGCAGTTTGAACAGCCAGTTGCAGGACCCGGACTCCTTCGCCTCGCAATTGCAGAAGATCCTCGGCGTGCGCCGCGCCTATGACATTGCCGCCAGCCGCCAGATTCTGATTCCGGACGTCGAGCACCCGGGCCTGCTAGTCATGGTGCATGAGTTGCCGGCAGGCAAGGGGACGCAGATCACTGCGCTGAACTTCGGCGCCACGCCGATCACCGAATCCCTGCACCTGCCCAATATCGCACCGGGGCCGGTGGTGGACATCATCAATGAGCGAGTGGAAGGGGATTTGACCGAGGAGGGCACCTTCACGATTACGCTGGATGCCTATGAAGGACTGGCACTGCGGGTGGTGAGCAGTACGCCGATGTAGTGGGCGTGAAGGCTACCTCTTACACGCCGGGTTGAAGGGCGAGTCAAGGTCGTTCAACCCGGCGAGTGTGCTGTCGGGAGAGCGTCAGAGGATCAGCGGTGCTTGTTCTTGTGCTTATGCTTGTTGCCTTTGTGTTTCCCGCCGTCATCCCCCAGGTTGTTGCCCATCGCGCCGCCGGCGGCGCCACCCAGGCCGGCGCCGATGGCCGAGCCGGTGCTGCCGCCCAAGTGATTGCCGATCACTGAACCGCCCGCAGCGCCAACTCCGCCGCCCAGTGCCGCCTCCGCTCGATTGCCTTTGCGCGCGCCCACCGCGCTACCGGTCGCACCGCCTACACCGGCGCCGATGGCCGCACCGGTCGAGCCACCGAGCTGTCCGCCCACGACATTACCCAGCACGCCGCCGACACCGCCGCCCAGAGCGGCTGTGCCATCCCCGGCGGCCGAAGCGCCTTGGGAGATCAGGATGCCCAATGCCAGGGCTGGGAGAGTCATTTTCATTTTTGTATACCTCAAGGGCTGTCGCAGGCGCTCACGGGGTAAAGCACGCCTGTGTTGAGATTAGAGCACAAGCGCTGACCCCGCCGTTCCTGCTATAGCGATATCAGCAAAGAAAATTTTTTTCAGCCCCCTTGAAATCCTTTTGCGCGTCCATAAATTTTTGATCACGCGATGCCGAATGCGGGTCGCGTCCTAAATCACTTGGAGAAACTCAGGAGATTTTAAAATGGCTACTACCCTTTCGTTGGCCCCACTGTTCCGTCAATCGGTGGGCTTTGATCGCTTCAATGACCTGTTCGAGTCGGCGCTGCGCAGCGAGGCTCCGAATTCCTATCCACCTCACAACGTGGAAAAGCACGGTGATGACGCCTACCGGATTGTCATCGCAGTGGCTGGCCTGACCGAGGAGGATCTGGATATCCAGGTCGAACGAGGTGTATTGACGGTTTCCGGCGGCAAACGCGAAACCGACGAGAAGGTCGCTTACCTGCACCAGGGCATCGCCCAGCGTGCTTTCCGGTTGTCGTTCCGCCTGGCGGACCACATCGAAGTGCGCGGCGCGGCCTTGAACAACGGGCTGCTGAGCA
Organism: Pseudomonas orientalis; assembly: GCF_002934065.1. Lineage (NCBI taxonomy): Bacteria > Pseudomonadati > Pseudomonadota > Gammaproteobacteria > Pseudomonadales > Pseudomonadaceae > Pseudomonas > Pseudomonas orientalis. Next base: position 3,071,022 of record NZ_CP018049.1, on the reverse strand, counting down.
TCGACCTGCTGCGCGAGGTGCCTGAAGAGGCCAAACCCAAGCGCATCATGATCGGTGGCGAGGCCAAGCCCGAGCTGCGTCAGGTCAGTTTGCAGTAAGGCAATCGGCGGTAGAAAGGCGCTCTTCGGAGCGCCTTTTTTGTGTGCGCGGAGAACCAAAAGTCACAAGGCCGCAGCCTGCGCGACCATTCATTTTGAACTGCCTGCACCGCAGAGTGCCGAAACTCTACAACCTGGAGGAATCAGCCATGACCGAAGAAAAGCCCAAGGAACCCGAAGAGCAAACGCCGGCGCACTCCACCGAAGAGGAGCGTGAGCGACTGAAGGATTTCAACAAGGACGGTATCCCGCCGGGCGCGTGCTGAAGGGCACTCGCACGTTCTGTCTGAACAGCCCACTCAGCCCTGTGCGCAACCGCGCTAGTGAAATAGAGGTGATTTATGGTCGATGACAATAACGGTCCCGCAGCGCCCTATCCCGGACCGGAAAAGCAAGTGCCCGACCTGGGCGAAGGTCACGCGTCAGGCCTGGAGCAAGCTGAATCCGAGCCCAAGCAGGGTACAGGCGAGAAGCCGGAAGATTGGAACCCCCCGCCGGGCAATCCCGGATCGGATCAGGACGCCCAGACCGACCGTAACAATGGCGGTGCGAAGTAGTTCGTCCCACAGCATGAACTGACAAAACCCGGCCAAGCGCCGGGTTTTTCTTTTGCAGGCAGGAAGGATGTCTGCTCCCTGAGTAGGAAATGGTGTTGATGAAGAATTATTTAGATTGCGCCCGCAGGTGATTCCTACTCGATATCCCCCTCGGCTCAGCCGGTTTTCGTGCCTGCAAATTAATGTCAAATAATCAGCACGTTAGAAAATATGCAGGCAGTCAACCGGACTTCAGTGCCGTGATTTTTATTAGCTTCCTATCTTTATTTTCAAGTTGGCTATTCCAAAAAGGTCTTTTGTGGAGAAATCCAAGCCATGTTTTATTGCGGGAGGATGTAACAATTTGTTTCAGTTTTCTGCCGTTTTTCGGTACCGGCTAGGGGGCTTTCTGTCGGCGAACAGGTAATTTCCGTTCGTTGCGACGCTGTGGGTTAAGCCTGGGACATTGATGATTTTGCGTGTGTCCGTCCGGCGCACTGCAAACAAGGGATTTGACAATTATCGAGGCTTGAACCCATGAATCATGTGATCAATTCCATACTGGAAAATGCATCAACTCGCCCCTCAATCGGCCATACCAACCCCGCGCTACTGCATGACGTTCTATGGCGAGCATTGGAGCACGCACTCAAGGCCAACACGGATGATGCTTCCCAAGCCCCGCACACCCGCGCCTGCCTGAGAATCTATGCTGAAATCGATACGCTGTCGTATCTGGACAAGGGTGATTCGAAATTGGCCGCTGCCCTGGGCAAGGCGTTCTTTGAATCCCGTTCCAGCAAGGACGTCGAGGCGTTCTGGAAGTTGTTGCTGATCAAGCAACTGCTGTTCGAATTGTCGGTCAGGAGCGTGGCGACCCAGATTGCGTCGCAGGCCAGCCTGCCTCGTCAGTTGCTCACGCTTGACCCGCAGTTGATTACAGCGCCGGCGGGAGTAAATATCAGCCTTGGGGTGCTGTGCAAAGAGACCGACCAGCTCAAGCACTCCGTTGTGCTGGTCTTGCAGAAACTGGCCCAGCACGTCGAAGACCGTGGCCTCAAAAAGCCTCAAGTCACTGCGCAGCTCCTGCTGGAGCTGTACAACGCCGTGTGGTCGGGCAGTAATGGCACGGATATCGAATCACAGATTTTTTACGCCGACAGTGTGTATGACGCGTTGCCCGACGTGCATCACGCCCTGGGCCTGGCGCCGCAGGAAAAATGGCTGACCTTGTTCACCTGGTTATACGGCGACAAGGATGGCCGCCCTTATGACACCAACCAGCACACCGAAACCCTGGTGCTGGCGCTGGAAACGGCGCTGCGCAATCGCTACATCGCCGATATCGACAGCCTGATCAAGGACGGCGGCGCACGGCATCGCCTTGAAGAGATTCGTGCCCGCGTGGGCCAGGATCATCCCGCGCATTTCGAGCGTCCCGCCGAACTGATCGATGCACTGAGCAGCATCCGTTTTACCCAGCCGGCCGCCATCGACCGTCTGCTGCTGCGGGTGCATGCGTTTGGCTTTCACTATCTGGATATCGAGTTTCGTGAAAACGCCGAGATGTTCAGCAGCGTGGTCGATGAGATTCTGTCCAGCCAGTGGCTGGAAACCATTGGCCTGGGCCAGGGCCGGCATTATCGCGAGCTGGATGAGCGTACGCGTCAGGCCGCACTTGAGGTCGCGCTGGAAGGCGCAGCGGCCCAGACGCCCGCTGGCCTGTGGCAGGAGTATCTGCAACGCACCACGCCGCTTTACACCCGCAAAGTCCAGCAATACGCAGGCCAGGATTACATTGCGCTGATGGAGCAGGACCCAAGCTATATCCGCATGCACGATGCGCGCAACGCGGTGGAACGGTTTGAAATGATCGACCGTTATCGCGACCGCATGAAAATCCACGGAGTCGCCGAGTACACCTCGGCCCTCAGCGCGCTTGAAGTGCTGTTCCTGATGAAAGCGGCCCAGGTGCGGGATGGGATCGACATCGCCCTGCAACCCGAAGACCTGGCAGGTGCCGAGCGCACGCTGGCCACCGTGCATGAGGTGTACGAAAACCCGGTGTACCGCCAGCACCTGGCAACGCGCGGCAACCGTCAATACATCACGTTTGGCCCCAGCGACACGGGCAAGCAGGGCGGCAAGGCCATGCACAAACTGAACATGGCGATTGCCAACCAGCACAAGCTGATCGCGGCCCGTTACGGCATCGAGGTGGTCGTCCACGTCATCATGGGCGGGGAACACGCACGGTGTAATGGGGTGATCGCCGAGACCTTGCAGGAGTTCGGCGCGCTGGAGGGCCCGGAAACCCGCTTCATGCTGGCCGGCTGTGCGGAGATGCGCGCGCATCTGCTGACCCGCAACCAGTCCGTCAACTTTCTCAGCCAGTTGTACCGTATGCACGCCGAGCCCCAGCCGCAGCTGTCCGAGGAGGTCATTGCCGGCAGGATTCAACGTTGGGGGGACGTAGTGCGCCGCTACCAGGCGACGTTCTTCGAGCATCCTGCGCTGCCTTCCCTGCTGCGCGACCTGGCGCGATTCGATGTGGTCAGGGCCACCGCCAAAGGCACCCGGCCGCCTTCTCGTATCTTCAACATCAAGGTGTTCGAGTCGCGCCCCGATGCCATTCGTGCGATTCCCTGGACCCGCGCCTTGCTGGCCGGTGGGTTGCACAGCGAACTGATCGGCGTCGGGCAGTTCGCGCCAGCGCCGGCAACGCAGCTGTCGAAGGCTTTTAACGAGGATGAGAGCTTTCATACCTACGTCAAAGGGATGGCCTACGCCATTGCGCGAACCGACCTCAAATGCGCCTGGCTGACGCTGACCGGCAGCATTCCGGAGAAGGCCCACATCCTGGCGCTGGCGCAGGCCTTGAAGACTGAAGCTGTCGGCACGGCAGAACAGTTGCTGGCCAGCCTGCACCTGGAAGTGATTGAAGGTAAGCGCTTCGTGTACAAGGCCACCACCGGCACCGAGCCGGCGGACCCATGGAAAATCAAGGAAAACAGCGTGCTCAACCTATGGCCCAGTCTCAAGGCCGAGGTCTACCGCAAGGAAAAGAACCTGCGAATCTATCGGTTGTTCCTGATCTACGCCAAAAGCAATCCCGCGTTCATCCAGTCTTCATCGCTGAATGATTTCTACAGCGGGTTCCTCGCGGCCGTGAGTACCGACGCGGGCCTGGTCGATCCTACCAGCGCCCACCATTTCACTTGGTGATTAACCCGATGGTTAACCCCGATGCCTGGGGCAACCCGGGTATCGGCAGGCGCTACCCTCCAAGAGGATCAACGGTATGGCATTGACCACCCTGATACTGGATGCCCCCGGGCCGCCGTTACTGTTTGAGGAAGTCGATCGATTTCTCGAACGGGGCCTGGGCGTCACCCTCAACCTGCACTATTTTGCGGACAAAGAGCGCATTCGGCAGCACTACGGCACGCGTATTGACTATGCCGAGATCGACTGCCATGACGAGCCGGCCTTTATTGTCGCCGTAAGTCGGGCTGGCGGCTACAGCGTGTTCAAGACGCGCCTGAACATTCCCCTGGGCGCCGGCCTGATTCGCGCCGCCACCTCGACGGCGCTGGCCACGCCACTGCGCGCCATTGCCCAGGCTGGCACAGGGGTCAATCATATTGATCGGCTGGCGTGCGAGCAGTGCGGCGTGGTGATCCTTAATACGCCGGGCTCCAACGCGGCCGCTGTTGCCGAATACGTCCTGGCCCAGGCGCTGTTTTTGTCGCGCGACCTGGATGACTACAACGCCGAAACGCACAACGGCCATTGGGCAAAAGGCACCTTGGCACCTGCCTCCGAATACGCCGAACTGACGCTTGGGCTGGTGGGCACAGGCAGCATTGCCCGGCAGGTGGCGCGCAAGGCTGCGGCGCTGGGCATCAAGGTGATCGCCACCGGGTCCGAACGTTTTACCGAGCCGGTAGCGCACAGCCTCGGACTTGAACGACGCGCAGGTCTTGAACAGTTACTGGCCGAGGCGGACATCGTCTCGATCCACGTACCGCTCACCCCCCAGACCCGAGGCATGTTCGGCACTGCCGAGTTCCGGCAGATGCGCCAGGGCTCAATCCTCATCAATACCGCACGCGGCGGTATCGTCGACGAGCAGCAATTGGCCGCCTTCATGCGCCAGTTTCCCAGGCATATCAAAGCCGTCGCCATCGATACCTTTGCCCTGGAAAAAGACCGTTTCGCCTCGCCATTGACCGACATTCCCAATGCGCAATTGACGCCGCACATCGCCGGCAATACCAGCACGGCAATCCGGACGGCGTCACGCCAGATCGTCGACAAAATCCACGCATTCAGTGCCGCCGCCACCGCGCGTTAACCCACAGGACACAAGGAAGGCCCCATCATGCAAACCTCTATTTTTACCCGTCTTGACGGCCTGAGCTGCACCGACCTCAGCGATGCGATGGACCGCCTCAACATCGTTTGCCAATGCACCGACATCATGCCCCTGGACCGCACGTTCAAGCTCACGGGCAAAGCCTGGACCCTGCGCTACGGCCCCATTGGCCTGGACGGTGGTTCGGTGGGTGATTACATCGATGACCTCGAAGCCGGCCAGGTGGTGGTGATCGACAACCAGGGGCGGCAGGACACCACCGTGTGGGGGGATTTGCTGACCTCGACCGCCTCGCGCCAACGCTTGGCCGGCACGGTGATTGACGGCATCTGCCGCGACGTTGACCGTGCGCTGGAACTCGGCTATCCGATCTTTTCCCGAGGCAACTGGATGCGCACCGGCAAGGACCGCGTGCGTGTCGAAGCGATCCAGGCACCCGTGACGCTGGGTGGCGTGCGGGTACAACCGGATGACTGGTTGCGCGGCGATGGTGATGGCCTGGTGGTGATTCCCGCCGGTTCACTCAGCCAGGTGCTGGCGGTGGCCGAAGAAATCCACCAGGCCGAAGAGCATATTCGTGCGGCGATCGAGGCGGGCATGCCGTTACGCCAGGCCCGCGCCGATTACGGCTACCACGCCTTGCAGACGCCGCGCCGCTGACAGCCCAACGACAGAAGCCGCAGTGGACGCGGCTTTCGTCTTGGTTACAACTGCCGGCCTCATCGCAGAAGCGTGCCCGGGATGTATCCGTTCACAGCATGCGGCGCAGTACGTCGTTGCGAGGGTCGCGGTCGAACAAGCGGTGTTTGAGTGCGCCCGCGATATGCAGCACGATCAGGACCAGCAAGGTATAGGCCAGGACTTTGTGCAGCCATTGGAATACCACAAACCAGTTGTCATTCTTCGGCAGCAGCTCCGGCAGGTTCACGCCGAAAAAGAACACGCCGTCGCTCATGGTGAAGGTGCTCGACATCGAGTACCCCATCAGCGGCACGGCCACGATCAGTACGTACATGGAGCGTTGTACGAACCGTGAGAGGAATCGCTCATGCGCCGCCAGGGTGAGCGGTGGCTGCGGAAGGGCGGGGGTGCGAACACGCAGGGCGATCTGTACCAGCACCAGCAGAAACGCCAGCACGCCGAACGATTTGTGCCACGGGTAGTAGAGGGTGAATTTACTCACGACTTCATCATCAAGCCCGGTCATGTGCCAGCCGGCCCAGAGCAGCCCGGCTATGACGACGGCACGCACCCAGTGCAGGATGCGCAGGGACACGGGATACCGATCGATTGCCGTTTGTGTTTGGTTGTTCATCGCAGTCTCTTTATTGATCATCAAGGCGTCGAAACGCACGGCTGAATCCCACCCTCTGCGACCAGGGCCGAGAGGGTGGCAGGTGCAGTGACTGTTCTAGGCAGGCAGCAGCACGGTGATCACTTTCTCCTCGGTGTAGGCCAGCGCGCCGCTGATTCCGCCTTCCCGACCGATGCCGCTGGCCTTGACGCCGCCCCACGGCAGGTTGGCGTCCAGCGGGCTCCAGCAGTTGACGCCGATGGCGCCGGCCTTTACCGCTGCAGCCACGCGGTGCGCGCGCGCAAGGTCGGTGGTCCACACCGTAGCGGCCAGGCCGTAGGCGGAGTCGTTAGCCAGTGCCACGGCCTCTTCTTCGCTGTCGAAGGTGATCACCGTGCCGACAGGGCCGAAGATCTCGTCCTGGGCGATCGCCATGTCATTGCGGGCATTGGCGAAAATCGTCGGACGCACGAACCAGCCCTGGTCAGGGGTGGATACGCCGCCGGCCAGCAGCGAGGCGCCTTGGTCGATACCCAGCTGGATGTAACGGTTGACGCGATCAAATTGCGCTTTCTTGGCCACCGGCCCCATCTGGATGTCAGGCTGGCGAGGGTCGCCGACCTTGATCGAGCGAGCGGCCTCGGCCAGGGCGGCCGCGAAGCGTTCGGCGAGGCTGCGCTGGACCAGGATGCGCGAGCCGGCGGCACATATCTGCCCCTGGTTGACGAACAAACCCAGGGTGCAGCCGAACAATGCATCGTCGAAGGGCGCATCGTCGAACACAATCTGCGGGCTCTTGCCGCCCAGTTCCAGGGCCACGCGCTTGAACAGCACACCCGCAGTGCGCTGGATCTCACGCCCGGCCTCGGGGCTGCCGGTGAAACTGATCTTGGCCACATCCGGGTGTTCGCACAGGGCCCGACCCACCTGCGCACCGTAACCGGTCACCACGTTGATCACGCCGTCGGGAAATCCCGCTTCCTGCGCCAGCGCCGCCAGGTGCAGGGCCGATTGCGGGGTTTCTTCGGAGGGTTTGATCACCACGGTACAGCCTGCCGCCAGCAATGCGGCGAGCTTCCACACGGTGATCATCAGCGGTGAGTTCCACGGCACAATCGCGCCCACCACGCCTACCGGCTCGCGTACGGTGTACGAGAGGGTCTTGCGACCGAAGTAGCCGCCGGTGGGAATGGTGCGCCCTTCAAGCTGATTGGCCCAGCCGGCGGCCGCGCGCAGGTTGGCGATGGCGTTGGGCAGGTCCATCCGGCGCGGTTCGAGCGGTGAGCGGCCGATGGCGTCGGCGTCCATGTCGGCCAGTGATTCGCTGTCGCGCTCCACCAGGTCGGCGAGTTTGGATAACAGCCGACCGCGCTGGGCGCCGTCAAGCTGGCTCCAGGCGCCACCTTCCAGTTGGGCGCGCGCCGCTGCCACGGCACGGTCGACATCGTCGGCGGTGCCGCTTGCGCAACTGCCGTACACCTGTTCGGTCACTGGGTTGATGAGCGGGATGCGCGCTCCGTCGCTGGCGTCGCAGGGCGCGCCCTGGATAAAGTGTTTCAGGTGCTCGGTCATGTGGGTGTCCATGCGTGATGGGAGGGGTTGGAGATGACGCACTCAGGCCTTGAGGGAGGCCAGGGCATCGCCGAAAATGTCCAACGCCTTGAAGAACAGCTCGCGCGTGATCGTCAGCGAAGGCATCACACGCATCACGTTGCTGTAACGCCCGCAGGGAATCATAAGTACGCCGTGGTTCATCAGGTAGCCCATGAGCTGGCCGATCCTGGCGCCTTCGAGCGGCGTCTTGGTGGCGGCGTCTTCAACCAGCTCGATACCGATCATCAGGCCGCGACCGCGAACTTCGCCGACGAACGGGCTGTTGAACCCGCGGATACGTTCCTGCGCTTCCAGGCCCAGGGTGTGGGCGCGATCGAGCAGGCCGAGTTCCGGGTCCTGCAGGATGTTGATATTGGTCAACGCCACGGCCGCGGACAGCGAGTTGGCGGCGAAGGTATTGGGCATCGAACCGTCGGGAATCTGCGCGGCGAGGTCCGAGCGCATGATCAGCCCGGCCATCGGCAGGTCGCTGCCAATGCCCTTGCCGAAGGTGAGCATGTCGGGTTTGACCCCGGAGTGCTCGACCGCCCACATCTTGCCGGTGCGGCCCGCACCGGACTGGACTTCGTCAACGATCAGCAACGCGCCGGCGCGGTCGCAGGCCTTGCGCAACAGTTGCAGGAATTCGGGGGAGGGCGGCACGTAGCCGCCTTCGCCCTGCACCGGTTCCACAATCACGGCGGCCACGTCATCGGCGGCGGTGTAAGGGCTGTTCAGCAGGTAATCCACGTAGTCGCCGGCAATCTGCTCGGCACTTTTTTGCGTGGTGTCGAAGGGAAAGCGGTAGGCGTAGGGGTAGGGTGCGTGAATCACGCCGCCCATCATCGGGCCGTAGCCCTTGCGGTAGGCCGTGCCGGTGGTCAGCGCGCCCGAGGCGTTCCACACGCCGTGGTAGCCGCCGTGGAAGGCGAGGATCTGGTGACGCCCCGTGATGCGTTTGGCAAACTTGATGGCAGCTTCCAGCGCATCGCTGCCGCTTTGCGTGAAGAACGTGATGCAGTCACCGCGCAAGCCCTCGGGCGCGATCTCGGACATCTTGGCGGCCAGTTCGGTGCGGCGGGTGCTGTTGATTTCCAGCGCATGCATCAACACTTCGGACTGTTCGCGGATGGCTTTTACCACCTGCGGGTGACAGCGACCGACGCTGCTGACGCCCACGCCCGCGGAAAGGTCGATGTAGGTGTTGCCGTCGGGATCCTTGAAGGTCGCGCCGAACGCGCGGTCCATGGCAATAGGCATGCGGCCGCCGCCGCGCGCCATCGATTCGGTACTCGCCGACAATGCCAGCGCTTCGCGGGTCAGCGGGCCGGGCAGGGTGCTGGAAATAATGCGCGGGGCATCCGCGAAATGCAGGGGTTCTAGTTTGGACTCAATCATGACGCACTCTCTGGAATGTCGGTTTCAGTATGTGGATCATTCTCATGGAGTGTGCCTGTCCGTTAGCCCGAATCGGCAAATGATGAATCGGTCCATCGGCAGGTTCCGCCAAAGGCCCTATTTGAGAAGAAACTTCGCGGTAATTGATCTATGTGCGAATATTGCAAGGTAGCTTGAGATAAAAACAAAAATTGGCAGAGGCTTTTCGCACATTATGAAAAATCATCATATAAGCCATTTTCGCGATATCCACGTCCATGCGGCCAATGTCCAGGAGTGGAGCCAGGATTACAGCCAGTTAACGGCCGGTCCGGCCGAGAGTTCGTTGATGCAGCTGACCACTGCGCGTTGCCACGTGTTTCGCGAGCAGATCAACCAGCGGGTGGTGCAGCGCGGTGTGGCACCGCGAGGCAAGATGTGCTTTGCCGTGCCGATCAGCGTGCCGGGTTCGACGCGCATGCAGGGTCGCGAAGTCGATGACAGCAGCCTGTTCTTTCTGCAGGGGGGCGAGGAGTTCATGTTCCATATGCCGATGGGCATGGAGCTGCTATCCGTGACCTTCGAGCGCGAGTGGTTCGAGCAGGTACTGGAGCAAACGGCGTCGGCCAGTGAGGTCAGTCGGTTGCTGCGCCAACCCGTGATCCGGGTGTCTGCGCAACGCTTCGCCCAGGCTCGGCTTGGATTGCTCGCCGTGCTCTCGCTGGCGGAGGTCGGCGAGGAACTCGACAGCGCGGGCGAGCAGGGGCTGGAGCGGGCGTTGCTCGGTGAGTTGTTGCAATTGCTCACCGACCCGGCCTGCGACAAGCTCCAACGCAGCCCCAGTTCCACGCGCAGCTTCATTGTCGAGAAATGCCACCGACTGGCGACTGCCGAAAGGATCGACGTGCCCAGCGTCAACGAGTTGTGCCAACGCCTGCAGGTGAGTCGGCGCACCGTGCAGAACAGCTTCCGCTCGGTAGCCGAGACCACGCCGCTGAACTACTTGCGCTCTGTCCGGCTCAATGGCGTGCGTCGGACCCTGATGTGTACCCTCGCGTCCCGCCTCTCCATCGGTGACGCCGCCGCCCAGTGGGGCTTCTACCACCTCAGTCATTTTGCCGAGGAGTACCAGGCACTGTTCGCAGAGTTACCGTCCCATACCGTCCGCGCCGCCATCCCCGTCTGCGCGCGCGCGTGATGGCCTGCACGGCGGCGCAACGGCACGCCACGGGTTAAGCGCGGAACTGATCCATCAGTTTCATTTGCTGATTGGCCCGTTCGTTGAGCTGACTGCTGATCTGTGCCGACTCGGCGGCCTGTTCAGTCAGTGTCTCGGTCACTCCGCGGATGGTCGAGACATTGCGATTGACCTCCTCGGCCACCGCGCTCTGCTCTTCCGCCGCGCTTGCGATCTGCAGGTTCATGTCATTGATCACCGTGACCGCCTCGCTGATTTTTCCGAGCGCCTCCACGGCCTGATGGATCTGGCTGGCGTTGCTCTGGGCCTGGGTCTGGCTTGAGTGCATGGTGGCCACCACGCCACGCGTGCTGGTCTGGATACGCTCGATCACCAGGCGAATTTCCTCTACCGAGTCCTGGGTACGCTTGGCAAGGTTGCGGACTTCGTCGGCCACCACCGCGAAACCCCGACCGCTTTCGCCGGCCCGCGCGGCCTCGATCGCGGCGTTGAGGGCGAGCAGGTTGGTCTGCTCGGCGATGCTGCGGATCACCTCCAGTACCGAGCCGATCTGTTCGCTGTTGACCGCCAGCGCTTCGACTTCGGTCACGGCCTTGCTGACTTCGCTGGCCAGCGCGTTGATGTCACGGGTGCTGCGCTCGATGATGGTGATGCCTTCCCTGGACGCCTGGTCTGCGCCTCGGGCCGCCGTCGCTGCGCTTGATGCGCTGTTGGCGACTTCGTGGGCCGTGGCGCTCATCTCGTTGGACGCGGTTGCCAGTTGATCGATCTCGCGAAATTGCACCTGCATCCCTTCGCTGGTCTGGCGCGCGATGTGCGACGACTGGTCGGCGGTGCCGCGCGCAGCGGTGATGCTCTGCTTGAGTTGCGCAATGGTGGGTTGCAGTTTGTCGAGAAACCGGTTGAACCAGTTCACCAGCTCGCCCAGTTCATCTTTCTTGCGGTAATCGAGCCGCTGGGTCAGATCGCCGTCGCCGCTGGCAATCGCCTTGAGCATCCGAGCGACACTGTTGATCGGGCGCGTCACACCGGAGGCGGTGAACCAGATGAGCAGCAAGCCCAACAGCCCTGCGCCGACGGCGACCAACAGCGACTCCAGAGTGTCGCGGGTTTGCGTCTGGTCAAGCAGGGTCTGCAGCTTCATCGAGTCCGCCAGCAAGACGTCCTTCGGCAGGTCGATGACCACGCCCCATGCCGGCGCTTCGGCGATGGGGGCAACGGGATACACAGCACGAATCAGCGCATCACCGGCCAGCACCACCGGTTTTTGTTGCGTCAAGGCCGCAAGCACCGCCTTGCCCTCATCCTTCAACGGGACGCCGATGTTTTTGCCGACCTGACTCGCATCCGCGCTGTAGGCGGCAAGTACGCCACTGTCGGAAACAATCAGCATGCGCCCTGAACCGTCGAACAGGGTGCGCTGGGCATCGCTCGCGGCAGCTTGCAGGGCGCCGAGCGCAAGGTCGACCCCAAGGGTGCCGATCACCTTGCCATCGGCGATCAGGGGCATCGACAGCGTGGTCATCAGCTGGACCTGTCCGGCCTGGGTGTCGGCATAGGGAGCCATCAGGCAGGTACGTCGCGTATCTCGCGGGCAGGTGTACCAACTGTTGTAGGGCGTGCCGCTGATGCTCAACTCGGTCTTTTGCAAATCGCTTTCGGGGATCAGAATATTCATCGCTTGACCCGCGCCGCGATTCCAGGCGCTGGCAAAACGTCCGTTCTCGTTGGCGGCGCGTGCGGCGTCGTTGACGAACTCGCTGTCTTTGCCATCCAGCGCATCAGGTTCGTACACCAGCCAAAGCCCGAGAATCTCGGGATTGCGTTCGAACGTGGTCTTGAGCGCCAGGTTAAGTTCTTCACGCAATGTCGCGGCCGCCAACCCGCGCTGGGCGGCCATGGTGCGCAAGCCGGCCGCCTGGTCGGAAAAAGCGCTGATGATCTGCCGGCTGCGGGCGAATTCGCCCTGCAGGTTCTTCGCCTGTTCCGCCGCCCTGGCCAGCAGCAGGGTTTCGCCGCTGTCAGTCAGCATCTTGCTGCTCGAGGTGCTGATCAACCGGTTGTTCTGGTTGCCCTGGTAGAGATTCATGCCGACGATCAGGCCGATCACGCCGAGCAGGCACAAACCGGACAAAAGGACGAATTTCAAACGGATGGAAAGGGCGTCGAGCATTGGGCTATCTCACAGGTGAACAGCGTGTTGATCGATCATCGGTTGGTGTGGCACCACCGACTTTTTTTATTGGATGTGTTACTGCATCGGCTGATGTCACTGATTCATGACACCCGGTTGCGTGGCCTGACCAGCAGCGCTGCCATCAATAGCAATGCCGCACAGGTGGCCATTACCGCGACGAAACCCGCGTCGAACGCCGAACGGGCCGACCCGATCAGCATCGCCGCGTCCTCCGGCGCCAGCGTCGCGGCGACCACCAGCGCATCGTCGAGGCTCTCGAAGATCATGGGGTTCAGGGCCAGCCATGGAGGAATCATCTGGCTCGCCGAGTAGGCGTAGATGGCCGATAACAGGCTGCCCGCCAGTGTCACGCCTGCGGCGCCGCCCAGTTCAAAGGAGACCTCCTCGAGGGAGGCGGCCATGCCGGCCTTGTCGGCGGGCGCGCTGAGCATGATCGTGCTGGACGCTGCGGTCAGTGAGGCGCCCATCGTAAGGCCCAGCAGCGCGAGGCTGATGATTTGCACTGGCGCTGCGGCGTTGTGCGCCAGCAAGTAGGTGAGCATCGCGGCAGCCGAAAGCAGCAGCGTCCAGAACAGCATGCGCTGCTCTCCCAGGCGCGGCAGATAATGCCCGGCAAGCGGCCCGGCGACGAACGAACCCAGCGGCAGCGGCAGGATGAACAGCGCCGCCTCCAGTGGCGACAGGCCCAGCACCAGTTGCAGGCGCTGGCTGAAGACCAGCTCCATGCCGATCAAGGCGGCGGCTGATACCACTGCCGAAATCACCGCATTTCTGAAGCCAGGCGTGGAGAACAGAGACAGATCCAGCATCGGCTGATCGGCACGCCGTTGACGTCGAATGAAAAGCGTCAGGAATAACGTGCCCAGGACGAGTGCTATCAGCATGGCCGCGAAGGAGGGGTGCCGTTTACCCAGTTCCTTGACCGCATAGGCTACGCTGATCAAGCCGATCATGACCTGCAGCGAACCGAGCCAGTCCCAGCGTCTTTGCGCATTCCCCGGGTGATCGGGAATCACTGTCGCTGCGAGCAGCAGGGCCAGCAGCACAATCGGCACATTGATGAGAAACACCGAGCCCCACCAGAAATGCTCCAGCAAAAGCCCGCCCACTACGGGGCCGAATGCGGCGCCCCCGGAGGCTACTGAGGCCCAGACACCGAACGCCATGGCCTGCTCGCGCGGGTCGGTAAACGTCAAGCGCACCAGCGCCAACGTGGCGGGCATCATCATCGCCGCGCCGACCGCCAGGAACCCACGGGCGACGATCAAGATGCTGGCCGATGGCGAGAACGCGGCGATCAGCGAGAATAGGCCGAAAACGCTCAGGCCGCCGATAAACAGCCGTTTGTGCCCGAGACGGTCGCCGAGGGTGCCCATGCCCAACAGCAGTCCGGCGGCGATCAGCGCGTAGATATTAATGATCCAGAGCTTTTGCGACGCCGTGGCGCTGAGCTCCCGCGTGAGTGTGGGCAACGCGGTATACAGCACCGTCATGTCAATGACGATAAGCAGCAACGCGCTGGAAATGATGGCAAGTATCAGCCAGCGATGTTTGGAGTCGGTAAAGGGCATGGCCGGCATCCGGAAAAGGGGGCTGGACCTAGCATGCCTGAATGCAGAGGGGCGCCGTTATCCCAAATCGGTTCTGAAGGCCGGTATCTGTCGGTCTGATGCGACAGCGGCGATGTTACCGATTTGGGATAGCGGGTTGTTCATGGGCGGGCATAGCATCGAATACAGCGTGCAATCCCAAAAACAAAAGCGCTATCTGGTACCGATAGCGCCTCGCTCGGTCCCACACCACAGCGACTGCCTCATACAATAAGGTTAATAACATGAGTCTATCTATCCCGGTCAACAGCTCCACGGAGCTCAAGCGTGGCGCCTTGGGTGTCGGCTTTATCATCTTCTTCGTGATTTCGGCGGCGAGCCCGCTCAGCGTTATCGCCGGAGGCTTCCCGATTGGCATCATGCTGGGCAACGGTGCCGGCACCCCGGCCTTGTTATTGCTGGCCCTGGCGGTGCTGCTGGCGTTTTCGGTCGGTTACACCACCATGGCCAGGCATGTCACCAACGCCGGTGGTTTTTACGCCTTTACCTCGCGCGGCCTGGGTGGCCTGGCCGGAGGGGCGGCGGGCGTGCTGGCGATGTTTGCCTACAACATCCTGCAGGTCGGCCTCTATGGCATGTTCGGCGGCGTGGTCAGCGGCACCATGGAAAGCGTATACGGCGTGGTGTTGCCCTGGTGGTCCTACTCGCTGATGGCGATGGTCAGCATCGCGATCCTGGGCTATCGCAAGATCGATCTGTCCGCCCGCGTCTTGTCGGTGGTCGTGATTGCCGAATACCTGGCGATCCTGACCCTGGATATTGCGATTCTCAAGACGGGCGGCGACAGCGGTGTCAATCTCGACTCGTTCACCCGCCAGCATGTGCTCAGCGGTACCCCGTCGATCGGCCTGCTGTTCTGCTTCGCGGCCTTTATCGGCTTCGAGGCCACGACGATTTACGGCGAAGAAGCGAAAAATCCGCACCGCACCATTCCGATTGCCACCTACAGCTCGGTGCTGCTGATCGGCGGATTCTACGCGCTGTCGGTCTGGTCGATGGTGGTGGGCGTAGGTACGGATAAAATCGTGCCGATGCTGCAAGCCCTGCAGGACCCAACCACCTTTATCTACGGCATGTCGGACCACTTTGTCGGCCCGTACCTGACGCAGATTATCCGGGTGCTGTTCATGGTCAGCATCTACGCCGGGCTGCTGGCATTCCATAACGCCGCAGCGCGCTATTTCTACGCTATCGGGCGCGACGGTCTGCTGCACAGTCTGTTGGGCACCACCCACCGTGTGCACCAAAGCCCGCATATGGGCTCGGCGTTGCAAAGCCTGATCGCAGCCGTGGTGGTGCTGATCTTCGCTGCGATGGATGCCGATCCGATCCTGCAACTGTTCGCCTGGTTCTCCAACCTCGCCACCTTGTGCGTGATTTTGCTCATGGCGATGACTTCGATCTCGGTGTGTGTGTATTTCCACCGGCACCCGGAACTCGATGTCGGCCTCTGGCGCGGGCGTATCCTGCCGATTTTCTCCAGCCTGGCCTTGCTGATGGTGCTGATACTGGCGGTGGTGCATTTCGACGTGCTCACCGGCGCCAGCCAGCTCCTGTCCTACGCACTGTGCGCGGTCATTCCAGCGGCGCTGCTGGGCGGCGTTTTTCTCGCCGCGCGACTGCGCAAGGTCTCGCCGCAGCGCTTCCTGGCGCTGGGCAGCCACAAACTCTAAAACATCGAGCGATACCGTCCCACTGCACACTGTTCGCTTGCCGTTGTCCGGCAAGGCTCGCCAGCGTTAAAGGAAGATGACACATGCACCACTACAAGATGCTTATCAATGGGATTCAGGTTGCCGGTGAAAACGGGCAGTTTGATGTGATCAATCCGGCTACCGGCGCCGCATTCGCACAATGCCCGGCCGGTTCGCTGGCTCAATTGGACGACGCGGTGGCCGCCGCTCAAGTGGCCTTCAAGGCGTGGCGTCACGTATCCCATGCTCAGCGCTGCGAGCGGCTGTTGGCGATTGCCGAGAGTATCGAGCAGGGCGCCGATGAGTTGGCCCGGTTGATCGTGCAGGAACAAGGTAAACCGCTGGAACTGGCGTTTTCCGAAGTCATGGGCGCCGCTGCGTGGACCCGCTATGCCGCCGGACAGCAGATTGAAGTGGAGCTGGTGGAAGAAACCCCGACCCAGCGCATTGAACTGCACCGCAAACCCCTGGGTGTGGTGGCGTCCATCACGCCATGGAACTGGCCGTTCATGATTGCCGTGTGGCACATCATGCCGGCGCTGCGGGCCGGCAACTGCGTGGTCAGCAAGCCGTCGAGCCTGACGCCGCTCAGCACCCTGCGCCTGGTGGAAATCATTGCCCGGCATGTGCCCAACGGTGTGATCAACTGCGTGACCGGCGAGCAGGGTTTCGGCAGTGC